>NZ_FNCZ01000002.1 GCF_900099995.1 Winogradskyella thalassocola
CCAATGATTAGACAAAGTGGAAGTAGTGTAAAGGGGAGACCAAGAATTAGTAAAATGGGCAATCAAAAACTTCGGAATTTATTATTTATGTGCAGTTTTACAGCTTGCAAATACAACAAAGCATGCAGAGATCTTTATGAGCGAATAGTGGCTAAAGGAAAGAGTAAAAAATTAGCATTAATCGCAGTGTGTAATAAGCTACTAAAACAAGCTTTTGCTATCGCAAAATCTGGGTTAATATTTGATGCAACATATAAAAGTACGCTAGTGAAAAATTAATGGGATTTTACTTGTTTTTTAGCACAGTACTTTGTTAGGTGCAGTTTTTTATTTTTTTCAGCCCAATCCATTCGTGTTCAATATCTTTCATTAATAAAGCATTGTCAAATTTCACAGAACCTTTTGGAAAAATTCCTTCATTTTCAAAAAAACTTGATTTTACATCTTTAACTTCTAAAAGTGATACTTTCCAATTATAAGCTTTTAATTCAAGTCCGTCAAAGTCGTTTTTGTCAGGTGAATATCCAATAGAACCATTTTCAAAGAATTCAGAAACACATTCTAAATTTTCAAATACACTTTCGGTATTCCAAGAGTTTGTTTCTTTTGCTTTTATTGATAATGAAGTTTTGTCATCGCTGATAAAACCAACTTCGTAGTTTCCATCTTTTTCATTTACTTTAAAATTTGCTAAATGATGAATTCCAGGAAATATAGTTCCGCCAGCTAAAGAATTTAATTTAGAAGAAGTATCTCTTCTTGGAATATAAACTCCTTCTTTTCGCTTTCCGTTTTCTGTCCATTCAACTGCAATTCTATGAGCTCCATTTTCAGAGGAAATTCCGATTTGTTTCGGCAAACCTTTCGGTCTGATTTCTTTTAATCTTATCAAACAGATTCCCGCAATTCCTTTTCCGTTTACTAATTTAGGTTTGAAAGGTTTTGGTAAATAATTTTCCAAGACTTCTTTATCAATTTGGTAATTGATTAAAATTCGTCTGTCTATTATTCCTTTTATTTTCGGTATTTTCATTTGAGTGAGCAAATTGCACCTAACTAATTATATAGCGCTAAAAGTAACTGTTATCCCATTTTAATTTTAGGATAAGAATACTATTAAGGCTTATTTACGTTTATAAAAATAACCAAAAGAAACCAAACTCATATACGTAACGTTACGTACCTGTTTTATACAAAAAAACCACCAAGTTTTCACAAGGTGGATTTTTAAGTTATATATATTGTGGTTTATGGCGCGCTCGCTACAACACCAAGTGTGTACAATTGTTCCATTGTAGGACCAGCGCTTCCTCCTTCGGGTTCTAAAGTAATACCAAAGGCCTGGCTTTCGTTAGCATTGGCAATGGTAAATATTTTATTGTCGTCGGTATTAAAATCGTCTATGGTTCCTAAACTCGTTGGTGTTAATGGGTTTAAGGTTAACGACCATACTTGCCATACTTTTCCTTCTGGTGCATTAGGTAACCCTTCTGCATCTAAGTAAATCGTATTATCGGCTTTGTTCCAATAAACTTTTGCAAAGCTAGATGCAAAATTACCTTGGCCACCAAGTGGTACCGCAATAATGTCTTTATCCCTTATAACATTTAATAGATTTTTAGTGGCTGCCAAATCAGTTCTGGCATCTTCTATTTGTGTTTCGAGATACTGGTTTTCTATATCAGCGGTTTGTAATTGCTGTTCTAAATCGGTGTTTTGGTTTAATGTCCAAAATAAACCTGCAGCTAATGCAATAGACGCTGCCCAACCGGTATAACTTATCCAATTGGTTGTTTTAGGCTGTAGGTCTATAACTTTAGTATCGTCGGCATCTAATCTTGCCTTAATAGACTCAAAACCGTTTGCTCTAGGCGATACTGCTGCTGTTAATTTAAGAACAGCTGCTTCTATGTCTAAAACTTCTTGCAACAGCGCTGGGTGCTGTTTTAAGAGTTGATAGATCTCTTCATTTTCTGTTTCAGAAAGTTTACCAGCTACGTATAGCTCTAAAATTCCTGATTCTATGTATGTGTTTATGTCCATATTACAATACCATATCTCTTAATTGTTGAATACAGTTCCGGTTTCTTGTTTTAATAGTACCTATTGGCATTTGTAATTCTTCCGAAGCTTCCTTTTGAGTGAATCCTTTAAAATAAAGGAGCTCAATAACGGCTTTACATTTTTCGCCTAATTGCGTTACAAAGTTTTTAATACCAATGGCATCCGTACTGTTGTCTAAATTATCATGGCTGGCTATGATATCTACGAAATAATCGGTATTGAGGTTTTGTTTGGATTGTTTAAACGCTTTAGAACGTGTTTTATCTATAGCAGCATTGCGCGCTATATTTAAAATCCACGTAAAAAAGCGTCCTTTTTTTGAAGAGTATGTATCGGCTTTGTGCCATGCCTTTATAAAGACATCTTGCATAAGCTCATCTGCGATGGCTGTATCTTTTACGATATTGTAAACCACTCCGTGTATGCTCTTGCTATACATACCATAGAGCGTTTCAAAAGCGGCATGATTTTTATCTTGAAACTGTTTTACCAGTACTTCTAATTCCATTGATTGGCGATTTTATTTAGAATTTTTCGCAGAAATGGGGAAGTGAATCACCGCAAATGTTCTAACAATTAATTATTGTTTATATGTCAGAGGTATTTATTCTATAATACCTGCACAACCAATACGTGCACCAGCGGCACCTGTAGGCTGTGTTTTTAAATCATCGACTCCGATGTGTACAATTATGGCTTTTCCAAGGATGTCTTTAGTGTCGTCTCCACAACCAATACACCACTCATCTGTAGTTTTTGTAATGGTAGCACGTCCGTTAGCGTTTGCGGTTAAGTTTCCGATATCACCTTTGTGATAACCCGCAGCATCTCCCCAGGCACCATGTGGTTGACCTGTTGGATTCCAATGTCCTCCAGATGAGGTACCATCGTCTGCTGAGCAATCTGCTTTTTCATGAATATGAATAGCGTGTTCTCCTTCTTCTAAACCGGTAACCGTACCTACCATACTCACGACACCATTAACCTCATTAAAGTTAATAGTCCCTTCTACATTACTACCGCTTTTTGGAGATAAGGTAATTGATAATTTTTTTGGAGCTGCGACAACCTCTTCAATTTCTAAAGTTTCAGTTTCTGTAACCGTCTCAGTTTCTTTTTTAGTGTCTTTACATGCTGTGGCAAATACGACTATTGTACATGCAAGTGTAAATAATTTTATAGTTTTCATGATTTTATAATAATTTTTAGGTTAATGTCATTTTACAATTTTAAATGATATATCGTTTTATTTCTCGCGAAGAAAGGTGTTCACTTCAATAGCAACATCTTCCCATGTTTTGCTCACTCCATCAGCACCTTTATGTAAATCAAAACAAACTTTATTTAAAGATTCTAAAGCGCCTAAAGCATCCCAATCTTTAAGATTCATGGTGCCTTTCATACTTACACGTCTGTCATCTGTAATGCTAACTTCTAGTGGTAAGTTTGCGGTAACTCCGTTCATTGTAATGTCAGCAGAATAAGTGTTATCAGCATATTTAATTTTTCCTTTTAATAACTCAGGGTTTAGCATGGCACCAAAAAAGGATGTCTTTAGCTTTTCATCTCTAGTCTCATCTTTAGTAAATAAACTACTTACAGGAATTGAAAATTCTAAATTATTTAAAGCTTCTTCAGGGGTTGCACCTCCTTTATCTTCAAAATTTAATGTGGCAAATTCCCCACCAACAGGTACTTTTTCTGTCGTCTTATAGGCCACCCATTTTACGTTGGTAGCTTCAGATTTAACAACATATTTAATGGTGTTTTCAACGGTTTCTTCGGGTAGAGTTGCACCGTCTTTTTTCTCTTGTTTACAAGATGAAAGGACTAAGCTAATAACCAATAGTACTGATAAGAATTTTGTGCTTTTCATGTTTTTTTAATTTAAGTAAAATTAGCCATATAACTGCGTTAATGCAAGTGAAGAGTGATTCTTACACTAAAATTTTTAACCCATATGATAAAAATCATGTTTTTTATTAAGGCTTAACTCTAATTTTGAACATTAATAAATAGGTATGAGTCAATCGTTAATCCACAAATACAATGTTGCTGGGCCTCGTTATACAAGTTATCCAACAGTGCCCTATTGGGATTTAGAATCCTTTTCTTTAGCCCAATGGAAAGCATCATTGCAACGTGCTTTTGATGAAAGTAATACGTCTGAAGGCATAAGCCTTTATATTCATCTTCCATTTTGTGAAAGTCTATGCACCTTTTGTGGTTGTCATAAACGTATTACAAAACGGCATGAAGTAGAATCACCTTATATCAAAGCCGTTTTAAAAGAATGGAGTTTGTACCTAAACTTACTAGGAAGCAAACCAAAAATTAAGGAATTACATCTTGGGGGAGGTACACCAACCTTTTTCTCACCAGAGAACCTTAATTATTTAATTTCCGGACTTTTAGAATCCTCAGAATTGGCAGACGATTATGAGTTTAGTTTTGAAGGGCATCCCAATAATACAACAGAAGCACATTTACAAACCTTATATGAATTAGGATTTAGACGAGTCAGTTATGGCGTTCAGGATTATAACTTAAATATCCAAAAAGCTATTAACCGTGTTCAACCTTTTGAAAACGTAAAACGTGCGACAGATTTGGCGCGTAAAATTGGTTACACTTCTGTCGGACATGATATTATTTTCGGATTACCATTTCAAACCGAAACCGACGTTATTGAAACCATTAATAAAACGAAAGCTTTAATGCCAGATCGGATTGCGTTTTACAGTTATGCGCATGTGCCATGGATAAAAGGAAATGGACAACGTGGTTTTAGTGAAGCCGATTTACCAACACCAGATTCTAAGCGCCAGCAATACGAAACCGGAAAACAGTATTTTGAAGCTGCAGGTTATGTAGAAATAGGCATGGATCATTTTGCCTTAAAAACGGATTCACTTTATAAGGCGATGGAACATCAAACCTTACATCGTAATTTTATGGGGTATACCGCTTCTAAAACGAAAGCGATGATTGGTTTGGGCGTCTCTTCTATTAGCGATAGTTGGTATGGTTTTGCACAGAATGTAAAATCGAATGAAGACTATTACAAGTTGTTAGAACAGGATATCATTCCGGTGTTTAAAGGTCATATTTTAAATACGGAAGACTTAGTCATTAGAAAACACATTCTTAACCTAATGTGTAATTTTGAAACCTCATGGGAAGCTCATAATATGGTATTTGAAGACTTACCAGAAGTCCTTATAAAATTAAAAGAATTTGAATTGGATGGCTTACTTCAGTTTGAGCCAAAACACGTTATCGTTACCGAAAAAGGAAAAGCTTTTATAAGAAATATATGTATGGCTTTCGATGTCTTACTACAGCGTAAAAAGCCCGAAACTCAGTTGTTTTCAATGACCATTTAATATAGACCAAAATGAAACACGCCTATTCAAAATTTAATCGCCTTAAGGGCTAATTAATAGCGAACAGCACGTGATCATTAAAACATAATAAATTAAAACACATGAATAAAATAATTGTTCCAGTCGATTTTTCAGAACATTCTGAATTTGCACTCGAAGCAGCTGCAGGTTTAGCACATAAGTTTGGTTCTGAACTTATTGTATTACACATGTTAGAATTGTCTAATGCAATTATTACTTCTGCAAGTGAAGCTTTGAATCAAGAAGCTATTTTTTATTTAAAACTTGCCGAACAGAAATTTGAAACCTTTTTAGATAAACCTTATTTAGAAGGACTTACGGTCAATCCTATTGTGAAGCATTTTAAAGTCTGGAGCGAAGTCAACGATGTCGCTATTGAGCATAATGCGAATCTCATAGTTATGGGGTCGCAAGGTGCAAGTGGCATTAAGGAGGTGTTAATAGGATCTAATACACAGAAAGTGGTTCGGTACTCCGATATTCCTGTTTTGGTGATTAAGCATAATCCCATTTTAATGGATTTTGAAAATGCTGTTTTTGCTTGTGATTTTTCAGAGGAAGCTGTTCCTCCTTACTTAAAAGCAAAAGAAACGTTTAATGAGTTAGGCATTTTTATGCATTTGGTATACGTGAATTCACCAGACGGTAACTTTAAAAGTTCTTCTGAAATCGATAAACGTGTGTCTCAATTTTTGGAAAAAGCCGATGGTAATTTAGATAACTTAGATGACATTAGTGTCGTTTCAGATTATTCTATAGAAAAGGGTATTCTCAATTTTGCTAATGTTATTGGTGCAGATCTTATTGCTGTAGCAACACATGGTAGAAAAGGCTTATCACATTTCTTTGAAGGTAGTGTTTCTGAAGATATTGCAAATCATTCGACCTTGCCCGTTATGACCTTTAAAATATAGTTGCCGATATTATTTTTTTTAGTTGGTGTTTTAATATCGTCAATAAAAACGTCAAAGATTATTTCTTTGGCGTTTTTTATCTAAATGATTCTTTAAACGCGCGGTCTTGGTCTGCGTTAAGATTTAAATTTTCTTTCATCATCGAAGCCGATGGCCTCAGAACAACCAAATAGGCCAGAAGTAGAGCTGAAACAATTAAATAAAACTGATTAGAAGTTATTAAAAAGATTACAATACCTAGGAAAGTAGGGGCTTCAATCATCGCAAATTGTATAATTTTAGACGTTTGGTAGTGTACGAGTTTTTCTTTTAAGGACGATTTTTCGTGTACTTGTTTTAAGTTTTTTTGAAATACCAAATGACTTGCCGATGCGGCTACAATGGCAAAAAGAGGAACGACATAAAAGAATAGGTCTTCAGTATCTGCAAAATTTAACCTTGCATTCTCAGTTATAAATAGAACTACGATTCCTAATAAAAGAATAGAACTACAGAGTGCAAGATGAATTAAGGTTATGATTTTTAAAACACCTTTAGAGTTTGGTGGTTGATTGGTTGTTCGCATTTAAAAAATGATTTAAGGTCTAAAGTAAAAAAAAGACTTAAAATTCTGTCATTAATTTTAAGTCAGTTTGTTCTAAAAGCGATATCCAAGTCTTAAATGCAGGTTTATTGCCAAACCATTATTGTCTTTTAAATACACATTCTTTTCTTTAAAGTAGTGTATGTATCCTAATCCTATACCTGTTTCATAAGTGAAATGTTTACCCACATTACGTCTAATTCCCCAAGTCGGAATAATAGATATGTCGCTAATAAAATTTAAGTTATCGTCTATAGAATTCACCACAATATCGGGATGGTAGGTGGTTTTGATTGAAAGAAAATTACCACTATTTCCATCTACACGTCGCGATTTAGAAACTCTTTTATTTAGGTTGTAATACCAACGTGGTTCTAATGTAATTGCTGGTACTAAAAGAAAGCCTCGGCTACCAACAAAGCTATTGCTATAAATGCCGACGTCTAATCCCAATTCGCTTCGTAATGCTATGGCGTTTGTTAGTTTAGATTCATTGTGTGCCCAAGTTCCTAAAAGACCGGTTTGTATACCGTAAACAGATTTTTCTACACTTGCATCTTGTGCGGTTGCAGTAGCCATAGAAAGACAGAAAACAAATAAAAAGATAAAATTTTTCATGGTTTTGATGGATTGATGTTGTTGATTTATAAAGAGCTAATATATCAATTATCATTCCACTTTGTAAGAATTCATCTGTGTTTTAATGACACTCAATAGCACTTGTGGCGGTTTCTATGATTGGAGCAGGAGAGAGGTAAGGAATTCCGAGACCTAACCCACGAAGAATAAACAATAAACCAATTACAACTACAAAAACAGGAATTGCTTTTTGAATGCGTTGTTTTATGGTACTGTTTAAAAACTTACCTAAATAAATCGCTGTGGTCATTAAGGGAATTGTGCCAAGACCGAATAAGACCATATATAAACTGCCTTCTAATAAACTCCCTGTGGCAACAGCTCCAAATACAGCCATATAGACTAATCCACAAGGTAGAAACCCGTTGAGAAAGCCAATAGTTAAAAATGTGTCCGCGGTTTTCTTTTTTAAAGCTTTACCTAAGGATGATTTTACTTTAGAAATACCTTTATATAATAGTTTTGTAAGGTTGTATTTTCCTATTATTCTTTGAGGTAAGAGCACAATAACAATCATTAAAACCCCAATAATAATAGAAAGTTGCTGTTGTATTCCAAATAGAGAAAAGCTTTTTCCTACGAGACCGAAAACTAAACCAATACTACTATACGCTAGTAATCTACCTAAGTGGTACATACTAATTTGGCTCACTTTTCTAAATGAGTTAGACCTGTCTACGGGCAACATAAAAGCAATAGGACCGCACATACCAACGCAGTGCAAACTCCCTAATAAGCCTAATATAAGCGCCGAAACTAACATTTAATATGTGATTTCTTTTTTAAAGAGATAAGAATTTGTGTTATATTTCCAGTCTACTTTAATGTTCCAACGACCATCCAACAAACGTTTGTCAGGTATGAGCAAATTGTGGTTAGATAGTGAAATCTGTGTTTCAAAATCTAGTTGTTTGTTAGATGGTCTATATAGGAACACTTTACCTTTAATCTTATCAATCTCTAAGTCTTCAGGAAATGTAATTACAATGCCTTCATTGGTTTTTTTGAAAGACACATTGCTTTTTAAGTTTTTCGAATTTTCTTCATGATCTAAATCAGCTTGGAACTGAAGCTCTTGTCCATAATAATCGTCAATCACCAAATCGTGCTCATACTTACTATCAGTACTCATCGTTATTACAAAGTACATAATGAAAGAAATGAAACATACGAATGCGATTACGATTGCTGTTCCCCAATTTATTTTCATAATAAAATTTATTTTATTCTCCTGAATTACATTCAAGATATATTTAATTGACTTTTTTCTAATTAAAACTTCTAGGTCCCATGAACGTTACAGATGTGGTTTCAATGAGTTCATCTTTACTATAGAGATCTATCATAATGTCGTTTTTATCACCAGACAAATCACTCTGCTTCAGTTCTATAAATAAGGTACCCTCTGCAATACCCTGGGGTTCAACAATAAAGGTTTCAGATGTAGAAACGATATGTATATCTCCATCCCAACCTCTTAATTTAAAGGTTAAATCATCTATTTCTCTAGAAGTTTTATTTACCAATTTAAACGTGTAAACGTTACTTATAATGTCATTGTCTTTGTGTTCATATAATTGTCCTGGTAGTCGTAAAATTCGGGCTTCAACATCACTTCTTAGTAATAACATACCAGCTAAAATTCCAATTAAAATGGTAAGAACTGCCATGTAGCCTTTCATACGAGCCGTCATTTTAAAAGGCTCTTTTTTCTCAATTTCATCTTCACTAGCAAAACGAATTAAGCCTTTTGGAAGATTAATGCTTTCCATAATATGGTCGCACTCATCGATACATGCCGTACAATTAACACATTCTAATTGCGTACCGTTTCTAATGTCTATTCCTGTTGGACAAACATTAACACACTGCGAACAATCAATACAATCTCCGTGGCCTAAAGCCTCTCTATCTTCGTTTTTTCTGAATTTCTTTCTACCACTTTCGGCTTCACCTCGTTTGTAATCGTAGGCCACAACGATAGATTTATTATCTAAAAGTACACCTTGTAAACGACCATAAGGACAGGCTATAATACAGACCTGTTCTCTAAACCAAGCAAATACAAAATAGAATACTGCTGTGAATATGAGAAGCGGAATCAGTGTGCTTGTATGCTCAAAAGGGCCTTCAGTTATATATTTTAATAGTTTGTCTCCACCAATTAAATAGGCCAGGAACACATTAGCAATTAAAAAGGAAATAACTAAAAAGATAAACCATTTTAGTAGGCGTTTTTTAATTTTTTCTGCATCCCATTTTTGACGCGCTAAACGCATTTGTTTATTTCTGTCTCCGTCAATCCAGTATTCAATACGTCTAAAGACCATTTCTAAAAAGATGGTTTGCGGACAAATCCATCCACAAAACACGCGGCCAAAACCTACTGTAAATAGGGTGATGAAAATAACGCCAATTAGCATGGACACCACAAAGAGATAAAAATCTTGTGGCCAAAACGGAAATCCAAAAATATTAAAACGTCTTTCTAAGATGTTAAATAATAGAAACTGGTTACCATTAATTTTTATGAAGGGAGCAGCTAGTAAAAATGCTAATAAGAAATAGCTTACTAACTTACGCTTTTCATATAACGGTCCAGACGGTTTTTTAGGAAATACCCATTTACGTTTACCATCTTCATCAATTGTACCAATTGAATCTCTAAAAACTTCATTTTCTGGCGTTTCCATTGTTTTGTAACTTTGCTATTATTTAGAAACAATTCTTATTAATACTGTTTCTATATTACTCTTTAGAGTCATCATCTACCCAAATATCACCTTCTACATCTTTAGGATTTGCAGGAGTTGTACCTTGAAATTGTAAAACATAACTAGATACTTGAGCCATTTCAAGAGGCTTTAAACTTTGTTTCCATGCAATCATACCTTTTCCAGATCGTCCTCCTTCAGAAACCGTTTTGAAAACATTTTTGATGCCTCCACCTAAAATCCAATGATTATCGGTAAGGTTTGGCCCAATTCCACCACCACCATCTACCATATGACAGGCCACACAGTTAGCTTCAAAAATCTTTTGACCAGCCTTTAAATCTGCTGTTTCGGTTAATAATTCTACGGTATTAAAATCTACTAAACCTTTTGCTGTTTTCTTGTATTCTTCAATTGCTTTATTCGCTTCTGCATATTCCATTTCATATTCTACAAATTGATCGTCTGCATTTAAGACGTGATAACGCACCATATAGATCACGGCGAAAACTATTGAAATATAGAATGAATATACCCACCATGGCGGTAAATTATTATCTAATTCTCTAATACCATCGTAATTGTGGTCTAGTATAATCTCACCTTCCTCCTCAATAGGTTTATGTTTCCCTACTAAATTTGAGTAAAATGCTTTTACTTTTGTAAACTTAGGAGTTTTGGTCTGAGACGCTAAGTAGCGTTTTTTTCCTTCTTCATCTAAACTCTGATAAAGAATATTATCTAATGAGTTAACAATACCTTCAATAGCAATTAGTACTAATAACACTAACAGTAAAAATAGTAAGATAATAGGCTGCGCAATAAAGGCAGGCTGATCTCCTGAATCTACAAAATATTCTACAAGTCCGGCAATGGCGAAAAACATTACAGGTACTCTAATGTATGATGGGATTAAATGTCTCATAGTTCTGTGTCGTTTTGGTTGTCTAATGGTATATTACTAACAGTGGTTATATAATCTTTCTTAGCTGTGATTACCCAATAGAATAATACGACGAAGAAGATAAAGAAAATAAGAAGTGATATCATTGGGTATATTTCTATACCCGTGATACTTTCTAAATGACCTTTTATAAATTTGAACATAATAAATTAGTTTTGAGCGGTTTCGTCTAAAATATCTTTTACTTTAATATCGGTTCCTAGACGTTGTAAGTACGCAATCATAGCAACGATTTCTCTGTTTCGCATTTCTACGAATTCTTCACCTGAAGCCGCTTTATCAGCTTCATAAGAGGCTACAAAATCTGGATCGTTATAAAGATTTTTCTCTATTTGAATCCCTTGCTCTAACATTGAAGCCTGAGCATTTGTAATATCTTCTTCTGTATACGGTACCCCTAAAGTTACCATTACTTCCATTTTCTGTTCCGTAGTAGATTTATCTAGTTTTGCCCCTTCACCTACAATAAGCCATTTATAAGAAGGCATTATAGATCCACTAGAAGTACTTTGAGGATCGTACATGTGATTAAAGTGCCAGTTGTCTGAATACTTACCTCCAATTCTGTGTAAATCTGGTCCAGTACGTTTACTTCCCCAAAGGAATGGATGATCGTAAACAAATTCTCCTGCTTTTGAGTATTCGCCATAGCGTTCTACTTCACTTCTAAACGGACGAACCATTTGAGAGTGACAGCCCACACAGCCTTCTCTAATATAAAGATCTCTACCTTCAAGTTCTAAAGGAGTGTATGGTTTAACCGTGCTAATTGTTGGAATATTTGATTTTACAACAATGGTTGGTATAATCTGAACAATACCACCAATTAAAATAGCGATTGTAGCATATATTGTTAAAAGTATGGGCTTACGCTCTAACCAAGTGTGCCATCCTTCTCCTGCAACACGACCTTTAGACACACGTTTTAATGCAGGTGCTTCAGCTAATTCGTCGGTAACTGCATGTTTAGAAGTTATAACTGTCAGAATAACATTAACCACTAAGATTAACATACCCGTAATGTATAATGTTCCTCCAATGGCACGCATCCAATACATTGGCATAATTTCAGTTACGGTTTCTAAAAAGTTACCATAAACTAAAGTACCATCAGGATTAAATTGTTTCCACATACTTGCTTGTGCAAAACCAGCAACATAAAGTGGTAAGGCATATAGCATGATCCCTAATGTCCCAATCCAGAAATGCATATTTGCTAAACCTATAGAGTAGAGTTTTGTTTTAAATAATTTAGGAATTAGATAATAGATCATACCAAAGGCAAGGAAACCATTCCATGCTAAAGCCCCAACGTGAACGTGCGCAATAATCCAATCTGTAAAGTGTGCAATGGCATTAACATTTTTTAAGGATAACATTGGGCCTTCAAAAGTTGCCATACCATAACCTGTAATGGCCACTACCATAAATTTTAAAACCGGGTCGGTACGTACTTTATCCCAAGCACCACGTAAGGTTAATAGTCCGTTGATCATCCCACCCCAAGATGGCATTAGTAACATAATTGAGAAAGCCACACCTAAATGTTGTGCCCATTCTGGCAATGCTGTATATAAAAGATGGTGAGGTCCAGCCCAAATATAAATAAAGATTAATGACCAAAAGTGAACGATAGATAATCTATAAGAATAAACAGGTCGGTTAGCGGCTTTAGGTACAAAATAATACATTAGACCTAAGAAAGGTGTCGTTAAGAAAAATGCAACCGCATTATGTCCGTACCACCATTGTACTAAGGCATCTTGAACACCTGCGTAAACAGAATAACTTTTCATACCTGTAAAGCTTACAGGAAGTGCTAAACTATTAAATATGTGAAGTACAGCGACCGTTACAAACGTTGCTAAGTAAAACCATAGCGCAACATATAAGTGACGTTGACGACGCTTTATCATGGTCCCAATAAGGTTAATACCAAAAGCAACCCAGATTAAAGCGATAGCAATATCTATTGGCCATTCAAGTTCTGCATATTCTTTAGACGTAGAATATCCTAAGGGTAACGTTATTGCTGCTGCAACTATAATAAGTTGCCAACCCCAGAAATTTAAATTACTTAAAAAATCGCTATACATTCTGGCTTTTAAGAGGCGTTGTGTAGAGTAGTAGACTCCTGCAAAAATGGCATTACCAACAAAGGCAAAGATTACTGCATTGGTATGTAATGGTCTTAATCGACCAAAACTCAACCAAGAGATTCCATCAGTCATGTTAGGGAATAAAAACATAAAGGCTAAAATGAGCCCTACAAGCATCCCAACAACTCCCCAAAGAATGGTAGCATAAAGGAATTTTTTAACGATTTTATTATCGTAATAGAATTGTTGCATTTCCATATTTAATATAATTAGTCAGTTTTAGTTTGTTTAGTTGTTTTGGTTTGTTTTTTTACCAATTCGTCTTCAAAGAGCATACGAACGGACGGAGTATAGTCGTCATCATATTGTCCAGACTTTACTGCCATTAAAAAAATGACAAAAAAAGCCACGCCAATAACGACGCTAACTGATAATAAAATATAAATAACACTCATACCTACTGAAGTTATGGCCCAAAAGTAATATTGAGGCCGGTTTGAAAATATGATAAAAATCATGTTTCCTTATTTTTAATCATTCTAATCTCTTTCCTAAAAGATTTGTAGCAATTGTTGTAAATATGACAATACTAATAGAGCTTAGAGGCATTAATATTGCTGCAACTACAGGTTCTAACTGTCCGGTTGTAGCAAAGTATAATCCAATAACATTGTAAAAAAATGATAATACAAAGCTCCACTTAATAATTTTGATGGCTGATTTAGAAGCTAGTATATAATTATATAATTGTTTAAATTTTGAAGCATCTAATATCGCATCACAAGCAGGTGAGAAGACGTTTACATCTTCAGATATCGCTATACCAACATCACTCTGAGCTAGTGCTCCTGCATCATTTAAACCATCTCCAATCATTAAGACTTTGGCGCCTTCTGATTGGTGGTACTTAATAAACTCTAGTTTATCTTCTGGTTTTTGATTGAAAATTAATTTGGTTTTAGCCGGCAATAATTTCTTTAAGTTTTCAAACTCACCTTCATTGTCGCCAGAGAGAATAACCAAATCAAAATGTTTCTTTAGCTGATTAAAGAGCTTTGAAACCCCTTTTCGATAACTGTTGTAAAAGGTGAATTTTCCCTTGTAAACATTATTACTACTCACGTGGACTGTAGTATTTAGAATTGTGCTTTGATTAGGATTTCCTACAAAACTAGCAGAACCAATTTTCATGCTTACCGCATTGTGCTTTGCTTCAATTCCCTTACCAATGTGTTCTTCAAAAGCATCAAGTGTAATGATGTTATGTTCTTCTAATATAGTGTATAACGTTCTGCTTAACGGGTGATTAGAACCTCTAAGTGAATTTTTAAGAAGTATATTTTCAGAATCTGAAAGCAAATCACCATCATATTCAGCATTACTATCTTTATTAGATGTAATAGTTCCTGTTTTATCAAAAATCACCGTGTTTATTTGGGCTAATTGTTCAATTACAGTAGCGTTTTTTACATAGAATTTTTGCTTGCCAAAGATTCTCAATAAGTTTCCGAAGGTAAAAGGAGCAGAAAGCGCAATAGCACAAGGACAGGCAATTATTAGTACCGCTGTAAATACATTCATAGCTTTACTAGGATCTACAAACAGCCAAAAGGAGGTCGCAATAAAAGCAACCGTCAATATCGCTATCGTAAAATGTTTACTAATGGTGTTGGTGATATTTGTAAAACTGTCTTCTTTGTTTTTGTTGAAAACATCATTACTCCACAATTGTGTGAGGTAACTCTGCTCAACAGATTTTAGAGCTTCCATTTCAATAACTCCATTAGTTTGTTTTCCACCAGCAAATAATTTATCTCCAGACTGTTTGGATACCGTTTGTGATTCGCCAGTGACAAAACTGTAATCTATTTTTGCTTTTCCGTTAATAAGAATACCATCAACAGGAATTAACTCTTCATTCCGAATTAAAATACGGTCACCTTTTTCAATATCGTAAACCTGAATTGAATTTTCGTTGCCTGATTTATCAATTTTAGTGATGGCAATCGGGAAGTATGATTTATAGTCGCGCTCAAAGGATAAGAAATTGTATGTTTTTTGCTGGAAGAACTTTCCGGTTAATAGAAAGAATATCAATCCGGCTAAACTATCAAAAAAGCCAGAACCTAAATCGAACATAATTTCAATAGTACTCCTAATAAAGAGCACAGAAACTCCAAGAGCGATTGGAACATCAATATTTAAAATTCTTGCCTTTAGACCTTTATATGCCGAAATAAAATAATCTTGAGCAGAATAAAAAACAATGGGTAAAGACATGGCAAACATTAGCCATCTAAAGAGCGGTTTGTATTGCTCTAACCAAAACTCATTGACTTCAAAATACTCTGGAAATGATAAAAACATAATATTACCAAATCCAAAGGCTGCAACCCCGAGTTTATAGATTAAACTACGGTTAATATGTTTTTTGCCAGAATTAAAATCTTCTAAACTAATATAGGGTTCATAGCCAATAGAACTTAATAATAACACAACTGATTTTAAATCGGTAGTATCAGAGTTATAAGTCACTCTAACTGTTTTTTTACCAAAATTAACTTGAGAGTCAGAAATATTTAGATTGAGCTTGTTGAGGTTTTCTAATATCCAAATACAAGAACTACAGTGAATATGCGGAATGTAAAGCGTAGCTATTTCTATAGAACCATCTCTGAATTCCGTGAGCTTTTCGATGATATTTTCTTGAGATAAAAAATCGAATTTACCTTCAATTTCTTTTGGAATAGCACCAGGTGAATTTTGTAAATCGTAATAACAGGTTAAATCATTTTCGTTAAAAATCTCGAAAACGGTTTTACAGCCATTACAACAAAATGATTTTTCTTGAAATGTAATTGCATGACCACCACAGTCATCACCACAGTGAAAACAAGTTTTGTTTTCCATTTTTAATTCGCTCATTTATACCTATGACAAATGTCATAAAACTACTGATTATAATCTATGATATTTGTCATGTTTTAATTAACTTTGAATTTAATGTTTTTCTATGAGCAAATGTGACCAATGTATTATTAGACAGTTTAATTCTTTAAAAGCTTTAGGAAAAGACGATTTAATACGAATTTCAGGATGTAAGACGTCTCGATTTGTGCAAAAAGGGGAAACGCTTTTTAGAGAAGGAGAAAGTATCAATGGGATATTTTGTATTAAAGATGGTGTTTGTAAATTAACTAAATTGAGTGCTAACGGTAAAGACCAAATTGTAAAATTGGTTGTTAGAGGAGATTTAATTGGGCAGCGTTCTTTAGTGTCAGATGAGAAATCGAATCTTACAGCGGTTGCTATAAATGATATGGAAGTCTGTTTTATTCCAAAAAGTGAGATTCTTCACGATTTAGCAAAAAATGCTAGTTTTTCTTTAGATATGCTTCAAGACATGGCAAAAGAACTTCGCGTAGCAGATAATATCATTGTCGATATGGCACAAAAATCTGTGAAGCAACGTTTGGCTGATGTTTTAATTTATTTACATGAAACTTTTGATAAGGATAATGATGGTTTTTTAACCGTGGTGTTATCTAGGGAAGATTATGCGAGTCTTGTAGGAACTGCAACAGAATCTGCCATTAGAATTTTATCTCAATTTAAAAAAGAAGGGTTGATTTCTACCACAGGGAAACATGTAAAGATTGAAGATTTGGAAGGTTTAAGACGTATTGAATAATGTTATTATAATTCATTTCCCGTTTTACATTTCTAAGTCTAATCTCTAAGCCTTATAGAATCTAAATTTTCATTTTAAACACATCTACATAAATTTATGAGTTCTATGTTGCTTTGGTTTAAAATAACTCCAAAAATTTCTATCTCATAAAATATTTTCATTTGAATTAAGTCATGTTAGAATTATCTATATATGTCTTTAATTGAATATTAGTTGTTTTTTTATCAAAAAATAGATAACCAATTTCTAAAAGTGGAGTTAATGCTTCGCAGAGGTATTGGAAAAGCATTATTTTTACATAGCTATGAAGGAAAAAACAAATAAATCGGGTTTCGTCTTTAAAACCTACGAAGCTCCGCATCAGTCTCCTTTCGAAAAACTCTTCGAAATTTTTAAGGAGCTTATTACACATACCTCAGGAGATTTTGATGAAGCTATTGAATGGTTACGTAGTCTTGATAAAGAATATAAGTTAACGATACCAGAGTATACCATTGATGATTTTATTGAAGACCTAAAGAATAAAGGGTATATAAGAGAAGAGCTAGATCCGACAGGATCAGGTGAAGGCGGCATGACAATTACTGCGAAAACAGAACGTGCTATCCGTCAACAAGCCTTAGATCAAATTTTCGGAAAGATAAAGCGCAGTGGTTCTGGTAATCATAAAAGTAAAGGTGTTGGTCTTGGCGATGAACATACGGGTGATTTAAGAGCCTATCAATTTGGAGATGGTTTAGATAAAGTCTCTATGACCGAAAGCTTGAAAAACGCTCAAATCAATAATGGTATTGGCGATTTTAGTCTTACCGAAGATGATTTGGTGGTTGAAGAAACCCTTCATAAGAGTCAAATGAGTACGGTACTGATGATAGATATCAGTCACAGTATGATTCTTTATGGTGAAGACCGGATTACTCCAGCGAAGAAAGTAGCAATGGCTCTGGCGGAATTAATCACCACACGTTATCCAAAAGACACTTTAGAAATATTAGTCTTTGGTAATGATGCTTGGCCAATTAAAATTAAAGAATTACCCTATTTAAAAGTCGGTCCTTACCATACCAATACCGTTGCAGGATTACAACTCGCGATGGATATGTTGCGCAGAAAACGAAATACCAACAAGCAGATTTTTATGATAACCGATGGCAAGCCTAGTTGCTTACGTATGCCAGACGGCCAATATTATAAAAACAGTAATGGTTTAGATCCGTTTATCACCAACAAGTGTTATGCGATGGCACAACAGGCAAGACGTTTACATATTCCAATAACAACTTTTATGATTGCAGAAGATCCGTATTTGATGCAATTTATTAGAGCATTTACGCAAGCCAACAGAGGAAAAGCCTTCTACACAGGATTGAAAGGTTTAGGCGAAATGATTTTTGAAGATTACGAAAACAATAGGAAGAAGAGAATTAAAGGATAAATAATTAGCTGTTTGCCTTTAGCTTCTATGTATTTGAAGTTACTAACAGCGAAAAGCCAATGGCCAAAAGTTATAAAATGAAAACAGAAAACATAAGTACACTCGGAGAATTAAAAAAAGCAGGTTATCAATCTAAGTCTATTAAAGATGAATTGAGGGATAATCTCATTGAAAATATAAAGAATAAAGTCAATACGTTTGAAGGCATTCATGGTTATGAAAATACCGTGATCCCAGAATTAGAACGTGCGATTTTATCTAGACATAATATTAATTTATTAGGATTAAGAGGACAAGCAAAAACACGTTTGGCAAGGATGATGGTGAATTTGTTGGATGAAAACATTCCAGTCGTAGCAGGTTCTGAAATTAATGACGATCCCTTAGCTCCGATTTCGAGATTTGCTTTAGAGTTGATTGCAGAAAAAGGGGATGACACTCCAATAACTTGGTTACATAGAAATGATCGTTTTGCTGAAAAATTAGCCACACCAGATGTGACTGTTGCTGATATTATTGGTGATGTCGATCCTATAAAAGCAGCGAATTTAAAATTGAGTTATGCTGATGATCGTGTCATTCATTACGGTATGATTCCAAGAGCGAACCGTTGCATTTTTGTAATCAATGAATTGCCAGATTTACAAGCACGAATTCAAGTGGCCTTATTTAATATTTTACAAGAAGGTGATATTCAAATTAGAGGATTCAAATTGCGTTTGCCATTAGATATGCAGTTTGTGTTTACGGCAAATCCTGAAGATTATACCAATAGAGGAAGTATTGTAACTCCTTTAAAAGATAGAATTGGTTCTCAGATTTTAACGCATTATCCTGAAGATGTAGAAACGGCAAGAACCATTACAGCACAAGAGGCTAAGCTAGATTTAAGACAATCGGAATCTGTTTACGTTCCAGAATTAGCGAAAGATTTATTAGAGCAAATCAGTTTTGAAGCCAGAGAAAGTGAATATGTAGATGTAAAAAGTGGCGTCAGTGCGCGTATGAGCATTACGGCGTTTGAGAATTTATTAAGCACCGCAGAGCGTAGAGCTTTAATTGCTGGTGACGATACAACTGCTATACGATTATCTGATTTTACGGGAGTTATTCCCGCAATTACTGGGAAAGTAGAATTAGTGTACGAAGGAGAACAAGAAGGTGCCGATTTTGTAGCTAACGCTTTAATGGAAGCCGCAGTAAAAACCTTATTTCCTAAATATTTCCCTAAAGTTGAAAAGTTAGAAAAGCAAGGTGACGAAACTCCTTATGATGACTTAATCTCATGGTTTTTCAATGGAGATGGTTTTGAATTGTTAAACGAATATGATGATAAGACTTACAAAGCAAAATTAGATGAGGTGACTCCGTTAGATGCTTTAATTGCAGATTATCAACCAGAAATTGATCCAAAAGATGTTTATTTTGAAAAGGAATTTATTCTTTGGGGATTAACGCAATTTAAAAAATTGAGCAAGTATAGTTATTCTGAAGGTATGCAGTTTAAAGATCCTTATGGAAGTTATATCAGTGGTTTGTAAGTGAAATAAATATTTAATTTCTGGCCTGTCAAGTTTTTAGAACTTGACAGGTCTTTTTTTTATGAAATCATTAATGATTTTTGGATCATCTAAGACGCTTACTTAATAAGCGTCTTATTCTTCTTAATCTGTTTCGGCTTCAACCATAACCAAAAGCCACTCAAAGAAATAAATAATAATCCCAATGCTATTGAGGTAGAGTAGAAGAGCTTTGTTGGTGTTCCGTTTGAATTAAATAAATAATCGATAATTGAACCATCATGAATCATTTCGATGATATCAGCTGTTCTCGTCTTTTCTGATATAATTTCACCTGTATAACAATCGATTTGTAATTCGGTGAAATGATGTTCAAAACGTACTTTAGCAATGCCTTTTCGTGGTCGGTAATCAATTCTATTAATGTCGTTTGAAAGTTCTAAGCTGTCAATATAATTAATAGCTTTCATTTCAATGTCTGATAAAGAAATCAGATGTCGGCCATTAGCATCAATACTTGTGGTGGGAGGTTTTAACTTTAATTGATCTTTCCAAGTTAAGAGCAAACCAGTAACACTCATTATGATTATAAAAATCAATAGCGGAATCGCCACAAAGCGATGTGCTTTGCGATACCAACGTGTAGACTTCGCTAAGGATTTATTTTTCTCTTTCAAGGAATCAGTTAAAGTACGAATCTAAATAAATTTACCATATATCACGACTTTTAATATTAGCCTCGCAGAGTTTAATAATGGCTTCGATTCTTTTTTGTTTTGTCGCTTCACGTTTGGCTTGGTTTAACCAATATAAATAATGTTTTCTGTAGCTAGGAGCAAAGTTGAGGTAGTTCTCAAAAGCATTTTTGTTGGCATCAAAAGCGTGTTGAAGATTACTAGGAATAACTCCATTTTCTAAATCGTCTAATTCTGTCCAACTGCCATTTTCTTTTGCGATTTTAATAGAATCGTGCCCACTTTGGTGGATTAAGTTTTCTTTATGTAATTGCGCTATGTGATTTTTGTTTACCGCACTCCAGACACTTTTGGGCTTTCTCGGACAAAAATATTGTTTACGTTTTCCATCTCCTAAACTTTTTACTGTGGAATCTATCCAGCCAAAACAAAGGGCAACTTTTACCGCCTCTTCCCAACGCATAGAGTCCTTTTTATGATCGACTTTGTAGAAAATTAAATGAACACCTTTTACAGAATCGTGATAGTCTAGCAACCATTCTCGCCATTCCGTATCTGTTTTAAAATATATTTCTTGTAAATCCATGCTCACTTCCCGAGAAAGCGGGAATCTTTTATTTTCAGACCTGTTAGGTTTTTAAAACCTGACAGGTCTTTTTATATTTTGTTCGAGTTAACGTAAAAATCACGATCAATGTTAAAACTATCCGATTTGATGTTTTTAGTTTGCCATTCTGCATTTGGAAATAACCATTCGGATTTGCCATCAATGTCAATTTGAATAGGCATATCAAACCCCTCAACAATGTCTGTCCAACGATACTTTAACTCACCCGCTTTTATTTCATATTCTAAAGTCGGAATTTTAGTCGTTCTTAAATATTGATTAAAAAAAGCCGTTAAATCAATACCCGAGTGCTCACTTAAGTAATCTTCAATTTGTTTAGTAGTCACCGTTTGATGATAAAATTCAGAATTTAAACCTCTAAGCATTTGTCTCCATTTTTCATCATCTTCAATCAATTGACGAAGCGTATGCAACATATTGGCGCCTTTATAATACATATCGCTAGAGCCTTCATTGTTTACATTATAATGTCCAATTAAAGGTTTATCGTTTTGAATATTAGCACGTGTGCCTATCACGTAATCTGCTGAAGCTTCTTTCCCGTAATAGTAATCTAAAAATAAATTTTCTGAGTAGGAGGTGAAGCCTTCGTGAATCCACATATCAGCGATGTCTTTGTTAGTGATATTGTTAGCAAACCATTCGTGACCAGCTTCATGGATAATAATAAAATCAAATTTTAAACCCCAACCAGTATCAGATAAATCTCGTCCTAGGTAGCCTTGCTTATATTGATTTCCGTAGGTCACAGAACTTTGATGCTCCATGCCTAAATAAGGCACTTCAACCAATTTAAAACTATCTTCATAAAAAGGATACGGTCCAAACCAATGCTCAAAGGCTTTCATCATTTTTGGTGCATCTTTAAAATGTGCTTTGGCGATTTCTAAGTTCTCTTTTAGAACGTAATAATTCATATCTAAATCGCCTTTTTCACCTTTAAAGACTTCAGAGAAATTGACATAGTCGCCAATATTCACATTAACTCCATAATTGTTAATTGGGTTATTAACGAACCAATGCGAAGTGACCGTGTTGTTATTATTTTCAACCCGTTTTCTAAGACGACCGTTAGACACATTCGTCAACCCTTTTGGATTGGTAACACTAATCAGCATACTATCCACTTCGTCATACATGTGGTCTTTATTTGGCCACCAGACACTAGCTCCTAACCCTTGACAAGAGGTGGCAATAAAGTGCTTTCCATTTTTGTCTTTTTTCCATGAAAATCCACCATCCCAAGGAGCGCGTTTAGCTTCTCTCGGATAACCGTTGTAATGAATTTCAATGGATTTGATGTCTCCAATGTTTTGCTTTGTAGGAATTAAAATAAAATTGGCATTACCTTCAACTTGTACCTCTAATTCTTTGCCATCTTGAATCGCTTTGGTTATTTCCATGGGTTGTTGCAAATCGATTTGCATAAACTCATTAGGCTCTGAAACGACTTTGTAATAAATAGTGTTTTTGCCTGAAATGAACTTGAGCTCTGGTTTTACTTCAATATCTAAATGGTAATAGGTTAAATCCCACCATGCGCGTTCTGGCGTGATGCTTCCTCTTAAGGTATCTTGATGTGTGAATTTTTCTTTATCTTGAAGTAATTGTGCTTTTACAGAAAACGTTGAAAGAATGACAATGATGAGACATACGTATTTCGATTTCATTTCATTTGAAGTTTTAAATATTTAAAGAACATAAATCCTGCCAATAGTAAGGTTAGTCCTAAATACAAGGATCCAAAAAGAAGAAGGTTGTTATAATCTTGATTAACAACGGTAAATTCAGCTAATTCTGAAACTAACGCTAATACCATAAATAAACTCAACATAATAACGACAGTGGAAATTAGTAATCCTAAAATCGTTTTTTTACTGAATATTTGATAAAAAAGAACGGCTAATAAAGCTATAGCAATGGGATTAAAAAGGTTAGGAGTTAAGGTCCAATAATAGATAACGGAACCGATTAAAAATAATTCAGGCAGTAGAGATGTAATCGTTTTAATTTTCATGGTTGCTTTTGGTATAATTAGTTTAGTGTTTCACTAATTTAACGGAGTTTTTATCTTAAAATTTTATTCGGAAACACCACAACACTTTCATGGCCATCTCCACTTACCGCTGCGACTCCAAAAAAGAAATTATCAATAACGATGCCGTCTAAGGTAAATTCGGTAGCACCTTCTACATAACGGCTGTGGTCCCAAGTTGGCGAAGTGGTATCTCTCCAATAGATTTTATAACCTTTGGCACCTTCAACTTTATTCCATTGTAATTTAGCAGAGGCTTCCACAATGCCACCAATACTAACTTCGGTTGGAGACGGTGGAGCAGAAGCAAGGCTTGCCATAGTAATGGCGTTGACAGCGGTCAATTTTTTGCAATACGGAAAGTTAACATGTTCAAAAGTATCTCCGTATGCAATATCATTTTCTGTACGAATATCTTGATGCTGTTGTGTATAGTTTTCGTGAGCTTCCATAATTCGGATGCCAGCAAAACCCGCATCATTAAAAGGTCTATGATGACCTCCACGTCCAAAACGATCTAAGCGATACACTAGCATTGGGTTCATCTCTGGCATGTATGTTTTTGTGGTTTTGTATATGAATCGTGCCAACTGACGCGAAATGCCATCAACTTCACCACCATAAAAACGTCTGGCTCTCGCTTGTTTTGCTAATGCTTCAGGATCTGTTTCCGAGGTTGTAATTGGTTCTGAGAAAATTCGGAAAGTGCGATTATCAATCACACCATCCACTCCAGATATATTTCCAATCATATCATTATTTAAAACCCCAATAATATCCCAATGATGCTCCTTCGCATATTTTGCTAAACCTTGACCGCCAAACAAACCTTGTTCTTCACCAGACAATCCCACATAAATAATACTACTTTCAAATTTATATTGAGACAATACTCTAGCAGCTTCAATAGCACCTGCCATTCCTGTGGCATTGTCATTAGCACCTGGTGCATCTGAAGTAAAATCATTTGGATCAGAAACTCTAGAATCGATATCACCACTCATTATGATATAGCGATTTGGATATTTTGTGCCTCGCTGAATGGCAACAACATTAACGACCATCACGTCTTTAATGATGCGTTGGTTTTCTCCCTTTCTTACTAAATCCTTCTGGTAGAACACCTCTAAGCAATCGTTACAATCTTTAGAAATGGTTTCGAATTCAGATTTTATCCATCGACGCGCTGCTCCAATGCCTCTGGTTTTTGATATGGTATCACTGAGTGTATGTCTTGTGCCAAAATTAGCTAGAGTTTTTACATCATTTTGTAAGCGTTCTTCGGAAACCGCTTCAATAATATCATAAATTTTCTGATCGGTTTGCCCATACGATGTAAATGACAATAGAAAAACAAAAACGGCTGATAAATATTTCATGAAATTTTAATTTCTTAGTTTTAAAGTTCCGAAAATACTAGCATTAATCCAACCTCTATTTTTGTCTTCTCCTGCAACAAACACAGAACCAATGAAATTTTCGCGTGTCTTACTCGTGTCATTATCACAATAAGCTAAGGCGAATCCCATAACTTTGCCGACTTTTAGTTTTAAAGGTGTGTTCTCTGCATCATCTTTATAGGCGTCATCAAATAAAGATATTTTAACCTCCCAAAAAGAGGTGTTTCCTTTTGTAACGCGTTTCGATTCTATGTGCGAATTGTAAAGTTTGCCTGTTTTTTCAGGTGACATATCTACTACGTTACCGTCTAATGCAATATGGTAAGCGAAGGCATTGTGATTAAATTGGTGTTCGCCACCACTATTGTCTTCATCTATAAAAATTTCTAAGCAATCGTCGTCCCACCATAAATCTAATGGATCAGGATGACTATCCACAAGAATATCGTCTGTAATTTCGGCTAAAAGGTATAAGCCATCTTCTGCCCAAGATAATTTATAACGTCCAGAATAGTCGTCTTCGGTATAAGGTTCACCGAGCCATAATTCGTTTAATGGAAGCCAAAATGTATTAGACCAAATGTCATCATCTGCTTTGCCATCAATTACAGGTTTTTCTTTTGCTTCTTTTACATAAATGAATTGATTCATTTGTTTTGGTAATTTTACCTGCTTTTTATAGCTGAATTTTAGGGTTTCTGTTTTGCCTTTGTCCTCAATATCAACATAGATATTCATTTCGGTAGCACTTATTTTCTCGAAAATCATACCTTCAAAAACCACTTTGTTTTCTGTGATCTCTATTAACGGAAAATCAACAGTTTCATCTTTAGATTCCCAACCTTTTAAATCGGACCTAAAATGTTTTAGTTGAAGTAGTAACGTGTTTTCTACTTCTCTAATCACTTCTATTTCGTAAAACGAGACTCTGCCATCATTTATAAATTTAAAACTAGCCATCATAGAACCAGCAGAGGGTTTACTCCATATTTCTTCTACTTGTCCGCCAAAAGCTTCTCCATGCCAAGTGCCAGAAATCCAAGCTATGTTTTCTAGTTTGGGTTCGAGAATGTTTTGAGCTTGCGTTACACAGGATAAGGAAAATGTAATGAGAAAGAGAACTAGTAATTTCATTGATGAATTTTTAGGTTTACTTTTTTTAAGTATTAAGTAAAGATAAAAATTACATGATAGAATCCGGTTATAAACAAAATAATTAACCCTATTGCTAAAAGACTAATAGCGCGACTTACATTTTTAAATTTCCAATCTGAGATTTTAGAAATGATAAAAATTTGCTCTCCTAATTGCATAAACAGTTCGTCTTCGTCTTTACTCTTGTTTAGAAAGGTTCTAGAAAATTCCTTAACATCGCCAAATTTTGTGATAATGTCTTTAAAGAAAAACATGTTCCTTTTTGATCTTCAAGTTCGCTTTGTTGGATTAAATCCCAAAATAGTCCCATTGTGGTTGGTTTTAGAAAGTAGGGACAGTTAGATAGTGTTGGGTTGTTTAACTATATGTCTATAAAAGTGTTATAATGTAACATTATTTGATGAAAGTGACATTGCTAATGAGATTATTTTCAATCTCGTAAATAGCAACAGCGTATTCTGTTGTATCGTTTTTGGTAGTTTTAATCTTATCAATAACCTTGTTCCCAATTATGATTCTGTTTACGATTTCGGCATATAAATTGGGTGTTGTTTCTAAAAGGGAGATATATTGTTCTCGTAATGCAGATCGACCATCAATTGAAAGTTCATTAGGAAAATTATAAATCTTAACATCTGTGGAGTAGGTTCTTCCAAATGCCTTAATTTCCTTCTTATTATACATTTCTATTTGTTCATTTATTAATGCCTCTTGCTTCTTTTTTAATTTAGAGTTCGCAATAAATGTCATCGTAGTTATTTCATTATCCTCAGTTTCATAAATGGTAACTTGTCTCTTTGTAGAATTATTAAGGGTTACTAATTCTTCATCTATTACTACATTTTTTAGGGTGATTCTACTTAAAACCTTAACACTCGATTTTTCGTTAGTCTCAAAAAATAATTTATAATGTTCTTTGAGCTTGTCTCGGCCATAGTACATGATGTCAGTTGGAAATTCTTTGACTATAACATTGATATTAAAAGCATTTGAAAACTCTGTTAGATCTCTTTTATTGAAGGGTTCAATGTGTCTGTCAACAATTTGTGCGGCTTGTTTTTCAATTAATTGAAGCTTAGAATCCATCATGTTTGATGAATTTGAATTTTCTGCCATGTCTCCAGCAATCAATAATTTTGAACCTTTTGAATTAACTGCTAAGCGTGTAATATTTATGATACCATTATCCGTTAGATCTTTAACTTTTTTCCAATTATTATCCTTCTGAAGAGTTAGTTTATAAAGTATCCCTTCTTTACCAGACAGGAGATTCTTTTCATTTAACCAACATATATCTTCTATATCTTTTATGGTATTCGCAATAACCTTTGTAGCTCCTGTTAATGGGTTAAGCGATTTTATTTGCCATACCTTAGTATTCGCTTTTGAAATATAACTGACTAAGTTTGAGTTTGGAATTTTGTGAAAAGAACGTCCAACATTAGAGGCGTATTTTTTATTTGTGCCGTTTTTTAAATCGTGAACGTATAAATTTAAATCATCTCCTTCAATGACGGCAGAGACAATCGTATTTTCATCATACCAAGTGTAATAAGCGACAACCAAATCTTTTATCAGTTCAGTCGATTCTCCACTATTTAAATCGTAAGCATATAAACGTTGCTTTCCATCTTTATCTAAACGTACTGCAGAGACACTATTTTTATTCGGAATTTTAAGTGGTGTGTATTCTCCTCCTTCTGTAGCGTTGATCCAAGTTTTAGAAAAATCGAATGTATTGTATTTTAAAATATCAGTTTGACCATTTTTGGTTGAAGCAAATAAAATGGTTTTATCATCTACAAATGAAGGCTGATTATCGTAACCTTGATTGTGTGAAACGTTTTTGCCATTGTTGACTTCAATTTTCGAACCGTTTGTATTTATATCAAATAGGAAGATTTCGGTGTTAGCCTGTGAGTAATTTAATAATGGTAGTAAGAATACGGTAATTAGTAAATAACGCATAACATATAAGTTTTTTTAAAGATAGAAATTTTATGAGTCATTTGCATATTAATTTTTTGTTACTACATTTGTAGTATTAAAACTATAATTGTGGATATAAAACAACTAAATAAATCTGAGCTTCAAATTATGAAGTATTTATGGATGCTTGAAAAAGGATTTATGAAAGACATCGTTGAGAAATTTCCAGAACCAAGACCAGCTTATACAACGATTTCAACCTTATTGAAACGTATGACAGATAAGGATTATATAGGATTTGAACGTTTGGGAAGAGACAAACAATATTTTCCAATTCTTAAAAAGAACGATTATTTCACTAAACAAGTGAACGGAATGATTCAGCATTTTTTTAACGATTCTAAAGCGCAATTTGCTTCGTTTTTTGCCAAAAACGCCGATTTATCGATGGAAGAGTTAGAAGAACTTCAAGCGTTGTTAAAGCAAAAAATGGATCAAAAGAAAGCCAATGATTAGTTATTTTATTTATACCATTATTAGTTTAGGCTGTTCTTATGCGGTTTATGTTTTGTTACTCAGAAGGCAAAAAACATTTCAGTTTAATCGCTTTTTCTTAATAGGTTCTCTGCTTTTGTGTCTAGTCGCACCATTTATGGAAGTTGAATTATTTAAGGCTGTGCCGAGTATTACTGAGATTCCTTTAGAGAAATTTACTGCTTCGGTAGTGGAAACCCAGTCTATAGAAGACGTAACTTTTGGTGAGGTTCAGCAAGTCAGTCAATCTCAAAACAGCCCTTTTTTCTATATCTACATGATTATATCATTGTTTTTAGTGTTCCGGTTTTTAAAGAATTTAGCTAAGATTTATAAATTGACAAGAAAAGAATATGAATACAATGGAAAACTTAAAGTGATAAAGAGTGCTGACTCTGATATGGTATCTAGTTTTTTTAATAATATGTTTATTCCTAAACATCACAGGCTGACTAGAGCGGACTATGAAAGCATTATTGCTCATGAAACCGTCCATAGTGAAGAATTGCATTCTGTAGATATAATCCTTTTAGAATTGCTCAGTTGCATCTTTTGGTTTAATCCATTTATCTGGTTGTACAAAAAAGCCACTTTGCAGAATCATGAATTTAGAGCAGATGAAAAGTCCGTCTTATCAGGGATTGATATTGAGAATTACTCAAATACTATAATAAACTTAGGACAAAAGGAATACCGCGTTCCTCTAACTAGCGGATTTAATTTCATTCAAATCAAAAATCGAATTATTATGTTACATCAATCAAAATCATCAGTATTCAAACGAACTTTAAACATTATATCAGTCATTTTGCTTTTTACCGGCATTTTTGCACTTAGCTCTTGTAAAAATTTAGATGATACATTATCTGGAGAGCCATTAGTTGTCGTAATAGACGCAGGACATGGAGGGCAAGATTCTGGGAATTTAAGTGAACATGAAGTAGAAAAGCGTATTGTTCTAGAGGTAACCAATTTATTAGCAGCTTTAAGTGATGAAAAAGTTGAAATAGTATTAACTCGAAACACGGATGAATTCTTAGAGCTAAGCGAACGAACAGAGTTTATAAACAATAAAAAACCAGATTTGTTTTTGAGTTTACACTGTAATGCACATACAGATGCGGCTATAAGCGGAACTGAAGCTTATTACAATCCAAAACATCAGTACGCTAAAACGAGTCTTGCTTATGCTAGTGTTTTAGTTGAGCATCAATTAGAGCATTTTGCGAGTAGAGGGGTTAAAGAAGCATCTGGCTTTTATCTTTTAAAGAATACTAGCGTTCCTGGAGTCTATTTAGAATTAGGTTTTATGACTAATGAAAGCGATAGAATGGTGCTTACTAATAAAGACCAACAAGTGAAAATAGCAAAATCTATTTATGACGGTTTGTTAGATATAAAAAATAGTAAATAATAAAAAAAGCCAATTCAACCCCAATCATGTAAAGGGAAGAATCGGCTTTTAACCATTCAACTTAACCTAAATTTTAAAAGCAGTACTTGTTTTCTGCTTTTACTTTTTCTGCAATCTCAATACGTAAATCTACGATGTCTGGATAGTTTGCATATTTTGTGAAACGCTTAAGTCCCATTAATAACATACGTTGTTCGTCTCCTTCAGCAAAAGAAATAATACTTTCTTTCCCTTTTTCTTCAACGATATCTACAGCGTGATATAAATATAATTTCGCCATTGCGATTTGTGCAGATTGTTCTGCTTCGCTAGTACGTTTTACGTTTTTCTCTGTTCTTAAAATTGCAGATTCTGCCATATAGATTTCAATTAAGATATCTGCAGCAGCAATTAACAATTGCTGGTGTTCTTCTAGTTGAGGTCCAAATTTTTGAACAGCTCCACCAGCAACCATTAAGAATGTTTTCTTAAGTTTTGCAATCATTTGCTTTTCTTCTGAAAATAATTCAGAATAATCAGGAGTTTCAAAAGAAGGAATACCCATTAATTCTTCTTGTACTTTAGAAGCAGGTCCTAATAAATCAACATGACCTTTCATCGCCTTTTTAACTAACATACCAACAGCTAACATTCTGTTGATTTCGTTAGTACCTTCATAAATACGAGCAATACGAGCATCTCTCCAAGCCGACTCCATTGGAGTTTCTTCAGAGAATCCCATACCACCAAAAATTTGGATACCTTCATCGGCAGCATTTTGTACATCTTCTGATACAGCAACTTTTAAGATAGAACATTCAATAGCGTATTCTTCAACCCCTTTTAGTTCTGCTTCTTGATGCGAATTACCAGCCGCTTCGCGCATGGCGATTCTATCTTCAATATTTTTAGCAGCTCTATAGGTTGCAGATTCACCAGCATAAGCACTAGCAGCCATTTCAGCTAATTTTACTTTAATAGCTCCGAAGTCTGCAATAGGTGTTTTAAATTGTTTACGTTCTTTAGCATAATTTACAGCAGTCGTTAAAATACGACGCTGAGAATCTAAACAAGCCGCAGCCAATTTAATACGACCAACATTAAGCGCATTCATAGCAATTTTAAAGCCTTCACCACGACCTGCTAACATATTTTCAACAGGCACTACAGTATCATTAAAAAATACTTGACGCGTAGAAGAGGCACGAATACCTAACTTGTGTTCTTCTTCACCTAGAACAATACCATTTGGGTTTTCACCATTATATTCTACGATGAAACCTGTAATATTTTTATCACCTTCGATACGTGCAAAAACAATCATCAAACTACAGAAACCTGCATTTGAGATCCACATTTTTTGTCCGTTAATTTTATAAGACTTACCGTCATCTGAAAGTGTAGCCGTTGTTTTACCAGAGTTGGCATCAGATCCTGCACCAGGTTCTGTTAAACAATACGCTCCAAACCATTCACCAGATGCTAATTTCGGTACGTATTTTTGTTTTTGTTCTTCGGTACCATATAATGTAATTGGCATAGTACCAATTCCTGTGTGTGCACCAAAGGCAGTACTAAAAGAACCTGTTCCACTTGAGATATAATCACAAGTTAACACCGTAGATACAAAACCCATACCCATGCCTCCATAAGCTTCAGGAACAGCAACACTTAAAAAGCCCATGTCACCAGCTTTACGCATTACCTCTTCGGTTAGTGCATAATCTTTAGCTTCAAAACGAGGCTTATGAGGTATGATTTCACGATCGTTAAATTCCATTACGGATTCCTTCATCATGGTTTGTTCTTCTGAAAAATCTTCAGGAGTAAACACATCTTCACAATTTGTTTCTTTTACTAAGAACTGACCTCCACGTAGGATGTCTTTTTCTGTATCTGCCATTTTTTTTGTTATTAGATTTTAAGATTTCTAGAACCAAGAATCAAGACAGCTTAAGTCCGGATTTGAAACTTGAAATCATTTTTTGTATATGTTTTATTTTGTCTTTTAGTTCTTTAAATTTTTCCTCTGAAATATAGCTTTCATTAAAAGCGATATTCAGTTGTGTTTCCCACTCAAAAGCAGAGCCTAAACTGTACTCTAAATATTGAGCAAAATCTTCATTTGAATTTTTGCTTGTGCCTTCAGATATGTTTGAAGGGATTGAAACAGCACATTTATTCATTTGATTAATTATACCATACGTTTCAAACTTTGGAAAACTTCGCGTGATTTTATAAGATTCTGAAACTAATGCCATGCTTTCATTCCAAATCTTCAAATTATTGAAATTATGCATGGTTTCTAGTTTTTTAAATCTTGATTCTTAATTAAGGAATTCAAATATCCCACAAGCACCTTGGCCTGTTCCAACACACATGGTAACTGCACCATATTTCCCTTTCATGTCACGCTTCCGCATTTCATCAAAAAGTTGTACTGATAATTTTGCACCTGTACATCCTAATGGGTGACCCAATGCAATTGCACCACCATTTACGTTAATAATATCTGGGTTAAGGCCAAGTTCTCTAATTACTGCTAAAGATTGAGAAGCAAAAGCTTCATTTAACTCAATTAAAGCTAAATCGTCTTGTTTCAATCCTGCTTGTTTTAATGCCTTTGGAATCGCTTTTACTGGTCCGATACCCATAATACGAGGTTCCACACCTGCTGCAGCATAGTTTACCATTCTTGCAATTGGCTCTAAACCTAATTCCTTCACCATGTCTTCACTCATTACCATTACAAAAGCAGCACCATCACTCATTTGTGATGAGTTACCAGCTGTAACACTTCCACCAGCAGCAAATACTGCTCTAAGTTTTGCTAAAGCTTCTTTACTTGTTCCTGCACGAGGGCCTTCATCTTTAGTAACTGTATAAGATTTTGTAGCTTTCTTTCCGTTCGCATCAATGTACGTTTGCTCAACTTCAATTGGTACTATTTGATCTTGAAAACGGTTTTCAGCTTGCGCTCTTAAGGCTTTCATATGAGAGTTGTAAGCAAACTCATCTTGGTCTTCACGAGATACGTTGAACTGTTTTGCAACAGCTTCAGCCGTATTTCCCATGCCCCAATAATAATCTTCATGACCTGCTTTTACAATGGCGTCGTAATTCAATTCTGGCTTAAAACCTGTCATTGGCACCGCACTCATGCTTTCTGCTCCACCAGCAATAATACAATCTGCCATTCCGGCTTGTATTTTTGCAGTTGCCATACCAATAGTTTCTACTCCAGAAGAGCAAAAACGGTTGACAGTTACTCCAGGAACATCCACAATCTCTAATCCCATTAAAGAGATTAAACGTGCCATATTTAATCCTTGAGAACCTTCTGGCATTGCGTTACCAACAATAACATCGTCAATACGCTTTGGGTCTAAACCTGGCAATTCCTTCATCATATACTTGATGGTTTCTGCTGCCAATTCATCTGTTCTTTTAAAACGGAACACGCCTTTTGGTGCTTTACCAACTGCGGTTCTATATGCTTTTACTATATATGCTGTTTTCATAATTTTAGATTTTTAGATAATTAGATTTTTTGATATTTTAGATTTCTAAGAGTCTAGAAATCTGAGAATCTAAGTTGTCTAATTTCTTAACGGTTTTCCTTTGGTTAACATATGTTGAATACGCTCTAAAGTTTTACGTTCTGTACATAAACTTAAAAATGCTTCACGTTCAATATCTAGTAGATATTGTTCTGTTACTAAAGTTGGTTCAGATAAATCACCACCAGCCATAACGTAAGCTAATTTATTAGCGATTTTCATATCATGTTCAGAAATGTAATTAGAGTCTTCCATAGAATCTGTTCCTACCATGAACATACCTAAGGCTTGTTTACCAAGAACTAAAACGTCATTTCGTTTTACAGGTTGCGTATAACCAGCGTCTGCCATTAATTTAGCATGCTGTTTTGCGACTGCAATTTGACGGTCTTTATTGACCACTACAACATCTTTCCCTTTTTGAAGTAATCCTAAATCGAAAGCTTCGTAAGCAGAAGTTGATACTTTAGCCATACCAATAGTTAAGAAATACTCTTGTAATACATTTAACTGTACATCTCCTTTATGGAAAATATCCGATGCTCTTAAAGCCATTTCTTTAGAACCACCACCACCAGGAATAACTCCAACTCCAAACTCTACAAGTCCCATGTAAGTTTCCGCTGCTGCGACTACTTTATCTGCGTGTAATGATAATTCACATCCACCACCTAAAGCCATACCGTGAGGAGCAGAAATTGTTGGTATTGATGAATAACGCATACGCATCATGGTATCTTGGAAATATTTAATAGCCATGTTAAGCTCGTCATACTCTTGTTCTGCAGCCATCATAAAAATCATACCGATGTTGGCGCCGACAGAGAAGTTTGCAGCTTGGTTACCAACCACTAAACCAGCAAAATCTTTTTCGGCTAAGTCGATGGCTTTATTTAATCCTGCGAGAACATCTCCACCAATGGTGTTCATTTTAGATTGGAACTCACAGTTAAGGATACCATCACCTAAATCTTCAATGACCACACCAGAGTTTTTAAAGACTTCGTTTGTTTTTCTAATGTTATCTAAGATGATAAAGGCATCTTGACCAGGAATTTTTTCTTGTGATTTTTTAGGGATATCATAAGCATAAGTCGCTCCCTCTTTTACAGTGTAAAACGATGTGCTTCCCGATGCTAACATCTCATTTACCCAAGCATTTGGTTCTAAACCTTCTGCTTTCATCATTTCAATTCCTTTTTCAACTCCGATAGCATCCCAAATTTGGAAAGGACCATGTTCCCATCCAAAACCGGCTTTCATGGCATCATCAATTTTATATAAATCGTCTGTGATTTCAGGAATACGATTTGAAACATAAGCAAATAAAGCAGCGAAACTTTTTCTGTAGAATTCACCAGCTTTATCTTTTCCTTTGACTAATATTTTGAAACGGTCAACAACTTTATCAACAGTTTTTGTGAGTTCTAATGTGGCAAATTTTGCACGTTTAGACGCACGATACTCTAAAGTGTTTAGGTCTAAGGATAAAATTTCTGAAGAACCATCCTCTTTTCTTATTTTCTTATAGAATCCTTGTCCCGTTTTACTTCCTAACCATTTATTTTCCATCATTTTATTGATGAAGTCTGGTAATTCAAATAACTCTAAACGTTCATCTTTAGGACAGTTTTCTCTTATGCCGTTAGCCACATGAACTAAAGTATCTAATCCGACAACATCAACAGTTCTGAAGGTTGCTGACTTTGGACGACCAATTACGGGGCCTGATAATTTATCTACTTCCTCAATGGTTAAATCTAAATCTTTAACCGTGTGAAATAAACTTTGAATGCTAAAAATTCCTATTCGGTTTCCGATAAATGCAGGAGTGTCTTTAGCGATAACAGATGTTTTCCCTAAGAATTTTTCTCCATACTCATTTAAGAAATCTAATACCGCTTGGTCTGTTTTTGGACCAGGAATGATTTCGAACAATTTTAAATATCGTGCAGGATTAAAGAAGTGCGTACCACAGAAATGTTTCTGGAAATCGTCACTACGACCTTCACTCATAAACTTAATAGGAATACCAGAGGTGTTAGATGTAATTAACGTGCCTGGTTTACGGTATTTTTCTAGCTTTTCAAAAACTTGTTGTTTTATATCAAGCCTTTCCACTACAACTTCCATAATCCAATCTACGTCAGATACTTTAGCAATATCGTCTTCTAAGTTTCCTGTAGTAATTCGACTTGCAAAGGATTGACTATAAATAGGAGAGGGCTTCGATTTTAAAGACGCTGTTAAGGCATCGTTTACTAATCTGTTTCGTACGACTTTGTCTTCTAAAGTTAAACCTTTAGCTTTTTCTTTGTCGTTAAGTTCTCTTGGTACAATGTCTAATAATAAAACATCGACACCAATATTGGCGAAATGACAAGCGATACCGCTTCCCATAATTCCAGATCCAATAATTGCTATTTTCTTAATTCTTCGTTTACTCATCTTATTTTAAAATGTGTTCTTTTTTATTGTATATCTGTTTGTTGGAAATCATATTATTAATGATTTCTGCAACTTTGTAAAAATTTGTTAGTTCTTCTGAAGAGACATTATTTTTAATCGTCTCGTTAAAGGTTAAAACCTTCTCTTTTGATAAAGCTCTTTTTTCTCTACCAAAATCAGTTAGAAAAATTAGGACTCCACGACCATCTTCAGGATTTGGCTTACGTTCTATTAAACCTTTAGCCTCCATTGTCTTTAAAGTTCTAGAGAGACTAGTCGCTTCCATTCCCATTTTTGGACCCAATGATGTTGAAGGAGTTCCTTTTTCTGGATCAATACTTAGTAATGCAAACCCAGTAGCCATTGTTGTCCCAAATTCAGACGCTTCTTCATTATACATTTTGTTGACTGCTAACCATGTGGTTCTTAAGACGTAATCAATGGTTTTATCTTTCATTAATTTGGATTTGATTACCAAAGATAGTAAAAAATACTATGCATGCATAATAAATTATCAAAAATTTTGGCATAATTTTTTGGCATATGGATTTTGATACCTTTTAAATAAATACCTTAAATTTGCCACATAGTATTATTAATGGCATCTTGCCACCAACTACTCATAACATTGAACAACTCAGTTTATAGATTTCAAGAATATAAAGTATTTTTTTACAGACTTCTTTTAGTCTATGTTTTTTACTTCATTGCTAGGGTTTTGTTTTTGATTTACAATTTTGATTTATTGCATGTTGAGTCAGTTACAGAATTTCTTAAAATCCAATATCACGGTTTAACATTCGATACAACAGCCATATTATACGTCAATAGCTTGTTTATGTTGATGTCATTTTTGCCGTTTTTTATAAATACTAAAAAGAGTTATCAAAAGCTCTTGTTCTATATTTATTTTGTAACAAATCTTATTGCTTATGCCATTAACTTCGTAGATTTAATTTACTATAAATACACCTTTAGTCGTACCACAATAGTCGTTGTGGATGTCCTTAAACATGAAACTGATAAAGGAAGTATGTTTTTCCGGTTTTTAATTGATTATTGGCATGTTTTTTTACTCTTTGGTTTGTCTGCAGCACTTTGGGTCTATTTATACAAGAAAGTAAAAGTACGCACCATTGAAAGTCCAAAACTCAGGACTAAAGGCGGTTTAATCTATGCCTTACAGTCGCTTGTTGTGTTTTGTATTATTACAGTTTTAGCAATTGGAGGTATAAGAGGAGGTGATTTTAGGAAGAGCACTAGACCAATTAATCTTGTAGATGCCAATAGGCATGTTCAAAAAATAGAACAGGCTGATCTTGTATTGAATTCACCATTTGCCTTTATCCGAACGATTAACGCTAATTCGTTCAAAAAAGTTAGTTATAAAATGGATCAGGCTATTGTAGATAATTATGTGCAACCAATTAAACACTATTCTAACAATCAAAAATCCAAGCCTAACATCGTATTGATCATTACGGAAAGTCTTGGGCGAGAATATTTAGGTGCATTTAATACGGAATACGACATTCCTAATTATGAAGGTTACACTCCTTTTTTAGATTCGCTGGCAAGTAAAAGTTTGATTTTTCCAAATGCTTATGCTAATGGAAGTAAGTCTATTCATGGTATGTCGTCTGTTTTATCGGGTATTCCTTCTTTTAAAGATGCATTTACTTCATCCGCGTATTCAAAACAAGACATTCAATCTTTAGTATCTATATTGAATGAAGAAGGTTATAACACAGCATTTTTTCACGGAGCCGCACGAGGTTCTATGGGATTTTTAGGCTTTAGTAATATATTGGGATTTGATTCGTATTTAGGACGAGAAGACTATAATAATGATGACGATTTTGATGGGTCTTGGGGAATTTGGGACGAGCCTTTTTTACAGTATATGAAGGAGGAGATTGATGATATGGAAACTCCATTTTTCGCAACTGTTTTTACCGTGTCTTCTCATGAGCCTTATGTGATTCCTGAAAAATATGAAGGTCAATTTCCAGTTGGAAATGTGCCTATGCATAAAACTGTCGGTTATACAGATTATGCCTTTAAGCGGTTCTTTGAAGAATCCAAAAAAGAGGATTGGTTTAATAATACCATCTTTATTCTTACGGCAGATCATAGTAATCAGGTGTATTATAAAGACATGTATTATAAGCCAATGAATCGACATACAGTGCCTATTTTGATTTATAAACCGGACAACTCTATGGCAGGTGTTAATATGGATTTGGCGCAACAAATAGATATTTACCCAACAGTTTTAGATATGATAGGATATCAAAAACCTTTTAGAAGTTGGGGGAGAAGTTTGGTTGATCCCACCAATTCAACTATACCATTTGCAATAAATTATAATAGCTCATATTACAGATTTCAGATGGGTAATTATATTTGTATCTTTGATGGGGGTAAAGCAACTGGATTTTATGATATTTTAGATAAGGGATTAGAAAAAAATCTCATTGAAAATAAAAATTCCGAAATGTCTAAAATTGAAGATATTTGCAAGGCCTATATCAAAGATTATTATGATAGAATTATTGATAAAAAATTAAGTTCAATAGAATAAGTATATGAAGAAAAAAATAGGATTACTCGTCTTAGCCATCGTTATCATAGGAGCTGCTAAATTTTACTATGATGTTAACTTAAACTATAATTTTAAAGCGATAACAGAGGGTAAGGTTTATAAGTCCGGTGTTATTCCACCAGATGAATTAGAAGATTATATCAGTAAATACAATATTAAAAGCGTCATTGATTTGAGGTATCCAGGAACTGATGATCTTATAAACAATCCGGAAATCCCTGAGCAATTAACATTAGAAAAAGAGGCTATTGAAAAGATTGATAATGTTAATTATTATAATGTAGGTGCAACGCAAGTTCCAGATCAACCAACAGTAGATAAATTTCTCGAAATTATGGATAATGATGATAACTATCCGGTGTTAATTCATTGTTACCATGGTGAAGGTAGAGCACCATTGTTTTCCGCAATTTATCAAATGGAATATGAAGACATGCCAAACGAAGAAGCACGAGATAATACGCGTGTATTATTAAAATGGAGTTCTTTTGATGATGGTAAACCTAAAGGTGAATACCTTAAAAATTATAAGCCTCGTAATAGTAAATAAGACTTAAAGATTAGATCAATCTTTAAAGTTGATGATGTCTTTTCTCTATTTTACTTCAGTTTATTGTAATCTGAATTTACATAGTATTTTACTTTCTACACAACAAATTCTATTTAGAAAATTTATGAAGTATTAAAAAAGGGTTTAATATTTTATTAAACCCTTTAAAATTTTACGATCTATAGATCTTGTCATAGAGATCTTGATAAATCCCTTTTATAATAGCACGTTTCATTTTTAAAGTGGGAGTAAGATGCCCACCATCAATAGACCAAACATCTGGTGTAAGTTCAAAGCGTTTAATTTGTTCCCATTTACCAAAATGCTTATTGTATTTATCAACTTCTTGTTGAATACGATTAATTACAATTTCTGAACTCGCAATTTCAGCATCGGTTTTACCAACGTTGTTTTTTTTCAGGTCAATCCAGTCACGTATAAAATCAAAATTAGGCTGAATTAAAGCTGCTGGCATTTTTTCGCCTTCACCTACAACCATAATTTGCTCTATAAAAAGGGACTGTTTCATGTCGTTTTCTAAAAGTGGAGGAATCACATATTTACCACCAGAGGTTTTAAACATTTCCTTTTTTCGACCTGTAATTTTTAAGAAACCATCTCCGTCAATTTCTCCTTTATCACCAGTGTGAAAGAAATCGTCCGTCATAACTTCAGCAGTTTTCTCAGGATCTTTAAAATACCCTAACATCACATTAGGTCCTTTAATTAAGAGTTCACCATCGTCCGCAATTTTAACTTCAACATTATTAATTGGTTTACCAACGGTCCCAACTCTGTACATATGGTCTTTATATAAACCAACAGCAACAACAGGAGATGTTTCTGTTAAGCCATAGCCTTCCATAACTCTCATATTAGCTGCTCCAAAAATTCTGGCTAATCTTGGTTGTAGTGCGGCACTTCCAGAAACCATAGTTCCTAATTCACCACCAAGAGCTTCTCTCCATTTGCTAAAAATAAGTTTATTTGCAATTTTTAATTGAAACTCGTACCAAGCTCCATTTGCACCATAAGGTTCCCAACGCTCTCCTAAACGTACAGCCCAAAAGAATAATGCTTTTTTAATTCCTGATAATTCATCTCCTTTAAGCATTATTTTATCGAAAACTTTTTCTAGTAATCGAGGCACAACGCTCATTAAATTAGGTTTAATCTCCTTCGCATTTTCTCCAATTTTATCAATGCCTTCCGCAAAATAAATAGAGGTACCAGCATATTGATATACATAGATTAATACTCGTTCAAAGATGTGACAAATAGGTAAAAAACTTAAGATACGTGTTTCGCCTTCCTTTAAAGGTACTCTAGGTGAGCTGTCTAAAGCATTACTCGTTATATTCCAATGCGATAGCATAACACCTTTAGGTTTTCCTGTTGTACCAGAAGTATAAATTATGGTTGCTAAATCCGTAGATTTTACGGCATCTTTTCTTAGTTCTACCTCAGGTTGGTTACTCTCATCTTCACCGAGTTCTAATAATTCAGAATAATGTTTACAACCTTCTATATGATTAAAAGAATAGACCTCCTTTACTTTAGTATTGGCTTGTACTTTTCTTACTTTTTCTAAAACATCTTCATCAGAAACAAAACAATAGATAGACTCACTATGGTTTAATACATATTCATAATCTTCGGCAGAAATCGTAGGGTATATTGGAATATTTTGTGCCCCAAGTTGAAGGATTCCAATATCCATAATATTCCATTCGGTTCTATTGGTAGTTGAGATAACTGCAATTTTATCATCTTTTTGCACCCCTAAACGCAACAAAGCTCTACTCATTGCATTTGATTTTTCTATATATTCTTGTGTAGATATAGATTCCCATTTACCATTGTATTTGGTAACTAATGCATTAGGGTTTGGTTTGTGTTTTAATTGGTAATATGGAAAATCAAAAAGACGTGTTACTTCGGTCATATTAATCGGCGCTTATTTAGTATAGAGATATTACGAAAATATAAAAATTAAAGTTATAAAATATAAAATTAATATTGTAGGTATAATTAAATTGATAATATAGAAATTACTTATCGTTATGGTATAAATTTCGCAATGTTTTAGTGAAATCTACAATAATAATTCAGTTTTTTTATTAAAACCATAATAATTTATTTATATTTGGTTAACCAGATTGGTAAACCAATTTTAATAATAAATAATTAGTTTAAGTATGAAAACATTTTACACTTTAAGAACCTCCATCTTTATCACAGCATGCTTATTGCTGTTATCTACATTAAAAGTGTTCTCTCAAGAGGTGCATACTCTTGATAATCTCGATGATATTGATGTCATTAATGATTTATTTGAGACACTTTCTGCTGGTGATACCGTTATTTTAGCAGACGGTGTATACGACACCGATGAACGAATTAAATTTTCCCCTACAACAGGTACTGCGGCAATGCCAATTACATTTAGAGCTGAAACTCCAGGCGGAGTTAGGTTTACAGGTGGTTTACAATTGAGAATAGGTGGTGACCATGTTATTGTTGATGGTTTTTATTGGGATGGTGGTTATGGATCTAGTAGTGTTATTGAGTTTAGAGATGGTGAAGATTATGCTAACCATAGTACCCTTCAAAATTGTGCACTGGATGGTTTAGCTGTTGAAAGTCCATCAGCAGGAACAAGTACTAAACATAATTGGGTAATGTTATACGGAACTTATAATACCGTAATTAACTGTTCATTTATGAATAAGGAAAGCTCAGGAAATATGATTCTAGTTGAACTTGCTTATAATGCCTATCCTCCTGTAGAAGATGGTGAGCCAGAAATAAATACCAGTTGTGATATTGTTGGACATGTAATTAGTAATAATTATTTCTACAAGTATGCTAAAATTGATGCTGCTTTATCTAATGCAGGAGACAGTGAAACAATTCGTATAGGTACTAGTTCGTATCAAAATGTTGATAGTAGTGTAATGGTGAGTAATAACTACTTTGTTGAGGCTGATGGTGAAAATGAAATCATCACCAATAAAAGTAAAAATAACTCCTACATTAATAATACGTTTAGAAGAAGTAGAGGGTCGTTAGTGCTTCGTCATGGTTCTAACGCGACAGTTGATGGTAATTATTTTTTAGGTGAAAATGTTGATGGTACTGGAGGTGTTAGAATTGTTGATAGTGAACATACCATTACAAATAATTATATTCAAGATTGTATCACAGTTGTAGATCAGGCAAAGTGGAACAATGGTATTACATTTTTAGGAGGGAGTTCAAATAATTCCGTTCCTTGTACTTCAGATAATACTTCTAGTGATTATCAAAAGGTTGAAAACATTAATGTATCTAACAATACTATTATAAATACGAACGCACCTTTATATTATAATACAGATAAAGGCTCAACTGATCCGACCGGAACATTTTCTAATAACTTAATTTACTTTACTGCTAACAACCCTAATATTACAAATGTAATTAGTGGAGATACAGAAGATTCATATTCTGATCTTGGTACAACTTTAGATTACAGCGGAAACGTTTATACAGGATCTACATTGGGCGAAACAAATACAGGTTTTTCTGAGGAAACAGGAATTATAGCAACTGCTGATGGTGAGATTTTTACGTTTTCAGGAACAGGATCTGCAGGTAAAGGTGCTGATATGGGAGGTTATGGACCAACAACTGACACTATGGTTGGACATGGCATAGGAGCTTGTTTTTTAAACAGTTTAGGTGCTAGTATAATTGATGGAGATTGTACTATTGAAATACCAGAATCGTTAACGGTTAGTGGCTTGTCTGCGCTAGATCCGGTTGCAGCTAGTTACGATGTTTCTGTGAATGCAAATGTAAGTTGGTCAGCTGTTTCTAATGCTACTTGGATATCTATTGACCCTAATTCTGGTACTGGTGATGCAATTGTTTCAGTAACGGTTACTGAAAATGCTGATACAAGTGCTAGAACTGGTTCAGTGACTTTTACACAAACGTCAGGCGAAAATGTTATTATAAGACAATTAAATGTAGTTCAAAATGGAGCTGATTTAACCGATTTGTACGATCTTATTAATACAGGTGTAGAAGGTGAGGATCCAGTTACAATTAATTACTTTTCAAAAGAAGAAGCTAACGGAATCGACAAATTTAATTATGCAATTAACACGTTAGATAAGGACATGAATTCTGTTTGGGCAGCTGACGATGGTTCTATTTTATCAGGAGATTACAAAGGAGATGGTGAGTATATTATTTATGATTTAGGTAGTAATTATGATTTAGATTTAGTGCAGTTTAATACGACAAACAAATCTGATGCTTTCGGAATTCAAATTTGGGTTTCTACTACAGGAACAGATGCTTCCGATTTTACAATGGTATTACCTACTTCTGGTGATTTGTTATTGTCAGCAATCAATACCACAGATTTTAACCTCTATGAAGTTGATACTAATGCGCGTTACGTGAAATTATTAGGTTATGGAAGATTTAATAGTGCTGGTGACTCTAGAGAAAGTGTTTGGACAGCAATTGGTGAAATTGAGTTTTTCGGTTCTGAGGTTTTATCTGTAAGTGATAATGATTTAGAAAACACTATTTCAATTTACCCTAATCCTGCTTTAAATAATATAACAGTTAAGATTTCAGACAATACTCAAATCGAATTTGCAAAACTATATAGTTTAGATGGTAAATTAGTATTGAACAAGAAAATCGATTTTTTAACTTCTGAATTTATTATAAATGTATCTCAAGTTTCAGAGGGAACATATATTCTTAAACTTATTGGTGCTATTGGTGCTAATGGGGCTAATAAATCTAAGCCAATTATTATAAAAGATTAATTGCTTAAAAAGAACTTATATCTAAAGAGCTTTTGCATTTGCAAAAGCTCTTTTTTTTTAATAAAATCAGGCTAAGCACAATAATGGCTCAACCTGATTCCCCTTGATTAATAGCAATTGTATAATATTTAAATTTTTTTCATTCTAATTGGTATAATGTAAACCAAATTAATTTAGAAAAATTAAATTGATTTAACTTGTGATTTGGTACGACTAAATTATAGCTTTTAACTAAGTGTTGCAATGCGTAGGTCTACGTAGTGTTTAATAAAATGTTCTGATATTGTAAAAAAGACATTCCTAAAGTTGTTTTACAAAGACGATTAAGATTACTAGGTGTGCATTGATAATGTTTTTGGATTTCAGTTAAAGACATGTTTTCGCTTTTAGAAAGCAAATGAATTATAATATTGTCTAATATCGTTGGAGTTATAGCTTTTAGTTTTGCTGAAGATAGAACAACCAAAAAATCATGGGGTTTTAGAGCGGCTATTTTAATTTGTTGATGCTTTAAGTGTCCGACATAAGTTGGTCTACATTTGGCGATGTAATAAGTGGTTTTATTTTCGGATGTTAGTAATAAGGGATTAGCGAAGGGTTTATGGTAGGATATCGTTTTTGTCGTTTCTAATTTATAGATCATATAACTGTATCCGTCTGGTTGCAATGCATAGCTTTCTCTATTTTGTAATTTAATAGAAAAAACGCCTAATATCCAATAATTATTAGGTGTGTAGTAAGTGTGTGTATCAATGATAATGCATTATAGTTTGGTGAGCTTAAAACTATAATTTATTAGATTGTATTAATATACGTAGGTCTACGTATTAAAAATATTTGGATGATTTTTTAACCAAACAAAAAGTGCATTTTGGTTGGTCGTATCTATTTTTAATTTCTTAATAATGTTGCTACGGTGTTTTTCAACAGTACGTTTAGATATAAATAATTCCTCAGCAATTTGAGTACTGTTGAGGTTCTTGTCTAAATACTTTAAAATTTTAATTTCGGTTGGACTGAGTTCTCCAAAATCAATATCTGTTTGAACACTAAGGTGGATACTGTTTTTTAAGTTTTTACCAATATAATTAATGTTGTTCTTTAAACTTTCTAAGCAGACTTCGAGTTCTTGCAAAGTGCTATCTTTTGTAACATAGCCATGTATCGATTGTCCAACCTCCTGTAAGATAGATTCTTGTTTATGTAAAGTCAGAATAATAACTTTTGTACTTAATTTGTTCCGTTTAATTTGTTGCGCAACTTCCAAGCCGTTCAATTTTGGCATGTCAAAATCGAGAATAGCAATATCGGGTTGTAATTCTAAAATTTTATTATAAGCCGTATTACCATCAGTAGCGGTGTCAATAACGTCAAACCAATTTTTTTCTAAAAATTCTTTAGTACCGTTTAATAATAAAGGGTGGTCATCTGCAAGAATTATAGTAGTTGACATAGCTTAGTTTTTTTGAACTTTAATTTGAATAGTTGTACCTTTTCCTTTAACCGAATTAATACTTAACTGAGCACCAATAAGCTGGGCACGCTCTTTTAGGGTTTTCATGCCTAAGCTATTGAGTAATTTAGTATTTTCAGTGACATCAAAACCAGTACCATTGTCTTTTACTTGAAAAAGAACGGCATCTTTTAAATTCTCAATACTTACGGCACAGGCTTTTGCTTCAGAATGCTTCTCAACATTATTTAAGCATTCTTGTAGCATTCTGTAAATAAATATTTCCTTGTCCTTAGAAATATTCAAAACTTCAATTTCAATATCTTCCGAATAGAAAATATAAGAATTCTTCTGAAAGTTTTCTATTGTATTTTTTATGGAATGTATTAAACCTAATTTTTCAAATTGAAACGGGTGTAGTTGCTGAGATATTGTTCTTACTTCATCAATAGCTCCATCAACCAAAGAGGTGTCTGTTTTATTTTTGCTTTCTAGAAAAATTTTATTTTTAATGAGCAATAGACTTTGTCCAACACTATCATGAAGTTCACTAGATATGCGTTTGCGTTCATGTTCTACACTATATATAATATCTTGTGCAAACGTTTTTTGAAGTTGGACATTTTTTTGTGAATACTTTCGCGAACGCCAAAGGTAGATAATTGAAAACAGCGCTATTAAAAGTATAATGCTTCCCCAAAGTAAAAGGGCCTTTCTGTGATTTTGTTCGTCTAATAATGCTATTTCACTGTTTTGGTCCTTTATTCTTTGATCGCGTTTATTAGTTTCATAAAGGGTTTGATAATAGCTTAAAGCATTCGTTTTTTGAACAGATTTTAAGGAATCTTCAATTTTTTTGGCAGCCTTTAAATGAGAGTAAGCATAATTATATTCATTTCGCTCCTCGTAAACCTTGGCTAAAAAAGACTCACCATCTTCTATGTTTTCAATATGGTTGGAGGCCTTAACGAGCTCGAGATATTTTAATCCCCATTTTAAAGCGGTGTCAAAATCTTTTTCCGCAAAAGCTAAATGTCCACAAGCTTTGTAGTATTTACTCTCATAAATACCTTCCATGTTTTTTGTGTCTTGTCTCACTGTATTTAAATAAGACTTAGCTTTAATTATACTGTCGTTTTCGGCATAAGCAATGACTAGGGATTGTAAAAGAAGAGGTTTAAAGTACTCTAAGTTGTTTGATTTTTCACTGACAGCAACAGCTTTATGTAAATTTTTAATGCGTTCTTTTTGTAGTCCTTGCTTATTATTGTCTGCTGCTGCATTGGAGTAAAGTGAGGTGAGTAAGCCATAATTTTTAGATAGTTCTGCTAAGGCAATTGTTTCAGCACGTTCTTTCTTCGCTTCGTTTATAAATCCATTGGTACTATATAAAATGGACAACATATTCTTAGACGCAATAATATTAAAGGTATCCTTTACGGCAATGAAAGTTTTGGAAGCCTCCTGTAGGTGTTGCGATGCTTTAACAAATTCTCCTTCGTCCATGTAAGCATAACCTTGGTATAAAACAGCGAAGGCCTTAACGCGCTCGTTGCCGGCTTTTTCCGCATGTGCTTTAGCCTTCTTATAATAAGACATAGCAGTGTCTACTTCTTTAGCGAAATAAAAGCTGTCACCAGCATCTATATAAATACCAGCAAGATTTCTATCGGTGAGGTGATTTTTTAAGGTATTGAAATAGGTGTTAAATATTGTAATTCCTTCTGTAGGTTGCCCTAAAACATTATTGTGATAGTTAATAAGATTTTGAGTCTTACGAGACGCCAGATTAAAAGAATCTAACTGAATTGCGTAGTCTATAGTCGCTCTAGAGATAGAGTCGAATCCTAAGGCTGTTTTATCACGAGTGATAGACGTTAAGCTATCGAGTAAAGCAAGTTTTTTGGTCTTAGTGGTCTCGGATTTTATGAGCGCCTTTAACGCATCAACCTCAGATTGATGCGTTGTTTTTTGCGCAAACGAGAAAGTAAAAGCAAATAATAAAGAGCATGTAAATACAAATCTCATTGAGTTATTTTTCACGAAACAAATTCGTGTAGTTTAGGCTTTATGGCCTTCAATCCATAATTTAGCGTTCACAAAAGCTTCTAACCATGGAGACACTTCATCTTTTCGTCCCGCAGGGTAATTAGCCCAGTTCCATTGAAAAATAGAACGCTCAATATGTGGCATAGTTACTAAATGTCTTCCGGTTTTATCCGTTAACATAGCCGTATTAAAATCTGAACCATTAGGATTAGCAGGATAATCTGCATAACCATATTTGGCTACGATATTGTATTGGTCTTCCGTATAAGGCAATTTGAATTTACCTTCACCATGAGAAATCCAAACTCCTAAAGTCGCACCTTCCAATGACGAAAGCATCACCGAATTATTCTTTTGAATCTTCACAGACGTAAAGCCACTTTCGTGCTTATGAGAATCATTATACGTCATTTTTCCGTGAACCTCGTGTTCTGGATTTACTAAATCGAGTTCCATCATTAATTGACAGCCATTACAAATACCAACAGACAATGTGTCTTCGCGCTTAAAGAAATCATTAATCACTTTGTTGGCTTTGTCGTTATATTTAATAGCTCCGGCCCAACCTTTAGCAGAACCTAAAACATCAGAATTACTGAAACCACCAACAGCTCCTAAAAACTGAATGTCTTCAAGGGTTTCTCTGCCTGAAATTAAATCGGTCATATGCACATCCTTCACATCAAAACCAGCTAAATACATCGCATTTGCCATTTCGCGTTCAGAATTTGAACCTTTTTCTCTAAGAATAGCGGCTTTTGGTCGTGTGTTGGTTGTGCCAAGCGTATCTTTTAATTTTCCTGTAAAATGACTTGGGAAGGTAAAGTCTAAAGCTTGATGTTTATAATTATCAAATCGGTCTTTGGCTAAACCATTTGCGGTTTGTTTTTGATCGAGTAGGAAAGAGGTTTTAAACCACGTATCTCGTAATTTTGAAACCGTCATCGTAAAGACTTGACTACCGTTTATAATACCTAAAACATCACTTTCGGTAACGTCACCTATTTTGTGAAATTTGATAGCTGCATCAGAAAGGATACCTTCAATGCTATCATCCTCTGATTGAATTACAAGTCCTGCATTTTCAGCAAATAAAACTTTAAATGAATCCGATTCGTTTAAGCTTGTAATATCTAATTCAGCTCCTAAATTAGTATCTGCAAAACACATTTCTAAAAGTGTGGTTATTAATCCACCAGAAGCCACATCATGACCAGCAACAATTTGATTGTCTTTTATTAAATTTTGAATGGTATTAAATACCGTTTTAACGTAAGCCGCACTTTTTATGTTTGGAGTGGTATTTCCAATTTTGTTATTGATTTGTGCGAATGAACTTCCACCTAATTCAAACGTATCTTGTGATACATTGATATAATAAATAGATCCTTTTCCTTTCTGAAAAACAGGTTCCACAACTTTCGTAATATCATTACAGTTTCCGGCCGCAGAAATAATTACTGTACCTGGAGAAATGACATCACCATCAGGATATTTTTGCTTCATGGATAAGGAATCCTTACCTGTTGGTACGTTGATGCCTAAGTCAATTGAAAATTCTGAAATCGCTTTTACCGCTTCATACAAACGTGCATCTTCACCTTCATTTTTACAAGGCCACATCCAGTTTGCGGATAACGACACACTCTTAAGTCCATCTTTTAAAGGCGCCCAAATAATATTGGTTAACGCTTCTGCGATAGAGTTGCGACTTCCTGCTTCTGGATTAATTAATCCCGAAATAGGAGAGTGACCAATAGAGGTTGCAATACCTTCTTTACCTTTAAAATCGAGTGCCATCACACCAACATTATTTAAAGGAATTTGTAAAGGACCAACACATTGTTGTTTGGCCACTTTACCACCAACACAACGGTCTACTTTATTTGTTAACCAATCTTTAGAGGCTACAGCTTCTAGTTGTAATACTTGGTCTAGATAATCGTAGAATTTATTGGTGTCATAAGAAATACCTCCATAGTTTTTTTCAACAGTAATATCGTTCATTATGGTTTTTGGAGAGCTTCCAAACATATCTTCTAAGGCTAAATCCATTGGTTTTTCGCCAGTAGTTTTAGATTCGAAAGTAAAGCGGTGTTTTCCTGTAACTTCACCAACATCGTAAATTGGAGAACGTTCTCTATCGGCTATTTTATGTAACGTCTCTAAGTGTTTATCGGCAATCACTAATCCCATACGTTCTTGAGATTCGTTACCAATAATTTCTTTCGCAGACAATGTTGGGTCGCCAACAGGTAATTTGTCTAAATCAATGTTTCCTCCTGTATCTTCAACAAGTTCAGATAAACAGTTAAGGTGTCCACCAGCTCCATGATCGTGAATAGACACAATAAAATTTTCATCGCTTTCTACCATACCACGAACCGCATTGGCAGCACGCTTTTGCATTTCTGGGTTAGAACGTTGTACTGCATTTAATTCGATGCCTGAAGCTAATGCGCCAGTATCTGCAGAAGAAACCGCAGCTCCTCCCATTCCAATTCGGTAATTATCACCACCAAGAATGACTATTTTATCGCCTTCTTGTGGAATATCTTTTAAAGCTTGATCTGCTTTTCCATACCCAATTCCACCAGCTTGCATAATGACTTTATCGTAACCAATCTTACCATTTTGATCTTGGTGCTCAAAGGTTAAAACAGAACCACAGATAAGCGGTTGCCCAAATTTATTTCCAAAATCAGAGGCACCATTACTGGCTTTTATTAAAATATCCATTGGAGTTTGATACAACCATTTGCGCTCAGGAAATGCTTTTTCCCATGGTCGTTCATCGTTTAATCTCGAATAAGACGTCATGTAAACGGCTGTTCCGGCTAATGGTAAAGAGCCTTTTCCGCCAGCCAATCGATCTCTAATTTCACCACCAGAACCTGTTGCAGCACCATTAAATGGTTCAACAGTTGTTGGGAAATTATGGGTTTCTGCTTTTAATGAAATTACAGATTCGTAATCTTTAGTGGTATAGTAATCTGGAACATCAGCACGTTTTGGTGCAAATTGCTCAACAACAGGTCCTTTTATAAAGGCGACGTTGTCTTTATATGCTGAAACAATATCGTTAGGATGTTGTTTCGATGTTTCTTTTATAAGTTTGAATAACGACGTTTCTTTTTCTTCTCCATCAATCACAAAGGTTCCATTGAAAATTTTATGACGACAGTGCTCAGAATTGACTTGAGAGAAGCCGAAAACTTCAGAATCGGTTAATGGTCTACCTATTTTTTTAGAAACACTTTCTAAATAGTCAACTTCCTCATCACTAAGTGATAAGCCCTCTTGTTGGTTGTATTCTGAAATGTTTTCAATATTTAGAATCGCTTTAGGTTGACTATTAATTTTGAAAATATCTTGATTTAAACTTTGATATTTTTCAGAAATCATAGGGTCGTAATCTTTGAAATCTTTAAGAACAGAAGTAAATTCTTCAATTCTTAGGATATCAGAAATTCCCATGTTTTGAGTGATTTCAACAGCGTTTGTACTCCAAGGAGTAATCATTGCTGCTCTAGGTCCAACAAAAAAAGCATCGAGAGATGCTTGTTCTATTTTTGGTTGGTCGCCAAATAACCATGTCAGTTTTGAAACGGTTTCTGTTGATAATTCTTTTGTTGCTTGAACGGCAAATACCTTGCTGTTTTGGTTTCCGAAGAAATGAATCATTTGTGTTGTGTGTTTGAGTTGTGTTTAGTAAAATGCAAATTTACTTTTTTTAAACGTGATTTAACTTATAATTACCTATTCAAAAATGGTGAGTTGTTCACGATGTTTTAAACATAAAAAAAGCGACTTCATGAGTCGCTTTTTTTTATATGATAGTTATACTTATTGTTTGATCAATCTTTTTGTTTGCGTACCGACTTCAGAATTTAACTTTACGATATAAACACCTTTAGTTAAGTCAGATATATTTAATTTAGATTGGCTTGACGAGATGTTTTGAACCGTAACTTTTTTACCTAAGATGTCATAAACTTCGGCAATAATGTCTTGGTTTGATAAAATAGTAACCTCATTACCATTTGCAGGATTAGGAAACAGTTTAATACGATCTTGTTGTACTTCTGCAATAGAAAGATTTTCCCATCTGTTTTGAGCTTCAGGTCCTCCCCAAATTACAGTAGCTAAATAAGGATTGTCAATAAATGGATTTCTGTTGCCTTGAGCATATTCATTATTAGGGTTTCCATGATACGCATTTCTAACGTCTTCTAATTCTCCTTCAACTACAGGGTCTTCAGCATTCCATTTTAAAAATAAATCTATCATAGCATCAGGAGTAGAAGAACTGCTTCCATAACCGACACCTGTTGGTAAACAACGCTCACCATAGCGCAGGTACATGTACATAATAATTCTTGCACAGTCACCTTTCCACTCATCTCCAGGATACCAGCCACTATTAGTTGTGCCAGATTCACCATTAGAAAATTGACCATCGTTTTTATCTGCAAATTTTAAGCTTCCACGTTGACCGTTTCTTTGAACATCGCTAGGTCTTAGCATTTGAGCATCAGAGCCAGGACCGGAAGTCCCTAAATTAGGGTTTCCTAAAGATTTAGGATATACATGTTCTCTATTCCAATCTCCAACACCACCACCGTTATCATACTTTCCTCTAGTTCTATCGGTAGTTATGATGCCATCAGTATCATTATATCCGTATAGTAAAAGTACATTATTTGAGTTATTTGGATCTAAATCTGTGATTCTTGAAGCATCCCAAATGTCACTATAACTTAAATAGTAGATGTGATTATCTATTGTGACATCAATTAAGTCATTTTTTAAGCTAATGCCTGTAGCTGAAAAATCAACGGTACTATAATAAGATTCTAATTCAGTTGGAGGAACTAATTGTGCAAATGCAATTGACGTTACAAATGCTAATAATAAAGTGTAAAAGTGTTTCATTTATTTTTTCGATTTTTTAAGAGTGACAAGTAGAATACGTAGAAACAGAATTCATGAATTTTGTCAATAACAAAGGTAGATAAAAATAGAGATTAGTTATTTTTTTAACATCTTTATGGAATGCGCTTCTTTAAGCATTGGTAATGATTGTTTTAACCAAAAAAAAGCAGTTGCACTTTGATTTCGCTCGGTGAACAACTGCTTTTTTTTTAATTAAGAATGCTTTAGTTTATTGCTTAATAAGCTTTTTAGTAACGGTAGAATTATCTTGTGTAACTTTTACAATATAAATTCCTGATTTTAAATTTTGAACGTTTAAGTTACTTGTTTTAGATATCGTTTCGTTTAATACACGCTTTCCTAGAATATCAAAAATTTCTATACTTGTGCTAACGTCAGATTTTAAATCTACCGTCAACGTATTTTTAACAGGATTTGGATGAATCTTTACACTAGCAACATTAAAATCTTCAACATTTAAAGCTGAATAACAGGTATAAGATAAATCATCAAAGACAACTCTATTAGTAATGCCACTATTACCATCTATTACAATAGAAACACTATTTTCAATATTAATGTTAGGTAACGTAATGGTTTGTTCAGTAGCACTGTAAGCAATTGTACCGACGAACGTTCCGTTGACATTAACATTGAATGTACCGTCAGAGCCACTAAAGACACGTTTCGTTGTCACTGTAAGCGCTCCAATTCCACCAGAAGTTGTAGGTAGTGTTAACACACCATCTCTTATTGTGATTGCCGCAGTTGTAGATGTATTAATTACTTGATCAGTCCTAGCTTCTGTAGCACTCCATGTGCCACCTTCGTCACCTGTCCAGCTAACATCTGTATAAGATCCAATAGAGGTATCTAAATTAGAGAAGGTTTCAGTTAAACAATCAGATCCTCCGATAGTTCCATTATTCGTTGTGGTTTCACAATCTTGATTACTAAATCCGGATTCATTGTTTGCGGCATCTTTAGCTTTAACGGTAAAACAATAATTGGTTGAGGCTGTTAAACCCGTTGCAGTAGCCGTTGTGTTACTAGAGTTGAATGCATATGAACCGTCAATATATATGTCGTAAGTTACAACTCCAATATTATCGCTAGAAGCTGTCCATGATAAGGCGATGCTATTATCAGTAGGATTAGAAGCTGCTAAATTAGTAGGATTTGTTGGTGCTTCAGTATCAGGAGTAGGATTCCAAATTAGATCTGCATATTCTGGGTGATCTACAAACGGATTTGCATTGCCTTGAAAATTAAAAGCAGCCTTATTTCTTTCGCGTTCTCTTTGGTCTACAGGGTCGACGTTATTATGCCAATCTAGTAAAACCTCAATGGCCCAAGGAAAAAATACTTGATCTTCGGTGCCGTTAAACATATCAAAACTTGTGTAGCCATCAACAGTACTTTCATAACGCGTCGCAAAATAAAGTAGCGCTCTTGCAATGTCGCCTTTAAACTCATCTATAGGTTCAAAAACAATACCTGAGTACCCAGCCATTGCGCTAGTTCCTCTTTTTGAGCCATTTTCTGATGTTAAATTAACAGATCCGACATTACCAAAAGGGTAAGAACCTCTGTAATTGTTAACACGACAATCCGTAGGGATGACGTGGTGAATGTCACTTTGCATTGGGTAATTACTATTAAAAGATGATTGTGGAACAATATGTTCTCTATTATAGCAATCACCTTCTGAATTTTGGTTTCCACCTTCATCAACATTGTGAGTAAAATTATATGGATCTGCACCTGTTGGATTTTCAGAATAAAAATCTAAAACAGTGCCGTCATTTTCATAATTCGTACCACCTGTAACATCAATGTCAGAGTGTGTATCTACATAGCCATTAGAACCAGAAACACCAGATCCATCATAAAGTTGATCGTATGTTCTAGCGGTATGTCCATTAGAAATTATACTTTTTAACTGTGTTTTTAAAGTAAAACCAGATAAACCATTTGCACTATCGTAATAATTTGAAGGGATTTGAGCAAACCCAATACTTGATACTAATAAAAATAGAATGTAAATATGTTTCATATGTCGTAGGGTAATAATTTATTTTGTTATTTCTTTTCTAAAAGTGCCATATAGAAACCATCAAAACCAGATTTATAAGCTAATATCTTTTTGTCCTTTAAAAGTGTAAATTCTTTTCCAGTTTCTGTCGTTAAGAATTTTTGAACTTGTTCTTGGTTTTCTGAAGGTAAAACAGAACAGGTTGCATAAACCATTTTTCCGCCAGATTTCACCATTTTAGAATATTGCTCTAAAACCTCTTGTTGCGTTTTCTTTATGTTCTCGATGAATTCAGGTTGTAATTTCCATTTGGCATCCGGATTTCGTCTTAAAACTCCAAGTCCAGAACACGGTGCATCAATTAATAAACGATCCGCTTTACCATGTAATTTCTTAATAGGCTTAGTAGAATCAATGACTTTCATTTCAATATTATGAACCCCATTTCTACGCGCTCTAACTTTTAGTTTCTTCAATTTACTTTCGTAAATATCCATAGCTATAAGTTGTCCTTTGTTCTCCATTAAAGAGGCTAAATGCAATGTTTTACCACCAGCACCTGCACAAACATCAACCACTTTCATTCCTGGTTTAACATCTAAATAGTCAGCCACTAACTGTGATGATGCATCTTGTACTTCAAACCAACCATTTTTAAATGCTTCTGTAACAAAAACGTTAGCACGTTCTTTTAATTTTAAAGCTGAAGGGTGATTTGGTAAAAATTCAGTCTCAATATCTTCAGACTGTAACTTCAGTTGTAAATCTGTTTTGTTAGTTTTAAGTGTATTAACTCTTAGTATAACATCAGCTTGCTCGTTTTGCATGGCCATCTCCTTAGTCCATTCGGCTTCACCTAATTCTTTTACACCTAATTCGTCAATCCAATCTGGTATAGACTCTTTGAATTTTCTAATTTTAGACAATTCATCAAAACGACCTTTAATTTTTCGAGATGGAGTATCAGTAAAATATTTCCAATCTGGTAATTTGATACCTTTTAAGGTCGCCCAAACGGCAAATATTCTCCAAAGATTATCTCTATCGTATGGTGCTTTAACATCTGCTATTTCTGCATAAAGTCTTTGGTAACGTACAATAGTATAAACGGTTTCTGCAACAAAACCTCTGTCTCTGCTTCCCCAACGTTTATCGCGTTTTAGTAATTGTTGTATAACTTTATCAGCATATTCACCTTCATTAAAAACAAGGTGTAATCCGTCAATTACGGCAAAGCATAAATTTCTGTGTAATCTCATATTAGGTCTTCTGTTTTGAGTATTCATTTTGCAGTAGTTTAATCTCTGCAAAAAAGAACATACAAAGGTAAGAGAAAAGTTTAAGAGTATAAGGTTTTATTGTAAAGTGTTATCTTTTAAAAAATTATTAATATGTTCCGCAAGTTTTTTTTAGTAACCGCATCTAAACTAAATTAGCACCTATTAATCAACAGTATTTTTTGAACGAAACCGAATTCATACAAGAATTAAAATTAAAAAGCACATCAGCTCACAGCCAACTGTTGGATAAATTTCAACAGAAGGTGTTTAGTACTTGTATTTCGTTTGTGCCTAATAGAGAAGATGCTGAAGATATAGCGCAAGATGTTTTTGTGGAAGTTTTTAAATCGATTGATAAATTTAAAGGGGATTCAAAATTATCGACTTGGATTTATAGAATTACAACGAACAAATGCTTAGAATTTATACGAAAGAAGTCTACTAAAAAGCGTTTTGCTTTTTTACAATCTATAACAGGAAACGCCATTCCCATAGACAAAACGGATTATTTTACAGAAATGAATCATCCCGGAATTTTACTGGAGAACAAAGAGTTGAATGCCACTTTATTTAAAGCGATTAATGGTTTGCCCGAAAGTCAGACTGTGGTATTTACACTTCATAAAATTGATGGTAAAAGTTATCAGGAAATCGCGGACATTACCAAACGTAGTTTGTCTTCTGTTGAATCTATAATGTTTAGAGCAAAAAAGAATTTACAAAACACACTAGAAAACTATTATAAAAATGAATATTAGCACAAGTTTTTTTAAACTTTTGCATCTAAAGATATAATTATCAATGTTTGTTCAAAATGTCATTAGCCGACGGAATGATTTATAAAGAACAACAAATGTCTGTAAAAAGACAAATAAGTATAAACACATTAAATCTAATGTAGAAATGAATAAAAAAGTAAAAGACACCTTTGATTCTATCGCGTCTATTGAGGAGGTTAAAGTGTCTCCGTTTTTTAAGGAAAACGTAATGCATCAAATTCGTAATGTCTCAGAAGACATACAAGACGCAACTTGGTCGTGGTTAACTCCTAAGCTACAATTGGCAACATTAGTTTGTGTTGTGGTTTTAAATCTAGTCGCATTCAATAATCTTAAGAAAACAAATTATGATGAGAATGTTAGTAGTTTTGCAGAATCTTATGGGTTATCTACAAGTACAGAAACTTCTTTAATAGATTAATTATGAAGAAAAATGTAATATTATATGTGCTACTTGTGTTTCTTATCGTTGTTAATGGTTTTTTCTTGTTTAATTACATAGGAAATACTAGCGGTAACAACATGAATGAGCCACAACGAAATAGAAATTTTATAGTTAAAGAGCTCGGATTTAATAAAGCGCAATTAGAAGAATTTAAAGAAAAGAGTAAAGGTCATCATAAAACTATGATGCGTTTGTCTGATGAGGTTAAGGAATTAAAAGATGTACTCTTCAGTAAATTGTCTGATGATTTTGTAGATGAATCCGTAATTGATTCTATTTCAGGATTAATTTGTGAAAAGGAAAAAGTAAAAGAAAAAGAAGTCTTTTATCATTTTAAAATGATTCAAGAATTATCTAACGATACCCAAAAAGAAAAATTCAAAACGATAATAATGGATGCGCTACGCCAAGATGAGCAAGGGCAAAGACCACCTCCGCCAAGAGATGGTGAAGGGCATAGACCACCTCCAAGAAATCCATAATTATTAAATACACTATAAAAGACCTTCAGTAATTGAGGGTCTTTTTTTTGTGTTTTTTTTAACAAGGATGCGCACAAGTTTAAGGAGAGAAGCTCATCTAAAGGTATATAATCTTAAAACAAATACTTATGAAAAAGCACACATTTAAAACAGTAATGTTAACATTTGGAATCGCAATTTTTATGTCGAATTCTGTTTTCGGTCAAACGGGTAATAAGCAGGATAGAAAAAAACCACCAACATTTAAAGAATTAATAAAAGAGATGGATGCAAATGAAGATGGCAAATTGTCTAAATCAGAGATAAAGGGGCCTTTAAAAGAGCATTTTTCTGAAATAGATACTGATGAGGATGGTTTTATCTCAGAAAAGGAATTTGACAAAGCACCAAAGCCAGAACGAAAGGAAAGAAACTAATCTGCATAAATTAAAACTAACACAATAAAACTTAGATAAATATGAAGGACGTTAAAAACAAATTAAGTGTGTTATATATCGCATTATTATTTAGTATGTCTATAGTAACTTTTAATGCATGTAGTAATGATGATGACGCAACAGAAACTGAAGAGGTAGGTGGAGTAGACGTCGATGATACGGATTTTGAAGCTACAGATTGGACTACAGAAACACATAGTAAAGATGCTGATCCAAATTTTGATGAAGTCTTTGAAGATACTGCTGTAAAACGACTAGATATTGTTATTACTGAAGCACGTTGGCAGACCATGTTAAATGACATGACTGATTTATATGGCACATTTGGAACGAGTTCAGGAGGTCCTGGAGGTCCAAACGACTTAGTGGAAGTCGATGAGGATCCTGTTTTTGTACCTGCAGAAGTGTTTTATAATGGGAAAGAATGGTATAGAGTTGGTGTGCGTTTTAAAGGGAATTCTAGTCTACAATCTAGCTGGTCTAATGGGATATTGAAACTATCTTTTAAATTAGATTTTGACGAATATGAAGATGATTACCCTCAGATCGATAACCAGCGTTTTTATGGCTTTAAAAAATTAAGTCTGAAAAATAATTATAACGACAAATCGATGTTACGAGAAAAAGTAGCAGGAGACGTATTTAGAAATGCAGGTTTGGCAGGTTCTCACACCGCTTTTTATACGGTATATGTAGATCATGGAGATGGACCAACATACTTCGGACTTTATACAATGGTTGAAGAAGTTGATGATACCGTTTTAGACACTCAGTTTTCTGATGATGACGGAAACTTGTATAAGCCAGATGGTGATGGAGCAAGTTTTGCCTATGGTTCGTTTACAGAAGATGTCTTTGTTAAGAAAACAAATGAAGACGATAACGATTGGTCAGACATCCAAAGTTTATTTTCAGCGTTACACGATGATGTAAGAACAACGGATGCTTCAACATGGAGAACGAACTTAGAAACCGTATTTGATACGGATACATTTTTAAAGTATTTAGCAACAAATACAGTGATTCAGAATTGGGATACTTACGGTAGAATGACACATAATTATTTTCTTTACAACAATCCTGATACGAGTAAATTAACTTGGATTCCTTGGGATAATAATGAAGCATTACAAGAAGGAAATAATTTAGGTGTATTGCCTTTGGATTTTTCAGGATTAAGTAGTGAAGAGTGGCCATTAATAGGTTACATCTATCAAGATGAGGTTTATAAAGCACAATACGATTCTTATCTTCAAGAGGTGGTGAATGGTGCATTTAATGTCAATACTATTCAATCGCAGTATGCAACATATTCAACTTTAATAGAGCCTTATGCAACGTCAGAACTCACAGGTTATACATTTTTAAATAGTAGTTCAGATTTTCAAGCGGCCGTTAATGAGTTAAATACACATGTGGTTTCTCGGGCAGATGCGGTAAGTAATTATATAAATTAATAGATAGGTTTTTTTGATTGATTTGGTTGTTTATTAAAGGCTTCGTGAGAGATTGCGAAGCTTTTTTTTTTATTCAAGAATAAAAGGATAAGACTTATAATTTAGAATTGGTGATATGAGATTATTTAGAAAAATTAGAAAGAAATTATTGATTTCAGGTAAATTCAAAAGTTATGTGGTTTATGCGCTTGGAGAGATTTTACTTATTGTTATTGGTGTTCTGATAGCTTGGAAAATTAACAATTTAAACGAATTAAGAAAGAATAGAATTGTAGAAGTAAAAATATACGAATCTTTACATGAAGAGCTAAATTCAAACTTAGTGCTTTTAGATTCTTCCATTGCTAGTTATACTAAAAACAGGGAAGCCATAGAAGCGACTATAGATCTCATTATGAAAGCGCAAGAAGACCAGTTGGGAACAGATGAAAGAAATGCAATTATTAATGTCGATTATAAACCAACACAACTGCATACAGGTGCTATAAATTCAGTGAATACAACTAATAAATTTGAGTTTATAGAAGGTGTGTTGTTGAAAAATTTAATTGCAGCCTATCCTAATGAATTAGACAATTTTGAAAATCAAGAAGCAAAAATCAAGAACATCATTGTTAACCGATTACAGCCTGCGATAGAAAAGTATGTATCGTTGATTGATATTCTTACGAAGCGTGAATTTAATTTAAACAAACTACAAACATTTTCTGTGAAATCTAATTATGCTCAGTTGCTTCAAAGTAGAGAATATCAGAACTGTTTGGTAGATCGGTTATTACAAACTGAAATTCAATTAACAAATGCTATAAGTTTAAGAGAAAAAACGCAAATCATGGCGTTTCAGTTACATAAAGAACTCTCAAATTAATTTTTAAAAAGTAGCGCAAGTTTTTATTTGTTATGGCATCTAAAAATAAAACCAGAATAATTAAGATGAAAAAGAGACACATAAAACTAACAATCACAATGTTTTCAATGCTATTAGGTTTAGCCACTTTTGCACAAGGACCTCCAGGTGGTGGTAGAGGTGGAAGGCAAGGCGGTGGACCTCCAAAAGGGGAAAAGCCAGATGCTTCAGAAATATTGAAATTATTGGATACAAACAATGATGATAAAATAGATAAAGAGGAAGCTTCTAAAGATAAGCGAGGAAAAATTTCTGAGGATTTTGATTCCATAGATGCTAATGAAGATGGATTTATAGATTTGGAAGAATTGGAAGCGTCTTTAGATAGTTCAAAACCTAAAAAAGTATCTATAAAGAAACTTTTAAAAGAAGTAGATCAAGATGAAGATGGACAATTAAATGAGTTGGAGGTCGCCGCAAAAGACAAGCGCGATTTAATGGATAATTTTTCTGAGATTGATACCAATGATGATAGTCAATTAGATGCAGAGGAATTGAAAGCGTTCTACTCAAAAACGGATAAGAGAAAGCGAAAGAATAAAGATTAGGTTTAAATATTTACAATTAGAATATGAAGCAGATACATAAATTTTTTGGTGTCATTTTATTAGGTCTTTTGTTGGCTTGTAATGGTCATAAGGGAACTAGTGAACATAGCCATGATGGTGGTGAAGCACATTCAAATTCACATTCGAATATTGCTAGGAACTATTTTGGCGCTTATGATTTAGAAGATGAGAATTTTGGAACCAAAACTAAGGTTACACTTACAGAAGACGAACGTATAATGGTCACCAATGCATTACCAAATCATAAAACAGGTGCGTTTCCTAATCAAGGCAATCCAAATACAATTTCCGCTCAGAATAATACGTATAGTTTTCCTTTACACCCAAAATATACAGGAAAAGCAACATGGTCACGAGAGCCAGGAGTAGCCTTAAACGGTATTAAATTTGAACCAGGTACAGCAGAAGTTGTGGTTTGTGATACGGGAGAAAACTATCGTGTAGAAGCACTTCAAGATGTTATAGATTTAGGCTTAGATTTTAATCATGCGCATGTGCAACCAACAGGTGCTTATCATTATCACGGCACACCAACGTCTGTAATTAACGATTTTGATAATGGAGAAGATATGGTTCATATTGGTTTTGCTCACGACGGTTTTCCAATGTATTATTCTAAAAGTGGGAAGTATAAGCCGAGTTATAAAGCCCTAGATGGGAATAGAGAGGGCGAAGATTGTACTTATGAAAATCCACATCAATCTATGGACCTTTCTGTTGGAGGCCATCATGATGGTACTTTTACTTCAGATTTTGAATATGTAGAAGGCTCTGGTGATTTAGATGAATGTAACGGCATAACCATAAATGATAACTATATGTATTTGGTAACGAGTGAATTTCCATATGTAGGACGTTGTTTAATGGGAGAAATATCAGGAGAGCAACAAGGGCCACCAAATGGAGCGCAAGAACAGAGACCAAGTATTAAGGATTTAATGAGTCAGATGGATGCTAACAAAGACGGTAAGCTATCTAAAGATGAAGTAAAAGGGCCGTTGTCTGACCAATTCTCAGAGATAGATACAAATAAGGATGGTTTTATTTCAAAAGAAGAATTAGAAGGAGGATCAACTCAAGGAAAACAAGAATCTCAAGGAAGAAGACTTAGGGGTAGGCGAAATTAAGAAAAGATTTATTAGAACAACTAAACAAATAAGCGACGCTTCATTCTAAAGAAGAACTCAACCAATCAATTAATGAAAAATAGAATAAAATTAGTACTGGTAATTGTACTAGCCGTAAGCGCGGCATGTTCAGACAATGACGATAGCACATGTACAGAATTAACTTGGTATCAAGATTTTGATGAGGATAACTTAGGGAATCCTGATGTTAGCATAGAGGCTTGTGAACAACCAACAGGCTATGTCGCTAATAATTCAGATACGGATGATTCTGGTTGTCTGTCAGACCAAATTTTAGATGGTTCAAGAGGAGATTGTAATCAGACCTTAGCATTTACCGCGTCCTATAACCAAACGATTACAGGAGCAACTAGAGTCATTACGTCTAATAGCATTCCAGATCATCTTGTAGGGACTTTTGGAATGGGTCCTGGATCATTAAATCCGAATGCTATTTCTGAGCAAAATGAAAGTTATACGCTAACAATGAATCCAACAGAAGTTAACGTTCTGACACCTTTGTTATCAACAACAGGAGTTGGTGCCAACGCAGGACCACAATATTCATTTGGTATTTTATTAAATGGAGTGGAATTAGATCCGGTTGCAGCAGAGCCTTTTCCGCATGAAGGTGTGATGAGTCCAAATGTAAATTGGGAGTGGAATTTAGAGGCGTTAAATGTGAATCTTGGTTTAGATTGTAATAGTGCACACGTACAACCAACCGGTAAATACCATTACCATGGTTCGCCTGTGCTCTTTTTAGAATCACTAAGTGTCCCAACAGATGCGATGACCTTAATTGGCTATGCAGCCGATGGTTTTCCTATTTATTATAAATATGCGTATTCCGAAGGTTTAAACACTAATTCTTCTGTTGTTGCTATGACTTCAAGTTACCAATTAAAGTCGGGTAATAGAGGTGGTGATGGAGTTACAGATCCTTGCGGAGATTACGATGGTGTTTATTCTAATGATTATGAATATGTTTCCGGGCTAGGAACTTTAGATGAAGCCAATGGTAGAACTGGTGTCACTCCAGAATATCCATCAGGAACGTATTATTATGTGATAACCGACGACTATCCTAGTATCCCAAGATTCTTTAAAGGAACTCCTTCTAATGATTTCAAAATAGGTAACAATTAGATGAAATTATCTAGTTGTATCATATTACTATTTATGGTTTTCGCAAGTTCAGTATTTGCTCACGACGCCAATAAAGCTTTTTTTAATATTCAACAAAAAGGTAATCTGGTTGAAGTCAAATCTGAATTTCCTTGGAGCATTAGAAATGCACTTCTAGAAGCCTATCCTGAATTGGAAAACTCTAAAAGTAAAGCTGATTTTGATACTGCTTTTTTTGACTACGTTAAAACTAATTTTGAACTAAGAAATGGTGATTCTATTCTAAAATTAATCGCTGTTGAAGAGGTCCTGCATAATGAACATTCACATGCCAATGCTTTTGTCTTTTTATTTGAAGGACATGCTTTTGATGCCATTAAAAACACCTTGATGTTTAATATCTATAAAGATCAAGAAAACTACCATGATGTTCTTATTGATGATGAACATTTAAAATGCATTACATCACCAGACGCATCGATAGTTGTAGTACAATCCATTTCTGAAGGAAGTTTTAGGAATCGTATAACTATAGGTTTAATCGTAGTCGCTTTTTATGTTTTAGGCACCAGTCTTTGGAGTCAGCGGAAGAAATCTTAATTCAGAATTACAGTCGAGACCATTTTAATGTGACACTTTATAATTCCATAATGGGAAACAGAAATTATTTGTTTTCGTAAATCATTATTTATATGCTAGTGTTCTGATTTGACGCTTTTTTTGTTAAATAAATATTAAAAATAAAAAGCTGCACAAGTTTATTTCTGTTAGGGCATCTAAATATTAAATAACCTTAAAACACTAATAACATGAAAATTTATTTTAAACCTTTAACCTACATTACAATCTTTGCCTTTGCATTATTTTCTTGCAGCAGTGATGATTCGTCTAGCGATGATAGTGGTGGTAACGATGATGATGATGATGACGTAGCAGTAACAGAATTACATGCCGCATTTGCAGCGTTTAATTTAGATGCAGTTACCGCTATTTTATCTGATGATGGAACTGAAGTTTATATCGAAACTACCGGATTTCCAGATCACACTTCAATTTATTGGGAAACAGACAATGCGCTTTACATGGATGAGCCAGGTGTTTCTAAAACAACTCAAGATACTTATATTGGAGGAGGGCAAGGTGAAGCAGCAAGTTTTACAGTAGATGCCACTCCAAACTTAACAGGCAGTACAGTTACTACACAATTAAACACTATTGGTATTGCAGTAAGTGGCGCATCTATATTTAATGACCAAGAAGGCATGGGAGATTTAGATCAAGCTGCAGGAAGCTTAGATTGGGCAGGAGCTCACAAAGGCCCTGGTGTGTATCACTATCATTTAGAGCCTACACCAATCACTAACGATGATGAAAGTTTAGTCGGTATATTACTTGATGGTGTTTTCATATATGGAAGACAGTGCAGTTCAACAGGAACATATCCTACAGATTTAGATGCTTCAGGTGGTCACACGTCTACAACGCAATATACAGATGGAGCGGAAGAGTATCATTATCATATAGTTAATGAAGAGTATCCTGCAGGTAATTATGCATATGACCCAGCGTATGTTCTTTTTGCTGGACCTTTTCAAGGCTATTAAACTATAAAAATTATGAGATCAATTTATTTTTTAATACTTATTATATTATCAGTAACGAGTTGTAATGAAACATCAACGCATAAAAGTGATATTGCTATTACTGATGAGGAACAACCTATCATTATCGATACTGTTGAAGTGTTAAAAAGTGAATTGGTTCTTAATGGAAATAAAGGCAAATGGTATTATAAAGGAGAACCGTACAATGGGTATTCTTTAAAGTTTTACCCTAATGGTGCTTTAGAAGAAAAATGGGGTTTTTATAATGGAAAAAGGGAAGGTGTTGCGAGGAGCTGGACTAAAAATGAAAACCTTCAATTAGAATCGTATTATAAAAATAATCGGTTAGTAGGCGTCTATAAAACATGGTGGGAAAATGGAGTTTTATCAGGAGAAACGAATTACGAGAACGGAGTGAAACAAGGTGTTGAAAAAAAATGGTATTCAGATGGACAACTGTTTAAATTAAGACATTTTGTTGATGGAAAAGAACATGGTTTTCAAAAAGCTTGGTTAGCCAACGGTAAATTATATGTTAATTATGAAGCCAAAAATGGGAGGATTTTTGGTATGAGAAGAGCAAGTTCATGTGTAAGATTAGAGGATGAAGTCATTATTAGAAAAAAAATAATTTTATGAAATACTTATGTATTATAGTACTGTTTGTGTTTACAAGCTGTAAGGATGAGGTAAAGAAAGAAACTATTAAAGTTGTTGAAAACAGCAGAGTAGAGTATTTGCCGTATTATAACGATGACTCATTTACTCCACATTGGTTAACGCCAAATACGGAAGAAGAAAGAGCGTTTCATAAAATTCCAGATTTTTCATTAACAAATCAATTAGGAGAAGCAGTTACTCAAAATACGTTTGAAGATAAAATATATGTAACCGATTTCTTTTTTACAACCTGTCCTGGTATTTGTCCTAAAATGACTGGTAATATGTCTAAAGTTCAGGAAGAATTTAAAAACGACACGGACGTCTTATTATTATCACATTCGGTAATGCCGAGTACAGATTCAGTTGCTGTTTTAAATGCTTATGCTAAAAGAAATGATGTCATTGATCAGAAATGGCATTTAGTAACAGGTGATAGAAATGAAATTTATGCGCTTGGAAGAGATCATTATTTTGTTGAAAGTGATTTAGGTGAAGTTAAAACTAATGATGACTTTCTGCATACCGAAAACTTTTTGCTCATTGATAAAAATAAACACATTAGAGGAATTTATAACGGATTAAATAGAGCTTCGATAGCACAATTAATTGTAGATATTAAAGCATTAAAAAAAGAAAGCTAGAGTGATGATCTAGTTTTATTTGATTGATTATTGATTTGAAAAGCTTTGCGGTTATATCGCAAAGCTTTTCTATTTTTAGGGGAAATTACAACCTATGAAAAACATGCTATTTATAATAGTAATGATCTCTTTTTTATTTTCTTGTAAAAAACAAGAGGAAATACCACAAAGACAATATGCTAAATTTTGGAAGAAGGATATTATTGTAGATTCTACATTAAGCATTAGAGCCTTTGAAGTTATAGATGGTAATGTATACTATGCTTCTGGAGATGGAAAGAATGGAATAATTTTAGAAGATGGATCTAGGGTGCATGGTTTAGTTTATAGTGACACTATGGATTACGCTTTTAGATCTTCAGCATTTAACGAGAGAAATTTATTCTTTATGAGTATTGAATCCCCTGCTTTAATTTATAAATTAGACTATCACAAAAATAATGAAGTTTATTTGTCTCATAATTTAGTTTACCAAGAAAACCATTCAAAAGCGTTCTACGATGCCATGGACTTCTGGAACGATGATGAAGGCATTGCTATTGGTGACCCAACAGACGATTGTATGAGTATCATCATCACAAGAGATGGAGGAGAGACTTGGACAAAATTATCTTGCGAGGATTTACCAAAAGCCAAAAAAGGTGAAGCCGCTTTTGCCGCAAGTGATACTAATATTGCAATAATTGGTGATCATACGTGGGTTGCTACAGGAGGAAAAGCAAGTAGAGTACTATATTCTTCAGATAAAGGAAAAACTTGGGAAGTATACGAAACACCGATTACTCAAGGAAAAGAAACCACAGGTATATATTCGCTAGATTTTTACGATGATAAAAACGGATTCGCTATTGGTGGAGATTACACCAAACCAAACGATACTTTAAATAACAAAATAAGAACTAGTGATGGTGGTAAAACTTGGCAAGTTGTGGCTAACGGAAAAGGTCCTGGTTATAGAAGTTGTGTGCAGTACGTTCCAAATTCTAATGCTATAGAATTAGTTGCAGTAGGATTTAAAGGCATTGATTATAGTAACGATGCAGGTAGCACATGGTCTCATTTAAGTGATGAAGGCTTTTACACCATCCGATTTTTAAATGATTCTGTGGCTTATGCCGCAGGAAAGGGTAGGATTTCTAAACTTACTTTTAGAGAATAAAAAAAGGAAGCACGAGAGCTTCCTTTTTTTATTGCTTTTTAGAGCACACTATTCTTTAGAGTGGCGTTTTTTGTATTCGTCAAATATTTTTTGTCTAAACGATCGCTCTGCCTGATATAGTTTTATTATTTTTTTTGCGGGTAAAATTTCGAATAACTCATTAAGCATTTTAGAATGTAACTCTACTTTCCGTTTTTCCATTTTTTCCATGGCTAACAAAAGTGATTTTGCTTCGCTTTCAGATAGTTCTTCTGGCTTTTTATCCTTTCTTCTATTTGTAGAACTTTCTCTTAATTCGTTTTCGGCATCTTCATTGGCATTGTAAATGGGCCAAAATTTCTGTGCTTCAGTTTCAGTTAAGTCCAATTGCTCAGTAATATGGGCAATTTTCAAAGCTTTAATTTTTTCTCTATCATATTTTTGCGCAAATATACTCGCAGAAATAAACAAAGTAAGTATGAGTGTGTGTATGGTTTTCATAATCTTTTTATTCAAAAATTAGGTCTTCTGTTTCGATGTTCTCAAAGTATTGATCGAGTGTTTCGTCTGAAATATTTATATCTATAAAATCGGTTACCGAAATATCATCGGATTTAAGCAACGTGGCCAAATCGTCATTACTGTAATCTTCCTGAAATAAATAACTTTCAAGAATTTCGGTTTCTAAATTGTCTATAGTTATATTATCATTGTTAAATACTAAACTAAATAATAGTACAATACTTGCTGCAATACCAGAAAAATAGTAAAATGTACTTTTTGGTTTTAACCTGATAACCGGTTTTTCTGGTTTATCTTGAAGTTTTTCTAAAATTGTATGTTCAACAGCATCAAAATAATTTTCAGGAACAGTGAAACCTGAAGTTTCTGAAGCTTTAATGACTTCTTTTTCATTTAAGCGTTCAAATAAATTAGCTTCAAACGACTCAAAGTAATTATCTGGTGTTTTAAAACCTGAAGATGTAACGTTATGTAAATTATTTTTTTTCATGCTTATTTTTCGGTATATCCGAAATCATTTAAACTGTATATACTAATAAGACTCCAAATTATTAAAATGGTTTAATCTGAAGTTAAAATGGCTTCAATTTTTTTAGCTGCAATATGATAGGAGGCTTTTAAAGCACCTTCACTTGTTTCTAAAATATCTGCCATATCTTTATATTTTAAATCATCAAAATAGCGCATATTAAACACTAATTGCTGTTTTTCTGGTAACGTAGCTATGGCTTTCTGTAATTTTAGTTGAATGTCATCGCCTTCAAAATAAACATCTGCTTGTAAATTGTTAATCGCTCTTGTTTGATGCTCTTCGTTAGAAATCTGTAAGCGTTTTGCATTTTTGTTTATAAGCGTAATAGATTCGTTTGTTGCTATTCTATATAACCAAGAAAACAATTGACTCTCTCCTTTAAAATTATCGATGCTACGATACACCTTTATAAATGTATTCTGAAGCGCATCATCTGCATCATTATGGTTAATTACAATTTTACGAATATGCCAATACAAACGTTCCTTATAGAGTTGTAATAATTCTCTATATGCCGCTTCTTTTGTTAAAGGATTTTTTAAACGCGTTATAAATTCCGCTTCGTTAACCAATTGATAGTATTTGTAATTAAGACTCTGAAAATTAGTAAAAGTTTAATTAGGTTTTTTTATTAAACGTAATGCTTTTTGTAATTATTGACAATCAGTGCTTTATAACCTGTAAATTCGATTAAATACAAAAATCAACGATAAAATGCATGTTTTTCTTGTTTGAGAGTTTTATTTATTATATGTTTGTTTTAAGCTTAACCTATTAAACGTTATCAGTTCCCCAAATCTGGTAACAATAGAGAAGGATGTATTTGATTATACATCCTTTTTTATTGTTTGAAAAAAATAAGATTATTAAAGTTTTGAGTGACTAACTTAGTTGAGGTTTATTTTATAATAAAGAACTAGGTTGCATTTTCATTAAATGATCTAAAAAAGTCAAAGTTTACTCAAAGCTTTGCATATCAACAAGCTTTTTATAAACTCCATTTTTAGCAATCAATGCTGCGTGTGTACCTTGTTCTGCAATTTCTCCTTTTTGCATCACCACAATTTGGTCTGCATTCTGAATAGTAGAAAGTCTATGTGCAATGACAATAGAAGTTCTATTTTTCATCATGTTTTCCAAAGCATCTTGCACTAATTTTTCACTTTCAGTATCTAAAGCTGAGGTGGCTTCATCTAAAATCATTATTGGTGAATTCTTAAGTACTGCTCTGGCAATGTTGATACGTTGTTTTTGTCCACCAGAAATTTTACCACCAGAATCTCCAATATTAGTATGGATATCTTGAGGTAAGTCTTTAACAAATTCCCAAGCATTTGCGATTTTTAAAGCTTCAATAATTTCATCATCATTAGCGTCTTCTTTTCCGACTCTTAGATTATTTGCTACAGTATCATTAAATAATATAGAATCTTGGTTCACTAAGCCTAAGAAACCTCGTAAAGATTTCTTAGAAAGATTCTTAATATTCTCACCATCAATTGAAATTTGACCTTCGTTTACATCGTAAAAGCGAGTTACGAGATTAGCGATAGTACTTTTACCACTTCCAGATTGACCAACAAGAGCTACAGATTTTCCTTTAGGAATTGTTAAGCTGAAGTTCTTTAAAACATAGTGATCTTCGTATTTGAAGGAAATGTTTTCAATTGTAATTTCCGTTTCAAAATTTTGCTTTTCGATTGGGTTTTCAATTTCTCTAATGTCATTCTCTGTTTCTAAAAACTCGAGAATTCTATTGGCGGCACCATCACCACGTTTTACACTATAACTTGCTTTGGCAATTGCTTTAGCAGGCGTAAGAATGTTATAAGCTAAGGTTATATACCCAACAAAGAAACTGGCATCCATAGTTTTATCTACAAAGACCAGATAACCTCCATAAACGAGTAACACACCAATAACAATAATTCCTAATAGTTCGCTTAGAGGTGATGCTAAGTTTTGTCTATTGAGTAATTTGTTAGAATACTTATAATAACGAGCATTACTGTCTTCAAATTTTCCAGCAAACATCTTTTCTACGTTAAAGGCTTTAATAATTCTTAAACCTCCCATAGTTTCTTCTAAAACAGATAAAAAGACTCCTTGTTCTTTTTGAACTTTTAACGACCCTTTCTTTAAAGATTTACCGATTTTAGAGATAATAAAACCTGAAATAGGAATAAATACAAGTACAAATAAGGTAAGTTTAGGACTAAGTATAAGCATTGTAATTAACGAAAACAATATGGTAAGAGGCTCTCTTACAATCATTTCTAGTATAGCAAGGAATGAATTTCTAACCTCATTTACATCGGCACTTACTCTAGAAATGGTATCTCCTTTTGACTTTTCAGAATAAAAAGCCAATGGTAGTGTTACAATCTTGTCGTATAACTTATTTCTGATATCTTTTAATACTCCATTCCTTAAAAATGTAATGAAATACATGGCGAGATAATTTGAAATGTTTTTAAGTAAGAACATACTTATGATAACACCAACCATCATCATTAGGACTTTAAAGTCACCATATTTTTCAATATTGTCGACTATAAAATAATTAAGATAATCTTCACCGTAATTCTGCAATTCTAACCAACCTTGCCAAACAGGTTTGTCAGTAGCTTCGCGTTGATCACTAAAAATAACTTTAAATACCGGTATTAAAGCAACAAATGAAAGCGTGCTAAAAAGGGCATATAAGATGTTAAAAAAAATGTTTAAATACGCATACTTCTTGTAAGGTAGTGCAAAAGGTATGAGTTTTTTTATATAATTCATCTACTATAAATTCATGTCTGCTAAAATCGCATTAATTCTATCGTCCAACAATTGCTCCGTTGTCGCAAAGTCTGACGAATTGTCTAATTGTGCGTTTACGCTGATGTAGAATTTTATTTTTGGTTCCGTTCCACTAGGTCGTAGTGCAATTTTACTTCCATTTTCAGTGTAGTAAATTAATACGTTAGATTTCGGGATGTCTATAGCTGTTTCTTCGTTAGATTGAAGGTTTTTAGAAATAGACAATTGGTAATCTTCAATTAAGACTACTTTTTCACCATTGATTTCTTTTAAAGGATTATTTCGAGCATCAACCATCATTTGTTTAATTTCTTGTGCTCCTTCGATGCCTTTTTTAGTTAAGGACACTAAATGTTCTTTAAAGAAACCATGCTCAACGTACAAATCAATTAATTCTTGATATAATGTTTTACCATTTGCTTTTGCCTGTGCCGCAATTTCGCAAGCTAAAAGGGTAGAAGTTACTGCATCCTTATCGCGTACAAAATCACCAACCATAAATCCAAAGCTTTCTTCACCACCACCAATAAAATCCAGCTGTGGGAAGTCTTTGATCATTTTAGCAATCCATTTGAATCCTGTTAATCCAATTTTAGATTCAACATTATATGCATTACCTAAAACGGTCATCATTGGAGTCGATACAATTGTAGATGCTATAAATTGATTGTCATTAATTTTACCTTCTTTTTTCCATTGTTTTAAGAGAAAGTTCGTCATTAAAACCATAGCTTGATTCCCATTAAGAATTACCAATTCATTGTCTAAGTTTCTAACGACAACACCTAAACGGTCACAATCAGGGTCTGTACCTATAACGATATCTCCATCTACTTTTTCTGCCAATTCCATAGCCATTTTTAAAGCCGCAGGCTCTTCCGGGTTTGGAGATACTACCGTTGGAAAATCTCCATTAGGAACACGTTGTTCTTCAACAATATGAACATTAGAATAACCAGCACGTTTAAAAGTTTCAGGAATCGCCGTTATAGACGTCCCGTGTAATGAAGTAAATACAATATTTAAATTTTCTTTGGCAGCTTTAGGCGTATCAAAACTACCATTACTAACACAGGCGTCAATAAAAACATCATCAACGTCTTTTCCTATATATTGAATTAAATCAGAATTGGCTTCAAACTTAATTTCAGAATAATCTAAACGATTTATTTCAGCTATTACAGCTGAATCTTGAGGCGGGACTAATTGACCTCCATCTTGCCAGTAAACTTTATATCCGTTGTATTCTGGTGGATTGTGAGATGCTGTTAATACAATACCACAATGACAGTTTAAATGTTTTAAGGCGAATGATAATTCTGGTGTTGGTCTTAATTCTTCAAACAAAAACACTTTAATTCCATTGGCTGAAAATACATCAGCTACAAGCTTTCCGAATGATTGGCTATTATGTCTACAATCGTAAGCAATTGCAACTTTTATATCCTCATTAGGAAACGATTCTTTTAAATAATTACTTAAACCTTGTGTGTTTTTTCCTAAGGTATACTTATTGATTCGGTTAGTACCCAATCCCATAATTCCGCGCATTCCACCAGTTCCAAATTCAAGATCTTTATAAAAACTTTCCTCTAATTCTTTAGGATTAGAAGCTATCATGTTTTTAATTTCCTTTTGAGAGTCTTCATCAAAAGTTGGTGTTAGCCAAGAATTTACACGTTCTAAAATTTCTGGTTTAATATGTATCATGGGTAAAATGGATTTATTAACAAAAATAAACAATTCAATATTTTAATATGTCTTGTAGTGCAACAAAATTGTCTTATTACGACAGATTCAAATTTTCTTTTATAAAATAACGCTGTTGCTGTCGGTTGGATCGTAGAATAAGCTCCCCTAAAAAGCCTGCGATAAATAATTGCGAACCAATAATCATAGTTGAAAGCGCAATGTAGAATTGTGGTCGGTCTGTAATGAGACGTCCTGTTGGATTTAAAAAGAGCTTATCAATTCCTAAATAAAAAGAAAAACAAAAACCAATAAAAAACATGATGACGCCAAGTGCACCAAATAAGTGCATTGGTCTTTTACCAAAGTGAGATACAAACCAAATGGTGATGAGATCTAAAAAACCATTGACAAAACGGTTCATTCCAAATTTAGTATGCCCATATTTACGAGCTTGGTGCTGTACTACTTTTTCTCCAATATGAGTGAACCCTGCGTTTTTTGCGAGGACAGGGATGTAGCGATGCATTTCGCCATACACATCAATATGTTTTACAACGGTATTGCTATAGGCTTTTAAGCCGCAGTTAAAATCATTCAAGGTAACACCAGACGTACGTCTTGCTGCCCAATTGAATAATTTTGAAGGTAAATTTTTAGAAAAATAAGAATCGTAACGCTTCTTTTTCCAGCCAGAAACCAAATCAAAACCATCACTTTTTATCATTTTAAAGAGTTCTGGGATTTCTTCAGGATTATCTTGTAAGTCGGCATCCATTGTAATGACGACATCTCCTTCAGCTTTAGCAAAACCAGCATGTAAAGCTTGAGATTTTCCAAAGTTTTTAAGAAATTTAATGCCTTTTACTTTGGGATTAATTTCACCAAGTTCAGAAATTATTTGCCACGATTTATCAGTGCTACCGTCGTCTATAAAAAGAATTTCATAAGAAAACTGATTGGATAGCATCACTGAAACTATCCAATCGTGTAATTCTTTTAAAGAGTCGCGTTCGTTAAGTAGTGGAATTACTACTGATATATCCATATGATTTTAGTCTAATTTCTAGTCTCCAAAAATAAAGAAATTATTTAAGCTGCGTCCGGATCATTTTTTTTAGTAGCTGCAGCAACAATAAGACCAATAATACTAAAGCCTACAAGTTGATATGCAATAGACTTTATCGTGTTTCCTAAAGAGAAGAAACTTTCTTCTTTTTGTATTTGTTCCATGGCTTCATCAATTGATGATTGTGGTGCACCAAATCTTTCCATCATTGCTAACTGATTATCTATGATTTTTTGCTGGAGAATACTAGCAGCTTCCGCGTCAACGATATTAAAAATAATAAAGCCTACAAGAGCAGGAATTGCAACTCCAACAAGAATTGTTATAAAAAAAGCTGTAAAAGCATTTTTAAAACTAATAAAGCCTCCTAATAATTTTTTAGCTTTAATTGCAGATACAATTCCAAAAATTATAACTAAAAACATTTGACCAATTCCAAACCACCATTCCGTAAATAAATCAAGATAAACAGCATAGCCAATTATAGTGAAAGATGATAGTATAAGTGCTAAATACAGTCCGTAATTAAGCGCCGAAGATTTCAAAGATTTATCCATAATTTATTATAAGTTTTTGGTTAATTAATCAGTTAGTATCCAAAGTTACATAAATGTTACATACTTTTACTAAATAAAATTTACCAAAAAGATTGTGGATTTATAAAAAATGGTTAAATTTGCACCTCGAAAAATCGAATACATTTAAAGCATTTAGTGATGAAAGCAGGAATACATCCAGAAAATTATAGAGTAGTAGCATTTAAAGATATGTCTAATGAAGAGGTATATTTAACTAAGTCTACAGCAGATACAAGTGAGACTATCGATGTAGATGGTACTGAATATCCATTAGTAAAATTGGAAATTTCTAGAACATCTCATCCTTTCTACACAGGTAAATCTAAATTAGTAGATACAGCTGGTCGTATTGACAAGTTCAAAAACAAATACGCAAAGTTTAAAAAATAAACTTCGCTTACCAATACAAATAAAAGCCTTTCTGTTATCAGAAAGGCTTTTTTATTTTCAGCAATTAAGTTATTTTTGATGTCATAATTGAGTTGGATTTTAGAACGATAATCTTCTTAGTGCCAACTTCAAACTTTAAAATTTCACCATGAACTACATATTATTTGACGGCCCTTATCGTAATAATCTTTTACCATTTACATTTACAAGACCCGTTGCAGACCTAAGAGTTGGTATTTTAACCATACGCCAAAAATGGGAATCGTATATAGAATACACAACGACAACGGTTACCGAAGATTACTTGTCAGATAAGTATCCTATGGTAGAAATGGAAAATAACATTATGATCAATGCTTCTTTTTTACCAAATATGGAAGTTGCAGAGGTTGTAAAAAACTTAAGCGAAAATCAAGCTTTATTTAAAGGTGAAGATGTCATTGCATTTTATATTAAAGAAGGCGAGGAAGTTAATGACTTTTCAACGTTTGAAGCTATAGAGTTTGAAGGTGATCTTTTAAAAATTGAACATACGTGGGATATTTTTGCACTAAATGGTGAGGCAATCATCGAGGATTTTAATCTAATTACTAAGGATAGAGATTCGCAACCAATTCCTGCGACAATTAATACCATCAATCCTGAAAATATTTTTATCGAAAAAGGAGCTACCTTAAATTTCGCGACTTTAAATGCGAGTTCTGGACCAATCTATATTGGTAGAGATGCTGAAGTTATGGAAGGTTCTCTTGTAAGAGGTCCTTTTGCGTTATGTCATAATGCGACGTTAAAAATGGCTAGTAAGATTTATGGACCAACAACTGTAGGACCACACAGTAAAGTTGGAGGAGAAGTTAGTAATTCTGTGATTTTCGGATTTTCGAACAAAGGGCATGATGGCTTTTTAGGGAATTCAGTTATCGGAGAGTGGTGTAATCTGGGTGCAGATACGAATACTAGTAATTTAAAAAATAATTACGCAGAAGTTAGACTTTGGGATTACCAAACAGAAGGCTTTGCCAGAACTGGCCTGCAATTTTGTGGATTAATGATGGGAGATCATAGTAAGTGTGGTATTAATACTATGTTTAATACAGGTACCGTTGTTGGTGTTAGTGCTAATATCTTTGGAAGTGGTTTTCCGAGAAACTTTGTACCAAGTTTTTCTTGGGGCGGAAGCAAAGGTTTTGTGACTTATAAAACAGACAAGGCGTTTGAAGTTGCAGAAGTAGTGATGGGTAGACGCAAAGAGGAATTTACAGAAATAGACAAAGCAATTTTAAATCATATTTTCGAAGAATCAAAGCAATATAGAAAAGACTAAAGTCATGTTAAAGCTCAAATTTACCTTACTTTTTTTATTTTTTATAAGTTTCGGATTTTCACAAGAGATTGAAGTTAAAAAACTTGAAATTAACACCAAACTAGATCATTTTGCAGCTAGAGTTGTAAATGATAAAGTATTTTTTAGCTCTAATCTTGTCACAAAAAGAGGGAGAGCAATATCAGATCACTTCTCTCAAGAACTCTTTGGAGTATATTCGGGTACAGTTGGTAACAATGGTGAGATAAAGGATGCCGAAATGATAAAGAAAACAGAATATGGTCAGTTTAATATGTCTGTTACAACCCACTCTAGAGATGGGAAATATATGTACTTCACCGGCAATCATAGTAAAAAGGGAGAGGATAAGTTAAAGGATGAAAAAGTTTATAATCTTTTAATTACAAGAGCTGAATATGTTGAAGATGAAGGGTGGACAAACTTTGTAGATTTACCATTTTGTGATCCTGCATTTAATTATGCTCATCCGGCCTTATCTCCAGATGGTTCAACCTTGTATTTTATTGCAGATGTTGAAGGCACAAAGGGGAAATCAGATTTATATAAAGTTTCAGTGTCTGACCATAAAAGTTATGGTGAAGTCACAAAATTATCTGATAGTATTAATTCTTCTCGTACAGAGCTTTATCCTTTTGTAAGCACAGATAACAAACTTTACTTTTCTTCTGATAGAAAAGGTGGAAAAGGTTCTTTAGATGTGTATTCTTATGATTTAGAGAATGATGATCCTGAACAAATTGCAGTGTCTTTAGATGAGCCTATTAATAGTATTGGTGATGATTTTTCATTCTTCCTCAATGATGATTTATCTACAGGGTATTTATCGTCGCGACGCCTTAGAGGTGAGGGCAGAGATGATTTGTATTATTTTTCAGGATTTAAGAGCAAAAATTAATTGGCATCTTTAATTTTTGAGTTCACTTTTTTTAACAGATTTCAGTTCCAATAAATTAGTCGCATTAATACCCAAACCAGTGACATTCTTTCTCGTAAATCTAACGACTTCATCATAAAACATCGGCACTACTGGTGCAGAAGCCATAAGTAAAGAATCCATTTTAGTATACAGTTCTATACGTTTGTTATAATCCGTTTCTAAATACGCAGCTTCATACATGTCATCGAATGCATCATTCTTAAAATGCGTGTAATTAGGACCGTTCGGAGCAAAGTTTTTGCTGTAGTATAAGGATAAATAGTTTTCAGCATCAGGATAATCGGCAATCCAACTCGCTCTGAAAAAATCGACCTGTCCATTAGCTTTAGCATCTTTCAAACTTGATGGCGGAATAACATCAATAGAAACCATTAGGCCTGTTTTTTGGAGCTCTCGTTGAATAAATTCGCAAAAACTTAAATAATTACTTGTAGTCGTTAATGTAATTTCAGGATTTTTAATTCCTGTTTCTGCTTTAAATTCGGACACCAATTGCTTAGCCAAATCGGGTTGATAGTTAAAACCAATTGTAGCATCAAAACCAGGTAAACCTTTGGGAATAAAACCACCATTTGCAGGAATTCCGATACCATTTCTCAAATACATCATCATTTTATTGCGATCAAAACCTACATTAATCGCTTTTCGCAGTTTTAAAGATTGAATAGTACTAACCTCACTTTCCATAAAAAAGGCTAGATATTCGGTGTTGAGATAGGGACCACGAATCATATTCACATCAGCTGTATAATTCGATTTTAATTGCCCGACGGTAGTTAAAATTTCATCTTTATAAGAGCCGTCTAAACCCGATACAAAATCAATGTTACCCTGCGCAAACTGAAGAAATTCACTTTGCTTATCTGGTAAAAAAGTAATAGCAACCGCTTCAAGATATGGTAACTGTTGGTTAAGAGAATCGGTTTCAAAATAATTATTATTTCTTCTGAATACTAATTTTAAATTTTCTTCCCAACGTTTAAATTTAAAAGGGCCAGTTCCAATGGGGTGAGATCTAAAATCATTCCCATAATGTTCCACAATTTCCTTTGGCACCACAGAACAATATTTCATGGTTAACAAGCCTAAAAACGCAGGAAAAGCTTGTTTCAGTTTAATTTGAAATGTAGAATCGTTTATAGCAGAAAAGTCTTCAACCTTATTTAAAACCCAACTTCCTGGTGACGCAATCGCTTTATTTCTTAAACGGTTAAAGCTATATTCAAAATCAGATGCCGTTACTAGCCTTGTAGAATCTTGGTTGCTGAGCGAAGTCTTAGTCCCAAATAATTCATGTTTATGAAAAAACACATCATCTCTAAGTGTAAATGTGTAGGTTTTTGCACTATCGGTAATTGACCAATGTTTAGCAATAGAAGGTTTTACATTGAGTTCGTCGTCCATCTGCACCAATCCATTAAATAACTGATTTGTAGCCCAAATGTCGGCTAAGTCTTTAGAAAATGCCGGATCTAAAGAGCCTATGTTTTTATGTTCGTTATATCTAAATACAAGATGGTCTAATGGCGCGCTTTCTTTTGAAGTACAAGAAAATGTCATTAAAAATAAGACTCCAAAAAGTAAACTATTGAATAAGAATCGTACGAGCTTTAGCATATAAGTTATATGTTGTAAATTTGCCAACTTGGTAAAAGTACAAGAATGAATCCAACAAAAAAAGTCGCATTTTATACATTAGGTTGTAAACTGAATTTTTCAGAAACATCTACAATCGCAAGAGGTTTTGCAGATGAAGGTTTTGATCGTGTAGATTTTAAGGAAACAGCAGATATTTATGTCATAAATACCTGTTCGGTAACCGAAAATGCAGACAAGCGTTTTAAAACCATTGTAAAGCAAGCTCAAAAAAGCAATCCAGACGCTTTTGTTGCGGCTATTGGTTGTTACGCACAGTTGAAACCAAAAGAGTTAGCAGATGTACACGGTGTAGATTTGGTTTTGGGAGCCACAGAGAAATTCAAGATTACAGATTACTTAAATGACTTAACTAAAAACGATTTTGGCGAAGTGCATTCTTGCGAAATAGAAGAAGCAGATTTCTATGTTGGTAGTTATTCTATTGGCGATAGAACTAGAGCCTTTCTTAAAGTACAAGATGGTTGTGATTATAAATGTACCTATTGCACAATTCCATTGGCTAGAGGGATTTCTCGTAGTGATACCATGACTAATGTTTTGAAGAATGCTAAAGAAATTTCAGAACAAGGTATCAAAGAAATTGTATTAACAGGAGTTAATATCGGTGACTATGGTAAAGGCGAATTCGGGAATAAAAAACACGAGCATACTTTTTTAGATTTGGTTAAAGAGTTAGATCAGGTTGAAGGTATTGAGCGTTTAAGAATTTCATCTATAGAACCCAATTTATTGAAAAATGAAATCATTGATTTGGTTTCAAATTCACGAGCATTTGTTCCTCATTTTCATATACCGTTACAAAGCGGAAGTAATGAAATTTTAAAAAAGATGAAACGTCGCTACATGAAGGAATTGTATGTAGATAGAGTTTCAAAAATAAATGAAGTGATGCCTCACGCTTGTATTGGTGTGGATGTTATCGTTGGATTTCCTGGTGAAACAGACGAATTGTTTTTAGAAACATATAACTTTTTAAGTTCATTAGATATTTCATATTTACACGTGTTTCAATATTCAGAACGCGATAATACAGAAGCTGCAAAAATGCCGAATGTCGTTTCTAAGGCAAAAAGAGTAAAACGCAGTAAAATGTTAAGAGGTTTATCTGCTAAAAAACGTCGTGCATTTTATGAGAATCAATTAGATACAGATCGCATTGTGTTGTTTGAAAGTGAAAACAAAGAAGGGTATATTCATGGGTTTACAGAAAACTATGTAAAAGTTAAAGCACCTTGGAATCCTGAATTGGTAAATACACTAGAAAAAGTGAGATTGACGAAAATTGATGACGATGGTTTGGTGCGATTTGAATTTCAAGAAGATTTGGCATTAAACTAGTCGAATTTTTATGGTTTTAATAACATGTATTTTCCTATAAATAAGTTATTTCGTTTTATATTTGATTCTAATTAAGGATTGTACATTGAAAAAAATAGTATTAGCTTCACTACTTATTGTTTTATTGGGGTCTATGATGTCTTGTTCAGATAAAAGTGAGCATGATGTTATTGGAGTTTGGTTATTAACGACGCGAACCATTGATCTTCCGTTTGATGTAAACCAAGATGGTGTCTCTAATACGAATCTTGTAGCAGAAATAGATTGTAATAAAACAGAAACACTAACATTTGAAAATAATGGAACCGTATCTTCTGGTAATGAATTTTCTAATCCGCTAAAGTATTATAAAGAAGAGGGTACAAATGTGTACAGAATTATTTCGGACTGTAATACGGAAGGTATTATTAGTTTCGCTTCAGAGTTTGAAATCACAGAAGAAAGTACAATTAAAATTTATGATAGAGTATATGTAATCAGTGGAGACACGTTAACGACTATCTATGAAAATTCGATAAAAATTTATAACGAGGATTTTACAGAAGTTATAGAAACGAAAGATTTAAAATTGATTTATACGAAACAGTAATAATCTCAATTTTGGATATAAAAAAAACCGAAACTTTTAAAGTTTCGGTTTTTTTTATAATTTGTTTTCAGAAGTTATATTCTAATTCCTACAGGAAGCATACGCTTATATTTTCTGTTACGTCTCACAAACTTCGCTATTTCAGGGCTTGTTGGTACCACGCTAATGTTTCGTTCTTTAATATTAGAAAAAACTAAATCAATAAACTCTAATTCAAATTCTTCTGTCCTAATAGTATCAGGAATAACCATTTTTGTTAAGAATATCTTCCTTTCTTGTAAAGAATATTCAATAATTGCCATTTCGTTTTCAACATTTAATTCAAATTGACGCAAGAAGTCATTGTCAATTAATTCAGCAGTTTCTGTCATAATTTCTTTTTATTAAATTCAGCGGTTGGCAGTGTAGATACTATATTTTATATAGTTTTGCTGTGCAAAGGTACAAAAAATCAACGAATGTTTTAGGTTGTCGGTGTTAAAACCTTAAATTGTAATTAATTAAGACGACCCAATAAAAAAGTTTTAAGACCTATGAACAGTAACTTAACACATGTTTATTTAATGCCAGGTATGGCTGCGAACCCAACTATATTTGAGCATATCAAATTACCAGAGGAAGATTATGAAATTCATTGGTTAGAGTGGCAAATTCCCGATATTAACGAAACACTTAATGCCTACGCACAGCGTATGTGTAAATTTATAGAGCATGATAATATCGTTTTATTGGGTGTCTCTTTTGGTGGTATTTTGGTTCAGGAAATGAGTAAGTTTTTAAACTTAAAAAAATTAATAGTCGTCTCTAGCGTTAAGTCTCATCACGAACTTCCTAAACGATTAAAGTTGCTTAAAGTTACTAAAGCTTATAAAATTCTTCCTACCCAGTTAATAAGTAACGTAGATTTACTAGCTAAATATGCTTTTGGAGAAACGGTAAAAAAACGTGTAGATTTATACAAAAAGTATCTTTCAGTAAGTGATAAGACCTATTTGGATTGGGCCATAAAGCAAGTGGTTTGTTGGGATCAAGAAGAACCAAATCCAGATGCGGTTTATATTCACGGTGATAATGATGCCATTTTTCCACATTCTTGTGGAGGCAATTGCACCGTAGTTAAAGGCGGAACCCACATTATGGTCATTAGTAAGTATAAATGGTTTAACGAAAATTTACCAAAACTTATTGAAGCCTGAACTTGAATTCTGTTCTTAGATTGATTACATTTATAAAAAAGAAAAATGATGAAAGCTTATATTAAAAACGCTGTTATTCAAAGGAATGAATAATTGTGAACGATATATGGCATTCAATTAACTTAAAATTAAAACACATGAAAATCATAAAAAATAGTTTAGCACTAATAGGTGTGATTTGTATATCAGGCTTATTTATTTTTTCAATGCAAAAGTCGCCAGATGAAATAGCGATACCAGATCATTTAATAGGAAAAGAAGATCCCATTGTAAATAGTTATAATGTGTACGCCTTAGAAATGCCAGAAAATTTAAACTTTGCAGGTGAAGCTGTACCAGTTAATGATCCTGATATTTATGAACGTATGGACAGAGAATTGTTAGTAAATACCTATTGGCAATCTAATGGACTTTTAATGTTTAAACGTGCTCAAAAGTATTTTCCAATAATAGAACCTATTTTGAAGAAAAATGGAGTGCCAGATGATTTTAAATACTTAGCTGTTATTGAAAGTGGATTAGTTCAGACTGCAAAATCACCAGCAGGAGCAAGTGGTGTTTGGCAAATTATGTCAGCAACAGCAAAAGAAAATGGTTTAGAGGTGAACTCTAACGTCGATGAACGTTATAATTTAGAAAAAGCGACTGAAGTGGCTTGCGATTATTTAAAGAAGGCAAAAGAAAGCTTAGGGTCTTGGACGAAGGCAGCTGCAGCGTATAATGCTGGGAATTATGGTGTGTCGAGACGATTAAAAGAACAAGATGTTGCGGGTTACTACGATTTGCTATTAGGAGAAGAAACTGGTCGTTATGTGTTTAGAATTGTAGCTTTAAAGGAAATACTTTCTAACCCAGACAAATATGGATTTAACTTCAATAAATCGCATTTATATAAAGAAGTACCAACGTATAAGGTTCAAGTAGATACTGCGGTAGCTGATTTTGCCGGATTTGCAAAGAAATTCGGAATTAACTACAAAATTCTAAAACTTCATAATCCTTGGTTAAGAGAGCCACATTTAAATAATAGTTCCAGAAAATCGTACTCTATAGAAATTCCTAAGGAAGGGTATTACAATACCAATCCATAAATTTTGGAGTTTTTTAAAAACCATATTTGGCAGATTTTAATTGTCCTCAATTATACGGTTGCACTATCTGCTGTACTTACTATTTTACTTAAAAAGGTAAATCCAACAAAGGCTTTAAGTTATATTATTGGTCTTTTGGCTTTACCTTTTTTAGGTTTATTGATTTATTATCTTTTTGGACAAGAATACCGAAAGAATAAAATATTCTCTAGGAAGCAGGTTCTAAATCAGTCGACGATTAAAAGGATTCAAAATGAATTAGAACTTGATGCCAAGGAGATTAATGTGGTTGACGATTTACTCGATCAAAAATCGAAAGTGATTCCTTTGTTATATAATAATGAAAAATCTAAACTGACTATTAATAATGATATAAAGCTTATTAAAAATGGTGACGAAAAGTTCAAATTATTATTTAAGGATATTGAAGACGCAGAACATCACATCCATCTTGAATATTTTATAATTAAAGATGATAAAATAGGAACTGAACTTCTTAATTTATTATGTAAAAAAGCAAGTGAAGGTCTCGAAATTAGAATAGCTATAGATGATGTTGGAAGTTCTATAACATCTAAGATGAAACGGAAGTTAAAGGATTGTGGAATAGAAATGTATCCCTTTATGCCTGTTCGATTTTCAAATTCCACAGGGAAGATGAACTATCGCGATCATCGTAAGATTGTTGTAATAGATGGAAAGATAGGGTATGTTGGTGGTGTTAATGTTTCGGACGCTTATGTTAATGCTAATAATGATAGGTATTGGAGAGATACTCATGTTCGAATCGTTGGGGAAGCTGTAAAACAACTTCAAATATTATTCTTTACAACGTGGGATTTTGTTAGTGGAGATGAATTAAAAATTTCAAAAGCGTATTTTCCAGAACATAATTGTAAAGAAAACATACCGCTTCAAATTGCTGCAAGTGGTCCAGATACAGATTGGTCTAATATTATGGAGGCTATTTTTGTAGCGATTACAAATGCTGATGACCATGTTTATATTACAACACCATATTTTATTCCGAATAGCGAAATCGTAACTGCACTTCAAGTTTTAGCACGAAGTAATAAAGAAGTTAAGATTATTGTACCTAAAACTTCAGATTCTTGGATAGCAGAATATGCTACTAATTCTTATTTAGAAATGCTTTTAGAAGCTGGAGTGGAGGTGTATCAATACACAAAAGGATTTATTCATGCAAAAACAATGGTTGTAGATGGTGTGTTTTGTACTGTAGGCACAACCAATATGGATTATAGAAGTTTCAATATTAATTTTGAAGTCAATGCTTTAATCTACAATAAGAACATAAGCAGTGAGCTAACAGAATTCTTTAATGATGACTTAAAACATTGTGAAAAGCTACAACTAAAATCTTGGCAAGCCCGTTCTAAACGCACAAAACTTATAGAAGCGGTTGCGCGTCTTATGGCTCCTATCTTATAAAGTTTATCGTCTACTTCTTCGGTTTTGTCTCGCAGATGTTGGCTGACCGTATTGCTGTTTAGGCATAGATGCTTTTTTCATTTGCTCTTTCATCATCTTAATTTGCTCAGCAAGCATATCTCTTTTATCTAGTTTTTGAGCCTCAGCTAATAATTTTTGAGCTTCTGGTTTTCTGCGTTTAGAAAAAGCAATTCCAGCTAAATTCAATTTAGCCATAGCTAAATCGTGGTCCATTGATAAGCCTAAATCGATTGCTTTTTTAAAATAACCTTCAGCTTCATTCATATTAGTTTGAGATACCATAATACCATTAAGGTAGTTTAAATACCCTTGTTGTTTTTTAACTAAAGCACCTTCTGGGTTCTTTATTTTGTCTAACCATTTTTTTGCACCAACAAAATCTTGTTTCCTAAGTTTTAAAAATGCTAGTAAAATCATTTCATTCTTAAAGTAAAGAAAAATGAATATCGTAGAAAGTAAGAGGTACATAATACCATTACCAATGTAACCTTCAGTGAATTGATAGATACCATAACCAATAATTAAAGCGGCGATGACTAATTTTATATTTTTATTAAACATATTTCTGTGTATTTTTGCAGAGCGCAAAGATAATAAAATCTAAGAGTTTAAATTCTAAACAAAATTTTTCTTTTGCTTCTTGCTAAAGTAAAAACTTGTTGTATATTTGCACGCAGTTTTGAGAGACCTCTCAATATCAAAAAGATTATTAGTTTATAAAATATATAAGACATGCCAAAAAGAACGTTTCAACCGTCAAAAAGAAAAAGAAGAAACAAACACGGTTTCAGAGAAAGAATGGCTTCTGTTAACGGAAGAAAAGTTTTAGCACGTAGAAGAGCTAAAGGAAGAAAAAAATTGTCTGTATCTACAGAAACAAGACATAAAAAATAATGATTAACAATTGTTAATATATTAGGGCGTTACTTAGGTGTAACGCCTTTTTTTGTATCCTATTCTTAACTATTTTTGCACAGCCAAAATTAATAACGTTTATACATTACAACATCAAACACTCAATCTCATGCCTAAAAATAATAACATAAAATCAGTTTTACTAATCGGTTCAGGTCCTATCGTTATTGGGCAAGCCTGTGAATTTGATTATTCGGGTACTCAAGCATTACGCTCATTACGAGAAGATGGAATTGAAACTATATTAATCAATTCTAACCCTGCAACAATAATGACAGATCCAACAATGGCGGATCATGTGTATTTGTTGCCTTTAAATACCAAATCTTTAGTTCAAATTTTAAAAGATCACCCGCAGATTGATGCTGTATTACCAACGATGGGTGGGCAAACCGCTTTGAATTTATGTATTGAAGCTGATGAAAAAGGAATTTGGAAAGATTTTAATGTAGATATTATCGGTGTAGATATCGATGCTATTAATATTACTGAAGATAGAGAGCAGTTTAGAGAGTTAATGTTGAAGATAGGTGTTGGTATGGCACCTCAAGCAACAGCAACGTCTTACCTTAAAGGAAAGGAAATTGCACAAGAATTTGGTTTCCCTTTAGTTATTAGAGCATCCTATACATTAGGTGGTGAAGGGGCTTCTTTTGTCTATAAAGAAGAAGACTTTGACGAAATGCTAACGCGTGGTTTGGAAGTTTCTCCAATTCACGAAGTCATGATAGATAAAGCCTTAATCGGCTGGAAAGAATACGAATTAGAATTACTACGCGATAAAAATGACAATGTTGTTATTATCTGTACGATTGAAAATATGGACCCGATGGGAATTCATACGGGGGACTCTATAACTTTAGCGCCAGCAATGACGTTATCTGATAAGACATTTCAGAAAATGCGAGATATGGCAATCCATATGATGCGAAGTATTGGTGATTTTGCTGGTGGTTGTAATGTGCAATTTGCAGTGAGTCCAGATGATGAAGAGGAAATTATTGCGATTGAAATTAACCCACGAGTATCACGTTCATCAGCATTAGCGAGTAAAGCAACGGGGTATCCTATTGCTAAAATTGCATCGAAATTAGCCATTGGTTATAATTTGGATGAATTAGATAACCAGATTACAAAATCGACTTCAGCGTTATTTGAACCTACTTTAGATTACGTCGTAGTAAAGATTCCACGTTGGAATTTTGATAAATTCGAAGGCTCAGACCGTACACTAGGATTACAAATGAAATCGGTAGGTGAGGTTATGGCAATTGGCCGCTCGTTTCAAGAAGCACTTCATAAAGCCACACAATCTTTAGAGATTAAACGTAATGGTTTAGGTGCAGATGGTAAAGGTTACAAGGATTATGACACCATTATTGAAAAATTAACTTACGCTAGTTGGGATCGTGTATTTGTGATTTATGATGCTATTGCAATCGGAATTCCATTAAGTCGTATTCACGAAATCACAAAGATTGACATGTGGTTTTTAAAACAATATGAAGAGTTATTTCAGATTGAAAGAGAGATTTCTACTTTTAAAATAGATTCTATTCAACGTGATTTACTACTCGAAGCAAAGCAAAAAGGCTACGGAGATAGACAAATAGCACACATGTTAGGGTGTTTAGAAAGTGAAGTTCATAAAAAACGAATGGATCTTAACATCAATCGTGTATTTAAATTGGTAGATACCTGTGCTGCGGAATTTAAAGCACTAACACCATATTATTATTCAACATTTGAAAGTGAAGTAGAGAAGCCAGACGGAACACGTTATGTTCAAAATGAAAGTATTGTTTCAGATAAAAAGAAAATTATTGTTTTAGGATCTGGTCCAAATAGAATTGGTCAAGGTATTGAGTTTGACTATTGTTGTGTGCATGGTGTTTTAGCAGCTTCTGAATGTGGTTACGAAACCATAATGATTAACTGTAACCCTGAAACGGTGTCGACTGATTTTGATATTGCGGACAAATTATATTTCGAACCTGTATTTTGGGAACACATTTATGATATCATTCAGCATGAAAAACCAGAAGGTGTTATTGTTCAATTAGGTGGTCAAACAGCATTAAAATTGGCAGAGAAGCTAGAAAAATGGGGAATTAAGATTATGGGAACCAGCTTTAAATCACTCGATTTAGCTGAAGACAGAGGAAGTTTTTCAAATATATTAAAAGAAAATAATATTCCTTATCCAGAATTTGATGTGGCTGAATCAGCAGATGAAGCCTTAGCCATTGCAGATGTATTGGACTTTCCAATATTAGTAAGACCGTCTTATGTATTAGGTGGACAAGGGATGAAAATTGTGATTAATAAACAAGAGTTAGAATCTCATGTTATCGATTTATTAAAATCGATTCCTGGTAACAAATTGTTGTTAGATCATTATTTAGATGGAGCAATAGAAGCAGAGGCTGATGCGATTTGTGATGCCGATGGTAATGTTCATATCATAGGTATTATGGAGCATATAGAACCTTGTGGTATTCATTCTGGAGATAGTAATGCATTATTACCTGCTTTCAATTTAGGAGATTTGGTAATGCAGCAAATTATAGATCATACACATACCATTGCAAGAGCGTTACATACCGTTGGTTTAATTAATATTCAATTTGCTATACAAGATGATGTTGTTTATATCATTGAAGCGAATCCTAGAGCATCACGTACGGTTCCTTTTATCGCAAAAGCGTATAAAGAACCTTATGTAAATTATGCAACAAAAGTAATGTTAGGTGCCAAAAAAGTAACTGATTTTAATTTTAATCCACAGCTTGAAGGATACGCTATTAAGCAACCTGTATTTTCATTTAATAAGTTTCCTAATGTGAATAAACAATTGGGGCCAGAAATGAAAAGTACAGGAGAAAGTATCCTGTTTATAGAGAATTTGAAGGATGATCAGTTTTATGATTTATATGCAAGAAGAAAAATGTATTTAAGTAAATAGTGGCATAGTTTTCGATGAACTGTTATTGTTATTCACTAATAATTACTAACTTAGCATTAACTAATGCCCTACTTATATGAAACATCCATGACAAAAAATAAAGTCACCCAAATTAAATTTGATATGGATGTAACATGTGACGGTTGGAAATCGATAAATTCAAACACATGAAACTAAAATTACTTTTTATACTATTTTTTATAGCAGCATACTCATTTGCTCAGCCTTCTGCAACTCAAATTGATAATAAGGGAACAGGCCTAAATGTAATTGAAATTCAAAGTAATGAATTTACAATTGCGCCTAATCCGGCTAAGAATAAACTTAATATTAAGTTGCAAAATACGAGTGAAGATTTAAAATTGGAAGTCTTTGATGTCTTAGGAAAACGAATTTACAAAGGTCTAATTACGAAGTTAGAATCATCAATTGATGTTTCTAATTGGAAGAGTGGAGTTTATTTAGTCAGAATATCTGATGATACGGAAACGCAAACTAAACGCTTTATAAAGCAGTAAAATAACAATAACATAAAAAAAAGCTAGTTCATTTTTGAACTAGCTTTTTTTATTTAAAGTCAACTTGTACTTTGTAATCCTTTAATTTTTCTAAATGTAGGTCTAAATTTTTATAGAGATTTTCTAAATCCATACTGCGTTTAGTATCACTTTCTTGTCTAATTATGGATTTAATAAAGCGTTTCGCTGCTAATTTATTAGTTAAAATAAGACCAGGAACCGAAACTTTATTTCCATCTTCATCAACTGCGACCATTATAAAATAAGACGAATTGCAATGTTTCTTTTCGCCGGTTCTAATGTTTTCAGATTCTACTCTTATCCCTACAACCATAGACGAATTACCAACGTAATTAACCGACGCTTTCATGGTTACTAATTCTCCCACTTCAATTGGATTTAAGAAGTTTACTTTATTAACGGATGCTGTGACACAATAGCTGCGAGAATGTTTTGATGCACAAGCAAAAGCCACGTTATCCATTAGACTTAAAATATAACCTCCGTGGATTTTTCCACCAAAATTGGCATTAGATGGTTTCATTAATTCGGATATCTGTATTCTAGAATCTTCAGTGGGTCTAAACATGTTTTATAAGAGTTAAGTATAGCAAACTAGTCATTATAGCAATGCCAAAACTGATTAATGTACCTATTAAAATGTATTCGGTGAGTTTTCGTTCCTTAGAGGCGGTAAGGTCTCCAAACCTAAAAACGGATTTAGCTGTTATTAAAAAACCTACGGCTTCCCAATGGCCAAGTACAATAAAGACAAATACTAAAAGGCGTTCTAAAACACCAATATAGGTGCCTGCATCTTTTAAGGATTCGTTGTCTTTGGTTAGTTTTGAAATGTTCCATTTAGAAAAAATGATTTTCATTATTATGGATGTAGGCTTGGTTAAAAAGGCCACGCAAATTACCAAAAGTAGGAGCTGAGCATCTAAGATTATGGAGAAGTCAAAATCATCAACATATAGTAGTGCTGTTAACCCAACAATTGAAATAATATGAAATACCTGATCCAATAAAAAATATAAGCGTTTTGTTTTTTTACGTTGAAGAATAAGCTTTAAGCCATCGATAATTAGGTGTAACAAACCAATACCTAATATTAATGGAGTATAGGATAAATCCCAAACGAATACAAACATTAAGGCCAGATGAACCGCAACATGTACATACAACCAAACTGATTTTAGTTTTTTCTTTTCTTTATGTTTTACCCATTTTAAAGGTTGAAGAAAGAAATCACCAATGAGGTGCGCCAAAAAGAGTTTTAAAATGAGTAGTATCATAATTGGTTTATTTTCTGTCTATATAAATCATCTAATTCTAAAATTTCATCTAAATACGCTCGTTTTTGGCGTTTGCTTACGGCATCTTGACTTATACCAATGAGCTTAGCAAGGTCAGATTGAATCATATTTGGATGTTCTATGCTGAGTTTCATAATTTCTGCAGAGTTTACCGTCCAATTATCCATGGCAATTAAAGCAAGTTTAAAGTAAAGATTAAACTCAGTATTTATTACGTCGCTGTTGGTCTTAAGTTTTAAGTTGACTTTCTCTTTTTTTAAGGTTTCAAGAGTTTCACCAGAATATATAAAAGCTTCACCGTTAGATTCGCTTACCGTTTTACCTTGATACGTTTTGTCTCCGATACCAATAGCAAGCCGCACATCTAAACCTTTTATCGTTTTAATACATGCTTTTAAATATACAGCATTTTTAAAACTGTTGAGCGCGTCACTACATTCAATTTGAAAACTATCTCCTCTGTAGATTTCGTAGTCAGAAGTACGCGTAGATAGCGTGCTTAAAGTCGTTTTTAAGGTGTCTAACCATAAACTTTGACTCGTTGCTTCTCTAGATTTTATAATATCACCAGTAATTATACTTGTCATATATTCTTATATTATACTCAAATATATGCCTTTAAAACGGAATAATCTAATTTATGCCTTTATTATGGCATATTTACGGTTATGCCTTTAAATGGGACTATTTTATAAATCATCTTCGGTAGCGCGTTTTATAATACTTTCCGGAAGTGATTTCTTAGCTTTAGCTCCCATTTTTTTAATCTTTTCGACACGAGAAATAAGATTACCTTTTCCGTCCACCAATTTATTCATAGCAGAAGAATAGTCACTTTTAGCAGCATCAATCTTTTTGCCGACGCCAGTTAAATCAATGACCAAGCCTTCAAATTTATCGTAGAGTGCACCAGCTTGCTTCGCAATTTCTAAAGCATTTTGTTGCTGCTTTTCGTTATTCCACATGGAATCTATAGTACGCAAGGTTGCTAGTAGGGTAGAAGGAGTAACAATTACTATGTTTTGTTCAAAAGCTTTATTATATAATGAATTGTCTTCATTTATGGCAACTGCAAAAGCAGGTTCAATAGGAATAAACATTAAAACGAAATCAGGAGATTCAATATCATATAAATCTTGATAATTTTTCGCAGAAAGTTGATCGACGTGTTTTTTAATAGAATTCACATGCGCTTTTAAAAACAATGGGCGTTGGTCGTCTTCAGCATTTACAAACTGCTCGTAAGCAGTTAAGGACACTTTAGAATCGATGATCATTTTTTTAGAATCCGGTAGATGTAATACCACATCTGGCATCACACGAGAACCATCCTCGCGCTGAAAGTTTTGTTGTACAAAATACTCTCTATCTTTCTCAAGTCCAGATTTTTCTAAGACACGCTCTAAGACTAATTCGCCCCAATTTCCTTGCGTTTTACTATCACCTTTTAACGCTCTAGTAAGATTTGTGGCTTCTTTAGCCATGATTTGGTTAAGGTCTTTAAGCCCTACTAATTGCTCTTTTAAAGCCGAGTGCATACTGATACTTTCCTTTTGTGTATCATCAACTTTTTTCTCGAAGAGTTGTATTTTTTCTTGTAAAGGATTTAAGATATTTTTGATGTTCTCTTTATTCTGAAGTGTGAATTTTTCAGATTTTTCATCTAAAATCTTAGAAGCCATTAATTCAAAATCCTTACGCAATTGCTCTTGTTGTAAGACGAGTTCTTCGTCGCGTTTTAAGTTTGCTTTTTCAAGATTCTCGTATTCTGAATTACGTCTAGAAAGTTCTGTGTTTAAAAAGTCTTTTTCTCGTCTAATCGCTTCACGTTCAATTTCAATTTTAGAAATCGTCTCTTTTAATTCCGTTAATTGTTGGGTGAAATATTGATTCTGTTTTTGGTTTTCAGTTTCAGAATAGGTTTTAAATTCATTGAATTGTTGTTGCAAATTAGCATTACGCTCTTCTAAAGTGCTTTTGTCACTTTTACTCTTTAATTGCGAAAATTTGAGACCAATAAATGCACCGATACCTGCGGAAATAATAATAGCTAAAAATAGAATTAGTGAGTCGTTCATAGTTTGAATTATGTATTGGTGTAAAAGTAATAAATTATAGGGATTGATTTTTTAGACTATGAATCTTTTCTAACATTAGAAAAATCGTATTTTTTCAATGTTTTCTGTAAGATTTTCCAATGATTACGAAGCTGTCTTTTGATTTCAGGTGCCTCCAAATCATCAGAAGCTCTGTATGCATATCTTAAATAATTACCTCTAAATTTTCGCTCGAAATATTCAGTTTTTGCTTTACCATTAATAAATACAGTTCTCTTAGCGGGAAGCATTCTAGATTGTTCACCTTTAAAACTAAAAAGCCTATAAATTTTTCGTTTAAAAAGTGGTGCTTCATCAATGAGATGCTTTTCTTTTATTATTTCGACACGTTTATGTTTGCGTTTTACAGTTTCTTTCATTTCTCTGTAAAATTTTGCAAGATTTTTTGATTTTATCAATGTTTGATATCCATAGAATTCAAAGCCTAGATAATTTAAAGGAAGGTTTTCTTTTAAACTACCTTCTTTTTCAATTTTATAAGATTGTAAGCGACCTTTGTTTAATTTGAAAAGCGTTTTTTCTGTTTTCTCCAGTGAAACAGTCAATTTATTCTTTATCATTTCTTCTTCAACAAAATCTTCAATTAATTTTATTTGATTCTCTTTACAGATCATAACAATATCATCAGAGTATCTTCGGTAAAATACGTTTTGCTTTATTGATAATTCATTTATCACAGACTTATCAAAATCAAGCATATAAATGTTTGCTAATAATGCACTAATTGGCAACCCTTGTGGTATGCCCATTAAGTTTTTATCAGTATCTTTTTTTTGATTTTTATGAATTATTACATCAGAATTAATGAGGTCTTTTATATTATTAAAAAAGGTGTGTTTACCATCTTTTTTAAGCTTTGATAATTCCTTTTCATCAAAATGACCATTCTTAGTTTTTAAGTCTTTTAGTTTTACATAAGAAAATCTAGTTGTAGCTTTAAAAAGATTGAAATGATCTTTTGGCAATGTTTTATGACCTAATATTTTCGCCCATGCTAATTTTAATTTTTTGTGATTAAGGCTAGGGAAGAAGTTTTCAATATCTAAAACTAAAGCAACGCAATTTTGTCTTCGTTTTATTTCATCAAAGACATCTTTTGCAAAATGTACGTTGTTCTTGTACTTTAGTTTGTCGTCAGTTTCAATTTGTCTATATGCAGTTATAGAATTAGAAAGTAATGGGTTTCGTTTTAGATAAGCCTCATATTTAGGCGTAATAATTTGTTGCGTGTAATATGAATATAGGTGAGCATCTATATGAGTAGCATACAGAATTTCGCGGATTTTTGTATTAGAAACTACCTTTCCGTTTTTTACTTTTTTATGAGAACGTCTTTCTTCTCCATCAAAATCAGATAGCTTATAACGTCTTTGTTTAATTTCTTTAAAAATTAAAGGGAAAAAAGAATGATGAGATACCTTTTTTTGATTTGTAATATAGCGTTCAATGCTTTTTCTAACAGACAAAGGTGTCTTATTAGAAAAATGTGGATAACCTCTGTCTTTAAACCAATCTTTTTGAGCTCTCATAGTTAAATAAAAGTAAGAGAAGTTCTCGCACGTATTTATAACAGAATAAAACTTACATCTATTAGAAGATTGAACCATTAGCCAAATTCTCGACTCACGCTGCAATTGTACGTGAAAATTAAATACATATCAATAATGACAGCAATAATCTCTTTGATGGTCTATGCATCTCTAGGAACCTTAGATATACTCAATTACTTAAAGGTAATCAGTGTTCTAGCAAGAATTTGTTCAACACTTTCGAAAGTGGCAGGACAAAGTTCTTGCAGGTTAAATCTAAATGCATTAACTTACTTAGTGCTTAACCGCCATATTTATTATCCCTTTTTAATATAAAAAGGTTGGGTTAAGTGATTGATTAAAAACCAATACCGTAGTTCAACAAATGTTTTATTCCTTTTAACTAAAGAACTTCCTTACTTTCAGGTAAATATAAGGTTTTTATTATTTTCAGTTTAAAATAAGTAAAGAAATGAAATTAAAAAACAAATTTAGTTTAGGTGAGATTGTAACATTTAAATCACACCCCCTTTTATATGACTATTACATTAAAGGTGATGGTAAATTAGTGCCTCCTTTTATGATTGTATCAGAAGTCCATTTTGAAAGTAAAAAGAAAATAATAGTGGATGAAAGATTAGGCGAGATAATAGGTGAAAGAATTAAATATTTATGTGTTTATTTTGACGATAATAGATGTCAATTCAATGAAGTATGTATTTATGAAAGTATGTTAGAAAATTATAAATCAATATGCATTGCAAGAAACGATAGTATAAACGACAATGATAATTATAAAAGCTTAATTAAAGAGGCTGAAAGCTACACTACACCTAAATATAAATACGGTAATGTAGTTTATTTTAAAACTAAAAAATTCGAGATTTTTAAGAAACGCATTTCTGTAAGAGTTGTTAGGAATTTAAAAAATAAAAAGAAAAGAGAAAAGGAACATAAGAAAGAAATAACTCAGTACGTTGTTAATTATTCTTCACCAGATTTTATTTTGAGTGGTTTAAAAAAGCAAATGATTGATGATTCATTTTACCCAAATGGGGACAGGAAAAAAATTACTTCGGAATTACTTTTTAAAGTAAAGTGGTTTAATAGTTTTCAAATGAAATTTAGCGAACATTTCTTGCCTAAAGAATGTTTTATGAGAGAACAACCTTTTCCTACTGAAATCAAACACAATAGTGACGAGGAAGAATAACCTTATTTCGTCACTCTAAAGCTTCCTGTTTTATCATCAAAAACAATTAGATCTTTAGGGAAAAGGGATTCAAAAACACCTTCAGTAATTAAATGACAAGGTTGATTGCAGACCACATTATCCTTTTGCATTACAATCATTGTATCACAAAGTTGAATGGCTAAATCAATTTCATGCGAAGAAAATAAAATGGTTTTACCGGTTTCTTTGGTTAACTTTTGAAGCAGTTTTAAAATGTAGGCTTTATGATACATATCGAGATGCGACGTGGGTTCATCTAAAACAATAACATCAGTATCTTGAGCTAAAGCGCGCGCAATCATAACTTTTTGTAGCTGTCCATCACTAAGTTCGTAGCATTTTTTGTCTTTTAATTCTAAAATATTGACCAGTGTCAAAGCCTTTTTTATAATCGTAGTATCGTTTTCGGTTAGGTTGCCAATCCAATTGGTATACGGATGCCGTCCTAAAGCAACAAGCTCAATAACCGAAAGATTTTTAGATGATAAAGGTTCTGTTAATACAATACTCAATTGTTTAGCAAGCTCTAAAGTGGTGGTGGTTTTAAGGTCTTTATTATTAAGGCGTATAGAACCCGATAATTCTGGCTGTACTTTGATTAGTGTTCTTAATAAGGTCGATTTACCAATACCATTAGCTCCAACTAAGCCAATGAGTTGCCCTTTTTGCAATTCAAAATTTATATTTGAAGCAATGACAGTTTCAGCTTTCTTAGTTTTATAACCAATGGAAAGTTGATGTGCTTTGAGGATGGTATGTTGCTTGTTTTCTTTCACTAAATTGATTTACAGACCTGTCAGGTTTTTAAAACCTGACAGGTCTCCATAATATTAAAACATCATTTTTCGTTGTCTTACTAATAACCATATTACAACCGGAGCTCCAACTAAAGCGGTAATCGCATTAATGGGTAAGGTGTAATCACTATTTGGAACTTGTGCAATAGTATCGCAAATAAGCATCACAATACCACCAAATAAAAATACGGCAGGTAATAATATTTTATGGTTTGTGGTTTTAAAAATTTGACGTGTTAAATGCGGAATTGCCAAACCAATAAATGCAATTGGGCCCGCAAAAGCAGTGATGGTTCCTGCAATTAAACTGGTAGCGACAATGATGATAAATCGGCTTTGTTTTAAATTTAAACCGAGGCTTTTGGCATAATTATCACCAAGTAATAAACTGTTTAGTCCTTTTATGGAGGCGATACTCAATATGAGTCCGATAGCATAAATACAGAAGAAAATTAAAAGCTCACTCCAAGATAGATTACTCAAACTTCCAAATCCCCAAAAGATGTATTGTTGTAATTGTTCGGCAGAACTGAAATAGGAAAGTACACTCACAATAGCTGCTGTAATACTTCCAAACATTAATCCAATTATAAGAATAGCCATAGTGTCTCTCACTTTATTAGAAACCGCTAAAACAGCTAGTAAAACTAGAAAACTTCCTAAACTCGCCGCAATAACAATGCTCCATTTTGTTGCTAGAGCAGTAGCAAATAAGCCACCAAACAATCCTGAGCCTAAAATAACCAGAGCTACTCCTAAACTAGCGCCCGAACTGATACCTAAAACAAATGGTCCTGCTAAGGGATTTCTAAATAGGGTTTGCATCAATAATCCGGAAATACCCAAACCTGATCCAACCATAATAGCTGTTATGGCTTTTGGCAATCTATAATCCATGATGATGACGTTCCAGTTTGAAGAAGATTCTACAGACCCAAAAAAGCTTCCAAATATACTTTTTAAGGGAATATTGATGGAACCCAAACTGATATTCACCACAAAACAAACCAATAAAGCGAATGCGAGCAAGGTAAATTGAAGTCGATATGTTTTTTGTTCACCCAATTAATTAAGACGTTTAAAGAAATAAGGAGTATAATCTGTTAGCAATTCGGGATGGCAAATTTTTATTAAATCTTTTAAAACTAAATCCGGTCTAGCTGTTCCCAACTCATAATATAAAACACCACCCGTTTCCCCTGTTGTGTTGGCGAAGCTGTAGATGTTTTTGGTTTTAAAAGCTTCAAAATTGGTATATAATGCATTCGTTTCTTCTAATTGTTTTAAGCTAGAATAGTAAGATGGGCTTAACCACAAATCAGCATCCTTAGCTTTGTCTAATACCACTTCAAAACTTAAAGCTAAACTACCATTACCTGTGGTGCCGCTCCATAAATAATTAACATTGGCATCTTTTAAAAATTGGGCTTCAGGACTAGAACCATTTGGTAAATACCATACGTCTTTATGCATCGCTCCACTTAAAATTGTGGGTTGATGTTTTGCTTGTTTGGCAATTGCTTTTGCCGCTAAATAATCGCGTTCAATGGTATTAAAAATAGAATCGGCTTCTTTTTCTTTATTAAAAAGGACACCGAAGAATTTAATCCATTCCGCTTTTGCTAAAGCTGAAGATTCTGCCCAATCCCCATTATAAATGACAGGAATACCTGCTTTTTTTATGGTTTCGAAGGTTTTGTTTACACCATCAACGCCAAAGCCAACAACAACATCTGGGTTTAGAGCGAGTAAAACTTCTGTATTAATACCCTCATTTTTTCCTAGCTCTCTTACCTTTCCATCGTTAATCAACTGTCTGGTCTTTTCTGAGGACACATAATCTGAACCGGGAAAACCAATTAAGGTTTCTTCAACTCCTAAAAGTTCCAATGCCGGAATATGAGTTGTAGACGTCACTACCGTTTTAGTAATTGGTGTAAGAATAACACCATCATAATCGGCTTTATTATAAGTGGTTTTTGCAGCTTGCTCTTTTGTGAGTAATAAATAGGTATATGTTTTTTCTGCCTCTGGCCACGCTTTAGTGATTTCTATGGTTTTACTCTGATCTGATTGCGAAATTTTAAAACCTTCAGCATATTTTAAAGCAATGTCTTTGGTTTCCGTTTGAGGTAAAATGGTATCGTTTTTAGTTTCATTTTTACATGCACTAACGATAAGCAGAAGAATTAAGAACTTAATGATTTTCATATGTAACCTTTGTAACTAATATTTAAGTATTGAACTTTTAACTTTGTTAAAACTACGGTCATGAGAGACGATTCAAATTTAACACTATATATCGTTGCAGGAATAATCCTAGCACATTTTTTAATCGGTTTCATTTATTTAATCTATAAAATGAATAAGAAAAATGACGATTAATCTCATAACTTGTTCTATTTTTGCGCCGAAATTAGGTTCTAATCGTTAACCGATTAGATTAAAAGGGAATCAAGTGAAAAGAGGCACGATTAAAAATCGGAACTCTTCATTCTTGTACTGTTCCCGCAACTGTAAGCTTAGTCACATTAGTGTGATGCTTGTTATTACCTTCAATGTCACTGTCCTAAAACTTAGGGATGGGAAGACCAATAACAAGACGCAAGTCAGGAGACCTGCCTTATTCAACAATAAAATCAAACTTTCGGGATAAAAGTGATTGCAGAATGATACGTGTAGTACTCTTATTTTTATTGCTATTATTTGGTAGCGTTGCTAAGGCACAAACATCCACTGATTCTATTCAGAGACTGGATGAAGTTGTATTGAGTGATGTTAAATTAAAGCGCTATTCTCATGGCTACAAAGTAACAGTGCTTAATGATTCTTTACTTCAAAAGAATAGAAGCTCATTTACCGATATTTTACGTTTTAATTCCAATCTCTATTTTAAAGAGAATGGTTATGGTATGGTGTCTTCTCCATCATTTAGAGGTACTAATGCTTCACAAACGGCCGTGATATGGAACGGGATTTCTATTAATTCGCAACTCACGGGTCAAACTGATTTTAATACCATTAATACCACTAATTTTAAAAGTGTCATCATACGTTCTGGTGGTGGATCCGTTCAATATGGTAGTGGTGCCATTGGCGGTAGCATCCATTTAAATAATACCTTAAGTTTTAGTCCTCATTTTGATAATACCATGACCTTATCTTATGGAAGTTATGATACTAAGAATGTCAGTTATCTGTCATCTTATGCCAAAGACAAATGGTCTTTTAATATTGGGCTGAATTATATTGATTCTGACAATGATTATAAATACCTAAGTACAGATAAACGCAATACAAACGGAGCTTATTATAACGGGAGTATCAATGCTAATGTCGGTTATGTTATATCTCCTAAAGATGTCATAAAACTTTATCATCAAACTTTTTTAGGGGAACGCGAATTTTCTGGAACCATAAGTTCACCTTCTTTAGCTAAATACGAGGATCAAAATTTTAGAACCATGTTAGAATGGTCGCGTCAAGGTGATAAGGCTTTTTCAAAATTGAAAGTAGCACATTTACAAGAGCATTTTAAATACTTTGGAAATAAAAACACGGAGAATTATACCTTCGGAAAAATTAATACTTACCTCATTAACTATACGGCAGATATCAATTTGCTAACTCATTTAAAATTAAAACCGATAGTGTCTTATAATTATTACGAAGGCAACGGGAGCAGTTTTGGTGACCCTAACCGGAAAGAATTTTCAACGACGGCATTACTTCAATATACTCCTAATGAGAAATGGCAATATGGGTTAAATTTAAGACAGGATGTAACCTCAGGCTTTGAAAGTCCGTTGTTGTTTTCTTTTGATGTGGCTTATGAGGTTTCAGACTATTATACCTTGAAATTAAATGGGTCTAAAAACTACCGTGTCCCAACGTTTAACGATTTGTATTGGCAGCCTGGAGGTAATTTAGATTTAGTGCCTGAAACGTCTTATCAAATTGATTTAGGACAAGACATATCCTATAAAAGTGCTAAACTTAATCTAAACGCTTTTTATATAAAGACAACCGATCTTATTCAATGGAAGCCAAATACTTCGGGATTTTGGAGTCCGGAAAACATTGCTGAAACTCAAAATTATGGTGCAGAAGCAAGCTTAGATGTTTCTAAAAAAATTAAAGAGCATCATCTATCACTGCAATTCAATTATGCATTTACCGTTTCTGAAGATTTAGAAAGCAATAAGCAATTGATATATGTGCCCTATCATAAAGCAAATATAAACTTGGCTTATGCCTACAAGCGTATGTCCTTATTTTTTCAACATTTATATAATGGAGAAGTGTATACAACTACAGAAAATTTGTCTGGCCGTTTTTATAGCGTAGAGGCTTATCAGGTAAGTAATTTTGGTATGACTTATCAGTTATTCAAAACAAAATCACAGCACATAGATGTAAGCTTAAACGTGAATAATCTATTTAATACAGTATACGAGAACGTGGCATTTAGACCAATGCCAGATCGTAATTTTAATTTTCAAATTCAATATAAATTTTAAAACAAGTACAATGAAAAGAATCATGTTATCAATTTTTGCAATGTCATTATTAATCGTTTCCTGTTCTAGCGATGATGATGGAATATCATCTGAGCCATTAGGTGCTTACGAAGATGGAATTATAGTTAGTGGAGAAGGAGGACCGTCTTCTATTTCTTTTATTTCTGAAGATTTAATGACATCAGAAAACCAAATTTATTTTAATGCAAATAATGAAGCTACAGGTGTGTATTTACAATCTATAGGTTTTAATGATGATAAGGCTTATATTGTTGTAGATGCAGGAACAATTACTGTGGTTAATCGTTACACATTTGAAAAATTAACGACAATTTCTACAGGATTAACGACTCCAAGATTTATTGATTTTGATGATAATATAGCTTACGTATCAGATTGGGGAGATCCTTTTGATGCAACGGATGATTATATAGCAGTGGTGAATTTAACGACTAACACGGTATTTTCTACAATTCTAGTGTCTGAAGGTCCAGAACAAGTTTTAGAAAAGTCGGGTAAAATCTATGTGTCTCACAAAGGAGGGTATGGAGTGAATAACGTCATTTCTGTAATTAATATATCAGATAATTCAGTTGAAACTATTACCGTTAATGATGTGCCAGATGAAATGTTTATAGATGAATCTGGAGATTTATTAGTATTGAGTTCTGGTGCTAATCAATCTTGGTTAACACCACCTGTTGAAACAGAAGCAGCAATCACAAGAATTGATTTAAGTGATAATTCTATAATTTCTAATTTAGAATTTCCTGCTGGTCAACACCCAGGTTTAATGGCATACGATGATGGCGCTGCTTATTATGTTTTAAACAATAAAGTTTATAGTTTAGCTGATAATGCTACTAGTTTACCTACAACGTCTTTATTTGATATCAGTACAAGTTACACTTACGGTTTAGCTGTTGATGATAATCAGTTGTTTGTAACCGATGCTAGTTTTACAGGAAATAGTACCTTATTAGTGTATGATATATCTTCTCGAACAGAAACTAATTCATTCAGTGTTGGAGTAGGTGCTTCAAAAATATATTTCAATTAATTATAGTTTCTAATAAGCAAAAAAAAAAGCCGCTTTTACATTTTGTAGAAGCGGCTTTTTATTTTTATTAATTTATAAGATTGAATTCTAGTGGTCGATCATCTACCATATCAAATCTAAAAGGATTTTTAAAATTTTGATCACTTATTTGTTTTATAGGTTCTCTTGGTTCTTGTGATGATAGTGACGCCCGACTTAAGCCTGTAATATCAGCAATAACCTCTGCTAATAGACGCTCTTCAATATTACCAAGTTCACCAAGGTTTTCATAGTATTCAGATATTTGGAATGTAGGATCTGGACTCAAACCATTATAGAATTCAGAATAACCATCAGCATTTTGTGCTTCGTAGATTAAAGGCTGCATAGCATACTTATGATTAGGGTTTACATTTTCTTTAGATAAATTCGGTGAATCATAGATTGTTCTAGAAGCTTGAGATTTACCTCTTGTTGTAGAACCAACTTGTACAACATCAATGTAAGGAGATAAGCCGTTAATAACAAGCTCGCTAGCAGAAGCGCTATTTCTCGTTGTAATGATATACACCTTATTTAAATTTAAACTATTAATAGATTGTTGATAGGTGATGTCACCGTTAGTATTTCGTTTGGTCATTTGGGTAACAAAAGGATTAAGTAAAGCTTCAGGATTACTTTGTTCGAACTCAGTAAGTATATCAGTATTCCATTTTTCTTTAAAGAATACCTCTCCTGTATATTGGCCAGTTATCATAGACGCTAACCATATCGCTGTATCAACGCTACCTCCTCCATTATAACGTAAATCTAAAACCAAATCAGAAACACCTGCAGATTGAAATTCAGCAAAAACATTATTCAGTTCATCTAAATTCTCATTACCAATTCTAAATCCGTTATACATTAAGTACCCTATAGAGCTACCCGAAACATTAAGAACGTTGTGGGTTAAAATGGGGTTCTCAGTATATGGCGATTTCGTTAGTGTCAACGTTTCGTTATTTGAGGTAATAATATCATCCGTTAGTGTAACTGTTGTGCCATTATTATCATAATCAGCCCAACCAATAGTGTAGGTTGTAGGGTTAAGTAACGCACTGAAGTTACTCTCTGTAATGGCTGCTCCATCAATCGTATTAAAAATCATTCCTCTAGTAACTCCTTTAGCTTCTGCATCTGTATTAGGCATAACATAGCGTACATAACCAATAACGTCTTCTGCGGCATTTGGTAATTTTACTAAGCCATAGGCCATCCCGTTACTATACGTAGTGCCTTGTAATAATTGCTCTAAGTCTAAATAATTAGGTACAATGACACTAAACTCATCAATATCATTTGGCAAATAGAGTAGGGATTCAAATAAGTCTTCGGGTGAAGCATATTCATTGAGATAATTTGTGTAGTCGTCGTTAGAATTAAAACGATCGTTTGCTAAATCTGTGATTTCATCCTTATAGGCGTAAACTGCATTCATTCCTTTCCAAACAAAGTCATTAATTTCAATTGTTGAAATAGGATTATCATCCATATCTTCAAAACAACTCGTTAGTGCAAACAGGGCAACACAAGTGAGTAGTAAAACCTTAAAATTTTTCATAGTTATTTTTCTTTAATAAGTAGCAATTTTTCTTTTCTTACTGTAAAACTCTAAATTTACTTACAATATTGTAAAATAAAAAAATGAAGTCATATTATCTTTTTATTTGTAGCCGAGAATAAAGGCTTTTATGCCCTAATGCAATCAATTTTTGATTGCATAGTTTGATCTTAGAAATTAAAAAAGTGGTAAAATTAGGGGGGATAATGCAAATTCGTAGGTAAAAGAAAAAGATTAAATGACTTTAACGTGTAACAAAACATAAAGTGTATCGTCGTAATAATGAAGGCGAGTAAAATTGACTTCACCAACCAATCAAAAATCTAATGAAGCAAGCAGATTTTGTAAGCTTAGTAATGCCATTTAAGGATAAAGTATTTCGTTTAGCAAAACGATTACTGGTTTCTCGTGAAGAAGCAGAAGATGCCACGCAAGAAATATTGTTGAAATTATGGAAGAATAACAAAAAGATTGGGGACTATAAAAATGTAGAAGCGTTTTCAATGACGATGACAAAGAATTTTTGCTTAGACCGATTAAAATCAAAACAAGCATCTAATTTAAAAATTGTTCATAGTAATTATACGGATAACAATTCGTCATTACAACATCAGGTTGAAGCAAAAGATAGTGTGGATTGGGTTTCTAAAATAATGGAAGACCTACCAGAACAACAAAAAATAATAGTGCAATTAAGAGATATTGAAGAATATGATTATGAAGAAATCGCTAAAATGTTAGATATGAATGAAACAGCGATTCGCGTAAATCTATCGAGAGCACGAAAAACAATACGAGAAAAATTAACTAATACACATCAACATGGTATTAAATAATATAGAAAAATTAATAGAAAAGTATCATAACGCAGAAACATCTCTGCAAGAAGAAGCGCAGTTAAAAGCGTACTTCAACGGGGAGAATGTGGCGCCAGAATTTGAGCATTACAAGCCCATGTTTCAATACTTTTCGCTATCACAAAAAGAGCAGTATACCAAAGACGTTCCATTAAACACTAAGAAAACAAAATTGTATCAATGGATTTCTGTCGCAGCTGTTGCCGTTCTTATGGTTGGTTTAGTTGTACCAAGCTTTATGGGGCCTACAGAACAAGAAAAACAAGAAGCACTTTTGGTATATAACCAAACAATGGAAGCTTTGAGTTTAATTTCTTTAGGAATGAATGAAGGGAAACAACAATTTAACAACTTAGCTTTAGTTGGTGATAATATCAACGAAGGTGCTCACCAAGCAAGTAAGCTAAGTCAATTTAGTACAATGACAAACAAAATTTTAAAAAACAAGTAAAACTAAAAATTAGAAATTATGAAAAATTCGAAAAATTTTCACGAATACCTAAATAATAGAATAACCATGAGTAAAAAAATAATAGTAATAACGGCTCTTTTATTGACACCAGTATTGACGTTCGCTCAAGGTATATTCGATAAATACGAGGACATTGAAGAGGTGGCATCCTTTGTAATTAATCAGAAGGCATTTAGAATGTTGGCCACTATAGATATGGATATTGATGATCCGGAAGCGAAAGAGTTTATGGAAATGGTTAAGAAAATAACAGGTCTTAAAGTTTTTACAACAGGAGATGATAAAGTGTCTTCAGATATGAAAGCTACAGTAGATTCTTATTTAAAATCGTCTAAACTTGAAGAGTTAATGCGTTTTAAAGATGGTGATCAAACGGTGAAATTTTACGTAAAAGAAGGTAAAGACGAAAACCATGTAAAAGAGTTGTTGATGTTTATGTCAGGTCTTAAGGAATTAACGGAAGGACAAGACATCGAAATTAACGGTAAAAAACGTGTATTTGAAACGGTCGTATTGTCTTTAACTGGTGATATTGATTTAAGACAAATTTCTAAAATCACGAATTCAATGGATATTCCAGGTGGTGAGCAGTTAAAGAAAGCTGGAGAAAAAAAGAATAAGTAAACTGAAGACACGAGCATGCTAAAGGATTTATCATTTAACCGAATGACGAATAGCGAACTGCATGAGTCGTTAAAAAAATAAAATAAATAAACCATGATACAATCAATCAAAAAATCAATAGTAATGTTGCTTTTGATTTCAGCTTTTACAAGCTGTAATCAAGGGCCTACATTGCAGACCTATTATGTAGATAACGAATTAAAACCAGGTTTTGCTTCGTTTGATGTGCCAACAAGTTTTGTTAATGTTGAAAAAGTTGACTTGACCGAAGAACAGAAAGAAGCTTATAATTCTGTAGATAAGTTGAATGTCTTAACGTTTATGAAAGATGATACCGATGCTGAAGATTATAAATTAGAATTAGAAAAGGTTAATACTATTCTTAAGGATCCTAAATATGAAGAGTTAATGCGTGGAGGTAATGCTGCAGATGGAAAATTTGTGGTAAAGTTTTTAGGCGATATAGAGAATATTGATGAAGTCATTATTTTTGGAAACGCTAAAAATAAAGGTTTTATCATCGCCAGAATTTTAGGAGATGATATGAATGCAGGCAAATTAATGTCCTTAGGTTCCGTATTGGAGAAGGCAGATTTTGATGAAAATCAATTAAATGGTTTAAAAGACTTTTTTAAATAAACTGACAATTTTATTTAAATGTTAATGTGAATCGTCTTGAGGAGTATCTTCAAGGCGATTTTCTTTTTTATCATTTTTTAAGGCATAGTTAACGGCAAAAACAAACATGGTTCCAAAACCTAAGAATAGAAGTCCCTTTATAATTATATAATCGAGGACCTCTAATAAACCGGCTATAAATAAACTTAGAGTTATAAGTGTTACGCAAGTTAAGGCTATAGCGTCTGGTGATGTTGGTAAAAATTTCACAGATTTTTTAAATTAGATTCCAGTATAATTACTTGGAGTAATCGCTTTTAATTCCGATTTAATAGCATCAGAAACCTCTAAGGTATCAATAAAATTTGAAATAGAACTTTTAGTAATAGCTTCGTTAGTCCTCGTTAAACCTTTTAAGGCTTCATAAGGATTAGGATAACTTTCACGTCTTAAGATGGTTTGAATAGCTTCTGCAACCACAGCCCAGTTATTCTCTAAATCTTGAGCAAACTTTGGTTCGTTTAATAATAACTTTCCTAAACCTTTTACTGTAGATTTAAAAGCAATTAGAGTATGTCCAAAAGGGACACCTACATTTCTTAAAACCGTACTATCCGTTAAATCACGTTGTAATCTAGACAATGGTAATTTCGCTGATAGATGCTCAAAAATAGCATTTGCGATTCCTAAATTTCCTTCACTATTTTCAAAATCAATTGGGTTTACTTTGTGTGGCATTGCAGAACTTCCGACCTCACCAGCTTTAATCTTTTGTTTAAAATAATCCATCGACACATACGTCCAAATATCTCTGTCCAAGTCAATGATTATGGTATTAATACGTTTTAAACCATCAAATAAAGCTGCAACATGATCGTAATGCTCTATTTGTGTTGTTGGAAACGAGTGGTGTAAGCCTAATTTTTCTTGAACAAATTTCGTTCCGAAAGCTTTCCAGTCGATATTAGGGTAGGCTACTTTATGGGCGTTGAAATTTCCTGTTGCACCACCAAATTTTGCAGCACTAGGTACATCGTTTAATAAATTGAATTGTTCTTTTAAGCGCACAGCAAAAACCTCGATTTCTTTTCCTAATCGTGTAGGTGAAGCAGGTTGACCATGTGTTCTAGCTAACATTGGGATATGTGCCCAATCTTTTGCTAAGCCTTCAATTTTTTCTAATAACACCAAATATTCAGGAACGTAAACATCATTCATCGCATCCTTAATACTTAAAGGAATTGCAGTGTTATTGATGTCTTGAGAGGTTAATCCAAAGTGAATAAATTCTTTGTACGCTGATAACTCTAAAGCATCAAATTTATCTTTAATAAAGTATTCAACGGCTTTTACATCGTGATTGGTAACTTTTTCAATCTCTTTAATTGCAGAAGCATCAACAGCTGTAAAATTTGTATAAATAGCTCTTAAATCTTCAAAAACAGACTTAGAAACAGATTCTAATTGTGGTAATGGTAATTCACATAAGGCAATAAAATATTCAATCTCTACTAAAACACGATATTTTATAAGTGCTTCTTCTGAGAAATAATTGCCTAAAGCTTCAACTTTAGATCGGTATCTACCATCGATTGGTGAAATTGCATTAAGAGGTGAAAGTGCCATTTATGTTGGTTTTTTAGAAGCATCAAATATAAGGAAGTAAGTTTGAAGTTTGAAGCACGAACCACGAAGTTTTTAGGATATTTTCTAACTCCAAGTTTCCAACTTCTAACTATTCTTTATCTTCTTCAAAATATGTTTTGCTCTTGCTTTAAATCCGGAACTTTGCATCTCATAATCCCGTTCTAAAATAATAGCGAGTTCAGGATGAATCCAATCATATTCAGTTCCTAAAAGATACAAGCTATTCATACTATAGGCTTTAGTCGCAATTTTTTCATCATTAATCATCCAATCGAAGCATGCTTCTACGATTCTTTCTTTATGGGTTTCAGAAAGTTCTTTTTTTATCAGATTTTCGGATTTAGAATAATGAGCTTTGGTTAAGTATTCGCAAATCTTGGCAATAGGCCTCACAGCCGGATCTAAATGCACTTTTGAAATATTATTGGTAAATGTATCGAGATGTGGAATTATAGCCTCGAGATTCTCTCCACACATAAACTCAAAAACCCAAGCCGCTCGGCATGAAATTTTATTATTCACATCAAAAAGAATGTCTAAAAGTGGTGCAATCAATTCCGGATTGTCAATAACGAGATTTGCATACTTCAATCGCATGTCGCGCGAATGATTTACATAGTTCAATTCTTCGTAAAGTTCTGCTTTGGTCAATAGAAAAATGATTAATTTAGAACTTTAAAATTAATCAATTATGAAGATTATAAAAAAAATAGGCTTGTTACTTTTAATAGTATTTGTCGTTGCTCAATTTTTCGGACCGGATAAAAATGATGGAGATATGACTTCTGTAGATGTTTTTTTTACGGATACCAATCCACCAGAAGATGTTAAAATGATTCTGAAAAATGCCTGTTTAGATTGTCATAGCGATAGTACACGCTATCCTTGGTACAATAACATTACTCCTGTAAATTATTGGTTGGCAGATCATGTAAAAGATGGAAAAAAACATTTCGACATGTCTAAATGGAGTGATTATTCCGATAAGAAAAAAGACCATAAACTCGATGAATTAATCGAAATGGTTGAGGATAAAGAAATGCCGTTAGATAGCTATACTTGGACGCATGGTGAAGCTAAATTATCGGCAGAACAAATTGAATCTGTTGTTGCTTGGGCTAATACAGTCCGTTTAAAATATGTATTTCTAAAAGAACCTCAGTAAATAAATCCAAATTCCAAAACAATTCTAATTGGAATTTTAGAATTAATACATGACGAAAAAATTGTTAGTTATCGGTTTTGTTTGGCCAGAACCTAAAAGTTCTGCCGCAGGAACGCGCATTCTTCAGTTGTTATTGCAATTTCAAAACCAAGGATTTGAAGTCACGTTTTCTTCTGCAGCTAAAACGTCTGACAATACCTTCGACTTAAACACTATAAATGTTAAAACCAAACCGATTCTTTTAAACGATTCGTCTTTTGATGCATTTGTAAAAGACTTGAGTCCTGATGTTGTGTTGTTTGATCGTTTTATGTCCGAAGAGCAATATGGTTGGAGAGTTGCGGAGCAATGTCCTAATGCAATTCGTGTTTTAGATACTGAAGATTTTCATGGTTTACGAAAGGCTAGGGAAGTGGCTCTAAAGCAAAATGAAACCGTTAGTGTCTCTCATTTGCAAAATGATACTACCAAACGCGAAATAGCAAGTATATATCGTTGTGATCTGAGCTTAATAATCTCAGAAGCTGAAATTGATATTTTAACCAACCAGTTTAAAATTGATAAAAACTTACTCTACTATTTACCATTTCTATTAGATCCTATTTCTGAAATTGACATAAAACAATTACCAACTTTTGAAGAAAGACAACATTTTGTAACGATTGGTAATTTTCTTCATGCTCCAAATTATGATGCCGTGTTGTATTTAAAGCAAACGATTTGGCCATTAGTAAGGAAACAATTACCAAAAGCAGAACTTCATATTTATGGTTCTTATGAATCGCAAAAAGTAACACAGCTCAATAACAGTAAAGAAGGGTTTTTAATAAAAGGTTTTGCAGAAGATGTCAATGAGGTTATGCAAAATGCTAAGGCCTGTTTTGCTTCTCTGCGTTTTGGAGCGGGACTTAAAGGGAAACTTGTAGATGCGATGCAAAACGGAACTCCTTGTGTTATGACGAACATTGCAGCAGAGGGTATGTTTGGTGATTTTAGTGAGAATGGGTTTATAGCAGATAAACCTGAAACTTTCGTTGAGAAAGCCGTAGCACTTTATACTAATGCAGAACTTTGGCAAGAGAAGCAGCAAAATGGATTTGGGGTTTTAAATCGACGCTTTAATAAAACTGATTTTGAAAACGCATTTACATCTAAAATAATAGAACTGTCTACCAATCTAAATGCACATCGTGAAAACAACTTTATAGGGCAATTATTTATGCACCAATCTATGCAGAGCTCTAAGTATATGAGTAAATGGATTGAGGCTAAGAATAAATAAACTAACGCTATTATTTTATAATCTGCTTATTTATTTCTCCGAAATGCGTTTTTAGATTTAAAATATAAATACCATCTTTAAGTGGACTTAAATCGAGCTCATTTGTGTTTTCTCTTTGTTCTAATAGTAATTGACCAGACAAAGTGTACATGGAAATAGATTGTATTGAAGAGGTCCCTTTTATTCTCAAAATATCCTTAACCGGATTTGGGTAAATTTGAATATCATTTCTGTTAACGTCATCAATATTTAATCTTTCGCTTACAATTTCTGTCGAATAAGTATTGGTAATTATTGGAAAATTATAATCAAAGAATATATCAGCTTTACTTTCAAATGTATCGCCTAAAGCTAAGGTCGGTAATGTTTTAATTTTGAATACAACATAACCATCGTTGTTTTCATCATCAAATGGAAGTTCAATGTTTTCAAAAATAAACTCAACTTCATTACTATTTGCTATTTTGGTGATGTAACTATGGCTGCTATCTAGAGGTGCCAAACTGGTTATATCAAATTTAGTTTCATCAATTATAGTTTTTACTACAATGTTTATTGCAGATGCAGAGCCTGTATTTTCAAATCTAATTTTATAGTGTACATCTCTACCAACTTCACTTTCTATAATTTGAGGGCCTTCTAAACAAGTAATATCATTGGGGTCAAACGAGTTAACTACTAACTGTTTTAATGACATTATATTATTAACAGCGGTTTCATCATCTGCAATTGGGTTTGCTATGGCTTGAAATGAAATATAATCTGAATTATTTAAAGGAAAAGTTGGATGTGTTGGTGTATTTAGATTCATTGTTACCAAAATTGAGCTGTTTTCAAAAGGCTCTAGATTGGTGTATTCCCATGTTAGGACACTACTAAGATTAGTCGTTATTGCTGGCATTGAAGTTACAAAATCCATTAAGTCATCATCAAATGTTAATGTTACATTTCCAGATAAAGTTGTGTTTCCAACATTTTTGTAAATAATTTTATAAGTTGAATCAAATCCTGGGCGAGCTGCTGATAATGGAATGATATAAACCTGTAAATCATTCTTAATGCCATTAGGAGTAATACAAAAATCCTGAGTGTAAGGACTGCTTTCGTCGGGAAAATTTACTGAGATATTTTCTGGACTAATTGAGAAGTAATCATCATTAAGAAGATTTGGTGTTATAGTATAATTTCCCACTTCTAGTGGAATGCTATAACTTCCGTTAATGTTTGAAATGCTAATCCCTTCAACGGTACCATCTGAAATTGAATACATTAAATTAGGATATATTGGGTCAGTGGCATCGCAGCCATCAGAATTAGAATCGAATTTATTTTCGCCTTCTACAACGAAAAACTCACCTCCTGGTACAAAAGAGCAATATGTATTTATATTACAGCTTTGAGGTATTAAGTTAGTTACAAAATCTATTTCATCAGCATCAGCGCACATGTAGGTTAGATTTGGAACATTGACTAAAGTAATTGCATTTGAATAAATAGAAGGTTCCATGATATGTCCATTCTTAATGTTTATATAAAGAAGATTTAAATTATTAGTGATGCTAAAACGGCTTACAGCTGAGCTACTCAGATCTAATATTGAGAATCCAGTATTACTAATGGATAGCCTATCAATGGTATTATTATGAAGATTCAAATTTGTTAATGGGTTTCCACTTAAGTTTAAAGTGCCTGAGACCGTTACATTAGATAATTCAAAATTATCTAATTGGTTTTCTACTAAATTGAAGTTTTCTATAGTTTCTAATAGAGGGACATTAATACTAGTTAATGAATTATAATTAACATCTAAGTTGCTCGCAGTAACTAAATTTGGCAGATTTAATTCTGTAAGCTGATTATTGTTAAGGTAGACGCCTCCATCTGTTAAGCTGTTTAGGTTTATTGAATTTAAATCATCATTTGTTGTATAAACAGATACACCTCCAGTTTCTAAAGATTCTAATTCAATTTGTTGTACATCTCCAGAAATTGATACACTACCATTTTGGAAGCTAGGGAGGCTTATTATTGGAGAATCATAATTAAGATTCATACCATCACTTAAATTATTGAAACTACTTAGATTAACATCCATAATATTACCAGGATTATAAATTAGAATTCTTTCTACAGAATACTCTAAACTTGAAAAATTTATGGTTTCTAAGCTAGTACTATAAATACTTATTTCATCAGATGAAGTAATGTACATTTCATTCGAAACAACGTTACTTAGATTTAGATCAGTTACGGTGTCATTTCCTCTAAACCTAAAGCCATGGATATAAGTTAAGTTACTTAAATCGATATCTAAGATATTATTATCATTAATAATCATAGATTGATTAACCGTAACTAGATTAGATAAATCAATAGTCATAGGTAGTACCGAGTCATTGTCTGTAATAAATAAATTACTACCAATGCTAGTTAGGCTGCTTAAGTCTAAGTTTATAGTTGTATTAGATGTCGTTGCGTTATATCGATAAACGAAGCGACCACCAACAGTTATTAAATTAGATAAATCTATGGATTCAAGGTTAGGATTTAAATCAAAGGTTATATGTCTAGTAACAGATGTAAGTTGTCCTAAACTAATAGACGTCAGGTTGGGATTGCTTGAAATTTCTAATTCACTGATTTGAGAAATAAAGCTTAAGTCTATAGTAGTTAAATTTGTGTTTTCTAACAAAATTTCGTTTAAATTAGTAAAAGCCGCTATCCCTTCTGCTGATGTTGCTAAGCAGTTTTCATTTATTTCTAGCATAAAAACAGCTTCAGCTTCAGAAATTTGTATTTCTCCATCATTATTAATGTCTACAACAGATTCTGGATATCCATCGTTGTTTAGATCAGCACAGATAGAGCTTAGTAAGTAATTTTTGAAATTTGGATCTTCAAAAGTCACGTTTTGACTAAATAAATCTAAAAAGCAAAATAGTAAGAATGATGTAAGAAAAAAGTGTTTCATTGGTTAGTAGCTTGAGAGACAATAATAAACATATTTAGTTCAAACTTTAGACATCAATTCATTTTTTTTCGATTAACTACAATAAATAAATACATCGATTAATTAAAAGGAGATAGAAAAAGGGATTGTGACTAAGGCCTTATATTCTTATCGTAAATTATGCTAGTGCCCCAGTAAAAATAGCCACATAATATAAACCTGTGATAATAAAAACAACACCAGATACGATACGCATGACTTTTTTCAATTTTAGTGATTTTGTTATTTATAGTTTATAGTAATATGTTGAATACAAAGCCTGAAAGCATAATACACAGCGTCACCACACCAAAAAAGATGGCAATTAATTTTAATGACATTACTTTTTTTAGCAAGGTTGCTTCTGGAATAGACAAGCCTACTGTGGCCATCATAAAGGCTATGGCTGTACCTAACGGCACTCCTTTAGCTACAAAAACTTGGATAACAGGCACAATACCTGCAGCGTTGGCATACATGGGGACAGCAACGAGTACAGCAAGTGGAACCGTCCACCATTCTCCACCTCCTAAATACGCATTAAAAAAGTTTTCTGGAACATAACCATGCATCGCTGCACCAATGGCAATTCCTATAATGACATAAACGAGTACACCTTTTACAATATCCCAAGCTCCGTTTGTGATTTCAGGTAAGCGTTGGTAGAACGTTCTTTTCTCTTCTAGAAATTCGGCTTGCTGCATTTTGTTGTGAAGAATCTGTTTTACCCAATCTGAAAGTAAAGGTTCAAGATTAAATTTACCCAGCAGCCAACCTCCAATGGTTCCTAATAAAATACCTGAAACGATGTAAATTAATGTTGCTTTTAATCCAAACATGCCAATAAACATGGCTACAGCAACCTCATTGACTAATGGTGAGGTGATTAAAAAGGAAAAGGTGACCCCTAAAGGAATTCCTCCTTGTACAAAACCAATAAAAAGTGGTACAGAAGAGCAGGAACAAAAAGGTGTTATGGCGCCAAACACAGAAGAAAAAAAGTATTCTAAACCGTAAAGCTTTTTTCTGTTCAGATAATCTTTTAGGCGTTCAACAGGAAAATACGTATTCACAATGCCCATGATGAAAACGATAACGAAAAGTAGAATCAGAATTTTTAGTGTATCGTAAACAAAGAAGTTGAGGGCAACTCCCAAATGGGATTCTGCACCAATTCCGAATACGGAATAAATTAGCCAATCTGCAAAATGTTGTAACCAATCAAACATCGTTTTGTGTTTTAATAGTGCCTGAAATAGAACACGATAATTTTATGGTATTATAAATGGTTCCGAACTTTTCAATGTTCTTTTTTAGTAAACCGACATTCAACTTTTCGTCGTTGGTGTAAATGGTTAAATCATAGCTAATGTTTTCCATTCTTGGAGGATTTTCAAGACGTGTAGCACTAACATTAAGTGCCGTTTTTGAATAGTTGAACTTCATCATCGCTGAAAAACGTTCCACATTTTTAAGCATGCAAGCCGCAAATGATCCTAAGAATAGTTCTGCCGGATTGGGTAAAACATCAGCTTTTTTTGATGTCGTTCCAAAATCTATGTCAGATTCTTTTATATGAATAATGGCATCCTCATTTGGAAGAGAGGACGCTTTGATGTGATAATTCATAACCGTTCATTTTAATTTAAAAGCGCCAATACTTCAGCTTTTGAAGGGACACGGCCTTTTATTGTAATAACATCATCGATGACTAAAGCAGGAGTCGTCATGACATTGAATTTCATAATTTCCATAATATCCTCAACTTTTTCAATCGTGGCATCAATGCTGTTTTCTGAAACGACGTCTTTAACAACACTAGTCATTGATTTACATTTTGGACAGCCAGTACCTAATATTTTAATTACTTTACTCATAACATTAGAATTTGTTTATCGCCAATAAGCGATTTGATTTTTTAAAAAAATATCAATCGAAAAAATTTTGAAATAGTGATTTTGCAATGTTCCAATTTTCCTGATTAATACAGTATTTTATTTTAGGTGATTTTAATTCGCCTTGAATTAAACCAGCGTTTTTTAATTCTTTTAAATGTTGTGAAACTGTAGATTGCGCCAAAGGAAATACATCTACTAAGTCACCTGTAAAACAACACGATTGACTTTCTAAATGTTTCAATATGGCTATACGTGTTGGATGAGCTAAAGCCTTAGCAAATTTAGCTAATGCTTCGGTATTCTCCTTGTATTCTATAGTTTCTAAAGTTCTTTTCATATCTCTTATCGTAAAGATACGATTGATTTTTAAATTTTCATAATATGTAAGTGGATATGTCGTTAAGTTTTTTTATAATTCATCTTGTTTTTTGATGACATTTAATCAGTTTCACGATACAATAGTATAATCTAAAAATTAAATTACTATTATGAGAACAAAACTTAAAAATGTCGTCGTCTTTGTTTGTGTTTTATGCTTTATGGCTTGCTCATCAGATGATGATAATTCGGACTCCGATTTAGGTCCTGAAGGAACGTGGTTACTAACGTCACTAAGTGTTGAAACTGCTTTTGATTTTAACACCGATGGTACGGCTACGAGAGATTTATTTGAAGAAACACCTTGCTATGATGGTGATTTTGTAAGCTTTGAAAGTGAAGGCGAAGCCAGAGTCGTAAGTGCCTTAACTTTTATTTCTCCTAATGTGATCAGTGCAACAGATTATTCTTATGATTTTGAATGTCTCACAGGTTTCGATGTAGAAACGAATTGGTCTCAATCGGGAAATACCGTTACCATACAGCTACAAGGTAATGATGTTTTTGGAACCATCACAGGAAACACTTTGACCGTTTTTATTCCAAATTTCTTTCAAATGGAATTGTATAATGGTACAGATTATTATGATGTTACAGAAGATGTAACCTTAATTTATATTAAAGAATAATAATGGTTGAGTTAGGTTAAAAGCCATGAATTAATTTGAATTAATGGCTTTTCTTTTTTTAGGATAAAATCCTTAATAGCTCTTTTGTGCCAACTGTTGCAGACGATGGAATAACCGTTATTTTTCCTCCACTGCTAATTGCTGGTTTGGGGTCAATATAATAAATTGGTGTTTCAATTGGAGCATAATCCATTAATCCTGCAGCAGGATAAACTTGCATACTTGTTCCGATGATTACAAGAATATCGGCTTGTTGGCAAACTTCCATGGCGTTTTCAATCATAGGAACGGCTTCCCCAAACCATACAATATGGGGGCGGAGTTGATAACCGCTTTCACAATGATCTCCTAAATGAAGGTCTTCGGTCCATACTGTAATGTCGTTCTCATTTTTGGTACTTCGTATTTTTCGTAATTCTCCATGTAAATGTATAATGTTGCTACTACCTGCACGTTCGTGTAAATCATCTACATTTTGAGTGATTATAGTGACTTCATAATCGGTTTCAAGAGCTACTAGATCTTTGTGTGCTTGGTTAGGTTCAACCTCATTTAGCTGTTGTCGTCTTTGATTATAAAAATTTAAAACCAATTCTGGATTGCGCTTAAAGCCTTCTGGTGTGGCGACCTCCATAACGTCGTGCCCTTCCCAAAGGCCATCAGCATCTCTAAATGTTTTTATGCCACTTTCGGCACTCATGCCAGCTCCTGTTAATACGACGATGTGTTTTTTCATAGACTAAAAATAATATTTTTATGTATTTAAATAGATTGTCAGAGTATACTTCTTTATTATGAAACTATATTTTATATTTTTGAGTTTATGAAATCGGATTTAAAATTACTGGCCTATTTAGAAACATTCCTCACCGAAAACCGTATTGAGCGTTTTAATAGCGTTCTACCCAAACGCACAAAACATTTTACGGTGGCCACAGAAGATGTCTATCAGTTGCACAACACGAGTGCTGTGATGCGTTCTTGTGATGTATTCGGAATTCAAGAATTAAGTATTGTAGAAGAAGTGAACTCTAAAAGTATCGATAGAGAAATTGCAATGGGAGCTCAAAAGTGGGTGGACTTAAATCGGTATCACTCTATAACAGATTGTATTAGTGATATTAAAGCTAAAGGATATCAAATTGTGGCAACAACGCCACATATTGATGACTGTGAGTTAATTGATTTCGATATCACTAAAAAGTCGTGTTTCTTCTTTGGAAGAGAATCCCAAGGGTTATCGCAACAAGTATTAGATGAAGCCGATTGTTTCTTAAAAATTCCGATGGTTGGTTTTACTGAAAGTTTAAACATATCAGTGTCTGCAGCCATTATTCTTCAGCATGTAACGGCACAATTGAGAAAATCAACAATTCAATGGCAGTTGAGTGAAGAAGAAATTATTGAAAAACGTTTTGATTGGATTAAGAAAACACTCAAGGATTATGACGCTATTGTAGAACGTTATCAACTATAAATTTGTAAATTTAGGTGTCTAAAACATAAAGTATGGTAGGTTGGTTTGAAATTCCCGTTAACGATATGGATCGTGCTAAAGCGTTTTACGAAGCTGTTTTTAAAGTTGAAATTAAAAACGTAGAATTAGATGGATTAAAAATGGGTTAGTTTCCTAATAATGATGGTGCTTATGGATCAATAGGAACACTCATAAAACAAAGTTCTTATGTGCCTAGCAAAGCAGGCACATTAATTTACTTTATGTCTAAAGATGTTCAGTTAGAACTCGATAGAGTAGAAGCTGCTGGCGGAAAAATAGGTTTAGAAAAAACCAAGATTTCTGAGAACAATGGTTTTATGGGAGTTTTTATAGATACAGAAGGCAATAAAATAGCGTTACATTCTGACGCTTAGTAATTCGAATTAATTCTTTTTACGATTTTTTCTTTCTTTACTGTTTTTGATGACTTTATATTCTTCATAACAAACGCTTATAGCATCTAAAATTTGAAGATCGTTAGCTGTGTTAATAAAGTCTTTAGAGTAATTACACTGGTTCACTATTTCGTCTAAATCGTATTTAGTGACTTGCAAAAGAACCAACAACATTTCTCTATCAAAACGTTTAGATAATTGACTTCTAATTTCGTCATCTTCCTTCATTTTCTTAAGCTTATGCATTTCGTTGGGCTTTCTGCCAAACATGTTGTATAAGAAATCTGCAGGATTAAAAATAGCACCAAGTACCCGCGATGCCAAGTTGGGTTTTCCGGCTTCATAACCTTGTCCAGGTAAGCCAGAAATACGATAACGATTATTAGATGTCACAGGAACCTGGTTCATATCGACCTCGAGATATCCTGTTAACTCTAGTTGTTTTACGGTTACTTCTTCTAAAGCCAAAGCTAATTCGGTCATCTCAATTTCGGTATTACCAAATTTTAACCAGTCATTAGTTACTCTAACTTTAATCGATTTATAACCTAGATACGATAAATGTAAGGTGTCGTTAACCTTCGCTCTTATTTCAAATACACCATCATCGTCTGTTGCAGTTCCTACAACTTGATTGATATTTACAATATTAGCTTCAGCTAAAGGTAAACTTGTAGAGGAGCTAACTAAAGTTCCTTTAACTTTTGTGGGTGTTTTGGTCGCAGTACTGTCTTGGCTAAAGCTGTTAACTGTAGTTAAACATAATAGAAGTATAATTAGATATCGCATGCACATGTGTTACGAGGTAAAGGTAATAAAGAAAACGGATTTACCATATTGCTCTTTTATATTTGACTTAATATTAACTTTTATAGGCAATAAGGGGGTGTTCGGCTTTGTCAAAAAAAAAACCAAAACCTGAAGGTTAGGCTTCAAGTTTTGGAATTTTATATTTTCTAAATCAACTACGTTTTCAGTAGATTAATCTCTTCGTCTAGAACGTCTTGGTCTTTCTGATCCGGACGTACTAGATTCTGAAGAACGTCTGTCTCCTCTAGAGTCGTTGAATTTTCGATCGCCTCTGTCGCTTCTATCACTAGTGCGTCTGTCACTTCTGTTTCCAGATCCTCCACCTTCAGAGCGTCTACCTCCAGAACGTCTTTCTCCTCTTGGTTTATCATCGCGTCTGCGACTTCCTCCTCCAGAACTTCTATCATTTCCACCGCGACTTCTTCCGCCACCACGACTTCTTCCACCTTTGTCTTCACTCACTTCTACGTTTACAAAACGTCCGTCGTGCTTGAAATCTGTGAAAAAAGCAATTACTTTTTCTTGTAGCCCTTTTTCAGTATTAAAGAATGAAAAACTTTCTTTTACATCGACTTTAAATACATCGTCACGTCCTAATTCTAATTGTTCCTTTAAGAAATCTTTCAATTTCATCCAATCAAAACCATCTTTGCTACCTACGTTTATGAAATAACGAGAATCGTTAGATTGCTTGCTGTAATCGCGTCCACCATCTCTATCAGAATCTCTTACTTGAATACTTCCTAAATCTTTCGATTTTTGATAATAATTAAAGAAACGATTGAATTCTACAGAGAAGAATTTTTTAATTAAATCCTCTTTGTTAGTATCTGCAAATAGCTCATTGATACTATCAATATGTTTATCAATTTCGTGATTCGTTTCAGTTGTATGGATTTTATTTGCTAAAGACATTAACTGTACTTCAACAATATCACCACCTGAAGGAACTTCTTTCTTTTCAAACTGTTTCTTAATGATACGTTCAATGCCTTTTATCTTTCTAACTTCACTTTTAGAAACAATAACCATTGAGATTCCTGTTTTACCAGCACGTCCTGTTCTACCAGATCTGTGTGTATAAATTTCAGGTTCATCAGGTAATTGGTAATTGATAACGTGTGTAATGTCATCAACATCAATACCACGAGCTGCAACATCTGTAGCAACTAACATTTGTATTTGTTGATTTCTGAAAGATTTCATTACCAAATCACGTTGGTTCTGACTTAAATCTCCATGTAATGCTCCTGCAGAATAACCATCTTCAATTAAGTTTTCGGCAACTTTTTGTGTATCACGTTTTGTTCTACAGAAAATTACAGAAAAAATATCTGGATTAGCATCTGCTAAACGTTTTAAAGCTTGGTAACGATCTCTTGCGTTTACTAAATAGTATTCGTGCGTTACATTGCTTGTACTTTCATTTTTATTTCCTACTGTTATTTCTGTAGGGTTATTCATGAATTTCTTTGCAATAGTTGCCACTTCTTTTGGCATTGTTGCAGAGAATAACCATGTGTTTTTTTCTTCTGGTGTATGAGAAAGGATATCAGTAATATCTTCTTTAAAGCCCATGTTTAGCATCTCATCAGCTTCATCTAAAACGCTGTATTGTATTTTAGAAATGTCAACCATTCTACGGCTAATCATATCTTTCATACGTCCAGGAGTTGCCACAATAATTTGTGCTCCACGTTTTACTTCTCTTGCTTGGTCCGAAATACTCGATCCACCATAAATGGCAACGACATTTAAACCCTTGCAGTATTTACCGTAAAGTTTAAGTTCGTTGGTGATTTGTAAACAAAGTTCACGTGTAGGAGATAAGATAAGACCTTGTGTAGTTCTGCTATCAATATCTATTTTTTGCAACATCGGAAATCCGAATGCTGCTGTTTTCCCAGTACCAGTTTGTGCCAAAGCCACTAAGTCTTTGTCTTCTTCTAATAAAATTGGGATTGCTTTTGCTTGTACTTCACTTGGTTTTTCAAAACCTAAATCAGTAATAGCGCGTAAAAGGTCTTCATTAAGACCGAGTTCTTGAAATGTGCTCATTCTTGAGTATATGTATTCGATTATGTTCTGTTGGTGTTACAAGAGAAGCGAATCGACATACTAAACACTTAAACTTCTAGGTAACACATCCTCACTCTGAGGAATTTACAATATCCTAACGTGGATTTTTTTTGCAAGGTGCAAAGGTACAACAATTAATTGGATAATCAATCTATCTTATGTTTATTAGTATTATATGCCAATATCAGTAGTGTAAAGCACATTTGTTACTATTTTAAATCACGCTTTTAAGATTTGAATCTTCTTTAATTCATCAAAAGTTATGCTATTTCTTTTGGTCAAAGACCATTTCTTTTTTGATGGTATTTTCTTTTCGTTTTTATGAGTTTGTATCTAAAATCATCGTAGAATAGGCTAATTAATAAAATGATAGCTCCAAAAATTAAAGTGTTCAATTTTAAATTTATTTTGGAATAAATAAATCCTCCGACCAATCCTCCTGCAAAAAAGAATAAAATGATATAAATACGCAGTTTAATATTTGATTTTAGTTTCCCTTTATGTGCGCTATACTTTGCAAAGAACAAATGGGAAATATCAATTCCTAGATCGGTAAAAAGACCGGTAAGGTGCGTTGTCCTTACTACGGCATTCGAAATTTTGGTGACAAAAGAATTTTGAAGCCCCATTGCAAAAAGTAATGTGCAAATAATTAAATCTGGGTACTCTAATTCTACAAAATTACTTAAGATTCCGATGGTTGCTAAAATAACGCATTCTATTATCGTTGGGAGAGCAAAGACATTGAGACGTTTGTTTTCTTTATACTTTTCAATTAAAAAACTAGATGTAAATGACCCAAATAAGAATGAAAAAAAATAAAGGAAATATATAGTGCCTTTCCAAAATTCAAAATTAGCAACGTCATCAATAAATAGTGCAAAATGACCTGTTACATTCGTTGTTAGTTGTTTAAATGCTAAAAACCCTGTTACATTAACAATGCCGGCAACAAAAGATAAAATAGTAGCAATCTGAAGATTGTGTATTAAAGTTCTACTTTTTCCTTGATGTCTAAACATTATATCTCCATTTAGTTTTTAAAATTGACCAGCATGATGTTAGTTTGCAGAAAGAACTAATATCAGATTATAAAATCGAATGCAGTTTGAATAGACGAAGTTAGTTTTTTTGAAATAATTAAGTGAACAGAATACCTATTTTAAAAATTCTACGAGCTTCTTCACCGCTAAACCTCTATGTCCAATCTTGTTTTTTTCCTCTAAAGTAATTTCAGCAAATGTTTTATCACAACCATTAGCTTTAAAAACGGGATCGTAACCAAAACCGCCTTCGCCATATTTTTCGGTTGTAATTGTCCCTTTGCAAATGCCTGTAAATGAGTGAAGTTTTCCGTTGAGATGCAGAGCTATTACCGTTTTAAACTGCGCATTTCGGTTGGGTTTGTCTTTAAGTTCTGTGAGCAATTTATTAGTGTTATCATCGGGATTGCGCTGAGTGCCAGCATAACGTGCAGAAAACACTCCTGGTTCACCGTTTAAAGCGTCGACCTCTAAACCTGTGTCATCTGCAAAACAATCGTAACCGTAATGCTTTTTTAAGTATTCTGCTTTTTGTATCGCATTACCTTCGATGGTAGGTTGAGTTTCTGGTATGTCTTCATCACAGGCAATATCTTTTAAACTTAAAAGTTTAATATGTTCTGGTAACATAGATTGGACTTCTTTAAGTTTATTTAAGTTATTAGTAGCGAAAACAAGTTGCATATTATGGTTTTATTTAGTTTAATTTTGCTTTTGTAAAAGTAGCAATCTATTTTAGTATCATTTATCAAAAAAACATTTTAATCTCACGGCAATGCTGAAACCTTTTTTACTATTCATTTTTTGTTTCGGTAGCTTTTGTCTTAATGCTCAAGATTTAGATGATTTGGATTCTTTGCTTGTTGATAGAGACATTGAAAATTATTCGCTTCGTATATTTTCCAACTTTAAGGTTAATAAATTTAGTCTTTCAGATAGTGATTCTAAAGCTAAGTTTGTACCAAATAACCGATATGGCTTAGGACTCGGTTTTGCCACTAAAAAAATTATTCTAGATATTGCTGTTAATATTAAAAATCCAAATAAAGAGAAAACATCTAGGTTCGATTTACAAGCCACAACTATTCTGAAGGATAAAAATTATGTAAAAATTTTCACCCAAGTTTATAGAGGTTTTAATGCTAAGAATAATTTTGATGAGCCTACGGTATTTAGAGACGACATTAAGTCTGTAAGTGTTGGGCTCAATTATATGTATACTTTAGACGATATAGAGTTTTCGTATTCACAATTAAAGGCTGGTTTGTCGAATAAAAATCATGATAATATCTTTATAACAGGAGGTGTTGGTGTTTTTGGGAGTTTTGATTATTTCTCTGCAAAGCCTAGTATATTATCAGAAACCACAAGTCCTTATTTTAATGATCAGGGCGATATTAAAAGATACCAAGGTTTGTCTTTTGGTGTTTTAGCAGGAGTCATTTCTTACTTTCAACTTCCAGAAAATATTACAGCAACTGTTAATGTAATGCCAGGCATAGGTTTGGTAGATAAAAAAGTAACCTTACAAGATGGGAGTTATAAACCTGGAAATCCAATGCTGTATAAATTAGATTTTCTAATTGGTTTAAGCTATAACTTAAAACAGTATTATGTGAGTTTAAGCTATAATAATAGTCTGTATAGTACGGATTTAGATTATGGTAATAACTATCTCTTAAATCTTACTAAAGCAAAATTGGCTATTGGCTATAAGTTTAACAAAAAACAGTAAACGCACACCGTTTTAGAAATCAGTTTTTTATTGAATTACTGTTAAACTTTATCAATTAATTATGATAATTATCAGTCAAAGAATTGACTAAATCTTGTATCTTAGTGAAAAGAATAATTCATTAAAACAAGATAGATTATGACGGTAAATTTTCAATATGTAAACATTGATGTAAGTGATTCACTTTCAGAATTAACAGAGGAAAAATTAGAAAAGTTAGCTAATAAATTCGAATTTCTTATTTCGGCTCAAGTATACTTTAAGCACGACGAAAAAGATCATGATGCAGGTAAAATTTGTAATATAGAATTAAGCTTACCTGGCCCTCGTATTTTTGCAACGTCTAATGAGAAGAATTACGAAATGGCAATGAATGAAACGATTAGCGATTTAACAAGACAACTTAAAAAGCGAAAAGAAGTTTATAAAACACACTAATTGAAGAAACGTTTCGACGTTTAATACCAGAGGGTTTATAGTTTTTAGCGATGATGATAAGGTTCATTTCTAAGAATTGTAAACCCTCTGTACAATTGTTCAATAAAGAACAAGCGCACCATTTGATGTGAAAATGTCATTTTAGACAAACCTAACTTTCCATTGGCTCTAGCATAAACGGCATCCGAAAAACCATAAGGTCCACCAATTACGAAGATTAAAGTTTTAATACCAGAATTCATGTGTTTCTGTAAATAATCAGAAAAAGCAACGGAATCTAGTTGTTTACCATTTTCGTCAAGTAGAACAAGTACATCGGAAGTTTGTGTTTTAGCTAATATGAGTTCTCCTTCTTTTTCTTTTTGCTGGGCTTCTGATAAGTTTTTTACCTTTTTTAAATCCGGAATTACTTCAAAATCAAACTTAATATAAAAACCAAGCCGTTTAGAATAATCTGCAATTAATGCAATTAAGTTTTTATTGTCAGTTTTACCGATGGCTATGAGTTTTATATTCATGTTTTTGTCTCTTCGAGTGATTCCGGTTGTTATCCGGAATTATAACGAGAAGTCTATTTTAGATGCTTCTCGCTACAAATTTATTCGTTTTACTTATTAATTCACTCGAACTGACGATAGATTTATTCAAAATTTCAAATTTCAATTCCTATTTTTACAACAAATATGTATACAGATGATTTCAAAAGCACAATTCGATAAAGAAATAGAATTAATAATTTCTAATGCCATCCGAGAAGATGTAGGTGACGGTGACCATAGTTCGTTGGCGTGTATTCCGGCTTCGGCTCAAGGAAAAGCAAAATTATTGGTCAAAGATAAAGGTGTTATTGCCGGTGTAGAATTTGCAAAATTAGTGTTTGCCTATGTGGATCCCAATATGAAAGTGGAAACTTTAATCGAAGATGGACAAAAAGTTAAGCATGGAGATATTGTGTTTTATGTTGAAGGTGCTTCGCAATCCATTCTTAAAGCAGAACGTTTAGTTTTAAATGCAATGCAACGTATGAGTGCGATTGCGACTAAAACGAGAGAATTTGTAGATTTATTAGAAGGTACTGGGACTAAAATTTTGGACACACGTAAAACAACTCCAGGTATTAGGGCGCTTGAAAAATGGGCTGTAAAAATTGGAGGAGGAGAGAATCATAGATTTGCCTTGTATGATATGATAATGCTAAAAGATAATCACATCGATTTTGCAGGTGGAGTTTCAAAAGCTATTAATTTAACGAAACAGTATTTAAAAGATACTAATAGAGATTTAAAAATTATTGTTGAAGCTAGAAATCTAGAAGAAATTAAAGAAATTTTAAATTGTGGAGGTGTTTACCGAATCCTTATCGATAATTTTAATTATGAAGATACCAGAAAGGCTGTAAAACTTATTGGAGACCAATGCTTAACAGAGTCTTCTGGAGGTATTAACGAAAACACACTTAGAAAATATGCAGAATGTGGAGTCGATTATATTTCTTCTGGTGCGTTGACGCATTCTGTTCACAATAAAGATTTAAGCTTAAAAGCTGTTTAGAAAGAGTAAGTAGAAATACAGCTATAAATTAAAGCTAATGGCTAACTGCCAAAAGTTAAAAGCCATAAAATGACAAAACCAATAGAAGATAAATTAAATAAGATTCCGGTTGTAAACTTAGTTGTGCGTTTTTTTAAGCAAATTAAGTTACCAGGATTTGAGGGTTTGTCTGTGTACGATTTGTTGGAGCTTTATATCATGGGAATTGTAAATGGTGCTCTAACTACAAGAGCAAGTGCCATTGCGTTTAGTTTCTTTACCGCTATTTTTCCGTTTTTGCTTTTTGTAATTATTGTGATTCCGTATATCCCTATAGTTGGTTTTAGAGCTGATTTCTTAGATTTTTTAAATTCAATTTTACCGCCTCAAACTTCAGAATTTTTAATAGACAGTATTTTTAAAGATATGAGTAGCAATACCAGTGGGGGCTTGATTTCTACCGTGTTTTTGTTGTCAATGTTTTTAATGGCGAATGGTGTTAATGCTGTGTTTTCGGGTTTTGAAACCTCGTATCACAAACAGCTATATCGAAATGTTTTTAAGCAATATATGTTTGCTCTTGGTGTGGCTTTAATTCTTGTTTTTCTTCTACTACTTACTGTAGCTGTATTTGGGTATTTTCAGATTTATATTATTCAACCTTTGTATGAAGGTTTTAGTGGTCATGCGTTTTCAGAAGATGATCAAGGATTAGGTTGGATTATTTTTGCAAAGTATTTATTCTTCGTTATAATGACGTATTTAGCTACAGCAACGTTGTATTATTTTGGGACTAAAGAAGGGAAAGCATCCAAGTTCTTTTCCGTTGGGGCATTACTTACCACATTGCTTATAATGTTAACGTCTTTTTTGTTCGGTATTTATATTGAAAACTTTTCGCAATACAATGAGCTGTATGGTTCTATTGGAGCGTTATTGATTTTGTTGCTTTACCTATGGTTAAATTCTAATATTTTACTCCTAGGTTATGAGCTCAACGCGTCACTTCAGTTTTTAAGAAAGAATCCAAGAGCTAGAAAAGAAATTAAACAAAAAGATATTGAGGAATTAATTAAATAAAATGTTTCAAAAATTCATCTTTGCGTCTCACTGAAATTGGAACTTGAGCATCATTAGACATAAGTACATAACTCTGTTTGCCTTTATAGTATTTTTTAACGTGATCAATATTTATTAAATGTGATTTATGGGTTTTAAAGAATGCATTGTCAGCTAATAAATCCTCGTAGAATTTTATAGGTTTTGAAACCATCCATTTGCCATCTTTTGTGAAAATATGAGTGTAATTCGTATCCGCTTCTAAATGAATAATATCTTCAACTTTTAAAGTTTCAAATCCTGTTAAAGACGGAATGGTAATTACTCTCTTTTGGTCTGGTTTTAGGTTTTTAAATAAATTTTGAAGTTGCTGCTCCATATTCTGATTATTCAAATCTGCTTTTAAACGCATTAGAGCATCATTAAAATCATCGGAATCTATGGGTTTTAGTAAGTAGTCAAATGCACTAAACTTAAAAGCCTTAATGGCGAAATTATCAAAGGCAGTGGTGAATATCACTTTAAAATTAATAGGGCCAATGTCTTGTAAAAAGTCGAAACCAGTTTTATCATGAATTTTAATATCGAGAAACACCAAATCGGGTTGTAATTGTGGCACAACTTTTAATGCTTCGTCTACCGTATCTATAACAGCAAGCACATTAAAGGTGTTTGGATGTTGCTTAATTAGACCTAAAATACGATCAGAACAGTGCTGTTCATCATCTATAATTATAGTTTTAATCATATTAAAAAGCGAATTGCATTGGTAGTGAAACGTCTATTCTTGTGCCTTCGGTTTTGTCTATAATTTCTACTGTACCGTTGGTGTTTTTTAATTTATTAATAATTTCAATTCTACTTTTAGTTATTGCCATTCCCATTGATGTTTTGTTTTCTGAGGAGGTAACATTTTTTCGACCAATACCGTTATCGTCAACACTACAAATTAGCATGTTATTTACAGATTTAAATGAAATTTTTACCAAACCAAGATTGTCTTTTTGTGATAGACCATGAATAATACTGTTTTCTATAAACGGTTGAAGAATCATTGGAGGTACCAAAATATTCTCGGCATCGAGTTCAGTCGAAACATCAATAGTATATTCAAATTTATGATTAAAACGTTTACGTTCAATATCCATATAAGTTCTAAGCAATGAAATATCATCACTAAGAAGGATTTCCTTTTTTTCTGAATTTTCTAAAGTGAGACGCATCAACTTAGCAAATTTACTCAGGTAATCACTTGCCGATTGTGTATCGTTTTTTAGAATATAATCACCTATTGAATTCAAAGAATTAAAGATAAAATGTGGATTCATTTGAGAACGCAATGCTTTTAATTCGGTATCCGAAACCTTGGCGTTAAATTCAGCTTCTTTAGATTTTGAAACGGCATCTTGTTTTCTTCTGTATAATACAAATCCAATTAATGAGGCTAAAACTAATCCAGAACCACCAATAAGTGAGGCGTTTTTAATGGATTTTTGACGTTCAATTTCGACTTCAGAAATCGCTCTATGTTTGTCGGCTTCATATTGAATTTCTTTTCGAGAAATTTCAAGTTTACGATCAGTATTAATCAAACTATCTCTTAATACAATATGTTTTTGATAGGTGAGTAATGCGTTTTTATAATCTCCTTTTTGCGCATACACATTTGCTAAAGTTTCTAAAGCACTGTTCTCTGTTGATAAACTATTCAGGCCTTCATTTAGTTTTAAGCTGTTGGTGGCATAATGTTCTGCTTTCTCAATATCATTGTTTTGTAGATAGACTTCGGCCGCATTGGTATAAGCGGTAACACGTAATCCTTCAATATTATGTTTTTCTATTAAATCTAAACTTTCGTTAGTACTCGTTAAGGCGTCTTCTAATAAACCAGCATTAGCTTGTACTATGCTTAAATTGGTTTTAATATTTGCAATAAATATTGTGTTTTTGTTTTGTTCTGCACCTAAGAGTGCTTTTTTATAATAGTAAATAGAAGAGTCTAACTGCTTTTGGTCTCCATAAATATTACCAATGTAAAACTCAGTGCTGAATTTACTTTTGTTTTCTGGATTAACCAATAGGGTTTTAAAACTTTTTAAGGCTTTGTCGTAGTCTTGTTGCTCATAGTTTATGAGTCCGATATTGGTAAGTACGCCAACTTCATAGCGTTTAAATTTCTGCTCTTTTTCAAAAATAGCATAACTCTTTTGGTAGTAGTTTAAGCCTTCCAAGGGGTCAGACAAAAAGTAATGATTTATAATCCCTAAATTATTATAAGAAATGGCGATGCCTTTTGGATATTCAAGTTGTTTCGAAAGGTTTAAAGTTTTTGTAACATAAGAAGTCCATGTGGTATCAGCAGGAGTTAAGAACATTTTTCTAGCGGTGTACTTAATTCTTAAGTTGACATAATTGGTGTCTTGCTTTTTGTAGTTAAGTATTACATTTTCTAAGGAATCGAGCATTTTATTCTGTGAAAAACAAAATGTAGAAAGTATTAAAAAGATAATAATTAGGGGTTTTTTCATTGAAAGAATTGGTTAATAGCTGGTTAAAAATAGTGATTTATTGTCAAAAACCAGCTACAGATTCTACGTTAATACATTCAAAGCCAACGATAATAGGTTCGTTATAGTTTTATCTGAATATTATAAGGTTCTTTAAATGTTGTACAGAATATGTGAATCAAAAAACTAAAAAGACTTATGAAAACAAAATTCAACACTCTAAAAATAGCTTTAATTGCTTTGTTAATAGTGAGCTGTTCCAGTAATGATGATAGTAGCGGAAGCAATGCCGTATTAGGAACCATTCAATTATCAGGACAAGACACGTCTTCTATTGGTGACGCTTTAATTGTTGGAAATGTTGATGCTGATGCGTTGAATACAACTGGTACATCTAGCTCGGTGGTGCTTTCGGATGAAGACACCACTTTTGTAAACGGAGAACCTAATCTAGTGAATTTTTTAAATGCCTTTGTTATTGTTGCTGCTGAGTTCAGTGTAGGCAACAATGCAGACGTACAAAAAGCTATTTCAATGACGATTCTTAAAAATGGGGAAGAGTTTAGCTATGTGTGTTCTACTCCACCAACAAGTTCGGCAGACAATACAGATTGTGGTACAGGTTTTAGTGTAGATAAATCGGCAAAGCGCATTGTGTTTGATAACACTACAGTGATTAATGTAGACTCTGGAACTATTTTAACTATGAACGGAACCATTAATTATAATTAATTAGATTTTTCAATATTTAATTTTCAAATAAAACCAACTTTTATGAAAGCAGTCTTCCCATTACCGCGTTATATTTTTATAGGAATGTTAATTCTCTTTTTAGTGCCCATCCAAAGTTGGTCTCAAGAAAAGCGAATAAAAAAGCCCAAACGACATTCTAAGATTACTAGTGTAGATAATTTTGTAAAACACTCTTTTGAATTGTATCACAAGGTTTTTGTTTACGATAGTTTAGTTAAAGTAGGAGTAGATGTTCCAGTAGAAATTGAAGATGAATTAATGGAACGTGCACAACGAGATGCTGATAGCCTTTGGCAAGAGATTCCAGATATAGCAGAAGATATTAGCGATGCTCCTTTTATGAGACAAGCAAAGGCAACGTTTAATTTAAATAGAACAAAAAACGCACTTAAGTTTTGTATGACTGCTGTAAAGGCTTATTTCACTGGTACAGAAGAAGACGAAGAAGATGATAATTAAAACAAGATATTTTAAAATAAATTATATGAAATCAACTATATTGTTTTTTGTCGCTTTCTTAGGGTTTTATGCTGTAAAAGCACAAACTTATAAAAATGGTTTTAGAGCGGATGTATGTGCTTGTTTAGAAGAAGAAAGTCTAAAGCGAACACTAACCGAAAATGCATTTAAAGCATGTTTACGGGAGACACTACCTAAGTATGCGGCACAAATTGATGCGGAAATTGTGGAATCAGATGTCAATTTAAAATTTCAGAAAGGTCAGCTAGCTCGGAAAGGTTTATTGGTAGCCATGCAATATGAATTAATTTACAGTTGCGATGTGTATTTTAAGCATCTCGATTACCAAAGAACAAGTAAAAAGCTAATTGCCAGAGAAAACGCTAAAGAAACCGATTTAGAGAAGTACAATCAAATGGTGGCTTTAACACCAACTAAAATGGCTTATTACATGCGTGGGCAATTGCAGTTTAATTTAGGGAACATTAAAGCAGCTGAGGCAGATGTCAATAAAAGTTTAGAAATTAATCCGTTTAGAGAAAACGTAAAATCAACTAGACACGAGTTGTTATTATTAGCTTGGGTTTATGAAGAGCAAGAAAAGTATAGTGCTGCCGTAGAATTGTACGACAAGATATACATGGGGGATTATGATGTAGAAGTCGCTAGGTTTCGTGCACTTGCAGATAGAAAAGGAGGAGGTACAGTTTTTAACAGTCCTAAAGTTGAACAAATAGAACAAATAGAATTAATAAAAGATAATAAACGAGCAACGCGAAGAAGAGCTGCCGAAAGCAACAAGTCTTCAAACGAAATTGAAAAAAAGTCAAGGACTACTACTAGAAGTAATGCTGTTAAAGTCGAAAAAAAGAAAGATACAGCTTCGCTTCGTAAACTGTTAAAAATTGATCGTTAACTTGTTTTTTAGAATGGCATAAAAGGTAACCATTTTAGAATCTAATGCAATGACTGAATTTTTAAGTTTTCAAAAACCATCTCTAATCGAGATGGTTTTTTAAATTAAACCCATTACATTTGAGAAATAAATCTCTAAAAAAACAAACAATGATCAACAACACTATAGCATTTTTTATTTTGTTCACGGTGTTTTTTAATTTGCCAGCTCAGGACATTTTAGGACAATGGAAAACCATAGATGACAATACAGGTGATGCAAAATCTATAGTTGAAATTTATGAAGAAGACGGTAAAATATATGGTAAAATCATAGCTGTAACTAACCCAGATGTAGAATTTAGAACTTGCAATGACTGTAGTGGTGCTCACAAGGATCAACCAATTGTTGGGTTAGTTTTTATAGAAGGTTTAACTAAAAATGGTAAGGTTTATGATGGTGGCACCATACTAAATCCTGAAAATGGCACCACTTATAGATGCCGTCTTAAGCTTGAAGATGATTCAGATACCCTTCAGGTAAGAGGTTATTTGGCCTTTTTCTACAGAACTCAATATTGGAAACGCGTGAAATAATGTTGCATTTTATAGACGTCATATTACCAATTCCGCTCCAAAAAGCATTCACATATCATGTTACTGAGGCAGAATCTGAGTTTTTGTCACCAGGAATGCGTGTGGCTGTGCCATTTGGTAAGAGTAAAGTGTATACCGCTTTGGTCTATAGTATTCATCAAAATCCTCCAACGGCCTACGATGCCAAAACCATTCATCAGATTTTAGATGATACATCCGTAATTACGGAAAATCAATTAAAACATTGGGAATGGATTTCTAGTTATTACATGTGTAGTTTGGGTGAAGTAATGCGAGCAGCAATGCCAAATGCATTCTTATTAGAAAGTGAAACGATTATTTCTAGAAATGAAAAAGTTGCCATTGAAGAGTCTGAATTAAAAGATGAGGAATTCTTGATTGTTGAAGCCTTACAGCATCAATCTTCATTAAAAATAAGTGAGGTTGTTTCAATTCTAGATAAAAAACGAGTATTGCCTATTATCAATAACTTGGTGAAAAAAGGAGTTTTAAATCTACAGGAAGAACTTTACGAAAAATACACTCCAAAATTAGTGCGTTATGTAAAGTTACATCACAATCATAAATCTCAAGAAAAACTACAAGCGTTACTAGAAGAACTAAGTAGAGCGCCAAAGCAGCGCGAAGTTGTGTTAACATTATTTACAATGGAAGCATCGCTTAAACGGCCTATTAAAGTTTCAGAATTAACGGAACGGAGTGGAGCCTCTTCTGGGATTATAAAAACATTAATTGATAAAGCGATTTTAGAAGAATATCACATTCAAGTCGATCGTGTTCAGTTTGATGGCGAAGGAGATTCGGATGCTAAACGTTTAAGTGAAGCACAACAAAACGCTTATAATGAAGTGGAAGCCATCTTCAAAGAAAAATCCGTTGCTTTATTACATGGAGTGACGTCTTCGGGTAAAACTGAAATTTATGTTCAGCTTATTCAAAAGCAAGTAGATATAGGAAAACAAGTTTTGTATTTGCTACCAGAAATTGCCTTAACGACACAATTGGTAAGCCGACTTCAAGATTATTTTGGAGATAAGGTGGCTGTTTTTCATTCTAGATATTCAGGAAATGAAAGGGTAGAGGTGTGGCAAAATATGTTAACTAATTCTGAAAAAGCCCAAGTTGTTATTGGTGCCCGTTCTTCGTTATTGTTGCCGTTTACTAATTTAGGACTCATCATTGTAGATGAAGAGCATGAGTCATCTTACAAACAATTCGATCCTGCGCCACGTTATCATGCTAGAGATGCTGCAATCGTATTAGCAAATATATTCAAAGCTAAAACACTCTTAGGATCTGCCACTCCAAGTTTAGAAAGCTATTTTAATGCGAGCCAAGGAAAATATGGTTTAGTAGAATTAAACACACGTTATAACAATGTGTTAATGCCAGATATCGAGCTGGTAGATTTAGCCGATAAGTACAAGCGTAAACGCATGAAAGGGCATTTTAGTGATAGGATGATCCAAGAAATGACTGAAACGCTAGAAGAAGGGTTTCAAATTATATTGTTTCAAAATAGACGTGGATTTTCTCCAATTATAGAGTGTACCACTTGCGGAACTTCTCCGCAATGTCCTAATTGTGATGTGAGTTTAACCTATCATCAGTACAGAGATCAACTACGTTGTCATTATTGTGGGTATAACTCAGTCATGTTAAAAAGTTGTCAGGGTTGTGGAAACTCAACCTTAGATACTAAAGGTTTTGGAACAGAGCAAATAGAAGAAGAAGTAAAAGTGTTATTTCCTGATAAGAAAGTGGCACGTATGGATTTAGATACTACACGAGGTAAATATGGTTTTGAAAAAATCATAAATAGCTTTGAGCAGCGTGAAGTTGATATTTTAGTTGGGACACAAATGTTAACCAAAGGTCTCGATTTTAGATTTGTAAAATTAGTTGGCATCATGAATGCTGACAACTTACTTAACTTCCCAGATTTTAGAGCACATGAGCGCAGTTATCAATTAATGGCTCAGGTATCTGGTAGAGCAGGCCGAACAGATTTGCGTGGAAAAGTACTGATTCAAACGTACAATCCGCATCATAATATTTTGCAACAAGTGTCTACAAATGCTTATAAAGACATGTACGCTGAGCAAATGAATGAACGTTATAATTTTAAATATCCACCCATTTATAGGTTGATTAAAATCACCTTCAAGCATAAAGATTATAATCGCGTGAATTTAGCAGCAGATTGGTACGCAAAATCATTAAAACAATTATTTAAAGCTAATGTTTTAGGGCCAGAATTTCCTCCAGTATCAAGAATTAGAAATTTATATCATAAAAATATCTTGGTGAAAATTCCACAAAAACAATCTTTATCAAAAACAAAAGAAGCGATTACAAGAATAGATAATAGCTTTAATGCAGTAAAAGATTTTAGACCTGTACGTGTGGTCATTAATGTCGATAATTACTAAAACCTAGCAGGTCTAGAAATAGAAAAATTAAAAAACACTTTATAATCTTGAGCACATCGGAAATCTTTTAGTAATCAATTTCATAATGATTTCGATAACTCGCAACTAGTATTGCCTCATTTAGGATACAATTTATATGACTAACATTTTATTATGGATTAAATTTTTTCTAAATAAAATGAATTACACTAAAGAAACTTGAATATTCTTGACCAGTATTGTCCCCTTGAGGGGACTTTAGGGGTGTAAAACCAAAAAATCCTAAGCAAATGCTCAGGATTTTTTAAAATTATAATGTAATGCTCTATATGTAAATGTAATGTTCTACATATTATTTAAAGCATCTACTAATTGGGTCTTTTTATTTCGACTCAATGGAATCTCATACGCACCAACTTCAACATTTTTACTGTTAAATCGGTCAATTTTATCGAGATTCACAATATAAGATTTATGAATTCTTAAAAATTTACCTTCGGGCAATTCGCTTTCAAACGCTTTCATTGTCGATAAGACAACTAAGCTGTTTTCTTCTGTTACTACTTTAACGTAATCACCAAGTGCTTCAATCCATTTAATATCCTTAATATAAACTTTACGTTTTTTAAGATTACTTTTTACGAAGATATGCTCACCATCAGTTTCATTAAAGTCTAGTTTTAATTTATGCTGCTCAATAGCTTTTTCTACGGCAACATTAAAACGTTCTTTTGTGATTGGTTTCTGAAGATAATCGGTGGCATCGTAATTAAATGCTTTAAAAGCATACTCGGTTTTACCGGTAACAAAAATAATTTGGGGTTTGTTGTTGAGCACATCTAGCAACTCAAAACCGTTTAATACCGGCATCTCTATATCTAAGAAGATAAGATCTACTTTGTGGGTATTAAGACCGTTTTTTGTTTCTAACGCACTGCTGTACTCTGCAATAAGGTTAAGTGAGGAATGATTCTCAATTAACTTTACTATAGAGAGGCGCTGAATCGCAGAATCATCAACAACTACACAGTTTAAAGTCATAACATTATTAATTTTAGGTTAAGATATCGACAATAGTACGATAAATTCGGTTAAAAAACAAATAATGCCGACAAACCGTAACAATTAACAAAATCATAAGGAGATAAAATCCTTTAAATTTTTACGTTTAAAAACGTTGCCAAATATAGAAATTATATGTATTTTTGCACCCGTTTTAACATTAAACAAAATTATTTATTATGAATCATTATGAAACTGTTTTCATCTTAAATCCCGTTTTATCTGAAGACCAGATAAAGGAGACAGTAAAGAAATATGAGGATTTCCTCGTTTCTAAAGGAGCTAAGATGGTATCAAAAGAAGATTGGGGACTAAAAAAATTAGCCTACCCAATTCAAAACAAAAAAAGTGGTTTTTACCATTTATTTGAGTACACTGTTGCTGGTGAAGCAATTGAGCCTTTAGAGGTGGAATTTAGACGTGATGAGCGTTTTATGCGTTACTTAACTGTGAAATTAGACAAACATGCTATTTCATGGGCTGAGAGAAGAAGAGAAAAACTGAAAGTTAAAGCAAAAGCAAAAGCGTAATTATGTCATCAATAGAACAACAAGCAAAAGGAAAAAAAGACGGCGAAATTAGATATTTAACTCCGTTAAATATTGAGACGTCTAAGACAAAGAAATATTGTCGTTTCAAGAAGTCTGGAATTAAGTATGTAGATTATAAAGATGCAGATTGGTTACTAGGTTTTGTAAACGAACAAGGTAAATTATTACCAAGACGTTTAACAGGAACGTCTTTAAAGTATCAAAGAAAAGTATCTGTGGCAGTAAAAAGAGCTAGACATTTAGCGCTTATGCCATATGTTGCTGATTTATTAAAATAAAATATCATAACACAATGGAACTTATATTAAAACAAGACGTTGATAATTTAGGATTTAAAGACGATATTGTATCTGTTAAGAACGGTTATGGTAGAAATTTTTTAATTCCTCAAGGACAGGCTATTATGGCTACTTCTTCTGCTAAGAAAGTATTAGCAGAAACTTTAAAGCAAAGAGCTTATAAAGAGAAAACTATTATTGCTGATGCTGAAAAAACTGCAGATGCTATAAAAGGTTTAGATATTAAAATTACAGCTAAAGCTGGAACTGGTGCAACTGCTGGAGATAAATTATTTGGTTCTATAACCACTATGGATTTAGCTGCTGCGTTTAAAACTGCTGGTCACGATGTTGATAAGAAATTCATTTCTATCAATGGTGGTAACATTAAGCGTTTAGGTCAGTACGAAGCTGCAATTAGATTACACAGATCAGTAACTGTAGATTTAACTTTCGAAGTTATTGCTGACGCATAATCTCTTTATTACAATTTTAAAAAGCCGTTTAGTTTACTAAGCGGTTTTTTTATTTTTTATTTTTAGAATAGGGTCAGGGCTATAGTCAATTAGGTTTTTAAACGGTTTTAACATGAAATATTTTCTATTAATTTTTACATTTTGCGCTTTAATGAGTTGCAAACAATCTACAGAATCAACCAACATTTCTGAGGTACAACCTTCTAAGCTTATAGCGCTTTTTAAAGCTTCTAATTCTGGTTACCCAAATATTAGCGTTCATCGAGGTGGTAAAGGGCTTGTAAACTATCCTGAAAATGGTTTAGAGACTCTAAAATATGTTAACGATAGTATTGTTGCAGTTTATGAAGTTGATGTCGCTCAAACTAAAGATGGGCAACTGGTTTTACTTCACGATAAAACTATTGATAGAACCACCACAGGGAGTGGAAAAGTTGATGAGTTAACATACGATGAATTAGAGCAATTTAATTTGGTCGATGATTATGGTAATGAAACCACGTTTAAGATTCCTTTGTTTTCAAACGTATTAGAATGGTGTGTAAAACATAATGTGATACTTACTGTAGATATTAAAAAAACAGTGAGTCAAAAAGTAGTTATAGATGCTATTAAAGCGGCTAAGGCAGAAGATCATAGTATCATTATAACGTACGATGTAGAACAAGCAGTCTCTGCATATCAATTAGCACCACAATTATTACTATCTGTTTCAGCTAGAAATAATGATGAATTCGAACGTTTATTGGATGCCAAAATACCAACAGAAAATATGTTAGCCTTTACCGGGACCCGTTTATCAGAAGAATCGTTTTTTAAAAAATTACACGATAATAACATTGTTTGCATGTTGGGTACGTTAGGAAACTTAGATAAAAGTGCTGCTGCCAAAGGAGATACACTTTATCGTCAGTGGAAAGAAAAAGGAGTAGATATTATAGCAACCGATAGACCTTTTGAAGCTTTTAAAGCCATAAATTAATTTTATAAAGTAGAATTTACTGAAGATTAAAGAGCATGTTATCAGCGTTTAACTTGAAAAACAGCTCACAGTATTTGATTATAAAACACAGTAATTATTTAAACACATGAAATATTCAAGATTAACCAAAGAACAATTTGAAGAATTACACCAAGAATTCATCAACTTTTTAGCTACGCAATCTATTACAGGTGATGAGTGGGAAGATATCAAAAAGAATAAACCAGAAGCTGCTGAACAAGAATTAGATGTGTTTAGCGATTTGGTATGGTTTGGTGTCTTAGGTAAAGTGGAATATTTAGAACATATTTCTCCACAGCAAATCCACCTTTTTCAATGTAATGAAAAGAGTATGCGCTTAATTGCGTTAAAAATTGATATTGAAGAAGTAGATTTTACAACCAAAGAAGGTTTTGAATGGTTGAGAAATAATTTATTGTCAGATGCTATTGAATTTTTTAATGCTAAAAAAGAATATTCAGACGATAAGCATTTAGACTTATTTAATATGATTCAGTCTGGTGCGCATATCACCAAAGGTGAATTATTTAATTATTTCGCCGATTTAATAAAAGGATAAATTCCTGTAAAAAAAAATAGCACACGTATGTCGTCACTTCGAGTGATTTGTAAGGTACGAGCAAATTGTATCGAGAAGCTTTGGTTAGATAATTCGACTTTAAAAGGTTCTCGATAAAAATTACGGAAAGAGCAATGTCACTCTAACTGACATTTAGTTATAAATAGAATTGAAGTTACTGATGTTATTTGAGATTCCTGCCTTCGCAGGAATGTGTTACTCATAACGTAAAGACTCAATAGGATCTAATTTTGCCGCTTTTGTCGCAGGATACAGACCCGAAATTACAGCCACTATAAAGGCAATACTTGTTGCCCAAATCATCGCTACCCATGGAGTTGAAAATTCAAGATCAAAACCATTAGCAACGGCTAAACCAATCAAAATACCTAGAATAGTCCCTAAGAGACCACCAAGCTGACCGATAATTATAGTTTCCATAAAAAACTGAAAGGCGATTGTTTTACTTTTCGCACCAAGTGCTTTTCTTACACCAATTTCACGTGTACGTTCACTTACCGAAACTAACATTATATTCATAAGTGCAATGGTAGATCCAAAAATGGTGATAATACTAATAATCCAAGCAGCTACATAAAGTGCCGCTGTATTTTGTGCGACCTGATTCAATAAATCTTCACTACGTTCAATACCAAAATCATTTTTTTCTATAGGGTTAAGACCTCTAATATTTCGAAATGTTAATATGGCATCATCTTGAGCAGCTTCCAGCATATCAGACTTATCAACTTTAACACTTAGACTGTAATTAATATTGGGATTTGTGAAAATAGAACGCGCTTTTTGAAGCGGCATAAATACTCGTAAATCTTGATTATTCCCAAACGTAGATCCTTTTTCTTTTAATACACCAACCACCTTAAATTTAGAACCTCTAATACTAATGGTTTTTCCAACTGGGTTTTCAACCGGAAATAACGCTTTTTGTAAATCACTACCAATCACACAAACCGCATTACTGTTATCAACATCAAATACATTTAATGAACGCCCATTTTCAACCTCTAAACCAGAGTTTTCAAGATAAAATTCATTGGCACCCAATACAGCCACTTCCGGATCTGTTTTTTTATTCTCATATTTTACTTCAGCGGTAGACGTCCCAAAGAACGATACGGCTACTTTAGTAAACGGGAAGTTGTAATTATCTTCAAAATCTTTAACATTACGATAATTAATTACAGGATTTATCTTTTGGCGCTCTCTACTACTTTGGCGCTGCGCCGTAAATTCATAACGTTGAAAATTAAAGGTGTTAGAACCCATAGAAGAGAAATTACTCGTAATCGTATTCTCTAGGGCAGAAACTCCACTTAAAATTCCAACTAAAGCCATAATACCAATTGCAATAATTAAAACCGTAAGAATGGTTCGGAGCAGTTGACTTTTTATAGAATCGAAAGCAATTCTAATATTCTCTTTAGCTAATGAAAACATAGTTTTTTGGCGCGTTAGTTGGGTTGTTTAATATATAAGACTACTTAAACAGCATAAAGTTACTATAAAAATGAATTATCTTAGTAAGACCTCTAAAAATTATAATATTTTTGTGACTCAATAGTAGAAACTTTATAGTTCCTACTATTGAGTCACACTGAGAGAAGTCGAAGTGTTTATGATGGAAAGATTTGGAAATAATCATTCCGAATTAATACTTTGAATTAGTTTCAAAGCATAAAATAGAGTTTCACTAAAAGAGACTCCCACTTTCGTGGGAGATTAATATGGCACAAAAACCAAGCATCCCAAAAGGTACAAGAGATTTTAACGCAGAGGAAGTTGCAAAGCGTTCTTATATCATGGAAACGATAAAGGAACAGTTTCAAGTTTTTGGATTTCAACCGATTGAAACTCCAAGCTTTGAAAACTCAGAAACCTTAATGGGAAAATATGGAGATGAAGGAGATCGCTTGATTTTTAAGATTTTGAATAGTGGAGAGTTTTTAAAGAAAATTTCAGAGGAGGATTATAATCAAAAATCAGAAAGTTTAATTACTCCAAAAATATCTGAAAAAGCACTACGTTACGATCTCACAGTGCCGTTCGCAAGATACGTCGTACAACACCAAAACGACATCGAATTCCCTTTTAAACGCTACCAAATTCAACCCGTTTGGCGTGCAGACCGTCCACAAAAAGGACGTTTTAGAGAGTTTTTTCAATGTGATGCTGATGTGGTAGGTTCTAAATCGTTGATTCAAGAAGTGGAATTTGTACAGTTGTATGATGCCGTGTTTTCAGCTTTAAAATTAGAAGGTGTTACGATTAAAATCAACAACCGTAAAATATTATCTGGTATTGCTGAAGTAATTGGTGCTCAAGATAAACTCATCGATTTTACAGTGGCTTTAGATAAGTTAGACAAAATAGGTGAGGAGAAGGTAAAAGAAGAAATGCGAGGTAAAGGGATTTCTGAAGATGGTATTTCTAAGCTTCAACCTTTATTCACTTTAAAAGGGGATTTCGGCAACCAGATTGAAAGTTTGAAATCTATTTTAAGTACTTCTGAAATTGGATTAAAAGGGATTGAAGAACTCGAATTTATAAACACAGCCATTTCAAACTTAAAACTAAAAACAGCAACCTTACAATTAGATGTAACGTTGGCGAGAGGTTTAAATTATTACACAGGTGCTATTTTTGAAGTCTCAGCACCCGAAGGTGTAAAAATGGGATCCATTGGTGGTGGTGGTCGTTACGATGATCTTACCGGCATATTTGGACTTAAAGATATGAGTGGAGTAGGCATTAGCTTTGGTTTAGATCGTATTTACTTGGTCTTAGAGGAATTGAATTTATTTCCATCAACCATAGCAGAATCTACAAAAGTACTCTTCATTAATTTTGGAGATAAAGAAGCCATGTTTAGTTTGGGAGCTGTAACTAAGTTAAGACAAGCTCATATAAAAGCGGAGCTGTTTCCTGATGCTGCAGTTTCTGGTAAGCAAATGAAAAAACAAATGAATTATGCGAACCGTCGTAACATTCCATTCGTTGTAATCATGGGTGAGGAAGAATTGAAATCAGAAGTTTTTACATTAAAAAATATGACTTCAGGCGAACAGCATAAAGTAGAGTTCGATGCGCTTTTAGACTTGTTAAAATAAAGAAACCCTCAGCTTTTTACAAACTGAGACTTTCTAATCATCACTAACTAACTAACTAACTAACTAACTAAACAATCTAATCCACTATAATTTTTTTGGTCACTACGGAGCCTGTATCTGTTTGTAATTTAACGATATAGGTTCCGGTACTTAAATTTTTTATTTTATATTCTGAATAATCACTTTGATCAATATTATTAAAGGTAGTAACGGATTGTCCTAACATATTAAATACAATCATCGTTTTTAGGTCTAGGTGGTTTGGGTTGACAATGACTATTTTTTCTATACTATTAGAATATAGCACATCAATAGCGTTTGTGGTTTGGTCGTCAATACTTAATACGTCGTCTTTTATTCCGAATGTAATTGCAAAACGATCGAGATAATCCCCTTTCAATAAGAAAATATCGTAATTACCTGTTCTTAAATCATGATATACACCTAATTCATTATCGTGTAAATACACATTTATATCACTAGGAACATTTTCTAAAGCATCAATCATTATAGAGTTGATACCATTCTTATTCGTTTTGATACCTATGGGATAAATTGAAGAAATTTCGGCTTCATTACTAGCCTGAATAATATAACCTTCATCATTAATAAGCCAGAACATATCATCTATTTGTTCTTCGTTAATCTCTCCATCATAACCCCAATCTACACCAGTTGATGCGTTTTCATCTATGGTTAACAATAACTGACGGCGGATAGTGTTGACAGAATTAAAACCTATTCGGAATTTCATTCTATGATCTTCTGTTTCGGCAGCATCGCTAGTGTTGGTCGTTGTCGTATTAGAGCTTCGCATAAATACGGAAGCTTGTCCTTCTTTTTTGAAAACACGTTGACCATTATTGAAATTTATAGTACCTGCGTTTTTTCCAACAATAAAAAAGCCTTGACCAACAGGGATATAACGTCCTGGTGCTTTTGTAGGTTCTCCATCGGTTTCTAAAATCGGGAAATTACTTCCTTTGTAAGCTGCGGCTACCGCTCCAGAAAAATTGTATGTAGCATAACCACCATCATAGTCTTGTATAGAATGAGAACCTCCTCCCCAATGATTCCAAAAATAAAGGGTACCACTGATTAAAGGCGACGCGTTAGCGTTTGCATTTGGACCATTATCTTTAATAAATTGTAAAGCGTCAATTGCCGAAGGGTAAGGATTTCCAACTAAATAATCACTATTGGCAAGCAACGTAAGATTGATATTTCCATTATTCGGTTTTCCAGAGAAGACATAATTTTGAGGTGTAGAAATTGAACCTGTTCCAGGGCCTTTCATTGTAAAACCTTCTCCTGGAAATATAGTACCAGTACGTCTTATGTGTTGCCATGCAGAATAGGTGTTACTTGCTATATTAGTATATTTCCAAATCCAATAATCTGCAATTTTAATAGGATGTGTAGCTGCTCCGTTATATCCTGATGATGAAAAGTTTATATCTACCGGTTCGTTAGAGTCTGTACCATCTTTTAAAACATCCATAACTCTAAAGTTTTCGGCTTCAGAATTTAGGCGTTTTACGGGTGAAGACCAATAATTATAGGTATAGGTATCAGCTGTACCTTGTTGGTCGCGTTCAATTTTTCCGTTAGACAAAACATCTAAATCACTTTGTAGAGTTTGAATTAATTGTGATTCACCTTCCAAATCTAGTGTTCCATCAAGGCTTAGATAATGTGTTATGGTCAAACCATTTCCTGTAAAAGATGACGTATCTCCTGTAAGTTGCAATTTATTAGCATCAACAAACAAACCTAAAATCGTTCTATTATTTTCCCTTGACTCAGGTAAAAATAAATTCTCCATTGTTATGTTGTGCGATGTTCGCACAATATTCCAGTCTATAGTTACATTTGGATTTACGATGGATTTAGAACCCGGAATATATTGTAGATGTCCATCAGTCCAAGATGTGCTGTCATTCCATTCACCATCTTGTTTCGATTTGTACGGTAATGGAGTCGTTTCTTTGTCTACGGTTAAAATATGTTTTAGATAGCCATTATTTGTATTTCCAGAGGCATCAACGGTATTTTTATAGGTGAAATTGGTCATTGGGTAATACGCTGCTAAATCTGACCAAGGAATTTCGTTAATGTCATTTTTAGTAATTGAAGTAGGTAATTCTTTTCCAACGACTTGTCCTGAATCATTTGTAATTTCTTGATTCATTATAAAACGCAATTGGTTTTCGCTTAAGACTGTATTCCAAATACGGACTTCATCTATATGGCCTTTAAAGTGTTGTATGGGGGCGTTTTTTCCGGCAGCTGCGATATAAAACGACTCGTTCGTGGCAATAGGTGGCGTTTTTCCAGAAGAATTATCTAATACTCCATCAATATAAATTGAGGCTTTTGAGCCATTGTATGTAATAGCGATATGATGCCATTCATGATCTGGAATAGAGGTAAAAGACGTCAAAGATTGACTACTGTTGTTTTTCCATTTAATATTAATCTTGTTGGTATCAGTTAATGTTAAGTCGTAACCTTGGGTAAACGCAACATCTCTTTTAGAAAGTATAGAAACGTCACCAATAGTTGCCGAGTCATGTTTTATCCATGCAGAGATTGAAAAACCACTTGGGTTTAAATCTAGAGTATTTTGCATATCAATATAACTGTCAGTGCCGTTAAAATAAAGCGCGCGTTCTTCTGTAATTTGAGGTGAAAAGCCAAATGTTATATAAGAAGTGCTATTAAAATTGTATTCTGTTTCTAAGTAATTATTCTCATCTAAAGTTAGAATTCTAAAATCGACATTAGAATCGAAGGTGTCCGAATCAGAAATAAACATGTAATAATTTCCAATAGCGGAATTACTACTGACTATGCTTTGTGGAATTTTCAGACGTAATCTTGGTGACGCTTCACTAACCTGAATAAATTTCCAGATGCGTTGCATAGCAGTATATGAAACCGTTGTGGTTATTTCGGAGTTGATGTCAGCACTTAAATTTAAAGTAACCGGTGAGGCCATTGCATTTAATTGAACACCATTATTTCCCCATAGTATGGATTGATTAATTGACGTGAAATTACTAATGTTATGGTTATCTGTAGTATTGTGATCTGCTAAGTTTACGATGAGTATATCATCAAGTCTTCGTTCATTAAAGTTGGGTAGTGCTGGGAGTTGATGTAAGCGTGTATTGTTATTTATGAATGTGCTGTTATAATTAAAATGTTCTAATGGCGACCAATTTAATGGATCACTATTAGATTCTGAATGATCTATTTGCTGCGCATAACTAGATGTGAGAATTATTAATAAAAGATAAAAAAACAGCGTAATATTTTTCATCAGGTTTGGGGTTGAATGAAATAATTATGGCGCTAATATAGTATATTTTTTCAATTTTAATCCACAAAACGCAAATAAATCCGACGAAATGCGTTTTTTTGTAGTGAATTAGTCCTTGAAGCGATAATGCGATTGCGTGTTTATTCTGTAATTATGTGCTCTAAGCTAGGGAGAGGTGAATGCTTACAACTGAAGAATGTATAGCGTTTAAAAAATACATAAATGCTAAATTTTTATAATAAACGCATAGAATTTGAGTAAAAAAATACCCTTTACCGTGTATTTCAAAAACTACTGGAAAGTTTTATTTTACACGATATTCTTTTACTAAAAGTGTTGTTCATAGTGATTTCAACGTTCTTGTCGAAAATGTTAAAGTTTAATATTGACTTAACAAGAATTTAATTACATTGAAAACCTTAAGTAATTAGCTATTACGTATTTATGGGGAAAATAAAATATAGTCTACTGACAGTTATCGGTTTGGCTTTTGGTATCATTGGAGCGGTTAATATTTCATATGAAGTTGTTGCTCATAAGAGTATATCAGAAATAACGAAAGTAGAATCGGTTATCTTACTTCCAAGTGCAACTATCACAGGAGGTGCAACAGTTTGTCAGAATGCTGATTCTCCTCCTCAAATTACTTTTACAGGATCGGGAGGAACAAGACCTTATATATTTACTTACAGAATAAACGCTGGAGCAAATCAAACTGTTACAACATCGGGAAATAATGACTCCGTATCAATAGGTGCTAATACAAGTAATGTTGGCACATTTAACTATAATCTATTGTCTGTTGAGGATGATGAAGGTGATTCGGACAATACTAATGGTAGTGTTCAAATTGTTGTAATACAATCTCCAGATGCCACAATGAATGGCCCTGGACTTAGTACATATGAAGGATTACCTGTTTTTAAAGTATGTATAAACGAGACTTCTGAATTTACATTCACAAACGCAACGAGTACTACATCATTAAATACAAACTACACTATAAATTGGGGTGATGGTTCTCCTGATTTTCAAAACACTAGTTGGTCTATATTAACCCATACTTATGATGTCGGAATTTATAATTTAGTTTATACTATTGAGGGAAATAATAGCTGTACAACAGTTAAGAATTATACGATTTTTGTAGGATCTAATCCAGCAGTTTCATTAGGTAATCCAGGTAATACTGATATTTGTAATATTAGTCCACTGACATTTCCTATTACTGGAACAGAAAATAATCCTCCAGGAACGGTTTATACTGTTACTTTTAATGATGGATCTACACCGCAAACATTTAATCACCCTCCTCCGGCTAATGTAACTCATACATTTACAACTTCATCTTGTGATACCGTAAGTTCAGATGGAACAAATTCTTACCAAAATTCATTTTCAGCAATAATTGTTGCATCTAATCCGTGTAGTACCTCTTCGGTTGGTGTTGTTCCAATATATGTATCTATTGCTCCAGAAGCAGACATTGATGTTCCTGACATTGCATGTACCAATACTCAAGTCTGTTTAGAAAATTTGTCTATTGGAGATGAAAATTATGGTGCTGGTAATAGTTGTGATACAAGTCCTAAGGTGATTTGGGATATTTCACCTGCAACTGGTTATACTATTTCTAGTGGTTCTTTAGGAGATGATTTTGGTTTAGCCGATCCTAATTTATGGGTTTCGGGCAGTGATAATTTGTGCTTAAATTTTATAGATTCAGGTACGTATACAATTACGCTAAGAACTGGAAATAGATGTGGAATGGATACTGTTGTAAAGACTATTTGTGTAGAGGAAGATTTAATTCCCGTTTTCACAACAAATCTTAATGAAGGCTGTGGAGCAATAAACGTTACGACTACAAACGCTACTGATGAATCCGATAGTTGCATACCTCCAACATATGCATGGGAAGTCATCTACACCTCAGAATTTTGTGGGACTTCAGAATCTTGGAGTTTTACAAATGGAACAGACGAGAACTCAGAAAATCCTTCGTTTCAGTTTGATACCGCAGGAACCTATGAAATCGTCATGACTGCGACAAATTCTTGCGGTGATTTTTCAACCTCGCAATTTATTGAAGTCAAACGACCGCCAACAGCAGTATTAGATCCTATTGCAGATGCTTGTGGTTCTTTAACTTTTAATCCTGTTGCTACAGTAGATACATGTGCACCAGCATCAGACACCATAACTTATAGTTGGTTGTTTCCTGGAGGTTCTCCAGCAACGTCAGATCAATTAGATCCAGGACCAATAAATTATACAATTGTTGGAGATTATACCGTGACGTTTAGTATCACAAATGCTTGTGGCACAACTACAGAAACGGAAACATTTTCAGTGAATGATTCTCCCACAATTACAAATACCGATGTGTTACAAACCATTTGCTCAGGGGCTTCAACAACGGCAATTATCTTAACCTCAGATGATGCGAGTACAACGTTCAATTGGTCATCTAATACTCCAGCAGGACTAACAGGTTACACACCGAGCGGAACAGCTAACACAATTCCTGCGCAAAGTATTATCAATTCTACAGCATCTCCAATAACATTGGTATATACGGTTACACCAGAAATTAATGGTTGTGAAGGATTGCCTGTTGATTTTGAGATTATTGTAGAACCAGCGCCATTAATTACGGTGGAGCCTTTATCTAATGGAGTTTGTCAAAATGGAACTACAGCAGATTTATCGGTAGCCTATCAAGGTACAGGAACTCCAGTTTACCAATGGTATGAAAATTCTGTAAACAATACCACATCAGGAACTGCGATTGCAGGAGCAACCTCAGCCACATTTTCTCCACCAACAGACACGGTAGGCATCACCTATTATTACGTTGTTATTACATTTTCTTCTGGTGGTTGTAATGAAATTATATCAGATACAGCAGAAATTGAAGTGGCCAATGCGCCGCAAATAGATACGCAACCATTAAACTCACAATCCATATGTGTTGGTGGTAATTCAGAGGAACTTTCAGTTAGTATTTCTGGAGGGGCAGGAAATGCAACATACCAATGGTTTAGTAATATTACAAATAGTAATTCTGGTGGCACGTTAATTTCAGGAGCAACAACGTCAACCTATACTCCTCCTGTATTTAATACGGTTGGGACATTTTATTATTATGTAGAAATTTCTTTTATATCTAATGGCTGTTCAATGCTCTTAAGTGATGTTTCTGAAATAGAGGTCGTTGAAGATCCTGTGATAACAACACAACCTATAGATTTTCAGAGTTTATGTCAGAATTCTGCGGTTCAAGATTTAGAAGTTACTATTTCTGGTGGTTTAGGTACTTTATCTTACCAATGGTATGTGAATACAATAAACGGTGCCACTTCCGGAACACCAATAGCAGGAGCAACATCAAGCATTTATACTCCTCCAACAACCACGGTAGGAACACTGTATTATTACTGCGTCATAACTCAAGATGTTTCAGGTTGTGACGTGACAAGTGCCATCGCTGAGATTGAAATTAGTGCAGGAGCACAGTTTAGTGCACAACCTATTTCTAATGAGATATGTTTAGGTGAAACCACTCCCGCTTTAACGGTCGCTTATACCAATAGCACAGGTACAGCAACATACCAATGGTATCGAAATGGAGTAGACGATACTACAAGTGGTACTGCTATTACAGGTGCAATTTCAAATACATACAACCCAGAGGTCACTTCAATCGGAACGACGTACTATTATGCGGTCATTACGTTTAGTTCTGGTGGTTGTACTGAAATCATTTCAACTACAGCAGAAATTATTATTAATGAAACGCCAATTATCGATGATGCAGATCTGTTGATTTGCAGTGGTAATACGTTTCAGTTTTTTCCAGATACTACTAATACAGGTGATATTGTGCCCTTAAATACATTGTACATGTGGACAACACCAATAGTGAGTCCTGCAGGAAGCATAACAGGTGCCACAGAGCAGTTAACACCAATAGCAACGGTATCTCAGTTTTTAGAAAATATAACTACCAATTCCGCAACTGCAACATATACGGTAACTCCAATCTCAGGAAATTGTCCTGGTTTAGATTTTGAAGTTGTGGTTACGGTGAATCCATCCATTTCAGTAACGTCAAGCGTGATGAATAATTTGTGTTATCAAGTGAATACCGCAACTATAGATATTACAATTGTTGGTGGTATTCCATTTTCAACAGGAAATGACTATAATGTGACTTGGACAGGACCAAACGGGTTTTTGAGCACAGACCAAAATATTTCTAATCTTGAAGCTGGGGATTACACATTAGATATTGTAGATGATGGAGGTTGTCCATATTCTGAAATTATAACGATAACAGAACCAAATGAATTACTATTTAGCGCTATCGATTTTGATGTCGAAACTATTTCATGTTTCGGGGCCAATGATGGTGAGATAGGCATTGAGGTTTCAGGAGGAACTCCACCTTATATGTATACTTGGACTTTAAATGGTGCTCCATTTTCTACAGATGAAGATTTGACTGACCTCGGACCGGGAGATTACAATATTTCAGTAACTGATGCTAATTCTTGTGGACCAATAGTGCTTAATTTTAATGTAGAAGAACCAGATGAATTAGAAGTGACACTAGATTCCAAAACGGATGTCTTGTGTTTTGGTGATGCTACTGGAATAATCTCTGTAAATGTTATTGGAGGTCGAACGGATTACACGTATGCTTGGACCGGACCGAATAGTTTTTCAAGTACAAATCAAAATATAGATACATTAATCGCGGGAATATATAATCTTACGGTCACAGATAATTCCGGTTGTACAGATACTTTAGAGGTCGAGATTCTTCAGAATGATCAAATAGATATCGATATTAATGTGACGCAAATTGTATGTTACGGGGATAATGATGGATCAATTATTGTTAATTCAATTTCAGGTGGTGTTTCGCCCTATTCAGTTGCATGGAGTAATTTAGGATCAGGTTATAGTCAGACTAATTTATCGGGTGGAACTTATACAATAACCATTACAGATGCTGAAAATTGTGAACGTCAATTTCCTGTGATAATCGATGAACCTCCTGTGTTTTTAATTGATCCTGAAGTGATACAAATGTCTTGTGCTGGTGAAAATGATGCGAGTATAACGCTTAATTTTGTTGGAGGCATTGATCCTGTAACACTCGTTTGGGACGATGACCCTACAGCCGGAACAGAACGAAATAATTTAGCACCTGGCACTTATACTGTAACCATTACAGATGGTGTGCCTTGTGTTATTCAAGAGAGTTTTACCATCCATAATATTTTGCCATTAGCCTTATCTACAACAATTACTAATGCATTAGAATGTGAGGATGCTAATAGCGGAGCCATTAATTTACTTATACAAGGAGGAACACCACCTTTTAATGTGATTTGGTCTAATGTTGCAACGACTGAAGATTTAGTTGATGTACCACCAAATACATACATAGCGACAGTTACAGATGCTAATGGCTGTACGATTGAAGGCAGTTGGGAGGTGACACGATTTGAGCCTTTGGTTTTAAATGTTGAAGAACAAGTTGATGTTAATTGTGAGGCCAGAACTATTGATCAAACGTTTATAGCTATAGCAAGTGGAGGAGTACCACCATTTCAATATAACTGGTCTAGCGGAATAGTTAGTGGTCTTAATAATGAATTTATGACGACTGATGAAAACGGCTTAGTCATTTTAGAAGTTACGGATAGTTTTGGGTGTTCTATCAATTACACCTATAATGTAGAGTTAACTACTTTTGGTGATGCTGATTTTGATACCTCTTCTTTTGGCTATTTAAATTATGGCATCTATGCTATTCAAGATCCGATTGAATTTATAAATGAAGCCACAGGGCAATTTGAAACCATACTGTGGGACTTTGGGGATGGTAGTTTTTCGGGTGAAGAAAATCCATTTCACACGTATTTTACGCCAGGAAGTTATGTGGTAAAACAAACCGTTACCTATCCTTATGGTTGTGTGTACGAAAAAACAATTACCCTAATTATAGAAGAAGGTTATAAATTAATAATGCCAGATGCGTTTACTCCAAATGATGATGGTATAAATGATTTCTTTGGACCTGTTTACATCGGACTCAATAGTTTAGAAATGACGGTTTTTGATACTTGGGGAAGTCTTATTTATAAAGAGTCGGGTGATTCAATACGCGGATGGGATGGTAAAGTGAAAGATGAAGAAGCCGAAAACGGAAATTACTATTACACTTTTACGGCCAAGACTTTTTACGGAAATGAAATTAAGAAACAAGGAGCTTTTGTATTTATCAAATAAAACCGAAATGACATTGAAAAGAATTATAAGTATTATAGCGGTTTTAATGGGGATTCAAGCACAAGCTCAAGATCCTATTTTTACACAATCTAACTATATACAAGAAACGATAAATCCTGGGTTTTCAGGTTTTGAAGATAGCGATAGAATAGCTGCAGGAGTCTTAAGCAGAACACAGTGGCCAAATTTAGATTTAAGAGTCGATACGCAATATGCTTATCTTAATAAGTCATTTGATTATGGTCCAAGTTTGGGTTTCGGAGTGGGAGTAAATTTCTTAAGACAACACGAAGCATTTAGCAAATACAATTACTATCAACTTAATGCTAATTATGCACACCGAGTTAATCTTGATGGTGGTTGGTATTTTAGACCCGCTTTAGAAGTCGGATTTGGATTTAAAGATGTAGGGTTTAGTAATCTTACTTTGGCAGATCAAATAAATATAAATTCGGGTGTGGTTAACCCTGTGTCTGTAGACCCACTGAGTAATACGGTAGACAATGTATTTTTTGGAGATATTTCTGCGGGCTTTGTTTTTGAGAGAGAAGAGTTCAATGGATTAACCTATTGGTTTGGAGCTTCTGCTAAGCATTTGAATCGTCCTAATATTTCATTTGTAGATGGGGAAGAAGTTCCCTTAGATATTTTCTATTCTTTACATGGTAATTTTAGGTTTCCATTTATGAATGATTACAGCATCATGATGACTGCTAATTACATGCAACAAGGAGAATATAATCGTTTAGATATTGGGTCGTTATTTGTCGTCAACCAATTTCTTGTTGGTGTGACTGCGGCTACCAATCCTGCTAAGAATGATGAGAACAGTCACGTTTTAACATCTATTAATGGGTTCTTCGGGTTAGAGTTTACAGAGTTTAGATTCGGGTTGTCGTATGATATGAATACCTCTAAAATAGGACGAACCAATGGAGTCTATGAGGTGTCAGTAACCTATTTGTCACCTTGTAGACGTTGTAAAACAGATCGTAGTCGAAAACGCTAAATCAATTTTAGACTAGTTAAACTTTCGTTTTTGAAACCATAAATCAGATAATGAAATATTAATGTTTAAGGTGTTCACATATTCTTGAATTAGAATACTATCTGTAGTCCCTTTTTTAGCTAGCGTATAAGACACATTCAACAAGGATCTTTTTCCAATTGGCAAACCAACACCAAAGGATGCAGAATACGTATCTATATTAGTGTCATCTACTTTAAGGTAACCCGAATTATAATTGAGTCCCATTCTGAAATCCACACGTTTCCAATATTTGTAACTCGTAGGATCCACAGCATAAGACGCTCCTAGTCCAAAAATATTTTGATCGGTATAATCACCAATAGCATCAGACTGATTTGTAGCGCCCCAGAAATTTTTCTTATAATCAGCAGTTAAAAGTAGATTCTTAAATTTAGTGCTATAACCAAAACCAAGTTTTAAGGGAAGGTAAAAATTATCAATAGATTCTCCTTCTGTGTCTTCGAGTGTACTATATGCTGAATTTGAATATTTACCAATAAGCACATCTTTGGAACCTTTTAAAACGGTAGGTAAATCTATGGTGAATCCAAAATTATGTTTGTCTAACAAACTGTATTGTAAACCGAGACCTAATTGTGCACCATTATAATAATTAGTTTCGGTAATTTCTAAATAACTATTCGAAGTTACTATAGACTCATTTTCTTCTATTTTTCCAAATAAATAAGAGGCTTTAATACCGACATTAAAATTTTTAAAAAATGTTCTGGCATAGTCCAATCGTACTTCGCTTATACCACCAGTACCACCAATGTTAGTGGTAAATTGCTCATCGCTACCTTCGATGTTATTTTCTAAACCGATTAATGAATAACCAACATTTGTCGCTGGTTTTAGCGTTAACCCAATACCATAATCGTTATTATGATTAAATGCTATGGACATGTTGGTAAAGTTGTAGTTTGATCTTTGCTCATTGGCGTCACCACCCGTAAGATTGGTAAGTTCGGCAGAACCCCCAAAGTCAAACGTAATTTCATTTTCTTTTAGTGTGGAGAACGCTGCTGGGTTAAAGAGGTTAATTCCAAATTTAGCATCTAAGGAAATACCTGTATTACCAAGTCCACTATTTCTGCCTGTACCAGAATTACTTTCAACCCCCAAACCAAAAAGGGAATACGGAGAGCCTGTTAGATTATTAGACTGTGAGTAGCCATATAATCCGAAGAGTATTAAGACAAATATTAGGGATTGAGATTTATTCATAGACTGCATATGTTATAACCAATTTGGTTTTGAAATTAGACCGTTGGCTGTCATTAAAAATGATTTTATTTATGGTAGAATTATAGTCTGTTGGGATAAGAATAAGAGCGTCCTTAGTTACTGGACTCTCATTTAATTTCTGATCTATAAAATCTATAACTGGGACTGTAAAGGCCACTTGATTAAATTCTGAATCGACATTGGTTGTAGTGGCCGTCACGACATCAACACTATTACTAATCTGACTTGCCAAATCATTATTTTGATCTATAGTGTAAAGTAATAATGTCTCACTTAAGGGTTGGATATCGGAATGTGAAGCAAAATTAGGTTCTATAAAAAGTGTTGCGTCTAATATGGTACCTTCAGCACCTAAATTATATAAATCTTTAATTGAAGGGAATTCAATTCTAGTAACATAACCAGTACCGGCCTGGTTGTAACTTATATTTCCACTTTCTGATGAAGTGAGGTTGTATTCTTGATCGACGATAGCTTCTAAAGGTAAACCGGTAACATCACTTTCTATATGATTGTAATAGGTGTTTATGGTCATATCGTAGGTGTATTCATCCGTCTCTAACTCATCTGGGATGGTATAATAAAACCGAAGATAACTTGTGTTGATATCTGTAGAAAAGCCAATAACAGAACCATTATCATCAGTACTTGGCTGTATTGTTAATCCCTTTAGCTGCTGATATAAGGATTCTTGATCCGTAATAATATTATCTCTTATGCCATTAAATAGGTCTTCTCCAAAATCGTAAGGTAGCGTTACATAAAGTGAATCTTTATTGGGAGTTGGTAAATAGGTTTTAGTCACTAAAGGAGTTGCTTCATAAGCCGTCTCTGTTGTGTTATAAAAATAAAGATCGTCAGACGTCATTTTGTTGGTTAGCTTATGAATGTTCACTGTGGCTACTTGGGTTGTATCGTTGTAGTAATAGGTGTCATAGCCAAGAACTAAACCTACACTATCTAAAATAGCCTCATTATCTAAGTAATAAGCAGAAGGGCTTACTTGTACATATGCCGAAGTATGTATCACTCCCATATCATCATCTTGATATTGGCCAACTAAAAGTCTACCGCTCGTTGAGGTTGTTATAGAGTCAAATTTCATTGTCGATAACTTTAACGAAAAGGTATCAATAGATAGGACTCTAATATCTGTACCGGTGAAGTCTTCACCTGCAACTAAGCTTTCGTATTCAGTATCTGTAGAACAGGATATAATTACTATTAAAACGGTAATCGCTGTCAATAATTTTAGAAATGATTTCAACATTTGTTTTATATAATTTCTACAAATCAACTAACCAATTGATGTAATAAAAAGTAAAATATACCTATGCCATATTTGTATCTACATAAAGGGAGATTTATACTATTAAAATTCATAATTGGTTTTGTAGATTAAAAATTGGTGTTTGTCTACAAAAAAAGTGCCTAGGTATATTTTGTAATTGTTGTAAAAGATTGTGGTAGTAAGTTAGCACCCGATGAGAAAACACACATTACATTATTTAACCTTTAGCCTAGTCTCTATGGTGTCTTATGGACAAAAATTGTTCACGACTACAGACGCAGGAGATGTTATGGCATTAGAGTATGGCAATTATTTGAATTTGAACGACATTCAATTAGAAAGCAAATCTGTAGCTATAGATTTTACGTCTTTATTAGAGAGTTCAACTTTTGGATTCGGTTTAGGGTATACGAATCATAGTATCGATTTTGAAGACTATGATAGGTTTCATGATTATAGTGCCTTTGAAGAATTGCACAGTGTTGAGGTTTTTGCCAGATACAAGACCCCTTTGGTTAATAATTGGGACTTGAATCTTACAGTTGCACCTTATTTGTCATCAACATTTAATGATGCCATTTCTAGTGAGGATTTTGTATTGAGTTACGCTGCAAACTTTACAAAGACGTGGGATAAGGATGGGCTTAAATCGACTTTGAAATTGGGGGCAGGTTATGGGTCATTATTTGGAAAACCAAACTTTTACCCTTTAGTGTCGTATTCTAAAGATGTGAATAAAAAATTAAGATACGAAATAGGAATACCTGTCACGGGTGTTTTTTATAAACTAAATGCGCAGAGTAGTTTTAATTTGAAAGTAGAGCCAGAATCTATTTATACTAATAATACTTCAGGATTTAGTATGGAAAATGATGCGGTCATCAATAATTCTAAACTAGAATTTAAAGCTATAAAATTAGGCTTGGGTTATCAATTTCGTTTTGATGATAATTGGTCTACCTCTTTTAATATGGGTTATCTAATGGCGAGTGAATTGAGCTTAAGTGAAAATGACAATAAGATATATGATTTTGGTTCTAAAGAATCATTGGCATTAAACATAGGAATTAGTTTTAATATAAATAATAAGTAAAATGAGAAAAATGAATAACAAATCAGCCATAAGATTACTTTATTTCGGTGCCGTATTGGCGTTGTTTTCTAGTTGTAATAGTGATGATGACGATGATGACACTTTAGGAAACTGGGTAAAGAAATCTACATTTAATGAGGAAGCACGAAGTAGTTCTACGGCCTTTACCATTGGTAATATTGGTTATATGGGTACAGGCTATGACGGGAGTGATTATTACAACGATTTTTGGGGCTATAATATGGATACCAATTCTTGGCAGCAATTATCAGATTATCCTGGTATAGAAAGGAGTTCTGCGGTGTCATTTGTTATTGGTGATGATGGGTATATGGGTACGGGGTACAATGGTGATTCTAATGATGAGTTATCTGACTTTTATAAATATGATGTTGATACTAACAGCTGGACAACCATTGCAGATTTTGGAGGTTCCGCAAGATATGGTGCCGTTGGTTTTGGATCCGATTCGTATGGGTATGTTGGTACAGGTTATGACGGAAGTGATAAAAAAGATTTCTGGAGATACAACCCCATTTCAGATTCTTGGGAAGAGGTCTTTGGTTTCGGAGGTGACAAAAGAAGAGATGGTTTAACCTTTACAATTGGCGATGAAGTATATTTGTCAACTGGTATAAGTAATGGGGTGTATGAACTCGATTTTTGGTCATTTAACTTGAACACAGAGGTTTGGACTCAACTTACAGATATTGATGACGACGACGATGATTATGTTTACAGATCTAATGCCGTAGCGTTTACACTAAATGGTAAAGGGTACATTGCATGTGGTGAATATTCGGGAAGTTTAAGTACTGTTTATGAGTACACCCCTTCAAGTGAAACTTGGGAAGAAAAAACACCATTTGAACTTTATGCAAGACGAGATGCTATAGCATTTAGCGATGGTGCTCGTGCTTTTGTTGCTTTAGGTAGAAATGGAACCTTGTATTTGGATGATAATATGGAGTTTTTCCCGAATACAGAACAAGATGACGACGATAATTAAAATATAAAGAATTGTTTAGATTGGTAGATTGAAAGGCTATTACTTTTGTGATTGATGGTTAATAGCCAACTAAGAGTCAGGATAATGTTGATATCCTTCATTAATCCTGGCTCTTTTTTTTAATAATAAATGAGATGAAAAGAAATAATAACTATAAAATTGTTTTATTAGGTGTGACCATCCTATTTATAGTGTTTTTTTATATCCAATCTGGAAGTAATGAAACGAAAACAGTCAAAGACACAGCATATGCTTTGCAGGTGATAGAACAAGATAGTCTATGGATTTACGAGGTGTATAATCAAGATAGTTTATTTATCCGTCAAGAATATATTCCAGCGGCAAAAGGACAGCAAGGGTTTAAGTCTAAAGCCGATGCTGAAAAAATAGGGAAACTGGTGATACGTAAGCTTTCAGAAAACAAAATGCCAGTAATACGTATAACGGATCTTTATGCAAATGCCATAGATTTTAAGAACATTTAATTATAGCGGATATCCATGTTAACAAAGAAGATTTCTTATAAAGAGCTTATAGTACACACTGTAATATGGTTATGTATTAGCATATTCCCTTTACTTACGGCGTATATCGATTTAGGAGAAATTCCTTCAGACATGTATTTAAAGCAATTAATGCGCCCTATTTTATTTTATGTCAATTACCTAGTTTTTGTACCCTACATATTGCTGAAACGTAAATTACTCCTATACATTGTAGTATCCATTTTATTCTTGGTACTCTATAATTATATCAGTGAAACGTTATTTACAAATACAATAGGAGAAGAGTTTAGAAGGAGAATAGGACCGCCAAATAGACCGGGAGGTCGTTTTGGAATGCGACATGCTATACCTTTGGTGTTTTCGTTATCCATTTTTCTATTAGGTGGAATTTTTAGTTTGGTGGTTGATTTCTATAAACGCGATCGTTTGTCTAAGGAGTTAGAGAATGAACAGAAAGAAATTAAGTTACAATTCTTAAGAAATCAGTTAAATCCACATTTTTTATTCAATTCATTAAATAGTATTTATGCTTTAGTTAGAAGTAAATCTGATGATGCACCAGAAGCTGTTATTACGCTGTCGGAGTTAATGCGTTATATGCTTTATGAAGCAGGAAACAATCAAGTCACTTTAGAGAAAGAAATCAATTATATTAAGAATTATATTGCTTTACAACGGTTACGACTTAAAAATACTGAAGCTGTTAAACTTAACATAAAAGGAGAGACAAGAAATTTAAAAATCTATTCTTTGTTATTAATTTCCTTTATTGAAAATGCTTTTAAGTACGGCACGGACTACAAAGGCAATACACATATAGACATAAAGATAATAGTCGAGAATAATAAACTAAGCCTAAACGTAGAAAATATAATAGGCTTATATAAACGCGACGACAAGAACTCTGGAGTCGGATTAGAGAATATAAAAAATCAACTTAATTATTTGTATAAAAACAATCATGAGTTGACTATTGAAGAAGACAATTCGTATTACAGAGTGCATTTAACCTTAAACCTAAATGACGATGAAGTGCATAATAATTGATGATGAGCCGTTGGCAATAGATGTTATTGAATCTTATTGTCAAGCTTTAGGAGCCGTACAAGTGATTAGTACGTTTACTAATGCCATTGAAGCCTTAGATTTTATAAATAATAACCGTATTGATTTGGTGTTTTCTGATATTGAAATGCCAAGTATTTCGGGTATTGAATTGATTCGATCTTTAGAAGGAAAAGTACCTTATTTCATTTTTACTACCGCCTATCCTGAATATGCCTTAGAAGGTTTTGATCTTAATGCTATCGACTATTTAGTAAAGCCAATTCCGTTTCCTAGATTTATAAAAGCAGTGAATAGGGTAAATGAAATGATGAAGCTCAATGATGTGAGTACATCGATTAATGTGTCTTCTGCAGGTGGAGAAGCACCAACGCACGAAGATGATTTTATTTTTGTAAAATCCGAATATGAAAACGTAAAAATAGATATCAAAGAAATAAAGCTTATTCAAGGCTTAAAAGATTATTTGAAAATTCATTCAGAAAACGCTAAACCCATATTAACCTTAATGAGTTTTAAGGAGATGCAATCTAAGTTGCCAGAAACGTTGTTTATAAGAGTCCATCGGTCTTACCTCGTTAATGTCAATAAAATCAGTTCGATTCAAAAAAATAGAATTATCATTAAAGACGAACGTATTCCAATAGGAGAAAGTTATAAATCTATGGTTTATAGTCGCCTAAATATTTAGTCCTTAACTTAAATCCCAAATTAATGGTAAGACGAAATATACAATTAAGGTTACTAGTACAATTGAAATAAGATTCATCCAAATACCTTTCTTTACCATATCTTCTATTTTTAAATACCCCGATCCAAAGACAACGGCATTAGGAGGAGTTGCCACAGGAAGCATAAAAGCACACGAGGCGGCTAAAGTGGCACTTACCAGTAAAATATACGGATGCACATTAATAACGGCTGCCAAGGATACCAAAACAGGTAATAGCATTGCTGTTGTTGCCATATTGGATGTGATTTCAGTTAAAAAATTAACGGAGGCAATTAAGACTAGTAACAGAATAAACAGCGAAACCCCTATTAAGGATGTTAATTGATTGCCGATCCATATTGCTAAACCACTAGATTCAAATCCTATGGCTAGCGCCATACCACCACCAAAAAGGATCAGAATGCCCCAAGGTAACTTTACAGCATCTTCCCAGGAGATTAAAGCTTGACTTCCTTTTTTATTCGGGATTAAAAACAAAACTATAGAAGCCGTAATCGCAATAATAGTATCATCAATTGCAGGTAGCCATTTTGTTAATAAAAACGATCTAGAAATCCATGCCACAGCGGTAATGCAAAATACGATTAGGATTACTTTTTCCTCATAAGCTATTTTACCTAAAGCGTTAAGCTGGTTTTCAATTTCTTTGCGACCACCAGGAAATTCCTTTTGTTCAAATTTAAAGGCAAATCGGGTTAAATAGATCCAGCAAATAATCAATAGAATAACACTTATAGGAAAACCAAACATAAACCATTGCGAAAATGTAATTTCAGTATTATAGGTGCTTTCGACAACTCCAGCCAGAACAAGGTTTGGTGGAGTACCTATTAATGTTGCCATACCTCCAATGGATGCACTATAGGCTATAGCCAGCATTAAGGCTTTACCAAATATTAGATTTTCATTCGCTTTAGTTTTTGGATTATCCTGTAGTTGTAAAACTATAGCCATGCCAACGGGTAAAATCATCACAGCTGTGGCGGTGTTAGAAATCCACATGGATAACAAGGCGGTGGCGACCATAAACCCCAAAATGATTTTACTCACATTAGTGCCAACAAGTTTAATAATGTTTAGGGCAATACGTTTATGTAAATTCCATTTCTCAATGGCAATAGCGAGTATAAAACCACCTAGAAATAAGAAGATGTATTTATGCCCATAAGATGCTGTGGTTGCACTTAATGACAGTCCACCAGATAAGGGAAATAATACAATGGGTAATAAGGCTGTAACCGGTATGGAAATCGCTTCGGTAATCCACCAAACGGCTATCCAAGACGTTGATGCTAAAATAGCATTTGCAGAATCTCCTAAGCCTTCAGGATGACAAAAAAGCTTAATGAGTATAAATAAGAGTGGGCCTAAAACGAGACCTATTTTCTGTTTTGTTGATTTCATAAGTTTTTAATCGAATAGTTACTAGTATTTAAGGTACTAATTTTCCTATTTTTTATTGAATCTTTTTTATGGTGAAATTCTAGCTGTAAGGTATCGTATTATCTCGTATTTCAATTTAGGCGGTTAAATAAAAGGTATAATTTTTCCTACTTATCACGGTTAAGTGATTGAAATATAAGTAAAAATTAATGATAACTTTTTAGTTTTAATCCGAATAATTGATTTTTAAACAGTTCCTTTGTAATCCCAAATCTACTAAAAATGAAAATATTTTACCTTACAGCATTAGCTGTAGCTTTTTGTCATACGACAAAGGCACAAGATCTATCTACGACCATGCATATAAGTGCAGGTACAACAGTTATCGTGTCATCAGGCACTACACTTTCTGCATCAGAAATAAACCTTAAATCCACATCAGACAGCTTTGCGTGCTTATTTCTAAACGACGATTTAGAGACCTCTACAATTGTGAATTATGATCGTTATGTTAACATTATTGGCACGTCAGGCCAAAATGGAGGTAACGATTTAGTGTCGTTACCGGTAAAGACCATAGCAGATGCTACTTTTTCCGATTTCTTAACGTATACCGATGGTATAAATGCCAATTCAGTGATTATACCAAATGCACCATCGCTAGTAACATTATATGCCTTTGGACCTTATAACAACACTAATCAATCCTACACCAATTATAATACAGCTACAGATGGAGGTGTTATACTTAAAAGAGGAATAGGTTACAGAGCTTCAAGTTATAGTGGACAGACCGTAAGATTTACGGGTACAGTATCTACGGTATCAGAATCTGTTGAGATATCTACAAATAATAATGCATGGAACTCAATAGGCAATCCCTACCCAACATTCATAGATTCTCAAGCTTTTCTATCTGCAAATTCTGCAGTGTTAGATCCAAATGCAGTAGCAATCTATGCTTATAATAGTGGTACTAATACCGATACAGGTTCTGGAACCTTTGGTAACTTTACAATTATTAATGGATTAACCAATACAGACATCAATATTGCACCTGGTCAAGCATTCTTAGTCGCAAATGATCCTGTTGATCCCACAAATCAGATAAGCTTCACTACAGCTATGAGAATTTATGGAGGAACAGATGATTTTATATTAGGTAGAGATGCCAATCAAAATCAAATGTTACGCCTTCAAGTTGAAAATGGTACGAATGATTTTGCAACAGAAATTTACTTTAATGCTAATTCAACATTAGGGCTAGATCCTGGCTATGATGCTGCACTTTATAATGGAGCGGGTTATAGTTTGAGCTTGTATTCTCATTTAGTTGAAAATAACCTTGGCAAAAATATGGCGATTCAAAGTCTTGGACTTAATAATCAAAATGATATTAGTATACCTCTAGGTCTAAAAGCAGCTCAGGGACAGCAAATTACATTCACTATTGAAGCATCTACTCTACCAGAAGAGGTTGAGGTCTATTTAGAAGATAGCCAAACCAATACGTTTACTTTGTTAAATACGAATAGCTATTCATTTACCGCTAATACCGCTATTTCTGGTACCGGACGGTTCTACCTTAGATTTGAAACTAGTTCATTATCAACTATAGATCTAAATAGCGAAAGCTTACAAATCTTTGCAAGCGAGCAGACCCTTTTTATCAACGGATCACTTTTGGCAGATACAGAAGTCTCAGTTTACGATATTCAAGGCCGTTTAGTGCTTTCTTCTTTCTTAAAGGAAGCGTCAGACAGAAACACTATAGATGCCGCTAATTTAAGCCAAGGCATCTACGTCGTTAAGTTAAATAATAAAATACAACAGCAAACTAAGAAGGTCATTTTTAAATAAGTTTTAATTTACGGTTCTACACATTTTAGGTATAGCATTATTCACGCGATACGATTATATGTTTGTAACACGGTGGTTTAATTATTTAAATAAAAAAAAGAGCAAAGTACGTTCTTTTTAAGATCCCTTTCAATTGGTCCTACACCATTAACTAGTACACAAAATTTCAATAAAAATAGTCATCGTAAGGATGAACACTATTCATTTACCCCAAATATTTATTAACCTCACAACCCTAAATTTATGAGACATTTTAAAACATTACTTTTTAGTTTATTACTTACAGTTACCGGAATATCTACTGCACAAGTAGGAATCGGTACAGATGCCCCAGATGCTTCATCGCTATTAGATTTAAAATCAAACTCTCAAGGTTTGTTAGCACCCCGCATGACAACCCTAGAACGGGATGCTATTGCAAGTCCTGCAGAAAGTTTATTAGTTTTTGACACCGACTTAGATGCCTTTTATTATTATAATACTACAACTAGCACTTGGGTAGAATTAGCGAATAATAACGCTGCTAAACGAAACAATTACAAACTCATAAAATCTGCAGATGATTTAGCTGCAGAATTAATTGCTGGTGGAGGCTCTAGTTATCTACTAGAAGAAAACACCTATTACGAAATTAATGGAACGATAACATTAGCGTCTCCTATTGATTTAAATAACGCCTACATTTCTGGATTAGATGCTAATGAAGATGTGCTCTCAGCAACAGGAGTTGTTTTTAAAGGTAGTACTGGTGGTGGTATCAGAAATGTAACACTAAAAGGAACTAAAGCTTTTGAAATTACTGGTCCAGGAATCTCAACCAGTTCAGCTCTTTTAGTTCAAAACCTTAATATAAATGATATGACTAGTGTTGGTACGGTTTCAGATTTGGGATTATACTTTGGTAACATCAATAAGTTTGCAAATAACTCGGATGGAATTACCTTTTCTAATATTGGTAACTTGTTACTAAATACGCAAGCGTGGTTAAGCAGTAACAACGGAACTTTTGAAACCTTTACTGGTACTTTCGGTTTAATAGAAAAAGTAAGTGGCTTTAGTACAGTAGATGGTTCAGATGTAGCAATGGACGTTAGTAGTGGTAGTCTTAGCGTAGGGACTGGTATTCTACAAGGCACTGTGTTTTCTGGTACAACATCTAATCCAGCAGGCTATATTGACGGCTATGCAACAGGATCTTATGACGGTTATAATTTTAGTACTTCATGGGAAGTAGATGCACCAGGTATTCCTAAAGAAAGCGATGATACGGTTACAGCGAATTTATATTACGATGAAGACAGTTCATTTGGTGTTGTTAGTGTAACGAATTCAATTCCTTTTAAACTACCAGTTAATACAAAAGCAATTAGGCTCTTTAGAACTGCAGAAGGTACAGGCACCGATAGTGAAAATAGAATTATTTATGAAGGAGAAAAAGCAAGGGCTATAAATGTATTTGCTTCAATATCGTTTACAACAACGGATGGAACGCAATTTGCTTTTTCTATTTACAAAAATGGAGTTAAAGTGACAGGCACAGAAGCAATAGTTAATGTGCTAAATATTAATGAGAGACAATCGGTTTCAGTAATTGGTACTGTAACGGTTGAAAAAAATGATTACATTGAACTATATGTTAGAAAAACTTCAGCTAACAATGAACAGATTTTAATTTCTTCATATAACTTAATTCTGAACTAAATTCATTTCTAAATTATAATTTAAAGCCTTCGGTAATTCACACCGAAGGCTTTTTTTGTTTTTAAATTGTTCGACATAGAAAAGCTTTTCTTGAGTTGATAACCACGATATATAATTAAAGGTGATTAATTAATTGTATGGTTTTTTTTCGGGATTGGTAAAAGCTTTACTGACGCTATTTAGAAATTCTTCTTGGCTGAATTTTAACTCAATTCTAAGACAATGTTAAGGAATTGCTAAGTCTTTCGTTTTAGGTGATTTATGTGTGGTATGGAGATCTAAAATCGTGTTTTAATTCGTATCTTTATAAACACCAAATTACATGTGCTATGAAACTACTTCAAGTCTTTAAAAAACAATTCTTCCGTACAAAACCACAACAGGTTAATGTTAACGCTACGCTTACTTTAATTCAGCCTAAAACTATAATGTCTAATACGTTTACAAAGGACGAGGACACTTTTATGTTTATATAATCTATAGTCTCTCTATTTTTGTAGTGCGTTTATAGATCGTCTTTGAAATCGTCAGGGGTGGGGATTTTATTGCACAATTTAGATGCTTATCTGAGTTATAGGGAATTAAAGGTGCATTGTAATGCGCTTTATAACGCTACTGAGGTAATAGCTCTAAAATTGCTTGCCAACTGCCTACCGAAATTAAGGATTAGTATTAAATAAATTATACTTTAGAGGCATGAAACCTAAGCATACGTCATTCCTCTTTTTTTATATCCTATTTTGTTTACTCGAACTCACAAGTCTTCAAAATGTTTTTGCACAGCAGCCCATAGATAGTACGCGCTATTATAAGACGTTAGCCTTAAAGCCTCAAAATGCAAAGGATTTGTTGATGTCTGAATACTATTTCAAAAGTCATTATGAAAAAGCCTTAAAACAAGAGGATACGACTAAGGCCATTATTCATTTGTATTATATCGCGAGTATTGATTTTAAAAAAGGTGATTATATTGAGAGTGAGGAAACAGCTGTTAAAGCTTTAAATTTTATCGATAAAATGGATCCGTCTCCTTATATCGTATCTACACGGAAAAGTTTTTATAATCTTTTGGGTCTAATGTATACAGCGCAAAAGCATCAACAAAAAGCCCTAGAATTGTATAAAAATGCTTTTAAAATGGCACTATCCGCATCCGATAGTGCTCTAATTTATAATAATCTATCGCTTGTGTATCAAAAGTTTGATGACCTCGGTAATGCTCAAAAAGAAATAGGTAAAGCCTATCAGCTTTTACCACGAATCACTGATACTATAACACAGGCTCTAGTTATAGATAACTACGGTTTTATTGCGTCTAAATTAAACCCTGAGACTGGTATTGACTTTATGACTAAGGCTTTAAAATTACGAGAAGCGGTAAAGGATACCTCTACTATTTATACAAGTTATTGGCATTTGGCAGATTATTATGCTCGAATAAATAACGAGATAGCCTCTAAAAGCTATGCGTTGAAGTCTCTTGAACTTGCCGAAATCATAAATTTAGATTCTTATAGAAATAATTCTTTAGGCATACTGGTTACTATTAGTGATGATGCTTATGCCAGAGCTTATAAAAAACTAAATGATAGTATTTATACCTCAGAAAAAGAGAGCTTAAATCAATATGCATTATTAAAATATGATAATTCAGAATATAAAAGAAAAGCTTTAGAGAGTCAATTAGAAAAAGAACAGCAAGAATTTAGAACTACCTATGCCATTTTAATAGCGTCCCTTATTGCTGTATCTGCTGTGTTCTTATATTTTATATTGCGCGCAAGACATAAAAAAGAAAAATTGCAACAGGTGTTTGATACCGAATCGCGCATCTCAAAAGAAATTCATGATGAAATCGCAAATGATGTATTTCAGGTGATGACCAGACTAGAACATAAAGCTCTAAAGCCTAAGGCCCTTAAAAATGAACTGCATCTATTATATCATAAAACACGAGATATTTCTAAAAAGCACAGCGTTTTAAATGCGGATTATCCGTTTATAGACTACCTAGAAGAATTATTAGAAAGTTTTAATGATACCGATACTAATATTATCATTAAAGGGCTTTCCGAAATCTCTTGGGACACGCTACCAGATTTAAAACAGCTCACTATATATCGGGTTTTACAAGAGTTATTAATCAATATGAAAAAGCATAGTGGAGCGTCGATAGTGGTTATTATGTTTGTAAAAGCACCCAAAGGACTTCATGTAAATTACAGCGATAATGGTGTTGGTTCTGTGTTAAAAAAAGGAAATGGTCTTCAGAATACGGAAAACCGTATTCAATCTATTAATGGAACTATTACTTTTGTAACACAACCCAATAAAGGGTTCAAAGCCAACATAATTGTGTAGTAATGTTTAAGAACGTTTTAATTAATGAAGACCATGATGCTGTTCTTGCTAATATCACTAAGATATTAACGGAATTGCAAGTGATATCTATTGAAACATCTCAATACTGTGATGAAGCCTATTTAAAATTAAAAAGAGCTGCGTTAGAAGGTTGTCATTTCGATTTATTAATCACAGACCTCTCGTTTAAAAAGGATCATAGAGTTACAAGTTTAGAGTCGGGTGAGATGCTTATTGAAAAGTTGCGCGACGATTTTCCGGATTTACCAATTATAGTGTATTCTATGAAAGATCAGCTTCAAAAAATTAGAGGCTTACTAAATACCTATGGAGTTAATGCGTATGTGTGTAAAGACCGAAAAGGCAGCATAGAATTAACAGAAGCTATACAAGCGGTTTATGATAATGCGATTTATGTCTCACCACAAGTTAAAAAGGCACTGAGTCCGAAGTCGCAATTAGAGATCGACGATTACGATATTCGGTTATTACAACTATTGTCTCAAGGACAATCTCAAGATGATATTAGTACTAGTCTTAAATCTAATGGAATTACACCCAGTAGTTTAAGTACTATAGAAAAACGTCTCAACAAACTTCGCGAACACTTTAAAGCACATAATGCTATTCATTTGGTGGCTATAACCAAGGATTTAGGAGTTATATAATTATATAGAAAAACCAGCACTTATCTAAGGATATAATATTGTAGGGAATACTATAGGAGAAGTGCATATGGGAGAAGGGCAACTAGGGATAGTTGCCTTTTTTTTATCATCAAACAGAGCAATCTGGAATGTTGCTGATAGCATAGTAAGTATTACTTTAGCGGTTTATTTAGTTGTAAAACAAAATACCAAATGACCATAAACCAACTCCCAGGAACCTACAACATCATTGGCAGCAACCAAGATAAAGACGGTATGGCTTATAAAGGTACCTTAGAATTAGCCTTAGATGCGCACAACAGAATTGAGGCGAGATGGCTGATTAATACTAGTCAAGAACAATTAGGAACCGGTTTTTTTAAAGATAATATCTTGGTAATTAACTTTAAGTATAAAGGAGATGATGCGCGGACTTATAAAGGTGTGGTGGTTTATAAATGCATTACTAAGGACTTGTTAGATGGTTTTTGGTCTGAGAAGCATGGTAATCCGTTGTATCTTGGTGAGGAGCGTTGTTATAGAGTTGGGGATGAGCAGCTTGAGTTGGTTAATTGAGGATGTATTTGTTTACGTTATTGCTAGCGCTATGATGTAACCTATGACATTAATCTGATTGCTTCGGCAAAAAAGGCATTACAATGACTAGCTCGCAATGCCCAGCTTATAAATATTAAGTCGTAATAATGAGACTAACGTTTATCGTTAGCATTTGCCCATTCCTTATAGCGGTTAAACTGTTCGGTATCTAGGATATTTTCTAAAATATCAGCTTCAGCGTCTATACGATCGTTAGCCGAAAGGTTTTTATAAGGATTTTCGGTATTGGAAGTCATCCAATTGGCGAGTGCTGTTTCATAAAGCTGTTGCTGTTCTTCGCTTAGTTCAAATTGTTCATATAAACGCATTTGTCTTTCTGGGTCGTTAAGATTCCAGTTTTGATCTATGTCACCGGTTTTTTCTTCGTAAGTATAAACGTCTTCTTCAAAATTACCATCCTTTTCGTAATTTCGAGTATCGGTAAGTTCTTCGTTCATTGGGTTTCTGGTATCAGTACTTTCTTTTGAGGTTTTATTTTTACACGAAAAAGAGAGTGTTAATAGCGCTAAGGCTAAAATGTAATATGTTGTTTTCATAAGTCTATCATTTATAATTTAGGTTGAATATATGGAGAAAGCAGTTATTGATTTAACTCAAATGGTTTAAATATTAATGATTTAGGTATGGTTGAGTTATGTAGTGGGGGTATTGGTTATGTTGGTGCATAGTTATAGGTTTTTATTATATCATTTGAAGTAATTCAGTCAATAAGAAAATGAAACGCGTTAGTCTAGTCTGTTTATTTGAGATACCTTGTAATGAACCTAAAATCATACAATTATGGATAATGAATTTGCAAAACACGAAAAAGACTATATAAAGATTTATGAATCTAAAGGGTATACCTCTGGCTTTCATTTTAAGGATGGAACGTTAGTTGGGAATGCATCCTCTGATACGTACCAACCCGAGGATCTCCATATTGTAGCTGAGCATCGTTACGAAGGGATGAGTAATCCATCGGACATGTCTATATTATATGTTATAGAAACGAATAAAGGCGAGAAGGGGACTATGCTTATTGGATTTGGTCCGACGGCAGATTTAGAATTATCCGAATTTTTTAATGCCATACCAGAATCTCAAATTTCTGATAAGGCCAATATAAATCTTGATGAAGACTCATCGACGTTATAGGCTTTAAAATTATAAAAAAGTCCGACCTCTTAAGGTTGGACTTTTTTTATTTGTATCTCATTGTTATAGATACATTAATCCGATGATAGTGTGTTCTAATCGTCTTTTAAGCGTTCAGCCCTTTCGCGACGCGTTTCGTTCTGCTTGCCATACTGGTTATAGTGATCGTCCTTTAATGGGCCTTTCTCATCGGTTGCATTTTTATGCAGACGTTTTTCGTGTTCTGTTTTTGGTGTTTCTTTTTTGTCATTTTTCATGATATAATATATTTAGATTATTAACTAGTTTTCTTTTTAAAATGTGCTAAGTCATTTATTGAGGTTGGACTATTGTAGCTTATGCTTAATGTGATGTGGTTCAGTTTCGATATAGTAATGTATGGGTTTAAATGTACCACCATTGCTGTCTTCCGCAGAACATGCCGTGAGTGCCACGAGAAGATCCATTTGGGCTTCTAGGCGTACATAATCTCCCGCTTTTGAGGTGGGGGGGTGCACGGATAGGTTTCCTTTTGTATCGAACTGTACATTCATAAATAGATTGAAAGCTGTCGGAATATCATCGATACCAATACCATAGGGTTTTAGATGCTGATGTAAATTGCCTAAGCAGCTTGGATGGTCTCCTTTATGGTTGTACATAATTTGAAATGTTTCAGGACTGCAGGGAGCTAATAGAAAATCGTTGCGTCCGTTGGTATCTTCTAAAATATGCATCATCTTTTGCGAACGATTAGACCATAAATAATGCCCTTTAGTTAGGAGCATGCATTCTTCAAAGTCTAAGGATTTACCAGAGGATATTTTTTCGTTGTAATCCTCAGCATTAAATAAGACCATATCGCTTACTTGCTCTCCCATAGGATCTATTACGGTAAGGATGTCGCCTTTTTTTAATGTAAAGGCGGCACCAGACTGTTTCTGTATTACGTTAACTAATGGTTTCATACGAATTTAGAGGTTTTATGAAATGGACATTTCCAAGTGCTGTCTACAGCTCTGCCGCTATATTGCTTGGTTTCAGAATCTTTTCCGAAATCTTTTAGCACCGGATTAATATGTCCTTGTAATTTTTTATCTCGTTTTCTAATACGCTTTTTTACTTTTTTATAACTGCCCATGGCACGTAATTGTTCGAATTGCGCATGTAGATTGAATATAATAGTAGGGTAGGGACTTTGGCGTGCCATCCGCGAACTATTAGGATGAAGACCTACAATATAAAACGCGTGGCCTTTGAGACTAAAACTAAAGTTAGGATCTTCGGGGTTGTCGCTGACCAAAACATCCCAATCGCAATCGTCTAGATCGTGTAACTGTTGTAGGGTTTGCCATAAGCTTTTTTCAAAACCTATCTCGGATTCATAATGTTCAAAAGGGAAAACCGCTAAAAATGATTCGAATGTTTTTGACTCAAAATCATACTGATTAATAAAGGATTCTAAGTCTTTTAATAAGTTGTTTAAATCTTCTTTATCCTGTGAAGACTTGTAAACGTTAAGATGATAGTTGTCGGTCATAAATAAGGTCTTCGCCATCACACAAGGGTGCTTTTGGGTAAGTATAAAGTCTTTATAAGCTTCATCTATAGTTTGGTATAATGGGAGTTCTTTTGTGATTGTTTTCATAATTAAGGGTTATTAATTATACATTGAAATCAAATTTAAGTGAGAATGGTATAGCGCGTTTCCTCTATCCGAATTATCATTACCTCAATAGATTAGACCTTGAAATGCTTGCTTTTGAGATGATGATTTCAGTCAGTCTTAATAGCAATTGGGGTAATGGAAGTTTTAATGTCGCAGTAATTTTATGACATAACTAAATTCTACTATTATGACTATTGAAGACGTTTTATGGCTCGTTATTTCCGTATTGGGCATATTCACCACTATTATTGTAATTACACGCATTTTTGGACTGAGAACCTTTGCAAAAATGTCGAGTTTTGACTTTGCCTCTACCATTGCTGTCGGTTCGGTATTAGCCTCAATTATCCTTAATTCGGATTATTCACTTTTAAAAGGAGGTATTGTATTAACTGCTATTATTGGGTTTCAAACGTTATTTTCATACCTGGTGCGTAAGAATTCGGTGTTTAAGCGCTGGTTTACAAATAAGCCCCAAATTATTATGTGGAATGGTAAAATATTACACAACCGTCTTAAAGCCTGTAATGTTGGGGAAAGCGACTTAATTGCCAAATTGAGAGAAGCGAATGTGCATGATTTTAGTGAGGTGAAGGCCGTTATTTTTGAGAGTACTGGCGATGTGTCCGTCATTCATAATGATTCTGATAAGGACGTTGAACCTAGGTTACTACATGATGTAAATACCCACGATTTATATGTTTGATTTTTTAGAGGAAAATAAAAATGCTATTTATGGTGGCTTAATAGCAACACTCTTTACTGGTGTTGGTATTTTTCTATTGGGCAATGTTTCTGGGTATGAAGCCAAGCATTTGCTAAAGGAATCTTTAAACGGATTAAATATGTTGTGCAATACCATCGTTTTGGCATCTGCAACTATTTTGGCCTTATTGCTGACGTTATTGAGCGTGAGCTTTGGGTCTGAATTGTCGTTAAAAGAAATTCATTATAAACAAGTGCTGAGTATTGCGAAATTTGATGTTATCTTATTTATTGCTGCGCTTATTTTATTTCAATTCTTTAATATTCCTATTGTTGAATCGGACAATGTCCCCACCAATTGGTATTCCGTGATTTATTGGATCACCTTGGGGTCTACGTCTGTGATAAGCGGTATGATGATTACCGTTATTTTAATGTTATACCGAGCTGTTACTAATCTTATTGCCATTATAGGATTGGGTAGGGATCACCCCATGGTATCTAAGGAAGATATAAGCGATGAGATAGAGAAGGAAAAAGAAGAGATAGCGTCTTAGTTTAATCAATAGTAATCTACTTTAAGTTTATTTATTGTTGCCTTGAAACCATACAATTTTTAACATGATTCCGTTTAATATAAATGATATACTATTGGTAATAATAATAGGCCAATCCATTTTTAATATGCCGTAGATCGTCCATAACCCGACACCAAGACATAAGATGACGAACATAGTTGGGCTGACGTCCTCTATTTTTTTTGTCTTCACAGCTTTGTGAATTTGTGGTAATACAGCAATGGTTGTAAATATCCCAGCCGAAATTCCTATTAATTCTTCCAAATTCATAACTTATTCCTATTTAATATTATTCATCTAAAATTTACATATTATATGTGGTGTGTTGTTATAAGTAGCTGGCATATAGGTCTTTGTTTTACTATATTTATACATCAGGAAGGCATTAGAAATTTAGCGTTAGTTGCTTTACTAAAATACATCTGGACGTCTTTATTCTACTAATGTATCATCATCTTCAATAGCAGCCATAGAGCGTTTGGCAGTTAAGCCATGTAGTAGAATGGACACTAGAATCACTAAAGCAACAATAGAGAATAATTGATCCGTATTGGTAAACTCTCCGTTTTTTATAGCATAGGTTAAGTAAAATACAGACCCAATGCCTTTAATCCCGAAAAAGGATATCGCCATTTTATGTCTTTTACTCAATTTAGAACCGTAAAGTGAGATATAACCCAATACAGGTCTTATGATTAATACTAAACAAATACTAAATATTACAATTTCAACAGTGACAAAATTCATAATGCCGGCCATTATAGATCCCCCGAAAAACAACATCCAAAATACAATAAGAAATTTCTCAATATTTGAAATAAAGCTTAGACTTGGATGGCCTGTACTATTCGTTTTATTTTTATGTTGATGGTAATGAGCAAATAAACCTGCAAAAAACACGCTTAGGAAACCATAAGAATTTAAAACTTCTGCCAAACCATACGAGATGAGTGTAAGCGATAGTGCCACGAAGGCGAGATGAATTCTATGAGTATTTCCTTCGGAAAGTCGTGTTGTAAAATAACTATAAAGGAAGCCAACCACTATTCCGACTATAATGCCTACCACGGTCTTAAAAAGGACATAGAACGACAGCCATTCTAACCAAACATCGGAATTTAACCCATCGCTTTTAGACCACAGTATGGCTAGATATACAAATGGAAATGCTAATCCATCATTTAAACCCGCTTCTGCGGTTAGGTTGTATTGTGCCCCTAAATTCTTGGATGATTCGGACTGCTTTTTATTCAATTGAATTTCGGAAGCTAGTGCAGGGTCTGTAGGAGCTAACACAGCTGCCAATAGAAGCGCGAGTTCACCTGAGAAATTGAGAACATAATACGATACTAAAAAGACAAAAGCCATAAATAAGGGCATTGTTATACCTAATAATCGCAGTGGACTTAGCCATTCCTTCCAAGAATAATTCAAGCCAATTTTGAGCCCTGCGACCATTAAACTGATAATAACAACCAATTCAGAAAAGTGCAATGTTAAATCGATTTCCCAAGTGGGATCTGGCCAAGGTAATGGCACGTTTAAGTAATAAAACGTGCCACCCAATATAAGTACAGGTATTGTAAAACTAATTTTAAAGCGTTTCAATACTATGGGTAGAAAACTAGCCAATAAAGTCGTCATCCCAATAATTAGTAAAACAATAAAATAACCATCCACCATAAACTATTTATCTTTTATTTAGGCTGGAACTAGAGCCGCTATTTCCATTCTATCCCAATTTCGGTGTTTCGAAATAGCTTCAATAAACGCTTTAGGATTCTCATTAATAAATACGGCTTTATCATCTTTATAATCTGCTACGAACGTTTTGTCAATAAAATGTTCACCTTCATTATCTACCGCAATAGCTTTACAGTGTTTAAAAGCTTCGTTTACAAACTTCTTATATTTTGCTTCTTTTAATAATTTGTCGATAGATTTTTTACCACCAGGAATATATACGGCATCGAATAATACACTTTCCGTAGTCATGATGGCTGCATCCACTTGGTGTTCCATATTTTCGTCACATATTACCGTTCCACCATGAGGAGCTATTAATTTGACCATGGCGTTCTCCTTTTCTAGAGCTTTTTTCATAGCGTTATAATCCTTCATTGAAAAACCATCGCTTATTAACACTGCGATTTGTCGTGTTGCAATACTATTAAATTTTGTATTTGCCTGACTTAGCGCTTTATCTTTATCTAAATAGTTTTTCTTTTTTGGAGGTTGATGTTTTTTAACGTTGGCATCGGCTCCAATGGCTTGATTTATAGGTTGCTCAATTGTATTAGGAATTTTAAGCCCCAAACCTTCTGCTACTTTTGTGGCTAAATCTTTATCTATTTGTGCGATCAGCCAGAGCATACGTTCTTTTATATGTTTTTGATTGCATTTACCAAGCTCAAAAGTGTAGGCCTCGGCAACATGTTGCTGTTCCCAATCTGCTAAACTTCTATAAAATAGTGCTGGTTGTGAAAAATGATCGTTAAAACTCTCACTGCGTGTTCTTATTTTATTAGCATCAATACGTTCTTCATAGGATGTGAAGGCTCCTTCACTCATTTTAGCCAAATGTGGACAGCCACCACCTAAAGTATTAGGAAAATACGCCGTCTGACCTTTAGGTATATCCATTTGCATATGACCATCTCGTTGATTATTATGAACCTCTCCAATAGGTCTATTTATTGGGATTTGATGAAAATTTGGACCACCTAAACGCGATAGCTGCGTGTCGCGATAAGAGAATAAGCGACCTTGAAGTAAGGGATCATTTGTAAAGTCTATTCCTGGAACGATATGGCCTGGTAAAAATGCGACTTGTTCAGTCTCAGCAAAGAAATTTTCTGGATTTCTATTTAAGGTCATTTTTCCAATTATTTCAACAGGAACTAATTCTTCTGGAATGAGCTTTGTAGGATCGAGTAAATCAAATTCAAACTTGTGTTCATCTTCTTCGGCTACCACTTGGATGCCCAGTTCCCATTCCGGATATTGTCCGGCCTCAATAGCATCCCATAAATCTCGTCTATGAAAATCGGCATCTGCGCCATTGATTTTTACAGCTTCATCCCAGGTTACAGAATGCACTCCTAATAGGGGTTTCCAATGGAATTTTACAAAGTGTGATTCCCCTTTTTTGTTTATCAATCTAAACGTATGTATGCCGAAGCCTTCCATCATACGCAGACTTCGAGGAATAGCACGATCACTCATCACCCATATTTGATTGTGTAACGTTTCTGTAGAATGCGATATAAAATCATAAAAGGTGTCATGTGCAGACGCTGCTTGGGGAATTTCTTTATTAGGCTCGGGTTTTACAGAATGAATTAAATCTGGAAACTTCATCGCATCCTGAATGAAAAATATGGGCATATTATTACCAACCAAATCCCATGTGCCTTCTTGCGTATAGAACTTAACAGCAAATCCTCTCACATCTCTAGCTAAATCGGCTGAACCTTTTGAGCCCGCTACCGTAGAAAACCTTGCAAATACGGGTGTTATTCTATTGGTGTCCGTAAAAATGCCAGCTTTACTATATTTTTCGATGCTCTTGTAGAGCTCAAAGTACCCATGAGCGGCACTTCCTCTAGCATGCACAATACGTTCTGGGATACGCTCATGGTCAAAATGCGTAATTTTTTCTCGCAATAGAAAATCTTCCAATAGGGTAGAACCGCGTTCTCCAGCTTTTAGAGAATTATTGGTGTCATTAACTTTTAGACCTTGGTTTGTAGTCATGACTTTATTTTCAGCATTTTTTTCAAATTGCTTTAAGTCTTTTGCTTTTTCGTTAGTGGAGGGTTTTTGCTTTGCCATCGTATTGATTTTTAAAATTCTAATAGAATCTAAAATTACGTAATCAGGTAACATTGGTTAACTCATCCGCATAAATCAATAACCCTAAAACACAGTATTTTTTATTTATTTAAAAAAAATGATAATTTAGAATTATGAATGAATTAAGTCATATAGATTTTATAATTTCAATTGCTACCGCAATGATGGCAGGTGTCATTATTGGCTTAGAGCGACAGATGAAAAATAAGAATGCCGGATTAAAAACGAATGCTTTGGTGGCTGTAGGGGCAGCTATATATGTCAATATATCTTATACCTATATGGGAGTAAACTATGTGGATATGAGTAGAATAATAAGTCAGATTGTGGTTGGTGTCGGATTTCTAGGAGCTGGCGTAATAATGAAAAAAGAAAAAAGTGTATCTGGGCTAGCTACAGCTGCTTCAATATGGTGCAGTGCAAGTTTAGGTTGTTTGGCAGCCTTAAATATGTACGTTGAGTTAATCTCAGCAACATTCCTAATTCTTTTTATAAATTTAATTTTCGGTTACCTAAATCGATATATTTATAATAGGAATAGTGGTGCGGGTTAATATATCATAGTTTGAATACTATATTATTTAAACGCATCTCCTCATAATTCCTCAGGTAGAAATAATGAAAACGTTGCTCCCTTATTAAGTTCGGCAGTTGCCATGATAGCACCTTTATGATTATGGCATATTTTCTTTACAATTGCTAATCCGATACCTGTGCCTTGATATTCTAGTTTACCATGAAGTCTTTTGAAAAGTTCAAAGATCTGTTCGGAATGCTCAGGTTGAAAACCAATACCGTTATCTTTAAACGACATCTTATAATACGTTTGCTCGTCCACTAACGTTTTTATTCCCGTTGTATTTCCAAGAACTTTTTCCGTCGTAATTTTAATTTTAGGCTCAGTATCGGGTTGTACAAATTTAATAGAATTTTCTATTAGATTTTGAAAGACTTGCTTAATTTGAAAAGGCACAACACTTGTTGTACAAAGCTCATCGTAAGTTATTGACGTATTTGTAGCTTCGATTTTTGAATTTAAATTCTCAATGACTTGCAGTAGTAAATCTTTCAAATTAGTAGATTTGAAGTTCGTACCCGTGTCGTCACTTCTAGAGTATTCTAAAAGATCTTCTATCAGCTTACGCATGCGTTGAGCAGAGAGCAAGATCTTAGTGACGTCATTAACTCCTTTTTCTGAAAGGTTATTCGTTTCTCTTTCTACCAAGCGATTGGTAAACATTTGGATTTTTCTTAACGGTTCTTGCAAATCATGACTAGAAATATAGGCAAAAGCTTCAAGCTCATCATTGGTCTTTTGAAGGCTAATTAATGATTGTTTCAATTTTTTATTAGCCGTATTTAATTCGCGGGTACGTTGTTGCACTTGCTCTTCTAAATTTTTTGAAAATTCTTCCAATTTCTTTCGAGCCAAAACACGTTCGGTCGTATCAGTTCCGATGACCATAACACTAGAGACCAAACCGTCTAATTCATATAATGGTTGATAATCGTAATCGGAGTAAAATTCCTTAATACCATCATCGCTTTCTAATACGACGTAAGATTCATTTTCAGAGACACCAACCCCTGTTCTGATGATATCTCTAAAGATTTCAGGGTATTTAGAACCCTTTAAATCGGGGAAAATCTCTAATAATTCTTTACCAATAACGTCCTCTTTCTTTTTACGCCAAAAGGTGTTCAGCAAGGCGTTGTTTGCCATTTCTATGCTCAGGTTATCACCTTTTACGATACCCATTGCAATTGGAGATTGCTCTACGAAATTTTGGAATTGTTTTTGGGACTCTTGAAGCTCAAACCTTGCTTTAACCATGTCCGAAACCTCGTAAGCTACTAGTATCAGCTCTACAACTTTATCATCTTTAATAAGAGGTTGAAAAATAAAATTAAAATACTCTATCTGTGTTACACCATTCCGTTCTAATTTAAAAGGATATTCTGTGCCGTGTTGGGCCTTTTTATTCTTTTTAACAGCCTGAAAAATCGGAAGAATACTTTCCTTAATTTCTGTCAATACATCAAAAAGCGGTTTGTGTAATGCTTCTTTAGAAGTGCGTTGCCATATGTTTAAGGCCATATCGTTTGCCATCTTAATAACGAAATTTTCGCTATCTAATATCGCAATACCCATAGGTGCATTTTTTACCAAATTACGAAAGCGTTCTTCACTTGCCTTTAGCTCATTCATCGCTTTTTCGCGTTGGGTAATATCTTGTAAAATGCCGTTAAATCTATAGGCTATTTTTTCCTCATTAAACCAGGCTCTTCCTAGAGCACGTACGATCCGTTCTTGTTGCGTTGTTTTATTTTTTATAACGTATGTGACATCATATCTACCACCAGATTCATAATCGTTTAGTGAGAGTTCAATTTGTTTTAGGACTCTTTTTTTATCAGATTCAATTATGGCAGCAATGGCATCATCTAAGAAAATGTCGTTATTATGAGGTAATCCAAACCAATCTTTTAATCGGTTGTTCCCTCTAAAAGTATTGGTTAAAGGGCTGAAATCCCATGTGCCTAAATCGGCAGCATCTATGGCGAATTCTAATTCGTCCTTACTCGTTTCAATTTTAGCGAGGTTGATGACACTACTCGTTGTTTCGGTACAAGTGGTAAATACTCCTTCAATTTGACCTAATTCATTTGTTACTGGACTATAGCTATACGTCCAGTAAATATCTTCCATTTGTCCGTTTCTATAAAAGGGTATGAGTTGGTTTTCGTTCCACGTGGCAGGTCCGCCTGCGAGAATTGAATAAATTTGAGGGCTTATGATATCCCATATTTCTGCCCAATAAATTTCAGCCTTTTGGCCTAAAATTTCGGGATGTTTTCCTTCGTTTCCTAAGCTGGGTCTGTAAGCATCGTTGTAAAAGCAGATATGTTCTGATCCCCAAAAAAGAAACATCGGAAATTTGGAATTGAGCATTATGCTCAAAGTTGTCTTTAGACTTGATGGCCAATCTATGGGTGGGCCAATTGGAGTTTTAGACCAATCTTTCTGGCGCATAATTTTACCCATTTCACCACCATCGTTTAAAAAAAATAGGGTTTTACTATTCATTTTCACTGGTAATAAAAAATAACTTTTCTTGTTTGTTTTCTACTGTATTTCGAGGTAATAGGTCTAATGCTCGCTTTATAAGTTCCTTCAATGCGTTAAAACTGATAGGTTTATGAATGTAGAAATCGGCACCAGCTTCTTGCAGCTTAGTTATCGTTTGCGGTACACTAGATGTGGAATACATAAATACTACAATTGTATCGTAGTTAATATTAGATCTTAGCTGTTCTAAACATTTATGGCCGTCTACAATAGGCATATTAATGTCTAAGAATATGGCATCCGGTAATGTGTGGCAAGTTGCCAAATATTCTAAAGCTTCTAGTCCATTATTGAGACTTTTAAAACAAATGTCTTCATTTATTTCTTCGATAGCTTCTTGGAAGAACAGTCTGTCGTCTTCATCATCATCAACTAATAAGATACTGGTCTTCAATACTAGGTTCGGTTTAAAATTAATTGTTAATCAATATACAAATTAATTATATGCGGAGAATTAAATGGATGAAATTATTCGCTATTAATGGTGTAATAATTTTTAGGTTTTATTTATATCTTTAATAGAAAGGTGTTTACGTCTGAGATCTTGGATAGGATAGTGAAGGGGTGGAATGCTAGGGTATTGTTAAGGGGCTTTTTTGTTTACTCGATTTAGCTTCGCTTAATCTTCGCTGTTGAGCTTTATAATAGTAGAAGTCAGCAATGCCATGGTATTGTTATGGATTTTAAAAGGCGCTTTTTGAAAAATCTTACCATATTGATTGTCTAGTTGCATATATGTTTATTAATCATATACTGCGTAATCGGCTTCAGTGTTTTTCCCGTTTCAGGATGTAAACCTAGAGCTGTAACGTATTCTAATTCCTTTTCTTTGTTCTTACCATACCAAATTTTTACACTACCGTTATTATTAAAGAATTGATCCTCACAATGCGGTGTCACTTTTTTAAAAAGTTCTATCCGCTCTTCTTTAAATATTTTTAGCTGATTAACATCGTATTTATTGACATCAAAATTTACTTCTACATAAGTGTTTTCATTCCAAACCATCCAGCGTTGCCTAGTTATATAATTGTATATGACCGTGCCAATTACAAATACTAATACCACTGCAATACTACTTTTATATAGATAATCCGAGCGTTTAGATTTACACTCTTTTGCAGGTATGTGCGGTTTTCCTCAATATGGCATTATTTTCTTGTAATTTCTAAATTTGTCGGCATGTATTTGGCTCTGTTGGCTTGTTCCTTGTGTGTTCCTTTAATGAGATTGTCGTGTCCTTCGTCCTTACAATGACCATGTTATTTATGATGCTTCTGCTGTATGATATGGAGTGTGTTGTTTTATGGGGGTATTGTGTTTGCATTTCTCCGCATCCTATTAGCTACTATATCACTCATTAAAATGTTACTCGCCTGACCCGAGGTTTACCCGACGTACACCCGACGTATACCCGACGCATACCCGACGGAGCTCTTCTTAAAGTTTTTGTAAATTATTGATAAGTAGTAGTTTATGGTGTTAAAAAAATACTTAGGAGTCATTTTTATTGAATTTTCAATGCGGTTTCGGGTGTTGCTAATAATTCTTCAATTTTAGGATTGTTTTTTGCTTGGATTTTGAAAAATTATTTCAAAAACGCTCATTTTGTTGTAAATACTTAAAAATGAAACGGTTACGAGTTAAAATATTTTATATATGTTTGATGTCTAGCTGTTTAGCAAAGTGATCGTTTGCAAGCTATAAGATCCGGATTTATAGTCAGCTAGGTTTAACCAATTTGATATTGGTAGTAATCCCCTATTTACTGTAGTACCCAAAATCGTTTTGGGTCATTAACCCGATGTGTTATAATTTTAATATGCCATAAATTATACATGTCCTAAATCTTTTTATCATGGCAAAAAATAATTCATTTATTAGACTGGAAGGTACCTTAGATGGTTTAACCTTTTTTAGAAAGAACGGTAAGAACTTCGTAAAGACGAAGAGCGGTGTCAGTAGAAATCGTATTCTTAATGATCCTGCTTATAAACGTACCCGAGAAAACATGCAAGAGTTTGGTGGTGCGGCGCGCTGTAGTAAAGCTTTTAGAGACAGTTTTGCTACTATTGCTCGTCTTGTGGGAGATACTTATCTGAGTGCTAGAATTACAGGAAAGCTCCGTGGTGTTTTACCAAGTGGTGTTGGACTGCGAGGCGAACGTACCATTAACGTGGTCGATAATGTAGTGTCTTTAGTAGGCCTTAATTTTAATGTGACTAAACCTTTTGATAGTCATTTTAATGCACCATCAACAGGACCGGTTATTAATGCTAGTCGTGATACGGTGACGTGGTCTATTCCAGATTTTAGTACGGATACGTATATTACTCAACCCGAAGGAGCCACCCATTGTAAGTTGGCTTTAGCGGCAGGTTATACGAGTAATTACGAGTGGGAACCTGCCTTAAAGTCTTACGAACCTGTGGAGGACGCTCCCAATGGTGTTGGAAGTGTGACTTATAGTGCTGCCATCCCATTAACGGGTATGGTTGGTGCGGCTACCGATTTGACGATTGACTTAACCGCTTATGCCCCTATACCTGTTACCACAGCTTTGTTTGCAGGTACGGCTATAGTGTTTTACCAAGAGGTTAATGGTGAGCTTTATGAGCTTGCTCAAGGTCATTGTATGAAGATTGCTGGTGGTGTTTAGCTGGTGGCTGTTGGCTTTTGGCTTTTAGCCTTTGGCTGTTAGCTTTTAGGCTTTAAGTTTTGTTTGAATCCCGCATTGGTTTCCTTTGCGGGATTTTTTGTTGGTTGGTTTTTGGTTGATCGGGGATTAGGGATTAGGGATTAGGGAATAGGGAATAGGGAATAGGGATTAGGTGTTGGGGATTAGGTGTTGGGGAATATATTTCATCTTTAGATGTGAAAAAGGCATTATAAAGATGAATTTGGTGTTTTATCTTGTTTATTATTAATGACTTAACTATTATTTGTAGTTTTATTACAATCCTTAAATACGGTATCCTTAGCCGTATGAATTACTATAATTCGTTGTTGACAAACGCTAGCAAGATTACCCAGTACTGGGTATGGTTTGCTGTATACATAGTCATTATTTTTATCACTAGTCAACATCATATCAGCGAATTATGTCACTAAAAATTTCAACTTGGAACGTAAAACACAGCCAGAAACTTATTGAAGACCATCCAACTGCAGATATCTTAGAGCGGATTGGGCGTGTTAAAGACACCATTACTCTAATTAACGCCGACATCCTATTAGTGGTTGAAGGCCCGAAAGGGGAAGCTAAGATTATTGACTTTTGCCATAAGGTATTAGACAATGCCTGGGTACCTGTGCTTTTGCAAGGCCCAACTGATGGAGTGGGAGATCGGGATCGGGATTATGGTTACGATATGCGTGGCACACAGTGGGTGTGGTATTTGGTAAAGCCATCGGTGTTACCGCAATGCCGTATACAAGCCGCTACAGTTTGGCACTCTTTTATTGGTCGTGATAATTGGCAGGTGAATTACTGGGGCCAGTTTGAACGCGACAACCACGAGCATTACCGTCAGCCGCAAGTTCTCATTTATAAATTAGATGACGGTAAAGAAATTGAATGCATTGGCGTGCATCTTAAATCTAAGATTAATAAAGACCCCATTACTTATGATGCTGAGCAGAACCTCACTGGTGATTATGTGAACACTGCTTTAAAAGCCCGCGTGAAACTCGCTACCGAAGCCCGTAATATTCGGCATTATGTCGATGCGAAGTTTAGACAATTAGAAGCCCCGGCTTTAGTGATTTTAGGAGATTGTAATGATGGCCCTGGACAAGATTATTTTGAATCTAACTATCTGTTTTTTGATCTGATACAGAATCTGCAAGGAGAAGTTTTGATGGCCGAAAAGTATTTTAACCACGTGTTGTTTGATGTGGCTAAAGATCTGCGCTGGACAGCACGCTTTAGAGATCCCATTCTCAAAATTCCAGCCAGTAAAAACCCTTTGCTTATCGATCATATTTTAGTGAGTCAACCTTTGTGCAATGGCAGTTTTCCGCTAAAGGTGAATGCGAAAGCAGGTAAGGTGGAGCATGAGATTTTTGAGCGGGTGAATGCCAATTCTAACAGTAAGACCATTTCTAGTGATCATCGGCCTGTGTCTGTGGTGCTGGAGGATACGGTTATTGTTTAGTTTGCTTTTATTGAGGGAGCTTTACTCAATACTTTTAGTTTGAATTATTAATTAAAACCAACTATATAATGAAAAATTTAAAAAGAGGCCTTTTGTTTACATTAGTTTTATGTACCTCATTCATTTTTTCTCAAGAGCAAGACACAATCAAAACTATAGAAGCGAAAATTGAAGATCAAAATAAAGCTTTAGAAACTAAACAAAACGCATTAAAACAAGCCCAAAGTTTCCTTGTGGCATTAAATGAAAGTGATCCAAGTAATTCATTAATAAAAGTTTATGAAAGTAAAGTCGAAGTGTTGCATTTGGAAATAGTGAATATAAAGGCATTGCTTTTTGAGTTTAACGAACAGTTAAAAGCTAAGTCTGTTGAAGCCAACACTAATTTTGATGTCAGTACGTTGCTTAATCCTATGATGAGATCGAAAGAAGCTGAAAAAAAGGATAACGATTTTTGGTTTGAGAATGATATTAGAAACCCAATAGCATTTACAGAATTTATTGTTAGGAATCCAAGACTAAATGGGAATGATGTGATCTCAAAACCTTCAAATTTATCCTCATATCATTATATAAGACCTGGATCTATTATTAACATTTTATTTAAAGAAGAAATATATAGTAAACTTGAAAAGTCAACACAATTATCAGCAAGTGCTTATCTAAAAAGAATAGATGGAAGTGTTGTTCCGATTGCTGTAAGTGGCTATTTTGATGTGAATGTTGAAACTAATCAGGTTAATTTTGAGAAAAATATTACGTCAAGGAACAGTGATAATAAAACGAGTTTAGTTTATAATTTCGAAATAGAGACAACTAAGAGAGAACCAATTCAGGCAGAGGTAAATACAAGTATGGTTAACCCGCAACCAAAGGATAAACTTGTTGTAACAATTATAAATACCTCTGATGGGAATGTCTCATTTACTACTACTTTTGAATATGAAGATTATGGATGGGAAACCACTCCTAGTGGTGGATTTTCATGGGTAAACACTATTAATCAGAATAATGCAAATTTTCAACCCGCAGGTAGCTCTGGTATCAGTTTTCATTATAAATTAAATAAAGGAGCAAGCTTCTTTAAAAATTTTATTAATCCAAGTTTTGGGCCAGAACTATTAGTTCTTCAAGATGGTAATGAGAACACCAATGTTGGCTTAGGATTATCTGTGTCTACTTTGCTGCGCTCAGTTAAAGTTGGTTATGGTTGGTATTTAGTAGGTGAAAACGGAAGACCTTATGTGTCTATTGGAGTTAATTTTGTAGAGGGGTACAAATCCATATCTTCTATTCTTGCTAGATCAAAAGATTAGCTTGTTTTGGTGATTCGAGATGCGTGATTCTGGGTTTGGGATGTTAATAGAGCGTAGCGCGTTTTTCATTACGGAATACCGTAAGGTCTGTCGTATAGTTTCATTTATGTTTGTTTATTAAGAACAATCACAATACTCTAAATACATTCAAAATGAAAAAACTATTACTTTTTATGATCATTTGCTTAATGATACTGCCAACTCACGTCAAAGCACAAAACGATGGAGCTATAGCAGGTGCTGTTGCAGGAGGGTTGCTTGCTATTGGTGCTGGTATTGCTGCGGTAAAACAAATGGAAGAACAAGCGGAGCTTAAAGCTACACAGTATATCTTGGCGAATCACCCGGAGTTATCAAGCTTTTCTTTAAAGACCTTAGACTTCGATGGTAAGAAGCTTAAAGATATGTCTGCAGTATCTGTTATTTCTTATAAGATACAAGAATTTACACCAGAAGATAAGCCTGAACTAAACGGTAAAAAACAAGTGTTGTTTGCCTTTACGAGTCAAGGATGGATTAGTGAAAGCGGCATTAATTTTAATAAAATAACCTGGTACTTAATTGATGATGTAGAATGGATGAACATGATGGTTGCTTATGTTAAAGTTTCCTCAAGCGAAAAAGATGAGTCCACTTTAGAAAGTACTTTAAAAGAAGGACGAGTCGTGAACAAAGGGGTGAAGGTAAAAAGTAAGCTGATTATACCCTTTTTTAAGTTGGAAGGAGACATGTATGTCGTCACGGATTATTCAGAAGACATGAAATTGGTTTATAACGAACGGTCTCTTGGTATTTTTCTAAAAGCCTCAAAAGATTTAGTGCAAATGGGACGCGGGGATTTGATAAAAATTCATGAGTTTTTGTTTGCGGAGGAAGATTAATTAGGCATTTCAGTGTTTTTAAGTGCTTCATGATGGAGCACTTTTTTGTTTAGTGATTATCTTATGAAAATACTACAGCTTTCATTTTGGAAACATGTTACTTTTCCTATCTTTAGACTCCCTACATTTAAATTATAATTGACCGATCGTTTTGCGTTTATTTAAACGCAGAATTACTAATGCCAATTTATGACCAAAAAACTAACTAAGGCCGATATCAATTTCGAGCAAGAACTCTGGAAAGCTGCCAATGAACTCCGAGGTGCTGTTGCCGAAAACCAATATAAAGATTACATCTTACCTCTCATATTTTTAAAGCATGTCTCTGAACGGTATGAGTTGCGACGCGACAGTTTAAAAACGCTATTGCAAGATCCAAAATCGGATTACTATACAGAGGACAATGAAGAACAAAATTACGTCCTTGAAGACCCAGACGAGTACCTGTCTAAAAACACCTATATCATTCCAGAAAAAGCCACTTGGCAATTTCTACAGGATAGTGCGGAGCAAGACAATATAAAAGTATTAGTCGATAATGCCTTTGATATTTTAGACGATACCTTAGCCAACTACCGACCCGACTTAAAAGGGATATTGCCACGCATCTTTGTGAAAAGCCAATTAACAGCTAAACAAGTGGCAGGTTTAATTAATTTATTAGCCAATCCTAAACTATCTGAAAAAGAAAACCCAGATAGTGATATTCTTGGGCGTGTCTACGAGTATTACATTGGTAAGTTTGCTATAGCAGAAGGTTCTGGTGCAGGCCAATTCTTTACACCAGGTAGTATTGTGCGTTTGTTGGTAGAAATGATAGAGCCATACGAAGGCAAAATCTTTGATGCCGCTTGTGGTTCTGGAGGTATGTTTGTGCAATCCTTAAAGTTTTTACAAGCGCATAACGGAGACAAAAAGAACATTTCCATTTACGGACAAGAACGTTACGATGGTACGTTGCGTTTATGTAAAATGAACCTCGCTTTACGAGACTTGTCTTTTGATGTCCGTTTAGGCGATTCTTTATTACAAGATAAGTTTCCAGATTTAAAGGCAGACTTCATCATCGTAAATCCACCTTTTAATGTGAGTCAATGGCATCCCGAAGATTTACCAGAAAACGACCCACGACTCTTTGGACCTAAAGATGAGTTTACCACCGATGGTAGTGCCAATTATATGTGGATGCAAACGTTTTGGAGTCACTTAAGTGATAAAGGTACGGCAAGTGTAGTAATGGCAAATGGAGCCATGACCTCTAACAATAAAGGAGAGAAAAACGTACGCCAACATATGGTAGATCACAGTATGGTAGATTGTATTGTGCGGTTACCAGACAAACTGTTTTTAACTACAGGGATTCCTGCCTGTATTTTTATACTCAGTAAAAACAGAGATGGCAAAGATGGTATCCATCGCGAACGAACTAACGAAATACTTTTTATAGATACTTCTAAAATGGGTACTATGGAAAGTAGAAAGCTACGTGTGTTTACAGATGATGATATTAATAAAGTCACCGAAACATATCACAACTGGCGAAACGTCATTGCGAGCGAAGTGAAGCAATCTGCCTCTTACGAAGACCAAGCAGGTTTCTCATACAGCGCCACCCTAGAAGAAGTACAAAAACAAGACTACAAACTTACACCAGGTATTTACGTTGGTACAGAAGCTGTAGAAGATGATGGTATTCCGTTTGAAGATAAAATGGAAACCTTAAAAATGCAATTGGAAGCGCAGTTTAAAAAAGGGAATGCGTTGCAGCAACAGATTTTAGAAAATTTTGAAAGATTATAATATGAAGATTCTACATTTAACAGATTTCCATTATGATGGAAGTGATAAGTATAAAGAGGATGAAATTAGATTGGTGGAATTCTTAACAGAGAGCTTGATTAAATATAAAGGTAAAATAGATTTAGTATTATTTTCGGGAGATTTAGTTTATAAAGGAGATGAAATAAAGGCTTTTAATGAGTTTGAGGAATTGTTTTTTAATAAAATATCAACTGTTTTAGAAATTAATAAAACATCTATTTTTATTTGCCCTGGTAATCATGATGTTTTTAGAAATCAAGAATTAGAAGAAATAGGTAGTTCTTTGTTTGAGATAAATAATAATGATGATTTGGATGATTTTGTTTTAAAGAATGAAGGTAGATCATTAAAATTTAGTCTAGATAATTTGCTTAATTATTATGAATTTCAGGAAAGATTTTATCAACAGCATGTCGCTACTTTTAAAGATAATTCGGTAGATAATTTATACACAAATCACGTACGAGATTTTAATGGAAAAAAAGTAGGGATAACAACTATAAATTCTGCTTGGCGTGCAAATGATTCTGATACAGATTCAGGCAATTTAATGTATCCAATTCATTATTTAAAAAAAGCAACTAGAGAGCTTGGGAAGTGTGATCTAAAAATAATAATGCTTCATCATCCGCTAAGTGACTTTAGGCACTGGAATCAATATGCATTAGAAGACATTATTTTTAAGGATTATGACATGATGTACTCGGGACATGTTCATGCAAATAGAGATACATTGCATGTAACTTCAGGTATTGGCATCTATCACTCAACGTCTTCTGCGACATTAAGTGGAGAAAAAGATAATATAGGGTATACAATTATTGATGTTGATATAGAATCATTTGAGTTAGGTCTTACAAATGTGATGTATAATAAAAATGAAGAAACATTCTATTTTGGCGACCAAAGGAAGTCTCAAATCCCAGTAGATAATGAAAAACAAAAACAAAATAAATTTAGAGTAACTATTCGTAAAAGATTCGAGCAACAATCAAAAGAAGCTAACAAATTATTCTTGTCTTATAAGGAAATTAAAGAAGAAAATGACTTTTTGAATTTATTTACGAATCCAATTATTAAAGCTGAATCTCAAAGCAACCCTAATCCAAAAAACAAGAAAAGGTATAGTTTAAAAGATTTAATATTAAATAAGAAAGAAAATCAAATTTTATTTGGAAAAGATAAGAGTGGAAAATCAGCAACACTTTATAAAATGTCATTAGACATCTTGCATAATTTTCATTCTCTAAAAATATTGTCAATATATATTGACTGTAAAGTTCTTATGAACACCAAAACGGCTCTAGATATAATAGATAGTTTAAGTGATTTTTATGAAACAAATAAAAAGAATGCGTCAAATTTACTAGAAGATTACCATTTAAAAATCATGTTAGATAATTTTGATGAAAACGAAAATTTGATTTTAAATCCACTTTCTGAATTTTTAGATTTACATAAAAACTGTTCTATTATCGCTGCGAGTAACGAAACCATTTTTTCTTCTTTTGCAGGAGGTTTAATAGGGAATATAAGTTTTGTGAATAGATATTTGCATGACTTAACTAGGGCAGAAATCAGAGAATTAGCGGACAAGTGGCCAGACATGTCTGATGATAAAAGAACTCAAGTTATAGAGAAAATACATGTAGTATTTAATCAATTAAATATTCCTTCAAACTATTGGACGGTTTCATTGTTTCTCTGGATTTTTCAAAAGAATATTGACGTTAATCTTGGGAATAATTTTCAATTAATAGAGCTATATATTGATAGTTTATTGGATAAAGATAATTTTATTCTTTCAAAACAATATAAAATTGATTTTGATGATTTAAAAGATTTTCTAAGTGCTTTTGCTCATAAGTTAGCTACTACTTATCAAGAACATAATTATTTGGTAAAGTATGGACAGTTAGTTGATTTTATTGATGAGTATAAAACAGATAATAAGAGATTTGTTATAGAAACTAGAACATTATCAGATTTGTTAATAGAAAAGGGAATCTTAAAATCTGAAGCTAATGGAAATTATACTTTCAGGTTGAATGGTGTTTTTGAATATTTCTTAGGTTATTATATGGCTTATGATGAAGAGTTTAGAAATCAGGTAATTGATAATGATGATTTTTATTTATCATTTAAAAATGAATTTGAAGTCTGTGCAGGTATAATTCCTCAAGATTATGATTTTGTTAAAAAGATTTTTGAACGAACAAAACTTATATATAGTGATATTAATAAGGATGTTGATTTGAATAATTTAGATGCGTTGCTTTTGAGTAAAGTAAACGAAACTTTTAATATTTCAGGCGAAATAAATACCCTACTCAAAGAAACTCTTCAAGACTCTCTCGAGCCAGAAGAACAAGATGGTATATTAGAATCCTTATCTCCTTCAAATCAAAGAATATCCGATGTAAAACCGAAAAAATACTATGATGAAATAATTGGTAGCTCTGAAGATTTAGAGAATGCACTTTATATATTAGGGAGGGTTTACAGAAACTCTAAGATTAAAAAAAAGGATGAGTTTAATAATGATGTTTTTGATTTTATTTTAAATAGTACATGTACTTTCTCCTTTTCTTTAATAGAAGATATTAGCTCACAAAATATAAATCAGATAAATAATAAAATTACAGAAGAAGATTTAATTAAACTTCTTACTCAATTTTTACCAATTGTAGCTCAAACATTTTTCTTCGATATGGCAATTCAAGCTAATTTAGAAGTTGTCCTAAAAGAAAAAATAGATGAGTTAAAGCAAAATAAGAAAGGAAATGAGTTAAAACTTCTTATTCTGTATTTTTCCTTGGTTGATTTAGATATTAAAGGGCATACTAATTTAATTGAAGAACTTATAGATTTAATTAATATTCCAATACTCAAACAAACTACCGTTTTCAAACTTTATTTATATCTAAGTTTTAAATGTAATGGCAATAGGACATTGAAAGATAAAATTAGTAAAATGATAAAAAAGCAAGAGTTGAAAATTGACGTAACTCAGAATATGGGTACAATAGATCAGCGTATTAAAGCTATTGGAAAATCATCTATAAAGAAATAATTAATGTCCAAAAACCGCAAAACATACAAGCTTTCTGAAGTAACAACCAAAATCGGAAGTGGTGCAACACCAAGAGGAGGGAAAGGTGCATACAAAGAATCTGGTATTTCATTAATTAGAAGTCAAAACGTTTTAGATTTCAAATTCTCTGTTAATGGACTTGCTTTTATTGATGAAGCACAAGCTGTAAAATTAAACAATGTTACTATTGAAGAAAATGATGTGTTATTAAATATAACGGGTGATTCTGTTGCACGTGTTTGTTCAGTTCCAAAAGAGTTTTTGCCTGCAAGAGTAAACCAACATGTTGCAATTATTAGAGCTGATAATGAATTATTAGACCCTAAATTTTTAATGTATTCATTACTTGAGAAATCAAATAAAGACTTGTTATTAACTTTAGGGAGTGCAGGAGCAACGAGAAATGCATTAACAAAATCTATGATTGAAGATTTTGAACTTCAACTTCCACCACTAAAAGAACAAACCCAAATAGCAAACATCCTATCAGCCATAGACGATAAAATAGAAAACAACCTAGCCACAAACAAAACCTTAGAAGATATGGCTATGGCGCTTTACAAACATTGGTTTGTAGATTTTGGCCTTTTTCAAGATGGTGAGTTTATAGATAGTGAGTTGGGGTTAATTCCTAAGGGTTGGGCGGTGAAACGGTTGGATGAAGTAGCTTATAAAAATTCAAAAACATTTGATTTTAAAGGTAAAGAAGAGGTTGTTTTTGTTAATACAGGTGATGTTCAAAATGGCTCATTTTTACATAATAATTATTCAGAATCGGAAGGTTTGCCAGGTCAAGCTAAAAAAGTAATTGAACCAAATGATATTTTATACAGTGAAATAAGACCTAAAAATAAAAGGTATGCATATGTAGATTTTGATTCAAGTGATTACGTGGTTTCAACAAAGTTTATGATTATTCGTAATAATGAGAAAATTCATAATAGATTACTATACCGAATTTTAACTAGACAAGATACTATTAATGAATTTCAAATGATTGCAGAGTCTAGATCTGGAACATTTCCACAAATTACATTTGATGTTATTGGACATTTTCCAATTGTATTACCAAATTTAGAAATTCAAAATAATTTTCAGTCTATTGTTAGTCCATTTGAAGTTCAACAAGCAAATAATTTAAATGAGATAAAATCACTAACAAAACTTCGCGACACGCTATTACCAAAACTAATAAGTGGAGACCTACGCTTAAAAGCATTTAGAGCACAAGTAGAAACAATCCTATGAAATTTAAATTATGGAATACAAAATTATAGAACATACCGACCCAAGTACGTTAGCAAAACTCATTAATACGGAAATGGGTAATGGATGGCGCGTACAAGGTGGTGTCACCATATCTAAGTATGGAGATTATATTCAAGCATTAATTAAAGGGGTGTATTAAAAAACAGTAAATGTATATTTTAAACAGATTGCCACGTCCTGCGTCCTCGCAATGACGTAAGATAAGAAGCAGATTGCCGGGCTGCGCTCGCAATGACCGTAAATAATAGACAGATTGCTTTGGTGAAAGCCTCGTGATGATATTAAATAATAGACAGATTGCCGCGTCCTGCGTCCTCGCAATGACAGAACACCATAAAATATGACGAAAGAAGCCACGATAGAACAAGCCACTATAGATTGGTTAACCGATTTAGGTTACACACACCAATTAGGTACTACTTTACCACAAAATCATACGACCGAAGTGGTCTTAAAAGATCGGTTGCTTCAGTTTATAGAACAGCAGTATCCGGATATTCCAAAAGAGATTCAAACCTTAGCGGTTTCTGAGTTTACTAATAATGCAGGAGCAGATTTGGAGCATCGTAACCGTACCTTTCATTTAAAACTCACCAAAGGGATTGAGTTTGCTTATGAGGATGCTTCGGGTAAGGAAAAGGCCGTTCATATTTATCCCATAGATTTTACAAGTCCAGAGAATAATACCTTTTGGGCAGTCAATCAGTTTAGCATCACAGGAAAAAATAAACGACGTCCAGACATTATTATTTACATTAATGGTTTACCATTAATTGTATTTGAATTGAAAAACTGGTACGATGAAAATACGAACGTTAAAGAAGCACACAACCAAATAGAGCATTACATTAAAGACATTCCGTTGTTGTTTGAGTATAATGCCCTAACGATTATTAGTGATGGTAACGAAGCGCAACATGGTATGTTTAGTTCGGGTATGGAATGGTTTGCTGCTTGGAAAAGTATTAATGGTAGAGATACCGTACAGGAAGATGATTTCCAGATGCATACTTTGTTATTCGGTTTGTTCCCCAAAGACAGAATACTGAATTATATAAAAAACTTCATTTTTCATGAAGACCATAATGGCACACTCATTAAAAAAGGGGCTAAGTATCATCAGTTTTTCGGTGTTAACTTTGCGGTAGACGCCGCTAAAAAATCGGTTCGTCCGTTTGGTGATGGTCGTATTGGTGTGATTTGGCATACGCAAGGTTCTGGTAAAAGTATTTCTATGGCTATTTATACAGGTATTTTGCGGAGTCTTCAAGAATTGAAAAACCCAACCATTGTTATACAAGTGGATCGAAGTGATTTAGATCGCCAATTGTATGAAAACTTTGTACTCGCTAAAGATTTGGTGGGAGATGTGCAACATGCCGATACCACAAACGATTTAAGAACATTATTAAGCGCAGGAGCTGGAGGTGTTATTTTCACCACCATAGAAAAGTTTAGATTAAAGCAAACTACAGACGAGGCTTTAGGTGAATTGGAGCATCCTATTTTGTCGGAACGTGAGAACATCATTGTTATGGCAGATGAAGCGCATCGCACACAATATGGTTTGCTAGATGGCTTTGCTTCTAATTTACGTAAAGCATTACCCAATGCTTCTTTTATTGGTTTTACGGGTACACCAGTAGATAGCAAAGATGCAGATACCCAAGAAGTGTTTGGTTCTGTAATCCATACTTATGATATAAAACAAGCTGTACAAGACAATGCCACCGTTAGCATTTTTTATGAACCACGTTTGGCTAAACTGCATTTGTGGAATGAAAATATTGATGATGAGGTCGATGAAATCACGGAAGATGTCGAAGATAATAGCAACCTTAAATGGGCCGCTATTGAAGATGCTGCAGGAAGCGAAGACCGTGTTAATAAAATTGCAAAAGACATACTCAACCATTATACCAATAGAACCAACACCTTAAAAGGGAAAGCGATGGTGGTTTGTATGAGCAGACGTAATTGCGTAAAAATGTATAATGCACTAACAGCCTTAGACGGTTGTCCAGAGGTCGCCGTGGTGATGACGGGTAATATCTCTAAAGATCCAGTAGGTTGGAATCCGCATATTAGAACAAAAGATGCAACAGAAGGGATAAAAGCACGGTTTAAAAAAGAAGACGATCCTTTAAAAATAGTGATTGTTAGAGATATGTGGTTGACTGGTTTTGATGCGCCTTGTGTGCATACTATGTATGTAGATAAAATTATGAAAGGTCATAATTTAATGCAAGCCATTACGAGAACCAACCGTGTTTTAAAAGATAAGAAAAACGGAGTCATCGTCGATTATATTGGTATTGGAGATAATTTAAAAACAGCAACCAATAAATATACAGGTAGTGGTGGCGAAGGCCCACCTACAATTGATATGGAGCAGGCTTTAGAAATGTTTTTTAATCAAGTGGAGATATGCAAAGCCTTTATTCCTGCAAGTATTGATTATTCGGATTGGAAACGCTTACGAGATGCAGATAAGGTACTTTTAGTAAAAGCAGCATTAAATCATGTGATTAAATACGATGAGGACGCCAACAATTACATGAAGGCAGAGAAAACCTTATCTAGTTTGTTGTCCATTGTAAAAAGTCAAACCGAAATACAAGATTTTGCTGTAGATGTATTGTTTGCACAACATGTCTCTAAAGCTTTGCGTAATGCAAAGTCTGTAACATCGAGTCGAGGCGAACAAAAAGAGAGAATTAAAGAATTGATTAGTCAGAGTATCGATTCTGAAGATATTGTTGATGTATTCGCCATGGCTGGTATAGAAAAACCAGACATTTCCATCTTAGACGATACGTTTTTATTGGGGGCGAAGCAAGAAAAAGATGGTCATGCTTTAAAAATAGAATTGATAAAGAATATTCTTAAAGATGAAATTAAACTTCGACTGCATAAAAACATTAAAAAGTACACGTCTCTAAGAGAGGAACTAGAAAAAGTAATAGACAGATACCATAATAATGCTTTAGACAGTTATGCCACCATTGCAGAAATGGTAGAACGCGCAAAGGATTTGCAAAATGATGATAAGCGTACGGCAGAGTTAGGCTTAAGTGATGAAGAACTGGCTTTTTATGATATTCTAGCTGCCAAAAAAGATATTATAAAAGAAGAAGGCCCCATTCAAGATATTGTACATGCGGTGGTTAAGGCAGTAAAGGCTAACCTTCAATTAGATTGGGTTAAAAAAGAAAATGCAAAAGCAGCGATACGGTTATCCGTAAAGAAAGAACTGCGCAAAAAAGTAAGTTTATCGAAGCTTAATGACATCTTAGAAGAGATTATGCAACAAGCGGAGGGTCAGTATAGTGATTGGAGTGCTTAAGGATGCATAACCAAAACAACTAAATTAAATAAAACCAAATAAAATTATTAACCTATTATGAGTACATTTTTAACTGGAGATGATCTTAATAATGCCATTGATGACATTATTACCAATGCTAAGAAGTTCATTTATATTACATCACCTTACATAAAGCTAGACGATCATTTTAAAGAACGATTTAATTTAATTAAAAATAATCCGAATATTTATCTACAAGTTTTATTTGGTAAAAATGAAGATAATTTTTATCGTAGTATGAAAAGTGAAGACTTGGATTATTTTAAAGCTTTTCCTAATGTATCTATTATTTACGAGCCAAGGCTGCATGCTAAAAGTTATTATAATGAATCTGAAGGCATTATTACTTCAATGAATTTATATGATTACTCAGCTGAAAATAACGTAGAATACGGTTTAGCTTTCTCTAAACTTGCTTTAACTGAAAAAGTTTATCAAGAGCATGAGGCGCATCATTATGACTTATTAGAACATAGTGCGCATTGTATCTATATAAAACGGCCAGTTTTTAAAAAGGCTTTACTAGGGTTGAGTAAAAATTACCTTAGGTCAGAAGTCTTGTTAGATAGCTTTGAATCATTTGACCCAACTAAAAAGGGATATGAACGTGTTGTATATCAAGACATCGATGTGGTATGGTTAGACGATAAAGAGGTTGTCCCTGTTTTAAAAACCAGATCAGAAAAGCGGTTGGAAAGGGATCAAGAATCAGTTACTGATAGTAAGCCCCACTCTAAAAAAGAAAAAGTAGAATCTAAAAAGCAGAATAAAGGGTTTTGTATTAGAACAGGTGAAGAGATTGCTTTTAACCCAGAACGCCCATTTTGCTATAAAGCCTATAAGTCTTGGGCTGCTTTTGAAAACTATGAGTTCCCAGAAAAGTATTGTCATAAAACAGGTGAGGTTTCTAATGGTAAAACATCTATGGCTAATCCGATATTAAAATGATTTTCATAATTAATGGATAACAATAAATTCATACATCAAAAGATATTACTCAATGAACTTTTAAATTTAAAGAATCTGAATAATGTAAAAATTAGATTTAATCTTATGTTTGAAGGTGTTTGGGATCCAATAGAGTTTTATAAAAATGGGGATTTTCAAACTATGCTCAATGGTCAATATCATAACTATAGTAAAAACAAATCATATAAAGAAGGTCAAATCAATATTGGCTTAGTGCGGTTGAAAGAGAAAAATCAATGGCTATTGTTTCATATCGGTTTAGTAACTAAGGATCTAAATAGATTCAATACGGTGGGCTATGAATACCAAGCTCTCACTCAGTATGAGAAGTACTTCGGAAGATTGGTGCTTAGGTATAAAAACACTTCACAAAACATGGTGAGATTGGCTACATCCGTCATAAATCAATGTGAAGTACTTCAAATATTACCAGATACATTTGATAATGACTTATTTCCAGGCTATGAAAAAGTAAATATTTCATGGTCAGAGTTATCGAGAGTCGTAACCAAAGAGACTTGGAGAACTGCACTTGAAAACCAAAAAGGAGTCTATCTAATTACAGATATATCCAATGGTAAAATGTATGTCGGTTCTGCTTATGGTGATAATATGATTCTAGGACGTTGGAAAACTTATAAGAAAACTGGACATGGAGAAAATGTAGAACTCAAGAAATTAAGTTTCGACTATATTAAAAGTAATTTTAAATATTCTATTTTAGATATATTTAAGTCCACAACGGATGATAAAACTATTATAGCAAGAGAAATTTGGTGGAAAGAAGTACTTCAGACTCGTCAATTTGGATATAATAAAAACTAATAGTTAGTAGTCAAAAACAATCCAGTAATCAAATGACCATAAACCAACTCTCATGAACCTACAACATTATAGGCAGCAACCAAGATGAAGACGGTATCGCTTATAAAGGTACATTAGAATTAATCCTAAATGAGTATAACAGAATAGAGGCTATGTGGTTGATTAATGGTAGTCAAGAACAATTAGGCACCGGTTTTTTTAAGGATAATATCTTGGTCATCAATTTTAATTATAAAGGAGATGATGAACTGATTTATAAAGGTGTGGTGATTTACAAGTGTATCACTAAAGATTTGTTAGATGGTTTTTGGTCTGAAAAGTATGGCAATCCGTTATATCTTGGAGTGGAACGTTGTTATAGAGTTGGGACTCAAAAGCGTGAGTTGGTTAATTGAGTTCGTTGGTTTTGTGTTTGATTTAGCTTCTCTTAATCTTCGCAGGTGAAGTCTACAATAGAGAAAGGCCGCAATACTATCGTATTGCTTTAGTCTTACTCGTTTAGCTTCGCTGAATCTTCGCGGGTGAGCTGTACAATAGTAAAAGTCTGCAATGCTAGGGCATTGCTATGGCCTTTTTTTTAAGAATTGGTTGTTTTTTGCGATTTATAGAATCTTCGCGAGGTGAGCTGTACAATAGTAAAAGTCCGCAATGCTAGGGCATTGCTATGGACTTTTTTTTAAGAATTGGTTGTTTTTTGCGATTTATAGAATCTTCGCGAGGTGAGCTGTACAATAGTAAAAGTCCGCAATGCTAGGGCATTGCTATGGCCTTTTTTTATGCTTTTGCGCTTTGAAGCGAGCTTCAGCGCAACGCATAAAAAAAGTCCAGCACTTCCGTGCTAGACTTTTACTGTTGTAGCGAGAACGAGATTTGAACTCGTGACCTCTGGGTTATGAATTTTAAAAAGCTCTTTTTTTAAAATCGTAAAATATTGATTTTGAGCTATTTGAAAATTCGCTATGTTCTTAATCGTGTTCCAAAACGTGTTCGGTTTCGTGTTCACTTTTTGTTAATAAATATCGTATTTCAAATTTATAAAATTTTATTTGAAGTTTTTGTTTTAAATGAGTTAATATTTAGAAAAAAATAAGAGCAAAAGAAAGTTCTTGATTAACCGTTAACGGTGAAAAACGGTAACTTTAATAAGTTATACTATTACCGTTTTTCTATAAATTAATTTTATTTGTTCTGAAAGGATTCGTTATAGTATTGAATTAGTTCGTTCTCCAATGTTAATATTAATAATCTAGTTGCATATATGTTTATTAATCATATACTGTGTAATCGGTTTCAGTGTTTTTCCCGTTTCAGGATGTAAACCTAGAGCTGTAAAGTATTCTAATTCCTTTTCTTTGTTCTTACCATACCAAATTTTTACACTACCGTTAGCATTAAAGAATTGATCCTCACAATGAGGTGTCACTTTTTTAAAAAGTTCTATGCGCTCTTCTTTAAATATTTTTAACTGATTAACATCGTACTTATTGACATCAAAATTTACTTCTACATAAGTATTTTCATTCCAAACCATCCAGCGTTGCCTAGTTATATAATTGTATATGACCGTGCCAATTACAAACACTAACACAACTGCAATAATACTTTTATATAGATAACCCGAGCGTTTAGATTTACGTTCTTCTACAGGTATGTGCGTTCCATTTTTTTGTGTAAATTCTAAATAATCATCATATCCTAAATAATGACTTAATGCGTCTTCTGCATGTTTCTTTAAGCGGATTGTTTCTTTTGATCCATTTAAAGCGGACTTATATTTTAAACTTAAGATTTTTTCACCATAAGGTTCTTTGCTATCATTAACTATGAAGTCAGAAAGCAATTGTGCTCTTGGAAATACTTTATCGGAGCTAATTTCTTCTTCAGCTTTTTCAAAAGCCTTTATAAGTAGTTTTTTGTGCATTTATTTGATTTTAATGGAGTTAAAGTTACTAATTCAATTTGGAAATAATATAGAATTTCTTTTCCAGAAGCTTTCCAATCTCTTTCCATAGTTTCCAAGCATATCTTATTTCATTTGTATTAGAATTGAAAAACGCCTTACTCGCAATAAGGCTTGCGATCTTCAATTCTATATTGAAGTCGTAATGTAATTAGCTGTGATATTTGGGAAGGTATAGCACTATTACGTTTCTACTTCATACTTCCCAAAAAGAGGTCTCTACCTCAAAATTTAGTCAGTGTTGCAAGACAACAAAGTCTCCGAAAATATCTCGGACAGCAACACTTGTGTTTAATTTTTAAAATTATATAAAATGAAGAAATTATCTCTAATTATCTTTACGGTTTTCCTCAATATGGCATTATTTTCTTGTAATCCAGAGAGTATCGTAGATGAAGTAATACCACAAGCTTGTTGTGGTGACGGCGGTGAAATACCTCCTCCAGATCCACCACCAACAACACCTCCTACAGGAAACGGTGGATAAGTAATGGTTCGTTATTATTTTAGAGGAATGATACATATTAATGGGGTCATTCCTCTTTTTTTTTAAGACTGTGGATAAACGTTATGTGTACAATGACATATAGGTATCGAGTTTTGATGCCGCTTTTTTTTTGTTTAATTTTTCGAATTACGGTTTTCCGTAGGGATTTGGTTTTTAATGTGTTTACGTTTGATATATAAAACCCAAAAAAGATAAAACATGAATAAACATTATTTACAATCGCAGATAAAATCATCAGGAACAGCTTATTTATGTTGGTTCTTTTTAGGATGTCATTATGCCTATTTAGGGAAATGGGGATTACAATTTCTGTACTGGTTCACATTTGGTGGTTTAGCGATCTGGTGTATCGTTGATTTATTTCATATTCCAACTAAGATAAGCAATCATAATATGATCATTAGTAGTCAGATTTCTGAAATTGAAAAAAATGAAAAAGAAGAAATGCATGCTAGGAATATGGCAATGATTAATGCTTCTAGAAATAGCTAATCATTTTTTTGTTTGGAAATATTTTTGAAAATGGATATGGTTTGACTATTGACAATCTATGTGTAGTGTTTGAACAAAAAAGGCAATTAGAGATAATTGTCTTTTTTTTTATGAATTACGGTTTCCCGTAAGGAGTGTGTTAATAAAGGATTTAAGTTTGAGCAACTAATTAATAGCTTTTTACAAGCCTTATGAATAAATTATATATACTCGTATTTTTAATAGCCATTTTTTCTTGTGAAAGACCTTCAACTGAAGGCTCTAGTTCTTTAATTGATGACAAAGAGAAGAATATCGTTTCTGAAGTTGATACTCTAAATGTTGTCCCAAAACCAAATGATGACAAAAACCATAAGACAAAAGTGAAGTTCTATTTGGAGAACACTTTAAGTATGTATGGTTATCTGCCAGAAAAAAAGATTATAAATACAGGTTTTAGAAATGCTGTAAATGATTTGATAATAACTTCTAAAACAAACTATAATAAAGAGAATCTTGACTTTTTTCTAATAAATAATACCACAGCTAAATCAGTAAGTATTAAAGATAATTTAGATGGTATAGACGCAAAGACATTAGGGCGATTCTATAAAAAAGGAAGGGGTACTAGTGATTTTGATAAATTATTTGAAAAAATCTTACTTGATTGGAAGGAAGATGAAATAATAGTGTTTATCGCAGATTTTATTTATTCACCTAAGGATACAGATGTTGAGTCTGGATTAATTCGTTTAAGGCAGAATATTACTCGCAAATTTCAAAGTATACCTAATTCAGAAACTTTAACAACTAGTGTGTTACATCTTGAAAGCGAGTTTGAGGGGACATATTATGATATTGATAATAATAATCGAGTTGGTATCAAAAAACGCCCCTACTATGTCTTTATTATCGGGGATGGGGATACTGTAGATAAATATACTAAAGGAGTTGTCCCCAAATTAAAAAGATATAATCTTAAAAATAAATACCAGATAACTCCATCTGATATACAAATTAATGAGTTTTCAGTGCTTCCTTTTACATTAAATAAAGGACAGTTTTCCATTAGCTCAACAAAAGGTAAAACTGTAACGATTGAAAATTCTTTGAGCCAGGGTGCAAGTGTTCAACTGGCTGCTTCTATTAACCTTGGTGATATTCCTATTTCAGATGACTATTTAACAGACCTCACAAACTATAGTTTTAATTCTAAAAAAATTAAAATATTAGATATAGGGGAAATTGAGGGTAATCAAATACGGTTAAAAGATGGTACTTTAAAAAGCATCAACCCAAGTGATATTTCACGTACTGAAAATAGTACACACGTTTTGCTATTGTCTTTACCTAATACCTATAATGGAAATATTGAGATAACATTAAATAAAAATATTCCAAAATGGATAGATAATGTTTCCATTAAAGATGGTGAAGATGATAGAGATATTGAAACAAATGCATTAAAGCAATCTCAAACTTTTGGTTTTAAGAATATTATAGAAGGAATATATGAGGCTCAAAAAACAACAGGAGATAGTAATAAATATTTTCAAATTACATTAAAAGTTAATCAAGAGAAAGCTAGTTCTGGATTAGGAACTATTGTTGGTTGGTTTGTTGTTTTGCTAATCCTTTTTATCATTGGAATTATAATTTATAAAAATAAACAAAGAAAATAATGGGACAAAGTATTAAATTATTATATGATATTTTTAAAATAAATTCTCAACCGTTTTATGAGAATCTGTTGAGGTTAGACTTTGCTATTTGGGTATTTATAATTACTGGAATAGTAAGTCTGTTATTTGTGGTTCTTTATTATTATGTTGTTGATAGGCCAAAAACTGCAAAATTAACCATATGGTTATTGTTTTTATTGGTTGTTTCTATAGTAAGCTCAATTATAGCTTATATGGTGGCGAATGATTCCATTATTGATAACTATTTGTCTCAAGGTTTGTCTGTGTTAGATGAAATACCTTATTTTTTTCAAGATTTAATATACTTCTCACTGACTAACTTTTTATTTGGGGCACTATTTTTCTTGATATGGTCGTCACTTTTGAAATGGAAAAGTTCAAATTCATCTCATATCCCTTTTTAAAAATCTAATTATGTCTAAACTATATATTTTTGCAATTGGAGGTACTGGTTCTCGAGTTTTAAAATCTCTAACTTATTTATTAGCATCTGGAGTAAAATGTAACTCGGAAAAAATAATACCTATTATTATTGATCCTGATGCTGCTAATGGAGATGTAAGTCTTACAACGAATACTCTAAGGTCTTATCAAAAAATAAGAAAATCGCTGTCATTTGATACTAACACTTCTAATCAATTTTTTAAAACAGAAATAGAATCTCAAACACCTAATTTTAGAATTAAAATATTAAATTCTGATAAGAAATTTAAGGATTATATTGGGTTAGCATCTATGGATAGAACTAATAGAGCGTTGACATCGATGCTTTTTAGTGAAAAAAACTTGGAAGCTACAATGGATGTTGGATTTAAAGGGAATCCTAATATGGGAAGTGTGGTATTAAATCAATTTCAACATTCAGATGATTTTAAAACATTCGCCTCAAGTTTTTCACAAAATGATAGGATTTTTATTGTTTCTTCAATTTTTGGTGGAACAGGAGCTTCTGGTTTTCCTCTTTTGCTAAAAAACTTAAGAGAAGCTTCTTCAGAACTGGATAATCATCAATTGCTTAAAAACTCAAATATTGGAGCTATTTCCGTCTTACCTTATTTTGGTGTCAAAAAAGATGAGGATAGTGAAATTGAAAAGTCTACATTTATTTCTAAGACCAAAGCAGCCTTACATTATTACGAACATGGTGTAAATAACGATGTTAATAGAATGTATTATATAGGTGACGATATCAATAGAGATTATGAAAATAACGAAGGAAGTACATCTCAAAAAAATGATGCACATTTTATTGAATTAGCTTCAGCAATGGCTATTCTAGATTTTGCAAATGAATCTGTAACAGATCAAAATGAAGTAAGAGAATTTGGTATAAATAAAAACTCTAAGAACATTACTTTTCCAGACTTAGACGGAAATACAAAAAGCATACTGTACAAACCTTTGATACAATACTATTTGTTCCATATGTATTTGGAGAATAAATTTCCTAAGACATTTGATCAAAAATTTTCAGCGGAATTAGGTTTAAATTCTGATTTTTTAAATACAGAATTCTATCAAGAATTAAAACGTTTTAACAAAGGTTTTTGGACTTGGTTGGAGCAAATGTCTTCAAATGAAAGAGGTTTTTCTCCTTTTACATTAGAATTGACCAATAGTGAAATATTCAACGCTGTTAATGGTATCTCATTAAAACGTTCTAATTGGAAAGGTGTTAAAAATTATGAGCGATTCATAGAGTTTTTAAACAAGTCTCTCAAACACGATAAAAAAGGTAAGACTAAAGAAGATAGGTTTATAGATGTTTTTTACAATACGACTAATTTGTTAATTCAAGAAAAATAAAAAGTTATGAGTGTTAAAGTATTTAGATTTCATGAAGGCGCAGATGTTTATGGGTGGGATAATTCAACTCCACTTAATGATAAAGCTATCGCTGCTATTAAAGATCCAAACGGTGAGCATGCTAGTAAAGAGATCACTTCTATTCCAAGTCCATTTGCTAGAATTGATTTGATTAATACAGCATTTAAAGAGGTTGTTAATAGAGATTTGGAAGGTGATACAATATATCATAAAATGGTTTCAGATGCATTAGATATTGGTCAGATTTTATTTGATTTTGAAAAATATCAAGATAAAATAGAGATTATTAGCTGGGACCCAAAGCATGATTTGTCCAACTTGTTAGATTCTTCGCACGAAGGTCATAGAGCATTGGGTGAAAGTTTACGTCTTTATTTGAAGCAAGATAGTGCAGCTTATAATTTTGATAAGATGCATAAAATCTATTTACTGAATTATAAATTAGGTCAAAATCCATTAAACATTATCGGTGGTACGTCTCCGGTTTCGCTGTTTTTCACATCAGCAAATAAATTCCATCTTAAAGATTTCACATCAGCGGGTGATACATTTTTTGATGATGAGTATTGTTCACTGCACAAACGAGACGCTTCCTATATTGAATATCTTTTTTTATTAAGTAAAAGTATTCCCAATTTTACTGTGAACTTTAAAAACTTTAATGATTATCTACAAAAAATATTTCCTCTTTTATCAGATGAGTTAAGAAGTAAAATTCTTGGTCAGAATATAGAAATGTATGATAAGTTACTTGATTTGAATATTGATGGAGGTGGCGAAATCGTTGAGGTTTTAAATGTAAACCTAAAAAGAAGTAAAGGTAATTTGGGTGAGATTTCTAAAAGTGATTTTATTCTCAATTCACCAAAAAATATTGAGAAGTCTAAACCACTTCTAGTGCTTCCTAATGACGATATTCCAAAAGGGTTTCGTTATGTCTCTGCTGACTGGGCTGTTTCAAATAAAGCGCCTAGTTATATTGAAGAACCTATAAATGAAAGAAAATTGCCATTTGATGGGGCTAAATATCCATACATAGTCGCTAGTGACTTCCTTGAACCAGTATTGATTAAAACACATTTGCCAATAGATAATTATTATTTTATAAATGGTCAAGATAATAATGAGTATGGATTTTTACTTCCATTAAAGCCTTTGTTTTTTGAGTATTTTAAATTAGATTTTTTAGATAGAATTATCAATGGAGAAAAGATGTTCGAAGTTGAGATTTTGAGTAATAATCATGTCCGTGTTTACCTAAGACTACCTATTCAAAATAATAAGCAGATAACATTTAAAAGAACTTATTATAATCCTGTTTCACAAGCTCACAAACCAGATTTTAGTGAAGAATCTAACAAAGGTGCAATTATAGAAAATAGGATTAATATAGGGATCACTCCATTTTATAAGTTTGGAAATACGGTAGAGCCTGAATACAATATCGCTTTTTATGATGCCGACTCGTTACCAATATTTCAAGGAAATAAATACAGTATTGATTTCTTCAAGTCCTATAATGAAAAGGTAACCACAGTTCAAGAAACGCAAAGACGCTTTAAAGGGGAGGAAAATATAGATATGTTTGGACTAGTTGTAAATAGTGACTTTGATTATTTACAAATTAGGCATGATTATGCTAGTGGCATCTTAATCCCAAATTTTGAATCTAAAGTTGCTGGAGGTTTAAATCAATACACGGTTGCAATTGATTTTGGAACCACAAATACACATATTGAATTCTCTAAAAATGATGGTATTTCTGAGTCATTTGAATTATTAAACACTGAAAGTAAACATATAGGGCATCTCATAAATGATAAAGAGTTTGATGAATCTTTTTTGAAGTTTTGCAAGGTAGATTTAATTCCAAATATTATAAAAAAAGACAGTGTATATGAGTTTCCTCAAAGAACAGTAATCGCTTATCATAAACTGGCAAATTTTACACAACCAATGTTCTCAATGTCCAATATTGCAATTCCATTTCAATATGAAAAAAAATCTTTTGCTTTAAATACCGAAATAGAAACTAATTTAAAATGGAATAAGAACGCTAATAGTAGTCAGGTTATGCGTAGTTTTTTCGAGCAATTAATAAAATTGATACGTAATAAGATTCTTTTGAATAATGGAGACTTGAAACAAACAAAAATTGTTTGGTCTTACCCAGCTAGTATGATGGTTTATGAGCTAAATGAATTAGAGAGTAAATGGAATGATATTATTTTGAAGTATTTAGGAAGTGATGTTAGCATATCAAAAGTTTGTGAAAGTTTAACACCTTTTTATTATTACATTAATGAGAAGGGAAAAGCAGCTTTAGAAAAACCAATGGTCTCTATAGATATAGGAGGAGGAACTTCTGATATAGCTATATATAAAGGTGAAAAGCCAATATTGTTTAGCTCATACAAGTTTGCAGGTGATGCGATATTTGGGGATAATTATAAAAGAAACATTAATATCAATGGTTTTGTAAAAAGGTTTAAAGCAAAGTTATATGATGAATTGAAGAATAATAATTTAGCGGATCTTGGTACCGTGATGAACAATATTATATCTAAAAACAAATCAAATGATGCTATCAATGTTCTTTTTAGTTTAGAAAACAACCCTATAATTAGAGAAAAAAAACTACCTATTAGTTTCTTGGAATCTTTAAAGGCAGATAAAGATTTGAAAATTATATTTTTATTATTCTATGTAGCTCATATTTATCATTTAGCTCATATTTTTAAATCTAGAAAACTAAAAACACCTGTATCTATTTCTTTCTCAGGAACGGCTTCAAAACTATTAACAATTATTGATGCTTCTAAAGCAAAAGATACTTTAAAACGTATCGCTGAGTTTGTTTTCTCAGATATTTCTGACGCTTCTGAAAAGGTGTCCATAGAAATTTTATTAGAAGATAATCCAAAAGAAATAGCAAGCAAAGGCGCAATTTATTTTAATAAAAATAATGATGTGAATATAAATGAAATCAAAGAAGTATTGATTAATCATAATACTTTGATGAGTGAATCTAAGAAATGGACTTATAAAGATATTCAATCATTAGAAAGTGATTCCGTAAAGGATTATGAGCATTTTCTTGAGTTGTTTTTTCGTTTGAACGAACAGATTTCATTTAAAGATTATTTTGGAATTGATAATGGCATATTAAAATTTACCAAACAATTTCTAGAAGATAAAAAGGTGAATGCTATGAAAATGGGTATAAACAACAAGATTATAGAGTTAGAAAACCATGATGAGGAAGACATAGCAGAAACGCTTTTCTTTTATCCATTAGTTGGAAGTCTGGGTGAGCTAGCTTATAACTTAGTAACTAAAGAATAATCATGAAAAATTTAATTGTTTTAATTTTTAGTAGCTTATGCTTAGTGGCTTTACATGGTCAGAGTAAACCTATTTCTGATGAACAATGGATAACTATTGTGGATCATACGAATGCTATTGTAACCAAAAGCTATATTGAAAAACTTAAATTAAATGAAAAGGAAAGTTTAGATTATTCGGACAATTTAAAAGTACGACTTAATAAAAGTTCTCTTAATTATCCATTGCCTTTTGATTCTTTAGAGATTTTATTAAAACAAGAATTTAAAAAGACCTTGGAAAAGGTTTCCTTTAAGATTAACGAAACTAAGTCTAAAGAAAAGGATTTAGACACTTTGTTTAACTCCATTGGAATTATATTAAAAGATGTAAAAGAAGAAAAATTAATTGATTCAGAGCCTTTATCTATATTACATAAAGATATAGATCGTTTTATTAATCCGAAGGTTGACGAAAATGTTGAAAAAAATGCAAATGTAACTGCTAAGATCGAGGTTATCCCAACGAGAGGTAAATCAATTTTTACTTTATCAAATGCTGTAATTGTTTTTCTGTTAGCTCTTTTAATAATCTTTATTATTAGATCCATAAATAAGGGAAAAAAAATTAGAGAATTAGAAGCTTTAAGAAAAGAAGAACGTAATGTTAATAAAACCTACTCATTAGAAATTCCTAAACTCAATAATGAAATAAGTAGTTTGAGAAAGGAAATAACTAGATTGAAAAATGAATTAAAAAAAGTTAAATATAATTCAAACGATAATTTTAATTCTTCACCTCCTTCATCTTATTCTGAAAATGAAACTGAGAACATTAAAGAGTGGGACACTTCTATACCTAAACCTGTATTAACCAGTTTCTATGCTGGTAAATCAAATCCGAATAGAATCTTTGTAAAAACCACACAAGAGATACTAGATCAAGAAACGATTTTTAAATTTACTTATATAGATAGTACCAAAACCTCTGCAGAATTTGAAGTTGTTTTAGTTAACGATTTTATGATGCGGCAAATCATAAATTCACCTGATGATTTCTTATATAGAGTATGTAACAATGCCAATAGTAATCAAGATTTTCAAAGAACTATTATAACAGAGCGTAAAGGAATTGCGCGATTAGTAAATGGAGAGTGGGTGGTTAGTGAGTCAGATAAAGCTTTAATAAAATTTCAATAAATATAAATTATATGGGCGGTAAACATGATATTATAATAATGGTGATTGTTGGCATTATTATATGTTTTCAATTAATTCTTTTTTATAAAAACTTAAATAGAATACTTGCTTTTAAAAAAATTATTTCTAAAAATTCAAATATAAACTTGATAGAATTATCTATTGATGAAGACCTAGTGTCTTCAATAGATGCTGATACTATTTTAAATAATAAGGATGATTTTGAATTAAATTCTACAAATGGTGAGTATAATTTAGATAAAAGCAACGATGAAAACATTTATGATGAGGCAGAACAAATAGACCTAATTAATCAGTCTGATATTGAGGATGTTTATGATGAGGATAATGATGACTATGATGAATTGATCTTATTTAATAAAGAGGACATATGAGTAATAAAATAACGATTTCACTTATTGAAATTTCAGGTCAAGTAAGTTCGTCATTTCATAATACTATTAGTGCTATTAATAGTTATCTCTTAAGAAATAAAGGAGCGATAAGCGACTTTAATTTAATTAAGGATATTGTAGATAGAAATATTGACAATGAAGAGAGTGCCATAACTAGTAACCTTCCAATACCCCTATATTTAGGACTTTTTGGAACTATGTTAGGTATTATTATTGGTTTAATTGCAATGCCTAGCTTAAGTGATTCAATTAGTGGGTCAGCAGAATCAATGAATGCAGATAATACATTGAAAGGGGTAGATGCTTTACTTATTGGGGTTAAAATAGCAATGATAGCTAGCGCAATTGGGCTACTACTAACAACTATAAATTCACTTTTGTTTTATAATATTAGAAAAGGGGCAGAAAATGATAAAAATAACTTTTTTACTTTTATACAAACCCAACTATTACCAATACTTTCAAAAAACACAGCTTCAAGTTTACAGACCTTACAAGCAAATTTGTTAAAATTTAATGAAGGTTTTGCGATTAATATGGGGCATTTTGACGGGGTAATAAAAGAGGTTCGTAGCTCTTTTGAAAGTCAGCTTCAGGTGGTTGAAGAATTAAAAAGAATTGATGTTGGTAATATGGCTAGATATAACATCAATGTCATGAAAGAAATCAATAGCTCATTTTCTAAGTTAAAAGAATTGTCAGAGTATTTAGCTAATGTCAATGGACTTTTAAAAAATACAGAAAGATTAAATCATACGGTTTCTATTCAATTAGATAAAGTTGGTGATTTAGGAACTATAATAGACAATTTTGATGTAAACGCTAAAAATATTTCTGAAGGTTCAAAATATTTGCAAACTCACTTTTCTAGTTTTGAGCAAAGAGAGCAAGCTATAAGTAATAAGGTAGCCGACTTTGATTCCTCTACAGGAGATATGGTAGAAGAGCTTAAAAAATCTTTTGAACAAAGAATGAAAAGTTTCAATGAAAAGGATGTTGAAATTAATTCTGGATTTGAAAAATTATTTAAAGACTTAAAGGATAAGACCAAACAAGTTTTTGATGATGAAAGCCAAAACATAGCAGCAATAAAACAAGATGTTTTAAAAGTTAATGATAGTATAAGTCAAATAAAAAGTTTACCAAATGAGGTAGGTGTTTTGAAAGCTAGTATTAAAGACCATGATACAACAATCAATCAATTAATGGATAAAATTGCTGACAAACCATTATATTTTAAAACACCTAAACTCTTGCTATTTGCTCTAATTTTTACTTCAATTGTAATCATGGCAACTTGTGGTCTTTTTATATATAAATATATACTGTAGATGTCAAAAAAAGATAAAGGTGATTTTTTCTGGGTAAGTTACGCTGATTTAATGACAACATTATTTTTCGTTATGCTAGTTCTATTTGTTTTAACAGTTGTTTATTTAAAACTAGATCAACAAAAAATGGTAGCTACATTAGAAGACTTAAAAAAGATAGTTCAGTTAGATGAACAGTTTAAACCATTAGAGGAAGACGGCGATTTCATATATTTAGAAGAGTGTAAAAAGTTTGTGGCTAAAAGCCTTAGAGGTATAGAGATTTTTGATCCTGGTAAATCAGAAGTATTAGAACAGCATAAGCAAACAACTATTGAAATAGGAGAAAAGATAAAAGGATTTTTAGAAAAACTTCAGAACGATAATAAAGACTTCTCATATCTATTAGTTATAGAGGGGAATATGGCTAATACATATGATAAAAGATATAGTGAAAATAACTCAGATGGTTATAAAAAATCATATGAAAGAGCTTTAGCTGTATATAATTTATGGCTTGCCAATAATATAAATTTCAGAAAAGATAATGTAGAGGTTCTAATTTCAGGAAGTGGGTATAATGGTCTTTGTCGTGAAAGTAGAAGTATTGGTGATTATAAAAAAGGAGAAGATGTAGAATCTTACAATAAGCGATTTTCAATCCAAATAATACCTAAAGTAACAAATAAATATGAATAAAAGTAAACTTTTAATATTTGTATTATTTTCCTTAATTTTTAGTTGTAAAAGAGCTACTTCTTCGTCCGACTTAAACCCTAATTCAACAAGAACGTATAATAGAAGTGATATAAAAAGTGAGAATATGGTTGAAATGAAGAAGGAAGGTGGTGTTTTTTATATTCCTATTCAGATAAACGATATTGATATGGATATTATATTTGATACAGGAGCTAGTAATATTTCAATATCAGAAACAGAAGTCCTTTTTCTACTTAAACAAGGTAAGTTAAATGAAGAAGACTTTTTGGGGAAAGTTCAATTTCAAGATGCAACTGGTAACATATCAGAAGGAACGAGACTTAATTTGAAAAAAGTAAAAATTGGAACTAAAACCATTTATAATGTTGAAGCCTCTGTTGTTCATAATTTAGAGGCGCCATTACTGTTAGGACAATCTGCTTTGTCAAAATTCGGTAAATTGACTATTGACTATAATAAAAATGAAATAGTTTTTGATTAATGTTTTTATAAAAAAAAACCGCTGTAAATGATAGATAATTACATAATCAAAAGAATTAGTTTTTTTTGTTTCATATTTTTAATTGTATCCTGTATTCCTAGAGAAAGTAAGGGGGATTCAGGTATTACAACTAAGTCTGAGGATAAACCTGTTGTAGGTAATTATGATTTTAACTTATCTGACAAGGCTCTTAACAAAGCAGATGCTGATGCTACACTGAGTAGTGACGCACTAAAACTAATCACCTGGAATATCCAAAATCTTGGACAATCCAAAGACAGCACCGAAATAGCCTTCATCGTAAACATACTTAAAGATTTCGATATTGTAGCCATTCAAGAAGTCGTAGCCAAGCATCCTGCTGGTGCGCAAAAAGTAGCCCAAATAGCCGACGAGTTGAACAGAAAAGGATCAAAGTGGGATTACAGAATAAGCGATCCAACAAAAAGTCCATCAGTCTATATGAGTGAACGTTATGCTTTTTTATGGAAAACGAGTAAAGTAGATTTAAAAGGAAGAGCATATTTAGACGATGAGTTGGCATCAGTAATATTTAGAGAGCCTTATATTGCAAAATTTAAGATGAAAAATAGCGACAGTACATTCCATGTCATTAACTTTCATTCTCGGAAGTACAACGATAACCCTGAATTAGAAACGCAATATTTTAAATATTACCAAGAGCGATTAAGCGCAGACAAATTGTTAATAGCAGGTGATTTTAACCTAAATGAAAAGCATGAAGTTTGGAACGACTTATATGAGCAAGGTTTTAAATCGGCGCTTAAAGATCAAAAAACAACCTTAAAACAGAAATGTTCTATGGGCGACTACCTTAGTCACGAAATAGATAATATTTATTACTCAAAAGGAATGACTTTTCAGAAGTCTGGGGTTGTTGATTTTGTACAACATTGTGAGAATCTAATCCTATCCAGAATGATTTCTGACCATTTACCAGTTTTTTTAGAATTTACAATTAAAGGGAATTAAACATTATGAAATTTATTATTAATATTTTTTTTAGCTTATTTTTTTGTTTTGGGGTAGCTACTGTAACATCTTTCGATGCAATGGATTCTAATGTCTACATCTGTAAAGGTAAATACAGTAAGAAATACCATTATTCAAAATCCTGTCGAGGACTTTCTAATTGTAAAAGTTCTGTAGACAAAGTCACATTGAGTGAAGCTAAAAAAATAGGTAGAACGCTTTGTGGATGGGAAGATTGATTTTTATTAGAATAAATTTCAAGACAGTTTAGAATGTTTCTGTTATTAATTACATCACCATTCCTATTTATATTAAATGAGATTCTAGGTAACTCTGAAAGAACAATATTGAAGGCTAGGTTAGTAATTTGCATGGCAATAACCTAGGACGTTTTTTTGTTTTTAAGAGTGGGATAATCGTTCTTCTAATGTTTTAAATCAATTTAGTAAAGTAAAAAGAATGAAAATAAGCCATACCAAAAATTAAAAACTATTAACCCTTTCTTTACTTATGAATGAAACCATAATCGAAAGATTTACTTTTTTTGTTATAATTGGCATCTTGTTATACATTGCTTTGAAACTCAAGATCGCACAATACAATAAAAAAAGAAAGCAAAAAAAGAGATTTGCAAGAGGTCTAATGTTAGAAAATAAAGCTCGTGGATTTTTGCAAGACAAGGGATATTCAATAGTAGGAGAACAAGAACAATATTTTCATCGTTATAAGGTGAATAATAAGAATTTTGAATCAAAAATTATATTAGATTATGTAGTAGAAAAGGATGGTAAAAAGTTTATAGTTGAAGTGAAATCAGGTAAATCGGCTATATCGGTTCAGGATAAAAATTCAAGACGTCAACTTTTGGAATATGATTTTGTTATAGAAAATGACGGTATATTTTTACTCGACATGGAAAACAGAACAATGAAGCTTGTGAAATTTTATACTAAAGCAGAACATCAACGATTTTATTTCTATAAATTCTTATTAGTTCTTGCTACTATTGGTATTTTAATTCCATTTTGGAACATCAAAATACTATTAATGATACTCATTGTTTTAATTTGGAAATATCCAGAAAAGACAGAGTCAGTTTTGAACATGATTTCAATTTGACAAACAATACTGTTAGAAAGCGAGAATAGAATTTCTAAAGGGCTTATTAGCTAAAAGATAACTTAGGGCATTAAAAAACGTTACGATCATGACTATTAAAATCATAAAAATCACATTAGCAATCCTACTATTACTCTGCCTTCTAGACATGCCCTACGGATTCTATCAATTCGTTAGGTTTGCGGCATTAGTTGGCTTTGGTGTTCTGGCTTTTAGAGCTAATGAGGAAAATAACAAAACAGACATGGTAATATATGGAACACTAGCTTTATTGTTTCAACCCTTTTTTAAAATTGCGCTTGGTAGAGACATATGGAATATTGTGGATGTCGTTGTGGCTTTGGGACTAATTTTTACTCTATTCAAAAAGAAATAGGGAGATGCTTTGTAAAGTTAGTTTCATTCTTATTTGTAGCAATTTTTTTTAATAATCTATTCTGGTGCGGTAGATTATCTTCAAAATTGTGAAAATTTAGCTATTGCAAGAGGAGTTTCAGATCATCCACCTGTCTATTTAGAGTTTACCATTGATTTAAACTAAAACTAGTATTATTATGTACTTAAAAAAAACAATATTTCAAGTTCTTATTATTTTATTTTGTAATACAGCATTTACTCAAAACGACAATGATTACTTCGTTAAAAAGGTAGAAAACGGAGTGGACGAAATTCTTAAACTTAATGAATTTTTAAATGAAAATGAAAGTATTTCATCTCATACATTTGTAGATATAAATGAAAATAAATATTTATTTACTCAATCTTATTCAGGTGGTGCACATTGTTGCACAATTGTAAGTGCATATAAATATGACAATACAAATAATTATTTCATTTTTGCAGATTCTTTTATGCGCGATGGAGATTCAGTGACTATTGAAAATTATCCATTTGAAGTGTTTAGTCGCGTTAATTACTTTTATACATGTTATGCTTGTTTTAAGTTTTTGGACTGTGATGAGTTCTATCAAGATTATTACATAATAGAAAACAATTCCTTTAAACTAATTAGCAGTGGCGCTTTGCAAGAAATGATAACATGTTTTAAAGAGCAAATGCTTAGTCTAGAAATTCCTAATTTAGATAAAAACGGAATGGATAATGGAGAAAGAAGCCTAATTCTAAATCAGCTCAATAAAATTTTTAAAATTCAACGTGATATTAAGGTCATAACAGACTTGTATAAGAATTATGTGCCTGAATTTGAAAATAAATATGAATTGTGGGCTGAAATGGTTGAAATAATAATGTAAAATTGATTTCTCTAATATTAAAACTCAGTCTCATATTAATAATTTAGTAATGCAACAGTCTAATTAATACTGTATTTTTCACTTTGAAACCTTAAGGTTTTTTTTATCTTTAATGTTCCCTAAACTAATTCTTAGTCAATGTTTTTAAAACATTATTATAATGTTTTAAAAGGCTATTTTTTTAATGATGTAATTCAACCGCTTTTTATGATATCTAGATTATTTTTAGTTTTTTTATGCAGCTTTTGCGCTACAGTTTCTGCTCAAAATATTAGCCTAAACGACCTTCAAGTTGCTTGTAGTAAATCCAATTGGGAATATGCCAATCAATATCTATTAAATAAAGGTTGGGAGTATTATGGCTCTGATAAAGGTTCTACAGATGAGTATAATACTATTACATGGTCATATAATAAGTCGAGTTATAATGATAAAGCAACAGCATGGTTTTATTTATACACTTATGATGGCTTACCAAATAAAATAAATTACGCCGTTTTCAACAAAGAGGCATACCAAAAAATTCAACGTTCGCTTAACTCTCTTGGTTATAAATTAATAAATAATAGTATTGAAGACGATGCTATCATAAATAACTATGCTAATAAAACTTACATGTTGAAGATTACTACAGAAAAAAGAAAGAAAGAGGATGACTATTCTTCTTCTGACGAGAGTTTTACTGCATATCGATTTTTATTGATAAAAAAGAATAGTGTTTACGATCCAGATAATGGAAAAAAGAAACTGTTTTTTGAGAATACTGATCAAATTGAAATTGAGTATTATTTAAGAGATGGTAAATTTGAAGGTGAATATAAGGGATATTATAAAAATGGCAATTTAAAAATGGTTGGTCATTATAAAAATGATAGAAAAATAGGAGTTTGGAAAGAGTATTCTGATCAAGGAGAATTATCTACATCATATGCAATGTTAAACGGTAATTTAGAAGGAGCTGTGAAACTTTATGATAATGGACTTTTAACAAATGAAAATAACTTCACTAAAGATAAACTCCAAGGGGTAGGTAAAACATATCATTATGACAATGACGGGATTTTATATGGGGTAGAAAAATTTAATTATGATGATGATAAATTGCATGGTAGATTTGAATTTGTATATGTTGATAAAGATAAAAATGAGCGTATTTTAAGCTATAAATATTACAAAAACGGCATTAAAGAAGGTGTTTTTCAGGATTTTGAAGGAGATAGTCTTATTCTTGGTTCTTATGAAAACGATAAGCTTAACGGTTCTTATAAGATTTTTATAGATTATAATAAGCGATTTGATGGTGGTGTGATAGAAACTGATACCACTCAATTAACAATCGAAGCAAGAGGTTATTATTTGAATGATGTGAAGCACGGATATTGGAAAGAATATGGTATATCTGGTAGTTTAGAAGCAGAAGGAAACTACACTAATGACAAAAAATCAGGACTTTGGAAATCTTATTATTTAACTTTTATTAATAGACGCACAGGAGAATTAAATGAGCACTCACAAGAGCTTTATTTGGAGGAGAATTATAAAAATGGTTATAAAGAAGGGGAGTCAAAACGCTATTCATACTTAGAAAGTAAACCAATAGATTGTAAATTAATAAAATCGCCGTCAAAATCTGAAACGGATAATTGTACCTATATAAATTATGTAAAGAAAACGACAATTTCTAATTATAAAAAAGAGAAATTACACGGAGACTATTTAGTAAAAGACAGTATTGGAACTATTAAGTTCAAAGGTCAATATAAGGACGGAGTAGAAGATGGTTTTTGGTTAGAAAGTTATGTTATAAATACCGATGATGAACCTATCAATGTTTTTAGAGAGGGACAGTATGAAGAAGGATATAAATTTGGCAAATGGATAGAATATGTTAATAAAGCTAACATATTTCTAGAATACCATTATAAAGGAAATCTCCTTCATGGCGATTATACCGTTTATAATATTGATGGTTTAATAAAAGAATTGAAATCCTTTGATAGTGGGAAATTAAAAAAACTAAATGTTTATGATGAGAATGGGATTATCACAGATGAAAAATACCATATTCTTTCGGAAACGAATAGTAACATAAAAGTAAAATACTTCAGTGCGTTAAGCAATGGCAAAACATTTGAAATAGATTACTTAGTAACCAAACCAGAAAAAGAGTTATCTCACCACGATTTTAAAGAGGTATTTCATGCGCAGTTAAAAGATGAAACTAAACATTATCAAAATGGATTATTTCTTATACGGAATCAAGATGGTAGTACTTCAATTAAAGGAGAAACGTATAGAAATGTGAAAATTGGAACTTGGGAATATCACTACCCTAAGCAAAACGTAAAGATTATAACTACTTACATAGACCATAGCAACAATTCCGATTCAGAAATCTATTACACCATAGACTCTGATCAATTGTTTGATGGCGATTTTATCTATACCAATAGAGAAACCGATGGCTCAGAAGAACGACGTATTAGAGATGGACTTAGAAATGGTAATACCATTTATTTTGATAAGACTGGAAATAAGGTTAAGAAAGAGAAATATAAAGACGGAATTTTAAAAGAATAATACCCATTAAATGGCCAAAAAAGCAACAACCAAAAAAACAAAATCCATAGAAGAAACCCTTTGGGATTCAGCAAATAAACTACGCGGAACGGTAGAAAGCTCAGAATACAAACACGTAGTATTAGGTTTAATATTCCTAAAATTTGCGAGTGATAAATTTCAAGTTCGTAGACAAGAAATTATAGACGATGGCAAAGAAAAGTTTGTAGACATGGTAGAATTCTACACACAAAAAAACGTGTTCTATTTAACCAAAGAATCGCGTTGGAGCTACATAATAGCAAACGCCAAACAAGATGATATTGCCTTAAAAATAGATACTGCTTTATATACCGTAGAAAAAAATAACCCATCGCTTAAAGGTGCGTTGCCAGACAACTACTTTTCGCGTTTAAATATGGACGTGAGCAAGCTAGCCGCTTTGCTAGACACCATAAACAATATAGACACACTTAAAGACCAACAACAAGATATTGTTGGTAGAGTGTATGAGTACTTTTTAAGCAAATTTGCCATTGCAGAAGGAAAAGGAAAAGGCGAATTCTACACGCCTAAAAGTATCGTCAACCTTATTGCAGAGTTAATAGAACCGTACAAAGGGAAGATTTACGATCCTGCTTGTGGTTCTGGTGGTATGTTTGTGCAGTCTATGAAGTTTATAGACAGCCATAATGGTAACAAAAAAGACGTTTCTATTTATGGGCAAGAATACACAGCAACCACCTATAAGTTAGCAAAAATGAACCTTGCCATACGTGGAATAGCTGCCAATTTAGGTGATGTGCCAGCAGATACTTTTGGTAAAGACCAACACCCAGATTTAAAAGCAGATTATATTATGGCAAACCCACCTTTTAACCAAAAGGATTGGAGAGCTACAGACGAATTACTGGACGATCCACGTTGGAGAGGTTATGAGGTACCACAAACTGGAAATGCCAATTATGGTTGGATTCTAAATATGGTCTCTAAACTCTCAGACAATGGAGTAGCAGGATTTGTTTTGTCAAATGGAGCTTTGTCAGGAGGAAGCACAGAATACTTAATTCGTAAAAAGCTTATCGAGAATAAATTAGTGGAAGCTATTATTATTTTACCAGGCAGTATGTTTTACACCACAGATATTAGTGTTTCTATTTGGATTATAAATAACAACAAAAGAGAACGTCAAGTAAAGCTTAACAATGTTGAGAAAAACTACAGAAACAGAGAAGATGAAATTCTGTTTATGGATTTAAGACAGACAGGAATTCCTTTTGAGAAGAAATTTATTCAGTTTTCAGATGGAAATATTGAAGAAATTACTGAAGCTTATCATAAATGGCAACAAAAGGAATCTGGTTATAAAAACATTCCAGAATTCTGTTATGCTGCTACACTTGAAGAAATACGTAAAAAAGATTATTCACTTGTCCCAAGTAAATACATTGAGTTTGTAAACAGAGATGAAAACATCAATTTTGATGAGAAGATGAAAGATTTACAAACTGAATTTTCAAGTTTATTAAAAGACGAAGCGCAATCTAAAACCGAATTACTAAATGTGTTTAAAGACTTAGGTTATGAGATTAAACTATAAACGTTTAGGAGATTATATTGAACCTTGTAACGAAAAAAATGATGGAAATGTTATTAAAAAATTACAAGGAATTAGTAATAGAAAGTATTTTCAAAAAGCAAAAACAAATACTATTGGTATAGACTTATCTAAGTATCGAGTAGTTAGAACAGGACAATTTGCTTTTAATAGAGCAACCACTAGAAATGGAGATAAAATATCTATTGCTTTACGTCATGGTAAAGATTGTATCGTCTCACCTTCATACAGAATTTTTAAATCTAAAGATGAAAATATTCTAAATTCCGAATATTTAATGATGTGGTTTAAAAGACCAGATTTTGACCGTTATGCACGTTTTAAATCGCACGGAAGTGCGCATGAGTTTTTTGATTGGGATGAAATGCAAGAAGTAGAACTACCCATTCCTTCCATAGAAAAACAACGCGACATCGTAGCAGAATACAACACTATCGTCAACCGTATAAAACTAAACGAAACCCTCAACCAAAAACTAGAAGAAACTGCACAAGCTTTGTATAAAAATTGGTTTGTAGATTTCGAGTTTCCTAATGCAGAAGGAAAACCTTATAAATCGTCTGGTGGTGAAATGGTTTATAATGAGGAGTTGGATGTTGAGATTCCTGAGGGTTGGGAAGTTCCAAAATTAATAGAATATACATCTTTAATCACAAAAGGTACTACCCCTAAAAGAATGTATACTCAATTTAATAGAGATAGAATAGTCTACATAAAGAGTCAATCAATTGGTAAAAATCATTTTATAAACCAATTAAAAATTAATTACGTTGATTCTACTACTCATAATACAGAGTTAAAGAGATCAATAATACTTGAGAAGGATATTTTGTTTACTATAACAGGTGCAATGGTAGGTGATTTTGCTATTGCTGACAAAGAAATAACTCCTGCAAATACTAATCAAAATGTAGCTATAATTAGATTTAAAAATAATAATATTCATCCATATTACTTGTATTTTCTTTTGATGAGTAATTGGCATCAAGAATTTTTAATTGAAAATACCCAAGATGCGATAAAGCCAAATTTAAACTTAAAAATGATTGGAGATATGAGAATAATATTACCAATAGAAACTGTTTTGGAGTTAACATATTTTATGATTAAACCAATTATTGAAGAAAAATATTATTTGCACTTTCAAATAAATAAGTTGGTAGAATTGCAAAATTTACTTCTTTCCAAAATGTCAAAAACAGTATAAAAGCCTATGTCAGAAATTAGAATTAATTCTATATCAGTAGAAAATTATCGTTCATTTAAAGATAGACAAAACTTTGTGTTTCCAGATGCTAATTATAAAAAGCCAGTTGCTATTGTTGGTTATAATAATTGTGGTAAAACGAATCTTTTAAATGCGATTCTGTATGGTTTGCAAGTTAATTTTGTTTCAAAAGATACGTTTTCACAAGATGATTTCCATAATAGAGATATGGATAATGTGCCTTTTATACTTTTAAATGCAACAAGTACTAGAGAACCAAAATTTGATGGTGAAAAGTTTGCTAGTTTAACAGGCTATCATCGTTTAAAAATGTTTGTTGATGGAGAGGAAATTGAAGGTAGTAAAATTGAATCATTAAATGGGTTAGCACAAATTCAAGGTTATGATGGCGCACCTAAGGACGATATAAATTATGATGCATTTGGAGCAACTAGATATTTCAATATTTTCTATATTAATTTCCATAAAATTAAAGAAGAAATAAATACCAATAAAACAAGTTGGGGAAATCTTAGGTCTTTTTTAGCGAAACACATCAAAAAGATTGTAGATTCTGATGTCCCGATGAATGATAAAAAAGCTGTATTTGAAGAAGAAGTACAAGCTAGTACAGATAAGGTTTTAGAAGATTCAGAGTTAAATAGGTTTATAAGTCTTATTAAGAAAAATTATTCAAGCAATTTGCGTAACGATGATTGTTCAGTAAGTTTTGGTCTGCCTAATTATCACGATATTTTCTTAAAAATGTTATTTAAGGTTGGCTTAAATGGAGATATAGAAAATCAAGTGCCTATTAGTCATTTTGGTGATGGTTATATTTCCATGTTTGTAATGGCTGTGGTTCAATCTATTTCAGAATTTAATGACAATGATAAATGCTTGTTTTTATTAGAAGAACCAGAAAGTTTTCTGCACGAAAATCATCAAGAATATTTTTATAAAACTGTGTTATGTGGTTTAGCAGAGAATGACCATCAAGTCATTTACACAACACATTCTGATAAAATGATTGACCCTTTTGATACTAAGGGATTAATTAGATTAGAAATTAATGAGAACAACCAAACGGTTAAAAAATATAATAGTCTAGACGACTTTGATGTAAATATTGCAGATGACGATACCGGTGAACTTATCAATTATTCAAAGTACAATGAGTTTATTAAAACTATTGAGCCCAATTTGAGTAAGATTTTATTTAGCAAAAAAGTCATTTTGGTTGAAGGACCAAATGATGTTTTGGTTTATAAATATGCTATAAAACAAAAGGTTTTAGAGTTTATAGCCAATGATGATGCAATAGTAAATAAAGAAAGGTATGCAGATACTTTTATGAATTTTGAAAATGTTGCAATTGTCTGTCATCATGGAAAAGGAACAGCAAATTATTTAATTGAACTATGTAAACATTTTAAAGTCGATTATTTTGTTATTAATGATTGGGATTTTGAAGATGAAGAATTATCTATTAATGATGTTTTTGGGTATTTAAATCTTGAACATTTAAAGGAAAGTGAAATCTATATAGGTAGTGATAAAAAAGCAATGATTACTACAAATTGGAATTTGTTCGATAAGGCAGGAATAGATAAGATCCATTTTAATGTAAAGAAATTGGAGAGTGTAATTGGATATGGTTCTGATAATAAAAGTAGTATTGCTATTTGGGAATTGTTAAATTCAGAAGCGTTTAAGTTTGATGAAAATTTGTTCCCAGAAAACCTTGAAGTCTTTTTAGGGTTAAAAGTAGATGATCCTTTTGGTTTATCGAAACTGGAAATAGATAACGATTTACCTTTTTAAAAATTAAACATAATATAAATTCAATAAAATAAATGTCAAACATATTAAAACCGAAAACCGTTAATGCCTTATTGGGTGTTAACTTCTTTATTCCATATTACCAAAGAGGTTACAGATGGACAGATTTACAAGTCACCCAACTTCTGGGAGATATATGGGAGTATGCAAGAGCTAATGAGAGTAATAGTAAAGATAGTGGCTATTTTTATTGTTTACAGCCTGTAGTAGTAAAACCAAAAGACTGGCAATCACAAGGCGTCAATTATTCTGGCTACGAGCTTATAGATGGTCAGCAACGTGTGACAACCATTTATATACTACTTAAGTATTTAATGCAAGAGTTTTTAAAAGTAGATTCTCTAAAAGAAGACTATTTAGAAGAACTCTTCACCTTAGAGTATGAAACTAGAGAAGGCAGTCGTGAATTTTTAAATAATATAAAAGAAGATTTTAGTAATGTAGATTACTACTACATTTATAATGCCTACAATACCATAAAAGAATGGTTTGAAGACGCTACTAGGGCAATGAACCGTAGAGACAAAGATTTGTTTCTAAACACTCTTTTAGGTACAGAAAATGATACAAGTTCTGTACAGGTAATTTGGTACCAAGTAGAACGTGAAAATGAAAAAGTGAAAGATGATGAAAATAGCAAGCAACTATTTAATAGATTAAATCTTGGTAAAATACCCTTAACAAATGCAGAACTTATTAAAGCTTTGTTTTTAGCTAGCGATAAATTTTTAGAAGAAGGAAAAGAAGAAGCTATTAAAAAGAAAATTATAATTTCTCAACTTTGGGATGTTATGGAGCAAAAGTTAAACCATAAACCTTTCTGGTCTTTTATTACTAACGAATCTGCGGAAAATTACCAAACTAAAATTGAGTATCTCTTTGATATTATAGCTGGTAAAAACAAAACAGAAAAAGACTATTATTTTACATTTCTTCATTTTTTAAATTTGGCAGATGATGATTATAAAATGTGGGAAATTTGGAGAAAAATAGAACACTATTTTAACGTTCTTTCAGAATGGTTTAAAAACAAAAATAAATACCATAAAATAGGGTATTTAATAAGTATTGGTAATGCTTCAACGGTAAAAGTATTATTAGAAGAAGCAATTATTTCAACTAAAAATGTGTTTAATAATTATGTAAATACTGAAATTAAAAAAAGTATTGATTTTATTATAGAGGATTTAATTTATAAAAAAGGAGAGCAGCTTCAAAAAATAAATAAATTATTGTTGCTTTTTAATGTAGAAACAACGCGTAAGTTAGATAACGACATTGTGTTTTACCCTTTTGAGTTGCATAAAAGAGAAAAATGGAGTGTAGAACACATACAAGCACAAAATTCAGAAGATTTTAATCCAAATAAAAAGAAACCTTGGTTAGAATGGTTAGAACTACATATTCCATATTTGGAAAACTTACAGATTAACAATCAAAACGATGCTTTAGCAGCTACAATTAATAAAGTAAAAAAAGTAAATGAAGAAAATATAACTTGGGAAAAATTTGAAGTACTTTTTGATGAAGTTTTATCCCATTTTGTAATTGATAAAGAAAACCAAACAGATACTACACACGCAATTGCAAACCTAGCATTACTTACTGGCACAGATAATTCTGCTTTAAATAATGCAGTATTTCAGGTAAAAAGAGAGCGCATTATTAAATTAGATAAGGTAGGTAGTTACATACCTATTTGTACCAAACGTTTATTCTTAAGATATTATAATTCAAATGGAGTCATAAATGATAATCAATTCTGGACAGCATTAGATAGGCAAGAGTATTGTGCAGAGTTATTATCAACATTAAAACCATACTTAAATACAGAAAATAAGGCCTTTTTAAAAAACTTAAAAAAGAATGACAATGATTAATAAACCCACTAGTTTTTTTGAATTAATTGATACTTCAAAAATTGTTATTCCTATTATACAAAGAGATTATGCACAAGGACGCACTAATGAAAAAGTAGTGAAAATCAGGTCTAAATTTTTAGATGCTTTATTTGTTGCGTTAGAAAACCCCATTAAACCAATTGAACTTGATTTTATCTATGGGTATAATCTTAATGGTCTAAGTTCAAAATCTTTTATTCCGTTAGATGGTCAGCAACGATTAACTACTTTGTTTTTATTGCATTGGTATGCTGCTTTTAGAGAGAACAAACAAGAATCATCAAAAAAAGTATTAACAAATTTCACGTATGAAGTTAGACATAGTTCTAAGGTCTTTTGTGAATCACTAGTCAACTATATTCCTGAAAACAAAAATGAGGATATAAAGAAGCAGATAACTAATCAATCATGGTTTTTCACAGAGTGGCATAATGATCCAACAGTAGCTTCTATGTTGGTAATGTTGTCTTCTATTCAAGATCGATATGAAACTTTGGGAAAAGATAATATATGGGATTTGTTGGTAAGTGATAATTCACCAATAAAATTCTATAATCTTCCAATGGAGAAATTAGGGTTGGCAGATAGTTTATACATAAAAATGAATTCTCGAGGAAAACCTCTAACAGAATTTGAGCATTTTAAATCACAGTTTTCTAGTTTAATTCCAGAGAGATTTCAACAAGAATTTAATGAAAAAATAGACAAAGAATGGTCAGACTTATTTTGGAAAGTATGTAAAAATATAGAATCCAATGATGATTTAGCATTAAAAATGGATGATGGAATTCTAAATTTTATAGAATTTGTTACCGATATTTTAATTGCATTAGATGACTTAGATATAGCATCATCTGAACTATTAAAAAAAGCCGAGATAGTTTATGGAGAAAGTGATGAAAGATTAGAGTTTCTTTTTTCTTCCTTAAATAAGTTTGTTGGAATTTCTGATATTGATACTTATTTTGAAAGCTTATTTTATTTAAATCCTTCAGATTTTGATACATCAAAAGTAAGGTTGTTTTTTAGAAACCCCAATGTTAATTTACTAGAAAAGTGTGTTACTTCTTATGGTAGTGCTTTTGTTTTTGGTGAACGCTTATTACTATTTGCAGTTTTAATACATCAATTAAAAGATACTGAAAAAATAAATGATAGATTAAGAATTATACGAAACTTAATTGAAAATTCAGAATACGAAATGCGTTCTGATTTATATAAAGAGTTTTTAGAAAGTACAAAAGCAATTGTAGAAAATGGCGTTATTCCTGAGGATTCAAAGTTTAATGCAAAACAGCGTAAAGAAGAAGCAAACAAAGAAATATTTATTAATGAAAATTTAGAATTTAAGAATTCTGAGAATCAATTAGAAGATCATAATTTCTTACGTGGAAATTTAGCGTTATTTAATTTGGATACTAGTATTAATAATAAGGCTCATGCTTTTATAAAATTATTTTCAAATGAATTTTATTTGTTAAGTCGTGCATTAATGACTTTTGGCGATTATGCTAAAAAGACGAAAGAATGGGTTTTTGATTATGGTTCCCATAATGGTCATTGGTTATCTATTTTTACACCAAGTCGTAATATTGATTTTACCCAAACAAAACAAGCAGTAAACTTTTTACTCGAATCTTATTTATCAAATAAAAAGAGTTTAGAACAAATAATAGAAGATTATCTTAAAACTTTTGAATTGGATAATTTAAAACCAAAAACCTTTGCATATTATTTTATTAAATACCAATCGTTTTTGTTTCATGAAGGGCAAGATGGTTATTATTCATTTAGAGATAGAAATCAAAAAAGTAAGTATGAGTTGTATAAGATGAATAAGCTTCAGTTTAATGGATTTCATTGGTCTCCATTTTTGTTAGAGATTAAGAATCATGTTAATAAAGTAACCTTGGAAAATGGTTATTTATCTCCTTTAATATTATCTCTTTCGGGAGCTAAGTTTAATTTTACTTGTGTTTCGTCAGGATATCATATTGAAATAAATAATGGTAAAAATGCAGAGTCATTATTTCAGAATTTAAAAGATAAGTTTACTATTAATGAAGACAATGTTTTAGAGATAAATCAAAATGAGGAAGGTATTGATATAGAAGATAGAGTTGTAAAAGGAATAGAGGTTATTAAGTTTATTATTGATAATGCTAAATAATGGAGTTGTATTACAACCAATTGTAAAAGAGATAAAATGAGCAAATTCAATGAAGCACAATTAGAAAACGTTTTTATAGAGTTGTTGGGTAATGAAGGTATACCTCATGTTTTAGGCAATACCATTGCGCGTAAACAAGAAGAAGTACTTATTAAAGTAGATATTAAAACCTATTTGCAAAATCAATATAAAAGCGAGAACATCACAGATACGGAAATCAATACGGTTATTCGTAAACTAGAAGTGTATAGTGCTTCTGATTTGTACGAGTCTAACAAGCAAATCATGAAACTGGTCTCAAATGGGTTTCAGCTAGAACGCGAAGACCGTTCTAAAAAAGACTTATATATTCATCTTATAGACTACTCAGATACAGATAACAATACTTATAAAATTGTAAACCAGTTAGAAATTAACGGCTATGAAAAGCGTATTCCAGATGGTATATTATACATCAATGGATTGCCTTTAGTGGTCTTTGAGTTTAAAACTGCTATTAGAGAAAACACTACAATACATGATGCTTATGTGCAATTAACCACACGTTATAGACGGGATATTCCCGAACTATTTAAGTACAATGCCTTTTGTATAATTAGCGATGGCGTTAATAATAAAATGGGATCCTTTTTCGCTAATTACGAGTTTTATTATGCTTGGAGAAAAGTATTAGGCTTAGACAAAGAGGTAGATGGTATCAATAGCATGTATACTATGATACAAGGCTTGTTTAATAAAAATAGATTAAGACAAGTTATTCATAATTTTATATACTTCCCAGATAGCAACAAACACGATTTAAAAATTGTGTGTCGTTATCCGCAATATTATGCAGCGACTAAGTTATTAGAAAACATAAAGCAGCACCATAAACCAGAAGGAGACGGAAAAGGTGGAACCTATTTTGGAGCTACAGGTTGTGGTAAAAGTTTTACGATGTTATTTTTGTCTCGTTTGTTAATGCGGAGTCCACACTTTAAAAGCCCTACACTAATTATTATAACTGACCGCACCGATTTAGATGATCAATTATCAGCGGAATTTACAAATGCAAAACAATATATAGGTGACAACAATATTATAAGTGTAGAAAGCCGAAAAGAACTAAAAGAATTACTGAAAGGCAGAAAAAGTGGAGGCGTATTTTTAACAACCATACATAAATTTACAGAAGACTTAGAGGTTTTAACCGATAGAACTAATGTTATTTGTATTTCAGACGAAGCCCATCGTAGTCAAATTAACTTAGATCAAAAAGTTACGGTTACAGAAGATGGCGTAAAAAAGACCTATGGATTTGCTAAGTATTTACATGACTCATTGCCAAATGCAACCTATGTTGGGTTTACAGGCACACCAATTGATGCTACTTTAAATGTGTTTGGAGACATTATTGATTCATATACCATGACAGAGTCCGAAAAAGACGAAATCACGGTACGTATTGTTTATGAAGGTCGTGCTGCCAAAGTAGTTTTAGAAAATAAAAAGCTTTACGAAATAGAAGAGTATTATAGGTTGTGTGCAGAAGAAGGAGCTAACGATTACCAAATAGAAGAAAGTAAAAAAGCATCTGCCAATATGAATGCCGTTATTGGTGATCCAGACCGATTAAGAGCAGTAGCTGAAGATTTTGTAAAGCACTATGAAACCAGAATAGAGGAAGGTGCTACCATAAAAGGAAAAGCCTTATTTGTTTGTAGTTCTAGACCTATAGCGTTTCATTTATATCAAGAGATCGTAGCTTTAAGACCGCAATGGGCAGAGGTAAAAGCCTTTGAGGAAGGGTCTACACTTACCGAAAAGGAGAAAAAGGAAATCAAACCAATGGAGCGCATTAAAATGATAATGACGCGAGGTAAAGATGACCCAAAAGAAATGTACAATTTACTAGGTACTAAAGAGGATAGAAAAGAATTAGACCGACAATTTAAAAACGAAAAATCGAACTTTAAGATTGCTATTGTAGTAGATATGTGGTTAACTGGTTTCGATGTCCCTTTTCTAGATACCATGTATATAGATAAACCCATTCAGCAACACAATTTAATACAAACCATTTCTAGAGTTAACCGAAAATATAAAACCAAATCAAAAGGATTGGTTGTTGATTATATTGGCTTTAAAAAGCAAATGAATTTGGCTTTAAAGCAGTATTCTGCTGTTGATGGGCAAAATTTTGAAGATATAGAAACCTCTATAGTAGTCGTAAAAGATCAATTAGATTTGTTAGCCAAACTGTTTCATAAGTTTGATGCCTCTAATTATTTTTCAGGAAAAGGTATTAAACAACTAGAGTGTTTAAACTTAGGAGCTGAATTTGTACAACGTACCAAGAATATAGAAACCCGATTTATGAATATTGTAAAACGCTTAAAGGCAGCTTACGATATCTGTTGTGGTGCTGATGCATTTACAGAAGAGCAGAAAGACCATATTCATTTTTATTTAGCGATTCGTTCAATTGTGTTTAAACTAACTAAAGGAAATGCCCCAGATACAGCACAAATGAATGCTAGAGTACGCGAATTGATAAAAGAAGCGCTACAAAGTGATGGAGTAGAAGAGATTTTTAAATTAGGAGAAGACCAGCAAAATGAAATAGATATTTTTGATGAAGCTTATTTAGCAAAAATTGAAAAGATAAAATTACCCAACACTAAAATAAAACTCTTGCAACAATTATTGTTAAAAGCCATTGATGAGTTAAAGAAAACAAATAAAATGCAAGGGATTGACTTTTCTAAAAAGTTTAAATCTATTGTAGATAAATATAACGAACGTAGCGAACAAGATATTCTGCAAAGTAACGTATTGGAAGATTTTACAGATGAAATCATTGACTTGTATCATGAGCTTAGAAAGGAAAAAGAATCTTTTCAAGACATGGGCATTGATTTCGAAGAGAAAGCATTCTATGATATTCTAAAGGCAATCGCTCATAAATACGATTTTAATTATCCAGACGATAAATTAATACACCTAGCTAAAGAAGTTAAAAAAGTAGTGGATGATAAAGCAAAATACACAGACTGGAACCAAAGAGATGATATTAAAGCAGAATTAAAAGTCGACTTAATAATTCTTTTAGCTGAAAATGGTTACCCACCAATCACTAGAGATGAGGTTTTTAAAGAGATCTTCGAGCAAGCTGAAAATTTTAAAAAGAATAATATCTAATTGCTTCTTAAATAAACAACCACACCCTCAACCAAATCAAAATAAGGATACTGACCAAAAGCATTAGGCGCCATGTTTTTTATCAAATGATATCTCCTATTCAGATTCTCTATTAATTGAGTAAGATCACCTTTAGTTGCAGGTTTATTTGATTCTTTGGTTATGATGTTTTTTAGAATATCCACAGCAAGAATACCAACGGCAGCATTTCCAACACCTGGCAATGACATTTTTTCAATTGAAGTTTCAGGGCTGTTTTCTAAGACAGAAACTTTATCTGATTTAGTCGTTACTAGAGCGCTCGTTTTTCGAGCATGATAAGCCTTAGAGCGACAAGTATTGCTACAATATCGCTGCACACGTCTCCGTTTTGGCTCAAATTCTTTGTAACAATATTCGCAAGTGTAAAATTTCCTGTCTTTCATTTAGCGTAAAATAAACGTTTGTTTTACGCTAAATTAATCAATTTTACCGTTTTTTATTGTTTTTATTGGAGATTTCTACACCAAATACCGTTTCTAATAAATAATGGTCTATTTCTGTGTCACTTGGTAAAGTGCGTTTCTTTTTTGTTTGCTTAGGTTTTTCTGGTTTATTATCTATAGCTGTAGTATTTGAAATACTAATAGGCGTTTTAGTAATTTCAGGAGTTGGGATGGATACTTTGGTTCTATACCTATTGAGTATACGATCAAGTTCAAATTTGTTTTTCCAACTTCCAAATTTTATCTGAATCTCTTCTTTATGTACCGTTAATTGATTGTATTGTAAATCTAAATAGCCTTGTATTTCATGTTTATAATTTATAGTAGTATCTTTTGCTTCTTTGCTAATCATATCGGTAAGCATAATTTGACTATCCAAATCTTTAAAATATTCGTCTAGTAAATAATGAAAAGCATCTTTATCTAATCGCGATTTTAGATCTAATAATTCAAATATATTAGACTGAAGAATTTTACTTTTACCCAACAATTCTAGATACTCAACACCATTAGTTAATTTTTTATACTCACCGTTATTATCAGTATAAAATAGCGTGTTAAGTAAACCAATGTTTTCAAGCTCATCAATATGTTGAGGTTTTAAACTTTTAAAAAGACCTGCCGGAAGATAAAAAATCATGGGATTTTTTATAGTGCTTAATAGGTCTTGCATGTTATCTTTTAATCCCATAAACTATAATAAATCTGAATAATCCTCTGGTAACTTAGCGTCAATCCCTCTTAAATACTTGTCTAATGCAGTCATAGTAGTATGACCAGTGATTTCCATTAGTTTGCTTTTGGCTGCAAATGTTGAAGAACCTTTTAATAATGCATGATACAATATGGATATAAATGTATGTCTAAAACTATAAAGTGTTTGATCCTTATCTAATTTAAAATGATCTTTTACAATTATTTTGTAGCGTTTAGAAAAATAATTAGTCTTATTGGTTTCACTAGTTTCCCATGCTCCTCCAATCTTTATTGGTGTAAATAAACTGAATTCAGGATCTAATTTAGACAAATCAGGTAATTCATTAATTATTTTTTGAGGAATCAATTTTGTTTTTAAAGGACTATTTTTCGCTTTAAATTGAAGGGTTTGATCTTCAATATTTATATCCTTTATTTTTAAACGACACACTTCAACAGGTCTTAGAAAATTATAACTAATAAACTTAATATAGAGTAGAAGTAAAGGGTCTTCTTTCTTTAAGTATTCAAATATTTTTTTGTGTTCTGCAGAGGTATAAGATTTATTTCGTTTTGGAATGCTACGTAACGCATCTATTTTTTTTAGAGGATTAGATGGAATAATATCATTATTCTCTAACACTTGACACAAACTACTTAAATTAAGTCTGTAATTGTTTCTGTTGCGTGAACTCGTAGCCATTAAAATAAAATTCAAAAAATTTGAAGCTACCTTTTTATCAAATTGGTCAATCGTCTTTATATCAGGACAGTTTTTGGCTACCCATTTAACCAATGCATTTGTCGTGTATTCGTAGTCTTTTAGGGATCTTGGGCTAATTTGATTTTCTTTTAATTTTAAACTGTAATCAAAAGCTTCACGCAAAGTCATTCCTTTTTCTTCTATAGGTTCGCTTTTTTGTTTCGAGCTTTCTGTGTTCTGTTTCGTGTTCGGTATTGTGTTCTGAATAGGAGTTATATTTTGATCGTCAATTTGAGTGTTATTATTAGGTGTTGTCTTATGACTCGTATTTGAGGAATGGCTTTTTAAAGTATTAACTTTATAAAGCTCAGTATTATTGATATTAGGATTATAACCTTGCTGAAGAAGTTTTAAAAGTCTTTTGCGATAACGCGATAATAGGGCGAAGCGATCTTCCTTAGTTTTATAAGTATTTGCATTACCATAGATGTTTTTCTGACGTTTAAGCTTATTTGTCTTCGGGTCTCTGAATGAGAAATATACGTACCAACGCTTAGATAAATCGCCTTTTGCGGTGTATATCTTAGGGGGTGAAAAATGTCTTTTGTGTGCCAAATCGTGTTCCAAATCGTGTTCCAAATCGTGTTCAAAGGTAAGAAATTGATTAAAAGTAAGCATAAAAAAACGGTTTAGAGTGAACTAAACCGTTAATTTGCAATCGATTAAGATGTGTAGCGAGAACGAGATTTGAACTCGTGACCTCTGGGTTATGAATCCAACGCTCTAACCAACTGAGCTACCTCGCCATAATTCGCAATTCATATTTAGAAGCTCAAATAAGACATCTGAACATCCACGTAATTGCGGCTGCAAATATAAAAACAATTTCTATGACAGCAAACAATAAAAAGTAAAAAAAATAATTTTAATTTAAAGTTTAAAACTCAACTATAATTGTATATATTGAGCACATAATACAATGCAATATGGACGATAAAGAAAAATATGAAATGGAGTTTGTGATTCAAGCATCACCAGCACTAATATATACTTATATATCAACACCTTCTGGCTTATCGGAATGGTTTGCTGATAACGTAAACTCTCGTGGAGAATTATTTACTTTTATCTGGGATGGCTCAGAAGAACAAGCTAAATTATTAAGTAAGAAAAGTGGAGAACGTGTAAAGTTTCGTTGGTTACATGACGATGAAGAAGGATCTGCTTCTTATTTTGAAATACGTATACAGGTCGATGAGATCACAAAAGATGTCTCTTTAATGATTACAGATTTTGCTGAAGACGATGAAGTAGAAGAAGGAAAAATGCTTTGGACTAATCAAATTTCTAGTCTGAAACAAGTTTTAGGTTCGGCATAATTGCTAAGAACATAATCTATTATATCTTTGTCTCGATTTGGTTTTAAAACTAAATCGAGATTTTTTTTATGCTATACTTCTAGTAAGAATACTATAAGAAGTAATTAATGTTTTTTTAAGATGGTCTCTTTAAGGAGACTTTAGAGTGTTTTTTATGGTAAATTTTAATGGTTCATTACGTTCACAATCAGATTCAAAACTCACAGTAGATAATAGAGGTTATAAATATGGTGATGCCCTTTTTGAAACCTTAAAAGTCGTTAACGGTAAAATCTTCTTTTGGGAAGATCATTATTTCAGATTAATGTCTTCTATGCGGATTCTTAGAATGGATATTCCTATGAATTTTACTATGGAATTTTTAGAGTCTGAAATACTAAAAACTTTAGAAGCCAATAGTTTGCTACAGTCATCAGCGCGTGTCCGATTAAATGTCGATAGAGGTGAAGGGGGTAAATATTTACCCTCAGATACTGCCCAGGTGCATTTTAACATTAGTGCAGAACCACATCACGATCCGTTTTATACTATTGATGCAACAGCACATTGTGTTGTAGATTTATATAAGGATTACTTTGTTGCTCCAGGATTATTGTCGGGATTAAAATCTAATAATAAAGCCATTCAGGTTATTGGAAGTATTTATGCCAAAGAAAATGATTTAGATAATTGTTTGGTTTTAAATACCAATAAAAGTGTTATTGAAGCTTTAAATGGGAATCTGTTCTTAGTTAAAGGCGATAAAATAAAAACACCGCCTTTAGAAGAAGGTTGTCTTAAAGGGGTGATGAGAAAGCAGATTTTAGAACTCTTAGCAAAGGATGTTAATGTGATTGTGGAAGAAGCGTCCATTAGCCCGTTTGAACTTCAAAAAGCAGATGAATTGTTTATTACGAATGTTATTAAAGGAATTGTTCCGATTACTAAATATCGTAAAAAGGTTTATGGTAGTGATTTTGCGCAGAGTTTAGTGAATAAGCTTAATGCGAAGTTGAGGTTGTTGTCTTAGAGCGTCATTTTAGACGTTCATTTTAGTTCCTGTTTTATTATTTTATTAAATAGGAAGTTATGAATGTTTTTGTATTTGCTAAAGCACCATTCGCTAATACATGTTTAGTTTATTTATTTTATAAAAACTTAATCATTCTTTATATTCATTTTGTCTTGACACAAAACGAACCAAAAAGTCAAAACGATTTATTAGGAAATTACTCATGGATTTCTATTGTTTAAATCGGAATTCGTGAATGCTATCGCATTTGCTAAAGCACCGCTCGCTAAGACATTTATGCTAGTTGCTCATTACTGTATTTTGAGTGCTAAGGCCTGATCGGATTCTTAACGTTATTTATAGCTCTCTATTTCTGAAAATCGTTGAGTCCGACGCTGTCGGATCTACATCAATTATTAAAAATTTGAGTTTGTAATGAAATAGTTTTTAGCATTAGTAGTTTATGCTAGTGAAGTGCTTTTTTTTGATTGAGGCAACTTTTATAAGGAGGTGAGCCTTAATGAGACAAAACGTTCTTGAAAACCTATTTCGACTTCAACTTCAACTTCAACTTCAGGTTCTACCTCTAATTATAACTAGGATTCTCTGGTGCGTTAGACCATATGCTATAATCACCACCAAGTTCTAACATTTTTTCGCGCCAAAAGGAATTACAAGGCTTAGAAATGATTTCTTTATTGTAAATGTTTTCAGAAACCAACCAAGCATTAGACTTAAGTTCATTGTCTAATTGCTGTTCGTCCCAGCCAGAATAGCCTAAAAAGAAACGAATATCCGAACTCGAAATTTTACCTTTATTAATAAGATTTAATACAATGCTAAAATCACCTCCCCAAAAAATACCATTAGAAATTTCAATGCTATTGGGTATCAATTCTGGTGATTTATGAATAAAATATAGGTTGTCTTGTTCTACAGGTCCACCATTATACACGGGAAATTCAGACTCAGTACCTTCTATAAGATCTTTAAGGTTATAATCTAAAGGTTTATTTAAAATAAACCCAACGGAACCTAAAGCGTTGTGATCTGCTAAAAGAATCACAGCACGATTAAATGAAATATCACCGATAATAGATGGCTCGGCAATAAGTAAATTGCCTTTTTCGGGTTTGTTCATTTTGACTTTTCTAAATTTAATATTACTAAATCTATGTTTTTTTTGTTAAAAAAACAACTAATACTTATTTTAATGTACAATATGACATTAAAAAAAATATAATTCAATTTGAGAAAAAGTGATTAAAATTAAAGCAAAAAAAACCTGCTCATGGAGCAGGTTTCTGTATTTGAAACAAAAAATGTCTTAGTTTACAGCGCTACTTAAGTCAGAACCTGCCTTAAATTTTACTACATTTTTAGCTTTAATTTTTATAGTTTTTCCAGTTTGTGGGTTTCTTCCATCTCTTGCAGCTCTTCTAGAAACTGACCAAGAACCAAATCCAACTAGAGATACTCTGTTACCTTTTTGTAAAGATCCTTCGATATCAACTAATAAAGAGTCTAATGCTTTTTTAGCAGCTGCCTTAGTAATTCCAGCATTCTCTGCCATTCCATTGATTAAATCTGTTTTGTTCATAAATATTAAATTTAAATTGTTAAAATTTCGATTCTAAAATAATAGTTCTTTAAAATCCGTACACAAAATTATTAGGAATATTAAGCTACACAAGTAATAGCAAGGGAAATACGGCTTTTTGTTAATAACTTAAGACATTTGTTAATAAAGGGTATGTATTTCATCGGGTTTTTTATAAAACCAATGATAATAAGGGTTTACAGCAGTTTTGAAGATTCAGAAAAATTAAACCCATTCAGTAAGGATTTTATTTCCATTTTTCGCTTTCCAGGAAGTTGAATTTCTAAGATGTTTATATAACCTCCTTGGCATGCGACTTTTAGTTCATCTTTAGTTGCAATAATACAGCCATTTGCATTGTTATGGTTTTCTTCTCGTTTTTCTACACCATATAGTTTTACAGATAATGGCTCATTGTCGTCATTATCTAAATAACACCATGCCGTAGGAAATGGGTTTAAGCCTCTAATCTTATTATATATAGTATCTATAGGTTGCGACCAATCTATTTTACAATTCTCTCTGTTAAGTTTGTAAGCCGTTCTTAAATCGTCGGTTTGAGGTTGAATTGTTGTAGTAACCGAATCCGTTTCAATCTGTTCCACCGTTTTAATCACCAATTCACTCCCTATAGCCATTAATTCATCATGTAATTGACCAACGGTCGTTGTTGGCCCTATTTCAGTTTCTTCACTTTGAATGATGGCTCCTGTGTCAATTTTTTCATCTATAAAAAATGTGGTGACTCCGGTTTTTGTTTCTCCATTAATAATAGCCCAATGTATTGGTGCTGCTCCTCTATATTGCGGAAGTAATGAGGCGTGAAGGTTAAATGTTCCATATTTTGGCATTTGCCAAACGACTTTTGGTAACATTCTAAACGCCACTATAATTTGTAGATTGGCATTTAAAGCTTTCAGGTCTTCTAAAAATGATTCTGCTTTTAAGTTTGTTGGTTGTAATATATTCAATTGATGTTCTAAAGCGAATTCCTTTACTGCAGAAGCTCTTAGTTTCTGACCGCGCCCTGCAGGTCTGTCTGGTGCAGTAAGTACCCCAACCACATTATAATTGTTGTCTATAAGAGCTTTTAGTGTGGCAACCGCAAAATCGGGTGTGCCCATAAAAACGATGCGTAAATCACGTTTATGTGTCATACAAGTGTGTAAGTATTAGCGTGTGTTAATTTTATTTTTTTGACTTCTATAAGTTCTGAAAGACTTTTTAAAAGGTCGTGTTCAGAACATTTGATATGCTGTAATAATTGTCGCGAAGATAAAGCTTCATCTTGTAACGCTTTTATAATTTGAAGTGTAATAGCTTCATTTGTATTTGTGTTTGAAGCTTTGGCTATACATACCGAACATATGCCACATGTAGCATCTGAATTTTCACCGAAATAACGAAGTAGTTGTTGACTTCTGCAAATCGAATCATCTTTAACATACTGTAAAACAGATTCAATTTGTTGATGCTTTAAGGTGTGTTGCTGTTTAATTGTTCTTGCAATTGGATTAATGGTAATATCGTCTTCTCTAGGTTTTAAAAAGGTGATTTCAGAATCTGTGTTGGCCATTTGTAAGCTAATCACTTCATCTTTTTCTAAACGTTGTAATTGTGCAATCACTTGTTTTTCGGGAAGATTCACTTTATCAACCACCAAACTCAAATTCACTTTGGTATCATAATCAAAAATACCTCCATAAGTTCTTAGTAATACTTTAACCAGAACATTTAAATCGAGATGGGTTTCTAAATATTGAAACAATACCGCATTTGTGGTTATAAATTGAATTTTAGTTCTAAAATTAAAGTGCTGGGTTAATGTGATAATAGCATTGCGATCTAACAACAACAAAGCATTATAAGTAATACTTGAGTTTAGTTTATAATGACTGCAAAAGGATTTAAAATCGAATTGATGCATGGTGTTTTCCCCTTCTCCATAAGAGATTTGAAAATAGTTACACAATTTATTGTAAACCGTCTTTACAAAAGCAACCGAAGGTAAGGTGCTTAAAAACTGATTGCGAAGATGATCTTCATCAACATGTTGTTTTAAAATAATAGCATGGGCTAATTCACCATCTCTTCCTGCTCGTCCGGCTTCTTGGTAGTAACTCTCTATACTTTCGGGTAAATTGATATGAATAACGGTTTTGACGTTGGCTTTATCAATTCCCATTCCAAAAGCAGTAGTCGCCACCATAATTTGCTTCTGACCATTGGTCCATTGGTATAAGCGTTCTTGCTTTTCTTTATTGGTAATACCTCCATGATAAAATGTAGAGGAAAATCCTTTAGCAGTAATAAAATTATGAATATCGGATGTTGCTCTTCGGTTTCTAACATATATAATAGAGGACCCCGAATACTTTTTTAATAGATGTTCTAGTTGAAATAATTTATCGTCGGTATGAATAACATCATAGGCAATATTTGGTCTCGCAAAAGATGCTTTGTAGATTTTAGGATTTATAAAATCGAGATTTTCAACAATATCATCAACCACATTATGCTTAGCAGTAGCCGTTAATGCAATACAATTAACATGCGGATGCATTTGTCGTAAAACCGAAATGTTTTTATAAGCAGGTCTAAAATCATTTCCCCATTGACTAATACAATGGGCTTCATCTACCGCAATTAGATTTACACGCATTTGTTGAATGCGTTCTTGCACTAAAGGCTGTTGTAAACGTTCTGGTGAGAGGTAGAGAAACTTATAATTACCGTAAATACAATTATCGAGTTGAGTGTCTATATCTTTATAAGACATGCCAGACGTTAATGCAATGGCCTTTATACCTTTTGCTTTTAAGGTATTTACTTGGTCCTTCATTAAAGCAATTAAAGGCGAAATAACAATACAAATACCATCTTGTATTAAAGCCGGAATTTGAAAACAAACCGATTTGCCTCCGCCGGTTGGTAATAGTGCAAAGGTATCTTCACGGTTTAGAACCGAAGTAATTATGTCTTCTTGAAACGGTCTAAAGGAGGTATGATTCCAATACCGTTCTAAAACTTCTATAGGATGCATTACTGCAAATTTAAGGACTCTAGAATAAATTCAACTCTAGTTTCTACACTTCCAAAAGGTACATCAATTAAATGATATCCAAAACGCTTATAGGTTTCTAATAAATGATTGTGGATTTCTATGGCTTCTTCAAAATTTTCATAACGTTCACTATCACTTGTGAAAATCTCTTGCCAAGGAGCCAAAATGAAAATAGAGTCGTAGTTATGACTTTCACAAGTTTCTACAAAATGCTTAGGATAGGTATCTCCAATATAATCCATATACGCGATTACATCGGGTAAACCTCTGTCTAAAAAAACGACATTTTCGGTTTCTTTTTCCGCATCTACAAATTGTTTTGCTCTACCCTCTAAAAGTTTTTCGCTAAACAAAAGTGGTTCAGTTAAAAATAGTTGTTCAATACCATCTTTTCTGGCTTGCAACGTGATTTGTCTAGAGATTTCATCGTAGCATAAAAAACCATGTTTTTTTAGCTCATTGATGATTGTGGTTTTTCCAGTCCCTGGTCCACCTGCGATAACGACTTTTTTCGGATTCAAATTGGCAATATTTTTGATGTAAAAATAAAAGATAAAAATGTAAAGTTAAACGTATCTTTACAACTGAAAAATTTCATCATGGATAATTCTAAAAAAACAGACGAGTTTTACGACAAATTAAAATCTCAACTTTACGATACAGCCCTTTGGCCATCGGAATACTTATATAAATTCATTGTGCTTTCTGAAGGTTCAGGAGTTAACCACATTGAAGCTCTTTTTGATAATTTAGGAGCCGTTATTACGACTACAGAATCAAAAAACGGAAAATACACTAGTGTATCTATAAATGTGAGAATGAAAAATCCAGAAGCGGTTATAGCTAAATATAAGGAAGTGGCAGAAAATGTTGAAGGAGTAATTTCCCTTTAATTTTTATACAAGCTTCATATTTTTTTGTACTTTGCAACAAAACCGAGAGACTTCAGGTTTAAAATTATAGACTACACATACACATTTTACAATTTTGATTGACGATTTAGAATACAACACAGAGCGCGAGCATTTAATTATACCAGAATATGGACGTCATCTACAAAAGATGATCAATTACGCTAAGTCTCGCGAAACAAAAGAAGAACGTAATAAAGTAGCCAAAGCAATTATTGCTGTAATGGGAAATCTACAACCACATTTAAGAGATGTGCCAGATTTTCAGCATAAATTATGGGATCAGTTGTTTATAATGGCAAATTTTGAAATTGATGTTGATGCGCCTTATGGTGAACCATCGAAAGAAGAAATACAAGCCAGACCAGAGCCTTTAAAATACCCTCAGAATTTCCCGAAATATCGTTTTTATGGTAATAACATAAAGACTATGATTGATGTTGCTGTCAGTTGGGAAGATGGAGATTTAAAAGAAGCTTTGACTTTTACAATTGCAAATCACATGAAAAAGTGTTTTCTAAATTGGAACAAAGACACGGTTGAGGATGATGTTATTTATGCGCATTTACTAGAACTTTCGGGTGGTAAAATTGATTTAAAAAGTACAGAAGAAGATCTTAGTGATTCTACAAGTTTAATGCGTACCAAATCTAAGTATGGTAGTAAAAGCAATACAAGCAAAAAGAATACATCTTCTAATAAGAAAAAATATACTAATAACAGAAAACGTTACTAAAAACGTATGAGTACATTTAAAATTGAAGGAGGTCACCAATTAAAAGGTAAAATTCAACCTCAAGGCGCAAAAAACGAAGCTTTACAAATCTTATGTGCAGTGCTCTTAACTGCCGAAGAAATTAAGATAGATAACATTCCTGATATTATTGATGTTAATAAACTCATTGCTTTATTAAAAAAGTTGGGTGTTAAAATCAATAAGCTAGATAAAGGGTCATATACGTTTAAAGCAGACGAGGTTAATCTAAAATATTTAGAATCTGAAGAGTTCAAAGAAGACGGTAAAGGTTTAAGAGGCTCTATTATGATAGTAGGTCCTTTATTAGCACGTTTTGGTAAAGGTTATATTCCTAAGCCAGGTGGTGATAAAATTGGTCGTCGTCGTTTAGATACACACTTTGAAGGTTTTATTAATCTTGGTGCTAAATTCCGTTATAACAAGGAAGAATTATTTTATGGTGTAGAAGCAAAAAAGCTAAAAGGCGCTTATATGCTTTTAGATGAAGCTTCTGTTACCGGGACAGCTAATATTGTAATGGCTGCTGTTTTAGCAGAAGGCACAACCACTATTTATAATGCAGCTTGCGAACCGTATTTACAGCAACTTTGTAAGATGCTGAATCGTATGGGAGCTAAAATCTCAGGGGTTGGTTCTAATTTATTAGTTATAGAAGGAGTTGATGTTTTAGGTGGAACTGAGCATAGAATGTTACCAGATATGATTGAGATTGGTAGCTGGATTGGTTTGGCTGCGATGACAAAAAGTGAATTAACCATTACTAATGTGAGTTGGGATGATTTAGGTCAAATCCCTAATGTATTTAGAAAAATAGGAATTACGGTTGAGCGTCAAGGTGATGATATTCATATACCAGCACATACTGATGGTTATGAAGTACAAAACTTTATTGATGGTTCTATTTTAACCATTGCAGATGCACCATGGCCAGGATTTACACCAGATTTATTGAGTATTATCTTAACGGTTTTAACTCAAGCTAGAGGAAGTGCTGTTGTACATCAAAAAATGTTTGAAAGTCGTTTGTTCTTTGTCGATAAATTGATTGACATGGGAGCAAAGATTATCCTTTGTGATCCCCACAGAGCTACAGTTATTGGTCATGATTTTAAATCGACATTAAAAGCTACAACCATGACTTCACCGGATATTAGAGCAGGTGTTTCGTTATTAATTGCGGCTTTGTCTGCAAAAGGCACATCAATTATTCATAATATTGAACAGATCGATAGAGGTTATGAGAATATTGATGAACGTTTAAGAGCTATTGGAGCTAAGATTGAACGTGTAGAAGGAAATTAGAATTCTTAGAATTACGTATAAAAAAAAGCTTCAAGTTTATCTTGAAGCTTTTTTTTTGATATCTATTTAATAAAAATATTGCTCACTTGTTATTTTTCCTTCGATGACTTCATAGACGCAGACTTCTTGTAGTTGTTGCCTACCTCCGTTTTTAAAAGTGCAATCAAAATCCATTTTAGCCGTAAAAAAGTTACCAGCGACTAAAGGATTACTAATACTACTAGCGTGAATATCTTCCACGCTATCTATCCATTCTTTACTTTTTTGCCAAACATTTTGTTTCCCAGTTATAACTTCACCTGGCATTCCAGGCATTTCTCGGCTTACCACATTGTCTGCATATAGCTCGTTAATGCAATCCAAGTTATTACCTTTTTCGCACATTTCTTTCCATTTTTTTGCAACTCCCCAAGTATTCATAACATTTCGATTTTAAGTTCGTGCTTTAAAGTTAATAAAAAGTTTGTTTTTCCATCTGAAATAATGATTGAGTTTTTTTACACAACACTAAAAAAGCCCCGAAGACTAATCAGGGCTTTAAAATTGTTTATTGAAATGGTTATTTCAGTTAAGACCTTAACGGTCTTGTATATAGCAACGTTAACTTTTTGATTTTATTATAATTTACCTCAATTACTTTTTACGTCTTATTAAGCTAATGCTGTTTTATAGGTTTCTAAACAGCGTTCTCGTGCCATTTTATGATCGACCATAGGCTGAGGATAGGTGAGTTCTTGATATTCTGGAACCCATTCTTTTATGTAATCGTGATTTTTATCAAATTTCTGAATCTGAGTGGTGGGATTAAAAATTCTAAAATACGGAGCAGCATCAACTCCACAGCCTGCAACCCATTGCCAATTGCCAACATTACTTGCCATATCGTAATCGTGTAATTTCTCAGCGAAGTAGGCTTCTCCCCAACGCCAATCTATTAATAGATGTTTACATAAAAAACTACCAACAAGCATGCGAACACGGTTGTGCATAAAACCTGTTTCATTGAGCTGTCGCATGCCTGCATCTACTAAGGGATAACCCGTTTGGCCGTCGCACCATTTTTTAAATTCGTCTTCATTATTACGCCATTCAATTCTGTCGTATTTTGGTTTAAAGGCATTGTCTACAGTTTGTGGGAAATGCCATAGAATAGCCATAAAAAATTCGCGCCAAATCAATTCTTGCCAAAATATTTCATTCTGTTCCGCAATCGCTTTTTTCACCATTTTACGAATGCTTACTGTTCCAAATCGTAAATGCGGACCTAAACGCGATGTGGAGTCTTTTGCAGGGAAGTTTCGTGTGGCTTCATAATCTTGAATCAATGTCGGAGTGACCTCATAATCTTTAATTTCTTGATTGGATTTTTCGAAACCAATATCTGATAAACTAAGATTAGGTAATCGACTATGTGCAATTAAATTATTTAAATACGAATTGGTATAGTAAATTTCTAATGCAATAGTTTGAAATTTTTCTTTCCAAGTCCGCATATAAGGTGTGTAAACCAAATACGGATTACCATCCTTTTTTACGACTTCGTTTTTTTCAAAAATGACTTGATCTTTAAATGTTTTGAATTCAATAGAATGCTTTTCTAAGAACGTTTTAATTTTAGTATCGCGTTCCTTGGCGTACGGTTCGTAATCGTGATTGGTATACACCGTTTCAATCTCGTAGTCTTCTAATAATTGCTCAAAAATAACTTCAGGTTTACCATGAAATATTGCAATACTACTGTCGTGTTCATCTTGTAATGTTTGCCTCATATTTTGAAGCGTTTGATGGATAAATGTCACGCGCGCATCGTCTTTAGGTAAGCGTTCTAAAATCTCAGTATCGAAAATGAAAATTGGAAGTACTTGATGAGCTCCGCTTAGCGCTTCATAAAACCCAAGATTATCATCTAGTCTTAAGTCTCTTCTAAACCAAAATATATTTGTTTTTTTACTCATTTAAAATGCTGATTTAATTTGTGATTGAACGCGATAGAACTGATGTATTTTATTTGTTGTAAGCTCCAAATAACGCTTCCAACTTTTGAGTTCTATAATTAAATATTTCTTCCAATTTTGGTTGTACTAAAAACGGATGCACGAGTTGTCCTAGTATTCCCATTGGTAATTTGTAATCTATAATATCTTCCATTTCAACACCACCATCAATCTCTTTTATAAAATGTTTATGATGCCAAAGTGCATAAGGACCAAAACGTTGTTCATCTACAAAATACTCATGGTCTTTTACATGAGTAATTTCAGTTACCCATTTGGTTTTAATTCCTAAAACAGGTGTAACAATATATTGAATGATTTGACCAGGAAACATAGGTTTATCTGCACCAGAAAGGATATTAAACCCCATATAATCTGGGGTAATCACTTTTAAATTAGCAGGACTAGATAGAAACTCCCAAGCTTGTTCAACTGAAATAGGAAGCTTTTGTTTTTTGTGTAGGGTGTATATTTTCATAGCGTATTAGATATTCAAAATAAATGGATATTTCGTAGATAAAAGTATAAGAAGGAAAGTTGTGCAAAGCTTGATTCTAATTATTAAAAACAACATAACCATTTAACGACGTGGCAATGCACAGCCAAATGATATAAGGAAGCAATAGATATTTTAATCGACTTAATCTATCATCTCCAAAGGTGATAAAGAAGTACATAATGACTAAGGTTAATAAAATGATATTGACTAAAGCTAAGTTGGGGAGTTGTTGATTGAAGAATAAATAATTCCAACTTACATTCAGTACAACTGCGATGGTATAAATACTTATTACAAATTTAGAATTACGAATCGTAAATAAATAACTGAGATATACCGAAAAACAAATCATAATGAGTGTCCAAGTCGCTCCAAAGACCCAACCAGGTGGAGTCCAAGGTGCTTTGTTTAAATTAGAATACCACTCACCTGTAATGGCATCACCCATAAAGAAACTTCCCAGTGCAAGTCCGGCAAAATTGATAATTAGAAACAGTATGAAGAGATAGACTTTTTTCAACTTATGATTGGTTTAATTTATCAATTTTATCAGCAATTAATTGGGCTTCAGCATATTTTTTGTCGCTTTCAGCTCTGTTCGTTGCAGAAAGCTTATGCCAATCCGCCATAAGTTTTTCATATTGTTTGTGAAGTTTGTCGGCTTCCGATGGTTTCTTAAATAATCCGAACATAGTTATTTATTTTAAATACTTTAATAGTCTTGAACTCGTAGGGCTTGTAATAGAGTAGTAGTAATTTAAAAATTCACCATGTTCGTCTATTAAATATTTCTGAAAATTCCACTTTACAGTAGAATTCTGTTTTCCGTTATTAGATTTTTGAGTCAACCAAGCATATAATGGATGTTGATTTTCTCCTTTTACGTCAATCTTTTCAGTAATTAAAAATGTGATACCATAATTGATTTCGCAGAATTCTTGTATTTCGCTAGCCTCTCCTGGTTCTTGTTTTCCAAATTGATTACAAGGCACACCAATAATAACTAGTGTATCTTTGTAGGTGTCTTGTAAATTTTGTAAATCTTTGTACTGTGATGTAAATCCACATTTGGACGCCACGTTTACAAATAGTATTTTTTTACCTTGAAACTGATGAAGGTCTATAGGCTTTCCTTGCAAGCTATTAATTTTAATATCGTAAAGTGGTTGTGTTGCTGTCGTCATCATTTTATTATAGTGTTAATGATAATCTAGTTGCCTTAACTAAAAGTGTTTCTACAATTTAAAACTTACAATGCCGCAATCCATTTCAAATATCTGACCAGAAAGCGATGCTGCTTTATCAGATAATAAAAATGCGGCCATGCCTGCAACTTCTTCCGGTTGTAAATACTTCTTAAGCGGATGGCGCTCATTCATATTTTCAATCATTCGATCGTTACGTAGTAATTTGGAAGCCAATTCTGTATCCGTTACTGTAGGTGCAATAGCATTAACTCTTATTAGAGGTGCTAATTCTGCTCCTAATGATTTTGTTAAACCTTCAACTGCCGATTTAGACGCTGCTACACTGGCATGATAAGGCATACCAAGTTTAGCTGCAACGGTACTAAAAAGTACAATTGAGGGATGTGTTCCATTTTTTAAAGCTGGTATGTATTTCTGAATCGCTCTAACAGCTCCGATGACATTGATTTCAAAATCATTTTTAAAATCGTCTACTGTTAACCGGTTAATTGGCTTTAAGTTGATGCTTCCAGGACAATACACTAAGCCATCGGCTTCATCTATGTCTGGTAATTCATCTGCTAGAATGTCGCAACTGTAATGTTTTAAGTTAGGATGCGATTCTTCTGGTGCTGTTCTGCTGATATTTACAATTTCATCATAAAAAGAAAGCAAAGCTATAACAATTGCTTTGCCAATACCTTTGCTTCCTCCTATAACTATTAACCGTTTCATAAAATATTATGAGGTAGCAGTTAACGGTCGTCCCTTTAAACGTTTTTCAATTTTTTGTTTTATCACAGTAAGACGCTTCATTAAATCCATTAGTTTGGCGTCTTTCTTTTCTTTGTATAATTCGTTGACTTCTAGGATAAGGTCTTTTGCCTCTCTTGCAGCCATAATTCTATCACTTGTTGTTTTAAATGAAAATTTTCTGTTTTCAAATTCTATAGCTTTTTCTATTGTTGTTTCCATAGCTTAATTGTTTATATAGTTTTGTAATTCTAAAATTTTTGAAGCGTTACTAAATTCGCCTCCATAATATGTTGTTACTGTTGTAGACGTGTCATCTTGGACACCTCTAGACGACACACATAAGTGTTTTGCGTCTATAATTACAGCAACGTCTTCGGTTTCTAAAACCGTTTTTAGTTCGTTTGCAATCTGATTAGTTAAGCGCTCTTGTACTTGTGGTCGCTTAGCATAATATTGAACAATTCGGTTTAATTTTGAAAGTCCAATTACCTTACCAGATGATTTATAAGCAATATGTGCTTTTCCTATAATAGGCACAAAATGATGCTCACAATTAGAGTAGAAGGTAATATTTTTTTCTACTAACATCTGATTATATTGATATTTATTATCAAAAAGTGTCACTTTTGGCTTGTTTTCAGGGTCTAAACCCGAAAATATTTCTTCAACATACATCTTTGCAACACGATCTGGTGTGCCTTGCAGAGAATCATCAGTTAAATCTAAACCTAGCACATCCATTATTTCTGAAAATAAAATAGAGATACGTTCTTTCTTATCGCTATTAGACATTTCAAAAGCATTGGGCTTCATTGGTGTGTCTAAACTTGTAAATAAATGATCATCTCCGATGTCTTCTTTATTAAATCCATTAAGTGTAAGACCGTTTATTTTGGAATTTTTTTCTGTAATCATAGAATCTTTTTAATGTGCTGTCTTTAAGTACTCCAGTCTTAAATCAAAGCACGTGTTAACGTTTTGAAATAGAGTTATTTGTTATTGTTCTTTGCCTCGAACATTTAAATCTGCCCTCCTCAAATGTTCTTTTTTTACTGTGTTTAGTGGCTCTACCTTGTACTCTTGTTCTCCACAATCTAAAGCTGCTCGGTTTTAATTCTTTTCGCATTAAATTAATAACCTCTTGTTCTTTTAATGCAAATTGAAATGTTATAGCATCGAAAGGTGTTCTATCTTCCCATGCCATTTCAATAATTCTGTCAATGTCCTTAAGTTCTAAATTCATAATCCTTGAGGCATTGCATAATGCATGTCATACTTTACTTTTTCGTCAATTAACTTATCAAAAAACTTCTTATTCTCTTTGAAGGTTTTATCAGCTCTAAAATGCACAAATTTTCCTTGTGCATGTATACTAGATCCATTGATTTTATATATAACGAGATGGTAATAAGGAATAACCCAAGTAAATTTTTTCAATTTTTTATTAATTCTTATTAGAATTCCTTTAGGTCTCAATTCAATATTTCCATAATTGCTATCCGAAACTACATTCATCATGGATTGCATATTCGGACTTACTTTATCAATGATCATGCGCTTTGAACCTACACCATTCATTTTCAATTTCTGTACCAAACTAAAAGAACTGCCAACTAAGTCTGCAATAATCTCTTTATGTTCAGTATTATAATGTGTAGTGTTTAATATCATAGCGTCTCAAATATACAAAACGTTTAACGATTTTGTTATATTGTTAAACGAAAATTAACAGATAATTATGACTATAAAGTTTACTTAATGAGGCCGTATAGCTAATTATTTCTTAGCATTCTACTTCTGTCTTGTATAGTATGTCGCTTTAGTATCCGAGAACTTTCACTAAGGACTTCGTGATCCTTTTTCATATTCCAAAGAATATCACTAGCGCGTTTACGATTTGCGTTTACATCTACTATAGGCATTGGGTAATCTTCACCTAACTTAAAGTTATAAAACCCTTGCTCCATTTCTGTCATTAGGTAAGGTTCGTGTATAAAAACGGAATCTAATAGTGCTAATTCTGGTACCCATTTTTTAATAAAAATAGCATCAGGATCGTGTTTTAACCCATTCAATGTTGGGTTATAAATTCTCAAGTTATTAATACCTGTTTCGCCGGCTTGCATTTGTAATTGTGGAAAATGGATACCAGGTTCAAAATCTAAAAACTGTTGTGATAAATGCGTAGTTGCCTTCTGCCAAGATTGCCATAGAATATGGGTGAAAAAAGATGTCAACATGGCACGCATTCTAAAATTTACGTAACCTGTTTCAATTAAACATCGCATACTAGCATCCACTAATGGAAATCCTGTTTGGCCTTCTTGCAACGCTTTTTGGTAGCTTTCGGATAAGCCTTTCTTTAATTTATGGTAGCCTTTGTTAACACTGGCATTTTCCATAGCGTGCTCCATTTCAAACTTCTGAATAAAATGAGCTTGCCAGCGCAGTCGAGAGATAAACGCACCAATATGAAGTGTGTCTTTCGTTTCAGCTTTTAATTGTTGAGCTTTTTGAAACACTTGCCGTATGGATAAGTTTCCCCAAGCGATGTACGGTGAAATTCTACTACAGCTGCTTCGTGAGGCTTCTGGTTTTGAAATATCCTGCATATACGTTTTATATCTGCCTTCGAAGAATGAATTAGCATATTTCCAACCTACAGTTGTACCTCCTTTTTGAAATTTTGTAGTTGTAGGCGTCACTAAATTAGTTACCGAAAATATCTTTTCTAAGTCGTCGATTTCAGAGCGATTCAATAACTGGTTTTCTGTAGGTTGAAAAACTTCGAGAGTACTATTCATATAATCTTCCCAATTTTCAAACCAATTATCACGGTTTACTAAACCACGTTCTACACCATTATTTTTAGACTCTTTCCAGTCGATGAAATTATTTCGGCAATACCGTATAAATTCTTTATCTCTGTTGTAGGTGATTAATAATCCGGTTTCAACATGTGAAAAAATAGCATCAATTTTGTAGAATTCTTGTATCAGGTTAAACGTACTTGTAATGTCACTCGTAACGGCTAATACCTTCGAATTGTATTCTGAAAGTTGCCCATTAATATCTTGTAAAGATTCTTTAATGAAATTAAAATGACGCTCATTATAATGTGCATCGTTCAATAATAAATGTTCAAAAACGTATAGGATTAGTGTGCGTTTACCAAATGACAAGGCGTTCGCAATCGCTTCATTATCCTGAAGTCTTAAATCGCGTTTAAGCCAAACCACGTTAATATGTTCTTTATTAGTACTCATCTGGGCGCTCTATGATAGCGGTTGCGCGTTCTTTAAGCGTATTGAGTTGGCTTTTATCCATTTTATCTAATACACTATACATCATTGCCATGCGTCTATTGCTTCCTAATATCTCTCGTTTATCATCTAAGAAATTCCAATACAAACTATTAAAAGGACAAGCCTTATCCGTTATTTTCTCTTTTTTATTATAATGACACTTGTCGCAATAATTGCTCATTTTATCAATATAACTACCTGAAGATACATAGGGTTTTGTTGCAATTTTTCCACCATCGGCAAATTGACTCATACCTCTAGTATTAGGTAGTTGTACCCATTCTATAGCATCTGCATAAATACCCAAATACCAAGCATCGACTTCATCTGGATGAATTTGAGTTAATAAGGCATAATTTCCTGTAATCATTAAGCGCTGTATGTGATGCGCGTAAGCATTCTCTAAAGAATTGTTGATACTCTGTTTTAGGCAATTCATTTTGGTGTTGCCTGTCCAAAAAAATTCAGGAAGTGAATTCGTATTATTTAAATGATTTTCTGATTTATAATCTGGCATTAAAGTCCAATACATACCTCGCATATATTCGCGCCAACCAATAATTTGACGTACAAAACCTTCTACTTGAGAAATATCTATTTCAGATTTATGCTCGTAATAATAGTCTATTACCGAGTTGACCACTTCTTTAGGGCTCAACAGCTTAATATTCATGGCAAACGATATACGCGAATGAAATAAATATACTTGATCTGTATGCAAGGCATCTTGGTAATCACCAAAACGAATTAATAAATGTTCACAGAAATAATTGAGCTGTTCAAGGGCTTGTTCTCTATTTATTGGATAACTAAAGGTTTCCGTTTTAAAAGAACCAATTGTTTTAATCTTGGCTTTTTCTATGTCTGAAACGATTTTAGAAACATCATTAATAAACCATTTGTAATGTGGGATTTCGGGTTTGCCTTTCCACTTTTTCCTGTTGCTTTTATCGTAATTCCATTGGCCTCCTTCAGGTTGCTTGCCTTCCATTAGTACCTCATGTTTCTTACGCATATCGCGATAAAACTTTTCCATGAGATAGGTTTTTTTACCTTCGAAGAATTCTTTTAATTCATATCTAGAAGTATAAAAATGTTCGGAATCGGAAGTATGGGTTTCAATGACTAATGATTTGCAATATTCAGTGAGTTGCTGATCTAATCTGTACTCATCTGGCAGTTGGTATTCAAAAGCTTCAGTATTGTGATCTTTAATTATTTTTGATAAGTTACCGACTAAACTTTGTGTATTACTCTTATCATTAATCTTGAAATAAATTACATTATGTCCATTAGATTGTAGTTCTTCAGCGAAACTTCGCATAGCAGCAAAAAAGCCAATTACTTTCTGAATATGGTGCGTTACGTAATCCGTTTCTTGTCGCATTTCAAAAAGACAATAAATAACGTTCTCCTTTGCTTCTGAAAACCAAGAGTGGTTAGAATTGAGTTGATCACCTAATATGAGTCTTAATGTTTTCTGCATTTTTCACTACAATATTTTACAACGTCCCAATTGTTTTCCCATTTTTTACGCCAAGAAAAAGGGCGATTACAAACAGGACATATTTTTGTTGGAAGATTTGCTTTCTTTACGCCTTTCATTTTTTCACCAAAGCGTTTAGCATACCATTGAAAACAAAGGCATGAAAAGGTAACACAGAATACCAATACAATCGCCCCCAAATACCTTTAGGTCTAAATACTGCAGTTTGGTGTAATTGGCCTTTTACAATTTTAAATTCTAACCAAGCTTCACCAGGTAAGCGCATTTCAGCAAAAAGAAGCAATCTTTTTTCTTCTTTACTCGCGTATAAAACACGCCAAAAATCTAAGGCATCACCGGCTTCTAAATAGGTATTGCTTGTGCGCCCACGTCTTAAACCAACTCCACCAAAAAGTTTATCCATATAGCCTCTAATTTTCCAGAGGCCATTAAAGCTATACCAACCGTTTTTGCCGCCAATAGCCCATATTTTATCTAAAGTAAAATTTTCATCAATGACAGGTTTTTGCCTTTCATCTGTAAAGCACCCAAATTGCGGTAATTCTATATGTTTGGATAATTGATCTTTAAAGCGTCCACTACTAACGGCATCTTTCCAGCTGGATATCACGGCATTTTGTTCTGTTTTTTGAAACGCTAAATCCACAGCCGTTTTGTAATCCATGGGTTTAATACCGATGATTTCATTGATTTTACTCGGTTTTCCAATGACTTCAACCTTCATGCTATCAACTAAAGCAGCAGCCAATTGAAACGATGTAGAGGTTACAAAATATAACCAGTAGGATGAGAGTTTTGGTGTTAATACAGGAAGAGTTACGATATATCGTTTTAATCCTCTGACTTCAGCAAATTGAAGGAGCATTTCTTTATAAGTCAATATCTCAGGACCGTAAATATCAAAAGCGCCGTTGTATAGTTCTTCTTTACCTAAACCACCAGCTAAAAAATTGAGCACATCGCGTATCGCTAACGGCTGTGTTTTTGTATTTAGCCATTTGGGTGTGATCATAAATGGCAATTTTTCTACGATATCTCTTATAATCTCGAAAGAAGCACTTCCGCTACCAACTATAATTCCTGCTCTAAATGTGGTGAGGGCATAACGTACAGATTTTAAAGTGTTTTCAACTTGTAATCGCGACTTTAAGTGTTTTGAAAGTGACGCATCATTTACAATACCACTTAAATAAATGACTTGTTTACACTCTGTTGGTTTTACTAAGTTTTTAAAGTTTTGTGCACATTGGCGTTCTAAATCTTCAAAATCTTCAGAACCTGTAGACATTGAATGAATTAAATAATACGCTGCATCTATATCTTTTGGAATTTCAGCAGATTCTGGTTTGAGAAAATCAACTTTTATAAACGAGCATAAGGGATTATCTTCAATTTCATCTGGAATACGACTTAAATCACGCACACAGCACACCAACTCGTGTTTGTCTTCGAGAAGTTGTAATGCTAATCGTCTAGCTATATAGCCTGTGGTGCCTGAGATTAATATGCGCATTAAATAGTTGTTTTTTTAAATTCTGATTTTGGTCTTTGGTACTCTAAACGCTCTTGTAGTTTAGGAATACTGTAACCATCTAAACCGTTTATGGTAGCTATATCTCCTTTAGATAAATTGACAAATCCGTCTTCCTCTACCAATGTATTGTCGATAAATAGTTTTTCGATTTTTCCAATTACAAGGATGGTATTATTGGCGGTAATAGGATATTCCTCTAAATATTGCATGGCTATTTGTACTGGCGAGTTTTTTACAAATGGTGCTAAATATTCACCTTTATAGTCTTCAATTAAATTAGTGGTATCAAATTCAGAAATGTTTGAATCATATTTAGCAGATGTATGATGTGCGTCTTCAATAATTTTAGAATGAATATGATTAATGGTGTATTTTCCTGTGGCTTTAATATTAGAATACGTGTTACGCATTACTGTTTTTGGTCTAATAAAGAAGCCTAACAGTGCCGGATTAGAACCTAAATGTGTAACAGAACTAAATATCGCAACGTTACTTATGCCTTCTTTGCTTTTCGTACCAATTAAATTTGCAGATTTATAACCAGAACAGCTATTAATTAGGTTAATTCTATACAGATGTTCCATTTGGTTTATGTTTTCACTGCTAAATTCTAACATTTAAAGGTTTTTGAAATTATTGATTTGTACGTTTTCAGCTTTAAGATCGAACATTAAATTATATAATCCAAAGAATGTTCTATTTATATAAATAAAGTGCTTAGATCCTCTATTACCATTCATGTTTCTGAGTTCTGTACTTTTAGAGTAGCGTTGTCCCATATCTGAGATTTGATTGAAAAATTCAGGATTTGAAAAGTCAAATTCTTCAACATGAAATGGTTTAGTGAAAAGACTTAACAACTCATGAAACATAGCGCTAAAGAATTTAATTTCTTCTTCAGAATCATTGTTCTTCAAAATTTCGAGCTCATAAAGTTTCTCAGTAAATCGTTTTGGATTTTCAATACATGCTTTATCTGCTAATTCAAAATAAGGAATGTAGAAATCTTCAGGAATAATTTTCATACATCCAAAATCTAAGGCAATCAGATTACTGTCTTCAGAGATTAAAAAATTCCCAGGATGTGGATCGGCATGTACTTTTCTCAACTTGTGAATTTGATACATATAAAAATCCCATAAAGCCTGACCTAGTTTATTGGATTTGTCTTGGTCTGTATTATGTGCTGTGAATTCCGAAAGATGTTCGCCAGACATAAAATCCATAGTAATAATACGTTCAGATGAAAACTCCTCGTAATAGTTAGGGAATTTTAAATTTGGAATGTGTTTACAAGCTTCCGCAATTTCTTTACTCTGCGCAATTTCTAAGATGTAGTTGGTTTCCTCTGTGAGTTTATTTTCAACTTCTTTAAAGTATTTATCAGAATCTTTCCCTTTAATATTAAACATCTTTATAGCTATAGGTTTTACCAACGCTAAATCTGATGCAATACTTTCTTCAACTCCAGGATATTGGATTTTCACAGCTAATTTCTTCCCATTCTTCTCTGCGATATGGACTTGTCCTATACTAGCAGCATTGACTGAAGTTGCATTGAAAGTGTCAAAGATATCTTCGGGATGTTTGCCGAAGTATTTTTTAAATGTTTTTATAACTAATGGTGGTGACAATGGTGGTACGGAAAACTGAGATAATGAAAATTTCTCAACATAAGCTTGTGGCAATATGCTTTTTTCCATACTTAACATTTGTGCGACTTTAAGTGCACTGCCTTTAAGTGTTTTAAGACTATCGTATATATCCTCGGCATTATTTTGATTTAAACGTTCTTTGGCATCTTCTTTTGAGTTGACCATTTTGTCGCCGTAATATTTCAAATAATTAACTCCTACTTTTGCTCCTGTTGAAACTAATTTTGAAGCTCTAGATATTTTAGTAATCGGAATGCTGTCTATTGTTTTCATCTAGTTGGAGTGTATTTTTTCTTTATATAAGAATTTGCCAAAATCTATAAGACTTTTTAATGGAGTGGTATCGATTAAATCGAAACTCGCCTGAACTGATTTTTCGATAAACACATCTGTTTTTTCAAATGAGGTAGAAGAGTCGTCTAACCAAAATTTAAGCGTGACTAATAATTGAAACCAAGCCGATTCTTTGAGGCCTCTGTTTTTTAATTTTTCAAGTTTTTCTTCCTTAAGATCAATTGTTTTTATGTCTAAATGTTCGATGTAATTAGTAAAGTTCTTCTTTAAATGCGACAATGTTTTTAAAGATTTCAATTGATTTTTATCTGAACCTAAGACTTGTACAACGTAGCTTCTGTTCGCCGTTAATATTTCGAAAAAGGTATAGTAAAAACTAAGCAGTTGGTTTCGTGCATCAAAAGATTGATAATCTTCACTTTTTTCTAAAACAGCTAAAGTATGATCAAAAAATATTTTAAAAATGGATTGCTCTAAGATCTCGAAAGAACTAAAATATTCATAGAATTTTTGTTCTTCAAAATTATTGTCTTTCGCAAAAGCGTAGACAGAGTTTGGTTTATGGTTATGTGTCAATACATAATCCATATAGTATGAGATAAGGTCGTCTTGTGTTATGTTTTTCTTTTTTGCCATTGTAATTGATTTACAATGTAAAGATACTCTATGTTTAACTATTTAAGCGTAAAGTTAAACAAACTTTAACAAGACTTAGGGAAAAAACAATTCTGACTTAACCTTTTTGTGGTAAATAGTATTTTTTCCGAAGCCAAAACGCCACGCGTACTAATAGTATTAAAGCAGGTACTTCTACCAATGGGCCAACGACTCCTGCAAATGCTTGTCCTGAGTTTAATCCGAAAACAGCAATAGCTACAGCAATAGCTAGTTCAAAGTTGTTACCAGCCGCGGTAAATGCAATCGCTGCGTTTTTATCGTAAGTGGCTCCCATGGCTTTACTAACAAAAAATCCAATAAGAAACATTAGTGCAAAATAGATTAATAAGGGCACTGCAATGATTAATACATCCATTGGTATTTCTACGATCAATTCACCTTTTAATGAAAACATAACTACGATGGTGAATAATAATGCGATTAAAGTCATTGGTGAAATGGTAGGTATAAATTTTTTGGTATACCATTCTTCACCTTTAAGTTTTACTAAAATTAAACGGGACAGAATACCGAGCAAAAATGGAATACCCAAATAGATCGCCACACTTTCAGCAATCGTAGCAATGGAAATATCTACAATAGCGCCTTCAAACCCAAAATAGGGTGGAAGCACTGTAATAAATAAATAAGCGTAGAAACTATAAGCAAAGACTTGAAAAATACTATTTAGAGCCACTAAACTTGCACCATATTCGCTACTGCCTTCTGCTAAATCGTTCCAAACTAAAACCATGGCAATGCACCGAGCCAAGCCAATTAAAATTAAACCGACCATGTATTCCGGATAATCGCTTAGAAATGTAATTGCTAACACAAACATTAAAACCGGGCCAATAATCCAGTTTAAAACTAATGAAATTGACAATACTTTGACGTCTTTAAATACTTTAGGGAGTAATGCATAATTGACTTTTGCCAATGGAGGGTACATCATTAAAATAAGTCCGATTGCAATAGGTATATTGGTCGTTCCGCTACTATAAGATTCTACTAATTCGGGAAATGACGGTACAAAAAAGCCAATGCCAACTCCAATCGCCATGGCGATGAAAATCCATAAAGTAAGATAGTTATCTAAAAAACTCAGTTTTTTCTTGATGGCAGTCATCGCTATTATTTTGTGATGTTAGAGAATACATATTTTAGTTCTGTAGCAATTTGAAGACTCCGTTCTTTATACTTTTCTAATTGTTGTGGAGTGTTATCAAAAGCTTTAGGGTCGTCATAAGTAATCGGAATTCGTTTTTCTGATCCACCAATAAAAGGGCAACCTTGGTCTGCACTAGAGCAGGTCATTATGGCCGCAAAAGTTGACGTCGGATTGAATTCATCATCAAACGTTTTTGAAAAGCCAATAACAGGATGTGCGTTTTTCGAATATTTAATGCTGTAAACCGGATTGCTACCGTTAGAAAGTGTTTCAATTTGAAACCCTGTATTTTCAAGCGTTTTAGCCACAACAGGAAAAAGCGCTGCAGCTTCTGTTCCACCTGAATAACAAAATACATTTTTAATGTCAAAATAAGATGCCATGGCCTGTGCCCAAACTTGAGACATATGGCTACGACGCGAATTGTGTGTACAAATAAAATTTAAGTTAACAACGTTGTTTTCCGTTGTCTTAAGTTGAATGTAATTAATGAGTGGTTGTAAAATGGCTTTACGCTCCTCTGAAATAGCGTCAATTTGTAATTGTTCTATTTGGTTACTTATGGGTTGAAATAGCATTATATTTTAAATTTAGTAGGTTAACAACAGCCAGAACCTGGAGCACAAGACGGACCTTCATTTTGTAAATCTGAAAACTTAAGTTTTGGCTTCTGTTCAGGAATACCACATTTATCTTTTGCTAAACAATCGGTCAACTTTGAAGTCAATAAAAAATTTGTGCCGTCAAAGTCTAATCCATATTTCCCAATAGTATCTCCTTGGTATTCAACTTCAATTTCTAAGTCTTCAATTTCTAAGACTTTTTCAGAGAGTTCTATGATATTAAGTAATTTTTCAGGATGTAATCGGTGATCGTAATCATCAGTTTCCCACAATTGAAAGTTGGCTACATTCTCCGTTCTTACAGTGCCACCACAATCAATAAAATGTTTCGATATTTTACCAACTTCCGTCACGTGAAAGTGATTTGGTACTAAGGTGCCGTTTGGTAATTGAAATGCTATGGTGTCTAATGCTTTTAATTTTGATTTAATTTCTGATAGTTTCATAAGTATCTATTTTAATTCTATTTAACAACAGGTATTAGAGTCTTCAAGGTCTTGATCTAGAAAAGCGGTTAGAGTTGTTTTCATGTTAGACCAATTCTCTTTATCTATACAATAGCAAATGCTAGTGCCTGTAATGTTTCCTTTTATAAGTCCTATTTTTTTTAATTCTTTTAAATGTTGAGAGATTGTCGGCTGTGCTAATCCAATTTCATCCACGAGATCACCACAAATACAAGAATCTATTTTAAACAAATGTTGAAGAATAGCCACTCTCGCCGGATGTCCAAAAACTTTAGCTATGCTAGAAATTTGATTTTGCTCTAATGTAAAAATCTCTGTTTTAGTCAATCCCATAATTCATTATATTATTATATTGCAATATTACGATTAAAGGATGTAGTTTCAAATAATTTGATTAATTATTTTTTCTGTTAAAGCTTATATCTATTTGATTTTAAGATTTCATTAACATATCTAGCTTTTGTTAAGTCGTAATTTTACATTTAATAATTAACAACACTTAACACTAAAAAAAATGAAGAAATTAGTACTTTTTACATTTGCCTTAACTTTAATGTTTTCGGTAAATGCACAAATTGAAACACCACAGCCTAGTCCTGCAGCTAAAATTGAGCAAGTTGTTGGTTTAACAGATGTAGCTATTGAATATTCGCGTCCAGCTATGCGCGGAAGAACCATTTTTGGAGACCTAGTACCTTATGGAAAAGTATGGAGAACTGGAGCAAATGGAAGAACTAAGATTACATTTAGCAATGATGTTACTATTGGAGGAAAAGAATTAAAAGCAGGAACTTATGCTATTTTAACAATACCACAGGCTAAAACTTGGGATGTTGTTTTCTATACAGAATATGCTGCAGGTGGTGCGCCAGCTGAATTAGATGAGTCTAAAGTAGCTGCACGTGTTACAACACCAGTTTATCCTATCGAAATGGATATTCAATCGTTTACAATTTCTATTGATGATATTACTAGTAGTTCTGCTGTAATTGGTATCATGTGGGAGAAAACTTATGTTGGTGTAGAGTTTAAAGTACCTACTGACAAAGCAGTATCTGCTGCAATTGATAAAGTAATGGCAGGCCCTTCTGCAAACGATTATTACGCTGCGGCAGTATATAATTTAGAAGAAGGTAAAGATATTAATAAAGCAAAAGAGTGGATTGATAAGTCTATGTCAATGACTAAAGAGCCAACATTTTGGCAATTACGTAAGCAATCTTTAATCTACGCTAAAGCTGGAAACAAGAAGGAAGCTATTGCGATTGCAAAAAAATCATTGGCAGCTTCTAAAGAAGCTAAAAATGAAGACTACGTTAAAATGAATGAAGACTCTCTAAAAGAATGGGGATCTAAGTAATTCATAGGCTTTTAGCCTTTAGTTCTTTATACATAAAAAAACGCAACATTTTTGTTACTCATAGTAAACCAAAGTGTTGCGTTTTTCATTTTGTATAAAATTGAGATTAGCTATATTCTAAACCGATTAATGATCTAATTTTATCTAGAGTGCTAATCAATAGCTTACTTTTTTCAAAAGTCATCATATCACTTTCTGTTTTATCATCTCTTATGAGTTGATTAAAATGTTCAATCTCATAACTATACCCAATCGTTTTAGTATCGAATTCTTTTAATTCAGAATTCCCTAAATGATCAATTAGGGTTACAGATGATGGTTCGTGAAAACGACCATTAATTTTTATAGTTCCGTTTTCACAATGAAAGATGGCTTCTGTATTGGTTTCTTGCAACAGTGTGCTTTTTAATACGGCTTTGGAGTTTTCATATTGAAAAGTAATATTGCATTCTGAATCTGCTCCAGAATCGAAAAACTGAGCTTTCGCTTCAATAGTATTTGGTTCTCCTAATGTAGATAAGGCAGCAAAAACAGGATAAATTCCTATGTCCAATAAACTTCCACCTCCAACGGATTTGTCAAAAACTCTAGAAGTTTCGTTATAGGTTGGGTGGAACCCAAAATCAGCTTCAAGCTTTACAACATTACCGAAATGCTTTTTTTGAAGTACGTCTAAAACATATTTATAATGTGGCAGAAAAATAGTCCATAGTGCTTCCATTAAAAGCGTGTTTTTCTCTTTTGAAAGCTGAATCATGTCCTCGACTTCTTCCAAATTCATAGCAAACGGCTTTTCACATAAAACCGCTTTATTATGGTTGAGACATAACACCGTATGTGCTTTATGAAAACTATGAGGTGTCGCAATGTAAATCGCGTCGATATTAGAGTCTGAAACTAAGTCTTCGTAGCTCCCGTAAGCAATCGTTGCTTGATATTCTTGACCGAATAGCTTCGCCTTTTCTAGGTTTCGAGATGCAATAGCATAAAGTTTGGAATTTGAAACCGTATTTAAATCGGTAGCAAATTTACCGGCTATTTTTCCTGCACCAATAATTCCCCAATTAATAGTTTTACTATCCATTATGCAGCTTTTTTAGGTGATAGTACTTGTAATAGATTAGCTATTGTTATCACAACTACGCAGCCAAATAAATTGAGCCATAAGTAAGGCATCCAATCTAACCACCAACCGATAACAACTATAGCTTGTGTAATTAATGCACCAATAAATACGGCATTTCCTTTAATGTATTTAAAGAAGAAAGCGAGTAGGAATATACCTAGAACATTTCCGTAGAAAATAGAACCGATAATGTTAACTAACTGAATTAAATTTTCAGCAAGATCTGCAAAGCAGGCAATAATTATGGCTACAATTCCCCAACCAAACGTAAACCATTTGGTCATTTTTACCGTGTGTTCTTCTCCTTTGTCCTCTTTTTGGTTTCTGCCATATAAATCAATAGCTGTAATCGTTGCAAGGGCATTAATTTCTGATGCTGTTGATGACATCGCTGCAGATAGAATAACAGCTAATAATAGACCAATTAAGCCTGTTGGTAAATTATTTAAAATAAACCGAATGAACATATAATCTCTGTCATTGGTTTGTGTGTCTTTAGCGGCATCTTTATATAATGCTGTTAGCGCTGCTGATTTTATGAGATAGGCTTCGCTTTCAGGGTTAGATTGTAAAGCGTCTACTTCATTTTTAAGTGTGTTGTATGTCGCTGTATATTCAGTGTCTATAGCTTTTTTAATTAAAAATTTGGATTCAGAACGGTAGGTTTTTTCAATACTATCGAGTTGAAATAATCTGTTTTTTAAACGATCATCTTCACTTTTAGATAATGCCAAACTCACCTTTTGCTTTTCGGTAAATAATGTGGTTTGCTTATCTTGAAGTGCTCTGTAATTGTCACCATATTCAGAAGCTAAAACAGTTTGTTCAGATTTGTCTATAAAATTTAATGGTGAAGGATTAAATTGATAAAACACAAATACCATCACACCGACAAGCAAAATAAAGAATTGCATCGGTACTTTTAACATCCCATTAAACAATAAACCCATTTGCATTTCTTTCATGGATTTACCAGAAAGATAACGCTGTACTTGGCTTTGGTCAGTTCCAAAGTAGGAGAGCATTAAAAATGTACCACCTATTAACCCGGTCCAAACGGTATATCTATTTTCTAAATCGAATGAAAAATCTAAGACTTGCATTTTTCCTGTTGCACCAGCAATATCAATGGCATCTATAAAAGAAACTTCCTCAGGAATTAGATTAATGATAATAAATAAAGCGGCTATCATACCAGCAAAAATGACAAACATCTGCTGTTTCTGAGTTACGGTTACGGCTTTGGTTCCACCAGAAACGGTGTAGATAATAACTAAAAGACCAATTATGATGTTGAGTGTCACAATATTCCATCCTAAGACCACAGAAAGAATAATGGCAGGAGCGAAAATTGTAATTCCGGCTGCCAATCCACGTTGAATTAAAAAGAGGATGGCTGTTAAACTTCGGGTTTTAAGGTCGAATCGATTTTCTAAAAACTCGTAGGCCGTGTAAACTTTAAGCCGATGATAAATTGGAATAAATACCAAGCAGATAATAACCATGGCAATTGGAAGTCCAAAATAAAATTGAACAAATCCCATACCATCAGAAAAAGCCTGACCTGTTGTAGAAAGGAATGTAATTGCACTTGCTTGGGTTGCCATTACAGATAGACCAATCGTCCACCATTTAGAAGTATTACCGCCTTTTATGTAATCTTGTGCATTTTTGCGACCTCTGGTTTTCCAAGTTCCATAACCAACAATTGTTGCTAATGTTACTATTAAAACCGCCCAATCAATCCAATCTAAAGTTTGCTGCATTATTTGTTGTTATGCGAATGAAGCTGTAATAAAATAAAATAAGACAATATAAAGTGCATTAGCAATTAACACCGCTGTATACATTTTACTCCATTTTTGTTTTGTCTGTGGTTGGTTTTGGTTGCTCATTAGTTGGTTGTTAGTTAGTTGTTAAATCTTATTTCCTTAGTTTTTAAGTGTATGAGATTCTTGTTTACCTGCAGATAGCAAATTAGCAAAAAGTCTGTATGCACCTGGAACTCCTGCCGGAAATTCCCTAAAGAAACTGAGACCTGTGTAAATATAGTTTCCTTTACCGTATTTTGCAACTAGTAGAGCACCTTCTTTCGAATTTTCTCCTTTATCGTTAGAAGCCAATAATGGAGTAAACTCTTTAGACCATTTATCGGGAAAGTACAAACCACGTTCTTGTACCCAACCTTCAAAATCTTGACGGCCTATTTTATTAGGGAAATTCAGAATCGGATGGTTAGGTTCTAAGATGTTGATCAAAGCATTTTCATCTGTAACACGATCTCTAGATAATTGTAAATCGTAAGGCGCTAAATTATCGACTTTTACACCTCTACTGGTATTGTATTGAATGATTAAGTTGCCCCCTTCTTTAACATAATCTAATAAAAAACGTTGTTTAAATATTAAGTCTTCCACAATATTGTAAGCTCTAATACCGACTACAATGGCATCGAAATCGTCAAGGTTTTCTGGAGAAATTTGTTCGGGTTTAATAATGGTAACGTCGTATCCAATTTGTCTTAAACTTTCAGGGACTACATCACCAGCTCCTTCAATATAACCAATACTAGCACCTTTTATTTTAATATCTAATCGTACCACTTTGCTTTCGCTAGGTATTAAAACCGTCTGGTATGGAATATGTGGATAATCGATTTCTATAATTTCGTCGGTATAAAATTCCCCATCAATATTTACCATTGGTGTAATTAAACCTTCGCTTTGATTTTTTGGAGGAATAACCGTGAATACCACTTTTTGAATGTCGCCTTTATTGGTGATTTTAATTTTTTGTTTTAGGGGAAAGACTTGCCAGTCTTTAGGGTAAGCCATTTGTACAAAACCGTCAATATTGTCTTTACCCGCTTTTACAGTGACTTCTATTTCTTTTTGGTGATCGTTTTCAAAAATATAAACTTCATCACTTAGACTTGCTGAAACGATAGGTATGATTTCGAAAGGACGATACAATTCACCTTTATCTGGCTTAGAATAGCGATATACAACAGGTTTTGTTATCGTAATTGGTGTGCCTTCAATCAATAGATTAAAATCTACAAAAACAGCTCTTGGTGTTTCTGGTAAGCCAATTAAATTTTGATCTTTTACGTTGTACATGCCTAATGTACTTTTGTTGTTTAGCCAATACGGTGTGGTGTAAGTGCTGTTGTTAGGAATGGTAATACCTTCTTCGAAATTTAATTTTTGATTGGAAGTTAACGGCATGCTTTTAGAAACTCCTGTTGATAATGTTGAAAGGTTGTAAGACACCAAATCAATATTTGCAGTGCTACGGTTTAAAACTTCCATGTTTAATGTTACACTAGAATTTGGTGCTGCATTTGGTGTATTAGCTGAAACTTCTAAATATAACCCCGTACAAGCCTCAATAATTGTTTTAAGTTCTTTTGTTTTAACTGTTTTCCAATGCTCGTCTTTTAAACTTTGAAGTAATTTATAAGCTTCTAAAAGTTGTGGTACATGTGACGCTGGATTTTTAAAGTCGAAATTAGTTTCAATCGTTTTTAGAATGTTTCCAATGGCTTTTCCGCCTTCAACACGATTCCAAGAGGTGTCGATACCTTCAAAAATATCGTCGCTATTGTTTAAGGGGGCTCCTTTTAAAAACTCAATGTATTCTTCTTGAGAACCACGTTGTAATAAACGACCAAAGCCTTGACACAAATGTTGGCTACTCGCTAAAGCAGCAACTTCGTTATTAGACATGCCTTTAGAAGGATAGTAGACACCAACATCAAAAGAAAGCATGTTACTCTTGTCTAGTTTATCAAACGCTTCTTGACTTCCATAACGCCACCAAGAGGTGTTGTAAAATAAGCGTTTTGGTTGCCATGGTTGAGTTAATTGTAATTGTGATGGATATTTTGAAGCATCATTGGCTATATCAAAAGCTTCCATACTTAACATTGCAGAAGCGGTATGATGACCATGAGTTTCACCAGCTCTTCTTTGGTCAAAACGGTTAATGATAACATCGGGTTTAAATTCTCTAATCGCCCAAACAACGTCTGCTAAAACGTCATCTTTATTCCATATTTCTAAAGTTTCATCTGGATGCTTAGAATACCCAAAATCATTGGCTCTTGTAAAGCGTTGTTCGCCTCCATCGACACGTCTCGCTGCTAATAATTCTTGAGTTCTAATAACCCCTAAAAGCTCTCTTATTTCTGGACCAATAAGGTTTTGGCCTCCATCTCCACGTGTTAATGATAAGTAAGCGGTGCGCGCTTTTACTTCGTTAGACATGTATGAAATTAAGCGTGTGTTTTCATCATCCGGATGAGCCGCTATATAGAGTACTGATCCTAAAACATTGAGTTTTTGAACGGCATCATAAATGTCTGAAGAATTGTATTTTTTTGATTGTTGTGCTTGTAATGAAACGATGGAGCTTATAAAAAGCAATAGACAGAGTCTAAGTTGGTACATGAGGTTATTAGTTAGATGTGTTTCAAATATAGAAAAGATAGTAACTTATTCCTTTTTTTTAGGTTTTGTTTAACGGTTGAAATGTTCGTGACTTGGAATTTTTAGTTTTGTGTTGGGATTTCAGTGACATATTTATTCAAATTACGTTGTAGTGACCACACGCAAATTATATAGAACCAAAGCATCAAAAATACTTCAAAAACACTATGAGTAGAACACCCTTTTTTCTTTTCGAAATTCACATAACTTTTTGCAGTTAAAATCATTAATATAAAACCACATAGTATTGCTAATAAATGAAACGGCATTAAGGGAATAAAAAATGAAAATGTAAAAAACATATAAAGCACATAAATAATAGGATAAATAGTTAAACCACTAACGAACCAAAATTTTAAATTGTTTGATGGTTCATTGACCTTTTTATCCAGCTGATATATTATTGAAAACCACCAGATATAGATTGGAATTCCTAAAAGAAGCAACAGAAAAATTTTAAATGGAGGTAATTTTAAAAACCATTGGGTTAATTTATTCATGTGTCTTTTTTTTGGTTGTAGTTTTACTTAAAATGACAACACATGATGTTGATGGTATGCACATATTATTTTTACAACCACTTCTTACGTTTAAAATAAATCAGCATCAAAATCAGCATTACAAACATTACGGCCAATAGAATAAAATAACTGTATTTGTAATGCAGTTCTGGGATGTTGTCAAAATTCATTCCGTAAATACCTGCGAGAAAGGTTAATGGAATGAATATGGTAGAAATTATAGTGAGTACTTTCATTACTTCATTCATACGATTGCTAATGGTTGACATGTACATATCCATTAAACTCCAAATCATCTCGCGATAAATATCGATGTTTTCAGATACTTGAATTAAGTGATCGTAAATATCTCGGTAATAAGTGATTGTGCGTTTGTAAATTAGTGGGTGTTCTCCCTTTTCTATGCGATTTATTATTTCGCGAAGCGGGAAAATAGCACGACGTACCTTTAAGATTTCACGCTTTAATTGTTGGACTTCAATGTTAATATTGTCTTTGGCATGACCTTCAAACAAGTCGTTTTCTAAATCTTCAATTTTATTGCCAAGGGTTTCTATAATACTAAAATAATGATCGACAACCGCATCAATTAAGGCGTATAATAAATAATCAGATTTTAAACCTCTAATCCGCCCATTACCAAGTCTAATGCGATCTCTAACCGTATCAAACACATCTCCTTCAGACTCCTGAAAAGACAACACATAATTTTTTCCTAAGATTAAACTTACTTGCTCTATAACGACGTTTTCATCCGCGTCGTAGTACAGCATTTTGAGAACAACAAAAAGATAGTCATCGTATTCGTCAATTTTAGGACGCTGTGTAGTATTTACAATATCTTCTAAAACAAGTGGGTGTAAATCGTATTGTTTGCCAATGTTTTCGATTTCACTAAGCGAGTTTAGGCCATCAATATTTATCCAAGTTACAGAATCGGTTTCCTTGTACGATCTGGCATCTTCTATATTGGTTAAAACACTTTCGTTTAAACTGTCTTTCGTATAATCGAAACATTCTATTTGAAGTTGTTTTTCCGTTTTCTTTCCTGTGTACACTAAAGTGCCAGGTGCTTTTCCTATGTGTTTTTTGTAATTATGAGTACGTTTTTTTATCGTTTTTTTTCGCATAGGTTATAAAATACTGCTATCATCTAATTGATCATCCAAAGCATCCTTTTGCAATAAAGTTACAGCTTTTTGTAGAATTAGATTATTAGGGTAAGTTACTAAATCTCCTTTTTCGTCTTTAAGATGAATTTGAAATGCTCTAATATCTTCGATAATCCCTATGATAGAATCATCTTTATCGTGAATCTTTATTTTATCTCCAACTTTATATGGAAAGGAAAAAAACATAATGATTCCAGATGTAATGTTGCTTAAAATAGACCAAATTGCAAAAAGAGCAATACCAATTACGGCAAAAACAGAAGAGAATACAAGCGTAATATCTCGTGTTTCTGCACCAAGAATAAAGGTCTCTAGAAGGATAGCAATAAGTACTAGTGTAACGGTAGCATAACGACCTATTAAACCTGCTCTTGCTTCTGTCGTACCACTTTTTCTTCCTATTTTCTTTACAGTAATTACTATTATTTTTCTAATAATAAATAATGTAATTAATAGTATAGTTGAATATAAAATTTGATCTTGATAATTATGAAATATTGAATTCATTTAGGGGGTATTTTACGTCACAAATATAATTCAGAATCTATGAAGATTATTGCAATTTTAAAGTTTCTCTAAGGTTGATATCTGAATTGCTTTTTTTGTTCCAATAGTCAGATTTTATACTTGCTAATTTCGAAGCTTTTGTCGTTAAGGTTTCGGTAGATGTGCCTGACTCTTTAACTGTAGTTTCTTCCCAGCCTAGAATATCAAACGGAAAATTAGGATTAAAATTAATTTTTAGGGTTCGATTTAATTCTGGAAATGATATGGTGTAACTATTGGTTTCTAGTTTTGTGATAGCTTCATAAGCCTTTAACTCTTCATGATTTAGTCGCAAAGATTCTAAAGAAGGAATCAGTTCTATTTGACCCACAGGAAGACTTTTAGGATCGATTCTTAACTTGGTCCACAATTCGTTTTCGGTCCAAGCTTTGTCTAGTTTTAGGTTTTCATCAGCTTCACCTTGAAAATACGAATGCGATTGCACTTCAAAGGCATCACGATTATTTAATTGCGTGTAAACATGTCCGCACCATTCTTGAACCGATGCTGAAATTTTTAAAGCATGTTGATTATTGGCTACAGGGTAAAATGTACTCTGCATTATGGAATACGGATAAATACCCGTATTGAAGTTTTTAGTTGCATTTAGTTTTAAAACAGGAATGTTGTTTTCATTATAATTGTCGGCTTTAACCTGAGCATCTGGTAAAAAATCTTCGGTTACAAATACCAAAACAGCTGTGCCTTCTCTAATTTCGCCATAGCGCGCTTGTTCTAGTTTATAAGACGTGATTTCAGCTTCACCATTATACCAATAATTTTTAAAATCGGCTGTGAGTTTTGTTTTGGGTTCTAAGACTTCAGTTTCAGATTCTGAAGTTATTTGCGTCTCTGTAGTTGTAACTGGTTTTTCTTTACAAGACGTAAAGATTGAAATAACTGTAAGTATTGCAAAAAGAGGTTTGAGTTTTATCATAATTATCAAGTGTTTTTAGACGCTGTAGCTCACGAAAATTAAGCACAACAAAACGAATAATAGTGTACAATAAAGATAAGACTCTAATTACGGTCTGCAATGGTATTTAACGTTTTGTAAAGTAAATGAGTAGGCAAGCCAACAACGTTATTATAAGAGCCTTCAATACTCGTAATTCCAATAGCGCCAATCCATTCTTGTATGCCATAAGCCCCAGCTTTATCTAATGGTTTATAGATGCTAACGTAATGTTGAATCTCCTCGTCGGTTAAGGCTTTAAATGTTACTTTGGTAATGGTGTTAACGAGGTGTTGTCCCGTTTTTTGCGTGAAACAGATTGACGTCACCACCTCGTGTGTTTTATTGCTTAACGATTTTATCATGTTGAAAGCATCGGCTTCATCTTTAGGTTTTCCAATTGCTTTATCGTCTAACCAAACGATAGTATCACTGGTGATTACGATAGCGTTATGTTGAAGATCTTCTAAAAACGGTTCAGCTTTCAATTTTGCTAAATAATCGGTGATTTCTTCTTTTTTTAAATCACTTGGATAAATTTCCTCAACGGGTTTTAACTGAATTTCGAAATCGAGATGCATTTCCTTTAAAAACGCATGACGACGCGGTGACGCTGAAGCCAGGATAATATTAAAATCGTTGAGTTTGTCGTTTAACATTTTAGTTTAGGATAATAAATTTATAAAGTAATAAGGATAACATACCAGTAAGCATAACTAGTTTTAGGACTAAACTAATATGCTTGTATTGTGCGTTGTTTTCAGCACTAAACAATTTTATACTCACATAAATTAATGGAGCCACAACTAAAATTAAAAAATAACCAACGACTAGTTGTTGCTTAAACAAATAGGTAATCACATAATAGACTATAGAAAATATAGGAATTAATGAGAGTATAAAGACAATCTTTGAGGTGCGTTCTCTCCCTAAAAGAATAGGTAATGTTTGAATTCCGGCTTTGTAATCTCCATCAATATCTTCAATGTCTTTTACGACTTCTCGTATCAAATTAATCATAAAAGCAAAAAAGGCATAGTCTCTAATAATGTTTAAAAATGTAGATTGAATAGCTTTGTTGTTGTCCGTCATAGCGGGAATTAACTCAAAAATACCAACTAATAAAATACTCAAACATACGATAATGGAAACCACAACATTACCAACAACGGCAATTTGTTTGAGATATGAAGCGTACATATAGAGTAGTGCGGACGTCATGAAAAAGATGGCGAAAAATTCGGGTTTTCCAATACCATTAGATAAATAAAAACCTAAGCCGACTCCAATGACGTTTAGAACAATAAAGATTGTGTTTGCACTTTTTTCTGAGATGTGTTTATTAATAATTAACCGGTTTGGTTTATTGATTGTATCGGTCTCAACATCATAAATATCATTAATAACATACCCTCCAGCTGCAATACAAACTGTGGCTAATACTAAAAGGAAAAAGTTAAAGTCACTTAACGTAATAAGTACACCATGACTTTGTTGAAAAGGTAATAAAAGGGCATATTTTATTAAGTATTGCACTAAAGCAATCATTAGTAAATTTTTCCAACGGATTAAATTAAGAAAGTGAATCATTTGAAGGTTAATGAGATAATATTTTAGTAATTAAATAGTAAGCTATAGCTGCAACAATCATAAGTATAATGATACTAATAAATGCTGTTTTTTTTAAAAGCTTGAGTTCTTGCTGTCTTATTTTGTCTTTAATTTTTTGCTTGTCTTCTTTGGTTAAATCTTTATGCAAAAAATCCATTTTGTAGTGCAGATGGGCTTCAAGATCTAGTTTTTCCTTGTATTTAGAAAAAGGAGTAGATGATCTTTGGTTAAATGTCGCCTGACTATTACCAAAACCAATATATCCAAATCCTGTGCTATGTCTTCTTCCGCTTGACATGTTTTAAAAATTTATACGATTTTTATTTCCAACAACCAACAACCAACAACCAACAATCAACTACCAGATATCTAGTCATACTTAGCATCAAAATTTCCATTCCATTTGCCTTGTACTTTCAACACTTGTTCAACAACATCTCTTACGGCACCTTTTCCTCCGTTTTTATGTGAAATGTATTTTGAAATGGCTTTAATTTCGGGAACAGCATCTTGAGGACAACACGGTAAACCAACTAATTTCATCACAGGATAATCCGGTATATCGTCTCCCATATACAACACTTGAGATTTTGAAATGTTATGCTGATTCAAATAACTGTTAAGCTGTTCAATTTTATTATGTGCCCCTAGAAAAATATCTTTAATCCCTAATCCTGCTAAGCGTTTACGTACACCTTCGTTAGAGCCACCAGAAATAATACAGAGGTTAAAATTGGCATCAATGGCTGTTTTTAATGCAAATCCGTCTTTAATATTCATGGTTCTTAGCATTTCTCCTTCTGTCGTCACAGTGATTGTACCATCGGTAAGCACACCATCAACATCAAAAATGAAGGTCGTAATGTCTGCTAAATATTCTTTGTAACTTTTATCGTCGCTCATAGTTAATTTTCTTTTTTCTGGCTTTTGATTCTAGTAGATCGAATACCATGTGTCTTTTTTATAGAAGTAGTAAGCATTTTGTAAATCGCTTCATGCTCTTCTTTTTCAATTAGCTTAAGTTGTCTTTTTATAGTTCTCTTATCATTCCGTTTTGCAGGACCTGTTTGTGCCATAAACGGAGACATGTGTTGAATTTTCTTTGCCGTTTCTTCAATTAAAGGATGCAAGATTTCAAATTCTATATTTTTAGTTTCGCAAATTTCATGACCAATTCTATAGAGTTGATTCGTGAAATTATTAACAAAAACAGCGGCTAAATGTAGTGTCTGACGTTGTTCGGTTGTGATTTTATGTGGCTTACAATTAACAGCTTTTGCTAAATCTATTAATAGCTGAAGGTTTTCTTTTTCATAAACTTCAACACAAATCGGGACTTCGCTAAAATCTATTTCTGCCTCTTTAGAAAATGTTTGCAACGGATAGAAAACTCCAATCTTGTTTTTCTTATCTATATCGTGCATGGCAACGCTTCCAGAGGTATGCACCACAAATCGATTTGTAAATGGTAGGTCTATAGATAATTGCTCAATACAATCATCGCTAACCGCCATAATGTAAATGTCCGCTTCTTTTAACTTGTCTAATGAATCTGTGATGTCTACGTCATTGGCGTAAGACGAAATGGATGCTCGCGTGCGATTATACCATTGTGTAATCGAAATATTTTCAGAATTTGAAAAGGCTTTATATAAGTGTGTGGCTACATTGCCAGCACCAAGTAATACTACTGATATCATGCTGTAAAAATACTAAGATTTCTTATTTTAGAATCACTAGAATGAGATTAAAAGGATAACTTTGGGTAATTCTAAAAATTGATAAGTAAAAAGGAAGCTATTATGGTTATATATTACATATGCATCGATTAAATATGTCCCATTAGGGACAAAAGATGGGTAGATTTTAGTTTACAATAATAAACCAGTGTGCCTTTAGGTACACCATATAATTTAGAGCAATGCCAAACACGTATACACAAATTCATATCCAAGCCGTTTTTGCGGTTCAAAATCGGCAAAGTTTAATTAGAGATAGTTGGAAAGCCGAATTATACAAGTATATCACAGGAATATTTAAAAACAACAACCATAAGGTTTTGCAAATTAACGGAGTGGCTGACCATATTCATGTTTTATTTGGAATGCGACCAACACAGTCATTATCTGAATTGATGAAGCAAGTAAAACACGATTCTTCAAAATGGATAAATAATAAAGGTTTTGTTAATGGCAGATTTTCGTGGCAATCTGGATATGGTGCGTTTTCTTATTCTAAATCTGAAGTTCCTAGAATAATTAATTATATCAAAAATCAAGAAGAACATCACAAAAAGGTTGTGTTTAAAGAAGAATATTTAATGTTGTTAAAGGATTTTGATGTAGAATTTAATGAACGTTATATTTTAAAATCTGTATTATGAAATTTTAGTTTAAAATATATTTTGTACCTAAAGGCACAATAACTTAATGGTGTTTTTTTACCAATATAAAGTCCCTAAAGGGACGAAAAATGTATTATTAATTGATTGTAGAAATGGTTTTTTTGAAGACAATATTTGGTAACATAAGTTAGAGTAATTACCAATGTCTATATAATATGCAAGATTTTAATTATAGCAAACTATCAAAAACCAAATTGTTCCAATCGAGACAATATAAATTATAAGATGATGAATAAAACAGATATAAAAAACAGAGAAGACATATTCCTATTAGTTTCTAAATTTTACGAAAAGGTAAGAAAAGACGAAAAATTAGGCCCATTTTTCAATGAAACCATTAAAGATTGGGATCAGCATTTAGAACATCTCACTACGTTTTGGGAATCGAGTTTATTTCTGAAAACTAAATATTTTGGTAACCCGTTAGAAGCACATACCAAAGTGGATGCAGCATTTAATCATAGTATCACCGAATTACATTTTGGCTTGTGGTTAAATTTATGGTTTGAAACGATAAATGAATTGTTTGAGGGCGATTATGCTGAGAATGCTAAACGTCGTGCTCGTAAAATGGGAACCTTTATGTATATGAATATTTTTGCAGCTCGAAATACCTAAATATAATCCACATCTTTTTAAATTTGCAATTAATTATTTTTTTGAAACAATTAAAAGTATGGGGTTATTAAGAGAGTTTAAGGAATTTGCAATTAAAGGTAATATGATGGATATGGCCATCGGAATTATTATTGGAGCATCATTTAATAAAGTCATTGATGTGCTTGTAAAACATGTGCTAATGCCACCATTATCTTTACTAACAGATGGAGTTAATTTTCATACTAAAAAACTTATTCTAAGAGATGCTATCACTGATGTTTCTGGTGCAATTACAACGAGCGAAGTCGCTATTGGATATGGAGAACTTATAGAAGTTTTTGTAGACTTTTTAATTATTGGATTTACCGTATTTTTAGTTGTTAAAGGCATGAATAGACTACGAAGTAAAGCACAAGACTCTAAAGATAAAACAGTGGTGACACCTAAAGATATTCAGTTGCTATCTGATTTAAAAGAATTAATGGAAGAGCAAAACAGAATGCTGAAATCAAATTTAAAAAGTTAAATAGTTTCTTGTGTCTAATTTTAACATGTTTTAGTACTAAAACTGAAACTAAGAATAATTAAAAAAACATATCTTTGCACAGCTTAAAAAGCCTATGCTATGCAAAAGAAAATCGCTAATTTCCTATTCTCTACAAAACTTACTGCTTTCTTATTTATTGCCTTTGCCGTTGCTATGGCAGTAGGGACTATTTTGGATAGAAATATGGATACCTCTCCAACACCATACACCAGAACATTAATTTATAATGCGTGGTGGTTTGAAGCCATAATGGTGTTTTTTGTTATTAACTTTGTTGGTAATATTTTTAGGTTCAGGCTTTATAAAAAAGAGAAATGGGCAACATTAACGCTGCATTTATCTTTTATTCTTATCCTTATTGGAGCATTTGTAACGCGCTATATTGGTTACGAAGGTATGATGCCAATAAGAGAAGGCGCAACTGAAAGTGAATTTTTCTCTCAGAAAACATATCTCGGTGGACGCATATTAGGAAACTATCAAGTTAATGGTCAATTACAACAACGAAGAATAGAAGAACACGTCGATTTTTCTCCACGTTTAGATAATGAATTTGAAAAAACGTTCGATTATGGTGATACAGAAGTTACGATTAAACTTGAAGAATTTATAAAAGGGGCAGAAGAAGATATTATTCCGAATGAGACCGGAAACCGCTATTTAAAAATAGTTGAAGCAGGTGAGAGTGGTCCTCACAATCACTTTTTAGAAGACGGGAAAGTTGCTAATCTTCACAACGTTTTGGTGTCTTTAAATAAGTTTCAAGAAGGCGCTATAAATATTACAGAAACCGAAGAAGGGTTGTTTATTCAATCTCCTTATGATGGCGAGTATATGACCATGGCAACTCGTGTTACGGGTATGTTGGTTAAAGATAGTTTACAGCCATTAATACTTAGGTCTAGATATATTATTGGTAATATGCAATTAGTTATGCCTAAACCTATTGTAAAAGGAGATTTTGGAATTGTAAAAAAACCAGAGCTCTTAAAAACTAAGGCAGATCCAGACGGACTTATCATGAGTGTTTCGGCAAATGGTGAGACAAAACAAGTAGGCCTTATTGGAGGTCCAGGCAATTATACAGCCATGAAGGAATTTAAAGTCGGAGGCTTAGAAGTGGCATTACAATATGGTCCTAAAATATTGAAGTTGCCTTTTGAGATTAAACTAAATGATTTTATAGCAGAAAAATATCCAGGTACAGAAAAAGCCTATTCGTCTTATGAAAGTAAAATAACGGTTTTAGACAAAGAAACTGGTGATTTTGATTATCGTGTGTACATGAATCATGTTTTAGATCACAAAGGGTTTCGTTTTTTTCAGGCCAGTTTCCATCCAGATGAAAAAGGTACCGTACTTTCTGTAAACCACGATCTTTGGGGAACGTACATTACTTATACTGGTTATATATTATTGTATTTATCTATGATGGCCATTTTATTCGTGAAGAATACTCGGTTTGATGATATCCGAAAAAGGTTGGCTAAGTTAAAGGATAAGAAAGCAAAAATGATGACCATGATTTTGCTTTTATTAAGTTTTTCTGGTTTTGCACAAGTCCATACAGACGATGATGGTCACGATCACCAAAAGAAAACAGGAAAAGAGCAAATAGATTCTATTCTGAGTGTACATATTACTCCTAAGGAGCATGCTGCCAAGTTTTCAAAAATGGTTATTCAAGATTATAGTGGTCGTATGATGCCAATGCATACCTATGCTTCTGAGATGCTTCGTAAATTAAGCAAAAGTGATGTTTATGAAGATTTTGATGCTGATCAAGTATTTTTATCTATTCAAGAAAGTCCGATGCTTTGGTACAATGTGCCAATCATTTATTTAAAACCAAGAAAAGCAGATTCTATACGATCTATAATAGGTATAGATTATGAAGAAAAATACTCACGACTCGTAGATTATTTTACACCAGAAGGTCGTTATAAATTAGCTCCATATTTAGAAGAAGCCTACAAAACACAGGTGCCAAATGGTTTTCAAAAAGAAGTTAAGGAAGCCGATTCTAGAGTTAATTTACTGTATAATGCTATAGAAGGACGCTCTATTAAAATATTTCCTGTTCCTAATGATGAAAATAATAAATGGATTTCGTCATTAGATTTTAGAGAACAAGATTATCGAGAAAAAATAGAAGATACGCTGTACGGAAACTTTATTAATAATGGTTTTAGTGCTTATTTAGTAACTCTGAATAATGCAAAACAAACAGGAGATTACTCTAAAGCAGAAGAGCTACTTAAAGGCATTAAAAAAACACAACAGCGTTTTGGTAGTGAAGTGATGCTAACCGACGATAAAATTAATGCCGAAATCTTATACAATGATTACGATATTTTTAAACGATTATATAGCTGGTATATGTATGCTGGTGCAATATTGTTTGTTTTTATTATTATTCAGATTTTTAAGTATAGAAGTTCATGGATTAAAACAGTTATAAATGTATTGTTAGGTATTGTAGCTTTATTATTTGTACTGCATACGTTAGGTTTAATTTGGAGATGGTATTTATCTGGCCATGCCCCTTGGAGTGATGCATATGAATCTATGATTTATGTCGCTTGGTCAACTATGCTTTTCGGTTTTATTGTTGGTGTAACTAGGAGAAAAGATAGTTCAGCTAAAAAGAAATTGACTTTAGGTAAAATTACAACGTCGAGTTTAACAGTTGCGGCAGGTGCATTTGTGACTGCAATGATCTTAATGATTGCACATTGGAATTGGATGGATCCTGCCATTGCAAATCTTCAGCCTGTATTACAAGGCTATTGGTTAATGATACATGTTTCGGTAATCGTAGCCAGTTATGGTCCATTTACTTTAGGTATGATATTAGGAGTTGTAGTCTTATTTCTTATGATTTTTACCACAGAAGAAAACAAAGAACGCATGCTAATTAACATTAAAGAGTTAACCATTATTAACGAAATGGCTTTAACGGTTGGTTTAGTAATGTTAACCATCGGAAACTTTCTTGGTGGTATGTGGGCAAACGAAAGTTGGGGACGTTATTGGGGTTGGGATCCAAAAGAAACTTGGGCGCTTATTAGTATTATGATTTATGCCTTTGTAATCCACATGCGCTTAGTACCAGGTTTAAGAGGGAAATGGATTTATAACCTAATGTCAATCATTGCTTTTGCTAGTATTCTTATGACGTATTTTGGGGTTAATTTCTATCTCGCAGGATTACATTCTTACGCTAGTGGTGATCAAATATTAAGCTTTCAGTTTATAGCAATAACTGTAGGGATTGTAGCTATTCTTGGATTCTTCTCATACAGGAAATATAAGAAGTATTATAAATAATTGTAAGGTCTTTAAAATTTAAAATGGGTTGACAATCATAAAGATTGTCAACCCATTTTTATTGATGGATATCAGAAGACTTGTTTTCTTTTTCCTTAAATTTATAGCTTATAATTATTTGCTATGTCTAAAAAGAAATTAGGTTTAAATACCATTTGCACACATATTGGTGAAGTAAAGGATGAACAGTTTAAAGGTGCCGTGTCACCAATGTATTTAAGCTCGTCTTATGAGTTTTTAGATGTGGATGTAAAGCGGTATCCGCGTTATTTTAATACTCCAAATCAAGAACATTTATCCAAGAAAATTGCAGCTTTAGAACATACAGAAGCAGCTATGATTTTTGGTTCTGGTATGGCTGCGATTAGCACCATGTTTTTAGCATTTTTAAGACAAGGTGATCATTTGGTGGTTCAGAATACGTTGTATGGAGGTACATTAAATTTTATAAAAGAAGAGTTTCCCAAATATGGTATAGAATATACTTTTACGAGCGGTTATAAAGTTGAAGACTTTGAAGCCGTCATACAACCTAATACCAAATTGATTCATATTGAAACTCCTTCAAATCCATTACTAACTATTACAGATATTAAGGCCATTGCTGAACTTGGTAAATCTAAAGGTATTTTAACATCTATTGATAATACGTTTGCCTCGCCTGTAAATCAAAATCCTATGGACTTAGGGATTGATATGGTAATGCATTCTGCAACAAAATATTTTGGTGGCCATAGTGATATTTTGGCTGGTGCGGTCGCAAGCTCTAATGAGCATATGGAACGCATTTGGAATGTGGGTAAAAATCTAGGTGGAAGCTTAAGTGATATGACTGTTTGGATGTTAGAGCGAAGCATGAAAACTTTAGGATTACGTGTAAAAGCGCAAACCAAGAATGCCATGAAACTCGCTAAGTGGTTAGAGAAGCATCCTAAAATTTCAAAAGTATATTATCCTGGTTTAAAATCGCACCCAGAGCATAAACTGGCAAAATCTCAAATGAGTGGATTTGGGGCCATGCTATCTTTTGAATTGATAGATGATATTGATGCTCTTCTTTTTCAGAAACAATTAAAACTCATTAAATCGTCTATGAGTTTAGCCGGAGTTGAAAGTACAATGTTGTCTCCATATTTAACATCACATGCGTTATTAACCCAAGACGAGCGTGATGCTGTTGGTATAAATAATCAATTGATTCGCTTTTCTGTGGGTATTGAAGAAACTAAAGATTTAAAACGCGATATCAATCAGGCTATAGCTAATTTGTAAGAGGTTTAGGTTGTCTTGAATCAGTTTTAATACTTATGCCTATTTGAATTCGGTTTAGGTTATTATTTTTAATATGGTGCTTAAAATAATCGACACTGAGCTGTGTGTTTTTTAAAATATGGATGCCAAATCCTATAAAGAAACGATTCTCATGAAATGCCTCATCTTGAAAATTTACAAAAGGCTCTTCTTTTAAGGATAGATAGAAGGTCTTATTGAGAGGATACTTTAGGCTTAATCTGTATCGAATACGATTTTGCATTTCATTTCCAGTCGTCATTTCTAAAAACCGTTGTTCTAATCTAAAGCGATGTTGCACGTTTATTTCGTTAAATTTATGTTTAATAACGTACTGTTCTAAAATTCGATGCTCAATGGTATTGGGCTTATTATCGGTATCAAAAACACTATCAATATCTAGATAAGCATAAGCAAGGGTTATGGTTTGATTGTCTTTTAAATGATAATTTCCATTTAAAGAAGCAAAGGTTAAATTATAATTTGAAGTTGGTTCGTAAAGGTGTAATTCAGCGTAAGGTGTTATACTGAAATGTTCAGTAAATCTATGATTAATACCAAGTGTGTACCAAGAGCCAAGGTAATCTTCAGCATTTTTTTGGGCATGTAATGACGTCTGAAATAGTAAGAAAGTAAATAGTAAGTATAGGGTGTTTTTCATAATAGACTGTATAAGAAAAAAGAGCCCATTTCTGGGCTCTTTTCAGTCATGGAAATATTAAATATGGTCGTGTAAGTGATGATGTTCATCAATTAATGGACCTCCTTCAATAATTTGTTCTGAAGCTTCACTTGCAAATTTTTCGAAATTCAAATGGAAAGAATGTGCGAGTTGAATTGATTTGCTGACATACTGGCCTTTGTTTTCCCAAGTATTCATCGGATCTAATATGTTTTCAGGAACATTAGGACATGTTTTTGGCATAAACAATCCAAATATTGGATGTTGTTCAAACTCAACATTGTCTAATTCTCCTTTAAGAATAGCTGTAATCATAGCTCTTGTATATTTTAATTTTATACGAGAACCAACCCCATAAGGTCCGGCGCTCCAGCCTGTGTTTATTAACCAAACATTGACACCTGCATCTTGCATTTTTTTGCTTAACATCTCAGCGTAAACTGTAGGGTGTAAAGGCATAAACGGTTCTCCGAAACATGCAGAGAAAGATGGTACAGGTTCTGTAATTCCTGCTTCAGTACCTGCTACTTTAGCTGTGTAACCAGAAATAAAATGGTAAGCTGCTTGTCCTGGAGTTAACTTAGATACTGGAGGTAATACACCAAACGCATCGGCAGTTAAGAAAAATATATTTGTTGGATTATCAGCGTAAGATGGTTTTTGAATATTATCTATATGGTAGATTGGGTAGCTCACACGTGTATTTTGTGTAATACTGCTATCCATATAATCAACATCTCCGTTATCTTTAAAAACGACGTTTTCAAGAATTGCTCCTGGTTTAATTGCTCTAAAAATGTCTGGTTCTTTTTCTTCAGATAGATCAATAACTTTGGCATAGCAACCTCCTTCAAAATTAAAAATGTTGTTGTTTGCTGTCCAACCATGTTCATCATCACCAATTAATTTACGGCTAGGATCGGCAGATAATGTTGTTTTACCAGTTCCAGATAATCCGAAGAAAATAGCAGTATCACCATCTTCGCCAACATTTGCAGAACAATGCATAGGTAAAACGTCTTTTTCAACAGGAAGAATAAAGTTTAAAGAAGAGAAAATCCCTTTTTTAATTTCACCTGTGTAAGCAGAACCACCAATTAATGCAATTTTTTTAGTGAAATTTAAAATTGAAAAATTGCCTTGACGTAAACCAACTGCTTTAGGGTCTGGAGCTTCATAACCTGGAGCACAAAGTACCAACCATTCTTCTTCAAAATTTTCTAATTCAGATTCGTCAGATCTTAAAAACATGTTATAAGTAAACATGTTAGACCAAGGATATTCTGTAACAGTTCTTACATTGGTTTTATATTCAGGATCAGCACATACATAAGCATCTCTAACATAGATTTCTTTTCCGCTTAAGTAGTTTGTGATTTCAGCTTGTAGTGTTTCAAAATTGTCAGGTGAGATGGCTTTATTAGTTTTTCCCCACCAAACTTTATTAGCAGTGTAATCATCTTTTACTATAAAACGATCTTGAGGAGAACGACCTGTAAACTTTCCGGTATTAATAGCTAATGTACCATTAGAAGTTTCTTTTCCCATTCCTTTTTCAACAGTAATGGCTTGTAATTTTTCTGGTGAGAGGTTCCAATGAGCATTGGTGTCTTTCAGTCCATACTTTGTGAGATCTCTTGTTTTCATAATTGAATTGTTTAATAATGTTTCCATGATATATAATTTATAATTTCGAATTCCTTTCAAAATGGCCAAATCAATGGCACTAGTATTAATGATGTTATTAAGAAGAGTAGAAGCAATGGTGCGCCTACTTTTAAGTAATCCATAAATTTATAACCGCCTGCGGTCATTACCATTGCGTTTGTTGTGGTTCCTACAGGAGTTAGAAATGCGGTTGAAGCACTAATAGCCACTACAATCATAAATGGTGCTGCAGAAATATTAAGGGTGTTCGCTGCAATAATTACAATGGGAGCCATTAATACTGCTGTGGCTGAGTTATTAATTACTTGACTAAACGTTGTAGTCAGTAAGAACACACCACCTAAAAGCACTACAGGATGTAAACTACCTAAAGTATCTACCAAACCATTAGCAATTAGTTCTGCTGTACCTGTTTTTTGTAATGCGATTCCCATAGGTATCATCCCAGCAATCATAACCACGCTTATCCAACTAATGCCTTTATAGGCTTTGACCATTGGTACACAGCCCGTAATCATTATGATACCTGCAGAAATTAATGCTGCCACAGCTCCCGGAACAATTTCAAAAACTAGCATAATAATCATTAGTATTAAGGCTCCTAATGCGATATAAGATTTAATAGTAAGGTTGGTGACTGTTTTGGCCATACCTTCTGGACTACCACAAATCACTAAATGTTCATATTGTGTTTTTAGTTCTTCAATGGCGCTCCATTGCCCTCTAATTAAAAAGGCATCCCCAGCCTTTACGACAGTTTCGCGGTCTGTTAATACTTTGCCGTTTCTTGAGGCGGCCATTAATTGAACATTATAACGTTCAAAAAAATGACTAGAGGTTACGTTTTTGCCAACAAGAGCAGATTGTGGTGCGACTAAAACTTCAGTCATACCTACCTCTTGGTTAATTAGGTTGTGTCGCAATTCATCTTCAATAGAATTTAGAGGTAATAAACCTAATCTGAATTTAATCATTAAGACATTAATCGCTTCGGTATCTCCTTTAACTGTAATAATATCGTGGTATAAGAATTCCGTAGAGTCTGTAGGAAGTTCAATAAAAGGATCATTACCTTTTAAAAGGCTAGGATGTCTTCTTTTAATACGTAGAATAGTAACAGCATGTTCTTTTTCAAAATTCCAATCTCCCAATTTTGTATTAAGTAAAGGAGATACCGATCTTACTCTTAGTCTGTAATACTCACCATCTACTTTGTAAGCTTCAATCCATTTGTGAAGCGTTGTGTTGATATTAATAGGTTTGTTATTTGTTTTATTACTTGGTAAAAGTCTGTAGCCAATGTATTTAAAATAGAGTAATGTCAATAATAATAGAGGTAAACCGATCAATCCGAATTCGAAGAAAGAAAAGCCTTCTAGGCCACTTTCGAGCATCGTGTTGTTTACAATAATATTTGGAGGTGTACCTGTTAAGGTTAATAGTCCACCAGTATTAGAACCAAAAGCAACCGGCATTAATAATTTAGAAGGTAAAGTTCCAATGCTCCAAGCAGAGGCAATCGTTACAGGCATTAATGTTGCTACAGTACCTGTGTTACTAACTACTCCAGAAAGCAAGCCAGAACCTAAGGTGGTAATTAATAATAGTTTCATTTTACTTTTACCAGCTAATTTTATGAATTTTTCGCCAGCTAAAGCGGTCCATCCCGTTTGAGATAAGCCTTCTCCTATAATAAATAAGGCTGCAATCATAATTACAGTTGGATTGCTAAAACCACTTAATGTTTCTGTTAAATCTAATATTCCAAAAACAAATAAGCTTAACATTGAAAGAAGTGCGATAATATCTGGTGTGAATTTTCCCCAAATAAATAAAGAAATTGTAATAATTAAAATGGCTAACATTAAGGTCATTAGGACGTTATCTTTTTATGATACTGTAAAGGTAGAGTCAATAAGAAGTATTATTTATGACGAAAGTCATACTTTGATGGTATTGCGAATTTTTCAATTTTGACTATTAATTTTTGAATTAAAAATGGATTAATTCAATCGAAACCGTTTGCGGATTAAAAAGAAAGCGATTATCTATCTTCTTTTTAATATTTTTGATACTTAGAAAAAACTAAAAGATATATGAAATTAGATATTTTGGCTATTGGTGCCCATCCAGATGATGTTGAGTTAGGCTGTGGGGCAACCTTAGCAAAAGAAGTTTCAAAAGGAAAGAAAGTAGGCATTATAGATTTAACTAGAGGTGAATTAGGAACGAGAGGAACAGCCGAAACACGTGATGAAGAGGCGTTTAATTCTGCAAAAATTTTAGGGGTACAGTCTAGAATTAATATGAGATTTGCTGATGGGTTCTTCGTTAACGATAAAGCGCATCAACTTGAGATTATAAAGATGATTCGCTATTATAGGCCTGAAATACTTATTTGTAATGCTATTGATGATAGACACATTGATCACCCAAAAGGAAGTCAATTGGTAAGTGATGCTTGCTTTTTAAGTGGGTTAAAAAAAATAGAAACTTTTTATAATGATGAAAAACAACCACAAGATCCGTGGAGACCAAAAGTCGTTTACCATTATATACAGTGGAAAGATATAAAACCAGATGTTGTAGTAGATGTCTCTGGTTTTATGGATAAGAAAGAAAAATCAGTACTGGCTTACAAGACTCAGTTTTTTGATCCTAATAGCAAAGAGCCTGAAACTCCGATTTCTAGCAAAAACTTCACAGATAGCATTGATTACCGAGCGCGAAATTTAGGTAGATTAATCGGTGTGGAACATGCTGAGGGTTATACAGTTGAGCGTTTTGTGGCTGTAGAATCATTATTTGATTTAAAATAATTTCAAAAACTATTTGCAAGAGATAACAATTAAATTATCTTTGCAATCCAATTTAAAATGGTGGTTGTAGCTCAGCTGGTTAGAGCGTCGGTTTGTGGTACCGAAAGTCGCCGGTTCGAACCCGGTCTTCCACCCAAAAGTAATAAGCCTTTCAGAAATGAAGGGCTTTTTTTGTATATCTAATTGGAAATAAAGAAGAGGGTTTGAAGAATGTGCTGAGCGAAGTTGAAGTAAACTCGGTCTTCCACCCATAGAAGACAACAAAGTTGTGTCTTTGAGCAGGCCTTAAGTGTCAGTGCTTTTACAAACATTGGTCAAAATATAAAAGCTCTCTGGAAACTGAATTCTTTTTTGTAATTATGATGATTGCGTTTCAATGCTATTCTAATCATGGTTAATTTTGTTTACATTATTTATTTAGAATCAATTGATAAATATTATAAAGGATTTTCTAAGAATATAATGAATAGATTAAAATAACATAATACAGCAAAAACGCAATACACAACGTCTTGTATACTTTGTAACTTATTTTTTCTTAAGAAAAAGCAGATCAATATCGGGCGATTGTTCTAGAACAAAAATTGAAAAAAAGAACGTTTACAGAATTTTATTGAGAGATATAAAGATACGCACGAAGTTGAGTGAATAAAAAAAGCCCTTCAAACTAATTTGAAAGGCATTCTGATTTTTTTAATAATTTTTTACTCTACGACTTTATCAACAACGATGCGTTGGTCTCTATTAGCTACTTCCCAAGCGGTGTAGAAAACGAGTCTTGCTCTAGTTTCTAATAAATCATATTCAATCTTATCTGGTGTATCTGATGGTTTATGGTAATCATCGTGTGTACCATTAAAATAAAATATTACAGGGATGTTATTCTTCGCAAAATTGTAATGATCCGATCTGTAGTAAAAACGGTTGGGGTCGTTTTCATCATTAAACTTATAATCCAATTCCATGTTTACATATTTTGTATTCGCTTCTTCCGAGATAGTATGTAAATCTGTACTTAATTTGTCACTACCAATTAGATAAATATAATTTCTTGTACCTATTTCACGACTAGGGTCAACTCTACCTATCATATCAATGTTTAAGTCGGCAACGGTATTCTCTAAAGGAAAAATAGGATCGTTATCGGTGTAATGTCTAGAACCTAAAAGACCTTTTTCTTCACCTGTAACGTGTAAAAATAAAATAGAACGTTTTGGTCCATGACCAGCTTTTTCGGCCATTTTAAAGGCTTGTGCAATTTCTAAAATTGCTACTGTACCAGAACCGTCATCGTCTGCTCCATTATAAATTTCGCCATTTTTAATACCTTCATGATCTAAATGTGCCGATATCACCACTATTTCATTTGGCTTTTCAGAACCTTTAATGAAGGCTACTACATTTTCAGACGTGATAGATTCCGACTTGTTTTCAATCTCTAAATTAAGATTGGTTTCTATAACTTTAGGCGTAGAATCTTCAGAAATAGAAGCGTATAAAGCTTTACCTAAAGTTTCATTTATCATCAACATTATAATTCCGGTGTCATTGCTTTTTAAAGATAAGCGACCTGCAGCACCAGATTCTGCCTGACGTTGATAAAAACTTGAATATCTCGAAAATAAATCACCATCCATAAATATAAGACCTTGTGCGCCATTTTCTTTTGCAGCTTCTCTTTTACTAGATATTGCTTGACGTCCATTAGTCCATTTTGTTGCATCAGCAGTACCAGAAGTAATAAAATTACCTTCTGCATCTTTAGGTTCTCCTGATTTGGCTAGAACAAATTTTCCTTTAACATCAACGTTCTTGTAATCTGAATAGCTTTCATCATGAATACCATAACCAACATAAACGAAGTTATCTATCGATGTATTTGCACTATTAGAAACGGCTAAAACAATTTGATCTTCGAAACTGTTATATAATTTTCCTTTAACTGTTAATTTAGCTTCTGCTACTTTTTGTTTTTCTAGGGGTACTTCTTGAAAATAATCATCACCACCCAATGGAGTAGGGATGTCCATGTCAATATACTTTTGCTTTAAGTACTCTACTGCCATTTTCTGTCCTTTTTCACCTGTATTTCTACCTTCAAATTCATCAGAAGCATACTTGTAAAGCATGGTTTTTAATTCTGCAGAAGTAATTGTAGAAGCAAATTCTGTAGGATCAGTGTTTTTAGAAAGGTTTGCTTTTGTAGTGTTTGCACTGCTTTTTGAAGACGTGCCACAACTAGTGATTATTGCAAATGCAACACCTAAGAGTAGTGATTTTTTCATGTAAAGAAAGGAATTGGATAGTTAGTGTAAATTGAAGATAATTTTAATTTACCTTCAAATAAAATTAGCTTTAAAGTTACGGAAATTGAATAGGCTTTAAGCTGGGTCTAGTTTCTTTTAACAAAATTTAACATCAGATAATTTCTTTCTTAAGCCGTGTTTTAGAGTTGGCTAAATACCACGCTGTAGCAAATATTAATTTTGTCCGTTTTTCTAATAACGGATAATTAATTTTGTCTGCGGTATCTGTTGGTTTAGTGTAATCGGCATGCTCTCCATTAAAAAAGAAAATGACAGGGACATCTTTTAAAGCAAAGTTATAGTGATCAGACCGATAATAATATTGATTTGGGTCTCTTTCTTCATTGTATTTATAATCGAGATGAAGGTCTGTAAATGCTGTATTTGCTTGTTCTGTGATATAATAGAGTTCGGAACTCATTCTGTTTGATCCGATAACATAAATATAGTTTTCATTGTCTTTATGCCTATCGTCAACACGTCCAATCATATCCATATTTAAAGTTGCAACTGCATCTTCGAGAGGAAATATTGGATTTTCTGTATAGAATTTAGAGCCATACAAACCCACTTCTTCTGCTGTTACATGTAAAAAAACAAGACTTCTTTTAGGTCGGTAACCATCTTTAGTAGCTTGGTTAAAAGCCTCTGCTATTTCTAATACGGCTGCAGTACCAGACCCATTGTCGTCTGCTCCATTATAAATTTCACCGTCCTTAATACCTTCGTGGTCCGAGTGTGCGGTGATATAAACATATTCTTCCGGAAATTCGGAACCTTCAATATATGCTATAACATTTTGAGACGCATTTAGGTTGTTTGGTAAGTTCTTTTTAGGTACTTCTTGATAATAATCAGGATACGATTCTGGCGCACCTATATTTTGATTTTTATACTGTTCTCTAATGTATTCACAAACCAAATTATGACCTTCTTCTCCGGTCATTCTACCATTGTATTTATCTGAAGCAACTTCTACGACATGCGTTTTTAAGTCTTCAGATGTAATGGTATTTAAGTAGGTTGTAACAACAGTTTCATCTGCAAACGTTATACTGTTTTTTAGGTTGTTAACTTTCTCACTATGTCTTATTGTGGCGCAAGAACCCACAAAAAGCAGAACAGAAGCAAAAAATACTTTCATGTAACTAATTGATTTCCGCAAAAATAAGATAAATAGATTGAAGTTTTTCTTGCTAAGAGTTAGAAATTTTTAAAAATCTTCTTCAATTTCAAGATCTTCAAGGATTTCTTTAGAGTCCTCAAGGTTTTCTTCATCTCTTTGTTCTAATTGATCTGTGTTGCCTACTTCTGAAGTATGAAACACTCCTTTGTAAATTGTTAAGCTCAAAGAGATAATAACTAATAGAAATATATATTGAATAGTTTTTGATTTTGACTGCTCTTTTTTTGATAAATACAATAGAAATAAACCACTTAGAAATGCAATGATTATTGGAGCAAATGCTAAATTATATAAAGGAGTTACAGAGAGCACAACAGCAATTATTGCACAAATGAAACCTAAAATGATGATTATTTTTTTCATGTTCTTTTAATTTTTTAAACCCGTTGCAGACATAATTTTTAATTCACCATTTCCAACAGGAATTTTAAATTTGGCATAAACAGGGATTTTGTTCGCATCTGCCGTTAACCAAATGAGATTAGAATTTTCGCCTTTTAATAAATTGCTATCTTTTAAGGAAACGGCTAATTTATAGCATTCTTTGTTGCCTATTTTGGTTTGTACCGTTTCTTTACCTATATATTTAACGATAAGTGATGTTTCTTTATTATCGAATAAAATGGTGAACTCTTGTTGGTCTCCAGGATTCGCCTTATGGATGTCTAAATTTCTTATACCGTAAAGTGTACTGATAATATCTTTAGACGAAGCTCCAATTTTTAAAGTTTTATTTTCTTCCCAAAACGTCCCATCTTTCTTTTTCTTTCGCTTTAGACTTGTTACAAGTTTTGATAAATGATTATACTTATACTGCATAAATTTATAGTAACCTCCCTCATTGATATCTCTTTTATATAAATATGGTGTTAATGTTTTTGGATTTACATAGCTTTCATATAAATCTCTAATTTTAAAAAAATTATCCCAATTTTTATACGAAGTAGCTGTACATTTTAAACGTAACAATGTGTTTTTGGATGTGCTTACTTCACTGGTTTCCATTTTTACTTCGGCTATATCAGTTAAGAGGCCAGACATATTATAGGACGCACTGAAAACAAGTTTTTCGCCTGCGGCAATGGTTGTATTCTGTGCAATGCTATTTATTGTAGAAAAGATAAAAAATAGAAATATCAGAGGTTTCATAAAATCTTAATTTGAGTGTCTAAATTGATATATTCAATTATTATATCGAATGTACAATGCTTTCTTAAATCTTGCAATACTGATGATTAAATCTATAAATTAAAATTTTTAAAAAAAACTACACAAAAATCTTTGCCTAGAACAAAAAGGATTTTATATTTGCACCCGCTAACGGAGAGTTGGCAGAGTGGTCGAATGCGGCAGTCTTGAAAACTGTTGAGGGTCACACCTCCAGGGGTTCGAATCCCTTACTCTCCGCAAGGAATGTTAAAGTTCCTCTAAAAGCCCGTAAACGTAATGTTTATGGGCTTTTTTCGTTTGTTATATGTGGCTATATTATTTGAACTTATGGTTTGTAATGCGACATAGCAATAGTCGTTTTATGAATTTCAATACGTTAAGCGACTTCTACATTTCTATTTAAGAGCTGCTTTTTTAAGTAATAAAAACGTAGTAATACTGCAACATAGCCTAATAATAGTAATAGAAGTAAATGAACAATTTCATTGCTATACAGATTACTCTCAACACCCATGATTGTTTCTTTCTTTAAAAAACTGAAATAAGGCTTTAAAGGAATTAGGTTAGACATAAACTGTATTACTAGTGGCATGTCTTTAAAAGACCATGTGATTCCTGTAATTAAGAACACAGGATACGATGTAAAAGCCATGACTTCCATCGCTCTAGCTTGAGATTTAAAGAATGAAGATATAAACCATCCATAAAATATAGTGGCTATAAAAAAGAGAAAAGATACGGTGATTAAAGTAAACATAGAGTTATTAAGCGGTAAATCAAAAATTGGAAATATCACAAAAAAGGTAAGGATGGTATAAGCTGCATACAATAGAAAATAAAAACCTGTTTTACCAAAAAAATAATTTAAAAAACTAAGTGGAGCGTCATTAAAAATAAATGGAATGAGGTTGTTTTTACGATCTAAAGCCACACTTTCAGAAAGACCAATAAGTAATGTTTGATGCAGAATAAGTATAAACAGTGCCGGTAATAAAAAATTACCATAATTATTAGCTGGATTATAAACCGCATGAATTTGGGCTATAATAGGCTGGGCTTTTTTTGCAGCTAAAGACGGATTTATTTCTTTAGACTTAAAAAAATTCTCGCGTGATTCTACGGCATAGTCCATCGCAACTAAGTTAACCGATTTGTTAATATCGTTAGAAGATAGGAATTTAGAATTATTAAGTATCAGGCCAATTGGAGTACTTTCATGAGCTTTAAGTTTGTTTTCAAATCCACTTGGAATATGAATTAATCCTTGCACATCAAACCGATAAAGCCCATTTTTTGCTTCATTGAGATCTAAATAAGTATGTGTTATATCCACTTTCTGCGTGGCATTAATTTTATTTAAAAAGGCCCGACTACTATGTGAATTATCTAAATCAACAATACCAACACTAACGTTTTCTTCATCTTTATTAAAATAGGTTGAACCCATCAATGCAAAGTAGAGTAGTGGTGCTGCCAATAAGGCCAACAGAATACTATGGTCGTTGTAAATTTGCGTGGCTTCCTTTTTGAGTAATTGCCAAATTAATTTCAGGTTCATATGGTGCTCATTTTTGGTTGCAGAAAAATATGTTTTCTGTTAATGATTAAACCTATAATGATTATGATTACTGCAATGCAAAGGAATATTGAGAGTTTCTGTAGTTCTGGTATTATAAATCTGAAGGGTGTATTTAACTGATAAATTTTAAGAAATCCGGTTAAAAAGTGAGTATAAGGAATCACTTCAGCATACCAACGATTAAACCAAGGCATCGCCCAAATAGGAAAGGTAAAACCACTAAATACAAATGCAGGTGAATTGTAAAAAATAGCGACATCTAAGGCAATTATTTCATCTTTAAAAAGTAATGAGATTCCGAATCCAAGGGCTATATTAACGGTAAGGAAGAGTAACATCAAGACCAAAAGTGAGCCTATATCTCCATAAATCGGTATACTAAATATGGGAAATACAATTGCAAATAAAAATCCGCACAAACTGAGTCCAAAGACTAAATGAGCCAAATACTTACCTAATAGCATGGTTACCACGCTTCCATTGGCTGTAGTGAATAAATCCGTGTAAGTATCTTGTTTCCATTCATTATTAAAGGCTCTAGAGGCCGCAAAGAATAGGATCATTTGTATTAATACGGTAGCGAGTCCAGGTAGTAGATAATACACATAATTGTATTGAGGATTTGCTAAAACTTTCGTGTTTATAGCAATAGGCATAACAGTCCCTCTAATTTTATCAGGATTAATGCCTAAAGGCGCTATGTTTTTAACCACGACTCCAGCACTGAGTAGTTGTGTAACTTCTTGTGCAGATTTATAAAGTAGATTTCCAAAGACAATATTGGTAGAATTTGTATAAATCTTTATTTGTGTAGGAATACTTTTAAGAACATCGTTATGAAAATCTTTTGGGATATAGAATATGCCTTCAACATTGTTTGAAACAAATACATTCTCTAGCTTATCTTTTGAAGCGATATAGTAGGTAACATTTAAACTCGGAGATGCTTCTAATGATTTAATATAAGCTCTACTCAAAGTGCTATTATCATTGTCGTAAACCGCAATGGGCACTTCTCTTAGGGCACCTTTGTAATATATTAAGCCTAATAATATGAACACAATGACAGGAATAATTAGGTATAAATTCCTCGCGGATTTCTGCCGTGCTAACCGTTGCATTTCCCTTTTAAAAATATGGTATACAGGCCAATTCATGGATAGCGTTGCTTATTTAATAATTTGAATGGACATTCCTGGTCGTAAGTCCACTATACGATCTTGTGGTTTTAGGTGAATCTCGAAAGATTTGAGTTCATATTCCCCTTTGGCTTTAATAGGAACCCAAGTCGCGAAATTAGCCATTGGTGCAATGTACGTTACTTTAAAATCGACAGTTTCATAATCTAAGCCAGGTACTTTAGCTTTATGTAACGTTCCGATTTTAAATTCAGATAAATTATCTTCTCTGATATTTAAGATTGCATATATTTTTTCAGGAATTTGTATGGTTAGTATTGGATAACCTGAAGCCATAACTTCTCCTTCTTCAGCAATTTGATTACTAATGATGCCCGATGTTGGTGCAACTATATTTAATTCGTCATAGAACGCCTCAACTTCATTGTAAGCACCTTGCGCACTTTCAAAACTCCCTTGTGCTGCTTTGATATCTTCCTTTCGCGTGCCTTTTTTACCCATTTCCCACATGGATTTAGCAGCATTCATCTGTTCTTTTGCGGCATCAAACTTAAATTGAATTTCATCCATTTCTTGTTTAGAGATAATACTATCAGCATAGAGTGCTTGGTATCTTTTATAGGTTTTTTCGGCGAAATCAAATTGACTTTTAGCCATTAAATATTGATTTTGAAGTGCGTTAATTTCTTCTTTACGAGCCCCTGTTTCGGCTTTTTCAATTAACGAACGTGCTGCTTTGACCATACCTTCTGCTTGGCCTTTTCTGGCCTCTAAAATATCGGGTTCTAAGGTTGCTAAAACTTGTCCTTTTTCTACGGTGTTTCCTTTTTCAATTAAAATAGACATAACGCGTCCTGGGATTTCAGAGGATACGTTTACTTCAGTCGTTTCTAGCATTCCAACATATAGGTCTTCCTCAGTTGAATTCGATCTAACTATAAAATATACAATAGAGAACACAATTATTAGTATAGGAATGGATAATATAATGTGCGATTTTTTCATGATAATTATTGGTTACTTATAATTGGTATTATCTTTTCTGGTTGTCCTATTGAAGTATAAAGACTAGCGATGGCTTTGTAATAACCATCTAAAGCAACGAGTTGTTCTATTTTAGATTTTTCGTAGAGTAAAGTAGCGTCTATCACATCAATAGATTTACCTAAACCTTCTTCAAAACGTCTGGTATTAATTCTAAGATTTTCTTTAGCAAGTTTTACAGTTGCTAATTGACTATTGTATAATTCTTGCTGGTTAAGAGTGTTCATATAATTACTCTCAACAAGCAATTTAATTTGTTGTGACGCGTATGCTTTTGCATTTTTCACTTCTTCTTGTAAATGTTTACTCGCTTTTAATTTGTTGACATCCTTAAAGCCGTTAAAAATATTAAGCTGTGCCTGTATGCCTATCATAAATTTCGGTGGAACTATAGGAAGGTCTTCACGAAACATATTATAAGTACCAAATGCGGCGATATTGGGCATAAACTTAGATTTCTCCAGCGCATGAGATTGTGTCGCCATAATCTCTTTTTGATTGATTAATTCTAAAATAGGCTGGTTTGCATTTGCGGCGTTGAGAAGCTCATTAAAATCAAAATACAAATCTTGATAACTGATACTATCCATAACCTTAAAGTCTACAGAATCGGATAAATTCATGGTAGTCCGCAATGCCATTTTAGCCAGTTGTAGTTTGTTCTTGTCATTGTTAAGATCCTTTTCGGCATCGGCAACGGCTACTTGTGCTCTTAATAAAATATGTTTTGGAAGAATTTCTAATTCAATAGCGCGTTCGGTTTGTGCTTTGTGGGTTAACATGCCATCGTAAACTTGCTGACGCGTATTTATAACTTGTTTTAGAAGAATAACTGTTAGGTATCTATCGACGAGCTCATGGGCAATGTCATCTTTAATTTGTTTAAGCTCTATTTCAGAAGTTTCAAGTTCTGCTTTTGCATATTTTTTTGCAGCAATAATTTTTCCACCAGTATAAATTGGTTGAGTGGCCGTTAATACAGCTGTAGGAATTTGTTGATTATCAATGACTAGGTTATAAGCTGGTAATTGCCCTAAGGTATTAACTATGGTGCCATATGCCGCTTCTGGAGTTAAATCTAATCCTAAACTTTCACCATAACTGCCAATAAAAGCAGCACCATACTTTCCTGCTAAATCATCTATAGAACTTTTAACTTGTGAGGTGTTCACTTCCATGTTGTCACTCAGGTATGTGTAGCCTCCTAATAGATTAATAGAAGGTAAAAAATTACCTTTTGCAGCCTTGTCTTCATATGTTTTTTGCTGAACACGCTCGGTATAGCGTTTTATTTTTTCATTATGAGCGTAGCTTATTTCTAAAGCTTCAGACAGGCTTATTTGTCTTTCTTGCCCGTAAATACTAACGCTACAGAGCAATATGAGTATGCTAATAGTAATGTTGTTTACGATGTTTCTTAAAAATATATAAATCCAATTTTTCATTTGTACGAAGAAAGATGAGTAATACAATTTTGATGTAAAATTACAACTCAAGACTAAAACCGAATATGACCAAAGTCAGTCTTTCTTTTGAAATCAGTTTTTAATAAGTAGAGATAATTGCAGAACAAATAAGTTGATTTCGAATAAGAACTCTTCTTTGTTTTAACATTTATTAACGCTTATAAATGATTTATATCATTTAAAAATCAAGGTGTAGCAAATATCTTTGTTAGAACGAAAATAGAGATTATGAAATTAGGGTTAGTGTTATCTGGCGGAGGTGCAAGAGGAGCTGCTCATATTGGTGTCATAAAAGCATTAGAAGAACATGGTATAGTTGCAACCCATGTCGCAGGAACAAGTTCTGGTGCTATTGTTGGTGCATTGTATGCAAATGGTGTGCCTTGGGATGAGATACTCACTTTTTTTAAAACGATAACGCTGTTTCAAACTAATAAGTACGCTTACAATAAACCTGGTTTTTTAGATAGCATTAAATTTTATGACGATCTTAAAAAGTATCTTCCAGATGATGATTTTTCTTCTTTAAAGAAATCTCTTTACATTACAGCAACTGATGTTATAAAAGGAACCTTAAAAATTTTTAGTAAAGGTCAATTGATAAAACCCGTAATCGCATCGGCTTTGTTTCCGGGTGTTTTTACACCTACAGAAATTAATGGTTCGTATTATATAGATGGAGGAACACTTAACAATTTTCCTACCGAACCTTTAACACCTCTCTGTGATAAAATTATTGGAGTCTACGTTAATCCATTAAAAAAAATTAAGGTAAACGATTTGAAGCATTCCTATACGATTGTAGAGCGTGCCTACAAAATTAAGGTGGCGGCTGAGTCTATTAATAAGTTTGGCTTATGTAATTTTGTGATCTCACCAGAAGAACTTAATTAGTATGGAACTTTTGATATGAATAATATAGATGCCATTTTTGACCTAGGCTATACGACAACAAAGTCATTATTAGAAGTGCGAGGAATTACAGAAGGCAATGCAGATTTAAAATAGCTAAATAAGATTTATGGATTCTATAGTATCAAAATTGCATTTATCTGATCTCTGGTTAAAAACGATGCTTACAATTTTAGTATTCATAGGAATTGGTCTTTTTGTTCAGTGGATTATTTTTTTAGTTTTAAAAGTCATAAATAAAAAAAGACCAACAGTCTTAAAAATACAAATTTTAAACCTTCTTAAAACACCGTCTAAATTTTTAATCCCGCTTTTATTTATTTATGGTTCAATAGGATTATTAGACCTAACTGAATTTTGGAAAAAGGCTATTGAGATACTAATCATCCTAAGTTTTACTTGGAATTTAATTGCGTTTTTACAAGCACTTGAAGTGGTTGTAAAAACTAAATTTGAGATAGAAGGGAATCATAAAGCCAAAGAACGTAAAGTACTCACACAGTTGCGGTTTTTAAAAAGTCTTGCTTTTATAATTATTATAACCCTTGCCATTGCTTCTATACTGTGGAATATTCCAAGTGTTAGAAAAGTAGGGACTACAATTTTAACATCCGCTGGTGTTATAGGGATTATTGTAGGTGTTGCGGCTCAAAAATCTATAGCAAATCTTATTACCGGTTTTCAAATTGCGTTTACACAGCCTATTAAGATTGATGATGAAGTTGAAATAGAAGGTGAGTTTGGTGTTGTTGAAGATATTACCTTAACGTATGTTATTATTAAAATATGGGATTGGCGCAGATTGGTACTACCTTTAAGTTATTTTAATGATAAGCCATTTGTCAATTGGACATTTAACTCTAAAGACATTATAGGAGCTGTTTTTTTATATGTTGATTATACATTTCCTGTAGAGGAATTAAGAAAAGAATTTAAAACCATTTTAAGTAACCATCCTAAATGGGATAATAATATTGCGAAATTATTAGTAACCAAAACGGATCAAAAAACAATGGAACTTAGAGCGACTTTTAGTGCAAAAGATTCTTCAGATATTTGGGATTTACGTTGTGACATAAGAGAAAAATTAATATCGTTTATTCAAGAGAATTACCAAGATTGTTTGCCTAGTGTAAGACTCAATAATGATTTAAGAACAAAATTGTAAAGTTAGTTTAAGTGAAATAAAAATTGATTTTCAAGACGACATCAAATGAATGATAAATTAGAAGAGATAGCCTTATTACAAAGTATTGCTCACATAGGTAGTTGGAATTGGAATCTACAAACGGGTGTTACAAATTGGTCTGATGAGTTTTATCGAATTCTAGGACTTAACGCCGGAGATAAGCGATTAACTAAAAACACATTTATCAATTTTATTCATCCAGATGATAGGGAAAAGATTACTAAAATTAGAGATGCTGCAATACAAACCAAACAGTCTTATAGTTACGAAGCACGAATTCTTAGATTAGACGGCACTGTAAAATATGTTTCTGCTAGAGGGAAATTTAGCACTAGTGATGATGGTTTACCAATGTGCTTTTTGGGTACCATACAAGATATTTCAGAGTTTAAAAAGACAGAAGAAAAATTATTGAATTCTAAAATACGGAATAAAGCGATTCTAAAAGCTTTACCAGATATTATATATGTATTTAATAGTGATGGCATTTATGTAGAAGTACAAGCCGAAGATTTTTTTCTTACAGATCTGTCGCGTCATGAGTTGATTGGTAAACATATTAATGAGGTTTTACCAAAAGATTTTTCGATACAAATATTATCAGCTTTTAAGCGTGCTGAAACGTCAAAGGAAATCCAAATTATAAATTATTCATTATTTACTAATAAGCAATTAAAGCATATTGAAGCGCGTGTAGTTGTTAAAGAAAATGCAAACTTTTTAACGATTATTAGAGATATCACTAGTACTAAAAATAATGAATTACGAGTAAAAGAAAGCGAAGAGCGTTTTCGTTTATCCATGCTGGCAACGCACGATGGGTTTTATGACTTTAATCCAGAAACCAATAAAGGCTGGTATAGTCAGAAATATAAAGATTTATTTAAACCTACAAATGAGCCCGATTGGTGGGAAAGTCACATTCATCCCAATGATAAAGATGCCGTTTTTAAAACGGTAGGATTAGCGCTTAATAGCAATACTAAATATTGGACAGCAGAATATAGATTCATCCATAACGATTTGTCATGGTCTTATGTTAAAGATCGCGGTTATATTGTTAGAAATGAGCAAGGAATAGCAACTCGGGTTTTAGGAGCTGTATCGGATATTACTAAACAGAAAAAAGAAGAAATTCTTAAAGAGAAGGTTAATGGTATTCTAGAAATGATAACCCTAGATAAACCTATAGAAGTCATAGGACATCGTATTGTAAAGACAATTGAAAATCATATTGATAATTGCATTGCTTCTATATTCGTCTTAAATGAGGATTATAAAACCTTGCATAAATTGGCAGCTTTAAATTTGCCAGAGAATTTTTGCGACAGTTTTGAGGGCGTCTTAATTGGAGATAATGTTGGTGCTTGTGGTACAGCCGCATTTGAAAAAAATAAAGTCATCGTTTCAGATATCTCTAATGATCCACGTTGGGAAAAGTATAAAACATTAGGCTTAGCGCATGGTTTAAATTCCTGTTGGTCTTTTCCTATTTTGTCATCTTCAGATCGCGTATTGGGAACATTTTCGGTGTATTGTAAAACGAAACGCGTGCCCACTAAATCTGAAAATGAAAGTATAACAGATATGATTCAACTGGCTAGTGTTGCCCTAGAACAGCATAATGATAAAATAAAGTTAGAAGCCAATAAAAGGGAACTAAAAAAATATGCCGAAAGTTTAGAGGCCAAAGTAGAAGAGCGCACCCACGAATTAAAAGCAACAGTACAACAGCTGGTAGAGAGTAATATAAACCTCGAGGATCAAATTCTTATAACTAAATTGGCAGAAAATAAAACATTAGAAAGTCAACTGATGTTTTCTACTATTGCAAAGAATTTCCCTAAAGGTTTTGTCGCTGTTTTCGATTCAAATTTTACTATAGCTTTTATTGAAGGTGAAGAATTGGATGTTTTGGGAATTAGAAATTTTGCCAAAGGAAGCACTATCGATGAGATTAAGGAGTTTCCTAAAGATGTTAGAGATAAAGTAAAATCAAAAATTAAAAACACATTTAAAGGGGAACATTGTTCTTTTGAAATAGAGTTTGAATGCCGAGCGTATTTAATTAACACCACTCCGTTATTTAATAAGGATAAACATATTCAGCAAGTCTTATTGGTGCACAATAATATTTCTGACCAAAAAGAAGTAGAACAGAATATTCAAAATGCATTAAAAAAAGAACAAGAATTAAATCAACTGAAATCTCAATTTATTTCTACAGCATCACATGAATTTAGGACTCCTTTAAGTGTTATTTTATCGTCTTCAATTTTAATAGAAAAATTAAATACGGTCGGAAAAGAAGAAAAACGCTTAAAACATGTCGATAAAATAAAAGTCAATGTTAGAAATTTAGTAGGTATTCTTAATGATTTTCTGTCGCTAGGAAAATTAGAAGAGGGAAAAGTTGCTAGTCAACCCGAGTTTTTTGATATGCTCAGTTTTTCTAATTCTATAATTCAAGATATTAATTTAAATAAGAAAAAAGGGCAACAGATTAGATTAATAAAAGAGGTCCCAGAACTGAAAGTGTATTTAGATCCTAAATTAATGCGCCATATTTTATTCAATTTATTATCTAATGCTGTTAAGTATTCCCCCGAAAATACAGACATATCTCTTATTATAAATAGCGATAATACAGATGTCAGTTTAGAAATTTTGGATGAAGGGATAGGGATTCCGGAATCTGAACATAATAATATATTTCACCGCTTTTTTAGAGCTTCAAATGCCACGGATATTCAAGGTACAGGCTTAGGATTAAATATTGTAAAACAATACACTGAATTAATGGATGGGGTCATCCATTTTAAAAGTGAACTCAATAAAGGAACTTCCTTTAAAATAAAACTTCCATTAAATAATACGTAAAATGAAAACGATACTCATTATTGAAGATAATCAGGATGTAAGAGAAAATACAGCTGAAATTTTAGAACTCGCAAATTATGATATCCAAACAGCTGAGGATGGTATTATTGGTGTAAAAAAAGCAAGACAATATAAACCAGACATTATTTTATGCGATATAATGATGCCTAAATTAGATGGTTATGGTGTTTTAGAAACATTAAGTTTAGATAAGAGCACAAGAGGTATCCCTTTTATATTTTTAACAGCTAAAACGGAGAAAAGAGATGTTAGAAAAGGAATGAATTTAGGTGCGGATGATTACTTAACCAAACCTTTTGAGGAAGATGAATTGTTAGATGCTATACATAGTCGTTTAAAGAAAATTAGTTTCTTTAAAAAAGAATTTTCAAAAGATGTTGAAGGTTTAAATCAGTTTTTAGAGGAAGCATCAAGCTACATCGATATTGAGAGTCTGTCTAAAGATTTTGAAGGTAAAACCTATAGGGTTAAAGACCATATTTTTAGAGAAGGTTCTGCTGCAAACACCTTGTTTTTTATAGAACGAGGAACCATCAAAACCTATAGAACAACGGAGTCTGGAAAAGAGTTTGTCACCGGTTTATATAAGGCAGGTGATTTTATTGGCCAATTAGCACTAGTTACAAATAAGGGCACGTATGCAGAATCTGCAATGGTGATTGATGAAGCAGAAGTTCATGGAATACCAAAATCTAATTTTATTGCACTTCTACATGAAAATCAAGACGTTTCTGAGAAGTTCATTCAGATGATTTCGAATAACTTAATTGAGATGCAAGAGCAATTAGTGAATATGGCATTTTCTTCGGTGAGACAAAAGGTAGCAAAAGCATTATTAGATATAGATAATAAGGGGATTTTAACTAATAAAGACGATGAGTCTATTGGGATCGCAAGAGAAGATTTTGCTGGTATAATTGGTACCGCTACAGAGACAGCAATTAGAATGTTAACAGAATTTAAAGAGGAAGGTATTATTTCTATCGGAGCTGGTAGACGAATTCATATTGAAAATAAAAGAAGTTTAGAACAGATTGTTAATTAGTGGTAAAGCTGCTCTAGGAAAATGAGTTAATATCTTAATGTATTATGACTGCTACACTTGTCACTATTTTATATTTTTTGTTTGCGATTGCTATAATTGTGAGGCTCTTGTTATATGGTGTTCGTCCTACTAAAACATTAGCATGGTTGTTAGCCATTTTTACGATTCCTATCGGTGGAATGCTGTTCTATTTTATGCTCGGTCGTAATAGGAAAATCAATAAATTTTATAAGCTAAAAAAGACGAAAGAAATCTCAGATTATCTCTCTAAGGTTGATAATTATTACAATGCTATAGAAGATAGTCCTCTAATCATCCCAAAATCAGTAAAAAAACATATTAAGCTAGCAAGGCTCATTGCTAAAAGTGCTAAATTTTTGCCAAGTGAAGGGAATAAATTGACGCCATTAAAAGAAGGACCTTCAACATTCGAGGCTATTTTTAAGGCTATAGAAAATGCAACACATTTTATTCATCTTCAGTATTATATTTATGAAGATGGAGACATCGCTGAACACTTTTTAACGGTATTAGAGAAAAAAATAAAGGAAGGTGTTGAGGTCCGTTTTATTTATGATGGTCTAGGAAGTAGAGCGCTGAGTAAACGATATATAAAAGCACTTAAGCGAATCGGTGTTGAGGTCTATCCATTTTTACCCATACGCTTTGGTAAATTATTAGCATCTGTTAATTATCGTAATCATAGAAAAATAGTGATAGTTGATGGCATGGTCGCTTTTATCGGAGGTATAAATATATCCGATAAATACATTAAAGGAGATGGGGTTTTGGGGATGTGGCACGATTTGCATTTAGAATTAAGAGGATCCATAGTAAATAGTCTACAAGTTGTGTTTGCAAAGGATTGGAGTTTTGCAAGTGGACAAGAAGATTTATTAAAAACGCTTTATTTTTCAGAGCATTCCATAGCACCAGGAAAATCTACGGTGCAAGCTATTGAAAGTGGTCCAGATTCAGATTTTTCGTCGATACATCAACTTTATTTATCCATAATAAATAGCTCTGAAAAGTATGTTTATATCACTAATCCTTATATAATTCCAGGCGAAGCTTTAATGAAAGCCTTGCAAATTGCAGCTTTAAGTGGAGTGGATGTTCGGTTATTATTATCGGCAAAATCAGATAACGCTTTAGTAAAATATACCGTACAGTCCTATTTTGAAGATTTTATGGAAGCTGGTGTGAAAATTTATCAATATCCAGATGGGTTTTTACATAGTAAAGTAATTATATCCGATGACGAGTTAACCACAATCGGAACAGCAAATTTAGATATTAGGAGTTTCGAACAAAACTATGAAGTCAATGTTGTGGTCTATGAAAAAGAAATCACGGAAGAATTGAAAAAGGACTTTTTTAAACACTGCGAAATAAGTACACAAATTAGTTATAAAGACTTCATTAAGAGATCTAAGATTGAACGTTTAAAGGAAGGTTTTGCTAAGGTGTTTAGTCCTGTATTGTAATCGTTAAGGTATAAGATTAAGACTAATAAAAGAGGACTAAATCGTCTCTTTTATTAGTCTTAATTTTTTCAACACTGTTTGGGTTAAAAATGTTAAAAGCTGATCCTGTAGTATGCTTTTAAATTCAAGCTTCAAATTATTAGCATTAAAACTAGCTTTAGAATTTTTTAAATTCAGTTTTATACGTTCCTTATAAATCTGTTTTTGAAGACTTAAAATCTGTAACTGATCGTCTATGTCTTCAAATGAATTATATTTATTTGGTTTCATCTTCTGTAAAATAATAGTTCGAAAATTTTCTTATTAGTGGACTGTTTAGTTTATTTCTAAAGACATAGACAAGCATTACCACCAACACATAAAATAAACCTACAATTAAAAAGCCATAAAATGTATCTTGTAAAACTTGAGATAACTTAAAAGCTATTGCAAAGGACACGATTAGTAATGTTATACATGTTAAAGCACCTATGATTAGTGTTTTAGTAATAAACGTAATGCTTATCATAAGTGCCTTAAAACTTCTTAGCTTAACGTAATCTTCACTGCTATTAATATAACCATGAATGTTTACATCAGTTTCTAATACGTTTTCTTTTAATTTCTCAAAAGCCATAATTAGTTTTTTTGAGCGTCTGCATTTTTGTGTTTCAGTTCTTCTAACTTATGTTCTAAACTTGAAATAATGTCTTCAGCTTTTCCACTCATATGAGAAATGGTGTCATCTAATTTTTGTTCAAATTCATGCTTTTTATCATTTACAGTCTTAGTAAGATCTGCTTTGGCATGAGACACTCGTTCTGAAATTTCGTGTTTAGTTTCTTCAGCTTTTTGTTTAATTTTTTTTCTGGTTTTTGTGCCTTTATCAGGGGCATATAAAATTCCAATTCCTGCTCCTATTGCAGCTCCAGTCAATAAAGCTAATAGTGTATTTCCGCTATTGTTGTTCATGATGTTATGATTTTAGTACCTGCTAAAAAACAGGTGGGTTAATAAATCTATTTCTATGACACAAAATTATATCATAATGTCCTCGTTAAAAATGATCTGGGTCATTCAGATGAAGATTTATTAAACTTTATAATAGACTGTATTCCGGAATAAAGATTCTAAACCCTTTTGCGACTGTAAATCTCAATTGTGAATAAGGATTTCTTAGATTTTAATTCAATAATACAAATAGTTCTAATATGATTTTAATTTTTAACTATTTGAAAATGAGTAGTGTTGGCGCGAATAGTTTTAATATGAATTTTTGAAAAACACCGATTTTTAAATGTCTTGAATGATCCAGGTCATTTTTTTATAGACATCATATTTGCACTTTTACATTGTAAAACGATAAAGCAAAAAGTAATGAAAACTCAAACCACATATTACCAAGAACAAAAATCGTATCGTATAGAGGTTAATAACTCTTATCCTGAACTTATGCGATTAAAAAAAGAAGACGATTCAGCTTCATTTAATGCATTACTGCTAAAGATTATACCTCAAGTAGAAAAATATATTAACGGACGATTAAATACCGCGATTAAAAAAGGAAACTTCTCAAAAGGAAAATATAAAGCCGACGAGTTTATAGATCAACTGTTTATTGAAGTTTACAATAATATTGAAGAGGTTAAAAAACAAGATGATTTCTATCTATGGTTATTTAAGAAAACAAATGAGTTGTTAGAAGATATTATTGTAGAAGAAGAGTTTGATGAGTTTTTTTTCAAAAACATTGATGATTATACCAAACCAGAATGGGATGCCATGGAGGAAAACTTTAGTACAGATGGTGGTGGAGATTATGTGATGATTGAAGACTTAGAAGACCGATCTTATAATCATAATGATTATACGCTAAATCACGTGTTTATTGAAGATGATGAGAAAAAGCTAACCGAAAAAATTGATAAAGATTTAAGTGAAGAGCAAATTAAAAATCATATTGAATTGGTGTTACACAATTTACCTTTACCAATGCGATCTGTTTTTGAATTGTCTACCCAATGGCATTTTGAATTAGAAGAGATTGCAAAGATTCAAAATATAGCGATTGAAGAGGTTAAAGAACTTTTAAAATCGGCTAAAAAGGCGCTTCAAGTGAGTCTGTTTAATAGATATGTTACGAATTAGAAAATAGAAAACGTTTAATTAAAAATAATGAATTATGAATGCAACAATTTCAAACCCGAAAGCAGATTTACTATTGGGTGCAGGACTCAATGTCTTACACTTTGAAAGTGGTGAATGGATTGAGACTTTAAAACTATGGAAAGATGAAGTCCGATTTTTTGAAAATTTATTAAAGAGAAAAGAGCCCATAGATAAAGACAAGCAAGAGTTTTCAGTGATGTTGAAGACTTTGGATAAAATTCACAATAACCTTTTTAATGATTTTGAAGAAGAGATTATGGCTCACGAACGCGTGCTATCTCAATTAGAATTAAGTAAAACAGGCTTGTCTGATGGAGAATACAGAGATGTTCATCGTCGCCTTTCAGCAAGAATGGAGACCTTTAAAAAAGATTTTACACAATTTAAAAGCATTGTATTTAATTATGCAAAGCATTTATAAGTGAGTTAATAAACGTGAATTGCTTTCTGTTTAGTGGTAGTAATTCTAAGGTTTATTCATATAAAAGTCTTAATAAATGAAAACTCGTTAGTGGTTGCCAACAGAATCATCCATTGGCTATTTTAAGACATTAATTAAATACACACAAAGAGATGAAAGGAGATTTTAATGCTTTAATAAATGGCGATAAACCGGTATTAGTAGATTTTCATGCGGAATGGTGTGGTCCTTGTAAAGCACAGGGACCAATTATAAGCGATTTAGCGAAAGCCGTGGGTGGCAAAGTACGAATCATCAAAATAGATATCGATAAAAACCAAGCTGTAGCACAACGTTATCAAGTTAGAGGTGTACCAACATTGGCTTTATTTAAAGCCGGACAGATTGTTTGGAGACAGTCTGGAGTGCAGTCAAAATCTCAACTTATGACTGTAATTAATCAAAATACATAATGGAATTAAACAGTAGACATACAAACATTAAATAGCATTTATTATGGATATTATACTTTATAAAAAGGACTATAACTTGGCAGATTCTATAGATAATTTTTTAGATTTTTATTATGGGATTCACATGACTTATCTTGCCAGTGATTTATTAAAGAAAGGTTTAACACCTAAGCAAATCTCAGAAGCGGTTTTTAAAGCAATCAAAGTAGGGAAATCGTCTGGACTTGTAATTCGTGAACATTTTATGCCATTATTTACCAGATTGGGATCTGATGTAATTAGTGATTGCAAATTATCTAAAATGGGGTATGGTCTGGTGTTGTTAAATGCTAATCCAGATTTGGCGATTGTAGGGAAGTGGCAAGTGAATGTTATGAAAGCAAAATTGAACTAAAAGTATTGTGAGTCTTAATTATAAATCGACTTGGAGCCCAATAGGGCAATGGTCAGATCCATAATATTCTGAAAGGATGGTGGCGGCTTTAATGTGATCTACCAATGCCGTGCTCAGTAAAAAATAATCAATTCTCCAGCCTGTATTGCGTTCTCTAGATTTAAAACGATAACTCCAAAAGGTATAGGCTATGTCATCGGCATGCAGATGTCTAAAGGAATCTGTAAAGCCCGCATCAATTAAGTGCGTCATGCCATCAATTTCAATTTGAGTATATCCAGCTGTTTTATTATAATTTGATTTATCGTTTTTTAAATCAATAGCCTGATGTGCCACATTAAAATCACCACAAATAATAATCGGTTTTTCCTTTTCTAATTGTTTTACATATTTTAAAAAATCAGTATCCCATTGTTTTCTGTAGTCTAAACGTTTTAAGTCTTGTCCAGAATTTGGGGTATAAACATTAACTAAATAAAAATTTAGGTATTCGGCACATTGTACTCTACCTTCTTCATCATGTGCAACAATGCCAATATCATTGTTAATTGCCATAGGCTTTGTTTTAGAAAGTATAGCCGTACCAGAATACCCTTTTTTTTCTGCTGAATTACAATAAATATGATACGTCTCAGATAGTGTGACTAAAGCTTTTTCAACCTCATCATCTTGAGCTTTTGTTTCCTGAAGACAAAGGATGTCCGGATTTAAAGTCTCAATAGTTTCAAAAAAATCTTTTTTAATAATTGCTCTTATGCCATTTACATTCCAAGAAATAATTTGCATTCCATATCCTTTTTAATATTCAACTTCTAATTCATTTTTTACAACATAGACACCTGGTGCATTAAAGGTCACTCTTTCTGCTTGATTTTTTTCTGAAAGAGAGTGTACTTTACCACTTAATATAACTTTGTGGTCATTAATAGCTACAGCGATGTTTTCAGCGTCAATAAACGCAGAACGTTCAAAAGCCTTTTTAATTTTTTGTTGAATATCTTGAGTTTCAATTAGCGGTTGTTTCAATTTAATATTGTTTGTAACGCCTTTTACGCCTTCTAAATATTCAACAGTTCGCTTAGCAGCATCTCTTTGATACGCCCACTCTAACTCGCCCAAAAGGGTAATCCAGCCATTATCTACTTCAACAATGACTTTGTTGTTAGGTACAGAAGCATTTCACTCTAATGCATCTAGTGCAATAGTCGCTATTTTGGTGTCTGATCGCTGATGATCTTTAGGATACCCAATTTTAATGTCTTCGGCTATGGCTTTGACACCTGCAATTTTTTCAACAGTTTTTACAATAGCAATTTTAATGGCATAAGTAAAAACCATTCCTGTTAAGGTGACTACACCATCAGTTACAATGACACCAATTTGAGTTTCATCAATATGAGGTTGCCATTTAAGTTCGTCTAGTATGTCATCTTTAATGTCTAAATCTGTTCTCATGATACTAATTTTTTAAATTAATAGTTATAATATAAGAACAAAGTTGCTTTGGTAAGACGTTAATTGAAATGACCTGTATCAGCTTGATGTTTAGCCTTTTTTCGTGTATTCCACTTTACTGCTTCATACCAAATTACGGCTAAAAACCCAGTGGTCACACTCATCAATACTTGAGGAAGGTTTAAGGTTTCAAACTTAAAGAATTTTGCAAAAGGTGTTATAAATAGCAAAGCACCTGTAATGGTTATAGTGATGCCAATAATCAATGGCACTAGCTTATTTTTATATTTTAAAGTCGTTAAAATTGAGTAATAAAATGATCGGTTAATTAAGGTTAGAAAAATATTAGCCGCAATTAAGGTGGTAAAAACCATACTACGGGTAAGTGCTTCGCTATAGCCTTGCTGTATGGCATATTGATATACCAATAGAACACCTAAGGTTATCATAAGACCTTGTATGATGCTTGTGGTTAATTCTTTTCCGTTAAAAAAGGTAACTGAAAACGGACGCGGTTTTTGAAGCATGCTATTTTTTTCTATCGGTTCATTTTCATAAATGATAGAGCATGTGGGTCCCATTATTAATTCTAAAAATATAATATGTACCGGATAAAAGATATTTGGAAACTCCCATCCTAAGGCTAAAGGAATAAAAACGGTTAAAATAATTGGTATATGAATAGATATAATATACTGAATTGCTTTTTTTAGATTGGCGTAAATGCGTCTGCCCATCGCAATAGCATCTACCATTTTGGATAAATCATCTTCTAACAATATTAGCGATGCTGCTTGTTTTGCAATTTCAGTTCCTTTTTTACCCATAGCAATGCCAATATGGGCTGCTTTTAGAGCCGGACCGTCATTAACGCCATCACCTGTCATGGCTACGATTTCATTGTTGGCTTTTAAGGCATTGATAATTCTTAGTTTCGCCTGCGGGAACATTCGGGTAAAAATGGTGGTGTCTTCTACTTTTTTCTGTAATTCGGCAGTGTTGAGTTCCATTAATTCATCGCCAGACATACTTTTTTCATAATTGTTAAATCCAATTTCTTTGGCAATGGCTTTAGTGGTTAATGCATTATCACCTGTAATAATTTTAACCTTAATTCCCGCTAAACTAAAATCCTCAAGTACAGAAGTTATATTTTTCTTTGGTGGATCATAGAACGCAACAATACCTATAAAACTAAATTGAAAACCTTGCTGTTTTTCTGGATAATTATTACCTTCAAAATGAGTTTCAGCAACACCCAACACACGAAACCCTTGTGCTGTGATGGTTTTAATCGCATTATTTATATGTTCCTCTTCAATCGTTGAGAGGTTTGAAATTGCTATTAAAGCTTCTGGTGCTCCTTTTGCAGCAATGATTCTGTTTCCTTGCTTGTTTTCAAATACATGTGTCATCATTGGTGGTTTTCCTCCTAAAGGATACTCATGTACCATAGAATATTCGGAGCGCTCATCTGTCTCTCTCGTGGTTTTATAAGCCTTATGTAGTGCTATTTCCATAGGATCAAAAGGAATGGGTTCACTAGCCCACATCGCTACTCTAATTAGGTTATGCTCTTCAGCTCCTAGACTATCGTCTATTTTGAAAATGTTATTAGAAGACAACGTATAAAGTCTAGAGAGACTCATTCTATTTTCAGTAAGTGTGCCTGTTTTATCGGTACAAATAACGGTAGCACTACCTAGCGTTTCAACGGTTTTTGTTTGTTTTACAATAACACCCAATTTCATTAATCTCCATGATCCCAAAGCCATAAATGTGGCAAAAGCGACAGGAATTTCTTCAGGTAAAATGCTCATTGCTAGGGTTAAGGCTTTGAGTAAACTGTCTAATACATTATAAGAATGAAAATAGTTAATGGCCCAAACAATTATAAACACAACTGCACCAATAATTGCCATTTTCTTTACAAAGTTGTTTATCTGTAATTCTAGTGGTGTTTTTTCATTTTGTATGTCTTCTAAACTTTTCCCTATTTTTCCTAATTGCGTGTCGTTACCTATAGCAGTAACCGTAACAATAGCCAATCCGCCTGAAATTAAGGTGCCTTGATAGACTTGATGGTCTGCTTTTGTTTTGTCTTTGTAAACAGATAAAGATTCTCCAGTTAGGATGGATTCGTTTACAGAAAAATCATTAGAATGTACAATAATACCATCTGCAGCGACAGTACCTCCTTCTTCAACGATTAAACTATCTCCAACAACTAATAACTCACTTTTTATGTCTTGGGTTTTACCATTTCTAATGACTTTGCATTTGGGCTCTGAAAATGTTTTTAGTTTTTCTAAAGCATTCCGACTTTTGGAATCTTGGTATAAAGAAATCGCTGCGACGAGGACGGTTGCTGAGGTAAGAAAAACACCATCTCCTATATTACCACTAATAAAGTAAATGGAAGAGGCTACCAATAATAAAATAACCATAGGTTCCTTTACCAAACTTATAATGGCGTCTAAAAAGAAACTTTCTTTTTTAGCTTCTAGCTTGTTATAACCGTATTTTGACCGTGCTTTTAATACGTCTTCATCGGTTAACCCTTTTATATTAAAGTTGTTGGTTTGCATTAAATCAGCTTATAGAATCGTCATATTTTTATTAAATATAGTGAATTTATGATGTGTCAAATCTTCAATTAAATGATTAAGCGAACTCCACCTAATTCTTCAATTTTATATGGGAAACGATTACCAGGTGAACCAATGAACATAAAATTGATTGGGATATTCCATTCTTTTGAAAGTTTGGTGATGAGTTCTGGTCCAAAATTGGCATCCAATTCTATGAATTCAATTTTAATTAAGGGATATTCTTGATCTACAACATTGATGTCATTTCTAAATTGCCATTTTTAGTCTCAGTAATCACTTTCAAAATTTAAGTATATTCATTTTATGGATGTATAAAAGACTTTTAAATGATTTCAGAGTTACTTTAAGAATTCGGGAGATTCAAATGCTGGATTGGGATAGCCATAAAACCCTTCTCCGGTAGCCACTCCTAATTTATGTTTATCTATATAATTCTCTTTTAAATAGTTTACAGTTTTTATTTTTAATTCATCTTGAGTTTTTTCAGCGGTCATTTTATTGATATTATAAGCTGTAGTAATTCCAACGACATCGAGAATACCAAAAGGTCCTAATGAAGCTCCAGTGGCTTTCATCCAAGTTTTATCTATAGTTTGTACATCTGCCACTTCGCTGACTAATAAATCTGTTGCAGCGCTTAATAATGGAACCAATAACGAGTTAAGGATATATCCTGGTTGCTCTTTGTGTAATGGTAAGGCTAACATGCCAATGGCTTTAGCAAAGGCTACCACATCTTTAAAAACGTTAGGATCAGTTTTGGGATGCCCCATAATTTCAGCTGTGTTGTGCACCCAAATAGTATTGGCAAAATGTAAGGCTATAAAGTTTGAAGGTCGACCGGTTGCATCTGCAAATTCACTCGGTAATAGTGTTGAAGAGTTGGTCGCAAAAACTGTTTTTTCTGGTGCTACTTTAGCCAGCTTTTTATAAAAATCTATTTTTATTGTTGGATTTTCGGGCACGGCTTCAATCAGTAAATCGGCATCTTTCACAGCCAAAGCTAAATCAGAAGTATAATTTAAATTTTGACGTGTTTTTTCTAATTGTTCGTCGGTTGCGTTTAAGTCTTTTTTATAAGCTTCGCTTAGGGTTTTGAATTTCGTTTTTGCTTTGTCTAAAACGGTATCGTTTAAATCGTAAACGGTTACATTAAATCCATGAAATGCGGTTTGAAATGCAATTTGATATCCTAAAACTCCACTTCCGGCGATGGTTACATTTTTATAATTCATTGTTGTAGTTTTTATGTATAACTTTTTTATCTGTTATTCTAAAAGAATACAAATACAAAATTAGGCCATAGTAAGAGGTTTCTCAATGACCTAAGTCAGTGAAAAAAAATAGCCCTAATTTAACAGTGTAAACTAGGGCTATTTTTTGAATGTATTTTGATTAATAGACAACGTCTAATTCATTCTCTACGGTCCATACACCTGGTGCATAGTAAGCGGTTTTACGAGCTTCATCTTTTTCTTTTAATGAATGTACTTGTCCTGTTAATTTTACAGTGTGTCCATTAGCATTTACTACTATGTTTTTGGCATCAAGGTCTGCAGCACGTTTAAAAGCTTTAGTAATTTTTTGTTTAATGTCTACAGGATTTATTTGTTGTTTAAGTGAAATGTTATTTACCACATATTTGACATCTATGAGGTTTTCTATCGCTTTTTTAGCGGCATTTCGCTCGTATTCCCAAGTCACTTCACCACTAAGATAAACCCAACCATTCTCGACCTTAATTTCAATTTTATTCTCTGGTACTGAAATGTTCCATTTTAAGGCATTAACAATAGATGCCGCTATTTCTGCATCCGTTCTTTTAGAACTCGTTCCATAAATTACCTCAATTTCTTCAGCAACAGCTTTTACTCCTGCAACACTTTTGGCGGCTTTTTCAGCTTCTACTTTTTTAGTGTAGTTATCAACAGTACCCGTAAGTGTTACAATGCCGTTTTTAACAACGACTCCAATTTGAGTTTCGTCAATTGTTGGTTGCCATTCTAATTCATCTAGCACATCACCTTTAATTTCTGCATCTGTTCTCATGATTTTTAATTAAACTTTTTTTAATTTTAATCAAAGGTATTTGCATTAGGAGTATTTCAAAATGATGCAAGTCAGCAATGTATGCTTTAACATAATTTTAATGCTGAATGCTTTTGAGAAAAAAAGCCCTAATTGAATATCATCTAATTAGGGTGTTAAAAAAGTAATTAAGATGACCATATCTTAACCCATCACTACCAATTCGTTTTCTACTTTATTTACGCCTGGTGCGTAGTAAGCTGTTTTTTGAGCGGTTCTTTTTTGGTTTAGAGAGTCTACTTTTCCTTCTAATTTTACAACATCTCCATTAACTTTAATGGTTATTTTAGAGGCTTCATGGTCAGCAGAACGCTTTAGTGCTTTTATAATATTTTCCTTAATAACTTCAGGTTTTATAGCAGGTTCTATCTCAATAGCATTATTAATTCCTTTTACTCCGATGATTTGCTCGGTAACACGTTTTGCAGCTTCTTTTTCGTAAATGAATTCAACTTCACCAGAAAGGGTAATCCAACCATCAGAAACTTCGACTTTTATTTTGTTTTCAGGTATCGCTGTATTCCATTCAAAGGCTTGAACTATGGCTTTGGCAATTTCGATATCCGTTTTTTGATATGCTGTTCCGTATTTTACTTCTATATCTTCCGCAACAGCTTTAACTCCTTTTACTTTACTAACGGCTTCTTTTGCTGCAACTTTTATAGTAAAATCATCAACAACTCCAGTTAGCATTACCACACCATCCTCAACGACTACACCAATGAGGTTTTCTTCAATATTAGGTTGAAATACAAATTCATCTAAAATGTTTTGTTTTATTTGACTATCACTTCTCATATTTAATTTATTTTGGATGTCATATTAATTTAATGATAGTAAAGGTATTGGGTTAGATTAATATTGAAAATGACTTAGATCAGATTTGAAAAAAGAGCGAAAGAAATCGTTGTGAGATTAGTAGTTTAGAATAATGAAACCTATAATCCCAGCTAGGAAAATAATACCATACCCTACAAGGACATATTTTTTTAGTTGTTGACTTCCTGAGTAAAGTGAAATTCCAATTTTAACAATAGTATTGGCTAAGGTGGCTAATAAAATGGCATTTTGTGCGGTTAAAAAGTTGATGGTTGTTCCACCGAGTTTTGAAACTGATATAGAAATCGCATCAATATCGGTTAAGGCACTAATGGCACTAGAGAGGTAAATACCTTTTGAACCGTATTCGGTACTAGCATAGCTAACCAAAATTAAAATTCCTGTATAAAGAAGTCCAAAAAGAGTGGCATCCTTGATATTAAGCGGTTCTCCTAAAGGTAAATTTCCATTATAGTGTTTTTCGCCTTTTTGTTTTTTGTAAAAATAGATTGTGATCGCTAAACCTGACCCAAAAATAATAACCAAAGGAAGGGCAAGATCGTGTAGCATTGCGACGTTAAAAATATAGACCCAAGCCACTACTCTTAAAATCATAATGCTAGCGGCTGCAAAAATGGCAACCGCATAATTTGCAGAAAGTTCTGGTGTCTCCTTGCTTTTTTTTGAAAACGGCCAAGTGACTACTGTGCTAGACACCATGCCACCAAAAATACCCGTGAGTAGAATACCTCTGTTGGTACCTAAAAATTTCATTAAAATATAGCCAATGAAGCCAATGCCTGAGGTTAATACAATTATCCAACCTATTTCACTTGGATTAACAACGTTATATGGTCCAAAATTTTTGTCTGGTAGAAAAGGTAATATGAGTAGAGCAATAACAACGAATCGGATAAAGGCAGAGAGTTCTTCGTGGTTAATTTGACCAACAATATTTTGAAATTTAATTTTTAAGGATAAAAGGACCACAAGAATGACGGTAAGTGCTAAACTGAGTTCTATATAACCTAAAAAGGTCAATCCTCCGAGTAAATACGTAAATATGGTTGCAAACTCTGTGGTACTGCCAATCTCTCCGTTGTTTGCTGTAATCCAATAGGAAATTGAAACAATTACACATAGGCTTATTAAACCAATAATAAAAAGCCATGGGTGAATCAAATAATTGAGTAGGGCAAAGGTAAAGCCCATAGCTGCAACTATAGAGAGTGTTCTTAAACCTGCAAAAATTTCCTTTTGATTTCCTTTTGAAAATTCACGTTCTAAACCTATAACAAGTCCAATACCAACAGAAATAAGCATTCTAATTAAAAAATCAGATTGTGTAAGTTGAAAACTGTCGGTTTGTATGATAAAAATATCTTCCATCATTTTGAAGATTTAGTTTGTTTTGTAATCATACGGAATAAACAAAAGGATAATACCACTCCTATAAAAGCCATGGACATATCCTTTTGTGAGTCCCAAACATCACCTTGAGTCCCTAAATATGATATTCCTTCTTCAACAAAAAAGACATCAGCAACCAACCATTCTATTATTTCATATATAGCACTCGTTGATGTAATTATTAAGACAGGAATAAATGATGCTATGTTTTTGGGGTAGTGTAACCATTTGCTTAAACATTCTTGAAGTGGATAGTATAATAGTAAGCCAAAAGCGAAATGAACGATTCTGTCGTATTGATTTCTAGAGGTATGAAAGACGTCTTGAAGCCAATACCCAAACGAATTATTAGCATAAGTGTATTTAGAGCCATAGACGTGAAAGCATAAAAACAAACAAATGAGAAAATAACTAAAATCACTAAATTGATACGTTCTATAAGTCAGTATAAAAAAAAGCAATGCGATAACCGTTAGTGTGTTTTCTATTAACCAATTGGCCATATCTGTAGTTCCTACTAAAGAATTTAGCCAAACTGCAACGAATAAAAAACCAAACACAACCTGTCTAACAGTTATCGTATTGCTGATTATCATTTTTCAATTTTTTAAAGTTAACTCGTCTGAGTTCAAAATAACTTCTAAACTCTTCTTTTTAGTCTACATTATCTTTAAACAAATCTTTTAAAGCTATACCTATTTGGCTTGCATCATGTTTGAATTCGCGTTCAAATTCCATTTCAGTTTCTATTGCAGATTCGTTGAACTCAATGATGTCTTCATTAAATTTTTGACTTCTTTGCTCTAGTTTTTCTTTTAACGCTTTATTTTTTTGTTCTAACTTATTAAGTTGCATTGTTAGTTTTTCTTGTTCTGCTTTACTAGCTAAAGCAATTTTATCACGCAATACTTTAATGTCTTCTTCAGTATTATTAATTGCAGTTTCGGAGGTCGATTTAAATTTTTCCCAACTTGCAACTACCGTGTTTTTTACTTCTTTCTGAGCCTCTATTCCGGCTTTATTTAAGTCTTTTCCAACTTCGGTCATATCTTCTTTTGCAGCTTTTATATCTTTTTTTGAAGCGTCGCCACAACTTGTTAAAAATGTTCCTGCCATAAATCCTATTATGGTTAAGGATAAAATTCGTGTTTTCATAATGTTTTGTTTTTATCAGCTCTTTTAGCGCTTTTTCTAAGGCCTTCATATCACGATTAAATTTGGCTTCAAATTCTTGTTCTTTAGCTTTAGCAACCTTATGGAATTTGATTCGTTTTTCCTTGAAGTCTTGACTCCGCTTTGTTAAACGATTTTGGAGTATATCTTTTTGTTTTTTTATTAAAGCAAGTTCTTTATTAACCTCATTAATACTTTGTATTCCTAATTGAGAAAATACCTTTTCAAAGTCATTAATGGTGCTTTCATTCTTTTTCAGTGCAGTTTCTGATTTAGTTTTAAATGCTTTCCAATTGGTTTCAACATCTCGTTTTACTGCTGTATTGGTATTTGTTTTTACCGGCTGTGGTTTTGAAGAACCGCAACTAAGCACAGAGACCGCAATTAATAATATAACAATCCGTAAGGCAAGCAATAAACGTCTCATAAGTAATACCCTTTAAATAGTTAATTCGGCTTCTTGAAGTTGATAATGGTTTGTAAGATTTAGGTTATTATCAAATTCGTAAACAGCAGGTACTGCTGTTTGTACTTCTACATTAGAAATGTTATTCTTGTTAATGTTTTCTATTTGCGCAATTAAAGCACGAATAGAATTACCATGAGCAGAAACCAAAACGGTTTTGCCTTTAACGAGTTCACAAGCTATGGCTTCAAAAAAATACTGTACCACTCTTTTTTGAGTGTCTTCTAACGATTCACTTAGAGGTAAAAGTGATGGCTCTAAGGCATCGTATTTAGAATCGAACTTAGGATGGCGTTGATCATTAATATCTAAAGGCGGTGGAGGAGTACTGAATCCACGTCTAATATCCCAGTATATTTCTTCGCCAACTTTAGTTCTAATGGCGTCTTTAGATTTTCCTTGCCAAGCTCCGTAGTTACGTTCGTTTAATTTCCAGCTTTTTATACAATTGACGTGCATCATGTCTGATGCTTCTAGTATAATCCAAGCTGTTTTTATAGCTCTTTTTAAATAAGAGGAAAAGCAAATAACAATAGAAAGGTTATGATCCTTAATGAGTTTACCTGCTGCTTCTGCCTCTTCAATACCTTCAGGAGCAAGATCGATGTCGGTCCATCCTGTAAAGATGTTTTCCACATTCCAAAGGCTTTTACCGTGTCTTACTAATATTAGCTTTCCCATTATGTTGTGATTTAATCATTTTGACTACTAGTGTCTCTTTTTTTTAAGTTAATCAACGACATCTTCATCTAATGCTGTGTGCAATTGAAACAGTTTTTCTTCCTCTCTTTTAATTCTTTTTTTTAATCTATTTTTTCTGATGTTAGAGATAGACTTACTTATTGAATCTTCATAGTCGTGAAGGCGTGTTTCTAAAGTGTGAATTTTACTTTTTGTTTTGTCTTTAACCTTTTGTAGTGTTGACTTTCTTTTAGCTTCTAGGTCCGCTAACTTTGCCTTACGCTGCGCTTTTAACGCGTTAATTTTTGTAATTATTTTGGCTTTTTCGTTAGCTGTCGCTTTTTTAAGTTTTTCACGTTCATCTTCAATGTCGTCTTCAATATCATCGATTTGTTCATCTATGTAATGATCAAATTCTATATCAGCTTCAGTTCTAATCACATTTACATTAAATGGTTTTAGATAATTATCAATAAATACAGCGCTGTCTTCTCCGACTTCGGCGATAATGGTAATATCTCCGACTTCCATTTTGTTGGTAACTTTAGCTATAAAATGATCTTCAAAGTTGTAGTGACCCACGTCTAGGATGGCGCCTAAGGCGGTTCCTGAGTATAAACAGACAACCAAACCAATAGGTCCTGCAAATGCGCCAATTAAGCCACCTAAAGCCATGCCCGTAAATGTTCTCCATGCGTAGTTGTCTGTTTGGTCATTTAGAACGTCGTATTTATCATTTTCATTTTTACGAATCATAAGGTGTTCGTACAACGTGATATCTCCGTAAGAATCCAATTCTTTCATTTTGTGCAAAGCATCAATAGCTTTTGTTTCTTCCTTAAAAGAAACGATTATAATATGTGCCATTTTGTTATATTTTTAATTATTATTTGTTTTTCAATCTAGGCTTTTGCTATATCTCCCATTTCTTCATCTAACTCTCTTAACATGCTTGGTTCTTCTCCAAAAGCTTCTAAACGATCTAAAAGGCTTTGGATTTTATTGAGTTCTTCAGCTTGCTCTTTACAAAACCAAAAGCCAAGCTCAACCACCATAAAATTGTTTTCATCATGTGCCGCTTTGGTTAAAGCATAGCATTGGTTTGTTATTTCTTTTTCATGCGATAATGCAGAAATTAGGACATCTGGAAGGCTTAAGAAGTCTTGTTTAGGTTGTGCTAAACCTGAGGTGTTTGGTCTAATACCATTAGCTAATAACATGTTTTTAGCTTTGTCTGCATGTACCAATTCTTCGTCACTATAGTTTTTGAATAGCTTAGCGGCTCCTGTGTATCCTTTGGATTCTAACCACTGCGACATAGCAAGATAGATTCTATATGAAAATTCTTCTTGCTCAACCCTATACTGGAGCAACTTTACAATAGTTTCGCTTAAAAATTCTGATTTTGTTTTCATGATTATTCTATTTAGAAATAATAGTTTTTGTATACGTTATAATCTTAATTACTAAACAAAATTAGAGCGAAAAAAGAGGGTCTGAAATGATCTGAGTCAGCACGTATAAACTGATATCAATCAGTTTGATTTGAGTCTATTATAAAACGAAAAGGCAGAGGAGGTTAGGTTAGGATAAAGGCTTGAAATAACAGATTTATTTATAGTTTGTTATTCCTAAATATTGAGATGACCACGATAAAACCGAGAATAGCAGATAGCGTAAACCCAATAGCACCGAGTAATGGAATTCCTTTTACTTTAGGAGGCATATCTGCAATAACCAAAAGCGCAGATCCAATAGATAAGGCTGCGATAATAATAGCAACCACCAAACGGTTAGAGGCTTTGTTTAATGAATGTCTTAGTTCTTCAAGACCTTTAATGTCGTGGATGATGGTGAGTTTGCCATCCTTTATTTTATGTATAATACTATTAACGTCTTCTGGTAATGTGTCTATTAAAGCATTGATGTTTTGAACTCTTGTCCAGTTTTTTTTTAATAAACGTTTTATACTGAATTTTTTACGACTAATAGTAGCCATAAAAGGTTGTAGATTGGTATTGATATTAAAATTAGGATCAAGTTTTAAACCGACACCTTCAATTATGACCAATGCTCTCATTAACATATATAAATAGTGCGGTAAGGTGACTTTGTTTTGATATAATACGTTTTTGAATTTCTCTATAACGGCTTCTAATTTTATACTTTTTATGGAGGTATTGCTGACATCTTCAATTAATTCATACAAATCATATTCTAACTTTTTATAGTCTGGTATTTCGGTTTTAATGGCGATTTTTTCAAGTATAGGAATGATTTTCTTAGTGTCTTTACGCATAAAGTTTAAAAGTAATTCTCCAAGAGCTTCCTCATCGTTAGGCATAATTGTGCCCATCATTCCAAAATCTATAAAACAAATTTGTCCTGAATTAGGCATCACAAAAATATTTCCTGGATGCGGATCGGCATGAAAGAACCCATATTCTAAGATTTGTTTTAGGTATAAATCAACACCCACATTACCAATTTGTACAGGATCTATTTGATGTGCTTTTAGTTTTTCTATATCCGATATTTTAATACCATCAATAAATTCCATGCAGATAATATGATTGTTAGACAATGCTCTATAGACTTTAGGAACATAAATGGCATTATTTCCTTCAAAATTTCGTGCAAAATGTTCAATGTTGTCTAGTTCTTTAGAAAACAGTAATTCTTCTTTTATATTTTTTCAAAGGCTGAAACGATACTTAAAGGCTGAAATGCTTTTGCTTGTGGACTATATTTATCTAATGTTTTTGCAATGTGATACATTATCTCAATGTCAGAAGCAATTACGTCATCGACATTGGGACGTTGTATTTTTAGCACAACGTCATCTCCATTTAACAATTTTGCTTGGTGCACCTGTGCTAGAGAAGCAGCTGCTAAAGGTTGCGGGTTAACGGATTGAAAATAATCACTAATGCTAATGTTTAATTCAGTTTCAATTGTTTTTTCAACATTAAAATCTTTTAAAGAGGGAACATTATTTTGAAGTTTTTCGAGCTCCTTAATGAGTTTAGGAGGTAACATATCTTCTCGGTTACTAAAAATTTGTCCGAGTTTGACATAGGTAGGACCTAATTCTTCTAATACCATTCGGATCCGTTCAAACTTAGAAAACGAAAGTAGTTTTTGAGTTTCAGGATGTTTTTTTAAATAGCTTTTTGGTATTAGCTTTTTTAGTTGATCATTAGCCATAACATCCTCAAAACCATACTTTGTGAGCACACTAAAAAGGGTATTGTACCTTTTGAGCTCTTGTTTACTGGGCAATTTGAGATCAATCATAGCTTAGGTTTTATAGTGTTTACATGTATTTTGTAAGAAAGCGGAAAAACTCTTTTTTAAGTTCGGCATAGATATGTCTTTGTGTTTCCATACGGTTTCTAAATTCTACATGATTTTTTACAAGGACTCTATCTAGGGCATCTTCGCCTTCGTTATCTAGAGCAGACATGTTTGCTTCGTGCACATGGATGTCGTGTTGTAATATATCGATAACTTCTCCTTGGCGTATAAAGGCATTTTGATAATGTTCTAATTGTGCTAGCATATCTTTATCTGTCCAGCGCAACACCAATTCTTCTAAACGATTTTTAAATGATTTTAATTCATCTTCCCAAAAGGCAAGTTCACTTCTCCATTGGTTATGTTCAAAATGTAAGTCTGAATTGTAAATAACTTGAGTTTTCATAATATTCTGTGTTTAATGTTTTTAAATTTTAATGATATCAGTAGGTGTTTCTACCAATAGGGTTTTGTCTCCACACAAGGCAATGGGTTGTTTCATTATTTCGGGATGATGCTGTATCATTTTAATCCAATCGTCAGTTGAAAAATTATGATGCTCAAAATGTTTTTCATACGATGGATGATCTTGATTAACTAAACGACTGACCTCAATATGCAAGCGATCGGCGAGTTCTACAATTTGAGTTCCTGTGAGTGGTGTTTTTAGGATGTCTATTTCTTGTATGGCTAAACCTTTTGTTTTAGCATATGCTAAGGTTTGCTTTGCGCGTTCGGATTTAGAACTAAAATACACGGTTATTTGTCTATTTGATGTGGCAATTTCTCCCATAATTGTTTGTTTAAAATGGACTATTTGCGTTGTTCTGTTTCAATTTTATAGGTTTCCAAATGGCGTTGTATAAGGTCTTTAAGGCTTTCTAAATATTCTTGCATAACTTTTTTATCTATATGAGGATGACTCGTTATAGGCAAGGTCATTGGGTTTTCGTTTAGATCACGATAGAGCTCTGGGTAATTGGTCTCAATGTATAAAGTCAGTTGCGTTATTTCTGTTAGTATATTTTTTAAACTTTCCATAAGACATCGATTTATGTTATTAAATTTAAGTGCTAATCTTAGCTCTAGCAATGATTTCTATCAGTGAACAACGCGTTTTAAAAAAACATTATAATTTGTAACAACAAGCCACAGTATTAGCTTTTGTAGAATGCGATAAAGACTTATTTTTTCTTATTCATGATTTGTTCTACAAATTTTTCATTATCAATAACGTATTCTGTAATGGCTAAAATGTCCTTTCTATTGGCTCTAAAGGCCTTAACAAAATTGGCAATATCATCTTCTAAAGATTCGTGTTCTTCTCTAAGTTTATGAGAATCGTATTTAAATGCATCGTCAATAAGGTTTGCCAAATGAATTAGATGGATACTTGTGCGTTTTAATAAGGATATACATTGTGCGCTTGTTTCCATTAAATTTACTTCTACATCTCTGACTTTATCTATGTTTTCTTTTTTTGACATCCATAAAAAATACTTATCTATGAGATGTTGTAAGAATCTTAAATCATCTTTATAGAATAAGAGATCTGCTTTTAGATTTTCTGTAAGTATGTATAATTCTTGCCAGTCAGCTTCAAGAACATATCGACCTTTAGGTCTACTTCTAAGATCATTCATGTTGTTATTGTTTTATGTAAAATTATTAAACGCTAGGTGTATATCATATGATGTAGGTCATCTTGAACGGCTATTTTATAGATGACTCAAGTCATTTCCTAATACGGAATTGGGCTTTAATTTTGGGCAATCTTTTAAATACTATTGTTATGAAACGAATTGTATGTGCCGTCGATTATTCAAAAAACTCAGTCATAGCATTAAAATATGCCCTTGCTATAAGTAAAACATTAGAAGCAAACGTATTAGTTACTCATATCTATACCTACCCAATGCCATTAGAATTGGAGGGTAGTTATCCAATTCCAGGTTTAGTGAGTGATACTTATAAAGAAGAACATGCTAAACTTGAGGAATTTTGTGTTAAACATTTAGGACAAGATGTTTACGAAATGAATGTGAGTATGGAGGTTGTAGAGGGAAAATCTGTTGTTGATACTATCGTTGAAAAGGCAGATGAAATTCAAGCTTTTATGATTGTTACAGGAATGAAAGGGGTGAGTTTATTGAAAGATTTAATTATGGATAATACGACAAGACAGCTTATTGATAAGGCAAATTGTTTAGTCTTAGCAGTACCTTCTGATGCCAACTATTCCGTTGTAAAAACTATGGTGTATGCTACTGATTTTGATGCCGATGCAGACATTGAAGTGATTAAAAAAATATCAGGAATAGCCAAGGGATTTGGTGCTACATTAAAAGTGGTTCATATTTCAACTCAGAAAGATTATGAAGTAGAATCGCAAATGGAGTGGTTTAAAACGATGCTAAAAGAAAAGGTAGATTATGATAAAATAACATTCGAAATTATATTTTCAGAAATCATTTATGAATCCCTCAGAGTTTATTTAGGCGACGTTGGTGCCGATATGGTCGTGTTGTTAGAAAGAGAAGAAAACGGTTTTTTAAAGAAAATTTTTCATCGTGATATAGTGAAAAAACTAGAAGGCTATGGTAAGGTGCCTGTAATGAGCTTTAATGAAAAGAATTTTGGGATGTTTCGCTTTTTAGATCTCTAAAGAAGCAATGGTAAATCATAAAAACGATTTGATAGGTTGAAATAAGATTTTAAACGTAAAGCTAATAGTGGTAGTTAGCGATTTTTGGTTGGTTGTAAAGCCCTTTTTTAATGATTAAAAGAGGGCTTTTTTATTGTTGCTATTTGTATGCTATCTAGAGTGTTAAAATTATTTTGAAGCTTGGCTAAGATGATGAATATCATTTCGTTATTCCTCTTTTATAAATAGCTTTAGCCTAATTAATGTTAAGACCTAAATTATGAAAGTACTTGTTTATAGTTCTAAAGAATTTGAAATTCCATATTTAGAAAAAGCCAATAACAAAAAGCATCAATTCACTTTTATTACTGAGGCGTTGTCTTCAGAAACCGCAATAAAAGCAATAGGTTATGATGCCATATCTATTTTTTCGTCAGATGAAGCTTGTTTTATGACGGTAGAAAAACTTAAAGATTTTGGAGTAAAATACATCGCTCTAAGATCGGTTGGATTTAATAATGTTAATTTAAGAGCTGCGGCGCGGCTAAACATTAAAGTGGCTCATGTTCCTAAATATTCTCCTTTTGCGATTGCAGAGCATGCGGTAGGGTTATTACTCGCCTTAAATAGAAAGCTTATAACGTCTAATTATCGGGTGACACATTATAATTTTAATCTCAATAATTTAGTTGGATTTGATTTAAAAAATAAAACTGTTGGCATCATTGGTACAGGGCGAATAGGTAGTGTAATGACTAAAATTATGCACGGCTTTGGCTGTAAATTATTGGGTTATGATATTGAAGAAAATAAGACGCTAAGCGAGCAATACAATTTAAAGTATGTTACGTTACAAGAGTTGTGTGCGCAAGCCGATATTATTTCTTTACATGTACCATTAAATAATGACACGTTTCAACTTATTAATGAGGATGTTATTTCTGAAATGAAACATGGTGTGATTCTAATAAACACCTCTAGAGGTGACGTTATTAATACAGAACATGTAATAGAAGGATTACTAAAAAGAAGAATAGGAGCTTTAGGCATTGATGTTTACGTAAATGAAAGAGCTATTTTCTTTAAAGATCATTCCCAGGAGATTCCTAACGATGATTTTTTAATAAAACTAAATGCATTTCCTAATGTGCTTATTACTGGGCATCAAGCGTTTTTAACCGATGAAGCTTTGGCAAAAATTGCTGAGGGTACGATATATAATTTAGAGTGTTGGAGTAGAGGTGAAGACACCGAAAATGAATTAACTAATAGCGATAATCTTCTTTAAGAATGCTATGTTATTAGGTCTTACGATTTTAATCTGTTTTCTGTGCCCACAATAGGATAACCTATGCGAGATAGGGCATGTTTTGCCATTTCAAAATCATGTTCGGTATGATAATCAAAAGCGACAGTACAAGCTTCAGTATTTATATCAACTTCACTGATGTTTTCTATTTTTAATAGTCTATTCATAATCGTTTTTATACAACGATCACATTTTATGTTTTCTATATGAACAGTAGTTCTCATAACTATAAATTTTATAGCTCTAAGATATCTTAAACAATTGAAATATATTGTGATAATAATCAGTATTTCAATATGACGCTTGTCATTTTAAATGGTCTTATTATCCTGTACATTTGAAAAATACTGTCGTGCCAATGTTAGTAATTACACAAATAAGAATGCAATTAAGGTCTCTTTTCACAGAGATAGGAGAGCTTTCATATTTTACAGCTCGATTTTTTAAAAACGTATTTAATCGTCCTTTTGAGTATAAAGAGTTTTTGCGTCAATGTTACCAAATGGGCAATAAGTCGTTATTATTGGTTGGTATTACGGGGTTTATTATTGGTTTGGTACTAACCTTACAAACCCGACCGACATTGATGGAATTTGGTGCCGTAAGTTGGATGCCTTCAATGGTTGGTATTTCTATAGTGAGAGAAATAGGTCCTATATTAACGGCATTAGTTTGTGCAGGCAAGATTGGATCTGGAATAGGTGCAGAATTAGGTTCTATGCGCGTTACCGAACAGATTGATGCTATGGAGGTCTCAGGGACCAATCCGTTTAAATATTTAGTTGTTACTCGGGTTTTGGCAATAACTTTAATGTTACCGCTCTTGGTGATTATTGGTGATGCTATTGCACTTTATGGGTCATATTTGGTAGAAAGCTCTAAAGGCAATGTGTCGTTTTTACTTTATTTCAATCAAGTTTTTGAAGCTTTAGAATTTGGAGATATCATACCGGCGACAATTAAAACTTTCTTTTTTGGATTTGCAATCGGTATCGTCGGCTGCTTTAAAGGTTATTTTTGTAAAAAAGGAACAGAAGGAGTTGGTAAAGCCGCTAACTCTGCAGTTGTGTTTACCTCATTGTTATTATTTATAATAGATTTTATTGCTGTTTTTGTAACGGATATATTCTACGATTTATGAAAGAAGAAACAAACATACAAGATCGAGAGGTTGTTCTTCAAGTCAAAGATTTATATAAAAGTTTTGGAGATAACCAGGTGTTAAATGGGTTTAATATGCAGTTGCATAAAGGAGAAAACCTTGTGATAATGGGGAAATCTGGCTCGGGAAAATCGGTGATGATTAAATGTTTGGTCGGTTTAATGGAGGCGGACAGAGGTACGATTACGGTAATGCATAAAGATATAACCAAACTGAACGAAAAAGCCTTAGATATATTGAGATCGGATATTGGGTTTTTATTTCAAGGTAGTGCTTTGTATGATTCAATGACAGTTAGAGAAAACTTAGAGTTTCCTTTAAGACATCATACCGATATCAGTAAAGATGCCAAATCCACTGAACAATTAGTGTTGAATACGTTAGATAGTGTTGGTTTAGCCAATACCATAGATTTAATGCCTTCTGAATTGTCTGGTGGTATGAAGCGACGTGTTGCTTTAGCAAGAACACTAATTCTTCAACCTAAAATAATGTTATATGATGAGCCCACAAGTGGGTTAGATCCTATTACATCAAAAGAAATTATTCTGCTGATGCAAGACATTCAAAAGAAGTACAATACATCATCGCTTATTATAACACACGATGTGGATTGTGCCCGGGTAATTTCGGACCGAATGATATTGCTTATAGACGGCATAGATTATGCAGTTGGCACGTTTAAAGAATTATCCACTTCAAATGATCCGAAAATAAAAGCATTTTTTAAACAAGATTTATGAAAAATACAAATTCACAAAAAATTAGATTAGGCCTTTTTGTTATTATTGGGACCCTACTTTTTATGACTGGAGTTTATTTTATTGGTCAGCGAAAAGAGATGTTTAAGAAGACATTTACCGTAAGTACTTATTTTCATAATATAAATGGTTTACAGAAAGGAAATAACGTCCGTTATGCTGGTATCGATATTGGAACCGTTAGTTCTATAGCAATGGTGAATGATTCCACGATTAAAATTGATATGTCTATTGACGAAAAAATAACGCGACATATTAAAAAGAATGCTATAGCTTCTATTGGATCGGATGGATTAGTTGGTAATATGATTATCAATATTATTCCTGGGAAAGGGGCTTCAGAAGGAATTAGTAATGGAGATATTATTAAATCTTACAGTAAAATAGGTACTGATGACATTTTAAACACCTTGAATACAAGTTCTGAAAATGCAGCAATATTAACTTCCGATTTATTAAAAATTACCAATAGCATCACCGAAGGAAAAGGTACAATAGGTGTATTGCTCAATGATACGATTATGGCAAAAGACCTGAAACAATCTATTACCAACCTTAAAGTAGCAACCCAAAGTGCTTCTTATACCATTAATGAATTAAATACGATTATTGCTTCTGTAAAAACAAATGATAATACCGTTTTAGGAATGTTACTTAACGATACTATTTCTGGCAATAAACTAAAGCATATTGTCATTAATCTAGAAACGTCTAGTACAGAAATTGAGACCTTATTAAAAAATGTAAATAGGGTAGTAGATGATTTTAAATTAAGTGAAGGTGGTTATAATTACATCGTAAAAGACACATCTTTGGTCAATAGTTTAAAATCTTCATTAGAGAACATCAACGAAGGCACTGATAAATTTAATCAGAATATGGAAGCCTTAAAACATAATTTCTTAACGCGAGGATATTTTAAAAAGTTAGAGCGTCAAAAGGAAAAGGATGAAAAAAAGGAAAATTAGAGGGGTTACAATAGGCTTATCATCTATCTTAATGAAGTGCATGGCAGATTTAATTGGTCCTAGTATTATGATTTTGGCTCGTTAGGGAGTGTTTGTAATTCAATACATGTAATTTCAGGACGCATACCAATTCTTGCCGGAAAACCCAACCAACCCAAGCCTCTATTGACATAAAGGTATTGCTGTTTGTGTTGGTACAAACCAGCCCAATGTTTAAACTTATATTTTATAGGACTCCATTGTAATTTTTTATACTGAAAAGCCGCTTGCATACCATGGGTATGACCCGCAAGGGTTAAAGCGATATCTGTTTTATCAATAACTTCTTCTGGCCAATGCGTAGGATCGTGAGATAATAAAATTTTAAAAGGTATGGTTTTTACATGTGCCATTGCTTTTTGTAAATCACAGTAGCGTTTAAGAGGAGGTTCGCCCCAATTCTCTACACCAATAATTGCGATGTGTTCATTGTTTTTAGAAATGACTTCAGCTTCGTTTAATAACAATTTAAAATCTATCTTTTTAAAAAACTGCTTAATGGCTTCAGAATTTTCTTGTTTTGCTTCTAAAGTGTCCCAAGTACTATAATCGCTATAATCGTGATTTCCTAAAATGGCATATTTTCCTTTTTTTGCTTTTAATTGGCTAAAGACAGTTTCCCAGCCTCGTAATTCCCAAGCATAATTATTTACAATATCACCTGTAAATACAATATAGTCGGGTTGTAGCTTGTTAATTTTTTCAATGGCTTTTTCTAATTTCTCATAAGCATAATTAAAACTACCTAAATGGAGGTCTGAGATTTGTACAATTTTAATTCCATTAAAAGATTTTGGTAAAAGTCTGGATTTAATAATATGATGATGGACTTTAAATTTATAAACCGCTATATAAATGCCATACAGTATCACAAAAAATGGAAGAAACCCAGAAAGTAATCCAACGACAGGAACAATGATGAGTGATTCACTTTCCGAAAACAAATAATTTGAAAAATAAAGCACAGAGATGATAATGACAAAAATCAATTTAGGAACAAATGATGAAATCGCAAGACCATAAAATTTAGAAATTAAAAGTTGTTTTTTAATAGGGTTTACATCATCTAAAGTCACTTTTAGTACTAAAATAGAGGTGATTAAACCAATAGAAAATAACCAAAATAAAACATGAATACTTGTTTTTAATAGTGACGATGGTATAAATTGTGTAATAGATTGTAGCCAATAGAACGTGAGCAAATCTAAAATTAATATGCCAATACACATTAGTACTATAGAGAAAAGAGAAAATGATTTCATGTGTTCTGTTTTATCAGATCAAAAAATGAAGCCTGCAATTTAAAAGGCAATATCTTCAGTAACCATTATTAAAAAAAAAATCATTATTAATACATCTTGAGAATTTTCAATACTAAAAAGATCACTATCGAAAATTTTAGTGTTGCAGATTAGCCTAGCAGGGCTTGTTATAAATTTACTCAGTTTGTTTATGATTCATGTTAACCTTTAAATCTGGTATTTTAATAACTTCGACGGTTGCAGAGGCTAAAATAATTTTTCCATTAGTGTTTTCAATTTCCAATCTTATTTTATCATTGAGGAGGTGCTTAACATAGCGTCGTTTTTTATAATCCACAATGTATCTCAGGTTAAATTGAATCCAATTGTCAGTAAGCGATATGGCTAAGGTTGGGTCTATTTGAGCATCTTCTATGTAGTATTTATTGACTACAGTGGTCCAATCTGTTTTAGAATCTATGGTGTATTCAGAAAGTATTTCAGAAGCAATTTTTATAATCATTGATTTGGCCAAATCGATATCCGAACCATATCTGATAGGTAAGTTGAATTCGTCCCATATAAAAGGGAAATCTTGAGAGTAATTATAAATAGGGCCTTTAAAAACAAAAGCATTACTCAATTTTACAATACGTCCGCTATAATTATCACTGCTTACCCATTCGCCAATTTCCATCATGGTGGTGTAGATGCTGTCAACATCAATGACATCACCTTTAATTCCATTAATCTCAATGCGATCTCCAGGTTTATATACTTTCACTAAAAAAATATAAATAGAACCGGCAATACTGAGTATCAATTCTTGTAATGTAAAGGCTAATCCTGCTGTAAATAGCCCAATAACAATAGTGAAGTCTTTAATAGAGCCAGAAAAGTAGATAATGGCTAGTATAATCAAAAGCGCATAGCCTACAAGTTCAATGCCTTTCTGTGCTTTGTAGCGTATAACGGTATTAGATATTCTTTTTTTTAAATACCGTCTTATCAACTGTATCGCTATTAAAATAAGGCCAAGTATTATGATGAATTTAATAATACTAACTAACAGAGGATTGGTGTTAATCCACGCTTTTAATGCTTCTAAGTCTATCATTAAAAATTGGTTTATAATTTCTCGTAAAAATCCAATTTATTCCGGAGAGCTGTAATTTCAGATTGAAGTGTTTCTACTTGTTTTAATAAATTGTAAATAGCATCAATACCTTCAATGTTAATATCTAAATCGTAATGCAATCGCATCATTTTTTCAACATCATTCAGTTGGTTTGTTTTGATAAAGTTTTTGTGATCTGTAATGGTAATCTCAACGAGTTCGTACTCATGTAGTGTATTAATAAAGCTAACAGGAACATTGTAATGGGTACAAAATTGAGAGATTGATATAAGCTGTGTGGTTTCCATGTTATCTTAATTTTGATAATTCAGTAAAAAGTTCTTTTTCTTTAGGGGTGAGTTTTGTTGGTGTTTTTATAACATAGGTGATGTATAAATCTCCAAATTGTCCTTCTTTTTTATATTTAGGAAACCCTTTGCCTTTGAGTTTTACTTTTGTACCATTTTGTGTTTCAGGTTTTACAGTAAGTTTTACTTTACCATCAAAAGTATCGACCATAATTTCCCCACCTAAAAGCGCTTTGTAAAGATCTAAATCTACTGTTGCGTATAAGTTATTACCATCTCTTTTAAAGTTAGTATCATTATGAATTAAAAACTCAATAAGCAAGTCGCCATTTGGTCCGCCGTTTACTCCTTTTCCTCCGTGACCTTTTATTTTAATAACTTGACCGTTTTCAACACCTGCAGGAATTGTAATTCTAATATTTTTATTATTAACCGTTAACGTTCGTTTGTGAGTGCTGTAAACATCTTTGAGGCTAAGTTGTAATTGGGCATTAAAATCTTGACCTCTAAACTGAGATTGTCGACGTTGTCCTTTTGCACCACCTGCACCACCAAACATAGAACTGAAAAAGTCAGAGAAATCACTTTCGCTATAGTCTCCATAGCTTCCTTGTGAACCTTGTTGTTGCGAATACTGCTTTTGTTGCTGTTTTGCTTTTTCGTATTCTTCTGCATGTTGCCAGTTTTCACCGTATTCATCGTATTTTTTTCGATTTTCGGGATGACTCAATACTTCATTAGCTTCATTGATTTCCTTAAACTTTTGCTCTGCTGCTTTGTCATTCGGATTAAGATCTGGATGGTGTTTACGAGCAAGTTTGCGATACGCTTTTTTAATATCCTTATCGGAAGCGGTTTTAGACACTCCCAATATTTTATAATAATCTATATATGCCATTATTGTTTATTATGAGTTTTAGTATACTGCTTTAACATCTGCTTTAGCGTTTCAAGATAATCTTCCATAATACTTATGGTCATTTGTGGATGTGATGAAGACGGAATGGTAATAGGACTTTCATCTAAGGATTTATATAATTCAGGATAATTAACCTCAATGCTCGTCGTAAGTCTTATAATTTGATTTTCTATGTCTTGTAATGTTTTCATAACGTTATCTTTAAAGATACACTATAAAATTAACTAAAAGTTGAATGTTTTCAAATGATTAATATCAGTGTATAAATCTATTTTATAACAATATTTTACCATCTTCCATCTGGATAATTCGATCCGTTTTATTGGCAAAATCTTCGTCGTGAGTTACAATAAGCAACGACAAATCTTCTTCTTCACTTAAGCGTTTAAAAATATTAAACACATTATCCGCATTATGGCTATCTAGATTTCCTGTGGGTTCATCTCCCATAATAATAGAAGGGTTATTTATTAAGGCGCGGGCTATGGCGACCCGTTGTTTTTCACCACCAGAAACGCGAGAGGCTTGTTTTTTGGCTAAATGTTCAATATTCAACATTTTTAGTTTTTCCATGGCATCATGTTCAATCTCCTGATACGATTTTTCTCCTAATTTTTTAGCAGGAAGCATTACGTTTTCTAAAATGGTAAATTCGGAAAGCAAATAATGAAACTGAAACACAAAACCTATATGTTTATTTCGCATATAGGATAGATGTTCACTATCGCTTCCAGATATAAGTTTATTGTCTAAATACAACTCCCCTTCATAATCGGTATCCATAGTAGAGAGAATATAAAGCAATGTGGATTTCCCACACCCCGATTTTCCCATTATGGATGCAAATTCTCCCTTTTTTACCTGAAAGTTGATGTCTTTTAAAACATGAAACAATACAGGATTTTTGAAGTATTTATTGATATGTTTTGCTTCTAGTACAGTAGTCATGTTATAGGCCTCTAATAATTTTTACGGGATCAATTTTTTTAGCTTTTTTAGAGGGTAAATACCCAGCAAGAAAGGTGGAAAGCATAGCGAATGAAAAACCGATAATAAAAAATGATGGTTGAATGTTGATAGGGTAGGTGTCTACAGTTGGAATAGCTTCTGTTTCAAAAGGAACTGTGGCAATTAAGCTCGATAATCCGTAACCAATGAGCAAGCCCAAAACACCGCCAACAAAACCTATAATCATAGCTTGACTCATAAATATAAGCTGCACATCTTTACCCGAAAATCCAATGGCTTTTAATATGGCGATATCATTCATTTTTTCATAAATAAGCATGTTTAAAATGTTGTAAATACCAAATCCAGCAACAATAAGTAATGTTATAGATACGGCATAAGTAATAAGGTTTCTAATGTCAGTACCTGTCTCAAATTGTGCATTAGCAGTTTTAATATCAATAGCCTTTAAATCAAATTGCTGTTCAATCTTTTGCGCGAGCGGTAAGGCTTTTTCAATATCGTAAAGCTTCACATTAATATCTGTGATGTAATTATTGGCTTCACCTAAAATCCGTTGTACTGTTTTTATATTGCTAAAACTTTGGACAGCATCTAAATCTGCAATACCACTCTGATAAAAGCCTACAATCTTTAGAGGAAAAATGCCTCCGTTAATCGGACTGACTTGTACACGGTCTCCCACTTTTAAAGCCATTTTTTTGGCAATACCAATGCCTAATAAAATACTGTTATCTGTGTTTTGTAAGGCTTCAGCAGAGCCTTCAAGAATATAATCTCCCAAATTAAAGAGTTCAACTTCGCTCAAGGGATTTATTCCTGTTAAATTTCCGGCGAGTTCAATAGAACCAGCCATATAAAAAATTTGAGTTTTAACCTGAGGAAGCGCACCTCTAACCGCTTCATCTTTTTCTAAAAAGGTAATAATAGGCAAGCCATCGTGGATTTTTTTCTGACTCAATTTTGGTTTAATAGAATGTACGACGTTAAAGCTTTCCTTTAAATTATCATATAAAGAAATGGGTTGCTCTTCTGAGGGTTCTATTTCATTGTAAATATGAATGTGAGGTGTTTGGTTTAAGACTAAATCATCTAACATGGTGTTTAAACCGGTCATAAAACAGACTAAAGTAATATATGAGCCTATACCAAATGTGACCCCAAGTGCAGCAATAGCGGTTTGCTTTATTTTAGTAAGCAAATGGGTTTTAGCGATACTTAAAATGATATTCCAGTTAACCATTAGTTTTGTTTATAAACATAAGTGTCTTTGTTGATTCCAGACACTATTTCGATGTAATCCATATTTTCTAAACCTGTTTTTACAGTAACAATGCCGTCATCTGTTTTAACTTTATTCCCGTCAATGAGATAGGCTTTTGGTAAGGTTAAGACCTTTTCTTTTTTAGCAATAATGATATTGGCTTCACCAGAAAGGCCAGGATATAACACTTTTGGTTGTTCTACAAAAACAGCTTCAACTTTAAAGGTTTGGTTTCGTTCATCCTTTTTAGGGTATATTTTTGAGATTTTTCCTTTAAATATCACCTCGTCATAAGCATCTAAACTAATCACTACTTCTTGATGTAATGCAATGCGTATAATATCAACTTCATCTACCAAGAGCTCTATGATAAATCGATTAGCACTACCAATGCTTGCAATGGGTTCCATGGTGGTTACAATTTCACCAGGTTCTTTATATAACGCATATAGTTTACCATTGATTTTACTTTCTACGGTAAAATCTTGGTTGAGAATAGAAGACGATTGGTAATTATTTTGAGCTTGTTTTACAGCTGTATTTAATTCGTTTTTTGTTCTATTATATTTATTGCGCAAGAGTTTTAATTGCGTTGAAGCCAATTCGTAATTTAGTTTTTTGGTATCGTATTGTACTTTAGACCCAATATGTTGATCCCATAGATTCTTTTGTCTGTAGTAATTGATAGAATCATTTTTATAAGTCAATGTGGCTGCGGTTATTTCATCTTCAATACTGCTTAAAACTGCAGCGCTACCCGAGTAGTTTTCTTGAGCCAGATGTAAAGCTAGTTTTGCATTCTGACTATTTATTTTGGGTGTACTATTAATGATTTGTATGAGCGGTTCACCTTTAGAAACCAAATCACCTTCTTCAACTAAATTAGTATCTAATATGCCAGAGACAATCGCATAGACTTGATATAAGCTATCGGGTTGAATAATGGCAGAAGAATACACGGCTTCCGTTAAGGCACGCTCCTCAGGTAAAATTTTGTCTTGCTTAGATCCACAAGAGAGCAGGATTAAAAAAAAGAATAGAACGCTACTGAATTTCATTACAAGTTATTTTAGCTTTATTAAAGACCATTTGTTGTTCTTGTTTTTTACAGCATATAAATGATCTGAAAGTCGTTTTGCGGCGATGGTCGGTGGTTGGCGTAAGAATTCTTTATCTACCACCACATTAACACCAGCAGGATTTAAATAATATTCAACTGTTCCATCAAGGTCAATCACAACTTCATAATATTTATAGTAGACTATATTTTTATCTAAAGCTTCATTTTTAGCCACAGTCTTTTTTATAAGTTCTAAGGCCAGTGCTTTTCCATTGTTGAAATTAGCAGCATTTAGAAATTGAGGGTCAATAACGGTTGTACCTGTCGTGTCTATATAACCGAAGTAAGAAATGCCAGCTTTAGAGGTTTCAATAATACAGCGATCATCACTAAACATGGGATAACTAACATTGTCGATTGTAGTGAGAACTAAATCCGATCTGTAATCAATAGCAATAGCTCCTTTTGTATCTATAAAGGCCCATTGTCCATTTTTTTTGATGGCCGCTAATCCATTGTGAAACGGCGAAACAAAATCAATATCTTCTATAGTCTGTCCATTTCCAAATAACGGAACCATAATTAGTACGAGTAATAATAATAGTGCTCTTTTCATGATTTCTATGTTTTAATAATTAATATGTTAAAATTACTTTTGCTAGAAGTCTTATGAAATGATATTGGTCAGATGGCCAATTTATTTAACCATTATTTATTTCTTTTTTAATTCTAAATCAAGTTTTGCAAGCAGTATTAATTCAGACTTGTTTTGTCCAGAAAAACTGGTAGTGATAGCACTGGCTGTTTTTAAAATCTTAGAACTTATAGTTGTATCAAACAACGTAGGATGAGCTCTTTTAAAATCTACAAATCTCTGAAAACAAGTCATAGGATTGTGTTCTTCATTACTTTGTAATTCATTAAAGGTTTCTAAAATGTATTTTGCATCTTCATTTAATGATAACCAATCCTTATAAATAATAGTTTGAAGGGTCTTAAATTCTTCGTCTCTTACACAATTGTCTGTTGCAGCAATAGCAAAAAAGAGATGGCCAAGACGTCGATAAAATTCTATATGTGATTTTTGGTTCAAGATTCAATATTTTAAATCTAAAAATAAATAGTTTTCTGCTTTATTCATATGATATAAATCAGTTTAGAAGGTTCTGTGATAACTTAGCAATTCAAAATATTAATAATTGATTAGGAATAATTATCTTAGTCGCTTTCAATAAAAACAACCACTATGTTTGATCAAGACCGAGATATTTTTAATATTCTTTTAGATTCTATTTCTGAAGGGGTTGTTGTGGTCGATGAACATCAAAAGATTGTTGAGGTTAATAAAGCTGGCGAAATTATGTTTGGCTATGATGAGGGTGAGCTTTCTAATCAACCCTTAAATATTTTAATCCCGAAGAATTATCATGCAAATCATGGTGCACATTTTAAAGGGTTTGTTAAAGAGCATAAACAACGTAGCATGGGACATGGCCGTGACATCTATGGCGCAAAAAAGGATGGTAGCATTTTCCCGATTGAAGCGAGTTTAAATCCGTTTAATTTTCATGGTCATAATTTTATTATGACATTAGTCATTGATATTACAGAGCGAAAAAAACTAGAACAAGAAAAAAATCATTTAGCTAAAATCTTTCTAGAATCCCTTAACGAGATTTATGTGTTTGACGCTAAAACTTTAAAATTTATTAATGTTAATCAAGGGGCTGAAAAAAATATAGGTTATAGCGTAGAAGAACTTAAGTCGATGACACCTCTAGATATTAAACCTAATTATACGGAAACTAGGTTTAGGAAGGAGATAGAAACACTTAATAATGGTAGCGTAGAAAAAATAGAGTTTGAAGCCGTACATCAACGGAAATGTGGTAGTACTTATCCTGTAAGTATTCATTTACAACGTTCTAAGCTTGGTAATAGAGATGTATATGTTGCTATTATCTTAGATATTACAGAACAAAAAAGCTATACTGAACGCTTAGAAAAAACAGTTGCTTTAAGAACGGATGAATTAAAAACGGCTTTAGCAGCAGAAAAAGAGCTTAACGATTTAAAAACGAAATTCCTATCCATGGTGTCTCACGAGTTTAAAACACCATTAAGCGGAATTTTAACATCAACAATGTTGTTGAGTAAATATAAGCTCACCGAGCAACAAGATAAGCGCGAAAAACACATCATGACCATTACAGATAAAGTACAATATCTGAATGTTATTTTAAATGATTTTCTGTCTGTTGAAAAACTAGAAAAAGGAAAGATCAATTATAAATTCTCAAACTTTAAAATAAGTAAGGTTTTAAATGAAGTTATTTATAATGCCAATATGATTTTAAAAGATGGGCAACACATTAACTATCCAGAAAACATTGATGATTTATCTCTATTTCAAGATGAAAAAATAGTAGAATTAGCGTTGTCTAATTTAATATATAACGCTATTAAATATTCATCTGAAAACACTATTATAGATATTGAAATTTCTCAGAATAACGATACAACCGTTTTTAAAATAACGGATAATGGTATCGGTATTCCTCAGAAGGATCAAAAAAATATTTTCGGACGGTATTTTAGAGCCGAAAATGCCCTTCTTATGCAAGGAACTGGTATTGGATTAAATATCGTGAAAGATCATTTAGAGAACCTAAATGGTAACATTACATTTACAAGCATAGAGCATAAAGGCTCAACGTTCATTATTGAACTCCCTAACAAAGCACAATTATGAAAAAAGTATTACTAATAGAGGACGATACCGTATTAAGAGAAAATACAGCTGAATTATTAGAACTTTCAGATTACGAAGTTATCACAGCTGTTAATGGAAAAAAAGGTCTCGAAATGGCGAAAATTAATAAACCAGACATCATTGTTTGCGATATTATGATGCCAATTCTCGATGGTTATGGTGTTTTAGAAGGCTTGTCTAAAGACAGTGATACTAAGTTTATACCTTTTATTTTTTTATCTGCTAAGACAGAACGCCAAGATGTGAGAAGAGGTATGGAATTAGGTGCTGATGATTACATTACGAAACCTTTTACAGAAGACGAAATTATAAATGCCATTGAAAGTAGAATTGCAAAAGTGGAGCTATTGAAAGAAGAACAAGAATCTCTTCAAAATACCACAACAAGCAATGAGGATGAATTAAGAACTTTAGGTGACCTAAAAAACTTTTTTGATGATAATGGTATAATTTCTAATTATAGTAAAAATGATATTATTTATAACGAAGGGCATAACTCTAACTTTATCTACTTAATCTTAAAAGGTGTTGTAAAATGCTACAAGTTTGATACAAAAGGAAAAGAATTGACAACGGCACTTCATGCAGAAGATGACCTTTTTGGTTACACTTCATTTACTCAAAATATACCCTATAGAGAAACTGCTATTGCTATGAAAGATGTAGAATTGGCTGGCGTTTCTAAATCAGAATTAACCGATGTGTTGGAGAATAACCATAAATTAACGTTAGAGGTAATTCAATTATTAACCGAAGATGTTACAGGTGTTAAAGATCAGTTACTACTCATGGCTTATAGCTCCGTGCAACGAAAAACAGCCTCGACCATTTTGAGATTTGCAGAAAAATTAAATTCAAAACCAAACGATTCAATTGTCATCTCTAGAAATGACTTGGCAAGTGTTGCAGGTATTGCTACTGAAACCTTAATAAGAACTATGTCAGATTTTAAGAAAAAAGGGATTATAGATATGGAAGGTAGAAATATTAAAATTTTAGATCTTCAAAAACTACATGATATCACTTAATGCTTAAGCGTACTTTTCAATATATCTATTTAAACTTTTTGAGTTTTAGTGAATTAAAAACGTATAACCGGAGCAATATGACCAATATCATATTTTAAGAACCCTCATCGATTTAGATTTGTATATACTAAGAAATTTAAACGATGAACATTTTATTACCAACAGATTTTTCTGAAAACTCGTGGAATGCCATTTCTTATGCTATTGATTTTTTTGAACCAGTAGCATGTAATTTTTATCTACTTCACGTGAATAGGCTAGATACCTTTATGTCTGGTGATAGTGGCTATGTGCCAACTGCAGATCAAATTGAGGAAATATATGTTAAACCTTCAAAGCTTAAGTTAAAAACGTTACTTAAAGAAATTAAAGAACACCGCAAACCAAATAAAAATCATAAGTTTTATACGTTAAGCGATTATGGTTTTTTCTTAGAGTCTATTAGAAAATACGTTAATAAGAAAAAGATTGACTTATTGGTAATGGGAACTAAAGGCGCATCAGGACTCAAAGAATATATTGTCGGTAGTAATACAGGAGACATTATAACAAAAGTAAAATGTACAACATTGGTAGTTCCTGAAGATGCTAAATACAAACCGCTTAAAGAAATTGCATTTCCAACAGATTTTAACCTCTCTTATGATTTATTATCGCTTCAGCCATTTACGGATATTTTAAAAACTGTAGAAGCGAGTTTACATATCGTTCATATTCAGAAAAAAAATGCGACGCTAAATACAGAACAGCTTGAAAATAAAGATGTGTTAAGCGATTATTTTGAAGAGTTTAAACCTAGTTTTCATTTTCTAACTAATGGAAAAGTAGAAGATGCTATACAATGCTTTGTTGAAAGTAGAGATATTAATATGATTGTCATGGTTGCAAAGAATCTCAACTATTTTCAGAGTATATTATTTCATTCTAATGTAGAAAAAATCACGTATCACACAGATATACCATTTCTGGTTTTACATGAATAAAATACTTAAATTATGGGAAATTCAATTTTTTTAGCAAAGTTTTGGGGATGGTATCTTATTATTTTCTTTTTAATTTTAAGTCTAAACCCTAAACGTATTAAGCAGATCTTTAACGACCTTAAAGATGAAAAATTCTTAATTATTTTTTCATTTGTTGCCATAATTGTAGGACTATTAAATGTACTGTTTCACAATATATGGGAGCCTAACTATAAAATAATTGTGACGCTAATTGGTTGGTCATCTTTATTTTTTGGATTAGCCTTATTTATGTTTCCAAAACCAACCGTTTACTGGCTAGAGATTATTAACATAAAAATGGTGCAAGTGATTTATACATTATTGTTTTTGATTGGTATCTTTTTGCTTAATGTGGTTTATAATATTGTACCTATATAGTGCGCTTTAAGTTGACGTAACTATTAAACATAATTAAATACAACATAAAGTATTGTACGTTTTTTTTGCTATTAATCATTTAAGGCATCCAGCTAAACGAAGTTGGATGTCTTTTATTTTATAATAGTCTCATCTGATATATATCATTGTTTTATGTTTTTGAGTGCTTTAACTTTAGTAAAGAAATTTAAAACAATCATTATGTTATCCGTTCTACTTCCCACCGATTTTTCCGAAAATTCTCAGAATGCCATTAATTACGCTGTACAATTATTAAAAGACGAAAAGTGTACGTTTTATTTATTTAACGCGTATACACCTGTTATTTATCATGTGGAATATGTTCTTGGTTACCCTGCTCAATTTGGCTTAGGAGATGCTGTTAGAAATACATCGCAGAATAATTTGAATGCTATAGTTTCAAAACTTAATGACACTTATGCTAACGATAATCACAAGTTTGAAACATTTGCAAGATTCGATACGCCAGTGTTGGGCATTAAAGAGTTCGTCGAAGAGTATAAAATTGATTTTGTCGTTATGGGAACTAAAGGGGCCACTGGAGCAAAAGAAGTGCTATTAGGCTCAAATACAGTGCATGTGTTCAAAGATGTAAAATGTCCTATTTTGGCTGTTCCATCAAGCTTTTCTTTCGAAGCTCCTCACGAGATTTTATTTCCTACCGATTTAGATGTAAAATATAACGGTTCGAATCTTAAAATTCTAAAAAATTTAGTAGACTCCAATCATGCTAGACTAAATGTTTTACATGTGTCAACAGGTTCTGAACTTAATGAAAAACAAAAATCAAATAAAGAAAAACTAGAGTCATTATTTAAAAACTCAGCGTTTTTGTTTCATCAGTTGAAAAGCATGGAAATTACGCATGCTATAAATGAATTTCAAATAAAACATAAAATCAATCTCTTGGTGATGATAAATAATAAGCATTCTTTTTTTGAGAATCTGTTCTTTAAAAATACAATTAATCAGATTGGTTTTCATTTAAACGTTCCTTTTTTAGTAATTCCGTCAGAGCCGTAAAGGGCTTTGTATTTATAAATTGATCATTAATACATAATAACATGTAATCATGAAAAAGCACATAGTATTACCCACAGATTTTTCGGACAATGCATGGAGTGCAGCCGTTTATGCTTTAAAATTATATGCTGAGGTTGAATGCAAATTTTATTTTTTACACGCTTGGTCAGTTACGACTAATACAACTAGAACTTACATTACCGCTAATTATGTAGATTCTGTAAAAGATGACGCCTGGCGACAATTAGCTGAATTAAAGGAAATGTCTGAGAATGCTGATAGTAATGCTAATCATAGTTTCGAGATTATTTTAAGTAGCGATAAATTACAGAAAGCTATTGATGCTACCGTAGAAAAGTATAGTATAGATCTTATTGTAATGGGGACTAAGGGAGCTTCAAAAACAAAAGAACTATTCTTTGGAAGCAATACTGTTAACACGTTAAAAACAAATTTGTGCCCAATACTAGTTGTTCCAGATGAATTTGATTTTATTGAGCCAAAACAAATTGCATTTCCTACAGATTTCAATAGGTTCTATGGAGAGGAATTAGAACCCATAAAATACTTGGCAGAATTATATAACTCTAAAATCAGGATTGTTCATATTACTAAAAATAGTAAACTCACAAGTACACAAGATTATAATTTGTCGATGCTAAAAGTGTACTTAGAAAACCATCCACATACATTTCATTGGATGCCTGATTACGCTAAAAAACACGAAGAAATAAATGACTTTATTGAAGAGCTGGATATTGATATTCTAGTAATGATAAATTATAAACATAGCCTTATCGAGAATATAATGAACGAACCCGTAGTGCATAAAATTGGGTTCCATCCAAAAGTCCCTTTTTTGGTTATTCCTAGTAAAGCCTAAGATGTTATTTAATATCAAGGAGGTCTGAACGTCGCGTTAAAATTTAATAATAATATAGATTTTATTAATTCTTTTTAAACATAGATTATGGATATTGCAGATATAGATATTATTAAATACTCAGGCGAAAAAGTGAAATTTTCGTTAAACAAATTACGTGCCTCTCTAAAAAGAACAGGGGCAGATGATACTATTATTAATCCAATCCTAGATAAAGTCAGAGATGAATTGTATCAAGGCATTTCAACGAAAGAAATTTACAATAGGGCATTTGCCTTACTTAAAAAAAACAAGAGCTATTTCGCATCAAAATATAAACTTAAAAAGGCTTTGTATGAATTAGGACCAACAGGTTTCCCTTTTGAGCATTTTGTAAGTGCAGTGTTAAATTATTCAGGCTACAAAACAGAGGTTGGTAAAATTTTACAAGGAAAATGTGTATCGCACGAAATTGATGTCATCGCCCATAAAAATACAGAGTCAACCCTTATAGAATGCAAATTTCATAGTGAACAAGGGCTTAATTGCAATGTGAAAATTCCTTTATACATCAACTCAAGGTATCAAGATGTAAAAGTAAATTGGGATAAAAACTCAAAAGATAATGCCAAGTTAACTCAAGGTTGGGTGGTAACCAATACGCGGTTTACAAAAGACGCTTTACAATATGGTAGCTGTTGTGGCTTGTATTTATTGAGTTGGGATTTTCCACCGAATAATGGTCTCAAAGATAGGATAGATCGCTTAGGACTATACCCAATAACCGTATCTACGCTACTAAGTCAAAGAGAAAAGCAATTTCTTCTTAGTAGATCTATTGTGTTGTGTAGAGATTTAATTAACGATAAATTTTATTTAGATCATCTTGGAGTTTCCGAGACACGGAAAAAGAAAATTTTAAATGAAATCTCTCAATTGTGTACCTAATTAAATAATAAATCATGGAAAAATTTGCCAAAATCAATTTTTTGGGAGCAGCAGGAGTTGTTACTGGATCAAAATTCTTAATTGAAACTTCAGAAAAAAATATACTGATTGATTGCGGTATGTTTCAAGGTTTAAAAGAATTAAGAGAGCTTAATTGGGAAGATTTACCCATAGATGTGGCATCGATTGATGTTGTTTTGTTAACCCATGGTCATTTAGACCATGTTGGCTATCTACCACGGTTATTAAAACAAGGATTTCAAGGCAAAATTAAAGGTACTGCTCCAACGCTTGCCATTGCAGAAATAATATTAAAGGATAGTGCTAAAATCCACGAAGAAGAAGCCAATAAAGCCAATAAGGAAAAGTATAGCAAACATCAACCTGCGTTACCATTTTACACCATCAAAGATGCTGAAAATACCATAAAACAATTTGAAATAGAACTTGCAGATAAATGGATTCAGTTATCAGAACATATATCTTATCGATTTCAGTATAACGGTCATATTATAGGGTCTACATTTATAGAAATTGATATCAATGGTAAACGCTTTGTGTTTTCTGGAGATATTGGCAGACGGAATGATTATTTACTCAATGCTCCCAAAAAACCGGAATGGGCAGATTTTTTATGTATTGAAAGTACGTACGGAAACAAAATACATCCAGAAGAAAATGTTGAAGATGTCTTAACAGAAATCGTTTTAGAGACTCTACAAAAAAAAGGCAATCTTATTATTCCAAGCTTTGCGGTAGAACGATTACAAACACTAATGTATATTCTCTGGAAATTGTATCAGCAAAATAGAATTCCTAATATCCCCATTTTTGTAGATAGTCCAATGGGCAACAACGTGTTAGATGTTTTTAAACGTTTTCCGAAGTGGCACAAACTATCTATACAAGAATATAATGCCATGTGCAATCATGTCAATATTATTGAATCTTATAAAGAAACTTGGGAAACTATTGATGACAAAAGATCTAAGATTATTATTGCAGGCAGTGGTATGGTTACAGGTGGACGTGTACTCACATATCTCCAGCAGCTTATAGATGAGCCCACAACGACTGTATTGTTAGTTGGGTATCAGGCCGAAGGTACGCGTGGGAGACAACTTTTAGAGGGGGCGCACGAGATTCGCTTTTTTGGGAAATACTATCCCGTAAAAGCGACTATAAAAAATATTGAGAGTCTATCAGCACATGCCGACCAGCAAGATTTGTTAGATTGGGTAAGTGACATAAAAAATGTACCAGAAAATGTCTATTTAATTCATGGAGAACCAACAGCGCTCGATGCTTTTAGAGTGAAATTAAAAGATAAATACAATTGGAATGTCACCATTCCAAAATTAACAGATGTTGAAAAAGTAATGCTATAAATATAAAAGGTAATTAATAAACCCTTAACTGATATTTATCATTTTAGTTTTTAGATATACAGATTAACTTAGAGGTGAAATTGATGTTTAACCCAAAACTTATAAAATCATGAAAACCACAAAAAAACATTTACGCTACGCAGAATGGTTGAGTGCAGAAGAAATGCACACAGCGTCTAAAGAATGGTTGTCTGAATTGAATTTTGTAAAAGATGAACATCTGTTTTTTGAAGATTTAGTAACGCGATTTACGTCACAATTGATAGCATCCGATAAGTTTTCTAATAGTTATGAGATTGTAGATGCCATTAACAGATCAGAAAAGTTTAACAATAATCTTATAGAGGCCGTTAAAATTCATGAAAATGAGTTACAAATAATGGTGGATGGAGTTGATCAAAAAGAAGAAGAAAAAGCATATACTAAAGAACATCAGGATTTAATCATTGGGATTAAAGAATTCTTAAAAGAGTATAAGTCATTAAAAATGCAGCTTTTTGAGATTATAAAAAACATCAAAAAAGAAGATAAACTAAATCATCTTTTAGATAGAAAATAAACTAGCAAGGAAAAATTAGTATTTAATGAGTTGTACAGAAGATGAAGATGCACAAAATAGACGCTCTGAATTTTTGATTGTTAAGGATTAAAAGTTTTTTATTTCTAGTTTGTAATAAGTAATTATTTATAAAAAATGCTTTTAGTATGTCTACTAAAAGTATTTTTTTTGGTGAAAATCTTAGGCTTATTTTTACCATTAATTTATATTGTGTGTTAAGTGTTTTCTATCTTAAGAGTGTCTATTTATATGTTATTTTAATAATAACTAGAGATTTAGCTCAGTTTGTGTCTAAAGCAATATATAAATAGTATATCCATTTAGTTTGTTGATTGTCAGTATTTTGAATGTAGTTTTTGTTTTTAATATTTCGGGAAATATTAAAAACAACCACTATATATAACGTATTTCTATTCCTATATTAGTCTTTTCAAACATTAACCAAAACACAAAAATCAGACTATTAACTAAAATTCAAAACCAATGAGAAAAATTACTTTGTACATTATGATGCTCTTAAGCATTACAGCATTCTCCCAAGTAGAGATTGTTGAAAATTTTGATACCGCAGCAGCTTATACGCTTCCTGCTGATTGGACTGAAACTGGATTTTTTGTACCTCGTCCTGAAAATCAATGTGGAGGAAGTGGACAAAGCGCAATTACAACTTTAGAGTTTGCAGGGGCGTCAACATTAACAACTCCCAATTACACGGCTATAACCAATGATACTGATCTTACCATTAGTTTTTCAGCAAATGTATTTGATCAAAATGGTACTGGTGGTCCTTGGGGAGGTCCTATAACCTTCGAGTCGCCTAGTACAGATTGGGGTAGTTTAGTACTTGAATACACATTAGATGGTGGAGAAAACTGGATTTTAGCATATACTTTAGATGATTCTAATTATAGCTATGTAGATACGGAAACCTGTTTTACAATACCTGCTACTAGTATGGGTGCTCTAACTGCAGGAAGTGATTTTCAAGCACGTTTTACAGCGACTGCTGTTAACATTGGGTATACTTTTTTAGTTTTTACAGTAGATAATATATCAATTACACAAGGAGCCACTGAAACACCAAATTGTGATGCTGTTTTATTAACACCTGTTGATGGTGAAACTGCTGCAGCTTTAGATACTACGCTATCTTGGCAAGCCGCTACTGGTTTACCTACAAGCTATACCCTTTCTGTAGGGACAACTTCAGGAGGTACAGATATTGTTAATGCTGTTGCAGAGACAGGTACAACGTATTCATTAGATGGTCTTTTAGCTTATGAAACAGAATATTTTGTTAACATCGTACCTAATAATAGTTTTGGTGCTGCAACAGTAGGTTGTACAGAACAAAGCTTTACAACGCGTGTAACGCCAATAGATGGTGCTACATGTTCTAAGCCGCTTGTTATAGATTTAGACGTCGCTAACCCATATGTTAGCTTGCAAAACACAGTGGATTTTGAAAACAATCTCAGTGTTGGACCTTGTGGTGGTTTTTCTGGAGCCTATATAAATGGTAATGATGTATATTATGAAATTACACCAACTACAGATGTTTCAATAGATTTAGATCTTTTAGTAACTTCTGGTAGCAATCCTGGTATCCATATTATGAACGATTGTCCAGATGTGGCTACTGAATGTATTGCTTTTATTGGTGCAAACCAACCTCAACTTGCCTTAACAGACGTTGTTTTATCTGCAGGAAACTCTTACTTTATTATAATAAGTAGTGCAGGAAATAATAGTACAATTGATTATACACTTATAATTTCTAAAAATGATTGTATTCATCCTGAATTTACGTATGCTATAGTTGAAGACTGTGACAATGACCAGTATTTTGTTGATGTTGATGTTACCTATTTAGGATTAGCGTCTTCATTAGCGTTAACAGATTATACTGGTAACATTTCTTCTACTGGAATTGTACAAGTTGGTCCTTATGCTAGTGGTACTACATTTGATTTAACATTAACTAATAATGATAATGGTGACTGTTATTTTGAAGAAACTGTATACTATTTTTGCCCACCAGCAAATGATGATTGTGGAGGCAGCATTGCATTAACCATAAATACAGATGAATACTGTAATGTAGTTAATAGCGGAACTAATGCAGGAGCGACAGAAAACGCTGCTAATCCAGTATTCTGTGAAGCAGGTTTTTCTAATACTAATGACGTTTGGTATACCTTTGTTGCTACTAGCGCAACTGTAATTTTAGAATATTCGAATATAGTAACTGTAATTGGCGAAGAGACTGATTTTAACACAGCACAAGCTACGGAATTATTATCAGGAAACTGTGGTACTTTTACAAGCCTTCAATGTTCTCGTTTCGACTATATGGTATTTAATGATTTAACTATAGGTGATACGTACTATATTAGAAATAGCTCAAGAAGTCATGATGTTGCTCATACTTATGATATGTGTTTAAGACAACCAATCACGCCTCCTGCAAACGACGAGTGTACAGGAGCCATTGCGTTAACACTTTCTACAGAAGACATTTGCGACGACCTATCTTTTACAACTGAAGGCGCTACGCCATCTTTAGATAATAGTTGTTCAGATGATTACGCAGATGTATGGTTTGAATTTACAGCTGCTGAAGCTGGAATTTACCAGTTTACCTTTTCAAGAGAGGAAGATTCATTTATTCCAAGTGCAAATTTCATGGTATATTCAGGTGAATGTGGTGCTTTGGTAGAAAAGAGTACAAATTGTTATGGTAATGAATATAACGCACAACCTTTTGCAATGGAGAGTGGTGAAACCTTTTACATTATGGTAAGGGCAGCACAGACCGCACCTAGCCTTGAATTTGATTTATGTGTATTTCAATTACCAGATGCAGTCGAAAATAACGAGTGTTCAGACGCTATAACAATATTAGAGTCAGATGACGAAACGGGTAATAACATGGTATCTGGTGATTTTGCTAATGCATATCCGTCTTCAGAGAACACTTGTAATACAGGTACCAACGCTATGTGGTATAGCTTTACACCAACTTATACAGGTTTATATAACATTAATTTTGTAAGAACTTTAGGTTTTCCAAGCTATTCAGTTTATAATACAGATGATTGTTCTGCCACTGCTAGTGATAATCTTGTATCAGGGACGTATTGCACTAACAATACGTTTCCCATAGATCCAGAATTTGTAGCTGGTAACACATATTTAATAGCAGTATATAGCTATGATTCAGAGGCTGCTTTTGAATTATTAATATATCCAGATGCAACTTTAAGCGTAGGCTCAACTAGTATCGATTCATTTAAATACTATCCAAATCCTATAGTAAATACATTAACGATTGAAGCGACAAGCACAATCTCAAATGTAAGTGTTTTCAATATTGTTGGTCAAAAAGTGCAGATAGCTAATCCTAATAGCTTAGAAGCAACAATTAATATGGAAGAGTTAATCAGTGGAGTGTACTTCGTTACAATAACTGCTAATGGTTCTCAAAATACTATTAAAGTTGTTAAAAAATAAACTGCAATGACTTTCAATTGATTTAATAGCAGATCAATTAACATGGGCTATATAGACTATAGTCCATGTTTTAAAACAAAATTTATTTACTAAAAAAAGCAGCCTAAATGGCTGCTTTTTTTTATGCGTTTTACACAAATGTTTTGCAGTAAATAAAAAGCTATATTTATATTGTTACGTTTAATGGGTATAGTTTAATATTTTTATACCTATATTTTAATGCTGCTGAGTAGTTTTATTTGAAAGAATAATCCATTTACTTGCTATAGTTTTAGATATTAATGACTCGAAAACTATATTTGCATTGTAGTATAATATGATATTCAATTTAATAAATATAAAAGCATTACATTTTCTTAACGGACTTCCGCTAAGAAAGCCTTGTGTACTTGTGATTCTAAGCTTTTTGTTGTCGATAAATATGTATTCGCAACAAAGTGATCTTGTGTTAAAGGCAGAGGAGCTTGTTTATTCTAATCCGGTCGAAGCTATAAAAATAGCAGATCATATCTTAAATATTAGTCAAGAACCCAATGAAAGTGCCATTGCAAACCTGCTATTAGCTAAAAGTTATATAGCCAATGGGGATTATGATAAGGCTATTGTTTATGCCTTTGATAATATTAATCAGTTAGAAGAAGTAGATGTTAATACTCGAATTGAAAATAATATTATTAAAGCTACACTATTACGAAAACTATATTTAGATCCCCAATCTATAGAATGCCTCAATAAAGCAAGAACTTTAAATTCTGAAATTTTATTAGAAAAAGACCGTTTTGAATTTCATATTTTTCTAGAACATATAAATATGCTTCTAGATAGACTTAATATTGATGAAGCACTTACAGAATTAAAAGAAAACGAAATTCATTTTAAAAATTTTTTAAATGAAAATGTAAATGAGAAAAGAGCACATTATTTAGTAACTGCAAAAGCTTATAATAGTTTAACTCAGTACGATTCTGCGTTCGTTTATATAGACAAGACATTTGAACTTTTAAACACTTCTCAAAATAATAACTTGTATGAAAAAGCCTTAGTTTATAAAGAATCGGGGCTATTATTTCTTCAAAATAAGGAATTTAAAAAAAGTAAAGAAACATTATTTATCGCATTACAATTTGCTGAAATTTTAGATAATCCGTTTTTATTAGAGCAAATACATAGAGGGTTGGCGATCAATTATTTGGCCTCTAACCAGAATAATCAACATAATGTCTATTATAAAAAATTTTTAAATCTAAATAATTCAATTGAAGAAATAGAGCAACAATCTGTTAATACGTATTTTAATATTATAAGTAGTCAAGAAGAAAGCAAACTAGAAAGTTATAATTCAAAATACAATCAGTATTTATTCATTTCATTTGCTGTGGCCATATTTATTATAATCGTTGGGATTTTAATTCTAATAAAAAGCGAAAACAGAAAAAAACGTAAAAGAGAAATTATCAATTATTTAGAGGTAAGCCGAAATGTCTTTACAAAAGTAAAACCAATACAAAAGGTACAAAAACAAACTAGTAAACGTTTAGTCATACCAGAAGAAACCGAGCAAAATATAATAGTAAAGCTTCAACGATTTGAGAAATCTTTAAAGTATTTAAACAAAGACATGTCGCTTGCGTTGTTAGCAGGGCAATTTGAAACAAACACCAAATATCTATCTGAAATTATTAATAAAAACTATAATGATAATTTTAACACCTTTATAAACAAGCTCAGAGTTAATTATATTATCGAAAAATTAAAAAGTGATACCAATTATATCAATTATAAAATTAGCTTTTTAGCAGATGAAAGTGGGTTTTCGTCACATAGTAATTTTACAACAGTATTCAAAGGAATAGTTGGTATGTCACCAGCGACATTCATAAATTTATTAAAAATAGAACGAGAAGAAATTATAAATAATAAGGAAACGTAATGCGTCTGAAATATCAATATTATCTTCTTTTTTTTGTGTTTATTTTTATAACACCTTCACTTGCTGCAACTCAAATATCAGTAAAAGAGGGGGACAGTTTGGTAAAGGAAGCCATAAAAGCAATTTACAAGGATCCTAACAAAGCAATTGCGTCAGGTTTATCTATTTATCATAATCAGGCTTTTTCTAAGCAAACTCGTACGAATGCATTAATTGTTGTTTCTACAGCGTATACCTCAAAAAGAGATTATCAAAAAGCTTTAGATTATGTTATTAAAGCTAATGAGTTTTCTAGTCAATTAGATAATAAAAAACTTCAAATTGAAATTTTATTTAAAACAGGAATTTTATATCAGCAACTAAAGATTTATGATAAGGCCATAGAATATATGGAGGACGTTGAAAAAAGATGTTTAGAGTATCCTGATAGAGATGTTGTTGGAGGAACCTTGGCGTCTAGCTATTTGGTAAAAGGATTTGTGTATAAAGACAATTTAAATTGTGATATTGCTATAGAGTTTTTTGACAAAGGATTAAAAGAATACGAAAGACTAGGTAATTATAATCATAATAGAAGTATAGGCTATTATAACAAAGGAAATTGTCAAATATTGCTTTCAGAAAACGCTAATGCAAAGGAAAGTTTTAATAAGTCTATAGAATTGGCAAATATCGAAAATGCCAGTAGCTTAGTTTCATTTGCAGAAAAAGGTATGGCAGAAGTACATACGTTAGAAGGCAAATACCAAGAGTCTGTTTTTCTTTTGCAATCTGCACTTGAAAAATCTAAAAATGTAGGAGATTTAGTTTTAAATTTAGGAATATACAAAGGACTCTTTGAGAATTATTTAGCGCTAAATAATTGGAGCGAATATCAAAAATATTACGAACTCTTTCTGAAAACACAATTGGAAATTAAAAAATCTGAACGCAACTCTGTAAGTGTATCGATTATTGAAAATTCTAAAAATTTAAATGCAGAATTAGATGGTATTCAATCTAAATTTAAAAATAGAATTTACGTAATTGTTTTAATAGTATTAACCTTCATATTGGTCGTGATTTTTATTGAAATTAAAAATAAAAAGGCTATAAAAGTACTACAACAAAAAATAGAAAGCACTCAAAGCATAAAACCTTCAATTAATATTAAATAGTATAATATTTTCGTCTAAAAGACTGTTTGTTAGGTTTTTAGATGTTAGTTTTGACTGTTAGATTTCGGGAAAAAATAAAGACTTAAGCTATATATATTGATCATATAGATATATATTTAGCATTAAATTATTAATTCTGAAATTGATTTAACATGAGAAACAAGTTACAAAAATCAGTAGAAAGAGAGTCTAGCTTTTCTTCGATTACAATGTTTAAAAACAGAAATTTCCGTTTTGCCTTTACACTATTTTTATTAATTTCAGTAAAAGGGTTTGCGCAATTAAATGAAACTTTTGATAGTGGTATTCCTGCAACATGGACACTCATTGGAAATGGAGTTGGTGGCGTTGATTGGAGTACAACTACAGACGGTTATTTAAGTACTAACGGAGTTTCAATAAATCCGAGTTCAGATAATATTGGTGATCAAAATACAGCTCAGTATTTTTTAGTTACTCCGCAAATTGCGGTTCCGGAAAATGGTGAAATTCAATTTTATACAAAGCAAGCGAGTGATATAGATAATGGTGCGCAATACCAAATAAGACTTTCTACGGCAGCGCAACCCGATGTTAATGGGTTCAACATTACGCTTCAATCTTATACCGAATCTACCTTAAATATAGGTGATCAAACAACTTATGAAAAAAAGGTTATTGAAATACCTACTTCAATTCCGGCTGGATTAAATATATATATTGCATTTGTGACCATAAACACGCAAAATGGAGCAGTACCAACTGGTGACGAATGGTTTGTAGATGAAGTTTCTATTTTAGAAGGTTGTATAGAAGTTGACGATGACACTGTTACTATTGATAGCATAACCGTAGACACAGCTGAAGTAACTTGGTCGCATCCTACGACAACCAATTTTGAAATTCAAATAATTCCTGCTGGTGGTGTGCCTGCCGATAGTGGGATTTCAGTAACAGGAACTAGTTATTCTTTAATGAATTTAGATCCTGAAACAGAATTCGATATTTATATAGCTGCCATATGTGATAACGATACACAGAGTACATTTACAGGTCCTTATACTTTTGAAACTTCTAAATATGGCTTGTCTTGTGCTGAGCCTATTGTGGTTCCAGATATTTCAACAACTCCTTACGTCTTAGCAGACAATTTAGCTAATTGGGTAAACCCAGATGAAGAATATCCCACACAAGGCACAAATTGCCTACCAGGCAATAGCATATATAACTATTTAAGAGGTGATAAAGTATTCTTAACTTACACTCCAACTCAAGATGGGTTAGTAACAATAACACAAACTACTTTTGATACTAATGATCCAGTTACCAACTGTTATAATCCTCAAAGTTCGGTTCTTGTTTATGATAGTTGTGCTTCTGTTGGAGTTAACTGTATTGCAGGAACAGCCACAGTAAATGGTAACGAACCAAAAGCTATTAGCAACCTCTTTGTTGAGGCAGGACAAACATACGTTATAGTTGTATCTTCATTTTTTGGAACTGGCGCAGGAATCTGTTTTGAATTAGAAATTTCAGCACCAGCATGTGCGCCTCCAGCAGATTTTGAATATAATAATTTAACGGAAAACAGTGTTGCATACTCTTGGGATAATATTGGAGGATTTTCAGAGGCTTGGGAGTATATTGTTGTACCAGCCGGTTCTGGAGAACCAACAGGTTCGGGAACACCAACGACTACCAATGTAGGAAATGTTATTAATACAGGATTAATACCAGCTACCGCATACGATCTTTATGCAAGGTCTATGTGTAATGGCATACCTGGTGCTTGGAGTATTCCAAATAGATTTACTACACAATGTCCAACGTTTGATACACCATATTTTACAGATTTCGATACGGCAACTCCAGAAAATCCTGAAACATGTTGGACAGCAATAGATAAAAACAAGGATGGTACAACTTGGACTTTTATTGGTGGATGGGCTACTGTAGCAACTTCAATTGCGCGATACGAAAATAATGATATTTATGCGTCACCTCGTGTGAATTTAGACGGAACACCAAAACGTGTACGTTATAAGGTGAGATCAAATCAAGGAGCTTCAACTTACACGTTAAAGTTATCTACAACAGGAGTGGGTTATGATGATTTTACTACAGTTCTTTTACCAACAACAACGATAACTAATACAACTTTTGATGAAATAATTGTTGATATCCCAGAAACTATCACAGGTGAGGTAAATATTGCATGGATTGTTGAACCTAACACTACAGAAACAGGAAACAGAATCCTTTTTGATGAAGTATATATTGAAGACAAACCATCTTGTCCAGATCCACTAAATCCATTTGTAATACAGATTACGGCCAATTCGGCATGGTTTTTTTGGACTGCTGGAGATGAAGAATCCCAGTGGGAAGTTGTTATTCAAGATTTAGACACAGGTATACCTACCGTATCTGGCGTTTTAACATCTAGCAATTTTCCTTATATGGCAACTGGTTTAGATTCAGGTAATAGATATGAATATTATGTAAGAGCTGTTTGTGCGGAAGATGACTTAAGTCAATGGGTTGGGCCAGTACCTTTTACGACGCTATGTACGTCATATGACACTCCGTTTTATGAGAGCTTTGATGATAGTGACCCAGATACTCAAAAATTCTGTTGGAAAATTACAGATTCAAATAATGACGATATAAAATGGACAATTGACGGAACCCATGCTATTTTAAGTACAGCTTCATTTACACCACCTACAAGCTTTAATGATTATTTAATTTCTCCAAAAATTAATTTAGATGGCACTCCAAAAGCATTAACATTTAAAGTAAGAGCTGATTTTTCACTCTTCGCTAGTGCAACACGTTTTGGTCTAGAAGTTTTGATGTCTACCACAAATACCAGTCCAGGTAGTTTTTCAGTTATTTCTCCACTTGAAATAATCACCAACAGTTCATACGAGGAAAGAACCATAATAGTAGAAGGTACAGGAGCAGTTTATTTTGCCTTTAGAGTACCACCACAATTTACAGGACCTTGGTCAGACTTAAGTATTGACGATGTTAGGATTACAGATGCGCCAACATGTCCTAATCCTACTGATTTAGTCGTTAACACTGTTTTAACTGATGCCGCTGATTTATCATGGACAGCAGGCTATCAAGAGACAAGTTGGAATATAGCTGTGCAATTGGCAGGTTCAGGAATTCCAACATCAGGTATAGCTGAATCAACTACGGGTTATATTGCCTCTGATTTAACACCAAATACTGAATACGAATACTATGTGCAAGCAGATTGTGGTGATACAACTAGTGAATGGGTTGGGCCAATTATCTTTAGAACCCTTTGTACTGCTTTTACAACGCCTTTTGTAGAAACATTTAACTATGATTCTACTTCTGAAGATTGCTGGCAAATCGTTAATAATAATGGTGATATTTATTGGTGGGGAATGGATAACACAGCTTTCTCTTACGAAGGTGATCAAGCTGCAGCAATTGGTACGACAACTAACGGAGCTAGTGACGATTGGTTAATTTCTCCAACAATTACTGTTACAGAAAATCAACGCTTAAGATTTTATTATAGAGTAACTTACGACTGGGGAACTGAAGATTTAGAAGTATTACTCTCTACTAATGGAACGGGATTAGATCAATTTACAACGGTTTTATATGATTCTGGCAACGATCCTGTGGTCATCAATAATGAAAACTATTTAGTTAAGATCATTAATTTACCAGATGGAATTGTAGGTGATGTAAATATCGCTTTTCACGTACCAGAATATCCACCTAATCCAGAGGGCTATCGTGGTTTAGGTCTTATTATAGACAATATTAATATTGAAGATAGACCTGAATGTGCAGAGCCAACAAATGTTACGTTCGCCAACATTATAGATACAGAAGTGCTAGTAGGCTGGGATGTTAATGGTTCTGAAACCGAATGGGAAGTTTCAGTACAACCATCAGGAACACCTGCACCAGTAGGAGATACAGATCCTAGCTATTTATACACAGCAACATCTAATCCATTTCTAGTAACCGGACTTACAGCTTCAACGAGCTACGAAGTGTATATTAGAGCCGTATGTGATAGCTCTGAAAGTGAATGGACAAGTCCACAAGACTTACTAACAAAATGTAGTTTTGAAAACCTATGTCAATATACCTTTTTACTAACAAGCGGCTATGATATATCGGCAACACTAGACATTACTCAAAACAACCAAGTTGTTCAATCTTTACCTTTCGAAGGTGAAGAAGATGAAGAATTTACTGTGTTTTTATGTTCTGGAGTAGAATTTTCAGTTCACTTTTCCACATTAGGTAGTGCACAGTCTCAATACGATGATTATCAATTTGACATTTTAAACGAACAAGGAATTGTTTATGAAAGTCCCGTTGGTCTTCCACTAGGAACTATTGTATATGAAGGTGCTGCCTTATGTGGTGCCATTTCATGTCCACAACCCACAGATTTAACCATTAGCGCAACCAATGTCATGTCTTGGACAGCTGGAGGAAGTGAAACGCAATGGGAAGTGGTCATTCAACCATTAGAGAATGGTACCATACCACAATCTGGAACAATAGTTTCCACAAACTCATTTACACCTATAGCTTCCGATTTTGTAGACCCTTATGCGACAACTTACGAATACTTTGTTAGAGCTATTTGTGGAACAGATGACGAAAGTTATTGGTCTGGACCTTTTGAATTTGTAAGGAATGATGATGTTTCAACAGCTACTACGCTTCCAATAAATTCAAATGAATTCTGTGATCATTATGCAGCAGATGTGTCGTTCCTTGGCGCTACAGCATCATCAGAAACTATGAGTTGTGATGGTGATAATGCAGGGGATGTCTGGTTTAATTTTACAGCTGAATCTATCATCCATATTATAGAGGTTAACGGGTTTACTGGAACCTTTTACTACGCAACTGGTGATGAAGCTTATCCAGATATTACAATGACGCTTTACAAAGATAATGGCGCTGGCAATCTTGAAGAATTAGCGTGCACCTACGACAAAGCATTAGTTGCTATGTATTCATCTGAATTAATTGTAGGTGAAAATTATAAATTAAGATTAACATTAAATAGTACAGTAACTAATAGCCGTAAATTTAAGGTCTGTTTAAGTACACCTTCAGACCTTTGTTCAGTAAAAACTGTAAATGGTGATTTTGAAGATCCGATCGTAGACAGAACAAATAGTTTTCTCGGATTTATAACAACAAAAGTTTTAACTGGATGGAGTAGTAACTTACTTTTAGAGGAAGCTAATTCTGTGCTTGTTTGGGATGATTTATCATCTTCAGGTTTTGAACCTTATGAAGGAGGTCAAAGTGTTCAAATAAGAACCGATGATCCTGATCTTATAGATCCAAATGACCCAGAAGTTAGAGGCTATTATAGAGACTTTGACTCTTCTGAAATAACATTATTCGATTTTAGTTATGCACATTTAGGTAGAGGTGGTGACAGAAGTCTTCAATTATTTGCAGGCCCTCCAGGTGGACCTTATACTATGATTAACGAAAACGTAGCTAGTATGGCTTGGACTCTTGTTACAGGAGAATATCAAGTTCCAGCAGGTCAAAATTTCACCCGATTCATTTTTAGAGCTAGCACGACCGATGATCTTGGTAATGTTATTGATGCTGTAAATTTTGTTGCAAACAACGAGATAATCACAGAACCTTTCACTGTAGATTGCGATAATAACAATGCCAACGTATCAGCCAACGGAAAAGGCACTTGGATTCCAAGTGATTCTAACCCAGGAGCAGTTGCAATAACAGACGCTAATAGTAGATCAACATCTATTACTAATTTTGTACAACCAGGAGTTTATACGTTCACATGGCAAACGTCTTACTGTTCATATGATATAGAAATCACGTATAACGGCATCTCTGACACGCCAGAAGTTACTAGCCCAGTAGAGTATTGTTTAGGAGATACCGCCGCACAACTGACAGCTACAGGTTCAGACACATACAATTTAATGTGGTTTACCCAAGCCGTTGGAGGTACAGCAAGTGCAACAGCACCGACACCAAATACCTCAGTTGTAAATACAACATCCTATTATGCCGCTTATGTCGATACCGAAGGTTGTGAAGGTCCACGAGCAGAAATCGAAGTTGTCGTTAGTGATTCATTTACACCAGAATTGACGTTTACTTACGAAGATACGTGTGTGGTTTCAACAGTAAACCCAACACCAAGTTTGATTACTGATTTTGCAACCGGAGGGACATTTACATCAACGACCTTAACTGTAGATGCAAGTACAGGTGTTATAGATATAACATCAGCTACCTCAGGAGAACACGAGATCACCTATACATACGAAGGAGATGAGGATACTTGTACTTCTGCCGGAACGTATATCGCAACATTAAATTTAACCGCTGCTACAACCCCTGTAACACAATTTGATTATGGAACATCACCTTACTGTGAATTAGAAACGACTTCGGTACTACCGTCTGTTGCTTCAGGATTTACATTAGGTGGTGTCTATAGTTCAGCGTCATTAACAGTGGATTCTGCAACAGGTGCCATTGATTTATCAACGGTAACAGCAGGAAGTCATGAGGTAACTTATATGGTAGAAGCTGATGAAACCAATTGTTCAGAAGCCGCAACCGAAACTGCAACTATTGAAATTACAGCAAGTATAACTCCTGTAACAGACTTCAGTTATGCTGAAGATATTTACTGTGCAGACAGTAGTTCTATTTTGCCAGAACTTGTTGCAGGATTTACCACAGGAGGTACATATAGTGCAGAAAGTGGATTATCTCTAAACGCAGCCACAGGGGAAATCAACGTGGCCTCAAGTACATTAGGAAATTATAATGTGACTTATGAAATCGCAGAAGATGTTTCAAGCTGTATTGAAAACACCACGAGCACATTTAACATCACCATTCTCGATGCGATAGAAGTAGGAGTGGAAGGTGAGTGTAACGATTCGGATTATATTCTTACAGCATCTGCTTTAAATAATTCTTTTGATACAAGCGAGGCCAACTACACGTGGAAGGATGCAAATGGCAATGTCGTCGGTCAAAACTCAGAAGTATTCAATGTTTCGGATTATGCGAGTCAAAACCCAAATGCAAGCGTACCCTTACAATTTTCAATAACCGTAGATTTTGGAGGCTGTTCAATAACAACAAGCTATACCACCGAACGTTTATCCTGTCGTGATATTCCAAGAGGAATTTCCCCAGATGGTAATGGTAAAAACGACACGTTCGATTTATCGGGTTATGGTGTTAAAGAACTAAATATCTTCAACCGTCATGGAGTTGCCGTTTATAACTTTAATGGTACCTATACCAAACAATGGCATGGGCAGACCAACAAAGGAGACGACTTACCAGATGGTACGTATTTCTATACCATTCATAAAGACGACGGGAGTTCATTAACGGGTTGGGTATTTATCAACAGAGCACAATAATCATAAATGAAAACACAGCAATATAAAATAGACATGAAGAAACTATATTTTACAATCGCCTTTGCACTTATGATTTTAGTGAGTGCCCAAGCACAGCAAGACCCTCAGTACACACAGTACATGTATAATATGAATGTTGTTAACCCGGCTTATGCAGGTTCTAATGAAGCTTTATCCATAGGATTGTTATACAGATCACAATGGATTGGTATTACGGACGCCCCAAAAACAGCAACCCTTTCGGTGCATAGTCCCGTAGGGAAAAATGTAGGTTTAGGATTATCGGTTATTTCGGATAAAATAGGCCCCGTAGAAGAAAACAATGTGTATGCTGATTTTTCATACACCTTAAACTTAGGCGGAGAACATCGCTTAGCCTTTGGTTTAAAAGGGGGAGCAACCTTTCAAAATATAGGTTTGTTTAGTGATATTGGTAATGGTTATGTGCCAGATGCAAGTGATGAAGCTTTTAGCCAAAACACAAGTAATACCTATTTAAACATAGGAGCAGGTGCCTTTTATTACTCAGACAACTACTATGTGTCGCTATCCGTGCCCAACATGTTAAAGAGTACGTATTTAGATGTCACCAACAATGGCCAACAATTTGAATACGGCTCAGAGGTTTTACATTATTTTCTATCTGCAGGATATGTGTTTGACTTATCAGCCAACACCAAATTTAAACCTTCATTTTTAGTGAAGTCCGCATTTAATGCCCCTACGTCTTTAGATCTGTCCGCAAACTTTTTGTTTCATGATAAATTTGAAGTAGGAGCCACGTATCGTTTAGACGACTCTGTAGGAGCGATGGCAAATTTTGCCGTAACACCAGATATTAGAATCGGTTACGCTTATGATTATACGACATCAGATCTTAATATAAAATCGTCTGGGTCACATGAAATCATGTTGTTATTCGACCTTAATTTCTCTAAAAAAGTATCCATTTCACCTAGATTTTTCTAACAAAATAAACGTTTTAAAATGAAAAAAACATATAGTCTTTTATGCCTTTTATTAATCGTAACATTAGGCTACGGACAAAGCAAAGCAACAGAAAAAGCAGATAAACTTTACGATGGTTATCAATATGTAGATGCTATTGATGCGTATCTAAAAGTCGTTGAAGACAATAGTGCAGATACTTATGTTTATAAGCAATTAGCAGATAGTTATTACCACTTGTTTAACATCAAAGAAGCCTCAACGTGGTATAAAAAAGCTTTGACGACGACTCAAGATTCTGAAACCTATTTTCGTTATGCACAAGTTTTAAAGTCAGAAGGAAACTATGACCAGGCGAATAAACAAATGGATATATTTTCTAAAATGGAGCCTAACGATCAACGTGCGAAAGCGCATTTAAAAAATCCTAATTACATTCCAAAATTAGCAGATATCTCTAAAACATTTAATGTTGAAGAGGTTGGAATTAACGATGGAGCACAAAGTGATTTTGGAGCTGTTTTATCTAATGACAATATTTTATACTTTGTAAGTACAAGAAAAATGTCTGGCAAAGAAGATGCTTGGACCAACCAACCGTATTTAGATATTTACAAATCTACCCGAAATGAAGACGGTAATTTATCAGAACCAGAAGGAGTAGAGGAGTTGAATACCATCTATCACGATGGGCCATTAACCATAAGTGCTGATGGAAAAACGATGTACTTCTCACGAGACGGACACAGTGATGGTACCTTTAAAAAGATAAAAAGCAAACGTGTAAAAGTCGCACAGCAAGGTATTTATAAAGCCACTATGGTCGAAGGTAAATGGGGAAACATAGAAGCATTACCTATAAATAGTATAGAGTATACGGTAAGTCATCCAAGCATCAGTAGCGATGGGAAAACCCTTTATTTTGCATCAAATATGCCAAACGGTATGGGAGATTCAGACATCTGGAAAATAAGTGTATCAGGAAACACCTATGGAGAACCTGTAAACTTAGGACCAAAAGTAAACACTTCAGGTAAGGAAGGCTTCCCTTATATCAGTGAAGATGGTATATTGTACTTTGCTTCAAGCGGACATCAAGGTTTTGGTGGATTAGATATTTTTCAATTCGATTTAAATAAAAACGAAGCATCGGTAAACTTGGGAAACGCCATTAACACTACTAGAGACGATTTTGCTTTTAGTGTTAACAACACCTTAAAAGTCGGTTATTTTTCATCAAACAAATCTGGTGTAGATAATATTTATATGGCGATTCCTATCTGTCAGTTTGAAACTGTAGCACTCGTAAAAGATCAGGATACAAATGCCATACTACCAGGAGCAAGCGTTACCATTTTAGATGCTCAATTAAATGAGATCGCAGCGCAAGCGACAGAGATGACTGGCAAAACAAGCTTTAATGTTAGCTGTGATAACACTTATACTATAAATGTTTCCATGGATGGTTATGAAACGGCTTCGTTTAAAGTAGAAGCTTCAGAAGGTGAAGATGTCATTGTTAATGCGGATTTAAAACCAATAAACGAAATGATTACTGAGACCGAAGTCAAGTTAAAGAACATTTACTTTGAGTTCAATAAGAGTAACATTACCAATCAAGGAGCCTTAGAATTAGATAAATTGGTTGAGATTATGAAGGATTACCCAGAGATGGTCATTATGATACGTTCACATACAGACACCAAAGGAAAGGCTGATTACAATTTAAAATTATCAGAAAGACGTGCACAATCCACGATGCACTATGTGATTTCTAAAGGTGTCAATAAAGCGAGATTATCAGCCAAAGGTATGGGATCTACAACACCAAAAATAGATTGTAAATCTAATTGTACAGAAGATGAAGATGCACAAAATAGACGCTCTGAGTTTTTGATTGTTAAGGATTAAATAGGATGACGTGATTTAGTCTCTGATTTTATTAAAGATTCTAAAACAAAGAATTATTAATCGTAAAATTCAATTAACAGTCAGGCTTAAGTAACTATAAGCTTGGCTGTTTGTTTTAATAGGTAGGGAATTATTAGATATAATTGTTCTATTATTTTTAGCAAAATTTTTATTTTCACAAACAATTAACAACGGCATATTAAGTTAATAAAATAGTTTAAAATAATCAAAGTTTATGTCTTTTTAACGTGTTGATTATTAGAGGTTTTTGATAAAGGATTCAAATGGGTAGATATTTATTTTTAATAGTTTTTAGTATATTTTTCTTTCAGTTACATGCACAAGAACCAAACGATTGTGTAAATGCTGTAACGGTTTGTGGTAATGGTACATTTTCGTCTAATGCTACAGGATATGGTAATGACTATGAGGTTAGTTCTTGCGGTGGTAGTGAGCATAATTCACTTTGGTTAGAAGTTAATATTGTGCAATCCGGAACTTTAGGGTTTGATTTAATTCCTAATGATCCAGATATTTTGGTCGATTATGATTTTTGGGTTTATGGACCAAATCGTATTTGTTCTAACCTAGGAAGTCCAATTCGATGTGCAACAACCAATCCTAATGAAGCGGGTCTTGCAAGTAACCAAACAGGTATTAACGGAAGTACAACTTTAACACAATCAGGACCAGGAGCCAATGGTAATGGTTATGTATATTGGTTAAATGTTAATGTTGGGGAATCCTATTTTATTGTTATTGATAGACCTGCTGGAGATGGCGGTTTTCAATTAGAATGGACAGGTACCGCAAACGATGGGACAGGGGCATTTCCGGCGCCACCAGTTGTCAATGATATTGACGATGTTCTACAATGTAGTAGTACTCCAGATATAGCCGTATTTGGTTTAGATGGTTTAAAGTCAAGTATTAATTCGGACCCACTAAATACTATTGATTTCTATGGAAGTTTGGCCGATGCTACAGATGATATTAATGAATTACCAGGTATTTATGCCAATACATCTAACCCACAAACTATTTATGCTAAAGTCAAATCTTCAGGAACAGATTGTTATTCTATAGTTGATTTTGATTTAATAGTGACTCCAATTCCCACCGCGGCATTAGCAGTATCAAGTACAGCGATATGTGAAGGTGAAGACGTGACATTTACAATAACAGGAACACCAAATGCGACAATACTTTATAACATAGATGGAGGTACTACGCAATCCATATTATTAGACGCCACAGGTTCTACTATTATAACACAATCGGCTACGAGTGATATAACGTTAAACTTAGAAGATGCACAAATCTTAAATGATGCAGGAATTGTAGTATGTGCGCAAGGTTTAACGGATTCTGAAACCGTAACGGTATCTTCTAATGCCACACCCGTAATGGTTAATAATTCTCCAATTTGTGAAGGTGAAGATGGTGAGATAGAATTTTCAGGAGATCCTAACGCAACAATTGCTTATACTGTAGATACCGGATCACCTCAAACATTATCTTTAGATGCCACCGGAAATTTCACACTTACATTACCTGCTTTAACAGCGACTACCAACGTAGAAATACTAACGGTTACAAGTCCGATTCCACCAAATTGTGTAAATACACTTAATGTTATTGAAACCATAACTGTTAATCCATCACCAACAGTTATAAACCCAAGTCCTTTATTAGTCTGTAATGACGGTATAAACCCTAATTCAGCGGAATTCGATTTAGATCTTGAAAGCGCTGCTATTTCGAATAACGAAGCAAACGTAAACGTAACATATTACGAAACTCAAGCTTTAGCTGAAGCAGGAAATCCGCTTACGGCACTTGTGTCTCCTTATGATAGTACGTCAGCAAGTCAAACTGTTTATGTGCGCGTAGAAACTAATTTAGGCTGTGTTGATTATACGACTCTTAATCTTGAAGTGGTTGGTGCTCCTATTGCAAATACAGTAGCTCCATTGCAAAGCTGTGATGCCAATAGTCAAGGTTTTGGAACTTTCGATTTAACCCAAGCCGAAGCCGATATTATTGCCGGAAACACACAGCCCGTGCAAGTATCATATTATATATCGCAAGCCGAAGCAGAAGCTGGCACTCCAGAAATTACAGATCCAACAGCGTTTCAAAATACGTCTGCATATAACCAAACGATTCATGTTCGTGTAGATACAGACGGAACAGCGTGTTATAATGTATCGAGCTTAGACTTAGAAGTATTCGATACTCCAGCAATGAACACCTTACTACCTTTGGAAGTTTGTGATGATGCAGTAAATGATGGATTTACACAATTCGATTTAGATTCTCAAACCCCTTTACTTTTAGGTGGTACTACAGATGTTACGGTAACTTATCATATATCGCAATCCGATGCTGAAGATAGATTAAATGCTATTTCCGGATTATATACAAATACAAGTAGTACGCAAACTATTTATATACGTGCCGAAAATAATTTTAATACAGATTGTTTTGAAATTACGACGCTTAGCTTAATTGTTAATCCTTTGCCTACAGCAATTACGCCAACGGCCTTACAAGTTTGCGACGATGGCACACCAGATGGTTTAACTCAGATCGATTTAAGTTTAAAGACCACAGAAATTACAGGTAATAATCCTAATTATTCGGTAAATTATTATGAAACTTTAGCTGAAGCAGAATCAGAAACCAATGTTTTACCGACGTTATACACCAATACAAGTAACGGGCAAATTGTTATTGCAAGAATTGAAAATATAAATACAGGTTGTTACGATTTTACAACATTAGAATTAGTTGTAGAGCAAGCACCTGTCGCAAATAGTCCTACAGCCTTAGACTATTGTGATCCTGATAGTGATGGTTTTGGACTTTTTGATTTAACAACTAAAGACAATGAGATTACAGGGGGAGATACAACATTAACAGTGAGTTACCATGAGACAATGGCAGATGCTGATATTAATGTCAACCCTATAGTAGGTCTTTATCCAAATATTGTACAAAATGCGCAAACGGTTTATGCGCGTGTAGAAAGTTCAACAATTGCAACAGATTGTGATTCTATTGTAACCTTACAACTTTTTGTTAATCCAACTCCACAATTGGGAGCGACATCACCTGACCCCTTAGAGATTTGTGATGATATATCTGCAGATGGTTTCGGACAGTTCGATTTAACTAGTAAAATACCGGAGATTCTACAGAATTTAACAGATCCTACATTCTATACAGTCTCATTTTACTTGAATGAAACTGACGCAGATGATGGATTAAACCCAATCACTAATTCAGCAAACTATACCAATAGTGATGATTTTAATCAAGTGATTTGGATTCGTGTTGAAGATAATGCTTCAGGTTGTTATAAATTAACAACTTTAGAATTGATTGTAAATGCCATACCAGTATTGGTGCAAGCAAATCCATTGTTGTTATGTGATGATAATAATCCAGGTGATGAAATTGAAGCATTTACTTTAGAAAATGCTGCTGATGAGATTCTAAACGGACAATCTGGTATCGGACTAACGTTTTTTGAAACACAATTGGATGCTGATACTAATACCAATCCTATTTTTAGTCCTTATTCAAATACTTCAAATCCACAGACCATATTTGTAAAAGCAACCAATAATGCAACAGGTTGTACAAATACCATAACATTAACGTTGCGAGTAAGTCCAATTCCATCACCAACGGCTCCTGCAGATTTAGAAGTCTGTGATGACGATACAGACGGATTTACAAATTTTAATTTAGAAGAAAGAACAATCGAAATCATAGGTGGTGAGCTTGATGTTGCTATTACGTATCACGAAACCTTAGAAGATGCCAATACAGGTGTTAATGCTTTTGCAAGTCCTTACACTAATATAGTGATGAACCAGCAAACGATTTATATCAGAGCAACTAATACAATTACGGGTTGTTACGATATTTCAAGGACCTTAACGCTTCGTGTTTTAGAGACACCACAAGTGCCTGTGGCATTATCTGAATATGTGACTTGTGATTCAAATGCGGATGGTTTTACGCAGTTCGATTTAACAAATAAAGATTTAGAAATACTAGGAAATCAAACCGATGTCAGTTTAACCTATCATGTTAATGAAGCGGATGCCTTATCTGGAAATAATCCAATATCGACACCAGGAAGTTTTACCAATTCTAGCAATCCACAAACCATTTTTGTGCGTTTAGAGAATGACAATAATGTTTGTTTTGATATTGGTTCTTTTGAAATTAGTGTGGCTCTTCCACCAGAAGCGATACAACCACTTCCACTAGAATTATGTGATGATGCTGTTGCAGATGAAATTACTGTTTTTGATTTAACAGTAAAAAATGACGAGATTACTGGTGGCCAAGCAGGTTGGAGTGTTGCCTATTATGAAACTTTAGCTGCTGCTGAAAATGAAATCGATCCTGTTGATGCGGAAGCTTATACTAATGTATCCGTTTTAGGCGCATTAGCCAATCCACAAACCTTATTTGCTGTGGTCACAGATACAGACACTGGTTGTAGAGATATGGCAACGCTGACTATACGTGTTATGCCTAATCCAACGCCAACACCAAGCGATCAATTACCTGATTTAGAATTGTGTGATGCTATAAATACAGGAGATGGAGTAGAAGTTTTTGATTTAACCGAAAATGAAATTCTAATCCTTAATGGAGAAGCCGGAGTCACAGCAAGCTACTATGAGAGTTTAGACGATGCTGAATCGGGAACTAACGGTATACCAGACCCAACGCAATACACTAATATCGATACACCAGAACAAGAAATTTATGTTAGAGTAACCAATGATGTTACAGACTGTTATACCATAGTAGATTTTACAATTAAAGTGCATCCATTACCAGAAGTGGTTGCCGTAACAGATTTTATTCAATGTGAATTGTTTACTGATGGCTTTGACAATTTTGACTTAACGACAAAAGACGAAGAAGTTTTAAATGGGCAAGATCCAACACAGTTTATGGTGACTTATCACGCTAATTTAGCGGATGCGGAAGCGGGGATGAATGGTTTAGTGAGTTTGTATACCAATACGAGTAATCCTCAACAAATCTTTGTAACCATCACCAATACTGTTACAGGATGTTCAATAAGTACACAAAGTTTTAATATTGAAGTACAAGAAGCCGCACAAGCGAATCCAAATATGGATCCTATTATTTACGAAACTTGTGATGACAATATGGAAACGGACGACAATCCAACTAATGACAGTGCTCAGTTCGATTTAACCACGAGAGATCCAGAAGTTTTAGATGGCCAAGATCCATTGAATTACATAGTAACCTATTATGAAAACCAAGAGGATGCAGACTTAAAGGTTAATCCTCTACCAACTTTATATGAAAATATCGTGAATCCACAAGTGATTTATGCGAGGGTTGATAATGATACTTTAGATGGTACAGGCAATGATACGTCTGTTTGTTATGAAGTTGCTGCATTGACATTATTAGTAAATCCGATACCAGAGTTTAATTTAGAAGACAGCTACACATTATGTTTAAATACTAATGGGACCGAAGTTTTAGATCCATTAGTAATAGACACTGGTTTATCTGCAACTGATTATAGTTTTGTATGGACTCTTGAAGGGTCTTTCATTGGCCAGACGGGATCTAGTATTATGCCAACTCAAGGAGGAAATTATTCGGTTTATATAACGAATCTAGTTACAGGTTGTGAAAATGACGATGCAACAGTAGTCATAGAAAGTGAGCCACCAAGTCTAAGCGTGGAGCTGTTAACACAAGCCTTTGCTAATAACCACGTTTTAGAAGCGATAGCGACAGGCATTAGTGTTTACGAGTACAGTTTAGATGGAGGGCCTTGGCAAGATGAAGGTATATTTGCTAATGTGTCTACAGGTGAGCATCTCATAACAGCAAGAGATAAAAATGGTTGTGGAATCACCACCGAATCAATTTTTGTGATCGATTACCCATTATATTTTACACCAAATGGAGATGGTAATAATGACACTTGGAATATTGAAGGTATAGGAAGTAATGCTATAATTTACATATTTGACCGTTACGGAAAGTTATTAAAGCAACTAAGTCCGGATGGAGAAGGTTGGAACGGAACATTGAACGGTAATGCTATGCCAACGAGCGACTATTGGTTTACAGTAGAGTATGATGAGCCTAGTAGTGGTGTCCGTAAAGAATTTCAAGCCCATTTTGCGTTGAAGAGATAGTTTCAATTTAAAAATTATTTATAAAAAAGCTGAATATCATAAAGGATCATTCAGCTTTTTCTTTTTGTAACAGCCGTTCTTGGATCTACTAAGCAATCCAAAGATATATTATGTATTTTTGAAAAAAATTAGAACAAATGTCCATCATAGAAAAGTTGCAATGGCGTTATGCTACCAAAAAATTTGATGCTACTAAAACACTTTCAAAGGAAAAACTAAATACCTTAAAGGAAGCTTTCAATTTAACGGCTTTATCATATGGTCTACAAACCTTAAAGTTAGTCGTTATTGAAGATAAAATAGCTAGAGAAAGATTGGTTGAAGTGGCTTATGGTCAACGTCAAGTTGTCGATGCGTCTCATTTATTGGTCTTATGTATTCAAACTGAAATTGATGGTAATGATGTTAATAACCATTTTGATACTATAAAAGCGATTCGAAATACACCTGATGCGATTCTGAACCCTTTTAAAAAGGAATTAAAATCTACAGTTGAAGACATGCCTGCAGATAAGAAGCTTATTTGGGCAACTAAGCAGGCGTATATTGCTCTAGGTAATCTAATGACTGTTTGTGCCGTAGAAGGCATAGATAGTTGTCCCATGGAAGGGTTTATACCAACAGCATTAGATGAAAAATTGGAATTACAGAAGCATGGTTTAAGTTCTGTTTTATTGCTTCCGGTTGGGTATAGAGCTGATGATGATATGTTTTCAGAACTCAAAAAAGTGAGACAACCACTTTCAAAAACGATTGTAGAATTATAGCAGTTTTAACTGTAAGAAATATGTAAAATGATATCTTTGTTTTTCGACTGAAAAAACACAATAAAAATCAAAATTCACTATGCCAGGATTCGAGTTATTTAGCGATTTAGAACGCAAAGAAGTTAATGATGTTTTAGATAACGGAGTATTAATGCGCTATGGTTTTGAAGGCATGCGTAAAGGGCATTGGAAAGCTAAAGAACTGGAAGCTGAATTGACAACCACGTTTCAATCTAAGCACGTTCAATTGGTGTCTAGCGGAACAGCTGCAGTATCTGTAGCATTAGCATCGGCAGGAGTGGGAGCAAGTGATGAAGTAATTATGCCAACCTTTACCTTTGTGGCTAGTTTTGAGGCTATTATGATGTTAGGCGCTATTCCTATTTTGGTGGATATCGATGATACCTTAACATTAGATCCTAAAGCTTTAGAAGCAGCAATAACTCCGAAGACGAAAGCCGTTATGGTCGTGCAAATGTGTGGAAGTATGGGCAATATGGATGCGTTGCAAGACATTTGTAATACACATAATTTATTGTTTATAGAAGATGCTTGCCAAGCCATTGGTGGGACGTATAAAGGAAAACCATTAGGGAGTATTGCGGACTTAGGATGTTTTTCCTTCGACTTTGTAAAAACCATTACCTGCGGTGAAGGTGGAGCTGTGGTTACTAATAATAAAGAGTATTATGTAAATGCTGACCATTACAGTGATCATGGTCATGACCATGTTGGTAATGATAGAGGTGCCGAAACCCATCCGTTTATGGGGTATAATTTTAGAATTTCAGAATTGCATGCAGCCGTTGGCTTAGCACAAGTAAGACGTTTGCCAGAGTTTATTGCTATTCAGAAACGAAATTATACCATTTTGAGAAATGCCTTGGCAAGAGTACCAGGAGTGACTTTTAGAACCGTCCCAAAAGGAGGTGAAGAAAGTTATGCGTTTTTAAACTTCTTTTTACCAGATTTAGAAATAGCAGAAAAAGTTGCAACAGCATTTAAAGTAAATGGAGTAGATGCTTGTTGGAATTACTACCACAACAATTGGCATTATATTAAAAAATGGAATCATCTTAAAGATTTAAAATCTTTGTTTCCAATTTCAACAGAAGTAAAAAAAGGTTTAGAATATCTTCAAACAAAAACCTTTGAACAATCAGATCATTATATTGCTCGTAATATATCGTGTTTAATTAAATTGTCTTGGACGGAAGACGAAGTTAAAGAGCGTGCTGAAAAGATGGCGAAAATTATAAAAGCACATATTTAAATTATAAACATTTCAACTTCTGTGTGATAAGCAAATATTTCGGTATGATTTATCACCATTATAATTACCTTTTTTTAACGATTAGAGCAATACTATAATGTATGTAACCTATTTTGTTACATGATTTACAGCTATAATTGATTGATTTTTATATAATTGCTATGTTTAATTAGTAGTTAGCATATTGTATGAAATATCATTTCTTGATTTTATTCTGTTTCGTTTTTTCTTCAATTTTTGGACAAACTAAAGTGTCTGATTCATTAAGTATTATTGCCCTTATAGAAGAAGGTGAAAAAGAATCTGATACCATTTTGCAACTCCAGAAATTCGAAAGAGCTCTTATTTTATCACGAAAAAGTAATTTTAATTATGGAATGTATACACTTCATAAGAGAATTGCAGAATGGAAAAAAGAAAAATATAATACAGATTCAACTATTTCTCAATATAAAAAAGGTATTAAAGATTTAAGTTCATCAAAAATTTATAATTATAATTTACACGAATTAGTCGGTTTAGAATATACAAAGAATGGTAAATATGATTCTGCGTTGTTTTATTTAGATAAAAGCATAAAAATTAGTAATAGAATTGATCTAATAGGAAGAAGCTACATGGGTATTGGAAATATGTGGTTACAGAAGTATGATTATAGTAAAGCTTTTATAAGCTATACTACAGCAGATTCTATTTTTGAAAACTCTCCAAAATTTGTTATATCTAAAAAGAGAGCGCAAGTTAATAACTACTTGGGGTTCTGTGTGCGTAAAACTCATGGCGACAAAACAGCTTTAAAGTATTTTAATATCTCCAAAAAATTGTATTTAGAACTAAACAACACGTTTGGAGTTCAAGAAGTGAACATTGCTATCGCCCAAGTAGAAACGGCATTAGGCAATTTTGATAGTGCTCTAAATTTATTAAACGAGTCCATAGATTACCATCAAAAACATGCGCAAGAAGCTAACTCTTATTCGTACAGTGTTATTGTTAGAGGCTTTTTGTTGGTTAAAATGGGAAAAATCAAGGATGCAGAAAAAGACTATAAATTATACTATGATCTTGCTGTAGATTCTAAAAACAGATTCTACCAAATACGTGGACTAACTTATCTTGGAGATTTTTATACGAACACAAATCAGTTTCAAAAGGCAATTGACTATTTCAAATCTGCTATAAAAGAATGTCAGGACTTAAATGATTTTAATAAAGAACTTAAAATAACAGAAGCCTTAATTAAACTCTATAAAAAAAATAACGATTTATCCTTGGCCTTGGAAGCTTATGATAATTATATCGCTATTCAAAAAAAAGTAGATGAAAAGGATATTAAAGAAAAAACATTTGAACTTGAAGCCAAATACCAAACCGAAAAAAAAGAGCAAGAGATTACGTTATTAAAATCTCAAAAGGAAATTATAGAACAACAGAATAGAAATCAAAAAAATCTTATGTTAGGTGGTATTGGTATTACTACAATTGCAGGTTTATTTTTATTTTTTCTTTACCGTAATCACCAAAAAACAAATACTAAATTAAAAGAGTTGGATGCATTAAAGTCAAACTTCTTTACCAATATTTCTCATGAATTCCGCACTCCATTGACTTTAATCACTAGTCCTATTGATGACATGATATCCGATGATACGATCTCAGATAAAAAACGTCAGCAATTTACTGTTGCTAAACAGAACTCAAATCGTCTATTAGAGCTCGTGAATCAAATATTAGATTTGTCTAAAATTGATGCAGGACATTTAAAATTATATCTTCAACAAGGTAATGTACTTCAACTTGTTTCGGCTTTAAGCGAATCTTTTTCCTATTCTGCAAAACAAAAAAACATTAGATATACTATTGATGTGGAGCAAAGCTCAGAAGCGGTATGGTATGATAAAGATGCGGTTGAGAAAATAACAATTAATTTATTGTCTAATGCTTTAAAATACACACCAGAGAATGGAACCGTTTCTTGTAAGGCATATGTGGAAAATAATAGATTATTCCTAACGATTAAGAATTCTGGAAAAGGATTAACATCATACGAATTAAAAAATATTTTTGAGCGTTTTTATCAAACCAATGATCAAAATCAAGGTTCAGGAATTGGTCTGGCTTTAGTTAAAGAATTAGTTGAGTTACACAATGGAAAGATCGAAGTACAAAGTAAACCAAACGGAGAAACATCATTTAGTCTCAATATATCTCTTGATAAAAAAAGATTTAAAAAAGATACCATACTAATTAAATCAAAGACTAAGGTTGAAAGTGGCGTACCGCTGTATACTAGTGCTTCCATCGAAGAAGACGAAGAATTTAAAGATAGTGATTTACCAATTTTATTAATTGTTGAAGATAATAATGACTTGCGAAGTTTGCTAAAACAATCGTTTGAAAATAATTACAATGTCATTACTGCACCAAACGGAAAAATTGGTGTAGAATTAGCATTAGAGCATATTCCAGATCTTATTATTTCGGATATTATGATGCCCGAAAAAGATGGTATTACATTATCTGAAGAGTTAAAAACTGACGAACGTTCAGCACATATTCCTATTATATTATTAACGGCTAAAGCAGAAGTTGAAAGTCAATATAAAGGTATTGGTACTGGTGCTGATGATTATATCTCCAAACCTTTTGATAAGAAATTATTAGCCCTTAAAGTTGAAAAACTAATTGAATCGAGACGACAACTGCAATTACGTTACAGTCAAGAATTAGTGTTACTGCCCAAGGATATTGCTATGACTAACTTGGATGAAAAATTCCTCGAAAAAGTACAGCTTTCCTTAGATCAAAGTCTTACAGATCCTTCTTTTAATGTTACAGAATTTTCGGAAGCTGTTGGTATGAGTCGAATGCAGCTTCATAGAAAGCTAAAGGCTTTAACCGGACTTACTGCATCCGAATTTATTCGTTCGCAACGGCTTAAATTGGCTACAGAATTCTTAAAATCCTCAGATATTAATATATCTCAAATTGGGTATTCGGTTGGTTTTAATGACCATTCTTATTTCGCAAAGTGCTTTAAGGAAGTTTATAATTGCAGTCCTACGGATTATGCAAATAAACATACGTAGTTTAAAAATATAGTTGACTAATTGATATTCATAATATTGACTTATCTTTAAATGGTCTATTGATAAATGTTATGAATTTAAAATACCTCGTAATCTTCTTAACAATGCCTTTGTTCTGTCTTGGGCAAAAAGGAAAACCACTAGATTCTTTAAAACAACTTATTTATACATCTAAGGAGTTTTCAGATAAAGGCCAACTCGATAGTAGTTATCATTATGCTAAAATTAGTTATAGTTTGGCCAAACAACTCAAAGCAGATTCATTGCAAGTAGAAATTGTAGGCACCTTAAGTTATTATGAACCTGATTTAGAAAAAGCATTGGAGTATTTAGCGGAATCAGAACCTATTGCTATTAAGAATAAACAGTGGAAGTACTTAAAAAACATGTATTATGTAAGAGGTACTCTATTCTATCATAGAACTAAAGATGAACGTGCGTTAGTTCATTTTCTAAAACTAGATTCACTTTTAGAAAAGAGAAATGATGATATCTTCCTGGCTGCTATGAATAAAGTGAGTATCGTGAATATTCTATATGATTCGCGGACCGCAAATGATACCAGTTTTTTTGCTCAGATGAATAAAAATATCAAAGACGGACTTCAACTGGTTAATGCGGGTTTAAAGATTAGTAAGGATAGTCTTAAATTCTATAATGCGTATTACCTTAATGTACCAGCTGCTATTCTGTACGAGAAAAAGGCCTATATGCATGTTCAAAGAAAAGAACCTAAAAAGGCCATTATTAATTATCAGAAGGCACTTTCAAATACAGGATATGTCGATTCTAAATTTACCGATAATCCACTTAGAAAATCTTTAATCTATAATGGATTAGCAAACCTATATGAGAGAGAAAATCAAAAAGATTCGGCCTTACACTATTATAAGAAGGAGTTAGTAGCTATTTATAAAACCACAGATACCTTAATGCAAGCCATATCTAATTATAAAATAGCCGAATTTTATAATAACAACAATAATCCAAAAACAGCACTGCTATACCTCAACACCGCTCAAGATTTAATGGAGAGCGCTTATTTTGTTCGTGACGAACATAACTATAAGCTTCTAGATATTCTGGCCAGTGTTTATTTTAACCTTGGAAATTTCGAGAAAGCTTATGAAGCTTCGGAAAAGGCTAGGCAGCATCTTATTAAAATACAAACTGCGTTTAATAAAGAAAATATATCTGAACTTGAAACGAAATACCAAACCGAAAAAAAAGAACAAGAGATTTCCTTATTAAAATCTCAAAACGAGATTGAAGAACAACACAATAAGAATCAAAAAAATATGTTTTTGGGAGGTATAAGTATCCTTTCTATTGCCGGATTGTTTCTGTTTTTTCTCTATCGAAATCGCCAAAAAACAAATATAAAATTAAAAGAATTAGACGCCTTAAAATCGAACTTCTTTGCTAATATTTCGCATGAGTTTCGGACACCGTTAACCTTAATATCTAGTCCTATTAATGATATTTTAGCAGAAGATTCAATATCAGATAAAAAACGTAAACAATTTACTATTGCCAAACAAAATTCTGAACGCCTGTTAGAACTGGTCAATCAGTTGTTAGATCTCTCAAAAATTGATGAAGGTCATTTAAGACTACAGCTTCAAAAGGGCAATGTGCTTCAACTTATTGCTGCATTAAGTGAATCATTTATCTATCATGCAGAGCAGAAAAACATTATATATAATATTGCTGTTTCAGAAGATGAAAGAGCAGTTTGGTTCGATAAAAGTGCCATCGAAAAAATAACCATTAATCTATTGTCTAATGCTATAAAATACACTCCTAATAATGGTGTAATTTCTTGCGAAGCTTATCTCAAAAACCAAACGTTATTTTTTAAAATTTCAAACTCAGGAAAAGGTTTAACATCGTATGAATTGAATAATATTTTTGAGCGTTTTTACCAAACTAACGATCAAAACCAGGGTTCAGGAATCGGTTTGGCTTTGGTGAAGGAATTGGTAGAACTGCATAAAGGCTCTATTGAAGCCCAGAGTATACCAAATGAGGAAACATCATTTATTCTTAAGCTTTCTGTCGATAAAAATAGCTTTAAAGACGCGACATTATTAACGACATCAAATCACAAGGTAGACGAAGGAATACCGCTGTATACAAACGTTATAAATGATGAAGATGAAACCTTTATAGACAATGACTTACCAATCCTATTAATTGTTGAAGATAACGATGACTTACGGCACCTGCTAAAACAAATTTTTGAAGAACAGTATAATGTGATAGTTGCGTCTAATGGCAAAATAGGAGTTGATTTGGCATTAGAGCACATTCCCGATTTAATTATATCGGATATTATGATGCCAGAAAAGGATGGTATTGCTTTAACCAAAGCATTAAAAAATGACGAACGTTCTGCGCATATCCCAATTATATTACTGACCGCAAAAGCAGAAGTTGAAAGTCAGTTTGAAGGGATTGAAACTGGTGCAGACGATTATACAATCAAGCCTTTTAACAAAAAATTATTGCTTCTAAAAGTTGAAAAACTAATTGAATCTAGACGACAACTACAATTACGGTACAGTCAAGAATTGGTCTTATTACCTAAAGACATTGCGGTGACCAATCTAGATGAAAAATTTCTTAAAAAAGTGGAGACCATTTTAGAGAAAAACCTCATAGATCCTTCTTTTAATGTCACCGAATTTTCAGAGGCTGTTGGTATGAGTAGAATGCAATTACACAGAAAGCTAAAAGCGTTAACAGGACTTACGGCATCAGAATTTATCCGTTCTCAACGGCTTAAATTAGCTGCGAAATTATTAAAAACGTCAGATATTAATATGTCTCAAGTTGGATATTCTGTGGGTTTTAATGACCATTCTTATTTTACCAAATGTTTTAAGGAAGCCTACAATTGCACACCAACTGAGTTTGCAAACCGTAGTTAATTTTAAGGTCACTTTAAGCAATTTGGCGAACTAGGTTTTCATTTCATATAAATATTGTATCCAGCTTCACTTTTTTGATTTGGTTCTTGGCTCTAAATGTCTTGTATTGAACCTGTCGAAGCAAGCGGTTTAGACGCGTTTATCCAATTAATCCTAAATAAATTCACTTCCATAGCTCTTATATCTCTTGCTATAGCTAGCATGTTACAATAATCATAACAATTGTTACATAAGTAATATCCTTCTCACAACTTACATTCTACATTTACTACATACTTCTTCCCTGCAGTAGTAATATCGTTCTAATGGTTAAAAAAAAAAACAGCATTAAAGGTGAAATAGATCACTTCCCTGAGTATCAAATTTATCTCAATGTTAACCATTTAGAAACAGGTATATATACTTTGAAAATTACACATAAAAACAAAGTTATAAAAACAACCACTTTTAAAAAATAGGATTATGAAATCACAGATTCACAACTATCAAAACAAATATTTAAAGATGAGTAAAATACTATTTGCAGTGCTTGTTATCTGTTTGATGTCAATCTCCAGTTTTGCGCAAACGGGTTTTAATTATAAAGCGCTTATAAAAGATGCAAATGGGAACGTTCTAAGCAATCAAGAAATTGATATACGATTCACAATCCAAACACTCGAAGGACCTATTTATATTGCTTCATATCAAGAACTTCATTCACCCACGACAGATAGTAATGGTATTGCGATTGTTACTATAGGCGAAGGTAATATTATAGCAGGGACTTTTCCAGATAATTTTTGGCTTCCTAACATTACACTTAACACAGAAATAGATATAGAAAGAGATGGCACATTTGTAGATTTTGGTGAATCTAACTTTAAAAAAGTACCAATGGCAATTCATGCCGATAATGTTTTTAGTGGTGATTATAACGATTTAATCAACCCACCCGTAATAACTCCAGCCAGTGGTTTAGAACAAATTACAGAAGAAACAGCGAACAATTCAGGTTTATTTCGTACTGGATGGAGGTTATTTGATGCAGATCCGGCAAAACATGGCCCAATAGGTGACAATGCTATAGACTTAAGTTTTAGTATTAGTGAATCAACGACTCGCGGAGCTACAGGTGAACATTCAGTAGCATTCGGTTTATCTACTACTGCGTCAGGAAAATATTCAACTGCAACTGGTATAGCAACAACTGCTTCTGGAATCTATTCAACAGCACTAGGTTATGGAACCAAAGCTGAATCTTTTAGGTCTTTTGCAATTGGAAGTTATAATATTGGTGGTGGGTATGCAGGTGTTCCTGAAAATCCAAATTCAACCCTTAGTTGGGTAGGGACCGACCCTTTGTTCGAAATTGGTAATGGTAGAAATGCAAGAAGTAATGCATTAACCGTCTTAAAAAATGGTAAAGTTGGCATTGGCAGGCATCAACCTACTAGTTTATTAGAAGTACAACATCCAAATGTTGCACCAACTTCAACTAACTTAAGTAATGCTTTTAGTATAAGAAATATAGAAAACGAATCTTGGCAATTCTATACACAATATAACGGCAATTTACATTTATATAATAATGGTGTTTATCGCGGTGCTTTTCTAGGTTCATCTGGTGCTTATACACAAACTTCAGACAGACGCACAAAGAAAGACATCACTTCCTTAGAAAATGGCACTTTGGATAAAGTAATGCAACTTAATCCTGTGAGTTACTTAATGAAAGCCCAAACCGATACCAAACGAAATGTAGGTCTAATCTCTCAAGAAGTTCAAGACATCTTTCCAAGCATTACATATTATGTTGAAGAATCCGACTTAATCACCTTGTCTTATACAGAGTTGATTCCAATTTTAATAAAAGCACTGCAAGAGCAGCAAGACATTATTGAAGCTCAAAAAGCTAAGGATGTTGTGCAAGATAAATCGATTTCAGAACAATCTCAAACTATTAAATCATTAGTCGTGCGATTAGATCAATTAGAAGCAAAATCAAGTAATTAAAAAATTAGAACATGAAAAAAACTATAGTCACATTAGTCATCGCTTTTTTTGTTACGATTTCAAGCTTTGCCCAACAAGGCATTAACTACAAAGCGGTTATAAAAGACAATTTAGGAAACATACAAGCCAGCCAAACTATTGGTGTACAGTTTCAAATACGAGAAGCCTCAGCAAATGGGAGTGCTGTTTATACAGAGACACATACATCCACAACGGACGCTAACGGCATCTTAATTTTAAATATTGGAACAGGCACTACTACAGATACATTTAATACTGTTGATTGGAGTAGTAACGAACACTGGCTTAACGTGCAAATTGATGTTTCAGGAGGTACTAATTATACTGATATGAGTACCACTCAATTTATGGCAGTGCCTTATTCATTGAGCTCTGCTGATAACCTTTGGCAAAGAAATGGAGATGATGCAACTGCTATTACAGAAAAAGTTGGTATTGGTACTTCAGAACCAGAAAGCTTATTGCATATCGAAAATGATGGTGAGACTAACGTGACTGATCTAAGAGTGCATTCAAATTTTGGACCGAGCGATATTATATTAAGTGTTGGTCGTTTTTCAGAAACAAATAACAAAATTACTTCTAGTGGAGGTAATTTGACCATCAGCCGATATTTTGAAGATATGGGTGAAACTCTTGATCTCTTGCATATAACACATGATGGAAACATAATAGCACCAAATAGTAATTATGTATATGATTCCCATGCGCTCACAACAAGAGGTTATAATGATAACAGATATTTGAAAAAGGGAGGCAATATTACTTCTGATAATATAGGGATTGGTAGAGATACACCTTCAAGTCTATTAGAAGTTGCCCATCAAGATGGAAGCCCTTCTTCATCAAGCCGCACCAATGCTTTTAGTATTCGCAATTTAGGTACCGGAAGATCGTGGCAATTTTATACACATTCTTCGGGTTATTTAGAATTGTTTAATGATGGTAATCATAAAGGATCTTTTAATCCAAACTCTGGTGTTTACAATACAGTTTCAGACAGACGCCTAAAAAAAGACATCACAGCTTTAGAAAATGGCACACTCAATAAAGTAATGCAACTCAACCCTGTAAGCTACTTAATGAAAGACCAAACGGATACTAAGCGTAACTTAGGTTTAATCTCTCAAGAAGTACAAGTGATATTTCCAAGTATTACAAATTATGTTGAAGAATCAGACTTAATAACCTTGTCTTATACTGAGCTGATTCCAATTCTCATAAAAGCATTGCAAGAGCAACAAAATATTATTGATGGTCAACATTCAGAAAACATACAACAGAACCACGCTATTCAATCTTTGCTGCAGCGCATGGATGCGCTAGAATCCGCAAATAATTAAATATGTTTAACCAATAAACAAAAGCACATTATGAAAAAATCAATTTTAACATTAATAACACTAATTGCTCTATTAACTTTTAGTTGTGAAACAGAAATTCCAGAAACCGATTCAACAGCTCCAACATTTAGTTTACACATTAAAAGCGCAAGATTTGAACATACGTTTACGCAAGATGACGATTTTAATAACATCACCCTTAAATTAAAAAATGATGCAGGTTATCAATTTACTCTAACAGGAGTTGATAATGGTGGAGTAAGAATGATGCGCTGGCAAGTGCCAAGTAATGATCATATAGAATTTGATAATGAAATATTAAGCCCTTGGACTATAAGAAATATATCACCTTTTAACAGAATGATTGAGTTTTTAGGTGACAGGAATAACCCATATACTGCTGAGTTTCTAAATGGAAAATTCAGAGCGAAAGGAAACCAAGCATTTGCCGTTTTCAACATTTTTATATCAGATTTTGGTGGGGAATCTGCTAATTATAACAATGCTTCTGCAGCATTAGATATAGCTATAGGCAATTGGGAAGCAGAAATTATTGAGAATTAAAAAAAGCTTATTAAATAACCTCATCTCACGTGTAGAAAAAATAGAAACCAATAACCAATAAAAATCAGCACTATGAAAGCATTTACGTTATTAATTGTATTAATCATTTCAAGTATAAGCTTTGCGCAGCAAGGCATTAACTACAAGGCACTTATTAAAGATGACCTAGGAAATGTTCTGGCCGACCAAACTATTGGTGTTCAGTTTCAAATACGTGAAGCCGCAGCAAATGGTAGTGTTGTTTATTCTGAAACACATACACCAACAACTGACGCTAACGGAATCATAGTTTTAAACATTGGTACAGGTACTACTACAGATACATTTAGTGCTATTGATTGGAGTAGCAATGAGCATTGGCTTAATCTACAAATTGATATTACAGGTGGCACGAATTATACAGATATGAGTAACACTCAATTTATGGCTGTGCCTTATGCTTTAAGTGCTGTTAATGCAGCCACTAAAATAGACGATTTATCAGATGGTAATTCTGATACTAATGGTTCATCTCTATTCATTGGTATAGATGCTGGGGAGAATGATGATGGTACTAGCAATAGAAATGTAGGTTTAGGATATAGATCACTTTACTTAAATACAAATGGAAATAATAATACCGCTAATGGATATCAAGCTTTAAGAAATAATTCTACAGGTACTAATAATATTGCTCTTGGAGCTTATTCATTATATAACAATACAACAGGGCGTTATAATTCGGCTAATGGAGCATCTGCTTTATTTTCTAATACTATGGGAGATTACAATACAGCTAACGGATATAGATCTTTATATAGTAATACTGAAGGAGATAATAATACTGCAATAGGTGATCAATCGCTTAATTCCAATACAACAGGAAGTGATAACACAGCTTCTGGAAGTTCTACCTTAGAAAATAACACTACAGGTACAAATAATACTGCTAACGGATATTATGCAATGCGGTTTAACACCACAGGCACTAATAATACAGCTATGGGCAGAAGTGCCTTAGTGTTAAACACCATAGGAAGTAATAATGTTGCATTGGGTGTTGAGGCTTTACTTTCAAATACTGAAGGAACTGATAATACCGCTAACGGTTATAGAGCATTATATTCAAATACTATAGGAATTTGGAATTCTGCATTGGGTAACAGAGCTTTATATTCTAATACCACAGGAAATAATAATAGTGCTCTAGGACGTTTAGCTTTGTATAGTAATACGTTAGGTAATGATAATACTGCATTAGGGCGTTCGGCTTTATATCTAAATACTGAAGGTAGTCGTAATACCTCTACTGGTCATTCTGCTTTATATTCTAACACCACAGGAGACGATAATACTGCAATGGGTCATAGTGCATTGTATTCCAATACAACAGGAGATGATAATACCGCAATGGGACATTCTGCTTTGAATTCCAATACTACAGGAGAAGAAAACACCGCATTAGGATATTTTGCACTTTTTTCAAACACTACAGGTGAAAAAAACACTGCCTTAGGGACGAATTCATTATCAACAAATAACACTGGTTTCAATAACAGCGCCATGGGTTATAAAGCTTTAGAATCAAATACTACTGGATTTCAAAATACGGCAACAGGCTCAGAAGCATTAAAGAATAACACAATAGGTTATTTCAATACCGCAACAGGACATAATTCGTTAGGGAGTAATACCACTGGAGATAATAATACAGCAATGGGCTATCATGCATTGGAAAGAAATATAGACGGTAATGGCAATACAGCAATGGGTACTCAAGCATTAGATCGAAATGATGATGGTAGTGGTAATGTAGCTATCGGAACATTCTCATTAGGCTTCAATAGAAAAGGAGATAATAATACCGCGGTAGGACTTAGAGCCCTAGAAAATACTAGTACAGGACATAATAATACAGCTATTGGTGGAAGAGCTCTATCAGAACTTAATAATGGTGGATTCCTTATTGGTCCGAGTAATAATATTGGTATTGGCTATGAAGCAGAGGTACCATTTCCTACAGGTTCTAATCAAGTGCGTATTGGAAATACCGACATTACTTATGCAGGTATACAAGTAGATTGGTCCATAACCTCAGACAAACGATGGAAAGACAACATACGTAAGTTACCCTATGGATTAGATATGGTGATGCAATTAAATCCTGTGGATTATATCCGTAAAAATAATGAACATAATACTCGCGAAATCGGATTTATAGCTCAAGAATTAGAAGAACTACTTAATAAATTAGCCTACACCGATCAAGGTTTATTGACCAAAGATGATAAAGGCTATATGAGTGTGCGTTACAATGATTTTATTCCCTTGCTAACAAAAGCAATTCAAGAGCAGCAAGCTATTATTGAGAGTCAAAACTCACAAATTAAAACCATGTCAGCAGACAATTCCTCTTTAAAAACCACCCTTAACAACCTCATCTTACGTGTAGAAAAAATAGAAGCAAATAACCAATAAAATCAAAATCATGAAACTATACATAGTATTACTCGTACTTATTACCACGCTAACATCTTGCAAAGAAAGCAATGAAACAAATTCATTAAAACAAATTGAAATTACAGAAACAGCAACTGCGGAAGTAGTAAACAAAGAAACACCAATTAGCATTGAATCAGCAAATAAAGGCACTTTTCTATGTGAAATTAACGGCAAAGATTGGGCTTACACCAAAGCATCAGGTATTGTTGATACACATGCAAAAACAAAAAAACGTACGGCAATAATGACGTTTACCAAGAAACTAGATAAAGGCTCAGAAAGTGTACAGTTGTTTTACGATGCAGACAGTTATCAGTTAGAAAAAGCTACAGCTATTCTAAAGACTCCCAAAAAAGGAGGTGGTACAATGAGTGCCATGTACCAATTGCTTAATGAAGGAGGTAAGCGTACACCAGATAGCGTAATTTCAGGAGTCATAGATTTATCTAATGCTACAGTAGCATCTGGTACTGCTGAGGTTTCAAATATGAAAATCCGTTTTAAAGAAGATGAATTAGAAGATGCATCCATGGAGGTCATAACTTTTTCATCATTAAAATTTAGTGGTGTAGGCTACTCAGATTTAGATAAAGTGTTCGGTAATAATTAATTAAATACTTCACCACTATGAAAACTATAATCACACTCGCCTTTGTTGCTTTTAGCTATGTTGGTTTTGCGCAACTTATAGATAATTTCGGTAAAATAATAACTCATGAAATTATATTGAATAAACAAGATGATGGTACTTATACAGGTGCAGTCGAATGGACAACAGGAGGCATCGATTCTCTGCAACGGTTTGTGATTAATGATCTGAGTATTAAAGCGCCAGTTATGGTTAGGATAGTTTCAAAAGCACCAAATTATAATATAGATCTTACATTTCACAAAAATAATTGGGATAGCGAGGAAGCTAAAATTTCTACCAACGGAAAGAAATTTGTGGATAAAATATTCAGGACTAAAAATTTGTTGGGTCTTGGTGTGAGTTCAGAGGTCGCTGGCATTCCCTATTTAATAAGCGTGAGGGTGGGTCTGCAATTTCCTTCTACCCAATCTATCATTCGTGTTACCGATGATAAGGAAGAATATACCAAGCATCTGCGTGGTCTCGGTATTCAAGGCGACCCCTTTGGTGGCAATTCTACCCCGAATACGTCACAAAGTACGGTTGCAACAACAGGAAGTTCTGATGAAAATAATACACTTTTGTACATTATTATAGGTCTCTTGTCAATTATAGCAATACTGTTTGGCATATTCCTTTTTAAGAAAAAGCCTAGAAGCAACGCACTATTATTAATGCTTTGTTTCGGTTTTTCACAATTGATGATGTCTCAAAGTACAACACCAAGTAATGTGCCTATGGCTGATCAATCTGACGTTTTTTTGGATTATGCCAATAACAATGTGGCTAATCAAGTGCCGGTAACTTACGATGATCCTGGTTTGATTCCTGCCATGGATAGAGACGCCTATGTGTCATACGATGGAGGTAAAACTTACGCGCTAATTAGATTAAGACCTAATCAAGGGGCAATTGAATTGTCTCCTGAAGATGCAGCAGAGGTCAATAGACAAATGCAAGAAGCTACCGATGATTTTAATCGAGATTTTAGGGATAATATGCCAGGAGAGGATACCGAAGGCGATCAAAGAACACTCCCCGTTGACCGAACTGCCGAAGAACTTGAACAATTAAGAAGGCAAGTGAGAAGGCTTCAAGCAGCTGTAGAAAGATTGGAGGCAGAGAATGAAGATGGTGATGACGACGAAACTGAAAACAATCCAGGCAATGAAATTTTAATCTACTGTGAAGTACGAGACGAATGCTTCAATTGCATGAATAAACATTTGCAAGATTTTACGACCCATTACGCCTATTATATCCATTTACAAAACTATTATTTTTTCAAATCGACTGTGTTGAACGATTACATCACTTGGGGTAATAGTATGTCTAGTTTGCCTGGAGGAGGAGGAATTGGGTGGACGTCAACTTTATTGCATAAAGTAAGACCTGCCATGAAAAAAATGAAGAAAGCCTATGATAGTAGATTTGATGATTATATAGCATCAATGGAAAAAGATCTCAGCAATATAAAAAATTGCGCATCTAGTATGCAGCTTGCCAGTTCAGGTACTTATGAAGCACAAGTAGCACAGTTGATACAAGCGCTAAAAGCTGCAAGAATCTCAAAATAAACAAACGCTATGAAAAAACTAAGTCTTCTTTTACTAGGTGTATTTGTCATCTATTCTTGTGGTAATAAATCAAGTGATTCTAAAAATTCTAGTACTATTGATAGTACTCCTTCACATACGAGCACAGAATCCAAGACATCTGAAAATGCAATTGATAATCCTTTCAAAGTTGCTACTAATTCCGAATTAAATGACCTATTTAATATGGGCAAAGGTATGCTTGAAGCCTCAGAAAAAAATGGCGATGCAGATTTTCAATTAGATACCGAAACCATACTCGATATGTTAGAAGAAAGTGGCGTGTCTCGTGAGTCCATGGAAAAGCTCATCAATAATCCAGATAGCCTTAAAGTACTTGCACAACAAGCTATGAAAGCACGACAGGAAGCTAAAGAAGACATGCCTGTAATAAAAGAAAAGATTACAAAAGAGCAATTAGCCTCGAAAAAGACACCAACTGGTGTGTCTTTAGAAGAAGCTATTTTAATCGTTCAAACTGAATCAGGTCCAGAAGCCACAATGGCAAAACTGAAAACTATTGATTCTTTAGCAGGCACAAATATGATGTCTCAATTAGATCTTACAGAAGCCGGCTATGTGATGGGTGATGTAGAGCGGAAAAATGAAATTTCAGCCAGTGCTGAAGAAGAGCAAAAAATGAAAGAACTTCAAGATAAATCACGTCAAATGCATAGTGAAAAAGAGTCAGGAGAACTACTTGCTGAATTGGAAGCAACCGAAAAGGCGATCGCTTCAGGGAAATTAAAAGCGAGTCCTAGATATGAACGTGCCATTACATACAGAAAAAAAGCGGTCACTCATTTTCATAAAAACATTGTTCGTAAATCGGAAGTCGCGAAACGAAAATTTAAAGCATTAAATCCAGATTTATTTTATGGAGATGAGGTCGGTGTAAGCTATGTGGGTAATCTTAATAAAACAGTGTATTTACCATTAGGACCATTGTCTTTTGCAGATGAGGTCGTACAGGTTAATCATCCACAACTTTTAACACAAGAGGTAAATAACGTTCTCGGAGAACCCGATGTTATAGAAACATTTGATGATGCTACTGGCATATATAGTCTTGGACTTGGCGGTACATTAACTATCCGTTTTACGGATAACGCTTTAGTAGATGTTAATGGACCCGATTTATATCTTTTTGAAATTGGCCAACTAGAACCCACAGATCTCGAAATATCAAAAGACGGAAAATCTTGGATAAAAATCGGAAAGATTGATGGAGGAGTGGCTGAGGTAGATATTAGCTCGTTTGTAAAGCCCAACGAACTCTTTTATTATGTACGGTTTAAAGACCTTAAGGAAAAAAGTGGAGTACCAGGTGCTGATGTCGATGCCATTGCAGCTATTGGCTCTGCAATGCGATTAAATTTAGATAGTCAAGTATTATTCGATTCTGGTAAAAGTGAATTAAAACCTGAAGGTATAAATGCATTAAAAGAATTAGTAAGAAATATCACTGTACTCAAAAAAGGAAAAGTAATCGTTGAAGGTCATACCGATGATGTGGGCAGTGAATCAACCAATAAAGCCTTGTCACTAGCACGTGCTCAAAGTGTATCTAAGGCATTAAGACAGTTAATACCAAGCACTCAATTTAAATGGCAAGAAAAAGGCTATGGCGAATCTAAGCCTATAGTAGAGAATGATTCGGATGAACATAGAAGTAAGAACAGGCGCGTAGAAATATTGGTGGTGCCTAATTAGGTAAAGTGTATTCAATTTATCGAATTGGGAATTAAAAACACTGTAGAGCCCACGATACGATTTACATTATGAAAAGGCACAATTAAGGCATTAACTTTTGTTTTAGAGTAGTTTGAGTCTATGCTTATAATAACAAGATATAGAAAAAAATAAGTTTATGTTAACATCCTATGTTTTTATCTCACTAAAGGTAAATGCATAAACAGTAACCATTATGAAATCACTTATTACTCTTATTTTAACTTTATTACTCGCAACACTTGGTTTTGCGCAAAACGGCATCAACTACAAAGCCATTATCAAAGATAACTCTGGTAATGTTATCGCCAACGATTTAATATCCGTACAATTTACCATTCTTCAAGGTGTAGATCAAACCAATGTGTATCAAGAAACCCATACACCAACTACAGATGCCAACGGCCTTATTATTGTAAATGTTGGTGAAGGCACACTTATAAGTGGCACGTTTGCAACTATCGATTGGGCAAGCGATACGACCTTTTTAAACACCAAAATAAATACAGGATCTGGTATGGTAGATATGGGGACTACCGAGTTTAAAACGGTGCCTTATGCTATAAATGCTAAAACAGCAACGGTTGCTGCGAACGTGACAGGTCTCGAAGCGCTTAATGAAGGAAATGGCATAGGTTGGAGATTAAAAGGACGAAACCCTAGTTATTATGGTAGTATTGGATTAAGTGCTGTAGATTTAAGTTATAGTAGTGGATCAAGTTTCTTGAATGGCGCTATAGGAGATTATTCCATTTCTATGGGTGAAAACACAACAGCCTCAGGACAAAATTCCATATCCATGGGTGAAAATACTTATGCACCTGGACAAAATTCCATATCCATGGGATTTAACACAAGAGCCTCAAGTTATGCATCTGTAGCTATTGGAAAATACAATGTCGGTGGAGGAAGTGCTTCAACTTGGGTTTCAACTGATCCAATATTCGAAGTTGGTTTTGGCGGCTATATTGGGTTTCCAGTCAATAATATAATTAGATTAAACTCTTTTACAATTTTAAAAAATGGCAATGTAGGAATTGGTACTTCAACACCGTCTACAAGTTTGCAAATAGCTGTAGGTGATGATGCTAGCTATAGTAGTGATTCGGGTTATTTGGTATTGGGCTCTACCAATGGGTCTAATCTTGTTTTTGACCAAAATGAAATAATAGCAAGAAATAATGGAGCTGCCTCAACACTTTTTTTACAACAAGATGGTGGTGATGTTAGAGTTGGAGGTGTAGTAGTGCATAGTAGCGACAGACGTCTAAAAAAAGACATCACATCTTTGACTTACGGTTTAGAAACCATTTTAGAATTAAACCCTGTAGAATACAATTGGAAAAATAGAGAACAAGACCATAAATCGCTTGGTTTAATTGCTCAAGAGGTACAACCTATACTCGAAAACATAGTACATATTGCAGATGACGAGGATAAAACGTTAAGCGTTAGCTATACGGAGTTAATTCCTGTGCTGATTAAAGCCATTCAAGAACAACAAGAGATTATAAAAATCCAAGCTTTAAAAATAAACGGGCTTACCGCAGAAGCAGAAGAGAAGGACAAAACTCTAAAGGCATTTGACAGTCGTTTAAAACAGATGGCAAGCGTATTAAATCAAACACATCAATAATGACAACTATCATTTATATCTGTTCTGCAATTATAATATTAATTCTATTCAACTTTATGTTATTACTATTTAGTTGTAATAAGAATAAATGATGGTTAGCGCAATAATGTTACATAAGTTACATCAATTGTTACAATAGTGATAAGGTTACAGATGGATCTATAATACTTTTACCAAAGTATTGTAATACTAACAATCAAAAGTCTTAATATATATAAGCAATATGTAATTAACAAATAACCAATTTCTTCTTATGAAAACAAAAATTACATTACTCATCTTATTCCTAACCACTTTAGGATTGGCTCAAAATGGCATTAATTATAAAGCAGTAATTAAAGATAACATTGGCAATATTGTAGCTAATGATCTCATTGTTGTGCAATTTTCGATATTACAAGGAGCGGCGCAAACCAATGTCTATACAGAAACCCATTCGCTTACAACGGATGATAATGGAATAATTACATTAAACATTGGAGAAGGAATCATAATTTCTGGAACGTTTTCTTCTATTGAATGGGCAAGTGATGACCATTTTTTAAATGTTCAAATCAACATAGGATCCGGACTCACTGATATGGGAACCACACAATTTAAAACGGTGCCTTATGCTAAAACAGCAGGTCAAGCGATTTCAGCGAATAATATTGAGTTGCCTTACTATGATGAAACATCAGAATCTGGTGCTGCATTTCATGTTCAAAACGATTACCTAAATGGACGCTATGGAATAGCAGGTTCTGTTGGGTCTGGATCTGAGACATTGCCAGCAAATAATGCTGGTGTTATGGGTCAGGGTACTGGAGCACATGGCGTATATGGAGTATCTAAAACAAGTTTCTTAGCAGGTGTACAAGGTGTCTCTGAATCCTCAGAAGGAGTAGGTGTACAAGGCTATGGTATTGGAGGAGGTATTGGCGGTCATTTTTACACAACTTCTAATGGTGTTGCTGCATTAACTACTGGTAATGGAAATGTAGGTATCGGCATAGGTGAACCAGAAATGAAGATGCATGTGGGTGGTGATTTGTTTATTCAAACCAATTTAGGAGAATTAGTTATGGGATTTCCAAACAATGGAAACCAATGGCAAGTGAGTACAAGAGCTCAAGGTGCAGATTTACAATTTCAATCTAAAGCAACTAGTATAAATAGTTTCACTACTCAATTTAGAATGCTACAGAATGGGGAGTTTCAAGTAGGAGATATTAGCACACCAAGTGCCTGGTTACATGTTAAAAATAATTCAAATATTAATAAAGAGCAACTTCTCTTAGAAGAAGTAGGAAATGATTATGCCAGATTAGGATTTACTAATACCACCACTGATGCAAAATGGGATATTGCAGGATTTCCAAGTAATACAGCATCCTCTGCACGACTCAATTTTTATTTTAGAAATGATGCTGGTGGAAGTGATAGAATGACAATAACTGGTGATGGAGAGGTCGGTATTAATGGCTCACCTACAGCGAGACTTGAATTATTTCAAAGAAGTCAGAATGTTGGCACTGGTTTACGTTTCGATGATGGTACTGCCAACAGTGATTGGGACATTACTCATGGTTTCTCTCTGCGTTTTCATTATGGAGGAAATTTAAAATCACTTATAACTGCAAATACTGGAGCTTATATTGTTAGTTCGGATATTAGCCTAAAAAACAATATTGAAAACATGAAATCTACATTAGATCGTGTTAAGCAACTAAGACCAACGACGTATTACTATAAGGACGATTCTTCAAAAACTAAAGCATTAGGATTTATTGCCCAAGAGGTAAAGCCTATTTTTCCAGAAGTAGTTCATTTTTCAGAAGCCGATGAATTATACGGAATTGACTATGCTTCTTTTGGCGTTATTGCCATTAAAGCCATTCAAGAGCAACAGAAAATTATTGAAATACAACAACAGCAAATAGATGAACTTAAAATGCAAGTAACACATCTACTTAATAAACAATAAAATTATGAAAACGATATCAACCCTATTAAGCCTGTCTCTCGTTATGTTCTTGAGCAATGCACAATCCATAGAAAAATTCAGCATAGATTCTGGTGGTGCATCAGTAACAGCTGGTGGCATTCAAATGCTCTATACCATTGGTGAAGTCAATGTACAAGAGTTAAGTGCTGGAGGAATTTCGGTATCTGAAGGTTTTATTAATGCAGATCTTAAAATCAGTATTAATCCTAAACTATTTTTACAAGGTCCAATTCTCAATCCTACCAATGCAGGATTAATGAATGATGATTTAAGAGCTTCTGGTTACATACCAACCACAAGTCCGTATTCAGATGCTGCGACTTGTAATGCTTCGGTTTTTAATGTTACAGGTACTAATGCTATTGTAGATTGGGTTTGGTTAGAACTGAGAGACAAAACAGATAATACATCCGTTATTTTATCACAGTCAGCTTTGTTGCAACGCGATGGTGATGTGGTTGCTACCGATGGAGTCTCTAACATAAACCTTAATGTGGCATCAGATGATTATTTTGTAGTTGTTAATCATAAAAACCACTTAGGTATTATGACCAATACACCTGTAGCCATAACACGCTCTTCAGGTCCATCTGTTATAGATTTTACAGATGTTAATACAACAACTTATGGTACACAAGCGCAAGCAACGTTGACATCTGGAGCTAAGGCACTTTGGGCAGGCGATGTTAATGGCGATGGTTTGGTAAATTTTGCCGGAGATGTTAATGGTGTTACGACGGATATTATTTTATTTTCTGCAAATACAGATTTCAATACAAATTATGATTTTGTTAATGGGTATTTTAAATCCGATGTGTTTCTCGATGGTAACGTATCCTTCTCTAATGAAGTTAATCAAATCTTATTGTCCGTAATTTTATATCCATTAAATACCGGTTTTAACTCGCAATACAATCTGTTTGCCGAGCAATTACCTTCTCCTTCGGCATTAAGAAGTACAGCACAATTAAGCCTTGATCAATTACGTCTAGAAAGAGCCTTAGAAATAATAGAATTAATAAATAATAATAACTAATGTCCTATTGAAGGTATGAGACTGCTTAATCAAGCAGTTCAGCACAAGTCGCTAGACATTAGAAAAAGGAATAGATTTTAACGAGCTGATTAAAAGGAGAAATTAATGAACTGAAAACACTTTTAATCAGACACTAATGAATAATTAACATCAAAACAAAAATTATGAAAAAAACAATTACACTTTTAGCCATTTTAATAGGTTCAGCATCATTATTTGCACAGAACGTTACTTTCCGATTAAATTGGAATCCAGACAATTCTAACTACGAACTCTATGTAAAACGAGATATCGATGCCGCTGCACCAGTAACCGTTGCGGGTACTGCAGCAGTAACTATTGTTTTTCCAACGGATGTCTCTGGTACTAGAACGTTAGCACACACAAGTGAAAGTGTTTCCACGTTTAATCCAGCAGGTGCCGCTATTAGAAGTCCTGAAGCCTCACCAGATAATGATTTCTATGTATTTAACTCAACAGGAGGTGCAAGTTATATTGGTGTTTTATTCGCTGATGTTGAGGTGCTATGGATGACGTTTACACCATCAGATGGTAACTCTGAAGCACGTTTGTTTGAAAATGCTACAGATCCCGATTCATCTGGTGCTGGTATGATGGGGGTTAATGCACTATCTGATTTTTATACAATAACTCTTGCAGGTGCGATTAATGAGTTTGCAGGCAATGAAGTATTAAGTGTTCCAACGAATGAAATTACAGAATTATCTGTGTATCCAAATCCAGCAACAGACAAAGTTAATATTGTATCTAATAACCCAATAGATAGCATTGAAGTTTATGACATCTTAGGGAAACAAGTACAAGTTTTAAAAGGTGCGGATGAGGTTAATGTTTCTAAGTTAGAATCTGGAATATATTTATTTAAAATCCGAATTGGAAACCAAGTTGAAACACGAAAAATAGTTGTAAAATAGACAGCTAAATTAATACTCTATATAGTCAACAATCTCCAAACCATAACCAATCATACCAACACGTTTGGTTTGGAGGCTGTTTGATAATAATTTTAGTTTTCTCACTTTAAGATCGTGAAGTATTTGAGCTCCAATACCGAAATCTTTAGAATCCATACCTAAGCTAGGTGCTTTTACTAATTCTCCTTCTATTTGATTTTCTTTCAAAATAGACAGACGATTTAATAAATTCATCGATTCCGCTTGTTGGTTAATAAAAATAACAGCTCCTTTTCCTTCAGTATTGATGGAGTTGAACATATTGTCCAATTTCTGGTCTGCGTTATTGGTTAACGTTCCAAGGATATCATTATTAACTAAAGAAACATTAACACGCGCCAAAACAGGTTCGTCCTTAGACCAACTTCCTTTAGTTAAAGCAATATGAATTTGATTGTTTGTCGTTTGTTGGTAAGCTCTAAGTCTAAATTTACCAAAACGCGTTTCAATATTAAAATCTTCTTTCTTTTCAATTAAAGAATCGTGCTCCATACGGTAAGCTACAAGGTCTTCAATCGAAATAATTTTTAAATTAAATTTCTCTGCGACTTTCAATAATTCAGGAAGCCTTGCCATAGTGCCATCCTCATTTAAAATTTCGACTAAAATTCCCGCAGGTTGAAATCCAGCTAAACGCGCTAAATCAACTGCGGCTTCAGTATGACCTGTACGTCTTAAAACTCCTCCATTCTTGGCCTTTAGAGGAAATATATGTCCTGGACGTCCTAAATCTTGAGGTTTTGTATCCTTATCGACTAAAGCTTTTATAGTTTTTGCTCTGTCCTGTACAGAAATACCTGTTGTACAGCCTTGTCCAATTAAATCAACAGAAACTGTAAACTGAGTATGATGTAAAACGGTATTGTTTTGTACCATCATTGATAAATCCAGTTCGTCACAGCGGTCTTCAGTAAGAGGTGCACATATTAGCCCTCTACCATGTTTTGCCATAAAGTTGATCATTTCTGGAGTTACAGCTTCGGCGGCCGCAATAAAATCACCTTCATTTTCACGATTTTCATCATCAACAACAATGATAACCTTACCTTGTTTAATGTCTTCTATTGCTTCTTCAATAGTATTTAGACTCGTCTGTGTATTCTTGGTTTTAGTTATCATCATGGTGCTTTTTTTTGACGCTGCAAAGATACGTTTATTTTATATTTTGAAGACAGCTGAGGTAGAAGTCTTGAGAAATTCTACTTCTTACTATAATATATTTTAAAGGATAAATTGGAAGAGTGAGTGCAAGAAGTAAAGGATTGATTCGTTTTCTCTCTTGATTAATAGTTTTATAGAATTTTGAATACACAAATGCGTTCACAATAACATAAATCACAAAAAAGATAAATGCGATGATGCTTAGGCTTAATCCCGATTCTGCTAATTCTGGAAGCTTATTGTTTTTAAATACAAAATGTAACACTAATAGTATAACCCCGATACAATAACTGATTAAACTAGTTTTAGAATAGTCATTGTAATCTTTGAGTAAAACTCGCGCTTTAATAAGTGAGTCAGGTATTTCTAAACCTTCAGATTTTAAACTTTCGAGTGAAATATTGCGATTTAATAAATTATGAAGCGCAATCTCTTTTGGTTTTTTATCTAAATCGAATTCGTCTTGCTTTTTGATAATACCTATTAATTCTTCAATAGAATATTTTGAATAAAAGTTATAGACTTTCGTATCACTTTCGGAAAGTTGAAGCTTTTGTTTTGAATTGAATAAGCGTTTCAGCGGGACTATAATATTATCAAATTCAAATACACCTTTGTCGTTTGTTGCCCGTGTTGTTAAGTAAATACTTAATGGTAACATTACGGCTGTAGAAAGCCATGTTCCAATAATAGGATTAAAACTACCTTTTTCCGCACTATTTTTTGCGAAAATCCCAAAGAAATGATAGGTTAGGAATAGTACAATTGCAATTACCATTGGTAATCCAAGTCCACCTCTACGTATTAATGCTCCAAGTGGTGCTCCTACAAAGAACAGAATAACACAAGCAAATGCCAAAACAAATTTATCTTGTAATACAATAATGTGTTTGTTTAAATGGACTTGTTTTATTTCTAAGTTTTTTTTGTTAGAGTCTAAAATTTGTCGTGTACTATTTGAAGAGTTTATAGCCAAATTAAGAATCTGAATTTTTTGAGCCGTATTATAAAACCCTAAGAGGTCTTTAGCTATAATAATTGAGTCCTTTGGTATATTTTTTCGAGTCTTTGCTGTATCAATATTAATATTTAGTGAGGCATACGTACTTCTATTATATAATGTGGTTGCTAATGCTTTATAATCGTTTTTTTGATTTTGTTCTAAAGTGTCAATATACTTATTAAGTTGACTAACATTTAGCATGTTGTATCTGTCGGATTGACTTTTTTCGTCTAAATCTTCATTATTTAATATTTCTAAATCGACATTGGTGATGTAGGTGTCAAAATAACTTCGAACATGTGGTTTGTTTTCATTTTTTTGTAAATCATTACTAATGATTTCTTCGTAAAAATTTCCATCTAATAATTCGAGTTGAAGGATGTTAGAATCAGGACTACTTTTTAGTTCCCCTTTTTTAGAAACAATAACTTTAAAATTTCCTCTTCGTGTGCTGCTTTTTTCGTGAATAACAACCCCTTCAAGAAACTGACCTCGATCTCCAGATTTCTTTGCCACTTTTATATTAATGTTTCCAATTTCATTAAACTGACCTTCTGCAATGGCCAATGCAGGTTTCATTTTGGCGATGTTTCGTCTTAAATTGAAAAAATTATATTCTCCCCAAGGAATCACATTATTGGCAAAAAAGAAACAGCCAATTCCAAGTGCAACGATAAAGACACTTAAACTTCGCATAGCACGTTGCAGCGAAATACCTGTAGACTTCATGGCTGCAAACTCATAGTTTTCAGCAAAGTTTCCAAAAACCATAATGGAAGATAATAAAATGGTCAAAGGCACTACCAAAGGAATCAGCTTTGGCATGTAATACAGGATAAATTTAGCCGTTACGGAAACGTCCAAATCTTTACCAGCAAGTTCGGTAATATATAGCCAAACCCCTTGTAAAATAAAGATGAACATGAATATAATAAAGACGCTAAAAAACGTCCTTAAGAAAGTGATAAGTATGTACCTATCTAATATTTTCACACTGTTAAAATTTAGCCTAATAGCAATTTAAAAAAAGAATTATAAGCGATGTTATCTATTTACATTAGATTAATCAATGTTATTGATAAAATAATCGCTGTATTTACTTTTGTCAAATGTAAATAAGGTTTTTGAAATAGGTTGGTCGGTTTTAAAAGAATTAACAGTTAATGTTGTTTTTGTGCCGTTTTTGCCAACTTCAATTAAATTGTAAATGTGTTTTGTAGTCGCATCAATTCCTAATAAAACATGTTTTATTTCAGAATTTGTATCCATTGGACTTAGTTTGATATATTGAATTTTTCGTCCTTTTACAGTTTGAACGATATCCATTTTAAAGCTATAACCATCTTCATAAAACGATAGCATTTTACTTGGCGTAATAGTGCTTTCATCATCCGTGTTATCAGTAGATATGGTCACTTCTTCATCTTCTGGACTGATGGTATATAACGTTTTGCCGTCGAAAATTCTTGTGATACCTAGGATGTTCAGTTTATACTTTTCTGACTCAATAACCACATCTCCACGGGTTTCTTGTTTAATATTTTCGCTCACATTATTTAGCTCATATTTAAAGTCTAAACTGATGTTTTTATAGCTTTTAATTTTTGTACTCACTTCTTTAAGTAATGTTTCGGCTTGTGTGTCGTTTTGAGCGAAAGCGTTGAAACCTAATGCGAGACATGCGATAATAATTAAATTTTTCATTCGTATTTATTTCTTTTTTGAATATTATAAAATGATGTTTTTGTTAACTACTAAAATGATATGTTTATAGTTGTTCATTTTCTAACAACTGATCTAAAGATACTAAATCTGGGACTAAAACTTGGCGTGCTTTACTGCCTTCAAAATTGCCGACAATTCCAGCAGCTTCGAGTTGGTCAATGATACGACCAGCTCTGTTGTAACCTAATTTTAATTTTCGTTGTAATAAAGAAGCCGAACCTTGTTGTGCTGTAACAATAAGTTCTGCTGCTTCTCTAAACAATTTATCTCTATCTGATATATCAATATCAAGATTTGTGCCACCTTCTTCACCAACATACTCTGGCAGTAAATGAGCATCCGGATATGCCTTTTGTGAGCCTATAAATTCTGTTATTTTTTCAACTTCTGGCGTGTCAACAAAGGCACATTGAATTCTGATAAGTTCATTACCTTGAGTGTATAACATATCTCCACGACCAATTAACTGATCGGCACCAGAACCATCTAAAATAGTACGCGAATCTATTTTACTCGTAACTCTAAAGGCTATACGTGCAGGGAAATTGGCTTTAATAATACCTGTAATAACGTTAACCGAAGGACGTTGCGTTGCTACAATTAAATGGATACCAATAGCACGTGCTAATTGTGCGAGTCTAGCAATCGGTGTTTCTACTTCTTTACCAGCAGTCATAATTAAATCGGCAAACTCATCTACAACCAATACAATGTATGGTAAAAACGCATGCCCATCATTAGGGTTTAACTTTCTGGCTTTAAATTTTACGTTGTATTCTGCAATATTTCTACAAAATGCATTTTTAAGCATTTCGTAACGGTTATCCATTTCAATACATAGTGAATTTAAGGTGTTTATAACCTTAGTATTATCTGTAATAATGGCTTCTTCACTATCTGGTAATTTTGCCAAATAATGACGTTCAATTTTATTGAAAAGTGTTAATTCTACCTTTTTAGGATCGACAAGAACAAATTTTACCTCAGCCGGATGCTTCTTATATAATAAAGAGGTTAGCACAGCATTTAATCCTACTGATTTACCTTGACCAGTTGCTCCAGCCATAAGCAAGTGTGGCATTTTTGCCAAATCGACCACAAAGGTTTCATTGCTAATGGTTTTTCCAAAAGCAATTGGTAATTGCATATCCGATTTTTGAAATTTTTGAGATGCAATAACGGAACGCATCGATACAATGGTCGAATTTTTATTAGGAACCTCAATACCAATTGTTCCTTTTCCAGGGATTGGCGCGATAATTCTAATTCCTAAAGCCGCAAGCGATAGGGCAATATCATCTTCTAAATTTTTAATTTTTGAAATTCGGATTCCAGCATCTGGTACAATTTCATATAATGTAACTGTTGGTCCAATAGTTGCTTTTATACTCGAAATTCCAATTTTGTAGTTATTAAGCGTTTCTACAATTTTGTTTTTGTTTTCTTCGAGCTCATCCTGATCTATAGAAATACCTTCGTTATCGTATTTCTTTAATAAATCTAATGGAGGAAATTGAAATTTCCCTAGTTCGAGTGTCGGGTCAAACTGTCCAAAGTCTTCAACTAATTTATCTGCTAAATTATCGGTTTCCGATTTTTCTTCTTCAACAGCTTCAACTTCCATCTCCAATTCAGGAGTTTCAATAGTTTCTTCTTTTGGCTTTTCTGTGACTTCCATTTTTAGCATTTCTACCTTAGAATCCTTTTCAAGCTTAGGTTCTGGTTTAGAATGATTAGTAATGGTTGGTTCTGCCTTTTTTAAAGGAATATCCAAAACAGACTTAATAGCTTCTGCTTCTTCAGTTAAACTATTGTCAAAAATTGGTGTCGGTTCAGTCGTTGTTTTATCGGATTGTAAATCTTCTCTAATAGAACTCTTTGCGCTTTTAAAACTATTTACAATACTTTCTCCTGTAACTTTAAATCTGATGGCTAAGTAGGTGATAAGTCCAAATAACAATAGAAGTATGGTTCCTATTTTACCTATGTAATCTTGAATAAATTGATTCATTTCAAAACCAATAGTGCCACCTAAGAAATCGTATTTATGCGTAAAAAAGCCAAATAAAATAGAAAGCCAAACAACGATAAGTGTTCCCCAAATCCAATGTTTTCTTAATTTCGATTTTTTTAAATTTAAAGTGACATATACACCTGAAAGAAAAAACAAACCTGCAAAAATAAAGGATGGCAAACCAAAACCTTTGGTAATAAAAAATTCACTAACCCAAGCTCCGAGTTGACTCGCCCAATTTTTGTATTCATTGGATCGTTCTGGGAAATTATGAAGTGCACTTTGGTCTTCCTGACCTGTAAACACAAAGGATAAGAATGATATAAAGAGTAGTACTCCTATTATAATAAGGAAACTACCAAAAATCAGTTTTTGCTGATTAGATAACTTTAACGAAGGCTTTTTTAACGTCGTCTTTGTTTTAGCCTTCGGTGTTGCTTTAGTGGTTGTTTTCTTTTTTGTTGTTTTTTTTGCCATTTTATGCCGAATTTATTTCGGTAGCTAGTTCCTTTATTTAAGAAATCTATTATTTAATTGTAATCTTTTGCTTGTTGAGATATGCCATTCACATAATCTTCTATAATATGTAATTCTTTTGCCATTTCAAAACCTTCAAAACCATTAATGTCATCCAATGTGATATTAGAATTATAAAATTCTAAATATGGATTAGCCAATGGTAAATAGGACCAATGCCATTTTTCGAGTTTATAACCTGTTCTATTGTTTTCTTTGGTGGTATAAACTTGGTAAAATCCAAAACTATTAGCATTTGAAATTAGCCAATCATAAATGGCTTTTCCCTTTTCACTGCTAAAATACGAATTACTTAAACTATTTAGGTCTAAATCTGTTCCCCAATGATGACGTGATGAACTTGGCATAGAACTGTATTCTAAAATTTTAAGAGCACGTTGTAACGGTTGGAGAGTCGTATAGGCATTCCATTTACGTTCCCAAATCGCTTTTTGTTCGTCAAAATTTCGCGTGCCAGATAAAATAAGTAATACGATACCATCTTTTTGAGCGGCTTCATGCATGTCTAAAAAGGCTGCATAAACGTGTTTTTTTAAGTATACTGGTTTTGCCGAATACTGCGTGTTAACTTTAACGAATGTCGAATCTGTTTTATAATCAAACTTTCCCAATACAAATGACTTGGTAATGTTTAGTTTTTTAGTAGATTTTATGGTGTCTGAAGGGACTGTTATAATTTCAGCAGAACCGATTATTATAGCACTTGCATTGCAATAAAAAAGACTAATGAATAAAGAAAACGTGGCAACTAAGAGTTTCATTTTTAGGCTTGAAAAAATTTTTGAATTGGAACGGAACAAAAATACAATTATGAAACGTTTATTGTATTGATTTTGGTATGTAAACGCAATATATATTTGAGAACAGATCTCAAATTAAAAAACGCTATAACCTTAGGGTTTTATTTATTGAATTGAAAGAGTTTTTCAAACACTACGTAAACTTAGGAATATAAATAATGCAAGCAATAGTAACAGCAGCAATGGATGCTATAAAAACGGCACCAGCAGCCACATCTTTAATTAATCCAATTTTTTTATGATAGTCTGGATGTATAAAGTCTGCAATAGCTTCGATAGCTGTGTTAATACCTTCTATGCTTAAGACTAAGCCAATCATAGCAATTTGAGCTATCCATTCGGTTTTAGAAATATCAAAATAGAAGCCAGCTATTATTACAGCCAATGCAATACACAGTTGGACTTTTATACTGGCTTCTGTTCTAATAAGAATAAGCATGCCTTTAAAAGCAAAACCTACACTTTTTATCCTATTAATTATAAAAGGTTCTTTATTTTGCATGCAGAATTTATGCTAAACTAGCTAAAGCGCTTTCGTAATTTGGCTCGTCTTTAATCTCAGAAACCTGCTCGGTATGTAAAATAGTACCATCGGTATCTATCACAACAATACATCGTGATAGTAAAGACTCTAAAGGTCCTGTTTTAAAAGTTAATCCGTAATCTTTTCCGAAATCACCTGTTTTAAAATCTGAAAGGCTTTCAACGTTGTCTAAACCTTCAGCTCCACAAAAACGTGCTAAAGCAAATGGTAAATCTTTAGAAATACATAACACTTTTGTATTGTCTAATGCTGAAGCTTTTTCGTTAAATGTTCTCACAGATTGTGCGCAAGTACCTGTATCAATACTTGGGAAAATATTTAGTACTAATCGACTTCCTGCATAATCTGAGTTAGATTTTGAAGATAAATCGGTTGCTGTAAGTTTAAAATTTGGTGCTTTACTACCAGAAGCTGGTAATTCCCCAGTTGTTTCTATAGGATTTCCTCCTAATGTTATATTTGCCATGACTTATATTTTTTGGTTTGTTAAAAATACCAACTTTTACACTTACTTCTCTTAAATAAAGACTAAATATTTAAAATTATTATGTGCTTTTTTAGGTATATAAAAGCCCTTAATCAATGGTTGTTTAAGGGCTTTGTTTTTAATAGTTATATGTTGTTATCTCAATTCTGCCGCAAGCTTGTTTTCGAAATTAGCTTGTAGCTTAGACATAATTTTGTCAATTTGCTTATCATTAAGCGTTTTATGTTCATCTTGAAAAATAAAACTCACCGCATAACTCTTTTTGCCAGTAGGTAAATTTTTACCTTCATAAACATCAAACAAACTCACGTTTTTAAGCAATTGCTTTTCGGTTTGCTTTGCTATGGTATCTATATCTTCAAAAGTAACTTTGTTATCTAATAGCAATGCAAAATCGCGTCGAATTGATGGGTATTTAGAAATAGCGTTAAACTTAATGGTATTGTGTTTTGCCATTTCTAATACATTATCCCAATTAAAATCCGCGAATAATACATTTTGAGAAATTCCAAAGTGTTTTAAAACTGATTTTTTAACCAGTCCGAAGTCAACTAATTTTTTCTTTCCAATAGAAAAACTCATGCCTTCACTAAATACATCAGATGTATTTGGTGACGATTTTAAACGTGTTAAACCCAAACGTTGTAAAATCACTTCGATGGTTCCTTTTAAATAAAAGAAATCACTTGGGTTGGCTGTAGAATTCCAACGTTCTTCAGTTTTGTTTCCTGTTACAAACAACGATAAGTGCTTATGTTCTTCTCGTGCTTCAGTATATTGATGATAGGTTTTTCCGTATTCAAATAACTTTAAATCACTTCGTTTTCGGTTAATGTTGTGGGCTACAGCCTCCAATCCTGAAAACAATAACGACTGTCGCATCACTTCTAAATCGCTACTAAGTGGATTCAGCATTTTTACATTATGATCTGCATTTAAATCTTCACTTAACTCAACATACTTTGGTGTAGTTAAGGAATTCGCCATAATTTCATAAAAGCCTTGAGAAGCTAACTGATTTCCTATGATATTTTGAAGTTTATAGTCTTCAAAGCGCGAAGAATTTGAAATAGAAGCATTCAATTTTGTTGTAGTGGCTATATTGTTATAACCATAAACTCTAAGGATTTCCTCAATAATATCAGCTTCACGCTGAACGTCATTTCGGTATGCAGGTACTGTTAATCCTAAACCAGCTTCGGTAACATTATTAACTTTAATCTCTAAAGATGATAAAATACTTTTTATAGTTTCTTCAGGAATAGTCTCTCCAATTAATTTTTTAGCATTGTCAAAACTCAATCTAACTTCAAAATCTTTTATTTTCTTCGGATACGTATCAACGATATCACTTGTGATTTCTCCACCAGCAACTTCTAAGATTAAAAGTGCAGCACGTTTTAACGCATATTCCGTAAGGTTAGGATCAATACCACGCTCAAATCTAAACGAAGAGTCCGTATTTAAACCATGACGTTTTGCTGTTTTACGAACACTCACAGGGTTAAAATATGCACTTTCTAAGAAAATACGAGAAGTGTGTTCCGAAACTCCAGAATCAATACCTCCAAAAACACCAGCAATACACATTGGTTTTTTGGCATCGCAAATCATTAAGTCTTCCTCATGTAATTCGCGTTCAACACCATCTAAGGTGGTGAATTTTGTTCCTGCTTTACACGTTTTAACTTCAATTTTATTGCCTGTAATTCTATCCCCATCAAAAGCATGTAACGGTTGCCCTAATTCGTGCAAGACATAATTAGTGATATCTACAATATTATTAATAGGAGATAAGCCAATAGATTTTAAACGGTTTTGTAACCACGCCGGAGAGGCTTCAACCTTTACACCGGAAATAGTAACACCACAATAGCGAGGAGCTTTTTCGTAATCTTGTACATCAACATCTACTTTATAAGCTCTAGCATCTACATGGTAAGAACTTACTGAAGGTGTAATAAGTTCTAAGGAAATTTCCTTTTGCAACAAACCAGCTTTTAAATCTCGCGCTACACCATAATGGCTCATCGCATCGGCTCTGTTTGGAGTTAAACCTATTTCGAACACTTCGTCGTTTTCAACTTTAAAGAGATCAGCGGCTAGTGTACCAACTTTTACAGTCGCATCTAAAACCATAATGCCATCGTGCGATTCTCCAAGACCTAATTCGTCTTCGGCACAAATCATTCCATGACTTTCTTCACCTCTAATCTTACCTTTTTTAATGGTCCATGCTTCACCTTCTTGGGTGTATAGCGTCGTTCCAATAGTTGCGACAGGTACTTTTTGTCCGGCAGCCACATTAGGGGCACCACAAACAATTTGAATTGGAGCATCTTCTCCAATATTTACAGTGGTAACTTTTAAGCGATCTGCATTTGGGTGTTGTATGCAAGTTAAAACTTCGCCGACAACAATACCTTTTAAGCCGCCTTTTACAGACTCGTAAGTCTCAATACCTTCTATTTCTAAACCTAAATCAGTAAGTAATTCGCCTGTTTTCTCAGCGTCCCAATCGGTTTTTATAAACTGTTTAAGCCAGTTGTATGAAATCTTCATTTTTTCAATTTATTCAGGGCACAAAGATAGTAATTCAAAGTAGGTTGCGAAACTTGATTTTATCTTTTTTATGTAAGGTATTTGTTGTTATTTCGAACTTCCTTAAAATCCATTATTTATGCGCCCTATTATTGCTTGTTTTATAACGTTATTGATGTTCTCATGTCATAATGAAATTAAAGATAAAAATTTGGAAGTAGGTACTTATAGAGCTTGGTTAACAGTACAAGACAATGAGAAGCTTCCATTTATTTTTGAAGTAAAATCGCCTCATAGTTTAAATATTTACAATGCAGAAGAAATCATAGAGATCGATGAAATTGAATACAGAAATGATTCAGTTTATATAAAAGCACCGGTTTTTGAAGGGTATTTGATAGCTAAAATTAGTAAGGAAGAAAGTTTACATGGTTATTATGTGAAAGAAAGTTTAGATAGAGTAGTGCCTTTTAGAGCAGAAGGACATGAAAATAATAGATTTGATGTGACATCGAAACCCACAAAAGATGTTTCTGGAATTTGGGAAACCGTTTTTAGTAAGGACATTGCTGATGAAGAATATATTGCTAAAGGTATTTTTAACCAAAAAGGAGATAAGGTTACAGGAACGTTTAGAACCACAACAGGAGATTATCGTTATTTAGAAGGTGTGATGGATGGAGACGAAATGAAACTTTCTACTTTTGATGGTGCACATGCCTTTTTATTTACAGCAACCGTTACAGATTCTACAATGAAGGGCCATTTTTATTCTGGCAACCATTGGAAAGAGCCTTTTGTCGCTAAAAGAAACGAGACTTATGAATTACCTGGTGCTAACGATCTCACCTTTTTAAAAGAGGGTTATGATGGTATTGAATTTACATTTCCTAATACTTCTGATGAATTAGTGTCTTTAAGAGACGACCGATTTAGAGATAAAGTAGTCATTGTACAAATTATGGGTACTTGGTGTCCAAATTGTTTGGACGAAAGCAAGTATTACTCCGAATACTATAAAGAGAATAAAGCTAAAGGGATTGAAATAGTAGCACTAGCGTTTGAATATGCTAAATCAAAAGAAAAAGCTATTAGCAGTATAGACCGTTTACAATCTAATATTGGTATCGATTATCCTATTCTTTTGGCGCAATTTGGAAGTTCTGACAAAGCTAAAGCGCAAGAAAAGTTACCGATGTTAAACCATGTGTTATCGTATCCAACTTCTATTTTTATTGATAAAACAGGTAAAGTACGTAAGATTCATACAGGGTTTAATGGACCTGCGACTGGTGAGAAGTATATAGAGTTTAAAGCTGAATTTGAGGAATTTGTTGATGGTTTGCTAAAAGAATAAGGAAGGCTAGTTTGGCGTATTTTTTTTGTTTCGCGAAACTAATCTGTTTTTACATTTTCTTTTGTTTTGAATATGTTTTCAAAAGCATTGTAAACTGCTATGTGTAATGCGTCTCCGTGCATTTTGTCTTCTAGAAATTCATAAAACAACTTTGTGTTATCCTTTTTGTTCTTCATCAATTTATGAAACAAGGCTTTCGCAGTGCGTTCCATTATTTCTCCTTCTTTTCCGCCAGCGATATAAATCGATTTGCTTGTATCGTATAAGGTTAATGCATCATCTAATAATTTTTCGTCATCCCACCATAAACTTGGGCTTACAATAATATAGTTGTCAAAAAGGTTCGGTTTTTTAAATAAAATTTCTGTTGCCAATAGACCACCGAGAGATTGTCCTATAATGGTTTTTATGTTAGTCGTTCTGTAGTTTGAATCTATAAAAGGCTGTAGTTCTTTTTCTAGAAATGCTATAAAATTTTCTGATTTTCCAGAAGTTGGAAATTCTTTTTGATCGAGTTCATTGTGAGAAGGGTATGTAAAATCCTTTTTTCTATCTACATTTCCAATGCCAACAACAATGGATTCCGGAATCATATTTATCCAAGAAAACGAACCAAATTGAACAATGCCTGCAATATGTATAAAGTCTTCATCCTTTGAGCCGTCTAGTAAATAAATAACAGGATACGTTTTTAAGCTATCTTTTTCATAGTTTAAAGGCAAGTAAATATTTAAGTCTCTTGTTTCGTTTAATACGGTTGATTCGATTTTAATTGACTTGCCAATTGAGAAATCAGTTTCACTAATCTTTTTTGGTAATGTTTGCCCATAAGATAAACTAACCATCAATAATAAAATAAAGCTTAATATCTTCTGTTTCATATGTTGTTTCAAATTGGCTATAGCAGTTCTGTTTAATAAAGATTTAGTCTAAAATAAGGTTGACTATTTTAATTACGTTTAGATCATAAATATATGAAAAATCCAATGAATTAGATACTTACACCTGTTTCTTTATATGGCCTGCTGTGTGCTAAGCTAACCTTAGTTTTGTATTAAGACTCTCGTCCGTTGTTTTTCGTCTTTTAATACATCTAAAATGTCAATTTGACATTTATCTAAGTGAAAAAATGACAACAATTTTGAAAAATTGACAGCAAAACTTAACATTTTACTAAAATATTTACGGAGAGCTATGGTTTATTCATTTTGGTATTTTTTTTGGTTTATTGAAGTCGAAATCAATTGAGATTTCAAATTTGAAATAATGTTTAATTTAAAATTTTGTAATTATGAGCAATTTAGTAAGTGTTCCTAAAAACGGAAGTTTAGCGAACAGCAATTCAAATCAAAACTTCCCAACGTTGTCAAATTGGTTAGATGATATCTTTAATAGAGATCTACCGTCGGTGTTCACATCAAATTTCAATACCGGAATCACGTTGCCAAAAGTAAATATTAAAGAAACTGCCGATGATTATGTGGTAGAAATGGCCGTTCCAGGTCTAAAAAAATCAGATTTCAATATTGATATTGATAATCATCTATTATCAATTTCTACAGAGACAAAGGAAGAAAACGAACAGAAAGGAGAAAATTATACACGTAGAGAATTTGGCTACTCTTCTTTCAAAAGAACTTTTACGCTTCCGGAAAGTGTAAATGACGAAAAAATTAATGCTAGTTATAATGAAGGTATTTTGAGTGTTCTTTTACCGAAAAAAGAAGAGGCGAAGCAAAAGCCTGCCAGAAGCATTAAAATTTCATAATCGTCGGTTCACTAAACTTTTAGATTGAGGTGTAAAGTATTATAGATGGAGATCGCGTAGTCGATCTCCACTATACTATATCGTTATGTTTAATTTTTTAAAACTTTAATGTTATGCCAAGAAAGTTTAAATCTGGAGATTGGGTGAAGGTAAGAGGAAAACTTACCGCTCCAAAAATGCAAGTTATCAAATATGTTCCCAAAAAGGATTCTATAGTTGGTTGGGTTGATAATGATACTTATTTGGAATGTGTTTGGTATAAAGGTGGTGAACGAAAAACAGAAGTGTTCCATCAAAATAAATTGATTAAAACGATAGAAACTGGTGGTTTGTTCAAAACATTTTTAATGAATCCTAAATTAAATTTAAACAAAACCTAGAGTGATGAAAAAGTATGCTTTATTATGTATGATAGGCTTGTTAAGTGTCAGTTGTAATAGTCAACAAAATGATTCCAAACAAGCTGAAATAAAAGAAAAAGAAGGAAAAATAGTAGCACAACCCAAAGGGTCTTGGAAAGTTGATAAGGAATTTGATGAGAATGGAAATTTAATTCGATATGACAGTATCTATTCTTGGTCGTCATTTGATGACATGGATAATCTGTCTGCTGTAGATAAAGATAGTTTGTTACAATCTTTTAAATCCAGATTCTTTGCAAATTTCTCGGATTTTGAAAATAGGGGATTTGATAATATTTTTTCTAAAGATTCACTTTTTAGTAAACATTACTTTAATGATGACTTCTTTGGAAGTGATTTTGGTAAGGATTACATGGATCTAGATAAGATCAGACAACAAATGATGGAGAGGCAGAAGAAATTTTTAGAAAAATATCAATCTCAATTTATCAAGCCTGAAGAGGAAAACTAAGAGGTTTTCCTCTTTTTTTGTGCTTAGTTGTTTCTAGTATTTTACATATTGTTTTAATAGAGCAGCTTAGAGGTCTAAGAATGAGTCTTAAACATAAAAACTGAATTTGAAATTGATGAGCCCTTTTGTGAGTGGTTTAGATATAAGTTATTGTTTATAAAGGGTGTTAGTTTTTAGTGGTTTTATTTTCATTAACTTTCTTGTTGATATTTTATGTTTTTTTCAGCTCGATTTTCATTTCACAAACTTGCTCAAAATCCTTTTATGTTTTTTCAATCGTTATTTTTTGTTCTCTACCGATTAAAAAATATAAAATCGCACCAAAAAAATTAGCGAATAACACGACTAAAATCCAAACAATTTTATTATTTCCTTTGAATTCGCTTTTTAAAATATCTACAAGAGCAATTATCATTGGTAAAATCCCAAGAAATAAGACTACTAATATCAGAATTAGTTGCCAAGCTCCAATCATTCCTAAATATATCATTTTTTTTATTTTTAATTGTTAGTTCTGACGTTTGTTTAGCATTAAAACTAACGGTCTAATGTGTGATTATGTTGAGCGTTTAAGTGTTAAAGTCAGTAAATAAATAACAGATAGAAAGTCCGAGAAGACTTTCGAAATTATTCTCTAACTAGCTGTGAATTAAACATATAGTTGTGCAACGTTTATTTCTTTTTCAATTCGGTTAGTCTCTGATTCAACTAATGGGTTTAAATCAAGTTCTCTAACTTTTTCAATATATTCATTAGCTTTATTAAAGTCTTTTCTCAAAAGTTCAATATTCGCCAAATTCAGTAAAACAATTGATTTGTCCTTTTCAGTTCTCAAACCTATGTTTAAAGCTTCAGTTAAATCAGAATGACTTTTTTCTAATTCTTGTTTCTCCAAAGCAATAATTCCAGTTGTATAGTAATAGTAGCTTTTGTGTCCTTTAGTCAGTTTATCTGGATTGTTAATTTTAGAGATTAATTCTTCAGCTTTTTTTAAATTATCATTTTTCATTTGCTGAAAAGCAGCATAAACAGTTCCATATTTAAAATATCCATAAATAAAAAGTCCAGCAGCAATTAGCATCATTGACATATTTGCAAAATCCTCTTTTGTGTAAAAGTATGTAGCTGATATTAAGCTAAATATGACAAGAATTATTCTAATAATTGGTGTAAACATATATTTGTATAATTATTCAGCCACATTAATTTCTAAATCAATATGTTTTTCTTTTTTCCACTCAGGAAAACTATCTCTAAAATGCATATGACAACTATCATTATTTTTAACGTGATTTTTGACCTTCTCAAAAAAGTCACATAATTTTAAAATATCATCTTTTGATGAAAAGACAATTCCTGATTTTCCTTGGTCAGGAAAAAATTCGCCGTCATCAGAATAAGATTTTGAAAGGTATAATTTCATCTTATCTATTTAGTTTTCAAATGTTTCACAATTTATTCTATCAGTATAAAGTTCTCCTATCACTAAATTCAAAGAGAAAAGAGAACTTCTTTATTCTTAAATTTTATTTTTAATCCTTTGGTACAGGGAACCCACGATCTTTCATTAAAGCTTCAATTTTAGCATCGCGACCTCTAAATTTTCTATAGGCTTCAGCAGGATCCATAGCGTTACGAGGAGCAAATAAATATTTTACTAATTTATCGGCAACGGCTTTGTCGTAAAAACCACCTTCCGATTCTCTAAAGGCTTCAGACGCATCACTCGTCAAGACATCTGCCCACATATAACCATAATAAGCTGTGGCATAACCTTCACCAGAAAATACATGTCCAAATTGTGGTGTTCTATGACGCATTGGTAATTCTTTTGGCATGCCTAATTCGTCTAAGGTTTCACGTTCAAATTTATCAATGTCAATATCCGTTGGATCTGCTAAATGCAATTTCATATCAATTAAAGCAGAAGCTAAATATTCTGTTGTTCCGAAGCCTTGGTTAAATGTAGATGCTTTCTTTATTTTCTCAACTAAAGTCGCAGGAATTGGTTCTCCTGTTTTATAATGTACCAAAAATTGATTAATGACTTTATCTGTAGATAACCAGCGTTCTAATAATTGCGATTGGAATTCGGTATAATCTCTAACTCCTCCATTTAATGTTGGATATTTTACATCGGCAGAGAAGAAGTGAAGCGCATGCCCAAACTCATGAAAAAACGTTGTGGCATCATCCCAAGACACTAAAACAGCTTCTCCTGGTGCTGGTTTTACAAAGTTAGAATTGTTAGAGGCTAAGACATTTTTTTCTCCTTCAAAAGAATCAGAACTTCTATAGGTTGTTGCCCATGCGCCAGATCGCTTTCCTTGGCGAGCAAACGGATCTAAATACCATAAGCCAATATGTTTTCCGGAATCTTTATCGGTTACTTCCCATACTTTTACATCCTCATGAAACACAGGGACTGAGCCTTCTGCAACTGGTGTGAATTTATAATTAAACAATTCGCCAGCCGTAAAGAACATGGCTTCTGTTAGTTTGTCTAATTGTAAATATTGTTTCACTTCTTCGCTATCTAAATCGTATTTCTTTTGGCGTACTTTTTCTGCGTAGTATCTATAATCCCAAGGTTCTATGGTGATTTTGTCGCCAAGTTCATTAGCCACAGTTTGCATATCTGCAACCTCTTCTTTAACTCTTGCTGTTGCAGCAGGCCACACTGCCATCATTAAATCCATTGCGTTTTCTGGCGTTTTTGCCATACGATCTTGTAATCTCCATTCGGCATAGTTATCATACCCCATTAATCCGACGCGTTCTTTACGTAGTTTTAAAATTTCAGCGATAATTTTATTGTTGTCAAATTCATCTCCGTTATCTCCTCTAGAGTAATAGTTTTCCCAAACTTGCTTACGTAATTCGCGTTCTGTAGAGTAGGTGAGGAACGGATCCATTGATGAGCGTGAGTTGGTAATAGCGTATTTTCCGTCTTCACCTTTATCTGTTGCTATTTTTGCGGCCGATTTAATAAAGCCTTCAGCTAAACCACCTAATTGGTCTTCGTTTAAATAAGTGATATAGTTTTCTTCGTCGTGCAATACATTATTTGCGAAATCGGTATAAAGTGTAGATAATTCTTTGTTGATTTCGGCGTAGCGCTTTTTCTTTTCGGCATTGAGGTTGGCACCATTCATTTCAAACTGCTTGTAGGTTAAATATACCACACGTTGCGCTTGTGCTTCCAAAGGTGTTTTTTGTGACGCGTCATAAACGGTTTTTATACGTTGAAATAATTTTTCGTTCTGAGAAATCTGAGATCTAAAATCTGAAAGTTTTGGTGCTAATTCGGCTTGTACCTTTCTAAATTCTGCTGAGGAGACGTTGCTTCCCATAATTCCATAATAGGCAAAGACTCTGCTCAATTCTTTACCTGCACTTTCCATGGCTACAATAGTGTTTTCAAACGTTGCAGGTTCGGTGTTGTTAGCAATAGCTTCAATCTCGGCAAGGTTAAGCTTCATGGCTTCTTCCATTGCTGGTTTTATGGCTTCGACTGAAACTTTATCAAAAGCAGGAACTCCGTCGTAGGGGCCTGTCCATTCTTGTATTAATACATTATCACTCATGGTTTTTTCGGGAATTTTGGATTCTTCTTTACAGCTTGAAAAAAGAACAATACTACAAATTAATGTAGCTTTAAGAGATTTAGAAATCATGATAGTTAGTTTTTTAGTGTTTGAAAATTGTTAGGAATTTTATCAAGGAAACAAGATACTGAAAATAGATATGAAGGGTCTTAAATATTTTATAATTCTTAAGGAAGTTATAACGAGATTTGATATCAACTCAAAGTAAAAACGATTAACAAGAATTTTCCCGAATCATTTCTTAGAAAAACATACGCTTTCGTTCTCTTTTAATCTTTGGGACTTTGCCGCTTTGCAACTTTGTTACTCAATCAATTCAACTTTTCTAATATAAACATTACTCAAAGGCCAATCTCCTTCGTCTGTTTTAACAGCATTAATGGCGTCTACAACGTCCATACCAGAAATTACTTCGCCAAAAACGGTATAATCATCATCTAAATAATCCGCGCCTCCATGGCGTTGAATGATAAAAAATTGAAACGGTGAAGCCAGTTTATAAGCGTTTTCAATTTCGCTACTTGGCATAGAAACCGCTCCGCGTTTGTGTGTGTAGCCACGTTTGGTATCTGGAGGTAATAAGTATTTACCTATGTTTTGACGTCTTTTAGCAATATTATAATCGTCACTGCTACCTCCTTGAATTACAAAGTTTTTTACCACTCTGTAAAATTGTGTGCCATCAAAATAGCCGCGTTTGGTAAGGTAAACGAAGTTTCCTCTATGGAATTTTGTTTTATCGTACAATTCGATTTCTATTATCCCGAAATCGGTTGTAATTCGGATTTTATTTTCTGGATTCTCTTTTTCATACTCTAAAAAGAAGTCCATTGCATTATTGTCCGTGAGTTTTGGATATTCTGAATTTATTTTCTTTTTCGGTTTAACTTTCGTTTCAGATACCATAGAATCTTTTACGACCGTAGTATTTGTTTTTTTTGAAGTTTGTTTATCTTCACAACTCATAAATAATAATCCAATTCCGAAAGCCATCGGAAACAGTAATAGAAATCTCATAAATGCTATTTAATACGTTTTTAGAATCTGTAGTAAAAATAAAACATCTAGAGCTTTCTGGCGAAGACTCTCATGCAAAAATGTCTCCTCCGTATCGTTTAGAGTTGGCAGAAAAAATGAAAGCGAAGTCAATAAGTGCCAGAAAAGCAGGAGTAATGGCTTTGTTTTATCCTAAAACGAATGACGAAACATATTTAGTGCTTATTCTACGCAAAACATATAAAGGAGTACATTCTGCACAAGTCGGTTTTCCTGGTGGGAAATATGAAGAAGAAGATGATAACAGTCTAATGCTAACGGCTATACGAGAAACGGAAGAAGAAGTTGGAGTGTCTAGACAGCATATAAAGGTCTTAAAAAAAATGTCTCCTATTTATATCCCTCCAAGTAATTTTTTGGTTCATCCTTATATAGGGATTTCAAAAGAGTATTTAATTTTTACAAAACAAGATGAAGAGGTCGAAGCCATTATAGAGGTAAGTCTTAATGATTTTTTAAGTGACAGTAACACGTTAACAGCAAGAGTACCAACCTCTTTTGACGTAGAAGTTGATGTGCCTGCTTTTAAATTTAATGGGCATATTGTCTGGGGAGCAACAGCAATGATGCTTGGAGAAATAAAAGACTTGTTAAAACAAGTTTTATAATTTAACTTAATGGTTACATTTGTAATTGACAAAATTTGAAAATTAACTATGGGATTATTTAAAAGAAATCCTTTTGGACATATACTTTGGGTAAAAAAATGGCTCATTAGAATCTTAGGTGCATTTACACATAGACGCTTTAGAGGTTTTAATGACTTACAGATTGAAGGTTCTGATATTATTAAGAATCTACCAGATACCAACGTGTTGTTTATTTCTAATCATCAGACGTATTTTGCTGATGTTATTGCTATGTTTCATGTATTTAACGCCAGTTTAAGTGGACGATTAGATAGTATTAAAAACGTAGGTTATTTATGGAATCCGAAGCTGAATTTGTATTATGTTGCAGCAAAGGAAACCATGAAATCGGGTTTGCTTCCAAAAATATTTGCCTATACAGGCTCAATTAGTATTGAACGAACTTGGCGTTCTCAGGGTAAAGATGTGAATAGACAAGTAAAAATGAGTGATATTACGATGATAAAAACTGCTTTAGAAGATGGTTGGGTCGTAACGTTTCCTCAAGGAACAACCACTCCTTTTAAGCCCATTAGGAAAGGTACTGCTCATATTATAAAAAAGTACAAACCAATTGTTGTGCCTATTGTGATTGATGGTTTTAGACGTTCTTTTGATAAAAAAGGCTTACGTATTAAAAAGAAAAATATTTTTCAATCTTTCGAAATAAAAGAGCCGTTAGAAATTGATTATGATAATGAATCTATTGATTCTATCGTTGAAAAAATTGAATACGCTATTGAGCAACATCCTTCATTCTTAAAAGTAATACCTCAAGATGTATTAGAAGAGAATGAACGTTTAAATAAGGAATTACGAGATATGTAGGCTTTTAACAGTCCGTATTTAGTTAGTAAACGATCTTAATCGTTGCTTTCCAATTTCTGATCAATTACATTCTTAAACCTATGTTTCTCATCAACATAAAAAGCGAGGGTTGTATATGGTTTTTATATGCCATAAAGTCCCACTAACGTTTGTTCATTTTTTAGTTTAATCACCATATTATGAGCATCTAGATTTCCTAAAATCGACAATTTTCTGGTGTCATTATTTAGCTCAATATCTTTGGTAGATATAGTAATAGATTCGATATTATGAATATTAATTGTGGTTTCGTTCATAATTCCAAACCGAAGATATAAAACATCACCTTCGATACTTAGGGGTCTTTTTAGAATTGATTTCGAAAACCCAAAAATCTGAATGGCAGTATAGATACTCATTCCTGTTAAAATCCAAGCAGCAAGGATACTCCATTTAGCTAAGAGAAAATGAAGCGTCATCGTTTCTACAACAATTAGTAATAATATACCAATAAGTAGACCTATTGTGCCACTGTCTTTATGATAGGAGAATTCATTAGGTTTTAATTGTCTTTTTTTCCAATACACAAAGCCATAATAGAATACTGAGATTTCTGTAACAAATGGAATTACAACAGCTTTTGGTAAAATGTTAGAGCACGTTATTTTTAAAACCGTAAAAAAGTCAGAAGACGTCTCACTTTTATGTGATTTATAATGCCGAATGGCTTTAATAACATTAAAAATGATAACTGAAAAAACAGTCAACTCAATTAAAGGAAGTAACCACGTTTTAAAAAGACTTAAATAATATTGATGTTCTGAAGGAATAATTAAAGAACAAACAGCCACACCCAAGATAATAAAAAGAACTACAGTCGTTTTTGGAATTTTGGTTTTCCGGATAAGCAGAAAATAAATAAATGGTACTATTATGAGTAAATCAACCGTAATACCAAATGCTAATTGACTTGGTGCTTTGCTAAAAAGTGTCGAATTAGCAAGTCCTATCATCGCAATAATAGCAATTAATGGTACACTAATTCTTATTATATTTTTTTGAACTACTGTATTCATAATTATGCTCAATGCATTTTTAGAACTATACTTCTAGTTTTTTTAACTCGTTGTAGTTTCTGTTGAGACGTTTTAAAAGTATTCCATAAATGAGCTTATAAAACAACCAAAAGACTAATAGAAAGACACCTGTTAGTAGAACCGTAAAGCCATAAAGAAATAGCATTTGCTTAGAGTTAAAGGCTTCAACTTGATCGTGAAACTCTATATTTTGATTAAACTCAAAATAGAATGTTAACGGTACAGAAATAAAAATCACGACTAAATTATAAATCACGTAGTATTTAATAATTTTTCGAGTTTTTAAAATACTCTCCATCAGTTTTTTTGCACTGTCTGTGGTCGAAATTGCTTTATAAGAATTGTACAATAAGTACATAAATATAAAAATGACAACAAAGCCAAATATGGTAATACCAACAAACAAAGGGTTGTGATAACTCTTGTCTAAGCTTTCTTTATAAGTTTCAGACGAAAAATAAGGTAAAACATTTATAAGAATCCAAAATACGAACTCTGCAACACTTATATAAAACAAGGTTTTTACAATGCTAGACGATTTTTTATGGCTCATTTTATAGATATCACAATCTGTAAATGATTTATATTGATTCTCGGATTTATTCCAATCCTTCTTTAATAATTCTAATTCATCCATAATGTTACGGATTAAGTATGGTTTTTAATTTCTTTTTAACACGATTCATTTTTACTCGTGCATTAACTTCTGTTATACCTAGAGTCGCGCTTATTTCTCTATAATCTTTGTCTTCTAAATACAAGAACACTAGAGCTTTTTCAATGTCATTTAATTGATGTACGGCTTGGTATAAAAGTTTTAACTGTTGTTCTTCCGTATCATCATATTCCTCTGCTTTAATTTTAAACTCTACAGTGTCAAACTCTTGTGTATTTATACTTCTTTTCGATTTTCTGTATAATGTAATTGCGGTATTTAAACCGACCCTGTACATCCAAGTGCTAAATTTAGCATCACCTCTAAATTTTGGAAAAGCTCTCCATAATTGTATAGTGATTTCTTGAAACAGGTCATTATGCGCATCAGCATTGTTGGTGTATAAACGACACACCTTATGCACAATGTTTTGATGCTTTTGCAACTGTTCTACAAAACTATGTTCAAGTTCTTTGTTCAATTGATGAAATTGGTTGGTTATTTAATTAGTAGTAAGAGTTTCTATTTTGTTACAAATTTATTCAACTATTGTTTTAAAAGACAATTTTAGGCTTGATAATTCGTATTTTTGTAGCTGAAATTACAATAGATATTTAATGAATATTCCTCAGTCTAATCTACCAAGAATCGTCATTATAGGTGGTGGTTTTGCCGGTATAAATTTGGTGAAATCTTTAGCTAATAAAAATGTTCAAGTGGTCTTAATAGACAAACGCAACTATCATACGTTTCAACCTTTATTATACCAAGTCTCTAGTTCGGGTTTAGAACCGGATTCTATTGCTTATCCGCTTCGAAAGATTATAAAAAAGCATAACACTACGTTTTTTCGTCTCACTGAAGTTGAGCAAATTCTACCAGAAAAGAAAGAAATCATTACGTCTATTGGTCATTTAACTTATGATTACTTGGTTTTGGCAACTGGTACTAAAACCAATTATTTTGGAAATAAGGCCATTCAGTCGTCTAGCATGCCAATGAAAACGGTGCCACAAGCTTTAGATATAAGAAGTTTGATTTTACAGAATTTTGAAAAAGCAGCTATTGCAGATTCAAAATCTGAGCGCGAAGCGTTTCTTAATTTTGTGATTGTTGGAGCAGGACCTACAGGTGTAGAACTCGCTGGTGCCATAGCAGAGCTAAAAAATAATATTTTACCTAGAGATTATCACGATTTAGATCCTGATGATATGCATATTCATTTATTAGAAGGTGCAGGTCGTGTATTGCCACCAATGAGTGAACATGCTTCAAAAAAGGCGACACAATTTTTAAATAAATTAGGAGTTAAAATACATTGCAACACGTTTGTAAAGCATTATGATGGCACTACCGTCACGACCAATTCTGAATTAAAATTAGAATCTGAAACCTTAATTTGGGCAGCAGGTGTTACGGGTGCTCCGGTACAAGGATTAAACGCGGATGCTTTAATAGAAGGAGCAAATCGGTATAACGTAAATCAGTTTAATCAAGTTGAAGGTTATCCTAATATTTTTGCAGTTGGTGATATTGCTTTAATGGCTTCAGAAGCGTATCCAAAAGGACATCCTCAAGTTGCACAGCCAGCGATACAACAAGGGAATTTATTAGGGAAAAACTTATTGCGATTAATAGATAATAAACCTTTAAAACCTTTTGTTTATAAAGACAAAGGTTCCATGGCTACTATTGGTAGAAACAAAGCCGTAGTAGATTTAAAACACTATAAGTTCGGGGGCTTTTTTGCTTGGTTTATATGGATGTTTGTTCACTTAATGTCGTTAGTAGGTTTTCGAAATCGAGTGATTGTATTATTCAATTGGACATACAATTACATCAATTTTGATAAAGCAGCACGACTTATAATCAGACCTTTTAAAAAGTAAGACTTATTGATCCTTTAGCTTTAAAATACCAATAACAATTAAATATTGTGCTAAAGCATAGGTTACCATGATACTAATATTTGAGTAGGCTAGTGGTTCATAAAACTTATTGAGTGCCAAAATACTATCCGAGACCAAAAAAAACAACGCGCCAAAAAACACAAGTCCGTAGCTAAGTATATTCACCTTGTCTTTTCTTAAATAGGCTGCGGTTGCCATACTCAAAATGACCAACATATAAATTATCACAGGAATTAGCATGTCCCCTAAATTACCATTTAGAAAAGAGAATAAACTCGCACCATAGATAAGGAGCAGTGCTATAAATCCAAGCGGTGATTTTTGTGGGTTTCTATGTTTTAGAAATACCACAATATACATAATGTGAGCTGTTAAAAAAGCAACTAAGCCCAAGGTAAAAAAGTGTGGTGATTGGTCTACAAACATTAGCAATCCATCTCCCAATACCGAAAAAACCAAAGCCAAAAGTGTTACATTTTTTATGGCTTTAGGGAGTGATTTAGACGTTTTTAAAAACAGAAAAATTAGACTGATTACTATTGCTGGTTTCGCGATATAATGAACTGTTTTTAGGGATTCTGTACTTCCTGTTAAAAGTTCGATAAGCACAATAATAAAGAAAAGAATGCTGAATTGTTTTTCCGTTTTAAATAACATTTTTGGTGGTTTTTATGGAATGCGTATGATGCGTTGAACCAAATATATTCAATTCGTCATAGAATTTATACAGTTCGGTAAAATAGAATTCATGTTCACTTAAAAAGACCTCAAATTTGTACTATCAACAAAAACGAACTTTTTAATCACCAATCAAACCATGACATCACAGATCCACGAATACAAAAAGAACCATAGAAATATAGTGAGGAAACATCTATTCACATTTGTCATCCTATTTATAACATCATTTGGTTTTGCGCAAACTACGATTTCAGGAAAAGTAGTAGATTACAAAAACGCTCCTGTCATTGGAGCTAATGTTTATTTAGAAGGCACTTACGATGGAGCTACTTCAGATGAAAAAGGTGAATTCTCATTTTCAACAAATGAAACGGGAGTACAAACCTTAATCATTTCCTTTTTGTCTTTTGAAACCAAAACGATTATTGAGGACGTTTCTAAACTAAAAAATCTTCAGGTTAGATTGCGTGAAGATGTGGAATCGTTAGATGCCGTAATTATTAGCGCAGGTACGTTTGAAGCGAGCGACAATTCTAAAGTTTCAGTTTTAAAGCCTTTAGATGTGGTTACTACAGCGAGTGCTTTAGGTGATTATGTTGGTGCGCTTCAGACCTTGCCAGGAACGTCGAATGTTGCAGAAGATGGTCGTTTGTTTGTGCGAGGTGGAAATGCCGATGAAACTCAAATCTTTATTGATGGTATTCGTGTGTTTACACCATACACACCGACCACAAATAATATTCCTACGCGTGGACGTTACTCTCCATTTTTGTTTGATGGTATTACATTTTCAACAGGTGGTTATTCTTCAGAATTCGGACAAGCATTATCTAGTGTATTGCTTTTAAACACCATTGACGAGCCAGACCAAGAGAAAACTGATATTGGTATTATGAGTGTTGGTGCTAGTTTAGGAAACACACAAAAATGGGATAAATCATCTTTAAGTTTTAGTGCTAGTTATATTAATCTGGCCCCTTACTTAGCTATTTTTGAAGATAAAAATGAGTGGAAAACCCCTTTTGCTGGTGCACAAGGTGAAACTGTTTTTAGACAAAAGTTGAATAATGGGATGTTGAAGTTTTATGCGGCATTTGATGCTACAAAATTTGAATTGAATCAAGAAGATATTAATTATGAAGATGGTATCGATTTTAAATTGAATAACAACAACTTCTATCTCAATACATCTTATAAAGGTGTTTTAGGAAATAATTGGACATTGTCTTCTGGTGTTAGTTATACCTATGCTAAAAATAAAATAGGCATTGAAACGATTGAGATAAATGACACTGAAAATTCTGCACATATAAAGTTGAAGCTCAAAAAACGATTCAATAGTCGATTTAAGTTGAGTTTTGGGGCCGAACAGTTTATTACAGATTTTGACGAGAACTATAAAGAAGACGCTATTAACGAAACCTATGGTTTTAACAATAATATAACGGCAGCATTTGCTGAAGCAGATGTAGTGTTTTCAAAAGATTTGGCATTAAAGGTAGGTGTAAGAGCTGATCATAGTTCTATATTCAATACAGTGGATCTAGCACCAAGAGCAGCGGTAGCCTATAAAAGCTCTAAAAATGGACAGTTTTCTTTGGCTTATGGTAACTTTTTTCAAAACCCAAATAGTACTATTTTAAAGTTTGAACAGGATTTAGAAGCGCAAAAGACATCACACTATATTTTAAATTATCAATATGTAAATGCCGGTAAAATATTTAGAGCCGAAGCCTATCGAAAAGATTACGATAACCTAATAAAATTTGATGGTGAGTTTGAAACCTTTGCGACTAATTTTGAATCTACAGGTAATGGTTATGCGCAAGGTTTAGATTTATTTTGGAGAGACAATACGAGTATTAAGAACTTAGATTATTGGGTTAGTTATTCTTATTTAGATACAGAGCGTAATTATAGTAATTATACCACTTCTGTACAGCCAAGTTACGCGACCAATCATAACCTTTCTGTTGTAGGTAAATATTGGGTAGACAGTTGGAAAAGCCAGTTTGGTATCGATTATGGATATTCTTCTGGGCGTCCATATAACAATCCGAATACCGAAGAGTTTATGAACGAGCGTACAAAACCATTTCATAATTTGAGTTTAAATTGGGCTTATCTACTAGATCAACAAAAGATTCTTTATTTCTCTATAAATAATGTGTTGGGTATTAAAAATATAAATGGCTATCAGTATGCAGATGCACCAAATCAAAATGGTCAGTTTAGCAGAAGAGCATTAACACCTGCGGCAGATCAGTTCTTTTTTGTGGGCTTCTTTTGGACAATTAGTGAAGACGGAAACGACAATCAGTTAGACAACTTATAAATCTTAAGATGTTGATAATAAGTCAAACATGATATAAATCATAATTTTTAACATATATGATGCGTAATTTTATATAACAAAATTAAACGTCATGGAACTCAAAAAAAACCCAAAAGCCAATGTAGGTCGAAACAGCAGTTTATTTTTTGCTGTTGGCTTAAACGTAATGTTACTCCTAACATATATAGGATTAGAACATAAGACTTACGAAAAAGCAGATATAAAGATTGATCTGTTAATGCTAGAGGATCAATATGATGAAGATATTCCAATTACAATTATGGATGTTTTGCCTCCTCCTCCTCCCCCTCAACAGCAGATGGTAACTGAAGTTATTACAATTGTTGAAGATGTTGAAGATGTTGAAGAAAGTGTCATACAAAGTACAGAGATAGGTCAAGATGATATTATTGATGATCGTGAAGTTGGTATCGAAGATGTCGCTGTTATGGAAGTGGAAGAAGATGTTGAAGTGCCTTTTGCATTGATTGAAAAAGTACCGCAATTCCCAGGCTGTACAGGTAATAATGCAGAGTTAAGAGCTTGTTTTGAACGAAAAATTCAAGAGCATTTACAAAAACATTTTAGATATCCTGAAGCTGCAGCTGAACTTAATATCGATGGTAAAGTATATGTGTTCTTTTTAATTGATAAAACAGGAACGGTGACTAAAGTAAAAAGTAGAGGCCCAGATAAACTTTTAGAAACTGAAGCAGAACGTATTATTAATTTGCTACCAAAAATGGAACCAGGAAGACAACGAGATATGAATGTAGGTGTTCCTTATAGTATTCCAATTAATTTTAAATTACAACTAAATTAACTAAAATAATAACTAAAACTAAAAAGTTTTAAATTGATTGAAGTGTCATTATGAGACTGGTGAGAAATACTAATAATTAAGTTTAAAATGTATTTCAAGGCTGCTCATAATGGCATTTTTGGTTAATTATATTTTAGAGATATGGGTTTTTCATAATGTACCAATTTAATACTTCAGTGTTATAGTCGAACGTACTAGTAAGATGCATCCCGATTTTTTTTAAAATAACATTAGATGCATTGTTATTTATATCTGCAACAGCACCAATTTCTGCAAGTTTTAGCGTTTTAAAGCCATATTCTAAGGAAGAAATAGCAGCTTCCGTTGCATACCCTTTTCCCCAATATTGTTCTTTAATTCTGGAGCCTAAATCATAATAGTTGAATTGAGTTCTGTAATCTTTTTCATATTTTAAACCAGACCAACCAAAAAAGTGGTTTGTTGATTTCTCTATAATGGCTAAACGGCCTACTCCATGAGTCTTATACTGTTGCAAGATTTTGTTAATCATGGAATGAGATTCTTCAATTTTTACAACAGGTTCATTTCCAAGAAAGAGATGGACTTCTGGGTTAGAGTCTAATTCATAAAAATCTAGTGTGTCAGCTTCTGTGATTGGTCTTAAAATGAGACGCTTAGTTTCAATCGGAATGAAATCCATTTAAAATATTTAATTTCTGGGTGTAAAATTTTATACAATGTATAATATTAATTCATTCAAATAAGTTTTAGTCCGTATCTTTTATCACAAAATAATTTTTAGCCATATCTTTAGTAAATTAAAAGGTTTATTTAAGAACGTCAAAAATTACTAATATGAATCAGATTATTACATTCGGTGAAGTCTTAATGCGTATCTCGCCAAGAGGCAACAAAAAGTTTATGCAATCTAATATTGTAGAATTTTATTTTGGTGGTACGGAATTAAATGTTGCTATTTCAATAGCTAATTTTGGTGGTAATGTAAAACATATTAGTTTGGTTTCAGATGATTTTATTGGTGATACAGCAGTTTCTTATATTAGAAAATTTGGTGTTAGTACATCATCTGTAGTGCGATCTAAACGGCCATTAGGTGTTTATTTTTTAGAAGTGGGAGCTGTAATGCGACCAAGTCAAATATCTTATAATAGATCGCATTCATCTTTTTCTGAAGTTTTACCTGCTATGGTGGATTGGGAAAAAGCAATAAAGAAAGGCAATTGGATGCACTGGACAGGTATAACTCCTGCATTAACTCAAGGTGCTTATGATACTTTAAAAGAAGGTTTGATTTTAGCTAAAGAAAAAGGGCTCACTGTTTCTGCTGATCCAACGTATCGTAGTGGGCTGTGGAAATATGGAAAAGATCCTAAAGAAACTTTAGTAGATTTATTGCACTATTCTAACATTTTTATTGGTGGTATTAATGAGATTAATGAAGTGCTCGGAACTGATTATAGTTATGCTAACGAGGATTTTATAAAAGCGAGCAAACAACTTATGGAAACCTTTCCTTCTATAGAAAAGGTGGTTGACAAAATCAGAACAGCGTTAAATGCGTCTTCACATAAGATTAGAGCCAGAATGTGGAATGGTAAAGAGTTTAGAGAAACCAATGATTTAGATATAACACATATCGTAGATCGTATTGGTACAGGGGATGCTTTTGCCGCAGGTTTAATCTATGGTTTGCAACATTACGATGATTATAAGGCTATGTTATTTGCATGTGCGGCATGTGCATTAAAACATACTTACGAGGGGGATGTTAATTACAGCACTGTCGATGATGTGGTTAAGATTATTGAAGGTAATATTTCTGGTCGTTTTGTGAGGTAATTACGCTTTCTTGAATAAAGTCAACTTGGTTGTTGTTTAAGGCCTTGATTTTACCTTGAATTTATTTTATGTAAAACTTGTGCTTTATAGGGAAATGCTATTCGTATTTAAGAAACATTATATGATTAGGATTTGAGCGTGTTTCCGATATTTTGAAATCATATTTCCCTGCAATCTGAAATCCTATTTTGGTATAAAAGCTTATAGCCCTCTGATTTTCTACCCAAACTGCTAGCCAAATTCCTTTCTGGTTTTGCTTTTTTGATAATTCTATATTAAAATCAAATAGTTTTGAACCTAATCCTTGTCCATAAAATTCTTTTAAAAGATATATTCGGTCTAGTTTAGTAACGTCTAACTCATCTATGTCTTTATTTGATGTACTCAATTCAATTTTTGAAAATCCAGCAACTTTATCATTAAAATAGATTAAATGATATTGAGCTTTTGCGTTTTCAAACTCTTTAGATATAGTCTCTTTATTATAAGTTTTCGAAATAAAACTATTAATATCTTCTGCAGATGCGCTGTTTCCGTGAGATTCAAAAAATGATATTTTCCCAATTTCGGCAATTAGTTCAGAATGCTCAATACTTGCTTTTGCTATTTTAATCATTGATTGAAGCGTTTGTGATTTTTTATTCGCAATTTATAAAATCAATATTTTCAAATCACTTAATATTTTCAAAATTTAATGATAAAGTGTTATTAATGATTTTCAAGTCTATCGCAGTTCTCTCAGTATATGTGTATAGATTAAGTTTTATTTTTTAACATTTTGTTTTGTCAATATGCGCTAAGATAACTATGAAACAAGTCAATGATTTTAAGGTGTTAGCTCTAATTTTGTATACAATCAAAACACATACAAATGTCTTTACTAACTATAATCTTATCTATTGTGATACCTCCTTTAGCGGTGTTTTTAAAACACGGTTTAGGTAGCGAGTTTTTAATAAGCTTATTATTAACGCTTGTGGGTTGGATACCTGGAGTAATCTATGCATTCTATGTGAATAGTAAATAAAAAATAAAAATATCTATGGAAAATATATTAGTAGCAGGTGCCAATGGTACCACAGGAAAACAAGTTGTTAATCTTTTAAAAGCATCGCAATATTTTAACCCAATTGCTATGGTTAGAAAAGAAGAACAGCAAAAACAATTTAAGGACGACGGAGTAGAATCCGTACTTGCAGATTTAACAGAAGATCTAACACATGCTATAAAAGGTATCGATAAAGTGATTTTTGCTGCGGGTTCTGGAGGGAAAAAAGTCGTAGAAGTTGACCAAGAAGGAGCTAAACGTTTAATGGCTGTTTCTAAGATGGCGAATGTTAACAGATTTGTGATGTTGAGTTCTATGGGAGCAGATCAACCAGAAGCTTCAGAAGAATTGCAAGAGTATCTAAAAGCCAAACAAAATGCAGACGAGCATCTTAAAAACAGTGGACTTAAATATACAATTGTAAGGCCTGGATCTTTAACTAATAATGAAGGAAAAGGAACTGTAGAATTAAAAGAGAAATTAAATAAACGTGGTGAAATTAGTAGAGCAGACGTGGCGCAAACCCTCGTAAAATCTTTAAATGATGATGCTCCGTATAATACCACATTCGAAATTATAGAAGGTAACACTTCCATTGGTGAAGCCATGAGTGAATTACAATCGACTGTTAGTTAGGTTTTACCTATGTACATTGAATTTCAATAATACAGACGAAAAATTTAACACGAATTAAAATTAAGATTAACATGGAAAATTTAAATAAAAAAACAGTAGCTATTTTAGCAACAAACGGATTTGAAGAAAGTGAATTAAGAGAACCCAAAAAGGCCTTAGAAGATGCGGGCGCAGAAGTGCATATTGTATCCTTAGAGTCTGGTGAAATTAAAGGATGGTCAGATGGAAACTGGAGTAACTCATATAAGGTAGATAAAACGTTGGGTGACGTGAATCAGAAGGATTACAATGCTTTAGTATTGCCTGGAGGACAAATAAATCCAGACGTATTACGTAAGAATAAGGCTGCGGTATCCTTTGTAAAATCATTTTTTGAAAACCATAAACCAGTTGCTGCCATATGCCATGCACCATGGTTATTAGCAGAGGCAGGTGTTTTAAAAGGACGAAAAATCACATCATACGATTCTATAAAAACGGATATGATTAATGCCGGAGCTAATTGGGTCGATGAAGAAGTAGTGGTGGATTCCGGATTAGTGACCAGTAGATCGCCTGAGGATTTACCAGCGTTCAATAAAAAGTTAGTAGAAGAAGTCTACGAAGGTAAACACGAAGAGCAAGTGGCTTAATACTAAACACTTTGCTTTGATTAAGAAAGAGAAAAGAGACGTTATGAACGTCTCTTTTTTTTGTTTCAAATTGAACTGTTAAAATGACTATTCAATTGTTTATGAAATATAATTCCAAATGTTGCGATACTTGCTCATTTGTCTATAGGTATGGAGTATGACACTGTGTTCTGAAGACGCTAAGCTGGGATCTAATTTCAGAATGTTTTTAGCATAATAACGCGATTGCTCTAAGATATCCTTGTCTTTTACAATATCTGCAATTCTAAGGTTTAAAACACCACTTTGTTGAGTGCCCATAAGATCGCCTGGTCCACGTAATTTTAGATCAACCTCAGCAATTTCAAAGCCATCACTGCTGCGTACCATGGTTTCTAGTCTGGTTTTACTATCTTGACTCAGTTTGTGGCTTGTCATTAAGATACAATAACTCTGCTCAGCACCACGACCAACACGTCCGCGCAATTGGTGTAATTGCGATAATCCAAAGCGTTCTGCGCTTTCAATAATCATAACAGAGGCATTGGGCACATTAACACCAACTTCAATAACGGTTGTTGCCACCATAATTTGAGTTTCGCCTTTTACAAAACGTTGCATTTCGTAATCTTTGTCGGCAGGTTTCATTTTTCCATGAACAATTGAAATCTGATAATCTGGCATTGGAAACTCTCGAGACACACTTTCATAACCATCCATTAGATCTTTATAATCCATGGTTTCATTTTCTTGAATTAATGGATAGACGATATAAATTTGACGACCTAAAGCGATTTCATCTTTCATAAATTTGAAAACTTTCAGTCGGTTATTATCAAATCTGTGAACCGTTTTTATGGGTTTTCTTCCTGCTGGTAATTCATCAATTACAGAGATATCCAAGTCGCCATAAACAGACATGGCTAAGGTTCTCGGAATTGGAGTAGCGGTCATTACCAAGACGTTTGGAGGAAGGGTGTTTTTATGCCATAATTTCGATCGTTGCTTGACTCCAAAACGGTGTTGTTCATCAATAATAGCGAGTCCTAAATTCTTAAATTTAACCTTATCTTCAAGTAAAGCATGAGTGCCAATTAGGATCTGTAAATTGCCATTTTCTAGATTTTCATGAATGATTCTTCGTTCTGAAGCTTTGGTTGAACCTTGAAGAAGTGATACACTGATTCCTAGAGGTTTGCATAAGTCACTTAATCCTTGGTAGTGCTGAACTGACAAAATAGCAGTAGGAGCAATTAGACAGCATTGGTAACCGTTGTCAAGCCCCATGAGCATTGACATAAACGCGACTATGGTCTTTCCTGAGCCTACATCTCCTTGTAAAAGGCGATTCATCTGGGCATTACTGCCTAAATCGCGTCTAATTTCTTTTAAAACACGCTTCTGTGCATTGGTTAATTCGAAGGGTAAATAGTCTTTGTAAAAGGTGTTAAAATAGTCTCCTACTTTATCAAAAGTAAAGCCTTTTATTTTCGATTTATGAATGAGATTTTTGATAATTAACTGCAGCTGAATGTAAAATAATTCTTCAAATTTTAATCGAAATTGTGCCCTTGCTAACAGCTCTGGAGTCTTCGGAAAATGAATATTAAAAAGCGCTTCAGATTTGGAAATTAATTTTAATTCAGCCATAACTGAATCGGGCAACGTTTCTACAAACCGACCTTTGGTTTCCAAAAATAATTGCTGCATTATATTGGTTACAACTTTATTTGTAACACCTTTATTGGATAACTTTTCGGTAGAAGGATAAATGGCTTGCATGGCTGAACGCAAATTACTTTCGTGTTCAGATTGCAATTCTATTTCAGGATGTGGCATATTAAATTTACCACTAAACCAATTAGTTTTTCCAAAAATAACATAAGTTTGACCTGTCTTTAGGTTGTCGCGTATCCACTTCTGACCTCTAAACCAAACGAGTTCCATCATGCCTGTGTCGTCTCTAAAGTCTGCGACTAAACGCTTGCCTCTTTTTTGAGCGACTTCTCTAAATCCTATAATTTTTCCAATGATTTGAACCTCGGCATTATTACGCTGTAATTCATTGATTTTATAATACCTAGTGCGATCGATATATCGATTTGGAAATAGATTAAGAAGATCTTGATAAGTCTGAATACCCAATTCTGAGCGTAGTAAATCTGCTCGGTTGGGACCAACGCCTTTAAGATAATCGATGGGAGTTTGTAAATTCACACTCATAATTGCGAATTTACCAAATTCCTGCGAACGTAGGAATCTCATCTTATGAAGAATTTTACTTTTATTTAATCAGTGAACTTTAGGTTTGTTATTTCTGTGTAGGATGGAATCAAATGCAATCATAGCAATATAATTTTTAGAATTTAGTTTTTGTGATATAAGCGTTGAATTCCGTACTTTGGTCTTATTCTTGACTAGTTAAATTTTATGAAGAAATTTTTTGTTGCCTTTTGTGTTTTTATTACGACTTTGACTTTTGCTCAGCAGACTGAATACGTGGATTTTAAAAGAGCGAATGGAATGCTTAGTATCGTTCCAGATTCTTCAATGGTTAAAGGAACAATTTGGTATAATCTCGATATTACGAAATCAACAGACTCCATATTTTTAGATGCTGTGAATATGACATTCGAAAATGTTGAGATAAGAGTAGGTGATTCTAATGTAAAGGAATTGGACTATTCTTACGAAGACAATAAAATCTATTTTAAATATCTGTTTGAAAAAAGTCAGTCTTATACCGTCTATTTTGATTACTCTGTTAAGCCTAAAAAAGCATTGTATTTTTTGAAACGAGAAAATGAACCTCAAGTGTGGACACAAGGCCAAGGGAAGTATACAAGCCATTGGTTTCCTAGTATAGATGATGTTAATGATAAAATCATTTTCAATTTAAGCACGGTTAAGGAATCTGAATATAGCTTTATCGCCAACGGTTTAAATACAGTAAATAGTCCATTGCAGGATAGTTTGGTAAAGGTTTCATATCAAATGCAAAAACCGATATCGAGCTATTTATTGGCTTTAGTTTATGGTAAATACAACAAAATAACAAAAACGTCCCAAAGTGGTATTCCTTTAGAATATTACTATTACCCAGAAGATTCCTTAAAAGTAGAGCCGACATATCGCTATTCTGAACAAATGTTTAATTTCCTAGAAGAGGAAATAGGTTTTCCTTATCCGTGGCAAAACTACAAGCAAGTTCCTGTTCACGATTTTCTATATGCAGGCATGGAAAATACAAGCCTTACTATTTTTTCAGATGCTTTTATGGTGGATGGTATTGGATTTAATGATAAAAATTATGTCAATGTCAATGCGCACGAGCTAGCGCATCAATGGTTTGGTGATTTGGTTACTGCTAAATCAGGGGAACACCATTGGTTGCAAGAAGGATTTGCAACGTATTATGCGCTTTTGGCGGAACGCGATATTTTTGGAGATAATTATTTCTATTATAAGTTATTGGAGTCCGTCTTGGAGTTAAGTAGACAAGATCTTTCAGGTAATGGGACATCGCTTTTAGATCCTAAATCTAGTAGTTTAACATTTTATCAGCGTGGAGCATGGGTTTTACATGCTTTAAGGGATGAAGTTGGTGATGTCGTCTTTAAGAAAGCTGTTAAAAATTATTTAGATAAGTATCAATTTAGTAATGTTGAAACTTCTGATTTTATTGCTCAAGTTGAAAAGCTACATGGTCAATCCTTATCGCATTTTGTCAATTATTGGATTAAAAACAAAGCATTTCCTTATGATGAAGCTTTTACAATTTTGAAGCGACAATCTAGTTTTATAAATGAATATGCGATGGTAGATTGCGAAGCAAAATCGTCTAAATGTGAAGAATATCTTAAGTATTATGTTTCTGATGAAGCAAAAGTGAAAGTGATTTCCCAAGTGCCAGCATTGGTAACGACAGATGTGTTTAAGAATAGCTTAAAAGTGAGACAAGCTATTTCAGAACATGTAACTAAAATACCTAAGGCTTTAAAAGAGGATTATGAATCCTTATTGGATGATAAGTCTTATGTTACCATAGAAAACGCCTTATATAATCTTTGGGTTAATTTTCCATTAGAACGTTCGAAATACCTTTCTAAAACACGAAGAATAATTGGCTTTAATGATAAGAATGTGCGGATGCTGTGGATTGTGTTAAATTTAAATACACCTTATTACGAAGCAGATAATAAACAAGAATTGTTTAACGAGTTGATAGGGTATACCGATGAAAAATACAATGCAGACGTAAGAATTAAAGCCTTTAATTATTTAGATTTAATTAAGTCTTGTAATGAGGAGTGTCAATCTAATTTAGAATTAGCAAAATCACATCACAACTGGAAACTAGTTAAATTTGCGAAAGAACTGTCCGAGAAACTAGAGAAAAAAGAAGATTAATGAGAGCATTAGTAATATCTGGAGGTGGAAGTAAAGGCGCATTTGCAGGTGGTGTAGCTCAGTATCTTATTGAAAATAAAAAGCATAAGTACGATTTGTTTATTGGGACGTCTACAGGAAGTCTTTTGGTATCTCATTTAGGATTAAACCGGGTTGATAAAATAAAACACGTTTATACAAATGTAAATAATGATGCAATATTTGATAGTTGCCCGTTTATTACCAAAAGGAAAAAAGGTGTCGAAACGATAGCGATTAATCATTTTGTAGTACTGCTAAATTTATTAAAAGGTAATAAGACGTTTGGGACATCTCTTAATCTAAAGCAACTTATAAAAAGAACTTTGACTAAAGCGGAGTTTGTGTTACTTCGAGAAAGTCATACAGATATTGTTGTTACTGTTTCTAATTTGTCGCTCAATCAGTTAGAGTATAAATCTATTAAAGATTTTGATTACGAAGAATTTTGCGAATGGATTTGGGTGTCGTGCAATTACACACCGTTTATGTCTTTAGTAAAGAAAAATGGTTGCGAATATGCAGATGGGGGGCTTGGTGTTATGGTACCTATAGAAGAAGCGATTAAGCGGGGAGCAACATCAGTAGATGCCATTGTTTTACAAACAGAAGTTAGTCAACTCAATAGAATGCCATCAACCAATGCATTTTCACTATTGACTAATATGTTTGCGTTTATGTTAGATAGGATCGAAAGTCAAAATATTAAAATCGGTAAGTTTGTGGCTTCAAATCAAAACGCTATCATTAATTTTTATTATACTCCAACAGTTTTAACTACCAATTCATTAGTTTTTGATAAAGTTAAAATGACGAAATGGTGGGAGAGTGGCCTTAATTATGCCAAATTTAAAAATGAAGAAGTTAGTCCATTAGAAACAGAATAATTTAACAATAAAAAAAACGGTAATTAAATGCGAGCATTAGTGATATCTGGAGGAGGAAGTAAGGGAGCGTTTGCAGGAGGTGTTGCGCAATATTTAATGGAGCGCGAAAAACATAATTACGATTTGTTTTTAGGAACATCAACAGGAAGTCTTTTGGTTCCGCATTTAGCGGTTAACGAAATTGGTAAACTCTATGATATTTTTACTAATGTACAGCAGCACGATATTTTTAGTATAAGTCCTTTTGTGCAACACAAAAAAGGAGATAGAGAATATGTCTCTATTGATTTTATAAATTCATTATGGCAGTTTATTAGACGTAAGCGGACATTTGGTGAAAGTAAAGCCTTAAGACGTCATATTAGAAAAAATGTGACTTATGAGGAATACGTAAAAATTAGAAAGGAAAAACACGATGTAGTCGTGACGGTTTCTAATCTATCTATGAATCGTGTGGAATATAAATCTATACAAGAGTGTTCTTATGAGGAATTTTGTAATTGGATATGGATTTCTTGTAATTACATTCCATTTATGTCCTTGGCAAAAGTAGATGGTTATGAGTATGCTGATGGTGGATTAGGGTCTGTAATTCCTATTAGAGAAGCTATTCAGCGCGGTGCGACAGAAGTGGATGCTATTGTTTTGGAAGCGGAAACTTTAGGAAAGCAGAAAGTCCTCGGAAAAAATCCATTTTCATTAATGATTAGCTTGTTTGGACATCTATTAGATCAGGTAGAGCGAAATGATATTATCATAGGAAAATTGGCTGCTCGCAATAGAAATGTGAAACTCAATTTGTACTATACACCGACTAGTCTCACCGAAAATTCTTTAATTTTTAGCAAGCGACTAATGGAGAAATGGTGGAGTGAAGGCTATGAGTATGCTGAGCGAAGGCATGAAAAGAAACATGAAAAATAGATGCTTTTATTTAAAAAAGCAGAGGCATCATTCTGTTGTTTAAAATTTCAATAATTGGGTTATTAAATGGAATTACAATACGATTATATTATATTGGGAGCAGGTGCTTCGGGCTTACTGTTGGCATACCGCATGTCGCAAGATCTTTTTTTTGATGATAAATCTATTTTAATAATAGACCAAACAAAAGATAAGGGCAACGATAGAACTTGGTGCTTTTGGGAAGAAGGGATAGGAGAATGGGATGATCTCTTAGTTAAAACATGGAGTAATATTTACTTTGGAAGTGATGCATTTTCTAAAACCATTTCTATTTCTCCATTTCATTACAAAATGATTAGAAGTGAAGTCTTTTATGGCTCACTTTGGAAAAGTATAAACTCTAAATCTAATTTTAGTTTTATTGAAGAAGAAGTCGATAGTTTTTCGGAATTAAAAACAGGTGTTGAAGTCGTCACAAAAAGTGAGAATTATTTGGGGTCAAAACTCTTCAATAGTATACCAGACCCAGAGGTTTATAAATTGCAAAATAGGTATCCTTTAATGCATCAGCATTTTGTAGGTTGGTTTGTAAAAACAAAAGCCGATTCATTCGATGACTCTGAGGCCACATTCATGGATTTTTCAGTACCACAAAAGGGCAATACACGTTTTATGTATGTGCTGCCGATTGATAAAAAAACAGCCTTATTTGAATATACATTATTTTCAAAAGAGTTGTTGGAACTTTCTGATTATGAGGATTCTATTAAAAATTACTTAAAGAATAAAAACATATTAGATTACGAAATTGTTGAAAAAGAAAAAGGGGTTATTCCTATGACATCTTTTAAGTTTAACGACTTAAATTCTGAACACATATTAAATATTGGAACAGCTGGTGGTTGGACAAAAGCGAGTACGGGTTATACCTTTATGAACACATCAAAAAAAACAAAAGACCTTGTGTCTTTTTTGAAAAAAGACGGTGACTTATCTAAGTTTGATAGAGCTACAAAATATAGATTTTACGATTTAATATTTTTAGATGTTTTAGCAAATCATAATCATGAAGGAGCAGCACTTTTTTCTTCCATGTTTAAAAAGGCAGATGTTAAAACTATATTTAAGTTTTTAGACGAAGATTCTACGTTTTTAGAAGATTTAAGAATCATTTTGTCGGTTCCGCCTAAACGATTTATTCAAGCCTTTTTAAAACGACTATTTTAATTCAGATTTTAAAAAGGATATTACAATATAATAGGATGTGCTACTTGTTTTCTTTGCATGAGTTCCTTTAAGTACCAGAATATACTTGTCCTCTATGGGGTTTCAAAGAGTCTCTTATCGGTTTCATTTTTGCTTCATCTACGACCAAAAAAGCTAAACTATGCATGTCACTTAAGGTTTCTACACCAGTAATAGTGATGTCTAAGTTGTTGATTTCAATATATTCCTTTAGGTGTATGAGGTGATGTTCTGCTGTTTTTTGTCCTGCAGGTCCTCTAAAATCCCAAATCAATTTTAATTTTCGCATGGCTTAAATTCTGTTGTTTCTGTTAAAAGTTAAATTCGTCCTGATGTTAGACTAACCAATAGAAATTCCTTGTTCAACAAAATTTTTAAAATTACTCATATAAGTTTCGGTCTGTTTCTTAAATAGACTTGGCATTAAAAACAGCATTACACTCATTTTGAAACTTGTGGGCTGACATTCTGTTTTAGAAATCCATTGTGTAGCGTTGTTTTCAATAACTTTAAAGTAATTCTCCTGAATATTTCGAACACCATTTGTTGTGTAGGTAACGTGTAATTCATTCGGGAGTTGTTGTTTTGTAACCGTTTCTATCACTTCCATTTTACGTTTCCCAAAACTAAAGATTAATTTCATTTTTGCACCAAGTTCACTAGGGTTTCCAGAAATATGTTCAGTGCTTACCAAACCTTCTTGCCAATGTTTTAAGTTGGCAGTAGAATTGTATTTTTTGATAACTTCTGAAATGGATTTCTTAATTAGGATTTCATTGGTGTATTCCATGCTGTTCTGACGATTTTTATAAAAATATAAAAAGCGATGGTGAAATTTAAATCTAATCGATGTTAGACGTTTTTAATTGTTAAAATCATCGTAAAATATTACAACTTGTTATTACGGTATGATTTTTACTACGTAACTAGCAGTAATTATTAAAATAATGCCATTTAATCCTCTTGCTAAATACGCTATTTATGTTACTTTTGCTGAGTTTTAAAAGTACGTTATTTATTTTAATACAAATCAAGATTAAATTATGAAACTTAATATGAAATGTTTGTTTTTAGTGTTTTTTGCACTAAATTTTTCTTTTTCACAAGATAATGACGCCGTGCTTCTCAAAGTAGATGGAGAGCCAATCATGGCTTCAGAATTTTTAAGAGTCTATAATAAAAATTTAGATTTAGTTCAAGATGAAAGTCAGAAGGATATTGATGGTTATTTAAAATTATTTACAGAATATCAATTAAAACTAAAAGAAGCTAAACGTCTGAAGTTAGATGAAGATAAAAACTACCAACGCGAATTTTCTAGATATAAGAAACAGTTAATTAGTAATTATATTTCAGAGAATAAAGTAACTGAACACTTGGTGAATGAGGCATATGACCGTAGTAATTTAGATATTAATGCGTCACATATTTTAGTGCGTCTAGATCCATCAGTAAAAGATACTTTAAATGCATACAACGAGGTGTTAGCTTTAAGAAATCGTGTGTTAGAAGAGGGGTTTGATAAAGTTAAAGCAGAAATGCATAACGGAAATACAATCTTTCTTGAAGACTTAGGTTATTTCTCAGCGTTTAAAATGGTTTACGATTTTGAAACAGCAGCTTACAATACGAAAGCTGGTGAGATTTCAATGCCTTTCCGAACTCAGTTTGGTTATCATGTGGTCAAAGTTAATGATAGACGACCATCTAGAGGTACTATAACAGTAGCACATATAATGGTGAATTTAAATCCGAAAGATTCACTAGCTAATCCGGAAGGTCGTATTAATGACATCTATAAAAAACTAAATCAAGGCGAAAGTTTCGATGCTTTAGCGAAACAATTTTCAGAGGATAAAAGTTCAGCTAGAGAAGGAGGGAAAATAGCACCTTTTAAAAGTGGTCAATTAAGTTCTGCGGAATTTGAAGATACCGCTTTTGCTTTAAAAAATGATGGGGATGTAAGCAAGCCGTTTAAATCTGCTTATGGTTGGCATATTGTAAAGCGAATTGAGCTTCAGCCAATTGAACCATTAGAAAACGTAAAGGATGCTTTTGAGTCAAAAGTGAAAAGAGATTCAAGGTCTAAATTAATTCAAGAAGCGTTAATCACTAAGCTAACGGATAAATATAAAATAACTTATAATTCTGAGGCTAAGTCTTATTTTACGTCTATACTTTCTAATGAGTTCTATAGTCGTACCTGGAGTTTACCTGCAGATTTTAAGGTCAATGAAACTTTGTTTTCTATAAATAAGACTGCTTTTACTTATGAAGATTTTGGAAAACATTTAGTAAATGCACAACGTATTTATTCAGGTAAAACGATTCCTTTCCAAACTATTATCGATAAAGAGTTCGATAGCTATTTTGAAAAATCAATTCTTCAATACAGAGAAGATAATTTAGAAGTAGAGAATATAGAGTATGCAAATATTTTAAAAGAATATAGAGATGGGCTATTGTTGTTCGATTTAATGGAAAATGAGGTTTGGAACAAAGCTTCTAAAGATTCTACAGGTATTGAAACGTATTATAGCAAAAATCAATCTAATTATCAATGGACAGAGCGAATTGAAGTGATTATGGCATCATCTGCAGATAAATCTCAAATGAAGAAAATCCTTAAAATGATGAAAAAAGGTGAATCTGAAGATGCTATTAAAAATAAATTAAACACTAGCGATAAGCAGAACGTTATCTTTACAAAAGGGACTTATACATTAGATAATCCTATTCTGCCATCAAATCTCGAAGCTAAAAAAGGTATTTCAGAGATTTATAAACATAATGAAGCATTTCACGTTATTAATGTCGTAGAGGTTTTACCAGCAGGACAAAAAACATTGGAAGAAGCTAAAGGAAACGTTATTAATGACTACCAAACCGAAATAGAGACCAATTGGATTAATGAGTTATACAATCGCTTCAAAATAGAAGTAAACCAAGAAACACTTAAGGCAGTTAAAGCTGAAATTGGAAACTAATTCATAATTTTTGAAACATTTTTTATACATATTCAGTATTTGTTTGCTTTTTACTAGCTGCGACTTATTTAAAAAGTCTGATGGTCAAAACCCAGTGGCCAGAGTTAATGAGAGTTTTCTTTATAGGGATGACATTAAGGATGTGGTTCCAAAAGGCACTTCTAAAGAAGATAGTACCTTAATGGTAAACGCTTATATTAATCGTTGGGCGAGACGCTTACTTTTAATGGATGGTGCATTAGTGAATCTTTCGGAAGAGAAACAAAATGAATTCTCTAAATTAGTAGAGCAATATAAAAATGATTTATACACCAAAGCGTATCTAGAAGGCTTGGTTAAGAAAAATATTGATTCTGTAGTGCAACGCGAAACAGCACAGTTATTCTACGATAATAATATAGAGTCTTTTAAACTAAACGACGATTTAATTCAGTTTAGATATATAAGTTTACCATTAAATCCGGTTAACTTAGATACGATTAAAAAACGATTTCAACGCTTCCAATCTAAAGACAAAATGTATTTAGATTCTATTTCTGTTCAGTTTAAGTCGTATTCTTTAAATGATTCACTTTGGTTAAAATTAAGTCGTGTAGCAGATAAAATTCCTATTATCAATAATGCGAATAAAAATGAACTGTTAAAAAAAACTAATTTCTTACAGCTCAAAGATTCATTAAACCTATATTTGATGTTAGTAAACGACGTGCGACTTCAAAACGACTATGCACCTTTGGATTATGTAAATTCGTCGATTAAAAAAATTGTTATAAACAAGAGAAAATTAGAGCTCATTAAGCAACTCGAAAATGATATTACAAACGATGCTATTAAACAAAATAAATTCCAAACTTATAATTAAAGCAACCCTTTTGGTTGGCTTTATTTCTTTCAACTTTACTAATGCTCAAGAAATCATAAGCGATGAAGTTGTAGAAGTAGAACAAACCAAAGATACTTTAGTAAATAAAACTAGAATTAAAGCAGATGGAGTTGCCGCTGTTGTTGGTGATTTTATTATTCTAGAATCTGATTTAGATAGAGAAATAGCGCAACTTAAAGCGCAAGGTGCGGATTTAAAAGACGTAACACGATGTGAGCTTTTTGGAAGTTTATTAGAAAGTAAGTTGTATGCGCATCAAGCCATTCAAGATAGTGTTATTGTAAACGAATTATATATTAAGTCGCGTACGGAACAGCAAATTCAAGGCATTTTGGCACAAACCAAAGGAGATATGCAAGGTTTATTAGATTTCTATAAGAAAGATTCTGAACAAGCCTTACGTGATGAGATGTATGAGATTAATAAAAATGGGTATCTCGCGCAAGAAATGAGAACCAAAGTTACTGGAGATATTGAGGTGACACCAGAAGAGGTTCGTACATTTTTTAATGATATTCCAGTAGACGAACGTCCAATATTTGGAACCGAACTTAAACTGGCTCAAATTGTAATTATTCCAGAGGTAACGGAAGAATCTAAACAAGCCGTTATAGATAAGTTGAAAGGATTCAAAAAAGATGTTGAAGAAAACGGATCTAGCTTTACGACTAAAGTATTGTTTTATACGGAAGACTCTGCGTCTAAATCTACAGGTGGAAAATATACGTTAAACAGAAATCAGCCTAGAATGGTAAAAGAGTTTAGAGATGTTGCTTTTTCAATGGAAGAAGGTGAAATTTCGGAACCGTTTGAAACAGATTTTGGATATCATATAATTTTATTAGAAAAAATTAGAGGTCAAGAATACGATGTAAGACACATTTTAATTCGCCCAGACCTCACTCAAGAAGCCATTCAAAAAGCTAAAGACGAAATTGATGAAGTGAGAGCAAAGATTGCTGATGGCACATTGACTTTTGCTGAAGCTGCAAGAGAGTTTAGTGATGAAAAAGAAACTAAGTACGAAGGTGGACAAATGACCAACCCAGTGACACAAGATTTTAATTTTGAATTAACGAGAATAGAGCCAGAATTGTATGCTCAGATTCAAGATTTAAAGGATGGTGAGATTAGTGAAGTTTTACAAGATGAAGATCGTGTAAATAGAATAAAATTTAAGATTTTAACCGTTACAGATCGTATAGATGATCATGAAGCAGATTTTGCAAAAGATTATTTAAAGATTAAAGAATTGGCTTTACAAGACAAGCAAGTTGATGCTATTGCTAAATGGCAAAAAAAGACTATTGCTGAAACTTACGTTAAGGTTAATGGTGTTTATAAAGATTGTGATTTTCAAAGTAACTGGTTAAAAAAATAATAGAGTATGTCTGATGTTGCAATAATTGAAAATTTTGTAAAAAAATATACGGCACTAAAACAAGAAGTTGCTAAAGTTATTATTGGTCAAGATGACGTTGTAAATCAAATTTTAATTTCTATTTTCTCAGGTGGTCATTCACTTTTAATCGGAGTTCCAGGACTGGCAAAAACCTTAATGGTAAATACTATTGCACAAGCATTAGGATTAAATTTTAAACGTATTCAGTTTACTCCAGATTTAATGCCAAGTGATATTCTTGGTAGTGAAATTTTAGATGAAAACAGACAGTTTAAATTCATAAAAGGACCAATTTTTTCAAATATTGTCTTAGCAGATGAGATTAACAGAACACCTCCAAAAACGCAAGCCGCTTTATTAGAAGCCATGCAAGAGCGTTCTGTTACAGTTGCTGGTCATCAGTATAAATTAAATTTACCTTATTTTGTATTGGCAACTCAAAACCCAATAGAACAAGAAGGAACTTACCCGTTACCAGAAGCGCAGTTAGACCGTTTTATGTTTGCTATTAATTTAGAATATCCTTCGTTTCAAGAAGAAGTAGATGTAGTAAAAGCTACGACTACAGATGTTCAAATGACAGTAAATTCTTTGTTTACAGCTCAGGAAATTATTGATTTTCAAAATGTCATTCGTCGTATTCCAGTAGCAGATAATGTTATAGAATATGGAGTTTCTTTAGTCGCTAAAACGAGACCTAAAGCAGATACTGCTGCTGAGATTGTAAAAGAGTTTGTAGATTGGGGAGCAGGACCAAGAGCCTCTCAGAATTTAATTTTAGCAGCGAAAACACATGCAGCTACAACTGGTAAGTTTTCTCCAGATATTGAAAACGTTCAAGCCGTAGCAACCGGAATTCTTAGACATAGAATTATTAAAAACTACAAAGCAGAAGCAGAAGGTGTTACAGACGAAAAGATCATTCAAAGTCTGTTTTAACCAAAACGTAGCTTAAGATTATATAGCTCAGCCTTTTTTCTAATTTTATTGAAGTCTTTTGTTTGTTGATTTATATCTCTATCAAATGCGTGTTTTCACAATTTATATCTCCTTAAAAGCTGAATTTTAATTCATACTTATTCTAAATAATAAAACGGGCTCACTTTGCACTTAAGGGGCTTGTTGTTAGGTTTTTACGTGATTATGTTGTGATAATTAAAATTAATTATACGATATATTTTAAGAATAGTCAATAATGTTACATATATCTAAAATGTGTAGATTTGTTTCGGTTAAAAAAAAATGTAAAAACATTCAAAGAATTCTATTATATATTATATGAACATTTATACAGATTACCTAAGGCAAATAGAAGAACGTAAAGTTCAAGGGCTTCATCCTCAACCGATTGATGGTGCTGAGTTACTTAGTCAGATTATAGATCAGATTAAAGATTTAAATAACGAATATAGAGAGGATTCTCTTAATTTCTTTATCTATAATGTTTTACCTGGTACAACTAGGGCAGCTGGTGTTAAAGCTAAGTTTTTAAAAGAAATTATTTTAGGTGAATCTGTTGTTAAAGAAATCACTCCTGCTTTTGCTTTAGAGCAACTATCGCATATGAAGGGCGGACCTTCAGTAGAAGTGTTATTAGATTTGGCTTTAGGTGAAGATGCAGCTATTGCAGAAAACGCTGCTAAAGTATTAAAAACACAAGTGTTTTTATATGAAGCAGATACGGAACGTTTAGAAAATGCTTTTAAAGTAGGAAACACTATCGCAACTGATATTATTAAGAGTTACGCACAAGCTGAATTCTTTACGAAGTTACCAGAAGTTGAAGAAGAGATTGAAGTCGTAACTTATATCGCGGGTGTTGGTGATATTTCTACAGATTTATTATCTCCTGGTGCAGATGCGCACTCTAGATCAGATAGAGAATTACATGGGCAATGTATGTTTGAGCATAATAAAGACATGCAAAATGAATTGTTGGCTTTAAAGGAGCAACATCCAGATAAGCGTGTGATGTTAATCGCTGAAAAAGGAACCATGGGAGTTGGGTCTTCAAGAATGTCAGGTGTAAATAATGTCGCATTATGGACAGGCGTTCCATTTAGCAAATATGTTCCATTTATAAATTATGCTCCAGTAATTGCTGGTACAAATGGCATTGCACCAATTTTCTTAACAACAGTTAGTGTAACTGGTGGTATTGGTATCGATTTAAAAAATTGGGTAAAGCAAATAGATGCAGAAGGAAACACTATTGTAGACGAAGATGGAGAGCCAATTTTAAAGCAAACATATTCGGTTGATACAGGTACAGTGTTAACAATTAATACAAAAACAAAAAAATTATACAAAGACGGTGAAGAATTAAAAGATATTTCTACTGCATTAACGCCACCAAAAATGGAGTTTATTAAAGCAGGGGGGTCTTACGCTGTCGTATTTGGTAAGAAATTACAAACTTTAGCTTGCAAAATATTAGGTATAGATATTCCTCAAGTATATGCAGCTTCAAAAGAGGTTTCTATTGAAGGTCAAGGCTTAACAGCTGTTGAAAAAATATTTAATAAAAATGCTGTCGGAACTACACCAGGCAAAACGTTACATGCAGGTTCTAATGTTAGAGTAGAAGTAAATATTGTAGGGTCACAAGATACTACAGGTTTAATGACGTCTCAAGAATTAGAGATGATGGCTGCTACAGTGATTTCACCAATTGTGGATGGAGCCTACCAATCGGGTTGTCATACAGCGTCTGTTTGGGATGATAAGTCTAAAGCGAACATACCAAGATTAATGAGTTTTATGAACGACTTTGGTTTAATTACAGGTCGTGATCCTAAAGGGAAATATTTCCCAATGACGGATGTGATTCATAAAGTATTGAACGATATTACTGTTGGTGATTGGGACATTATTATCGGTGGAGATTCACACACACGTATGTCTAAAGGTGTTGCTTTTGGAGCCGATTCAGGAACCGTTGCTTTAGCATTGGCTACAGGCGAGGCTACTATGCCAATTCCAGAATCAGTAAAAGTGACATTTAAAGGACAAATGAAATCCTATATGGATTTTCGTGATGTGGTTCATGCTACACAATCTCAAATGTTGAAGCAATTTGGAGGTGAAAATGTATTTCAAGGACGTATTATTGAAGTGCATATTGGAACTTTAACTGCAGATGAGGCTTTTACATTTACAGATTGGACAGCAGAGATGAAAGCAAAAGCGTCTATCTGTATTTCTGAAGATGATACGTTGATTGAATCTTTAGAGATAGCAAAAGGTCGTATCCAAATCATGATTGATAAAGGAATGGACAATGCAAAACAAGTACTTAAAGGTCTTGTGGAAAAAGCAGAAACAAGAATCACGGAACTTAAAACAGGTATTAAACCATCTTTAAGACCAGATGCTAATGCGAAGTATCATGCAGAAGTTATTATTGATTTAGATGAAATTGCTGAACCAATGATTGCTGATCCAGATGTAAATAATGAGGATGTTTCTAAACGTTATACGCACGATAATATTAGACCATTATCTTTTTATGGTGGTACTAAAAAAGTGGACTTAGGATTCGTAGGATCTTGCATGGTTCATAAAGGTGATATGAAAATATTAGCGCAAATGTTAAAGAACATTGAAGCGCAACACGGTAAAGTTGAATTCAAAGCGCCATTAGTTGTAGCTCCTCCTACATATAATATTGTAGATGAGTTGAAAGCTGAAGGTGATTGGGAAGTTTTAGTAAGATATTCAGGTTTCGAATTCGATGATAACGCACCAAAAGGAGTAGCGCGTACAGGATACGAAAACATGTTATACTTAGAGCGTCCAGGATGTAACCTTTGTATGGGTAACCAAGAAAAGGCAGCGCCAGGAGATACGGTTATGGCAACATCAACACGTTTATTCCAAGGTAGAGTTGTAAAAGATTCTGGTGAGAAAAAAGGGGAGTCATTATTATCATCTACTCCAGTTGTTGTATTATCTACAATTTTAGGTAGAACACCGACATTAGCAGAATATGAAGCCGCAGTAGACGGTATTGTCTTAACGAAGTTTAAGCCTTCAACAAAGCAATTAGTGAGATAATTATAATTTTATTTTATATAAGTGAAAGCCTGAATCTTAGATTCAGGCTTTTTTTTTATAACCTTGTTTTAAGACATTGCTGTTTTTATTTTAGAACAATTATGATATAGAAAATACTTATTCCACTATCACTATTATATGTAATGAACGCTTTTAAAGTCATATTGCATTTTGTATATTAGTAAAATTAATTAAAAACTGATATTCCATGGCATTTGATATTGATATGATTAAAAAGGTTTATGCTAACATGACGGAGCGCGTCGATGCTGCTAGAGGCATTGTAGGTAAGCCATTAACACTTTCAGAAAAGATTTTATACTCACATTTGTGGGATGGTAAACCGAATAAGGCGTTTACAAGAGGAAAGGATTATGTAGATTTTGCTCCAGACCGTGTAGCTTGTCAAGATGCAACAGCGCAAATGGCCTTATTACAATTTATGCAAGCAGGTAAGCCAAAAGTAGCTGTACCAACAACGGTACATTGTGATCACTTAATCCAGGCTAAAGATGGAGCTGCAACAGATTTAAAGCACGCTAACCAAACAAGTAGTGAAGTATTTAACTTCCTAGAATCGGTATCAAATAAATATGGTATTGGATTCTGGAAACCAGGAGCTGGTATTATTCACCAAGTCGTTTTAGAGAATTATGCATTTCCTGGTGGAATGATGATTGGTACAGATTCACATACTGTAAATGCAGGTGGATTAGGTATGGTTGCTATTGGAGTTGGTGGAGCTGATGCTGTGGATGTTATGGCAGGAATGGCTTGGGAACTTAAATTTCCTAAGTTAATTGGTGTAAGATTAACGGGAAAACTTTCGGGGTGGACAGCACCTAAAGATGTGATTTTAAAAGTAGCTCAAATTCTTACCGTTAAAGGAGGGACAGGTGCGATTGTAGAATATTTTGGACCGGGAGCAACGTCTATGTCGTGTACTGGTAAAGGAACTATTTGTAATATGGGGGCTGAAATTGGTGCAACCACATCAACCTTTGGTTATGATGATTCTATGGAACGTTATTTACGTGCTACGGATAGAGCAGATGTTGCTGATGCAGCCAACGCTATTAGACCTTACTTAACAGCAGATGAAGAAGTGTATGCTAATCCAGAACAGTATTTTGATCAAGTCATAGAAATTAATCTTTCTGAATTAGGCCCATTATTGAATGGTCCTTTTACTCCAGATTTGTCTACAGAAGTGGGACGTGATATGACAGAAAAAGCAAAAGCTAACGATTGGCCTATGCAAGTTGAATGGGGACTTATTGGGTCTTGTACTAACTCATCATACGAAGATTTATCAAGAGCATCTTCTATTGCACAACAAGCACTAGATAAAGGTTTAAAAATGAAATCTGAATTAGGAATTAATCCAGGTTCTGAACAAGTTCGATTCACAGCAGAACGTGATGGAATTCTCGGGATATTTGAAAAATTAGACGCTAAAATATTTACAAATGCTTGTGGCCCTTGTATAGGACAATGGGCACGATATAGTGATCCTAAAAATGCACCTAAAAATAGTATTGTACATTCTTTTAATAGAAACTTTGCTAAGCGTGCAGATGGGAATCCGAATACACATGCTTTTGTAGCGTCACCAGAAATAACTGCGGCAATCGCCATTGCAGGTCGTTTAGATTTTAATCCTTTAACGGATAAACTAATCAATGAAAACGGTGAGGAAGTTATGTTTGAAGAGCCAACAGGATGGGAATTGCCTCCAAAAGGCTTTGAAGTTAAAGAAAATGGTTATTTAGCGCCAGTTGCAGATGGAAGTGGAGTTGTCGTTTCTGTAGACCCAGATTCAGAACGTATTCAATTATTAACACCATTTGAGCCAATTGGTAATGAAATTAATGGAGCTAAATTATTAATAAAAGCTTTCGGTAAATGTACAACAGATCACATTTCTATGGCTGGACCATGGTTGCGATTTAGAGGGCATTTAGATAATATTTCTAATAACTGCTTAATCGGAGCTGTTAATGCTTATGGAAAGAAAACCAATTTTGTAAAAAATCAATTAACAGGTGAGTTTGGTGGTGTTCCAGATACAGCAAGAGCATATAAAGCTGCTGGTATCAAAACAATTGTTGTTGGTGATCATAATTACGGTGAAGGATCGTCTAGAGAACATGCTGCAATGGAGCCAAGACATTTAGGTGTTGCGGCAGTAATAGTTAAATCTTTTGCACGTATTCATGAGACAAACCTTAAAAAGCAAGGTATGTTAGGTCTAACATTTGATAATGAGGCAGATTACGACTTAATTCAAGAAGATGATACGTTCAACTTTACAGATTTAAATGAATTTGCTCCAGATAAGCAATTACATATGGAGGTTGTTCATGCAGACGGAAGTAAAGATGTTATTGCTTTAAACCATACGTATAATCAAGCTCAAATAGAGTGGTATAATGAAGGTTCAGCTTTAAATTTAATTAAGAAGGAAAATAACGCTTAATAAGCTATCCTTTTATATAATTAGAACTCCTAGTAATTTAAACTAGGAGTTTTTTTGTGTTTAATTTGAAAGGACTGTTAATTTTTTACGTCTAAAAATTATACTCCTAAAATTATAATATTTATGAATTCTATTTGGATTTTTGAAGATGTTAATCTTTTCGATTTATTATGTCCTCATAAGTTCAAGGAATTTCAGGCTTCTCATAGTTTTAACGCTTATAAAAAGAGTGATTACATTTATTTTGAGGCCGATGCAGCTAATAAGGTTTATCTCATTGAAAAAGGCAAAGTTAAAATTGGCTACTATAACGAAGATGGATCAGAAGTAGTTAAAGCTATTTTAAGTAAAGGTGAACTGTTCGGTGAGAAAGCAATATTAGGAGATATTGTTCGTGATGAATTTGCGCAATCTATAGATAGTAATACGTCTATTTGCCCCGTTGGTGTTACAACGATGCATGAGCTAATGAGAGCTAACCAAACCTTTAGCTTTAAAATTTATAAATTCATTGGTTTTAAATTTAAAAAATTAGAACGACGTCTTCAGCTATTGTTGTTTAAAGATTCTAAAACGAGACTCCTAGAGTTTATAAGTGAATTATGTTCAGACTACGGTTATGATTGTGAAAAATCTGGAGATAATATTATCAATCATCCATACACCCAAAAAGACATGGCATCGTTAATAGGTGTTTCTAGGCCAACAATAAACATTTTACTTAACGAGCTTAAAGAGGAAAATTATTTAGATTTTAACGGAAAACAGATAAGAATCTTAAAAAAGACGGCTTAATGTTAGCTATCTAACATTTTAAGAAGCATTGCTTACTTAATTTTGAATTATAATTTTAAAAAAAAAGCAATGATGAAAAAAATGATTTTAGCGGTATTGGCACTCGGTATGTTTGCCAGTTCGTGCAGTAGTGATGACGACAACAAAAGTTCTGTAAATTCAAATTTAACCCTTAATCTTGATGGTTTAGAAGCATTAGGGAGTGACTTTGTTTATGAAGGATGGATTATTGTAGAGGGATCCCCAGTGTCTACAGGGACGTTTAGTAGTGTAGATTTTCCACAGACATTTAGTGTAAATTCAGAACAATTAGATATGGCAACTACGTTTGTACTATCTATTGAGCCAGCAGTGGACTCTGATCCTTCACCAGCAGCAACCAAAATTTTAGCAGGTGATTTTTCAGGTGCTTTGGCTAGTGTGGATTCTAACGGTATAGTCGCAAATTTTAGTGCTTCTACAGGTAGTTATATTTTAGCAACACCAACAGATACAGACGATACTAATGAAGATAGTGGAGTTTGGTTTTTAGATAATTCTAGTGGAAGTGCAGTTGCAGGATTAGACTTGCCAACATTAACAGATGGTTGGAAATATGAAGGTTGGGCTGTCTTGGATGGCACACCAATTAGTACAGGAACATTTACAGATCCAGCATTAGCAGACAACAATGCTACGACTTCAATTTTTAAAGGAGATGCAGGAAATGGACCGAGTTTCCCTGGTGAAGATTTTTTACAAAACGCACCAACAGGAATAACATTTCCAACAGATTTAAGAGGCGCTACAATTGTAATATCAGTTGAGCCTAGCCCAGATAACAGTCCAACGCCTTTTACATTAAAGCCTTTGGCTCATGTGGTACCTAGTGATGCAGCGGTTCATACAACTATTTCGATGGGAGTAGGGCCAACTGCGGTTGTTTCAGGTTCTGTAACACGAAATTAAAGCAAATTTAAATTGTTAGATTTGAAGCGTGATACCTATTTTTGGTGTTGCGCTTCTTCAATTTTATTATGTTATGACTAAAGATAAAACCACTAAAAATAGAATTTATAATGTTTTAGCGATTTTACTAATTATTTTGTTTGTGATTCCGCAAACGAGAGCGCCAATTCAGGTCTTCTTTCATAAGGGGTTTAGCTACATTAATACAGCAACACTCATCGATAAAGTAGAACGAAATACGGTAAGTAATTTAAATTGGGATCTAGTATCTGATAATGGTAATAGGTTAGATTTTAACGCTACAAAAGGAAAAGTGGTATTAATTAACTTTTGGGCGACCTGGTGTCCACCATGTATTGCAGAAATGCCAAGTCTTCAAGAATTATATAATGATTATGGTGATAAAGTTATATTTCTATTTGTGACAAATGATGATTTTGAAACCGTAGAAAAATTTAAAGTAAAAAAGAGTTTTAATTTTGAAGTATTTCGGCCTCTAAGTGAATCTCCAGAGGAATTGAGAGTGCATTCAATACCAAGAACATTTATCTTAAACAAGGCGAGCGAAATTGTTGTTGACGAGACTGGAGCCGTAAATTGGAATAGTGCTAAAGTCAGAAAACAACTTGATGAGTTGCTTTCCGAATAAACTACTTAAAATATTTAAAAGGCACTATTAACATTCCGAAGTTCTCTCCTTTATGCTTTCCTAGATGTTTATGATGAATTTTATGAGCACGTCTTAAGCCTCTAGCATATTTATTGTCGATATTTCTAAGCCATTTAAAACGTTGATGTATAAATATATCATGAACAATAAAGTAAGCAGCTCCATACACTAAAATACCTAATCCAATAGGGAGAGTGTACCATATAGCTTCATAACTCCACAGGTAAAAGCACGTCATACTTACAATAGCATAGAAGATAAAGAACGCGTCATTACGCTCGAACCAACTATCATGATCTTTATGATGATGATCTTTGTGTAAATTCCATAAAAAACCATGCATAATATACTTGTGCGTAAACCACGCATTAAATTCCATTATGAAAAATGTAGCAAGAAATATTAAAATCCAAAAAGCGATTTGCATTGCGTTGTTATTTTAAAGTAAATTTAATTGATATTTCACATAACTACGGGTTAGAAGCTCAATTTTTCTATAATTAGGAACTCTAATTCTAGTCGATTTTATTTGTAATGCAGGTGTTTTTTTTAGTTTATCTAATAATTTGCTATAATACCTATAAGCCATAAACACACCAAATTTAGCTTCTAAAGGTAAGTGTTTAATACCTTCTAGTCCGCCAGCAAAATCGGCTTCAATTTCACTTATGATGGCTTTTTTAGAAGCTTCATCAAGTTTGGTTAAATCGGTATTTGGAAAGTAAGTTCTACTCAAATCTTCAAAATCTTCTTTTAAATCGCGTAGAAAATTCACTTTCTGAAATGCAGAGCCTAGGCTCATAGCTGAATCTTTTAAATCGTCATACTTAGTATTATCTCCTTTTACAAAAACTTTAAGACACATTAAACCAACGACGTCTGCTGAGCCATAAATGTACGTTTTGTATTCTTCATCAGTTAAATAATCTTTTTTATGAAGGTCTAAACGCATACTATTCATAAAGGAATCCACTAGGTGCTTTTCAATTCCGTATTTGTGATAGGTTTCTTGAAAAGAATTTAAAATAGGATTGAGGCTAATTTTGTTTTCTAAAGCCGCTTCGAGATCATTTTCAAACATGTTAAAGAGTTTTTCTTTATCATAATTATGAAATGAATCAACGATTTCGTCAGCAAATCTTACAAAACCATAAATATTGTAAATGTCTTGCCTTATAGTGAGTGAAAGCATTTTTGTTGCCAAAGAGAACGAGGTACTATAAGCATTAGTTACTGCTTTGCTACAGATATGAGAAACGTTGTCAAAAATTAATTTCATAGGTGTAATTTTCTAAGTTGTTAAACTTCATTTTTTTGAATCAGTTCTGCAACTAGCTTTCCTGATATCAAAGCAGGTGGAACTCCTGGTCCAGGAACAGTAAGTTGTCCTGTAAAATAGAGTCCGTCTACTTTTTTACTTTTTAATTTTGGTCTTAAAAATGCTGTTTGCATTAAGGTGTTTGCCATACCGTATGCATTTCCTTTATAAGAGTTGTAATCTTCAATAAAATCATTAACACAATACGATTCTTTAAAGAGTATATGTGCTTTTACGTTTTGTTCTGTTCTCTGTTCAAAACGATTTATAATAAGGTCAAAATATTGTTGACGTAATTCTGGTGTGTCTTCTAGTCCTGGAGCAATTGGAATAAGGAAAAATCCGGTTTCACAATTTTCAGGTGCCATACTTGCATCTGTTACTGAAGGAAAGTTAGCATAAAATAATGGATTTTTAGGCCATTTTGGATTATCGTAAATTTCTTCTGCATGATTTTCAAAATCCGTATCAAAGAACAAATTGTGATGCTCGATATTGTTTAACTTTTGATTAAAACCAACATAAAAGAGTAGAGAAGAAGGGGCAAATGTTCTGCTTTCCCAATACGATTCACTGTACTGTCTATAGGTTTTGTCTAAAAGCGTTTCTGAATGGTGATAATCTGCACCACTTAAAATAATGTCAGAATCAATTGTTTTGCCGTTTACCGTTAGGCTTTTAGCTTTCTTATTCTCCACGTTTATTTTTTCGACATTGCTATCAGTGTAAATAGTGACACCCAAACTTTCTGCCAAACTTGTCATAGCTTTAACTATTTCGTACATACCTCCTTTAGGATGCCATGTGCCTAATCCAAAATCTGCAAAATTCATAAAACTATAAAACGAAGGAGTTTGATTTGGTTTAGCACCTAAAAACAAAACAGGAAATTCTAAAGTTGAGATAAGTTTAGGGTTCTTAAAGTTCTTTCGGACTTCTTTGCTAATCGTATTATAGAAGCGATCTAAGCGCGTAACAGTTTCTTTAGTTACCAATTCGAAAGGAGAAAGACCAGGCTTTAAAACCACTTTATTTATGGCAATGTCGTAATTTTCTTGAGCTGTCGCTATAAATTTACGAAGTGGCTTAGAGCTGCCAGTTTCAATACGTTCAAACTCATCACAAATCTTGTCCATGTGGTCTCCAATGGTGATGACATCATCAGAAAAGAAAATTTTATAGGCAGGACTTAATTTATCAAGTTGATAATAGTCACTGGTGGTTTTTCCAAAATCATTAAAGAATTTATCGAATATGTCTGGCATCCAGTACCAACTTGGACCGACATCAAACGTAAAACCATCTTTTTTAAATTGTCTAGCTCTTCCTCCTACAGTACTGTTCTTTTCGTAAATGGATACCGCATGCCCTGCTTTGGCTAAATAGCAAGATGCTGATAACGCTGAAAACCCAGAGCCTATTATGGAAATTGTTTTACGCATCAATTTATAATTCTTTAATTAGTGCTTTAATAGAATCGAATGGTTTTATGTGTTCTGGTAATTCTGTTTTATCAATATCATCTAACATTTTTCCTAAGATCCAGAAACTAGTCGTAGAGTTTTTTAACAGAACGTCATTAAATTCATTAATATAATTTGAAAGGTTTTCTTTTTCAGGCTTTACGGTGAAATACGACACAAAGACAATGTCGTCATAATAATTTTTAAGATCCTTTAGGCTTTGTATAGGAACACTTGGACCTAAAAATATAGAGCGATAGCCATGTCTAATAATCTCATGGTTAATGAACATTAAACCGAGTTCGTGTATTTCGTTATCGGGCAAATAAAGCACAAACGTTTTATTGGATTTGTGTGATTGTTTTGCTTGAATTTTCTCTGTATTAACTAACACCTTCTGACGAATAAGTGACGATACAAAATGCTCGTGAGCAGGAGTAATAGTATCAGTTTGCCACAATAAGCCAATTTCGGTTAATAGGGGAATAAAGATGTTGTAAAAAATATCTTGAAATCCGGTGTCATTGAGAAGTGAATCATAAGTTTTGTAAAATAGAGCCTGATCAAAATTGAGCATGGACAGCTTAAACGCGTTGATCGCATGACTCTCCATATTAGATTCATTAGCAATTTCTCTAACTAATTGCGGAATTTGATCAGATTCGATAGTCGCAATCTTAGAAATCTTATAACCATTATTATTAAGGTAACTTACGTTAAGAAGCTTTTGGAAACTCGCTAGGTCATAATACCTAATATTTGTTTCTGTACGTTTAGGCTCAAGTAAATTGTAACGCTTCTCCCAAATTCTAATCGTGTGTGCTTTAATTCCAGTAAGGTTTTCTAGATCTTTTATACTAAACCTATCTTTAATGTTGTTCATTTATTTTTGAAAATGTTTAAACAAAAATAAGGTTTATACTAATACGAAGTTTAGAATTAACAAAAATTATGAAAAAAAAGAATTGTAAAAGGAAATGAAACTGACTAAAAGTCTAATTATTGGGGAAGATTATAAATGAGGTTTTGAGTAATTGTGCGCACGAGAAGACTCGAACTTCCACGGACTAATGTCCACCAGCCCCTCAAGCTGGCGCGTCTACCAATTCCGCCACGTGCGCAAAATAATGAAGTAAATATAAAAAAAAAGTTAAGCATTATACTTAACTTTCTTTAGTGACCAGTCTGGGGCTCGAACCCAGGACCCTCTCCTTAAAAGGGAGATGCTCTGCCAACTGAGCTAACTGGTCGTTATTTTTTTTCTAACGAGGGTGCAAATATAAAACCTTTATGCAAATACAACGAACAGAATTAAAAAAATATTTTTTTTTATTTGTTGCCGATTTTAAGTCTAAAAAATAGAGTTATATCACGTAAGTAATTATGGCTTTCTAACAGCAAGATTTAGTGACTTCTCGTTTGGCATTTTGCCAAGTTAATATTTTCGTCAACCACATCGATTATGGCATATAAATTAAGTTTTAAGCAAAAAAAAAGTTAAGCATAATGCTTAACTTTTTTAGTGACCAGTCTGGGGCTCGAACCCAGGACCCTCTCCTTAAAAGGGAGATGCTCTGCCAACTGAGCTAACTGGTCATAATGCTTTTCTCTAACGAGGGTGCAAATATATAAGCTTTCTTTAATTTAACAACACTTTTTTAAATTTTTTTTTCGTTTTTTTGTTGTGAATAAACCTATCGGTTTAATAATCAATTTATAAGTGCTATGATTATAGTTTTAATAGGGTATATGGGCTCGGGAAAATCAACCATAGGTAAGGAATTAGCTACAGTATTGAATTGTAGTTTCTTAGATCTAGATGATTATATTTCTGATAAAGAAAACACGTCAATTTCGAATCTCTTTAAAACTAAAGGTGAAATCTATTTTAGAAAAAAAGAAACTGAATATTTAAAAGAACTTATTAATACGTCAGAACCACTTGTACTAGCCTTAGGAGGAGGTACACCCTGTTATGGAAGTAATATGGACTTGTTAACCGGAAACACCAATGTGGTTTCGTTTTATCTTAAACTTTCAATTCCGCTTTTAGAAAAACGCTTATTTAAGGAACGCGAAAAACGACCATTAATTAGTCATTTAAATACGGAAGCTGACTTATTAGAGTTTATAGGTAAGCACTTATTTGAACGTACTCAATATTATAGCAAATCACAATTCACACTAAAGACAGATCATAAAACACAACAAGAAATTTTAGAAGATCTTGTAGCGCATCTAGTCTAAATAAGCTTCGTAAGGTTGTTTGGATATGTTAACATGAACATGCTCAAATAATGAGGTAGAAAGAGAGATACCTTTAAAATCGGCTTTTACAGGATATTTTTTATGATTACGATTTACTAAAACGGCTGTTTTAAACTGTTTTAAAGGTACATCTAAAAAATGTTTAATACCATATATTAACGTACTACCAGAATTTAATACATCGTCAATAAGCACTAGTGACTTATTGGTGTAGTCATCTTTAGAGATAGAGGTTGTAATCGGTGCAGTTGGTTCTAATTTATTTATTGTGACTTTACACAAGGTAGACTCAATAGAGGAAATCTTATCTAAATTAGATTTTATTTTCTTTGCAAGTAAATAACCATTGCTTTCAATTCCAGCAATAATAAGCTCTGTTTCATTAACATTGCTTTCGTAGATTTGATATGCAATGCGTTTTATTTTATGCTCAATTTCTTTATGACTTAAAATCGTGTTTTTCGTTAGTGCCATAGGTTATTTTTAGAAAATTAAGATTTATTATAAACGACAGTTTTGAAGTTTAACAATTTAAATGTGTTAACATCAAAGCCTGCCAAATGCCCATTATGGGATTTCAAAGATAAAAAACAGTTCATTACCTTGTCTTTCTTTTATGGAATTAATTGAGGGTTTTAGTACTTTTATTTTGAATACCTGTTTAAAGAGTGCTTGGTATTCTGAAATATTGCCCCCAAATGGTGGTCCGACCTCAGTTAATTCTATATTGAACAATAGTCCAACGAGTTTTCCTGTTGGTTTTAATAATTGAAGCATTTGCTTAACATAATTAGATCTTAAGCTAGGATTGAGTGCACAAAAAAAAGTTTGTTCAATAATGAGGTCAAAGCTATCGTCTAATTCAAAAAAGTTAGCATTTAAAAGTTGACTTTGAGGAAACTCTGGCAAACGATTTTTAAAATTATCTAAAGGTTGCTTCGCAAAATCCAATACATACACGTTTTTAAAACCGTTATTCCATAAATATTCGGCTTCATAGCTATTCCCAGCACCAGGGATTAAAATTTTTAAGGTTTTGTCTTCAAGTTGATCAAAATACACTTTTAGAGGAGTAGAAACATAACCAATATTCCATCCGGTTTTATGAGATGTGTATCGCTCTTCCCAATAAGCTTTGTTCATTTGATCCATAACCTAGCTATATTCTTTTTAGATTAATACATTGATTTTGTAAACGTTAAATTTTAACGTTGCGTTCGAGTTCAATTTTCTATAGTTTATTCTTCGTCGTCGTCACGATAGTCATCAATATCGCGTCTATCTTTTTTGGTAGGCCTACCCGCTCCCTTCTTTCTGTAATAATCTTTGCTATATTTTAAAAGCTCTCTAGCTTCAAAAGCAGATTTTGGAGTGGTATCTACTCTGTATATGTCAACTAGTTTTGCGCCAACACGATTTGGTGGTAAATCGTTTACGGTAAGCTGATAGATAATCTGATCTTTTTTAAGTTCAATCTTATCGGTAGGGAACACTTCTCTAGAGGGTTTTACGCTAGCGCCATTAACTTTAACTTGTCCTTTTTTACATGCAGCTGTTGCAATACTTCTTGTTTTGTAATAGCGTACACACCATAAATATTTATCAATTCGCATATCTTTTTTACTAAAAACTACGTTAATGTTGTAGTGCAAAAATATTATATTATTGTATCTTGCGCGTTAAAAATAAGCAATAATGAACTTCGTTTTTAAACTGTGGTGGTTTAATGCGTACAATATAAGTTTCTATGAAAATTAAAATTTTAAAATTTAGTCTTTTATTAATGTTTTTAGTTACCGTTATTGTCTCTTGTAAAAGTGATGATGATAATGACACCACTCCTTTTGTTGAAGAAGACAGAACGGAGCAACAAGCTAAAGATAAAGACTCTTTAATAGCGTACTTAACATCACATTATTATAACTCAGGTTTTTTTGAAACGGGTTCTAATCATAGATATACGGATATCGTTATTACACCTTTAGAAGAAGGTGAAGCTGTACCAGAAAATCATACATTACTAATGAGTGCCGTAGAATTGCGCACTACTTCATATTATGAAGCTGATTATGAGTATTATGTGTTAAATATAAATCAAGGTGAAGGTGGCTCACCTGCATTTACAGATATGATTCGTGTGAGATATAGCGGAAGTTCAGTAAATGAGGCTTTAGATGGTAATTATGAGGTTTTTGACTCTAGTGCTACTCCTGTTGATTTTCCACTTCAAGCAGACGGTACAAATAATGCAGTTTTTGTTAGGGCTTGGCCGCTTGTGTTTCCTGAATTTAATGCGGCAACATTTGATGGTATTGATGAAAATGGTAACATTAATTTTACTAACCCTGGTTTAGGAGTCATGTTTATACCTTCTGGATTAGGTTATTTTTCAGGAACCAATACAGGATCTTCATATGATAATCTTATTTTTAAATTCGAATTGTTACAGTACGAAGTAGAAGATCATGATAATGACGGTATCCCTTCTTATATTGAAGATCGCAATAGCGATTTATATGTTATTGACGATGACACAGATGATGATGGGTGGCCTGATTTTATAGACATTGATGATGATGGAGATCTTGTTTTAACTATAGATGAATTAATGCCTACAACATATACCGTTAATACCAATCTTGGGGAAGTAGAACCAATACTTGCTGCTAACGAGTTTGAAAGAAGTAGAGTTAAGATTGGAGGTATTATTACTATTAAGACAGTAACTATTGTAGACTCTGATGACGATGGTACACCAGATTATTTAGATCCAGCGTTTACAACTAACTACAATGAGCTATAGTAGTTAAACTAAATTTTTGAAATAAGAAAAGCCGCTCAAAATTATTGAGCGGCTTTATTTATTTAGTATGTTATCTATTACTAAAGCGCAAGAGATAAACTTAGAATTAATTGATCTGGTCTTGTATCGATTCTACTTACAATTCCGGTACCTAAGTTCGTATCAATAAACGTAGCTTCGTTGTGATTAAAACCTCTTTCATATCTTAAATCAATTCCAATATTATTAAAGCTAAGTCCGATTCCAAAATTTAATCCTACAGAAAAATCATCTTCAACATTGTCAATATTAATACCATCAAATTCTGTATCTAAAATGTACTGTAAAGAAGGTCCTGCAAAAACACTAACAGGTCCTAAAATTTTAACACCGACTAATATAGGAGCATCAATTTTCTTTATAGAAAACTCATCACTACTATAATCACTTTTCGTTGCGGTATAAATTAATTCGGGTTTCAAATAGAACTTATTTCCTATTTTGCCAAAAAGCCCAATATGGTATCCAATATTACGATCTGGATTTTTAGCATTAGCACTAGCAGATTCAAAATAATCTCCGTTGGCACTATAGTTTAATCCTCCTTTGATCCCAAAAGAATTACCGTTTTGTGCCGTCATTGAAAATCCAACAAAAGCAAAAATTACAGTTGCAATAACTGTTTTCTTTAAATTTTTCATAATGTTCGTTTTTTTATAAGATTAGGTACTTACTTCAAAAACGGTACCAAATCAAAATTATTTTCTTTTCATTATTTTTTTAACAGCATTTTGAATAGCATTGCTATTTAAACTTTACTTATTTAGACGCTGTAAAGCATCGTAGAAGTGTTAACTAACGTTTTTTAAAGGAAGGGAGATATACAATAAAAGTAGAATCGTTATTTTGAGCGCAGTTGAAAACCATATAAACATGATGTCTAATAAATTTCTACTACGCCCAATATTACAAAACTTTAAAAATAAGTACTTTAGAATACTGCTTTTATTTATTTAATATTAAAGCGTTATTGATAAGCTCAAAATTAAATGGTTAGGCTTGGTGTCAATTCTACTGTATCTACCTTGATTTTCTTCCATAAACGAAGCTTCATTATTGTCAAAACCTCTTTCATATCTTAAATCAATACCTATTGTATTGAAATCAACAGCAATTCCAAAATTAAAACCAACTTTAAATTTATTTCGAATATCGTCAATATCAACACCGCGAAAATCTGAGCCTAGGATAAATTGCATAGCTGGTCCAGCAAATACACTTATAGGGTCTAAAAGTTGTACACCCACTAAGATAGGAACATCAATTTTTCTAACATTGAATTCAGCATTATCGTAATCACTTTTGATAGCTGTGTAAACAAACTCAGGTCTTAAATAAATTTCATCACCCATCTTGCCAAAAACACCAATATGGTAACCTATATTTTTATCCGGATTACTGCGATTAAAGCTAAGTGCATCAAAGTATTCTCCGGTAGCACCATAATTTAAACCACCTTTAATTCCAAAAGAAATTGGATTTTGACCGTAGGCTGAAAATACAGCAAGAGCAAAAAATGTACTAGTGATAATTAATTTTTTAAAATTATTCACAATGTCCTAGGTTTAAATATTCACATTCAGTTGAAACAACGCTGCTCTTAGAAAGAATTATTTCCTTTTCAGAACTTTTTTAACGGCATTTTGGATTGCATCACTATTTAAACCATACTTATCCATTAGTTGTGCTGGTGTTCCAGATTCTCCAAAAGTATCGTTTGTAGCTACAAATTCTTGAGGCGTAGGATTATGCTGTGCTAAAACTCTAGCAACACTTTCTCCAAGACCACCAAGATGATTGTGCTCTTCAGCAGTAACAATACATCGTGTTTTAGCAACGGAATCTAAAATAGCTTTATCGTCTAAAGGTTTAATGGTATGGATATTTATGACTTCTGCAGAAATACCAGCTTCTTGTAAGGCTTTTGAAGCTTCTAAAGCTTCCCATACTAAGTGACCTGTGGCTACAATAGTAACATCAGTTCCTTCTGTAAACTTAATGGCTTTACCGATTTCAAATTTCTGATCTGCAGGTGTGAAAATTGGCACAGACGGGCGACCAAATCGTAAATAAACTGGGCCGTCATAATCAGCAATGGCAATAGTCGCAGCTTTTGTTTGGTTGTAATCACATGGATTAATAACTACCATTCCTGGTAACATTTTCATTAATCCGATATCTTCTAAAATTTGATGTGTAGCTCCATCTTCACCTAAAGTTAATCCAGCGTGAGATGCACAAATTTTTACATTCTTACCAGAATAAGCAATAGATTGACGAATCTGGTCATAAACGCGACCTGTAGAGAAGTTTGCAAAAGTCCCTGTAAATGGAATTTTTCCACCAATAGTTAAACCAGCAGCAATCCCCATCATGTTAGCTTCTGCAATCCCTATTTGGAAAAAACGTTCAGGATTCTCTTTAATAAATTCGTCCATTTTTAAAGACCCAATTAAGTCAGCACATAAGGCAACAACATTAGGATTTGTACGCCCTAATTCTGCTAAACCAGCACCAAATCCACTTCTTGTATCTTTTTTTTCTGTGTATGTATATGTTTTCATAATAATGCCCATAAAAATGGGTATCTGTTTAATTAGACTTTTTTTAGTAATCTCCTAAAGTTTCAGGGTTTTGAGATAAACCTTCTTTTAGTTGCTCATCGTTAGGAGCTTTTCCATGCCAAGCATGTGTATGCATCATAAAATCGACACCGTTACCCATAACTGTATGTAAAAGAACACAAACAGGTTTTCCTTTTCCTGTTAAGGATTTTGCATCCTTCATACCTTCTAGTATAGCTTCAATATCGTTACCTTTTTCGATGTCTAAAACGGTCCATCCAAAAGCTTCAAATTTTGCTCTTAGACTTCCCATTGGTAAAACATCATCTGTAGAACCATCAATTTGTTGTTGGTTTAAATCTATCGTAGAAATAAGATTATCTACTTTTTTAGCCGAAGCATACATTATAGCTTCCCAGTTTTGACCTTCTTGTAATTCACCATCACCATGAAGACTATATACTAAGTGATCATCATTGTTTAGTTTCTTGGCTTGAGCAGCACCAAGTGCTACAGACATACCTTGACCTAAAGAACCAGAAGCGATTCGGATACCTGGTAATCCTTCATGTGTCGTTGGATGTCCTTGTAAACGCGAGTTAATTAGTCTAAATGTATTCAGTTCTTCAACAGGGAAATATCCGGATCTTGCTAATACACTATAATATACAGGTGAAATGTGTCCGTTTGAAAGAAAAAATAAATCTTCTCCAATTCCGTCCATATCAAAACCGTCTTTTCTTTCCATCAGCTCTTGGTATAGAGAAACAAAAAATTCAGCACAACCTAGCGATCCTCCTGGGTGACCAGAGTTTACCTTGTGTACCATTCGTATAATATCTCTACGAACTTGAGTAGTTAAATCAGTTAATTCTTTAATGTTTGGCATGTTATGTTGCTTAAGTTTTATGCCACAAAAGTAACTTTTTACTCAGGGTTTTCAAAAGTTGCAATGGAGCACTTATTAACGAATTGTATGATTTGCTAACAATATGTCGAAAATTCTAAAAATCAAAGCGCAAATTCCAAATTAGAAATAGACCACATTTTTTAAATCTAATTTAAGAAGGAATGTTATAGAGTTATTTATATTTGCCGTCGGACTTATATTTAATGAAACGAGCATGCTGAAATTATTATCAATTAATGGCGCGAATAATTGCGAACAACATGTGTCCACTGAAAAACAATAAGTATTAACACATGAAATTTACAAGAGTAGCAAACGATAAAGAAACCAAAGCAAGAGCAGGATCTATTACTACAGATCATGGCACTATAGAAACGCCTATTTTTATGCCAGTTGGTACTGTGGGCTCCGTAAAGGGAGTGCATCAACGTGAGTTGAAAAACGATATTAACCCTGATATTATTCTAGGAAACACCTATCATCTCTATTTAAGACCTCAAACCCCAATTTTAGAACAAGCTGGTGGTTTACATAAATTTATGAATTGGGATCGTAATATTTTAACGGATTCTGGTGGTTACCAAGTGTATTCGATGTCTTCAAATAGAAAGATAAAAGAAGAAGGGGTAAAGTTTAAATCACATATTGATGGGAGTTACCACGTATTTACACCAGAAAACGTGATGGAAGTACAGCGTAGTATTGGGGCCGATATTATTATGGCTTTTGATGAGTGTACACCGTATCCATGCGATTACAACTATGCTAAGCGTTCTATGCACATGACGCATCGTTGGTTAGAACGTTGTTTAACACATCTTAAAAAGACACCTTTTAAATATGATTATGAACAAACATTTTTTCCGATTGTTCAAGGTAGTTGTTATAAAGATTTAAGAGAACAATCAGCTGAATATATTGCAAATGCTGGTGCAGCAGGTAATGCTATTGGTGGATTATCAGTAGGTGAACCAGCAGAAGAAATGTATGCTATGACAGATATCGTTTGTAGTATTTTGCCAGAAGACAAACCGCGTTATTTAATGGGAGTGGGAACACCAATCAATATATTAGAAAATATAGCGTTAGGTGTAGATATGTTTGATTGTGTAATGCCAACACGAAATGCTAGAAACGGTATGTTGTTTACGGCTCATGGCTCAATTAATATCAAAAATTTAAAATGGGCTGATGATTTTTCGCCTGTAGATGAAATGGGAATTACATTTGTAGATACCGAATATACTAAAGCGTATTTAAGACATTTATTTACGGTTAATGAATTATTGGGTAAGCAAATAGCAACCATTCATAATCTTGGGTTTTACCTTTGGTTAACTAGAGAAGCCAGAAAACATATTATTGCAGGAGATTTTAGAGCTTGGAAAGATAAAATGGTAAAGCAAATGGATAACCGACTTTAGAACTTGAACTTGAAGCTGAAAAAAAATAATTGCATTAACGACTAAACGATAAACTTGAAAATACTTGATTGGTACATATTAAAACGGTATTTATTTACATTTCTTATGATGTTATTGCTATTTGTTCCTATCGGAATAATAGTAGATTTAGCAGAGAAGGTAGGTAAGATGTTAGAAAATGATGTGCCATTCGGTGAGGTGGCGTATTACTATTTAGATTTTACAGTTTATTTTGCAAACCTTCTATTTCCATTATTTTTATTTTTATCCGTTATTTGGTTTACTTCTAAGTTGGCTAATAATACAGAAATTGTTGCTTTTTTAAGTTCAGGAGTGTCGTTTTCAAGATTTTTAAGACCTTATTTAATTGGTGCTTCAATTGTCGCAGGATTCGCTTTATTTTTAGGAATGTATTTAGCTCCGATTGCAAGTCAAGGTTTTAATGAGTTTAAATTTAAGTATTTAAGAAAGAATAGATCAGTTCAGCAAACAAAAGATGTTTACCAACAAATTAATGATCACGATTATATCTATGTCAGTAATTTTATACCTAAGACAAATACAGGTTTAAAATTCACCTACGAACATTTTGAAGACAACGAACTGAAATATAAAATTTTTGCCGACAGAATTAGTTATGTAGAGAAGGATAGTGCTTATAAACTTATTACGTATTTAAAACGTTCGTTTAATGATGGTATTGAAACGGTAGAGAAAGAAAGTCAAAAACTAATGCAATTTCCTTTTGAACTCGAAGATTTAACACCTGTTCAATATGCAGCCGAGACAAAATCTTATGGGGAATTACTCAGGTTCATCGCTGCCGAAAAACGACGAGGTTCGCCTAATATTGGTCGTTATGAAGTGGTAAAGTTAAGAAAATGGAGTTTACCTGTTTCTATATTTATCCTTACAATTATTGCGGTAGCAGTATCCTCAGTAAAACGACGAGGAGGAATGGGGACTAACCTTGCCGTTGGTATAGCTATTGCTATGATTTACGTTTTCTTCGATAAGATTTTCGGAGTTATGGCTGAACAGTCTAATTTCCCAGCTGTAGTTGCAGTATGGTTTCCTAATGTAATATTTGGTATTTTAGCAATATATCTGCTGCAAAATGCCAAACGCTAAACTAAAGCATTATTTACATTTACATGTTCTTGTTATAATTGCTGGTTTTACCGCAATTTTGGGTGAACTCATTACCATTGGCGCACTAGAACTTGTTTGGTATAGAATGGCTATGGCCGGCATTTTAATGTTTATTTACATCAAAGTTGTAAGGATAAATATTAAGATATCTAAAAAATCACTTTTGCAATTTTTTGTTGCAGGTATTATCATAGCATTACATTGGATTACCTTTTTTGAAGCCATTAACCAAGCCAATGTATCTATTGCCTTAGCGATGTTTTCTTCTGGTGCATTTTTCGCTTCTTTTATTGAGCCAATCTTCTTCAAGCGACGTATTTTAGGTTATGAAATTATCTTTGGTCTTATTGTAATTCTCGGAGTGCTATTAATAACGAGTAGTGAAATGGGATATATAAATGGTATCATTTTAGGATTGTTTTCAGCGCTTTTCTCTACTTTATTTGCTGTAATAAACGGGCGATTTATTGAGAAACATAGTGCTACCGTAATTTCATTTTATGAGTTTATAAGTGGGGTGCTATTTTTAACTGTATTTATTCTATTAACCGGTAAAAGTTTTAATGCAGAATTTTTTACACTTACAAATTCCGATTGGGTTTACTTATTTATTTTAGCTTCTGTATGTACAGCTTATGCATTTATTGGATCTGTAGATATTATGCGCTATATAAGTCCCTTTACGGTAATTTTAAGCTATAATTTAGAGCCTGTTTACGGTATAGCTATTGCTATAGTCCTTTTTCCGGAGACCGAAAAAATGTCGCCACAATTTTATGTGGGTGCTATCCTTATTTTGGTTACCGTTTTATTTGATGCCATTTTTAAAAATTATAAAAGGCGAAAAACTAAAACGAACAGTATTACCAATTAAATTTTTATAATTTCTTTAATAAATTCTATTTTTGTAAATTGAAGATGTGAACTTACTTTTTTATATATTTTTTCTAATATAGAAATAAGAATACGTAGGTTTGTACCCTAACTATACTAACTAAACAAAACTAACTTCAAATTGTATGGAATATTTAGAGTTTGAATTACCAATAAAAGAACTAGAAGATCAACTAGATAAATGTGAGATTATCGGCAAAGAAAGTGAAGTAGATGTAACTGAAACTTGTAAGCAGATTGAGAAAAAACTCGCTGAAACAAAGAAAGAAATTTACAAAAACCTTACAGCTTGGCAACGTGTACAGTTGTCTCGTCATCCTAATAGACCTTATACTTTAGATCATATTAAAGCCCTTTGTGGTGATACTTTTTTAGAATTACACGGAGACAGAAATGTCAAGGATGATAAAGCTATGATTGGAGGTTTAGGTAAAATAGGTGACCAATCGTATATGTTTATTGGCCAGCAAAAAGGCTATAATACTAAAACGAGACAGTATCGAAATTTCGGAATGTCAAATCCAGAAGGCTATCGTAAAGCTTTACGTTTAATGAAATCTGCTGAGAAATTCGGAATTCCAGTGGTGACGTTAATCGATACTCCAGGTGCTTATCCTGGATTAGAAGCAGAGGAGCGTGGACAAGGTGAAGCGATTGCTAGAAATATTTTAGAAATGGCACGTCTTAAAGTACCCATTATTACTATTATTATTGGTGAAGGTGCTTCAGGTGGAGCCTTAGGTATCGGAGTAGGTGATCGTGTGATGATGCTAGAGAATACTTGGTATTCTGTGATTTCACCAGAATCTTGTTCTTCTATATTATGGAGAAGCTGGGAATATAAAGAACAAGCGGCAGAAGCTTTAAAACTTACTGCTAAAGATATGAAACGTATGAAGCTTGTCGATTCTATTATTAAAGAACCACTTGGTGGAGCTCATACTGATAGAGACAAAACATTTTCCGCTGTAAAAGATGCCATTATTAAATCTTATGAAGAGCTTAAAAACTTATCACCAAAAGATTTAGTGAACCAACGTATGGAAAAATACGATGCAATGGGAGTCTATAAAGACTAAATCCACTAAACATAGGAAACTAAAAAAAACTGAAGTTTTGGCTTCGGTTTTTTTTGGCACTATTAACAATATAATCAAGTTATTAACAGTTAAATTGTTGATGATATGTTGACATCGCAAAGCGCGCTTCTTCATTTCCTCAACACTAATTAACTACTTTTGCTACTTATGAAACAACCCAATCCAGTACAAGGCTACAAAGTTGATAAAAGCACTATCATTAATTTAGAGAAAGGCAAAATACCGCCTCAAGCAACTGATTTAGAAGAGGTTGTACTTGGAGCGATGATGATTGATAAAAAAGGTGTTGATGAAGTAATTGATATCTTAAGTCCTGATGCATTCTATAAAGATGCACACAAACACATCTTTGAAGCCATTTTTAAACTCTTCGAAAATAGTGAGCCGATTGACTTATTAACCGTTTCTAGCCAATTAAAGAAAGATCAAAAGCTAGAAGTTTCTGGAGGCGATTTTTACCTTATTTCTTTAACACAACGTGTATCTTCTTCAGCACATATTGAGTTTCATGCACGTATTATTCTTCAAAAATATATTCAGAGAAGTTTAATAAAAATTTCAAACGAAATTATTGAAGAAGCTTATGATGAAACGAAGGATGTATTCGATCTTTTAGATACCGCAGAAGCTAAATTATATGAAGTCACCCAAGGTAACGTTAAGAAATCTACGGAGTCTGCTCAAAGTTTAGTAATTCAAGCGAAAAAGAAAATTGAGGAAATGTCTAATAAGGAAGGGATGAGTGGTGTCGCTTCTGGTTTTGATAAACTCGATAAATTAACCTCTGGTTGGCAACCAAGTGATTTAATTATTGTTGCTGCACGTCCAGGTATGGGTAAAACAGCTTTAACACTAACCATGGCAAGGAATGTTGCTGTTAATAGTAATACTCCTGTAGCGTTCTTCTCACTGGAGATGTCTTCAGTTCAATTAATTACCCGTTTAATTTCTAGTGAAACTGGCTTATCTTCTGAAAAGTTAAGAACAGGTAAATTAGAAAAACATGAATGGGAACAGCTTAACGTTAAAGTAAAAACTTTAGAGCAAGCACCTTTATTTATTGACGATACCCCATCGCTTTCTATTTTCGATTTAAGAGCAAAGGCACGTCGTTTAGCATCGCAATACGGTATTAAGATGATTATGATTGACTACTTGCAATTAATGACGGCAGGTGGTAGTCAAAAAGGTGGTAATCGTGAACAAGAAATTTCCATGATTTCTCGAAACCTTAAAGCGTTAGCAAAAGAATTAAGTATTCCTGTAATTGCCTTATCACAGTTATCGCGTGCTGTAGAAACGCGTGGCGGAAGTAAACGTCCTTTATTATCAGATTTACGTGAATCTGGAGCGATTGAGCAAGATGCGGATATTGTAGCATTTATCTACAGACCTGAATATTATAAGATTGATGAATGGGATGATGAAGAACGTTCTCCAACCGAAGGTCAAGGTGAATTTATTGTAGCAAAACACAGAAATGGTGGTTTAGAAAATATACGATTAAAGTTTATTGGACACTTAGGTAAGTTTGATAATTTAGATGATTTTGATACTCCTTTTGGAGCAGAGTTTCATTCTAAAATGAACGATGCTGCTAACGATAATACCTTTACACCAGATAGATTTCCGTCGGCTTCAGATGCTTTTGGTGGACCAGAAGATGATGGAGTACCATTTTAACAGCAATTTAAGGAAATGAAAAGTGTATTTTGATGTATCTTTGAATGCTTAGTTAAAAAGAAATTTGCCTCATGTTAGAACAAAGACGTACAACAAATGTATTGTTGCTAATTATAGTAGTTCCTTTAGTGTTTTATTTGCTAAAGATCTTGTCCTTTATATTTATACCATTGATTTTCTCAATGTTTATTGCATTATTGTTTTTACCACTAATGCGTTGGTTAGGACGAAGAAATGTGCCTAAAATTGTTAGTATTATCATTGTTTTATTATTGGTTGCTTTAGGGTTGAAATTAGGTATTGAACTCGTACAATTATCGAGCAAACAAATACTAGCAAATAACACAGAGTTTTTATCTAAAGCTGAATTAAAATTAGCTGATCTAAAAGTCTATTTATTAGATAATTTTGGAATAGAGATCGAGCAAGAACATGGAATTATAGGGCAGCTTTTTGAAAAAGAAAACTTAGGGTCAACCCTTGGTTTTCTTAATTCGTTTTTAACCTCTTTATTAATGACCGTTTTCTTTGTTGTACTCTGGCTAGCAGAATCCATTAATGTACATAAGTTACTTAATAGTACCTTGTTAAAAAGAAAACATACCTCTATTAAAACTTTTATGAAGATCGAAAAAGATCTTATAAAATTTATTAAAGTGAAGGTTCTAGTTAGTGCTTTAACAGGTTTGTTCACCGGGTTAATGTGTGTCTTTTTTGATGTCAGTTTCCCTATTTTTTGGGGATTATTTGCCTTTGCTATTAATTTTGTACAAATGGTAGGTTCTTTTATTTCAGTAATATTCTTATCTATTTTTGCCTTTGTAGAACTTGACCCTACAAGTACATTATTCTTCTTTATTTTTGCAATCTCTATGGTGCAAGTCACCTTTGGTGCCGTTTTAGAACCAATTTTTATGGGGAAATCTTTTTCTATAAACGTTATTGCAGTATTGGTAATGTTGATGTTTTGGGGATTTCTATGGGGAATTCCGGGTTTAGTTATGGCAATTCCGATAACCGTTTTTATTAAAATTATTTTAGAACAGTTCGAAGGTACTCAGGTTATAGCGAGTTTACTTTCTGGTAATGAAACTCCATTAGACTAAACGCTGTTCTTTCATTATCAAATTATAAATTTAAGTATCTTTAGATACTAAAATTATAATTATGGTTCATGGTACGCATAATGCTATAGAAGATAGCAGAAATAACGACATTCTTATTTCGATTAATGATCAATTATTTCCGAGAAACGACGCTAAGATTTCCGTTTTTGATAGTGGTTATTTAGTAGGAGATGGGATATGGGAAGCCTTACGATTACATCATGGTGTATTAGTATTTTTAGACGATCACCTTAATCGGTTATGGACTTCTGCAGCTTCGGTTGGGATGCATTTGCCTTTTTCAAAAGAGGAATTAACGGCTAAAGTGATGCAAACACTTAATGCAAATAAGATGACCGATGGTGTGCATGTCAGAATCATGGTTACTCGTGGTATAAAAAAAACACCATCTCAAGATCCACGCCTCACTATTTCTGGACCAAATGTGGTTATTATCCCTGAATATAAAACGGCTTCAAAAGATTCTAAGGAAAAAGGAATTACGCTTTTTACAAGCACCATTCGAAGAGGGTCTCCAGATTATTTAGATCCAAGATTAAATTGTCATAGCAAACTTCACGAAGTTCAAGCGCTTATACAAGCCATTCAAGCAGGTGCAGATGAAGCTTTAATGTTAGATATTCATGGTTTCGTTTCCACGTGCAATGCCACTAATTTCTTTATAGTGAATAAGGGTGAAGTATGGACTTCTACAAGTAAGTATTGTATGAATGGTATCACCAGAGCCAAAGTAATCGAAGTTTGCAAAGCCAATAATATACGGTGTTTTGAAAAAGACTTTTCATTGTTTGATGTGTATGGTGCTGATGAAGCCTTTGTAACAGGTACTTTTGGTGGTTTAACACCAGTAACAAAAATTGATGGGAGACAGATCGGTGAAGGTAATTATGGTAATGTAACGAGAAATCTCAATAGACTTTACGAAGCCTTAATAGAAAAGACCTTGAATAATGATTAGTACAAAACGTATTTGTTTATGGTCTGGACCACGAAATATTTCAACGGCATTAATGTATGCTTTTGCACAACGACAAGATACCAAAGTGTTTGATGAGCCCTTATACGCTTACTATTTAAAAAATCATCCAGAAGCTAAAAAGTATCATCCAGGATCTGAACTTATTTTAGATACTATGGAAAATGATGGAGACGAAGTCGTTAAAATGATGCTTGAAAACACCGAAAAACCAGTTCTTTTTTTTAAACACATGACGCATCATTTGTTGGGTCTAAAGCGTGATTTTATGAAAAACACGATTAATGTTATCCTAACAAGGCATCCAGAAGAGATGCTACCGTCTTTTGATAAGGTCATAGAAAATCCAACGTTAAACGATGTTGGTTATGCGCTTCATTTAGAATTAGTCAATTATTTTAAAGCTAGCCGTATTCCATTTGTAGTCTTAGATTCTAAAAAGGTATTATTAAATCCAGAGCGCACACTTCAAAAACTATGTGAGTTTGCCGAAATTCCTTTTGATGCAAACATGTTATCGTGGCAACCACAGCAACTAAAAGAAGATGGTGTTTGGGCGGAGTATTGGTATAAAAGTGTGCATCAATCTAGTGGTTTTATGACGTATAAATCGAAAGATGAAAATATTTCTGAACATCTTAAACCGTTATTAAAGGAATGCCTTCCGTATTACAATGAACTCATTGCTTATTCAATTTAGGTCTTAAAAGAATGATAAATCGAGTCTGTAAAGACTAAAAAATAGTTATATTTCGTTCTAAATCTATGAACTTGAAAAAAATTGCCTTTATCTTATTTTTTATTTTATTTAGTGCCAATGCGTATGCGTCTTATATTCTTATTCCAATGGATGCGGAAACACAGAGCAATCACTTAAAAGCATATGGAATAACATACTGGACCTTAGATCGTGAGCTAAAAGTAAAATGGTTATTGAATTATAGAGGTGGTTCGTTTTTGTTACCTGATGCGGAGATTATTCAACGCGAATGTCAAATTAGAGGCGTGTCTTTTGAGGTGATTTCAGATGCTAAAGCGGCTCAAATTTTAGAGGAAATTGCGAGTCCTGCCGTAAATCAAGAAGCCGTTGTTTTAGAAAAAGCACCAAAAATAGCCGTTTACACTCCAACAGGACTGAAACCTTGGGATGATGCGGTGACTATGGTTTTGACTTATGCCGAAATTCCTTATGAAACCATTTACGATGAAGAAGTTTTAAATGATGAATTATTGCTTTACGATTGGTTGCATTTACATCACGAAGATTTTACAGGACAATACGGAAAATTCTATCGTGCTTACCGATCTGCGGCTTGGTATATTGAAGATAAAAAGGAAGCTGAGGCCTTAGCCAAACGCTTAGGTTACAATAAAGTATCCGAGGAAAAATCAGCCATATCATTAAAAATTAGAGATTACGTAGTTGGTGGCGGATTTATGTTTGCCATGTGTTCTGCAACCGATAGTTTTGATATTGCATTGTCTGCTGAAGGTATAGATATTTGTGAGCCTATGTTTGATGGTGATGGCAGCGACCCAGGCTATCAGAATAAAATTGATTTTAGTAAAACCTTCGCTTTTAAAGATTATATTTTAGAGCGTAGTCCTAATGTTTATGAGTTTTCGTCAATAGACATGACTCAAAAACGTCAAATATCGAAGACAACAGATTATTTTTCACTGATGGAATATTCTGCCAAATGGGACCCAATTCCAACGATGTTAACTCAAAACCATACGGCTTTGGTTAAAGGGTTTATGGGACAAACAACCTCGTTTAGTAGAGACCAAATTAAATCTAATGTTTTGGTAATGGGAGAAAACAGAACCAATGGTGAAGCCAAATACATTCATGGTATTAAAGGGAAAGGTTTCTTTACATTCTATGGAGGTCACGATCCAGAAGATTACACACACAGAGTAGGTGACCCAAAAACAGAATTAGACTTACATCCTACATCTCCTGGATACCGATTAATTTTAAATAATGTATTATTTCCAGCAGCTAAAAAGAAAAAGCAGAAAACGTAATTAGTCGTATTATTTACTTTGATTAAGGATAATCAAATTTTGCTGGTATTTAAAAATTGGTAAATTTAGAGTTTCAACGCTCATCGATGAATAATAAAACTACAAAGCAGTTAATTATATTTTTTTGTTTTCTGTTCTTTATAAAAAACATAAATGCACAAGATTCTAATCTATATGGCACTTGGTATTTGCATCAATTGGAAGCAGATCTAGACGGAGTCGTTTGGGATTATGAGGATGTACAGCCAGATTATATTCCTCAACTCACCATTAATACCGACCTAACTTTTGAGGGAGTTGGAGCGTGTAATGGATTTTCTGGATATTATACTTATGATGCTGAACAAAACACTTTAACACCAAATAGTTTTGTGCAGTCACTTGCTGTATGTGATACTTCAGAAGAAATTAATCTTGAATACCTTTTCTTTAGCCAAGTATCGGCCAATACAAGCCATTCCATCACCTTAAATTCTAATGCGGATTTTACTCAGTTAAGATTAGAGAATTATCCAGGTTTTGCAGCGACTTACAGAAATGTGAGTTTATCGAATTCAGATCAAATTTTATCAGAATTGAAGATTTATCCCAATCCAGTTTTAGATAACTTATTTATTGCAAAGCGTAATAGCGAGGTTTTAGATATTGTAGTGTATGATATTTATGGAGATTTAGTTTTACGAGAAAAGGCAATTGAAGGATCCGTGGATGTTTCAATTTTAACGGAAGGCATTTATTTTATTGAAATCAATTCTGAAAACGGCAGACGTATTCAAAAAATTATAAAAGCTTAATTATTGGAAACTGAATCATTGGATTGTTATAGTAGTTTCTTTTTAATTTCTAAAAAAATAAGCATAAAGCATAATATGAAGTACTTTTTTATATTCCTTTCGTTTTTTTACGTCCTCACTTCATGGTCTCAAAATGAAAAGTTTTTCATCATTGGTGAAAAAATGGTTGAAGAAAATAAATTAGACTCTGCTAAAGTTTATTATAACACGCAATTAAGAGCATCTAATGACCGTTCACTTAATGCTGAAATATATTTATGTTTAGCAGATATTTATAAAAACGAATTAAATAATCTTGAAGCTAGTAAATATTACTTAAAAGCCTTTAATCTCGCCAAAAAAGCAAATAATGTCCAGTTAGAGTTTTTATATTATGTAAAAATGGCTGAGTTTTTTAGAAGAAGACACTTAATTTCTCAATTTGAAAAAGAACTGGATAAAGCTACATATCTATTTAAAAAGCATAAAATTGAAGATAAGTACTTAACCAAGTATTATAATAGAAAAGCGGCACTATTTACTGAGTTATATAATAATAACGACTCCACATTAGTCTATGCTAGTAAATCATTAGAATTAGCAAAAAAGGTTAACGATAAAGATAATGTCTTTTATTCAACACTTGAAATTGCAGGTGTCTATGAGCGTAAAAAAGAATATAAAAAATCAATAAAATATATTGAATCAATACTAGATTATTCTGAGCAGTATAATATGATTCAACATCATTCGGACGCTTATATAAGTTATATTATGGCTTTAACTAGAGATAATCAAATAGAGAAAGCTCTAAAGGAGGCACTTAACGCTAAAGAATTTGCCGTAGAAAATAAGTTACTAATAGATGAAAATCATTTTAATGAATACATTTATCAAATTTATTTAAACCTTAAAAATTATGAAAAAGCTCATGAGTATTTAACATACATAAATGATGTAACAGATAAATTAAATCAAATACGAACAGATAAAGCATTAATAGATTTAGAAACGAAATATAAATCTAAAGAAAAGGACAATCAATTAAAGATAACTAGATTAGAAATTATAAATAAGGATAAAGAATTAGTTTCAAACAGAGCAAAGTTATATATAGTGCTAGGTTTGTTCGTTTTAGCAATTTTAATTACGTTACTTATTGCTTATGTCTTAAAAGGAGCAAAAGAAAGTAATAAACAGTTAAAAGTTCTATCTAAAGAAAACGAGTTTTTATTAAGCGAAGCCAATCATAGAATTAATAACAATTTGCAATTGGTGGTAATTCTTATTTCAGATCAATTAAAAAATGCGTCAACTGAAAACAGTTTTCAACTTAAAAATATATTGACAAAAGTAGAGGCTATTTCAACATTGCACAAGCATTTATATAAAAACAGCGATAAAAAGAAAATAGAGATTTCCAATTATTTAAACGATGTTAAACTGAGCTTTTTAGAAGTTTTCAACGAAAAGAATATTAGTACAAAATTTAAAATAGACAGCGCAAAAATTCCATCAGATTATGCGATGTATTTAGGGTTGTTACTTACAGAATTATCTATAAATTCTATAAAACATGCTTTTAATAATCAGGATAATAAAACAATTATTGTTGAATTACATGTAAACGAAAATCAGCTTAGTTTTCTGTATTCAGATAACGGAACGGTTGATATGGCGCAAAATATAAAGCCAAAATTGATAGATAAAATCTGTCGACAACTTAAAATTGATTATACTATTAATACTGAAAATGGTTTTACATTTTCATTCAAAAAAGACATAAGTAATGCATAACCCTAAAAACACCAAAATACTTATTATTGAAGATGACGTTATTATAGCCGAATACATTTCAGAGATTTTGCAAGACGAACAATTTAAAGAGATAAGAATTGCAAATGATTCACATACTGCAATTTCTGAAATGAAATCCTTTTTACCAGATATTATATTAATGGATATTAATTTAAGTGGAAAAAATGAAGGTATAACCTTGTCTAAAAACAAAAATGAAGATGCAGCTGTTATTTTTATTACGGGTCAGCAAGATTTTGCTTTAATGAGCGAAGCCATTAAAACAAAACCTTATGGTTATTTAACTAAGCCGATAAAAAAAGTGGATTTAATGGCATCTATCGGAATCGTAATTCATAAAAATGAAGATCAAAACTTTCGATTTAAAGATGGCTATGATACGGTAAACCTCAAATATACAGACATACGATATTTTGTAGCTGATGGCAATTATAGTAATATATATAGCATTTCAAAAAAGTATAGTATTAGGCAATCGTTGAGTACTATAGCAGACCAATTACCATCGCATACATTTGCGAGAGCGCATCGATCATTTTTAGTGAATAAAAATAAAGTAGAACGTATTACATCAAATACGCTTGAGATTAACAATGTAGAAATTCCATTGTCTAGAACGTATGCAAAACATTTCAAGTAAATAACACAGGTTATAGGTCCGTTTACTTAAGTATTGGTCTAAGCATTACAAAAACAGTGACTTACATACAAAGTATTGCATTTCATACCATATTAAAAGGTATATAATAGGTTAGCTGTATATTACTTGCTAAACGGATAGCCAACCATTTTTTGATAATCTGATTGATAGCAAGAAGCAGCATTTACCTTTACGGTAAAGCTGCTTTTTTTTTGTCGTTCAATGACCTAAGGAGGGAGGGGTAAAATACCATTTACATACAAAGTATTGCGTTTCGTCATCTTAAATATGTATTTCGTCGATATATTTGTAGGTTTGAGCTATTAATTCAAACTAAATCTATTATTGATGAAAAAAAATTACACTCTAATCTTTTTAATGCTTTTTAGCTTAATTGGCTATGCTCAAAATTTCGACCACATATATTCAGATACAGTTGAAGGTTCTGCTGTTGAAATAAATTTTAACGATATCAGTTCCTGTCAATCGAATGTAGTTTTAAATATTACTGAATTTCGGAATTTATCATATCCAACGAATCTTTGTGGCAATCTTTTTGTTAAATATAAAGTTTTTGTCAATGATGTAGAAATTGGGGATTATTGTACAGGTGAAGCGCAGTCTTTTGATTTGTCACCTTTTGGCGCAATAAATAATGCAAAAATAGTGGGTTATAATACTTACAATGAACTTGATGATACCATAAAAATAAGTGCTAATTTAGTAGTAAGCTCTTCTCTAGTAGCTATGCCAGCCACTGGTCCAACAACATCAGAGCTCTCATATTGTTTAAATACTTCTGCTACAGCTTTAACAGCAACCTTAACAGGAGGAGCAACTAGATTAAAATGGTACACAACGAATTCTGGAGGATTGCCGTCTAATTCAGTAATTCCAAATACGTCTGTATTAGGTTCAACCACGTATTGGGTTTCTCAAGCAGATGCAGTCGGTTGTGAAAGTGAGAGAAGTTCGGTTGTTGTCACTGTATATGACGTCCCTAATGAACCTACAGCAGGAGCTCAAGAATTCTGTGAAAGTAGAACAGTTGCAGATTTAGTTCCAACACCAAGTGCTACAATAGTATGGTATGATGTAGAAACAGAAGGTGTATCCTTAAGCACTACTACAGATTTAGCAACAGGAATATATTATGTTTCAGAAGTGAATGCTAATGGTTGCGAAAGTGAAAGAGTTTCCGTTAATGTTACTGTTAATTCTCTTTTAGCACCAATAGCAGAAGCTCAAGCATTTTGTGAAGCAACAGTTGCGGATTTAGTTCCAGCACCAAGTGCAACAATACTATGGTATGATGTAGAAATAGAGGGTGTTGCATTAAGTAGTACAACAGATTTAGCAACAGGAACATACTATGTTTCAGAATCTAATGCCAATGGTTGCGAAAGTGAGAGAACGGAAGTTAGTGTAACAGTTAATGGCATACCAGAAGCACCAACAGCATCAGCACAAGTTTTTTGTGGCAGTGCAACAATTACAGATTTGGAAGCTACAGGTACTAATTTAGTTTGGTATGCGAGTGAAACTTCAGAAACCGTTTTAGAATCTACAACAGCAATAACAACGGGAAGTTATTACGTATCTCAATCCGCTAATGGTTGCGAGAGCACAAGAACATCAGTAAGTGTTACTGTAAATACAGCAATTACAATAGTAAGTTCTTATGAAAATATTTCATGTAATGGTTTTAGTGATGGTAGTATAACAGTTATAGCATCCGGAGGAACACCACCTTATATCTATTTATGGTCAAATGGGCTTGTGGACTCTGGAAATTCTGGATCTACTATAAATAATTTATTTCCAGGAAGCTATAGTTTGTGGATAACAGATAGTGAGGGGTGTTCATTGGAGTATGAAGGTTTTCAGACAATAACAGAGCCATCGATTATTACTAGTCCTATAGTAACCACACCAATATTATATAATCAAAACGATATGTCAAGTCCGTTAACGGCAACAACCGGAGGTACAGGTTTATTATGGTATGCGACAGAAACAGGAGGTACAGGAGAGATAACGGCGCCAACACCAAATACATCAACCGTTGGTTCAACCTCTTATTGGGTAGCAAGTACAAACGATAGCAGTTGCGAAAGTGAGCGAACTGAAATAATAGTTACAGTCAATAGTTTACCAGCAACGCACTTAAATTTTGATGGAGTGGACGACTATATCGATTGTGGTAACATACTACCAGAGTCTTATACTAAAGAAGCATGGATTTATATCGATGCATATGCTGACGAAAATAATATAGTTTCGGGTTCAGATAATTTTGGACAACATGCGCTATGGGTGCCAAGTGGTGTATTATCAGCTGGCCATAATGGTACGTGGAATGCTGTAGAAGATTCAAATATATTAGAACTTAATACATGGTATCACGTTGCTGTTAGTTATGATAGTCCTGCACAAACTTTAAAATTATATAAAGATGGAGTATTAATAGATACAAATACTAATGTTTTGCCTCCAGTTAATGGGAATGAAATTAATATTGGATCTTATAATGCTGCAGATAACTTATTTAAAGGCTCTATTGATGAAGTTCGTATATGGAATGTAGTAAGAACAGAAAACCAAATTAACGGAAGCAAAGTTTGTGAACTGCAAGGCACAGAAACAAGTTTAGTAGCTTACTATCAATTTAATCAAGGTTTTAATGCAATAGATAATACTGCTATTACAACTTTAACTGATGCTACAGTAAATGCCAATCATGGAACATTAAATAATTTTGCACTAACAGGTGTATCAAGTAACTTTTTGGCAGGATCGCTACTTACTACAGGTTCTACAATACCAAGCGCACCAACAGCAGAAGCACAAGTATTCTGTAGCGGAGCAACGGTTGCAGATTTAGTACCAGCAACAAGTACAACCATGCAATGGTATAATGCAGTAGATGCTGCTTTAAGTAATACAACAGCTTTAGAAACTGGAATATATTATGTAACAGTAGCCAATGTAAATGGTTGCGAAAGTGAAAGAACTATGGTTAATGTTACTATTTCAGATATTCCAGAAGTGCCAACAGTAACAGCATTAGTTACTTACAGTCAAGGTGATGATGCTAGTGCATTAACAGCAACTTCAGGTGGTTTAGACTTAGCTTGGTACGAAACTGAAACTGGGGAAATTTCTAATTCAGAAGCACCAACACCTAGTACCGAAACCATTGGTTCAACATCGTATTGGGTAGCTAGTGTTAGTGATGACGGTTGTTACAGCGAACGTGTAGAGATTGTTGTTACAGTTGAAGAAGTTTTAGGAGTGGGAGACCGTAACATATTGAATGCTGTTAAGGTTTATCCAAACCCAACTGATGGTCAAGTTTCCATTATGTTGCCAAGTGCCAATGAAGTTAAAATTATGGTGTACGATTTAAATGGCCGTTTACTATTAAATAAAGCTTGTAACCAAGAAACAAATGTTATAGATATTTCGAGATTTGAAAACGGAGTGTATTTATTAAAAGTGATATCTGAATTTGGAGAAATTTCGACAAGAGTGATTAAAAAATAATAGTCTGATTTAGTTGATTAAAGGGTCGCAGCAATGCGGCCTTTTTTGTTTTAATTTGAGTTTTTTAAAGATTCAACCAGAAGTATCTCATAACAAGTTTCGGTTTTAGAGGATAACGTTAGGGTTCTATAATTAATGTTACGGAATTTATTATTATTCTAATATATACCAATCACAGACTATAACTATTTAGGAACTTACAACAGATATTTTTGTGCAAAGTCATAAATCATTTTAAATAACAAATTAAAAACACAACGGGTTACTGCGGGCGCAATTTTTATAAATAGTATAGAAATTCCTTTATCTAAGATATTTGCGAAACATTTCAAGTAAATAGCACAAATTATAGGTCCGTTTAGGTTAATTTGTGGTTCAGTCATCACAAAAACAGCTATTTAATTACGAAGTATTTTATTTCCTACCATATTAAAAGAGATACAATAGGTTGGTTATATATTAGTGGTTAAACGTATAAACAACCATTTTTTTATAATCTGATTAATAGCAAGAAGCAGCATTTACCCTTACGGTAGAGCTGCTTTTTTTTTGTCGTTTAATGACCTAAATAGGGGGTAAAATACCATTTACATACATAGTATTGCATTTGGGCACGTTAAAAATGTATTTCATCGATAATCGTTTAGATTTGAACTTTGATTAATCTATCAAACCTAAAAAATATGAAACTCAAACTTTACCTAATCATAGCCACGCTCTTTAGTGTATATGTCTTAAAAGCACAAACTCCGGCACCAACTGCGCCATCTATACAAATTTATGCAGATGATGCAGCTACGTTGGCCGATTTAACGGTAACAGGCAGCAACATACAATGGTATAATTACAGTGGGCCATTACCTACAACTACACTTTTGGAAAATAACACTTTCTATTACGTAAGCCAAACTATAGACAACATAGAAAGTACAAACACAGCAATTAGAGTATATAAAATTGGTGAAGCCAACCAAACGTTTTGTGGTGATGCTACGGTAGCTAATATAGCCACCAACACGATACATAATGTGTTAGATCTTAAGTTGTACACCACAGCTTCTGAAGGCACACCTTTGGAAGCAACAAATGCTTTGACCACAGGGACTTATTATGTGGATGTTAAACCAAACGGAACCAGAACTTCAATATATGGTAATTCCTATAACAAAAGTGGACTATCAGTTCGACCTAACGGAAAAATTATTTTTACAAGTCGAGACGAAATTTTTGAAATCAACCAGGATGGTACAGGACTTGATGAGATTATCCAATATTTTATCAGCTATTATGATCCTTATATGGCAATCTATACATCGGCACATGATCATGTCATAGTTGATACCAATAATAATAGAATTAAGGAAGGGTTTTCAACTTTGGGTTCAGGATTTAACAAACCAAGAGGCATTGCAGAAACATCTAGCGGGAGATTAGTAATAGCTGATACCGGTAATAACGCTATAAAAATAATGGATGCTAACGGAAACAATTTAACCACTTTGGGCAATGGTTTTAATCAGCCTTATGCTGTTGCTATTAGGTCTGATGGAAAAATTCTTGTTGCCGATACAAATAATAACGCTATAAAACTAATGGATGCAGATGGTAGTAATATTATCACCTTAGGAAGTGGATTTAACAAACCTCGTGCTATTGCTATACAGGCAGACGGAAAAATTGTGATAGCAGATTCAAATAATAGTGCTATTAAAAGAATGAATGCCGATGGATCAAATATAGAAACCTTGGCTTTAAGTTCTTATGATTATTATAATATTCTAGGAATTACTACAGCATCCGATGGAGCAATTTTTTTCACAAAGGGAAATACGATTTATAAACTTAATGAAGAACCGCGTTCCAATAGAGTTGCGGTAAATGTAGTTGTAGATAATGTAATAGTACCCACAGCATCCACACAAGTAGAATATTTGTTGGGCGACACAGCTTCAGCATTAACAGCATCTACAGGAGGAACTGGCTTATTATGGTACGAATCAGAAACAGGTGGCACGGGTTCTACAATAGCACCTACACCAGACACAGCGACAACTGGTTCAACTTCGTATTGGGTTTCAAGTATGAATAACAATAGTTGTGAAAGTGATAGGGTAGAAATTGTAGTATTAGTTGCAGCTCCTGCAACTCATCTTAATTTTGATGGAAGCGATTATGTAACATTACCAAATGAAGCTGATTTCGATTTTTTAAATAATCAAATGACCATCGAATTTTGGATGAATTCCAATGTTGTACCAGAACAATGGGATGGATTAGTTACAAAAGGAGATGATAGTTGGAGAATTCATTTAAATAGTTCAGGAACAATAAATTGTGCATTTACCGGAACTACAGGTTTATTAAACTCCACTACTGTTGTTACAGATGGGAATTGGCATCATGTCTCAGTCACTTTAGGAAATGATATAGCAGACTTATATATTGATGGTGTTTTAGATGCTACAATGTCTATAACAGGCACGCTTAATAATTCATCTCATCCAGTTGCAATTGGAGAAAATTTACAAGCAGTTGGAAGATATTTTAGTGGTGATATAGACGATGTACGTATTTGGAACGTTGCCAGAACAGCAGAACAAATCAATAACAGTCTAAACTGTGAACTACAAGGAACGGAAACAGGTCTTATGGCCTATTACACATTTAATCAAGGTAATGGAGGTATTGATAATACCACAGAATTGACGGTTATAGACGCAACAGAAAATGCATATAATGGTACATTTAATGATTTTGCATTGACAGGTGCTAAAAGTAATTTTTTAACAGGTTCTCCTGTAGTTTCAGGCGTAACCATTCCATCTGCACCAATAGCATCTTCACAATTGTTTTGTGACACTGTAACTGTGGCAGAATTATTTCCGGAAGCAAGTGTAACCATTCATTGGTATGATGTAGCAACAGAAGGTACACCCTTAGAAGTTACCCAAGAGTTAACTACAGGCACCTACTACGTGGCTGAATCTAATGCCAATGGTTGCGAAAGTGAGAGAACGGAAGTTAGTGTTACAATTAATCCATTTCCACTTGCACCAGCAGCAAATAGCTTACAAATTTATACTGGTGAAGCAACCATTGCAGATTTAATAGTTACAGGTACAGACTTACTTTGGTATGATGCTGCTTCAAATGGTACGTCTTTAGATTTAACAGATACTTTAGTAGATGGTGCTATGTATTATGTAAGCCAAACTGACACATGTGGAGAAAGCTTAAGAACGTCCATAACTGTTAAAGAAATTAGCGAAGCATCACAAACATTTTGTGGATCTGCAACCGTAGATAATTTAACGAGCTCACCTTCTGCAGATGCAACCGTTAGTTGGTACTCAGAGGCTACAGGAGGTACTGCATTAGATAATACTACAGCACTTGCAACAGGGACGTATTATATTGAGGAATCTGTAGCTAGTTCTGTGACGACTTTGTTAAGTGATTTAAATAGTCTAAGTGGAGTAGCCGTCCAATCTGATGGAAAAATATTAGTGTCAAATCAAATTGATAGTTATATAAAACGTATGAATCCAGATGGAACCAATATCGAAACCTTAGGAAACGGATTTGAGAATACTAGAGATGTTGCAATTGAAGCCGATGGAAAAATTTTGGTGGTAAGTATTGATGATATTTATCGAATGAATACAGATGGTTCAAATATAGAAACCTTATTTAATGGTTATTTAGAAATAAATTCTGTATGCGTTCAAGCGGATGGGAAAATTGTTTTTTTCGATTTTTATGAAGGTTCTGTAAAACGAATGAATGCTGATGGTACGGGAATAGAAACTTTAAATGACTATTATGAATTAAGTTCAAAACAAATTGCGATTCAAGCAGATGGAAAAATTGTGGTAGCAAATTTCGGGTTTAGATCAATTATGCGTTTCAATTCAGATGGTACTAACTTAGAAACTTTAGGAGGTGTTTTTGACTATCCAACAGGAGTGGCCATTCAAGCAGATGGAAAGATTGTAGTCGCAACACAAAATAGTGAAATTAAACGAATGAACTCTGATGGTACAGGTCTAGAAACTATAGCTAATGTTTCAAATCCTGGAAAATTAGGTATTGAAGCAGATGGGAAAATTTTAGTGTTAGATGGTGGTGTTATTAAACGAATTACAGAAGCTTATACTTCTAATAGAGTTGTAGTTAGTGTAATAATTAATGAAGTGCCAGAAGCACCAACAGCATCAACACAAGTTTTTTGTGGCAGTGTAACAATTGCAGATTTGGAAGCTACAGGAACTAATTTATCATGGTATACCAGTGAAACTTCAGAAACCGTTTTAGAATCTACATCAGCATTAGCAACAGGAAGTTATTATGTGTCTCAATCTACTAATGGTTGCGAAAGTGAGAGAACAGAAGTTAGTGTAACAATTAATGACATACCAGAAGCACCAACAGCATCAGCACAAGTTTTTTGTGGCAGTCCAACAATTGCAGATTTGGAAGCTACAGGTACTAATTTATCTTGGTATACAAGTGAAACTTCAGAAACCGTTTTAGAATCTACATCAGCAGTAGCAACAGGAAGTTATTACGTGTCTCAATCTACTAATGGTTGCGAAAGCGCAAGAACAGAAGTTAGTATTACAGTAAATGACATACCAGAAGCACCAACAGCATTAGCACAAGTTTTTTGTGGCAGTGCAACAATTGCAGATTTGGAAGCTACAGGTACTAATTTATCTTGGTATGCAACTGAAACTTCAGAAACTGTTTTAGAATCTACATTAGCAGTAGCAACAGGAAGTTATTACGTGTCTCAATCTACTAATGGTTGCGAAAGCGCAAGAACAGAAGTTAGTATTACAGTAAATGACATACCAGAAGCACCAACAGCATTAGCACAAGTTTTTTGTGGCAGTGCAACAATTGCAGATTTGGAAGCTACAGGTACTAATTTATCTTGGTATGCAACTGAAACTTCAGAAACCGTTTTAGAATCTACATCAGCATTAGCAACAGGAAGTTATTATGTGTCTCAATCTACTAATGGTTGTAAAAGCGCAAGAACAGAAGTTAGTATAACAGTATATGACATACCAGAAGCACCAACAGCAGCAGCACAAGTTTTTTGTGGCTCGGCAACGGTTACAAATTTATTAGCCACAGGTACTAATTTATCTTGGTATGCAGGTGAAACATCAGAAACCGTTTTAGAAGCTACAACAGCATTAGCAACAGGAAGTTATTTCGTGTCTCAATCTACTAATGGTTGCGAAAGCGCAAGAACAGAAGTTAGTGTTACAGTAAATGACATACCAGAAGCACCAACAGCAGCAGCACAAGTTTTTTGTGGCAGTGCAACAATTACAGATTTGGAAGCTACAGGTACTAATTTAACTTGGTATGCAGGTGAAACTTCAGAAACCGTTTTAGAAGCTACATCAGTAGTAGCAACAGGAAGTTATTATGTGTCTCAATCTACCAATGGTTGCGAAAGCGAAAGAACTTTAGTTAATGTTGTTATTTCAGAAATTCCAGAAGTACCAACTGTAACAGCATTAATTACTTACAGTCAAGGTGATGATGCTAGTGCATTAACAGCAACTTCAGGTGGTTTAGACTTAGCTTGGTACGAAACTGAAACTGGGGAAATTTCTAATTCAGAAGCACCAACACCTAGTACCGAAACCATTGGTTCAACATCGTATTGGGTAGCTAGTGTTAGTGATGACGGTTGTTACAGCGAACGTGTAGAGATTGTTGTTACAGTTGAAGAAGTTTTAGGAGTGGGAGATCGTAATATATTGAATGCTGTAAAAGTGTACCCAAACCCAACTGATAGTCAAGTGTCTATTATGCTGCCAAGTACTAATGAAGTTAAAATTACAGTGTACGATTTAAATGGACGCTTGCTATTAAGCAAAGTAAATACAAGTGATAATTTCATAATTAATTTAGATCAATATGAAGCAGGATTCTATGTATTAAAAATAAAAATGGGACAAAACGAAACCGTAAAACGAATTATAAAAAAGTAAAACAAGTAAATTTGATGTAGTTAAAAATAGCGATACTCTTTGTTGAGTATCGCTATTTTTTTTAGAGTAAATTGAATTATAGTAATGGTCAATGAAAAACGAAGGACGTTAAACAAAATAGTCCATTCACATACAAAACACTGCATTTCAAACCTAGCTATTTGTAAGTTGAAGATATAAATTTATTTTGGTAGCCTATAAAAAAAGCATATCTAAGACGGTAAGTTCTATGTGAAATTTATAGTGTAAACAAAAGACTTTTAAGTACAATTTTAAAAATTTGGTTTCAGAATTGCATTTATCTTTTGAAATGACACGAGGTTTGGGAAAATTTCGGTAAAAGATGATTAAGAAGTAGGGTTTTTAATCAACTAAAATAAAAGGTCGCTGTAAGGCGACCTTTTTTTTGTTTGTTAATACATCAGAGTTTCATAGTATTATTTCTTATTTTTAATAAAACACTATAGCTATGTTATCAAAAGAAACTATACTCAACAAAATTCAAATTTTAATAACCAATCACTTTAACACACCAGAAGATGCCTTTGCGTTTTTTGATAAAGATGGTGATGGAAAATTAAGTAAAGATGAAATTTTAAAATTATTGAAGCAGGCTGAAATCACAGGATTTATACGTGGAATGATAGCTTCAAAATTAATCGAAGGCTACGATAAAGACGGTGATGACCTTATTAATTGGAAAGAATTTAAATCTGCTATTGATGAAATTTCAGACGAATCAGAATAAAATCAGCTTATAGTAATATGAACATTTTTCAAAAAGAAATAAAACTTCCAGCGTTTTCTAGAGGTTTCCATCTTATTACATCAGATATTTTACGAGCACTTCCAGAGCTAGAACAAATTAATATAGGGCAACTACAAGTCTTTATTAAACATACATCAGCGAGTTTAACGATTAACGAAAACGCAGATCCAACGGTAAGATTAGATTTTGAAAGCCATATCAATAACATGGTTCCAGAAAATCAGGTTTATTACCAACATACTTACGAAGGTTCTGATGATATGCCTGCCCATATAAAAGCATCATTAATGGGAACCTCTGTTCAAATTCCTATTACAAATGGTCAATTAAATCTCGGGATTTGGCAAGGCATTTATCTCTGTGAACATAGAAATAGAGCAGGAGGTAGGCAACTAGTGCTTACGGCTTTCGGTAATTAGTTGTTCTAAAACCAATTCTACACCATTATTATCGTTAGATTCTGTTTCAAAATTAGCCACATTTTTAACATTAGGATGCGCATTTGCCATTGCGTAACTATATTTGGCGCATGTTAACATTTCTAAATCATTATTATAATCTCCAAAGACCATGGTTTCAGAAGGAGTAATGTTGAGTTGCATCTGTAAAAAGCTTAGCGCATTTCCTTTATTAGTAATAGCTTCAGAAATATCGACCCAATGATTTCCAGAAACTACAACATTGAGTTCTGGTTTTAGGTGTTTCACAAAGGGAAATATATGCTTTTCAGAATTTGTGGTGTGATACAATGCTATTTTAATGACATCATCTGTGATGTCTTCAAAGGAATCAATAATGGTATAGTCTGAGTAATATTCAGAAAACGTCTTTACCAAATCATCTGAAGCTCTAAGAATGAATGCTTGATGTTGCGTACAAAAAATAGGGTAGGTGTTTGGAATAGTTGAAACCAAGGTATAAAGTTCTAATACTCTATTTGGATCTAGCTGATTAGAAAGCAGTATGTTTTGATTTTGAATAACTAAACCACCATTTTCTGCTACGATTATAATATCATTTTTTATAGGTTGAAGTTTTTTCACAATACTATAATAAGGCCGTCCACTTGCCGCAACAAATTGGATATTTTGTTGTTTTAAGTCTTTAAATAGCTCAAAGAATTTGGAACTCACATTGTGATTAGAGTTTAGTAAGGTACCATCCATATCTGTAACTACCATTTTAACGTCCTTCATATTGTATCCTTAAAAATTATATTCAAATTAAGTAAAATAAAAAACCGATTCATAATAGAATCGGTTTTTGTTTTTAGTGAGCGCCTACATGGCAACCGCAGGTTTCTCGTGTAAAACTTTGAGATTCCTCATGCCACGGAAACGCTTGGTTATATTTATTATTTTCCCAGTAGAATTTGGTACGTTCCTTTGGGTGATTTCCAAGTTCATTCATGGTTTCAGTATCGTATAATCGACCATTAATCATGGTGTAAACAATACTTTCAGAATTTCTAATGTCTTCTAAAGGATTTTTATCCATTACAATTAAATCGGCTAATTTTCCTTTTTTCAGCGAACCAATATCATTACCTGCACCTATGTAATTAGCACCATTTATAGTGGCAGCTTTTAAACTCTCATGGTTTGTCATCCCTCCTTGTTGAAGTGACCATAATTCCCAGTGCGCTCCAAGGCCTTGTAACTGACCATGTGCACCAAGGTTAACTTTTACACCAGCATCACTAAGTGCTTTGGTGGTTTTAGAAACCAAAATATGGCCGTTCTCATATTCTTCATCCGGAACCATAACACGATGTCTAGATCGTGAGTCGATAATTGCTCTTGGAGTATATTTTAGAAGCTTTTCATTTTCCCATACATTGGTTTTTTGATACCAATAGACTTCACTATTCATACCACCATAATTCACAATCAGTGTTGGTGTATAACCCACATTACTATTTCCCCAAAGTTCTAAAACATCTTTATATACAGGTGCTACTGGGATGTTGTGTTCAACACCAGTATGGCCATCCATAACCATGGTAATATTATGATAAAACGTTGAGCCTCCTTCTGGAACAACAAAAATACCTTCTTCTCGCGCGGCTTGTAATACTTGTTGTCGTTGCTCTCGTCTTGGTTGGTTATAACTCTTAACCGATAAAGCACCAAAAGCTTTTGTTCGTCTGATAGATGAACGCGCATCTTCAAGATTGTTTATTACCGCTTTAAAATCACCATCAGCTCCATAAAGTATAAAACCAGTAGAGTAGAGGCGTGGACCAACAAGTTCTCCTGTTTTTTGTAATTCCGAAAGCGCAAAAATAGTTTCAGAATGCGCAGATGGATCATGAGACGTTGTCACTCCATAAGCTAAATTGGCGTAAAACTGCCAATGCTTTTGTGTGGTTAATCCATATCTAAAACCACCAATATGAGCATGTGCATCCACCATTCCTGGCATTATTGTTTTTCCTGAAACATCATAGACTTTCGCATCGGAAGGAATTGAGATGTCTGAAGTATTTCCAATAGATTCAATAGTGTTGTTGTTAATAACGATGGTGCCATTTTCTATGATTTCATCACCTTCCATAGTAATCAGTCGCGCTCCTTTAAAAGCAATTCTACCTGAAGGTTTATCCGTTTTGGCTTCTAAATTAATTTTTATGCCTTTTTCAACCAGTTTAGCATCTTCAGAAGCTTTAACTGAAAAATACTGGTTGCCTAATGTCCAATGCAATGTTTTACTGTCTTTAGACCAATGAAGATTTATACCTGCATCTTTAGAAAGCTGCGTAATTGGAACATATTTACTTTTATCTGTTAAGTCTAAAGTATGTCCAGATTTAGGCATTGGCGCCAAATACACTTTATGTAAATGAACGAAAGCAATCCAGTTTCTATCCGGACTCGGTACCAAAATATTACCATGTTTTGATTTTACAAGTGTGCGTTCCTCAAAACCATTAAGGTTAACACTTTTCAATTCTTTAGTTAAAGCCCCAAAAAACTGTCCACCATTTTGGTATATAATTCGTGAATCATCGGCATTAAACATTGGGTAATCTCCTTCTTTGGTTACAAATTTGGTGTTTGTGCCATTACTATTCATCATATACAAACCTGGCTTTTTTGAAAACGTTCGACCTTGTTCGTTGTTTCCTCCTTCTTTTCTGTAGACAATATGTTTACCGTTATGTGAATACGACGGATTTCTATAAATGCCTTTTTCTGAAGTCAGTTTTGTGGCAGTACCACCAGTTGAAGGAATTGAATAAATAGCACCAAGGTTTTGATCATTCCAAGTTACATAAGTAATGGTATTTCCATCAGGTGAAAAGGATGGTTCAAATTCAAAATCAGTTCCTGTCGTTAACCGTTTAGCTTTTCCGTTTGGTAATTTTTGTGTGTACAAATACCCAAGCGCATTAAATACAATTGATTTTCCATCAGGAGAAGTAGTTGCATGACGAATCACTTTAGCGTTAAAAGTATCTGGTGCTACAGGTGTATCAAATTCAACAGCTTTAGCAATTTTAATGATTGCATTAGCTTCAAACGGAATTTCGGATACTGTAAGCGAATTGATATTGATCGTATTAATTTTTCCACCAGACCAAATCACGATGTCTTCATTATTAGGCATCCAATTAAAGTTGGTGTACACTCCAAAAATAGCCCAAGCTTCTTGTTGGTCTTTATTAAGTTGATCATAAACAGGCCATTCTTCACCTGTTTCTAAATCGTGAATGTATAAAACAGTTTTAGTTCGAATACGTTTTACAAAAGCTAATTTTTTTCCGTCTCTAGAAATTTGAGGACGTGCAGCTCCACCAGGACCACCAGTAATTCTTGTGGTTTCTCCTGTTTTCATATCATAGCGATTAATGACATAGATTTGACTGTTAGGATCTTTATTGTATTGAAAAGTACCTCCGGGATAAACATCTTCGCTATAGTACAAATACTTCCCGTCAGGAGAGATTGTTGGTTCGTTAACATCCTGTTGGTCATTCTTCTTTTTAGTAAGCTGTAACCCGCTACCGCCAGTTTTATGATATAGCCATAGTTCGCCAGCTCCTAAAGAACGCCCAGAAGTAAAATGCTTTCGGGCAATAAGATAGTCGCCATCTGGTGTCCAAATAGCATTGTTTAATAATCTAAAATCTTCTTTTGTAATTTGCTTTGCTTCAGAACCGTCAGTATTCATAACCCATATATTGTCACCACCACCAGCATCACTAGTAAATGAAATCTGTTTGCCATCAGGACTAAATCGTGGTTGAATCTCAAAGGGCAAACCTTCTCTTAGTATTTTTGCTTTACCACCTTTGATATTCATGATGTAGATGTCCCCTAATAAATCGAAAACAATAGATTTTCCATCTGGACTCACATCTAGATTCATCCAAGTGCCTTCGTCAGTGGATAGTTTGAGGTCTTTAAAATTCCAATCACCTTCTGGGTTAGATACATCCCAAGGTTTGGGTTTTTCTTTATCTTGGGTATAAGCGTTAAAAGTAATAAGAAGAATGAGGGTTGCAATGAGTTGAATACGCTTCATGGAATTTGTTTTAATTAAAGCGTAAGTTAAAAATAAAAAAGGAATTTTGCCTAAGTCCACGCTTATGTAAGCGGTTTAGTTTTTAATATTTAGGCATAAAAAATCCGATTCAAATTAATGAATCGGATTTTATAAGCGAAATGTTGTTATTAATTTGGCTAAAAGCCTATTTTACTTTGTTTACTATAGCTTCAAAAGCATCTGGGTGATTCATCGCTAAATCGGCAAGTACCTTACGGTTCAATTCGATATTATTAGATTTTAATCCTCCCATAAATTTTGAATAGCTCATTCCATGCTGTCTTGCACCTGCGTTAATACGCATAATCCATAACGAACGGAATGTTCTCTTTTTTACTCTACGGTCTCTGTACGAATATTGCATCGCTTTGTCAACCGCATTTTTTGCTACTGTCCAAACGTTTTTACGTCTTCCGAAGTAACCTTTTGCTTGCTTAAGAACCTTTTTTCTTCTGGCTCTTTTCGCTACTGAATTTACTGATCTTGGCATTCTCTTAATTGTTTTTTTGTAGTAGGCGGTCTAAATTGACACTTGCTAAATTGTTTTGCCTAACTCCAGGGTTTATAATTTTTGTTAACCGATTAAAACCGTCTTACTTTAAACGTAATAATGTTTTAATATTGTTCTCATCTGCTTTGTGTACCAAACCATCATGAGTTAATTTAAGCTTACGCTTTTTAGATTTTTTTGTCAATATATGACTCTTAAAAGCATGCTTTCTTTTAATCTTACCAGTGCCAGTTAGTTTGAAACGTTTCTTAGCACTCGATTTTGTTTTCATTTTAGGCATTTTCTCCTCTTTTTAATTTACGTTTCGCTTATTGTCGTATCGCTGAAAATTCAGCTTTTAATTATTTTTTCTTAGGTGCGATGAACATAATCATTCGCTTTCCTTCAAGTTTAGGCATTTGCTCCACCTTCCCATATTCTTCAAGATCTTGAGCCAATTTTAATAATAAAATTTGACCTTGTTCTTTAAAAACAATGGATCGTCCTTTAAAGAATACAAACGCTTTTAATTTGGCTCCATCTTTTAGGAACTTTTCAGCGTGTTTCTTTTTAAACTCGTAATCGTGGTCATCTGTTTGAGGACCAAAACGAATTTCTTTAACGATTACTTTTGTCGCTTTAGACTTTAAAGTTTTTTCTCGTTTCTTCTGCTCGTAAAGGAATTTTTTGTAATCCATAACTTTACAAACAGGAGGGTTCGCATTTGGCGAAATCTCTACGAGATCTAAACCTTGTTCGTCGGCTAAGGATAACGCTTGTTTAATAGGATAAACACCTATTTCAATGTTATCTCCGACTAATCTTACTTCTTCAGATCTGATTTTAGAATTTATACGGTGTTTATCTTCTTGAGATACACGTCTTGTAAAATTCTTTCTGTTTCTACGTATTGCTATGGCTTCTGTATTTTAAATTAAACTTAATATTATTTAAAAGTTTTTAAACTTTTACTAATTCTATCTTTTACTATTTTTATAAAGTCTTCTACAGTAATTGTGCCAAGGTCTTCACCACCATGTTCACGCACTGTTATTGTATTATCCTTTTCTTCTTGTTCACCGACAATAATCATATACGGAAACTTTTGCATTTCAGCTTCGCGAATTTTCTTACCTACAGTTTCATTTCTGTTGTCTGTGAGGGCGCGAATTTCGTCATTTTCTAGCGAAATTAAAACTTTTTCAGCGTATTTTTCATATTTCTCACTTATTGAGAGTACAATTACTTGTTCTGGCATTAACCAAAGCGGGAAGTTTCCTCCTGTATGCTCTAGTAATATCGCTATAAAACGTTCCATACTTCCAAAAGGAGCACGGTGAATCATTACAGGCCTGTGCATCTCGTTATCACTACCTTTATAAGACAAATCAAAACGTTCAGGTAAGTTATAATCTACTTGTATGGTCCCTAATTGCCATTGACGTCCAAGCGCATCCTTAACCATAAAGTCTAACTTTGGACCATAAAAAGCAGCTTCACCCGTTTCTACAACAAAGTTTAAATTTTTATCCTTAGCGGCACTTAAAATAGCTTGTTCTGCTTTTTCCCAGTTTTCATCGCTTCCAATATACTTATCCGGATTTTCAGGATCTCTTAGTGAAACCTGAGCTGTGAAATTTTCGAAACCTAAAGAACCAAAAACATATAGTACTAAATCTATGACGTCTTTAAACTCTTTATCCAATTGATCTGGTGTACAGAAAATATGAGCATCATCTTGAGTAAAACCTCTAACACGTGTTAAGCCGTGTAATTCTCCACTTTGCTCATACCTATATACCGTTCCAAATTCCGCATAACGTTTCGGTAATTCTTTATATGAAAAAGGTTTTGTATTATAAATTTCACAATGATGAGGACAGTTCATTGGTTTTAAAAGAAACTCTTCACCCTCAGAAGGAGTTGTTATAGGCTGAAAACTATCTGCTCCATATTTTGCATAGTGACCAGAAGTGACATAAAGTTCCTTACTTCCAATATGTGGAGTCACCACCATTTCATAACCTGCTTTCTTTTGAGCTGCTTTCAAAAAGTTCTCTAAACGTTCGCGTAATGCCGCACCTTTAGGTAACCATAATGGCAAACCTTGTCCTACTTTTTGCGAAAATGTAAAAAGCTCTAATTCTTTACCAAGTTTTCTGTGATCTCTTTTCTTTGCTTCTTCTAAAAGCTCTAAGTATTCTGTTAACTCTTTTTGTTTCGGGAAAGAAATACCATAAACTCTTGTGAGTTGCTTATTCTTTTCGTCACCTTTATAATAGGCCCCAGCAACACTTAATATTTTAACAGCTTTTATTATACCTGTATTTGGTATATGGCCACCACGACAAAGATCTGTAAAACTAGAGTGATCACAGAAACTAATAGTGCCGTCTTCAAGGTTTTCAATTAAATCAACTTTATAGTCATTCTTATCTTTATAGTATGATAAAGCTTCAGCTTTAGAAACCTCACGCATTTTAAAGTCGTGCTTACCTCTAGCGATTTCTATCATTTTAGTTTCAATAGATTTAAAATCCTTTTCAGAAATAGAGCCTTCATCTAAATCAACATCATAATAAAAACCGTTATCAATAGCAGGACCAACCCATAACTTTACATTTGGGTATAGTTCTTCTAAAGCTTGTGCCAACACATGGGCAGAAGAATGCCAAAATGCTTTTTTACCGGCATCGTCTTTAAAAGTATATAAAGTAAGACTACCATCAGTGGTTAGTGGAGTGGTGGTTTCAACAACTGTGTCATTGAATTTTGCTGAAATAACATTACGGGCAAATCCTGCGCTAATGTCTACAGCCACTTCATAAGGAGTTACATCTTTTTCGAAAGATCTAACCGAACCATCTGGTAGAGTAATTTGTATCATTATATATAGTATAAATTTTAGCCTACAAAGATATACCTATATAAGGAATAGACAAAGTGAAGTTTCTATAAATATCGTATTGTCTTTTTAGGGCATTCCCCTTTTGTTATTTAGTAGCAAAAGGGTCGCGTCATGCGCTATATCTTTTTTTACTAGGTTCATATAAAGGTAGAATATGTTATCCTATATACTATGTTATTATTGTATCATTATAATAGGATGTAAAAAAAAGGATGCCGCTTCTACCGCTAACGCGAGTACTTATTAGTGTTCAAGAACCCCCAATATTCGTTTTCATTTAAGAGTGTTAAGTGTAAAGTATCGCTGATCCATTAAATTCCAAAAAAACTTTAGGGTGTAAAATAGTGGTTTCAAGAGTCTTGTGAAATATATTAAAATAAAAGCAAAAAAGGTGTTGTAGGTTTGTAAAAGGGTTATATATTTGCACCCCGAAACAAAAACATTTAGTTGCGTTTCGAACGTTCATTTCCAGATAGATTTAGCTTCGAAAAAATAATAAAATATTTTTTCAAATTAAATTTGTGAGAGTGAAAAAAGGGTTTTATATTTGCACCCGCTTAGCGAAACAGTGTTAAGTAAAAGTAAAGAAAAGTTCATTAACATATTGAATTGACAGCGTAAGAATCAACTGGAAACGGTTGATTTAAAACAAGAGAATAAATCATTTAGAGTACTAGAATAATTCCTATTAGTTGTTGAAAAAATAGTCGTAAGACTTAAAATTTAACGATGAAGAGTTTGATCCTGGCTCAGGATGAACGCTAGCGGCAGGCCTAACACATGCAAGTCGAACGGTAACAGAGAAGAGCTTGCTCTTTTGCTGACGAGTGGCGCACGGGTGAGTAACGCGTATACAATCTACCTTTTACAGGGGGATAGCCTTTAGAAATGAAGATTAATATCCCATAGTAAGTAGTTTTGGCATCAAGACAACTTTAAAGTTTCGGCGGTAAAAGATGAGTATGCGTTCTATTAGCTAGATGGTGTGGTAACGGCACACCATGGCAACGATAGATAGGGGCCCTGAGAGGGGGATCCCCCACACTGGTACTGAGACACGGACCAGACTCCTACGGGAGGCAGCAGTGAGGAATATTGGACAATGGGCGGGAGCCTGATCCAGCCATGCCGCGTGCAGGAAGACTGCCCTATGGGTTGTAAACTGCTTTTATACAGGAAGAAACCTCAGAACGTGTTCTGAGCTGACGGTACTGTAAGAATAAGGATCGGCTAACTCCGTGCCAGCAGCCGCGGTAATACGGAGGATCCAAGCGTTATCCGGAATCATTGGGTTTAAAGGGTCCGTAGGTGGATAATTAAGTCAGGGGTGAAAGTTTGCAGCTCAACTGTAAAATTGCCTTTGATACTGGTTATCTTGAATTATTGTGAAGTGGTTAGAATATGTAGTGTAGCGGTGAAATGCATAGATATTACATAGAATACCAATTGCGAAGGCAGATCACTAACAATATATTGACACTGATGGACGAAAGCGTGGGGAGCGAACAGGATTAGATACCCTGGTAGTCCACGCCGTAAACGATGGATACTAGCTGTTCGGTTTTCGGACTGAGTGGCTAAGCGAAAGTGATAAGTATCCCACCTGGGGAGTACGTTCGCAAGAATGAAACTCAAAGGAATTGACGGGGGCCCGCACAAGCGGTGGAGCATGTGGTTTAATTCGATGATACGCGAGGAACCTTACCAGGGCTTAAATGTAGATTGCATTAGGTGGAGACACTTATTTCTTCGGACTATCTACAAGGTGCTGCATGGTTGTCGTCAGCTCGTGCCGTGAGGTGTCAGGTTAAGTCCTATAACGAGCGCAACCCCTGTTGTTAGTTGCCAGCGAGTCATGTCGGGAACTCTAACAAGACTGCCAGTGCAAACTGTGAGGAAGGTGGGGATGACGTCAAATCATCACGGCCCTTACGTCCTGGGCTACACACGTGCTACAATGGTAGGGACAGAGAGCAGCCACTTCGCGAGAAGGAGCGAATCTATAAACCCTATCACAGTTCGGATCGGAGTCTGCAACTCGACTCCGTGAAGCTGGAATCGCTAGTAATCGCATATCAGCCATGATGCGGTGAATACGTTCCCGGGCCTTGTACACACCGCCCGTCAAGCCATGGAAGCTGGGAGTGCCTGAAGTCCGTCACCGTAAGGAGCGGCCTAGGGTAAAATTGGTAACTAGGGCTAAGTCGTAACAAGGTAGCCGTACCGGAAGGTGCGGCTGGAACACCTCCTTTCTAGAGAAAGACGACTAATAAGGAAAGTTCTGATATAAGGAAATATTTAGTTTATTCTCTTGCTGTTAATTTAATTTTATAATAATTAAGTAGAGTCTCATAGCTCAGCTGGTTAGAGCGCTACACTGATAATGTAGAGGTCGGCAGTTCGAGTCTGCCTGAGACTACTAATTAAAAATAAAGGAAATTCTAGAACTGAGAATTCTAAATTCACATTAAGGATTCTACAAGTTAGGATTTTAATGGGGGATTAGCTCAGCTGGCTAGAGCGCCTGCCTTGCACGCAGGAGGTCATCGGTTCGACTCCGATATTCTCCACAACGGCTTAACGTTGTTGCTGATTTAATTATCAGTGGCGATTCGCCACAAGTTCATTGACATATTGAAAAGATACATGAAATATTATAGAGAGATTAATCTCTTTGTAAAGTAATAGTGTTTAATTACAGCTTACGAGCTTTGTAATTAGGCACAAAGTTTAGTTTAAATTTTCGGATTTAAGCTAAATAGTAACTCATTAAAAAGACAAAAGTACACAATAAGCTAAATAAGAGCGTATGGGGAATGCCTAG
>NZ_FNCZ01000001.1 GCF_900099995.1 Winogradskyella thalassocola
AAACTTAAATGGTAAGTGACCGTGAAATCTGTGGCCGATTGTGTTCCTAAAATCGCTAAGGTTTGTGAGCTTAAATCGAAAGTCGCAAAACCATCGTTGCTCTCATCATCACATAACTCTAAATCTGAAACTGGGTTGATAGTGGGTTGAAGAGCTGAAGATAATGAGAATGAGGTTATATCAACACAAATCTGTGAAACATCCGCTAATCGCGCCCAAATTGTTTGAGGACTCGTTACATTGGTATAAAGACTAGGCAGTGCGTTAACATTATCTAAAGCATCTTGTTCTGTAAGGTGATAACTTATCGAAAAAACAGTTGGATCTTGGTCTCCCAATATATCATCATCGTTTACTGATAAATCAAATTCTTCAATCCCAGTAGAACTACAAACAACTAGATTAGGAGCCGGATTAGCAGTTGCGCCAGTTCTGAATTCAACAAGAATAGGTTCCGCAGAACCTGTACAAACACTTTCTAATTCGAAATCCGCGTAATAAACCCCTGGCTCCGTAACTGTAATTGTTGAGGACACTTCACCTGGTATAATCACATCATCTTTATACCAAACATGGGTTGCTAGCTCAAGTCTAGTATCTAAAACAACACCTGATCCATCACATGCTGCCGTACCTGCCTCAATAGTAATATCATCACCTAAACTACCACCTAAGTTAAAACTTCCTGCTTTAATAAAAACGCCAGAATCAAAAGCATTATCTCTATCATCTCCAATAACCAATTTAATAGTATAATTTTCACCAGGGACAACTGCAGATTGTGCTGTAAAAACACTTGTTCTCCCATCAAATGCTATTGGTGATCCATTATTAGGAGTATAAGCTCCAAAATAGCGTTCATTAATCCCACCACAGGTGGCACCATTATCGGGATGAATATTAGTCACCAAAATAGGTGTCGTTGAACCAGGTAATACTGCTAAATTAGAAACATTACCAGCGGCATCAGTTAGTAAAAAAGCAAAAGCATCCGAATAGGTACATTCAAAACCACCCATATCGTATTCTTCAGAAGCCATTAAAAATTCAAAACTTATACTATCCGCCAAAGGTGTAAAATCAAACTGAATATATGTTGCATTATGAGAATCAACACCTAACTCAGAATTTAAATCAGGATCGCCTGGCCAAACACCAGATCCATCACTTAAAGTTCCATTATTATTAGGTCCTCTAGCCTCACTAGCATCTCCACTTGTAAGTAACAACCCATCTTCAAAAGGAAAATCAATTCCATTACTCACAAAATATCCGATACCATTGGGCTCATCAACACTGTAGTTAATACCTGTTACGGCAACAATATTAGATACAGAAGCACATGGACTATCTATTAAAACATCTTCAATTAATTGCTCGGGGGTAAATGTCTCTTGGTCTATTACAACATTTTGCCCCAAAACAAAAACAGTAACTGTTGCTGTCCCTGAACATCCTTGCGGATTCGTATCTGTAACCGTTAATGTCACTGTATAAGTTCCTGCTGCACCAAATATATTAGTAACATTGGCACCTGTCGCTGTATTAGTGTCTCCAAAATCCCAATTATAAGTTGCATCTGTCCCATCTACTGAGAACAGTGCACTAGCAGAAAAATCAACAGATTGAAAAGGTAATATCCCAACAACACCAGCGGCATTGAGTGCAGGTATGGTATTATCTATAGATGCCATAATATCTTGACATGGAGTTGCACATAAGATATCCGCTTCCCAACCATTAATATTACCACTCCCATTAGACACAAATTCTATGGTAAGACACCCAGAAGCATTATCTTCTGTTGCAGAAATATTTCCAGGACCAGCTGTGCCTTGAAAAGTCCCTAATAATGGAGCTGTGACATCATCACCATCATAAATATACATTACGTCTGGTTGCGCACCTAGTTGTGTGGTAAATAGTGTAAAATCGAGAATAATAAACTCATTTGCATTTTGTGGACAAATTGTAGTGACCAAATTCTCATCATCACCATAATTTGCAAACTCACCACCAGAATCATAAAATTTATCTGGAGCACAACGCGTAAAAGTCCCATTTTGCATCAATATGTCTTGAGCAAAACCTATTGTTGAAATGAGGAAAATAATAAGATATAGGGTCTTTTTCATAAGTTAAAGCTTCAATTTATCAGCGCATAAATTCTTAAGTTCAATGTAACAAATAAACGCTTGAGTTTTCTTGAGCACGAAATTTAATGAATAAATATTAATTGACTTAAGATTATAGTTATAAAACATCATCCAATGGATGAACGAATCATGTTGATATTTCATACTTTTGCAAATAAAAAAGATGGCACAGACCAAAATTTCCATAGTCAATACTTCTAACGACAGTATAAAGAAGTTTGAAGCAGATCGATTTTTAACTAATCATAACAGTTTCGAATTTAACAACATAGATGACGCTAAACACTCTCCTTTGGCGCAACAATTATTCTATCTTCCTTTTGTAAAAAAAGTATATATCGCATCTAATTTTGTGGCGATAGAACGTTATAATATAGTAGAATGGAAAGATGTAGAAAATGAAGTTGCACAACAAATTGAAGATTATTTATCTAGAGATGGTGTGGTAGTTAGTGAAGATGCTATTAAACCTAAAGCGGCTGTAACTGTATATGCAGAAAGCACTCCTAATCCTGGTGTATTAAAATTTGTATGTAATAAAGTTTTAGTTCCAAATTTATATGAGTTCACCTCTATTGAAGACGCTAAACCATCACCTTTAGCGACGGCATTATTCCAATTTCCATTTGTGAAGAATATTTACATGGAAAAGAATTTTATTTCTATTACTAAGTTTGATATTATAGAGTGGGAAGACATCACGCTTCAATTGCGAGAGTTTTTAAAATCTTATGTTGAAGACGGAAAAACCATCCTAAACGATGATGCGCCAAAGCAATTGAAAAAAACGGAAGAAGCTATTGAACAAAAATTTGAAGCTTTAGATGATATTTCAAAAAACATTATAAATATTCTTGAAGAATATATAAAACCGGCTGTAGAAAGTGATGGAGGGAATATTGAATTTATTTCTTACGATGACGCAACCAAAAAAGTTGAAGTCTTATTACAAGGAGCTTGTAGTGGTTGTCCATCATCAACCTTTACCCTTAAAAATGGTATTGAGACTATGCTAAAAGACATGTTGAAGGATACCGCTATCACTGTAAATGCTATAAATGGTTAAAATTTTGTACCTTAAGAGTGACCTTATTGAGTTTTTAGTGTCTCAATTAATATAACCCTTAAAACATATACCATTATGGCAGTATTAAAAGTAATTGAAGTCTTATCTAACTCAGATAAAAGTTGGGAAGATGCAACAAAGAAAGCAGTAAAAGAAGCTTCTAAAACTGTGAAAAACATAAAATCTGTTTATGTAAATGAGCAGAGTGCTATCGTTAATGGTGACGACGTTACAGAATTTAGAGTGAATTTAAAATTGACTTTTGAAGTTAAATAAATTCTATTATCGCTAGTATTAACATCTAACTCGGTCTAAAAATTAGTCGAGTTTTTTTATTGAAAATTTAAATTTTAAAAATCAACATGGAAACACAAAAATGGATTGACTCAGGTTACAATTTTATTATTGAGTTTGGCCCTAAAGTTATCGGAGCTATACTTATATGGATTATTGGTAGCTGGGTGATTAAAATGATCGTAAAAGGCGCTTCTAAAGCAATGAATAAAGGCGATTATGACGAAAGCTTAAAAAAATTCTTATTAAATCTTATTAATTGGATTTTAAAAATTCTTCTCATTATTGTTGTCTTAGGCACAATGGGTGTTGAAACAACGTCGTTTGCTGCTATTATTGCTGCTGCTGGTTTAGCCATCGGTTTAGCGTTACAAGGTTCTTTAGGGAACTTTGCTGGTGGAGTTTTAATTATGATTTTTAAGCCTATTAAAATTGGTGATTTAATAGAAGCTCAAGGAGAAATCGGAGTGGTTAAAGAAATTGAAATCTTTACGACCAAATTGATTGGTCTTTCTAATAAAGAAATCATCATCCCTAATGGATCGCTTTCTAACGGAAACATTGTGAATTACACAACACAAGGTACACGAAGAGTCGATTTAGTATTTGGAGTCAGTTATGATGCAGATATCAAACAAACAAAAGATGTATTCAGCAAAGTGTTAGCGGCACATCCTTTAATATTAAAAGATCCTGCACCAACAATTGCTTTATCTGAATTAGCAGATAGCTCAATTAACTTTGTGGTAAGACCTTGGTGTAAAACTGAAGATTACTGGACTGTTTACTTTGAGATTACCGAAAATGTAAAAGAAGCATTAGATGCGGCTGGTATCGAAATACCTTATCCACATCAAGTAGAAATACACAAAGAAGGTTAAGCTTTCTTTTTTAAAGCTACAAAATCCTTTAAATAATAAGGTTCAAAATAAGCGACATCTACGGTGTCGCTTTTTTTATGCTTATTTTCTGCTAACAAAGCCATTTCATTTGCAGAAGGCAATTTTCCATCTATAAATACTGCATTAGGATGCTGAATTAGGCTTTTAGTCTTTTCTACACCACTTCCTACAAAATAAACTTTATGATCTTTAAGAAGCGTGTTAAAACTCTCTTCTGTGAGGATTTCGGCCTGTATTTCTCTATGTAATTCTAGGTTCGAATTATAGATTGCCGAATACACTTCCATACGTCTCGCATCTAACATAGGAATTATAAAACCATCTCTAAATTTAACTTGATGTGCTAAACTTTCTAAAGTTGAAATAGCAATTAATGGTTTATTTAATGCGAAACACAAACCTTTTGCAGAAGACACACCTATGCGTAAGCCTGTATAAGAACCAGGACCTTTACTAACGGCTACTGCATCAATCTCTGAAGGTTTTATTTTTGAAATCTTAAAAACTTCATCTATAAAAAGATGTAATGTTTCGGCATGGGAAAATCCTAAACTATTATCTTCTTTTAAAACTAAAGTCTCTCCATCCTTAGACAGAGAGACTGAACAATTTGTAGTTGCTGTTTCTATATTTAGCACTAATGCCATTAGCTAATGTATTTTTTATTCCTCGCTTTTAGTGTTAGAAGCGTCTAAGGAACTTTTATTTTTTACCTGAATTAAATCTCCTGGATTAAGGTCTTTAGAAACCATGATATATGGTCCTGTAATGATTTCATCATCTTTAGTTAATCCTGAAATGATTTCAATATTAGTATCATCTTGAATACCTGTCTTAACAACTCTTAATTTAGCTTTTCCATTCTCATTTACAAACACACATTCAAATTTTTGCTCTTCCCCATCATAATCTCCTGAGTCTGTGGTTGGTGTTTTTTGGTATGTTTTTTTGGTTGAGCTTGTATCTGTTTTAATCACAATAGCACTAATAGGTACCGAAATGGCATCTTTTCTAGTTTTTGTAATGATATCTACAGTTGCAGTCATTCCGGGTCTAAAAGGGGAATACGTTTCAGGTTTTCCTTCTGTTAGATCTTTATAAGACTCTTCTATTATTCTAACTTTAACTTTAAAATTAGTCACCTGATCTGCAGCCAAAGTACCAGCAGCAGAATTAGCAATAGCTGTAACGACTCCTTTAAATTTTTTCTTTAAGTAAGCATCAACTTCAACAATTGTAGAATCTCCAATGCTCACTTTTACAATGTCATTTTCATTGACATCAACTTCAACTTCCATGTTTTTTAAATTGGCGACTCTTAAAATTTCTGTACCTGCCATTTGTTGTGTCCCAACTACACGTTCACCTAGCTCTACACTTAAAAGTGAAATTGTCCCTGTCATTGGTGCATAGATTGTTGTTCTATTTAAATTGTCTTTAGCTTCATTCACCGTTGCTGCAGCACTTTGCACACTGTAATACGCAGAACTTTTACCTGCAACTGCAGTTTCGTAAGTAGCAATAGAGCGATCCCAATCTGCTTTAGAAATGACGCCTTTATTAAAAAGAGTTTTGTTTCTCTCGTAATCGGCTTTGGCCTGTTTTAAATTGGCTTCAGCTTGTTCTAAACCTGCTCTTACATTTTGATAAGACGCTTGAGTTCTACTAACCGCAGACTGAATTAAATCTGGGTTTACCCGAACCAACAAATCACCTTTCTTAACTTCTTCACCTTCTTTAAATGGCAACTCTAAAATCTCACCAGACACTTCTGAAGATATTTTTACTTCAACTTCTGGCTGAATTTTTCCTGTGGCAGATACGGTTTCAACAATATCTTTTAAAGTCACTTCTTTTATAGTAACTTCTTTAAAATCACCTTTTTCACCAAACCACCCCATTTTAGATCCTGCAACTACAATCAATAGTCCCACAATGAAAAGTCCGATAATAATTTTTACTGTTTTGCTCATAATTAAAACTTTAATTCAGTTGCTGGAATTCCGAAATATAATTCGAGAACCTTCAACTTAAAAATATAATCGTATTTAGCACGATTTAATTCGATGTTAGCATTGTCGAATCTTAGTTTAGATTGACTAAAATCGAAAGCATTGGTTAAACCAACATCATAACGTTCTTTAGCATAATCGTATGCTAATTGTTGTGATTCTAATGCTTTATTTGCAGCTTCAAAAGATTTTAAAGCCCCTTTTGCATCTACATAAGCCTGATATACTGTAGATTCTAAATTTAATTCTTCTTGCTCTAATTGGTATCTCGTACGCTCTAAATTAATCTGAGTTCTTTGTACATTACCTTTAACTGAAAACCCATTAAAAATAGGAACGCTAAGACTTAAGCCATAACCAATACCATCATTAATGTAAATTTGCTCATTAAAAGGAGTAGCATTCGCATCGGTGTAACGTGTATCATAGCCAAGGAACGCTCTTAAACTTGGCCAATATGACCCTTTTGCAATTTGAATATCTTTTTCTGCTAAAGCTACATTCTGTTCTGCTATTTTTATTTCAGACCTATTCGCTTTTGCATTTTCAATAATTTCCGATACTGATTTACTTGCGACTCCCTCATCTACAACATCGTAACCCTCATCTTCAATATCAAAGTTTTCGTAATCTTTAATTAGTAGTAACTGCGCTAAATTTATTAATGAAATTTGAATTAAATTTTCTGCATTTACGATATTCTGCTTCTCACTTGCATCTGATGCCTGAATTTCTAATAAATCACCTCTAGGAAGAGAACCAGCTTCAACCAATTGATTGGTACGTTCAATTTGTTCTTGAGTTACGGCATTCTGAGATTTTAAAACTTCTAGATTGGCTTTATTTAAGATGACGTTAATGTATCCGTTTGCGACAAAAAGTGAAATATCATCTTTCATTTTAGACAGTCTATAGTCTGCTGCTAATTTTGAAATTTCGGCACGCTGAACTTGTCTAATATTCTGTAATCCATCAAATAGATTATAACCAAGATTTATATTACCAGATGCAGAAAGAAATGTCGTAGTTGAAGAGTTTCCGGTTGTAGGATCAAAACTCAAACCAGTGTTATTTGAAACGCTAGCCCCAATATTAACCGTTGGTAAAAACCGACCTATCGCTGTTAATTTCTCTATATCAGTAACTTTTAGGTCTAACTCACTTTGCTTAACAGAAATATTATTTTCTAAAGCATATTCTACACACTCTTTAAGTGTCCATTTTTTATTTTGACCTTGTACTAAAACTCCAAAAAGAAGTAATGCTACTATGATTGTTTTTTTCATGTGTTAAAATCTATTTTTCACTATTGTCACATACTGTTCGCTATTAATCATTTCTATAAACTGATTAAATTTTGAACATGCTCGTTTCATGATACTTGTTTGTCTATATAAAACTTAAAGTGTTACACTAAATTTCAAAAAATTATTACTGAGCGTATTTAGGCACGCCTTGTATTTGATTCCAAACTTTTATTTTATCAGTTTTTGATATACCACTTTTCACTTCTACAAAAATACCATCACTAATACCTAATTCCACATCTTTTCTTTCAAACTTTTGATCTCCAACGACAATCTCTACGTAAGGCTTTTTTGTATCCTTATCATATTGTACTAAAGCTTCTTTTATTGCTAAAACATTTTCTGCTTTTTCCAAAATAATAGAGGCGTTAGCGCTTAGACCCGCTCTAATAAATGTTGAATCCATTTTTTTAAGAGACCCCTTTATTTCAAATTGAATAGCACCGTTTTCTGCCACACCTTTTGGAGCAATGTAATCTAAAACCGCATCAAATGTTTTATCTTCAATAGCACCAACAGTAATCTCTAATGGTAAGCCCTCTTTAATTTTACCAACTTCACTCTCATCTACTTTACCCTCAAAAATCATTTGTTTTACATCTGCTAAAGACGCAATTGAAGTTCCTTCGTTAAAGTTGTTTGCTTCAATAACTTGGTTTCCTGCTTTTACAGGTACATCTAAAACCATACCCGAAACAGTTGCTCTTACTTGTGTCTGTGCTATATTTCCTAAACCAGATGTGGTTCCTGTTTTAATAATATCATAATTCTGATTCGCAGAATTTACATTAATCTTAGCTTGCTCTACACTTTGCTTGGTTTGTAAATACGAATTATTTACACCTTCAAAATCATTAGCAGAGATCACACCTTTTTCAAACAACGCCTTTTGTCTATCGTAATTAGACTGTTGTGTTTGTAAATTTATTTGTGCCGTTCGAAGCGCTGTTTGGTTTGTTGCAATACTATTTTTTGCACTTGTTAGAGACGATGCATTAGGTATCACCTTAATTTGTGCGATAAGATCTCCTTGTTCAACATATTCGCCAGCTTCAATAAAAACCTGTTCGATAACACCAGAAATATTCGGTTTAATTAATATTTCTTCTTTTGGAACAATACTTCCTGTGGCTACAGTTTTAACTATTATGGTTTCTTCAGTAGGTGATTCAGAAGTGTATGTAATTGGATCTTCTTGATTCTTTTGCCATAAATAATATAGTGATATTCCAAATACAGCCACTATAGCTATTAATATAATTATGGTTTTAGTTCTTTTCATGTGTTTAGATTTATTGTTTTTAAATGGTCACATGCTGTTCGCCATTTATCACTTCCTTTAAGTGATTAAATTTTGAACATGCTCGTTTCATGATTGTGATTAATATATGTTTATTCTATTCTTAAGGCATCTACTGGTTTCATCTTTGTGGCACTATTTGCAGGAATTAATCCAGCTAAAACACCTGAAACTATTAATATAATTAAAGCTGTAAATACAACTTGCATACTTACGCTTGGATTTGCAAAATTATCTACTGGTCCGGCATTATCTAAAATGGTATTCATCACCCAAATTACCAATGCAGCAAATGAAATACCCACCATACCAGACAGTATCGTTAGTATTAAACTTTCTTGTAAAATTTGTGATTTTATACTCCAAGGACTTGCTCCTAAGGCACGTCTTACTCCAATTTCTTTGGTACGTTCTTTAACGACGATTAGCATAATATTACTGATACCAATAATTCCAGACATTAACACTAGAGCTCCTACAAAATACCCAACTAAAGATAATATAGAAAACAAGCCATTGACGCGACCAAATTGTTCTGACAAATCAAAATGACCAATAGCACGATCGTCTGTTGGATCCACTTTATGTCTAAATTTCATTAAATCGAAAACTTGCTGTTTTAGCGTTGTGATGCTTACATCATCAACTGCGGTTATAGCCATCCAACCAACATTTTCTCCCCTATTAAAGGCCTGACCAAACGTTGTAAACGGGATATAAATGGTACTTGCATCTTGCTCACCATCCCCTTGACTATTGCTCATTTTAAAGGTACCAACGACCAAGAAATTCACACCATTAATTTTAACGTAGGTTCCCAAGACCTCTTCATCTTTATCATAAAGCCCTTTTTGAACACCTGTACCAATGACACATATTTTTCGTTTAGCATCAATATCTGAATAACTAATAAAACGACCTTCAAGAATATCCATGGGCTGTTGTTTTATATACTCAGGGTAATCTCCATAGATCTCAAATGCACCTGTTTTTGTACCTCTAGTAACATTATTTGCTCCATTAAAACCACCTAATTGGTTTCTAGGTGACACGTATTTTAAATTAGGAATCTCTGTTTTAATTGCGGCAATGTCATCTATTTTATAATTAAAAGACCGTCCTTTTGGCAAACCTTTGTAAGGCTTTGAGGTACCTTGCGTCCACATAAACATAGAATTGGTAGCAAAATCCCCAAAATCTGCTGTAACTCCATTTTTAAGTCCATTAGTTAAGGCTAGCAACAATACTAAGATGGTGATGCCCCAAAATACACCAAACGCCGTTAAAAACGTTCTAAATTTATTAGCACTTAGCGCTTCTAGTATTTCATCCCAACGGTCTCTACTAAACATATTATTCGTCTCTTAATGCGTCAATTGGTTTAATCATTGCGGCTCTATATGCAGGAATAAAACCTGCCAAAGCACCTGCAAAAACTAACAAAAACACTGTGGTTAGGGCAATATTAAAATCTACTTGAGGGTGTTTAATAAAGTCACTTTCAATTAATGGCCCTACAAGTTCTAATAACCCCAGTCCAAAAATTAGCCCAAATAAACCAGAGAACATCGTTACAAAAACAGCTTCTTGTAAAATCATACCAACAATAGACATTGGCATTGCTCCTAAGGCTTTTCGGATTCCGATTTCTTTAGTACGCTCTTTTACGATTATAAGCATAATATTACCTACACCAACAATACCTGCAATGATAGTTCCAATACCTACAAACCAAAATACAGCTCTTATGGTCGCTATTAATGAATAGATTTTCTGAGCTTCTTCTAGGGTGTTATTTACTCTTACAGCACTTACATCGTCTGGTGCAACCGTATGAATCTCTTTGATTTTTTGTTCTACTCCTAAAGCAATGGCATTAGATGTGGCTACGGCGTCATCAAAATTATCTGCCATTTTCACCGTAAATGCCATGTTTCGAATATTCTCTCCAGCATTAAACACTTTTTGAGCTGTAGTCAAAGGAATATATACCTGACCTTCTTCACGATCTCCACCTGGATCATAAAAAACTCCGACCACCTTAAAATTCATTCCGAAGACTTGAATGTTTTGATTTATTGGATCTTCCCCTTTAAAAAGGTCGGTTTTTATTTTATTCCCAATAACGGCCACTTTTTTACTTTCATCAATATCAGATTGACTAATAAATCGACCTGAACCCATATCTGCATTCTCAATAAACTGATTATCTGGCATGGTTCCTCGAACACGGTAATTTCCGGTTTCATTGTTATAAGTAACGGTTCCACCCCAAATCATATAATCTTTAGTGCGATATTCGAAATAATCATCATACTCGTTTTCAACAGCGTCGAAACTAGAATTTTTAAGTTGAATATAACGTCCTGGATTTAAACCTTTATAACCTTTTGTAGTGACACCTGTCCATACAGAAATTTTGTTTGTTGCATCTTGTTCAAATTGCGATTTTACGCCATTAGCAATACCTTCACTAAAACCAAGAAGTATAACCAAAATAAAGATACCTGATGCTACGGATAGTCCTGTTAAAAACGTTCGCAATTTATTTTTGCTCAACGTTTCAAATATTTCTTGCCAACGTTCTAAATCAAACATGTGCTGATGCTCTAATTTGTTTTACCGGACTATCGTCAATAATTAAACCGTCTTTAAGATTAACGATACGCTTAGTCATGTGCGCAATATCATCTTCGTGAGTAACGATTAATATTGTTTTACCTTCATCGTTAATACCTTGAATAAGCTCCATAACCTCATACGAGGTTTTAGTATCTAACGCACCTGTTGGCTCATCAGCTAACAATACTTTTGGATCACTTGCTAATGCTCTTGCAATTGCCACACGTTGTTTTTGACCACCAGAAAGCTCGCTTGGTAAATGATGTGACCATTGTGCTAAACCTACTTTTTCGAGATAATGCATTGCTCTTTCAGTACGCTCTTTTCGCTTTACTCCTTTGTAGTATAAAGGCATAGACACATTGTCTAATGCGCTTTTGTAATTGATTAAATTAAACGACTGAAAAATAAATCCAAGAAATTCATTTCTATATTTTGCCGCTATTTTTTCATTAAGATTTTTAATAGGAACACCATCAAGAATATACTGACCTTCATCAGCCTCATCTAACATCCCTAAAATATTTAATAATGTAGATTTTCCAGAACCTGAAGAGCCCATAATTGAAACTAACTCACCTTCTTTTACATCAAAATTTATACCTTTTAAAACGTGTAGGGAATTGTTTCCCATATGGTAAGATTTGTGTAAATCCTTTATCTGAATCATAATGTGGTTAGTTAGCTTTTGCAATTTTAATAAAATTCGTAAGGTTTTCATCCCAACGAATTGTTAATACCTACTAAACAGATAACTACTACTAACTATTAGTTGGGTAGATTCTTTTAATAAATAAACTATTTATAAGACTCCGAAACTAAATATATGTTACAGATTTTGCTCTGTATTTTCAGACTTATCTGGTCTACTAAATTTTCTATAAATAATGAAACCAATAGTACCAACCAAAATATAAGGTACAGCCATTAAGAAAACGATACCATCATTTATACCTTCTGCCATATTTTGATCCTCACCACTCTCTAAAACGGCCCTACACATAGCACATTGCGCATTTGTTTTTAGAACAAAAAGTAGAGCGATAATCGATAAAACAATCTTACGTACCATAATTAAATATAATAAGGTGAAATCATGATGTAAACTACAACACCAGTTACGGCAACATATAACCACATTGGAAAAGTAATTCTAGCTATTTTTCTATGACGTTCTATATCATTAGTGATTCCTCTTACGTAAGTAATTAATACAAACGGAATAATAACAATAGATAATACAATGTGAGTAATGAGAATAAAGTAATAGATATATTTAATCGCACCTTCTCCTCCAAATTGTGTGGAATCCGAGGTCATATGATAAGCAACATACATCACAAGAAAAATGACAGAAGTCCATACGGATGTCGTCATTAAGTTTTCATGAAGTACAACGTTTTTTTTCTTAATTGCAATAAAGGCAAATATCAAAAGTAGAGCGGTAAATCCATTTATCGTGGCATAAATTGGAGGTAAAAAAGTTAAAGGCTGCACATCAAACCCTAAATCTTGTAATTTAACTCGAGATAAAACGGCAACTACAATCGGAATTATTATTGATAACACAATAATCCATTTATTATACTTCTTAGCTTTAACATGATTGACTGTCTCCATAACTATTCCTTTAATAATTTAGCTATATCTTCCTTTAGAATTGTTATTTCTTGAGGAATCCCATCCTCATCTACTCCAGTTGCTTCTGAAATTAATCCATTATAGAAAATCTTAGGGTTTCCAAAATCATCAGTTCTAGATCTGATATACCCTTCTTTATCTATTAAGGCAAAATTCCCTGAATGTTCAAAACCTCCTTCTACGCTATCGTCTTTGGCTGTATATAAATTAAAGCCTTCATTAGCTAGTTTATAAATATCCGTTTCATTTCCTGTTAAAAAATGCCAGTTTGGATTTGTTACGTTATATTTTTCCGCATAAGCTTTTAAGACCTCTGGAGTATCTATTTCTGGCGAAATGGTAAATGAAGCGATTCCAAAATTCTCAAATCCATTAAATTGATTCTGCACTTCTACTAAATTCCTGTTCATTATGGGACAAATAGTAGGACATGTCGTAAAGAAAAACTCTACAACGTAAACTTTACCAATATAATCTTCATTGGTAATTGTAACTCCATCTTGATTTGTAAAACTAAATGCTGGTACTTTTTTAGGTTCCCCATTAATTTCTAAATAGACCAAGTCACTTTTATTCTGTTCCGCGTTTTTTGCTTTAGAATTAGAAGTTGAAACGTCCTTACTTCGGCTTTCATCTCTTATAATATCTCCTTCACTTACACGGTCTATAATTTTAGGAATAAATATAATCCCAAATACTAGAATTATAAACGTAATTCCAACATACGAATAATTTGTTTTTTTACTCATTATCTTGTTTTAATTCTCTATTTCTTCTGGTATCAGAATCCTCAAATTTTCCATCTCTCTTTTGACGGTATTCTGTAAATAAAATCCTTACATCATCACTCATCATGTTCTTAATTTCTGCGACTTCTATGGTATTATAAGAATAGACACTAAAGGCTGGCTTATTGTCTTCTACTTGTTTTTCATCTCTTCCGTCTAATCTACCACGTTGCTTTAATTCATTATCTATAATGAAAACGTGATTTGTTGATAGATCTTCAGACAAAGGTTCTTTATATTTTAAGGAACTAAAGAGTGTTTTAATTTCGCCTTCTGTACCATAAACGTAGTGCCAATACTTTAAGTCTTCGTAAGTGTTAATTTCTGTTTTAAGCACCTTTATATCTTCTTCCGTGCCTTCTGGAACAACAATTACAATTTGAAATTTTTTAAATCCTTTAAATTTATCATAGACCAATTCTTTGAGATTTGAAGCTTCAATATTTTTAGCTAAAGGTGTTTTTCCTAAAAATCCTAATATAGTAATGTGATCTTTTAAACGAATGGAATCCGCATTATCTGACATAAAATATTCTATATCAGATACATTTTCATTCACCACATTTAAAGGCTCGTAATTGTGCTGTGCAGGATAAAGCATTAATAAAAAGGCAACTGGTAAAAAGAATAAAATACCGAGAACGATATAACGTTTTGTCTTATTTTCTTTCATCTTTTAGAAATAAAAACTGTTATGTAGTAGCATTTTATACTTTTTAATGCCTTAAACAATTAGATTGCAAAAATAGAAAAGGTGGCTTATAAAAACCACCTTTTAATTGTATTTAACACTTTGCCTAAACACAGTGTAAAAGTATATATTTTTCTTAAAAATTATGCTTAATTAAAGCATCGTCTCCGTTGTATACATTGAATACATAACCACCTTCTTGTAGTAAGATAAACATTAAATAGCATATTAAAAAAACCGCAGTCCACACTACCATTTTTCTCATACTACCTGTTTCGTCTCTCATGTGCATAAAATCCCATGTAATATAATAAGCCTTAACAATTGTTAATACAATAAAAATAAGGTTCAAAGGCTTCATGTACACTATTGGTGATAATATAATATTACCTAAAGTTGCAAAGAATCCTCCTTCTAATGGATCCATCCAAGTATGCATAAATACATCTGGCTTGTAGATACCTAAAACAACTTCTACAATTGTTATAAGCGTTAGAAAAGCTAAAACTCCCCAAATCTTTTCTGTGTTGGATTTAAATTTCCAACGTCCTCTAAATATTTCTAATTTATGTTCGTGTGCCATAACTTAATCTTAATATCATGTGTGTTTCTATTAATAACCTAATATAGGACACATGCTGTTCGCTATTAACTATTTTATTGAGCAATAAAACTTTTTATATGCTCGTTTCTTTTTATACTAAATAGAAGAATGTGAATACAAATACCCATACTAAATCGACAAAGTGCCAATATAGCCCTACTTTTTCTACCATTTCATAACTTCCTCGACGCTCGTAAGTACCAAGAATAACATTGAAGAATATGATAATATTAATCACAACCCCAGAAAATACGTGGAATCCGTGAAAACCAGTGATAAAGAAAAAGAAATCGGCAAACAATGTCGTACCGTATTCATTAACTTCAAGGTTTGCACCTTTTACCACCAATTTACCATTCTCTTTAATTTGCTTAAGCGATTCTGCTCTAGACAATACCGTTTTATGACCATTTTCATCTAAAAACTGATTTCTTACCAAAACATTCTCATTAGCCTCTAAACCTGCATATATTTCATCAACAGTATAAAGTGGTAATGTACCTTCATCAACAAACCAAAGTCCATTTTTACGCTCATGATCGACACGATCACTTTCTTGCGCTATAGCTAAATCTTCAATTGATACGCGTTTAAATTTCTCTACACCATCGACCGTAACATACTCGCCAAACTGTAAAATGTTTCCACCATTAGTTTGAACCGCACCATAATCTCCTTGAATAAAGGTTGCCCATTCCCAAGCTTGCGAACCAACGAATACAGCTCCACCAATAATGGTTAAGAACATATATATAGTTACTTTGGCTTTATTCATATGATGGCCAGCATCTACTGCTAACACCATCGTTACTGACGACATAATAAGTACAAACGTCATAAATGCCACATAAATCATTGGCAATTCTTGACCATGCAAAAATGGTACGTGTGTAAACACCTCATCCGCAATTGGCCATTCGTTTATAAACTTAAACCTTGAAAAACCATAAGCGGCCAAGAAACCTGAAAATGTTAATGCATCAGATACAATGAAAAACCACATCATCAATTTTCCGTAACTTGCTCTAAGAGGCTTATTGCCTCCACCCCAAGTTTTTTCTTCTGTACCAGTACTAGCTACTGTAGAATCCATAGAATTTATTTAAATTTTTAAGATTGGACAAAAATAATCAAATTATATATCTAAAAAAATATAAAAACAAAAAGAGCACAAGCCAAAGCATATCTACGAAATGCCAAAAATTGGCTGCTAGTTCAAAACCCAACATATTGTTGGAGTTATACTTTTGTTTAAAATGATTATAAATTACGACAAGCAAACATACTAAGCCAGCAATAACGTGCGTTATGTGCAATATTGCGATAACATAAATGTAAGACATCGTAATATTACTTGTTGGACCCGTAAAATTATAACCGTCTACTATAATTTGGCCAAAACCTACAAACTGGCTATAAACGAACCCAATACCTAAACCTAGTGTAGCTAATAACCAAATGGTTACCATCTGCATTTTATTTTGTTGTAATGCGCGTTTCCCTAAAACAAAAGTCAAACTACTTAACAAAATAAGCACTAAACTTATAAAAAAAGCATCTGGTAATTGAAAATCTACCAACCAATCTTCATTCAATCGTTGTTTACTACTAACAATAAAAGCACTAACCAAGCCCGCAAAAGACATAATTAACGCACCAATAGCAAACCATAGCATCATCTTTCTAGAACGTGCTCTTTTAATTTGAGGTGATCCTTGTGTTAAATCCATTTATCTTAAAAATTTATCTGCAACATATATTATTTGCAATAACGTAATATAAAACACACTAGATAGCATGAGTTGTTTAGCCGCTTTTATAGAACGTTCTTTAAATAGCCTAACAGCATAAACCAACATTACCAAGCCAAGTATAAAAACGAGTATAGCCCCTACAATTGATAGTTTTAAATCACCTGTATAGCCGAACACTGGAATAATAGATACAATAATCGTCCAAACACTATACATTATAATTTGTACAGCAGTTCCCTTATCTGGTTTTCCAGTTGGTAACATGTGGAAACCACCTTTTTTATAATCTTCGTGTAAAAACCACCCAATAGACCAAAAATGCGGAAATTGCCAAAAAAATTGAATAGCGAATAATGTTCCTGCCTCAATTCCAAAACTATTACGAGCCGCAACCCACCCTAACATAAAAGGTATGGCTCCTGGTAAAGCACCAACAAACACAGATAACGATGTTTTCGTTTTTAAAGGAGTATAAACACTTGTATATAAAAAAATGGAAATAGCCCCATACATCGCCGTTTTAGGATTAATAATATATAACGTTACTAATCCTAAAATTGTAAATGTTGTTGCTATTATAAATGCCGTATTAACAGACATTCGCCCTGCAGGAATTGGTCTGTTTTTGGTCCTTTCCATTAGCGCATCTAAGTCACGCTCAATGATTTGGTTATAAGCATTAGATGCACCAACCATAAAGTAACCACCAAAAGCTAATAGTGCAAGCGTTGTAAAACTTATCGTTTCTGCACCAAGAAAATAGCCCGCAATAGAAGAGAACACGACACTTAAGGACAATCCCATTTTGGTGATTTCCTTAAAATCTGTTATCACAGAAACTGTTGATACCGAAGATTTTGTATAACTCAAACTATACGATTTTTGATCTTTTAAAAGCGATTGCAAAGATAGTTTGAAAATTGATTCTTACCAACGTTAAACTTTAGTTTTATTAATTTATGAATCTAGCATCTGAATTACCTGATCAAAAGCGCTTTGACAACTAAGAAACTAAGCTCTCACGATTTTAGAAATCATTATACCAGTTAAATAAATCTGTCCGCACACCAATACTGAACCAAAGCGTATTAGATTCCATTGTCGATGCCGTTATAGCATCAGGATTAAAATCTCTATAAACAATATTGGTAAATACTTTAAGGTTCGTTGCGGGATTTAAAAGATAACCCGCTTGTATTTCTGTCATAAAGCTATTGGTTTTATTTCCTTGACCCACGGTTATACCGGTATCGGCATTTCGATCATTATAATCCCTATAAATATTACCTCCATAAGAAAAATTGTCTTCGTCGGTATTAAAATCAAACCCACGTTGCCCAATTATAAACTTGGCATCTCCAAACCAACGCTTATAATTATAACGACCAATTAAGACTAACTCTTTAAAATTAGCTCCCCAAAGGTGTGCCATTGGTTGATTAAAATTCGCATAATTAAGAATTTGTGTATTATGTGAATAGGTATAAGGTCTCACTCTGTTATATTCCGCTTGAAGCAATAAGTTATCAACATCAAAAGCATTAAAATACTTCGCCCCTAACTGAAATCCGAATTTATTTTTCCAACTCTTTTCACCTGCTTTAACCTCACTTAATGAAAACTCATCCAAAATAAACTGGCCGTAAAGGTTTACTTTATTATTCCATTTGTATTTAGAACTAAGACCAAGAATTGCATTTCCGGCTCCTTGACCAGTTTGAAATTCGATAGCTCTAAAAAATATAATAGGATTTAAGTAATTAATATCAAACCCTCTTCCATTAGTATCTGACCAAACTACGGATTCAAATAACCCAATGTTTAATCGCTTAGAAACATTCCAGCTTAAGTAATGATTTGCCATGTATTTAGTCAGAAAAGCTTTGTCCTCTATAACTTCATCCCTAACATCTTTTAACCACATCCAAGTACTCGTATATTTTATTTTCCAGAAGGTCGCATTCAACTTTAAAAATGGATAAGGACTTGAAACATCACTCTGTAATAAAGAACGATAACCGTCTCCTATAAAGTTTTTTCCATGACCAAATTGAATGTTTAAAAAATCTGCGGGAGTATACGACATGTACGCTTCAGCGACAGGATAATCATACGCATCCTCTTTAAAACGTTTTCCAATTCCTCGACCTGGAATAATAGCAGGATCTGGACCAAAAGCTTTTAAGCTTTCTGCATATTGATTAAAATAATCTGCAAAACGACCTTGACTCTCATAAACCGAAGCCGTTAAATTAAAACGTTTTCCTAAACCGGCTTGAATATTAACACCTCGTGTGTTATTCCAAGTCGAACCAAAATCAGCTTCGGTGTCTTTACCGACTTGTAAATCTAAAATAGGATCTACAGTAAACCAATAATCATTAGTTTGTATTTCTACCAAATGTTCATTATATACTTTTCTTCCTAACCAAGAATCAGTTTCCCTTGCTAGGCTTTCTTTTTCGGATTTAATATCATAATATCTTGCAACATCACTATACACAAAAGGTTTCGCCGCTGTATGACTGTTAGTACCAATCGCATTCATTTCATCATCAAAACGTGCATAATACGAATGTGTAAACGGTATATTTAACTCACTATCATATTCTGATTTTTCGTAGACTTTTAAATTCTTTGCGATGTCATCAAATTCATTAGACAAGGTTGCATTTAAACTATCTTTTCCCGTAAGTTTAACCTCATCTGTAGGTAATACAATATTTTCCACTGGTTGAATTAAAGGTATGGCAATGCTAATACTATATTGAACAAATGTTGGGTTACCGTTGTAGGTTGCTGGTTGTATTTTTGGAAGCAAATCAAAAACCCGTTTGCTCTCAACTTTTAATTCATCATAAATAGCATCTGTATAGATAGCCTTAAATTCACCTTCTTTATTGACTTCAAATAATATTTTAACGTCACCAACGTAGGACTCATCAACTACTATTTGAGGTATTTTAAAATTTTCGTAAATAAAAGTATTTAGCGTAAAATTGAAACAGGATTTCAATTGTTCTACAGCAACGGAATCACATTGCTGAAAGACAGGAGATTTTTCGTAAGACAATAAGGTTTGAGCATAACCAAAGGTGGTCGTTAACAGAATAGCAAATAGCACAATGCGCTTCATAAAGGACTAATTTTTAATGTGTGAAAGATACTTAATTTTTTTAGTAACCTAGAAATCAAATGAGGTATAAAAAAACCGTTACTCAGAGAATAACGGTTATGTTTATTTAACTAGTAATTCGACTCACTAATTTCTTGCGTCAAAAACTATAGGTAAGGTATAAATGACACCAACAGGAACTTGACGCTGTAGGCCTGGTTCCATTTTAGGAATTTTATTAATGACACGATTAGCTTCTTTTTCTAAAGCAGGATGTGGCCCTCTAATTTTAATATCTGTAACATTACCGAATTTATCTATGGTAAACTGTGTAGATATTTTTTGCCTTCCCGAAATACCATATTTAGATCCAATGTCTACATTAAATTTATTTCCTATTAATTTCGTGATTTGGTCCGACATACATTTTCCACGATCATCATTAGTAGTGTATTTCTCACACCCAGGATAAACAGGAACTTTTTCAATTAATGTGAATGGCACAAATACAGGTTCATCTATTATTTTATCATCAATAAGATGATCAATATCAATAGGCTTATCAACAAAAGGCGTTGGATCTGTAAAAATAAGGTTTACTGGGTCTTTTAGCACAATATCATCTGGCACTTCGGTAATCTTAGTGGTTAATACGACACTTCTTACCTGCTCCTTTTTAATTTCAGGAGTGATCTCGGGCTCTACTCTAAACTTATCCACATAATCAATAACCGCTAATTCATTGTCTGGGTAGGAGTCAATGACAATGACCTTCTGTTGAAACTTCATTTCAAAAAGTGCATACGTACCCAATAAACAAAGAATCAGTCCTATTTGGAAATATAGGCTTGAGTTTTTTTGTAAATTTGCATCATGCTTTTGTGATTTCTTTGCTTCAGTAGTGCTCTGACCAGCAACACCGAAGTCTTTGTTAGAATTTTTCATAATATCTATTATTTAAATGTTAATATTATGTCAAAGTCACAATAAGCATACCAAAACGAAAATCCCGCTCAATTAAGTTTGAACGGGATTTTTATATAAGAAAAATTTCTTTTTTCGTCTTAGTCTTGTACTTGGAAAACAATAGGAATAGAGAATGGCATTACCACAGCTTTACCTCTTTGTTTACCTGGTTGCATTTTAGGCAATTGACCTATAACACGTTTTGCTTCTTTCTCTAATCCTGGGTGTGGACCACGAGCTACAATACTAGTTATGTTACCAGATTTATCAACTTTAAATTGAACGAAGATTCTCTTTTTACCAGGTGGTAATCCTAAATCTCCAGCTAAATCTGTGTTGAATTTTTTTCCAATAAATTTATTAACCTTATCATTCATACAGTCTTTTTTAGCTGCATTTCCTTTTTCCTTTTCACAACCTGGAAAAACCGCAACATTTTCAATAACTGAGAATGGCACCTCTAAATCCTCTTCCACTTCTGCTACTTCAACTTCTTCAACTTCAACAATTTCTGCTTCCATTTCGGTTTCAGTCGATTCTATAACAGTTTCTTCTACCTCTTCTTCATCTTCAACAACCTCAATAATTTCTGGAGCTGCTGGTGGCGGTGGTGGCGGTGGTGGCGGAGTTACAATTTGTTCTGTAATTGGCACTTCTTCGTCTAATTCATCATCTAAATTTAACGAGTCAGCAATAACATCTACTTTATCGTAAGTTTTATAATTGATTGCCAAATAGGTTATCCCCATCATTAACGCAAGACCAACAGCAAAAAACAGCGAGCTGTTTCTACTTACATCCGATTTCAGATTCTTTTTAGGTTCCATAATATAATTTTTTAATACAACTTCGCTAATTTAACTAAATAATAGTAAAACAAACAAGGCTTTGGGTTAATTTAATTTAGATATATTTATTTTACTCGCAATTAGCGTACCAAAAATGGCACCAATACTATTTGCAATTAAATCATATGTATCGTAAGTTCTGTTAGGATTAACAAGATATTGTAATAACTCTAGTATAAAACCAAGAAAAATAGCTGCAAAACAAACTATAAAAAGTAATCGTCCCTTTTTATTAGGATTAACATATAATACCCACAGCAATGTTAATCCAAGATACGCAACAATATGAAATATCTTATCATCGAATGAAGTTCCAAAGCTCGGCACTCCATGCAGCGTAATTAAGCTCGCAATAACCAATGCCAACGTATAAGCTACAGACACTAGTAATAGCAATTTTTTAACCACTAATAAGAGCTTTATAATCGTCTGCAGATAATAAATCTTCTATTTGAGAGGCATCTGAAAACTTTAATTTAATCATCCAACCGTCGCCATAAGGATCAGAGTTTACCTTTTCAGGTTCGTCTTCTAAACCTTCATTAAATTCAATAATCTCTCCTGATAATGGCAAGAATAAATCTGAAACTGTTTTAACAGCTTCCACGGTACCAAAGACTTCTTCAACGTCTAATGTTTCATCTAAAGTATCTACTTCTACATAGACAATATCACCTAATTCGCTTTGAGCGAAATCGGTAATACCAATTGTAGCGATATCTCCTTCAATTTTGATCCATTCGTGGTCTTTAGTGTACTTTAATTCTGATGGTGTATTCATCTTTAATATGATATATTAATTATAAAGCAAATGTAAATTTTTAATAGCTTCAATTCAAACTTAATTGCCAAAATTATAACGCAACGTAATTCCTGATCTTAAAGATGTTTGTGGGAAGGATGTTGAAATTGCAAATTCTGAGAACGTATAATCAAAATAGAAAATAGCCGTTAGGTTCTTACTAAACGCGTAATCTGCATTGTATTTAAGTCCCCAAATGGTTTGACCTGCCGTAATTTGATTATTCTCTAAATCTAAATATCTAATAATCGTTTTGTTATCTCTTACGGTGACATCCAAACTCATATTTAAATCTGCTACAATAATTTGTTTTGGTCCCGCAAGTTGCGATCGAATTCTTAAATCTTTAAAGCGGTACCCTAATCCAAGTGTGTATTCTTTACCTTGAATTTCGGTCATTAAATTATTATCAAAACTTAGGGATAAGGTTCTATCTGTTTTTACTTCCGCTAAGACCTTAACCGAGTTTTTCATTTCAAAATCTAAACGCACTAAAGGACTAAACTGTTCTTCTAAGTTAATGTTGCTATATAGGGTTTCATTCTTAAAATTTCCTGCTTGGTCTAATGCATCTGCATTTGCAGGAGCTATAAAACCTAAATCTTTATCGTACTCTACATAATCTAAATTTGTTCTAAACTGATTTATAGTATAACGCGATCTGTAACCATGCTGAACTGAGAAACGCTTAAAGGTTTTCTTAAACCAAGGTAATTTCATCAACCCTGTATATTTTAAGGTCCAATTCGGAATAGGAATATCTCTAAATGCATTGGTGCTTACTTTTTCTGGATCAGTACCTTGATAAGCTGATAAGAAAGCTGGTAATAACACACGTTGGCTATTTTTACCAAACCCTTCTGGGTACCCTTCTGCATCGGTGCCATATGGCGTTGCCCCGTAGAAGTTTCTTGCTAAACGGTTAGCAATAACTAATCGGTTAGCCCTAAAGTCATTAAAAGCAGCCGATTCATTTTCATCACTTTTGCTAAATGCTGTTTTAATTAATGCGGTTGAAATCATAAAATTCCCAAAAGAATTAGTGATTAAATCTTCATAGGTATCACTTAAACCATCACCATCATTGTCTATTGTTCTAAAACTTTCCGAGATGTTTTCAGCATAGGTTCTGTTTCCTGTTAAGTCTATTTTTAAATCGCGCATTGGCTCTACGTTGACCGAATAATCGAGCGTCTTATTTTCTATCTCTGTGTATTGCTGATTAAAATCTGGAAACGTAGTTAACCATCCATTATTAGCCGCCAAACTTCTTATGTCTTGTTGACTACCAAAAGTATAACCTAAAGTAGGTTTTAATGTCCCAACAAAACCAGGTGTTGGTAAGTAACCCGGTAAATATGTTCCGTTATTTTCAGCATAACTAAATTGAACTCTCTTCACCATAGTGGCCACATCAATTAAGGTATTGTATGCTTTTTCTCCTGTACTTGGCTTATTAGGATCATCTGCTTTTGCATCTTTGTTATCTTCAGCGTCTGGTGTCCCAGAGCGCTTTCTTACTGCTGTGGTTCTTGTTCTTCCTCTAGCATTTTGATTCCCCTTTTTAACTAACCCTAAAGTTTTGTAAAGGGTCTCCATATTTAAGGTCGTATTAATATTGTGCGTATTAGAGTTCTGTATTGAATTCCCTAAATTGTAAGTGTTATAAACCCCTAAGTTATCAGGATCTTCAACTTGTAATCCTTCATTTAAATCTGATCCTTTTTGCCATTGAAACGCTCCATTATAAGCATAGGTTGCCCTTAAGAAACTTAAAACTGGTATTTTATATAGCGGTAATTCATAATTTACTTGAAGCTGTTGTGTTTGGTAATTAGGATCCCCAAAATCAAAAAAGCCATCCCAAACATCGAGTTCTGGATCTTGCAATCCGTTAATACGATCGTCAACAAAATAATTACGAACAATATTAGTATTAGATGCATTAAAGTTTAAACTCAAGGCATCTGTAAGATTATAGTTGATGGCATACTGAAAATCGAAGGTGTAATTTCTTCTGAATAATTCTTCGATACCAATATTACCAGCTCCTAATTCAACCTCTCTAAATTTCTGTTTGTTGAACTGCCTATTAATATCTGTATTTACAGAAAAATTAGATGGTAATAGATTAAGATTGAAATCCTTTAATATTTTCCAATTTTTACCAGTAAATAATGAATCGTTCTTTTTAAAAGGTTCAAATTTTAAAGGCTCAAAGGCATAATTATAATTGGCTCCAGCTCTTACGGTTTGATCTAAGGCATTTTCAATTTCAAAATCACGATGTTCTACTTTGTTATAAGAATAATTAAATGTTAGATTTTCTACATCGTAAACACGAGGTTTAGAATCTCCTGTTTTTTGTTTTCTTACACCTATAAAGTTAATGCTTTTACGTTTCGTATAATCTTCAGATTGTTCTCGTATACGATCTTGTTCTGCATTAGAACTTGCTGCGTCTAATCTTGAATCTAATGTAAGGTCATTATAATACTGATCGAACTTAGGTGTCACCATTTCTTCACTCTGGGCATAGTTAAAAGGTAACTGAACACCCCATTTTTTTGGTAATAATTGACCTAATTGCACATTAGTTACTACATCGTATTGAGCTACATCTTCTAAACTTCGTTCACTTGGTCCCTGTTCTATACCTCCAAAACCTATTGTGCTTCTTCTACCTGTAGCGCTAACACTTGCGAAATCTGCAATTTTAGTATCCATGCTTAAAACAGCTGCCCAACCTCCTTCATTTTCCATGTCAGACATACGCAACTCATTAAACCAAAACTCACCACAAGAATTCATCCCCGTAGATCCAGAGTTTTTAACACCAACCATTAATACTCTAATATCTCCAAAATTTGGATTTCCTTTAATAGCAATACGTTGTTGCTTCTGCGTACCAACAATATCATTATATGGCGGGTCTAAAGTCGTTAATGCGGTTTCATCAAGCACACCATCTACCACATTGTAAAATGTAGGATCTTCATTACTTAAAGTCCCAGCAGAAATACCAAGTGCTTTAATTTTTTGTAAAAACTCTAAAGGAATATTTATCTCATTTTGCTCTGGCCAAACACGTTCTCTAGAGCTACCTTCTGCATCAGAAGACGGTAATAATGGTACTTCTATTTGGTAATAATTCTGAGTAAAATCACTACCCATTCTTATAAAAGCAATCATTTCGCCAGGTTCTAGCATAGAGCCTTCTTGAGCTTCTGCGTGTGTAAACATTCGTAGTTTTTTATACTGACGCATATCTACATTAATATTTTTATACACTCCACGCGAGTCCGTTGGTCTTAAATCACAAGCTTGAAGCACTAACGATTGTTCGTTCTGCCTTACAATAGTATTATTGTTATTTAGCTCTTCTTGCTCAACTCCTGGTGGACGTTCATAACCTGCATTATCTTGTACACCAACAACACCTACATTAAACTCGGCATTTGGACTATTATTTGCATCGTTATTATCTAAATCTAAGGTATAACGTCTCCAATCACTACGAACTAAATCTAAGGTTGCAAAACGCAATACTGTATTCTGAGTAAAATTAGACATATATAAACGCGCAAAACGAACTGATCTAATATCAGAAATTCCACCAATTGGTTCACGAATATCGCTTTCTGCAATAGGAATTCTAAATTGATACCATTTTACATCATTCCTAACGTCACCATTAGGTAAAACAACTTGAACATTTTCCTTAACGTCATTAATATAAGGGTTGTCTATATTTAAACTAGAAGGCGTAATATTTACCTCATACTGAAAATAACTATCAATAGTATTCATGGTATTATCCCTATTGATATCTTCTACATCTGGTTGTGTTGTAGAACCTCTATTCGTATCTGTAAAAGTCTCTGGCGTGTTACCTTCTGTACCGTTATATTTTTTATAGCGATTAAAAATATCACCATCTGTATTTAAGTAATAATTGTAATTATCATTTGATGGATCTTCTCCAAATTCTGCCCCAAATTCTGCAATCTCTTCTGCATCATTAAAACCATCAAAACCTACATCTTGATTAGTACGTTCTGCTCCTGTTGTTCCGAACGTATAGATTAGTGACTGGTTTTGTGGTACAACACCACCAAAATCAGTTCGAACTAAAGCTGATACATCACCATTTTCTGGTAAGCCGTTTTCAAATTGCTTTTTACCATCCTTCAAAATATCCTCTGAAATATTACCAAGATTTATGAATAATTTCCCTCCCGTATTTCCTGGATTATCTAGAAATGGATCTTGTACCCAAAATTCAATATATTCAACATTGGCTTGTTCAAAATCGGTAGATGTGATTTGCCTTGTAATACCTGCCCAACTTTTTGTTGGATCTAAAGCATTACCATTAGCTGCAGCCGGATCAAAATTATATGGACCACGTTCTGAAGGGTAATATGCTAAATCTAATGTATTTATTACCGAAGATTGCCCTTGCACGATATCTTGATTGAAAATCTCTTCAATAAAAATACGACGTGTATATAAATCCGAAACGTCATTATCTGTTATGCCACTTGGGCGTTGGTTACTATAAAAAATAGGATCAATAGTGTACCAGTTTAAAAGTGCTCTACCATAACCGCTTTCAATACTATTGGCATCACTTCCTGAAATCGTAGTTGGTAAATCCTTCGGTCTACTCGATAAAGTCCAAGACAACGGGCTTAATAAATTTATAGCTCCTTGCGTCCCTTCAAAATCATCAATGTAGGCGGTTGGTTCATTATTAAAATCGGCTCCACTTGAAGCACCAGGTAATAGATATGCAAATTCACCTCTTACTGAAAGATCAGAAGGAACATCTGTATCTATGTTTGGTAGTTTATTAACCATTCGCGTTAAAAACGGAACCTCTGTGGAGTAGTTTCCATTAAATCCAAAAATGGTATTGTTTATTGGTTCCGAATTAAAATTGGCCTTTTGTGTTATTGGTCGTTCATTAAGGTTTAACAAGGTTGCCCCTAAAACAAAATTCTCATTAAATTGATGTTCAACATTAATCCCTGTAAATCGTTTTGTCTGCTGACCAAAAACAGCATTATTTTCTACTGATACGTTAATTGGAGTATTAGATGCTTTTAAAGCTTCGTCTAAAATTTCTACACGTCCTAATTGATAGTTCACGGTGTAATCGACTCCTTCTACAAGTGTACGACCACCTGCAGTAACTGTTACCGAACCTCTTGGCACGTTAAAAGCACCTATAGGAATACCACTATCTCCACCACTACTTTTAAAACGCCCTTTTATTTGAAACTTATTCTTTTCCGCTTCATCTAAAGCTGCAGTTTTGGTAGATTTATAAAGTATATCGTAAACGTATTTTTTTTGGTTTTCGTTAAAACCACTTTGAGTATCTGAAATATCTTCATAATCTGAAGCGTTGTTATTCGCATTTCCATCGTCATCTAAAACATCGAATAAATAACGTCCGAAAGGCTCCGTTTTCGTAAAGATAATTTTACCATTCTGACTCAATACCGTCTGTCCTTCGACATAATCAAAGAAACCATCCCCTTGCTCTTGCGGATCGCCATTATAATTTAATTTATCTAAATGGAAGAGTCGAATCAGTGGTGTCTCTCTAATTTCGGTATCGTCACTGGTATTAACAGTGTTATTATCAAAGGTTGGAAATGGGACTTCAACTCCACCAACAACTACTGGTGTTATATAATTTAATGCAGAGGATTCTGTATAAAAGATATTTAATTTAAAATCTTCTTGACTAAGTTGAAATGCTCCGGTATCGTAAATGTTTTTCATCATCAAATCCCAAATAGGTTGATCAACCGAAGTCACCGCACTTTTAAGCATTTTCAGAATTAAACTTTGATTATTTACGACCTCATTACCAGATGTATTATCTACCGTCGTAGCATCGACACCATCATTAGCAAATTCACCTACTTGGAACACTTCACCACCAATGGTATATTGAAATGCAACAGCCAAAACTTCATCATTTAGTAGACGTTGATTTAAAGATATATATCCTAATTTTTCATTTAAAACATACTCTTGTCCTTCAGTTAACTTTCTTGCAGATTCTAATTTACCGTAATCAAAACCTTCATTAACATTAATATTTACACCTCCCTGTGTGTTAGTTATATTACGAACTGCTTCGGTCAATAATGATCCTGGACCTCCAATATTCGTTGGATCAAAATCATTATTTTTATTATTAGGTTTAGCCCCTGGGTTATTCACAAAACCTGCTGGTATAGGGTTAAGTCCAATGTTTTCTGCAGTAGATTCCCCTAAATCTTGAAAGGCTACAATATTCCTAACATTCTCAGTTTGATTATTTCTGTTTGTAACCCAAACTTCAACTCTTGTAATTTGAAGTCCTTGGTTATCTATAAAAGGATACTGTAATAACGATTTATCATACGTTTCGCTAAAATGCTGCGCTAAAAAGAAGTGTCTATTTTCATCGTAATCTCTCGCAAAAAACTCGAACTCCTCAACTGTTCCGCCTCCTTCTGCTACAACTGACTTAGACTGCGACTGCTGTTCTGAAAACACAGCTGTAACTCTAGTTTTACCAAATTGTAATTCTGTTTTTACACCAAAAAGACTTTGTGCACCTGTAATCAATGAGCTATTAAGTGGCATACTTACATTACCAACTTCGATCTTACGGATAATATCATCTTCGGTTGGAGTGTATTCTAATTTTACAATCTGTTGAAAATCAAATGTAGCTTCAGTATCATAATTTGCCGTTACTTGAAGTCGCGTTCCAACTTTACCTAATAAGCTTAAACTAATTCTCTGATCAAAATCAAAGGTGAAATTTGTTCTATTTCTTGGAGAAAAAGAAGGATTATCTTGTTTTGAGAATAACACACCCAAATCGACTTCCACAGACCCCTGTGGTATAACATTTATAGTGTTACCCCCGAATATGGTTTCAAACAAACCTGAATTCACATAAAATTCTGGCAATAAATTTTTCTGATCTTCTTCTGAACCCTCTTTTTGTCCAGCTTTAGCATCAGCCATTTTTTTATAATAGGCTTTTAATTTTTCTTGCAGTACCAGTTCTTGGAATTCCTCTGAAGTTAAAATTAAAGGATAGTTAATATTGAAATTTCCGATTTTTTGAGAATAGACATAACGGTCTAAAACAGGATCATAAGTATATTTTGAAATAATACTATTTGGATTTGGCATGTTTAATTTTCCAAATGCAAACGTGGTCTTAGTAGAATCTTGTTCTGTTTCTGTTTCTTGAGCAACAACTAAATTACCAATTAGCATTGTAAAAGCTAATATGCATAAATATCTATAGGAGAAGCGTTGCTTATGTAGAGTTATATTCAATTGCATTATAAGTTTTTTAGAGCTTCTTTAATAATTTGCTCCACTTGGGCATCTGGTTGGGCTTGTAAAATTTTATCGACAACTTTTTCGGATTGTTTTTTATTAAATCCTAAAACATCTAAAGCAGATAACGCTTCTTCTTTGTGTGTATTGTTTGGTATTGAAGAAAGTTCGTCTAGTCCATAGACTTTTAACACTTTATCCTTTAAATCAATAATAACACGTTGTGCTGTTTTTAACCCAATACCTTTTACACTCTGAATTAAAGCTACATCTCCACCTGCAATACCTTCTTTTACTTGATCTGGAGATAGTGATGACAGCATTGTACGTGCTGTATTTGTACCAATACCACTTACAGAAATTAATAGTTTGAAAATTTCGCGTTCAACATTAGACGAAAATCCGTATAAACTATGTGAGTCTTCCCGTACTTGAAGATACGTGTAAAGTCTTAAATGCTCTTTGTCTGGAATTTGAGAATACGTATGTAATGAAATATTAATAAAATAGCCGACACCATTGCAATCTATAACAACGTCTGTTGGATTTTTTTCTACAAGTTTACCCTCTATGTGTGTAATCATTTATAACGAAATGTTGAAAAACCAAATGTAATAAAATTATTTTCATTAGAACATATAGAGACGTAGTATGAAAGCTATATATAATTATAGACTACTTTCAAGAAATAACGCATTCTAAAGTCAATGATATAAACCTAAATTTTAAACGTATGCCTAGTGTCTTTTCTCTCGTTCTTGAGCATCAATAACTGCAATTGCTGTCATATTTACGATTTCGTCTACACTTGCTCCTAATTGTAAAATATGAACTGGCTTGCGCATTCCCATCATAATTGGCCCAATTGACTCACTGTTATTGAGTTCCTTCAATAATTTGTAGGTAATATTTGCTGCATCTAAATTCGGAAAAATAAGGGTATTTACTTTTCGACCTGCTAATTTTGAAAATGGAAAAATATCTTGTAGCATTTTTGCATTAAGTGCAAAATCAGTTTGCAATTCACCATCAACCACCATTTCTGGATAAGCTTTATGCAAATAAGCTACGGCTTCTCTCACTTTTTCTGCTCTTGGATTCTCTGAAGACCCAAAGTTAGAATACGAAATCATTGCGGTTACGGACTCTATTCCAAACATTTTTGATACTCGTGATGTCATACGAGCAATTTTAGCCAAATCTTTAGCCGTAGGATCAATATTTATAGAGGTATCGCTTAAAAACATTGGACCGCGTTGGGTCATCATTACATTAGTCGTTGCAACTCTTGTAACTCCGTCCGCCATACCAATTAACTCTAACATTGGTCTAACCACAGAAGGATAATTACGAGAATACCCCGTAACAAGTGCATCAGCATCTCCTTCATTCACCATCATTGCCGCAAAGTAATTACGCTCTCGCATTTTCTTTTCGGAAGAATAAATAGTAACTCCCTGACGTTTTCTTTTTTTCCAATAAGCCTCCGCATATCTATTTTTACGTTCGGTCTCTTTATCTGATTTTGGATCTATAATTGCAACATCATCGGCAATAAATTCAATCTCCTCCATCAATTCTAAAATGACTTCTTTACGACCTAAAAGGATTGGATGTGCAATGCCTTCTTCGTATGCAATTTGAGCGGCTTTTAAAACATCTAATTGATCTGCTTCTGCAAAAACCACACGTTTTGGATTTGTTTTTGCTCTACCAATCAACATACGAACTAACTTATTATCTGAACCTAAACGTTCTAATAATGAGTTTCTATAACGATCCCAATCTTCTATAGGCTCTTTAGCAACTCCACTCTCCATGGCTGCTTTTGCAACCGCTGGTGGCACTACTGCGATTAATCTTGGATCAAATGGTTTTGGAATGATATACTCTTTACCAAACGTTAGTTTTGTTTCCGCATAAGCGATATTCACTTGTTCAGGAACAGATTCTTTAGCTAAATCAGACAACGCTTTAACAGCCGCCATTTTCATAGCTTCGTTAATTTTTGTTGCTCTAACATCTAAAGCCCCTCTAAAAATAAAAGGAAATCCTAAAACATTATTAACTTGGTTAGGATGGTCACTACGACCAGTTGCCATAATAATATCATCTCTAGTATCTATAGCTAATTGGTATTGAATTTCTGGATTTGGATTTGCCATGGCAAACACAATTGGATTTGCCGCCATAGTTAACAACATCGCTGGTGTTACGATATCAGGTTGTGACAAGCCTACAAACACATCCGCATTTTGCATGGCCTCTTCTAGAGTATCGATTCTACGATGCGTTGCAAATTCCGCTTTTTCAGAAGTTAAATTAGTTCTATCATCCCTAATAACACCTTTACTATCTAACATTACTATGTTTTCACGCTTAGCTCCAAAAGCCTGATATAAACGTGTACACGAAATTGCAGCTGCGCCAGCTCCACTAACAACTATGTTAACTTCATCTATTTTCTTTTTAGAAATTTCTAATGCATTTAATAATGCGGCTGCCGAAATAATAGCCGTACCATGCTGATCATCGTGCATGACAGGAATATCTAATTCTTCCTTTAAACGACGTTCTATTTCAAAGGCTTCAGGTGCTTTTATATCTTCTAAATTAATACCTCCAAAAGTTGGTGCAATATTTTTTACCGTTGCAATAAAAGCTTCTACATCTTCCGTATCAACTTCGATATCAAACACATCAATATCTGCAAATATCTTAAAGAGCAAACCTTTACCTTCCATAACTGGTTTAGAGGCTTCTGGTCCAATATTTCCTAAACCTAAAACGGCGGTTCCGTTAGAAATAACGGCAACAAGATTTCCTTTGGCCGTATATTTATAAACATTTTCTACATCTTTAGCTATCTCTAAACAGGGCTCTGCCACACCTGGAGAATACGCTAAAGATAAATCGCGTTGTGACGCGTATTTTTTAGTAGGTACAACTTTAATTTTACCAGGAGTAGGTTTGGCGTGATATACTAAGGCTTCTAAACGTCTGCTTTGTTTGCTCATAATTTGAATCTGTTGGCTATTAAATAAAGTTCATTTAATATAAGCTGCAAATATAAGAAAATGAAAGCTTGTCACAGATATCAAGATTTTTATAAATTAGTGTTCCCTTTTAATAATTTCTTTATTTTTTCACTAAATTATTAATCTAACCTTTACTAAATGAAAAAAGCACTAGCATTATTAATCGTTATTTTAACCTTTAACACCTATGCACAATCCTTAAAAAAGTTCAAACTTATAGATGAAGACAGTGGTATTGTCATTCCATTTGCAAATATTATTTTTAATGATACGTCTTATAAAGGGACTGCAACGGACATTGATGGTGTCTTTTTTGTCAACGCTGACATTAAAAAAATCACCATAAGTTATGTGAGCTATGAAACAAAAATCTTAGAAATCGCCAATATAAAAAGTGAGACCATTACACTTAAGCAAGCCGTTAGTGAATTAGATGAAGTGGTTATTGATAGAGAAAATCCTGCGCATCGTATTATTAGATTAGCGGTAGCCAACAAAGACCTTAACAATCCTGAAAATCTAAACTCCTTCACCTATAAATCTTATGATAAAGTTTATGTAGATATCAATGAAAACCAAGACTTAAATGATTCGCTTTCAGAGGATACTTCTTTTTTTAAAGACTCTTATTTTTTTATTACAGAAACCATTGCCAAGCATAAATATCTAAAACCAAGATTTACTGAAGATAGTGTTATTGCGAGAAGAACATCAGGTTTTAAAAATCCTAATTTTGCTGTTTTAGCCAATAGTTTTCAACCCTTTTCTTTTTACGACGATCATATTTCCCTTTTTGAGACAGACTATCTTAACCCTATTTCGAAAGGCAGTACGAAAAAATATAAATTCAGATTAAAAGACGAATATGTAAAGGGGCAAGACACCGTATTTGTTATTTCTTTTGAACCTAAAGCGAATCGCAACTTTGAAGGTTTAGAAGGATTACTTTACATCAATTCTAATCAATATGCAGTAGAAAGCGTTGATGCATCAACTTATAATTCCGGAAAAATTGATTTTACAATTCAACAGAAATATAAATTTATAGACAACGATTATTGGTTCCCTGAACAGTTAAATTTCGTGATTATTCTGGGCGAAGGCTTTGGCAGTTTTAAATACGTTGGGAAGAGTTATCTGTCCGAAATCACCACAAACACACCATTAAAAAAGAAAGATTTTCCATTGGTTTCGCTCACCTTATCTGAAGATGTTGAAGGTAGACATTCTCAATACTGGGATCAATTTAGAAAGGACACGCTAGATGCAAAAGAACGGCGTACCTATGTGTTAATAGACAGTATTGGAGACAAAATGAAATTAGACAAGTTTTTAAAATGGGCACCTAGTTTAGTTAAATGGCGCATACCCTTTAAATATGTTGACTTAGATCTTAAAAGCCTCGCTACCTACAATAAGTACGAAGGTGCAAGATTAGGACTGGGCTTGTATACCAACGACGACATTTTTAAACATTTGTCTATTGGTGGTTATGGTGCTTATGGATTTAAAGACCATACTTGGAAATATGGAGGAGAGGTTTCAGTTGATGTGCCTGGAGACAAAGATATTTCTGTAAGCTTGAAATACAAGAATGATTTACGCGAAACAGGAACCTATTCTGGAAATACGATTGATAACCCGTTTGTACAACGCAATTGGATTGCAAGTCAAATGGATGCTATAGAATCCTTTAGTATTCATACAGAGATGAAACTTTTACGAAATATGAATTGGGATTTAGGTTTTAATACTGCTGATGTAACACCGCTTTATGATTATCAATTTATGAAAAACGGACTACCAATGACCAAGTATACCAATTCTGAAATCAATGTTGGTATTGGCTATCATGTTAACGAAGAACTCGTAAGAAACTTTGGTGTTACAACAAGACTACCGAGCGATGCACCGGTTTTTAAGCTTATGTATTCGAGAGGATTAAAAGGTGCTTTTGATAGTGATTTCAGTTATAATAAATTACGATTTACTTTAGACCATAGCTTTATAACTAAAGGACTTGGAAAAACAACATATCGCTTAGACTTGGGTTATATAGATAGTGCGCTTCCTTATGGTCTACTATTTACCGGTGAAGGTACTTTAGATAAAAAAATTCCTTTTGTGGTGAAGGATTATTTTCAAACTGTAACACCTTATGAGTTTTTATCGGATCGTTATGCAAACGTATTCACAACACATAATTTCGGCAGATTATTTAATAATAAAGGCTTGTTTCAACCCGATGTTTTACTTTATAATAATCTGGGAATTGGAAGTTTAGACCATACGTCCTACCATCAGAATATTGAATTTAAAACTAAAGATGAGTTATTTTTAGAAACAGGTTTAGAGCTTCAGAATATTATTAAAATTCCGTATTTAAATATTGGTTACTTAGGAATTGGTGTGGGTGCTTTTTATCGTTATGGATATCACAACCTTGATAAATCCAGCGATAATTTTGCTTTTAAATATTCCGTTGGATTTACTTTTAAATAGAATTAAAAACTCATAACTCTATTCTCATTTCCTTCATTATATGTTATAATAAACTTATAAGTTTTAAGATTTCCTTGTAATTGAGCAAAATCTCCATTATTAGACCATTTGATATCTATTTCATTATCCAATGAATTATTAATTTTTACAATTCCCAAAAATGCTTTTGAAGTATTTCTTAGTCTAATTAATTTAAGTTGATTTATAACAATATCTGTTTTAAGTCCGTCTTCAATATCTTTTGGTGATAATGTTGTTCTATTTATTTCTTTATGACCACCTGTACCGCCTTCGTCCGCAGCTTTATAATTGTTTTTTCCAGCAAAAATATCGAGATACCATATCTGTGGAATACCAGGCATAAATAATTGAATTGCTCTTGCTAACAATAATTTTTGATCATCCTCACCTAAAGCACTAAAAAACGTTGCATTAACTTGATAATACGAGATTTTATTTCCAGACGGATCGTAAAGGTTTTTTACACGCCCACCTCGCTCTAAAACAATATTCATAACGTCCTCAATCTCTTCATCCTCAAGTAATCCTTTATTATATTTACCATTAACTTCTTTTCCTTTTAAATCTAAAACAGGAATGCCGTCATGGCAACCTAACATATTAACGGTTTTGTATCCTTTATCGATGATTTCGTTAGCCCATTTTAAAATGGCTTTATTTGTACCTTTCTCTAAGGTATGAATTACTAATCCTGGCAAGAAAAAATCATAAATTTGATATCCCTTTTTCGCAACCTCATCATGCAAGTTTAATCCGTATTCTGCGTGTATTTCTGGTAAAAGTATAAGATCATTTTTCTGCGCTATTTGGTTAATACGTTCTAAATGATTCCATGTTCCTGGTTTATTAAAAAAATTAGATTCCCCAATTTCTTTATGTAAATAAGCAAAAGCATCTAGTCTTAGAATTTTACACCCAAAGCTTTTTACTTTAGCCAGGGTTTCTCCATAAAAATCCCAAACCAATTCAGAATTTGCATTAACATCCATCTGCCCTAAATAGGTGCAATTTCTATCTACAACTTTTGATATTTCGGATTTCAAATGATTGCTTTCTCCAAAGTCAATGGTGTTTATCTTTCGATTTTCATCTATAGCCTTATTGACTTTTTCTACTAATACTACTTTGTTGACATTATTAAATTCTTTAATATCCTCTAAATCAGCTACCGATATTTTATTGTAAGTAATTTGCTGATAGAACGTATTCCAGTATGGCTGTTTTGAACCATCTGGAAATGGGACTTTTAATATAGGTAAACCCGATTTTCTCATAAATAATTTATCGAGAAATTCTTTATGAGGAATTACAATTCCATCCTTATTTTTTACACCATGACCTTCCCAAAAGGTATTCCAGTTAATAAAAAAATCTTTGTATTTAGAATCGTTACCATGCTCTAATAAATCCTTAAATTGTGGTGAAGCGACTGATAAGTGGTTTAGAACAATATCAAATTTCAATAAGATATTGAGAGCCTCTAATGCTTCTAAATCTTCTTCTAAAACAAGTTCTTTGTTGAGGTTATAATCAATAACAGAAAATCCTCGATCTAAATCACTATTAAAAAATGTAGGTAACACATAGAATAAAGAAAAGGCATCTTTAAACTCTGGCATTTTAAGCATTTTAATAGTATCGCTTAATTTTTGACCTATACTATCTGGATAAGCATTAAGCATTACACCATTAAAAATCTCACGGTTATCTTTTTTATGCATGGCAGTCTCTTACTATAATAGTTTGGATAAAATATCGATATTGTCAGGCAATCTTCCTACATTTTGAAGTTTTAAAGCTGCTAATTGTAAAGCGACTTCTAAACATTCTTTTGCTGGTTTTTCTTTTATATAAGCAAACAAAAATCCTGACCAAAATGCATCACCAGCTCCAGTTGCATCCATAACATTTTCAACTTTAATTGCTGGCATCTGAATAGTTTCTTTTTCTTTTTCGGCAAGTTTAACCCCTTTGCTTCCTAATGTTAAACATATTGTATCAACACCTTCATTATGAAAAAAATCAAAGATTTCGCTATGAGGCAATGTTCTCCCAAAAAGTCGTAACATATCATCTTCGCTAATTTTTATTAAAGGATTAAATTTACAATAAGCTTTAATTATACTTAGCGCTTCTTCTTTATTTTCCCAAAGTTCATCTGCATAATTAATGTCTATACTTAATTGGCAACCTAAATTAAAGGCTTCTTCTGCCTTTTTTAAAATAGTTGTTTGCGCTGGATTTTTACTCAGTGCAAAACAAGTGGTGTGAAAAATATTTGTTACCGATAATAATTCTTTTGGAATTTGGCTTTCTGAGATACGATAATCCGCTTCTCGATAAGGTATAAAATCTGGCGTACTTTGAGTTCTCGATACAAATATGACACTAGTTGGCGTTTTATCAATTTTAAAAATCGATTCTGTATTAACACCAACTTCATTTAATCGTTCAAAAACGTATTCACCAAAGCCATCATCACCAATACTGGCTACCATTCTAGAATTTAACCCCAACCTTGCCGAATTCATGGCCACATTTGTGGGTGAACCTCCTAAATACCTGTGATAATCTCTTGTGTTGTTAATAAGAACATCTTTTTGATGCCCGATAAAATCAATCAATACCTCGCCAACACACAAGATATCTATATTTTTAATACTATTTTTCACAATAAATTTAATTCTTAATTATCAATAAGATTTTCTTGTACATAATCTTTTGGCTGCTTAAGGCGAATTGCTAATACTCCCGCAATAAGAAAAAATACTCCTCCAAATAATATCGCATTTACAGCACTATTATTTAAAAGATTCTTTACTATAGGTCCAAATGTTACGGTTTGTATTCCCATTGGAATTACTATCATCATATTTAAAATCCCCATATAAACACCTCGTCTCTCTTGAGGTACAATTTTAGAAACCATAGTATATGGAATACCCATCATTGCCGCCCAACCAATCCCAAATAAAATCATTGGTATTAGCACTAACATTGGATCTTTTATATACGGAATTGATAACATCGCTATTCCTGTTAAGAACAGACTTAAGACATACACTTTTTTTCCACCCCATTTTAAAGCTAAAGGCACTAATGCTAATGCAAAAACTATAGTGGAAATATTATAAGTTGTATTCATTTTAGCCGCCTGACTCAATGCTTGTGATTTATTAAAACCAATACTTTCCTCAAACATTGGCGAAATAAATTGCCAATATATAAAAAGCGCATACCATTGAAATAAATAAACTCCTGCCAGCTTCCACATAAATTTTGGCATATCCTTAATAGCTTCCCATATTTCTATGAAAGGAGTTTGTACACGTTGTGAAAAAGGTAAGGCTTTGTGTTTTTTAATTTCTTCTAACTCTTCAGCTTGTGGAGGAATTTCTGGTGTTTTTAAAACTGACCAAAGTATAGTAATCACTGATAAAATTGCACCTATAAAAAATGAATAGTATAACCAATTAGGAATAGATTTTACCGTTTCATCAACAACTTCTTGTCCTCCAAACCAATCTTGAAAAAGAAAAATAGAAGCATTGGCTAAAACGATACCAGCACCAACAAATAAACTTTGCATCTGATATCCAAAACTTAATTGCTTAGTTGGTAATTTATCTCCAACAAAAGCTCTATAAGGCTCCATTGCCATATTGTTACCAACATCTAAAATCCATAATAAACCAACTGCAAACCATAATGTTGGACTATAAGGAAAAGCAAACAAACACAAACTACCTATAAGCGCACCTATTAAGAAAAAGGGTTTTCTTCTTCCCCAACGTGGCGACCATGTCTTATCTGAAATTGCACCAATTATAGGTTGTACAATTAAACCTGTTACAGGTCCTGCTAAGTTTAATAAAGGCAAATCTTCTGGCAGTGCTCCTAAAAAAGAAAAAATAGGATTAACTGCTGTTTGTTGCAAACCAAAACTGAACTGAATTCCAAGGAATCCTACATTCATATTAAAAATTTGCCAGAAACTTAAACGTGGTTTTTTCTTTAACATTAGCCTTACTTTATTTAAAAGTATTATTTACTTAACTTCAAAATGAACCGTTTTAAGAAAAAAAGAGTCAGTGATAAAATATCAACACCAACTCTTTTACCAATCAATCAATCAATCTTAAAAATTAACTTACTCAAATATTAATACTTAATTAAAATTTATATTGAAGAGACAATGTAGAAGAACGACCACTAATTGACCGTGCTCTTACTAAACGATTATTACCGTATGCACCATCCCCATTTCCTTCAACCTCTGTAATACCAACGGTATCAAATAAGTTGTTTACACTTAACACTAAAGATAAACCTTCTGTTAAACCAGCTCTACCGATTAAATTAAAATATGCATATCCTGGCATAACTAAATCATTATCATCTTGAGCGTAAGACTTTGAGGTACCTAATACACTTAAACCTACAGAGTGCTTACTATTATTACCAAAATTATATGACGGTGCTAAATTATAAACAAAGTCTGCCTGTCTTCTTGGAGTATTGCCTTTGTTATCTCCACCATCAATTTCAGCTTTAGTCCAAGTTAAAGAACCATTGATAGAAAAATTATTACCAAAAGCTAAAGCTGTTTCTGCTTCAATACCTATGGCTTTAAATGGATTACCTACTTCTCTATTTAGTTCATTACTTAATCCTTCTTCTGTTTTACTCATAAAACCTGTTAGATTAAGTACTCCGTTTTTAAGTCTTTTCTTATAACCTGCTTCAAATTGTGACAATTCATCAAATTGAACGTCTGCTTTACCATCTGTACCATAACTATTTCGATCTGCTGCTCTACCTGACGCACCTGAACTATATCTTGCAAATACGGCCGAACCATCATTAATTTTGTAATTTAAACCCGCAGAATATGAAACAAAATTATAATCATCATTAATAATTTGACCGTCTGCACCTGATATAATTGGTACAACTTGCTCAATACCTTGTATTATACCATCTCCATTATAATCATACTCGTCTTGGCTAGTTGGTCCAGCTGCTATGTTACCATTTACTTTAACGTTCTCAAAACGTACACTTCCATCAAAATTTAATTTATCAGTAATATCAGCATCAACACCAACGTAAGGAGAGTTTACTGTATGTACTGTATTGTATTTACGTTGACAACAGTTACCCCAAACCGGAGTACCGTAAGAAAATTGGCCGTTTCTTGAAAAACCATCAAAATCAGCTAATCTAGCTTCTCCGCCTCCCTTAACCTCAGAAAGAAAAGAGCTCCATTGCCATCCAATTTTAGTGTTTTGAGTGGCCGTAAATAAACCAGCAGTAACACCAACGTTATCACCAAGCTTTTTAGACACTTTTACATCACTAAAAAAATTACTTAAATCTTCTACTGTTACATCAAACATATGTATAATTTGAGCCAAACCATTTGAAGGATTAAAAGCTTCTCTAGCACCATCTGCATAAACTAATGGTTCAGCGCCAGCTCCTGCAGCATCTCTTGCCATTGCTTCAATTTCAGCAACTGTACCAACAGCAGCAGTAAATGGGGCAACCCATTGTCCGCTATTGCTAGAGTATCTTGCTTTTCCTGATAATTTCCAATCGTTAGGTAAACTAAATGAAAATTCAGCTCCTAAAGATTTTGAGATTGGGTTATTACCATTTCTAACATCATTCGTGTGATTTTCCCCAGTAAAAGGAGATGTACCAGCGCTTTGTTGTAAATATGCTGAATGTGCAGAATCTGAAGTAATATCAAATCCTGGAAGATTAGAAAAAGTAGGATCATCATTACCACCTTCTAATAACATTGGCATTGGTAAATACATTACTGACTTGTCATTTAAAAATTTCGCATAAACACGCACATAACCACTGTCAAATCTTTTTGTAATATTTGCTTTAAACTGACCACCTTTGTTTCCTTGGTATCCAATTTCTCTTGGCCCTTCACCATTTCTCATAAAACCACCAAGATGATAAGAAAGTCCGTTACCTAATGGCGTTCCGTATTCAAAATCTAATCTACTAGTTTGATAATCTAAACCAAATGTAGTCGCTATTGAACCGCCTTCAGTAGTACCTGTTTTACTAATCATATTAATGATACCTGCTGGACCATTAGATGTTTGTGTAGATGCAGAACCACCTCTTATAGCTTCAACTCTACCAATGTTAGAGTCAATTCTTAAAAAGTTATCAGAATTTCCAAAAGACGTATCACCAAATAAATTTAATGGCAAGCCATCTTCTTGAATTTGAAAATATCTTGACCCTCCAGAAGAAACTGGAACTCCACGAACATTAAAGTTAGCGTTTCCTTCACCACCCGAAGATTCTGCACGTATACCTGGAATATTTCTAAAAAGCTCACCTGCACTTCTTGGTGCTGCTTGCTCTATAAGTTTAGCATCCATTGTAGAGACAGATACACTTGATTCTAGTTTAGATTTAGGGTTTACAACTCCTGTTATTACCACTTGATCTAAAGATTCAGAATCTTCTGCCATTATAACATCTACAGTAACATCAGCACCATCTATAGTAACTTCTTTTTTAAATGTTGCAAAACCGAGATACGAAGCTACTAAAGTATAAGTTCCGTTTTCAATATTTGTAATTACATAATTACCATCAAAATCAGAAACAGCACCTTTAGTTGTACCTTCTATAATTACATTAACACCTAATAAAGGCATACCTTCAGTATCCTTTACACTACCAGAGACATTACTTTGTGCAGATACCATGACAGTAATCATGGTAAAAAGTAAAAGTAAACTCCACTTGTTTTTAATTGATTTCATCCGTTCAGTTGTTTAATTAGTATTTTTAACGTTGATTATTTATCGAATTTACATTTATCATGCAAAAAAAATGAAAAATTCTTATCGAAAACGTTTTCGATTTAACGAAAACGTTTTCGATTCATACTTTCTTTTACTATTTTTAGACTTAATAATTATATATACTATGAAACAGGTAACACTAAAACAAATCGCAGAAACATTAAATTTATCTGTATCAACGGTTTCAAAAGCATTAAAAGATTATCCAGATGTCAGCAAGAAGACTAAACGTTTAGTAAAAGAAACTGTTGAACTGCTAAATTATAAGCCAAACGCTTTCGCTGTTAACCTAAGAACCAAAGAATCTAAAACGATAGGTCTTATCATTCCTGAGGTTGTACATCACTTTTTCTCTAGTGTTATAAAAGGTATTATTGCTAAAGCCGAAAAAAAAGGTTACCTGGTAATCATACTTCAGTCTAATGAATCTTATGAGCTTGAAAAGAAACAACTCGATTTATTATCGAGCAAAAGAGTTGATGGCATTCTAATATCCCTTGCCAACGGTACAGCCGATTTTAAACATCTTAATGATCTAATTTTACATGAACTACCCTTGGTTATGTTCGATAAAATCGCAAAAATTGTTAACTGCTCTAAAGTTATAATCAATGATAGAAAAGCAGCTTATACAGCAACTAAATATTTAATTGATTCAGGCTGTAAACGCATAGCACATTTTAGAGGACCGCTATTACCTCAAAACTCTATTGATCGTTTTCTAGGTTACAAAAATGCTCTTATTGAACATGGCATTAGTTATGATCCTTCTTTAGTTTACATTTTAAAAGACATGAGTTATGACGAAGGTGTACACTTTGCTGGACAACTTCTTAAAGATCATAATGACGTTGATGGTATATTTATAAATACCGATCTAGTTGCCATTGGTGCTATTACAGAATTTAATAGAATTGGGGTTAAAGTTCCTGAGGATATATCGATTGTTGGTTTTAGTAATTGGTTCATGTCTTCTGTAATATCTCCAACATTGACTACAATTGATCAACCAGGTTATGAAATGGGTAAGGAAGCCTTCAAACTTTTATACAAAGAAATTAAAAGACGAAAGGAAAATTTACCAATAAAATTTAAAACCGTGGAGTTAGAAACAAAACTCATTAAAAGAGCATCAACTAGAAATTAAGGTTTTAAAAACTCAATATTCCTCTCCAAACCAGCAAATTTAGTCCGCTTTACAGCCGATTTCTGAAACACTTTTTTAAAGGTATCTTCTGTAATTTCTTCCCAATCCTTTTTAGTCATGTCTAATAATTGAGGATGCGGATTAAATAAAGGCTCATTGTGTGGCTTACTAAATTTATTCCAAGGACAAACATCTTGGCAGACATCGCAACCAAACATCCAATCGTCAAATTTACCTTTAAATTCTGAGGGTAGATTTTCTTTAAGTTCTATAGTGAAATACGAGATACACTTACTACCATCAACCACATAAGGTTCTGTGATGGCTTCGGTTGGACAAGCATCTATGCATTTAGTACATGTACCACAATGATCAGTTGTTGCGTGGTCGTATTCTAACTCTAGGTCTATGATTAATTCAGCAATAAAATAGAAGGAGCCTATTTGTTGGGTTAATAAATTAGAATGTTTCCCTATCCAGCCTAATCCCGACTTTGCAGCCCAAGCTTTATCTAAAACGGGTGCTGAATCTACAAAGGCGCGTCCACCCACTTCTCCTATTTCATCTTGAATAAAATACAACAATGACTTAAGCTTATGTTTTATGACATGATGATAGTCGTTACCATAAGCATATTTGGAAAGCTTATAAGAAGTATCCGTTTGAGTTTCTGAAGGATAATAATTCAACAATAAAGAAATTACACTTTTTGAACCTTCAACAAGCAATGTTGGATCTAAACGCTTATCAAAATGGTTTTCCATGTACTGCATTTCGCCATTCATGTTCTTATTAAGCCAAGCTTCCAATCTCGGAGCTTCGGTTTCTAAGAATTCTGCTTTACTGATACCGCATGACAAAAATCCGAGGCGTTTGGCCTCTGCTTTAATAATCTCACTGTATTTGGCTTTATGGTTTAACACGACTATCGTTTTTCAAACTTTAAAAAAGCATTTTTAGGCTTTAGCGTAATTAATGGTGTGATATCAATGGCGTCAAAATCTGGAGTTATTTTAAAACTAGAAACCAATTCTGAAACGGCAATAATCATTTCAAACATGGCGAAGTTATTTCCTATACATTTTCTTGGACCTGCTCCAAAAGGAAAATAGTGTGATGAAAATTTACGTCCACCTTCATTAAAGCGTTCGGGTAAAAACGCATCTGGTTGTTCCCATAATTTAGGATGACGATGCATTTCATAAACTGAAAATAAAAGATTGCATCCCGCTTCAAAATCCAGGTCATTAAAAGTATCAACTTCTTTATTTACCCGATCTATAAAATATACAGGAGGATACAATCGCATGCCTTCCTCTATCACTTGCTGACAAATTTTAGATTGGGTTACCAAGTCCATTAAATCATCGCTATCTGCAAGAATTGTATTTCGCTCGTTAAAGATTTTTTCTTGCCATTCAGGATGTAACGCTAAAAGTTGTGTTATAAAAGTGAGTGCATTAGACGTGGTTTCATGACCTGCTGTAAACAAAATTAAGATCTCATCAATCAGTTGTTCTTCTTCCATTGGGTTGCCATCCTCATATCTTGCATCTAACAACATATCTAACAAATCATTCTCCGTTACTCCTGATGTTCGTCGTTCATTGACAATACGTTTTAATATTTGTCTAGCTTCACCTGTTAAATCAACATGTTTTTTAATTTCGCCACTAACGTTGAACCACCAACCCAAATACGGTTGGCGTAACTCTTTTACCAACATTTTTTGTGCAGCTTCTGTAATATATTGAAGCCTATTAATGTCTTCTTGATTGGCTGCACTACTAAACAAAGATTTTACTACGGCTTGAAATGCCAAATCATTCAGAATCGGAAATATATCAATCACCTCATTCGGTGTAATCTTGCTATATTCTGAAAGAATAGCATTTTTGATACTGCCTAAAAGGTTTGCTAATTGCTTTTTATGAAAAGCAGGCTGAATGAGTTTACGTTGTTTTTTCCAGTGGTCTCCTTCTGCAGTTAACAACCCAGTACCAACATATTTTACTAAATCTTCGGTCTGGATTTTAGATTTGGTGTAGTTTTTCTGATTCTTTTGAAGTACATATTCTGCAAATACAGCATCGCGAACAAAAACAACACTATTTTTAAATCCGATCTTTAATCTGAAAACATCGCCTTGCTCTTCAAAATTTTGATGATGAAATGGTAGCGGGTTTTTTAAAATCTCTAAAGAATGTTTAAAGAATCGACTTAAAGGAACTGTAGGTATGTTGCGCTCTGATTTCAATATATAACTAAGGGTATTTAAATTAAGTTTAAAACAGGTTAGTACATTTAAAATCTACCCGTTTTTAAAATAGACCTCCTTGTGTAGGACCTTTTACCTTGCCCAAATGTTTATAGGCTTGTTCTGTAACTTCACGTCCACGAGGTGTTCGCATTATAAAACCTTGCTGAATTAAAAAAGGTTCATAGACTTCTTCTATGGTTTCGGTACTTTCACTCACAGCCGTTGCGATGGTGCTGATACCAACTGGTCCGCCTTTAAATTTTTCGATGATCGTGGTTAATATCTTATTATCCATTTCATCCAATCCATAAGCATCCACATTAAGTGCTTTTAGAGCGAATTTGGCAATTACGATATCAATTTTACCATTTCCTTTTATTTGTGCAAAATCTCTAACACGTCTTAATAAGGCATTGGCAATTCTTGGTGTACCTCTACTCCGTCCTGCAATTTCTATAGCAGCTTCCATTGAGATTGGCATATTTAAGATTGATGCACTACGCTGTACAATTGTGGTTAAGAGTTCCGTTTTATAGTATTGTAAACGACTTTGAATTCCAAATCGAGCACGCATTGGTGCTGTCAACAATCCTGAACGCGTAGTAGCTCCAATTAAGGTAAATGGATTTAAACTTAATTGAACTGTTCTAGCATTTGGACCAGACTCAATCATAATATCAATCTTATAATCTTCCATTGCAGAATATAAATACTCTTCTACAATTGGACTTAAGCGATGAATTTCATCAATAAAAAGCACATCACGTTCATCAAGATTCGTTAACAACCCCGCTAAGTCGCCTGGCTTATCTAAAACAGGCCCTGAGGTCACTTTAATACCAACATTCAACTCATTGGCTAGAATATGTGCTAAAGTCGTTTTTCCTAGACCTGGAGGCCCATGAAATAAGGTATGATCTAATGCTTCTTCCCTAAGGTTTGCAGCTTGCACAAAAACTAACAAATTTTCCAACACCTGATCCTGACCTGTAAAGTCTTCAAACGTTAAGGGTCTTAATTTCTTTTCGACATCTAACTCGTCTGGTGTAAAGTTATCGCTGTTTGGGTTTAAGTTTTCGTTCATAGTACTTCCCGTTAGAACGGGAATCATATTAAATTACACTGCGTTTAGAAATATAGGTTCTTCGCTTCGCTCTGAATGACAACAAAGTCAAAACAAATATAAAGAAAAAGACCTTTGGAAACTATAAGCTATCCAAAGGTCTTTTCTAATCTATTTGAGGTTCCTTTTTTCAAAGGAATATATTTAGTGTTGTAATTCCTCTTCACCTTCCATTAAAGGAACATTCTGAGGTACAAAATCTACATCATGACCTGGCTTACTGTAATCATAAGACCAACGGTAAACATGAGGAATCGCACCTGGCCAGTTACCATGAATATGTTCTACTGGTGTAGTCCACTCTAAAGTTGTAGACTTCCAAGGGTTTTGCACAGCTTTCTTACCATAAAACATGCTAATAAAGAAGTTATACAAATAAATGATTTGTGCTAAACCACCGATAATAGCAAATATGGTAATGATAACATTGGTATTCGCTAAATCATCAAATAATGGGAAGTTTGAATTGGTATAGTAACGTCTTGGTAAACCAGCCATTCCTATAAAGTGCATTGGGAAAAATACTCCGTAGGCACAAACTGCTGTTATCCAAAAATGCAAATATCCTAAGTTTTTGTTCAGCATACGACCAAACATTTTTGGGTACCAATGGTAAATCCCAGCAAACATTCCATAAAGTGCAGATATACCCATTACTAAGTGGAAATGCGCAATTACAAAATAAGTATCATGAACGTTGATATCTAAAGCACTATCACCTAATATAATACCTGTTAATCCACCTGTAATAAATGTCGAAACGAAACCAATAGAAAACAGCATGGCCGGATTCATTTGCAGATTTCCTTTCCATAATGTTGTTATCCAGTTAAAGGCTTTTACCGCTGATGGTATTGCAATCAATAATGTTGTAAATGTAAATACAGATCCTAAGAAAGGATTCATACCAGAAATAAACATGTGGTGACCCCAAACAATTGTAGATAAGAATGCAATTGCTAAAATTGAAGCAATCATAGCTCGATATCCAAAGATTGGCTTACGTGAGCTTGATGCCATAATTTCCGACACTAATCCCATTGCTGGTAAAATAACAATGTATACTTCTGGGTGACCTAAGAACCAAAATAGGTGTTCAAATAAAACAGGTGATCCACCTTGATAATGCAATACTTCACCTTGAATAAATATATCTGATAAGAAGAACGATGTTCCGAAACTTCTATCCATTATTAGTAATAATGCCGCAGATAATAATACTGGGAATGAAACCACCCCTATAACAGCAGTTACAAAGAAAGCCCAAATTGTAAGTGGTAATCTTGTCATAGACATTCCTTTAGTACGAAGGTTGATGACTGTAACAATATAATTTAAGGATCCAAGTAATGACGATGCAATAAAGATAGCCATAGATACCAACCATAAGGTCATACCTAATCCTGAACCCCCTGAAGCCATTGGTAAGGCAGATAACGGTGGATAAATTGTCCAACCTGCAGCTGCTGGTCCTGCTTCTACAAATAATGAACTTATCATTATGATACATGATAAGAAGAATAACCAATAAGATACCATATTAAGGAATCCTGAAGCCATATCTCGCGCACCAATTTGCAATGGAATTAATAGGTTACTAAATGTACCACTCAAACCAGCTGTTAATACAAAGAATACCATAATGGTTCCATGTATCGTTACTAAGGCCAAATAAACATCAGCATCCATAACTCCGTCAGGAGCCCATTTACCTAATAATGCTTCAAATAAAACGTTTGGCTCTTCTGGCCAAGCAATTTGTATACGGAACATTATAGACATTAAAACACCTATAACACCCATTAAAGTACCTGTCACCAAATATTGTTTAGCAATCATCTTATGATCTTGGCTAAAAATGTACTTAGTTACAAATGTTTCTTTGTGATGATGTACGTCGTGTTCTTCGTCGTGAACGTGTGTATCTACTGTTGCTGACATAATCTGTTTATCTTTTTCTTAAAACCTTTGTTAATTTAATGAATTTGGGAATGTTTTTTGGTCTTTCATCCAGGCATCAAATTCTTCTTGAGTTTCTACAATAATCTTCATTTGCATATTGTAGTGCGATTTTCCACAAATTTTATTACATAATAAAAGGTAATCAAATTCGTAAAGTAATTCTTGACCCGATTCTTCAATCTCAGCTTTTCTATCCATTCTAAGCTCATTAATGTTCTGAACTTTTTCAACAATATCCGGATTTTGACGCATGTCTGCTGTAGTCACTGTTGGTGTGAATGCAAATTGAGTTACCATACCTGGCACACAGTTCATTTGTGCTCTAAAATGAGGCATATATGCTGAGTGTAAAACATCTTGAGAACGCATTTTAAATACGACTTGTTGACCCACTGGTAAATGCAATTCTGAAACCACAACATCATCCTGAGCATTTGGGTCATCCTCGTCTACACCTAATATATTAGCACGATCGATATCAATTAATCTTACGTTGGCCTTTCCAAGAACGTTATCACCACCACTATATCTAGCTGTCCATTTGAATTGTTGTGCATATAATTCAATAACCATTGGATCTTCATCTTCGTCGACATTCATAATGTCATTCCACGTGAATAGACCATAGATTATTAAACCAGCCAAAACAATCACCGGGATAACAGTCCAAATAAACTCTAAAGTGTTATTGTCCGCATAGAACAACGCTTTTCTTCCTTTCTCACCTTTATACTTATAAGCAAAATAATGTAAAAGAAATTGTGTAATTGTTTGTACTACAAAGATTACCACCATAGAGATAATCATAAGATTATCAACTTCTGAACCATGCTCAGATGCCGCATTAGACATAAGTGGTAGATCCCCGATATACCAAAAACACAAGATAGTAATCACATAGATGAATCCTAGGAAACCTATCATTAAGTAGCCATTGATCTTGTTATCGTGGTCGTCTGCAACTTGTGTATTAGTCGTGCCAACCTGAGCTAGATCAAATATTTTAACCATTTGCCATAAGGCAACAGCTACAAAGAGTACAATTATAATTGTTAATAAAGCAGTCATTATCGTTTCTGTTCTTATTTAAAATTAATAATGGAAATGTTCACTTTCCTTAATAAAAGGATTTCCTTTTGCTAACAATGGATATTTGCCAAGTGAAGTAAACACTATAAGCATAAATAAGCCACCGAATAATAATATAGATCCAATTTCTGGAATTCCTATGAACCATCTATCTCCAACAGTTGCAGGCATAATCATATTGAAAATATCTATATAATGTCCAAATAAAATTACAATACCTGCCATCACTACAAACCATGGAATACGCTTATAATCGCTATTCATTAATAGTAATAATGGGAATAAGAAATTCAATGCAACCATACCAAAGAATGGTAAGTTATAATCTTCAATACGTGTTACAAAGTAAGTTACCTCTTCTGGAATATTTGCATACCAGATTAACATAAACTGAGAGAACCATAAGTATGTCCAGAAAATACTGATACCAAACATAAATTTAGCTAAATCATGAATATGACTATCATTTACGAATGACAACAAACCTTTAGACTTTAGGAAAATTGTGATTAAAGCAATAACCGTGATACCACTTACAAACATACTTGCAAATACATACCATCCAAACAACGTACTAAACCAGTGTGGATCTACACTCATTATCCAGTCCCAAGACATCATTGATTCAGTATAAATATAGAATACAAGGAAACCAGCAGCTATTCTAAAATTCTTTTTAAAATATGTATTGTCATTAACATCAGCATTATCCTGTGCTACAGAGAATTTTCTTGAGAAATGACGGTATAATGACCATCCTGCAAGGAAAATTAAACCTCTAATAAAAAACCAAGGTTTATTTAACCAACTTTCTTTATTTTGAATAATTGTATCATTAGCAACAACGTTTTCATCCATCCAGATAAAAATATGACTGTCTGCTATAAAAGCAACAGCTAATACAAGAAGCCCACCTGGTAATACATAAGATGTAATACCTTCCATGACTCTAAATAGTACTGGAGACCATCCTGCTTGGGCTGCATATTGAATTGCATAAAATGCTAATACACCTAATGAAATCATAAAGAAAAAGAATGCCGCAACATATAATGCTGCATATGGTCTGTTGTGTAACTGGTGTAACACATGTTCTTCATGAGTCATTTCATGACCTTCAGCTTCAGCTTCGGCATCATGTGCTTCCTCAGCATGACCCTCCTCAGCATGTGCTGCGGATACATTGTGTTCTTCACCATGTGATTCGGTAGCATGTTCAGCTCCATGATGATCCTCATTCGCTAGAAACTCAGTTATATTGCCTTCATTAACACTGTACGCATCCATAAAGCCATAACCAACACCTAATGCTCCTAGAATCATTAAAATGAAAGCTCCTGTTCTTAATCGATTTGAAATTTTATATTCCATTTATATAATCTTTATCTAAATCTTACTTTTCTAAATCTGCCTTAAGCTTCTCAACATAAGCAACTACTTGCCAACGTTCTTCTTCGTTCAATTGGTTAGCATAAGAACCCATTGTGTTTTTACCATAATAAAGCGTATGATAAATACTACCTGTTGTAATCGCTCTACCTATATCTGCATAACTTGGTACACCTAAAATCTTTTCACGTTGTACCAATTTACCTTTACCATCTCCTTTATTACCATGACAAATACCGCAATAAATACCGTATAATTCACCAGCTCTATCGTAATCTACTTGTGTAGAATCTAATGGACTAGTTAAATTTGCCTTGGCAAACATAAAACCATCATTAGTATTTTCAATTTCAAAAGGCATAAAATCTCCTCTTGGTATAGAGCCTTCGGCAGGTAATTGAGCTTCAACTCCATTTGCGAATGCATCAGATTCTTGATAGGCTTCATAACCAATTGACTCGTACATGTTAGGCATATACTGATAGTTTGGTCTAGAGTTCTTTTGGCAAGACATAAAGCTAACCAACACTACTAATACAACTATATATTTTGTGGCTGTCTTCATATTAATGTGCATCTTCATCTTTGTTAACAATGTTTATCTCAACTGCACCTGTATTTTTCAACAAGTTTGTTAATGATTCTTCGTTATTATGAACTGCAATTTCCATTAAGAAATGGTCATCAGTAGTTCTTGGATCTGGATTCTCTGCTTTCTTAAATGGCCACATTCTACTTCTTAAGTAAAATGTAATTACCATTAAATGCGCCGCAAAAAATACGGTAAGCTCAAACATAATAGGCACAAAAGCTGGCATGTTTTCTAAATAACTAAAGCTTGGTTTACCACCAATATCTTGTGGCCAATCTTGTATCATTATAAAATTCATCATTACCGTTGCGACAGTTATACCTACACAACCATATAAAAATGCTGTAATAGCTAAACGCGTTGGTGCTAATCCCATTGCCTTGTCTAGTCCATGAACCGGAAAAGGTGTGTATATTTCTTCAATGTGATATTTTTCTGCCTTTACCGTTTTAACGGCTGACATTAAAACATCATCATCGGTATAAATAGCATGAATTACTTTCGAAGCTTCCATAGACTATATTAGTTGTTTAATAAGTTTTTAGCTTGTCCTGACCAATCATCACGTTCTGCTCTTCCTGGGAAAGAACCTGTAATTTCGTCTAACAAATCATATTCTCTTTTTGTCATTTTACTTACTTGTGCATAAGTAAAGATACCAATGTTATTAAGTACCTCTTCCATTTTTGGACCAATACCACTAATAACTTTTAAGTCATCAGCTGTTTGTATTGAAGCGTCGAATCTACCAACACCTTCTAATAAATTACCTAATTTCTCAGTATTATCTTGAAGTGGTTTTGAAGCCGTTGTTTCTTCAGGAATCTTAAAATTAGAGGTTCTAGAATCAGCACCGGTACCTGAAAGTGTTTCACCACTCTCTCTTATGCGCTTATAACGCTCACCTGATGATTTCAAGATAGTTTTTACTTCCGCTTGTGCAATCACTGGGAATGTACGAGCATATAATAAGAACAATACAAAGAAGAAACCAATAGTTCCGATGAAAATTCCGATATCTACAAAAGTTGGTGAAAACATTGTCCAAGATGATGGCAAGTAATCTCTATGTAACGATGTTACAATAATTACGAAACGCTCAAACCACATACCAATATTCACTACGATAGAGATAAAGAACGAAAACATAATACTTGTTCTTAGTTTCTTAAACCACATAAACTGTGGAGAGAATACGTTACAAGACATCATTGCCCAATATGCCCACCAGTAAGGACCAGTTGCTCTATTTAAGAATGCGAATTGTTCATATTCTACACCAGAATACCAAGCAATAAATAACTCTGTAATATATGCGACACCAACGATAGAACCTGTAAGCATAATTACAATGTTCATTAACTCGATGTGTTGTACTGTAATATAATCTTCTAGGCTACACACTTTTCTCATAATAATAAGAAGCGTGTTTACCATTGCAAATCCTGAGAAAATTGCACCCGCTACGAAATACGGAGGGAAAATGGTAGTATGCCATCCTGGAACGATTGACGTGGCGAAATCGAAAGATACAATAGTGTGTACAGAAAGTACTAATGGTGTTGCTAAACCAGCAAGCACTAGAGATACTTCTTCAAAACGTTGCCAATCTTTTGCACGACCCGACCAACCGAAACTTACTAAAGCATAAATTTTCTTTTGGAAAGGACGAACAGCTCTATCTCTTAACATTGCGAAATCTGGTAATAAACCGGTCCACCAGAATACTAATGATACCGATAAATACGTAGAGATTGCAAATACATCCCAAAGTAAAGGTGAATTAAAGTTTACCCATAGCGATCCAAATTGATTTGGAATTGGTAATACCCAATACGCCAACCAAGGACGCCCCATGTGAATAATCGGAAACAAACCCGCTTGCACTACCGAGAAGATAGTCATGGCTTCAGCAGAACGGTTAATTGCCATTCTCCATTTTTGACGGAATAATAATAGTACCGCAGAAATCAGTGTTCCTGCGTGACCTATACCAACCCACCAAACGAAGTTAGTAATATCCCAAGCCCAGTTGACAGTCTTGTTAAGACCCCAAACTCCAATACCCGTAGATACTGTATAAATAATACAACCTATTCCCCAAAGGAATGCGACCAACGCAATACTGAAAACAATCCACCATGCACGGTTGGCTTTGCCTTCAACAGGTCTTGCGACATCAACTGTAACATCGTGATACGATTTTTCTCCAGTTACTAAAGGTCTTCTAATAGGTGCTTCGTAATGAGACGCCATAATTATATACTTGTTTCTTAATTTAATTTACGCTTTTGATGTATTTCTCACCTTTGTCTGATAGATTACGTTAGGTTTTGTACCTACGTACTCTAATAGATGATACATACGATCGTCTTCTTTTAATGCTGTAATTTGACTCTCTTTGTCATTAATATCTCCGAATATCATAGCACCGTTTCCACAGGCTGCTGAACACGCTGTTTGGAATTCACCATCTTTTACAAGGCGACCATCACGCTTAGCATCAAGAATAGTTTTCTGTGTTTTTTGAATACACATAGAACATTTTTCCATCACACCACGAGATCTTACTACAACGTCTGGGTTTAATACCATACGACCTAAATCGTCATTCATATAGTAATCAAACTCATCATTCTTATTATATAAGAACCAGTTAAAACGACGTACCTTATAAGGACAGTTGTTTGCACAATATCTAGTTCCTACACAACGGTTATACGCCATGTGATTTTGACCTTGACGACCATGTGCTGTTGCAGCAACAGGACAAACAGTTTCACAAGGAGCATGGTTACAATGTTGACACATTACCGGTTGAAATACCACTTGTGGACTTTCAGCAGGATTTTCTAATTCACCAAATTCACTTAATGAACTACCTAATCCTGAAATATTATTTTTCTTATCTAAATCGTCTTTGAAAGTATCTTCAGAAGAATAGTAACGGTCAATACGCAACCAGTGCATATCTCTACTACGTCTCATTTCAGATTTACCAACTACCGGTACGTTGTTTTCAGCGTGACATGCAATTACACATGCTCCACAACCTGTACAAGCGTTTAAGTCAATAGATAAATTAAAGTGATGTCCAATAGAACGATCAAACTCATCCCATAAATCTACATCTGGAGATGTTACGGGTGTTTCTATATGATTAAGAGACACTTGAGGAACAGAATTCCAATGTTTCTTATCTTTTGTATTAAATATCTCTAATGTAGTTTCTTTGATGATATCACCACGCCCCATTAAAGTATTATGCAACTGCACACAAGCAAATTCATGCTCACCAGCTACTTTACTAATTGTTACTTCTTGAACTGAATTAAAGCCTTGGTATAATGGGTAAGCATTAACACCCGTCTTCATTTCATCTTTTAGTGCATTGGATGTTCTTCCATAACCAAATGCTAAACCAACAGAACCTTTAGCTTGTCCTGGTTGAATTAATACTGGCACTTTAGAAACCGTAACACCATTTACTGTAACATCGACATAGCTTCCGTTAAGACCACCATTAGCAACGTTCTCATTAACTAAACCATAAGCTTTAGCATCAGCTTGAGATACCGTAATATAGTTATCCCAAGATGCTCTAGTAATAGGATCTGGAAACTCTTGTAACCATGGGTTATTAGCCTGCTGGCCATCTCCCATACCTACTTTAGTATAAAGCGACAATTCTAAGTTACCATCTTTAGCAGAAGCTGCTAGAGCTCTTGCTGCAGTACCACCTGTTAAAACAGATGCTGCATCTACGTTATTACCGTTATTTACAGTCGTTGTAGACGTTGTGGTATTATATTCGTCTTTATCTTCTTCTTTTATACCAACTCCTACAGCAACATCATGAATAACTCCGCCTAAAAACGTTCTATCCTTTTTATCCGCTAATTCTGTTGTTGTAGAGGTCGTTGTTGTTGAACCATTAGAACCGCTTACCGAAGTACCGGTTACAAAAACACCATCTTGAACAGCTTTATTAAATGAAGAACCATTTAATATCCCTTCTGTCCAAACAGATTTTAAATAATCTCTATAAGAACCAGACGTTTCTGTCCAGCTCATTAGCACCTCTTGAAACTGCTTCGTATCAAATAACGGACGAATTGTTGGCTGCATCATTGAATAATGACCAGATTTAAATTCGAAATCACCCCAAGACTCTAAATTGTGAGGCGTTGCAGCAATATACTGACAGTTCGTTGATGTTTCGTCTTGCTTCATTGAAAACGCAACCGATAATTCTGTCTTTGCTAATCCTTCTTTGAAATCTGAAGCATTTGGTAATGTATACATTGGGTTTACACCATTCATGATGATTGCTCCAACTTTACCAGCCTTCATATCAGCTACTAATTGTGTAACTGCTTTATTACTTCCAAGTCTTGTTTTAATTGTTGTTTTAGGATCAAAAGCTTTACTTCTTAAATGCTCATTAATTTCTAAAACTGTTGTCTGAGCATTCACATCCTGAATCCCAGAAACAACAACACCATTACTACCAGCTTGACTTAATTCTTTTGCTGCATCTTTTACCGCTTTATCTAAAGCTTCTGGCAAAGATCCTGGTAATGCAACACCTGTTACATAACTATAAAGTTTAGCAAGTGCTAATTTTTGTTGACTTGGTGTTAATGGTACACGCTTATCTGCATTGGCACCTGATAAAGACATGTTCGATTCAAAATGAATATGTCTAGACATTTTTCCATTGGCAGGAATACGCTTTTTAGCATAAGCCGACTCAAAACCACCACCTTGCCAATCTCCTAAGAAATCAGCACCAACAGCAACAATTGTCATGGCTTTTGAGAAATCGTAATTAGCCATTCCTCTTGTGCCATACTTAGCTTGGTATGCATCTAAAGTTGCAGACTCTGAAACCGCATCATAAGCAACGTGATTAACGTTACCATATTTCGATTTAAAAGTTGCAATTAATTTATTTGTTGACGGACTCGGCAAAGATTGTGTTAACAACACAATTTGCTTACCATTAAGTCCATTTAATTTTGAAGTTGTTTCAGAGAAAAAAGTATCCCAAGATATTGCAGAATCCCCTTTCATTGGTGACTTCACCCTAAGGTTATCATACAATCCTAAAACTGATGCATTAACTCTAGCATTTGCAATACCATTAGAAGCTGCATCCGTATTATTCTCAATCTTAATAGGTCGCCCTTCTCTTGTTTTTACTAAAACACTAGCGAAATCAAAACCATCCGCAATCGTTGTTGCATAGTAATTGGCAACACCAGGAATAATCTCCGTTGGTTGCACTATATAAGGAATGGATTTAATCACTGGTCCTTCACATGCTGCTAACGAAGCTGCTGCAGTACTAAAACCAACGTATTTTAAGAAATCACGACGCGATGTAGATGAAGACTCTAAAGACTCTTTATCTCCCAAAAATTCGTCTGTCGGAATTTCTTCCACAAATTCATTTTGTTGAAGCGCCTCAACAATAGAGCTATTTTCGTTTAGCTCTTCAACACTTTTCCAGTATTTCTTGTTTGATGACATAGTGTTTATTTATAATTTTCGATTTTCGAATTTAAAATTAAAGTCTTTAAAACTTCAACAAATCCAATCTAAATATTTAACTCTTTTAATTTATTGTTTTTTTTCTCTTTAAAGTACTTCCTGATGAATCTGGAATCACAAAAAACGAGTTTTAGTAATGACACTTACCACATTCTAAACCACCCATTTGTGCTACTGTCAATTCCTCAACACCATACTTTTTAGATAATTCCTCGTGGATCTTAGTGTAATATTCGTTATCCTTAACTTTTACGTTAGTTTCTCTGTGACAGTTAATACACCATCCCATAGTTAAAGGAGCATGCTGATACATAATTTCCATTTCTTCTACAGGACCATGACAGGTCTGACATTCTATACCTCCAACTTCTACGTGTTGCGAGTGATTAAAATAAGCGAAGTCTGGCAAGTTATGAATACGAATCCATTTTACAGGTTTAGAATCACCGGTATATCCAGTTCCATCCCATCCCACGGCATCATATAATTTTTGAATTTCAGCATTATAATCAACACCAAAGTCAGTTCCTTCAGCTAAGGTTTCTGGTGCTACTTCCGAAATTGATTTATGACAATTCATACAAACATTTAAAGAAGGAATACCTGATGTTTTACTCACTCTAGCAGAAGAGTGACAATATTTACAATCGATACCATTATCTCCAGCATGAATTCTGTGTGAATAATGAATAGGCTGAACAGGTTCGTAACCTTGATCTACACCTACCTGCATAAAGTAACCATATACAAAATAACCACTAGCTAATAAAAAGACAATAGCCGTAACCATTACTAAAAATTGATTCTGAACAAAAGCCTTCCACAATGGCGTTCTTTTATCTTGCGAAGTAAAGACTTCGATATCCTTAGCTTCAGCAAAACGATTTAATGTACGATTCACTAACACTAAGGCGATTGCTAATAAAGCAAATAATAATGCCAACGCACCAAGTATTAAATCATTTGACACGCCACCTTGCCCACCACCTTCAGATGTTGGCGCAACATAGTTTGGACAACCTGGCTGAGGATTAGCTACACAAGGATCAACTTTCTCAGCAGTATAAGCTAATATATCAGAAATATCCTGATCACTTAACTGTGGAAACGGAGTCATTGCTGTGCCGTTGTGCTCATTAAATATTTTAGTAGCATATGCGTCACCTGCTTTGATAAGTGCAGAGCTATTCCTAATCCACGCACTTAACCATGCTTTATCTAAACCTTGCTCATCAGCTAATCGAGCTTCGATATTACGTAGAGCCGGACCCGTCATTGGCTTATCTAACTTATGACATGCTGCACAATTAGAATTAAAGAGCGATTTTCCATTTGCTGGATCACCTTCTTGAGCTATAAGGGCGGTTGAAAAAGAAAGCAATAGAACAAGACAAAGACTAAAAATCTTTGAGGTTAAACTACAGTAAATCACCTGTTTCATATTATAAGTTGGATTATCTTCTAAACTTTGGTACGATTTTTTCATTCAAAAAGTGAAAAAAGATGTTATAAAAACTCTGGCAAAAGTAACATTTAAAGTCGATTTTGAAAATCTTAGAGAAGTGTTAATAGATAATTTATACTTATTCTAAATAATATCTTTTGAAATTTAATATGCGAATATTCGTTCCTTATATATCGACCGCTTGAAGCGCAATTGATTACAATAGAAATGTCAATAAAAAAAAGTTGTACATGTTAATTTGAATACTCTACCTTTGTCTAATAATTTGAACTTATGAAATTAAAAAATAAAAATTTTGCTCTTATAATTATAGGCTTTGGCCTAACCGTTTCATTACACGCACAACAAGGTGTCGTTAATGTAAGCCAAGATAGTGATATTGATAAGTTACTAGAATATAAAAAGGATATTAAAACCTCAAAGGTTTATAAAATTCAAGTATATCAAAGTATTGATATTGATAATGCGCAACGTGAGAAAGAAAATTTCTTAAACGCTTATGACGAATGGCCTACAGAGATTATTTGGAACACTCCAAATTACAAGGTTTGGGTTGGCAATTTCGCTACTAGACTTGAAGCAGATCGCGCACTAGTTAAAATTAAGAAAAATTATATGTACGCTAATATTCTTCAACCAAAAACAGAAAAATAAGTATTTGGTTCTATCCCATAAAAAAACCGACAATCACTTGTCGGTTTTTTTGTTTATATAACTTATGAAGCTATTATTTTAACTTCTTCTTTACTTCTACTTCTTGGAATGCTTCTATAACATCACCTTCTTTAATGTCGTTATAACCTTTAATTTGCATACCACAATCATAGCCTTTAGCTACCTCTCTTACATCATCTTTAAATCGTTTTAAAGCTTCTAATGTACCTGTATGAACAACAACTCCATCTCTAATGATTCTGATTCCAGAATTTCTAAAGATTTTACCATTCATTACCATACAACCTGCAATGTTTCCGATTTTAGATACTTTAAATATTTCTCTAATCTCAGCAGTACCCGTAACCTCTTCTTTAACTTCTGGAGATAACATACCTTCCATAGCATCTTTAAGATCATTAATAGCTGCATAGATAATTGAGTACGTTCTGATATCAATTTCTTCTTTGTCTGCAATCATTCTTGCATTTCCAACAGGACGTACATTAAATCCGACAATAATAGCATCAGACGCTGTTGCTAATAACACATCACTTTCTGTAATGGCACCAACACCTTTATGTATAATATTTACTTGTATCTCTTCAGTAGATAACTTCTGGAAAGAATCTGTTAATGCTTCAACAGAACCATCCACATCACCTTTAAGGATAATATTTAATTCTTGGAAATCACCAAGAGCAATACGTCTTCCAATTTCATCAAGTGTAATATGACGTTGTGTTCTAACTGACTGCTCACGTTGTAACTGTGCACGTTTCGTTGCAATTTGTTTTGCTTCACGCTCATCAGAGAAGACATTAAACTTATCCCCTGCTTGTGGCGCACCATCTAAACCTAAAATAGATACAGGAGTTGCAGGACCAGCTTCTTTAACATCTTGTCCTCGCTCATCTTGCATGGCTTTTACTTTACCACTATTCTTACCAGCTAAAACGTAGTCACCAACTTTTAATGTACCTGCTTGTACCAAAATTGTGGATACATAACCTCTACCTTTATCTAAATAAGCTTCCACTACTGTTCCGCTTGCGGCCTTATTAGGGTTTGCTTTTAATTCTAAAAGTTCAGCTTCTAGTAATACTTTTTCTAATAATTCTTTAACACCAGTTCCTACTTTCGCAGAGATGTCATGAGATTGAATTTTCCCACCCCAATCTTCTACTAAAAGATTCATTTGTGCTAATCCTTCTTTTACTTTTTCAGGATTTGCATCTGGCTTATCAATTTTGTTAATCGCAAATACGATTGGTACTCCTGCAGCTTGTGCATGAGAAATCGCTTCTTTCGTTTGAGGCATTATAGCATCATCCGCAGCAACAACAATAATAGCAATATCTGTTACTTGAGCACCACGAGCACGCATCGCTGTAAAGGCTTCGTGACCTGGTGTATCTAAGAATGCTATTTTTTGCCCATTTTCTAATTGTACACCATAAGCACCAATGTGCTGTGTGATACCACCAGATTCACCGGCAATTACATTCTCTTTACGTATATAATCTAATAAGGATGTTTTACCATGATCGACGTGACCCATTACAGTAACGATTGGAGCTCTTTCTACTAAATCTTTTGGATCGTCTTCAACAACCACAATAGATTCTTCGATATCTGCTTTGATAAATTCTACATCAAAACCAAACTCTTCGGCAACAATTGTCAACGTTTCTGCATCTAATCTTTGGTTCATGGTCACCATCATACCTAAAGACATACATGCTGAGATAACTTGCGTTACTCCAACTTCCATCATCGTAGCCATTTCACTTACAGTAACAAACTCAGTAACCTTAATAGTTTTACTTTCTGCTGCTGCAATCTCTTGGTCGATTTCAGATTGTTGACGGTGTTGATCTCTCTTATCTCTACGATATTTAGCTCCTTTACCTTTATTCGATTTTCCTTGAAGCTTTTCTAAAGTTTCACGGATTTGTTTTTGAACATCTTCTTCAGTTGGCTCTTCCTTAACAACTTTTGGTCTTGCAGCATTATTACCACCGCGACCTCTTGGTGCGCCTCTTTTATTATCGAAGTTTGGTTTACCAGGTGTATCACCTGTTTTGCTAATTCTACGTCTTTTACGTTTATTAGCATCACCAGGTTTAGCTGTTTCTACTTTTTTCTTCTTAGGCTTGTTAAATTGAGATAAATCAATTTTTTTACCTGTAGTAACAGGACCGGTAAGTTTTTTGTATTGTGTCTTAAGTGTTTCTTCTACTGGTGCACTTGGAGTTGTAGGAGCTTCTTCTTTTTTAGTCTCTTCTTTAGATTTAGTCTTTTCAGTTTTTTCAACTTTTTCAACCTTCTCTACTTTCTCAACTTTGTCTACTTTCTCGGTTTTCTCAACTTTTTCAAGCTTTTCTACCTTTTCAACTTTTTCAGTTTCCTTTGGTTTTTCAACTTTAGGTGCTTCCTTAGGTACTTCAGACGTTACCTCAGGTTTTTCAGCTTTAGGTTCTTCCTTAACTTCTGGAGCTTTAGGTTCTTCCTTTTTTTCAGCTTTAGGTTTTTTATCTAAGTCAATTTTACCAACTTGTTTTGGTCCAGTTAACTCAGCCTTAGCCTTAACAACGGCTTCCCTCTCGGCTTTTTGCTTTTGCTTCTCTTCAATTTCGCGTTCTCTTTGTTCGCGAAGCTCTTCTTTTTCTTTAAGCTTTGCTTCACTTACCTCTTGAGCTTTTTCACGCTTAGATGCATCCGTCTGAAATTCATCAGAAAGCGTGTTATAAACCTCTTCCGAAATTTTAGTATTAGGACTTTTCTCAATTTCGACACCTTTGGATTCTAAAAAATCCACAGCACGATCTATTGAGATATTTAATTCCCTTAATACTTTGTTTAATCTTGTTGTTTGAGCCATAAACTGCCTGTAAAATACTTAAATATATTATATATTAATTTTAAATTAAAATTAATACAGTACCAATTAACTTAAAAATGAATTACTATAAATCATTTTTGAAATTATTTTGATATTATTCTTCAAATTCTTCTCTTAGAATTCTAATGACATCTAAGATTGTTTCTTCTTCTAAATCTGTACGCTTCACTAAATCAACAATATCTTGCTCTAAAATACTTTTTGCAGTATCTAAGCCCGCTTTGCTAAATTCAGAAATTACCCAACCTTCAATTTCATCAGAGAATTCTTTTAATTCTACATCTTCTTCTGCGCCTTCTCTAAATACATCAATCTCGTAACCTGTTAATTGACCAGCCAAACGAATATTGTGACCACCTCTACCAATGGCTTTAGAAACCTCTTCTGGTTTTAACAACACTTCAGCTCGCATCGTTTCTTCATTTAATTTCAATGAAGTTACTCTCGCAGGACTTAATGCTCTAGTTACAAAAAGTTGAATATTATTAGTGTAATTAATAACGTCGATATTCTCGTTTCCTAACTCACGTACAATACCGTGAATTCTTGATCCTTTCATACCAACACAAGCTCCAACAGGATCGATTCTATCATCATAAGAATCTACCGCTACTTTCGCTTTTTCACCAGGAATACGCACTACTTTTTTAACGGTAATTAAGCCATCAAAAACTTCTGGTATCTCTTGTTCGAATAATTTCTCAAGAAATACAGGAGAGGTTCTAGACATTATAATTGCCGGTTTACTTCCTTTTAATTCAACACTTTCAATTATTCCTCTTACATTTTCTCCTTTTCTAAAGAAATCTGAAGGAATTTGTTTGTCTTTTGGAAGTATAATTTCATTACCATCATCATCTAACAAAATAATTGCTCTGTGACGAATGTGATGAACTTCTGCCGTATAAATCTCACCTTCAAGCTCTTTAAAGTGCTTGTAAATGTTAGTATTATCGTGTTCGTGAATCTTAGAAATTAAATTTTGTCTTAATGCAAGGATTGAACGTCTTCCAAGGTCAATTAACTTAACTTCTTCTGCAACATCTTCACCAACTTCAAAATCTGGTTCTATTTTCTGAGCTTCTGATAAAGCTATTTCTTGGTTTGGCTCTTCAACTTCACCATCTGCAACTACGATTCGGTTTCTCCAAATTTCTAAATCTCCTTTATCTGGATTTATAATGATATCAAAATTATCGTCATCACCATATTTCTTTTTTAATGCATTACGTAATACATCTTCAAGAATCGCCATTAGCGTAACTCTATCTATTAATTTGTCGTCTTTAAATTCTGAAAATGACTCAATTAACGCTATATTTTCCATATATTGATATGAATTAAAATTTTATTTTAACTTTCGCTTCTTTAATATTATCAAAAGCAATTGTTGCTGTTTTAGCTACTGTTACTTTTCCTTTTCCAACGGGTTTTGGCTCTCTTGCTTTCCAGCTTAAAACCACCCCATCATCGTTTACTTCTGTGAGTTCTCCTTCTAAATCTTGATTATCTAAAGTCTTTACTTCTAAGTTTCTGCCAACATGTTTGTTATACTGTCTTGGCAAAATTAACGGAGTTGCGGCACCAGATGATAAAACCTCTAGAGAAAAATCGTGTTCTTCTCTGTCTATGTTGTGTTCAATCGATCGACTTATAAACATACAGTCTTCTACTAACACACCATTATCACCATCTATTACAATTTTGACAGCATTATCTCCAGACAAAGAAAAATCTATTAAGAACAGATCTTGTCTTTCTGTTAACGCCGTTTGTAATAAGTCTTCTACTATTTTCTTAAACATTTGTTGATATAAAAAGAGAGGACTTTTCGTCCTCTCGCTTATTCATTTTTAGTAAATAACGGTGCAAATATACGACTTTTATATTAAATTACCCAAGCTATGTAATGTGGATTTATTTTCTTAAATTTAGAAAGACTAACTCAAACCGATAAATATGAATAGAATATTAGTTCCAACAGATTTTTCAGAGCAAGCAGAAAACGCCTTAAAAGTAGCTGCCATGCTCGCTAAAACGCATAATGCAGAGATTTATTTATTGCATATGATGGAGATTCCGATGCAACAAACGGATCCAGGACAAACTCAAAGTGATATTCCTGAAACTTTATTTTTTATGAAGTTAGCACGAAAAAGGTTTGAAAATCTAATGGCACAAGACTATTTAGAAAATATTACTGTTCATGAAACCGTAAAGGCAGACATCACTTTTAATGAAATTAAAGATTCTTGCAAAGAGTTTAATATCGATTTGATTGTTATGGGTTCTCATGGAGCAACAGGAATGAAAGAAATGTTTGTAGGTTCTAATGCCGAAAAAGTGGTTCGTTCTTCAGATGTACCCGTATTGGTTATAAAAAACGAACATCAAAGCTTTAAAGTATCTGATTTTGTATTTGCATCTGATTTCAAAAATGACAACAAAGAAACTTATAAGCAAGCCGTAAAATTTGCGCAAGCCTTTGGGTCAAAAATTCATTTATTATTGGTTATAACCTCTAGTAATTTTATGACGTCGTATGAAGCAAAATCTAGAATTAATGATTTTATTTCCGGACAAACTTTTGATAACTATACCATTACCATACACAATGACCATACGGTCGAACAAGGTATCTTAAATGTTTCTAAAGATATAGATGCCGATCTTATTGGAATTAGTACCCACGGCAGACAAGGTATTGCCCATTTCTTCAACGGCAGTATAAGTGAAGATTTAGTGAATCACGCAAAGCGACCTGTGATTACTTTTAAGATATAAAAAACTGATATCTAATACATTAAACAAACATATTAGTCTTTAGTAAATATTATAAAAACGAAAAAATCCTAATCATATTGATTAGGATTTTTTTCTTTTGGTTGGCCTACTAGGTTTCGAACCTAGACTCTTCTGTACCAAAAACAGATGTGTTAGCCAGTTACACCATAGGCCAATCTCTCATTTTGAGGGTGCAAATTTAATACAAAGTTTCACTTCCGCAAAAAAAAACAAGAAAATTTTTTAAAATACTTAACGTTAACTTAAAAATGTAGGCTTTTAGGTATTAATTAGTAGATTTGCGAGCATTAATAAGCAACGTTTTCATGAAAGATTTTAACTTTAAAAAGTGGAACAACATCCTAGGATGGTCTGTTTTTACAGTAGCAGTTGTAGTTTACGGACTAACTATAGAACCAACCGTTAGTTTTTGGGATGCTGGAGAATATATTTTAACGTCATCCAAATTACAAGTTGGCCACCCTCCTGGAGCACCATTATTTCAAATGTTAGGAGCTTTTTTCTCAACGTTTGCTTTAGAACCTTCACAGATTGGAGCCATAATGAACATGATGAGTGGTGTTGCAAGTGCATTTACCATCCTTTTTATGTTTTGGACCATTACTTTGTTGCTTGTAAAACTCACCAAATACAATGAAGACAAAGACACGAGCAAAGCTTATGCTATTTTAGGAAGTGCTTTAGTGGGTAGTTTAGCTTTTACATTTACGGATTCGTTTTGGTTTAATGCTGTAGAAACAGAAGTGTACGCCATGGCTACACTAATAATGGCCGTTTTATTTTATTTAGGACTACGCTGGGAACAAGACATGAACGAGCCACGAGGTAATCGTTGGTTAATCCTTATCGCTTTTGTTATTGGTTTATCTTTTGGAGTTCACTTTATGGGATTATTAACGATTCCTGCAATTGGTCTACTTTATTATTTTAAGAATTATAAAACCATTACGGTAAAGAATTTCATCATTGCAAATATTGCTTCGGCCGCAATTCTACTTTTTATATTTAAATTACTATTGCCTTCAACCTTAAAACTTTTTGGTTACTTAGAAGTATTTTTTGTCAATTCTATAGGCTTACCATTTAACTCTGGGACTATTATTACAGGTATAATGGTTATTGCTTTATTTTATTTGGGTCTGAATTACACTCAAAAAAAGGGCATGAAACATACCAATACATTAGTGTTATGTCTAATGTTTATTTTTATAGGTTTCTCATCTTGGATGATGCTTCCTATTCGTGCGAATGCCCAAGTTGTTATTAATGAAAATAACCCATCGGATGCGAGAGAACTTTTAGCATACTACAACTTAGAACAATATCCTGAAACGCATTTATTCTATGGGCCGTTTTTTACAGAAGTATATTCTGGAGCAGATAAAGATGAACCGTTTATTGATGATAAAAAGAATTATGAACGCGACGATGAGGCTGGAAAATACGTTATTATAAACGATTGGGAAAAAAGTAAGCAAAACTACAATCATGAGCATGCGTCTATACTTCCAAGAATGTGGAGCTCAGAACACGCTGAAAACTACATGATGTTTACAGGCTTAATTGATTTTAAAGTTGATCCAAGTTTACAAACGCGTGCCTATAATGAAGCGCTTAATGCTGGTTTAACGGAAGAGCAATCTGCGCAATATGCCCTTGGAGAAAAACAACAATTTGATCAACTGATTAATGACTTCAGAATGCGTGTTGCAAATGGAGAAGTAGACTATGATGGTTATAATCAATTTTTAAAGCGTTATGGCCAACAGTATCTGATTATAGAGAAACCTACCTTCATGGACAATATTATGTACATGTTTCAATATCAGTTTGGATATATGTATTGGCGTTATTTTATGTGGAATTTCACTGGACGACAAGATGATATTCAAGGAAAATACACTCATAAAAATGGAAATTGGATTTCGGGTATAAACTTTATAGACTCGATGCATATAGGAATGTCTCAAGATAATTTACCTACTGATGTTCTAGACAATAAAGCGAGAAACACCTATTACTTCTTACCGTTATTGCTAGGATTAGCAGGTTTCTTTTTCTTAATGTATTCCGATTTAAAACGTTTCTGGGTACTATTAGTCTTCTTTTTACTAACCGGTTTAGCCATTCAGTTTTACACCAATGTAAGACCTTTTGAACCTAGAGAACGTGATTATTCTGTTGTAGGTTCATTCTATGTCTTTGCGATTTGGATTGGTTTTGGAGTTTATGCCATTTATGACCTCTTAAAATCGAGCCTAAAAACGAAACTTTTAGCTCCTATAGTCACATTAGCTTGTCTTATTATTGTGCCTGGAATTTTAGCAGCAAACAATTGGGACGATCATGATCGTTCTGGTAAGTACACCACAAACTCTATGGCCCGGAAGTATTTAGAGTCTTGTGCGCCAAATGCGATTTTATTTACTATTGGAGATAACGATACATTCCCACTATGGTATTTACAAGAGATAGAAGGTGTACGTACAGACGTACGTGTTGTAAATACCAGTTTGTTTCAAACAGATTGGTACATTGATCAAATGAAACGCAAAGCTTATGACAGTGACCCTATACCTTCTCAACTTACCCACAATCAATATAGAGGAGGAACAAGAGATGTCATTATTAGAAGAGAAATCACTAAGGATACATTACCGATTAAGGATTTTATGGATTTTATTTCTAGTGAAAGACCTGATACAAAATTTAAGTTTGTAGCAGAAAAACAAGGTGAAGATCCAAGTCAGTATCCAAAGCATTTGTTGAATTCTAATTATTTCCCTACACGAAACATTAGTATTCCTGTGAATAAGGAAATGGTTCTAAAAAATGGTGTTGTAAAGCAAAAAGATGCTGATAAAATAGAAGACAACTTATACACTCAAATTGAAGGGAGTTACATTTATAAAAACCGCTTATTAATGTTAGATATCATTGCTAACAATAATTGGGAGCGTCCTATATATTTTACAGGAGGAGCTTTTGGTGCTGAAGATTATGTTTGGCTAAAAGATTATTTACAGCTCGATGGTATGTGTTACAAACTCGTGCCAATTAAAACTGCAGTAGACAAAGCTAATCCATATGATATGGGACGCGTTGATCCAGAGCTTATGTACGATATGGTTAAGAACTGGGAATGGGGAGGCAGTGGAGACGATATCTACTACGACATTGAAACTAGGAGAAATGGTATCACCTACAGAGGGAACTTAGCACGATTAATTGAGCAATTAATTAATGAAGACAAATTAGATAAGGCGGAAGAAATAGCAGACATCGCTATGGAAAAAATGCCGGTTGATAAATTTGGTTTTTACTCATTACTTGAGCCTTATGTAAGTGCGTATTATGAAATCGGAAACCTTGAAAAAGGACGTGCACTCTACAAAGATGTCGCTAAAAAATATCAAGAAAACTTAGTGTATTACAGCGGACTTTCTTTAGAAAACCAAGAACGTATGGTTGGTGAGGATATTTACTTAGACATTCAACGCTATAGAGCTCTAATTGATATTTTAGTCATCTACAACGATAAAGAATTTGCTTTACAGGAAACCAAAACCTTTAATAGTTATTTAAGCTTGTTTGACGAACTTATGAATCGTTACAGTCAAGACGAGTTACCAGAACTACCAAGTGATTTAGATCTACAAGAAGCAACTAGAGACACGATAGACTTAATAGCTCCTGAGAATTAATAAGGTATGCAGATTATTCCAGCTAAAACGCCAGACTTTGTAAAAATAGTGTTCCCAAATTTTATCTGGAATATCAATACCAAAAGTAAAGAACTCTATCTAACGTTTGATGATGGCCCAACTCCTGAAATTACAGATTGGGTACTTACAATATTAAAGGCTTACAACGCAAAAGCTACCTTTTTTTGTATTGGAAATAATATTGAAAAACATCCTAATATTTTTCAAACTATTATCAATGAAGGGCATGCTATTGGTAACCACACTTACAATCATTTAAAAGGCTGGAAACATAAAGCCAAGGATTATATTAACGATATTGCATTAACGCAATCTTTAATAGATTCTGTATTTGAAAATTCCCAAGTCGTTAATCAGAAGTCCTCAATCTCTCCTCTTTTTAGACCTCCATATGGTAAGTTAAAATCTAAGCAAAGTCAACAACTTCAAGAATTAGGCTATAAGATTGTTTTATGGGATGTTTTATCTTATGATTGGGATAGTTCAGTAACTGAAGAGACTTGTCTTAAAAATGTAACTTCTGCTGCTGTAGAAGGAAGTATAATTGTATTTCATGATAGCGTAAAAGCCTCCCGAAATTTAAAATATGTCCTCCCTAAGGTTTTGGAATATTACAGTGAGCGCGGTTTTGAATTTAAAAGTATAAATTAATACCTGTCTGGTTGTATCTTGAAAGACTAAAACCTACCTAAATATATTCTTGAATTATATTAATTAAGGTATTAGCATCTTGCTCTCCGCTATGTCGCCATTTCATTTCACCATTCTTATAGATGATTAAGGTTGGTAAACCTTTAACGCGCAATGCTTCTGCAAGTTCTCTGTTTTTTTCTACATCAATCTTAATCACTTTAGCTTTATCACCTAATGCAGCCGCAACATCTCTAAGAATAGGATGCATCGCTATAGATTGATCTTCTCGTTCGGTGTAAAAATCCAGAAGTACTGGAATTTCAACATCTATTAATTCCCCAAATTTTGACATACGTTTTAGTTTTAGTCAAATATATAAGCACTTCAAGTAAGATACTCATATCATAAAAATAAGCAATTCTTTACAATTAAGCACTTTTCGAGCCTTTTTTGAGCTCAATCACTGTGATTTCTGGCCAAATACCAACGCGACCAGGATATCCCAAATAGCCAAAACCTCTATTCACATTGATATGCTGACCTAACTCTGTATAAATTCCAGCCCATTGTTTATAACGCCATTTTGCAGGACTCCATTTTATCCAACCCGGAATTTCAATTCCAAATTGCATACCATGTGTATGACCACTCAAGGTTAAATGGTAGTGATAAGGATCTTTTAATACTTTCGCTTCCCAATGACTTGGGTCGTGTGACATTAATATTTTAAAGTCATGAGCATGAATTTCTGCCGAAGCTTTTTCTAAATCTCCAGCTTTTTTAAAACCACCTTTTCCCCAATTCTCTACTCCAACTAAAGCTAAGCGTTGACCATCCTTTTCAAGATAGCGACTCTCATTTAATAATAAATCGAAACCTATATCTTTTTGAATCGTTTTTAAATCTTCAAGATTTTGCGCTTTTTCTTCAGGTGAATTCCAATCGACATAATCTCCATAATCATGATTTCCTAAAACAGAAAATTTACCATCCTTAGCTTTCAATCTTCTGAAGGTCTTTAACCATGGCAACATTTCAGAAGCTTTATTATTTACCATATCACCTGTAAATAATAACACATCAGATTTTTGTTCATTGATTAAATCTACGGCATATTCTATCTTTTCGTGATTATCAAAACTACCAGAATGAATATCACTAATCTGCGTTATCCTGTACCCATCAAAAGCGTCAGGCAAATCTTCAAAATGAAGCGTATAACTAAGAACTCTAAAATTATATTTCCCTCTAAACATCCCGTACAACAATGAAGACAATGGTATTGCTGCCAGACCTAATGCCAGTTGACTCACAAATTTTCGGCGTGATGGCATATAAAATGTATCATTTTTAGTTACAACTTTATCGTATAACCCTATGATGCCTCTAATAATATCTTCACCAATTAAAAAAGGAACTATCACCAAATTAAAAGCCATAAACGCTAATAAAAACCCAAAAGCAAAACTTTTACCTGTTGTTAATACACGACCTTCGCTAGTTATTGCAAACTGGTAAATAAAATTACCAACAACAATAATTGCAATACCAAAGAACAAATAATAAACCCAAGTTTGTTTAGTTACTGTTCTTATAGCTTGAAAACCATAAACAGTTAGAATTATAAATAAAATAGCAAATAGTATCCAACGAATCATCTTGATTTTTTTGAGCTTACAAATTTAAAGCTTATAACAAGCCACCTATCTTATGAAAGTGTTAAAGGTTTTTCAACCTCAATACTCGAAACAGCAAAACACAAACTAGACAAAAAGGACGACAGTTAAAGATGGTCTTGATTTCATTTTACTATATTAGATGCATTAAAATTAATAGTCTTTTTGATGAATCTTATACGGACCACTATTGTAATTGCACTTACACTTCTTATAAGTTGTAATACCTCAACTTCGATTACCGAAGCTCAAAAAGACCAACCACTAACCCACTACGTCAACACATTTATTGGCACTGGAGGTCATGGACACACCTATCCTGGAGCCACATTACCTTTTGGCATGATGCAGTTAAGTCCCGACACACGCTTAGACGGTTGGGATGGTTGCTCAGGCTATCATTATACAGACAGTTATATTTATGGGTTTTCGCATACGCATCTAAGCGGAACAGGCATTAGTGATTATGGTGATGTGCTTTTAATGCCAACAAACGAAATCAATTTTAATAATGGAGCTGATGGTAAAAAGGGCTATCGTGCACATTTTAGTCATGATAATGAATTTGCAGAACCAGGCTATTATAAGGTGCATTTAGATTCTACTAATATTAATGTAGAGCTTACGGTTGCGCAACGAAGTGGTGTTCATAAATATGAATTTCCAAGTTCTGAAAATCAATATGTGATTTTAGATTTAGAACATCGTGATAAAGTTTTAGATGCTAAGATTGAAATGATTTCAGACACTGAAATTGTGGGTTATCGTCATTCTGAAGCTTGGGCAAAAGATCAACGATTATACTTTATTATAAAAACATCGCACTCGTTTAATGATGTGTTACAATCTCCATCCGAAACAGGAATGCCAGGAGCTAGACGGTCAGCCTTAAAATTTATAAACCCAAATAACGAACCTGTTTATATCAAAGTTGGCATTTCAGCAGTTGATTTAGATGGTGCACGTAAAAATTTGGAAGCCGAAGTTTTAAACAAAGATTTTGAAACCGTTAAAAAAGAAGCCCAACAGACTTGGGAATCGCAACTCGAAAAAATTGTGATTGAAGGTGACGATTTAGACAAAAAGACCAATTTTTATTCGGCATTATACCATACGATGTTGGCACCGCAATTGTATCAAGATGTTGATGGCCGTTATAGAGGCATGGATTTAGAGATTCATAAAACAAATGATTTTAATTATTATTCGGTGTTTTCACTTTGGGACACCTATAGAGCTGCACATCCACTATACACTATTATTGAACAAGATCGCACCAATGATTTTATAAAAACATTTTTAGCCAAATACGATGAAGGTGGCATTATGCCCATGTGGGATTTAGCTGGTAACTATACCGATTGTATGATTGGCTATCATGCCGTACCAGTTATTGCAGATGCCTATTTAAAAGGCTTACGTGATTATGATACCGAAAAAGCATTTGAAGCTATGAAGTATTCCGCTACAAGAGATAAATTTGGACTTGAAGCTTATAAAAAATATGGATTTATTCCTGTGGATGAAGAAAGCGAATCGGTTTCAAAAACTTTAGAATATGCTTACGATGATTGGACGATTGCACAAATGGCAAAAGCCATGGGTAAAACGGATGATTACAAAACCTACATTCAACGCGCACAGTACTACAAAAATGTATTTGATCCGGAAACCAATTTTATGCGTGGACGATTCAGAAATACATGGTTTACTCCTTTCGATCCTTACGAAGTGAATTTTAATTACACCGAAGCCAATGCTTGGCAATACAGTTTTTATGTCCCTCAAGATATTTCAGGATTTATAGAACTACTTGGAGGAAAAGAGCAATTGGAAGCACAACTTGATGAATTATTCAGCGCCAAGACAGAAATATCCGGACGCCATCAATCGGATATCACAGGCTTAATTGGGCAATATGCACATGGCAATGAGCCTAGTCATCATATGGCTTACCTCTATAATTTCGTGAACAAACCACATAAAACGCAAGAGAAAGTCCATCAGATTTTAACGGAATTGTATCATAATGATCCCGATGGCGTTTCAGGAAATGAAGATTGCGGACAAATGAGTGCTTGGTATGTGTTGAGCTCCATGGGTTTTTATTCCGTAACTCCAGGAAGTAATGAGTACATTATTGGAACTCCTCTTTTTGATAAAGCAACCATAAGTCTTGAAAGTGGAAAGAAATTTTCAATAATAGCCCATAATGTTTCAGATAAAAATAAATATGTCGGTTATGTTCTTTTAAATGGTGAGCTTTTAGATAGAAGCTACATATATCATAATGAAATAATGCAGGGTGGAACAATGGAGTATTTTATGACAGATTCTATTTCTCGATGGGGAAGAGAAAAATGGCAGATGCCAAAAACTGAAATAAAAGACCATATTATTCTGCCGTCACCTTTTATAGCAAAAGGAGATATTACGTTTAGAGATTCGACCGAAATTGTTCTGTCTACTTCTGAAGTTGATGCTAAAATATATTACGCTTTAGATGATAATGACTTCAAATTATATAAAAACCCATTTACCATTTCCGAAGACACGAAAGTGAAATTATATTCTGAAAAAGGAGATTTAAAAAGTCCGGAATTAACCACTACATTCTTCAAAATTGATCCTAATTTGAGTATTACTCTAAAAAGTGACTATGCGAATCAATATTCTGCAGGAGGCAACGATGCGCTTATTGACGGTATTAGAAGCACCAAAAATTACAGAACCGGGAGTTGGCAAGGTTATGAAGATACAGATATGATTGCGATAGTCGATTTGGGCTCAGAGAAATGGATTGAATCTATAACAACGGCCTTTTTACAAGATCAAGGTGCATGGATATTTTTTCCGACTGAGGTTGAATACTTGGTTTCAAAAGATGGTAAACAGTTTAAATCTGTAGCTAAAACCAAACTCAATCCTTCAGAAAAAAATAGTGATATCGAAATTGAAGACCTTCAATACCATCTTAAAGGTGAAAATGCAAGGTATGTAAAAGTTATAGCAAAAAAACTTGGCAAAGTACCAAAATGGCATGTTGGCTATCTTATGGATGGACGAAGTTGGATTTTTGTGGATGAAATATCCATAAAATAGCATAACATTCAATACTTTTAAATCCGATTAAAATTAACCACACAAGATTGTATTGACAACAAAACACAATTTAAACAAGACCTTAACACTAACTAACAATTAATAACAATGAACAATCAAAATAACAAATCTGCACTAGCTACGCTTTGTACGGTCTTCTTTTTCTGGGGATTTATAGCCGCTTCTAATAGTGTGTTTATTCCGTTTTGTAAAACCTATTTTAATATCGATCAGTTTCAATCGCAATTAGTTGATTTTGCTTTTTATGGCGCTTATTATATTGGTGCGCTATCATTATTTGTAATGTCTAGTGCTGTAAAGCGTGATATATTAAATAATTGGGGTTACAAAAATGGTATTGTTTACGGCTTACTGTTATCTGCAATAGGAGCTTTTGTAATGTATCCTGCAACTGCTGGTGCAGAACAAGGCCAAACAGAGGTATTCTATTTTGTGCTTATCGCCTTTTTCATTGTAGCGTTAGGGTTCTCATTACAACAAACTGCAGCAAACCCGTTTGCTGTTGCGCTTGGTGATCCCAAAACAGGCTCGCATCGCTTAAATTTAACAGGAGGTATAAATTCCTTTGGTACAACCATTGGCCCAATTGTAGTAAGTCTTGCTATTTTTGGATCTGCTTCTTGGTCCACTGAGCAATTGGCAGAAAAAATTAGTACTAATGAAATTACATTGGTCACCGTGCAAGTTTTATACATGTGCGTTGGTGCCTTATTTTTAATTGCAGCAGCACTATTTCATTTTTCAAAAAAATTACCAGCTCTTAAATCAGAAACGGCTTTTGAACCCGCCAATAAAGCTAGAAACTTATTAATTGTTTTAACCTTAGTCATCGTCGGTTGTTTTGGTTATATTTTTAGCACTTACTCAGGAGATGCTGTTGCCACTGAAGAGCTAGAACATACAAGATTAATCATTTTATTTATCGCATTATTGGCAGTTATCGCAACTGTATTTGTCGCAAATTCTAGTGCTTCTAAAAATCCGGAAGGTTGGGGAGCCATGAAATACCCTCAACTTGTTTTAGGCATGTTAGCTATATTTACCTATGTTGGTGTAGAAGTAACTATAGGAAGTAACCTTGGAGAACTTTTAAAACAAGGTGTAGAAAACACAGGTTTAAACACTATAGGTTTACCAGTCTTAAATGATTCCGAATTAGGAAAATATATTTCTATGTATTGGGGAGGTTTAATGATCGGTCGATGGGTTGGCGCAATTACCGTTTTTAATCCAAGTAAAGGATTGAAAAAAATACTTCTAATTATAGTTCCTTATGTGGCCTTTGCGGTAATCATTTTAGCCAATTTGGTTAAATACAGTTTTACTACCAATGAAATTCTGTTCTTTGGAATCTGTATCGCTGTTCAAATTGGTGGCTTTTTCTTAGCAAAAGATAATCCTGTTAAAACCTTAAAAATATTTAGTATTCTTGGTATGTTAGGCATGTTGATTGGATTATTCTCTTCAGGAAATCTCGCCTTATTTGCCTTTTTATCTGGTGGGTTATTCTGTTCTATTATGTGGCCATGTATTTTTACATTGAGTATTGCTGGCTTAGGAAAATACACGTCTCAAGGTTCTGCCTTTTTAATTATGATGATTTTAGGAGGTGCTATTATTCCACCTGTTCAAGGAAAGTTGGCTGATGTCTTTAACATTCAAGCATCGTATTGGATGGCAGTGGCTTGTTTTGCGTATTTATTATTCTATGCATACAGAACCAAAACAGTGTTGGATAAACAGGGCGTAACCTACTAAATATCGTAGAGTTCACCAGAAAACATTCAGTAACCAAATAGCCATTAAAATATTCAGGGTTTCCTTTTATGAAATCATGAATTAAATTCAGCACAACATGAAACGAAGAGATTTTATAAAAAATGCATCGTTAACCGGAGTTGGTTTAGCAATTGGCAGTTCTTTAATTAATTGTGATGAAGCCGTTTCTGATAAAACAACAGAACAAAACAATAAAGCTATCCATGATTTGTATGGCCTACCTTTAGTTGTTGCCACTTGGCATGTTAAAAATGCAACAGCCAAAGCCATGGAGATTTTACAAGCTGGCGGAAATGCGTTGGATGCCGTAGAACAAGGTTGCAGAGTTGAAGAAGCTAACGAAAAAGACCAAACTGTTGGCAAAGGTGGCTTGCCAGACAGGGAAGGTAATGTTACGCTCGACGCTAGTATAATGGACAAACATGGCAACTGTGGCTCGGTAGTGTATCTTCAAAATATTACGCATGCCGTTTCAGTCGCTAGAAAAGTGATGGAAGACACACCACATGTAATGCTCGCTGGCGAAGGGGCCAAACAATTTGCTATTTCTAAAGGTTTTGAACCTGAAGATTTATTAACAGAAGCCTCAAAAGACGCATGGGAAAAATGGAAGGTTGAAGCCAAATACAAACCCATTATTAATATTGAAAACCACGATACCATAGGAATGTTAGCCATTGATAAAAATGGTGATATTTCTGGTGCCTGTACCACTAGTGGATTAGCATATAAATTAGCAGGACGTGTTGGCGACTCTCCAATTATCGGTTCAGGATTATTTATAGATAATGAAATCGGTGGTTGTGTTGCCACTGGTTTAGGTGAAGAAGTTGTAAAAACCGTGGGTAGTTTTTTGGTTGTTGAATTGATGCGTCAAGGTAAATCACCTCAACAAGCATGCGAAGAAGCAATTAGTAGAATTGTGAATAAACCCAATAGTAATTATAAAAATTTTCAAGTCGGTTATGTTGCCGTTAATAAAAAAGGAGAAACGGGATGTTACTCAATTCATCAGTGGTTTAGCATAACTAAATATCAGGATGGAGTGAACGCGCAAATTCAATCTGATTATTATAATAAGGCCTAAAACCACTTTATAGTCAACCTAGCCAGCTTCTCTTTAAACCCTGTATAAGGAGGAAACAACAGCTCGGTAACTCCAAACGTATGTTGTTTCATTACTGAGCGTTCATTACTAAAAGCTTGAAATCCATAAAACCCATGGCTTTTACCAATACCACTATTATTAACCCCACCAAAAGGTAAATTATGGTTGGTATAATGCAATACACTATTATTAATACAGGTTCCTCCTGCCCTAGTGTTATTTAAAATCGTATTCGTATTCGTTTTACTTTTACTATATATATAAAGCGCCAATGGTCGTGGTTTAGAATTGATGTAGGCTACGGCCATATCTAAACTATCATAAGTTACAATCGGCAAAATTGGTCCAAAAATTTCGTCTTCGAGCAATTTAGCTTCTGGTTTTAAATCGGAAATGATGGTCGGTTCTATATATTTTGAAGCACTATCGGTTTGTCCACCCACTTCAAATTTAGCATCTAGTGCTTTTGCATTGTTGAGATAAGAACTTAAGCGCTCAAAATGTTTATCGGTAACGATTCTTCCATAAGAATCTGATGCTTTTGGATTATCGTTGTAAAATGTTTGAAGCCATTTTTTACAGGAATCTATAAATTGAGTTTTTACACTGGCATCAATTAAAACATAATCTGGAGACACGCAAATCTGTCCACAGTTCAGAAATTTAGCCCACATAATCTTTTTTGCTGCTTTATCTATATTTGCAGTTTTATCAATTAAGGTTGGAGACTTACCTCCTAATTCTAAGGTTACAGATGCTAAATGTTCCGATGCAGCTTTCATTACAACCTTCCCCACATTTGGAGAGCCTGTAAAAAAGATATGATTAAAAGGTAACTTTAATAATTGTGTAGAGACGTCAACTTCACCTTGTAGTACAGCAACTTCATCTTCAGTAAAAACATCTGCAACAATCTTAGCCATGAGATGAGACGAATTTGGTGTCATCTCAGAGGGTTTAATAATAACGGTATTACCAGCTGCAATTGCAGAGACTAAAGGCCCAAAGGTGAGATTGAAAGGAAAATTCCATGGAGAGATAATTAAACACACTCCTTTAGGTTCATACTTTATATAAGAACTAGAACCTAATAAAGACATCGGTGTGTCTACATTTTGTTTTCGCATCCATCTATGCAAATTCTGCTTAGCAAATTTTATATCACCAATTATAGCATAGATTTCTGTGAGCTCAGTTTCTACAACGGGCTTTCCTAAATCTTTTTGTAATGCATCTTGGATTTGAGTCCTATAAGTGACTTCAATAGCCTGTTGAAGTTTGTTTAAGGTTTTAAGCCTTTCCTTATAACTACGATTACCCACGGCGTATTGATTGATGCTTTGTTTTGAAAACAATTCATAATAGGGGTTATTCCTAAAATCATTCATAATTAATTATCTATTTACAAGTGTTTCAAGCATGTTTTGTGCATTTCGTCGATAAAATTTATTGAGAAGTGTTTTTCATCTTATAAAAAACGACGTTTAACTTTAATTGCAACGTATTTAAAGGGCTACCGACGCAAATAGTGCATTTCAACGATGCTTTTTGCTAGCGTTTACCACTTAACAGTTTATCGACATATTTCATCTAAAAATTTTATTCACACTAGATATCTTGCGTTTCTTTGACCCGAAGTTAAAACAAATATAGCTTCTTACGATTATGAAAAAAGGTTTATTCATCATATTATTCTTAACAATGTCTTTAGCAAGTTTCGCACAACAAGACGTAATAGTTAACAATGAAACTGAAGTTGTTGAAACCTCTAAAACCGTAAAATCTGAATCTAGTAGTGCTGCTATTTCTTCTGAAATTAAAGCTAAGGTTTTAAAAATGAATCGTAAAAAGAATAACGAAATTATCAGTATCAAAACTTTTAGAAAAAGTCTTCAAATTAGAGTTAAGACCGTAAAGCTTTGTTAATAAAATATTTAAAATGCTATTAACCATATAATGCTATTAACCATTTATTGTTAAAAAAAAGCCGAAACTCACGTTTCGGCTTTTTTATGTTTATATAATTACGAGTGGATTAATCCGCATAGTTTAACTCACCATTCGCTTCTTGCTCTTTAAATTTCTTTACCAATTCTAAAGCGTCAGGTATCACATCACTACATAATATAATAAGTGAGCCTTTGACAGCATTTCTAACGGCAAATTTAATCGCTTCTTTTTCTGATGGAATAATAGTCGTCTTCTTATTAGGATCTCGTTTCTTAATCCCATCATCTAGCATCTTAATCAATTCTTGTTCTGTTTTACCTCTTAAACGCTTGTCTTGTCTAATAATAATTTCATCAAACATGTCGGCAGCAATAGCTCCCATTTCATTGTTATCTTCTACACGTCTGTCTCCAATGCCTGCAATGATACCTACTTTTACGGTCGCTTCAAGTTCATTCGTAAACGCTTGCAAGGCTCGCATTCCTGCTGGATTATGAGCATAATCGAGTAAAATAGTAAAGTCTTTAAATTCAAATAAATTTAAACGTCCAGGTGTTTGAGATGCGGAAGGTATAAAGGTTTCCAAACCTGCCTTCATATCTTCAATACTAATACCTTGTACATGTGCTCCTAAAACGGCTGCTAGTACATTCTGAATCATGAATTTTGCTTTCCCACCATAGGTCAACGGAATATTTTCAGCCTTCATTAAGCGCATTTTCCATTCTCCTCTACATATGGTTACGTAACCATTTTCATAAACTGCAGTAATACCATTTAAGCGTTGTAAAGCCTTAATATGCGGATTGTTTTCATCCATAGAAAATAACGCGACATTACAATCTAAACTACGACGCATATCATACACCAAAGGATCATCTGCATTTAAAATAGCGTAGCCATCTGGTAAAACCGTTTCTGGCACGACTCCTTTTACTTTGGCCAATTGCTCTATGGTGTGAATGCCTTTTAAACCTAAATGATCTGCTGCAACATTGGTTACAATAGCGACATCACATTTTTTAAAGCCTAAACCAGCTCTGAGTAAGCCACCACGTGCACATTCTAAAACGGCAAAATTCACGGTAGGATCCTTTAATACAAATTCTGCACTTGCAGGCCCCGTACAATCGCCCGTCATTAATAAACGGTTCTGAATATAAACACCATCACTAGTGGTATAACCCACTCGATAGCCATTCATCTTGGCTATATGAGCCATTAATCTAGACGTCGTTGTTTTTCCGTTAGTTCCTGTAATGGCAATAATTGGAATACGCCCTGTGTCTCCTTTGTTTGGAAATAATTTATCAATTACCGGAGCGGCTACATTTCTTGGCAATCCAGATGTTGGTGCTAAGTGCATTCTAAATCCAGGACCTGCATTAACTTCTAAAACAGCTCCTCCGGTTTCGGATAAAGGCTGTGAAATATCAGTGGTCATAATATCAATACCACAAATATCTAAATCAATAATTTTAGAAATACGCTCTGCCATACTTACGTTTGCAGGATGTATAATGTCGGTAATATCTTCTGCGGTTCCTCCTGTACTTAAATTGGCGGTGTCTTTTAATATTAGACGTTCACCTTCTGCAATGACAGATTCTAAAGTATAACCAGCATCTTTTATAATGGTTAGTGTTAATTCGTTCGTAGTGATTTTTGTCAATACATTTTCATGTCCAAAGCCACGACGCGGATCACTATTCACTTTATCCATTAATTCTTGAACTGTAGATGTCCCATCTCCAATCACATGTGCAGGAGTTCTAATCGCTCCAGCGACTAACTTATTATTAATGACCAGTAATCTATAATCTTGACCAACAATAAACTTTTCAACGATAATCGCTCCACTTTTAGAACTTTCTTTCGCATGGTGAAAAGCCGCTAGTGCATCCTCATAATTTTGAATATCTACAGTAATCCCACGACCATGATTACCATCAATGGGCTTAATTACCAAAGGATAACCAACATAATCACAAGCCTCTTGTAAACTACGTTCACGACGAATAATATCTCCACGCGGTACTTCAACCTCAGCTTGTTCTAATAAAAACTTAGTATCTTCTTTATCGCAAGCCAATTCTACTCCAATACTACTCGTTTCAGACGTTACGGTGGCTTGAATTCGTTTCTGATTCGCACCATAACCCAACTGACAAAGCGAATATTTATTAAGACGAATCCAAGGAATACCGCGCGCTTCGGCTTCTTCAACAATAGACCCTGTACTCGGACCTAAACGATCGGCTTCACGCAATTCTCTCATTTCCTGAATATCATCAGTCAAGTCGTAGGCTTCACCTGCAATTAAGGCTTCACATATTCTCACTGCCGATTTAGCTGCAAAACGCCCAACGGATTCTTCCATATATGAAAAAACAACGCTATACACACCTTTTTCGCCATAACCTCTAGTACGACCAAAGCCCGTATCCATTCCTGCAAGGGTTTGAATCTCTAAAGCAATATGCTCTATAATATGACCCATCCAAGTCCCATCATCAACGCGCATAAAAAAACCACCTTCACAACCTTCAGAACAGCGGTGCGAATACATTGTAGGAAACATGGTTTTTAATCGCTCTGGAAAACCTTCAATTTTATTAGAAGGTAATTCTTCCATCTCTTCAAGATCGAGAACCATTACAATTAATTTATGTCGTCTTACAGACCAGTAATTAGGTCCTCTCATCGCATTAATTTCGCGTATTTTCATGTTCGTTGGTTTGTTTTAGTTATTGAAAGATTCTAAATATAGTATTTTTCACTAAAAAAAATGGCTTATTTTTGGGCAATATTTTTAGATACAAATTATGCAGAAGATAAAGGGAACTTTAATACCTATTGGAGGAAATGAAGATAAAGGGATTGAAGAAAGTGAAATCTACACACTAGAGTTTATTGACGAAGGTATTTTGTACCACGTTGTTAAAGAAGCTGGAGGAGTTGATGCCAAAATTGTGGTGATACCAACAGCATCTAGTATTCCTGTTGAAGTAGGTGAAAATTATCTAACAGCTTTTTCAACTTTAGGTTGTAAAAACGTTACCGTTTTAGACATTCGTTCTAAAGAAGATTCTGAAACGGAACACGCCATTGAACTTATAAAAAGTGCTAACTGCGTTATGTTTTCTGGTGGTGATCAATCTAAGATCACCGATAAAATTTGCGGAACTATAATACACACCATTCTGGCGGAACGCTTCGTTAATGAAGCTGGTTTTGTTATTGCGGGCACAAGTGCTGGCGCCATGGCAATGGCCAACGAAATGATTGCTGGCGGAAGTGCTTCGGAATCGTTTATTAAAGGTGCCGTGAATATGTATAAAGGTTTAGGCTTGATTCCTGAATTGATTATAGACACCCACTTTATACGTCGTGGTCGCTTTGGAAGACAGTCTGAAGCTGTTGCTAAATTCCCGAATCTTATTGGGTTTGGACTAGCTGAAGATACAGGCATGATTATTAAAAACGGAAATGATTGTACGGTTATTGGCTCTGGAATGGTCATTGTTTTTGATGGAAGCACATTAACGCATAACAATGAAAAAATATTAGAAGAAGGAACGCCAATGACTATGGCAAACCTTACGATTCATGTATTATCTAACGGAGATGAGTACAGTATTAAAACTCGAAAAGTAAAAGTGTTGCCTATTGAAGCTCCTTTCATCTAACACACACACATCCCTTTGAAAAAAGGGATCTCATTACTATATACTAGATTTTACTGATTTATAAAAACGTTTCCCAAAATCACACTTCGCGTCTTAGCGCCTTTGCGAGAATATTTCACAGAGATACACAGCGGTTACACAGAGAGAAAGACATCAACAAAAAACAAATTCCAAAAAGTTTTTAAACAACCACACTTTGCGTCTTCGCGGCTTTGCGAGAATATTTCACAGAGATAAACAGAGGTTTCACAGAGATACACAGAGAGAAAGACATCAACAAAAAACAAATTCCAAAAAGTTTTTAAACAACCACACTTTGCGTCTTAGCGCCTTTGCGAGAATATTTCACAGAGATAAACAGAGGTTTCACGGAGATACACAGAGAGAAAGATCTCAAGAACAAAACTAAACAACAAGCAACCACACTTCCCGCCTTTGCGCCTTTGCAAGAAAATCACACAGATTTCATAAACTTACACAAACACCCATTGGAAGCAATATCTTAATCGTTTTCAACCTTGAAACTATGAAACCTTGACACCTTGAGACTTTGAAACTATACAACTCTGAGACTTTGAAACCTTGAAACTTTGAAACCTCACAAACCTATCCATAAATAGAAACATCATCAATCCCATCAGAAGATTTCTGCCCTCTGTACATCCCTTCGGTATTAAATGGCATCGCAATGTTCCCTTTCGTATCCACAGCAATTAAACCGCCATCACCTCCAATTTCGAGGATTCTTTTATGGATGACTTCACTTGAAGCGTCTTTTACGGACATGCCTTTGTGCTCCATTAAACAAGCCACATCATAAGCCACCACACCACGAATAAAAAACTCACCGCTTCCGGTACAACTAATAGCACAGGTTTTATTATTGGCATAATTTCCGGCACCAATCATTGGTGAATCGCCTACACGTCCCCATTTTTTATTGGTCATACCACCTGTTGATGTTGCTGCTGCAATGTTTCCATCTTTATCGCAAGCAACCGCTCCAACAGTTCCGAATTTTGAATCTTTCTTCTTAGCATGATCTAACTGAAAACTATCGGTATCCTTAATCTCTAACCATTGGTTGTGTCGAAACTCATCATAAAAATAAGACGCATCTTCCAACTTATAATTGAGTTCTTTCGCAAACTGCATTGCTCCGTCTCCGGCTAAAAACACATGCTCGCTTTTTTCCATGACGTCACGCGCCAAAGACACGGGATTTTTAATTCCTGTAATTAAACTCACGCCTCCTGCATTCAAGGTTTTACCATCCATGATACTGGCATCCATTTCATGCGTTTCAGTAGCTGTAAATACAGAGCCTTTTCCGGCATTGAATAAATGAGAGTCTTCTAATAATTTAACCGCAACTTCAACAGCTTCAACAGCGGTTTTTCCCGCTTCTAAAACTTTGTATCCTGAGTCTAACGCTAATTGTAATGCTGATTTATACTGTGCTTCTAATTCTGGAGTCATCATCCCTTTGACTAAAGTTCCTGCGCCTCCGTGAATGGCTATTGAGAATGTTTTCATGGGTATCATTTAAGTTTGGAAAATTACAAATTGCTTTTTAAATAAACGCTTTAGTTTTTGTAATTTGCAGGCTATTGTTTTACTTAAACTAAGCAATTGTATTCCACTGTCATTTCGAGCGCAGTCGAGAACTTAAAACCTAGTGTTTTAATGAGCTTTCGACAACATTCAAAGTGACATTAATTTTCAAATTAACGCAATATCATTTTTTTGTTTAGGTTAGCTTATACGAAAAATGATGATTTTTTTAGATGATGCGAGAAAGAAAAATTAAACATAGCCATAGCTACGTTTCATTTTTATTTTGAAGCAGAAATGAAAAAAGAGCATTTTGCAAAGCTCACTTAAATAAAATATGATATAAAATGTCAGATCAAAAACGCCTATTTCTAGTTGATGCTTACGCTTTAATTTTCCGCGGGTATTATGCTTTTATAAAAAATCCAAGAATCAATTCTAAAGGGGAAGACACCTCAGCCATTATGGGCTTTATGAATTCACTTTTAGATGTCATTAAACGTGAACGACCAGATCATTTAGCTGTTTGTTTTGACAAAGGAGGTAGTGTAGACCGCGTGGAAATGTTCGAAGCCTATAAAGCCAACAGAGACGCCACACCAGAAGGCATTAAAACAGCCATTCCGCATATTTGTAATATTCTTGAAGCCATGCACATTCCAATCATGGTAAAAGAAGGATACGAGGCTGATGACGTCATTGGTACCTTAGCTAAAAAAGCCGAAAAAGAAGGTTATAAAACCTTTATGGTAACTCCAGATAAGGATTTTGCACAACTCGTTTCAGAAAACATTTTTATGTACCGACCTGTCTTTGGAGGTGGTTACGAAACTTGGGGCATCCCAGAAGTACAAAAGAAATTTGAAGTTACCGATCCACTACAAGTCATTGACTTTTTAGGGATGATGGGAGATGCTTCTGATAATATTCCTGGACTACCTGGTGTTGGCGAAAAAACAGCTAAGAAATTTTTAGCGGCTTACGGCAGCATGGAAAACCTTTTTGCAAATTCACATGAGCTAAAAGGGAAGATGAAAGAAAAGATTGAAGCCAATCAAGAACTCGGTTTATTATCAAAACAACTCGCTACCATTATGCTCGACGTCCCTGTAGAGTTTAATGAAAAAGATTTTGAAATGTCAGAACCTGATATTCCAAAAGTGACTGAAATTTTTCAAGAATTAGAATTTAGACGTCTCATTGATAATTTTAATAAAACCTTTTCTGCTGAAGCTATGCAATCTGCTGGAACTTCAACTCCAACCTCTGATAAAAAGGAAGCTCCCAAAACAACACCTACTGAAGAAAAATCTGCCGGAGCTGGTCAATTCTCCTTATTTGGTGGTGCAGAACCATCAGCAACGGAAGCTGTATCTGAATTTACGCGTAAAACAGCTGAAACCACATCCCATTTTTATCAAAGTGTAGCATCGGGAATGGCAACCAAGCTCTTCGTTAATAATTTAATGAGTCAGACCTCGGTGTGCTTCGATACCGAAACCACAGGCTTAAATGCATTAACCGCAGAATTAGTCGGGATTGCATTTTCTTGGGAAGTTGGCAAAGGATTTTATGTCCCATTTCCAGAAGATAGAAATGAAGCGCAAGAATTAATTGAAACCTTCAGACCATTTTTCGAAAATGAAACCATCGAAAAAATCGGTCAGAACTTAAAATACGACATCAAAGTATTAGCCAAATACAATATCGATGTTAAAGGCAAACTCTTCGATACCATGTTAGCGCATTATTTAATTAATGCAGACATGCGTCACAATATGGACATCTTAGCAGAAACCTATTTAAACTATACACCAATTTCTATTACAGAGCTTATTGGTAAAAAAGGAAAGAATCAATTGTTTATGCGCGATGTGCCGTTAGAAAAACTAACAGAATACGCTGTAGAAGATGCCGATATTACCTTACAGTTAAAAGAACATTTCACAACGGAATTAGGCGAAGCTAATACTCAAAAATTATTCGATGAGATTGAAATTCCGCTACTACGTGTCTTAGCAGCTATGGAATTAGAAGGGATTAACCTTGATAAAGACTTTCTAGCCTCCTTATCTGAAGACCTAAATAACGACATCGCAACGCTCGAACAAGAAATCTACGCAACAGCAGGCGAGGAATTCAACATTGCTTCACCAAAGCAGTTAGGGATTGTGTTGTTTGAAAACATGAAATTGGTCGATAAACCAAAGAAAACCAAAACAGGTCAATATGCTACTGGCGAAGATATCTTATCCTATTTAGCAAAAGACCATGATATCATTCAGAAAATATTAGATTTTAGAGGCCTTTCAAAATTAAAGAGCACCTATGTAGATGCTTTGCCTTTACAAGTAGAATCATCAACAGGTCGTGTGCATACCGATTACATGCAAACTGTGGCAGCAACTGGGCGTTTAAGTAGTAACAATCCTAATTTACAGAATATTCCAATTCGTACCGAACGTGGTCGTCAAGTGCGTAAAGCCTTTGTGCCAAGAAACGAAGAGTACATCTTACTCGCTGCCGATTATTCGCAAATAGAATTACGAATCATTGCTGCTTTAAGTGAAGAAGAAACCATGATAGAAGCCTTTAAAAATGGTGAAGATATTCATGCTTCAACCGCATCCAAAGTATTTAATGTGCCATTGGCTGAAGTCACCAGAGAACAACGTAGCAATGCCAAAACCGTCAATTTCGGAATCATCTATGGTGTGTCTGCCTTTGGGTTAAGTAACCAAACCGATTTATCGCGTGGTGAAGCCAAAGAACTCATTGACACCTATTACGAAACCTATCCAAAATTAAAAGCCTACATGAGTAAGCAAGTCGATTTTGCTAGAGATCATGGCTATGTCTCTACCGTTTTGGGTCGTCGTCGTTATTTAAAAGACATCAACTCGCGTAACGCTGTGGTGAGAGGTGCCGCAGAACGAAATGCCGTTAACGCACCCATACAAGGAAGTGCGGCCGATATCATTAAAATTGCGATGATTAATATTTATAACAAGCTAGAAGCTGGTAATTATAAATCGAAGATGCTCTTACAAGTACATGATGAATTGGTCTTTGACATCTACAAACCAGAACTCGAAGAACTCACCACCTTAATTAAAACCGAAATGGAAAGTGCATTTATTATGGATGTGCCTTTAGATGTTGAGGTGGATACTGGTGTTAATTGGTTGGAGGCGCATTGATATGAAAACAATTCCTGTTACTTGTGCCATTATTCAATTTGGCAGTAAAGTTTTAGCTATTCAACGAAGTGAAACAATGAAACTTCCGTTAAAATGGGAATTTGCTGGAGGAAAAATTGAACCTGGTGAATCTGAAATTGAATGTGTTAAAAGAGAAATATTTGAGGAATTGAATATTCATATTGAAGTCAAAGAAAGGTTAAATCCTGTTATTCATCAATACCCAGATTTTAAAATAAAATTGATTCCATTTACTGCGGACTATGTTTCAGGAGAGCTGAAGCTTAAAGAACATTCCGATTATGTATTAGCAAATAAACAAGAATTGATTAATTTAGATTGGGCAGAAGCTGATTTACCAATTTTAAAAGAATATTTAAAAGCTTAAAATAATTCTTCGATTCCTATCTCCTTCAAATAATTATAAGTCCCTTCATAAAATTTATTTGGTCTTGTATGGTCACTATCTGAACCTTTTGGAATGAAAATAATCATACCTTGTCTTGCTCTGGTTAACAAAACGCGGTAAGTATTTTTTAAGTAGCTCTTACTTACCTCCTGGTTTATATTTTGCCATTTACTTCCTTTGAAGTTTTGGTAATTCCATCTATCTCCATTTAAATGAAAATTTGCGCCCCAAATTAAACAAGTTCTATCTATTTCTAAACCCTGAATATCAAACTCAGTTGCGATATCTTCATGAAAATATGAAGACCTAATATCCTCACTTGAATTTAAAAACCAATAAGGTGCGGATATTTCATTTTTCACATTATAGCCTATAGCTTTCAACCTTCTAGCACCCGAAGAGGCAATTAGACCAGTTCTTTCTGTTCCCTTACTTTCTTTTCTCAACCAATTTTTAGCTATTTCCATATCTCTAGTTAGAAATATAGGAAATGATTTTTTAACTTCTGAATATATCTTTTTCGTATTATCTAAATTCAATTCTAATAGTTCATGTACAAAAGCAGATACCTGTTCTGACCTGAAAGAGCGTACTGAAACTGATAAATGTAAATCTGTTTCAGAAGTTCCATTTTCAATTAGCCATTTTCTTTGAGTTACACTTTTAATATAATTAGGACTATTAATTATTGTATTTGAAAAATGAATCTCCCAATCTTTATAGTTCTCTTCAAATGCATTAATCCACTCTTCTAAACCTGCTTCACCTGTATTTATCTCTTGTCCTCCTCCAATTAAACAAACTATTGTACACCAATCTTCATGACGATTCATTACATCAATTAGGAATTCAGGTTCAGACATAGCAAAATTTTCTATGCCCTTTTTTCTTTTCATAAAAGAGCTAACCTGCTTTTTAGTCCATGCTCTTTGAGCTTCATCAAAAACAACAACTTTTTCTGTTGGTTCAACATTATGTTTTAAATATTCATCTCTAAAATGATGAATGTTTTGAATAAATGTACTCGTTCTTCTTTTTGCATTTTCCTTAGTTACTTTTTCTCCATTCTCTAACGATGTTAAAACAAAATCTCTTGCTAAAGCCTCTCTTAATACCTCTACTAACGGACCATTTCCTGAAAGAAAAACAGCATGTTCATCTTCATCAGCAAGCATTCTTTCATTTGCAATGCTTAAACCCGCTAAAGTCTTTCCTGCTCCAGGCACTCCTGTTATAAAACAAATTGATTTTTTGTGGTTTCGTTTGGAATTTTCAATAACTCCATTTATATAATTAGAAGTTTTATTAAGATTTATTTTACCTGAGTCATGTCTAGATATTTCTTCAACCTTATGTCCTTTATACAAAGCTTGCGCAGCCTCAACAATTGTCGGAGTAGGTTTATAAATTGAATTTTGCCATTCATCTATATTGATTCTCTCTTTAGAGTGCAAAAGAAATTTTTCTATATTATCTTTTATACCTGATTTATTACATTTTGCAACTTGCCGATGCTCTAAGACTTCATTTATATTTATAGAACTATTATCAGCATTAGTAGCGACCAATAACGGTATCAATTTCACAAAATGACTTCCTTCATGGAAATTTTTCAAATCTAAACAATAGTCAATTACTTGTAATTCGGCATGTTTACCATATGTATCATCACCAATTTTAAATTCAACAACAAAAACGCAATCATCAACAATAATTATGTTATCTACTCTCTTTCCCATTCTTGGAATTTGAAATTCAAAATAAATTGAACCATCTATTCCATTCAATTCATCTTTAAGAATTTCAATCTGTTTTACCCAAGCATTCTTTTGTAAGTCCTCTAATGAACGATTTGTATGATTTAAGCTTAAGTATCCTAAAATTGAACTTAAGTCCTCTTTAATAAAACTTGAAATCGTATTACTATAATAAGCTCTACCCATCTAATTATCAGTCTTTAGTTCATAATCTTGATGGTTTAATTTTGGATTCTGATTTTTGAAGTTTACTAAATCAGAAATATCCATTTCAAAGGCTTTTGAAAATACAGCAATATTGGTAAGAGATATATTTCTCTCACCTCTTTCAATCATTCCAATATATGTACGATGAAATCCTGTTTTAAAAGAAAGCTGTTCTTGGCTCAACTGTTCTTGTGTTCTTAAGTATCGAATTCTAGCCCCAAATTCTTTTAAAAGAAACTTATTTACCATTTATCGAAACTATACTTATTGTATGCGTAAATCAACATACAATAAGTATCATTTTGTTATATTTGATTTTAATAAGATGATTAAATTGTTATGACTCGGTACGCAAGAAAATGTAGTGTTGACGGCAAAGGAATGAACTCAGGATTTCTATTTGAGAATGAAATGTATTATTGCAAAAATGAAGAGCAAGCAAAAGAATATGTAGAATCTTTAGGCTTAAATTGGGTAAAAGAATTAAAAACTATTCATACAAAAAAAGAGTGGTTCTACTATACCGAATGGGAAGAAATTGATGAAGATGAATTCTTTGATTCTCATGGAAACACTTATAAACTGTGTCTCAATTGCAGAAAAGCCGTGAGGGTATATACGGATTTTAACATGTGTAAATGCGAAAATCACCTCTAAAGTTCATACATTTATTTAAATTAATTTCAGCTTTTTACACCCCTAAAGTCCCCTCTAGGGGACAATCTAGACCAAGAAACTTTTGTGTAAAAATTAGTTTTTATTGATACCATTCATAATATACAATTTTATGAATAACATGTTTTCCTTAAACAAATTTCCCCTTGAGGATTATTAAGGTGAAAGAATTCTTTTATCAAAAATACCGAGCGTAGCGCATTAGCGAAGTTTTAGAAATTACACATAATTCCGCATCCTATTCTAAACAACTAGCAACACTTTAAATCACACCAATTTATCAAAAAACACCAAACAAAAAAAAGCCTCAATTATAAAATAATCAAGGCCATTTCAATAAGATTTACGTAACGCTATTTTTTCAAAAGCTTATCTGTATGGGTCTTACCATCTGTGGTAACAATAGTTAACATATAAACGCCACCAGAAAGACGACTAACATCTAATGCATCTACAGAAGTACGTTCCATTAATTGCTGTCCATTTAAATTATAAACAGACACCTGTGCAATCTGCGCTCTCTGAATACCTGTAATTTGTAATTCATCAGTAACCGGATTTGGATAGATACGCAATGTTGAACCATCAGCAACATCAGTAACACCTAAGGTACCCGTTTCAAAACTAAAATTATCGTAATAAGCATCACCACCATAATTGTTATGCAACATATTAAAACCTACAATATCAACAGACGTAAAATTGCTACGTGTATGTGCCAAAACATCATTTAAGTAATACTTTAATTCTGTGGCAGTCACTTCAATTTTAACATGTAACCAAGTATTTGGAGTCCATTCTGCTCCGTCAATATAGGCAGCCGTATAATTAATGTCATCTATGGTATAAATAAATCCTCTATATTCCATAGCAATGCCTGCTACAGGAACAAAATCATCATTAGCATCAATACCAAAAAGCGTCATTTCAAAATCCGCTCCATTACTTTCTGTTACCATAACATCATACGAAAATGTAAAATCCTCAAATGACTTTGGTGTATTAAAACTCTTAACTGCACCAAAGATTGGCAACCATTGCGCATCAAAACCAGATTCATAAGAATTTTTAAAAGCATAAGTACCATCTGAAGACTCCTCATCAGACACGACTTGATTCTGAAGAAAAGCACCTTCGCTTCCTTCAGTAACTTCCCAACCATTTTGATTGTTTAGTGTTCCTAAAGTATAAGATTCACTGGTTTCAAAGGAAATTGTTTCCTGACTAAATACACCTCCCGTAAGTAATAACATGAAGGCAATTGTGTAGTTTTTTATCATTTTTTATGTTGTTTAGAGCAATAAAAATAATATAAACACAATGAAAAAACCAAACAATTAACACTTGAAAGCCCCTAAATTCAGTAGTTAATTGAATTACTGACACCTATACCAATGATCTATTTAAGAAAGTAATAATTGCAATATGTTTTTACAGCATTAAAGCAGATTCTTAAGTCCTCTTATCGTGACATCTTCCAAAATATACCATCAGAAAACAAATCGAAAAGTGAGATTAATATAGATTAAAGTATGGGTTCACCCATAGCTCCTCCGTATCTCCTCCGTATGTACTCCGTATCTAAGTCGGGTATGCGTCGGGTAGAACCCAACTTAATATAAGCTAAAACTAAAAGAATAAATAATATAACCCACAAATCAGACTGAATTAAACAACTTAAGACTAACATAGCTTCCTCTTAGTACATCTCCCCAACACACTCACTAACACCCTTTAACAAACCTATATAAAATAAAAGCTTAAATTAGCAAGTGCGTAAATTTTGCACGCAACTATTGTTCTGTTTCAACCGTTTTGTGACTTTCTTAGGGATGAAGATCATAATTCTAGTAAGCTGTGGTTGATACTAGTCGTAATTGGTTAGAAGCACATTAAATATTATCACGTTATGAAGTACCGTTTTTTAATTTCCATTTTAATACTTAATTTTCTATTGACGTCTTGTAATGGAAATAAAACAAACCAACAGCGTATTGGTGCTGATGAGATTCAAAAAAACAACATATCAACTAGGGATCACCACGAATTCTCATTACAAGATTTTTATAATTATGATAGCAGGTTAGCTTATAAAACGGATAGTATTTTTAATACCATGTCCGACTCAGAGCGTGTTGCACAAATGATCGTAAGTTCTATTGGCGAGTTAGGTCATAGCTTAAGCAAAGCGAAACGTCTTGTTAAAAATAATAAAGTCGGAGGCTTTGTCATTTTAAAAGACACTAAAGAGGAGCACAAAAAGGCAATTGAAGAACTTAATTTAGCAGCTAAAAAGAATAAATCTCTCGGTCTTTTATTTAGTGCTGACGCTGAACCAAGTCTCTTAAATAGTCGCATTATAGGTTCTCAAACCGTAAAAAACACGATTGATATAAATTCCCTTTCAGAAGCGGATTCGGTCGCTAAAATAATAAGTAACGAATTAAAACATCTAGGAGTCCATCAAAATTATGCTCCCGTTTTGGATGTGAGCGAAAACAATTCAGCTATAAAAAACAGAAGCTTTGGTTCTAATCCCAAAGACGTTATCGATCTAAGTAATGCTTTTATAAAAAGTACTCAGAATGAAAATATAGTCGCAACGGTTAAACATTTTCCTGGTCATGGATTAGTTAAAGGAGACTCTCATTTTAATTCGGTTTATATTGATGGTGACTTATTAGAACTCGACAATTACAAACCCATAATTAACAACGATGTTATAAGTGTAATGGTGGCGCATATTTCAATTAAAAACAATCCAAAATACAATACGTTTAATGTTCCTGCATCGTGTTCAAAGAAGATAGTTACCGGACTTTTAAAAAACGAATTAAATTTTAAAGGCCTTGTCATTTCTGACGGAATGAAAATGAAAGCATTGCAACATATTCCGAACGCCACGCTTGAGGCGTCTAAAGCTGGCTGTGACATTATTTTAATACCTAAAGATGAAAAGGATACTGCTAAATTAATTCTACAGGAAATGAAGACGAATGCAGCCTATAAATCTCAAGTTTATGAATCTGTAATGAAAATAATTCGTTTAAAAATTTGTCTAGGAATTGCTTAAACAAAAAAACATGACTACCAGTTTAATAAAAAAAACACTGTGGATTATCTATGGCGCCGTTGCTTTAATTGCGATAGATTCGATTATAACATCCATTGTGTATTATATTTTTCATCTCACTATAGAAAACAACTATCAATTTTCCTCAAAAATAAAACTCTATATTTTTGGCGCTACACTCGGTTTATATTTGCTCTCTGCCTGCTTATTGGCGTTTTTTATTACAAAAAAATCACGATTAAAAAATTACAAGATAAAAGAACGTCTTCCTGTGTTACCCTTCTTAATAGCTATAAGTATTGCTATAACCCTCAAACCTTTAACACTCTATTTCTCTGAGAAAAAACTTGAAAATGCGCTTGATGATTTATCTAAAACCAATTACATGAGTTCTCTTAACCTCTCTAGTATTAACGAGTTTATTACAAATTCTATCTACATCTGTAAATGGTCCACAATCATCGTACTCGTTCTGTATCTATTTATTTTAAACAGTTATGCTAAGAAGCATTAAACTTTCAGTTTAACTAATAGTAACACGAGGACTTTAGTTAATTTCTATACCGTAAAAGGAATATTCACCCACATTACAATCACAGGTTAATTTAAAGCCAATACTCATAATCACAAAAATGATTAATGAGATAATTATGACTTTATTAGTAATCCTTTTAAAGCGCCATTTTATTTTACCAAAAAGATGAAGCATCATAACACATAGAAATAATACCAAGAAAATTACAATCGGTAATGTCTTCGTATTAGTCGTCATTATATTATATATATGACTATACTCCCCCATACACATATAGCCAAAAAACTTTATGATGATGCTAACTTCAGGTTGATATACATAGTAGTTTTGCGTTCTAAATTTGGCTAGTAAATCTTTAGTTTCACTTGCGTTTGAATCTATAGTATGACTTGTAATTTCATTATTAACTTGTTTTGCTAAAACGGACAGTACGACGCTTCCTTTCATAACATTGATAGTGTTTAAACTATCATTTTTCATATGCAAGGCGTTATCAAAGGCTATCGAATACTCTTTTATGGTGTACCCACTAAAATCAATATTCGTAATTTCAGTTAGATCGCTATAATCTATAGTCTTCTCAATATTTGAATCATTTTCTTGTCCAAAAAGGCACAATTGAAACACAACTAGTAGTTTAGCTAACCAGATTTTTGAATTTTTCAAATTAACGTTTTTATTTATCCGTATAAAAAACAATCAGACTAGAAGCTCTTTCAATTCTAGCAAGTTTAGTGGATGGATTTGGATTTAAATTTTCAAGATATGTTCCGTTATTTACATGCAATATATTTTTGCTCCCAGTATCTAGATTTAGTATAAAGTTTACATCGTAGTTTTCAGCTTTTAGGAGATTGAAAATATCTTGAGCCGCTTTTAGAATATAATCCTTGTTTTTAGTATCTATTATAAGGTTTTTTAGTTCCCCTTCTTTAGTGGCAATAACCAGAAATCGTCTTTCCTTACTATTAGAACCTACCAGAAGTGTTTTGAAATTTTCGTCTTCTGTTTTTAAATGGGAATAAACCAATTGTGTTTGAAACACTGAAAGGTTGTTCTCTTCAACCCTATTATAAAACACATAAGAATCTAAAGCATTTTCTCTGGGATTTAAATTAAGATGAGAATGATTAGATGCAATTATGGAATCACAATTTTTACTAGTAAAATCTAAATCGGTTATATCATTTGTGTTTATAAGGCCATCTGAATTAATAACCACTAGCCCATCCATAGTTTGATCTGGCATTTTATTAAGAAACTCTCCTTCGTATGCACAAAGCCCAATTGGAGTTCCGTTACTAAAAAAAGCTGAAGTAAAAGATGCTGAAGTGACTAATAAAACATCTTTGTTCTTTTCAAGATCTAAAAATTTATTATACGCATCTTTTACCAAATACTTAATTTTTACTTTTTTAGAATCTAAATGTGTATTACCAAATTCATACGACTGAAAATCATTGTCTGATAAACTGATTTTTTCTAACGCATTGTGACTTTCGCTTTGTGCTTCACTTAAATTTATAGTTCTCATCGAGAAAAATAAAACGAGAAAGACACAACATGATATAGTTATTACAATGAATGATTTCATAAGTAAGTTGATAATAATTTTTTCAAATCTAACTTTACTCAACGATTCACTATAAAAAAACGGCTAAAAGGAATATTAAAAAGATGAACATAACTTTTTATGGTTTTCAACTAAAAGTTTACATAACACATTAAGTATCAACATATGATAATAATCCTTTCGATTACAAGTTCACATATGGAGTGTATTAAGTATAAAACTGGCACAAATTAACGGATAGCCTATCCATGTCATTAAATGAGCAGAAGATATAAACTAAGAAAAGTTAGTTTTAATGAAGAAAAATAAAATCTCGACAATTAAGGCGATGATTAGCGATTACAAATCCAACCCTTTTAAACTCTCAACACGATTCCTAACCAAGAAATCATCTATAGTTTCAAAATGTTCAACGACGCGTTTTTCTTTAAATTCAAATACTTTATTAGATAGCCCTTGTAAAAAATCTCTATCGTGAGAAACAAGAATTAAAGTCCCATCAAAATTCTGTAAAGCTTCTTTTAAAACATCCTTTGATTTTAAATCTAAGTGATTGGTAGGCTCATCGAGAATTAATAAGTTAACAGGTTCTAATAAGAGTTTTACCATAGCTAATCTGGTTTTTTCTCCTCCAGATAATACGCTGACTTTTTTCTCAATATCATCTCCTCTAAACATAAAACCACCCAAAATACTTTTAATCTGAGTTCTTACATCTCCTTTAGCAACATCATCAACAGTTTGAAAAATGGTTAAGTCCTCATCTAGTAAACCTGCTTGATTCTGGGCAAAATAACCAACCTTAACATTATGACCTAAAGCACAAGTACCTTCCACATCAATTTCACCTAAAATGGCTTTAATCATGGTAGACTTCCCTTCTCCATTACGACCTACAAAGCACACCTTCTCTCCTCTTGCAATAGACATATTAGCATTTTTAAACACCACATGCTCGTCGTAAGATTTAGAAACATCCTTTACCGTCACCGGATAATCTCCAGATCGCTGTGTCGCTGGGAAACGTAATTTTAAAGCAGACGTATCAATCTCGTCAATCTCGATGATTTGTAATTTTTCGAGCATACGCTCACGAGAGGTTACTTGGTTGGTTTTAGAATACGTCCCTTTAAAACGCTCAATAAATTGCATGTTATCTGCAATAAATTTCTGTTGTTCTTGATAGGCCTTTACCTGATGCACACGTCGATCTTCTCGTAATTGAAGGTAATGTGTATAATTAGCTTTGTAATCGTAGATACGCCCCATTGTTACCTCAATCGTTCTATTGGTAATATTATCTACAAACGCTCTATCGTGAGAAATAACCACAACGGCATTGGCTTTATTCAGTAAAAAATCCTCTAACCAAATGACCGATTCTATATCAATATGGTTGGTTGGCTCATCTAATAGAATTAAATCTGGCTTTTGAAGTAAAATCTTAGCCAATTCTATTCGCATTCGGTAACCACCAGAAAACTCATTGGTTTGTCTTGAAAAATCGTCTTGTTTAAATCCTAAACCTTTAAGAGCTTTTTCGACTTCAGCATCGTAATTGACATCTTCGAGAGCATAATATTTTTCACCCAAATCCGAAACTCGCTCAATGATTTTCATGTACTCGTCAGATTCGTAATCGGTTCGCGTTTCCAATTGCTTGTTAAGGCCTTCCATTTCGTCACGCATTTCGTATACGTGCTTAAATGCTTTGGACGCTTCATCGAAAACAGTGGTATTATCTTCCGTTAGTAAATGCTGAGGCAAATACGCAATAATAGCATCTTTTGGACACCTCACATTACCACGAGTTGCACTTTGTACACCTGCAATAATTTTCATCATGGTAGACTTCCCTGCTCCATTTTTACCCATTAACGCAATTTTATCATTGGGATTAATCGTAAAAGACACATCACTAAAAAGGGTGTGACCACTAAATTCTACCGCTAAATTATCTACTGAAATCATGTTCTGAATTTTGAATTTGCAAAACTACTAAATGGAAAGTCATTATTTTTAATTGTGAATAAAATTATATAACGTTTTATTTCAGTTAATTCTGGTAGTATTTCAGTCAAGCCTTGTGACACTTTTAAACTAATTTTAAAATTAGATTATAAATAACGTTTAATATCACAATTATGATTATCACAAAAGTATTAGGATTAACAAGTGCACTTACAAGAAGCAAAAAAGCCAAAATTGCAATTTTAGGTTTAGAGATGGCCGTATTAGGCTATGCACTTTATCAGCAAAAACAGGAAAAGAAAAATAAGAGACTTAAATCTTAGTCGTATGAGATTTTGAAGTAATTTTGCAATCGGATTTTAAGATTATGAGTATTATTTCAAAAGATATATCAAAAGCGATTCAACTGTTAACAGCTGAAGACATTGTTGCTATTCCAACAGAGACTGTCTATGGCTTAGCAGGAAATATTTATAGCGAGAAAGCTATAAAAGCTATTTTTGAAACCAAGAAGCGCCCATTTTTTAATCCGCTTATTGTTCATATTCCTTCTATAGATAAGCTTTCCGACATCGTTGAATATATTCCTAAAAAAGCACAGTTATTAGCCGAAGCTTTTTGGCCAGGCCCCATAACTTTGGTTTTAAAAAAGAAAGCTATAATTCCAGATTTAATCACTGGTGGAAAAGATACAGTTGCGGTTCGTGTTCCAAATCATCCTATAACTTTAGAATTATTAAGACAATTACCATTTCCTTTAGCTGCACCAAGCGCCAATCCTTTTAGTAGCATTAGTCCAACGACAGCAGCACATGTAGAAACCTATTTTAAAGATACTATTAAAATGGTTTTAGATGGAGGGGCTTGTACAAGCGGCATAGAATCTACCATTATAGGTTTTGAAAATGACGACCCTATTATTTATAGATTAGGTTCAACAGCTTTAGAAGACATTGAAGCCATTGTTGGAAAAATTAAAATAAAAAACATGGCTACTGAGCGTAGTCAAAATAATAAAGAAATAAGTCCGGATGCTCCTGGTATGTTAGAGAGACACTATGCACCAAAGACGACGACGATCTTAACAGACAATATTCCAACCACATTAGATAAATATAAAGAGAAACGTATTGGACTCATAACGTTTCAATCTCAAATTGAAAATAACGCAATCGAAGTACAAATTGCGCTTTCAAAATCTGGCGACTTAGCCGAATCGGCTTCAAAACTTTACGATGTTCTACATCAGTTAGATAAAATGTATCTGGATGTTATTATTGCCGAAAAATTCCCAGATTATGGCTTAGGAAAATCTATAAATGATAGGCTCACTAGAGCTACAAAAAATTAATTTAAAGTGTCATTTTTGAAATCCTCTGATTTTCAGCAGAAAAATATATTAAGCAAGGTTTGGTAAATCAATAGTTTATCGTAAATTTGCAAACTCTTTTTTAAGAAGAGGAATGTTTAATCTTTTTGCGCTGTGAAGCGTAAATATAAATCAAATTAGTGTGGATACATTAAGCTACAAAACAGTTTCAGCAAACAAAGCTACCGTTAATAAGGAGTGGGTTTTAGTTGATGCTGAAGGACAAACTTTAGGTCGCTTAGCTTCGAGAGTAGCAATACTTTTAAGAGGTAAGCACAAGCCTAATTTTACGCCACACGTTGATTGCGGTGACAACGTAGTTGTTGTTAATGCAGAGAAAATCAACTTAACTGGTAACAAATGGACGGAAAAAAGTTACATCCGTCACACAGGTTATCCAGGTGGACAAAGAAGTCTGACAGCTACTGAATTATTTGGGAAAGACCCAAGTAGATTAGTAGAAAAGTCAGTAAAAGGAATGTTACCTAAAAACAAATTAGGAGCAGCCCTTTTTAGAAATTTAACAGTTGTTACTGGTACAGAGCATGCTCATGCAGCTCAAAAACCAAAAGCAATTAAATTAAACGAAATTAACTAATGGAAGTAATTCACAAAATCGGCCGTAGAAAGACGGCTGTTGCTCGTGTGTACCTTGCTGAAGGAAGTGGCAAAATCACGGTGAACAAAAAAGACATGGCGGATTATTTTACTACTGCAACATTGCAGTATAAAGTAAACCAACCTTTAGCCTTGACTAACAATGATGGCAACTTTGATATTACTGTTAACGTATATGGAGGTGGTATCACCGGCCAGGCAGAAGCAATACGTTTAGGCCTTTCTCGTATTATGTGCGAGATAGATCCTGAAAACAGACTAGTATTAAAGCCAGAAGGTCTATTAACTAGAGATCCACGTATGGTGGAAAGAAAGAAATTCGGACAAAAGAAAGCTCGAAAGAAATTCCAATTCTCGAAACGTTAATATCCAACAATTATTTTTTATTCAGAATCTGCTTCGGCAGATTCTGGATTATTATTTTTTATTGAAATTGAAAAGATCCTGAAATAAATTTGGGATTAAAGTTTAGCATCTAAATGAAGCCAACAGTAAATAGTGAAAACTATAAGCCAAATGGAACATTGCTAATTTAACAGAACGTAAACTATTACAAAATGGAAAAAGTAGAAGTAAAAGAATTACTTGAAGCAGGTGTACACTTCGGTCACCTTACACGTAAGTGGAACCCAAACATGGCTCCTTACATTTATATGGAACGTAACGGTATCCATATTATCAACCTTTACAAAACAGCAGCAAAAATTGAAGAAACTTCTGAAGCTTTAGCTAAAATAGCAGCATCAGGAAAGAAAATCTTATTCGTTGCGACTAAAAAACAAGCTAAAGACATCGTAGCTGAAAAAGCTGGTGCAGTTAACCAACCTTACATTACTGAGCGTTGGCCTGGTGGAATGTTAACTAACTTTGTTACAATCAGAAAAGCCGTAAAAAAAATGGCTTCTATTGATAGAATGAAGAAAGATGGTACATTCAACTCTTTATCTAAAAAAGAGCGTTTACAAGTAGATCGTCTACGTGCAAAATTAGAAAAGAATTTAGGTTCTATTTCTGATATGACACGTTTACCAGGTGCTATATTTGTTGTAGATATTATGCGTGAGCATATTGCAATTAAAGAAGCTCAGAAATTGAATATTCCAATTTTTGCAATGGTAGATACAAACTCAGATCCTCGTGAAGTTGATTATTTAATCCCTTCAAATGATGATGCTTCTAAATCTATAGACAAAGTCTTATCTATCGTAACTTCTGCTATTGCTGATGGTTTAAACGAAAGAAAAGCTGAACGTTCAGATAAAGAAGGTAAAGCTCAAAAAGGAGAAGCAAAAGCAAAGCCTGCTAAAAAAGCAGAAAAAGCTGTTGTATCTGAAGAAGAAGAATAAATAACATTTATACAATATTAAAAGTCATTTGGTTCTTTTCATTTTGAAAATTAATTAAATGACTTTTTAAATTTAAAAATTATGGAAAATACTGTAAAAATTACAGCAGCAGAAGTAAACAAGCTAAGACAAGCAACTGGTGCTGGGATGATGGATTGTAAAAAAGCCTTAGTTGAAGCTGGTGGAGATTTTGATAAAGCCATTGAAGTTTTACGTAAAAAAGGTCAAAAAGTTGCAGAAAAAAGAGCTGACAGAGATTCTTCTGAAGGTGCTGCAATCGCAAAAATTAATGCAGATAACACAGCAGGTGTTGCTATTGTATTAGGTTGTGAAACTGATTTTGTTGGTAAAAACGAAAACTTCGTAGCATTAGCTAATGACTTAGCTGATATCGCATTAAACCATGACACAAAAGAAGCATTTTTAGCTGCTGATTTTGGTGGTATGACTGTTGCAGAAAAATTAGTAGAACAAACTGGAGTTATCGGTGAGAAATTAGACATCACTGCTTTCGAAAAATTAGATGCTCCTTATGTTGGACAATATGTACACATCAACAAAATTGCTGCTTTAGTCGGTTTATCTGCTAAAGTCGATAACGTTGAGACTTTAGTTAAAGATGTTGCAATGCAAGTTGCTTCTATGGGAGCGTCATCATTATCTTACAAAGATTTTGACCCTGCTTTTATTGCTTCTGAAACTGAAGCGCGTATCGCTGTAATTGAAAAAGACAATATCGAATTAGGACGTTTAGGTAAAACCTTAAAGAATGTACCAAGTTACATCTCTATGGCTCAACTAACTCCTGAAGTTATTGCTGAAGCTGAAGAAGCTGCAAAAGCAGAATTAAAAGCTGAAGGTAAGCCAGAACAAATCTGGGATAGAATTTTACCTGGTAAAATGGAGCGTTTTATTTCTGATAACACAACTTTAGATCAAGAACAATGTTTATTAGATCAAAAGTTTATCAAAGACGAAAAGCAAACTGTTGCTGATTACGTTGCAACTTATGGTGACGTTACTGTTACTGGTTTTAAACGTGCTACAGTAGGATAATTAAGTCACTGCATAAGCAGAATCTACATATCTTTTAAAAGTCATTATCCATATTTTGGATAATGACTTTTTTTTTAGCGTTTTTTTCACTTTTACAGATGCTAATAATTACGTAGCTTTGCTCAACTTTTAAATCATCTATTGAAATGAGCCAAGATGATACTAATTTTACAATAGTAATTACTTGGCAGATTTCATACAGACTCAAAATTTGAACAGAACCTATCTAATGAAATATAAAAGAATATTACTAAAATTATCTGGAGAAGCCTTAATGGGAAATCGTCAATACGGTATCGATCCTGAGCGACTTTCAGAATATGCTCTAGATATTAAAGAAATAACAGAATTAGGTGTAGAAGTCGCTATCGTTATAGGTGGTGGAAACATTTTTAGAGGTGTTGCAGGTGCTATGCAAGGTATGGATCGTGTTCAAGGTGACCATATGGGTATGCTAGCCACTGTGATAAATGGCTTAGCCTTACAAAACGCACTAGAAGATAAAGGTATCAAAACACGTTTACAGACGGCTATTAAAATTAATGAAGTTGCTGAACCGTTTATAAGACGAAAAGCAATGAGTCATCTTAATAAAGGTCGTGTTGTAATTTTTGGTGGTGGAACAGGAAATCCGTATTTCACAACAGATTCTGCAGCCGTATTACGTGCTATAGAAATAGAAGCCGATGTGATCTTAAAAGGGACTCGTGTTGATGGTATTTATTCTGCGGATCCAGAAAAAGATAGTACAGCAGTTAAGTTTGATCATATTTCTTTTAAAGATGTTCTACTAAAAGGTTTAAAAGTTATGGATACAACGGCATTCACTCTAAGTCAAGAAAATGAGTTGCCAATTATTGTTTTTGATATGAATAAAAAAGGAAACTTATTAAAAGTAGTTTCTGGAGAAAGTATAGGAACAGAAGTCAATGTTTAACTTTGGCTTAAACTTTGATAACTCTCAATTAAAAAGTTAACACAATGAACGAAGACATTCAATTTATAATAGACTCCACAAAAGAGGCCATGGATGCTGCTCTTAAGCATTTAGCTAAGCAATTTACAAACATTAGAGCCGGTAAAGCTAGCCCTGCGATGTTAGGTAGCGTAATGGTCGATTATTATGGCTCACAAACACCGTTGAGTCAAGTAGCAAATGTAAATACACCAGACGGAAGAACAATAACAGTTCAACCATGGGAAAAAAATATGCTTCAAGAAATTGAACGTGGAATTATGATTGCTAATCTTGGCTTTAATCCCATGAATAACGGTGATACCATCATTATAAATGTACCACCATTAACTGAAGAGAGACGACGCGATTTAGCAAAACAAGCTAAAGCAGAAGCTGAAGATGCCAAAATCGGAGTTAGAAGCGCCCGAAAAGATGCTAATCATGACATTAAAGATTCTGACGTATCTGAAGATTTACAAAAAAATGCAGAAGCAGATATCCAAAAACTTACCGATTCTTATGTTAAGAAAATAGACGAAATTCTAGAGCTTAAGGAAAAAGAAATAATGACCGTGTAATTTTAACACGCATAACATATAACATCCCAACACATTTGGGATGTTTTTTTTAATATCACAATTAAACATTTTAAATGCGAAAGCACCTGTTTGTCGTTTTACTTATAACGCTTGCATCTTACAGTTATGCACAGCAAGCACGTGTAACTAAAAAAGACTCTACAAAAACAGCTCAAGATTCCATTAAGAAAACAGAATTCTTAAAAAACATTGGAAACGGATTTCTGCCTTTTAATTACTTTAATATCGATTTAAAGTATCTCATTAAATTCAATCAATACGAGGGTATACGAAGTGGATTAGGTGGTATTACAAATGATCGGTTTTCAGAACGCTACCGTATCGATGGCTATTTGGTTTATGGTTTTAAAGATAAGGCGCTTAAATATAAAATTGGTGGAGGCTTTAGAATTAATGAAACTTCAAATACGTGGATTAATCTTGCTTATATCGATGATTTACAAGAAACCGGAAGTTCAAAATTTTTAACCGACAAACGTTTTTTTACTTTTTTTGAGCCACGATTATTAAATATTGATTTGTTTCACCGGCACATTACAAAATCCATTTCACTACAGCATAAATTTTCTAACCACTTACTTTCGGAAACTCAATTCGCAATATCAAAAATAGACCCAACATATTATTATAACTTTTTAATAGATAACAAAACCTACTCTAGTTATGATTTAAGTACGTCCAAAATCGGTTTGCAATGGAGTCCATTTAGCACGTTTGCTAAAACAAATGGTAAGTTAGAAGAAACCAAAGATGGCTTTCCAAAATTTACGCTTCAATACACACAAGCGTTCAAATCTATTTTAGGTAGTGATTTTAATTTTTCCAAGCTCGATTTTAGAACCATACAGCAATTCCAACATAAAAATAACGCTATAACCAAACTAACACTGGTTGCAGGCATTGCGGGAGGAGACACACCAATAACGCATCTATATCATGCCTACCCTAATAATATTCGGAAAGAAACCATACTACAGCGTTTCTCTGTGGCAGGTTTAAATAGTTTCGAAACGATGTATTTTAATGAATTTTTTAGCGATAAATTTTCAACATTACAATTGAAACACACGCTAAAACCCTTTAAAATTACGGATCGTTTTAAACCACAACTGGTATTAATATCGCGTTATGCTATTGGAGATATGAATAATACTAGCAGACATCAAGGCATTCAATTTAGCACACTTAACAAGCTCTATTCAGAATCTGGTTTTGAAATCAACAAATTACTCTTTGGTTTTGGACTTAGTTTTGCCTATAGATATGGGGGGTATCACCTACCCAATTTTGAAGATAACATCGCCTTTAAGTTTACCTTCAATATTTCACTATAAGGCAAATTATAATACTGTTAATTAACCTACAAATCCTTAGGTTTTTTCTACCTTTACCGCTCATTTTTGTCACTCAACGATATTAAAGATATTGAGGAGACTGTTTCAAAAATAATTATATTTTTCAACTAATACCTTATGAGCTTACTCTGAGGACGTTACTAAGACATGTTTAAACTTTTTACCACAGGTTTTTGGGAAGCTATTGCGAGACTTATTCTACGTAATAAAATTTTTATGCTTATTGCCATTATTTTGGCGACGGTGTTTTTCAGCTTTCAATGGAAACACATGCGTTTTTCATCTACTGAAGCTAATTTATTACCAGATGACCATGAAGTTAACCTTATTTATAACGAGTTTTTAGAAATTTTTGGAGAAGAAGGAAATTTAGTTGTATTAGGTGTAAAAGATTCTACATTATTCTCAGTAAAACAGTTGAATGCATGGAATGCACTTGCCGATTCCTTTAAAGGCTATGATGAAGTTGAAGCTGTTTTATCCATCAAAGACCTTCAAAAATTAGTTAAAAATACTGAAAAAGTTCAGTTTGAATTAGAGCCTTTTATAAAGGATTCTATATCTAGTATTGAAGAGGTCAATAAACTTCAAAAAGAGCTTTTTGAGCAATATCCTTTTTACGATAATTTCTTATTTAACCCAGAGACTAAAACCGTTAGAACGGCGCTCTACTTAAAGAAAGATATTATTAATACACCTGCCCGGAAAGCATTTATTATAAATAATCTTCAGGAAAAAGTTGATACGTTCGAAGCCCAAACAGGTTTAGACGTTAGAGTTTCTGGAATGCCGTATATCCGAACTTTAAATTCTCAAAGTATAATAGATGAAATTCCGATTTTTATTGGAGGAGCGCTATTTGTAACGTCATTAATTTTCTTCTTATTCTTTAGATCGTTTACAGCCACTTTTATTTCACTTATCGTTGTATGTATTGGTGTGATGTGGACCTTTGGTATTTTGGGATTACTTGGGTATGAAATCACAGTTCTCACCGCTTTAATTCCACCGTTAATCATTGTAATCGGAATTCCGAATTGTATTTTCTTAATCAATAAATTTCAACACGAAGTAAAATCTCATGGTAACAAAGTAAGGTCGCTACAACGTGTCATTACCAAAGTGGGGAATGCCACTTTAATGACTAATGTTACAACGGCTTCTGGTTTTGCCACATTTATGCTTACCGAAAGTACATTACTTAAAGAGTTTGGTATTGTAGCATCATTGAGTATTCTGGCAATTTTCACATTGTGCTTACTCATTATTCCTATAATGTATACGTTTTTACCTTACCCTAAAGAACGTCATCTCGAACATTTAAATAAACGTTGGATTGGTGCTTTTGTAAATTGGATGGAATCCATGGTAAAGAACAAAAAAATTACGATATATATTACAACATTGATCTTAATTGTTGCCAGTATTATTGGAATTCATCAAATTAAAATTTCGGGAAGTCTTATAGAGGATATGCCTCAAAACACAGAGTTTTTTAAAGATATTCGGTTTTTCGAATCTGAATTTAATGGTATTATGCCATTAGAAATTATGATTGATACCAAACGTAAAAAAGGAGTTATGAAATTAGCGACTTTAAAACGTATGGATGAACTTGAAGACCTAATTCAAGACATACCAGAATTATCGCGACCAATTTCAGTAGTAAGCTTAGTAAAATACAGCAAGCAAGCCTATTACAACGGTAATCCTAAATATTATCAATTACCAACAAGTCAAGAAAATAGTTTCATCTTATCGTATGCTAAAAATTCATCAACGAATGTTAACATGCTTAATAATTTCGTAGATAGCACAGGGCAATATGCACGTATTACTACGTTTATGAAGGATATTGGTACAGATAAAATGGAGCGTATTCAAGAAGACCTTCAAGTTAAAATTAACAAGCTATTTCCTAAAGAACGTTATAATGTTATTATTACAGGTAAAGCTTTGGTCTTTCAAAAAGGAACTAAATATCTAGTTAAAAACTTAGCAATTTCACTGACACTTGCCATAGTCCTCATTGCTTTATTTATGGCTTATTTGTTCCGTTCTTTTAGAATGATTATTGTTTCACTTATACCAAACTTATTGCCGCTTGTAATAACAGCAGGTATCATGGGGTATTTGGGTGTACCTATAAAACCTTCAACTATCTTGGTGTTTAGTATTGCCTTTGGTATTTCTGTAGATGATACCATTCACTTTTTGGCAAAATACAGGCAAGAATTACAAGCCAACAATTGGAAAATTAGGAAGTCTGTATATGCAGCATTAAGAGAAACCGGTGTTAGTATGATCTATACCTCTATTGTATTATTCTTTGGATTTTCGGTATTTACAATATCTAGTTTTGGTGGTACTGTAGCTTTAGGAGCTTTAGTATCTATAACCTTATTATTTGCTATGCTTTCTAACTTACTGTTATTACCTTCGCTATTATTATCTTTAGAGCGAAATATTGCCAATAAAGAGGTCTTAAGAAAACCTTCTATTAATATTATTGCTTCTGAGGATAGTGATGAAGACGATAAAGAGAATAAAGATTAACACATATTTTAGCATTCAAAAATTATTTATAAAATGACTTCAAAAACTGTAGCACAATTATTATCACAAGATGTCACCTTACAAGATGTTTCTATTAAAGGTTGGGTAAGAACGTTTAGAGCTAATCGATTTATTGCCTTAAATGATGGTTCTACCATTAATAATATTCAATGTGTTGTTGATTTTGAGAATTTTGACGAAGCTCTTTTAAAGCGCGTCACTACAGGGGCAGCAATACACGTAACCGGAGAGTTGGTAGAAAGCCAGGGCAAAGGACAATCGGTTGAAATTGTTGTAAAAAGTTTAGAAATTTTAGGTGATTCTGATCCTGAAACTTACCCTATTCAACCTAAAAAACATTCCTTTGAATTCTTAAGAGAAAATGCACATTTGCGTACTAGAACAAACACGTTTAGTGCTGTGATGCGTTTAAGATCATCGTTATCATTTGCTGTTCATAAATATTTTAACGAGAATGGTTTCAATTACATGCATACACCTATTATAACCGGAAGTGATGCAGAAGGAGCAGGTGAAATGTTTAAAGTTTCAAATTTAGATCCTAAAAACCCACCTTTAAATGACGATGGTTCTATAAATTATAAAGAAGATTTCTTTGGTAAGGAAACTAATTTAACGGTATCTGGTCAACTTGAAGCTGAAACTTACGCGATGTCTTTAGGTAAAGTTTACACTTTCGGACCAACATTTAGAGCAGAAAACTCTAATACTACGCGTCACTTAGCTGAATTCTGGATGATTGAACCAGAAGTTGCTTTTATGGATTTAGCAGGAAACATGGATTTAGCTGAAGATTTTATGAAATCTGTTTTAAGCTATGTACTTGAAAATAACAAAGAGGATTTAGAATTCTTAGACAAGCGTTTACTTGATGAAGAAAAGGTAAAACCACAAGCGGACCGCAGTGACATGAGCCTAATTGAAAAAATTAAGTTTGTTGTAGATAATAACTTTAAACGCGTAAGCTATACCGAAGCTATTGATATTCTAAGAAACTCCAAGCCGAACAAAAAGAAGAAATTCAACTATATCATTGAAGAATGGGGAGCAGATTTACAATCTGAACACGAACGTTTCTTAGTAGAAAAGCACTTTAAATGTCCTGTAATTTTATTTGATTACCCAGCCAACATTAAAGCATTCTACATGCGTTTAAATGAGCCTGACAGTGAAGGAAGAGAAACCGTAAGAGCTATGGATATTTTATTTCCAGGTATTGGTGAAATGGTTGGAGGATCGCAACGTGAAGAACGTTTAGATGTCTTAAAAGAAAAGATGAAAGCTTTAGATATTTCTGAAGAAGAATTATGGTGGTATTTAGATTTACGTAAATACGGAACAGCTGTTCACTCTGGCTTTGGATTAGGTTTTGAGCGTTTAGTTATGTTCGCTACAGGTATGGGAAATATAAGAGATGTCATTCCTTATCCTAGAACACCACAAAATGCAGAGTTTTAATCACTATATTTAAACCTGTCAGGTTTTAAAAACCTGATAGGTTTTTTTATTATTTTTATAATCAACTAAAATTTTATGTCTTTAAAGCAGTTTTTATCATTTAAGCTCTCACAAAAGCTTTCTCCACAGCAGATTCAGCTTATGAAGTTGATTCAATTGCCGACTCAGGCTTTTGAGCAACGTTTAAAGCAAGAGTTAGAAGAAAACCCAGCTTTAGACACGGGAAAAGAATCGGACGAGTCTGACGACAACTTTGATGAATTCGATAATTCTGAAGAGACTTACGATGACAATGAAACTATTGAAGCTGATGATATTAATATTGATGAATATCTAAGTGACGACGAAATCCCAGAATACAGAACACAAGCCAACAACTATAGCGCAGATGATGAAGATAAATCTGTTCCCTATGCTGCTGGAACGTCTTTTACACAACATTTAATAAATCAATTAAATACTTTTCGTTTATCAGACCAAGAAGAAGAAATAGCGTATTTCTTAGTTGGTAGTGTTGACGAAAGTGGTTACATACGTCGATCACTCGCTGATATTACAGACGATTTAGCGTTTACACAAAATGTGTATACGACTGAAGAAGAAGTTGAAAAGGTCCTCAACATCGTGCATCAATTAGATCCTGCCGGTGTTGGAGCTCGTAATCTTCAAGAATGTTTAAGTATTCAATTACATAGAAAAGAACAACATCCAGATGTCGAACTAGCAACAACTATTATAGATAAAGGCTTTGAGCAATTCACCAAAAAGCACTATAAGAAGTTAATGCAAAAATTTAATATTGACGAAGAGCAACTTAAAGATGCTATAGAAGAAGTTGAAAGACTTAATCCTAAACCCGGTGGTTCTTATGCTGGTAATAACAAAATCGTAGAGCACATTGTACCAGATTTTGCGATAAAGATTGTGGATGGGGAATTAGAGTTGACGTTAAACGGTAGAAATGCACCAGAGTTACATGTCTCCCGAGAATACAACAACATGCTTAAGGGTTATAAAGAGACTAAAGAAAAGTCGAAATCTCAAAAGGATGCGATTATGTTTATAAAGCAAAAGCTAGATGCTGCAAAATGGTTTATAGAAGCCGTAAGACAACGCCAGCAAACTTTATTTGTAACTATGAGTTCTATAATGCATTACCAAAAAGAATACTTCTTAACTGGTGATGAGCGTAATTTACGTCCTATGATTTTAAAGGATATTGCTGACGAAATTGAAATGGATGTTTCTACCATTTCTAGAGTTGCAAACAGTAAATATGTAGATACTCCTTACGGCACAAAATTAATTAAAGAATTCTTCTCAGAATCGATGACTAACGATCAAGGTGAAGAGGTTTCAACTAGAGAAATCAAAAAAATCCTTGAGACCGTTATAGAGGAAGAAAGTAAAAAGAAACCTCTAACCGATGAAGCGCTTTCTAAAATATTGAAAGAAAAAGGCTATCCAATCGCAAGACGTACAGTTGCGAAGTATAGAGAGCAATTAGATATTCCTGTAGCACGATTAAGAAAGGAACTTTAAACGTTTATTGCGTACAACTTTCACAATAACTTTTGCGCAAATAATCGTTTGCCAATAGCTGAAATGTTACTCCTCCATTTTCAACAGCATTAAATATTTTACAATATCTGTTACTGTTAAGGTTTATAGCGTTTAACATAATTGCTCTATAAGCATCAGTCTTAGTGAGCTCATTATCGGTTAGTGTTAAGTTTAAGTAGTAAAACAGTAAGTCTTCATCCACATCTATAGAACGCACTTTTTTAGTTAATAATTCAGCCGCTTTATCCGTATTTGCATAATACACTAAATACTGCGCTAAACTAAAATAGTCAAAATCTGAAAGTGAGACTTTCTTATATGCATTAGTAATGTAATTTACCGACTTATCTTTGTTTTTGTAATCGCGCTCGCGCATATACTTTTCACTTTTAATGATGTGATAATTGATCATCATCCTATCGATAAGCTGCTGGTCAATACCAAAACTCTTTAGAGCGTAAATTTCTGATTTAAACTTATCGTCATTTACAGGTTCAATATTGTGACGCCAAATTAAAAATTTTAAGGCTACTAAATTATAACGCACTTTAGGATTCTTAGCTTCTAATTTTTTTAGAGTTTCTAGTTCATTCCTTACGATAATAAGTTGCTTTTGGTCTAATTGGTATTTAATGGCACTATTGTTATTTAAAAAATTAATGAATTTCAACTGTGCAGGAATTTCCATATTTTTTAAAATATCTGGTGATACTTCCTTATTCTTTAGCTTTTCAAAAATTGAATTCTGTATTTGGGCAGCTTCATCTAATTTACCATCCTTTATAGACGAATTAAAGAGACTTACCAATTCTGTAGAAGATTTTGCTTTATAGATATCTTTACGCTCTAATTCTAACGTAATAACCGCTTTTCTATGATTTTTTAAATAATGCTCCATGTCTTGAGAAAATGAACCAACAAGTTTAGATTTTAATTCATCTTTACTTAACAACTTAAGATTCTCGTGTTGTGTACCTTCAATATCATTTAAAAATTCAACCCAATTTTCTGAAGACGAAATAGTTGTTCTAATATTTGGTTTTTGATACGATTGAATGGCCTTGGCAATACTATTAGCTCTTTCCTGTTGCAATTCTATATTGCGTTCTAAACTTCCCTCAATAGATGAATACGCTTTTATATTTATACTCTTTATATTAAAGTTTGTTAAGTTTAATGAATCGTAAACTGGTTTTATATCCGCTGATGAATATTGCGTCTTATTCTTCTCAAATGGTATTTTAAAGCGAAGCGTTTTATAGGTTATCTGAAATGATTCATCTCCAGTATCTGAAACTCTTTCATTTTTAAAACTTATAGAATCTAAATACATGCCCATATCTAATAAGTCCCATTTGTAGGCTTTAATATCATAGATGATTTGATAGCGACACAGCGTTTTATTACCTAAGAAAAGCATATTGTATTCTAGTTCTTTATTTTTTAGGTTATCTGGTAATTTACCTACTAATACACGATAGGAATTTTCACCAATAGATTTTAAGCCGCTTTTAAGTCGGGATGCATACACAGGTCTTAATAATTCACCTCTAATCTGATCCGTTTTTATATTTTCTATTGTACAATCATAAATATCATTAGAAACGACATCAATAGCGATACCATCATCATTACTTGTAAATAAACTATTAAACCACGTTTTATCGTTAGTGTGAAAATACAAGTTACCATTGTCATTTTTTATGGTGAAATTTACTTCTTTTGGTTTTTGCTGAAATGCTGAAAAACAACTTCTGCAAGATTGATTTCTTTCGGATTCTGACTTAGGAAAAATGATTCCGTAATTACCTTGAGCCAAAGCATAATTGATACTTAGTAAAATGAATAAACTTAAAATGAGGTATTTTTTAATCATTAGATGCCTTTTTCATAAAAATATAATATATAATGCTACTATTAAATTATAGCATGATTTTTTTGCGGATAAAACTTTACATTTGTTACTAGACATGAAAGAATTTATTTTAAAAGGTATATCGTTTGTTTTTCACCCCTTAATTATGCCATTATTGGGTATACTTTTTTATTTTTCTAAAACACCACGTTATATTCCTGAACCTGTAAGAAATGCAAAAATTTTTTCGATTGTTATCCTTACGATCATATTACCTATTCTTCTATTCTTTCTGCTAAAAACAATTAATAAGGTCAATTCTATCTACTTAAAGAGTACTAGAGAACGCTTAATACCACTTTTTATAAATTGTATAATAATTGTATTGATTTTAATCCGCGTCCTGACGCCTGAAGAAATTATAGAATTATATTTCTTCTTTTTAGGTATTCTATTTTCTACCCTAACATGTTTTATACTGGCTGTTTTTAAAGTAAAGGCAAGTATTCATATGATCGCTGCTTCTGGATTTTTTATGTTTGCTGTGGCATTAAGTATGCACTATCATATAAATATTAATGGCACCATTGCCCTAATGATGGTAATTCTTGGAGCGATTGCGACCTCGCGTTTACATCTAAAAGCACATACGTCTCAAGAATTAGTTATAGGTGTTTTTACAGGATTGGTACCGCAGTTTATCCTACTTAATTATTGGTTATAGAATGTAAAACATCAATCCTATTTTTAAGGATTTCATATCTATACTTGCTCCATCAAACGTTGCAGAGTTGTCAAAAATAGAATTTAGACCATAATACACATGAAAATTCCATGTACTATAACCAGCACTCAAGGTTAGACCATATTGAAGTTTATTAAAGCTGTCTATATTAGAAAGTTTTTCATTAGTCACTTCACTTTTAAATTTCGAAGAATTATAAAACACATAGCCCATTTTAAATCCGGTATAAATACGCCAAAAATTATAATCTTGTTGATTTGATGTTCTCCATCTTATCTCTAAAGGAACCTCAACAAGATAGGTGGTAAACTTGTTCTTTGAGACATTATATTCACCTTCATCGATTTTAGTGAAGTAAATAGTATTGTCAATATCTTCAATCAATACATTCTTTTGATTGTATGAATTTGTAGAAATACCCATACCTAAACCAATAGCCACATTACGTTTTTGGTTAATTGGCATATCTCTAATAAAGCCAAAATGAAAACCAGAAGAAAAACCAGTTTGAGAAATACCTTTTGGCTTTTCATTAAGTAAGTTATAGGTTACAGAGGCGTAGAATTGATCTTCTCTATATTTCTCATCAAGTTCAGATGTATCCGAATTATAGCTTTGAGAAAACCCTAAAAAACCAACTAATGTTACTAAAAGTAAAAGGTAACTTTTCATGTATTAATCCTTAATTTATTTAAATGTTAGATGCTGTTTATTAGTATCAATGCATTTGAATCTAATAGACTTAACATACTCGTTTAATATTGATAAAGCTACAAAATCTTTAATATCTATTAAACAAAAAAACGTCCCGATTGCTCAGGACGTTTTTTTTATAAAATTAAGATTTTATTATAACTTTTCAGTTTTTGTATTAGCGATATACATTACTTTTAATGCATTAGCCTTACGCAGTTCTTGCTTAATATCCGATACTAAACCAGCATTGGTATTCTTATCGATCTTAAGACCTACAACCACTTTACTTTGAAGTTCTTCATTCATTTCACTTATACCTTGATATACTGAAGACTGAACATCTTCAACTGTAATAAAAGCATCATTAAACTGAATTCTTGGTTCAACACCAAATTGCTTATACTGACTACTAGGTTTACCTGCATAGATAAAAATAGTTCTATCTTTTTTAAGTTTTTCTACTTGATCTGCACTTGGCAATTGGTTTTCAATCATTAAAGAACTATCTCGCATAACAGTTGCAACCATAAAAAAGAAAAGCAACATAAATACAATATCTGGAAGGGATGCCGTTGAAATTGCCGGCAATTCACCTTTTTCTTTATTTCTAAACTTAGACATAATTGTTACGTTTTATTTTTTATCTGGTTCTGCTTCGGACAATTTCATCGGGAATAATTTCTTAATGGTCTCTATACGCTCATTAAGCACTTCATCCTTACTAAATTGATTCTTCTCTTTCTCTTCAAGCATTGCAGTAAACACTTTTTCTGCATCTGGATAATACTTTTTATAAAGTCTAGATGCTTCACGCTCTCTTAAGAAATTATAAGCCGCCACCAACTCATTTTGTACATCCATGTACTTCTCATAAGTGGTTTCTCTATCGTGTTTCATTGAGATAATTGCTTTATCAGGATGATCAGAGGACTCCTCTAAACGTTTTCCTTTACAATAATCACAAGATTCACCTGCTTGGTTTGTTCCACCACCATTATCTAAGAAATCTATTGTAGCCTGTCTTAACTGACTAATTGGAATCTCCTCTTCTTCTACTAAGAGTTGATTGTTACGGTTAATATTAACCGTAAATAGATTCTTTTGTCTAATAATTGGTGGTTCAACTTCGGTATCATCAATAGGCGGCAAACTTCTTAATAATCCTTTATCTTTCTCAATAGTTGTTGTTACTAAGAAAAATATCAGTAATAAGAAAGCAATGTCAGCCATTGATCCTGCATTAACTTCGGGTGCTGCTCTTTTTGCCATGTTATATTATTTACTGATTACTTTTTTAACTCCTGAAAAAATCATAGTTATTGCAGCAACAGCTAATAATATATAAAACGCTACTAAACCAGCTCCTACCATTGTTGATTGTCCTTCTGTTGCAAAGCCATCTTGTAATTTATACTGCATAGCATCTCCACCAGATAGCACATAAGAAATTATCAATACTGCTGCAAAAGCACCTACACCTATCAGTGTATTTTTTAGTCCTGCTGTATTTGTGAATAGATTCTTTAATACAAAAACCACCACAAATAATAAAACGAGTCCTAATATAATATAAGCTGTAATAGCCATCGGATCTACAATAGCAGTATCTCCTGCTAAAGCTGCTGCTTTTATTTCATCATCGCCTTTAGCAATTATCCTTCCAAGAAAGATAATGCCAAGTACGCTTATAATAGCAGCTACTATTTTTAATATTTTGTGCATAATTGTTTTTTATTTTTTGTGTCTTACTAATAAATCCATCAATGTGATTGATGCATCTTCCATATCATTTACAATGCTATCAATTTTAGCAATGATATAATTATAAAAGATTTGAAGTATAATCGCTACTATAAGTCCAAATACCGTTGTTAAAAGTGCTACTTTAATACCACCCGCAACTAAAGAAGGTTGCATATCACCAGCAGCTTCAATCTTATCAAAGGCTTGAATCATACCAATTACCGTACCCATGAAACCAAGCATTGGTGCCAAAGCGATAAACAATGAAATCCAAGACACATTCTTTTCTAATTGTCCCATTTGTACACCACCATAAGCTACAACAGCTTTTTCAGCAGCATCGATATCTTCGTCGGCTCTGTCTAAACCTTGATAGAATATAGAGGCAACTGGTCCTTTTGTATTTCTACAAACTTCCTTTGCAGCTTCGATACCACCAGAATTTAGTGCATCTTCTACATTTTGGGTTAATTTTTTAGTGTTTGTAGTCGAAAGGTTTAAAAAGATAATTCTCTCAATAGCAATCGCTAATCCAAGAATTAAACATAGTAGTACAATACCCATAAAGCCTGGACCACCTTCGATAAAACGCTTTTTTAATTCTTGATGGAAACTCAAATCTTCGGAAGCTGCTTCTTCTGCTTGAGTTACACTTGTTACAGTTGCTGTTGCACTTGCAAATGCTGTTGTTGCATTAGCATTAACAGTTCCGATAGCCATTAAACATGTTATGGCAAGGATAGAAAATAATCTTTTCATTGTTCTGAATCTTAATTTTATTAGTTAAAGTGTTAAAGGTAAAAAAAAATATGCAATAATCACGTAAAAATATCAGCAGAGAGGAAGGGATTCGAACCCTCGATACCCTTTTGAGGTATACACACTTTCCAGGCGTGCGCCTTCGACCACTCGGCCACCTCTCTCTAAATTTATTTCAAATTACATAGTGCCAAATAACGAAAAAAACTTCAAACACTAAAATTTATAGTGTTATTTTCTGTTATTTTTAGGACATTTCGCCTCTTAAGGACGTTTCGAAAATAGTTTTGAATTCTTTTCCTTCAATTTTCTCTCCCAAAAGGTACATTAATTTGGCAATTGCTGCTTCTATAGTAATATCTTTTCCGGAAATAACACCAATAGATTTTAACTGTGAACTCGTTTCATATTGCCCCATATTTACACTACCTCCGGCGCATTGGGTAACATTAATTATATGAAGTCCATTGTTAATTGCTTCGCTTAATAATTTTATAAACCAAGCTTCGCTTGTTGCATTACCAGAACCGTAAGTTTCTATGATAAGTCCTTTAATTAATTTACTTGTAAGTATGGCTTCACAAATTGGTCTAGAAATACCCGGAAATAACTTTAGGACTCCAATATTAGTGTCCATAGCTGTACGTAAAATCAATTTTGTATTTGGGGTTGGCTTCCATAAATGTTCTGAATTAACTTTTAAGTGGACTCCAGATTCGGCCAAATGCGGATAATTTAATGACTCAAAAGCTTCAAAATGTTCTGCATTTAATTTTGTAGTTCTATTGCCTCTGTATAATTTATATTCAAAATACAAGCCTACTTCTCTAATGACAGGTATACCTTCAATATTTAAAGATGCCATCTGTATCGATGTAATTAGATTTTCCTTAGCATCTGTTCGTAAATCTCCAATAGGCAATTGTGAACCGGTAAAGATTACTGGTTTTGCTAAGTTTTCTAACATAAAGCTAAGTGCAGATGCCGAATAACTCATGGTATCACTACCATGCAAAACCACAAAACCATCATATTTTAGATAATTTTCACCTATAATCGTCGCTATATCTCCCCAATATTTAGGATTCATGTTGGATGAATCTATAGGTTCTTCAAAAGAAATGGTATCAATGGTACAATCCAATAATCGTAATTCTGGAATCTTAACAAGCAGACTTTTAAAATCAAATGCCTTTAGCGCACCAGTTTCAACATCTTTAATCATACCAATGGTGCCGCCGGTATATATTAATAGAATATGTGGTTGTTTTGTCATTTAAATTCCGAATATAGCTTTTGAATTTTCTGTAGTAATACTAGCAATTTCTTCGTGACTTTTACCATAAAGTTCTGCCAATTTTTCTAAGACTTTATATATATGAGCACTTTCATTTCGTTTTCCTCGGAATGGTTTTGGAGCCAAATAGGGAGAATCGGTTTCTAAAACTATGTGTTTGAGATCTATTTGATTTATAAATTGATCTATTTTACCATTCTTAAAGGTAACGACTCCTCCTATTCCTAATTTCATATTATAAGAAATGGCTTTTTGTGCTTGTTGTAAATCCCCAGTAAAACAATGAAAAATTCCGTATAAATCATCGGACTTCTCTTGTTCTAAAACTTCAAAAATTTCATCAAAAGCTTCTCTACAATGAATGACTATTGGCAGCTTATATTGTTTTGCAAGATTTATTTGATGTCTGAAGGCTTCAATTTGAATCCCTAAAGTAGATTGATCCCAATACAAATCAATTCCGATTTCCCCAATCGCACAAAATTTTCGTTGAGCTAATAAGTCGTCAACAATACGCAACTCTTCTTTATAATTTTCTTTTACAGAAGTGGGGTGTAAACCCATCATTAAAAAGACATGCTCAGGGAAATCTTTTTCGAGTTGAAGCATAGATTCTGTATAGGTAGAATCTATTGCCGGAATGAAAAACCGTGTTACATTAGCATCTATGGCGCGCTGTATCATTTCCGCTCTGTCTTCATCAAAAGCATCGCTGTACAAATGGGTATGGGTATCTGTAATAATCATTTTGCAAAAGTAAAAAAGTCATCTTGGATTTGATGACTTTCGTTTTAGTATTTATTTTAAAGGGCTATAGCACTATATCGCAAGCATTTAAAGTTTAGTCTAATTTCTGCAATAATTCTTGAGCCATTTTGTAATCTTCTGCATCCTGAGGTATCGTTTTAAGAACTTTAATACACTCTGAATCCTTGTCCTGTTTTAAGTAATTTAAGGCTAAAATCCATTTTGCTTTATTTTGATACGCTGAATTTCCATTAGTTATTTTTCTTAATAAAATTTCAGCTTCTTCAAATTGACTGGTTTCAACCAAAGCCATAGATTTATATAGTTGAATTTCTAAATTCGTAAAATCATTCTCTAAAATGTTATTAAAACTCTTGATAGCTTCATTATAATTCTTTGCATTAAAGCTTTCTTCTGCTTTACTAAAATCAGCATCATTAGAACTTCTAACCGTTAAACTAATAGGGTCAAAATTATTATATTCATCATACTTAGGACCTCCAAACTGATTAAAAAGAAAGAAACCTAATAAAACAACCACAGAGGCTGCTATCGCATATTTATAAAATTTAGATTTTTCTGAAGTTCTATTTGTATTGTCCATATCATCAATTGTATTAAAATGTTTATTCGAAATCACATCTAAATTAGCTTTAAAATCTGATGTTTCCTGTTCATTCCCAATTTCATGCTCTAAATGAGCAGACATATCTTTATAAATTTCAAAGGCCTTATTAAATTTAGGATCTAATTCTAATCGCTTATTAAATGTTATTAAGTCTTCATCAGATAAGTCTCCGACGAGATAAGCTTCAAACTGTATATAATCTTGTTCTTCCATAATTTTAATATTTCAAGCTGTTAAATTTTGGTGAGGCTTGCACTAATTTCGTCAATTGCCCTATGCATAATGATTTTTTCTTTCGTGCATAAGCATAGCTGATGTTAAGACTTTTAGCAACGTCTTCCATTGATTTTATACTAAAAGTCGCTTTTAACAAATCTTTACAAGCATCTCCTAATTGTTGATACATCTCATTAAAGAGGGCTTGTTTATTTTCAAAAATTGACGTCTCAAAAGATAACACTTGTGCATCATCATCCTTAGATAACACTTCTTCATTAATTGTTACCTCTTTTCCTTTACTTTTCTTCAATTGATTTAGCCACTTTCGTTTACATAACAAGAAAAAATAAGCATCAAACGGACATGTTAATTGCAACTTCTTCTGTTTGGCTTGGTTATATATTGTTATAATCGTTTCTTGAATAACATCCTGAGCATCATATGCATCTCCACTATTCTGCTTTATATAATTTATCACTTTGGGCGCAAACTTATCATAGATGGCCTGAATAATAAAGGTATTGTTTTCGGCTAATCCATCAATATATTTTTGGTCTTCGTGTAATTTTTTATCGCTCATGAACCCTTTATTTTCAACGAATTTAAAGAATATTTACAAATTGAGGGTAACAATTTTAAATGTGTTTTTATATAAGGGTGTAACAGTGAAACAAAACTGAACAAACAAATCAAAATAATTAATTCAAAAACCCTCGATTATGAAACGTACAATTTTAATTTTCGCAACAGTAGTATTAGGATTCACAACTTTAAATGCTTCAACAGAACACACGATCGTAACTAATGAAACCTCATTAGAAATTACAACAGACAATATCATAGAAGTTTATGATTGGAAAGTCATCACTAAAAGTGGTAAAAGTGAAGGCACCTCATTAAACCTTGAAACTGCGAAACGCATGATTACCTTATTCAGCGCTGGAGAAATCATCTTAGAAAAGCAGATTAAAAACTTTAAGGTTTTAAGATCTGAAGCAACTGAGATCTCACAGCGACTTTTTTTCTGGAAGGTGAAAAGTAATTACGGTAAATCTGAAGGTTTTGCATCATCCAAATCATCAGCCGAAAGAATGATTAGGTTAGCTTCAAAAGGTGATATAATAACATATAAAGTTATCGCAAGTAGCAAATATTAAAAGAAAATTAAAAAAACAGGGTAACAATAGTATTACCCTGTTTATATAACTACAAATAATAATAAATTCAACGATTATGAAAACAAGTAAAAACATTTACATCAGAACAAGTACAAAACGTATTTTAACTAAAAATTTATTCAGCCTTTTTGCCCTATTATTAACGACCTCACTACTTACAACCAGCTGCAACCCTACCGACGATGCAAATGACGGATTACAAAATGAAGAGCCTCCTACAGCTCAAGAATTTAAAAACAATAGAGACATCGCACTTAATAACCATACTCAACTATTTAATTTTAATACAGGCGATGGTTACATTTCATTAACCTCAGAAAACGGTGTTCAAATTAATTTAAACGCAAATTGTCTTACCGACAATGGCAACCCAGTTTCTGGAGACATAACTTTAGAATATGTTGAAATTTTTGAAAAAGGCAGTATGTTAACGACCAATAAACCCACTATGGGAAAATTACCAAATGGTGATAAAGCCTTAATAATTACAGGAGGAGAATTCTTTATAGAAGCCACTCAAAACGGTACTATTTTAGATACAAACTGTGGCTTACAATTAATGATCCCAACAAGCTTAACAGGAGGCGCTGATCCAGATATGAGCCTTTGGACTGGCGAAATAGATGCAGATGGCAACTTAGTTTGGGATGAAATTGAGGATAACACCAATGGAGATGGAGGTCTATTTTTAGAAGGTGAAAATTATTATGGAATTTTAGACGGATTCGGTTGGACCAATGTAGATAAATTCTATAACGATCCACGTCCTAAAACAACATTACAAGTAGAAGCTCCAGGAGGTTACGACAATCAAAACAGTGCTATTTACTTGTCTTATGATGGCGAATTACCAGCCTTAGCACAACTAGACACTTATGATGATACTTTAAATATTTTCAGTGAGCATTATGGACAAATACCTATTGGTTTAGATTGTCATGTTATTTTTATTTCTGAAGCTGATGGAGAATGGAGATACGCTATTAAGCCAGTAACTATTGTTGCTAACGAAATTATTACGTTTTATTTAGGGGAGACTACAGTAGGAACAGAGGCTTCATTAACAGCTTTGATAAATGATTTACCATAAATCATTGTGGCCTACTTAGTTAATAAAAGTCAGAAATTAATTTTTCTGACTTTTTGTGCTATCTATAAATGGGCTTAACTTTTAATCCTTAAATTTAATCACAATAAATCTAATGTTGTAAAATGAGCATGCTCAAACCATTATCTCTAAGAATGATTAAATAACCAACAGCACGTTAACCTTGAAAAACAACACATATAAACACATGAAACCTACACTCTTATTTTATATAGCTGTTAGCTTTTCCGTTTTTAGTTTTGCACAGCAAGATATTGCAATAGACACGACACGTAGAACAGCAAGTATTGAACAGAAAACTCTAGGCAACCAAATTGAATTTAAGGCAAACGCACCAGAACTCAATCAAATTGCGGGTGCACCAAAAGCCTTTTACACCAATTTTTGGGAGTTTGGAGATGGTACGTTTAGTAAAGAACTAGAACCCAAAAAAACCTATAAGAAAAATGGCGACTACACCGTTCGGTTATGGGCCACCAATAATTACGATACCGGAAAACCACCAGTAACACGTCCTAAAAAAATAACCGTTGACAATGTATCTGACGATTTTAAAGATGAATCATCAATGGATAATGCTCTAAACCTTCAGCGGAATAGAGAGCCCATGCCAGATGAGGATATCGTCATCGTTTTAAGTTATAAAAACACCAAATCGTATACAATAAATGGAAAGTTCTTTTTGTTTTACAACGAAGCGAAATACAAAGCAGACAACTTCGACCTTATTGAAACTAGAGCGTATCATAATGAAAAAGAAATAGAAGACGCTATTGTGTATACCTCAAAATTTGATTCTTATGTGTATTATGCCTCAGCTGACGATAATTTGCTATCTCTAAAAGCAAAACCTCAAGATACAACGGTACGAAAAAATCTACCTCAAACTTTAGACGATGCTAAATTCGCGTATAGAAACTCAAGTCAACTTCGTTTTGACAATATGGAACCAAATGAAGAACGCCATGTCTTTTACAGCTTAAAGACCACCAAAGAAATGCTAAAGGATACGTCTGCTATTATTTCTGTTAGAGGAGTCTATGTGCCAGATAATAGTTACGATAATCACCATGTAAAAGATATGGAAATGGAAATTGTAACATCTCACGACCCTAATAAAATGTCCTCTAATGCCTCATTTCTAAATTATAGGTTAGTACGTTTTAAAAAGCCTAAATTTAAAATTAGATTTCAGAATAATGGTGAAGGTCCGGCTACAACGATTCGTTTAGAAACTGATATTCCAGATATGTTTGATAAATCGAGTATTGAAGTTTTAGACATGTATCCCAAAGTAAAAATATGTCCAAAATATGATGTTGCCTATAGTTGCCTCGACACTACTTATACGGCAAAGCAAGCGATTTTCACATTCAAAAACATCTATCTTCCTGGAAGCGAGCAGAAAAATGTAAAAGCATACGATTCAACAAAAGGATTTGTAAAATACAGATTAAAGTTCTCTGATGATTTTCATAAAAAGAAAACGAAATCACGAACAGCCATAATCTTTGACAAAAACGAACCAATAATAACCAACTATTCTACAACACGATTTTTACCAGGTATTTCTATTGGTGTAAAAGCGGGTTACAATTCATTTGCAGATTTAAAAAATTCAGAAAGTTACTTTTTAGGAGCTACTATTTCACCTTATAAATCTTATCGTTGGTATTGGCAGGTTGAATTATTAAACAGCATTCATAAATACGACAGTAATACAGACGTTGTGGAAGAAGTAATAGATGACGGAGCCATTGGTTTTCCATTTACCCAACGCACTACAACAAGCAGAAACTACAGCAATATAGATTGGGAAATCCCAGTATTAGCTAGGTATAATGTAAATAATTATATCGGTTTAGGAGCCGGAATTATCGGTACCGTTTCGGTAAACGAAAAACAAAAGCAATCCATTTTAATTGAACAATTTGAAGGGCAAGGTGCCGATTTATTTCTTTTTGATAGTCGCACCACTAATGAAGAAGTTACAGAATCCTTCACTAATTTCAGAAAAGGGTTCTTAGTGGAAGCTACAGCTGGCTTTGCTCGTATTGGCCCGAGTCTTGGAGCACGTTATGTGTTTAATTTAGAAGACGATTATAATTATTTACAACTTTATGCGATTTGGAAATTCTAGTTTAAAAACGGTTCCATAATAAATGAAAAAAGGACTCATTTTAATTTTTATGCTGGTCTTCGGAACTTGTTTTGCTCAAGATTTAGAAGAGGCTATTTACGTGGCTACTGAAACGTTTAGTCAAAATCAAACAGATGAAGGTTTAGAGGCATTGAATAAAAGTAGTCTTCAATTTGAAACACAACTTAATACAAAGGATGAGTACTATGCTTTTATAAATCTATTAGTTAATAAAGCGTACTATCTCGATAAAACAAATAGAAAAAAGGAAGCGATTAGAAGCTACGAAAAAGCACATCAGCTTTATAACGACCACAATATTTCATCTTATGATATTGTAGAGTATTGTTTGATTCCTTTAGGTATTCTCTATCATAAAACGAATGCCTATATAAAAGCAGAACAAATTACCACCTATTATCTTCAACTTGCCGAAAAACAACATAACAAACAACAACAAATTTCTGGTTACATTAATTTGGCAAAGCTCTATCAATCGTTACATAAACATCAGCAAGTCATTGACATTTCGAATAAAGGGCTTAAAGTTGAAGGCATAATAAAACATCAAAAACAAAACCTCAACTATATAAAAAGAAAAAGTAATCTACTTATAAAAAGCAACCAAAAGCGATTGTTTCTGGAAAATGATGTCATTGTTCCAAGACGTGATCTTGGCACTATTGAAGCCCTTCAACTCCACTACGAATCGGCTATAAACAATAAAGATTATGAGAAAGCTTATTCGTATTTAAATCGTTTAAGACCTCTAACAATTAATAACCTTTCCACAGCACGAAGTAGAGCGCAATTTAGTTTTCAGGAAGCACAATTAAATTTTAAACGCAACGAAAATGACAAAGCTATTGCTAAATTAAAAAATTGCTTAGCCATTTTATTACCCAATTTTGACGGCACTCAATTACCAAAAACAACCGATTTATATCCCGAAAACACCTTTATAGATATTTTCGATTTATGGGCAGAGTTAGAAACTAAACCTGAAACCATATTGCATTATTATGATTTAAGTTTTTTCGTTTCAGACTTACTCGCACAAGAAAATACCAGCCAAGAAAGCTATATAATTAATGCAAGCATCAACAAGAACCGCAGTGAAAAATGTATAGCCATACTATACAATATGTTTCAGCTAAAAGGAGAAAGCCACTATGCCGAACGTGCTTTTAACTACGCAGAATACACTAAAGCTTCAGCCCTAAAATGGTATACTAACAAAACGACACTTTTAGAAAAACACCCAACTGATAGCCTTCTTTTAAAAGAACATTATTTATTAAAACAGCAACAACAATTATCTAACAGATTACTTAATAGACCTATAAATAGAGCGCAATTGCAATTATTAGATCGCGATAGTTTACAATTAAAACTCATAACTACAAGCACTAAATTAAAGCAATTACAAGATTCTATTAATAAAAGATATCCTTCAAATTATTCGAAGAGTATAAATATAGCCAACCTAAAATCGAAATTAAACATAGACAACGCCTGTTTAATAGAATACTTTTATGGGAAAAATAACTTGTATCAATTTGTATTTACACCAAATCATATTGATTTTCAACACATAGAATTATCAGAATCCAACAAACTTAAAATTGCAACATTTATAGATTATTTTGATAATGCTTCCGTTATCAACAATAATATCTCTCAGTTTACTGATGATGCATTTGAACTCTATGAATTTTTAAAATTGAATGAAATTAGCACTTATGAAAATGTAGTGATGATTGCAGATGGTTTTTTAAATTTTATTCCATTTGAAAGTTTGCTAACAGAACAAACAGCAAATTCTAATTATTCAAAAATGCCATTTTTAGTTAAGAAACACCGCTTAGCTTATCATACAAGTGCTTTATTTTATACGGATACAAAACCTTATCAGTTCAAGAATTCTGCTTTGGGTGTGTTTCCTGTTTTTGGTAATAGTAATTTAAAACTCACCTATTCTTTAGATGAAGCAGAACGTATAGACGATGAAATTAAAACTGAGTTTTTAATGTATAATGCGGCCACCAAAAAAGATGTGTTAGACCAAATAAACCAATACAGTATTCTGCACCTTTCTACGCATGCTCATAGTGGTGATTTTACAACTCCGGCCAATATCGATTTTATAGATTCAAAATTGTATTTACAAGAGTTGTACAATCTCGATCTAACAAATGACTTAGTTGTTTTAAGTGCCTGTGAAACAGGAGTTGGAATGCTTCATAAAGGAGAAGGTAGCATGAGTTTGACTCGTGGCTTTACATATGCCGGTATTTCTAACTTAGTAGTTTCACTTTGGAAAATTAATGACTTATCGACCTCGAAACTGATGTCTAGTTTTTACAGCGATCTCAGAAAAACAGAGTCTGCTTTTTCTGCCAATCAAAACTCCAAATTAGCGTATTTAAATAATCCTGACATTTCCAATATTAAAAAGTCCCCCTATTATTGGAGTGCTTTTGTCTATTTTGGTGACTTAACGGTATCAAAACCTTCTAGCAACTACAATTTGTATGTCTATTTCATCTTAGGCTTGATAGTTGCATTCTTAAGTTGGTTACTAATTTTTAAACAAAAATCATGGAAACGTTAAAAGACTTCCTCTTAAATAAAGGCTATTCTAAAGTAAAATTAAAACTGACTAAAACCAATCATTTTGAAATAAAAGCCTCTATTAACGGCGTAAAAGGACGCTTTATATTAGACACAGGAGCATCAAGCAGTTGTGTTGGTTTTGAAGCTATTGAACGTTTTAACCTTAAAGTAAAAGATTCTGAAATTAAAGCCGTTGGTGCCGGAGCTTCTGACATGTTGACGCAAATCTCTACATCTAATGCAGTAAAGTTAGGAAAATGGAAGAAAAACCGTGTGGCGCTGATTCTTTTTAATTTATCTCATGTTAATAATGGTTTAATAAATCATAACGCAGATCCTGTGGATGGTATTATTGGTGCAGACATCTTAAAAAAAGGCAAAGGCATTATAGACTACAATAAGAAATACTTGTATTTAAAACTGTAATCCTATTTTAACTATAAATAGTGATAAGAAATTTTATATGCTGAAGATTCTTCTTACCTTTAAAATAATTAATAGCAAAAAATGAATCCTACAATCATTATTGCAGATGACCATCCCTTGGTACTAAAAGGTCTGCATGATTTTCTAATAGAAAAAAAGTATAACGTACTTGCAAGTGCAAAAAACGGAAAAGAAGCCTTAACGTTAATAAAGGCACATACACCAGACATTGCCATTTTAGATATAAAAATGCCTTTTCTAACGGGCTTACAGATTGCTGAAAAATGCAAAAAGGATAAGATAGCGACTAAAATAATTCTTATTACTTTCGAAAAAGATGAAAAAACATATTATGATGCCAAAGCATTAGGTATCTATGGTTATGTTTTAAAAGAATTTGCACTTGTAGAAATTGAAAATTGCATCTCCTCTGTAAGAAAGGACAACTCTTATTTTAGTCCTGAATTATTAGAATTTTTAGAATTAAATGAGCTTCCAGAAAATTTTGATTTATTAACCAATCACGAAAAAGGAATTGTTAAATTAATTTCTCAAAACAAAACCGGAGTAGAAATAGCAGAATTGCTTTTAATTTCACCTAGAACTGTGGAAAAACACAAAAGCAATATCATAAAAAAACTAAAATTAGAGAGTAAACAAAACAGTTTACTCATTTGGGCTAAGGAAAATTCTGAATTTTTTGATACTTAATTCTAAAAAAAACACAAACTACGTAAAGTTACGTATAGTATGGTATTCTTTTTTTTATGACCTTTACTGCATGTTACAAATGTAGGGGTTGTAACATACGATTTGCTATTAGTTAATTCTAAAAAATATAGGATTGATTAATTCTTAGGGATTACTTTGGCCTTGAACTTTTGTTCAAGGCCTTTTTTTTATTTAAAAAAAATTAAAAAATACGTAAAGTCACGTATAGTATTGTATCATAATTAGTTGCAATTTTACATCAGCTATTAATTCATACCTGAAATAAAAACCATATAAGCTCTGAATTAACTTATAAGTCAGAGTTTATAAAAACACAACAAGTCTATGGAAGCAATGAAAAATGAGTCTACAACAAAAAGTGACAAAGTATTTATTATTTTATTAATTGTTAGTTCAATAATTGTTATATCAGCAAATATTGCTGTTAATTTCTTTAATTAACTTTAACTAGTTAATCACTCTGTTGTTAGTTCGGAGTAAAAAAAAGCGCAATTCAAATAGAATTGCGCTTTTTTAATTTTATACTTTATATGAGATTTACATCTCCAAAGCTTTCTTTATATTATTATCCATTAATAACTCTTCAGGGTTTTCTAAGGCTTCTTTTATAGCAACTAAGAACCCTACGGATTCCTTACCGTCAATAATTCTATGGTCGTAAGATAAAGCAACATACATCATCGGGTGTATCTCAACATTACCATTTACGGCTATTGGTCGCTCAATAATATTATGCATTCCTAAAATTCCACTTTGAGGTGGATTGATAATTGGTGTAGATAGCATACTACCAAAAACTCCACCATTAGTAATAGTAAAAGTACCACCTGTCATTTCATCAACAGTGATTTGACCATCTCTGGCTCTCAACGCTAATCGCTTAACTTCAGATTCTATACCTCTAAATGATAGATTCTCCGCATTTCTAATTACTGGTACCATTAATCCTTTTGGTCCTGAAACCGCAATACTAATATCGACAAAATCATAAGTCAACATTTCCTTACCATCTATCATAGAATTAACAGCAGGATACATTTTTAATGCTCTTACTACTGCTAAAGAAAAGAAACTCATAAACCCAAGGCTTACTCCGTGCTTCGCTTTAAAGTCTTCTTTGTATTGCCTGCGTAATTCAAAGATTGGTGTCATATTAACCTCATTAAATGTGGTTAACATGGCAGTCGTGTTTTTTGCTTCAACTAAACGTTCAGCTACTTTACGACGCAACATTGACATTTTACTGTGTGTTGTCCCTCTATTTCCTCCTGTAGGAGTTCCCATAGATGGAACTGCTTTTACAGCATCATCTTGAGTGATTCTTCCGTCTTTTCCTGTTCCAGAAACGGTACTTGCATCAATTCCTTTTTCCGCTAATACTTTCTTAGCAGCAGGACTTGCAGTGCCTGTTGCATACGTTTTAGACGCTTCAGCAACTGGTTTAGATACTTCTTTTACAGGTGATTCTTCTTTCTTTTCTTCTTTTACCGGCGCTTCTCCTCCTTCTGGTTTTGCTGCGCTAGTATCGATTAAACAAACAACAGCACCAACGGCAACAGCATCACCTTCCTCGGCTTTTAGTGTAATTGTTCCACTAGCTTCTGCTGGCAACTCTAAAGTTGCTTTGTCGCTATCTACTTCAGCTATTGCTTGGTCTTTTTCTACATAGTCACCATCTTGCACTAACCATTCTGCAATTTCTACCTCAGTAATTGATTCGCCTGGTGAAGGCACTTTCATTTCTAAAATCATGCTTTATTGTTTTATTTAAGCTCTAATTTGCGTTGTGTTAATTCTCGTTTATCTCTGGTTGTTTTTGGTTTTATCAAAAACGTAATCTATAACTTGTTTATGTCTTTTTTTAGATCGCACAGAGCTTCCTGCTGCTGGCGCTCCATAAGGCCTTCTACTTGCTACTCTAAATTGTTTAGTCTCATCAAAATTCATTAACATATGACCGTAAGCTCCCATATTTCTAGGTTCTTCTTGCGCCCAAACAATGTCTTCTGCATTTTTATATTTCTCAAGTATTTCTCTCATAGCTTGAGCAGGCAAAGGAAATAATTGTTCTATTCTAACTAAAGCTATATCTTCTCTTCCTAGATTTTCTTGTTCCTCTAATAAATCATAATAAAATTTACCAGTCACAAAAACCAAGGTTTTAACCTTTTCTACTTTTGCATTAGCATCATCAATTAACATTTGGAAACTTCCATTTACAAATTCATCTACACTAGAAACCACTTTTGGATGACGCAGTAAACTTTTAGGTGTAAAAACAATTAATGGTTTTCTGTAATCCGCTTTCACTTGTCTACGCAGTAAATGAAACATATTAGCAGGTGTTGTACAATCTGCTACAAACATATTATCCTTAGCACATAACTGTAAATAACGCTCCATACGTGCTGATGAATGTTCAGCTCCTTGACCCTCGTAACCATGAGGTAATAGCATTACTAAACCGTTCTGTAATTTCCATTTGTCTTCTGCAGCAGAAATATATTGGTCTAACATTATTTGTGCTCCATTACTGAAATCACCAAATTGCGCTTCCCAAATCGTTAATGTCTCTGGACTTGCCATAGCATAACCATAATCAAAACCAACTACTCCATACTCAGATAATAGAGAATTATAGATATAAAACTTTCCTTGTTGGTCGCTTAATTTATTATGCAGTATAATTTCTTCTTCACTATCCTCAACTTTTACAACAGCATGACGATGCGAAAATGTACCACGTTCCACATCTTGTCCAGACATTCGGACGTCATTACCATCTAACAAAATAGACCCATAAGCCAAATGCTCTGCCATAGCCCAATCTAAACGATCTTCATCAAACATGGTTTGCCTCGACTCTATTAAGCGTTGAATTTTTCTTATGAATTTCTTTTCCTTTGGTAAATTAGATATGGTTTCAGTAATTTTCTTAAGTCCTTCTCTAGAGTATGATGTATCCACTGGCTGCATCATTTTATCCTCTTGTGCTGACGTAAAATTAATCCACTCGTTTTGCATGAATGGTGTAATCTCAGTTTTCTTTACTTTACGAGAATCCTCAAGTTTTTCCTCAAGCTTATCTTTATATTCTTTTTCAATTTTAGCAACAAAGTCATTATTAATAACTCCTTCGCCCAATAAGCGTTCTGCATAGATATCTCTTGGATTTTTATGCTTTGCAATCGCTTTATATAATAATGGCTGTGTAAACTTAGGTTCATCACCTTCGTTATGTCCATATTTTCTATAGCCCAACATATCAATAAATACATCGCGCTTAAATTTCATTCTAAAATGTAACGCAAATAATGTCGCGTGTACTACTGCTTCAACATCATCTGCATTAACGTGCAGAACAGGAGAAAGTGTTACTTTACCAACATCTGTACAATACGTACTAGAACGTGCATCTAAATAATTAGTGGTAAACCCAATTTGGTTATTAACTACAATATGTATGGTTCCATTAGTTTTATAGCCGTCTAACTGCGCCATCTGTACCAACTCATAAACCAAACCTTGACCTGCAATTGCAGCATCTCCATGAACAATAATTGGTAGTACTTGTGACGGATTATCTGGATATTTATCGTCTTGCTTTGCTCTAACTATTCCTTCCACAACAGCTCCAACCGTTTCTAAATGCGAAGGGTTTGGTGCTATATTTAGATTAATTTTTTTACCTGCATCACTAACACGATCGCTAGTCCAACCTAAATGGTACTTTACATCACCATCAAATACTTCTTGCTCGTAATCTTTACCATCAAATTCGCTAAAAATATCTTTTGCAGATTTACCGAAGATATTTGTTAATGTACTTAAACGTCCACGATGTGCCATTCCCATTACAAATTCTTTCACATCATAACCAGAAGCATGCTCAATTAAAGCATCTAAAGCTGGAATTAATGCTTCTCCTCCTTCTAAAGAAAAACGTTTTTGACCTACATATTTAGTATGCAAAAAGTTTTCGAACGAAACGGCTTCATTCAACTTTCTTAAAATTGTTTTCTTTTGATCTGGTGAGAACTGTGGATGATTGTCATTGACATTTAGCTTCTGCTGAATCCACTGAATTTCTTCAGGTTTTCTGATGTACATATACTCTACACCAATAGATTCGCAATACACTTTTTCTAAATGATCAATAATAATTTGCAACGTTGTAGATCCTAAACCTAATACTTCTCCTGCTGAGAAAGTGGTTTGCAAATCGCTTTTTGACAATCCGAAGTTTTCAATTTCGAGGGTTGGAGCATATTTACGTCTTGCTCGTACAGGATTTGTTTTAGTAAACAAATGACCTCTACTTCTATAACCATCAATAAGTTTTAAAACTTGAAATTCTTTTTGAACCTGTTCTGGTATTTGCGTAGAAACACCTTCTACAATTTCACCATCTAATCCGTAATTTTCGGATCCAAAGTCGTAACCTTGAAAAAAGGCACGCCAACTTGGTTCTACAGAGTCTGGGTTTTTTAGGTATTGGTCGTATAAATCAGCAAAATATGCTGTATGTGCCGCGTTGAGAAAGGAATATTTATCCATTTTACTTTTTGAGACGTTGTCGTTTCAACATAATTTAGTCAAAAATACAACTTTTGACAAATATAGATAAGGATTTATTATATTTATAACATATTGAATAGAACTAATAAAGCTATGATAAATTTGAAGCATTTTAACACCTACAAAATAATACTATTCACACTTTTAATGTGTTTTTTTACATTATTTTCATTCGCGCAAGAGCCTACTGCAAATAAGGAAAACTTTTGGAGTTCTGTAGAATATGGAGGAGGCATTGGCTTAAACTTTGGAGATGGCTTTTTTAGCGGGTCTTTGTCACCAAATGCGCTTTATAGATTTAATCCTTATGTAGCCACAGGTATTGGCCTTAACTTCTCTTATAGCAGTCAAAAAGATGTATTTAAATCTACTGTTTTAGGAGGAAGTGTTATAGGATTATTCAATCCCTACAGAGAAGTTCAAATCTCTACAGAATTTGAACAGTTGCACGTAAGCAGAAAATTTGACGACAGATTTGTTACTAATCTTAAGGAAGATTACTGGTATCCAGCTCTATTCTTAGGCGCAGGTTATACCAATAGCAATGTAACCATTGGTATTAGATATGACGTATTATACGATAAAGATAAAAGTATCTATTCTGAAGCTTGGATGCCATTTGTACGTTTCAGGTTCTAATCAAATACATCTGCTAAAAAAAACATCTCGACTTAAATTTAACTAACCCACAGTTCATCTGTGGGTTTTTGATTTTCTAACCTCACTAGATTTAAGTTACTTATATTCTAATAATCAGTATCTCAACAATAAAAATTCAGCACCATATTAAATAGGACTAAATTATCCTAATCATGATAAAAGTCATATAATTTCTGATACATCCTATTTAAATTTGACAAAAATAAAATGTAAACCAATGAAAAAATCTCTAAAATTATTATCAATCATAGCTATAGCAACTGTAATTAGTTGTGGAGGAAATGATAAAAAAAAGGAAGAATCGAGTTACGGTAAAAAAGCACCTGTAAAAACTGAAAAGAAAGTAGCTGCTTCTCAACGTATAGAACTATCTAACAAAGGAGTAGGACCAATTACATCAGTAACCTTAGCTGCAGAAATTGACCAAGATATGGCAAATCATGGTATGGAAGTTTACAACAAAATGTGTACTGCGTGTCATAAAGCAGATAAGAAATTTATTGGACCAGCACCAAAAGGCATCTTAGAAAGAAGAGCACCAGAATGGGTAATGAATATGATTTTAAACCCAGAAGGAATGGTAAAAGAAGATCCTTTAGCTAAAGATTTATTGATGGAATTCAATGGAGCACCTATGGCAAACCAAGGTCTTACAGAAGAAGATGCAAGAGCGGTTTTAGAATATTTTAGAACGTTAAAATAACAACCAATGAGAACAATAAAACATTTAGTTCTCATCTTTTCATTAGCAGTTTTTGTCTGCTCTTGTAAAGATGAAAACAAAGACACAAGCACCGCTACGTCTAACTCAGATTCGCAAGTGGAATCTACAGAACGAACAGGGCAAGCCTTTATTGAAGACGACGAAAGCACAACCGTTTTAAGTATCGCTATGGGCTCTAAAGACCATACTACGTTAGTAGCAGCAGTACAAGCAGCCCAATTAGAAAATGCTTTGGTAAACGCAGGTCCTTTAATGGTTTTTGCACCAACAAACGAAGCCTTTGCAGCTTTACCAGAAGGTACTGTTGAAAATTTATTGAAACCAGAAAACAAAGATGCTTTGGCTAATATTTTAAAGTATCATGTAACTCCAGGAAATTATTCTAAAGACTTTTTAAAGAAATTTAAAAAACTAGGTCAGGCTAATAATGACTATGTAAAAGTAGAAGTCGTAGACGGAGAACCTATGATTGGAGGAGCAAACATATTGGCAAGTATTAAAGCTGGTAACGGAATTGTCCACGTTATAGACAAAGTATTATTACCTCCAACCGAATAATTCTAACGCTAATTAAAACTATAAACAATGAAAAAAATACTAAAATCAACACTTGCAATTGTAGCGGTTTTTGCCGCATTTACAAGTTGTAATAATTCTGGTAAGTCTAGTAATTCTGGAGCCTTATCTAGCAACAATGCAGAAAAAGTTTATGTAGCTCCAGGAGAACACGATTCCCATTACGCATTCATCTCTGGTGGTTATAGTGGTAACCTTACTGTTTACGGTTTACCGTCTGGAAGAATGTTTAAAGAAATCCCTGTATTCTCTCAGTTTCCAACAAATGGTTATGGGTATTCTGAAGAAACCAAACCCATGTTAGAAACCTCTTACGGTTTTGTACCTTGGGACGATTCGCATCACCCAGATATTTCTCAAACTAAAGGAAAATTAGATGGTCGTTGGATTTTTATTAACGGTAACAACACACCTCGTATTGCCAGAATTAGTTTAACCACTTTTGAAACTGAAGAAATTATTGAAGTTCCAAATAGTGCTGGTAACCACAGTTCTTCTTTTATAACAGAAAATACTGAGTATGTGGTTGCAGGAACGCGTTTTTCTGTACCAATTCCTCAAAAAGATATCGCAATAAAAGACTACAAAGGCAACTTTAAAGGTGCTTTATCTTTTATTTCTGTAGATCCAGAACATGGGCATATGGATATTAAATTCCAGGTATTGATGCCAGGTTTTAATTACGATTTATCGCATCCTGGACGTGGAAAATCTCATGGTTGGTTCTTCTTCACCACATACAATACAGAAGAAGCAAACTCACTATTAGAGGTGAATGCGTCTCAAAATGATAAAGATTTTATTGCAGCCATCAACTGGAAAAAAATTGAAGAGTATGTAAATAATGGTGGTGGTACAATGATGCCTGCTAATTATGCACATAACGTTTATGATGATAACACTCATACAGCGACTTCTACTATGAAAAAAGAAGTACGCGTTGTAAATCCTTCAGAGGTTCCTGGCGCTGTATATTTAATACCAACACCAAAATCACCTCACGGTTGTGATGTAGATCCTTCTGGGGAATACATTGTTGGTAATGGAAAACTTTCAGCGAACTTAACAGTACATTCATTTACAAAAATGTTAGATGCAATTAAGAATGAAAAATTTGCTGGAGACGCTTATGGAATTCCAATATTAAATTTCGAAGATGTTTTAGCGGGTTCAGTTGAACAACCTGGATTAGGACCTTTACATACAGAATTTGATGGAAAAGGAAATGCGTACACCACCTTCTTTATTTCTTCTGAAGTTGTAAAATGGAAACTAGGAACTTGGGAAGTTATTGACAGAAAACCAACGTATTACTCTGTAGGTCACTTAACCATACCTGGCGGAAACTCAGCAGAACCTTTTGGTAAATATATGTTTGCAATGAACAAAATAACAAAAGATAGATACTTGCCAACTGGGCCAGAAATGGAACACTCTGCACAATTATATGATATTTCTGGTGACAAAATGGAACTGCTTTTAGATTTCCCAACACATGGTGAACCACATTATGCAGCAGCTATTCCAGCAGAAATCATTAAAAACAACTCTCGAAAAATCTTTAAGTTAACTGAAAACGAGCATCCTAAAAAAGCATTAAGTGATGCTGATACTAAAGTCGTTAGAGATGGTAAAAACGTTCATATATATATGACTATGATACGTAGTCACTTCTCACCAGATAATATTGAAGGTGTAAAAGTTGGAGACAAGGTATTCTTTCATATTACTAACCTAGAACAAGATTTTGATGTACCGCATGGTTTTGCTATGATTGGAGCTAGAAATGCTGAATTGCTAATCGCACCAGGACAAACAAGAACCTTAACTTGGGAACCTGAAAAAGTAGGTGTTTGGCCATTCTATTGCACCGATTTCTGTTCTGCATTACACCAAGAAATGCAAGGTTATGTACGTGTGTCTCCGGCTAGTTCTGACATTGAATTGTCATGGTCTTTAGGAGAATAGTTTACTACTTATAAAAATTTAGGGAAATTTTGTTTTAGTGTTTATTTTCCTAATATAAGGCGAGGGTTGACATGTCGCTCTCGCCTTTCTTTTTAAATCACTATGAACTGAATGGTTAAATTAGATAATACTGAATATTATGAAAAAGGCTGGAATTATAATGATTATAGGTTCATTACTCTTATTAGGGCTTTTTAAATTTCCTCTATGGAACATTATGCTAGGTGCACCTCAATATCCTGATCCATTAGGAATGAATATCTATATTCAAGGTATTAAAGGTGTTCAAGAATTTGATCTACAAAATATTGATGGTTTAAACCACTATATTGGTATGAAAACAATCCCAAAAGCAGAAGACATGTGGGAGTTTTCAGTTTTCCCTAAAGTAATTTTAGGTATGGCCACTCTAGGGGTTGTTATTGGCTTGTTAGGCTATTTTGAAAAACTAAGTTATAAATACTTCTTAGGATGGTTTCTATTAATGTCTGTATTAGGTATTTTAGGTATGTATGATTTTAATAATTGGCTCATAGACTACGGTAGTAATTTAGATCCGCATGCTATTATCAAAGTAACCAATCCAGATGGTACACCTATGTCTTATAAACCACCATTATTAGGGTTTCAAAAATTATTAAATTTTGATGTTACGTCATTGCCACATATAGGAGGTTACCTTATGTTTATTGGTATGGCACTAACGCTGATCGCTTTTTGGATAGGCAGAAAAGCAAGTTTACAAAAAACATAACAGTCGCCCTCTTAAAAAACACTACACTCATGCAAACACTAAAACACTATTCAAGCCTTGTACTACTACTTCTATTTTTAAGTTGCAATGTCAGTCCGGAACCGATAAATTATGGAAGCGACAGTTGTCAATTTTGCACCATGACTATTGTAGATAAAGTTCATGCCGCAGAAATTGTAACTCAAAAAGGTAAAGTCTATAAATTTGATGCCACAGAATGTATGATTAATTTCATGAATGATTTTGAGGCTTCTGAAATTCAATTGTACTTGTCTAATAACTACACAGAACCCGAAGTTCTAATTGATGCTACAAAAGCCACATTTTTAATTAGTGATCAGATCCCTAGTCCAATGGGAGCTTTTCTTTCCGCCTTTAAAAACAAGGCAGATGCTGAAAAAGCTCAAGCAGATAAGGGAGGTCAATTATACACTTGGGAAACCTTACTAGCAAAATTTAAAGCCTAGTAACATGAAACATATTTTAGCTTTATTAGCCGTCATTTTAATGACTCAATTTACTTGTGCCCAAACCGTTGAAGTTTGCAAAACCTGCCCTATTTCAACATTAAGCGATGGAATCTCACAGGCAAAGGATTTTGATACCATTGTCGTTAAAAAAGGCACGTATAAGGAACATAATGTTATCGTTGATAAACCCTTGACCATCATTGGTGAAAATTATCCAATTATTGATGGTGAATTAAAAGGCGAAATCATTACAATTATTTCAGATAATGTTACTGTAGATGGTTTATTCATCATTAATGTTGGTAATAGCTATACCGCAGATTACGCAGCCATCCGTGTTAAAAACAGTAAAAATTTCTTGATTCAAAATTTGGTTTTAGAAAAGTTATTTTTCGGAATTTATATCGAAAAATCAAGAGATGGTAAAGTCTTTCACAACAAAATAATTGGTGAAGCTGTAGAGGAATATAATTCAGGAAACGGCATTCAACTTTGGTACAGTAAAAACGTACTGATTGAACATAATTTTGTGCAGCATGTTAGAGACGGTATTTATTTAGAGTTTTCTGATTTTTGCACTATTAAGAACAACGTCAGCACATTAAACGTGCGTTACGGCTTACACTTTATGTTTTCTAATGACGATTTATACGAAGACAATACCTTTGAAAACAATGGGGCTGGTGTTGCTGTGATGTTTTCAAGACGTATAAAAATGTTTAATAATAGTTTTAAAGAAAATTGGGGAACCGCGTCTTATGGCTTATTGCTGAAGGAAATTAACGATGCCGAAATTAAAGGCAACACCTTTGAAGACAACACTATTGGTATTAATGTAGAAGGGTCTAACCGTATTAATTATACGCACAATACCTTTAAAAATAATGGCTGGGCGATTAAAGTTAAAGGCGCCTGCTATACCAACATCTTTACAGAAAACAACTTTTTGTATAATTCCTTTGACATTGCCTACAATAGCAAAGTTAATGACAATGAATTCGACAAAAATTACTGGAGCAGCTACACAGGTTACGACTTAGATAAAAATGGCATTGGAGATATCCCCTACCGCCCCGTAAAACTATTTTCTTACATCGTAAATCGTACGCCAGAAACCATCATTTTACTACGAAGTATGTTTATAGATATTATTGATTTTTCTGAAAAAGTATCACCTGTTTTTACACCAGATGATTTATTGGACAACAACCCACTAATAAAAAAACTAACATGGTAACGATTGAAAATCTACATAAAAAATTCGGAAAGAATCAAGTCCTAAGTGGTGTTGATTTATCGATAAGCGAAGGCGGTATTTTCGCCGTACTAGGTCCAAATGGCTCTGGTAAAACCACTTTGATAAAATCGGTTTTGGGTATGGTGATTCCTGATAAAGGCACTATCACTGTGCTTGGCGAAAACATTAAAAAGAATTCCGAATACAGACATAAAATCGACTACTTACCCCAAATAGCTAACTTTCCGAGTAACCTTCGTGTTAAAGAATTAATCAAAATGATTAAGGATTTACGTAAACCAACCAATGAAGACGAACGCTTAATTGATCTTTTTAAATTGAAACCCTTTTTAGACAAAAAATTGGGAAACCTTTCTGGAGGAACCAAACAAAAAGTAAATCTCGTTTTAACCTTTATGTTCGATAGTCCATTGGTTATTCTAGACGAACCGACTACAGGTTTAGATCCAATTTCACTAATTCGATTAAAAGATTTAATTAAAGCCGAAAAAGCCAAAGGAAAAACCATTCTCATCACCTCACACATAATGAGCTTTGTTGAAGAAATTTCAGATGAAATTGTATTTATCCTTGAAGGCAAAATTTACTTTAAAGGCACCATTCAAAAATTAAAAACCAAGACCAATCAACCCGATTTTGAACATGCGATTGCGTCTATATTAACCGATAACCATGCTTAAGATATTAAAATATAGTTTTTACGACCTTATGCGTAGTCGCTGGAGTTACGTGTATTTTGCCTTCTATTTATTATTAGGTGTTGTCTTGTTGTTTTTGAATAATGATTTATCAAAAGCCGTTATTACCTTAATGAACGTCATCATCGTTTTAGTACCATTAATAGGCACTATTTTTGGTGTGATGTATTATTATAATTCACAAGAATTTACAGAATTACTTTTAGCACAACCTATTAAACGGTCGTCCATATTCTTAGGACAATATTTAGGTGTTGCCTTGTCATTATCTATGAGTTTAATTTTAGGATTAGGTATTCCTTTTGTGTTCTATGGCTTGTTTGAAAGCAGTGCCATTTGGGATTTTTCACTATTACTAATCACAGGTACATTTTTAACTTTAATTTTTACAGCATTAGCGTTTAATATTGCCTTATCTAATGAGAATAAAATTAAAGGCTTTGGTTATGCCATCTTACTTTGGTTGTTCTTGGCTGTTATTTATGATGGCCTCTTTTTAATGACATTAATTTTCTTTGAAGATTATCCATTAGATAAAGTATCGCTTATTGGCACGATGTTAAATCCTATAGATTTATCGCGAACACTTATCCTTTTAAAATTAGACATTTCGGCCTTATTAGGATATACAGGTGCGGTTTTCAAACAATTTTTTGGAACAAGTTTTGGCTTAATTGTATCTTTTGTGATGCTTACTGTTTGGGTTGTGATGCCTGTGCTACGCATTATATTCAAATCAAAGAAAAAAGATTTTTAATTATGAAACGATTACTATCAAATTCAGTTATTCTTATAATGATACTGTTAAGTTGTTATTCATGTAAAAACAACACAACCAAACATCAAGCAATTCAACTTGAAGGTTTAACACTCAACAATAACCAAAAGTGGATTGCCAACGAAGAAACTCATATTGGCATGAAGCGTATTGATTCTATTTTAAAGAACAACACTTCATCAAGTGGAAAAATTTTAGGTGATGTACTTTCAAAACAAACAAGTTATATTATTAAAAGCTGTGATATGGAAGGCGAACCACACGACCAGCTTCATGTGGTACTTGTTCCTATTCTAGAAGAAATTACAGATATAAAAGATGTAGAAAACACTTCAGAATTAGAGAAAAAAGTGACAAATTTGCAACGCTTAACAGCCACTTATTTTGAATATTTTAAGATTAACTGATAAAAATCATTTAATCAAAGACAAAATTGTCTGAATTTTGAATTATGATATTAAAGGTTATATATAAAGCCATTGCCTTGTTTTTAACGTTCGTTTTATTAGCGAACAATATTAACAACGTGGTTATTGTAACCGATTTTGTTGTGAACCAAGATTTTATTGCTAAAACGCTTTGTATTCAAAAAGACGACCAAAAAGGTTGTAATGGTAAATGTCATTTAGCAAAGCAACTCGTACAGAGTAACACAGATTCTGGCTCAGATGCACCATTACCAACAACAGACAGAACGCACTTAGACGTTTTTGTTATTTATGAAACTACAAACCATACCATTGCTGATTTTAGTCAATTATCAAGGTTCCAAAACAATCCATATTACAGAATAAAACAACCTGTTTCTGGCTTTTATTCTATCCATACGCCTCCACCAGATTTAAGTTAATTTTTTTTGAAGCTCTACTTAGAGCAAACTTCTATTTTTTGAAACCAAATCGGCTTCAAACAGGATACTTACATTTAAAAATAACTTAAACACTTTAAAATGAAACTTAAATATGTATTACCAATCGCATTTATTGCGTTATTCTTTTCATGTTCAACAGACGACGACGATAACACAACAATAGTTAATGAAGTTGAAGGATTAGAACTTATTCAAACCATTGTTAATGGCAACGAAACTATTGAGCTTTACAACGAAAAAGGTCTGTTTGAAACTGGCTATAATATGATTAGTCTTAGAATTAAAGACAATACAACAGATAGCTATATTGAAGACGCTACCCTCTCTTGGATGCCAATGATGCAAATGCCAACTATGGAACATTCTTCGCCTAAATCTACAATTTCAAAAGCTATAGGAAAAGACACCGTTTATGAAGGTTTTATCATTTACCAAATGATAAATACAGATGGTTCTGGTTGGTCATTAACTTTAAACTATACTATAGATGGCACAGATTATTCATTAACTGAAACTATCTCTGTAATGCAATATGGAAACCAAAACACAGCAACTTTTATGGGTAGCGATGGCACCAATTATATCTTGGCGTTAATTGAACCAAAAGACCCAAGTATTGCTGTAAACGAAATGAAAGTTGGTTTGTTTAAAATGGAAAACATGATGACTTTTCCTGTTGTAGAAGATTATACTATCGCTTTAGACCCACGTATGCCAGGTATGGGAAATCACACATCACCTAACAATACAGATTTAACTTATAATAATGCTGATAATTTCTATTATGGCGATTTATCATTAACAATGACTGGTTACTGGAAACTAAACCTAAAGTTAATGAATACTGATGATGATGTTTTAAAAGGCGAAGACGTTACCGATGAAAACGAAGCGAGTAGCTTGTATTTAGAACTGGAATTTTAATTTATTCCTTACTGTCATTAAGAATGAGGCACGACGTGAAGAATCCCAACTTTAATAGTGGTTGTGATTCTTCAGTTTCGCCTCTAACGTCTATGACACCTTTTACCCCTTTATTTTAAACACTAAAATTTTTAGCTATGAAAACGCTAATAACAGTCATTCTATGTCTGCTATTGTCTTCTTTGGGATTTGCTCAAGATAACAATAAAGAGACAAAAAAAGACACCACAAAATTAGAAGAAGTCCTCGTACTTTCAAGACGCAAATTAAGCAATCACAGACAAGAAAAAACACTGTCTAGCATTGATGATTATCTTGAAAAATCTAACAAAATAACCATGATAAAACGTGGTAATTACGCTTGGGAACCAACCATTAACAACATGACGAGTGAGCGTTTGGTAGTGACTATCGATGGTATGCAAATTTTTGGTGCCTGTACAGATAAAATGGATCCCATAACGTCGTATGTTGATGTTTCTAATCTCGAAAAAGTAACTATTGGTTCTGGTCAAGAAGGCACAGAAAACGGACATTCAATTGGTGGTGGCATTGATTTAAAATTACCATCCTCTAAATTTAATGGTTCTGGTTTTAAATCTGGATTAGACTTAGGTTATGAAACTAACGGCAACTATAAAGCAACAGGACTAGATTTAGAATACACAGGCAATAAATTCTTTATTAGCGCAGATGGTATTTATAGAAAATCTGATAATTATGATGCAGGTGGCAATGAAGAAATCTTATATTCTCAATTCGAAAAGTATAATATCTCATTAAAAACGGGCTACAAATTTTCAGAAACTCAAAGTATAGATGCCAACGTTATTTATGATAAAGCTACAGATGTAGGATATCCTGCTTTGCCAATGGATGTTTCTTTAGCTGAAGCTTTAATTGCATCCCTAACGCATTATTACAAACCTGAAGATAAAGCCTTAAAATCTTTAGAAACCAAATTGTATTTTAATACCATAACGCATATTATGGATGATACAAAGCGACCTGTTGTAGCTATTAGAATGGACATGCCAGGTTGGAGTGATACGTATGGATTTTACAGTAAAGCCGAACTGATGAAAAACAAACATCATTTCACGCTTAACCTTAATGGATTCTATAATAAATCACTTGCAGAAATGACCATGTTTTCTAACAATCCAGGCGAGCCAGACATGTTTATGTACACTTGGCCAGATATTAGAACACTATATTCTGGTATTTTTATTAAAGATGATTTTCATTTTAGTGCACATGAAACACTCGCATCTTCTATACGATTAGGCTATCACAATAACAAAATAGCAAAAGAAGTTGGTGTACAAAGTCTTCAAATTTTTCATGATACTGTAGATGACCAAAACAATAGATTTTTAGTGAGTTTAGCATCTACATATCAACTTAAAAAAGAGAATTATAATCTATCTGTTGGTTTAGGTTATGGTGAACGCGCACCTTCCGTTAGTGAAGGTTATGGTTTTTATTTATTCAACAGTTTTGACAATTACGATTATATAGGCAACCCAAATTTAAAGGACGAAAAAGCCTTAGAAGCTAACTTTAGTTTTAAACAGAAATTCAACGATTTTGAAATTGGTTTAGAATCGTCCTACTTCCATATTATGGATTATATTATTGGTGAGATTGCGCCAGACGTAAGCTCAATGACTATTGGAGCTAATGGTGTACGCGTTTATACAGCTTTGGACCATGCCTCTATTTTTAATACCTATGTAAATAGTAGTTATAAAATATCGAAACGTTTTGCAATCAACGGAACTGTTGGTTACAATTACGGAAAAGGAAATGATGGTGAAAATTTACCTCTCATAAAACCATTTTCTTACTTTGCTGAATTCAACTACAACACACCTAAATTTAATGCCGCATTGCAATTAGATGGTAACGGAAACCAAAGTAATTACAGCCGTAAGTATGGTGAAAATGAAACTGCTGATTATGCGATTCTAAATCTTAATTTAGGGAATGTATTTTACAACAAACTCGGAAAAACAGTCTTAAAATATGGTGTTGAAAACATATTAGACACTAAATATTCTACCTACGCAGATTGGAATAACTTTCCGAGACACGGACGCAATTTTTACTTAAACCTTTCATTTGTCCTACAGTAGCTAAACTTGTAAAAACCTCTAAAAGTGATTTTTATACAAAAGTTATGACTATCTTAGATTTTACATCTTTAGAATTCAATATCATTTTATTATAATTAGGATAATTTTATCCTGTTTATGATATTTGTCATATTAAATAATTATTTATCCCGCTATTTTTGACAAAAATTAAACCACGTAAACCAATGAAAACACTAAAACCAATCATCCTTAGCTTAGCTTTAATCATGTTAAGTTGTGGAGACAACGAAAAAAAAGAACAACACTCTGATACTGCAGAAATTCCGGTAAGTAGAGAAATGATTGCAGAATTAACCTCACCTCCAAATGTACCAACACCGGTAGGACGACGAAAAGCAAAAAAGCTTATTGTTAATATGGAAATTCTCGAAGAAGAAGGCGAATTAACAGATGGAGTAAAGTACGTGTATTGGACCTTTGGTGGTTCTGTACCTGGTAGTTTTATTAGAACACGTGTTGGTGATGAAGTTGAATTTACATTATCCAATCATCCAGATAATAAACTACCACACAATATAGATTTACATGCTGTTTCAGGTCCAGGAGGTGGAGCAGAATCTTCTTTTGTAGCTCCAGGCCATGAAAAAACATTTTCGTTTAAAACATTAAACCCAGGACTCTATGTTTACCACTGTGCAACAGCACCTGTAGGCATGCATATTGCAAATGGAATGTATGGCCTTATTCTCGTTGAACCAGAAGGAGGTTTACCACAAGTAGATAAAGAATACTACATTATGCAAGGTGATTTTTATACCAAAGGTAAAAATGGTGAACGTGGCTTACAGCCTTTTGACATGCAAAAAGCAGTTGACGAAAACGCAGATTACGTTGTATTTAATGGAAGCGTTGGCGCCTTAACTGGTGACAATGCCATAACAGCAAAAGTCGGCGAAACCGTTAGACTTTACGTCGGAAATGGTGGGCCAAATCTTGTCTCTTCTTTCCACGTTATCGGTGAAATATTTGATAAAGTTCATGTTGAAGGTGGTGACTTAATTAATGAAAATGTACAAACCACACTTATTCCTGCTGGTGGTGCTGCTATTGTAGAATTTAAAGTCGATGTACCTGGCACATTTATTTTAGTAGATCACTCTATATTTAGAGCATTTAATAAAGGTGCTTTAGGTATGCTTAAAGTTGAAGGTGAAGAACAAAAGAAAATCTATTCTGGTGAGATTAGAGAAGGTATTTATTTGCCTGAAGGACCAGGAATACAAAACATGCCAACCACTAATGAGATCGTAGAATCTGAAATTCCTGCAAAATCTTTCGAAGAACAAATGGAGTTTGGAAAACAAATCTATATGCAAACCTGTTTTGCTTGTCACCAAGCAGAAGGGCAAGGCATTCCTAATGCGTTTCCTCCTCTGGCAAAGTCAGATTATTTAAATGCCGATGTGGATAGAGCAATTGGAGTTGTTATCAATGGATTAAGTGGCGAAATCACTGTAAATGGCGCGAAGTACAATAGCGTTATGACCAAGCAAATGATCTCTTCAGACGATGTTGCCAATGTATTGACTTATGTTTACAACAGTTGGGGGAATTCTAAAAAAGTAGTGACCAAAAAGATGGTTGACGACGTTAAAAAGAAATAATATTATGAAAACCAAAGTCTTTAGTTTGTTATTACTGTGTTTAATGGTTCAATCTTTAATGATTGGGCAGACTAAAGACATGGTTTTCATTGAAGGGAGTCGCTATATTCCTTTATATGGAAGAGATTCTACAGTCGTTGAAGTCAAAGATTTCAATATAGATATCTATCCTGTATCTACTGAAGATTATAAGCAATTTCTAAAAGATAATCCAAAATGGAGAAAATCTAAAGTCGTAAAGTTATTTGCAGATAAAAGTTATTTATCCAATTGGAAAACCGATTTAGAACCCAAAGATTCTATTAATTCTAACAGTCCGGTTAACTATGTGTCTTGGTTTGCGGCAAAGGCCTATTGCGAATGCCAAAATAAGCGTTTACCAACAATTGACGAATGGGAATATGTTGCCATGGCAGACGAAACCACTAAAGATGCACGTGTAAAACCATCTTATAATGCACAAATTTTAGCCTGGTATGAAGCCCCTAGAACAAAAGAAAACCGTATTGGTGAAACACCAAAAAATGCTTGGGGAGTTTACGATTTACACGGTTTACTTTGGGAGTGGACTTTAGATTTTAATTCGGTATTAATCACCGGAGAATCTAGAAAAGATGTTGATAAGGATAGTAATCTATTTTGTGGAAGTGCCGCAATCAACGCTACAGATTTAATGAATTATGCTGCTTTTATGCGTTACGCCATTAGAGGAAGTTTAAAAGCTAAATACTCTATGAAAAACTTGGGATTTAGATGCGTACAGGATATTAAAAAAGAAAACAAATGAACTTTTCAAAGAAAAATCACAAACACATAATCCATATAAATAACGTGAGTAACTATTTAAAAATATTAGCCTCAGCATTCGTATTGCTAATGGTTGTTACATCATGCAAATCGGATGCATCTAAAAATTCTGAAACTGCACTAGCTATGTATCAATGTCCAATGCAATGCGAAGGAGACAAAACTTATGATGAAGCTGGCAGTTGTCCTGTTTGTAAAATGGATTTAAAACAAGTAGAAACCACTTCAAAAGACATAGAAAGTGATGAAATTTCGGAAGAATCTATTTTCAACCTAACAAGTGAATGGCATACTGAAGAAGGGAATAAAATTCAACTTGAAGACCTTAAAGGAAAAACATTGGTTATGGTTATAATTTACACCTCTTGTAAAGCTGCTTGTCCAAGATTGGTTGCAGATATGCGACATATTGAAGCTCAAATTCCTGTTGAGAATATTAAGAATGTTCAATTTGCATTAATCTCTATCGACCCAGACACTGACACACCAGAACGATTAAAAGCCTTCGCTATTGAAAACGCGATGGATGGAGAACAGTGGACCTTTTTACAAGGTACAGAAAGTGGTGTTCGTGAATTTGCAAATGTACTTTCTGTAAAATATAAAGAAATTTCACCAATAGATTTTTCACATTCTAATATTATCAGTGTGTTTAATGCCAAGGGAGAATTAGAACACCAACAAGAAGGTTTAGGAGTAGATAACAAAGACACTATAGAAACCATTCTGCAGCTCACCAATTAAAACGACTAAGATGAAAACACTATTAACAATCCTATGTTTAGGCGTTGTAATGACGTCCTATGCTCAAGAATTTGAAATTTCAACAGAACTAAGACCACGTTTTGAATACAGGCATGGCTACAAAACTCTTAGTCCAGATAACGTAGACGCAGCAACATTTATATCGCAACGCACACGCTTAAATTTAAGCTATAAAAGCGAAAAGCTTAATGCCTATATTGCTTTTCAAAATGTAAGAGTTTGGGGAGATGTTGCGACCCTATCAACTTCCGATAAAAACGGCATTACTATACATGAAGCCTGGGCTCAACTATTATTAAATTCTCAACTCTCTTTAAAATTAGGGAGACAAGAACTTAACTATGACGATCACAGAATATTTGGAAATGTAGGCTGGGCACAACAAGCAAGAAGTCATGATGCTTTTGTAATGACCTACACACCGAATTCCACTAACCGCATAGACTTAGGGTTAGCAATGAATGAAAATGCAGAAACACTTTTTGAAACTGAGTATCTCGTTAATGATTATAAAGCATTTCAATATTTATGGTACCACACCAAATTAGAGGCCGTAAGCTTGAGTTTTTTAATCTTAAATAATGGCTTAACTTATGAAGATGAAGATGATAAACAGAATGTAGATTATAACCAAATTATAGGGACCAGAGCTACTTTTGAAAACAATAAATTTAATGCTGATGCCTCCCTCTATTTTCAGACCGGAAAAATAGCAGACACCGATCTAAGCGCTATTAATATTGCCGCCAATGCGTATTATAAAATCAATGATCAATTTAAAGCAGGATTGGGTGTTGAGTATCTTTCGGGCACAGACATGAACACCACAGAGAATACTTTAAAATCTTTTAATCCATGGTTTGGAACCAATCATAAGTTCAATGGACTAATGGATTATTTTTATGTAAGCAATCATATGAATTCAGTAGGTCTACTAGATATAAATGCCAATTTGAGTTATGTAAAAAATAACCTTTCAGTAAAATTGGCTCCCCATTTATTTTCAGCCGCTGCAACCGTAATTGATAATACAGGTAATGATATGAGTAATGGTTTAGGTACTGAATTAGATCTTGTTTTAGGTTATAAGTGGAGCAAAGACATCAATTTTCAAGCAGGTTATTCTCAGTTATTTGCCACTGATACTATGGAAGCTTTAAAAGGTGGTAACAAAGACAACAGCAACAATTGGGCTTGGCTAATGATAACAGTTAATCCTAGCCTGTTCAAAACCACATTTAAGAATTAAAAGAAGACGTAAGATTACGATGCTATTTCATCCATAATCTTACGTCTTTTTTTAACTAAAATTCGTGAATATGATACACTTATAAATACGGCAGAAATTACTGTTAGTTATGTCTTAATTTCCCAGTAAACTCTTCAATAGTAATAATAAAAACTGTTGGAGTTTCTTCAGAATCAATTTTAGCAGAAAACTCACTTATAAAATCGAGATCACGTAATTCTTTCCTCAGAATAACATCTTTAACTCCTAAAGAAAATTCATGCAACATGGCTTTGGCACTGCTGCGTTCTAGTTCTATAAATTCTCCATGCGCAACAACAGATTTCCAATTGGTAATAGACTCTATTTCAGAAACCTCAAACGCTACAGACGTATGCAGGCGTAAAGCATTTAGTTTATGCCCTTCACCCGAATAACAAATAATTCTCTCGTCTGAATAAAAATACGTAATTGGCACTACAAACGGTTTGCCTTGATAAACATAAGCCAAATGACCAATATAGTTTCGGCTCAATAATAGTTTACATTCTTCTTTAATTAAGGTTTTTATCATGATATTCAGACTTTAAACATATTCAAATTTAGCAATTAATGACTGTGTAAGACTAACAATGGTAATTTCATTCTAGACTTTAGGACTTTACTTGGTGAGGTACTAAACAAGCGTTCTAATAAAGATTTATCTTGCGCAATAAAAGCCGTTATATCTATAGTGTTAGTTTGAAGGTAACTGGATACAGCATAATCTACGGGTACATCTTCAATGAGAAAATACTTAGATTCTAACAACGACAAGCGTTCCTTATCTCCTAAAGCTATTTGAGAGGTATCCTTTTCTGATGTCACTCTAAGCACATGCAATTTCAGATCAAAATCCTCAATAAAATCCATAATGTCTTCGCGCAAATTATTATTTAATTTACAATGGTTATTTAAGGATACAAGAAATTCTTTAACGGGTAAAAACTTATAATTACTTGGTATAACTAGCGTTTTACATTTTACCTTTTCAATGACATTAATCGTATTACTGCCAAAAATAACCTCCTTAATATTAGACGCACCATTACTTCCTATGACCACAAAATCTATAGAAAACTTATTTACTACTTGATTGACAGCATCGGTAAACACATCATAATCTATGATAATTTCAAAATGATAATCTTTAGTTTTATTCTCATTTTTTAATTTTTCAATTAAAACATTTAGTTTTTTATTTGGTTTTTCGGTTATAGAATCGTGTATAGAATTTTTAGGAGACATTAATAAATCGTCGGTTACATAACCTCCAACTTTATGCACGTACATGACATAATATGTACATTTTCTAGATTCAAAAAACCGCATAGCATAAGCCATAGCATTTTCCGCATTCTTAGAAAAATCGGTAAGTAAAAGTATCTTTTTCATAATAATTGAACTTATACTTAAAATTAGAAAAACTTATAAAAACGCACAATGATATTAATCATGAATTGAATTTGCTATTTCCAAAAGACATCACTTTCATTGTCTTCAAATTTTTCAGGTTGATGAATTATTTCAATCTGACGTAATTGTGCTTCTGTAGCTACTTTTTGAATTTCTGGAAAAAGAATCCGTTCTTCAAATCGAATATGCTGATCTAATTCTTCTTCAATTTTACTCAGTATTTTTAAATCATCATCTTTATCGGTAAACAATCGTTTTAAACGTCTGTGTTCTGCCAAAGCACGTTTTACCAATTCGTTTTCGGGTTCTAAAATCGAGAATATATGAGTTTCTTCTAATTCAAAATGTGGAATTAAATGATTTTCATAAAACCAATTGGCATAAGTTCTAATGCGTTTAGGATCTATGTCTTTGCTAAATCCTGCTCTAATTTTCCAGGATAACAATAAGCCATGATGATGTTCTCTGCTTAAAGGTTGAAGTGCTTTATGTCGTTTTTGAGGTTTAGGTTGCATACGTTTTGTGTTTGATAATATTAAATAACAGGACACTGATGCCCAATGGTAAAAGGATACTAAACAAGAATAGTAATAGGTAATAATGAGAAATAATTCCGGTTCCGAAATAAAACATAATCCCTTGAATTAACAGCAGTACTTCCGTTAAAACGAAGCCTAAAAAGAAACTATACATACCAAAATTTAAACTTTTAGAATGGTGTAGTAAATTGCTTTTCAAAATAAAAGCAAATAAAAATCCCGAAACCACACCCAACATGAGTAAGTGAATAAACCCGATGACAAAATTGCGATGATTATAAACTGCAGTAGAGAATTCTGGTAAAATTGATACTGTTTGAAACAGTACTTTTAAAATAAAACAAACCAGCGCAAAACCGTACATATAGGTCACAAGCTTATATTCTTTTTCGAATACTAAAACATGTCTCGGTTTTAGTATTTGCAAGAATTTATAAAGTGTTACAACTTGAATAATTATACCAATTCCATTAAGCCATATTAAACTTATGTGCGGTGCGAACCACTGAATTGGCAGTGCAAACGTTAATACGGTTGATGCTATTAATAGCAAATAAAACTGTCTAAATGTTTTAGAATCTTCAACTTTTAAAAGATGAAAAAACACAGCCAAAACAGCAATTAAAAACCAACCGTTAAACTGAAAGTGTAAAAAGAACTGAATCGCAATGTTATAAAATGCCGAAGTTGGCCCAAGTATAGAAACTGCTGGGCCTAAACACCAAACACCAATGGTTGAAATTACCATAAATAGGAGTGCTGTTTTTACTAATTTTCCTGAAACAAATGAGGTGCTTCTAGCGTGTTTCCAAATGAGATGGACAAAATAATAACTACAAAAAATATGCAGTGTTGAAAAGGATATTGAAATGGCTGCATATCCTTGTAACGGAAAGCTAATCATCATCCCAACCACAGCAAATTCTGTGACCCAAAATAAGCGCGTAAAATTTTTGGGTTTATCTGGAACAAAATAATGAACAAAAAGTGTAAATAACATTAAATACACCCAACCTAACATAGCAACATGAGAATGCGCGTGCGTTAAAAACCGATAATTTAAACCAATAGATTCTAAAAACGAGAAGCGTAACGCCAAACCCATCAAGGCAGCAATTAGAAAATTAATTAAACATATGACGACTAATTTTTTGGGCATCGCTTTAGATTACGATTTAGTAATATACAGATTAATAAGAAGAAAATCCCAAAATGTTAGCGAATAACATCTCAGGATTTTCACAAGTTAGAAAAATAATTAGGGATTGCTATTAACCAAACTGTTGTTCTAATTTTATAGCCTCTGGAAAAAGGATATTATTCTCTAAATGAATGTGTAGATGTAAATCTTTTTCAAACTCCTCTAACATCGCAAAAGTGACTTTATAGGTATTACAAGCATCTGCTGGCGGAGTATAATTATTAGTAAGTGCATCGATTTCTCTAAAACGCGAACCTTCGTTATCGTGTTCTTCCATCATCATGGCAATAGGATTTTCTACCGTACCAAATTGAGGAGATTGTACAGCACTATTTTCTAATTTAGCTTTCACCATTTTTTTCACGAAAGGAAAAAGGATAAGTTCTTCTTTTTTCATGTGCGATGCTAACTCTCCCGAAGAAGCCGTAAACAATTCGTTAATTTTAAATAATTCTGGATGACGCTCACCATGAACTTTACAGAGTTTATCTAAAAACTGGCGTAGTATTGGTGTTTTTTCTTCAACATATCTATGGTGTTTCTTTTCGATATATTCAGCCAATAAATCTAATGGCCAAGATTTATAATCAATAGTTTCTCCTCCTTTTGAATTTAAAACGTGATTAAGTTCATCCATTAACTGGTTGCTATCAATACCTTTTTTATCACACGCCTCTTCTACTGTTCTATTGCCTTGGCAACAAAAGTCAATTTTATATTTCGAAAAAATAGCTGCGGTTCTAAAATCGTCGGCAACAAATTGCCCTATTTCTTTTTGTGTGTTTTTTTGAAGTGTTTCCATATCGCTTGTTTATTTCGGACAACTTTATCCTATTTGTATTCAAATTTTTTTAGACCTTTAAAAATGCTACACCAGATTTTATATCTAATGCTAATTGTTCTAAACTCGTGTTTTCTAACATGTGCTTAAGTTCATCTCTAATGACCTTAAACTTGTCGTGCACAGGACAAGGATGATTTTCATCGCAAGTATGTAAGCCTAACCCACAACCTTTATAGATACCATCTCCATCAATAGCGTAAACAATTTGTGATAGTTTAGTGGTTGCAATTTTGTCTTTCTCAATTTCAAAACCACCATACGCACCTCTAACAGATTTTACAATGTTATTTCTAACTAGCGCTTGTAGAATTTTAGCAGTAAAAGCCTGAGGAGAATCTATCTCTTCCGAAATTTCTTTAGGACTAACACGTCTATTTTCAGAAGAATTAATAGCAATAAAAATTGTTGCCTTAATTCCATATTCACAAGCTTTAGAAAACATATTTAATAGTATTATTGATTACAAAAGTACAATATTTTTTTAAATAAGATAAAATTATCCGAAATAAATTATTTTTAAGAGTATTTAGATTTATACCATACTTTTTGCCATTCGCGTTGCAAAATAATAAAAGTAACCTCTTCAGACAATTTTAAAATGTCACTACCGTCAAGACTTCGAATTTTAGCTTCGGAAACATCTACTATATAAAGTAGATTTAGATAGTCTGAAAATTTAGAATTTATAAGATTAAAAACGGTGTCTTGAAATATTAATTTTAAACTCGTTGGCAAGGTCTCTTGGTCAAACTCTAAATCGATATTCGCATAAAGCAAATCCTTATTAAGTTGAATAATAAGGTTCTTATAAAGTTGTAAGGCTTCTGCCTCTAGAATTAAATCTTCAAAATTTGATGGTAAACTCATTAGGAATTAAACGCGTCTATTCATTAATTGTTCCCCAAACAATCGTAGCGATTGCTTTTTATCTTCAGTAATATTTAAAGTTTCTAAAACCTCAAAAGCCTTATTTGTATAGTCTTTTACAGCATTTTGCGTTGATTCCGCTGCACCAGAAGACTTGAATAACGCTTTAACCTTTTCAACTTTGTTACTATTAGGAAATTCAGAATTAGACATAAATGTCTTTAAGTTTAAGGTATCATCATCAGACCCTAACTCTAGTGTTTTAAGATATAGATACGTTTTTTTATTTTCGATAATATCCCCTCCTACTTGTTTTCCAAAGGTTTCAGGGTTTCCGAAAGCATCTAAATAATCGTCTTGTAATTGAAACGCGATTCCTAAATGGCGTCCAAATTCATAGATAGCATCTTGATCTTCAATTGACGCTTTTGCTACAATAGCTCCCATTTTCATAGCGGCAGCGACTAAAACCGCAGTTTTATATTCAATCATTTTAAGGTATTCTGCAATCGTAACATCATCTCGTGTTTCAAAATCGATATCATATTGTTGACCTTCGCAAACCTCTAAAGCTGTTTTGCTAAATAAACGTGCTAAATCTTGAAAGGTTTGAGCATCGTAATTTTCAAATAATTGATACGCCATAATTAACATGGCATCACCAGAAAGAATCCCTGTATTTAAATTCCACTTTTCATGAACCGTTTGTTTTCCTCGTCGCAAAGGAGCATCGTCCATAATATCATCATGTACCAAAGAAAAATTATGAAACACCTCAATAGATAACGCTGCATCCATAGCATTAGCACTGCTTTCACCGAAAACCTCAGCGGTCATTAACGTTAAAATCGGACGTAGTCGTTTGCCTCCTAATTCTAGTATATAATTAATAGGATTATATAAATTCTTGGGCTCTCGGTCTACTGTAAAACCTTCTAAATACTTCAGAAAGGGCTTTTGATACTTCTCAATATGTTGCATAAGACAAAAATAATGTTTTAAACATATTTTAAACTAATGTTAGTCATGTTAAAAAATCATTAAAACTTTGGAAACTTTTTTGGTTTTTAAAGTTTCCTGTTGTAGTTTTGCGCCAGATTAAAATAGATTTCCAGACCACGGAATAACAAAATGAAAGATAAAATAATATTAAAATCTACTGATTTGTTCTTAAACTTAGGGTTTAAGAGCGTTACCATGGATGATATTGCTAATGAAATGGGTATTTCTAAAAAAACCATTTATCAGCATTTTCAGAATAAAACAAAATTAGTGGAGGCTACTGCAATGCATGTTTTTGAAAAGATTTCACATGGTATTGATTGTATTTGTGAACTGAATACAAACCCGATTGAAGAAATATATGAGATAAAGAAGTTTGTAATGCTCAATTTAAAAGACGAAAAATCGTCTCCTCAATATCAGCTTCAAAAGTATTATCCAAAAATTTATGCCTCATTAAAAGGCAAACAATTTGAAAAAATGATTGGCTGTGTCACTCGTAATCTAGAACGTGGTGTAAGCCAAAAACTATATAGAGATACCATTGAGATTGATTTTGTTGCACGACTATACTTTAACGGTATAGTATCACTAAAGGATCAAACCATTTTTCCAAGAGAAGATTTTTCAATGATAATGTTAATGAATAACTATATAGAATACCATTTACGAGGAATCTGCTCGTCTAAAGGATTAGAAACATTAACACAATTAAACACCAATCTAAAATAACCTATGAAAAAAACACTAACGCTTTTAATTGGTTTTATCATTTTTCAAGTCGGCTTTTCGCAAGACCAGCCTACAAGCCTTTCGCTTCAAGAAGCCATTGACTATGCATTGGAAAACAATAGAACGTCCATTAATGCTTCACGAGATATAGAAGCTGCGAAACAACAGAAATGGGAAACTACTGCAATTGGTTTACCTCAAGTAAGTGCAAGTATAGATTATCAGAACAATTTAAAACAGCAAGTGCAATTAATCCCTGCAGAATTTTTTGGTGGGCAACCGGGAGAATTTGCAGAAGTAATGTTTGGTACTAAACAAAGTATGACGGCTTTTGCAACCTTAAATCAAAAATTATTTGATGGATCATACCTTGTGGGTTTACAATCTGCCAAAGTTTTTTTAGAAATATCTAAAAACGCTAAAACAAAGACCGATTTAGAAGTCAGAAAAGCGGTTATTGAAGCCTATGGAAATGTGCTTTTAGCAGAAGAAAGCATCAACATTTTTAAAAGAAATATTGATGTCTTGGAAAAAAACATTTTTGAAACACAAAAAATTTATGAAAATGGATTAGGCGAAGAAGAAAGTGTTGAACAATTACAGATAACCTTATCTGGTGTAAAAAGTAACCTGAATAATGTTGAAAGATTAAAAAAACTAGCCTATCAAATGCTAAATATTAATTTAGGCTTAGACGTTCAAAATACTTTGGTATTAACGGATAATCTAGAAACATTAACAGACCAAAATATCTCGTTAGCAGGTTTAGATACAGAAAACAATCCAGAAAGTACTATTGATTATTTAATTGCCTTAAACGACAAAAAATCAAAAGAGCTTTTGGTTAAACTAGAAAAAAGCAAAGCTTTACCAACGCTTAGTACCTTTATTAATGGAGGTTATTCTGGCTACAATGAAGACTTTTCATTCACCAAGAAAAATCAACCTTGGTTTGGGTCTTCTCTATTTGGCGTTAGTTTAGATATTCCAATTTTTAGTTCTGGTATGCGAAGCGCTTCAACCCAACGTGCAAAAATAAATCTAGAAAAAGCAGAAACTGATTTAACAGAAACAGAACAACGCATAAAACTTGAAATTGCATCGGCCAAAAGCGACTATCAATTTGCTATTGAAGATTACGACAATAAAAGACAAAATTTAGCACTTGCAGAACGTATTGAAACTAAAAACCAAACTAAATTTTTTGAAGGTATTGGTTCTAGTTTTGAGTTGAGACAAGCACAAACACAATTATACACCGCACAACAAGAATTACTTCAAGCTATGCTAGATGTTATAAACTCTAAAGCAACCTTAGAAACGGTTCTAAACACACCAATCAACAATTCATAAATCACTATTCAAAATGAAATATATATTTCCACTATTATTCATAGCCATATTTACAGTATCGTGTTCTGGCGAAAAGAAAAACTCTGTAGAAAACGTCATTGAACAAGGTAATCTCGAAACCATAAGAGCAAAAAGAGGAGAGCTCGTTGGAGAACAGCAAGCCATTAATGATAAAATAAAACTTTTAGACGAAAAAATAAAAACGTTAGATTCTGTAAAACATGTGCCTTTAATTACGACTTTTAAAGCTGAAGCTGAAGTTTTTAATCATGTTTTAGAATTACAAGGAAACGTTACCACTAAAGACCTTTTGACCATTACACCAGAATACAGTGGAATTTTAACCAATGTATATGTTAAAGAAGGACAAAAAGTAACTAAAGGTCAAACTTTAGCGAAAATTGATGATGGTGGTTTAAGTCAACAATTGGCTCAATTAAAAATCCAAGCCGAATTAGCAAAAACAACTTACGAGCGTCAGCAACGTCTTTGGGAACAGAACATCGGTAGTGAAATTCAGTTTTTACAATCAAAATCTACATACGAATCACAAGAAGAAGCCGTTAATCAGTTAAAGCAACAAATTTCTAAAACAACTGTTAAAGCTCCTTTTTCTGGAACTATTGACGATATTATCACAGAACAAGGAAGTGTTGTTGCTGCAGGTCAATCTCCATTAATGCGTATTGTGAATTTAGACAATATGTATATTGAAACTGAAGTACCAGAACGTTACGTTTCAGACGTTACAAAAGGAAAAAGTGTCAGTGTAAATATTCCTGTATTAGGGAAAACAATCGAAACAAAAATTCGTCAAGCCGGAGATTTTATAAACCCTGCAAACCGAACGTTTAAAGTTGAAGTTGAAATTCCTAATAAAGATAAAGCGATTAAACCGAACCTATCTGCACGATTAAAAATTAATGATTACACAAGTGAAAATGCCTTGTTAATTCCACAAAGTGTCGTTTCTGAAAATTCTGAAGGAGAACAATATGTGTATGTGGTAACTAATAAAAACGCAAAGGGAATAGGAACCGCAAAGCGTGTTATTATTGAAACAGGAAAAACACAAGAGGATATCATTGAAGTTTTAAAAGGACTTGAAGATGGAGCTGAAATTATTAAAGAAGGAGCTCGTAGTGTAAGAGACGGTCAATCCGTAGAAGTTCTTAAAATAGACGAGAAGAACTAAAAGAACACTTTTAATCTTCAAAAAACTAACCAACAATTCAAACGTCTAAAACTAAAGACAAATGACTAAAAACAATAAAAAAAATACCGAAAAGGAATTTGGATGGTCATCATGGGCGATTAATAATAAAACCACCATGTATGTGCTTATTGCTGTCTTTTTCTATTTGGGAATTTCGGCTTTTTTCGACATGCCAAGAGAATCTTTTCCAGAGGTAAATGAAACCAAAATTTACGTCAGCACTATTTATCCTGGAAACACCGCTGAGGATATTGAAAAACTAATTACAGATCCGGTTGAAGACAAACTAAAAACCGTTAGTAATGTTGTAGAAATTACGTCGACATCGCAAGAAGATTATTCTATGGTGGTCATAGAATTTGATGAAAATATTACGGTAGAACAAGCCAAACAAAAGGTTAAAGACGAAATAGATTCTGAAACAGCCGGTGAAGATTGGCCAACATTTAACGGAGCAAAAGTAGAACCCGATGTTTTTGAGTTGAGTCTTTCAGAAGAAATGCCAATTCTTAATATTAATATTTCGGGCGATTATCCTATTGAAAAATTAAAGGATTATGCTGAATATCTTCAAGATGAAATAGAAGATTTACAAGAAATTAAGAAGGCCGATATTCGTGGTGCTCAAGACAAAGAAGTAGAAGTTGCGGTTGACATTTACAAAATGATGGCAGCTAAAGTAACCTTTAATGATATTCTTGGTGCTATTGGCAATGGAAACATTACGCAATCTGCAGGTAACTTAAAAGCAAGTGGCCAACGCCGAACTATAAGAATTATAGGAGAAATTGAAAAGCCATCAGAGCTAGAAGATTTCGTTGTAAAATCAGACAATGGTAATCCTATCTATTTAAAAGATGTGGCATCCGTTTCATTTAAAGAAGAAGATAAAACCACATTTGCTAGAAAATCGGGAGAACCAGTAGTGATGCTAGACGTTAAAAAGCGTGCTGGTAAAAACATGGTGGCTGCTGCTGAGCAAATTCAAGTTATTGTTCAAAATGCTATCGATAATGAGTTCCCACAAGATTTAGAAGTTACCATTACAAACGATCAGTCTTCTGTTACTATTGGGCAAGTAGATGACTTAGTAAATAATATCATCTTTGGTGTTATTCTGGTAGTTACTGTTTTAATGTTCTTTTTAGGATTTAAAAATGCCTTGTTTGTAGGGTTCGCTATCCCAATGTCCATGTTTATGTCACTTATGATTTTAGGTATGATTGGCTATAGTTTAAATACTATGGTCCTTTTTGGACTTATCATGGGACTTGGTATGTTGGTGGATAATGGTATTGTGGTGGTTGAAAACGTCTATCGTTTAATGGAAGATGAAGGCATGAGCCGTATTGAAGCGGCTAAAAAGGGTATCGGAGAAATTGCATTTCCTATCATCATTTCAACAGCAACTACTGTTGCAGCCTTTGTTCCTTTAGGACTTTGGCCTGGTATTATGGGGGAATTCATGAAGATTTTACCAATAACCTTATCCATTGTTTTAGGCTCGTCATTAGCTGTTGCCATCTTTTTTAATTCGGTATTAGTATCGCGTTATATGACTACAGAAGATAAGGATATGCCATTGAAGCAAATTATTAAAACAACAATTATTGTGGCTAGTTTTGGAATTCTAATTCTAATCTTAGGAGGCCCTTACCGTGGTATGGGAACTATTATGATCTTTACAGCAATTATGCTTTGGGCTTACCGCTTTTTCATTAGAGGTTGGGCAAATAGTTTCCAAACAAAAGCATTAGTACGTTTAGAGAATTGGTATGAGCGTCGTTTAAGGAATGCATTGTCTAAAAAGCAACCTTACATTTTAAGTATAGGAACGTTTCTATTATTAATAGCTGCGTTTATAGCTTTCGGAATTTCATTGTCAACACAACGTACCAAAGTAGAATTTTTTCCAGATAATAAACCCAATCAAATTATTGTCTATATAGAATACCCTCAAGGTACAGCCATTGAAAAAACCAATGCTATTACATCACAAATTGAAAAACGTGTGTATGAGGTTATCAATGCAGACCGATTTATGGAAAACGGCAGAAACTTCTTAGTAGAAAGTGCTGTTTCTCAGGTTGGTGAAGGCGCAGGAAATCCACAAACTGATATGGGTTCTGGAGCAGAAATGCCACATAAGGCTAAGATAACGGCTTCTATGCGAGAATATAAATTCCGTCGTGGAGAAGACAGTGAGCTATTGCGTCAAAAAGTACAAGAAGCCCTCGTTGGTATTTATCCAGGTGTTTTAATTTCAGTTGAAAAAAATGCAGATGGCCCACCAGCTGGTTCTCCAATTAATATTGAAATAGATGGTAACGATTATAATGAATTAATTGCAACTGCTGAACAAATGCGTGCTTTTATCAATTCTAAAAACATTCCTGGAATTGACGAACTTAAGATTGATGTTAATAAAGACAAACCTACAATGTTAGTCGCTATTGATAGAAAAAAAGCAGGTGAATTAGGAGTAACTGCGAAACAAATTGGAGATCAGTTACGTAATTCAATATTTGGATCTAAAGCCGGAATTTTTAAAGAAGACGGAGACGATTTTGATATCTATGTGCGTTTTAATGAAGCTAATCGTTATGATAAAAGTGCACTGTTTAATCAGAATATTACGTTTAGAGATAATACGGGTCAGATTAAGGAAATTCCATTATCTACAGTGGCTAAGCAGAAAAATAATTCTGGTTTTAGTGCTATAAAACACAAGGATACTAAGCGTGTTGTAACGGTCTATTCTGCTATGTCTCCTGGTTATACAGATGCGGGTTCGATTGTAGCACAGATTCAGAATGAAATGAAGAGTTATGAAGGTTTACCTGAAGATATTCATATTGATTACACAGGTCAAATTGAGGAACAAAACAAGCAAATGGCTTTTTTAATGGGAGCTTTTTTCACTGGTCTTGGTTTAATTTTCTTCATCTTAATCTTTCAATTTAACTCTATATCTAAACCGACAATCATTATGATTGCGATTTTCTTGAGTTTTATTGGTGTCTTTGGAGGTATTGTACTTTCTGGTAGTGCGTTTGTTATTATGATGACTATGGTTGGTATCATTTCATTAGCGGGAATTGTAGTTAATAATGGTGTTGTTCTCTTAGATTATGCACAATTGTTAATTGACCGAAAGAAAAATGAATTGGATCTTGGTGATAACGATTATTTAACAACCGAGGACCTTTTTGAAAGTATCGTTAAAGCAGGAAAAGCCCGTTTAAGACCAGTATTATTAACTGCAATTACAACTATTTTAGGTTTAATTCCATTGGCGATAGGTCTAAACATTAACTTCTTTACTTTGTTTGCAGATTTCGATCCAAACATCTATATGGGAGGAGATAACGTTGTGTTTTGGGGACCTTTAGCATGGACTGTTATTTATGGTCTACTCGTTGCTACATTTTTAACGTTGATTGTGGTACCAATCTTATTCTTTTTAAGTGTAAAACTTAAAATGTGGGGACGACGAAAATTCACTTCTGAGCCTTTAAGAGCTTTTGAAGTAGACCAAACTCCTCAAATAGATGAGTCTTCAAAACTCGAAATTAACAATTAATTGAAATCCATTATTTAAATAGAAAAATCCGAAGTCTTAACTTCGGATTTTTTACTTTTGCAATTCTAATAAAAAACTATGTACAGAAGTCACAATTGTGGTGAATTAAGAGCATCACACAGCAATACAGAAGTTACACTTTCCGGTTGGGTTCAAGGTGTTCGCGATAAAGGATTTATGATTTATGTCGATCTTAGAGATCGTTACGGTATCACACAACTCTATTTTGATGAAGAACGCACACCAAAAGCTATTATAGAAAAGGCTCAAAAGCTTGGACGCGAATTTGTAATTCAAGTAAAAGGAAACGTTATTGAACGTGCTTCTAAAAATCCAAATATTCCAACTGGGGATATTGAAGTTTTAGTTTCAGAATTAACCATATTAAACAAAGCTTTAGTGCCTCCGTTTACCATTGAAGATAAAACGGATGGTGGTGACGACATCAGAATGAAATATCGCTATTTAGATATTCGTCGTAATCCTGTAAAAAACAGCTTAATTTTTAGAGCGAAAGTGGCTCAAGAAGTTAGAAACTATTTGTCTAATGATGGTTTTATTGAAGTTGAAACACCATACTTAATCAAATCCACTCCAGAAGGAGCACGTGATTTTGTAGTCCCTTCTCGTATGAACGAAGGACAATTTTACGCACTTCCACAATCACCACAAACTTTCAAACAATTATTGATGGTTGGTGGCATGGATAAATACTATCAGATTGTAAAGTGTTTTAGAGATGAAGATTTACGCGCCGACAGACAACCAGAATTCACACAGATAGATTGTGAAATGGCATTTGTTGAGCAAGAAGATATTTTAAATGTTTTTGAAGGTTTAACACGTCACTTACTAAAAGAAGTAAATGGTGTTGAAGTTGAAAAATTCCCAAGAATGCTTTATGATGACGCTATGCGTTTATACGGAAACGATAAACCAGACATTAGATTTGGGATGGAGTTTGGCGAATTAAATGCAGTGACACAACATAAAGATTTTGGTGTTTTTAACAATGCTGAATTGGTAGTTGGTATCGCAGTTCCTGGTGGAAACGCTTATACAAGAAAAGAAATTGATAAATTAATTGATTGGGTAAAGCGTCCACAAGTTGGTGCTTTAGGCATGATTTATTCACGTTGCAATGACGATGGAAGTTTCAAATCTTCAGTAGATAAATTTTATGATCAAGAGGATTTAGCAAAATGGGCAGAAGTAACTGGTGCAAATCCAGGAGACTTAGTTTGTGTTTTATCTGGTGATACTAATAAAGTACGAGCGCAATTAAGTGCCTTACGTATGGAATTAGCAACACGTTTAGGGTTAAGAGATCCTAAAGTATTTGCACCATTATGGGTTATTGATTTCCCATTATTAGAACTAGATGAAGGAACAGGGCATTACCATGCGATGCACCACCCATTCACGTCTCCTAAACCAGGACAAATAGAATTGCTAGATACTAATCCTGGTGATGTCAAAGCTAATGCTTACGATTTAGTGTTAAACGGAAATGAAATTGGAGGAGGCTCTATCAGAATTCACGATAAAGAAACTCAAGCTATAATGTTGAAACATTTAGGTTTTTCTGATGAAGATGCTAAAGCACAATTCGGATTCTTAATGGATGCTTTTGAATATGGAGCACCACCACATGGAGGTTTAGCTTTTGGATTGGATAGATTGGTTGCCATTTTAGGAGGCCAAGAAACGATAAGAGATTTTATTGCGTTCCCTAAAAACAATTCGGGTCGTGATGTGATGATTGATGCACCTGCACCAATTGATGATGAGCAACTAAAAGAGTTGAGTTTAAAACTGAATTTAAAACCATAATATACTGATTGGGAAATGCTTTTCCAAAATTGTATATTTGGTAAATGAGTCTTTACACTCTATAAAATAAATAGTTAGACCTGTAGGTTATTTGCGGAGCATAGTCGAAGTATAAAACCTAACAGGTCTTTTTAAAATATGCCAACAAAATCACCCATAAGACGATTGATTTTATTGCGATACAAATATATCTCGCAAAAAAACTTTGTTTATATATTAAGTACTGCTGTTGGTTTATTAACTGGTATTGCTGCCGTAACGTTAAAAAATATTACATATGCCATTCAGTCTGGATTAGAGGAAGGTATTATTTTTTCTCAAAACCAACTTTATTTTATACTTCCCGTTATCGGTTTATTTCTGGTGTATCTTTTAACCAAGTATATGTTTAAAAAAGGAATGACACCATCTATTCCTCCATTTATTAAGCGTGCCATACCTTCACTACTCTATTCTTTATTAAGGCAAAAAGGACTTTTATCATATAAACTCATCTATCATCCGTTAATAATGGCACCGTTAACCGTTGGTTTTGGTGGTTCTGTTGGATTATTAGGACCAGCAATAACCTCTGGGTCTGCATTGAGTTCAAATCTAAGTCGGATTTTACATGTCGATAAAAAAACGAGGACACTTCTTATTGCTTGTGCAACTGCTGCTGCTGTGGCATCTATGTTTAAATCTCCAATTGCAGCCATTGTCTTGGCAGTAGAAATTTTCAGTTTAGATCTTACGTTTGCATCCTTATTACCACTATTAATTGCGTCAATATCGTCAGTTTTAACCTCTTATTTTTTCTTGGGAGATGAATTGCTTTTCAACTTTAATGTCACTGAAAAATTTAACCCAAGAGATACGGCTTTTTATATGCTTTTAGGATTAGGAACGGGTATAGCATCCATCTATTTCACTAAAATGTATTTTGCTATTTATGCCTTTTTCGACCGCTTTAAATCAAGGTTTACAAAGCTATTAGTTGGAGGTATCGCTATAGGAATAATGCTGTATTTTATTCCACCATTATATGGTGAAGGTTTAAGTTTTACAAAAGATTTATTTGAAGGCAACTATCTGCATGCACTAGGCTCTAATCCATTTGACAAATACATTGATAATATTTGGGTGGTTATTGTATTACTCATCGGTTTCACTATATTTAAAGCGATTGCAATGACGACGACTTTTGCTGCTGGAGGTGTTGGAGGAGTTATTGTACCAACCATGGTAATGGGAAGTGCATTAGGTAATGTAGTAGCCAAAATCATAAACAATATTGGGCTTGGTCATCAAGTCTCTGAATCTAATTTTACATTAATCGGCATGGCAGGGTTGATTGCCGGCGTGATCCACGCACCTTTAACAGCTATATTTTTAATTGCTGAAATTACAGGAGGGTATATTTTATTTTTACCATTAATGATTACAGTAGCGATTTCATATATGATTACAAAGAATTATATGGAACACACAATATACACACGTGAATTAGCCGAACGAGGAGATCTTTTAACACATGATAAAGACCAAAGTGTCCTAACCGTAATGACCTTAGATTCGGTGATAGAAAAAGATTTCATTGCTTTACATCCCGAAATGAGCCTAGGTGAAATGCTAAGAGAGGGAGTTTCAAAATCGAGTAGAAATTTATTTCCTGTTACGGATTCTAATGATATGTTTGTTGGTATTATCCTTTTAGATGATATCCGATCTGTAATGTTTGATCAAAGTTTATATGAATCTACTACAGTTGAAACCTTTATGCATCAAGCACCAGATTATATTTTATATGAAAAGGATGATATGCATACTGTTATGAAAAAATTTCAAGATTCAAAAGCATGGAATTTACCGGTAATAAAAGATAATAAATATTATGGCTTTGTTTCTAAATCTAAATTATTAACAGCTTATCGTACCGAATTAATTAATTTTACATCCTAAATCCCAATTCGGATTTTAGATAAATTCACTCAAATGAAACCTATAAAAATTATAACGTTTATTGCCTTTTTAGCTTCATTTTCGAGCATCGTTTGTGGCTTAATTTTAGAGATAGAATACAATCAAAAACTTATAGGCTTTGGAGTTCTTGGTTTATTCTTTATTGTTTTTCCGTTGTTTTCTTACTACAGATGGAAAGATAAAGACATTAAAGACTATATGCTTACTAAAGAGAATCTTGATAAAATGCGTGAGAATCAACACGATTTAAAAAAGGAATAGAATAAGTTTTAACGCAAGAAAAAGACTATAAAACAAAAAACAATTTTTTAACATTGGATTTTTATTTTATCTTTGTACTTTAATTTTTATTTATATTATAATGACTGGAACAGTTAAATTTTTTAATGATTCAAAAGGATTTGGATTCATTACCAACGAAGAAACAGGAAAAGACATCTTCGTACATGTATCAAACCTTAATGGCGTAGAATTACGCGAAGGAGACACAGTAGAGTACGACGAAGAAGAAGGAAGAAAAGGATTAGTAGCTGCAAACGTGCAAGTGCTATAAGTATATATCTTACAAGTTTCAACGCTCAACCAATGGTTGAGCGTTTTTTTTTGCTCAATGTTTTAGGTGTTCACTATCAGTCGTTCTGCCAATCTACTGAAACACAACAGGTAAATCCGTTTTCGGAATCTTAGTAATATAATAAGGTTGCGTCATTACACTAGTCGCATTTCCGGTAGGACTAATGTACTTCACAACAACTAACGTGTTTTCAGAAGTTGTAGAAATATCTAATTTAATACTATTCCCTCCACTACCTTTTACGTCATTGAATACTGCAATAATGGTATATTCTGAAAAATCAATTTTAGTTTCGGTAAAACTCTCTGAAACGTTGTTTACTTTATTCATTTGAGCTATTAATTGCTCCCAATCACTCTGATTTTCTATAACAGTATTTTGCTTAGCGATACCTTCTTCTCCAGCACCGTAAAGATTTCCTTTGGCAATTAAAGTAAGTTCTGAATGTTTCATTTTAGCATTATTTTCTTCAATTTTATTGCTTTTACAATTCAAAACAAATACCAACGATAATAGTATTAGGGCTTGTATTTTCATAATTAATCTCTATTTAAAATCTAAAATTGTCTTAATTCAAGTTACGCTTTTCAATAAAAAAACGTTTCATTAATGCAGAAGCTTCTTTTGCTAAAATGCCACCAATCACTTCTGTTTTAGGATGCAATTGTGTTCCCATAGTTTTAAAACCTCTTTGGTCGTCCGAAGTGCCATAAACTATTTTAGAAATCTGACTCCAATACAACGCACCAGCACACATTTGGCAAGGTTCTAAAGTGACGTATAGGGAGCATTTGTTTAAATATTTCCCACCTAAAAAATTAGCGGCAGATGTAATGGCTTGCATTTCTGCATGTGCGGTTACATCGTTTAATAATTCGGTGAGATTATGCGTGCGTGCTATGATTCTATCTTCTACTACAATTACTGCGCCAACCGGAATTTCACCTTTTTCAAAAGCAGCCTCAGCTTCCTGAAGTGCTTTTCTCATAAAATAAGTATCGTCAAATGGGTTTATCATAGTTGTAAAAATACGATTTCAAAATTATTTTAAATCATTGCGGCAAGAAATTTGATGTCTAAAAACAAAGCTATTGGTCATGAAAACACACTACTCCATTTCGATTCCAAAACCATGCCACGAAGATTGGTCTAAAATGACACCGAATGAGCAAGGACGCTTTTGCCAATCGTGCTCAAAATCAGTAATCGATTTTACTAAAATGCCAAAACAAGAGGTTCAAGATTATTTGGCCGTAAATACTGGTGCAAAATTTTGTGGGCGCTTTAAGGTGTCTCAATTAGAACAGATTCGCATTGAGATTCCACAACACATCATTCAGCAACAACGGAGTTTTCATAAATTATTCTTTTTAGCCTTGTTGATTACCATGGGAACGTCGCTATTAAATTGTTCTGATGAAAATGGTAATACTAAGAAAATTGACACTATTGAAGTTATTTCTACTCTTGATGCTAAATCAATTCAAATCCTAGAGCTTACAGCTTCTAAAATTATTATTGATTCTTCTAAAACTACTACCATCCCAAAACCATCAGATCCAATTCAGGTTCAGGCAAGTCCAATTCCTCCTATCATGGGAGATGTTATCGAAGTGATTGATGTTGTTGGTCTTATTGAACCTCCAAAACCAGATGAAGACATTGTTTTTGGACATATAATTGAAGACGTTGCAGAATTTACACACACACCAGATTCATTATCTAAATCAGAAAAGAAAGAATACCTATCTAAACACATTTCAAAAATCATTACCGACAATTTTAATATTGAAATTGCTGAAAAGCTTGGTTTAAAAGGCAAGCAACGCATTTTTACTCAGTTTAAGATAGATGTAAATGGAGATGTAGTAGATATCAATATAAGAAAATCATCCCATCCGGAATTAGAGAATGAAGCCAAAAGAGTGATTAAACTTTTACCAAAATTCAAACCTGCAAAACAACGCAACCAAAATGTAGCTGCTATTTATACTTTACCAATAGTCTTTTTAATCGAAGACTAATAAAATCTCGTATTTTTGTGTGGTGAATAATGAGCTTTTAAAACATATCAATCTACCAAAAGATTTACGACATCTTAAGCCCGAAGACTTACCTCAACTTGCCCAAGAGTTGCGCCACTTCATTATTAATATTGTCGCAACAAAAGAAGGCCATTTAGGAGCGAGTTTAGGCGTCGTAGAATTGACTATTGCTTTGCATTATATTTTTAACACACCAAAAGATCAACTCATTTGGGATGTTGGACACCAAGCTTACGGACATAAAATCTTAACCGGAAGAAAAGACATTTTTGACACCAATAGACAACTTGGTGGTATAAGTGGTTTTCCAAAGCGCAGTGAAAGTGAATATGACGCTTTTGGAGTCGGACATTCATCAACCTCAATTTCGGCAGCTTTAGGAATGGCAATTGCCTCTCAACTAAAAGGAGAAGACAAACACCATATTGCTGTAATTGGCGATGCTTCTATTGCTAGCGGAATGGCTTTTGAAGGCTTAAACCATGCCGGAGTTACAGATGTTAATTTACTCGTTATCTTAAATGATAATGCCATTGGTATAGATCCTAGCGTTGGTGCCTTAAAACAATATTTAACCAACGTAAAAAAAGGAACTGAAAAGCAAGACAATATTTTTGAGGCTTTAAACTTTAATTATTCTGGACCTATTGATGGTCACGATTTACCTTTGCTCCTTTCAGAACTAAAACGACTTAAAACCGTAAAAGGGCCTAAGTTCTTACATATTATTACCACCAAAGGTAAAGGTTTAAAGCAAGCCGAATTAGACCAAGTAAAATATCATGCACCAGGAAAGTTTGATGCCAAAACAGGTGAACTTCCCATAAAATCAGAGTTGAAGCAGCCACCTAAATTTCAAGATGTGTTTGGTGAGACGATTGTAGAATTGGCTTTAAAAAACAATAAAATTGTAGGTATTACTCCCGCAATGCCAACAGGTAGTTCGTTAAAATATATGATGGAAACAATTCCTGATCGTGCTTTTGATGTGGGTATTGCAGAACAACACGCCGTGACGCTTGCAGCTGGAATGGCAACTCAAGGTCTTATTCCATTTTGTAATATCTATTCCACCTTTTTGCAACGCGCTTATGACCAGATTATACACGATGTGGCTTTACAAAATTTACCCGTTATTTTTTGTTTGGATCGAGCCGGATTGGTGGGTGAAGATGGAGCTACACATCATGGCGTTTTCGATTTAGCCTATCTTAATTGTATTCCTAATTTGGTGATTTTCTCACCAAGAGATGCCATAGCACTCAGAAACATAATGTACACGGTTCAATTAGGTATTGATTTCCCAATTGCTATTCGTTATCCAAGAGGTCGTGGTCATCTATTAGATTGGAAAAAACCATTTAAAGCTATTGAAATCGGTAAAGGTATCTGTCTAAAAACAGGAACCCAAATTGCGATACTATCTATTGGTACTATTGCTAAAACAATTGAGGAAGTTATTTTATCTATAGATCAAAAAGAGGCCATTGGCCACTATGATATGCAATTTGTAAAACCTTTAGATGAACGCTTACTACATGAGGTGTTTAAAACACATGAAGCAATAATTACCATTGAGGATGGCACTATAATTGGCGGTTTTGGAAGTTCTATTCTAACCTTTGCCAATAACAATAACTACAAACAAAAAATTGTAACTTTAGGTATTGAAGATCAATTTATTGAACATGGAACTACTGACCAATTAATGCACTTACAGAAATTAGATACCCCATCTATTAAAAAAGACGTTGAAGATTTATTCTTCACTCTCAAGAATAGCTAAATCTGAATTGGTTTCAACCTTCTCTGTCTTAATTGTTTCGTAAGTTGTTTGTTCTAAACTTTTGCTTGAAATGTCGTCTAACATAAGCAGACAAGTCACCACAACCATAAAAATGACAAGTCCTCCAAGTATATTATTTTTCATAAGTAGGTATTTTACTGAGGGCTGATTATGAAGTAAATAAAACACTATTATCGCTAAAAAACAAATTTATTCGATGAAATGCACTCTTACAATATTTGACCTTGGAGTTTTTTATGCAATAACATGGCATTAGTATCTGATAACTTTGAAATATATAAACATACAGCTAACAGGTTTTTATATAACGATTCATTATTAAGCTTAACGGTCTCTGGCAATATACTATATAACAATTCATCGTAATTAGACATCTTATCTTCAAAACAATGATATGCCATTTCCCCAAATGATTCTAATAGCTGATTCAAAATTTTATACCCAGCAATCTCTTTATTTATGACTTCTTTAGAACGGTACACATTTTTGATACTAATATTAATAATATCCTTGATTTGCGCTTTATACTGACTTACATCTAGCAAAGCGGTTTCAAATTTACCCGCTAAAATGTCTTCTTCATGTTTCATAAACAAAGAAGCTGCTTCATCGATTAATCTTCCAATAGCTAATGCACGCAAATAACTTACGCGATCTTCAGTAGTTTTTAAGGCATGATAGTTCTCTGTTTTAATACTGCCTCTAACCAAATTGATTAGGTATTCTAAAGCATACTCTTCTTCAATGAGTCCAAGATTAATTCCATCTTCAAAATCAATAATTGTATAACAGATATCATCAGCGGCTTCCACCAAAAAAGCCAAAGGATGGCGTTGATAGCTGGCATGCTCATCACTTCGTTTTGCTAAACCCAATTCGGAAGCTATAGTTTCGAACATGGTTTTTTCACTTTGAAAGAACCCATATTTTTTATCTACAATATGATTGGTTGGCTTTTTAGGTAACGATTCTTTAGGATACTTTGTAAATGCTCCTAGAGTCGCATAACTTAATCTTAAACCTCCTTCTCTACCTTCTCGGCTTTCAGTTAATATTTTAAATCCATTAGCATTACCTTCAAAATCACATAAATCTTGATATTCTTTATCGGTTAAGTGCTTTTTAAACTCAGCTCCACTTCCATCTTTAAAATAAGACCCAATCGCTTTTTCACCAGAATGGCCAAAAGGTGGATTTCCAATATCGTGCGCTAAAGCCGCTGCCGCAACAATGGCACCAAAATCATTCATTTTATACCCATGAACATTTTCTAATTGCGGATGCTTCTTTAATAATAACTGGCCAACTTTACGACCTAAAGACCGTCCAACAACACTTACTTCTAAACTATGTGTTAAGCGAGTATGTACAAAATCGGTTTTCGATAAAGGCACCACTTGGGTTTTATCTTGAAGTCCTCTAAATTCCGAAGAGAATATAATACGGTCATAATCAACCTCAAAACCCAAACGCGTTTCATCTTGTTCTTTTCTTAATCTTTTATTAGTATCGCCAAAGCGCTTTAAGGAGAGTAGTTGTTCCCAATTCATAGTTTAAGTCTTATAAGATGCAAGATAAATAAATCGGTATACAATTAATTATATAATGCCTAGTTAGATAAAACAAATTTCAATGTTAGCTAATTGTTTCCTTAATATAAATTGCCTTAATACTAAGCTAACACTCCACTAACCTTTTCATTACAAACCTTTAATTTTCAATTAACCTACAAGTTAGTTAATCATGTTTTCTTTGCGGCATAACATTTAATGATAAAAACAAAATGAAAACAATTAAAAATTTATTTTTCTTACTTACATTTTCTTTAATTGCATTTAACTGTAGTAGTGATGATGATAACACTACTGATGACGGAGGAGATTCTAATGAATTAATCCTGAAATCAGGTATTCTAACTGCAGATGAAACATGGACATCTAACAACATCTACTTATTAAATGGAAAAGTAGTCGTTAACGATGGTGTAACTTTAACGATAGAAGCGGGTACTATTATTAAAGGTGCTGAAGGACAAGAATCATTAGCGTCTGCTTTAGTTGTTGACCAAGGTGGTAAAGTTATTGCTAACGGAACAGCAACTGCACCAATTATAATGACATCGGAATTAGACAACATTTCTTTTGGACAAAACACAGGAACAAACCTTAACCAAAACGATACAGGTCTTTGGGGTGGATTAATCATCTTAGGTCGTGCACCTATCTCTGTTAGTGGAGATGTTGAAACCGCACAAATAGAAGGTATTCCTGCAACTGAGCCTTACGGTCAATATGGTGGTACGGATGCTAATGATAACTCAGGTGTATATAAGTACATTTCAGTAAGACATGGTGGTATTACTATCGGGTCTGACAATGAAATTAACGGTGTTACAATGGGAGGAGTTGGTAACGGAACAGTAATAGATCATATTGAAGTTGTTGCAAACCAAGATGATGGTTTTGAGTGGTTCGGTGGAACTGTAAATGCAACCAACTTAATTACTTGGGGTAATGGTGATGATGGTTTAGATGCTGATCAAGCTTGGTCTGGATCTGTAAATAACGCCTTAGTTATTCAAGGAAGTGAATCTGGTAGCGCATTAGAATTAGATGGTCCTGAAGGATCTGCGGCAACAGAAGATGGTTATACAATGAGCAATATTACTTTAATTGGTGATCCTACAACCTCTAGCTATATCGCAGATTGTAGAGATGGTTTAATTGTTAACTTAAATAATATTTTAGTTTACAACTTTGGAACTGAATCTACAGTAAGAATTAGTGGTGATGACTCACATACAGAATTTGCAAATGATAGATTAGCATTTTCTAACTGGGAAATTATTTTACCTACAGGAGTTGCTCTTGAGGATATCATTCAAGCAGATGCAAACCAAACAAAATTCACTGATAACGCTACAGCTATCACTGAAACACAAGCATCAACTGGTGCTAACACAAGTGTATTTGGTTGGACATATGCAGCGTCTCAAAACGCATTCTAAACTAACAAACATAATTCTCAAAATGTCCGGAAATTACTTTCGGACATTTTGTATATTTTAAAATCATATTAAAATGATTAAGTCTATATCTCTATTTTTTGCAATCTTATTATCTTTTTCTTTCTTATCAGCACAACAAACAGGAACTGTAACTGGTAAAATTTTTGACGGTGAGTTTAACGATGTGCTTCCTTTTGCTAACGTCGTGGTTCAAAATTCCGCTACAGGCTCTACAACAGATTTTGATGGTGAATATAAATTAACATTAGATGAAGGGACCTATACCTTAGTATATTCATTTGTTGGCTATGAAACTAAAGTTATCACAGATGTCATAATAGAAGCTGATAAAGTGTTAGAGCTTAATGTCACTTTAAATCCATCGTCTTCTGCATTAAGCGAAGTTGTAATTACAACATCAGCACGTAGAAACACAGAAGAGTCCGTATTAAATCTTCAACGTAATTCTGCTGTTTTACTAGATGGTCTTTCTATTGAAAGTATAAAAAAAGCTGGAGCAAGCGATATTGCTTCTGCTATTAAGAGCGTACCTGGTGTTTCTGTACAAGGCGGTAAATTTGTCTATGTAAGAGGTTTAGGAGATCGTTACACAAAATCCATTTTAAACGGTATGGATATTCCGGGTCTCGATCCTGATAAGAACACTGTTCAAATGGATGTATTTCCAACTAATATTTTAGAAAACATTATTGTCATTAAATCAGGATCTGCGGATTTACCTGCAGATTTCACTGGAGGTGTTGTAGACATTATCACTAAAGATTTCCCATCACAAAAATCGATGAGCTTTTCACTTTCTACAAGCTACAATCCTGATATGACATTTAATTCTAACTATGTTACTTACAAAGGTAGCGGTACCGATTTTCTTGGTTTTGATGGAGGAGATAGAGATTTACCAATTTCGTCTACAACTTCTGTCCCGAATCCGGCGTCGGGTGACAACTCTAGTTTAGAAGGCATTACACGTTCGTTTAATAGCACTTTAGCTACTGAGCGCGAAACAAGCTTACCAAACTTTAGCTTTGGTTTTAATTATGGAAACCAATTTGATGTTGGAGAGAATCGATTAGGTTTAATTGCCTCTTTAAATTATAAAAACGAAACCTTATTTTATGAAGGTTTCGAAAATGGAGTTTACCAAAAAAATGAAGATCGTAGTATCAACGCATTACGATTTGATCGTAGACAAATTGGTGATTTAGGAGAAAACAATGTTTTATTAAGCGGATTAGTTGGTTTATCTTATAAGACGGATAACGCTAAATACAATTTTAATGTCTTACACATACAAAGTGGAGAAAGCAGAGCTGCATTATTTAGACAAAATACAGAAATATCTAATGATATTGATGTAGATAAAGACAACTTAGAATACACACAACGTTCCTTAACTAACTTTTTAATTGGTGGTCAGCATAACGATATAGAAAATGATTTTGTTACCGAATGGAAGGTTTCTCCTAGCTTTAGTCGTGTTTATGATAAAGACGTGAGATTAACCACTTTTATTTTGAACAATGATGGGTCCACAAGTATTAGTTCTGATGCTGGATTTCCACAACGTTTATGGAGAGACTTAGAAGAATTTAATGCCACTGCAAAGGTAGATTTCACAAAGAAGTATGACTTATTTGATAACCAGGCTGCTCTCAAATTTGGGGCTTTAGGAAGTTACAAACAACGTAATTATGATATTTATAAGTATGAAGTTGCTTTTAGAGCCGTAACGACTTCAGATTTCAACGGAGATCCTAATGCGATTTTAGATCCTAGTAATATCTGGACACCTGAGACCAATTCTGGTTCTTATATCCGCGGAAACTTTGAACCCGCAAACTCTTATGAGTCTACACAAAACACCATAGCTGCTTATGTCTCTAATGAATTTAAGATTACAGAGAAATTAAAATCTATTATCGGTGTTCGTGCAGAGTACTTTACGACGTTTTTTACAGGACAAAACAATTCGGGAAGTGAAATTTATGATAACGAACAAACTATAGATGAATTAGATTTATTTCCATCTGCAAACTTTATCTATGAAGCAAGCGAAAAATCTAATATCCGTTTATCTTATTTCCGTACCGTAGCGAGACCTAGTTTTAAAGAATCTTCGGTGGTACAAATTTCAGATTTATTAACCGGACTTATCTTTTTAGGTAATATAGACTTACAGCCGTCTTACATTAATAACTTTGATGCGAGATACGAGTTCTTTGGAGAGAAAGCGCAAATGTTTGCGGTAAGTGCATTTTACAAAAGATTTAAAGATCCTATTGAATTAGTAGCTTATTCTTATGTAGCTCCTAATCAATTTACACCAAGAAACTCACCTGAAGCGCAAGTACTAGGTTTAGAGTTTGAAGGTCGTAAAAACTTCAACTTTATTTCAGAATCTTTAGCGGACCTAAGTTTAAATGTTAACGTTTCAATTATTCAATCTGAAATTGAAATGGCTAAAGGAGAAGGACAAGAGTACGAGTCTAGACAACAATTTGCAAGAGATGGAGAGACTATTGACGACACACGTGAACTACAAGGGCAATCCCCATTTTTAGTGAATGTAGGTCTTAACTATAATAACTCAGAGTCTGGTTTTGAAACTGGAGTATTTTATAACGTACAAGGTAAAACTTTAGAAGTTGTTGGTTTTGGTCAAAACCCTGATGTATATACCCAATCTTTCAACAGTTTAAATTTTAATCTATCTAAGAGTTTTGGAAAAGATAACCGCTCTAAACTAAGTTTAAAAATAGATAATATTTTAAACGATGACCGCTTAAGTCAGTATGAATCTTATGGAGATGTTAGCGCTAACTTTTCTTCAAGAAACCCAGGGACCACCTTTAGCTTAGGCTATAGTATGAATTTATAGAAACACATTAAATGTTATATACAAAAAGAGCTGTAACACTATATTACAGCTCTTTTTCCTTTAACTTTATTTAACCAGATATCTATTTAATCTCTCGATACTATGGTTCTATCATTAGACCATTCCACAACAGTTACAATGGCATTATCTTTATAATCTACTTCTTTTAAAGAATTATCTCCCCAAAAGAACCACTTCCCTACTTTTTTACCAGCATCATATGTTGCTACTGCCAATTTATTTCCTTCTGAATCAAAACTAGTCCATTCTCCCTGCAACTTGCCATCAGCATTATAGGTACCTGTTTGTTGAACTTGTCCATTATCATGAAAAAATGTTGCAATGGTTAGCTCACCTTTCTTTTCTAATTTTGGAGTCGTTTTATTTTGAGCATACGTGAATCCTACACTCAACATTACTAATAGTATAACAATCTTTTTCATCTTTATTTGGGTATTAATTAATAATTGCCTCACGAATATAACACTTATTTTACATTTAGACAATATTTACATAACATTTAGTTAACATTAGAAATTTAATTTACTGATTTACAAACATATAAGTATTTCGTAGAAATTCATATCGTAACACAAGCGTTATCGGACAGAACCAAATCACTGATTTCAGCTTACATCCGCTGACACTAATCAACTAACCTACAGCTTGTTCTAAACCACATAATTAATACGTTCATTTTGGTTCACCTTTAAAAACGACAATTCTTACGCAACCTTTTTTAGTTCGCTATCACTTTTAATAATAACGTTTAGGTAACATACACCTAAAACCATATAAAGATATTTACACATTTATTTTGAACTAAGAATTATGGATAATATTTATTTATTAATGATCATTGCTTTAGCCATTTTGGCCGTTGCCGATTTGGTAGTCGGAGTAAGTAATGATGCTGTTAATTTTTTAAACTCAGCAATTGGGTCTAAAGCTATTTCCTTTAAAACAGTAGTTATAATTGCTAGTGTAGGTGTTGCTGTAGGTGCCATATTCTCTAGTGGAATGATGGAAGTTGCCCGTAAAGGCATATTTAATCCTAGTGAATTTATGTTTAATGAAATCATGATTATTTTCATGGCGGTAATGATAACTGATATTTTACTACTCGATTTTTTCAATACTATTGGATTACCAACCTCAACAACGGTTTCAATTGTATTCGAATTACTTGGCGCCTCTGTAGCTATGGCCTTGATAAAAGTGGGTCATGCAAGTGGAAGTGTCTCAGATGTTGTCGATTATATTAATACGTCTAAAGCAACCGAAATTATTTTAGGAATACTGCTCTCTGTCGTCGTCGCATTTACAATTGGTGCTGTTGTACAATGGTTTGCCAGATTATTATTATCATATAACTTTGAACAAAAAGCAAATTGGGTTGGCGCCATCTTTGGTGGTATAGCGCTAACTTCCATAACATATTTCATCTTTATAAAGGGCTTAAAAGGAACCTCTTACGCTAATCAGAATTATGAACTTCTAAATGGTGAAACCATGAAGGAATTCTTAGAACATAATGTGTTAGCCATATTAGCCGCAAGCTCTGTATTTTGGTCTTTACTTTCTTTTCTTTTAATAACCTTTTTAAAGACTAACATCTATAAATTAATTATTATAGTTGGTACATTCGCTTTAGCATTAGCCTTTGCAGGAAACGATTTAGTAAACTTTATTGGAGTGCCTGTTGCTGCGTTTAATGCTTTTGAAGCTTGGACAGCATCTGGATTGGCAGCCGAAAATTTCCCAATGACAGTCCTTGCCGAAAAAGTACCAACAAACAACTGGTTATTATTTGGTGCAGGAATGATTATGGTATTAACATTATGGTTTTCTAGCAAAGCTAAAAACGTTGTAAAAACGTCATTAGACCTGTCTAGTCAAGGGGATACAGAAGAGCGTTTTCAGCCTAACTTTTTATCTAGAGGATTTGTTAGAAGCGCTATGGCAATGTCTCAAATGTCCTCTTATATATTACCAAAATCTTGGGAAGACAGAATAGATAAACAATTTGAAGCACCAAAAGTGTCTAAGAAAGTAAAAGCAGCAGATTTACCTGCTTTTGATATGGTTAGAGCGGCCATCAACTTAATGGTTGCAGCTGTTTTAATTTCTATAGCAACGTCATGGAAATTACCTTTATCCACAACCTATGTTACCTTTATGGTTGCTATGGGATCGTCTTTAGCAGATAGAGCTTGGGGAGCAGAAAGTGCTGTTTATAGAGTAGCTGGAGTTATCAATGTGATTGGAGGATGGTTTTTTACAGCATTCAGCGCCTTTGCTGCAGCTGCATTAGTAGCCTATTTACTAAACCTTAATTTAGAGGTTATGTTCCCAATTTTGTTATTGGCTGCTATTGGATTATTAATCCGTAGCTCAATGGCTCATAACAAAAAATCTAAAGGCATAATAGCTGAAGATAGCTTAACAAAGGCAGGAAGTAGCTCTGTACAAGGTGTTATTTTAGAAAGTGCAGAAAACATTTCTAACGTTGTAAAACGTGGAAACAGAATTTACACTAATGCCATAGAAGGTTTGGCAAAACAAGATTTAACTTTACTTAAAAAGAATAAAAAACAGGTTACCAAACTCTCTGACGAAGTTGATATCCTAAGAGATAATATATTCTATTTTATTAAGAACTTAGACGAAACCAGTTTACGTGCTAGTAGTTTCTACATTAATATTCTAGGCTATTTACAAGATATGACGCAATCATTAGAGTACATCTCTAAAACCAGTCATAAGCATATTCACAACAATCATAAGAAGCTTAAATTTAGCCAGATTAAAGAATTGAAGGAAATCGACTTGGCTCTTGAAGAATTATTCAATGACACAAAAACAGCTTTCGATTCGCATTCGTTTGAGCAAATTGGCACCATCATTAAACGCAAAAAAGAAGTGTTCGATATGGTAACCGATAAAATTGCGAAACAAGTCGCAAGAACGAGAACTGAAGAATCTAGTCCAAAGAACACAACATTATATTTCAGTTTACTTCTAGAAACTAAAGATTTGCTAACGGCAACCATGAATCTATTAGAAGAGTATTATAACTCGCATGATAGTTCGGTAGAGCCAGCAACTATACATATTGAAGAAGAGTAGTTCCTCTATTTCATCTTTTTTAAAAAGCTTCAAGTCTTCATACGATTTGAAGCTTTTTTTTTAAACACCCCTTAAGACAGCCAAACAAAGCTGTCTTATTCAGTAAGTTAGATCGGAATTCCAAAAACTCCAGCTTTAAATCGCAAGCTAAATTTATATCAATAAACAGCTATTAATGTTAAATATTTTCAACATTCAACATCCAAAGGCAACCTTTAATCGTATATATGACTTTAAAACAATAATAACCAAAAACCATAATATGAAGAAAATTTCAATCCTTTTAGTAACCGCTGTTATATTAAGTTCATGTGTATCTAAGAAAAAATACTTAGAATTAGAACAACAACACGGTGAAACCGTAAGTGAACTTACTAAGACAAGAGTAGAAAAAGAAGATTTAGAAAATAAGTTTGCTGTTATTGAAGCACGTGTTAACCAATACAATTCTAAGATTCAATCTTTAAATGAAGATGTTGAAGGTTTAACTATTGATAACAAAGCAAAATTTCAGGTATCTGAAGATGGTACTGTAGCTTCTGGAGCAAGTAAAGAAAAAATGCGCGAAACGCTTAAAAACGTTAGTCCAGAGAAATTAGCAGGTGCAAAAACGTTAAAAGATTCTATGAACTTAGCGATACAGCACAACTTAAGCAAAGCAATGAACACTAGCGATCTTAACGAAGATGAAGATATCGTAATCGATATTAATGAAACTGTTGTTATGATTTCTATTGCTGATGATATGTTATTTAACACAGCAAGTTACAGAGTTGGTAACAAAGCGGATAAGATTTTAAAGAAATTAGCTGACGTCATTAATTCTGAGCCTAGCTTAGATGTGATGGTAGAAGGTCATACTGATTCTAGAAGTATAAACACGGATAAAATTGCAGATAACTGGGATTTAAGTGTATTACGTGCAACTTCTGTAGTAAGAAAATTACAAAATCAATTTAAAGTTGCACCAGAACAATTAATTGCTTCTGGACGTAGTAGCTACCAACCATTAGTTGAAAATGACAATAATGTCAATAGAGCTAAAAACCGTAGAACACGTATTATTTTAATGCCAAACATTGATAAGTTCTTTGCTATGATGGAAGCAAAATAAATCCATTAACCTATTTATGGGTAAAATTAAAAAAGCATCCTCCCGAACAATTCGGCATTGGATGCTTTTTTTGTTTGTTAAGTTGTATTTTGTAGAAAAAAAAAAAAAATTATGAAATCTTTTTTCGCATTATTAGTCTGCTTTATATCTATGCCTGGTTTTAGCCAAGATATATCATCGCAAGAGTTATTAAAAAACGCCATTGCGTATCACGACCCAAATGGTAATTGGCCAAGCTTTAATGATACGTTTACCTTTGTGATGACGATGCCAACGGCCCCAAAACGCACTAGTGTTATTTCTATTAACTTACCTGCTGAATATTTCAAAGTAACAGCCACAAAAGATACCGTAACCACGACGTATATATTAGATAAAGGCAAATGCCAAATGCAGTATAACGGTAAAGTTTTAGACAGCCTTAAAGCGAAAGACAAAAACATGACTTGCGATAGAGCCACACTCTACAAAAACTACTATTCGTATTTATACGGTTTACCAATGAAGTTGAAAGATGCAGGCACCAATCTTAATGATACGGTTGAAAAGAAAACTTTTAAAGGAAAAACGTATTTGGTTTTAAAAGTGACGTATGATGAAGCCGTAGGTAGTGATGTTTGGTATTTTTACTTTAACCCGAAGACGTATGCCATGGAAATCTATCAGTTCTTTAAAACAGATGAGCATGGTAAAGAGAAACCAGATAGTGGTGAATATATATTGCTTTCGGAAGAAACGCTCTTAAATGGTATTAAAATCACTAAAGTAAGAGCTTGGTATTATAATAAAGCGGATAAGTATTTGGGGACGGATACTTTGGTTGAGGGTTAGTATTTTTTAGAATAAAGACTTAAGAAAATACATGTTTTTAACAGAATTAGAATTTATCATTAATAATGATACTAAGCCCATTAGCTATAATAATATTAAAAAATAATTTATTATTACTAGATGAGTACAACAAATATATAGTACTTTTGTAACGCTTTTAAAAGCGAAAAGTCTATTGCGGGAACAAAAGACTTCTCTAAATTAATTGTTTAAAAAATTCACCTTGCCACTTTGGTCAAGGGGTGTAGCTAAAGTAGCCACATCACGATTAGACTAACTGCTAATTTCACTATTAGTTTAATCTCTGTTTCAAATACCATCCACCATCGTGGATGGTTTTTTTTATTTTTACCCATATTAATGCGATAAAATTAAAAACCCTTAACTAAAGGCCTAAGGGCTATGACCTGTTTTTTCTAGTTTCATCTGATATATAGTTTTAAGGTTAATATTTATTTTCTAATCTTTAATCTAATTATACTTACTTTTCTTTATCTATTTCTCCATAATCCCACTAGTAAACGTGTTAAAATATTTTTTAATTAAAATTTATTTCAATAACCTGTATTTCAACATCTTAAGCTCAAGATAGCACTTTAAAATTTTGCCTTAAAAAACCACTCTACAGTAGAGTGGTTTTAATTTTTATTATGAGAGATTACTGCCTTCGCAGCAATTTATTACCCTTCACAGCTAGAACATTCTTTCTTTTGCTTAAACTTCTGTGCTGCATTCATACTGTGTTGGTAGTACAATGATTTTACACCTAATTGCCAAGCCGTCACATAGATTTTATTAATATCTTTTACTGGCATATCTGGATGTACCATAATATTAATAGACTGTCCTTGATCGATATGGTTTTGTCTATTTGCTGCCTGGTAAATAATCGTCATTTGATCGATTTCAGAATAGGTTTTAAACACATCTTTTTCATGATCTGTAAGTCCTTCTAAATGCTGTACAGAACCATCATAATCTCTAATGCTCTTCCACACCTCACTAGTATTCATGCCTTTTTCTTTTAAAAGTGCTACTAAATAAGGGTTTTTAATTGTGGTTTTTATTTTCGCAATATCCTTTACATAACTGTTAGACCAAATTGGCTCAATACCTTGTGATACCTGCCCTAAGATAAAGGCTGAAGATGTTGTTGGTGCCACAGCATTTAAAGTTGTATTACGTCTTCCGTAACCTTTTAATACTTCTGGCTCACCAAATAACTTAGCTAATTCTTCTGATGCTTTAACCGATTTATCTTTAATCGTTTTAAAGATTTCACTGTTTAAATCGAATGCTTCTTTACTATCAAAACCTACCATTTTAGATTGTAGTAATGAATGCCATCCTAAAGCACCTAAACCTAAAGCTCTGTTTTCTTTAGCAAAATTATAAGCCTTCTCCATAAACATAAATGTATGTCTATCGTCACGGCTATCAGAATCCCTATACACTTCTAATTTGGTAATAAACTCTTCTAATACCGCATCTAAGAAATATACCATGGTTTCAACAGCATCAGTATCTTTCCACTTATCATAATGTAATAAGTTTATAGAAGACAATACACAAACAAAAGACCAACGATCGTTTGTAGGTAACATAATTTCTGAACATAAGTTACTCGCGTAAATCTCATGTTTATTATTTCTATAAGCATCTGGAGCATTATTATTAGCATTGTCTCTAAAGAAGATATAAGGATATCCTATCTCTCCTCTACGTTGTAATACTTTTGCCCAAATAGCCCTTTTATCAGCATCACCATCAATCATTTCTTGCATCCACTCATTACCAACAGTAACACCATGAGTAAGTTCTTGTATTGGATTTCCTTCTGTTCCTATTTCTAAAAACTCGTGAATATCTTGATGATCGATAGGTAAGTATGGCGAAAAACGACCTCTTCTCACTGACCCTTGACTTACAACATCAACCATTTTTTCAAACAATTGCATAATGTGTACGGCCCCAGAAGACTCACCGTTATTTTTTACAGGGGCACCTCTATGACGAAGTTTTCCAAAATAACCAGAAGTACCACCTCCTAATTTAGACATCATTCCTACTTCCGATTGTGTATAAAGAATATCTCCCATATCATCAGAAATATGCGAACCAAAACAACTAATTGGTAAGCCACGTTTTTTTCCAAAGTTTGACCACACTGGAGATGCTAATGAGTAATACCCTTCAGCCATATAGCCATAGAACTTATCTGCAAAACCATCAATACCTAATATTTTCTCTGCGTTGTTAGCAATTTCTCTAATACGTTCTTCTGGTGTTGTATCACCTGTAAGGTAACCAGAGGCTAAAAATTGACGACTATGCTCAGTTAACCATTTAATTTCTGGTTCTACTTTAGCTTCTTTAATTGCTTCTTTTCTAGCTTTAATTAATTCATCGTGGCTAGATGTTGTTGTTGTTGTTGTTGTTGATTCTTGAATCACTTTGTCTTTGATGTCTTGGTTCATAGGGTCGTTAATGGATTAAATTAGGTCGTATTAAAATAGGTCGTCTCCGGTTACACTTTTTTGTCTCTTTGCATAGTTTATAGAACGCTTCACAAAGAAATCTCCATGTTTTGTTCCTATAATTTCGTCATCAAACCATTCGGTTTGCACTAATAATTTTTCATCTACATCAAATACTTTTTCGATGCCGATGCTTTCTAATGAATTATTAAATCTGTTTTTAATAAACTCATTAATAACATCTTTAGGTAAGAACTCTAGTTCTCCTGCTTCAAAAATCCAATCCACAAGTTTGCTTTCAGAGTCAAAAGCTTCTTTACATAAGTCTCTTACTAGAGTGCTATGCTCTGCATCAAACCATGTTGGATTTTCATTTTTAATGATTTTGATGATATCAATTCCGAAATCACCGTGAATTTGCTCTTCTTTTGAAGTTGCTTCAACCACATTAGAAACACCTTTAAGCATGTTCTTATGTTTGTTAAAAGCCATGATGATTAAAAACTGAGAGAATAAAGACACATGCTCAATAAATAGAGAGAATAATAAAATTGACTCTGCATATTCTTTATTGTCTTCACTTTTAGCATTCTTTAAAGCGGTTTCTAAATAATGAACACGTCTCATTATTACCGGCTTTTTCTTCAAGTTTTTAAATTCGTTGTTAAGACCTAATATTTCTAATAAATGTGAGTAAGCATCATGATGACGTACTTCACTTTCTGCAAACGTTGCTCCTACAGATCCGATTTCTGGCTTAGGCATTTTGTTATAAATCTCACCCCAAAATGATTTTACGGCAACCTCAATTTGAGAAATAGCAAGCATGGTATTTTTAATAGCATTCTGCTCCACTACTGTCAATCTTGTTTTAAAATCTTGAATATCACTAGTGAAATTAAATTCAGAATGAATCCAGTACGAATGTCTAATTGCATCTACATATTCATTAAGCTCAGGATACTCATAAGGCTTTAAGTTAATACGCTTTTCAAAAATATTCGTTTTTCTACTTCTCGCTTGTTCGTCTCTATATAATATGTATGCTTTTGCAACACTAGGAAAAGAGCTTGTCATTAATTTTTCTTCAACAAGATCTTGAACCTCTTCTACAGTAGGTAAGTAATTATGATCTCTTCCTTTTCTTTCTAATAAAGTTTGCAACACATTAACAGAAATAGTATTAGCGTCTTCTTTGCTACCATTTCCTACAGAAAGCATTGCTTTTTCAATAGCATTTGTGATTTTATTTAAAACAAACGGACTTGTTTCATAATCTCTTTTAATAATCTGAGTAATCTCCATATTTCTTTTAATTTAAAGCCTATCTAGTCATTAGAGTGATTTTAAATCACTCTAAACATATTGGTGAATCCGTTAAACGTTTTATGTTTTTCCTCTATTGAAATAAAGGGGCGAATTTTATAAAAAAAGGATTTTTTAGCACTTTTTTCAATCTAAAAAAACTAGAAAAATCTATTTTATTTTGCTCCCAACAAAGATTGACAATTGTCATTAAAAATGAAAGGTAATTTTATAAACATTGTCAACAAGTTCTTAACAAATCTGTTTATAGCCTAATAAAAAAGAAAATCATCTAAATTTAATACAAATAACTATATATCAGTAGATTAAGATAAAAATAGCTTTAAAAAAAATGTAGGTTTTATCGTGTTAAAATCATGGTTAGCAACCGAGTTTATTGGAGGTTAGACAAATAAATCTCGTTAGAATTAAGCACCAAAAAAGAGCGTTGACATAACGCTCTTTTTTCCCTAATAACTAACTAAAACTAATAATAAACAATTATATAATTATTTATTACAAATTAACACAGTAATGAAAGGTTAGAGTTTTTACGACTCTAACGTTTTGCTCATTAATAGCTAAAAAACCAAAAAGCAAACCCCTAATTTGCTATAACTTTTGGTTAATTTCATTACACAAATATCATTTTATTTCCCGACCCTTTCATCCCGTAATGTATAAATGGTAAAAAATAGTGTATAAATGGTTCTACCATTTTTTTACACTCTATACACAAAACCATGCATTGCATACATAATAACATTCTAAGCAATCAATATATTCCTATATTTATATTTAATAATTTATCAGCATGTTAAAAGCAGTAATTGTAGATGATGAGCCAAAAGCTATCCAAAGTTTAATTTGGGAAATCAGCAATTTTAGTGAAGAAATAGAGGTTATGGCCTCTTTTACGAATCCGGATGAAGCCTTAGCGTATTTAAATTCTAACACACCAGATTGTTTGTTTTTAGATATCCAAATGCCAACTATTGGAGGCTTTCAATTTTTAGAGCAACTCAACGCCATTAACTTTGCTGTTGTAATCACCACAGCCTATGACGAATATGCTATCAAAGCTTTAAAACACGAAGCTACAGACTACTTATTAAAACCTATAGACTCAGATGATTTAAGAGACTGCATCTCAAAAATAAAAAAACACAGTGATCGCACAATTAACTCCTTAAAGTTAGAGCGTATGCTCGTTAACTTTAATACACAATTCGATAGAAAAAAGATTACTATTAATACGGATGGAAAATTACTCTTTTTAGATATTGATGATATCATTTACATTGAATCTGACGGTAATTATAGTACACTATACTTACAAAATCACAAAAAAATAGTGATCACTAAAAAACTAAAAGAAGTTGATGCTATTTTACCAGAGCATTACTTCTTTCGAATTCACAACTCTTACATTATTAACCTTAACAAAATAAAAGCATTTATAAAAAATGAAGGTTACGTTATTATGGATAGTGATCATAAAATTCCTGTAGCAAGACAACGAAAATCAGATTTTTTAGAAAAATTATAGTTTATGAAATATTTTTTTACGCATAAACTGATAAGTCTTTGTATTCTTTTTTTCCTTTATACGTCTAATGGTTCTGCACAGTCAGCTAGTTTTGAAAATGCCATAAATTATGTTCAAAAAAATAAGCCTTCACAACAAACCATAATAGATTCCCTTTTAAAACCCTTTGAACGCGATAGTGTAAAAATGACACGTTTATTAAACATGTCTAAGGAAACATCTTGGTATGAAGGCTCTAGTTATGCACTTAACGCATTAGGTGTAATGCAAAGAGATGTTTCTAATTACGATGAATCTCTACTACTTCATGAAGAAGCGGAAACTTACGCCGAAAAAGCAAAAAGTGACGAGTTAAAAATCATGAGTTTGAATATGATTGGTGTGGTATACAGACGCATGGACATTGTTAAACTTGCATTAGACTACCACACAGAAGCGTTAAAAATTGCTTATTCCGTTATTACTCCTTCTGAATCAATAACTCGAAGTATAGCCATATCTCAAAACAGTATTGGTAATATTTATCTAGCCTTAAAGCAATATGATTTAGCCCTTATCCAATTTAACAAATCACTCAAAATTGAAAAAAAATTCGACAATAAATTGGGGCTTGCCATTAATTATCACAACATTGGTTATGCAGAAGAAGCAAAAGGTTTTCTAGACACTGCACTCTCTAATTATCAGATATCATTAGATTATAATAATAGTATTGATTCTGAGATTGGTCGTGTTATTTGTTTTAATAGTATAGGACGTATTTATTTAAAACTAGGCAATTATAAAGATGCAAAACCTATCATTTTAGCCGCATTAGAAAAAGCCCTGAGCATAGATGATCAGTACTACATTTCAGCTTCATACCTCAACCTTGGTCAATTAGAAACCGAAACAAACCAACTCATATCTGCTGAGCAAAACTTAAAAAAGGCACTCAACATTGCCAATTCTTATAATTTAAAATCAACTGTTGCTGAGTCGAGCAAATTATTATCTGAAGTTAATCAGAAGAACAATAACTTCAAGGATGCCTTAAAGTATTACAAAGATGCTGTTGAAATTGAAAACACCTTTTTAACAGAGCAAAACTTGCAATATGTTAATGACATTGCTATTGAATATGAAAACGAAAATAAAAACAATCAAATAAAAGCTTTAGCTCTAGAAAATGAATCCGTGCGTCTACGATTAGAGCGAAATAAACAGATTTTGCTCTACACGTCCCTACTCTTAGGAATTATAGGTGTCGCACTTTTTATTATCCATAGAACAAAAGCCTTAAGGAGAGATAAACATATATTAACCTTAGAACAAGATATGTTGCGAAGTCAAATGAATCCTCATTTTATATTTAACTCCCTAAATTCTATAAAGCTTTATATCATTAATAATGATAAAACTAACGCTGTTTATTACCTCAACAAATTTTCGAAACTCATCCGAAAGATTTTAATGGCATCAAAGGAAAAAGAGACCTCACTTAATGATGAGCTCGAAACCATGAAGTTATATATGAATATCGAAAACATTCGGTTTTCAAATGAAATTGATTTCACTATTACAGTAGATCCTTCTATTAATACAGAAATCATAAAATTACCCTCTTTGGTGCTTCAACCTTTTTTAGAAAACTCTTTATGGCATGGCTTATCTTCTAAATCTAACAACAAAAAAATAACCTTAAGTGTTAGTAAAAACTCACCTAATTTTATCACTGTTGAAATTATCGATAATGGCATTGGCAGACTTGCATCAAAAAAAATAAATGACAGAAAACGACTTGAACGAAATTCAGTTGGAATAGATATCACAAAAGCACGATTGGCTAATTTCTCAGAATCATTTCAAAATTCATATACTTTAGACATTGAAGATTTATACGAAAACGAAAAACCGTCTGGCACTAAAATAATCTTAAAGATACCTACAAAATTAAAGACTCAATTTATAAGCTAACGAAGTTTAATACTAGGAATAACGATAAACGAAGCTTATCGTTTATAAGTTTCGGCTACCTTTTCTAATTCAGCATACCAATCCTCACCAAATTTTCTAATAAGCGCTTCCTTTACAAATTTGTAAACAGGCACTTGTAATTCTTTACCCAAAGAACAGGCATCATCACAAATTTCCCACTTATCATAATTAACACCAGAGAACTCCGTATACTCTCTTATTCGTATTGGATACAAATGACAAGACACAGGTTTCTTCCATTTAATTTCTCCTTGATTGTAAGCTTCTTCTATGGCGCAAAGTGCTGTTTTCTTCTCATCGAAAATGACATAAGCACAATCTGCACCATTAATTAATGGCGTTTCAAAATCACCAAAATCGGTCGTTATTGAAGTCCCTTGGGCTTCAATAGCATCGATACCTTCTTTACGAAGAAATGGTTTTACTAATGGATAGATATCTTCTAAGATTTTGACCTCCGCTTTTTCTAAAGGAGCACCTGCATCACCGTCGATACAACAGGCACCTTTACACGCTGAGAGATTACAAACAAAATCCTTTTCTATAATATCTTCTGAGACTATGGTTTTTCCGAGTTGAAACATGCCGCAAAAATACTTAAACTTAACCGCAATTTTCTATTGAAAATCTTTAATAATATCGCACCTTTGCAAAAAATTTCAAAAACCATACTGAAATTTAGCTATTAAGCGATTAAAAACCAATAACTTATAGCCAAGTTTTAGAAGTTATAAAAGATTTAAAATACTAGAAAAATGCAACTTAATTTTAAAGAAATATTTACAGCTTTCATGATTCTTTTTGCGGTTATCGATATCATTGGAAACATTCCAATTATTATAGATCTTCGTAAAAAAGTGGGTCATATTCAAAGTGGAAAAGCCTCTATAATTGCTGGTGTAATAATGATTATTTTTCTCTTTGTTGGGAAAAGTTTATTAAGCCTTATCGGTATTGATGTCAACTCATTTGCAGTTGCCGGTGCCTTTGTTATATTCTTTATTGCCTTAGAAATGGTTTTAGGCATTACCCTTTACAAAGATGATGAACATAGTGCTGTTACCGCTTCTGTTTTTCCATTGGCATTCCCGTTAATGGCAGGTCCAGGAACTCTAACAACGTTATTATCGTTACGTGCAGAATTTGCTATCGAAAACATTATTGTTGCTGTAATTAGCAATGTGATTGTTATTTATATTGTACTAAAAACGTCTTCAAAAATTGAACGCATCATAGGTGCGAATGGAATTAACATTATAAGAAAAATATTTGGTGTAATTTTGTTAGCCATCGCAGTAAAATTATTTGCGCATAACATTAAAGCTTTACTGGCTTAAATTTTTAAACATGAAAGTATTTACACTTATTCTATCGGTCATTGCATTAGCGCTTATCATTTTTAATACGACAAAGCTAAATTTTGATGCACTCTTAGACGGAGAAAGCCAAACAGCATTAATAACAATTGTGGCTGCGCTTTGTGCACTTATATTATTGCAAATTTTAAGAATTTCTAAAAAAATTGAAAAATTAAGTAAACGTCGCTAATGGATTTTGATGCTTTAATTATTGGTGGTGGTGCAGCAGGATTATCTTGTGCTTTAGTTTTAGGATCTGCAAAAAACAAACCTTTCGCAGAAGGCAAACATATTGGTATTATAATGCACCAAAAAACATCGCACCTACAAACTGCTTTGTTTAATAATGTTTTAGGATTACAACCTGGTACTTTAGGCTCAGATATTTTAACGGAAGGCAAATCACAATTGAGCACCATCTATCCACATGTTTCTCAAATTGAAAATGAAAAAGTTAGTGCTATACAGAAAGACAAGGATGGTTTTATAGTGACTACTAATAAAAACAGCTATTATTCTAAGATTGTTGTCATTGCTGTTGGTTACACCAATTTAATGACCATAGAAGGTCTCGAAAGCTATATAGAACCACATCCAAGAGCTGCTATTGAGAAAGATAGAATTTGGCTAAAAAACACAGATCATCTTATTGAAAAAAACTTGTACGTAGCTGGAACTTTAGCCGGTTGGCGTAGTCAATTTGCTATTGCTAGTGGAAGTGGTGCACATGTGGCAACCGATATTTTAACACTTTGGAATGATGGAAAGCAAACCAAAATTCACGATAAGATTATTGCTTAAAATCAGGATACTCTGTACTTAAAAGAATTACTTCTTGTACCATAATATCTTCTTTATTTAAGATTTCCTCAAACGCATTATCGTCAAATAATTGACGTGCTAAGGTTGCTTTTATCAATCGTCTTATTTCAGCATTATAGGCTACAAAAGAAATATTAGTACGCTCTCTTTGATTTACATATTCTTGAAAGTTCACAACAATATCATCACTAACTTCAAAATTATTAATAAAATCATATTTAGAAATACCTTGATATATGGTACGATCTTTATCCAATTCTTCAAAAACGAAATATCCAAAATGACCACGTCGTCTTAAATAATTAATCGTTTCATTATCAAATAAACGATCAATTGGCACAAATACATCAGGAATAATACCTCCACCTCCATAAACCACTTTTCCTTTTGGTGTGGTAAACTTTAAAGAGTCATCAACGACGATACTTTCCTCATCTGCCAATTCTCCAGTTCTTAAACGCTTATAATAATCATTATAATAACTTTCACTATCACCATTGGTATATGGCTTTTGTATAGAACGACCTGTTGGCGTGTAATATCTAGACACTGTTAATCGCACAGCACTGCCATCACCTAAGGCCATTTCGCGTTGTACTAAACCTTTTCCATACGACCGTCTACCCACAATGATACCTTTATCATTATCTTGAAGCGCACCTGCAATTACCTCACTTGCAGACGCAGAGTTTTCATTAATGAGAATATAAAGCTCACCTTCTTCAAAGTCTCCTCGTTTTGTGGCGTATATGCGTTCTTCTTTTCCTCTTTTATCTTTTGTAAACAGTATAAGCTTATCGTCTTCTAAAAATTCGTCAGCAATTTGCTCAGCTATACCTAAAAATCCCCCAGGATTATCACGTAGATCTAAAGCCAATTTAGTAGCTCCAAGATCCTTTAATTCATTGAGCGCTAACTTAAATTCTTTAAACGTAGACTCGGCAAAACGATTCATTTTTATATATCCCAAATCATCAGTAAGCATATAAGCTGCATCAATACTTTTTATAGGAATAGCTTTTCGTTTTACATCAAACTCTAACAACTCATCTTCACCTTTCCTATAAACCGTAAGTTTTACATTGGTGTTTTTATCACCTTTTAATTTCTCACCTATATCATCATTAGAAATATTAGGACCGTATAGCGTATCTCCGTCAGCTAACAGAATGCGATCTCCACTCATAATACCTGCACGCTCACTTGGACCATATTCAGTTGGTCTAATTACGGCAATACTATCTTTATAAGCATAAAAATTAATGCCAATACCAACAAAATCACCCTTCATGTTTTCGGTAATTCGTTCTAAATCTTCTTTAGGAATATACGTTGAATGTGGATCTAAATTATGTAAAATACCATTAACAGTAACATCAACAATACTGTCTGTATTGACCTCTTCGACGTACTCGTAATCGATATAATCTATTAACCGATTGAGTTTATCCTTTTTGCTATTTGTGGTAAAGAGATTATCTGATGTGTCAGAAAAATTCAGTTTTCCACCTATAATGACTCCTGCTGCTATTGCAACACCAATAATAAGTGGTATATATTTATTTTTTGTTGCCATACTATTTCCCGTCTGAATGGGAACCTGCGTTTAAGTCTTCAATTAGTTCTAATTCAATTCCTGCTTTTTTTAGAAAATCAATTCCTGAGCAATCCTTATAATCTTGTTGGTACACGACTCGGACAATACCTGCTTGATGGATTAACTTACTGCATTCTTTACAAGGTGAAAGCGTAATGTATAACGTTGCACCTCTACATGACTGTGTTGATGAGGCTACCTTTAAAATGGCATTTGCCTCAGCATGTAAAACGTACCACTTGGTATAACCTTCATCATCTTCGCAATAATTCTCAAAGCCTGTTGGTGTACCATTATAACCATCAGAAATGATCATTCTATCTTTAACAATAAGTGCACCTACTTGTTTACGTTTACAATGAGACAATTTCCCCCATTCTTTCGCAATTCTTAAATAAGCTTTATCGTAGCGTAATTGTTTTGCCTTTGACATTAATAATTAGTGTTATACAAACGTACTGTGTACGTAACGAAGATAATCGGATAGTATTTTATATGCCATTACCTTCTCGTTAAAGTTTTACCAAACTTTTTGGCTTATTTTAAAAAATCGCTCTCTAGTATCATTGGAATAACCAAGCCTATTACAACCGCAGAAATTACCATAACCCAATCGCGACGCGAAAACCTAAAGACTGTTTGACATAAAAATCCTAAAAACAAGACTATAAAGACAATGATGACTTGGGCAAGTTCTATTCCTAGAGCGAATTCTATGAGAAGTTCTAATTTATTTTCCGATTGGCCTGAAAACATTTTAAACTCTCTTGCAAAGCCTAAGCCGTGTATAATTCCGAAGAATAACGTTGTAAAAAACAATAAGCCAATTTTACTTGTTTTAGATTTTTTACCCGCAGTAAATACGTTATAAAGTGCCATGATTAAGATAGTGACTGGTATTAGAAATTCTACTAATTCACCATTAATACTTACAATACCATAAGCAGCTAAAACCAGCGATAATGTATGACCTAACGTGAATGTTGTTACTAAAATAAGTACACGTTTCCAATCATTAAAAACATAAGGCACAGCTAATACCATTAAAAAAAGGATATGGTCATACCCGTTAATATCTAAAACATGGTTCATGCCGTATTGCACATTAAACCAGAAATTTTCTAACATATTTAAATCTGTTTGGGAAAATCAAAGTTACAATTAAAATGTAATATGCCTTCGTTAAAATAAAGTGAATAAAATTTGTGTAATCCTATTTTCTTTCGGAATATTGTAACTTACAAAGTTCAAGCAACTTATTGAAATGTTATCAAGAAAGGTGGAGGGATTAGACCCTTTGAAACCTTAGCAACCCTTAAACTTATTAAGAAGGTGCTAACTTCTACGTTATTGTCGATTCATTTATCGCGCAATTGGATAGATAACCAAACATAATTACACATCTGTAATTACAATTCTTTATAACATTTTCTATACATGCGTCTGTGGCGTTTTTAAGTTTATTGATTTGCTTAAATTATTAGAAAATGAATTCAAAACATATTGAAACACAAGCGATACGTACTCAAATAGAGCGTTCGCAGTTTTTAGAGCATTCTAGCCCTTTGTACCTTACATCGAGTTATGTTTTTGAAGATGCCGAAGATATGCGTGCCTCATTTGCAGACGAAAAACAACGCAATATTTACAGTCGCTATTCTAATCCTAATACATCAGAATTTGTAGAAAAAATCTGTTTTATGGAAGGTGCAGAACGTGGATATGCTTTTGCCTCTGGGATGTCTGCTGTGTTTTCAACCTTTGCAGCCCTATTAAATGCTGACGATCATATTGTGTCTTGTCGTAGTATTTTTGGATCAACTCAAACCCTATTTAATAACATTTTACCAAAGTGGAATATTTCGAATAGCTATTTTAAAATAGATGAATTAGATACCATTGAAAGTCTAATTCAACCCAATACAAAGGTAATTTATGCTGAGAGTCCAACCAACCCAGCTGTTGATATTTTAGACGTACAGCGCTTAGGAGATATCGCAAAAAAACATGGCTTAATCTTCATAATCGATAATTGCTTTGCCACACCTTACTTGCAACAACCTATTAAATTTGGTGCAGATTTAGTTATTCATTCTGCAACAAAATTAATTGATGGACAAGGCAGAGTCTTAGGTGGTGTAACGGTTGGAAGTTCAGAATTAATTCAAAAAATCTATTTATTTTCTCGAAATACAGGTCCAGCCTTATCACCTTTTAATGCCTGGATTTTGTCCAAAAGCTTAGAAACACTTCCTGTTAGGGTTGACAGACATTGCGACAATGCCTTAAAGGTAGCGACCTTTTTAGAATCTCACGACAATGTGAATTTTGTAAAATATCCTTTTTTAAAATCGCATCCACAATACGAATTAGCAAAAAAACAAATGTCACAAGGTGGCACCATTGTCGCCTTTGAAATTAAAGGTGGCATTGAAGCGGGTCGTAAGTTTCTTAATGCGATTCAACTATTATCACTATCTGCAAATTTAGGAGATACACGAAGCATTGTAACGCATCCTGCATCTACAACACATGCTAAAATACCTGAAGATATTCGATTACAAACTGGAATAACAGCAGGCTTGATAAGAGTTTCTGTTGGTTTAGAACATCCTGAAGACATTATTAACGATTTAAAACAAGCCTTAAGCTAATGGCAAATATTAGAAAAGAATTAGAAAAACGCATCTTAGTTCTCGATGGAGCCATGGGAACGATGCTTCAACAATACAAATTCACAGAGGACGATTTTAGAGGAGAACGTTTTAAGGATTATCCGTCTCCACTACAAGGCAATAATGATTTACTATCACTAACACAACCGGTTGCCATTGCAGAAATACATGCAAAGTATTTTGAAGCCGGAGCAGATATTGTAGAAACCAACACCTTTTCGGGAACTACAATTGCCATGGCAGATTATGACATGGAAGATTTAGTGTACGAATTGAATTTTGAATCAGCAAAAATCGCCAAACAAGTCGCTGATAAATTCACAAAAGAAAACCCTGAAAAACCACGTTTTGTAGCAGGAAGTATTGGTCCAACCAACAAAACAGCGAGTTTATCACCAGATGTGAACCGACCAGAATACAGAGCAATTACATTTAATGAATTACGCATCGCCTACAAGCAACAAGTTGAAGCACTTATTGATGGAGGTGTTGATCTGCTGTTAGTGGAAACCATTTTTGATACTTTAAATGCTAAGGCCGCATTATTTGCTATTGAAGAAGTCAAAGAAGAACGTCATATCGATATCCCAATTATGGTTTCGGGAACCATTACTGATGCTTCTGGCAGAACCTTATCCGGACAAACAGTGGAGGCTTTTTTAGCTTCTATATCACACATCCCACTATTAAGTGTTGGCTTTAATTGTGCCCTGGGAGCAGAACAACTGAAGCCCTACTTGCAACGTTTATCTAACGAAACTGAGTTTTTTACCTCAGCACATCCTAATGCAGGTTTACCAAATGCCTTTGGAGAATATGAAGAATCTCCAAAGCAAATGCAGCAATTCATTGAAGGGTATCTTAAAGATGACCTCATCAATATAATTGGTGGCTGTTGTGGCACGAGTCCTGCTCATATAAAAGCAATTGCTGAGGCAGCCAAGAACTACGAACCAAGAAAAACTGTCATTCCTGCATAAGCAGGAATCTACTTTGAAAAGACTGACATGACTGAAACAAAAAAATATCTTACACTCTCTGGTCTCGAACCTTTAGTGGTGACTCCTGAAAGTAATTTCATAAATATAGGAGAACGCACAAACGTTACTGGTTCTCGAAAATTTCTTCGTTTAATAAAAGAAGAAAAATACGACGAGGCCTTAGAAGTAGCCAGAGACCAAGTTGATGGTGGAGCTCAAATTCTAGATGTTAATATGGACGAAGGCATGTTAGATGGTGTTTATGCCATGACGACCTTCTTAAACCTCATTGCTTCAGAGCCCGATATTTCTAGAATTCCATTAATGATCGATAGTTCTAAATGGGAAATCATCGAAGCTGGACTTCAAGTTGCTCAAGGTAAATGTGTGGTTAATTCCATCAGTTTAAAGGAAGGAGAAGCGCAATTTAAGCACCAAGCGAAGCTGATTAAACGTTATGGAGCCGCAGTCGTAGTCATGGCTTTTGATGAAGATGGTCAAGCCGATACTTACAACAGACGTGTAGAAATTTGTAGACGTTCGTATCATATTTTGGTTAACGAACTCAAATTCCCGCCTCAAGATATCATCTTTGATCCTAATATATTTCCTGTGGCAACAGGTATGGATGAGCATCGCAGAAATGCACTCGACTTTTTTGAAGCCACCAAATGGATTCGCGAAAATCTACCTTATGCTAATGTTTCTGGTGGAGTCAGTAATGTGTCGTTTTCTTTTAGAGGTAATAACGTTGTTCGTGAAGCGATGCACTCCTCTTTTTTATATCATGCGATTAAAAATGGTATGAATATGGGAATCGTTAACCCAACAATGCTCGAGATCTATGACGAAATAGATAAAGATTTATTAGAACGGGTCGAAGATGTTTTGTTTGATAGACGCGATGATGCTACAGAACGCTTATTGGATTATGCCGAATCGGTAAAAGGCCAGAAAAAAGAACAGGAAGATAAAGTCTTAGAATGGAGAAGCGATCCTTTGCAAGAACGAATTACACACGCTTTAGTTAAAGGTATTGATGCCTTTATTATAGAAGATGTTGAAGAAGCACGAAAAGCTTCGGAGAAACCAATTCACGTTATAGAAGGTCATTTAATGATTGGTATGAATGTGGTTGGTGATTTATTTGGAAGTGGTAAAATGTTCTTACCACAAGTGGTAAAATCGGCTCGAGTCATGAAAAAGGCGGTGGCCTATCTTCAACCCTTCATTGAAGCTGAAAAAGACGGAAAACAAGAATTTGCAGGTCGAATTTTAATGGCAACCGTAAAAGGAGATGTGCATGATATTGGAAAGAATATTGTGAGTGTCGTTCTAGGTTGTAATAATTATGAAATCATTGATCTTGGAGTTATGGTACCACCTGAAAAAATTGTGGAAACAGCCATAAGAGAAAAGGTGGATATTATTGGGCTAAGCGGCCTAATTACACCTTCTCTTGATGAAATGGTTTACGTCTCTAAAGCACTCGAAAAACAAAACGTTAAAATTCCAATTATAATTGGAGGAGCCACAACCTCTAGAGCACATTCTGCCGTAAAAATCGCACCACATTATAGCAATACTGTAGTGTATATTAATGATGCCTCACGAGCTGTAACAGTAGTTGGCGATTTATTAAAAAAGGACAGTGAGATTTATAAAGATCAGATTCGGGAGGAGTATGATAAATTCCGAGAACAATTCTTAAAACGCACCAAGAAAAAAGAATATTTAACGATTGCTGAAGCTCGAAAAAACAAATTCAAAATTAATTGGAACACCTCTGAAATTGTAAAACCAAAACAATTAGGTATTCAAATATTAGACGGTTTTGATATTACCAAACTTGAAGATTTTATCGATTGGTCTCCCTTTTTTAGAAGTTGGGATTTGCATGGAAAATACCCAGCAATTTTAACGGATGAAATCGTTGGTGAACAAGCCACCATTTTATTTGCTGATGCACAAGAATTACTGAAACGTATTTTTGATGAAAAATTACTGAAGGCAAAAGGCATCTTCGGGTTGTTTGAAGCTAATACAGTGAATGATGATGATATTGAAATTACACTACCAGAAGGTCATGTTGAGCGCAGTCGAAGCACATATGAGTTTTTAACCCTTCGTCAGCAATCTAAAAAAGCAGCAGGAAAACCCAACATTGCTTTATCAGATTTTATTGCTCCAAAAGCCACAGGAAAACAAGATTATATGGGATGTTTTTGTGTCTCTACAGGATTCGGAACTCATGAGTTAGCTGCAAAATTTGAAGCTGATCACGATGATTACAATTCTATTATGATTAAAGCTTTAGCCGATCGTTTAGCTGAAGCTTTTGCAGAATATTTACATAAAGAGGTACGAATTAACCATTGGAATTATACTGATGATGACAACTTAACTAACGATGATTTAATTAAAGAAAGTTATAAAGGTATTCGTCCCGCTCCAGGTTATCCTGCGTGTCCAGATCATTTAGAAAAGAAAACGATTTGGAAGCTTTTAAATGTTGAAGAAAACATTGGTGTAAAACTAACGGAGAGTTTAGCGATGTGGCCAGCAGCGAGTGTGAGCGGTTATTATTTCGCCAATCCTGAAGCGCGTTATTTTGGATTAGGAAAAATTAAAGAAGATCAAATTGAAGATTATTCCAAACGAAGAGAAATTTCAAATGAAGAAGCAACAAAATGGTTGAGTCCTAATATTGCAGATTAGTTGTTTTTCCTGCGCAGACAGGAATCTATTTTAGAATATAATTAGTAATTAAAGAGATACCCACTTTCGTGGGCAATTGATATGAAAGTAACAGACCACATAAAAAACGCCAACGGAAAAACACTATTTTCTTTTGAAATTATTCCACCAAAAAAAGGAAATAGCATTCAGCAACTCTATAATAATATTGAGCCTTTAATGGAATTTAAACCTCCTTTTATAGATGTTACCACCTCTAGAGAAGAGTATCTCTACATTGAAAAAGACGGCCTCTTAGATCGGAAAATCACGCGTATGCGACCTGGAACTGTTGGTATTTGTGCCGCTATAAAGCATAAATATGACGTTGATACTGTGCCACATGTATTGTGCGGTGGATTTACAAAAGAAGAGACTGAATACTTATTAGTAGATTGTCATTATTTAGGGATAAATAACGTGATGGCTTTGCGAGGAGATGCCATGAAACATCAGCAATATTTTGAAGCTTGTGATGGCGGACACCAATTTGCTAAAGGCTTAGTGAGTCAAATTCAAAATTTAAATAAAGGACATTATTTACATGATGTACTTGAAGCAGATGATAAATCCGATTTTTGCATTGGTGTTGCTGGTTATCCTGAAAAACATATTGAAGCACCTTCCTTAAGGACGGACTTAAAACGACTAAAAGAAAAAGTAGATGCAGGTGCCGATTATGTGGTGACACAAATGTTTTTTGACAATAAAAAGTATTTTGATTTTGTTAAAGCAGCCAAAGCAGAAGGGATTAATGTACCTATAATTCCGGGAATAAAACCAATAGCTGTAAAGCGTCATTTACAATTATTACCACAAGTGTTTAAAATTGATTTACCCGAAGATTTAATTGAAGCTGTAGACCGTTGTAAATCTAATGAACAGGTTAGACAAGTTGGTGTTGAATGGGCAATTTCGCAATCTAAAGAGTTACAACAAGCCGGTGTCCCAGTACTTCATTATTATTCGATGGGAAAGAGTGATAATGTAAAAGCGATTGCTTCTGAGTTGTTTTAGAGCTACTATTATTTATTTCTTTTTAGTTACAACATTCAATGTTAAACCTAATACAATAAGTAAAATTCCTAAAACGCTCCAAACCGTATAGATTTCACCAAACCAGAATAAGCCGATGATCATGGTGAAAATAACTTCAAGATATTTAAGAGGAGCTACTTGATTGGTTTCTCCGGCTTGCATAGCTTTGGTCATGTACAACTGTGCAAAATAGCCAAAAACACCTAAGCTTAATAACACTAGCCATTCTTTACCAACAGGATTTACCCAATCGTTAATAGCTAACACACCGCCAATAACCGCTGATATAATCATAAAATAATTGACTACAACCACTGGGTGATCTCCACTTCCAATTTTTCGTATGGTAATGTAAACCAGACCAACAAACACTGCCGATATTAATGCAAACACAATTCCTTTAATTTCCATGTCGGTATCAAATCCTTTCAACACAAGTACACCTATAAATGCAATTAGAAAAAACAACCATTGTATCGGTTTTATTTTTTCATTTAGAAATAGTAAGGCAAAAAATGCGGCAAAAATCGGACCTATATATCGTATTGAAACCGCTGTTCCCATCGCAATATATTTTATAGATAAAAAGAATAATGTCATTGAAATGAGTCCGAAGATACTTCGCATTATCAATAATCCTTTTTTATTTCCAAGTAGGGAAATTTTGTTTTTTAACAAGAATGGCATCGTAAAAAACAACGACCCTATAGATCTAAAAAATACAATTTGATAGACACTAAAATGGTCTAAAGACTTCACAAAAGCATTCATAAATGTAAATGCCAGCGCACTAATTATCATGTATTTTATGGCCTCTTTCAAAATCAACGTTATTTAAAAAAATGTGGACTATCTCATGGTTTCGAAAGGGCAATTTACGTATAAATCTGCGTTCCGATTAACAAGTTTATATCAAATTATGGGTTGATTACACCACCAGAATTAATGGTAAAATAAAAGAGCAACTTAGATGTTAAGTTGCTCTTTTCTATTAAAACTTAAACTATTAATTATTCAACAATAAACCTTTTTGTTGTAACCGCATTATCTCCAGAAATTTTCAATAAATAAATACCACTTTTTAAAGAAGAAACATTTAATTTATTTTCAACTAATTCTTTTTGCTCTAGAACTTTTGCTCCTAAAATATTGAACACACTTACAGAAGTTATATCAACATTTCCAGCTTCAATTGCTAAGAAATTTTTTGCAGGATTAGGATATACAATAATTTTTGCAGCTAAAACATCATTTACAGATGCTGTAGGGTCTGCAGCAAGCGAAAAATTGTCATAAAACACTTCAGTATCACCATCAATTGACCCTAAAGATCTAATATAAACCACAGCAAAAGTATTTGTTGCCGTAAAAGAAACCGTGGTAAATGTAGCCCATTCATCAGCAGCCGCGATATCCATATAAGCATCAATACTCGCATCAGCAGAACCGTTGGCATCTATACCAACCTCATCCGTAATTTCGGTATTTAAAATGTATACTTCTGAATCAGTACCTGAAGCCTCAGAACGTGAATCAACTGAAAAAATATAATTAGCACCAATCGTAAGTCCCTCTACCTTTTGATATATACGGCGAGAACTTCCTGTTATTGATGGGTTTCCATCGTCATACAATTTAACCCCTCTTGTTCCGTTATTTCCACTACTTGTAGATCCTGGTTGTTCATCCAAAGAACCTTCCATTCCAAGGTATTTAATTTCTAAAGCATCTTCTAAAGCAGAATTATTCCAAATGGCTCTATAAGGGCTAGTTATATTTGCACCACTTTCATCCTCTATTTCACTATTAGGAGTCATATCATAAGCATCTGCATTATCACTTGTACTACTTGTATGATCATCACAAGTAGGATTTAACATAAGGTTTTGACTCCAACCGTAATTAAAACACAAACTGAACACCAATAAGAAGTAAAATGGTTTTGTTTGTTGTGTAAAAAGTAATTTTGTTTTCATAATTATTATTTTAATTAGTTAATATTTAGATTATTAAACTGGTTAACCAATCTGGTATACCAAATATAATAAAAAAAACATACACTATAACGTTTTCGTAATTAAATTAGCATAAAAAGGAAATTTTTTGATGCGTATTGAAAAAATACTGTCACAATAGTTATTAAAACAGCAATAATTTAACATATATATTACGTGCGGAATTGTACTGCATATTCCCTAACACTAAAAACTATATTAGTGTATCATTATACAATTGACTTATGAAAAATAAATTATTAGTCTTATTTATATTTTACTGTTTTCCGCATGCAAGTAATGCTCAAGTTGTTTTAAACGCAAATGGTATTGGCAATACTTACGTAGATATAAATGCCGTTTTGGCCCCTGGCTATAATGTTATTGAAGTACCAGATTGCAATCACACCGATCTAATGATTCTATATACACATGGCAAGATGGTACCACTTTTGAAAGGCCAAAATGGGGAATTTACAGAAGCCTAATTAATAGTGATGATTTACAAGATGAAGACGTGTTATTCAACAACTTTAGTATTGAAGAGACTGATCCTTATAAAGATAGTGTTACGCTTAACAATATAGATCCAAAAGATTACGATAGTGTGCAACTGTTTGACAGTTCTGGCAAAGAAATACCTATATCTAAGCGAACAATTAAGAACTTAAAAGGTATGATTGAGTAGTTATTTTAAAAAATGAATTACCCTTTTAATACGTTTTTTAAACTACTATATGACAGCCGTTTTATTTCTTCGAGCGATTGATTGCAATCAATATTTAGTAATTCAATAGGAAATGAATGACTCGCATATTTTGATTTTTCTTTGTTTTCTGCAGAGACAACAATGATGCCATCTATAGAACCGTCACTGAGACTTTTAATATAATTTAACTCTTTAGCGTCAGAATTAAAAGATTGATAAAACAAAATTCTATATCCTAAGTTTTCAGCCGATTTTTGCAAATGGCAAAGCGACTGACTATAACATGCTTCCGTTACTTCGGGAACAATTACAGCAATAGAACCCGTTTTCTGCATTCTAAGAGAAACAGCATAACTATTAGGTATATAGTCATGCTGTTTAGCTATTGTTTTAATTGTTTCTCGCGTAGCCTTACTAATATCTAGCTTATTATTTAAAGCTTTAGATACTGTAGATATTGAATATCCAGATAAAGACGAAAGTTCTTTTATAGTTACGGCTGACGATTTCAATAGTTATGATTTTAGAGCACTAATAATACTTAATGCATTTCTGGTATCCGATTCAATTTTTGCTAAATCATAGTTACCATCTGCACCTTTTGCTATCAATTGAGAACCCATACCAACACAAGTTACTCCGGCTTTAAACCAACCTTCTAAGTTTTCTTTAGTTGGAGCAACACCACCTGTTGGCATCACGCTTGTCCAAGGCTGAGGCCCTTTAATGGCTTTAACAAATGCCGGACCGTAAATATCTCCTGGAAATAATTTTACAACCTCACAACCGAGTTCTTCAGCTCTACAAATTTCAGTTAATGTTCCACATCCTGGTGACCAAGCTACTTTACGTCTATTACAAACTATTGCAATATCTTCTCTTAAAACAGGTGTTACAATAAAGTTAGCACCAAGTGCCATAAAACGAGAGGCAGATGCTGCATCTGTAACCGAACCAACTCCCATAATCATTCCTGGTAATTCTTTAAGTACCCATTTGTTAAGCTCTCCAAAAACTTCGTGAGCAAAATCACCTCTTGCTGTAAACTCTAGTAAACGTGCCCCACCATCGTAAGTTGCTTTGATTACTTTTTTGCTAATTTCTAAATCCGGATTATAAAACAATGGAACCATTCCGGTTTGTTTCATAACATTTGCGACTTCTATTCTTGTATATTTTGCCATATCTTTTTATTTTAATTCCAATTTAATATTTTTTTGAAATCGTAAGCTTCAGGGTTTGAAACATACGCTTTCGCCTTGTCATAATCTTTTTCTTTAATGAAGAATAAATTATTGATAAACAGTTGTGCCATATCCGAATTGATATCGACTAGTCTTGGTGGAATTTTACCATTTTCATCCTCAAAATCTTTCAAAAATAACGGCTTTATATCCCCACTTGAATTTGCACTAACAATACAACCTGTAATCCCTTGATCGAATAATTTCTTAACTCCAATACCTAATAAGGTACACAGTGTTAAATCGAATGCAATTGGATTACAACATCGTAATTCGTATCCTAATTCTACCGGTCTCGATTTTATGTCCAAGCCAATTTCTTTCAATCTAACTTGCAACAAATAATTAAAAATGTGCGACTTACTTACATTTCCTAATTCGGGATGTCCATGATCATCATACGTAAAATTGATGCCAGAATTGATAATTTCATCTTCATCCATAAAATGAAAAACACCTTCACTTACTAACGCTACACCATATTCAACACCTTCAATCTTACATTTAACGATTGAAGAAATAATCATATTAATTATCTTTTCGAACGTAATATTTGTTTTGTCAAACATTTCAGGAATAATCATCATTTGAAAATGACATGCCGAAGCAATACCAAATGCTAAATGACCAGCAGAACGCCCCATTGCAGAAACCACGAACCAATTTTCGCTAGTACGTGCATCTTCGTACACCGTATTTCCAATCCGAACACCTTCATCTTTAGCCGTGTGAAATCCGAATGTTGGATTTCGATCTGGTAAAGGTAAATCGTTATCTATGGTTTTAGGTACGTGAATATGTGCAACATCTAAACTCTGAGTACTTAGATATTTGGTTAACCTATTGGCGGTAGATGCTGTATCATCACCACCAATAGTCACCAATAATTTTACATTATTATTCTTGAAAAAATCGGCTTTAAAATCGTCGTCGTTTGGTTTAAATCTACTCATAATAAGCGTAGAACCACCACGACTAAAAATACGATCTGCATGATGAAAATCAAAAATCTTCACCTCAGGATGATCTGAGCATAAGCCTTGATAGCCATGATGAACACCAATAACCTCATAGCCATCTTTTAAAAACGTTTTGGCTAACGTACTTATTACGGTATTAATACCAGGAGCAGGACCTCCACCACAAATGATTGCTATCGATTTTTTCACAATTTTAAAGCCTCTTAAATTTATCTTGCAACACGACCAGATGCATCACCACCCATTAGTTTTTCAACTTCTGAAACTGTAACTAAGTTAGCATCTCCTTTGATAGTGTGTTTTAAACATGACGCCGCAACAGCAAAGTCTAATGCGTTTTGATCATCTTCAGGATACTTTAATAAACCGTAGATTAATCCTCCCATAAATGAATCTCCACCACCTACACGATCAACGATATCTGTGATTTGATATTGACGCGTTTCATACATTTTTTTACCATCGTATAACACACCAGCCCACGTATTATGAGACGCAGAAATAGACCCTCTTAAGGTTGTAATTACTTTTTTAGCTCTTGGGAACTTTTCCATCATTTGCTTACAAACTGATAAGAACGCTTCCGCTTTTACATCGTGCCCATGTTTATGAACATCTAAACCTTCAGGATGAATACCAAAATGCTTTTCTGCATCTTCTTCATTTCCTAAAACAACATCACAATACGACGTTAATTCAGTCATTATTTTCTCTCTGTGCTTTTCATCACAGAATGTCCAAAGTTTAGCTCTATAATTTAAATCCGTAGAAATCGTCACACCCATTTCGCTAGCCACTTTTACAGCTTCTAAACAAGCATCGGCCGCACCCTGAGAAATTGCAGGTGTAATCCCTGTCCAATGAAACCATGCTACATCCTTAAAAACGGATTTCCAATCTACCATTCCTGGTTCAATTTCAGAAATTGCAGAATGTGCTCTATCATAAACAACTTTAGAACCCCTACTTACAGCACCAGTTTCTAAGAAATAAATTCCCAATCGGTCTCCACCATAAATTATTTTATCGACTCCAACACCTCTTTTACGCATTTCCATCATCGCACATTCTCCTATATCATTTTTAGGTAAACGTGTTACAAAATCTACAGGCACACCATAGTTGGCTAATGATACTGCAACGTTAGATTCACCACCACCATAGATGGCATCAAAGTTATTAGCTTGTGAAAATCTTAAAAAACCTTGTGGTGCTAATCTTAGCATGATTTCTCCAAAAGTGACTACTTTTTTCATTATGAATATTTGTTTAATTAGTTATAAAATTATAGTTTGCTTAATCGATTAAGCAACTTGTTTAAAAATAAATCAAAACGGACATGCTTTGATTCTTATGGTTTAAATATTATATTTGCTTAATCGATTAAGCAAATATATAAAAACTTGGCGAATAAAAAAAGAACAACACTAAAAGACATAGCATCTGAGCTAAACATATCACCTGCAGCAGTTTCTAAAGCAATGCATAACGATTCGCGAATTAGTGAGAAGACAAAGAAAGAAGTTAAGCGTGTTGCTAAAAAACTCAATTATCAGCCCAATCATTTGGCCAGTGCTTTAAGAAAGGGAAAAAGCAATTTAGTTGGTGTTATTGTACCTCGAACTAATAGTAATTTCTTTTCTTCCGTTCTCGAAAATATGGAGGCTGTACTTAATAAAGCGGGTTACAACATCATCATTACCCAATCTAACGAGTCTTTTGAAAAAGAATGTAAAAACATAGACACGCTTTTATACACTCAAGTCGATGGTATTATCGCTTCTATGGCTAATGAAACTGTTGATTTATCACATTACGAAAAAATAAAATCTAATGGTATACCTCTAATACTATTTGATCGCGGTGAAAATGATCTTAACGTAGATTATGTTGGTATTAATGATTATGACAGCAGTCATATAATCGTAGAACATCTGGTTGAAAAAGGTTGTAAACGCATTGCCCATATAGGTGGCTATAGACGAACGCGAATCTTTAATAATAGAATTAGAGGTTATGTTGATGCTTTAAAGAAAAACAACCTTCCAATTGATGATACACTTATTGTAGAAAGTTCTCTTACACTTGAAGATGGCAGATTAGAAATGGAAAAACTACTCCAATTGAAAAATAGACCAGATGCCGTTTATGCTGCAAGTGATAACGCTGCCCTTGGCGCACTACAAGTATTAAATGAGAACCAAATAAAGGTTCCTAACGCTATACGATTAGTCGGTTTTGGCAACGAACCTTTTACGTCTTTAGTAAGTCCATCCATTACTAGTGTCGATCAACATAGTAAAGATATAGGACGTATTGCGGCAGAAACATTTTTAAATCATGTTTCTAAAGACGATATAAAACAAAGCTTAAATAAAATTATCCTAGATGCCGAGTTGATCGTTAGAGATTCCTCAAAATAAACTCAAGTATTCAAAAAATAAAAAAGTGGTTAAATTAAGATTTAACCACTTTTTTCGCTAAAAAAATCAAATTAGAAATTTAGCGAAATGCCAAACTTACATTGATATAATAGTGTTTTATTCTTAAATTCCTAACGCTTGTCCACCACCAATTTGGATAGTTTCAGCTGTAATAAAAGATGCATCTTTACTAGCTAAGAAAGAAATAACACCAGCAACATCTTCTGGCTGACCTAATCTTCCTAACATAATATTGTTTGCCCAAGAGGCAAAAACTTCTGGTTTAGTCGCTTTAATTTGAGCGTGGAAAGGTGTATCAATAGTACCTGGTGATACTGCATTTACTCTAATTCCGTATTCAGCCAAATCTTTTGCTAATGCTCTCGTAATAGCATGAACTCCTGCTTTAGACGTACCGTAAATACCTGCTCCAGGTCCACCCGCAGTCCAACCTGCATTTGAAGTATAGTTAATTATAGAAGGGTGCTCACCTTTTTTTAAGAAAGGTATTGCTGCTCTTGACGCAAAAAATACAGAATCTAAGTTTAATGCCATTACATTTCTGTAAAACTCAGTTGTCATTTCTTCAAAACGAGATCTACCACCTAAACCACCTGCATTATTTACAAGTACATCTATTCTACCATATTTCTCACCAATTTTAGTGATATTTGAAGTTACTTGCTCTTCATTTGTAACATCAAAACCTAGGTATTCAGCAGTAATTCCAGCATCTGTAAGCTGCTTTACTCGTTCTACCCCAGCTTCGTCATCAATACCATTTAAAACTACAGTATATCCGTCTGTACCTAATCTCTTTGCTACTTCAAAGCCTATTCCGCCTGTAGCTCCTGTTACTATAGCTACTTTTCCTTTATTATTACTCATTTTTACTGATTTTTACTGATTTTTACTGATTTAATATATAATTATGTTATACTTTTTTTATCACTGGTTTCACTTTTGGTATAAATATCCAAACGCTAGCAACTGTCAATAATGCTAAAGTTGCTCCTATTATAAACGCTGGTGTATAATTTCCACCGCTTGTTAACCACGGTACTAAATAGGTTAATCCTGCAGCTGTAAGTTTAGCAGCCATACCAGAAAAACCTGCTAGAGAACCCACTGTTTTCCCACTAAAAAGATCACTAGGTAGCGTCTGAACATTTCCTATTGCGGTTTGAAAACCAAATAAAATAATTGCCATTAATATTACAGCAGTTGTCGCACCTGGATTTTGCATATCTGTAATGCTCATATCAACAACTCCTAGACCGTTTAAAAAATGAATAACCGCTGTTTCAATACCTAGTGGGTTTGACATTGCTAATAATGCTGGTAACATTACAAAACAACCAAGGGTTATTACCATTTTACGTGTTTTATCAACGTTCCATCCTTTTTTAAGTTTATTTCGTGCTAAAATACCGCCATAATAAGCGCCTACCATGGCGCCAGCATATGGAACCCAGCCATATAATGCCATTGACTTTACGTCCATAGCAAAAACTTCATTCAGATAAATTGGTATCCAGAATACAAATAACCACCAAATAGGATCGATTGCTGCTGAAGCTAATATGACACCCCAACTTTGTTTATGCCCAAGTAATTCACTTGTATTAGGATTGTATTCTTGATCCTCTACTCCATCACCATCAAAATCTTCATTCTTTTGCCCTGTTAAAATATAATCACGCTCTTCATCTGTAATCCAAGGGTGATCTTTTGGTGCTGCTTTTACTAAAATCCACCAAGGAATCAACCAAAGTAAACCTGCTAAACCAATAAGAATAAATATAGCTTTCCAACTAAAATATATAGATAAGGTTGCAATTAATGGAATAGATATAATTCCACCGATGGCAGCTCCAGAATTAAAAATTCCTTGTGCAAGCGCACGCTCTTTAGTAGGAAACCATTCGGCGTTTCCTTTAGTTGCACCAGGCCAGTTTCCTGCTTCTGAAACTCCTAATATTGCACGGAATATCCCAAAACTTAAAATACCATTAGCAAAGGCATGTAATGCCGTGGCAATAGACCAAACACCTATTGAAAGTACAAATCCCATTCGAGTACCTACCCAATCGAAAATTTTTCCAAATATGGCTTGTCCGAAAGCATAAGAAAAAACGAAAATAATTGAAATTAGAGCATATATTGCTTTTGTTTCATCGGGTGTGTGTCCTGGATATAAATCACTAGCAATTTCTGGCCAAAGAACACTTAGTGAAGTACGATCAATGTAATTAATAATCGTAGCGATAGCTATTAAAGTCACGACCCACCATCTTAAACCTTTTATTTTTTTTCCTGCTTTTTTCATTTAACTTGATTTAAGATCATTTTTTTATATTGTAACAATATTGATACAATACATTAAAATGTTCTTTCATTTTTTGTTTTGCCAACTTAGGATCTTGCTTCTTAACAGCATCAAAAATAGCATTGTGCTCCTCTATACCTTGTCTTGCTAAACTCTTATCGCAAACATGGTATTTTTCGAAATTGGTAATAATTTCAGGAGTAATTATTAACATAAAATTATTCAATGTACTATTTCCACTAGCTTTAGCTAGAGCTAAGTGAAATAACAAATCTTCTTGAACAGCATCTTCACCTTTTAGCACCTTTTTGGTGTAAGCATCTAAGGCTTCCTTTATTCTTTTTAAGTCGTCATCTGTTCTTCTAAGAGACGCTAGCCTAACTGTTTTTAGTTCTAATAATATCCTCGTTTCAACTAAAGATTTAAAATTTGGTTCCTCTAATTTTAGAATATCCTCTATCATTCCATTCATGGCGATAACACCAATATTTGCAACAAAAGTTCCACTCTGTGGAATAGACTCTAATAACCCGTAAAATTCTAATTTTTGAATCGCACCTCTAACGTTACTTCTTGTAACCTCAAACTTTTCGGATAGCATTCTTTCTGAAGGTAATTTATCACCAGGTTCAAGATTTTTAAAATTTATAAGCTCTCCAATTTTAGAAATGATCATTTTTTGTGTATCGAGACTATCTATTTTTGTTGCTACTTCTAATTTCATATCTTAAAAACTTATAAATTGGTTAACCAGATTAAAATCGTTAAAGTTATATAAATAATTTTCAAATACCATTTATAAGAGACAATTTATTAGTGCTTAAAGAATTCCACTTATACAACTAAACAACGGTAGAATTCAATAAGCGACTAACTCAAATACACATTTAATGACTAACTTCTAATTCGTAAAAATTCACTTTTGCAAAGGCTCCTTCATCTCTAGATTGAAAGTAATTTCCTGCTTTAAAATAGTTTTCAAATACTCCCCATTTTGCAATATGAATACTTTCGTACGATTTGTATTCTGTATTATTTAAAATAATTAGCATTTTTCCTTCTGAAACCCGAACTTCTAATGTGAATTTTTTAAATCCTACTTCTTGTTCGAAATTAAAACCATCATCATCATCCCATGCATCTTCATGTAATATTTCAGGTTCTGTAGCATTTATGTTTTTTAAAACTTTAGATTTTACTCGTATCTTACCCTTATCCCAATAGATTTTTAATATCGGAGGCGCATTATTATCATCCTCACCTATTAAATCTCGCTGTTCATTAGTTAACCTTCCATGAATTTGCATAATGATAACACGATGATATTTACCATCCGAGTCTTTAGTAACCTCTTCCATTTGCATCTTCCCTTTCATGGTGCCACCTTGTTTAAAGGTCCAGTTAACATTATTATCTCCTGGTACCATTTGCTCTCTTAATTCTGACCTTGTGTATTTGGTGTTTTTGGTCTTAGAATCTGTTGGCATAGCATGAAATACAATTGATCCTTTTGTAGAATCTATATACATGTACGGTTTTGCAATCTCATTATTAGCAAAATCTAAAATCTCAGGTGGATCTATTTCATAAGGTCTATTTTTTTCATTTGCCACTGGCAATGTTACTTTCCAATGACTTAGATCTATTTTTGGAAGTTTTGCTTTTTTATTTCGCTTCTTCTTCTTTTTATTCTCAATTTTTTTATCCGATTCTGTAATGTTACTTCTCGTGTTTTGAGAAGTGACATTAGCAGACACCAATACTATCAGTAAAAAAACTAATACTTTTTTTCGGAATTTTATCATATCGACGTTAAAATTAGTCAGCTGGATATACCTTAACATTATCTACATAAGCATCAACATCGGTAACACCATAAATTAATATAGCAATCTCACCAGATGCGTTTGAAGTGAACGTCTTTTGAACTGTTGTAAATACAGTTTTTCCAAGATCCTCATCTCCAATATGCATCGCCAATGGAGCTGCATTGAAACTCACTATAGCATCAGCACCATCATCAAAATGACCATCTAAAATTCCACCAATGATTCTATTATCACCTGGGGCTTGAGTACCATCATCTTTTATAGCATATTCATATTCTAAAATATATTCAACATTTGGAGAAACTGTTAGTGCTTGGTACGCATATCTTGTATTGTTACTTAGATAAGCACCTGCAGAAGTAGAACTTGTCCATTTTGCCCCTTTAGTTTTAGATCCATTATCTGTACCATCATAATTTATCCAAGATCCATCACTACTAGAGTTAAACGGATTTGTTGTACCGTCCGTAAAAGAACTAAATTTCCAATCACTAGTACCATCTTGAAAATCACCATTTAAAACCTCTGGTGTAATAGGCACAAATACATCTAATACTTCTACATCTATAGTTACAGTATCTGAAGCTCCATTGGCATCACTAGCAGTTAAAGTTACTGGATAAGTACCTTCTATCTCTGGAAAAGTATGAATAGGATCTCGCTCTGTTGAAGTTGCTCCTCCTCCAAAATCCCACAAATACGTTGTAGATTGAAATGAAAGATCAGTAAATTGAACAATATTGAAATATTGAGGATCCGGAATGTACGAAAAATCAGCCGTTGGTAAAACAGTATCCACTTGAGAACCTGACTCAGGCAAATCAAATTCGTAGGCGCTTTCACAACTGTTAAAAGCAACAGCTGAAATTAAGCAAAGGAACAATACAGTGCCTTTACTAAAAATGTTTATTTTATTTTTCATGTCTTTAAAAATTTAGTTTTTAATATCCTGGGTTTTGACCTAAAAGAGGAGGTGTACCACTTAGATTAATTTCTCTTGATGGGATTGGCAATAATAATTGTCTAACATCATAGTCTGTAAATCCTTGAGATCCTGCATAATCACCGATGACTTCGTTGGCAACACCAAATCTCACTAAATCAAAGAAACGTTGATTTTCAAAAGCCAATTCTACACGTCTTTCTACAAGTAATGCATCTTTAGTAAGAACACTTGGACGATCCGTTACAGCATCGAAACCAGCTCTTTCTCTTACTTCCATATAAGAATCTATTGCTGCGCTACTATTTGTTTGAGTTCCCCCTGCTAAAATAGCTTCTGCATGCATTAACAATACATCTGCATAACGTAGAATAATCCAATCATTTCCGGCTTGCTGAGGACTTCCACCATAAGTTGGCTCAGGGATAGCAGCCATATCAGTTCCAAAAGGTAAAAACTTTGTTACTTCGTTCGTTATGTTTGTTCCAACACCTAAAGACACATAAGAAACCGCAGTTCTATCTCCTCCGTACATAGCAAAATCTGCTATTAAATTGTCTTCAACTAAATTTAAACCATCTTCTCTACCTTGACGGTTAAAGGATGTAAACTCAGCTGAAAAAGCTTGACTTTCATCAGAATTTCCAAATTCATACTGAATAGCAAAAATAATTTCATCATTTAATTCATTATAAAATACATCCGAAAAATCATCTTGTAAAGAAAAACCACTACTCATTATATCTGAACATAATTGCGCTGCAACTCCATAGTTAGTACCTTGTGTTAAATATACTTTTGCTAACAACCCTTGTGCAGCTGCTTTTGAAGCTCTAGACTTATAAGTATTATCTAAAACATCTTTCGCTTCTTCTAAATCCGAAACAATTTGCTCATAAATTTGTTCTGAAGCAATCCTAGTAAACAACGCGTCTCTATCAGTTGGTCCTACTACAGAAGTTACTAAAGGTACATCTCCATATAGTCTAACTAAATTGAAATAAGCATAAGCTCTTAAAAATTTAGCTTCAGCGATATACTTAGCTCTATTTTCTTCGTTTGCCGCATCAACATAAGTTACGATATCATTAGCTCTAAAAATAATTTGATACATAGACTGATAATAGTCTTCAGACTGGGCATTGGTTGCGTCAATTAAGTATCTATGAAAATCCGCCTTAGAACCTTCTGATGTCTTACCTCTAGTATTATCTGTACGATGCTCTGTTAAAAGGTATTCTACTTGAACCCCTCTATTTGATCGCTCATAACTTGAGTCTGTGTTTTCATTTACGCCCTGTATTGCGTCATAAATTCCAATAATCCCAGCCAATACATCTGCATCTGTTTTATAAAAATTTTCTACAACAATTGCAGTATCTGGCAGCGGGTTTAAAAACTCTTCTGTATCACAGGAGATGAAAACAAATCCTGTTACAGCAAAAATTAAATATTTTATATGTTTCATAATTTGGTGTGTTTTTGTTTTAATTAAAAATTAACGTTTAAACCAAGTGACATGGTTTTAAATATTGGTGTACCACCTCTTTGAGCTCCATATTGTCTAGGATTTGAATCATCCACAAATTCTGGGTTGAAACCATGATAGTCATCAGAAGTAATATAAACTAAATTCTGAGCAGTTGCATAAACTCTTAGTTTCTCTATACCAATTTTAGAGATTACACTATCTGGAAAAGTATATCCAATGTTTATATTTCTTAAAGAAAAATAGCCTGCACTTTGAACAACATCGTTCGTATGAACTCTTTGTTGAAGGAATGATGTATGAGAAATAACACCAGCATCAACAACTGCCTGCGGACTAGTAGTAGCACCTGTCCAATCTGTACCAAAATACTGATCACCAATATTTCTAACTTGAGCTCCTTGACTTCCTTGAATCATAAAAGAAAAATCAAAATCAAATATTCTAAATTCATTTGTAACACTCCATACAATGTCTGGATATGGATCACCAAGAATTGTTTTATCCTCGTCAGTAATTATACCATCACCATTTAAATCTTTAACGATAACATCTTCTGACCTACCATTAATTGGAATCCAAGGAGAGTCATAATATTCAATTGCTAATTCTTTATCTACAACATAACCATAAAATGATGATAATGGATTTCCAACAGAGTTAATCCACTGAGAGTTTCTACCAAAAGTATCTTCTAATAACGCTCCATCCGAATCACCCATATCAAGCAATTTATTTTTATTTGTTGAAGCTATAACCGTAGTTCCCCAAGAAAAATTCTCTTTAGCAATGTTCTTTGTTCTTAATTCAAATTCCCATCCACTATTCTCTACCTTACCTAAATTTATGATACCAGAATTAAATCCAGAAACATAAGAAACAGGGTTTTCTAAAAGTAATTTATCACTAGTTCTTTTGTAATAGTCTACCGATCCAGATATTCTATTATTTAAAAATCCAAAATCTACTCCAGGATTAAATTCTTCTGAAGCCTCCCATTGTAACAACGCATTTGCGATATTAAGAGCAGAAACACCTGCCGTAACTCCACCATCTGTAATAGCATTTGAATTATTTAATAATGCTAAATAAGGCCATACATCAGTGATATCGTTTCCTGTATCAAAATTCTCACTACCTGTAAGACCATAACTAAATCTGAACTTTAAGTTACTTAAGTAATCACTATCTCTTAAGAAATCTTCTTTAGATGCATTCCAACCTACAGATAACGCAGGGAAGTTACCCCATTTTGAGTCTACTCCAAAAACAGAACTACCATCTCGTCTAAACGAAGCAGAGAATAAATATTTATCAGCATAAGCATAGTTAACTCTAGCAAAATAACCGATTTTTCTTTGCACAAGGTTTGTTTCTGTAATTCCAGAAAACGTAGTTGCACCTTCTAAGTTTTTAAGCAAATCGTTAGAATAACCACCACCTTCTATATGACTACTTTCAGATGTTCTCGACTGAACAGAAAAACCTGCTAACACATCAAAATCATGCTTACCAATTGTCTTATTATAATTGATCGTATTATCTGAAATTAATCTAGATCTAAATCTATTATCCAAACTATAACCTGCTCTACTTGCTCCACCTGAGTGATGCTTTGTACCATCCCATCTTGTTCTTTTACGAAAATCTAATGTTACACCAAGTGATGTTTTAGCTTTAAGACCATCAATAATTTCATATTCTAAATAAGTAGAACCTAATAATTTGGTGTTATACTCATAATGCTCTCTTTCTACGTATTGTGCATATGGGTTTGAATCTCCAGTAGTACGTGGTCTACTTGAACCAAAACTATCTGTAGGATCAACATCTAAATTAATTAAATCATCTTCTGCAAAATAATCTCCTACCTGAATACCAGCAGCCGGATTGGTAAACTGAAGCGACTCTGCTGTGTGATATATTGGCAACCAAGGTGATTGTCTTAAAGGATTGTGTATTGAAGTAGGTAAAGCTCTTCGTTTAGAGTACGAAGGTGTAGCATTGATTCCGAACTTAATTTTATCCGACAATTTAGTGTCTAATTTTAATCTACCTGTTAACAACTTATAGCTATCAGTGATCACAACACCCTCATCTTCAAGAAAGCTAAGTGATGCACTGAATTTTGTATCTTTAGTACCACCTCTTGCAGAAAAAGCATGACTAGTAATAGTTCCTCCGTCAAAAAATACTTCTTGCCAATCTCTGTCTACACCAAGTGTAGCAACTAACAATTGCGCGTATTTTGTAGTATTAGAAAGTTCTCCAGTAGCAGCCAATTCTTGAGCAGCCCAACCAGAAACACTTTTCTTGTAATCTTCACTTTCATGAGCTTCTTTAAACCCTGTGTAAGTATCATAACTAAATTTTGTTTTCCCTTCTTTACCACTTTTAGTAGTAATCATAATAACACCATTAGCACCTTCACTACCATAAATAGCTGCAGACGCGGCATCTTTTAGTACTTCAAAAGACTCAACATCATTCATATTTAAAGAACCAAGAAAATCAGAACTTACTACAATTCCGTCTACTACAACAGCAGGTCCAGAATCAGCAGCAATAGATCCAAAACCTCTAATAGTAATAGTTGGAGCAGCACCAGCTTCTGCTGAAGTTGCTTGTATATTAACACCAGACACTTGACCAATCAAAGCATCATCTACACGAGCTACGGCAATTTGGTCTAAATTTTCGTTCTTTACTTTTGAAACAGCACCCGTTAAGTGACTCTTCTTTTGAGTACCATACCCTACAACCACAACTTCATCTAAAGTGTTAGTATCTTCTACTAGTTGTATATTAATTTTTTCTTGAGCATCAATAATTACAGTTTGAGTTACATACCCAACATATGAGTATTGTACAACATCTCCTTTACTGACTTCTAATTGATAAATACCGTCAAAATCTGTCGTTGTCCCTTTTGTTGTTTTAATTATGATAATGTTAGCACCTGGTATGGGCATATTATCAACTGCCGAGGTAACAGTACCTGTTAAGGTATAACTCTGTTGGGCAAAAGCCATAACACTAAAAAGTAGTGCAACAACCGTGATGAGTTTAACTTTTAAATTCATAATTCATTGTTTAGATTAAATTAGTTACTTATTGTTTATTATTTATCCCTTTAACATCTTACTGCAGGTACATTATTAACACTTTGAAGTTGGGGCTTTATATTGTGTTATTTTTTGGCAAACCAAATTGGTTTACCAGATTGGTTTACCAAATATATATAAATATTTGTTAATTACAACGTTTTCGTAAGTTTAATATGTTAAAATAGCAAATGATTAGGTTAAAATAGCAGATATCTATAGGTTGGTAAGAATTATATTACCAACCTTAAAAACTTCACAAATCAGGACTAGTAGATTTTTGACTTAAGACTTATCTCCAAAATAAGAGACCTCACCTCCACTTAAGAAATCTTCTCTTACAGGGCTAAATGTATCAATTAGCTCTCCCTCTTCTAAACAAACAGCACTATGCAATAAATTAGGTTCAATATACACTCCGTCTCCTGCTTCGACAATTTGTTTTACACCATCAATTTCAAATTCAAATTTACCTGAAACACAAAACGTTGCTTGTGTGTGAAAATGTTGATGCGGTGATCCTAATGCTCCTTTTTCAAATTTCACTCTTACCATCATAATTTGATTATCGTAACCTAAGAATTTTCTTGAGACTCCTCCTCCAAGTACTTCCCATTGCATGTCTTTTGTGATGATGTATTTTTCACTAAATCGTTTCATATGTTTTTATTTATTGGTTTATTTAAAATAATAAGAACCTGACCACTCATAATTCTTATCGTTAATTTTCACGTTGTGATTCGCTTCTTTTAAAGCATTTCTATTTGCTGTTATAAATAGTTTGGTATTACCATTTACATTGGTTATTGAAATTGCCGTATAATCTTCTGAGTCTAATTCTACTTTCAACGTTTTAATACTACTATTTGAATTTACTGCAGATTCTGAAACAGGACTGTAACTTCCGTGCGATTCTATAACTGAAACAAAAAGGGTGTTTTTAGTGTTTTTTCGTCTTAGCATTAACGCCGCTTCGCGTCTTAAATTAAATTCTGGATCGTTAGCTCCAATTCTCGTAAATAACAAGTCATCATTCGCATTGGTAACCGAAGTTAAAGTATAAAACTTCCCTTTATTCAACCAAGACAGTTTACTATTATCACTAGACGCTTTTGCTGTTCCTTCAACATAGAGATGTTGATAGCCATTTTTGGTTCCTAATGGGCTTAATGATTTAGGAGTTTGATAATCGAAGTTTGTTTCTACAACTTGCCCTAAGAAATAATATGGAAAATCATATTGATTTGTTTTATCTGACGTCACCTTCATAATATCTAACATATACGGCTTTTCAAAATCTTCATCTTTTAGAATTGCCATGGTACGAAGCATTTCGGTTCCAGGATATGCGTTTACCTCTTTTGCACTTGCGACTTGTACCTTTTCATTTTCTGAAGAAAAATAATTTAAAACCGAATGATGTTGACTTCCTATGTCATACTTCCCATTGAAATGAGAAGTTTCATTTTGTGTCACCGTATTGTGGGCAATAGTTTGTTTAGCCCAGGTTTTGTTTTCCTTTAGGTAATTTCCACTTCCTTTTTGTTCGATATTTACAAACCGCGCTAAACCGTAATCTTGAAGGATTTCTTCTCCTTTTTCACATAATGAATACGACAACTTATCATAATGACCATGACTAGAACCTTGTGCTGCATATTTAAATACAAGCTCTATATCTTCATTTCTCAAAATAGCAACACCTCCTTGTGTTCCTTCTGGTCCATCAGATAAATTAATTGATTTTTTGTTGAATGGTTTTTCGTTTTCATTTTTTATTCCAAGTGCAACAGCCAAACCTGAATCATCCAATAAGACTTTATTCTGTTCTTTAGCAATACTTAATAAGCCTGAATCTTGTGTTCCGAAATGGTATGAAATATCTACTGCTGTAACTAAAGCATCATTATAATAAGACATGCCTTTTTGACCATCGTTAAGCGGAAAGAAATCACCATCTGCATCCGATAAATTTAATAAGGCATTTATAGATTTCAGCAATACACCTTCTTTATATTCAAATATTTTTAACTCAGGTTTTACGTTATGCAATCCTTCTGCAAAAATTAAAAACGGATACATGGCGTAACGTTGGTAATATGGTCCTTCGTTATAATAACCATCTGGTGAAAACGGCTCTTCTATATTTGCTAAAAAACCAGCTTTCCCGTCTTTATTTAAAAAGCCACCATCATCATCTTTTTCATTTGCATCTAATTTTAAATCTTTAATGCCATAAAGTGCACGATCGATTAACTCTTCGTCATTCATGACTAAACCAATCATACCAACTGCTGCATTTCCCCATGTACTATGATTGTGTACTCTTTGGTAAAACTGCGGACTATCTATGGAAATATGATCTGCAAAAGGTTTAAATAAATTAGTTTCTAACGTGTTGCGTTCGTCTTCAGATAAATAGTTATAGATACAATCATAAGCCTGACTCACATACACCAACCAGTTAGAATCGTTTAAACATTGCCAGAATAATTTACCTCTTGCATAGGATCTCGTTTTTGGATGCAATGGCAATGTTTTATACATCGCTTCATATTGCATCAACATGTCTTTTACATATTTGGCATATTTTTCGTCATCTAAAATTTGATACAAAACACCTGCTTTTTGCATCATTATCATGTTACTTTTATGACGTACATGTGTATAACCACCAGAATAATCTACAGGAATTGGTGTATCTATACCTAAAGCAATTTCTGCATCTATTTCCTCTTGAACTGCTTTTAAAGTATTATCAAAAACTGGAATATTACCCAATTGGGCTCTGATATCCTTAACGCCTTGCGCCGTAAGTATAAGCTTAGGATGTTCTTGTATTGTCGATGTTTCAGTCGTATGTTCTATAACAGATGCATTTTCTTCTTTGCAAGACATAACAACCATACCTACTAAAACAAATTGAAATAATTTAGACCATGAAAAATTCATAAGAAAGGCGTTTTTTGAATTGGCCTACCAAATTGGTTTACCAATATACTGATATTTGTTAATTTAAAATAATTTAACTTTTACTTAAAGATAAATCTTGACTCATAGTAAGCACTACATATTGTAGACACCACCGTTGATATCTAAAGTGGCACCAGTAATAAATCCATCGTATTCTGACGCTAAAAATAAAACAGCCCTAGCGACATCATCTGCATTACCTGCACGTTGGATAGGAATACCAGCCGTTGTTGCTGCCGCTGATTCTTTCGTTGTATGTGTGTTGTGAAATGATGTCCCAAGAATAAGACCTGGAGCAACAGCGTTAACTCGAGTGCCTTGCGCACCCAATTCTGTAGACAACGCCCGTGTAAATGTTAAGATGGCGCCTTTACTAGTAGAATACACCAATGACCCTGGATGACCACCTTTACGTCCTGCAAGTGAAGCTAAATTAACAATACTACTGTTATTGTGTTTTGCTAGATATGGAGCTGCTGCTCGCGTTACGAACATCATCGAAGTAAGATTTATATCCATAACCTTATGCCAAAATTCAGTCTCCATTTCATTCAGCATTTTTCGAGCTACAAGTGAACCTGCATTGTTAATTAGTATATCTAAACTTCCTAAAGTTTCCACGGTTTTTTCAACCAGAGCATTTGCATCGGCTTCTTTTGTTAAGTCACCAGATATTGCAATTGCTTTTACACCTTTACTATGCGCGTATTTTACTAATTCATTAGCCGTATCAGCACTAGAAAAATAGTGAATAGCAACATTAGAACCACTATCTATAAAATGTTTTGTAATCGCTTCTCCAATACCTTGTGCGCCAGCTGTAATAAGAATATTTTTACCAGCTAATTTATTATTGTTCATAGTCGTCTTGTATTAATTGATTTAATCGTTTTTAGTAAAATAGCCTTCGTTAGAAACGGCATCTTCACTTATTGAAATACTTCCTTTTTTAAACCATACCTCAGCATAGTTTCCATCTGCATATTGTTTTTGGATATCTCCATTATGTGTTTCAGCACCAGAGCACCAATTTCTATTTACTTCTGGCGATTTTCCGTTGGTTTGATTATAAGCACCAAGCTTGAAAAAACAACCTTCACCAGCGTAGGCACTTTTACGCTCTACTCCATCTTGACCAATTGGAACAAATAATTTTTGTGTTTGCTCAGGAATAGCTTCGGTAGTTGTGTATTCTGATTCAATTAAGTTTTTTGTAAACGTTTTGGTTTCATGACCTTCACTAGAAAAATTCAAAGTCATAATTCCATTTTTTACTTTCACTTCATAGCTAAACGCTTCACCTAAGGCAATACCATCTTTAGGTTCTTCTGGATATGTGTTTACAGAATCTCCAACAACAGAAAAGTCATTTCCCCAAACCGCTGAAGAATAATCCCATCGTTTAGAATTATCATCACCTGCGGTATTAATTTCATAATGCCAAAACACAGAACCTTTAGTATGACCTGGGAATTTTTTATAAAATATTTTAAGCGGTTCGTTTTCAAACGCATCCGCACTATGAATCTGTCCTACAACAACTGAGTGAGACGCTGCTACACTAGCATCACCTGTAGCCGAAACATTCATGACTTTAAGTGTTGCTGTTAATTCATCATTAGCCGTTTTTGGATACCATTTTTTTGTTTGCGCTAATTCCGTTCTTGTGTTATTAGAAGTACCATGAGTATCACCACCATTTGGTGTTTTAAAAACAACCCAATCACTATTACCCTCATTTACCGTGTAAAAGAAATCTTTGTTTTCAAAATTATTAGCAATACCTGCATTTGAGCCATCACCTAAAATCAATTTCCAGTCATCAAAAAATGGAATAACGTCGCTTGCGTAAACGGTTTTCTCAACTTCTTTTTCAACAGGTTCTTTCACTTCATTTTTACAGCTATTTAGAATTAAACAGCAACTAAAAAGTATCAATGTTGATACTGATGGGATATGTTTTTTATTCATGTTTAAATTATTTAAAGTCATTAGTTTTTAATCTTAAATTATTAGAAATAGTCTAAAAGTGCTACGACGCCATTATATGAAATCACTAGAGAAAAGAACAAGGCGGCATACAATCCGATGTAAACTCCTAGGCTGGTTTTATAATCGTTCATGACTTTTTTATTACTTAGCATAAGGATAATGCCGAGTATTACAATTGGCAATACAAACACATTAAAGACTTGGGATAGAATTTGAATTTCAATAGGATTTGCTCCAAACGCAGGACCAATTAAAGCCACTAAACAAGCTATAAAAGTTATAATTCTAAATTGCTTGGAATTGGTATCTAATTCACCCGATTGGTAATCTGCGATCAATAAAGGTGCAATTAATAAACAAGGAAAAATAGATGATAAGCCTGCGCTTAATGCTCCAAAAAAGAAAATAGTAACAGCCCATTTTCCTGCAACGGGTTCTAGAGTATTTGCCATATCTAAAACCTGCGTAACTTCTTTACCTTGATAATACAAAGCACCTGCTGCTACAGCCATAATAACTCCACTAATAATAAATATTAAAACTGCTGCTGTAATTGAATCTCTTTTTTGCTGCCCTAAGTTTTTGATGGTCCAACCTTTTCCTTTTACAAATAGTGGTCGTGATAAGAATGTCGCAGAAGCCATTGTCGTTCCCACAAAGGCTGCCACTAGCATTTTACCTCCTGGTACATCTGGAATTGTTGGTAGCAATCCTTTTACAACATCTATTGTAAGGGGCTGTACAAAGCACAAGGAAAGCACAAAAGACATTCCCATTAAAGTTACGAATATGACCAATATTTTTTCAAAAAACGTGTACTTACCAACCAACATTAACAAGTAGAACGTCACAATAATAACAATTGCTGTGATGAGTACGGTTTCATATTTATAAGCCGATAATCCTTCAAAATTCACGGCTAATATTTCAAAAATTATATTCGATGAAATTCCTAAGATTCCCATTAGTGAATTCCATTGTCCGAACGTAATACCAATAATAATGGCAATAGCTAAAACTTTACCTAATTTAAAATGTTTTTTAAATCCAAAAAGTGCCGTTTCACCAGTAAGCAACGCGTAATTCCCGTAAGCAAACATTAAAATTCCCGAAAAAATGCAACTTATTAAAAGCACCCACAATAATTGCATATTGAATTTACTACCTGCAACAATCATAGAGGTAACACTACCTGTACCAATAGTATAACCAATCGCAAATATCCCTGGACCAAACCCTAATATGACAGCAATGATTTTTTTGAGAAATGATTTTTTTGGTGTGGTTGCTTCCATATTAATAGTGTATTGGTTTTTGGTTGTTAGTTGCTCGTGTCTAATTCCAGTTGGTGTGATGACTTTTTCCAGAATCATCATCTAATCTTTGATACGTATGGGCACCAAAATAATCGCGTTGTGCCTGAATAATATTGGCAGACGCATATGGTGTTGTAATGCCGTTTAAAAACTGAATAGCTTCTCCCAAAGCAGGAGTTGTTATGTCATTAAGTACACATTGAGAAACCACCTTTTTCACTGAAGGTCTGTATTGATTCACAAGGTCGATTAGCTTTGAATTTGTTAAGATGTTGGTTGTGTCTTTAAATATGTCAACCAAATCTTCCATTAAAGCCGATCTAATGATGCAACCGTTTGTCCAAATTCTAGCAATTTCACTAAGATTTAGATCCCATAAAAATGTATTTGAAGCTTCTGAAATCAGTTTAAAACCTTGATAATGATTTATAATTCTAGCAAACTGATACGCCTCTAAAATGTCATTTGTAGTTAGATTTAATTCTGAAGTACTTGAGTTTTTAAAATTCTGACTTAACTGAAGTCGTTCTTCTTTGTAAAAAGAGATATATCGTGAAAATAAAGCAGAAGCGATTAATGTACTTGGTATACCGAGTTCTGCTGAAGCCATAGTGGTCCAGTTTCCTGTCCCTTTATTTCCGGCCTTGTCTAAAATTTTATTGACCAACCAATCGTCATCTTCTTTCTTTCTAAAAATATCAGCTGTTATTTCTAATAAGTAGCTATTTGCTGTTGACTTCCAAGTCTCAAAAGTATTGGCGATGTCATCTGGGTTTTGACCTAAAGCTTCTAAAATAGTGGCAACCTCAGCTAACAATTGCATTTCTACATACTCCACTCCATTATGTACCATTTTAATGAAATGACCACTGCCTTCTGGTCCAACATAGGTGCAACAGGGTAAGCCATTTTTATCTTTAGCCGCTATTTCTTCTAGAAAAGGCTGCACGCTTTTATAAGCCTCAAGATCACCACTTGGCATTATAGACGGTCCTTTTAATGCCCCTTCCTCACCTCCAGAAACTCCAGCTCCTATAAAATGAATGCCTTTGGTTTTTAAATAATCAACACGCTCTTTTGTATTTACATAATTTGAATTTCCGCCATCAATTAAAATATCATTTTCAGACAAATGTGGTAGTAAATCTTCAATAACGTAGTCTATTGTTTTTCCGGCATTCACCATGAGCATAATGCGTCTTGGTTGTTGCAATGCGCTTACAAAATCTGCAATATCATCAAAAGCTTCAGATTGAGATAATTCAGGAAATTTAGCTTTAAAGTCTTTGGCAATATCAACCTCAACACCATCCACATGCCTATTAAACATTGCAATCTTGAATCCGTTATTAGCCAAGTTTCGGCATAGGCTTTTTCCCATAACTCCTAAACCAAATAATCCAAATTCTGACTTGTCCATTAATTTGTGTTTTAAAGTTTTTATAATGCTTTCTGGCGTTAAGCTAATATTGATTTGAATGGATTTTTTAGGTTCTTCCAAAGTATCAAACTGCGATTTCAATAATTCTGAAGGCATAAAGTGATTACGCCTTCGATTCACTCTATTATAAATTTGATTAAAATCTCCTCTTAAATACACCCATTTTGTTTCGGCTTCAATATCCAAACTTAAAATGTCTCTATACTTTTCCTTTAATGCAGAACAGACTATGATGCAACTGTTTTTAGTCAATTGCTTTTTAGCCAAAGCATTCAATGTTTCTAACCAACCTTGTCTATCATCATCATTTAAAGGTAGTCCACTAGACATCTTTTTAATATTCGCTTTTGGATGAAAATCGTCACCATCAAAAAAGGGTATCTTTAATTCTTCCGCTAGTAACTTTCCAATAGTGCTTTTTCCACATCCCGAAACTCCTATTACAAATATGACTTGCTTCAATTTAATTTTGTTTTATTAATTAGGCGGTGTTGCTGAACCTACAGTTGCCGATTTAAACCAAACTTCCGCATAGCTTCCATTGGCATATTGTTTTTCTATATCACCATCATACGTTTCAGACTTGGTAGATTTACCGTTAGCCTGATTATAAGCCCCTTGTTTGAAATAATTTATTTCACCAGCATAAGCAATTTCTCTTTCGACACCCACAGTTCGTCTTGAGGCATACCTATCTATAATCTGTTTTGGAATTTCAGATTTTGTAGCAAACTCTGATTCTATTAAACTTTTAGTAAATGTTATGGTCTCGTGTCCTTCGCTTGCAAAGGTTAAATACATAATACCCTTATAAACATTGACTTCATAGCTAAATTCTTCACCTAATGCGATACCATCTTCTGGTTCTGCAGGACTCGTTGTGGCGTTGTCTCCAACCACTGAAAAATCATATCCCCAAACTGCTGTTGAAAAATCAAATCTACCAGAGTTATCTCCTTCAGTATTGATTTCATAGTTCCAAAACACAGAACCTTTCGTATGATCCGGGAATTTTTTATAGTAGATTTTTAGGGGTTCGTTTTCATGGCCTTCATCACTATGAATTTGCCCAACCACCACAGAATACGAGGATGACACATCTGCATTTCCAGTAGTAGATACATGTTGCACTTTTAATGTTCCTGTGAGTTTTCCGCCAGTTTCTGGAATCCAATGTGCTTTTTCACCAAGTTCTGTTCTTGTGTTACTCGATGTTCTTGAAGTGATACCAGAATTTGGTGTTTTATAGACAACCCAATCCGTTTTGCCATCATTTTCAACATAAAAGAAATCATCTTTTTGGTAGTCTACTAAATCATCAACGTAAGTTCCATCTCCTAAAAGAATTTTCCATTTGTCCATAAACGGAATGACATCACTTGGGTATTTTTCCTCTTGTTCCGTTTCGTTTTCAACCGTTACTTCTGGATTCGTTTCCGTATTGTTTTTACATCCAACGATTAGTAAAAGTGTAAAAATTGTAAATAGCGATTTTTTCATTTTAAGTGTTTTATGAGATTACTACCTGCGCAGGAATACATTAATACATTAGTGTCATCACTAAGTTTTCTTCGGTCTTAATTTGTCCTGAATTTATTACTGTGTTTTCTGATTCCACATTATTTTTTGCTCCCCAAAGAATAGATACAAATTGAACAGGATTATTTTTAAAAGTGTTTTTTTTAATAGTTACATTCACAATACCATTATGATTTAACAGTCTTTTATTCTTCTCTTTTGCACCACAATTCGTAAATGTGCTATTAGCGATTAAAAGGTTTCCTCCAATAGTTGACTCATCATAACCACCTCTATAATAATCGACAACATTTTGTTTTACGTTATTGAAATTACATTTGTTAATGGTTAAATATTCAGTGTTGTAATCGCCTCTATCGTTGGTTTCTTCTGATAATTCTATACCATTTTCACAATTTGAAATAGACGTATTTTCAAAAGTTACACGTTCAGAAAAGGATTGTTTGTACGCTCTCAAAACATAATTGAAATCACTTATTTCTGTGTTAGAAACCGTTAATCCGAAATGATTAGACATATTCTCTTTTAAACTTGCAAAAGCATAATTAGAACCATTCCCTTTTAAAATTAAGTTGTTTACGGTCAATTTCCCTTTAGGTTGTAATGAAAATAATGGTGTATTTGCTTCACCAGAAAAAACAAGTTGTGTTTTCCCTTCCGACTGAATAGTAAGTCTTTTAGTAATAACTAAAGATTTTGAAATGGTATAAACACCTTCTGCTATAGCGATAATATCTCTATTATTAGCAGTATCAATTGTAGTTTGTAAATCTTCGGCTTTCGTTACCGTATGCGTTACTGCATCTGCAGTTTCAATTTCGTTAGAATACCAAGACGCTCCATATTTTGATTTATCTAAAATGTTAGGATTCGTAAAATCAACACCTACAACGGCACCAATACTTTTACTGTCTTTTCTAGAGTTGCCAAATAAGTCGTTTTCAATAGTGTTAAAATCAAAACCGTTAAAAGGTTCTACGTCACTTGGAATTCCTGTTGGAAGCAAAATATTATCAGATACTTTTTTCAACTCTAAATCAGCAGGAATAATGCCACCATCAAAGTCCTTAAATTTTACACCTTGATTATCTACGATGTTGTTTTTGAAAGTGACACCATCTGCTTTGTCATTTTCAACAACAATACTTTCCAAACCTTTATCATTATACACAACATTATTAGCAACAGTGGTTCTGATTGCTCTTGCAGAACGAATTTCGGATTCTGGTAACACATCTGCTTGCGCAATGTTAGTACCAACACCAAATTGCCATGGCGAACTACAATTTACAAATGTGTTATAAGCAACAACCAAATCCGTGACTTGGTTGTAACGATTTAATGGTGATTTAGGAATACCGTTCATAACAGCCAACGGGCTTCTGAAACTTTTTCCTTTTAAGTTGAAAAAATAATTATTGGTCACCCAATGTCCTGTGTTTATTATACGAATTCCACCAAATTGTTCATTTACACCATCACCAATAAAATAGTTTCCATCTATGGTTACGTAATTTCCATGTCGCGTCACAACAGAACCTTCACTTTTATAAAAAACGTTGTTCTTAATTATGTTGTTATTCGTTTTACTTGAAATGATTTCAACTTCTCCGTTACATTCTTCAAACAAGTTATTTGCAATAGTTGTATTACTCGGACTCATAGACGTAAAACTACTTCCTAACTGAATCGTTTCGCCTCTTGCTCCACCTTTTCTAGGTCGAGGTCCAAAATGATTATTTATAATTTTGTGGTAATTTTTAATACTTTCAACCCCTTTTAAATCGACTCTAACTGTTGGGCCACCATTTGTTTTTCCTGCCAGATAACTATTGCTTAACTCGTTATGTCTTCCGTAAAACTGAACCCAAAGATCATCATCATCGCGTTGTAGTTTATTAAAATCTACAATAACACAGTTGGTTACTTTACAGTTATTTGCTATTGTATTTTTGTCTAATCTGAAGGCTATTACATTTTCGGATGGTGAATATCCGTTTCTAAAATGTAAACCGCTAACTTCTAAATATTCACCACCAAAAGCGAGATTTGAAACCCCTTCAATAAACACTTTGCCTTCGGTTTCTGCTTTAATGGTTATAGGATTGTCTTTGGTTCCTTTTCCTGTAAATTTAATTTCAACATCTTTCCAAATTCCATTTTTCAAAACAATATTGTCACCTGGTTGCGCATTTTCTATGGCCTCATTTAATTCTGTAGCGTTAGAAATTAATTGACCCGATGCTTTATCTGTTTTCGTAGTCTCATTACAAGACAAAAACAAGATTAATAAACTGATTGCAAATAGATATTTCTTCATTATATATTCTTTTATAATTTAATGCGTAACCTCGAGTTCGTAATATTTCACTTCTTAAAACGATCAAAAAAAACTGGTTAACCAATCTGGTTAACCAAAAATAACATAATTTTTCAGATTACAAAACCTTATAGGGTTAATTATGTATATAATACGGTTAATAATATAAACATAATATAAAGAAGCAAGCCTATGGACCTATCGTAAAAACACTATAAATATGCTTACTTGAAAGCTAGATTAAAATAATATAACCACAAATACTAACTAGTGAATTCTACAAAAAATAAAGGTTAATTAAACAAAGCCTCTATTAAATATCACAAGTAAATAAAAATCTATAATCATTATCAAAACTTAACATGAAATAGTCCCTACTTAAAGATACAAGCAGAGACACCCCATTACTTTTCGTTACTAAAAACTACCAATAATTAATAATTAATATTTAATTATACATTTGAACTATTACTAATTACATTTCAATATGAAAAACAAATTATCTTTAGTGTTTATCTTTTTATTTTCAACACTTATTTATGCTCAAAAATTAAAAATAAAAGAGGGGTCTTTTAAAAGCCTAAAAGACATAAAAGAATATTCTCTGATATTTGATTATTCAAATTTAGAAATACCAAAATTTGATTCTGAAGAAGATTTCCTAAAAGACAAAATGGATAAGCGAGAAGAAAAAGAAGCTGGATCCGGAGAAGAATTTAAGAAGTCATGGTTTGAAGACAGAGAAAACAGATATGAACCAAAGTTTATTGAATCCTTCAATAAAAGATTTGAGGACAACACTGTTAACGTAAATAAAAGAGAAAACTCTAAATATACTATGGTTGTAAAGACCACTTTAATGTATGCAGGCTACAACGTAGGTGTATGGAGGCAAAATGCAAAAATCGAAGCCACTATTACCATATTTGAATCTGATAATGCAGATAAAATACTATTCTCCGGAGATTATACTAAAATTGAAGGCAATGGTGCCATGGGTTATGACTTTAATTCAGGGTATCGTATTTCGGAAGCTTACGCTAAACTCGCTAAAGAGTTTGCTAAAAATTTAAAGAAAAAAGGATTAAAATAAATTTAGATAAAAGCGAATACATCATTATTCGCTTTTTTCTTTTTCCATATCTATAACATGCGCTACAGCTTTAACAAGTCTGTGGTGATTTTTTACAAAAGGGTTTGTCTCATCCCAAACATAGCCAGCCAAAACAGAACAAATTTGTTTCTTAATTTCTGGATTTTCTGGTTTATGAAAGAATAATTTTTGCAAGTTTCCAGTGTACCATTCTTTTACATAAGTCGCAAAAACATCAACTCCTTTTTTCATATAATCAGAGTACTCTACTTCCCAATCCACTGTTTTCTTTTGAAGTGATTTAGTAATCAGTTTTGCTGCCAGCAATGCAGATTCCGTAGCAAACGTCACCCCTGAAGAAAACACAGGATCTAAAAACTCCGCACTATTCCCTGTTAGCACATAACCTTTTCCATATAACTGTTTAACAGACTTAGAGTAGTTAGAAATCTCAATAGGCTTAAATTGAAATTCAACACCTTCAAATCGTTCTCTGTAATAATTAGAGAGCTTCAACATGGCTTTTAATTTCTCAGAAGACGTGCCTTTAAATGATTCTAAAAATTCAGAAGAACCAACATAACCGATACTCGTTATTCCATTAGAAAATGGAATAACCCACAACCAAGTTCTCAAATCTATAACATCAAAAGTAATCCGAGTGCCTTCCCAGCCCTCAGGACGGTTTATATCTTTTACATGCGTAAATATGGAAGACTGATTAAGAAGTTCTGAGCTTTTTTCTAAATCTAAAAGACGTGGCAAAACACGACCATAACCGCTAGAGTCAATAATGTACTTCGCAGAAACCGTGTTTCGTTCACCTAACTTATTTTTAATCGTAGTTTCTGAAAAACCATCCTCATTAAAATCAACGGCAATAACTTCTTCTTCAAAAGAAAAATCAACACCTCTTGTTATAAGCTCATCAGTAAGTGTTTTATCAAAATCAGCTCTTGGTACTTGCCAAGTCCAATCCCACCCTTTGGTATACTTTTTACTAAAATCAAAATTACAAACTTCATCTCCTCTTAAAAACCGAGCTCCATCTTTCACTTCATAATCGCGTTTTTTCAAACAATCTAGCAATTCTACCTCTTCAAAATGATCCATACAGCGTGGCAACAAACTTTCTCCAATTACAAATCTTGGAAACAGATTTTTTTCAACCACTTTAACTTTTAAACCTTTTTTATGCAAATAAGACGCCGCAACGCTACCTGATGGTCCTGCTCCAATAATTAGTACATCTACATTTTCAACACTCATATTAGTAATAGTATAAAAATCATTTATTATTCTAAATTTGCATCCCAAAATAACTTCATTTTTCGTTATTTAACTATTATTTTTATTAAATATTACCAACTTATATAGATGCTAAAATTAACCGGAAATTTAGGTATTGAAGATTTTTACAAAATCATTTTCGAAAAGAACCCCATAGAAATAGACGAAACTGTTTTTCAAACCATAGAAAACAGCTTTAATTTTTTAAGAGATTTTTCTAAAAACAAAATAATTTATGGTGTTAACACCGGTTTTGGACCAATGGCTCAGTACAAAATTGCTGACACAGATCGTATAAAACTACAATACAATTTAATACGAAGTCACGCTTCTGGTACAGGAAACCCAATTCACCCTTTATATGTAAAATCCGCGATGCTTGCAAGACTCAACACGCTGTCTTTAGGAAATTCTGGTGTACATAAATCGGTTATAGAACTTATGACTCAATTAATAAACCGTGATATCATTCCTTTAATTTATGAACATGGTGGTGTTGGTGCAAGTGGTGATTTAGTACAACTAGCACATTTAGCATTAGTATTAATTGGTGAAGGAGAAGTCTTTTATAAAAATGAATTAAGATCAACAAAAGAGGTTTTTGAAATTGAAAACTTAAAACCAATAACTGTAGTTTTAAGAGAAGGATTAGCTTTAATGAATGGCACTTCTGTAATGACAGGTATTGGCATTGTAAATACAATTAAAGCTAGACAGTTACTGAATTGGACTATTTTATGTTCCTCTGCTATTAATGAAATTGTAGAAGCTTACGACGATCACTTATCATCAGAATTAAACAACGCAAAAAGACATAAAGGTCAACGTGAAATCGCTAAGCAAATGCGAGCAAATTTAAGCGATAGCAAACTCACAAAAAAACGTGAAGATCACTTATACAACAAAGCGCAAGATGCTACTGTTTTTGAAGAAAAAGTACAAGAATATTACTCTTTACGATGCGTACCTCAAATCTTAGGACCTGTTTTAGATACTTTAGATAGCGTTGAAAACATTTTAATTGAAGAAGTAAACTCTGCAAATGACAATCCTATTGTTAATGTAGAAAAGCAGCATGTATATCATGGTGGGAATTTTCATGGAGACTATATATCCCTAGAAATGGATAAACTAAAATTAGTCGTTACAAAAATGAGTATGTTGGCAGAACGTCAATTAAATTATTTACTCAACCCTAGTCTTAATAATATCCTTCCTGCATTTGTTAACCTTGGTACATTAGGGTTAAATTTTGGTATGCAAGGTGTTCAGTTTACAGCGACCTCAACTACCGCCGAAAACCAAATGCTATCTAACCCAATGTATGTGCATAGCATTCCCAATAATAATGACAATCAAGATATTGTAAGTATGGGAACAAACGCGGCTTTAATCACAAAAAAAGTAATTGAAAATACATACGAGGTTGTTGCCATAGAAATGATTACTATTATACAAGCTATTGAATATCTCGAAATACAAGACAAGGTATCTTCAAAAACTAAAAAAATGTATGATGCTATTAGAAATATAGTTCCTGCTTTCAAAGACGATGTCGTAATGTATCCTTATGTGAATCAGGTAAAAGATTTCATTATGAATCATGACAACAACCTTTTAAAATAAATCTCAACTAAAAAATCGATATACATGAAGTGCGCACTAATAACAGGTGGCTCTAGAGGCATCGGAAAATCAATTTGCATACAACTTGCAACGGATTCAGATTATCATATTTTAATTAATTACCAAAGCAATAAAGCAGCTGCCTTAGAAACTTTACATGCAGTTGAGGAAGCTGGTGGAACTGGTGAGTTGTTACCATTCAATGTTGTAGACATAGAAGATGTACAATCTACATTAGATACATGGCAAGACAAAAATAAAGATGCTATTATTGAAGTCATAGTAAACAATGCCGGCATCACAAAAGATGGCTTGTTTATGTGGATGAAACCTGAGGATTGGAATAACGTTATCAATACAAGTCTTAATGGCTTTTTTAATGTTACTAACCACTTAATTCAGAAAATGCTAGTCCAAAAATATGGTCGAATTATAAACATCGTATCATTATCGGGTTTAAAAGGCACACCTGGACAGACCAATTACTCTGCAGCAAAAGGTGCCGTAATTGCTGCAACTAAAGCTTTGGCTCAAGAAATTGCAAAACGTAATATAACGGTCAATGCAGTTGCTCCTGGATTTATTAAAACGGACATGACAAGCGATTTAAACGAAAAAGAACTTAAAAAATTAGTACCTGCAAATCGCTTTGGAGATCCTGAAGAAGTCGCACATCTAGTCTCTTTTTTAGCATCAAAAAAAGCATCTTATATTACAGGTGAAGTTATTAATATTAATGGAGGTATTTACTCTTAAATAAATTACCAAATGGGAAGAGTTGTAATAACAGGTATGGGTATATATTCCTGCATAGGCGAAAATTTAGAAGAAGTCAAAACATCGCTATATAATGGAACGTCTGGAATTGTTTTCGATGAAAAACGCAAACCTTTTGGTTATCGCTCTTGCCTAACAGGCATGGTAAAAGAGCCGCAACTAAAAAAGCTTTTAACGAGAAGGCAGCGTATTAGCTTAGGAGAAGAAGGCACTTACGCCTACATGGCAACGATAGAAGCCTTAAAAAACGCTAACATTACACAAGAATTTTTAGACGTTAATGAAGTTGGTATTATTTACGGAAATGACAGTACTGCAAAATCTGTAATTGAAGCTGTTGATATTATCAGAGAGAAAAAAGATACCACATTAGTAGGTTCAGGATCTATTTTTAAAGGCATGAACTCTTCAATCACCATGAATCTCTCAACCATATTTAAACTTAAAGGTATTAATTTTACTATTAGCGCTGCTTGCGCAAGTGGGTCTCATGCTATTGGAATGGCCTATCAGCTTATAAAAAGCGGCCTTCAAGATTGTATAATCTGTGGTGGAGCACAAGAAATTAACGAATTAGCTATGGGAAGTTTCGATGGTTTGGGTGTGTTTTCAGCAAATGAAGCGCAACCCGGAAAAGCCTCTAAACCTTTTGACAAAAATCGTGATGGTCTTATTCCAAGTGGTGGTGGAGCCACACTTGTATTAGAGAGCTATGAATCTGCTGTAAAACGTGGAGCACCAATTTTAGGTGAAGTCATCGGTTATGGTTTTTCATCTAATGGAGAACATATTTCTACACCTAATGTAGATGGTCCGTCTAGAGCAATGAAAAAAGCAATAGAACAAGCTAATATTCCTCTTAGCAGTATAGATTACGTAAACGCACATGCTACCTCTACTCCCGTTGGAGATGCCAATGAGGCAAAAGCCATATTTGATGTTTTTGGAGAAAACGGACCCTATGTAAGTTCTACAAAATCCATGACTGGCCATGAGTGTTGGATGGCAGGAGCGAGTGAAGTTATCTATTCTATGTTAATGATGCAACATTCATTTATTGCACCAAATATCAATTTAGAAAACCCTGATGAAGATGCCATTAAATTAAATTTAGTCAGCAAAACTCTAGATAAAAAAATTGATGTATTTTTGTCCAATTCCTTCGGATTTGGAGGAACAAATTCAGCCCTAATAATAAAAAAATTATAGTCCCCATTATGAATAAAGAGGTTATTATTGAAAAAATAAACGACTTTCTTATAGACGAATTTGAAGTTGAAGCAGAAGATCTTTCACCTGAAGCTAATTTAAAAGAAGCACTAGAACTAGATAGTTTAGATTTTGTTGATTTGGTAGTTGCTGTTGAGGCTAATTTTGGTGTAAAACTAGTTGGTGAAGATTTCATTAATATCCTTACACTTCAAGATTTCTACGATCTTATCGAAAATAAATTAAGCTAAATTTTACTAAAATTGAATGGCTACGGAATGGGAAGGCAAGTCTAGAGGTTCAGTTTTAGGATATAAAATTTTTGTTTTTTGTATCAAAAAGCTTGGTTTACGAACTGCTTATTTTGTACTAATTTTTGTAGCTTTTTATTTCTGCTTTTTTGCTAAGAACAGCACAAAGTCTATTTATTATTATTTCCGAAAAAGACGTGAATATTCAAGATTTAAAAGCATTGTAAGTATCTATAAAAGTTATTTTGTTTTCGGACAAACGATTATAGATAAGATTGCTATTTCTTCAGGATTAAGAAATAAATTCACTTATAATTTTGATGGTATTGATCATTTAGACACGGTTTTAAAATCTAAAAATGGAGGTATTTTAATTAGTGCTCACGTTGGTAATTTTGAAATTGCTGAGTATTTTTTAAATGAATTGGAAGAAGATGTTACCATCAGTTTGTTAACAACAGATTCCGAACACGGAGACATTAAAGCTTATTTAGAAAGTGTTACAACAAAATCTAACATTAAATTTATAATCATTAAAGATGATTTATCGCATATCTTTGAAATAAACGCAGCCTTATCTCGAAATGAAATCATTTGCATTACTGGAGATCGTTACGTAAAGCCATCAAAATCATTATCACATAATTTATTTGGCCAAGAAGCACTATTTCCAGCAGGCCCTTTTCTTTTAGGATCACGACTAAAAGTACCAGTGATTTTTGTGTATGTAATGAAAGAAACCACAACACGTTATCACCTATACGCTAGAATAGCAGATGTAAAACAACGTGACCAAATGGCATTGCTAAAATCCTATACCGAAAGCTTAGAGTGGATGCTAAAAAAATATCCTTTGCAATGGTTTAATTATTTTGATTTCTGGAACGATTTAAAAGATTAACACATCATGAATTTACTTAAAGAGCCTATTACGGATCAAGATTTAATTTTAAAATTAATTCCGCAACGTGCACCTATTGTCATGGTAGATTCACTACTATATTTTGAAGAATCTAAAGTTATTTCTGGACTGACCGTGACTGAAGATAATATGTTTGTTCAGAATGGATTTTTAACAGAACCAGGACTTATAGAACACATAGCACAAACTGTAGCACTTTATACCGGTTATCATTTTTACATCAATAATATTCCTGCGCCAGAAGGCTATATTGGAGCTATAAAAAGTGTAACAATCGAGAAGCTTCCAAAAGTAAACATGCAAATAGAAACTGAAGTTGAAATATTACAAGAAATTATGGGCGTCACTTTAGTACAAGGCACAACGACATTAAATGGAGAAGTGATTGTAACAGCTCAAATGAAAACAGTTTTAAAAAATTAAGTCTATAATGGCCTCTAGAAAAAATGATAATACTTCTGAAACTACACTAAAGGTTTCTCACGACATTAGGGTACGTTTCAACGAAACCGATGCTTTAGGTATTGTTTGGCATGGCTATTATCTTCATTATTTTGAAGATGGACGTGAGGCTTTTGGAAGAAAACATGGCATTTCTTATTTAGACACTAAAGCGGAAGGTTATGTATCTCCTATTATAAAATCGAGCTGTGAGCACAAATTACCTTTGCAATATGGAGATATTGCAACTGTAGAAACCACTTATATAAATACACCTGCTGCAAAACTTATCTTTAGATATAAAATTTTAAACAAAGATGGAAAAACGGTTTGCACAGGTGAAACTATTCAAGTTTTTGTAGATGATAACAATGATTTATCACTAACGCTTCCCCCCTTTTTTGAAGCCTGGAAAGCAAAAAACAAGCTTTTATAAATTAATATGAAAGACGTCTTTATCACTGCAAATACAATAATTTCCCCTCTTGGGTTTGATTCTGAAGCTAATGTTTCGGCAATCGCTAATGAACAATCGGGGATTACTTTACATAACAACATTAGTACGTCACCGTGTTATGCTTCTATTATTGACCATAAAAAATTAGACGACGCATTTAGTAAAATAGGAGATTCTAAGATTTATACAAAATTAGAGAAAATGATGATTTTGTCCTTACAAGACACCATTTCTCAGGCTGCATTTTCAATTTCAGATAAAACGGCTTTAATCATTGCCACAACCAAAGGTAATATTGATGCTTTAAACAATAATTTTGAACCAGAACGCGCTTACTTACCTGCTTTAGGAAATAAAATTAAAGAATTTTTCGGATTTAAAACCGAACCTATCATCATATCCAATGCTTGTGTTTCGGGGATTTTAGCCATAGCAGTAGCAAAACGATTCCTTCAAAATGACTATTATGACAATGCTTTTGTTGTGGGTGGCGATATAGTTTCAGAATTTACCTTATCCGGATTCCAATCTTTTCAAGCCATTAGCAAAAATCCTTGTCAACCCTTTTCAAAACACAGAACTGGTATTTCCATAGGTGATGCTGCAGCTTCCGTTGCTATTACTACTAATACATCAGAAAGTGAAGCCATTCAAATTATAGGAGATGGCTCTTGTAATGATGCTAACCATATTTCAGGACCTAGCAGAACTGGAGAAGGCTTATATTTAAGTATCATTTCGGCATTAAAAGAGGCAAATATAAAACCAGAATCGATCGATTATATTTCGGCACACGGAACTGCTACGGCATTTAATGACGAGATGGAAGCGATTGCTTTTAACAGAGCAAAACTAGAAAAAACACCTTTAAATAGTTTAAAAGGGTATTACGGTCACACTTTGGGGGCTTCTGGTTTGTTAGAAGCCATTGTGGGAATTCATTCCTTAAAAAACAACATGCTATACAAATCTTTAGGCATGGATGAATTAGGAGTTACTATGCCTCTAAATATTATTGAAAACACCACTAAAAAAGAACTAAAGACCTTTATAAAAACTGCTTCTGGATTTGGAGGCTGCAATACTGCTGTAATTTTTAAAAAAGTGGAACAATGAAAAAGCAGTTAAAAATCATAGCATATTGCCGTATAAAGAATAATGCGATTTCTTTAAACGGAAAATCGATTATAACGAAAGATAAAGACCTCTCATTTTCTGATTTTGCAAAACAAATCTATAAAGAAAAGCAATTGGCTTATCCTAAGTTTTTTAAAATGGATAACCTATGTAAACTGGCTTTTTTGACTTCAGAATTTCTTTTTGAAGCAGCAAAACTTGATTCTGAAATTATAAAAAACACAGGTATTGTACTTTCCAATAAAGCTTCTAGTTTAGACACAGACAGAAAGCATCAGGATACCATTAACGACAAAGACAATTACTTCCCAAGTCCTGCTGTATTTGTTTATACCTTAGCCAATATTATGATTGGCGAAATTAGTATTCGGCATCAAATAAAAGGAGAAAATGCTTTTTTTGTTTCCGAAAAATTCAATGAAACACTTATAGAGCACTATGCCTCAAGCCTAATTATAAATAGAAAAAGTAGTCATATACTTTGTGGTTGGGTCGATGTGGACAACAATAATTATGATGCATTTATGTATCTTGTGGCAGAAGAAGGATCTTATAACTATTCAAAAGAAATTATTAAAAACATATATACTCAAAATTAATGGACGCATTAAAAAAAGAACTTAAAGAAAGTATTATTGAGCAATTAAACTTAGAAGATTTTACGGTTGAAGATATTGCGGATGATGATACATTATTTGGAGATGGTTTAGGATTGGATTCTATTGATGCTTTAGAACTTATTGTAATGTTAGATAAAGATTACGGTATTAAATTAACGGATCCAAACGAAGGTAAAGCTGTGTTTGTTTCTGTGGAAGTCTTAGCGACTTATATTGCAAAACACCGCACCAAATAAAATGCCTAAAAATCGTGTTGCCATAACAGGAATGGGAATTATATCTTCTATAGGAACTACTGTAGAAGCGAATTTGCATGCGCTTTTGAATTCTCAAAAAGGTATTGCACCTATTGTTAATATTAACACACGACATAAAAATGAAATTAAGGTTGGGGAAGTTTTACAAACCAATGCAGAACTTGCCAAAAGTCTTCATCTAAATGAAAATCACAACTATTCAAGAACAGCATTATTAGGTTGTATTGCGGCACAACAAGCTGTAAAACATGCTAATATTGATACTATTGACGCATTTAGAACAGGTTTAATATCCGCAACAAGTGTTGGTGGTATGGACTTAACGGAAAAACATTTCCAAAATTACAACGCGGAAAGTCTAAAATTAATAAACAGTCATCATGCTGCAGATAGTACCGAAAAAATAGCAGCACTTTTAGGCATCACCGATTTTACATCAACCATTAGTACTGCATGTTCCTCTGCCGCAAACGCTATAATGCTTGGTGCTCGACTCATAAAATCGGGACAATTAGACCGCGTAATTGTTGGCGGAACGGATGGTTTAGCCAAATTTACAATCAACGGATTTAAAACACTAATGATTTTATCGGATACCGATTGTACTCCTTTCGACGCCAACAGGAAAGGCTTAAATTTAGGGGAAGCTGCAGCGTATTTAGTACTAGAATCTGATGCTGTTGTTAAACAAGACAACAAAACTGTTTTAGGGTATTTAGCAGGTTATGGTAATGCAAATGATGCTTTTCATCAAACGGCTTCATCAGAAAATGGTGAAGGTGCTTTTTTAGCGATGTCTAAAGCTTTAAAGGTTGCAGAGCTAAATCCGGAAGACATCAATTATATTAACGCACACGGTACTGCTACACCTAACAACGATTTATCGGAAGGCAAAGCCATAAAACGTATCTATGGAGATTCAGTTCCTGATTTCAGTTCTACTAAAGCCTTTACGGGGCATACATTAGCTGCAGCAGGAGCGATAGAAGCTGTTTACTCTATTTTAGCCCTTCAGAATGACGTGATGTTCCCGAATCTCAATTTTAAAACAGCGATTCCTGAACTCAGTATGGTTCCCATAACCGAAGTCACAAAAAAACCTTTAAACTACGTTCTTTCTAATTCATTTGGTTTTGGTGGAAATTGTTCAACCCTTATATTTTCTAAAAACTAATGAAACCTTGTTATATAAATAGTGCGGTTTCAATTTCGGCACAAGACACCTTAGACAATTCTAACTTTTTAGAAAACACGATTTCTTTTGAAGGTCAACTAGCAAAAGCTATTCACCCTAATTATAAATTATTTATAAGCCCAATTGCGAGTAGACGTATGGCAACTGGTGTAAAGATGGGAATTGCTGCCGCAAAAAAAGCTTTAGAATTAGCAGAACTAGAAACACCCGACGCTATTATTACAGGCACAGGTATTGGTTGTATAGAAGATTCTGAAAAATTCCTAAATGCCATACTCGACAATGATGAAGAATTTTTAACACCAACATCGTTTATTCAATCGACACACAATACAGTTGGTGCTCAAATTGCATTAACTTTAAAATGTAAAGGCTATAATGTAACCTATGTGCAAGGTGCTGCCTCATTTGAATCCGCGGTTTTAGACGGACAACTCTTATTACATGAAAATGAAGCCAAAACGGTTTTAGTTGGCGGTACCGATGAATTAGGAAAATACCTCATTAACGATATCATACTTGCTGAAACAGCAGAAAAACAACCCATAACCACACCTTTTGGAGAAGGAGCTCATTTTTTTAGCTTATCCCAGTCCAAACAGAATAAGAGTTTTGCCGCTATAAAAGGGATTAAAATTTTCAATAAAGCAACAACTGAGACTATTAACATTAAAGTTGAAGATTTCTTAAAAGATCATGATTTAACAACCGAAGATATTGATGCCATAGTACTCGGAAAAAACGGGGATACTTTTGATGAATTATATCAAACACTTCAATATTCCAGTTTTAAATCCATACCTCAATTACACTATAAGCACCTTTGTGGTGAGTTTTTTACAGCTTCTGCCTTTGGCTTTTGGACTGCTGCTAATATTATAAAACACCAATATATTCCTGAAGTTTTAAAACTAAACACCATTAAAAAATCCAACTATAAAAACATTCTACTTTATAACCAACTAAAAGGGCAACAACATAGTTTTACCCTACTAACATCATGTTAAACTTTAAAAACATAAACCGTTTTACACTTGTGCTTTTTATTGGTTTACTAATAATTAGCACTTTTATTTCTATCTCTGTTTTCGTGTTTATTTTAGTTCTTCTATGCTGGTTAATCGTTACAATTATAGGTAGTTTTAATATCACTTGGAACTACCATCTAAACGCCTATAATTTCAATAAAACTTGTAATAAAAAGCAAGTCGCCATAACATTTGACGATGGTCCAAATGCTGAATTCACACCACAAATTTTAGACTTACTTAGAGCCTATCATGCAAAAGCTACTTTTTTCTGTATTGGTAAAAATGTAAAGCAACAACCAAAATTAGTGCAACAAATTATAGCAGAAGGGCACACCGTTGGAAATCACAGCTATTCCCATTCTAAAATTTTTGATTTCTACGGGAAACAAAAAGTGATTACTGAAATCGAAACCACCAATGCTTTGGTTGCGTCTATTATAAATAAAGAAATGGCATTGTTTCGTCCACCATATGGTGTTACAAATCCTGCAATTACAAAAGCCATAAAACACACTAAACACAAAATTATAGGCTGGAACATACGATCGTTAGATACGGTAAAAGATAACGAACAAAACATCTTAAACAGAATTACTAAAAACATCACACCAGGTGCTGTCATTTTATTGCACGACTCACAAAATATCACAGTGCGTGTTTTGGAACAATTGTTGTTATTTTTGCAAGAGAACAATTATCAATCTGTAACAGTAGATACTTTATTCAATATAGAAGCTTATGCGTAATATTTACTTTTTTCTTTTTTTAGGTATCGGAATTCAATTCTCTAGTGCACAAAACACACTAACTACAAACGAAATAAACACGTTTAAATCGGCGGTAGCAGAATTAGATCGTAATACAAAAACAATTGTTAGTGATTTTGTACAATACAAACATCTTAGTTTTTTAAGCAATGATGTTGAAACGCAAGGAAAACTGGCTTTTAAAGTTCCTGGTCTCATAAAATGGGAATATACATCACCATATAAATACAGTGTTATTTTTAAAGACGACAAGTTATTTATTGATGATGAAGGAGATAAAAGCAAAATAGATATTGGATCTAATAAAATGTTTAGAGGTCTAAATAACCTTATTACCAATAGCGTGAAGGGCAATATGTTTGATGATAACGCCTTTGATATTTCCTATTTTAAAGTGGATGATTATTATTTAATAAAATTTATTCCGAAGGATGAAAACATGCTTCAATTCATCGCTAAATTCGAATTAAAATTTGATATAAAAACCAGCGATGTCACTGAAGTAAAAATGATTGAGCCCTCTGAAGATTACACCAAAATTGTTTTTAAGAATAAAACTCGAAACACAACTTTAGATGAAGCGGTTTTTAATAATTAATCTATGTATTCTTTGTCTTTTTACCTCTTGTGCAATTCCAACCGTAAAAGGGCTTTCGGAATATGACGCTAAGGCTACAGCATTTTCAAATCCTTATTTTGCAAACACCAATACAGATTATGTTTATAAAGCTAAAATTAAAGCTTACAATAACGATTTTGGCGGTATTTTAATTATCAAAAAAATAAAAGAAAAGAATCACCGTATTGTATTTACCACCAATTTCGGTAATAAAATATTCGATTTTGAATTGATAAATAATGAGATGAAAACACATTTCATTATGAAAGAGTTAAATCGAAAAATCATAATCAACACGCTTAAAAGAGACTTTCAAACTTTAACACAAGAGCACAATACAATCAATAAAGCTTTCACGAATAATGATGGAAATACAATTTACCAATCGAAGACCCAAAAACGATTTAATCATTACCTAATCAATCAGCAATCACAGCAACTCACCAAAATTATAAACACTACACATTCCAAAGAAAAGATTATCATATCCTTTTCTAATGTAAAAAATACGATCGCAGAACATATTAAAATAGAGCATAAAACTGCACCAATTCAAATTGATTTAACTTATTTAAATCACAAAGAATAAATACTATATTCTTTTCTGTTTATAAGATATTTTCTCATTTTTGTGTCCTACCTAATCAATCTAAATCACTATGAAACACCTAACTATTATCTTAATCACATTATTGTCGTGTACCTTTATTAATGCGCAAGTAGAAATTAAACCAGGAATTAAAGCAGGTATGAACATTGCTGGATTAAGCAATCTCGAGGAGAATGGAGGTATCCGCAGCGAAAAAATAACCACATTTCATATAGGAGCTACCTTATCTTTTAAATTTGCACGTTTTTACACCCTTCAACCCGAAATACTATATTCTAAACAAGGAAGTGAGTACAAAAATTTTGGCTTTGATGGAACACAATCTATAGAACTCAATTATTTATCCATACCTGTAAACAACAAGTTTTATATTAGTAATAGTGGACTTAATTTTCAAATTGCACCTGTGATTGATATTTTATTAAGTCATAAAAATATAAATAATCCTCAAAAAGTTGATATTGCTATAGCTGGTGCCATAGGTTATGATATTGGCAATGGACTAGTAATGTCTATTGGTTACAAACAAGGTATAACAGATTTATTAGGTAGAAATGTAGATACGGGTAGCGGTTATGAAACTACAGACGTTAGTGACTTAATATTAAATAACGTTATTCAACTAAGTGTAGGTTATCAATTCAAATTATAAATCGATGCTAATTAAGGGTTTTTATACGGTATTAAAAACAACTGTTGTTGATACAGTCACAATTCATGTGACTATTAAACTGAATAAGGATCACGATGTTTTTAATGGTCACTTTCCAGGTAATCCAATAACACCTGGTGTGTGTATGATTCAAACCATTAAAGAAATTACTCAAGATCATGTTAATAGCTCTTTATTCTTACAGACAATATCTAACATAAAATTCACCGCTTTAATTAACCCAAATAGTAATGCCGAACTCATTTTAGAGCTTTCTATTATAGAAGATAACAACAGGGTTAAACTTAAAAATATCACTAAATTTACAGACGGTACTATTGCGTTAAAATACAATGGCACATTTATCAAAAACTAAGAATTAGCCTAATCTTAGACACAATTCTCAATAACAAAAATGAAGGATATTACCTCACATCATAAACTGAACAGCTTACAGTGTTGTGTAATTATACCAACCTTCAACAACCCTAAAACCTTAAAACGTGTTATTGAAGGCGTTTTAAATTATACCGAAAATATTATAGTTGTAAATGATGGTTCAACAGATACAACATCGAAAATTCTTGAAGACTATTCGCAACTAGAACAAATTCATTTTGAAGAAAACAAAGGTAAAGGTAAAGCTTTGCGTGTTGCATTTAAACATGCTGAAAGTTTAGGTTATGTATATGCAATAACTATAGATTCTGATGGGCAACATTTCCCTGAAGATATCCCTGTATTTATTGAGGCACTTGAAGCCTCTGAGGACAAAAACCTCTTACTTATTGGTGCCAGAAATATGAGCCAAAAAAGTGTTCCAAAGAAAAGTAGTTTTGGTAATAAATTTTCTAATTTTTGGTATTGGGCAGAAACCGGCATTAAACTACAAGACACTCAATCGGGTTTTAGACTCTACCCTATTCAGCACCTAAAAAACTTGAAATTCTATACTTCAAAATTCGAATTTGAAATAGAAGTCATTGTAAAAGCTGCTTGGTCTGGTACTGTTGTAAAAAACATTCCAATTGAAGTGTTATATGATGAAGATGAACGTGTATCTCACTTTAGACCCTTCAGAGATTTCACACGAATAAGCATATTAAACACCTGGCTCGTCATTCTAACTTTACTCTATATAAAACCTCGTGATTTTTTCAGGAAATTAAAAAAAAAAGGATTTAAGTGTTTTATAACCGAAGATATTATCGGTAGTAACGATTCCCCTCAAAAAAAAGCATTATCCATAGCTTTAGGTGTTTTTATAGGTATTTCTCCGCTTTGGGGTATTCAAACCATTACCGTTATTTTTTTAGCTTTGCTTTTTAAGTTGAATAAAACAATTGCTTTTGCTTTTTCAAACGTAAGCCTTCCTCCTTTTATTCCTTTTATTATTCTTACGAGTTTTCAATTAGGAAATTTTATATTGGGCGAAAATGTAACATTTGATATCAATGAAATCATAGCAGGTTTCGAGGTTTTAAAACATGTAAAATCTTATATAGTTGGAAGTTTTGCTTTAGCAACATTAGCTGCTTTATCCTCAGGAACATTTAGCTATTTTCTTTTTCTGCTTTTTAGAAAGAAAAATGTAACCGCAACCAATGCATAATATCTTTTATAACATATATCATTATTTTAATGCCAGAAAATGGTTTGGCTTTTGCATTTTAGGATTTTTACTATTGGGCTTAGTATTCATTGCTTCTAAAATTGAATTTGAAGAAGATATCACGAAACTAATTCCTACTAATGCAGAAAATGCGGAACTGCAGAAGGTTTTAAAAAACGCCAACTTTACCGATAAAATCATTGTAAATATTACCAAAGGCACCGATGGTTCTGTTGAAGATTTAACGCAATATGCATCACAGTTTATTGATAGCATCAACAATTCTTCTAGTCCTTATATAAAACAAATTCAAGGACAAATTGATGACCATGAAATTCAGAAAACAGCCAGTTTTATATATGATAATTTACCGCTTTTTCTAAATGAAGCAGATTATAGCACTATTGCTAACAAAATTCAAAAAGATAGTATTGCTGCCATTACTTTAAAAAATTACAAAACGTTAATTTCTCCTTCAGGTATTGTTACTAAAGATTTTATTCTAAAAGATCCTTTAGGCTTATCATTTATTGCTTTAAAAAAACTACAAGAGTTAAGTTTTGGTGAGGATTTCACCTTACAAAACGGCTTCTTAGTGAGTAAAGACAAACAGCATATTCTGTTATTTATCACACCTGCTTTAGGTTCTAATGAAACGGCTAAAAACACCCAATTTGTAAAAAACTTATACAATACCAACTCCAAACTAAACAATGCTTTTACAAATAAAGCAAGTGCCGAATATTTTGGCGGAACACTCATTGCTGTCGCTAATGCCAATCAAATAAAAAGCGACATTCAGCTTACTGTAGGTGTTGCGTTAACCGTACTTTTACTCATATTTATACTTTTCTATAAAAAATTAACGGTCCCAATTATATTATTTATACCAACCATTTTTGGTGGACTTTTAGCTATTGCACTGCTTTTTTTAATCCGCGAAAAAATATCAGCCATTTCTCTAGGGATTGGTTCGGTGTTATTAGGTGTTACACTCGATTATTCCTTACACATTCTCACACACATTAGAAGCAACACTAATGTAAAACACTTGTACCAAGAAATTTCGAAACCTATTTTAATGAGCAGTTTAACTACGGCTTTAGCATTTTTATGTTTATTATTTATCAACTCACCAGCTTTACAAGATTTAGGAATATTTGCTGCAGTTAGCGTTATTGGTTCTTCCTTTTTTGCTCTACTTTTTATTCCTCAAGTGTATAAAGAGCAAACAAAACCATCCAAAAAAAGTACCGCTTTAGACCAAATTGCTTCTTACAACATTCATAAAAACAAATGGGTTATTATTGGTTTATTTCTATTGTGTTTTGGTAGTTTCTTTACTTATAACACTGTTATTCTTAACAATGACCTAAGCGAGATGAATTACATGCCAAAAGACATTAAGGCAGCCGAATTACGCTTAGATAAACTAATTAATAGCACTTCAAAATCCATATACATTGCCGCCTACGGTGATTCGGAAGAAAGCACATTACAGGTTAATGATGCTATTTTAACCAAGCTTCAAAACTTAAAAGCAGAGAACAAACTCATTAACTTCAGTTCAATAAGCACTTTTGTCCATTCTAAAAAACAACAAACCCAACAAATTGAACGTTGGCAATCCTTTTGGACCGAAAACACCATTACAAACACAAAACAGAACATTACAGAAAGCGGAACAGCTATAGGATTTAAACCCGAAACCTTTAACCGTTTTTACACGCTTTTAAATACAACATTTAAACCCTTAGAAAGTAAAGATTACAAAGCCATAAGCACCTTTTCGGTGGACGATTATATGACGACTAAAGATGATTACACCACCATTACAACTTTAGTTAAAGTAGATGAAGCAAATGCCGTAATGAATGCTTTTAAAAAGGATTCTCATACTTTAGTGATTGATAGAAAACAAATGAACGAAACTTTTTTAGGTCATCTAAAAAACGATTTCAATAGTTTAATCGGCTATTCTTTAATTGTTGTTCTAATTATTCTATTCTTATTTTACAGAAGCTTATCGCTAACTTTAGTAACAGCCATTCCAATTTGTCTAACCTGGTTAGTAACCATTGGAATTATGGGATTATTTCATTTAGAATTCAACATTTTTAATATCATCATATCTACATTTATTTTTGGTTTAGGCATTGATTATGGCATTTTTATGACCAACGGGTTATTGCATGAATACCGAACAGGTGAAAAATCGTTAACCACACATAAAACGTCTATTTTACTTTCGGTAATCACCACTATTTTAGGGGTCGGAGTTTTAATTTTCGCAAAACACCCTGCATTATATTCCATATCTTTAGTATGCTTAATAGGTATAACCTCAGCAGTACTTATAGCTTTTACGGTTCAACCTTTACTTTTTAAATTGTTTATTGGTAGCAAAACTAAACGTCCAATATCATTAAGATTATTAATTTATTCCATTGTCTCATTTACTTATTTTGGCCTAGGCGGTATTCTATTATCCTTGTTTAGTGTTACCATTTTAAAAATCATTCCACTTCCGAAGAAAACAAAAATGAAATGGTTTCATATTATGATTTCCAAATTCATGAAATCAGTATTATACACCCATTTGTTTCTCGTTAAAAAAGTGATTAATGAACCTAAAGAAGATTTTAAAAAGCAAGCTATTATTATTGCAAATCACACATCGTTTTTAGATATTCTAGCCATTGGAATGCTACATCCAAAGATTATTTTCTTGGTGAATGATTGGGTTTACAACTCACCTGTATTTGGAAAAGCCGTACAATTGGCCGGATTTTATCCAGTATCAAGCGGTATAGAAAATGGACTAGACCATTTAAAGAAAAAAGTAGAACAAGGTTATACCCTAATGGCTTTCCCAGAAGGTACACGTTCTAAAACCAATAAAATAAAGCGTTTTCATAAAGGGGCTTTTTATTTAGCAGAACAATTTCATTTAGATATTATACCCGTACTTATTCATGGGAATTCTGAAATCATTCCTAAAGGGGAATCCATGATAAGAGATGGTCATATTACTTTAAAAATTCTGGATAGAATTACACCAGAAGATTCTCGTTTTAGTACCAATTACTCACAACGTGCCAAACAAATTGGGGCTTATTTTAGAACAGAATTTAGTGCTTTTAGAAAAGAAAGAGAAGGTGCAACCTATTTTCACAACATCCTTTTAGATGAGTATAGATACAAAGGTGATGCACTATACAAAACTGTAAAAAAGGATATTAACACTAACAAAGAGCTTTACAAAAAAATTATAGATACCGTTGGTAAAAAAGACACTATCATACATTTATCTGACGATGCTGGTCAACTTGATTTTTTATTAGCCTTAGATGCTGTAGATAGAAAAATCATTTCATATATTGAAAACACGGAATATAGAACACTTGTTAAAAACAGTTTTATCACCAATTCTCGTAACATAACTTGTGTAGATTCTTTTGAGGAAACATTGTCTTTTAAAACAAATGCCTTAATAATAAGTGCGACTAACATTACGGGAGCACAACTAAAACCAATGATCCAGTCAGACTTAAATCATATCATTTTCTTAAAAGAAAGTAAGCATTTGCTAGCGACAAATACACTCGATTTAGGCTTTGATTGTACCTACCAAACAGAAAATATGACTATCTTATCAAAACAGTTTAAATAAGCATGAAATCTCATTACGATGTTGTTATAATAGGAAGCGGTTTAGGTGGTTTAGTTTCTGCCAACATATTAGCCAAAGAAGGCTATAGTGTTTGTGTTTTAGAAAAAAACAATCAGTATGGTGGTAACTTACAAACCTTTGTTCGCGATAAAACTATTTTTGACACTGGAGTCCATTATATAGGAGGCTTAAATAAAGGCCAAAATCTTTATCAATATTTTAAGTACCTCGATATTATTGATGATTTAAATCTAAAAAAACTAGATGAAGATGGTTTTGATGTTATTACTTTCGATAACGATAATCGCGAATACAAACATGCGCAAGGCTATGATAGATTCATTAAAAATTTATTAATTGAATTTCCAGATGAAGAAAAAGCCATTATTACCTATTGTGATAAGTTAAAAGAAATCTGTGACCAATTTCCATTATATGGTTTAAAATATGGAAAACCTTATTATGAAAAGACCGATATTTTTAGTTTAAAAGCTAAAGACTATATTGATTCCATTACTGATAATAAAAAACTACAAGCTGTACTCGCTGGCACCAATTATCTATATGCAGGTGATGCAGATCGCACGCCTTTTTATGTACATGCCTTAACCATAAATTCTTATATAGAAAGTGCTTATCGTTGTGTAAATGGTGGTAGCCAAATTTCTAAATTATTAATCCGACGTTTAAAAGAAAATGATGGTGATGCTTTTAATCATCATGAGGTTGTTAAATTCGGGTTTGAAGACAAAAACATCAGTTCTGTTTTTACCAAAAATGGCAAAGAAATTAAGGCAGATTTATTCATTTCTAATATTGAACCAAAGCTTACCATAAAATTAGTTGGTGAAGATAAATTCAGAAAAGTTTACACCAAGCGCATCAATAACATTGAAAGTATTATCGCTGGATTTAGTCTGTATATTGTTTTAAAGCCGAACACCTTTAAATATCAAAACAAAAATATTTACCATATAAAAGACGCAAACAAAATTTGGGACGGACAAGACTACACTGCTGAAACTTGGCCCGAAGGTTATATGGCATCCATGGGCATCAACAAAAAAACAGATAAGTATGGCGAGAGCCTAACCGTAATGACTTATATGCGTTATGAAGAAGTGGAAGCCTGGGAAAACACGTTTAATACCGTAGCAAACAAAAATGATCGCGGACAAACCTATGTAGAATTTAAAGCTGAAAAAGCAGAAATACTCATTCAAGAATTAGAAAAAAAATATCCAAATATTAGAGATTGTATTCAAGAAATCTACACCTCAACACCATTATCTTATCGCGATTATATTGGTTCTCACAGAGGTTCTATTTATGGCTATGTTAAAGATGCTAATAACCCATTAGCTTCCTTTGTTTCTCCAAAGACTAAAATAAAAAACCTGCTTCTTACTGGACAAAGTTTAAATATGCATGGCATTTTAGGCGTTACTATAGGTGCTGTTCTTACGTGTTCAGAAATTGTAGGAATGGAACCTTTACTAAAAAAAATATTGGATGCTAATAAAACCGAAGAAAGCATCGAAAATTAAATGTCATGAAGATTAACTTAAGCATATATCACAAGCTTCTACTTCTTGTATTTATAAGTCTAACGTCATGTGGAATTTCAAAATCCTTACATGATGTTCCGGATGTAAGCGCTTATAATCCGGTAATTCCAGAGCGGGTTAAAACATCCGATTCTACATTCACCTTGGGCAACAACCATCTTAGTAAAAACAAACAAGGTTTGTGGGAACTTTATGTAGAAGGCAATCCGTATCACAGAGGTCTAATTACAGGGAGCCTTACAGAAGAGTTATTCCATAACCAAGAAGCTATTTTTGTATCTAAAATAGATAAATTTGTACCCTCTAAAACCAAACAAGCTGTATTAAGACGCTTTTTGGCTTGGTATAATCGAAAACTATATCTTAATGTGCCTTCTGAGTTCAAAACGGAAATCTACGGTCTTTCTAAATATGCTTCACCTAACTATAATTATATTGCCGAACCTTATTTAAGAGTCCTATATTTTCATGGTGCGCACGATATTGGTCACGCATTACAAGATTTAGCCTTAGTAGGCTGTTCTTCATTTGCCGCTTGGGATGACAAAACCGAGGACGGCAGTCTTATTATAGGTCGGAATTTAGATTTTTATGCTGGCGATGATTTTGCCCAAGAAAAAATTGTTTCATTTACAAACCCAACCGAAGGCTATAAATTTATGTCGGTAACTTGGGCCGGAATGTTAGGCGTACTTTCGGGTATGAATGAGCATGGTCTAACAGTAACCATAAATGCTGGGAAATCTAAAATTCCATTGGTAGCCAAAACACCTATTTCTATTTTAAATCGTGAAATTTTACAATACGCAACCACTATTGAAGAAGCTATTGCAATTGCTAAAAAACGCCAAGTATTTGTTTCTGAATCTATTTTAGTAGGGAGTGCAGCCGACAGAAAAGCGATATTAATTGAAGTCTCACCTCATAATTTTGGCGTTTATGACGTTGAAAATTCAAATCAACTTATCTGTTCCAATCATTTTCAGAGCGACGCTTATGCAAACGATAAAAATAATTTAAAGCATACTGAAGAAAGCCATTCGCAATACCGTTACGAACGGATGGAAGAACTTTTGTACCAGAACCCTAAATTAACTCCAAAGATTGCGGTTGATATTTTAAGAAATAAAGAAGGCTTAAACGACAAAGCTATTGGCTATGGTAACGAAAAAGCTCTAAATCAACTATTAGCACATCATGCTGTTGTTTTTAAACCAGAACAGCGTTTGGTTTGGGTCTCTTCTAACCCGTATCAATTGGGGGAATTTGTGGCGTATGATTTAAATGACATATTTAAAAATCCTACCAAAAAGTCTCTTGCAAATACAGAATTAAACATTGAAGAAGATCCATTTCAATATACAGAAGCTTATAAAAATTATCAAGCTTACAGGCAATTGAGACAAGAAGTACTATCAAAAATTGAAACCAAAAACGACATAGATTTAGAAACTCTTTCAAGATTAGAGAACTTAAATCCGAATTATTGGGAAGCCTATTATTTGGTTGGTAAATACTATTATAACAAAGGCTATTATACCGCAGCATTAAATACCTTTGAAATCGCTAAAACCAAAGAAATTACAACCGTTCCTGACGAAGAACAAGTGGATACTTATATTAAAAAATTAAAAAGAAAGTTAGATTTATGATTCCTGAGATAGAATACGCTTCCAAAGCCGAAATAAATAGCTTTCAAGTTGAAAAACTAAAAGATCTTTTACTGTATTTAAAGACCAACTCGGCGTTTTATAAGCGCTTATTCAGCACACATAAAATTGATATCTCAACTCTTAATTCGCTTGAAGATTTAACAACAATTCCTACCACATCTAAAGATGATTTACAACAGTATAACGACGATTTTATCTGCGTTCCTAAAAACAAAATTGTGGATTATGTTACCACATCAGGAACTTTAGGCGACCCTGTACTTTTTGGATTAACGGATAACGATTTAGACCGTTTGGCCTATAACGAAGCCATTTCGTTTGCCTGCGCTGGTATTGGTCCAGATGACGTCATTCAGCTTATGACTACCATAGACCGACGTTTTATGGCTGGGTTAGCTTATTTTTTAGGGGCAAGAAAACTTGGTGCTGGTATTATTAGAGTTGGTAATGGCATTCCCGAATTGCAATGGGATTCTATTTTAAAATTTAAACCAACCTATATTATTGCCGTTCCTTCTTTTTTGTTGAAACTAATTGAATATGCCAAACAGCATCATATTGATCTTAACACCTCAGGAATTAAAGGTGCTATTTGCATTGGGGAACCCTTAAGAGCACAAGATTTTTCATTAAACACCTTATCTAAAAAAATAAAGGAACATTGGAATATTGAATTGTATTCCACCTACGCTTCCACCGAAATGAATACGGCTTTTACCGAATGTGAACAGCAACAAGGTGGTCACCAACATCCGGAACTAATTATTACCGAAATATTAGATGATAACGATCAACCTGTAAGCGAAGGCGAATCTGGCGAACTTACCATAACTACCCTAGGTGTCGAAGGCATGCCGTTAATTAGATTTAAAACGGGTGATATTGTAAAAGCACATCATGAAAAATGTAATTGCGGCAGAAACACCATGCGATTAGGGCCTGTAATTGGCAGAAAAAAGCAAATGATAAAATATAAAGGCACGACTTTATACCCACCAGCAATGCATAATATTTTAAACGATTTTAACGAGGTAGAAGCTTATATTATCGAATTGTCCCACAACACTATTGGCACGGATGAAATCCTTATTAAAATAGCTGTAAACACCCCTACAGAAAGTTTATTAGTCAATATTAAAAATCATTTTAGAGCCAAGCTAAGAGTACTTCCTAAAATTGAATTTAGTGATAAAAAGGAAATACAGAATTTGCAGTTCCCAAAAATGAGTAGAAAACCAGTAATGGTTATTGATAAGCGAAAGTGATTTAAAAAATCAGTCTAAATAGCATTACTTAAAATATAAAAACAAAAAAGCCTCTATCTTTCGATAAAGGCTTTTCGTACTCAAGGCGGGAATCGAACCCGCACGTCTTGCGACATTGGATTTTGAATCCAACGTGTCTACCAATTCCACCACTTGAGCAATTTCGGATTGCAAAAATAGAAAAAATATTTTTGTGAATCTATTAAAATTAGTAGGTTTTATGCTTTTTGTAGCAAAATAATTTTCTAAATTTGAAGCAAAGTAAAAACCCATCGCTACACTAACTAAATAACTGATATCAAATGCCATACGAAATGCCAGAAGCAAAAATTTTTGCTTGTTCACAAAGCACCTACCTTGCAGAAAAAATAGCTAAGACCTATGGAGTTAAATTAGGCAAAGTAATTACATCTACTTATAGCGACGGAGAATTTCAGCCTTCTTATGAAGAATCAATTAGAGGCACACGAGTTTTCATTATAGGATCGACGCATCCTGGACCAAAAAATTTAATGGAAATGTTGTTGATGATAGATGCGGCTAAACGCGCTTCTGCCAGACACATAACCGCTGTTATGCCATATTTCGGTTGGGCAAGACAAGACAGAAAAGATAAGCCTAGAGTTCCTATTGCTGCAAAATTAGTTGCAAAAATGCTAGAAGCTGCCGGAGCAACAAGGATTATTACTATGGATTTACATGCCGATCAAATTCAAGGTTTTTTCGAAAAACCCGTAGATCATTTATTCGCCTCAACCATATTCTTACCCTATTTACAAAGCTTAAAATTAGATAACTTAACTATAGCTTCTCCAGATATGGGAGGTTCTAAACGTGCTTATGCTTATTCTAAAGCATTAAAAAGCGATGTTGTTATCTGTTACAAGCAGCGCGCTAAAGCTAATGTGATTTCACATATGGAACTTATTGGAGACGTTACTGGTAAAAATGTAGTTTTGGTCGATGATATGGTAGATACCGCTGGCACACTAACTAAAGCCGCAGACTTAATGATGGAACGTGGAGCATTAAGTGTAAGAGCTATTTGTACGCATCCTATTTTATCTGGAAATGCTTACGAAAGAATAGAAAATTCTAAACTCGAAGAACTAATTGTCACCAATTCTATTCCTTTAAAACTGGAAAGCAAAAAAATAAGAGTCTTAAGTTGTTCTGATTTATTTGCTGCTGTTATGCATAATGTACATCATAACGAGTCTATTAGCAATAAATTTGTAATGTAATTCACTGTAATAAGATTCACTTTTTTAAGGCTGAATTAAAAGCTATGTCTTAATAAAAAGGCTTGTATTAAAAAAGAGACTTATAACACTAATATTCTCATATAAAATTTATAAATTTGCAGCCCTCAAAATGAGGGAATTAAAAATTAACAAATATTTCAAAAAATGAAATCAATTACAATTAACGGATCTCAAAGAGAAAGCGTAGGCAAAAAGGCAACTAAAGCTTTACGTAATGCTGGTCAGGTTCCTTGCGTTATGTACGGAGGAGACAAAGCATTCCATTTCTCATCACCAGAATTAGCTTTCTCAAAACTCGTATACACACCTAACGCGCACACAGTTGTGATTGTCTTAGATAACGGTGAAGAATACAATGCAGTTATGCAAGACATTCAATTTCACCCAGTAACTGACAGAATTACACACGTAGATTTCTATCAAATTTTCGAAAACAAAGAAATTACTATGGAAATCCCTGTGAAAACAATAGGATCTTCTAAAGGTGTAATGAATGGTGGTAACTTAAGAATGCCTTACCGTAAACTTAGAGTTAAAGCTATTCCTTCAAAATTACCAGATTTTGTTGAAATCGATATTACTCCATTAAAAATTGGAAGCAAGTTCTACATTACTGAATTAGCAAACGAAGATTACAAATTCTTACACCCAGACAACACTGTTGTTTGTCAAGTAAGACGTAGTAGATTAGCTGTTGTAGATGCTGATGACGATGATGAAGAAGTTGAAGCAGGTGATGTTCCAGCAACTGAAACTGACGATACTGCTGCAGTACAAGAATAGATAAAACCTATTTCAAATATTAAAAAGAGACTACCTGAACAGATAGTCTCTTTTTTTGTATATCTAATTCATTGGCATACTAAAACCAAAATCCGAGATTAAAAAACCAATAACCATCACCAGTATCTGGCGAATAGGTGTATTTACCTTCTAGTGGACCCAAAAATGTTTCTAGAGAATACCCTAGTGCATAACCACTATACCTTGAAGCTGTAAAGAAGTCGCCAGACTCAAAAATACCATCACCTATATTGGCATAATTAGCCGCTAATAAAATATGATGCTTCTTATAAATTTCATAATCTAATGTAAACGTTCCTTTTACAAAGCTATCTCCTGTTAAGCTTAAATAATCATAACCATAAAATGAATAAAAATTATTTATAAAATTTACGCCATAGCCACCTATGGCAAAGCCTAACGCATTGGTGTTCTCATCACCTATTTTAAACCCTCCATTGGCTTCTGTTTTTAATGACAACTTATCACTAAAGCTAAAAGCATATCCAATATCCGCTTTAGCTATTGAAAAATTTAAAAACTCTTTATTAAAACCCGAAGCATCTAGATATAAATGAAAATTCCCATTAAAATAAAATCCATTTTTAGGAAAATGAAAATTGTCATAATTATCAAACTTTAAATTACCGAAAACACTGAAGTAATCTGTGTTTTCGAAAATAATATTATCTTCCTCATCTTCATCCAAAATTGTTTCCGATGTTATTTTAAGTCGCTTATGCTCTACACCTAACCTTAACGCAAAATCCTTCCTAAATATAGTCTGTATGTAAACTTGATTTGTAAAATCTGAAATTTCAGCATCTATTTTATTTAAACCCGAAAGTAAAGGTGAGTTCTCCTCTAAAGCTAACCTAGGGTTTACATTTTTATTAAAATGATTGAAACGTGATTTAACACCTAAACTGATATAAAATCCCTTATCAATAAAATAATCAAAATTATATCTGGGATTATCCCCTAAAATAATATCTAATGAAGCGATGTCATTATTAAACAATAGTTTCTTTTTTGTAAGGTTAGCCAATAATGCACTTTTATAAAGCCTATCGTAATGAATACCTAACCTAAGAAACGTAGTCGTTTCAGATTCCTTAATATTACCGATAAGATTAAATTCTGATTCGTTGTCCGTGGGTTCTAAATAATATCTAAGCGCATCAAAATTATTCGTTGCGATAAGATTGTTTATACCTTGTCTAAAGTCTGAATAACTTATTTTTTCATGGTCTTTAAGTTTTAATTTACCAATCATAAAAGCCCTGGTATAGCGATCATTTCCTTTAAAATTAACATTATTAATTCTTAGACTATCCAATAATTTTAATTCTATTCGCTCCTTATAGTTTGGTTGTTTTAATTTTATATCTTCTAGTTTAGAAAGCTGTTTTCTTGCAGCTATTTCACCATGTTCAATGATATCTTTTCCTTCATCAAACGAAATTACAGAATAGTCTGTAATGTCTGGTTTAATGTAAATATCTGTTAATTCCGATTTATTTTTCATGGCATTTATAGTCCGGAAATTATTAATCTGCATAAGAATGTCTGGTGCCGATTTTAGAGATTCGCGATCCTTTAAAGCATCCTGAACATCAACCCCTATTATAACATCCATACCTTTAGCTCGTAATTCTTCAACGGGGAAATTATTAGTAACACCTCCATCAATTAAAATATTACCATCAATATTTACAGGTTGAAACAAGGACGGCAATGCACCACTAGCTGTAACCACTTCCGCTAATCTACCCTTATCCATAATTAAAGATTCGCCAGTTTCTATATTGGTCGCTATACAGAAAAAGGGAATTGGTAGTTTGCTAAAATCTCTAATATTATTAACAGGAAGCATTAAGTGATATAATAAATTATAAACGTTTTGTCCACGAGATAAGGCTGATGGCAACGAGATTTTAAAATGCTCAAAGGGTAACGTAACGGCATATTTTTGTGCATTTTCTCGCTCGTAAAATGATTTTGAAGCTCTAGGAAAGGCATCATTAATTAACACATCAAAATCTTGTTCTCTGAACATTACTTCTAGTTGTTTTCCGGAATAACCTGAAGCATATAAGGATCCAATAATGGCGCCCATACTTGTGCCCGCAACATAATCTATTTTTATTTCTAAGCTATCAATGACCTTTAGCACTCCAATATGTGCGAAACCTTTCGCACCACCCCCACTCAAGACTAAACCTATTTTAGGTTCTGAATTGGTTGTATCATTTTGTGCCTTTATTGGAAAAAGCGTAATTATAAATACAATTATTAATATGTTTTTAAATTTCATTATAAACCTATTCGGTTTTTAAAATTATTCTTTATGGTAATAATTATATACTTTATTTGCTCTAGAAACCCCCACAACCGCTTCGAGTTCATCTAACTTGGCATTCGCTATTCGTTTAATGGTTTTAAATTGTTTCATTAAATCGACAATCGTTTGCTCACCTACGCCTGGAATATTTTCTAACTCCGTAGTCAAAGCACCTTTACTTCTTCGGTTTCTATGATGTTCTATCCCAAAGCGATGCGCTTCATTTCGTAGTTGTTGTATAATCTTTAAGGTCTCACTTTTTTTATCTAAATATAATGGAATTGGATCATCTGGATAGAATAATTCTTCTAAACGTTTTGCAATACCGATTATAGCTATTTTTCCACGTAACCCTAAGATATCTAAACTTTTTAAAGATGATGACAATTGCCCTTTTCCTCCATCTATGATTATGAGTTGAGGCAATAGCTGATCTTCGTCTAATAAACGTTTGTATCGTCTATAAACCACCTCTTCCATTGATGCAAAATCATCTGGACCTACAACAGTTTTAATATTAAAATGACGATAATCCTTTTTACTGGGTTTTCCATTTTTAAAAACCACACAAGCAGCCACTGGATTTGTTCCCTGAATGTTAGAATTATCAAAACACTCAATATGTCTTGGCTCTTCCGTTAAACGCAAATCGGCTTTCATTTGTGCCATTATTCTATTGGCATGCCGATCTGGATCTACAAGTTTTACCTGTTTAAATTTATCCATTCTAAAATACTTAGCATTTCTAATCGATAAATCTAGAATGTTCTTTTTGTCACCAAGTTTAGGTATCGTTACTTTAATATCCTCTCCCAAATTCACTTTAAAAGGTACATAAATTTCTTTTGAATTTGAATTGAAACGTTGCCTAATTTCGGTAATTGCAAGTTCTAATAATTGCAAATCCGTTTCTTGTAGTTTTTTCTTCAGCTCTAATGTATGAGACCTAATAATAGAGCCGTAACTTAACTGCAAAAAATTGACGTAAGCATACGTTTCATCACTAACTATTGAAAACACATCAACATTACTGATCTTAGGATTTACAATCGTAGACTTGGCTTGATAATTTTCTAAAACCTCTAATTTCTCTTTTATTTTCTGAGCATCTTCAAACTGCATGGCTTCTGCATGAATCCTCATTTGTATCCTAAATTGCTGTAAAGAATCTTTGAAATTTCCTTTTAAAATTTCTCTAATAGCAACAATATTAGCTTGATATTCCTCTTCGGTTTCATAACCTTCGCAAGGTCCTTTACAGTTTCCTAAATGATATTCTAAACAAACTTTATACTTACCAGCTTCAATCTTAGATTCAGACAAATCATAATTACAAGTTCGTAATTGGTACAACCCTTTTATGAGTCCTAAAAGCGTTTTTACCGTTTTCATACTTGTGTATGGCCCAAAATACTCTGAACCATCCTTAATAATACGACGTGTGGGAAACACTCTTGGAAAACGCTCCTTCTTAATACAAATCCATGGGTACGATTTATCATCTTTTAATAAGACGTTGTATTTAGGCTTATACTTTTTTATGAGGTTATTCTCAAGAAGTAAGGCATCATTCTCGGTTTCTACAACAATGTGTTTTACCGATGCAATGTTTTTTACTAAAACGCGTGTTTTACCATAGTCGTGATGCTTGGTAAAATAACTACTCACTCGTTTTTTTATATCTTTAGCTTTTCCGACGTAGATTAAATGTTCGTCTGCATCAAAATACTGGTAAACTCCAGGTTGATGAGGAAGCGTTTTTATCTGTATGTCTAGAGTAGATTCTGGCATTTAACCAAAGGTAATAATTCGTAAAAAGATATGTGTATAATTAATACACTTTATCATTACCTTGCACCTCTTTTTTATATATTTCAATTTATGACAAAAAAAGTTTTGGGACGCGTAGACAAAGTCAATTTTCCCGAATTAAAATTAAATAACATCGATGTTAAAATAGATACAGGGGCTTATACTTCTGCTATTCATTGCTCTAAAATTAGAGAAGAAGATGGCAAACTTTATTGCATTTTTGAAAGTAAAGGCCATCCTAACTTTAAAAGCGAAGAAATAGCTTTTAATACCTACACATATACAGATGTAAAAAGCAGCAATGGACATAAAGAAAACCGCTACAAAATTAAAACTACCGTAGTATTCTTTGGAAAAAGCTATAAGATTAACTTAACTTTAAGCACTAGAGACGATATGAGGTTCCCGGTGTTAATAGGCCGTCAATTTTTAAAACATAAATTTTTGGTCGATGTCGACTTAGAAAATCAATCCTTTAAACAAAACATAATTTAATGAACATAGTTATTCTTTCGCGTAACCCGGAACTCTATTCTACACAACGCCTTGTTGAAGAGGGGGAAAAAAGAGGTCATAAAATAGAAATCATTGACCCCTTAAAATGCGATATTATTATAGAGAAGGAGAAACCAACCATTTATTATAAAGATAGATACCTCGATTATGTAGATGCTGTTATTCCTAGAATTGGTGCTTCAATCACTTTTTACGGCTGTGCAGTTGTTCGTCAGTTTGAAGAGATGGGCGTTTTTACCATTGCTCCATCGGATGCTATAACGCGCTCTCGAGATAAGTTGAGAAGCTTACAACGCCTAAGTAAGGCTGGAATTGGGATGCCTAAAACGGTATTTACCAATTATTCTAGAGATGTAGAAGAAGTTATTAATTATGTTGGAGGAACACCTGTAATTATAAAATTACTCGAAGGCACCCAAGGATTAGGTGTGGTTTTGGCTGAAACAAAAAATGCAGCTGAATCTGTATTAGAAGCCTTTAATGGCTTACAGGCAAGAGTTATTGTGCAAGAGTTTATTAAAGAAGCTAAAGGCGCAGATTTAAGAGCTTTAGTTGTAGATGGCCAGGTTGTTGGCGCTATGAAACGCCAAGGAAAAGAAGGAGAATTTAGATCTAATTTACATCGTGGTGGTTCTGCTAATATCATAAAATTAGATGAAGACGAACTAAAGTTAGCAATGAGAGCCGCTAAAGTTCTAAAGCTTCCTGTTTGTGGTGTAGATATGTTACAGTCTGCGAGAGGTCCTTTATTATTAGAGGTAAACTCTACTCCAGGGCTCGAAGGTATTGAAGGTGCAACTCAAAAAAATATTGCTAAAGCTATTATTACTTTTATCGAAAGAAACAGAAAATAAAACATGCCAAAAGATATTTTAAATATTTTAGGAGTCGAAGTAGCTCCTGGTAAAAGTGTTACTGCAACTTTTGAAGTTGCAAAGTTACATACCAGAAATACATTAGAAGTTCCTATTATAATTGAACGATCTAAAAAACCTGGCCCAACTGTTTTAATGACTGCTGGGATCCATGGTGATGAAATTAATGGTGTAGAAATTATAAGGCAAATTATCGCCAAGGGTATTAACGTTCCAAAGACCGGTACCATTATTTGTGTTCCAGTAATTAACGTTTTTGGCTTTTTGAATATGGATCGCCTATTTCCAGATGGACGAGATTTAAATCGTTCTTTTCCTGGAAGTGCTAATGGTTCTCTTGCAAGTAGAGTCGCTCATTTTGTAATGACAGAATTAGTGCCTCACGTCGATTTTGCTATGGATTTCCATACAGGCGGTGCGGGACGATTTAATGCTGCTCAAATACGAATTGTAAGAGACAATGAACAACTTACAGAATTAGCACATGTTTTTGGTGCTCCTTTTATATACTATTCTCAAAACTTAAATAAATCTTATAGAAATGCTTGTGATAAAGCAGGCATACCAATGTTATTATTTGAAGGCGGCAAATCATTTAATATTGATACTAATATTACCAATACAGGTGTTAATGGTGCCAAACGTGTCTTGCACCATTTAGGCATGCTAAGAACTAAATTTAAAGTCTCTAGACCTAAAGTTAGTGCAGTAATCATTGAAGAAAGTAAATGGCTAAGAGCTAAATATTCTGGAATGTTCAAAGCCACTGCAACCATAAATTCAAAAGTCACTAAAGGACAAGTTCTAGGTAATATTACGGATCCTTACGGTAGCTTTAATTATTTTGTAAAAGCACCAAATGATGGTTATATATTTAACGTCAATGAATCGCCAATAATCTATCAAGGTGATGCTATTTTCCATATTTCAACTGAGATTAAAAACTCATGAAAAAGCCTTTATTAAGAAAAAAATATAAAAATTTACGTCAACAATTATCTCATACTCAGGTTGACGATTACAGTATAGAAATTGCGAATCAGTTGTTAAAGCTAGATATTTGGGATAAATCCTTTTACCATGTTTTTTTAACTATTGAAGAGCAAAAAGAAATCAACACGGATTACATCCTTAATATTTTAGCCGGAAAGGATAAAAATATCATCATTTCTAAAAGTCATATTGAAGACTACAGCATGACGCATTTTCTGTTAACGGATAATACAACGCTTAAAAAAAGCAAGTATAATGTTCCCGAACCTATTGATGGTATTGAAATACAACCAGCGCAATTAGAGGTCGTATTTATTCCACTTTTAGCATTCGATCAAATAGGAAACAGGGTTGGTTACGGAAAAGGATTTTACGATCGATTTTTAGCACATTGTAAACCAGAAACTTTAAAAATTGGTTTGTCTTTTTTTGAAGCTGAGGATGAAACTATTGAAGCTTTCGAAGATGATATTAAACTAGATTATTGTGTGACTCCGAATCGGATATTTCAATTTTAATAGGCTCTTCAAAAGCCTTCTTGTTGAACACAATTAAAATCCCAATCCCTGTGCTTATAGCCATATCGGCGACATTAAAAACAGGATCAAAAAACGAAAAATATTTGCCTCCAATTAAAGGTAGGTTGTCTGGCATTACACCACTCCAAATCGGAAAGTGAAGCATATCTACAACATTTCCATGAAACACCTTCGCATAACCACCTTCTTCTGGTAAAAATGATGCAACCTGCATTATGCTATCGTTAAACAACACTCCATAGAACACAGAATCTATAATATTACCTAAAGCACCTGCGAAAATAATAGAAATAGCAAAAATTAAGATTTTAGATTTCTTCTTTTTTGTGACATCTAATAACCAAAATGCAATACCTGTAACCGCAACAATTCTAAATAAAGTTAATACTAATTTAGCTGTTTCATCTGAAATAAAACTTACAAAATCGCTCAGTTTTGTTCCCCAAGCCATGCCGTCATTTTCGATAAAGGCAATTTTAAACCAAGAAAAAACGGTAACATCCTCACCTAATTGAAAATGGGTTTTTATATAAATTTTACTGATTTGATCAATCAATAGAATAACAACAATAATAAGTGTGGCTTTCTTTAAAGACATCAAAAGGTTTTAAACAAAAATAATGGATTAATCTGGCTTTACAACTGTAATATTTCCCTTAATAGATTTCAAGTTCCAAATTGAAATTGCATCAGAAAAGTCATCTAGTGTGATTTTTCCATGATTAGAATTAGCAACAACTTCAGCATGTTTAGTGACAACATTAATATCACCATCAAAAGTATTTATCATGGCTGTTTTCGCATCACCTTCAATATAACACTGCCCTTGTAACAATTGAATATACAGCGAATTAAAATCTCCTTTTAGATCTACTGAACCAATATCACTTACAATATTTAAAGCGAGATCTTCCGGGATTTCCAAATGCAAGGTTGCTGCAATAACTTTGTGTGCATTTCGCTTATCATCTGGTATGTCATTAAATGATAAATGCTCTAAACTCAATTTCAGCATGTGATTATTTTCACTTAATACCACTTGAAATTCATTTTGATATTCACCATCTAAAGTCGATCTTATTTTAATTTTATCTGTCTTAGATGTTGAAACTGAAATTCTAAAAATTTGATTGGCATTGATTGAAATGGTATCTATTTTTTCAGCAGTAATATTCTTTTCTAAAACATTTTGAGCTTTTAAGCTGATACCACTAGAAAATAAAATAAGAAGCATAAAAAAAGCCTTGAAATTAAAATTCAAAGGCTTTATGATCTTGTTTTTATTCAAAATAGAATCTCAATATAATGAGAATCCTGCTTTCGCAGGAATATTATTGCATATTCTTAGCTTCAATGCTCAAGGTTGCATGCGGCACTAACTTTAAACGTTCTTTGTTTATGAGTTTTCCTGTAACACGACACACTCCATACGTTTTATTCTCGATGCGGATAATAGCATTTTTTAAATCGCGAATAAACTTTTCTTGACGAATAGCTAATGCTGAATTCGCTTCTTTACTCATGGTTGCACTTCCTTCTTCAAAAGCTTTAAACGTTGGTGATGTATCATCAGTACCGTTATCAAAGTCATTCATATAAGCACTTTTTATAAGCTCTAAATCATGCTCAGCTTTTTTTATTTTTTCTTGAAGTATAGCTTTAAATTCTGCTAAATCTTTATCAGCATATCTATTGTTAGTTTCCGTATTCATAATGTTAATGTTTTTGAATAAATAATTTGGTATTGACATCGTCAAATACAATTTCTATACCATTATTTATAGTGTCCATAATTTGTAATTCTTCGGTTAAGGTTTCAGATTTAATATACGCCTCATTTGAAGAAATAGCTTCCACTATCTGGTCATCTTTTTGAAGTTGTACGTCAATTCTGTCCGTAACCTCAAATCCTGAATCTTTACGCAAGTTCTGGATTCTATTTACGAGCTCTCTAGCAATCCCTTCTTTACGTAATTCTTCACTGATGGTAACATCTAAAGCTACTGTTAAAGCACCTTCATTAGCTACAAGCCATCCTTCAATATCTTGCGATGTAATCTCTACATCTTCCAACTCTAAGGTAATAGTTTTTTCGTTAATAACTAATTCTAAATTACCTTTTTGTTCAATAGTTTTAATGTCGTCTGCAGACAATCCGTTAATGGCATTTGCGATCAACTTCATGTCTTTTCCAAATCGTGGTCCAAGGGCCTTAAAATTCGGTTTTATTTGTTTTACCAAGATATCTGAAGCATCTTCTAAAAGCTCAATTTCTTTGATATTAACTTCGTGTTTAATTAAATCTGCAACGGCTTCAATCTCTTCCTTTTGCTGTTTATTATCAACAGGAATCATTATTTTCTGTAACGGTTGACGCACTTTAATCTTCTCCTTAGCTCTCAACGATAATACTAACGAACATATGGTTTGTGCACTCTCCATTTTGTGTTCCAAAACTTTATCTATAGCGCTTTCATTTACTTCCGGAAAATCAGCTAAATGCACACTTTCAAAAGTTTCCTTTTTAGTCACAGCATTTAAATCTAAATACAAACGGTCCATAAAGAAAGGTGCAATTGGCGCTCCTAACTTGGCAATGGTTTCCATACAGGTATAAAGTGTTTGATATGCCGAAATTTTATCGGTTTGGTAATCACCTTTCCAAAAACGTCTTCTACTTAAACGTACGTACCAGTTACTTAAATAATCTTGTGTGAAATCTGAAATTGCTCTTGCAGCTCTCGTTGGTTCGTAGTCTTCGTAAAATTTATCAACTTTCTGAATTAAGGTATTTAATTCTGACAAAATCCAACGGTCAATTTCTGGTCTTTCGTTTAATGGAATATCAGCTTCACTATAATCGAAACCATCAATATTGGTATAAAGCGTGAAGAATGAATAGGTATTATAAAGTGTTCCGAAGAATTTACGACTTACCTCAGCAATACCTTCACTATCAAATTTTAAGTTATCCCATGGATTTGCATTACTAATCATGTACCAACGCGTCGCATCAGCTCCATACTTTGATAAGGTTTCAAAAGGATCCACTGCATTTCCTAAACGTTTGGACATTTTCTGTCCGTTTTTATCTAAAACTAATCCGTTCGAAACGACATTTTTATATGCAACATCATCAAAAATCATGGTGGCTATGGCGTGAAGCGTATAAAACCAACCTCTTGTTTGGTCAACACCTTCAGCAATGAAATCTGCTTTTCTCCACGTATCATCAACCTTTGCTTTGTTTTCAAAAGGGTAATGCCATTGTGCGTAAGGCATAGAACCAGAGTCAAACCACACATCTATTAAATCACTTTCACGATTCATCGGTTGTCCTGATGCAGAAACCAACACAATTTTATCCACTACGTTTTTATGCAAATCGATAGTATCGTAATTTTCTTCAGACATATTATCAACTTCAAAATCTTTGAAGATATCTTCCGTCATAAAACCAGCTTCAACCGACTTAGCCATCTCTGACTTTAATTCTTTTACGGATCCGATGCAAATTACTTCTTTACCATCTTCGGTTCTCCAGATTGGTAATGGAATTCCCCAAAAACGCGAACGTGATAAATTCCAATCGTTTGCATTAGCTAACCAATTACCAAAACGACCTTCTCCAGTTGATTTTGGTTTCCAGTTAATTCCGGTATTTAGCTCATGCATTCTTCCTTTTACATCTGTGATTTTAATAAACCACGAATCTAATGGGTAGTATAAAATTGGCTTGTCTGTTCTCCAGCAATTTGGGTAACTGTGCTTATATTTTTCTACCTTAAAGGCTTTATTTTCTGTTTTTAATTGAATAGCAAGCTCAACATCTATAGAACGTTCTGGTGCTTCTCCATCATCGTAATATTCGTTTTTTACATATTTACCTGCATACTCAGCCATTTCTGGTCTAAACTTTCCTTGTAAATCTACCAATGGCACTAAATTGCCATTCTCATCCTTAACTAAAAGTGGTGGTACTTCTGGTGAAGCTTGTTTTGCTACCAAAGCATCATCGGCTCCAAAAGTTGGTGCTGTATGGACAATTCCTGTTCCATCTTCAACCGTTACGAAATCACCAGAAATAATTCTAAAGGCGTTTTCAGGATTGTCATTTGGAAGTGCATATGGTAATAATTGCTCGTAAGTAATACCTACTAAATCTTTCCCTATGAATTCTTTAACGACGTAATAAGGGATTTTTTTATCTCCTTCTTTGTACTCAATTAATTCTGGTTTAGTTTCAACACGTTTAAATTTACCATCAAATTGCTTGTTGACTAAATTCTTAGCCAATACCACATTCATAGGTTTAAATGTGTATTGGTTATAAGTTTCAACTAAAACATAGTCAATTTTTGGTCCAACCGTCAAGGCTGTATTACTTGGCAATGTCCAAGGTGTTGTTGTCCAAGCTAAAAAGAAAATATCGCCTTCATTTTTAAGAAAATCTGGTAACGACTCTTCATTAGCTTTAAACTGAGCCACAACCGTTGTATCAGTAACATCTTGATACGTTCCTGGCTGATTAAGCTCGTGCGAACTTAAACCAGTTCCTGCTTTTGGAGAATACGGCTGAATTGTATAGCCTTTGTATATTAGATCTTTCTCGTAAATCTGCTTCAATAACCACCAAACCGTTTCCATGTATTTGGATTTGTAGGTAATGTACGGATCGTCCATATCTACCCAATACCCCATTTTCTTGGTAAGGTCATTCCAGATTCCGGTATAACGCATTACAGCAGTTTTACACGCTTCGTTGTATTCTTCGACTGTAATTTTTTTACCAATATCTTCTTTGGTAATACCGAGTTCTTTTTCTACACCAAGCTCAACTGGTAAACCGTGTGTATCCCAACCTGCTTTACGTTTCACCTGAAAACCTTTCATGGTTTTATAACGTGGAAAAATATCTTTAATCGCACGTGCTAAAACGTGGTGTACACCAGGCAAACCGTTTGCAGAAGGTGGTCCTTCAAAAAACACAAAAGGTGGTTTTCCTTCTCTTGTTGTAACACTTTTATCGAAGATGTCGTTAGCTTCCCAATAGTTGCCGATTTCCTCAGCAACGTTTGACAAGTTAAGTCCTTTATATTCAGGGAACTTTGTACTCATTATTCTGTTTTCTTTTCGAGCAGCGAAATTACAGAATTTTGTGGAAATATTATAAGATATTAAATGGTAAACATAACGAGACCTCACAGATTTTTAAAACCTATGAGGTCTATGAATAAAATGACTTCATTTTTCTTAAACCAAAAACCCAACTAAATCTTCAATCTTAGAAATCAATTGAATTTTAATTACCGTATTCTTCAAAGCAATTTTATTGTATTTAGATACGAAAATGGTTGAGAAACCTAATTTTTCGGCTTCTAAAATACGTTGCTCTACACGCTGTACTGGTCTTATTTCGCCAGACAGACCGACTTCGGCAGCAAAACAGAAATCACTTTGTAAAGCCACATCTTCATTAGATGAAAGTATCGCAGCAACAACAGCCAAATCTATTGCAGGATCATCAACTGTGATACCTCCTGTAATATTTAAAAACACATCCTTTGCTCCTAATCTGAAACCCGCCCGTTTTTCTAAAACAGCCAATAACATATTTAATCGTTTTGCATTAAAACCTGTAGCTGAACGCTGTGGTGTTCCGTAAACTGCAGTACTGACTAAGGCCTGCACTTCTATCATTAATGGTCGCAAGCCTTCTAAAGTCGCAGCAACTGCATTACCTGAAAGTTCTCCATCTTTCTCAGAAATTAATATTTCGGATGGGTTAGAGACTTCTCGCAATCCTGAACCTTGCATTTCGTATATCCCTAATTCATTTGTTGAACCGAATCGGTTTTTGTTAGCTCTTAGAATTCTAAATACATGATTTCGGTCTCCTTCAAATTGAAGAACCGTATCGACCATGTGTTCTAAAATTTTTGGACCAGCAATGTTACCATCTTTTGTGATATGCCCTATTAACAAAACTGGAGTGGCTGTTTCTTTGGCGAATTTAATAAGTTCAGATGTGCATTCCTTTACTTGAGAAATACTCCCGGCAGATGACTCTATATAATCGCTATGCAAAGTTTGAATAGAATCGATAACCACAATATCTGGTTCTAAAGCTTCAATCTGCTTAAAGATATTCTGAGTTTTGGTTTCGGTTAGAATATAGCAGTTGTTACTATTAGGCTGAATACGTTCTGCACGCATTTTTATTTGTTTCTGACTTTCTTCACCTGAAACATAAAGCGTTTTGTATTCTAAATTTAATGCAATTTGAAGTAAAAGTGTACTTTTTCCAATGCCTGGTTCTCCACCTAATAAGGTTAAAGATCCATGCACCATTCCACCACCTAATACACGATTAAATTCTCCATCGCGCATATCTAAACGTGCTTCTTTAGAGGTATCAATTTCGTTAATCAATAGTGGTTTTGAAACCCGCTTTGAAGCTGTGGTTGGTGTTTTCCAATCACTCTTTTCAGGTTTTTGAATTACTTCTTCAGTAATGGTATTCCACTCCTTACAAGAGGTACATTGTCCTTGCCATTTAGCATATTGACTACCACAATTCTGACAAAAAAAAGTTGTTTTTACTTTAGCCATGTTCACGTCCTGTGCCAACAGGAATCTGTTTTTAAATTTGAAACAGCTAAATTATAACAATTTTAATTGATGTCTCTAAACCAACCCATAATAGCTAAAACTTTAAGTGTTGCTATTTTTGCAGGTAAATCTGAGAACATATAAACTTTTGCCTTGTCGTACAATGATTCAAAGAAGTAATCTGTGGACAATCTGTGTTTTCTAGTTCTCTTCATCATCGTCTTCATTATCATCAATATCCTCATCTAAATCTACTACAGTTAACTCATCAATCTTAGAGAAAATATAATCTCTATTAATATGGCTCACGTCATTTAATGTTAAGGCAGATTCATATAATTTCTTTGCTTTTTTCGTCTTACCTAGTTTTTCTGCAGATTGCGCTAAATAATACGTACCCATTAAAGATTCTGGATGAAGTTTATTCGCTAACGTTCCTAGTTTACCGAGTGATTTTATATCGTCGCGTTGTTCTGCAATTTTAATTACTTTTTCTATTTCGTCTTCACTAATTTCTTTTTTAATACCAAATAGTTTTTCTATTCTTTTGTATCGATCCGTTAAGTAATTATCTAAAGTACCCTCATAAGGCAATACTTTTTCTTCAAGTTCTTTTTCTCTCAACGGATTGTAGATATCGAAAATCTTTTCAAAAGACCTTGCCAAAGCACTTGTTACCAAAGTGTAATGATTTTCATCTTTAAAATCATCAAAATAATACGTTAGGCTTTGGTTTTCAACCGCCTTTATTTGTGCATTTGTAGAAAGGATATTTTCCCGTAGTTGCGGTATATCTTTTTCTGCAGTTGCTAAATAATAGAATATATCATCTTTAAAAAGGGATAAGCGTTTTGGAATAAAGTTATTTAACGATCCTATAAAATCTGGACTAATACAAACGTAAGCCTGAAAATCGAGCTCATCTTTAAATAAATACGAGTTAATTAAATTGCCCATGTTATCATGACCAACAGCAACTCTAAACTTGCTAGTATTGTATTTTTTATCTATATATGGTAATAATTCGTCGGAAACAAAATTATGGAATCTAAGCCCCGATTCTGTTGGCAACCCTGTAGCTGGATCATAATAACCATCATAGAAACGGTTATCTCCTTGCATAATACCAACAACGATTGAACCTGGCATGTTGTCAAAATACGTTTGAAAATCGACTTGACCTGTAACAGGTTCAAACAAATAATCCCCATCAAAAACAATAATTACAGGATACTTTTCGTCAGCATCGGCATCATAATTCTTTGGTAGTTTAACTTTTAGTTTCCGTACGGCATTAAGTTTTGCCGAGGATATTTCCTGGTAGGTTGTTTGCGCAAATGAAGATGCACAAATTAGACATGCAAGAACTACAAAAATAGTTTTTCTCATGATAAGTAGGTTTAGATTTGGGATTCCAAACATACACAATTATCGCTAAGTTGTCAATTTTTTTCGATGAAATGCATCACTGTTTCATCTTGTCCTGAATTTCGTACATCTTATCGAGCATCATTTCTTTATCTACAGATTGCGATGGTTCTAATAATAGGCCGGATTTATAACGCTGTAAAGCTCTTTTTAAATTGCCTTCTTTTTCATTACACATACCTGAGTAATAAGCACTTAACATAGACTTAGGAAAGTTCTTATTAATTAATTTAGATAATTTCTCTAACGACTCTAAGTCTTCCTTCTTATTACTTGCAGCTGCAATAGCTCTAATATCGTTTTCAATTAATTTTTTTTCAAAACCATAAAAATGTTCTATGTCTTCATACTTTTTAACTAAATAATCGTAGGGTGATCCTTCAAAAGTGAGGACTTTTTCAGAATATTCTTTAGCGTTTATAGGTTTAAAAAGTGTAAAAATTTGATTTAATGCTTTTGGAATTCCTCTCCCAACTAACGAATAATGATTGGCATCTTCAAAATCATCAAACTTATATAGGAATTTTTCATTTTCTATGGTAGAAATAATAGAGTCACTTTCTAAAACTGAAGCTCTAATAGCTTTTATATCAGCATCAGCAGTGGCCATATAATAAAACGTTTCTTGCTTTAAAATAGACAATCGCTGTTTTAATCTATACATCATTTCTGGTGCAAAATCAGGACTTAAAGCGACATAAGCCCTAAATAAAGGTTCGTCTTTAAATAAATAATAATTTATAAAATTAGCACCCAAATCGTGTCCAACGATTATTCTAAAATTAGAAGCATTGTAATTATCTTCAATAAATGGTAATAGCTCGGCTGCCATAAACTCATAAAATGAAGCCCCATCATGTGACGGAAAAAATGATTCATTATCATAAAAGAAATCATCTGTTCTAGTAGTGGCCTGGTTAATCCCTACAACAATGCAATCTGGAATATCTTCCCAATACGATTGATAATCTATATTACCCGCAATTGGCTCAAATAAATAATCACCATCTAAAACAATAATTAAGGGATAAGACCTTTTTTCATCAGGATTATAGTTTCTTGGTAATTGAATTTTTAATTCACGTTTTCCTTCAAGCTTATAAGAATCAATAGTTTTATAAATTGCTTGAGACTGAACATTTAGACCTATAAAAAGAGCTATAAGAAGTAGGTAAAAATTCTTCATAATATGCATAAATTAAAAATTTAAAGTAAGGTAAAAAATATTTTTATAATCTTGTTTTCTTTCTGTTATAAATAGGTAAATATAACAATGACAAACCACCAATAACAATAATAACCAATGTTTGGGTTGACCAAACTATCCACCCGAACGCTCTACTCGGATCTTCAGCCATACCAAATAACGAAAAAGCAATGACTACTGCTTCTGGAAATGAGCCAATCCCTCCATTTGTAGCGGCTATACTAAAACTAGACAAAATAAATCCGATGAGAATTGCTGCTAATGTTATGTTCTCTAATTCAGGCAAAGCAAATGTAGTAACATAAAACATAAGTACATACATTACCCAAATAAATAAAGTATGCCCTATAAAAGCCCATTTTTTCTTCATTTTAAAAATGCTGAGTGCTCCTTCTAACAGACCAACTATAAATGCTTTTACTTTTAATGCAAACTTGGATTTACCCTTCTTTATAAATAAAAATAACACTAATGCTCCTAAAAGCAATAGTGAACCTCCAAATAATAAAGAGGTTGAATTAAATCGCTCTTCAAAAAATTTAAAGATAAATTCAAATTCTAAAAAAAAGGCTACTGCTATTATTGAAAGCAACATAATGGTATCGGCTATTCGTTCTGCAACTATAGTTCCAAAACCTTTATCGAACGGAATTTCTTCATAATTCTTTAAAATCGTAGCTCTAGCAACTTCCCCAGCACGTGGAATAGTAAAATTAATGAGATAAGCCGAATATACAGCCATTAAGCTATTCCCAAATTTTGGTTTAAACCCTAATGGTTCTACCATAAATAGCCAACGATACGCTCTAGACATATGACTAAGAACACCTAGACAAACACCAAGAACAATCCAAGTATAATCAGCATCTTTAAAATACTGAACTAACGTAGGAATAGAAATTTTAGATAAAGAATACCATACCAATCCAACTCCTAAGAGTAATGGTAAAACAACTTTTAGAATGGATTTAGCTTTGGCCACCTAGTTTACTTTAGGAGATTCGTAGCCTCGTCTGGAAACACCAATGAAGGTTTAAATACCTTAGCTTTCTCAATATCCATAAATGCATAAGTGATAAGAATAAGCGTATCTCCAACAGCCACTTTACGTGCTGCCGCTCCATTAAGTGTGATTTCACCACTATTTCGAGGTCCCGGAATACAATAGGTTTCTAACCGTTCACCATTGTCATTATTAACAATCTGAACTTTTTCACCTTGTATAATATTAGCCGCTTCCATTAAGTCTTCGTCAATAGTAATACTACCAATATAATTAAGTTTGGCTCCTGTAACCCTTACACGATGAATTTTCGATTTTACAACTTGTATTTGCATACCACAAAGATAATTAATTTAAAGCGATATTATCTATCAATCTTATATCGCCTGCATATACAGCTATAAATGCTCTATATGACTTTTTTGTTGATTTTCGTTTTACCGGTTTTAAGGTTGCTATATCGGCAATTATAAAATACTCTAACTCTAAGAGTCCTTGTTTTTTAAATTGTGAATTAACCCATTCCGTTACATTCTGAGCACTTTTTGTGCCAAACTTTGTTTTGGCAGCTATTAGTGTTTTATAAATAAATGGTGAAGCAGCTCTATGTTCTATTGACAGTCTTGCATTTCTAGAGCTCATAGCCAAACCATCCTCTGCTCTGTGAATTGGACAGCCAATAATCTCAACTGGCAAATGATGTAGTTCTACAAGTTTTCTAATAATCTGTAATTGCTGAAAATCTTTTTCGCCAAAATATGCACGATTTGGCTTAACAATTTCAAACAAACGCTTAACAATGGTACCGACACCATCAAAATGCCCTTTTCTAAAAGCACCTTCCATCTCATGCTCTAAACCATCAAAAGTAAATGCCTGAGATTGCACATCACCACCGTAAATATCTCCATTAGAAGGAGCATAAATAATGATACGATCTTCATCCACCGTTTTTAAAAGTGCAATATCTGCTTCTAGTGTTCTTGGGTAATTAACTAGGTCCTCCTCGTTATTAAATTGGGTGGGATTAACAAAAATACTGACAACAACAACGTCGTTTTCTCTTAATCCATTATTAACCAATGACAAATGCCCCTGATGTAATGCTCCCATTGTTGGTACAAATCCAATAGTACTACCATTGCCTTTTAGGGTACCGATATAACCTGATAATTTAGTTTTATTTTGAAAGTTTTTCAATGCTGTAACAAAATTTTAACGCATGCAAACATAATATAATACTAGCAATCTGCCCAAATTTTTGTAATTTTGCATGTTTTTTACTATTAATTTCAAAAGCAGCAGATTTATGAAAGATAAACGAATATTGTATGTGTCCTCGGAAGTTGTTCCATATTTACCAGAAACTGAGATTTCTTCAATGTCATTTGAAGCGCCAAGAATGGTAAACAAACAAGGAGGTCAGATTAGAATATTTATGCCTCGCTTTGGAAATATTAATGAGAGAAGACATCAATTGCACGAAGTTATTAGACTTTCTGGTATTAACTTAGTGATTAACGATTTAGACATGCCTTTGATTATTAAGGTAGCATCTATTCCTAAAGAACGTATCCAGGTTTACTTTATAGATAATGAAGATTATTTTAAAAGAAAAGCAACCTTAACAGATGAAGACGGAAAATTATTTTCAGATAACGACGAACGTGCCATTTTCTTTGCAAAAGGTGTTATAGAAACGGTTAAAAAACTGAATTGGGCTCCAGATATTATTCATGTTAATGGTTGGTTGGCGTCATTACTTCCATTGTACTTAAAAGAGTTTTATAAAACGGAACCTTTATTTACTGAAAGTAAAATTGTAACCTCTGTTTACAATCAAAGCTTTGAAGGGACGTTAGATAAAGACATGATATCTAAAGTAAATTTTGATGGTTTGGATGCAGAAACAACAGAACTATTAAAGCAACCAGATTATATTAATTTAATGAAAGTTGCGATTGATAATTCTGACGCCGTTATTAGAGGTTCTCAAGAGTTACCTGAAGAATTAGATACGTATTTAAACGATTTAACAAAACCTGTATTAGACTATTATTCAATTGATGAATTTGCAGATCCATACACAGAGTTTTATAACAACGCTGTATTAAATAGTTAATATTACCTATGAAAAAAAATAAAATTGCCCTACAGATCCTATCAATTGGCCTAATTGTTCTAAGTTTTAGTGCCTGTGATGATGATTTTGTATCCCTAGAGTCTGATCTTATAAATAGTGGTGTTGCAACAAATTTTGATATTGATTCAGATAAATACGATGTCGTAGCATATACCAAGGCTTTAGCACCAGTACAAACGAATCGTCTTGGACTAACCACATTAGGCATATATGATGATGCCTATGGTAGAACAACTTCAAGTTTTGTAACACAGTTAACACCAATTACGTACAATCCAACTTTTGGAGACGAAGCAAAGATTGATTCTGTTGTGGTTACCCTCCCCTATTTTAGCACTGCAACAGGTATTGACGATGATGGTAACATTACTTACACACTAGATTCAGTGATCTCTAAAGGAGAAAATTACAATAACATAAAATTGAGAATTTTTGAAAATAATTATTTTATAAGAGATTTTGATCCTAGCGCTGGTTTTAATGAAGAGCAAGCTTATTATTCAGACCAAACGGCTTCGTCGTCAGAGACAATATCAACTACGGCTTTAGAGGGTGCAGAACTTACTTTTGTAGATTATGACAACGACACAGGTAGTATTATGACTGTAGTTAACAATGAGATTGACATAAACGACAAAGGCTATAGCTTAAAAGACGTTAATGAATTAGATGAAAATGGAGATAAAACTCTATTACTAAACCAATCTCCAGGAATAAGAATTATGTTAGAACCTTCTTTTTGGGAAGATAAAATACTAGCTAAAGAGGGAGATCCTGTTTTAAGTAACTTAAATAATTTTACAGAGTATTTTAGAGGTCTTTATTTTAAAGCTGAAGCAGTAAACGATGATGGCAGTTTTCTTGTTTTAAACACAGGAAGCACAAATAATGCTAACATCACAATTTATTACTCAAAATTAACAGCATCAACTACAGATGGAGCAGATATAAGAGATAACTCAACTTACGTTCTTAACTTTGGCTCTAATAAAATTAATTTTCTTGTAAACGATTTTACATTACCTATTGATAATGGAGATTCAGATGCTGGAGATAGTAGAATCTACTTAAAAGGAGGACAAGGTGCTATTGCCGGGATAAAATTATTTGATGGCTACGATGACGAAGCTGGTATGACTAAATTTGACAAATTCAGAAATGATTTTGTTAACTTAAACCCAGAAGATGATACATTTGAGAGTTCTAAACGCCTAGTAAACGAAGCAAATCTTGTTTTTTATGTTGATAGAGATCAACTAGACTTATTAAATGAAGATCCAGAAAATGAACCTAATCGCTTGTATCTGTATGATGTACCAAATAAAACGCCGTTAATCGATTATTATTTAGATGTTACTAATACCGCTCTACCTTCGTTTTCTAAGATTAGACATCTTGGCGCTTTACAACGTGTAGACGATGAGCCAAGTAGTAAAGGTGTAAAATACAAATTGAAAATTACGGAACATATCAACAATTTATTATTAAGAGATTCTACAAATGTTGAACTTGGTTTAGCTGTTTCTCTAAACGTAAATATCGAAGACCCTAGTGTTAGCTTTTCACAGAATAAAGTGCAAACCGTTGATGATTTAGATTTAACAGTTCCTGTAAGCTCAATCCTAACACCAAGAGGAACTATATTGTATGGTAACAATACACCTGAATCGGATCAAAGTAAGCGTGTTTACTTAGAAATATATTATACAGAACCAAATTACTAAAAAAAATAACCTATGTGTGGAATTGTTGGATACATTGGCCATCGAGAGGCTTATCCTATTATTATTAAAGGACTTCAAAGACTAGAATACAGAGGCTATGATAGTGCTGGTATTGCCTTATACGACGGAAATGCAATTAAACTATCAAAGACTAAAGGCAAAGTTTCTGACCTCAAAAATAAAATAGAGAACGAAATTTCTACAGATGGAACTTTAGGTATTGGACATACACGTTGGGCTACTCATGGTGTACCAAACGATGTAAATTCTCACCCGCACTACTCTAATTCTGGAGACTTAGTCATTATTCATAATGGAATCATTGAGAATTACGATTCCTTAAAAAAAGAATTAATTAAACGTGGTTACACGTTTCATTCAGATACAGATACCGAAGTATTGGTTAATCTTATTGAAGAGGTACAAAAAAACGATAACCTAAAACTAGGTAAAGCCGTTCAAGTTGCTTTAAACCAAGTTGTAGGTGCTTATGCTATTGCAGTTTTTGACAAGAATAAACCTAATGAAATTGTTGTAGCAAAACTCGGTAGCCCATTAGCAATAGGTATTGGTGATGATGAGTTTTTCATAGCAAGTGACGCTTCTCCTTTTATAGAATATACTAAGAACGCTATTTATCTTGAAGATGAAGAAATGGCCATTATTAGAAGAGGTAAAAAAATAAAAGTCCGAAAAATTAAGAATGACGTTTTAGTAGATCCTTATGTACAAGAACTTCAACTTAATTTAGAACAAATCGAAAAAGGTGGTTACGACCATTTTATGCTTAAAGAGATTTATGAGCAACCTAGTGCTATTTTAGACACCTTTAGAGGTCGTTTACTAAGTAATGAAGGCATGATTAAATTAGCTGGTGTTGAGGATAATATGAAAAAATTCTTAGCAGCTGACCGTATCATCATCGTAGCATGTGGTACATCTTGGCATGCTGGCTTAGTTGCAGAATATATATTTGAAGATTTAGCGAGAATTCCTGTTGAAGTAGAGTATGCTTCAGAATTTAGATATAGAAATCCTGTAATTACAGAAAAAGATATTGTTATCGCTATTTCTCAATCTGGTGAAACCGCAGATACTTTAGCTGCTATAAAATTAGCAAAATCCAAAGGAGCTTTTGTTTTTGGAGTGTGTAATGTTGTTGGATCAACGATAGCAAGAGAAACAGACGCAGGTGCTTATACGCATGCTGGCCCAGAAATTGGAGTAGCATCAACTAAAGCTTTTACTACACAGATTACTGTATTAACCTTAATGGCATTACGTCTTGCGAGAGCTAAAGGTACCATGTCGAGTTCAGAATTTAGACATCACCTTATTGAGCTTGAAACCATCCCTGGAAAAGTTGAAGAAGCTTTAAAATCGGATGCTTACGTAAAAACTGTTGCAGAAATTTATAAAGATTCTAAAAACTGTTTATATCTAGGTCGTGGATTTAATTTCCCTGTCGCTTTAGAAGGAGCTTTAAAACTTAAAGAGATTTCTTATATTCATGCTGAAGGATATCCTGCCGCAGAAATGAAACATGGTCCTATTGCTCTTATTGATGAGCATATGCCAGTTATCGTTATTGCAACTAAAATGGGACATTATGATAAAGTGGTGAGTAACATTCAAGAAATTAAAGCTCGAAAAGGTAAAATTATAGGTATTGTTACAAAAGGCGATACAAGTGTTAAGGAACTTGCAGATCATGTGATTGAAGTACCTGAAACATTAGAGTGCTTAACTCCTTTATTAACCACTATTCCTTTACAGTTATTATCATATCATATTGCTGTAATGTTAGAAAAAAATGTGGATCAGCCTAGAAACCTAGCTAAATCTGTTACTGTAGAATAAGCAAGAACAGTTATCAAAATCATATTTCAGAGCCTAAAAATTGAAACATTCTCAATTTTTAGGCTTTATTTTTACAACAAAATGCTATGCGTGCATAATTTTATGAGAATTTCTTATTGAATTTTCATATATTTAATTAAATTGCTCATCTAATTAATTAACTAATCTCTAACATGAAGACAATCTTAAAGCTTTTCACTATGCTTTTTTGTGTGGCATCTTTTGCTCAAACCACTATAAAAGGTAAAATTATTGACAATACTGGGTTACCATTACCTGGTGCAAACATTGTAATAGTAGGAACTAGTACAGGTACAGTATCTGACTTTGACGGAAACTATACCCTAACAGCTACTCAAGAACTACCCTTTTCAATTCGTGTAAGTTACGCTGGTTTTGAACCTCAAACTATCGAGATTACTTCCAACAATCAAGTCGTAGACGTAACATTAGCTGAGGGCAACTCATTTGATGAAGTTGTAATTTCTGCATCACGTACCCCTGAACGAATTTTCGAATCACCAGTAACTGTAGAACGTTTCGGCTTAAAAGAAATTAAAAATACAGCTTCCGCAAGTTTCTATGAAGGACTAGAAAACCTTAAAGGTGTTGACGTCAACACAAATAGTTTAACCTTCAAATCTATAAACACTAGAGGTTTTGCAACATTCGCAAACACACGTTTTATGCAGTTAGTAGATGGTATGGATAATTCTGCACCAGCATTAAACTTTCCTATTGGAAATTTGGTAGGAATGAACGAAACTGATGTATTTAGTGTTGAGTTATTACCTGGAGCGGCATCTGCACTATATGGAGCAAATGCTTTTAATGGTATCTTATTTATGCGTAGCAAGAGTCCTTTTGACTTTCAAGGTATAAGCGGTTACCACAAACAAGGTATAACATCACAAGATGCAGGTGGAGACAATACTTATAGAGATTCTGGTATTAGAATGGCTTATAAATTTAGCGAAAAATTTGCAGCCAAAGTGAACTTTGGATGGTTAAAAGGAACTGACTGGACTGCTAATAACTATAACGGTAAACCAGGAACAGGTGACACAAGAGAAAGTGTAGGTTATGACGGAATCAACGTATACGGTGATTTAGTTTCTACCAATATTAGAACAGCATCAGGTTTAGGTATTATTCCAGATGTAGTAGTAAGTAGAACAGGTTACGAAGAAAGACACCTAACAGACTATAATGCGGAAAGTATTAAAGCCGATTGGGGATTATACTTTAGACCTTGGGAAAACGATTTTGAAATTCAATATATCGGAAAATATGGTACAGGTAATACGATATACCAAGGTAGTAACAGGTACAATATTGCCGGTTTCTCTCAACAACAACATAAAATTGAAGTGAGAAATGATAATTTCTTCGTTAGAGGTTATGTAGTTTCTGATGACGCTGGAGATTCTTATGATATGGTCTTTACAGGTGTTAACATTCTGAATGCTTGGAAACCTCACGCACAATGGTTTCAAGAATACATTGGAGCATATGCAGGTGCAACATTAGGGGGTGCTACAGACACTCAAGCACATGTTGCCGCAAGAGCAGCTGCAGAAACAGGTAGATTCGAACCAGGTACTCCAGAATTTGATGCTGCATTTGAAAGAAGTATCAATGACCCTAGCTTACTTACCGGATCAAAATTTCAAGATCAATCAAAATACTATCATAGTGATGCTAATTACAACTTTAGTCATTTATGGGATGCCGTAGATGTTCAAGTAGGTGGTTCTTACAGAAAATACAGTTTAAATTCTTCTGGAACAATTTACACGGATTTTGATGGCCCTATCGATTATTCTGAATATGGAATCTATACGCAACTTCAAAAAGAATTAGAGTTAAATGAAGATATGACATTAAAACTTACAGCTTCTGCACGTTATGATAAGTCAGAATTTTTTGATGGCTTTCTTTCTCCAAGAATCTCTGCTGGTTTAACGGTAAACAGAAATCATAATATTAGAGCGTCGTTACAAACAGGTTTTAGAAACCCAACCACGCAAGATTTATTTATTGGTCTTGACGCTGGAGCAAGAGTCTTAGTTGGTTCTGCACCTACAAATTTAGATCGTTATGAAAGAACTCACAACGTTAATCCAGGTGGTATTGCTTTAGGTCAGCCAGCTACGATTACTCAAACAGGTCGTGCGGCTTATGAAAATTCATACTTAAATTCGTCTGTAATAGCTTATTTGGCGAGTGGTAATACCGTAGGGACTAGAGATGCTAGCTTATTAGAAGTAGGTAATTCTGATATCGTTACACCTGAAAAAATTACGTCTATGGAAGTTGGATATAGAGGTAAATTAGATAAGGTAATCATAGATATGAGTATTTACTATAACAAATACCAAGACTTTATTTCTGGAGAAATTGTTAGTGCACCTTTATATGGAACGGCTGGAACCAACGATATTTCTGTGGATGCAATTTCAAATCGCGATTACAAAGATTACCAAACCTACAGTAATTCAGAAGCAGATGTTAATTCATATGGTGGATCTATAGGTTTAGATGTAAAAGTTTTAGGCGGTTTTGATTTAGGTGGAAGTTATACTTATACGAAACAAGATTTTGATCAAGCTGCGTTCCCTGATTTTATCACAAGTTTTAATACTCCAGAACACAAGACTAAACTTAGTTTTGGAAATACAGAGGTCGTTAAAAATATCGGATTTAATCTTGCTTGGAGATGGAGTGATAACTATTATTGGCAAGCAACCTTCGGTAACGGAGACATCCCAGCCTATCATGTTTTAGATGCTCAAGTGAATTTCAAAATACCTGCGCTAAAGTCCTCATTAAAACTAGGTGCTACAAACTTACTTGGAGATGAATACTTTACTGCTATTGGAGTAGGAAGTATTGGCTCTATGTATTATGCATCTTGGACTATTAATAACTTATAAAATTGATATAAAATGAAAAAGTTTAAATATATATTTCTTTCAGCGGTCCTTATAGGGTTTACAGCTTGTAGTGAAGACGACTACGATTATTCACCAACCGCTGAACCTTTACCAGAATTAACAACGGGATCCTTAGATTTTTCAAAATATGTTGCCGTTGGGGCATCTTTCACCGCCGGCTTCACAGATAATGCCTTATTTATTAATGCGCAAGAAAACTCATTCCCAAATATACTATCACAACAGTTTGCTTTTAGTAATGGTGGCAGCTTCACACAACCTTTAATGAGTGATAATATTGGTGGGCTATTATATAGCGGAAACGTTATAACCAATCCAAGATTATTTTTTAATGGTTCTGGACCTGTAGGTTTACCTGCAACGCCTACAACCGAAACTACAAGTGTTTTATCAGGACCTTTTAATAATATGGGAGTACCTGGCGCAAAAAGTTTTCACCTTATAGCACCTGGCTATGGTAATCTTGCAGGAGTTCCTGTGGGAGCTGCCAATCCGTATTACGCTAGAATGGCTTCATCCCCAAACGCAACTATTATTGGTGATGCTGTGGCTCAAAGCCCAACGTTTTTCACACTTTCTGAAGTAGGCGGAAACGATGTATTGGCCTATGCAACCTCTGGAGGAACAGGTGTTGATCAAACAGGGAATTTAGATCCATCTACATATGGAGGAAACGATATTACAGATCCTAACGTATTTGCCCAAGTTTTTTCAGGTCTAGTAGATGGTTTAACTGCAAACGGGGCAAAAGGAGCTCTTGCGAATGTACCTTACATCACAAACTTATCGCATTTTACAACGGTACCTCATAATCCATTAAGTCCTGCGAATCCTAGTTTCGGACCGTTAATTCCAACATTAAATGGGGTTTTTGGACAATTAAATCAAGTATATGCTTATTTACAATCTGTTGGTGCAATTAGTAATGCCGCAGAACGCTCTGTAGTTTTTTCATCGACCGAAGCAAGTGCTGTTGTCATAAAAGATGAAACATTAACAGATATCTCGGCTCAAATGATTGGGGTTTTAAATGCGAGTCCAACGTTTCCTGCTTTTGTAGAATCGTTTGGATTGCCTGCAGCAGCAGCTCCATTAGTTGCCAACCTATTAGGTAGCATTTACGGACAAACAAGACAAGCAACTTCTGCCGAATTATTAGTACTACCGAGTAGTTCTATTATTGGGACAGTAAACACAACAACCTTTGCTTATTTACAATCACAAGGTTTACCAGAAAGTCTTGCAGGCCAATTTTCAGTGGAAGGTGTTACAAATCCTCTAGCTGATAAATGGGTGTTATTACCGAGTGAACAACTTGCTATTAAAAACGCAACTGATGCTTATAATATGACTATTGATGCCGTAGCAGCATCTAAAGGATTAGCAGTCGTAGATTTTAAAGGTATTTTAGAAGAAGCTTCAGCTACGGGGATCTCTGATAGTGATTTTACCTTAACAACCGATTTGGTAACTGGAGGTCTTGTCAGTTTAGATGGTGTTCATTTAACCGCGAGAGGTTATGCTGTAATGGCTAATAAATTTTTAGAAGCGATAGATATGACCTATGGATCTAATTTTATAGCTGCAGGTGTTAAAGCAAATACAGGAGATTATCCTACTAACTATTCGCCAACACTTCAATAAACACACATATATTTTTATAACAAAAACACGCTCAAAACGAGCGTGTTTTTTTATTCAAAAAATACTGTTATTTTTTTAAATAAAACCATATCTTTGCAGCGCGAAAAACACACGTACTCAACTTGATTGAGAAAGCTGTTTTTCACATTTAAACTATTGCAAAACAAAAACATATAAGTAATGTCAAAAGTTACAGGTAAAGTTGCACAGATCGTAGGCCCAGTTATCGATGTAGAATTCGCTGCTGGTTCAGAGCTTCCAAAGATCTATGATTCGTTAGAAATTAACAACCAAGATGGTTCAAAATTAGTATTAGAAGTACAATCTCACATTGGTGAAGATACCGTACGTACTATTGCTATGGATTCTTCTGATGGTTTAAGTAGAGGAACAGAAGTTATTGCAACTGGTGCTCCAATTCAAATGCCAATTGGCGAAGATGTTTACGGACGTCTTTTTAACGTTATTGGTGATGCTATTGATGGATTAGGAAATTTACCTAAGGCTGGTGATGCGGGTTTACCTATTCACAGACAAGCTCCAAAATTTGAAGACTTATCAACGTCTACTGAAGTTTTATTCACAGGTATTAAAGTAATCGATTTAATTGAGCCTTATGCAAAAGGTGGTAAAATTGGATTGTTTGGTGGTGCTGGTGTTGGTAAAACAGTATTAATTCAGGAGTTGATTAACAATATTGCAAAAGGTCACGGTGGACTTTCTGTATTCGCAGGTGTTGGTGAAAGAACACGTGAAGGAAACGATTTACTTCGTGAAATGTTAGAGTCAGGTATTATTAAATATGGTGATGACTTTATGCATTCTATGGAAGAAGGCGGATGGGATTTATCTAAAGTTGATAAATCTGGAATGAAAGAATCTAAAGCAACTTTCGTATTCGGACAAATGAATGAGCCTCCTGGAGCTCGTGCTCGTGTAGCACTTTCAGGATTAACTATAGCAGAATATTTCCGTGATGGTGCTGGTGAAGGACAAGGAAAAGATGTATTATTTTTCGTAGATAATATCTTCCGTTTTACACAAGCTGGTTCTGAGGTATCTGCATTATTAGGTCGTATGCCTTCAGCAGTAGGTTACCAACCAACATTAGCAACCGAAATGGGTGCAATGCAAGAACGTATTACGTCAACAAAAAGAGGATCTATTACATCTGTACAAGCGGTATACGTACCTGCAGATGATTTAACGGATCCAGCTCCAGCAACTACGTTTGCTCACTTGGATGCAACAACAGTATTATCTCGTAAAATTGCAGAGTTAGGTATTTACCCAGCGGTAGATCCATTAGATTCTACATCTAGAATTTTAACGGCTGATATTTTAGGTGATGAGCATTATAACTGTGCACAACGTGTAAAAGAGTTATTACAACGCTATAAAGAATTACAAGATATTATTGCTATCCTTGGTATGGAAGAATTATCTGAAGAAGATAAAATGGCTGTAGGTAGAGCAAGACGTGTACAACGTTTCTTATCACAACCTTTCCACGTAGCTGAGCAATTTACAGGACTTAAAGGTGTTTTAGTAGACATTAAAGAAACAATTAAAGGTTTTAATATGATTATGGATGGTGAGTTAGATCACTTACCAGAAGCAGCATTTAACCTTAAAGGTTCTATTGAAGAAGCTGTTGAAGCAGGAGAAAAAATGTTAGCAGAAGCTTAATTGGTTTATAGTTGTTGGTTGCTAGTTTTTCCAACAACCATCTACTAACAACAAACAACTAAAAGAATATGTATTTAGAAATTGTATCACCAGAAGCCACATTATTTAGCGGAGAAGTTACTTCGGTAACCGTTCCAGGAATAAATGGTGAATTTCAAATGTTGAATAATCACGCTCCTATTGTCTCTATTCTTAAAGAAGGACATGTGAAAGTTGATGGAAATAATATTCAATTAGAAAAAGAGGTTGAAGCTAAATTTACAAAATCAGATAAAGGGTTTTGGTTAGCTATCAATTCTGGAACACTTGAAATGAAAGATAATAAGCTAATTATTTTAGCGGATTAACACATATCATCATAAAATAAAAAAGCGCGAAATAATTATTTCGCGCTTTTTTTTGTTTTACAACTTACCAATATCTTATCCATAACCCAAGCCGTATGCAATCCATTCTGCCCTGTGGAAGGATGTTTCTCTACTCCATCGAGATGCTTTTTCATAGACTTTACATGATAAAATTGTATATGTTTAGGATTCTCAATTGTAAAAGTATTTGTATTATTTTTAGTGATTAACACTATAGGATCGTCTCCAAATACAGAAAACTGTATTTCACCTTCACTACCTACAATTCTAACATTGTCTTCTCTCTTATAAGCTCCAAAATTCCAACATGCCGCCCCTATAACTCCAGAACGGTGTAACCAAGATCCAGATATAGCATCCTTTGCTGTATATAAGTCTTGTTGATTTAAGCTGACTCCACTAGCCTCTTTTATATCCCCTAATAAATGGATAAACAAATCCAAACCATGGCTCGCCAAATCATCAAAATAGCCAGCAGGTGCTATTTTAGCATCGGTACGCCAATTATAATCGTCAGATAAATCTATTGGGCTTGGTGTACGCAATAAATTCCAATGGACATATCTTATGTTGCCAATAGATTTCGTATTTATCAATGTTTTTACTTTATCAAACCGTGGTAACGATCTACGGTAATACGCTATAAATAGGGGCAACTTTAGTTCTTCAAACGCATTATAGATGTCAAGACATTCCTTATAGCTCGGTGCCATTGGCTTTTCTATACAGCAAATTTTACCCGCTTCTGCCACTTTTAAGGCATACAAATGATGGCTATCTGGAGGAGTTGCAATATAGACTGCATCAACCTCTTTATCACTGATAAGTGCATCGGCATTATCGTAATACTTTTCTACATGATGGCGTTCTGCATAATCTTTAGCCAATGCTAATGTTCTACGCATTACAGCCACAAGTTTAAACCCATCAACCAAACGATAAGCGGGCCCACTTTTAACTTCTGTAACATTACCACAGCCTATAATTCCCCATTTGATATCCTGTTTCATAATGCCTTACATTCGTTTTACCGCCTCTAATTCAACCTTCAATTCTTGAAATAGCATCATAATACTACTCAATTTCAATTCTTTTTCATCGTATTCTTGGGTATTAATACAACAAGTAAATTCCCATATTTCTAAAATGTTTTCACGAGGAATTAAATAGGGCTGATAGGTTTTATTATCGGAACTTAACATCAAATTAGCCTGATCGCCTTCAGGAATATAAACCCGTTTATACACCAAACCATCATCCTTAGTTAAGATAATATACGTACGTCCGTTTTTAACATCCCTAATATCGTCCACAAATTTTGCGACTATAAACGCACCATCTTTTACAGGTAACATAGAATCTCCTTTAATAGGAAATGCTCTGTGTGTGCCTGTTGGTAAAAACGGTAATTTAATCTTTTGAAGTTGTTCTATATATTCCGGATCATCGTAACCCGACAAATAACCAGCGGATGCTTTTGCTGGGATAATTTCAATTAAATCTTCGTTATCTTCATTGACGGTTACAGGAAATAATACACGCTTGTTCCCGACTTCAATAAACGAGGTGTTTTTTGCTTTACGCAAATCGTTTTTAACCAAAATATCAATAGGGATATCAAAGAAGTTAGATAAGTCTATTAAGCGGTCTATTGGCGGCTCTGAACGCCCTTCTTCATAAGAACCCACCATTGAGCGACTCCAGCTTAATTCATCGGCAAAGCGCTCTTGAGAAAGCTTTTTTAAAGATCGTAAATGTTTTATATTGGCCTGAATCGGTTTCATCTATAATTTTATTTTTATTAGTCATGTATTAAAAAAAGCGACATGTTGGAAGCATAAATTCTCATTTCTTGTGCTAAAATTGTCTCGAAAATCTCAGAATTAAATCATTTCAAACCATCAAGTTTTACAATAACGCTTCACTCTTCACTCTTAACTCTTCACTTTTCATTCTTAACTTTTCACTTTTTTAAATATTACTACAAATGTAAGCAATAAAAACTACACTTAGTAGCTAAATTTACAATCTAGATTTTTAGTTATGTATTTAAATTGTCACACCTATTACAGCCTTCGTTATGGTACTATAAAACCAGAACAACTCCTTGCTATTGCTTCAGAAAATGGTGTACAAACCCTTGCGCTAACCGATATTAATAGTACATCTGCATGTTTAGATGTTATGCGTTTATCAAAAAAATACAAAATAAAACCCGTGCTTGGTGTCGATTTTAGAAATGGTGTGCAACAGCAATTCATTCTTATTGCAAAAAACAATCAAGGGTTTCAAAACATCAATGCCTACCTCTCTAAATTTCTTCACAATCACGATTTACAAATCCCAGAACAACCAGATGAAAACCTAGAGGATTGCTTCGTGATTTATCCCTATAAAAATGATAATCATTTCGAGTTAAAACCCAATGAGTTTTTAGGCATTACCCCTCAAGATCTCAATACCTTAAAATTCTCCAAATGGAATGAATTCAAACATAAACTCGTGGTTTTAAAAACGGTGTCCTTTCAGAATAAAAAAGGATTTAACACCCATCGTTTATTACGTGCTATTGATAATAACACCCTATTGAGTAAGCTTCCAAAGTCGCAAGAAGGTCATGAAAATGATATGATGCTACCGTATAACGACCTCTGTGAGACCTATTCAGAATTTCCAAAACTCATCAGTAATACAGAGCAACTTTTAGAAACCTGCACCACTACTTTTGATTTTGAAAACACCACTCCCAAAAACCAAAAATGTCTAACTGAAAATAAAACTTCAGATTATGAGTTACTGAAACAATTGACTTATGATGGCATTAATTATCGTTACGGCACCGACGTTGAGCAGAAGGTGTATGAGCGTATTGAAAAAGAGCTTCATATCATTAAAAAAAAAGGCTTCGTCTCCTATTTTCTCATCAATTGGAAAATCCTAGAATACGCCCGAAGTAAAAATTATTACTACGTTGGTCGTGGTAGTGGTGCCAATAGTATTATTGCGTATTTACTAAGAATCACTGATGTGGATCCTATTGAACTCGATTTATATTTTGAACGTTTTATTAACCTATTCCGACAAAACCCACCAGACTTCGATCTCGATTTTTCATGGAGAGACAGAGATGATATTACCAACTATATTTTCAACACCTTTAAACACACAGCACTTATTGCGGTTTACAACACCTTTAAATTTAGAGCGTCTATCCGCGAATTAGGAAAAGTGTTTGGCTTACCGAAGTCCGAAATGGATAAACTAACCCGAGGAAAATATAATCGTAATGAACTCGATCAATTATCGCAACTCGTTATTAAATACAGCACCTATATTGAAGGATTTCCTAATTATTTAGGCATTCATGCTGGCGGCATTTTAATTTCAGAACAACCCATTCATTCGTATTGTGCCACATTTATGCCTCCAAAAGGTTTTGCGACGACACAATTTGATATGGTGGTTGCTGAAGATATTGGACTTTATAAATTCGACATTCTGAGTCAACGTGGTTTAGGAAAAATAAAAGAAGCGGTAGAAATTATTGACGAAAATTACAGCGACCAACCTCCTATTGATATTCATGATATAAAAGGGTTTAAAAAAGACGAACGCATTAAAGATTTATTGCGTAACGCTAAAGCCATTGGTTGTTTCTATGTAGAATCGCCAGCCATGCGTATGCTATTAAAAAAATTACAAGTCGATAATTATCTAGGCTTAGTCGCTGCCAGTTCAATCATTAGACCTGGCGTTGCAAAAAGTGGTATGATGCGACAATATATTTTACGCTACCGTTATCCCGAAAAACGAAAAGAAGCACATCCTGTGTTGCAAAAAATTATGCCCGAAACCTACGGTATTATGGTCTATCAAGAAGATGTCATTAAAGTTGCACACCTCTTTGGTGGTTTAGATTTGGGTGAATCGGATATGCTGCGTCGTGGTATGTCTGGAAAATTCCGCTCGCGGGACGAGTTTGCCAAAGTGAAGCAAAAATTCTTTGACAATTGTAAACACGATGGAAAACCTGAAGATTTGGTTGCTGATATTTGGCGACAAGTTGAAAGCTTTGCTGGTTACGCATTTGCCAAAGGCCATTCTGCATCTTATGCCGTAGAAAGTTATCAAAGTCTGTTTTTAAAAGCCTATTATCCGTTGGAATATATGACAGCGACCATTAATAATTTTGGTGGATTTTACAACACAGAATTATATGTTCATGAAGCGAGAATGCATAACGGCAACATCGAAGCTCCATGTATTAATAAGTCGTTTACACAAGCCATTATAAAAGAGACAACGATCTATTTAGGCTTTATGTTTTTACAATCCTTAGAAGCTAAAATCATTAAACGCATTCTTAATGAACGACAAGAACATGGCAAATTTGAATCGCTCGACGATTTTATAGAACGTGTTCCAATCTCCATTGATCAGATCTCCATTTTAATTAAAATCAATGCTTTTCGGTTTACAGGAATTAACAAACGTGAATTACTTTGGGAGGCGCATTTAAAAATTAGTAAAACCATCATTAAAGAAGACGTCGTTACACTGTTTAAAACCGAACGTATCAATTATAGTACACCTGAACTACCTAGTACAGATCTAGAAAACGCTTTCGATTCGATTGAACTATTAGGATTTAGCCTTTGCAATCCGTTTTATTTACTAAAAACACATTCGATTAGTAATTTGCGTGCAAAACACCTTATACAACTAGAAAATAAACTTGTTAGCATCGAAGGCTACTTAATTACGACCAAAAACACCAAAACAGCGAATGGAAAAATGATGCATTTTGGCACCTTTTTAGATCGTGATGGTGATTTTTTAGACACCGTTCACTTCCCTCCTATTGCAGCCAAATATCCTTTTAGAGGTAAAGGCATTTATAGCATTACAGGAAAAGTAATGGTAGAATTTGATTGTGTAACGATTGAAGTTTCAAAACTTGAAAGATTAGACATTATTGAAGATCCGCGTTATGCAGTAAAATCTTTGAATCCTACATTTCAGAATAAGAAAAGCTTTCAAGATCTAAAACAGGCACAAGCATAAAAATTAAAACCTACTTATCACTTCGGGTGATTTATGAGCTAGGGTAAATTTAAAATTTTCTATATCCTGCAAGGTTTCAAAAACCTTGTAGGTATAATTAACACCCCTAAAGTCCCCTCAAGGGGACAGTCTCACTGTTGCGAATAAAAAAATCTAAAAGATTTTTTTATTAATTGTCCCCTTGAGGGGACTTTAGGGGTGTTTTTAAATCTCACAGGAAAGAAAACCCAAATTAAAAATGAACAAAAACCGCAGCATTGTACACATGGATCTCGACACCTTTTTTGTGTCTTGCGAAAGACATACCGATAGTAGCCTTAACGGAAAACCAATTCTTATTGGTGGCACAAGCGACAGAGGTGTTGTAGCATCTTGCAGTTACGAAGCTCGAAAATTCGGTATCCATTCTGCGATGCCAATGCGTATGGCAAAACAATTGTGTCCTGAAGCTATTGTATTAAGAGGAAACTCTGGTGTATACACCAAATTTTCAAACGCTGTTACCGATGTGATTAAAGAAAGCGTACCGCTTTATGAAAAAACATCAATAGATGAATTTTACATCGATCTCACCGGAATGGATAAATTTTTTGGTTGCCACAAACTCGCTTCAGAACTACGTCAGAAAATCATCAAAGAAACCGGCTTACCGATTTCCTTTGGCTTATCGCTTAACAAAACAGTGTCTAAGATTGCCACAGGAGAAGCCAAACCCAATAACGAGATTCGTATTCTTTCTGGTAACGAAAAACCATTTTTAGCTCCTCTTTCGGTTAAAAAGATTCCTATGGTTGGTAATGTCACTTACAAAGCTTTGTGTGATTTGGGTGTAAAACGCATTCATACCATACAAGAAATGCCCATGGAACTCATGCATAAAGTATTGGGTAAAAATGGACTTGTGATTTGGAAAAAAGCCAATGGCATAGACAACTCTCCTGTGGTACAATACCATGAGCGTAAATCTATTTCTACAGAGCGTACGTTTAATCAAGATACTACAGATGTTGACAAACTTAAAAGTATGGTCGTTGCGATGGCAGAGAATTTAGCCTACCAATTACGTCGTGGTCATAAATTAACGGCTTGCGTCACATTTAAAATTCGGTATTCAGATTTTCAAACGTACACGCAACAACAACGCATTCCCTATAGCGCCATGGATCATATGCTTATTCCTGTGGTATTAGATTTGTTCAAAAAACTATACCATCGTAGACTTTTAGTACGGTTAATTGGCGTAAAGTTTAGTCATTTGGTAGAAGGAGGCCATCAAATAAATCTGTTTGAAGACAACGAAATGCACCTCAACCTCAGCAAAGCCATGGATAAAATGCGCGAACGTTATGGAGACAGAGCTGTAATGAGCGCTGCTGGTATGGACGCCAAAACCATTAGTCGTTTTAATCCTTTTAATGGTGAACCTCCTCCGCTATTGGCTAATCGACGTCACTAATTTCACTTAGCACCCAACCAAGCATCACGATTTGCTTTAGCAACTTCAGATAAATCATTCAAACTTGAAATAGCATAAGATGTATCGGCATCTAAAGTTAGCTTTACAGTGCGCTGTTTTCCGAAGCGCTCATAAACCACATTGACGGTTTGATTCGGTTTTACTGTACCTAAAATTTTATTTAAGTCTGAAGTTTCATTGATCTCAACACCATCAATTTTAAGTAATTTATCTCCTTTTTCGAGTCCTGCGGTATAAGCTCCAGAACCGACCATTGTATTACTCGTTATCACTTGGTTTTTTAAACGCAATCCAAAAGCAGGCTGCTCTATGTTTTGTTTTAACTGAACACCAACGGTTTCAAACAAGGTTTCAAAATCTGGCATGCCGCTTTTGTAGATATAATTATTAAAAAAAGCATCACCAAATTCAGCACCAGCATAAGCCTTTAAAGTTTGCTGTAAATCAGCAATGGTATAATAGGTTTCTGTCTTGCCGTAGGTCTTCCAAACCAATGTCATATAATCGTCTAGATTCAAATTTTCGGCTCTAAGCGATAAATCTAAAGCCAAACCTAGCATACTGCCATACGAATAATAGGAAATAAAAGTATTGCCACGATTGATATCATCTACAGAACGTGCCGCATCTACAAACGGAGCTTGGTAGCTCATCTCAATAGGATTAAAAAACTGTCGTCCTGGTGAATTCCAAACGTAGTTAAACGTTCCTGTCAGCCCTTTTATATAATCCTCTCGTGTGATAAGTCCGGCTCTGGTTAAGGTTAAATCGTCATAGTAACTGGTAAACCCTTCAGCAAACCAAAGCTCGCCACTCATGTTGGCTGCTTCAAAATTAAAAGGCTCTAAACTTTGTGGTCGTATACGTTCAACATTCCAGCAATGAAAAAACTCATGAGACACCGTCCCAATATTTCGATCTGCTCCATCAGCTAAACTTCGTGTGCTGGTGACAATGGTAGAGTTTCGATGCTCCATACCATCTCCTGTAGCATTAGGAATATAACAACCTAAAAACGTGTATTCTCCGTAATCGAAAGTTGGTAATTCGCCAAAAACGGCTTTTTGCTGTAAGATTGTTTTTTTGACCTTTTCAAAATAGTCATCAAACTCTGCTGCGGTTCCATTATGATGTAATGCAAAATTGATCTTTTGACCATCTACCTCAAACGAACGTAACATATGGTCGCTAATTTCCGTTGGACTATCCATAAAATACTGTAAGTTGTCAGCGGAATAAGTGTTGCCTTCTACGAGCTTTAACTGCGTTGCAATTTTCCAGTTTAAGTCTTTGCGAGGTTTAAATTCAATGTTGAAGGTGTCGTTTTCCAAACTCGGAGCATACATAAACGTCGCTGGCATATTAAGATGCGCATGCGTTTCATCAACTTGTGCGTAGGTGCCATCTCCATGATTGGCGTATAAGGTGTAATTGACTATGATAGTGCCATCGTGATTGTTCACGCCCCAAGAATACGGATCGGGACGTGTTGTTTCTAAAACATTACCCTTCCCATCTGTAACTTTTACGTTATAAACATTCTTAGCAAATTCGTGAATAGCGTAACGTCCTGGTGAGCTTCTAGACATTCTAAATTCGGCTTCACCAGTTTTTAAACCTTTAAAAGTGGCCGTAATTTCAGCTTCATGATGCGCTGCATTTTCAAATGAAATGGTATAGTTTGAACTTCCTGTAGTTGTTAATTCTGTTTCAGAAGTTTTGTCTTCCTTGCAATTCACTAAACATAAAAAAGACAGTAATAAAATTAGGCTTCGCATCTATTCAATTTTTTAGACACCCAAGATACTAATTTTTAAAACCTTTTAATCTTCTACGTATTCTAATATATCACTAGGCTGACAGTCCAAAGCTTTACAAATGGCTTCCAAAGTTGAAAATCGAATGGCTTTTGCTTTTCCTGTTTTTAAAATGGACAGGTTTGCGGTTGTAATCCCTACGAGTTCTGCAAGTTCGTTGCTCTTCATGCCACGTTTGGCTAGTATGATGTCTAGGTTAACTATTATGGACATGCTTATATAGTTAGATCGTTTTCTGCTCTCAAATTTTCACCTTCTTTAAAAATCTCTGCCATTACAAAGGCCAAAAGCATATAAATTACAGGAGTCAATGATAAATGTGCAATAGTTTGACTTCCACTTTCAAATCGAAGTACCGTATAACTTATCAGAATTGTAACCACAATAATATAGATTCCAATCTTCCTAAACAGTTTTGCATTACGACTACTAAATGTATGTAATGTTTTTACAGATAACATAATGGTTTCGAAAGCCCTAAGGATTAAAAATAGTAACACGGCAACAATAATGACTTTAAAATAAATTGATATACAAGGATACTGTTTTTAGTTTTCCAAAAGTATAAGGTTTTGAATCATATTTGGCATCCTCAGTATCATCCTTCCAAACATCCGAGATTATAGTTGAAACACCAACATAACCTGGATTAGCCTTTAACACAATCTCTTCTTCTGCAAACCTATCTTTATCAATTTGAGCATATACAAATAAGCCTGTTAAACTTATGGCAACAATTATTAATATGATTTTTAACAGCCTCGTCACCCAAATAGCCGTATTTAAAAGTGTGTTTTTAGTCATAATTAAATCGTTAAATCGTTTTCTTCTTTTATAATCTTAGTATCTCTAAGCACTGTACTCATTAGCATTAAAAATAAGCCCATCGCAATTATCAATAAATAGACTAATGTTTTTTCACTTAACCCAAGTACAACTTGCCGTTTATAAAACATATTGCCAATCTCATCAACCAACCATAAAGCTACTGAAGACAGCACCATTAGTTGTCCCGAGAAGAACATTTCCATTATAAGTTTGGCGTTATGAAAATGATTTTTCAATAATAATTTTGTCGCCATTCTTAATCTCCAAAGTGCAACAACAAAAGCAGCATAAACCCCAAGCTCTAAAAAGGTAAAAACATATAGCATTCTCTCCGTTTTAAAAACCAATGCATCGTGTTTTAAACCAATCAAATCCTGATCTATACCAAATAGAACCATTGCTAAAACAAAAATTCCCAAACCAATACCAATGAGTAAAAGGAAAATAATAACATTTAGTATTGCATAAAGTGTCTTTGCTGAATTCATAATTATCGTTTTACGATAACAAATATATAAAAATTATTGATAAACGATAATTATTTATTAAAAATGATAATTTTCCCAAGACCTAGCAGGTTTTAAAAACCTAGCAGGTCTTTTTCCTATATTTGAAACATGATATCCAATAGCATCATTTCAGAAAGTCCAAGACCTATTTGGCAAATTCCCATTGCTGCCCTATTCTTTACTGCAGCAACCTTTATCCTCTTATTTGCTTTATATGGCATACAATTATCAGAAGAAGGTTTTATACTGTTTTTACACCGACTCGAACCTTGTATTATCTTAATATCTTTTGGGATCGGCTTTACCTTAACAAAAAGCATTCATATTGATATCGTAAACTCAAGGTTTAGACCAACCTACAACATAGGTCCTATAAAATTTGGATCCTGGCAAACCATTAAAAATTACCAATATGTCTCGGTTTTTCATCAGCCCACAGTAGGTGGAGATTACATATTTGAAGTGAATCTGTGGTACGACAACAACAAACATTTTGAACTGTATGAAGAAGACAATTACAAAGAAGCATTTCTTATCGGTTATGAACTTTCGGAACAATTAAACATCGATTTACTAGATGCTACCGAACCAAACAATTTTAAATGGATTGATAAAGACGAATGGAAAGCCAAAATAGCATCTGGTAAAATTGATTAACTCCCTAGAAACCTGTCAGGTTTTGAAAACCTGAAAGGTCTAGTTATATTTACAACATGCAAGACACCTTCGTTACCATAGCCAAATTTCAATATTCAACAGAAGCCGAAATCATAAAAGGCAGACTAGAGTCTGATGGCATCAAAGTATTCCTAAAAGACAATATCACTATTGATACAGATCCCTTAGTAAGTAATGCTATTGGCGGTATAAAATTAAAAGTATTAGCTGCGGACGAAGCCAAAGCAAAAGATATTTTAAATTCCATTAAAGCATATTCTCTAAATGATGATGGCGAAGCTATTGTCTGTCCCAACTGCGGAAAACACCGTATTGAGCTTTATTCTACCATTACCAATTTTAAATCCTTAGTCTCTTTTCTTATTGCTTTTATTACCGGAACACTACCCTTTAGCGCGCGTTACCAATACAAATGTGAAGATTGTAAGACGGAATTCCCTATTAAAAATTAAGGACGTTAACATAAGCACGTTTCAGTTTTTTAATCACGATTTCTAATTCGTCCTCATTTAAATGGCCAAAACCAAAACGAATAGCACAGGTCGTTTTATCTTGATATAAAATCGTTTTTGGGAGAAACAAATCTAGCTTCTCAGCTTCTTCAGCCAGTTTCACCAAGGAAATGGTATTCACAAATTGCAACCATAGCGCCAAACCACCTAAGGGTATATCCCAAGTAATAGCACCTTCAAAATAATAGTTTAAATATTGACATAAACAATCACGTCGCTGTTTGTAAGTGATAATATTTTTCTTCTTAAGGCGATAGATTTCACCTTCCGAAATAAGCTCAGATAACATTTGCTCTTGTATTAAATCTCCTTGCTTATCTAATAATTGTAAATAGTTTTTGGCTTCAGAAATGAGATTTTCAGGTGCCACTACAAACCCTGTATGAAAGCTTGGAAATAACGACTGTCCTAATTTCCCTAGATATATAACCATCCCATCAGCATCTGCACTTGCCATAGGTAACATAGCAGAACCTTCAAATTGAAAATCATAATCGTAATCGTCTTCGATAATAGCAAATCCGTAAGCTTTGGCGAGTTGCAATAATTGCAAACGACGTTTAGCACTTAACGTTACCGTTGTCGGATAATCTCTATGGGCACAGATATACACACAGCGAATACTTTTCTTTACAAAATGGGTTTTTATATAATCCACATCCAAACCTTCATCATCAACCGGAATGGTCCGCATAGTGGCACCAGCTTCCTGAAAAATCATATTAGCAGCATAATTACTTAACTGCCCAACCAACACCAAATCATCTTGTTTTATAAGCAGTTGCGACACCACATAAAGGCTCATTTCTGTGCTACGCGTATTTATTAAATGATGAGGATTAATATGAAATCCTCGTGTGGCATTCAAATAATTACAGAGTTGTGTACTAAAAACCGAAGGTCTTAAAGCGGTTGTGCTGTTCCATTTATTAACTAAGGGTTTCCGTTTCATGGCTGCACTATACCATCTCGAAAATTGGTGCACAGGATGCAAACGCAAATCGGGCTTACCATCATTTATAGAATATTTAGCAGTCGTTTCTTGTACTGTGGATGCTAAATGAAACGATTTTTGAAACGGAAAACCAGCAACTTTAGGATACGAATACGCTTGTTGCAAGTGCTGGGTTGTGGCTTTTATTTTTGCCGTAGATTCTTCGGGTACTAAAACAAAAGTTCCTCTATTAGCTATAATATCTACCCAACCTTGCGAAGCTAATTCTTCATAAATAGCAACAGCCGTATTCCGATGAAGGTTCAACAACTGACTAAAAACGCGAGTGCCTGGCAATTTACTGCCTTTTTCTAAATAGCCACGTTGTATCGCATTGACGATTTGTTGCGCCACTTGAACATACACAGGTTGCACAATAGTTTTATCAAATGTGATAAGCTGTTTTAGTATTTTATTAACCGGACTATTCATTGTTTTAAAACTGGACTACTTTAATCGTCCGGAAAGTTACGACTTTTGCAGCGTTAAAATTAAATGATGCAATAACAACAATTGCAAAACTCAAACAGATGAAAAATACAGTCTTACTTTTTACATTCATAGTAATCGCGTTTTTTAAACTAAACGCTCAAGAAGCAGAGCCCATCATTAAAACAGATTCTTTAAAAGAGGTCATAATTACCTCAACGCGAATTGATTTACCCTTCAGAGAAAATTCCAGAACCATTAACATTATCACCTCAGCAGATATTAAAAGTAGTGCGGCGGTGACCATTTCAGATGTATTACAGCAAATTGCTGGAGTCGATATTAGACGTCGTGGCACAGGAGGAAGTCAAGCTGATTTATTTATTAGAGGTGGTGGATTTGATCAGACATTGTTATTAATTGATGGTATTAAAATGGACGATGCGCAAACAGGGCACCATACCTTAAATGCTGCTTTACCATTGGAAGTCATTCAACGTATCGAAGTCATAAAAGGTCCTGCAGCCCGTGTATTTGGACAAAATGCATTTACAGGAGCTATTAATATTGTGACGAAATCGAGTTTAGACAATGCCGTGTCTGCAAATCTTGAAACCGGTTCCTTTGGTCAACTTAATGGTTCGGTAACTGTTGGTTCTGAATTAAAAAACTCAACACACATCCTTCATGTAGGGAAAATGACGTCTGAAGGCTACCGAAACAATTCAGATTACGACAATTCTAATTATTTCCTAAAAAGTGTCTTCAATAAAAATGCCCAAGCTATTGAAATGATTGCCACATTTTCTGAACGTAAGTTTGGTGCCGAAAACTTTTACACCACCAATCCTACGTTCAGCGAATACGAAGAAACTCAAAACAGTCTAATCGCATTCACCACGAAATTTCAATCTAAAAGATTCAAAATTCAACCACGTATCTACTGGAAACGTAACCAAGATATGTTCCTTCTAAAACGTTTTGAACCTGAATTCTTCAGAAATTTCCACCTCTCTAACAAAATTGGAGCTGAAGCCAACGCGGCATACACCTCTAAATTAGGAGTTACAGGCTTTGGGATAGACCTCTCTAAAACCTATTTAAAAAGTAACAACTTAGGGAATCGTAACCGTTTTATGACGACCTTATTTTTAGAACACCGTTTTCAGTTTATTGATAACCGTTTAGATATTACACCTGGTGTTGCCGTAACCTATTTTTCAGATTTTAAATTTAATGGGTTCCCAGGATTAGATATCGGTTTTGATATTACCAATAACCTTAAAGCCTATGGAAATATTGGATTCACCTATAGAATTCCGACCTATACCGATTTGTATTACACAGATCCAAGAACCAACGGCAACGAAAATTTAGAACCTGAAGAAGCCTTCGCTCAAGAAATTGGAATTAAATATCATTCACCAAGGATTAGAGCAAGCCTATCTGTTTTTAATCGCGATGCTAAAAACCTGATTGATTTTGTAAGACCAAACACCGTTGAAGAAATCTTTACAGCAACCAACATTGCAGAAGTCAACACCAAAGGTTTAGAAATTGATGTCGCTTATAATTTTGAAATGAATAGCTTCAACCAAACCTTAGCTTTTGGTTATGCCTATTTAGAAGATGATATTTTAGAGCAAAACGAAGAACTATCGCGTTATGCCTTAAATACCTTAAAACACCATTACACCACGAGATTAAGCACCCAATTATTTAAAAACGTCAGTCAAAGTATCGTTTACAAATATGCCGAACGCACCACAGGACAAACCTATAACGTTTGGGATGCATCAATTATGCTACAATTAAAACAAGTAGAATTATCGGTAACGGCAAGCAATATTTTTGATGCCGACTATATAGAATCGGGCTTTACACCAATGCCACCAAGCAATGTCTTATTTGGTCTGCGCTACAAATTCCTTTGAAAAAAGGAATCTCGTAAATTGAAACTAAATGCTTATCGCAACGATCCTGCAAGGTCTTTTTTTTGACCTTTTAGGTATAAAAATAACCATCAATCAAAATCTGCGAAAATCTTAAAGAATCTGCGGGACACCAATAAAAACCAAATCATAATCAAAAAAACCAAAGCTATTTGTAGGGTTGCCCCCTTCAGTATTAGCAAGAAACAAAATAGATCATTAGCACTAATTTTCATCTAAACTAAAATGTCTAATCTGTAGATTGTCCCCTTGAGGATTAGTGAGAAACAAAATATATTTTGTTTTGAAGCTACCTAGCGCAGCTCATTAGGGGTGTATAACGTTTATTAAAGCTACAAAGCGCAGCTCACTAGAGGCGTTGAGGTGTAATTAAAAAATATTCCCCAAATTTTTTGTAACAAAATGCCTCCATCCACTACCTATATCTTGAAAGTGGTCCAAATCTCAAAACTTCTTTGAGGCTCCAAATAGTATAAAAACGACCGTACTTCAATAACCATCACAATACAATCAGTATTCTAAGCTTGAATGAGTATAATTCAAATGCGGCAAAAAACTGAGACTTCAAACGTCCGTCTGCTGGTTAAATTTGGTCCGACTTACTTTCAAAAAAAGATTGCAAAGTCTTACAATGGTCGTATATTTAGTAACTCAAATTTAAACAGCATCTTATGGCAGAATGGTTTTCAAATCTAGAATTTCTACCCCAACTCTATTGGTTAGTTGCTATTATTGGTTCTCTTATTTTTTCTGTAGTCATGGTGATGGCTTTTGCAGGCGGAGAAGCTGATGATATTGATGGAGATATTGAAGCCGGATTCCAATTTATATCCTTTAAAAACCTCGTAGGCTTCTTTACCATTTTTGGTTGGAGTGGTATTGCGTGTATAGATGCTGGCTTGTCTTCAGCACTGACCATAATTATATCTGTAATTTGTGGCTTGTTGATGATGGTAATTATGGCGGCCCTATTTTACTTTATTAGCAAACTGTCGGATAGTGGTACTTTAAATTACAAAAATGCACTCGATGCTATTGGTGAAGTCTATTTACCTATTGGAGCAGACCGCTCAAAAATGGGCAAAGTAAATGTAAGTGTGCAAGGCACAATGCGAGAACTCGATGCACTTACCGACTCATTAACGCCCCTAAAAACCGGGACAATCATAAAAGTCGTCGATGTGACCTCTAACGGTATTCTCATCGTTGACCAAACCCGAAAACCGATTGAACCTTCAAAATTACATACTGAAGAATTATCTGAAGGAAAAGACCGATTTATCGAAAATTAAGTCACACTAATATTAAGCTTTATAACCAACCAATCAAATCTAAATGAATATGAAATTACTAACCATTCAAGAAAATTTTAATGTGGAAAGCCTAGGCGGTCCCATGCTACTCATTTTTGTAGCCTTATTTATTGTATTGACCTTAATTATTTTAATTAAACGTTACAAACGTTGTCCTTCAGATAGAATTTTAGTGGTCTATGGAAAAGTGGGTGGCGGACAATCGGCTAAATGTATTCATGGTGGAGCGGCTTTTATAATTCCGGTCATTCAAGATTATGAATTCTTAGAATTAACGCCAATTTCTATAGAAGTAAATTTGGTTAACGCTTTATCTAAACAAAACATTCGTGTTAATGTACCATCGCGTTTTACCATTGGTGTCTCTACAGAGCCAGGTATTATGCAAAATGCAGCAGAGCGTTTATTAGGATTGGGTCAAAATGAAATTCAAGATTTAGCACAAGAAATTATTTTCGGACAATTACGTTTAGTTGTGGCTTCAATGGACATTGAGGAAATCAACAACGATAGAGATAAGTTCTTAACGAATATTTCAGAATCTGTTGAAACGGAATTAAAGAAAGTAGGTTTAAAGTTAATCAACGTAAACATTACAGATATCGTCGATGAATCGGGCTATATTGAAGCACTTGGTAAAGAAGCTGCAGCACATGCTATTAACGCAGCACGTAAATCGGTTGCAGAAAAAACGAGAGATGGATCTATTGGTGAAGCGAACGCTGTACAAGATGAAAGAACGCAAGTAGCAGCAGCCAACGCACAAGCTGTAGAAGGTGAAAATGCAGCGAAAATCTCGGTAGCAAATTCAGATTCGTTACGTCGTCAACGTGAAGCAGAAGCAGAACGTGTGGCAAATGCGTCTGAAAAAGTACAATCTGCAAACGCCTTAACGGAATCTTATGCTGCAGAGCAAATCGCCGAAACAGCAAGAGCGGAACGTGAGCGTTCGTCTCAAATGGCAGATGTTATTGTCCCTGCTGAAATTGATAAACGTAAAGTTGAAATTGATGCTGAAGCAGAAGCAGAACGTATTAGAAGACGTGCAAAAGGTGAAGCAGATGCCATACTTTTTAAAGCACAGGCCGAAGCGCAAGGACAATTTGAAATCTTAACCAAGCAAGCTGCGGGTATGGAGCAAATTGTAAAAGCTGCTGGTAACAATAGTAGAGATGCGGTATTATTATTAATTGCAGATAAATTACCAGAATTGGTAAGAATTCAATCGGAAGCGATTAAGAATATTAAAATTGATAAAGTAACTGTTTGGGATAATGGTAGCAGTGGAGAAGACGGAAAATCGTCAACTGCTAATTTCTTATCTGGCATGTACAAATCAGTACCACCTTTGCAAGAAATGTTTAATATGGCTGGTATGGATTTACCAGAATATCTAAAAGGAAAAGACAAAAAAGAAATCGCAGCAGACGACGCGACTATAGATAAGTTATAATAACAAAATCATCTTTTCTTGACTATAATTAGCTACAAAAGACCAATACCTAAATTAAAGTTTATTTATGGTATTGGTCTTTTTTTTATCGGAATTCTGAGTATCGACACCTATTTTGGTGTGCTTTTCTTAGGAGCAGGAGTCTTCTTTTTCTATACCGATGGTATCGAAATTGACCTCACAACAAAAAAATACCGTAATACTATTAACCTATTTGGCCTTACCTATGGGAAATGGAAAGACTTTCCTGAAATAGAATACGTTTCTGTGTTTAAAACCACGCAGACCACACGCGTTTGGGTCTCCACAGCAAGCACAAACGTAACGACAACGGTGGTTAAAGTCAATTTATTTTATAATACCAATCAGAAAATTGAAGCCTATGAAACCGATGCTACGGATACCGCTTTTGATATCGCCAACCAAATTGCAACAGCCCTACAGATTGATGTCTTAGATGCCACATCGCGAGACACCAAATGGCTATAATTTAATACCAACTGTCATTCCTGCGCAGGCAGGAATCTATGAGATATAAAACCTTCAACTCTATTTAAGTTTTAGGGAGTCCGAGCCTAGTTAACACAAAATCTCAATAATAAAAAATGAATGATGAAGTGGATTCCTGCCTACGCAGGAATAACAAACCATAACGAAGTTTTAAAAATCATATCCAGAACCAATCAAAAAACAACCTACAAATAAACCCTAAAAGCTTAATCCGTAAATTGTCCCCTTGAGGATTAGTGAAAAACAAAATATATTTTGTTTTGAAGCTACCGAGCGAAGCTCATTAGGGGTGTTTCAAAAAACATTGTCAGTTCGAGTGATTTTCGAGTTATCGAAATCAAAATATATTTTGATAGAAGATACCGAAACGAAGTTTTTAAAATCGTATCGAGAACCATCCACCATCCCATTCATTAAACCTAAAACAGAATACATAAATTTTACTAACCTTTTCTTAACTTCGCAACCTAAACTTTGCTCACATTTGAAACTCAATCTTCAAGATATTCCGCGTGTTAAAACCATCACTAAGGAAGATTTTATAAACAATTACTTCAAACCACAAAAACCTGTGGTGATAGAGCATTTTATAGAAGATTGGCCAGCCTATACCAAATGGAATTTAGATTACATTAAAAAAGTTGCTGGCGACAAAACCGTACCGCTTTACGACGACAGACCTGTAGACTATAAAGATGGTTTTAACCAGGCGCATGCCAAAATGAAAATGAGCGATTATGTAGATTTACTGCAACGCGAACCCACGCGATATCGCATTTTCTTATGGAACATTTTAAAGGAAGTTCCACAACTACAAAAGGATTTTAAATTTCCTGATTTTGGATTGCGTCTCATGAAAAAGCTACCCATGCTATTCTTTGGCGGACGCGACTCGTACACCTTTATGCATTACGATATAGATTTCGCTAATATTTTTCATTTTCATTTTGAAGGTAAAAAGCAGTGCATCTTATTCGACCAAAACCAAAACAAATATTTGTACAAAGTGCCCCATGCCTTAATTACAAGAGAAGATATTGATTTCTCTAATCCAGATTTTGAAAAATGGCCAGCCCTCAAAAAAGCAAAAGGTTGGATCTGCGATTTAAACCATGGCGAAGTGCTCTACATGCCCGAAGGCTATTGGCATTACATGCGTTACATCACTCCAGGGTTTTCTATGAGTTTAAGAGCGATTGCCCGAAACCCTAAAAACCTCAGCAAGGCTATTTACAATGTGTTTATCATGCGAAATTATGATAACCTCATGCGACGTCTTAAAAGGCAAAAATGGATTGACTGGAAAAACAAAAAGGCCATTACCAATACCAACCGTTATATTTAATTTTCTGACATTAATAAAATACTATTTGTATATTTGACCCCTATTTTTAAAATTAAAAACATGAAAAACATTGTATTAGTAGTCGCTTTATTAGCTTTTAGTTTTGGTAACGCCCAAGCCTTTGAAGGTAAAGGAGATCAAAAATTTCAGGTAGGAGCTAATATTCAAGATTACGCTACAGGAATTAATGTAAGTTTCGATCACGGTTTAGGAGAAAACATCTCTGTGGGTGTATCGTCTTCTTACGCTTTAGGTGGTGCTAGTGGTATCGAAGATCTAGATTTTGGAGATCGTTTCGATTTCAAAGCACGTTTTAACGCTAACCTAGGTAACGTTATTAACATTGATGAAAACTTTGATTTGTATCCGGGTTTAAACCTTAGCCTTAAAAACTTTGGTGGCCATGTTGGAGCACGTTATTTCTTTACAGAAGGTTTTGGTGTGTATACAGAAGCCAACTTTCCTTTAGCTAAATATGAGAAAGATGCAATTGACATACATAACCAATTTGCTTTAAACATTGGTGCTGTTTTCAACTTGTAGATAAAAAACCGCTGCGCTGTTAGAATTAAAAACATAGATTAAATTCTAGCAACGAACAAACATAATACTAAGCCTTTTCATTCACGTGTAAAGGCTTTTTTTATGGAATTAAATGCTATTAAATCAAAGACTGTCATAATTTACAATACTAATTTCAAGTCTTATTTCTTAATTCTTAAATTTTGATTCTTGGCCCTCTTCTCTCAACCATCAACCAAGAACCAACAACCAACACCACCAACCATCACCCAAAATAAGCATTCAACTTCTCATAAACCAAAGCCGATTCCCAACCACGATACAACAAATAATCAGCTACCTTTTTCTTTTTCTTATACACATTAGGCTCTTTCACTTGAGCAATACGTTTTTGCACCAAATCGTCTAAGGTGTTATAATAGTCATCTAAGTCTATTTCTTTTAGAGCCGAATCGATACTGTATTTAGAAATATCCCTAAACTTCAACTCGCGCAGCAAACGGTTTTTTCCCCATTTCTTAATCCTGAATTTCCCACTAACAAACGCTTTAGCAAAACGTTCTTCGTTAAGGTAATTCTCCTGAATTAAATGCACCATAATCACATCAATAGCTTCAGGAATCATACGCATTTCCCATAGCTTTTGCCGTACCTCTTTATGGCAACGCTCTTGGTACGCACAATAGTGTTCTAATTTTTTTTGTGCTTCGTTTACCGTGTATGTTTTATTGCTATCCATCCATTTCAAAAATACAATAGATTAGGAAAAAAGAGCAGTTTAAATCATATTAAAAAAGGCGCATATAAGTGTATAAACAGCTAGTAATATATACCCATCGCTCTAACTGTAATGACATTTTGTCGTCGTTTTCTTGCATTTAATAGATAACTTGTAAGAAATCTTAACAATTTGTTAATAAATACCTACTTTTCAAGGCACTGACCTACAGACTATTTAATATATCTTTGGTCTTAATTAATTGAATCTATACATCCCTAATATCCCTATGATAAAAAACTACTCCCTCGTTTTTATAGCATTCCTATGTTTTAGCTTGTCTGGTTATGGGCAAGAAATTTTTAATGTAGCCGGTGGCGGTGCCTTTCCTGCCGGTTGGACCGACACTAATAACATCACTCCCAACAATACATCCATATCGGATTACTATCTTGTAGAACCAGGTAACCCCGGAGATATAATAGAAACTGCATCTTATAACTTAAGCGCCAACACCAGTGCAACTTTTGAAGTGGATATTAGATCTTATGGTAGTGGAACACATCGAAGTCTTTTAGTAGAAGTTTCAACAGATGGAGGTACTACCTTTACACAATCGTACACAACCCCTAATGCAACAACAAGCTTCACAACAAGAACAATAAACATTGCAACAGTTTCAGCAAATACGGTCTTAAGATTATCAGTAGATGCAACCTCTGGTAGAGGTATCCGATTGCAAGATTTAATATTAACTGGAGTTGGCGTTGGCTCTACAGACACAGAACTAAATTTCGCTTCAACAGCCTATACAGCAAATGAAGGAGATGGCACGGCAAGTATTTGTGTAGATATAATAAACCCAAGCGCTACACCAACAACAGCAAATGTAGTTTTAACCTCAACTAACGCACCACATGTTACATACGCAACAACAGGAATTACATTCCCTGCTAATAGTTCTACGCAACAATGTGTTACAGTCAATTTAGCAGATAATACCAATTGTGGAGATGCTACAGATTATACTTTTGAATTACAAAGTGTAAGTGGTGGCTCTAGTGCGAGCGCAGGTAGTGATAACGAAACTACTTTAAGTGTTGGTGATGATGATGAAACGTCAAGCACCCCTTTTAATGAAACTTTCTCAAACTTTGGAACTTTTACCCCTGTAAGTATATCTGGAAGTAAAGACTGGGAAATATCCAGTGGAAGAGCTTCAATAAATGGCTATGGAAGTTCAGGAACAGCAGAAGATTATTTAATATCAGCTTCAGTAGATATGTCATCTAACAGTGTAGCAACTTTAGCTTTTGATTTATCTGATGACTATTCTGGACCAGCATTACAAATAATGTACTCAACCAATTTTAATGGTAATTACAATAGTACAGATGTCAATGCAGCGACTTGGACTTCAGTTCCAGGTGTAACTATTTCTAGCGGAACTAGCTCTGTTAACGCAAATGTTTTAGCAATTACAGGTTCTAACGTCTATTTTGCTTTCTATTATACAGCAACTGGCACAGGTGGTGGCCAAGCTGCAACTTGGACCGTTGATAATTTATCTTTAAATATTACAGCCTGTTCAATCCCATCCCCAGAAATAAACCTCCAAGGAAACACAACAAATATAGCAGATGGTAACACAGCTATTAGCACAACAGACGACACCGATTTTGGAGATGTCCTAGTTGGCAATTCAGAAGCACACACCTTTACTATTCAAAATACAGGAACAGCAGATTTAGATTTAACAACGATTACAAGTTCAAACTCTGATTTTGTAGTGTCTGCGTATACAAATCCGACGACAGTTACGGATGGTGCTTCTACAACATTTATTGTAACATTTACTCCAACAACGACAGGCACAAGTACATCAACAATAACAATACTAAGTAATGACGCAAATGAAGCGACATATAATTTTAATGTAGAAGGAAATGGTACCGCAATACCATCCATACTTTTAAATTCTTCAAATCCTGCAGTTGCTGCTAGCAATATTACAGACGGAACGGATGACAATGTTATTTATGCGTTCAACTTGTCAGTCACAACTTACGAAGCAGAATTAACAGCATTTAATTTTACAACATCTGGATCTGCTACAAATGCAGATATTACAAACTTTAAAGTGTGGTACTCTACTAATTCGACTTTTAATGCGGGCAGTGATACTACATTACAAACCATAACCACAAGTTTAGGTTCAGGCTTACATGCGGTAACTGGTGCCTCACAAACCATAGCAAACGGAAGTACAGGCTATATTTTTATTACTACAGATTTACCTTGTGGTGCTACAGATGGAAGAACTATAACAGTAAACGCTATTACAACAGGAAATCTAACCTTTACCACAGGAAACAAATCTGGGACAGCTTATGCAAGTGGCACACACACCATAACCGAAGCAACACCAAACAATGTTGCAAGTTTAGCAACTGCAAACTGTGAAAACGGTGGTGTAGATGTATCTTGGACAGCGGCTACAGGGTGTTTAGATGATTATATCGTTGTGACTTCTACAAGTCCTTTAACAACATCTCCTAGTGGAAATGGAAGTTCTTATACTGCCAATACAACCTATGGTTCTGGTTCTAGTTATGATGATGGTTTTGTAGTTTATAAAGGCACAGGAACATCAACAAGTATTACAGCTTTAACAAATGGTACACAATATTACTATACAGTGTTCACAAGAAATGGAAATTCCTGGAGTTCAGGGGCAACGGTGAATTGCACACCTAATCTAGCCTATTGCGACCCTGGAAGCTGGTCATCTGGAGATTCAGAAATAGAAGGAGTGGTATTAACTGGTGAAAACAACGCTATAAACAACATAACACCAAATACCTGTACAAATACAGTACAAGACAATACAGCTATGAGTGCCGATTTATTTGATGGAGATTCTTATACACTTACAGTTGAATTTGGTGAATGTGACGGTGGATCTTTTTATAGTGGAGCAGGTGGTGTTTGGATAGATTGGAATAATGATGGGGATTTTGATGATACAGATGAGTTAATTGGAACAACTACGCTTTCTTTTAGCGGCTCTAATCTTTTTGAGAATTTCACTATAAACGTGCCTTCTGGTCAAACACTAGGAAATTACAGAATGCGTATTATCCAAGATGAAGGCGGTTCTGAAGCGAGTATAGACCCCTGTACAAGTCCTGGTTGGGGAACCATTGCAGATTACACCATAGAAGTCATAGCTTCTTGTACACCAACACACACATTTACTTCCATGTTACCAACAAGCGGCCCAGAAGATACTGAAATCACAGTAACAGGAACAGGATTCACAGCAAGTACAACCGCTAGTTTTGGTGCTGTAAATGCAACAGTAGATTTTGTAGATGCAACAACATTAATTGTACACGTACCAGCAGGTGCTACAACAAATATGATTAGACTTACTGAAGCTGGTTGTAGAGTTCAAACTGGAACTTTTACTATAGTTTCTACTAGTGGAACTTGTATCAGTTCATCAGGAACTTTTACAGATCTATTTATTTCAGAAGTTTATGATTCAGACGCTAATAATGTTTGGTATGTAGAACTATACAACCCTACTCCTTTTCCAATTGATTTGGATGCTGGAGACTACGAAATTGATAGATACGCTGATTTAACAACAACTGCTGTTACAGGAAATGTTGATTTAACAGGTACAGTTCCTGCTTATAGTGTTTTCACCTTAAGTTTAGGTTCAAGTGCAAATACATGTTTTAATACATTTGATATTAATATAAATGCAGGAGGAATCAATGCAGAGGATAGAAACGTATTAACAAAAGGGGGAGTAGATATTGATGCCGTTGAATTCCCTAATCAAACAGGATATACAATAAGAAGATTAGGTACGGCAACAGGACCTACGGCAACTTATAACGCTGCTGATTGGGATTTGTTAACCACAGAAGAGTGTGATGATATAGGTGTTGCTCCATTGGTAACTTACTCTAATCCAAATATTTCAACAATACTAGATGCTAGCGATTGTACTGTTTTAGATTATTCAGTTACAGCCACCGAAGGTGACTCCAATACAACTGGAGACTTAACATACCAATGGTATTTTAACAATGGTGTAAATGATGTTTGGACTCCAGTAACAAGTACATTACCTTCAGGATATACCATTCTAGGCGAAGATGGAAATAACTTATTAATGGAAGGTGACATTAATTCATTAAATGATTTAGCCAACTATCAATTTTATTGCGAAGTAACCGAAGCAGGCAGTTGTACAAATGTATCTAATGCTATTCAACCAAATTATAACGTGGTGACCTGGAACGGTAGCTGGTCTTCTTTCCCTGGCACAAATAGCACCGTTGTCCTTAATGCTAATTATGATACTGCCTCCGGAGGTGATCAAATTAGTTTCAGCGCTTGTAGTCTAATTATAAATAATGTGCTCTTATCAATTGGTGATGGTGATTTTGTTGAAGTAACAAACGATGTAACAGTTAACGGAACTAATGGAGCTATTGAGATTGAACCTCAGGGATCTTTCGTTCAAATTAATGATTCAGGAATTGTTACTGCCACGATACCAACAAATCTTAAGGTTAGCAAACTAACAGCTCCTTCAAATAACTGGTATGAATACACCTATTGGAGTTCACCTGTTTTTCAAGAAACTCCAGCCAATGGTTTAGCGCTCTCTAATCCTAACAGACGCTATCAATACAATGCGGAATACTATAGAGATTCAACCTTTGAGACCGCTAATGATGGCACAGCTACAGTTGGAGCAGGTGTAGATGATATTGATGATAATGGTAATGATTGGGGTAATATTTCAACAACATATTTAACTCCTGGTGTAGGTTACGCTTCAACACACAACCCTACTGTATTTTCAAGTACGCCGGGATGCCCAGGGCCAACATGTAGAATACGTTATACATTTTCTGGTCTATTTAATAATGGTGTCATCACGGTTCCTTTATACAGAAATGACGAAGAACTAGGTGATAACAATTGGAATTTTGTCGGCAACCCTTACCCTTCAGCAATTAGTGCAGATGTCTTTTTAGCAACCAATATGGGACTTATAGATGAAGAAATTTTGGAACCTAATCCTATTATGGGCGGAGCTATTTATTTATGGTCTCAAAATACCGCACCTTCTAATACTGCAAATGGCAATAATGGTTTAAATTTTTCGGATACAGATTATGCAATTATTAATGGTACCGGACAAACCGCAGCTCAAGAGAATGGAGGCGATTCTACAATCCCAAACAGGTTTATTCCATCTGGTCAAGGGTTCTTTATTTCTATGGATAATAATGCAACTTCAACCACCGTATCACCATCTCCTGTTCCTACTCAAGACATACAGACGGCAAATCTAATTTTTAATAATGCCATGCGTGTTACAGGGGACAATAATCAATTTTTTAGACCTAGTAATGACGCTAATTCTATAAATAAGCTATGGCTTAACCTAACATCAGATAACGGTGTGTTTAGTCAAATTTTAGTGGGTTATCTCGATCATGCCACAGATGCTTATGATGGTATGTATTTTGACGCCCCTAAAAATGGAGTGACATCCTCACATTCTGCGATATATACTTTAATTCCTAATTCTGATAAAAAATTAGCGATTCAAGGTAAAAACTCAAATAGCTTAACACTAGATGAAGTGGTTCCATTAGGCTTTTATACGTCTATAGATGTTGCAACACTATATACGTTTACTATTTCACAATTTGAAGGTGCTTTTATGACTGAAAACGCTGTTTACATTAATGACAAACTACTAAACACGTTTCATAATCTTAAAAATTCAGATTATACCTTTACCTCAGAAATTGGCGAATTTAACGACCGTTTCGAAATTGTATTTACACCAACCATACTACTCTCTATAGACGACAACCTAATTAATTCTAATGAGGTAACGCTTACAGAATTGCAAAATGGTGATGTTGAAATCAAAGTCGGACAGACACATACTATAAAGCATGTGGATATTATAGATATTACCGGAAGACGCGTTTATAGTTTACAAGGCGATGATTCTACCGAGGTGTACAACCTATCTAAACTAAGTCAGGCCGCTTATGTTGCTAAGATCACATTATCTAATGGACAAGTCATTAGTAAAAAAGCGATAAAACAAAAATGATACGATAATTAATATCAAAATAAAAAAGGTTCAATCAATTTGGTTGGACCTTTTTTTATGGCCTTTACCCAAAAGACCTAGCTTTTCTGAATAATTCTGCACTGCTCCAACCCCCTTTCCAACACGCAAACTAACTGACACTTAACATTTAACGTATTGCATCTTAATATTGAATTTTGTATTTTTACTTGTTTTTATAGCATAACATTAGTAATATCCTAATAAGCACCTAAATTACAACACGCTGATTGGCAGTGATTTTAAAAATTATTGAGATTAATCCATTTTTCCTATGATAAAAAACTACTCCCTCGTTTTTTTAGCATTCTTATGTTTTAGCTTGTCTGGTTTTGGGCAGGTTAAGATAGCTGAATTAACTTTTGAAACTCCTGGTGACTATACTACAAGTGTAACTGAATTTTCAGATGGATCTTTAGATTACTTTACTCGAACCGATGGAACCAATATTAGTAGCTCTATTAGTTTTACAAATGTTCAAGGAAGCTATTATTTTGCAGCTCATGACATTGACGGTGAAGTTAGTAGCCCTATACAATCATTATTCTTTACAGGAATTAACATTTCTGGGTACACCACTTTAGAAGTTAGAATTCATATTGCGGAAGATGACGATGGAAATAATCAAGATTGGGATGCTGCTGATTATTTTCATTTAAACGGAAAAATTGATACTGGTGGTTCTCAAAACTTAATTTGGGTAGAAAGCTCTGGCGGCACAAATACTACACCTGCTATTGACACGGATTATAATGGGACAGGTGATAGTACCCAAATAACAGATGCATTTGCACAATTTACAAAAAGCATAGCAGGTACAGGTACCAACCTAGACCTCGAATTAATTTTTAATTTAGATTCTGGTGATGAAGATATAGCAATAGATAATATTGAAATTTGGGGAGTTTCAGCAGGTCCAACAACCTATTCTATTACATATAACGGTAATAGCAACACTGGAGGAACAACTCCAACTGATAGTAATGCCTATGATTCTGGGGATACAGTAACAGTTTTAGGCAATACAGGATCCTTAGTAAACACCTGCAACGCTTTTAATGGATGGAACACAGCATCTGATGGTTCTGGCACATCCTATGTTGCTACTGATACTTTTAATATTACAGCAAATACCATATTATACGCGCAATGGCTACCTACAGGAAATACCGTAACATTTAACAGTAATGGCGGTACAGGTACAATGTCTCCTCAAACAAATTGTGTGGCAGAAAATCTCACAGCCAACACGTTTACCAATGCGGGTTTCACTTTTAACATTTGGAATACTGCTGTTAATGGTAGTGGTACTAGTTATGCAGAAGGAGCTTCATATGATTTTTCTGCTGATATTACTTTGTATGCACAATGGGATGTTTTTGTTGGGCCTTGTTTTACAATGTATGGAAAGGATTTCCCTAATACCTCTGGTTATACAACTAATGATGGTAATGCTAAAAGACTAGCTTCTGGAGGCACTGGCGGTTCAATTTCGACTGACCCATTGTCTGGAGTTTCTGGAGATATTACAGTAGAATTTAACGCTGAAGGATGGGATGATAATGAAAATGAAGTAACCGTCACCTTAAATGGTGTGTCTCAATTTTTCAGTACTATTACGGATGACTCTTTCAATGTATATACGGCAACGTTTACTGGAGTACCAGCAAATTCTGTTTTAGAATTTTCTACGGATTCAGGGAAACGCGTTTTAATAGAATTAGTAGAGGTCTTTTGTGCTGCATCAACTCCTAGCCACACAATCACATTTAATGGCAATGGTAACACTGGTGGGACAATGGCAGATCAAACCATAAACGAAGGAGCTTCAGAAAATTTAACAACCAATACCTTTATAAGAACAGGATATATGTTTGATGGTTGGTCTACGACTTCAGGTGGCGCAGTAGTTTATGCTGATAATGCTTCTTATACAATGGGAACATCAGATGTAACACTGTATGCACAATGGAGCATTGGTAATTATACTGTAAGTTATGATGGTAATGGCAATACTGGTGGTACCGCTCCTGCTGCGAATAATGGCAACTATAATACGTCTATAACATTACCAGGAGTTGGTTCTTTAGTTAGAACCGGATTTGCATTTAATGGTTGGAATACGGCCACTAATGGAAGTGGTACCCACTACAATGCTGGTGCTAGTTATACTATTGGCTCAGCGAATACAACGCTATATGCAGAATGGCTTTCTACATCACCTCCAAATGTTACAAGTGCTTTAACAGCCATTGGAGATTTAGTTAATGCTTTTACATATACAATAACTGCCTCCAACGCTCCAACAAGTTTTAATGCTACTGGGTTACCTCCAGGTTTAAGTATTAACACTTCAACAGGTGAAATTAGCGGTAATCCTACAGTAACAGGGACGTATAACGTGACTATTTCTGCAACTAATGCTTATGGCACTGACACCGAAACATTAGTCATCACTATTAATGACGCACCAGCATGTAATCCTCCTATTTGGGAAGAAAATTTTGATTACGGTTGTGAAGATGCTGCAGATATTTCGACAACGCTTGCATTTCCTAATTGGTCTTTCCAAAGTAACGGAACTGACCCATTAAAATACAGTGCTACAGGTCTTACTTATGCAAGTTACGCAAGTTCTGGTATTGGAGGAAGTGCACAATATCAAGGTGGTGGTGATGACGATATAAAAAGAGAAATCAAATATGCAGACAACACATATCCTGCATCAGGCAATCTTAATAATCCAGATAACAATCTTTTTGTTTCTTTTCTAATTAATATGACCAATTTAGGATCATCAGATTATTTTGTCTCACTTATAGATGGGAGCAATAATTATTATAGTAGAGTATATGCTCGTAATTCTGGATCTGGATATCAAATAGGGATTGTCAAATATACTGGAACAATACAATGGAGTTCCGTTTTAGATTATAATAAAACCTATTTATTAGTATTAAAAAATGAGTTTGTTGTAGGCACAGTTAATGATGTATTAAAATTATGGATAATAGAATCGGGCTTACCTGTATCGGAATCACTTGCAGGGAGTGCAACACTACAAGCTATTACTAATGATACAGATCCGGCACCAGCAAGCGGTGCATCTATTAGAAATTTTATGCTCAGACAAAGCGGGAAAGAAAATGGTGTTGTAGACGGAATTCGTGTAGCAACAAATTGGGAAGACTTATTATGTCCTGTACCTACAACAGCGCTATATTATAGGAGTAAAGATGTTGGGCCATCCAATTGGGCTAATAGTTGTGGATGGGAATCTTCACCTGACAATGTGAATTGGAGTAATTCAACCTCTGCACCAACAAAAGACGCCAATACAATTACTATAAGACCTACTCACACCGTATATGTGGAATCATCTATCTCACTTGATCAAACTGTAATTGAAGGTACATTGGAGTTGAGAACAGGCTCCGAACTTAATATCAATGATGGTACTGGTGATGACATAAAAATTGAATCTGGAGGTCTAATTAGTGTAAAGAATAATTCGGGAGATTATACATCAATTTTTTATCAAGATCCTGATGCATCTATTCATGTAGGATCAAATGGAAAAATAGAAATCATTGGAGGTGTTTCTGCTGTTCCAGGCAATATGGGGAATCTTGCTTCCAATGTTAAAAATGTTTGGGATGATGGATCTATTTATGAATGGAACAGTACAGTTGGTACTCCTGATGGTTCTGGAATAACCTATTTTCCTAATTCAGACAACTCTACCATTCCAATTTTTAGAATCAGCGCTTTATATTCGGGGGATGATACGATAGGTGGATCATTTCCTTTAATTGTTAATGGGCTAATTGATGCCAAAGTGGACATTACATTTAAATCATCCGGTACTAAAGACTTTAGAAATGGGTTTATTGGATCTAATGTTACAATTACATTTTTGGACACTTTAGGGACACTTACCATGAGTGGTCCAAGCGCTGAATTATCAGGAACTCTAAATATTGTGTTGAATAAAACATTGAATCTTACAAATGGCGCCAACGTACCTACAGGCAGCTTAGTCATAATTGACAATGGAAGTAGTTCTAATATTGCAAAGTTGGGAGGAGTTTTTAATGTAGAAACTAATGCCATTTTTGATATAGGAACAAATTGTACTATGTCCAATACATCGGGAAGCGTAGATGTTTCGGGTACTTTTAGAACTGGAAACACTAATGGTTTTACAGGAACTCTTAGTAGCTTACCAACGATAGGTGGGGTTTTAAATCTTAGTACTAATAGTACGATAGAATTAAATAGAAATGATGGAACACCTCAAAATCTTACAGCAAGAAATGACTTTAAAAACTTAACGTTTTCAGGTAGTGGTATAAAAACTATTTCGTCTGGTTTTAACCCAAATGGTCTTGTTTATATCACTGACAACGCCACTTTAGATGTTTCAAATTTTACATTTGGAAACAGTTTAACAAATTTAACGATGGATATGAATAGCCGATTCCGTATAAGTGGTATTGGTACTAAACCAGATATTACAGGTGATTATGATTTACAGGCTGGTGTAGTCGAATTTTATAATTCCGGAACTGCATTAACAGAAAATATTAGAGGTACAAGTGGTGGCACTATAGAATATTATCAAATTGAAGTAACTGGAGATATGGTTGGAAATAGTAATGCTAATATTACATTACAAGACAACGGCATATTTACAGTTAAATCTACAGGTGTTTTTGAAATTAATAATAATGCCATTGTTGGTCCTACCGGAACTCAAACAGTAAGAGTAGAAAATGGAGGTGTCTTTAAAACTGGAGATGTTGATGGTTTCAACGGAGGAACTGGAGCAGTAGCTACTTCTGTACGAAATGATGTAGAGATAATTATACTAGAAGCTGGTAGCACAGTCGAATATTCACGTATTGGTGATCAAACACTAACAGATTTCAATTCTAATGCTGACCCTTCAAATGATTATTATGCAAACCTAACTATTTCGGGTACAGGCACCAAACAAATGGGAGCTAACGACGGAATCATTATCGGTGAAGACCTAAATGTTATAGCGAGTGAACTTTATATAGACAATTCAAAATTTGTACAGGTTGAAGACAATGCTGTTATCGCTGGCGCTATTAAAGTGGAAACAAAAGGAGCGTTCGTTCAGGTTGATGATGCAGGAACATTTAGTCTATCGGGATCCGGAACGGCTACCGCAAATAAAGTGTCTGCCTCTAAAAACACACTGTTAGATTACACCTATTGGAGCTCGCCAATAACAGCGGCTAATCTAAACACGTTATTTTCTGCCGTACCCGTAAACAGAAGATACAAGTACAATGCAGCAAATTACCGCGATGAATTTATGGAAGCGCTTAATGACAACACACAAACCTTAGGGCAAGATGATATTGATGACAATGGTGACGATTGGCAATTAGCGACGGGCATAATGACACCAGGACAAGGATATGCATTTACAGGTCCTACTTTTGTAGGTGGATTTCCTTATGTAGATGATATAGATTTTACAGGCGAATTCAACACTGGAGATATTACAATTCCAATCTATGAAAACGGATTTGCACCAGATAATGATTGGAATTTGATAGGAAATCCTTATCCCAGTGCATTAGATTTTTCGGCTTTTCATACTAAAAATAATAGTTTGGTTGAAGGTGTCGCATATTTATGGTCACATTATAGTGCACTTGACAATACAAATAATGGAAATGAAGGTTACAATTTTAATCAAGATGATTATGCAATTATCAATGTTGGTAGTGGAGGAACCGCTGGTTCAAGTGGCATCATACCACAATCATACATCCCTTCTGGACAGAGCTTCTTTATCGTTGGAACAGCTACTGGAAATGCCGTTTTTAAAAATGCCATGAGAAAAGCCGATGGCACAAGTAATAATCAATTTTTTAGAAGTAATGAACCACAAAACGAAGCCAATAAATTATGGCTAAATTTAACCTCAGATAACGGTATCTTTAATCAAGTCCTAATAGCATATGTCCATGGAGCAACAGACAACTTTGATAGTTATGCTTATGATGCCCCAAGAAATTTATCAAGCGGAACAGCGGCTATTATTTATACTAAGATTGAAGACAGTCCAAATAAGAATTTTGCCATCCAAGGTAAACATCCAAATAGCTTAACACTAGATGAAGTGATACCATTAGGCTTTTACACCTCAATAGATGTCCCTACAATTTACACATTTTCTATCGCACAATTTGAAGGAGAGTTTATGACTAGCAACCCGATATATGTGTTAGACAAACTAAAAAACATAACACACAACCTTAAAGATTCAGATTACACCTTCACCTCAGAAACAGGTGAATTTAACGACCGTTTCGATATTGTATTTACACCAACCACATTGTCTATTGACGATAACATAATGGATGCAAATGAGATAACGATTACAGAATTACAAAATGGTGATGTTCAAATTAAAGTTGGAAACACCCACACCATAAAACACGTCGCTATTATAGACGTAACAGGACGCGTCGTTTATAATCTACAAGGCAATGATGCTATTGAGGTTTACGATCTATCTAAGTTGAGTCAGGCAGCTTATATTGCCAAAATCACCTTATCCAATGGACAGGTCATCAGCAAGAAAGCAATCAAACGCCACTAAATAAACGATCTCTATATTATGTAAAATAAGCCGCATTCAAAAAATGAGGCTTATTTTCGTTTTAGGCCAGAGATGGCAAGGCTTCAACAAGAATCACAACCAGATTTCAATAAGGGTTCACCCGTAGTTGCGTCGGGTCTCCCTCGGGTATGCGTCGGGTATGCGTCGGGTGAGCCTCGGGTACAATTCAAGTCAGATAAGAGTCAAGCAGGAGTAATTCACAGACAAAACATCAAAAAAAAGTTGAGCCCTCTTTTAACCAAATAACTATTAAAGGGTATATTTTAAAGCTAGAATAAAGTTTCTACCTGCTGCAGTTATTCCCGAAGAATACGGTCTATAACGTTGATCCGTTATATTTTCTAAACTAGCCGTTAGACTAAGTTGATCATTATACTGGTATTGCGCTCTAAAATTAAGGGTGTGCCAAGCTGGTGCATAAGGATCTCCATTAGCATCCAAAGCATAAATATAATCTTTCGACGCTTCCGAAGGTGACAATTGATTAAAGGCCAATTCGTTATTATAAACCACAAAAGCATCCAATAACAATTTGTTTGTCTTCCAACTCAAATGGGTACGACCAAAATTGGGTGCCACATGCCGTACGGGTTCTTCTACTCCATTATTATCTTCTGTACCACCAATAACATTGTACTGAGAACGGAGTTTTAATTGTTTGGTGAAGTTAATTTCTACCCCTGCTTCAAAGCCATAAATCCAAGCTTTTGAAGCATTCTGTATCGCCTGAATTGTACTTAATTCACCATTATAAACCATTTCGGTGTCATCATTAAGCTCATAATCGCGTCGAATTAAGGCATTGTCTAAAAAGGTGTAATAGGTGGCTAAATCTACAATGACTTTATTATCAAAATTCAACTTTAAACCCAACTCACCATTATAAGCGTATTCCGCCTTCAAGTCTTTGTTGGGTACCACAACAGCTCCGGGTTCGCTATCAAACACCTTACCGATATCATCTATATTTGGTGCTCTAAATGCTGTAGAGGCGTTAAGCTTCCATTGAATTAAATCGCTCGGAGACCATGTAACACCAGCTGTACCAGTTAAGGCACCGGTATTAACCTCAGCATCATCGAAAGGTAAATTTAAAAATACGTTGTTGGCTGTAAAATCGGCTTTCGCAATCACCTGATTAAACCGAAGTCCAGACTGAAACACAAACTTGGAATTCGGTTTATGCTTTAAACTCGCATAAGCCGCAATAGACTGCCAGGTAGAACCATCCGGATAGCGTGTAATGCTCACCGTGTTTTCATCGGTGTCAATGTTTTTATCATACCCATTTGAATGTACCGTATTATGTAAATATTCTAGACCATAAAAAATACTAGTTTTAGTATTGACGCTTTTTTCTAAATCTAAATTAAACGACACAGCATCAACCGATTCTGCTCTTACAGCACGAATATTAGATTGAAAATCACGATCCTCCCGGCTCTCTTTAAAATTCTGATATGCTAAAGTGGTCTGAATTTTATCATACAAATTAGAACTACTACTCAATTTGGTTAACTGAAAATTCCCCATAAACCATTGTTGTGGTCCATAGTTCCATTCCGCAGAACGTAATTCATCTCCTCGGTAACGAATAAGTCTATCATATCTAGAAAAATCTGAGGTGCTAGAATAATACAAGCCTAAATCAAAATCTAAATGGTCAGACGATTTATAGCTTACCTTTTGCATTGCATTAATTTGATCGTAACCAGTTGGTGTTTGTACTTTAGGATTTGGGTTAGTAACTATAACATCTTCACCGTTTTGCTGCGTTACATATTCTGGTCGCAAATAATCATCCAGACCATGGCTTCCCATTCTTAAATCATCAAAGTCAGTATAACTCACGCTGGTTAAAAAGGCCCAGTTTTTATAACCCAAATTAAAATCTAAATGACCTGTTTTCTCTGTATTTGCAGAGGCGAATCGTGTTATCGCTGTGGCACCAAAATTTAAAGCATCTGTTTCAGAAAATTGAGGCTTCTTAGTATAAAAGCTCATCACACCACCAATCGCATCACTACCATAAACTACAGAACCTGCTCCAAGAGTGACCTCTGTATGTTGTACTGAGAATGGATCTATGGCAATAACATTCTGAAGATTACCTCCTCTAAAAATAGCATTATTCATGCGTACTCCGTCTACTGCAATTAAAAGTCTATTAGTGGAAAACCCTCTAATCATAGGACTTCCACCACCCAATTGACTTTTTTGAATATAAATATTACCCGTATTCTCTAACAAATCGGCACTCGTTTGTGGGTTAGACAAGGCAATGTCTTTGGCACTTATATTCACTATGGTTTGTGGAATATCGCGTTTATGTTGTTCAAACTTAGAAGCTGAAATTAGAATTTGATCTAAACCTTCTACTTTAGGCGTGAGATAAACAATACCCTTATTTTTTGCTATTTGAGCTTTTGTTAAGCGCTGTTCTTCATATAAGAAATCTTTAAAAAAGATGACTTCGTAATCATTAAAGATAGATAAAGACACTTCCCCTTTTAAATCGGTAATAATGGTTTTGCTTTTTATCTGATTAACCACTGCCACACCTGGAATAGGCATATGGCTATCTGCTTCTAAAACAGTAATCGTTTGAGCAGTACTCAGCTGTAAAAAAAGAAATATAAAAATAATATGCGCACTAATGTGCTTCACGTATGAACTCACAATCATTATATTTTATTTTGGTAAAAAGTGATCTAACGAAACACGTCATTAAGTACTTGTAATGATTTAGGTTTTTTAAAACTTCCCAAATGTAATTCAAAATAATACAAGAGCATATTTAAAAACTCTTGCCTTTGTTTTGCCTTAATTGTTATGGTGTTTAGTGCATCAAAACTTGTGCCTAACAAACGTTTTAGGAGTGTTAAATTTTCACCCGACACAGAGTAAATCCCATGATTAGATGCTTCAAAAATTCCAGATTCTAAATTAAAGAATGCGTAGTCATTATCTAAGTTTTCTGGTAGAAATCCTAAATAGCGGGTTAGCTTTAACAAAAACAATAAATGAAAGTTTGAAAATTGATCTTCATTATCTAAATACTGAAGTGACGCTGTTATAAAATGAAATAAATCTTCGTTCTTCTCTTCTTCCTTTAACACATTAGAAAGAATTTCTGATAGAAATAAAACGATTGCACTTTTATAGATATTGGTATGAAGACTTTTGTAGATGTAATTAAACTTGGTCTCATTTATAAAATGAAGCGACTGATTAGGCTTATAATTTTCTTCAATTTGAAGTTGAGATAAAGCTTGAAAATAAACAGTTTTAGAAAGCCCTTTTTTAGATTTTAAAACACCTCTTAGCATATAACTAACCACTCCGCGTTGCTCCGTATAACATTTCACAATGAGGTCGTTATCTCTATACTTTAATTTAGAAAGAACGATGCTGTTATTTTTTGAAAGCATGTTTACCTAACTATTAATACTTTAAGCACTTTGGTTTCAAAAGAATCTAAATCTGAAATTAATATCAAATACACACCAGTTCGCACCACGTTGTTACCAAGGTTTTTACCATTCCAAATAGCAGTTCCTCCATCTATGGCGAAGTTATAACTGGTATTAGATGATCTTAAATTAACGTTAGACTGTGCTTCTGCAACCAGATTACCTTCAATATCTGTAATCTTAATATTCACACGTTCAGTAAGCCCACTAACCTTAATCCCTTTATTTATATCATTAAGATCATTAAAACCAAGAATATTGTATTCTGGTCGTACTGGATTTGGATACACAAAGGCATCCTCTAAGGTAGATCCTGTTTTTGAACCTCCAGCTTTAAAAGACAATAACCCTTTGGTTGTGGCGATATAAACAATACCATTACCTCCATCTATTGAGATATCATTAATTCTATTAGATGGTAACGGAGAATTGTCTTTTGTAAAGTGATAAATCGTAGTTTGCCCATCTGGCGAGAAATAAAACACTCCAGAATCTACTGTGCCAACCCATTTGTTATTCGAGCCATCAACCTTAATATCTGTTATCGTTTCACCTTCTAACAATTCTTTTGCAATCCCATTTTCTAAAATAATGATAGAACTTAGTGTTGGATTAGCATCTTCATAAAACCCAGAAGTATTATAAAGTACTCTTAGTCCTGTAAACATCCCAACCCAAAGTTGATTTCTATTATCTATGGCAACGGCATTAACTCTCGGAACTGGCAAACCTTGCTCTTCAGTACTAATATTACGAAGTGGTGTATTACTTATAGTTTCATTAAAAACATAAAGTCCGTTTTTATAACCACCAATCCATTTGGTACCATTATTATCAATAGCTATATCAAAATAACCAAACTCATCGCGAATAGCATCTTGGATAATACTCGAAAAATCATAGCTTTTCCAATTGCCTGAAATTGGGTCATATGATTTTAAAGGTTCAAATAATAGTGAGCTCAACGACCACAAAAGTCCATTACGGTCAAATGCAGTAGCAGAAACTCTAAGACTCCTAAAGTTTGGTGACCCTGGCAATACTAAGGATTCTAAACCACTATTGGTTTCATCATATAAAATAGTGGGTTCATAATCATTTAATTCTAAAAGGCCATCTTGAAATGAACTTACAAATACTTGGTTTTGAATAAATGGATTTACAGCTATTTGCGATAGATTTTTTGCACCAAAAACACTCTCATAAGGGATACTCTCCCATGCTTCATTTCTATAATAACTTAAACCTCTAGATCGAAGTGGACCAGGAACTAATGCTTCCGTATAATCACCAAAACTAGACCAAACGACACCAGATTCTGCATTAAGCCTAAACGTTTCATTAAATAAAGGGCCATTAGGTTTTATCTCAACATACTCGCCAACTGTAGAAATAGCATTACTTAGTACTCCAAAAGCCTCAGTACCTATATAAATAGAATCATCTAAACTCGTTGCCGAAGTGAAATTAGAATCAAATTCTTCTGTAGGTTGAAAGCTCTTTACGAGTTGTAAATTTTCATCATACACATAAATCGCAGTTGTAGTTGAGTAAATTAGGTTTGATGCTGACATATCAGCGTCTAAAGGTAACAATGGTAAAGTAAACAAGGTATTAATTGAAGCTCCATTTATTTCATAAAGCACCTTATTATCTCGTACCGAATACACTCTATTATTAATGGTATTCATTGTATAATAATTTCCTATTATAACGGTTTGCCATTGCTGATAATCTATTAAATTAGGATTGCTTAAGTCTGCCTTTTTTATTCCATTATTATCTAAGCAGGCCACGTAAATTTCATTATTTAAAATGGATACTTGTTTAACCGTAACCTGAGATCCACCGGTCCCAATAAAATACGTATCACCAAATTCCAAGCGCTCTAGATCATATACCGAAATTCCATAATCTGTTGAAATATAAATTTGTCCTTCATGTTCAAAGAAATGATTGATTCGTTTGTTAACCGGAGTAATGTTAACCTTATCTAAAATATCGACTACGGATAATACCGAATTTTCTGTTTCAGAATAAACTTCAATCAAACCGGTTTCATAACCTATTAGTACGTATTGATACAACTCACTGTAGTAAATGGTGGTAATTTGCTCACCCGAAAGTCCTTCTACCGACGTAATTGTGGTTAGTTCATTGGTTTGTGTATCATATCTAAAAACAGCATTTTGAGCTGCTGCATAAATTTTATGCTCACCACTCACCACATCTATGATATCATTATAAGAATAATGGCCTTGCCATAACGTTGAGAAATCTTGACTATAGCAAGAAGCCGTAAGCCCAAATACTAGAATAAAGATTTTAAAAACAGTACTATACATTAATTAATAAAGGTTTGCTCAAAGATATTTAATACTAACGATAATTATGCGCTTATCATATATAATGTCATAAAAAAAGCTTCTGTAAAAAACAGAAGCTTAAAATATTTTTTTTTTTAAATGGCTTATACTACTCCTTGTGCCAACATCGCATCTGCAACTTTCACAAAACCAGCAATATTTGCTCCTTTGATATAATCTATAGAACCATCTTCGTTTTTCCCATAGTCTACACAAGAATCATGAATCGCTTCCATAATATTTTGTAAGCGTGCATCTACTTCATCCCGAGTCCAGCTTAAGCGAAGTGAATTTTGACTCATCTCTAATCCTGATGTAGCAACACCACCTGCATTAGAGGCCTTACCAGGAGCAAACAACAATTTTGCTTCTTGAAATACTTGAATAGCCTCAGGTGTAGACGGCATATTTGCCCCTTCAGCTACACAAATACAGCCATTTTCAACTAACTGTTTTGCTTCTTCTCCATTTAATTCATTCTGAGTGGCACAAGGCAAAGCAATATCGCACTTTACAGACCATGGTCTTGCGTCAGCAAAATATTTTGCATTAGGATATTTATTTACATATTCACTGATACGACCACGTTTTACGTTTTTAAGGTCCATAACAAAATTTAATTTCTCTTCATCAATCCCTTCTTCATCTAAGATATAGCCGCCAGAATCTGATAACGTAAGTACTATTGCTCCAAGTTCTATTGCTTTTTCCGTTGCGTACTGGGCCACATTACCAGACCCTGAAATTATGATTCTTTTGTTCTTCAATGAATCTTTCTTAAGCTTTAACATATTTTGAACAAAATAAACCGTCCCATAACCTGTAGATTCTGGTCTAATTAACGAACCTCCCCAAGTTGGTCCTTTACCTGTTAATACACCGGTAAATTCATTTTTTAGTTTTTTATAAGCTCCAAACATAAACCCCACTTCTCTTGCTCCAACACCTATATCTCCTGCAGGGACATCTGTAAACTGTCCTATATGTCTAAATAATTCACTCATAAACGCTTGACAGAAACGCATAATTTCATCATCCGACTTGCCTTTTGGGTCAAAATCTGAACCTCCTTTTCCGCCTCCCATTGGTAGTGTGGTCAATGCATTTTTAAATACTTGTTCGAAAGCTAAGAACTTTAGAATACTTGCATTAACAGATGGATGAAAACGTAAACCTCCTTTATAGGGTCCAATAGCAGAATTCATCTGAATTCTATAACCTCTATTAACTTGTATCTCTCCTTTATCATCAATCCAACTAACTCTAAATGATATTAACCTTTCGGGTTCTACCATTCTTAATAGGATATTTTTACCAGTGTATAATTTATTTTGAGCAATAAAAGGGATTAATGATTCTGCGACCTCTTGAACGGCTTGTAAAAATTCTGGTTCATGACTATTTCTTTCCTGTACTTCTGCTAAAAAAGCATCAATTTTCTGTCTCATTAGTAATTATTTATTATCGAAATTAAATAATTCAATGACCATTTCTAAATAATAATCTATTTTTGTCAAAATAACGGGATATTTTATTTTAAACATGTAATTGTAAGAATATTTTGATATATTGTGGCTTCCTTATTACTTTAATAATTAAGCATATATCAATTTTGTAAATGTGATATTATAGCTATTCTTGTTCAATACGAAAAGGGATTAAATTTTATGAAAAAAATAAAAACATGCATTTCGTCGGTTTTATTTGGTAGTTTATCGAGTTTTTATATATTTGCTAGGTAAAAGCATCAATTTTAAAAATTACATGACACTAAAAATAAAAAAAATATCTATTGCATTTGTATTGCTTTTATCAATGCAATTGAGTTTCTCGCAAGCCTTTTCTCACGAGGTTGGAATTATTGCTGGTCCTATAGCTTATCAATCTGACTTTGGTGAGCGTTACGATTTTGAAACAAACTCTGGTAATGTAGGGTTTGGAATCGGTCTTGTTTACTATATGAACTTTGACTACCTTACTAGCTACTATTCTTATTCGAGAAATAACTTTTTCACAAACCACTTTAAAGTGCGAGCTGAAATTTCTTGGAACAAAACAGGACTAAACCATTTTGGCCAATGGGTAGATGAAAATAAAACGAGTACTTCTGCAGATAAATTAAGAGCACATTCTGGGGAATCTCAAAACTTTGATATAGGAGCACAACTAGAATACTATCCTTTAACAACAAGAGCATTGTCTCGAGGAGGTGATAAATTTGCTCCATTTGTAGGATTAGGTGTGCACTACGTATTTTTTAATCCAACTGTAACGACTACGTACGGGGATGAAAACATTAATGACCCTAATAATTTCCATCCAAGTTGGGAGCCAGGTTCTGTAGATGCCCAAAATGGAACAACCTGGTCGGTAGTAGGTAGTTTAGGAGTAAGATATAACCTCAGCCCAATTGCAAATTTAATGCTAGACTTAAGAGTTCAAAGCTTCTTTGATGATAAGACAGATGGGTTAGACCATCAATTAAAATCTAACAAAACAAATGACTGGCTAGTTTGGTTAAATGTGGGGTACATTTTCATGTTCGATTAAAACATTAAAATAATATTTATAAAAAAGACCAAATCTTCTGATTTGGTCTTTTTTATGTTTACGAGATCTTATTCAATGGCCTGTTTTAAATCGGCAATTAAATCTGCTTCATCTTCAATACCAACACTCAATCTAATTAGCGAGTCCACAACACCTATTTTTTCACGTTCTTCTTTTGGAATACTCGCATGCGTCATACTTGCCGGATGACCAGCCAACGACTCCACACCACCAAGTGATTCTGCTAATGTAAACACTTTTAGATTTTCAACTATCTTAATAGCCTCATCAAAATTATTACCTCTAGTTGTAAACGAAACCATACCTCCAAAACCACTCATCTGAGATGTTGCAATCGCATGATTTGGATGACTTTTAAAACCTGGCCAATACACATTTTCAATTTTAGGGTGCTGCGCTAAATATGTTGCAACAGCCATTCCATTTTCACAATGACGTTGCATACGTACATGCAGCGTTTTTAGCCCTCTTAAAGCTAAAAATGCATCTTGCGGACCGCAAATGGCACCACTAGCGTTTTGAATAAAATACAAACGCTCAGCCAAATCTCTATTCTTCACAATTAACGCTCCCATCACCAAATCACTATGTCCACCAAGATATTTTGTAGCTGAGTGCATTACAATATCTGCCCCCAAATCTAATGGTCGCTGCAAGTACGGAGTCGCAAAGGTGTTATCTACCGCAAACAACACATTATGTTTGTTGGCAATCGTGGCAGTCTTTACAATATCAATAATATTTAACATTGGATTGGTTGGTGTTTCAACCCAGATCAGTTTGGTTTTTTCATTAATATAATCTTCAATACTAACTGCATTTTGCATACCTATAAAATGAAACTTTATTCCAAAGTTTTCATATATCTTAGTGAATAAACGATACGTTCCACCGTATAAATCGTTAGTAGAAATGACCTCATCCCCTTGCTTCAACAATTTTAAGACAGCATCAATAGCCGCTAATCCTGAACTAAAAGCCAAACCATGTGTTCCATTTTCGATACTTGCAAAAGAATTTTCTAAAGCATGACGTGTTGGATTTGCTGAGCGTGCATACTCATAGCCTTTATGTCCACCAGGTGTTGATTGTGCAAAAGTAGAGGTTTGATAAATTGGAGGTATTACAGATGCATAAGCAGTATCTGGCTTTTGACCACCATGTATTGTTTTTGTGTTAAATTTCATAATCATCAGGTTAGACGTAAGCCACTAAAATATTAACAGAATTATCGTTTTTGTAGCATAACAAATTTAACGGATAATTCGTTCTATTCAAATCTATACAATACCTTTATTGTTTATTAAACTTAACTCTAAATACTGTGAAACACATAATTCCATTTTTAATATTTGTGATCTTTTTAAATTCATGCAGTTCTGAATTTAAACCTGCTACATTTGATACTATTACAGTTGAAGAACCCTTTGAAGCCGAAATTTCTGCGGTTTATAGCAAGGCAACCGGAAATAGTGAGCTCAGTAATAGTATAAATTCAAATGTAGAAAATGCAATTATTGCAACCCTAAACACATCTGAAAGCAAAATCAATCTAACAGATGTTTTAAAAGCGTTTAATGAAGAATATCTAAGTTTTAGAAAGGATTATGCTGAAATAGACGAACCTGCTTGGGAGCTTCATATTGAAACAGAGCTCGTTTACCAATCTGACGCTATTATTACGATAGCTATTAGCACATATGAGTTTAAAGGCGGTGCTCATGGAAACGATAAAATAAAATTATTAAATCTTGACGCCAAGAGTGGAAAAACAATACAAATCAATGACTTTATCAACGATATTGATGGCTTTACTGCATTAGCGAAGGCTCAATTTATTAAATCTTTAGAAAAAAATAAGGACCAATTAACTATTGAAAATTTCTTCTTTGGTGAACCTTTTCAATTACCTGAAAATATAGGTTTTAGCGAAGAAGGTTTGGTTTTAATTTATAATGTTTATGAGGTAGCTTCATACGATCTAGGCTATACCGAATTTATGATTCCCTTTGATGACGTAGAGTCTTATTTAAAGATGAACTAAACTGCTTTTTTTGTCAATCGCTTTATTATTGGGCCAACCGTTAATCCCTGTCCAACAATAGAAACTACAACGACAACGTAGGTTATTACTAAGAATAATTCTCGATACATATCTTCTGTTAAACTCAATGCTAAAGCAATAGATATACCACCTCGTAAGCCGCCCCAAGTCATTATTAAATTTGTTTTTGGCACAAAATCTAATCGCTTTTCAAAGAATTTAATGGGCAACCAAAGCGAAATATAACGGCAAATTAATATTAAAGGAATCGCTAAAAGACCAGCATAAATGTATTTCCCATCCAATGTTAATACTAACATTTCCATACCAATCATTACAAACAAAATAGTGTTTAATAAGACATCTACAAGCTCCCAAAATTTGTCGACATAAAGTTCTGTAGTTTCAGACATAGCGGAATTTCTAACCGTGTCATTTCCAACAATAAGTCCTGCTGTGACCATGGCCAAAGGAGCCGACAAATGAAATTTATGAGCTAGCATTGTGCCTCCCATAACGGTCGCAAGGGTTAATATCACTTCAATTTCGTAACTATCAATCGATCGCATTAAACGGTATGTAATCCACCCTAAGAAAAGTCCCAAAACAATACCACCAATAACTTCTTGTCCAAATAAGGTGGCGATATCAGCCAACTCAATAGCAGCATTAGGTTTCGCTGCAATTGCAAAAATGGTTAAGAAGACTACAACTCCTACTCCATCATTAAATAATGATTCTCCTACAATTTTAGTTTCTAGTTTTTTTGGTGCACCTGCTTTTTTCAAAATACCTAAAACAGCAATAGGATCCGTTGGAGAAATTAAAGCACCAAACAATAAACAGTAGATAAAATCTACATTTAAATCCATTAACTTTAGGACGTAAAACATCGCAATACCAACTAAAAATGTTGACACCAAAACACCTACAGTAGCAAAAGCCATTATTGGCCAGCGCTGCACTTTAAGCTGATTAAAATTGGTATGTAAAGCACCTGCAAACAACAGGAAACTCAGCATAATATCTAAGAGAACCGTTTCAAAATCTATCAATGCTATAAACTCTCGTTCTTGTATCAATAAGGTATCATCAAATTGAGCAACACCAACCAAAACCACGGTGAACACTATGGTAATTACCATTAAACCAATAGTAATTGGCAACTTTAAAAACTTCTCATTTATATAACCAAAGCCTGCAGAAAGAACGATTAAAATAGTAGCAATTGAATAGTAATCCATAGTTATAGTGATTTTCGGAGTGCTAAAATATACCCTAAATGAATACCTTCATGAAAATTATTGAAATCAATGGCTTCTTCAACATTACTCAGCGTACTTTTTGTAGTCACGGTATATTGATTATAGGTCTGAAAAACTTTATCATCGTAATCTTCCTTCGTCTTTTCTATTGTAGAAAACAATAAGCCTTTTATGGTATCTACTTCAGACTGCGATAAATCGCGTTCCGTTTTAGTTCCTTTTTTAAAACCTTCTACCATCTCATCAGAAACAACCATTGGCAATCCTGATAATTTATATACCAATAATTGTTGCGTAACCACTGTATGCGCAATATTCCAAATGATATTATTATTAAACCCTCTTGGCACTTTATTTAACTCCTCTAAAGTGTGATTTTCAATAAAACTTTTTAATAATTTCCTATTCTTAAGCGCGACGTCGAAAGCAAAATCCATAAAATCATATTTTTTTTAAAAGTAATAAAATTCATTAGAAATACGGTTTCTTTGCATATTGAAATTAAACCGTTTTGATTATGAACAAAATATATTATTTAAGTAGCTGTAATACTTGTACTCGTATCATTAATGAGCTTAATCTTCCTGAAGGCTTTCAACTTCAAGATATAAAGACAGAACCTATTACTGAGGAACAGATCTCACAAATGCGAGCACTAACGGATAGTTACGAGAGTCTGTTTAGTAAGCGTGCTAGACTTTATAATGAATTGGGTTTAAAAGAGAAATCACTAACTGAAGATGATTACAAAAACTATATTTTAGAACATTATACGTTTTTAAAACGTCCGGTAATTTTATATAACGATTCTATTTTTATTGGCAATTCTAAGAAAACAGTCGAAGCCGCCAAACTCGCGATACATGAATAGTAGAAAATTTGCCATTTTCGCACTGATCATGGTGCAAGTATTATATGGTCTCAATTTCACTATTGCAAAAACGGTAATGAATGAAAATTTCATTAAACCCTTTGGATTTGTTCTAATAAGAGTTGCCGGTGCTACGGTTTTGTTTTGGATTATGAGTCTCTTTTTACCAAAGCAAAAAATTGACAAAAAAGACTATCTAAAACTCTTTGTAGCTGCCATTTTTGGAGTCATGATTAATATGCTTTTCTTTTTTAAAGGCTTAGAATACACCTCTCCAATCCATGCTTCTGCCATTACAATTACAGTACCTATTATCATTTTAATTTTGTCTGCTATAATTTTAAAAGAAAACGTTTCTAAGTTAAAAATAGTTGGAGTTACTTTGGGCTTAATAGGCGCTTTAGTTTTAACTATTTATGGTAAATCTGCTAGAGCGGGAGATAATGTACCTTTAGGTAATTTACTCGTGTTTTTAAATGCTATTTCGTATAGTATCTATGTGATAATGATTAAAAAACTGACCTCTAAATACCATCCATTTACATTTATTAAATGGTTGTTTTTGTTTGGTCTCATTATGTTAATTCCGTTCGGTTATAATGACTTAAAAGCCGTAGAGTGGCACACGTTTACACCTAATGCCATTTGGTCTGTTGTATTTGTTGTTGTCGGGGCGACTTTCGGAACATATTTATTTAACCCATTAGCATTAAACAAACTAAAAGCATCTACTGTAGGCATATTTATTTATCTTCAACCTGTAATTGCTGGGCTTTTTGCTATTTCAATTGGTGCAGATTTTATAGACCCCATAAAGATCGGAGCTATGTTACTCATATTTTTAGGAGTATTTCTTGTATCTAAAAAACCTAAAAACGCAATTTAATTTGTCTTTAAGATCTCAAGTTTTTAAAAGCATTGATACTATTCCACAAACTTATTGGGATAGTGTCAATTGCTGCACAAATATTTATTATTCACCCGAATTCTTAAAAGCTTTTGAACTTGCAAATACAGACATAGAATTTAATTATATTTTCATCATTAAAGACCATGAAGCTGTTGCTTTTGCCAATGCTCAAATCGTAACCATCGGTGTTGAAACCATTACAAAAAACATTAAAATGTCTGACAAAATAAGACATTGGGTTAATAACATGTTCTGCAACAATCATATTCGTGTGTTGTTCTGTGGAAATGTATTTTTAAGTGGAGAATATGGTACCTTTCTGAAAGATGGTGAAGATAAAGTCGACACGTTTAAAGCCATTGCAGAAGGTGTAAAACAATTATCAAAATCTACAAAAAAACTAAATGCCATTTTCGTTAAAGATTTTAAAAACGAATCGCTTCCTATTACCAATCATTTAGAATCTTACGATTACGCAGCCATGCAAGTTGAGCCTAATATGATTATTACGCTTAAACCAGAATGGCATTCTTTTGAAGATTATACAACCGCTTTAAAATCTAAATACCGTGTAAAAGCGAATAGAGCAGATGCGAAAAGTACCGCTTTAAATGCTAAATTATTTTCTGAAGACGATATAGAAATTCACAAAGATGCACTTCAAGAATTATATCAAAATACGATTGATAATGCCGATTTTAATGCCCAGATTTTAAATCTCGACACTTACATTCATCTTAAAAAAACCTTTAAAGATCAATTTATAGTGAAAGGTTATTTTCTCGAAGAAAAATTAGTTGGCTTTTTGTCTGCCATGCAAAACGACTCACATCTCGATGCGCATTTTATTGGTATCGATTATTCTCAAAATAAAGATTTTGCTATCTATCCAAGAATACTAAATGATTACATAAGACTCGGAATTGAAACACAATCAACACAGATTAACTTAGGCAGAACTGCTTCTGAAATAAAAAGCACATTGGGTGCAGAACCAGAAGCACTAACTTGTTATTGTAAGCACAAACGGTATTTACCAAATCAGATTTTAAAACCATTTATAAAAAATGTGCAGATTAAATCTTTTAAGCAGCACTCGGTTTTTAAGTAAAATTATAGCTTCATTGGCTTTGGTCGTACTCCATGCTTACGCGTATCTTCTTTTGTCAAAACCTTAAAACTTTCAGACTTCGGGAATTTATGAGCCAATTCTAATAATGGTTCTGGTAAACTCGTTAATTTTCTTGCTTTAAGATCTATCCAACCACCCTGCATTTCGCAATACGCTAAATTTTCACCTTTATGATTGTAAAAATTATGTTCAAACATAAACAACATGCCATCTTCACTTAAGCCAGACACTTCAATAGTTACCGTAATTGGGGTTCCTAGAAATGATTCCTTAAAGTAATACATATGCTCATAAAACACAACAGGACCAACATTGTATTTCATTATTTCTGGCATTGTAAACCCTTGCTCAGTAAAGAAAGCCATACGTGCATGACTCATAAAATTGGTGTAAGCAGAATTAGCTAAATGACCATTAGCATCAACATCACTCCAGCGAATTTCAAATTGTTTTTTGTACATAAGTTTACTTTCAATTTAGGTTTACAAAGTTATAAAAGTCTAATGAGAGAATTGGGCGCTTTCTAAACTATTTAAAAACCATTGATTTTTGTACCTTTACGCAACTTTAAATGCAAAGTTTTAATGATACAATCCATGACAGGTTATGGGAAATCTGTACTTCAGCTCCCAACTAAAAAAATATCTATAGAGTTAAAATCTCTAAATAGCAAAAGTTTAGACCTCAACGCTCGTATGCCTTCTATGTATAGAGCAAAAGAGTTAGATATAAGAAAGCTTATTGCTAAAAACTTAGTTAGAGGAAAGGTAGATTTCTCACTATTTGTAGAAATTACAGGAGAGGACACCAGTTCTAAAATCAACCAAACAGTCGTAAAAGAATACATTAAACAGCTTAAAGAAGTTGTCGATGGTGATGCTACTGAGTTGTTAAAAATGGCGATTCGTATGCCAGATGCCATAACTACTGAACGCGATGATATCGATGAAGAAGAATGGTCTTTAATCAGTAAAGAAATTGACAAAGCTATTTCTAACATTATTATCTACCGAGAAGATGAAGGAGCGACATTAAAGCAAGATTTTGAAGATAGAATCAGCACTCTAAGGCGTTTATTAAACGAAGTCATTACAATGGATCCTGAACGTATTGATGGTGTAAGAGCGCGTTTGGAAAAAGGTATTGCTGACATTAAAGAAAAAGTAGATGAAAACCGTTTTGAACAAGAATTGGTTTATTACATCGAGAAATTTGATATTACTGAAGAAAAAGTACGATTAGAAAATCACTTAGATTATTTTACACAAGCCTTAAATTCTGAAGATTCTAACGGTAAGAAATTAGGTTTTATTTCTCAAGAAATCGGAAGAGAAATCAATACTATCGGTTCAAAATCTAATTATGCTCCAATGCAAAAATTAGTTGTTCAGATGAAAGATGAGCTCGAAAAAATTAAGGAACAATTATTAAACGTACTCTAAATTAGTTGACCATCACAGTCGCGGTATATAGTAAAAAGTAAAACAATTTATTTTGTCAGAAATTAAAAACGAAGTACAAGGCAAACTCATAGTATTCTCAGCACCCTCTGGTTCTGGAAAAACAACAATAGTTCGCCATTTATTAAAACAACAAGAACTCAATTTAGAATTTTCAATTTCGGCGACATCACGCGAAAAACGCGGTAATGAAGTTAATGGAAGAGATTACTATTACCTATCACTTAAAGAATTTAAAAACCGAATTAAAAACGATGAGTTTTTAGAATGGGAAGAGGTCTATAGAGATAATTTTTATGGGACGTTAAAAACCGAAATTGAGCGTATTTGGGCAAAAGGCAAGCATGTAATTTTCGATATTGATGTATCAGGTGGCTTACGTATTAAAAGAAAATTTCCAGAGCAAACTATCGCCATTTTTGTAAAACCACCAGATTTGAATGAGTTGGTAAGACGACTAAAAGAGCGCGGTGAAGAAAGTCCAGAAAAAATAAGCATGCGTGTGGCAAAAGCACCAGCAGAATTGGCTACAGCTCCTCTTTTTGATGAAATTGTGGTAAACGCTAATTTGGACGAAGCTTTAGAGAATGCCTATAAATTGGTTTCAGATTTTATAAAAGAATAGATACTGAAATAAATTCAGCATAAAATGAAAATAGGATTATATTTTGGGACCTTTAACCCCATTCATGTTGGTCATTTAACTATCGCCAATCATTTGGTAGAACATAGCGATTTGGACCAGGTTTGGTTTGTAGTCACGCCATTAAGTCCTTTTAAAAAGAAAAGCAGTTTATTAGATAATTACCACCGTTTAGAAATGGTTCATTTGGCGACAAAAGACTATGATAAACTGAGACCAAGCGATATTGAATTTGGATTAAAAGAACCCAATTATACCATTGACACCTTAACTTATCTTTTTGAGAAACATCCCAACTATGAATTTTCCTTAATTATGGGAGAAGACAATCTTAAAAGTTTTCATAAGTGGAAAAATTATGAACTTATCCTCGAAAATCATAGTATTTACGTCTATCCAAGAATATCTGAAGGCAAAATAGACACTCAATTTAACGATCATTCTAAAATTATAAAAGTGGATGCACCCATTATGGAGCTCTCTTCTACCTTTATTAGAAATGAAATTAAAGACGGAAAAAATGTCCGTCCGATGTTGCCAGAACATGTGTGGCAATTTATTGATGAGATGAATTTTTATAGGTAACTAATGTCATTCTGAACGCAGTGAAGAATCTTTTCCAAATAAATTCTAAATACTGTCATTAAGAAATTTCCAATTGCAATTAAATTCAGAAATCATTATATCCTTTTTAAATCGTTTCCACCCTTTTATTTGTTTTTCTCTTTGTATAGCAGTTTCAACAGAGTTATAGTGTTCATAATAAACCAAATAAAAACACTTGTATTTTGAAGTAAATGCCTTCGAATTTATGCCAGCATTCTCTCTATGAAACCTCACTCGATTATTCAAATCATTAGTTACACCAGTATATAATACTGTTTTATTCTTATTTGTTAAAATATAGACGTAGTAATTATGTGTTCCAAGTGTTTTATGCATTACTCTTTGTTTTAGAGATTCTTCACTTCGTTCAGAATGACAAAAATTAAAAATGATAAAAAGCATTCTCATAATGGGTGAGTTGCTCTGTCGTTTTATTCTTTAAAACAGCAATAATATCAAAACGGGTTTCTAAATCGATATCATTTTCAATTATAAAAGCATCCATGGCTTTCACGAGTAATTTAATTTTACTTGGTGTTACAAATTCTTGGGGATCACCGAAAAAATCAGAATTTCGGGTTTTTACCTCAACACAAATCATTGCATTATTATGTTTAGCTATAATATCTATTTCAGCTTTTTGAAACACATAATTACGAACGATGATTTCATAACCTTTTTTTATAAGTAATTCTGCTGCGAGTTGCTCTCCTAATTTACCAAGTTCGTTGTGTTGTGCCATTTTTTAATCTATTGTTAATCAAGCTAATGATACTTTAGAGATAGCATCAATATACAAAATTGCTTCGACAGAAAAGAAACAGTTATATTTTTAAGGACTATACCTTTAGCATAATCTAGGAATTAATCTCCAACTTATAACCAACACCATGAACATTCGTTAGTTTTATCGTTTTATCGTCTTTAAGTTTTTTTCTCAACTTAGAAATATAGGTATCTAAACTTCGACCAACAAAAACGCCATTATCTTCCCATACTCTTTTGGTAAGTTCTTCACGTTTTATAATCTGATTGGGGTTAGCTACAAAGATTTCTAATAATTCGACTTCCTTTTTTGAAAGGCTAATTTCCACAGCTTCTTTTATCAATTTATTTTGAGCCGCATAAAAGTGAAAACTGCCTATTTTAGAATAATTTTCATCCGTCACTTCGATTGTTTCTATTTTCGTTCTTTTATAGATAACAAAAGCCAATACCATAATCAACCCAAAAAAGACAATCAAAATAATGGTTTGTCGACCAAATATAGAAGCTACTCTCCTATTAAATTTCACCTCAATAGTATAACAACTTTCGGGTAAAATTCTACCAGCACAAGGAATAATCGTACTTTCTTTATCTTCGCTCATTTGGTAACTATAAGCAACTTCGTTATCTATACATTGAATAACCTCTACGCGGTAATGCTGCGGTAATAACGATTTCTGAAACGTATTCTGAATAATAAACACCAAATTACTTGGTTCAAACGTTAACGGTTGCTGAAACGATAATCTATATTCAGATTCTTTTAACGCAATAACAGGAAGCACCAAAGATGTTGAATCTTGGTTAGACAACAATAATTGATTCCCAACCTCTCGTAACGAAATTTTAACCCGTTCTGAAAATGCATCATTTTCGATACTTGAACATGAAAACACTAAAATAAAGAGTAAAACTAGACTACAACTTCCAAATGAATAAATACGTATGCTTCTCATAATTACTGTAAAGAACATACAATTTGATGACATTTTACAACCGTTGACACTTCTTTTACATTTTTTTGACACTCTTGATTTTATCTCAACCTAGTTTTATCGAAAGAAAAAATAATTTTAAAATCAAACTCATGAAAAAACAAATTCTATTCGTTCTATTTACAATTTACACAGTATGCTCTAATGCCCAAATGGCAATAAATCATACAGACGAAACACTAAAAATTGACACCTCTAAAAGCGAGATTAAGTGGACTGGTGAATACGCTTTCTATTTTGGAGGTCATGATGGTACCATTTCATTTAAAAAAGGGTATTTTATTAAAAATAAGAATGTCATAATTGGAGGTGAATTTATTATAGATATGCATTCTATACTAAATACAGACATAAAAGAAGAAGAGGCTAACGAAGATTTAGTGAACCATTTAAAAAATGAAGATTTTTTTGATGTTAAAAAATTTCCTACTGCTAAACTAATTTTCACTAGTGTATCCTATCACAACACCACTACAATGAAAATATATGCAAACCTCACCATAAAAGATGTGACATTGCCTATTAATTTCCGAGCAGAAGTTGATTATGAGCTAAAGCAAATGACGACAAAGTTTAAAATAGATCGCACACTTTGGAATATAAAATACAATTCTAAAGAAATTGAAGGCAATCTAAAAGATGGTCTTATTTCTGACGCTATAGGATTTGAAGTTACATTGGCTCTATAATAAGCCTACTCGTTTAACCTAAAAACCTCTTATAATTATAATTAGTCATACCTTTGCAGTTACTTTAAAAATGCAAAATGGCTAGCCATATCAAATGTCCAAATTGCGGTATCTATAATACAAATAAGGATTATTGTACCAATTGCAACACACTTTTATCCTACAAAAAAAGACGTGAATTAGCCTTTGCTAAAGAAGAAAAAGAGCGTCGTGAGCGCCAGCGCATTCAAGACGAAAAGTCACCCTCATTCTATGAGAAGTATAAAGATCATCGATTTTTAGTAGTGCGTGTTTTTGTAAAAATCACGCACTCTATTTGGATGGGATTTATGGCTATTGGTATGTTTATCGCTTGGTTAATAACTGCTATTGCGGCATGAGAATTTTAAAACATCCAATATTTCTAGTTACTGTTGTAATAGCGATTACATTGTATAGTGCTAATCGTTTTGAAGTACCACTTCCTAATTGGATGTATTTTTATGTCAACGATTTTTTGTGCATGCCTATTGTTCTAAGTACGTGTTTAGCAACTCTAAGAATCATCAAGAAAACTGAAGCGCTTTACGTACCAATAGGTATCGTTTTAGCCTTAACTATGTATTTTTTAATCTATTTTGAATGGTTAATGCCTCAAATAAACACACGTTATACTAGTGATATAATTGACGTTGGACTATATGTTTTAGGAGGCCTTTTATTTTTTAGATTTCAAAAACAATTATTCTGAAAATTTCAACGTCGATTGCGCTTTACCGACTTTCAAGTCTAGAGTTCTCCCTAAAACCAAAGCACGATTATCTTTTTCGTGTCCCGCAGGCATATTAAACGTAATTGGAAAATCGTAGTCTTCTAAAGCATCTAAAATTAATTGCTCAACCGAAGTTCCCCAAAGCGTCGTATTCTTTCGCATTCTAGACATATCACCAACAACAAGTCCATTTAAATTATCAAAATAACCAGCACGCTTCATACTCTGTAGCATACGATCTATATGGTATTTGTATTCACCAATTTCTTCAATAAAAAGAATTTTTCCAGAGGTATCTATACTCTCTTTAGATCCTAACATGGTATGTAGCATCGTTAGATTCCCACCAACCAATACCCCTGAAGTTTCGCCTACTTTATTATAATCAGATCCTTTTAAAGTATAATCCGTCGCATGGCCAAATAAAGCAGCTTTAAACGTATCTACAGATGCGGCAATTTCAGTTAAATCAGTGGTTAAACTCACACACATTATAGCATGTAAGGACTGAAACCCTTCATTATGTACCTGGTTGTGTAATGCTGTAATATCGCTATAACCAATAACCCATTTCGGATTTTTCTTAAATTCCGTATAGTCTAACTTATCTAAAATCCTTACCGTTCCGTAACCACCTCTCGCACACCAAATCGCACTCACAGTAGGATTATCCATAGCGTTCTGTATATCTAAACAGCGCTCATAATCATCTCCTGCAAAATGATTAGATTGACTAAACACATGGTCACCAACAATAGCATACAAGCCCCAACTTTTTAAAAGCGCAACGGCTTGTTGCACTTCTCCTTCACGACTTTTTAAAATTCCAGACGGAGCGACAATGGCAACGGTATCTCCTGCTTTTAAATATGGTGGCTGTATTAATTCTGAAGTCATATCCATAGATTTATTGATTTCTATTTGCGCTCTAACATCGGTGTTCACAACCATAATAAAAATTAAAATGAGATATGAAACGTACTTTTTCAAAATCATAAAATAGTTTTTGTAAATATAAAAAGTAAAAATTGAAGCTTATCAATTTATATAACGAATAACACTTTAAAAAAATACGTCGCCCTTTTCAATCTTCAATTTAAATCAATCAGAAATTTTAGCGCATAAAAAAAGAGATAATCCTATACATAAGACCATCTCTTTTTTCAAAAATTTAATACAATTATTAATTGAATAATGCTTTAGTTTTTGTTGCATTAGAAGTCGCTGATCGACCTAAATCAGATGAGTAATCAACTGACACTAAAGATCCTGTATAGTAACCCGAAAATGAAGCACCGTTAGATACCGTTCCTTCAAATTCAAACTCGTAAGAAGAACCATCATCTAAAACCGTAAAAGTTCCTGAGTTTATTTCGAATGCATCGTAATCTTCATCAACAGTAGCATCGATGATTATCTCAGCATAGCTATAGGCACCCCCTTCAATATTATTTCCAAAAGTATATACTCCTTCTGCTAAATCCTGTGAATTTGATGTAAATAATTCAAAATATACTCCAGAAAAAACATCATTAGTAGGCACCGCTTCACCATCTACAATTCGAAGCCCTGAGTCCACTAAAGAAATATCAAAGTTATATATACCATTAGAATATTCGCCATAATCCTCGATAACTCCTGATTTTAATTGATATTCCGTATCACCATAAACTAATACACCCGAACCACTAGTAGATCCTCCGTCTCCATCATCATCACTTCCACAAGAAAAAGATACTAAGCTAATTGACACTAATAAAATAAGTAATTTTAAATTCTTTATTTTTATAAATTTGTTTGGTTAAGCGCTAAATGTAGTTTAATTTATATTTTTCCAAAAAAAATGTTAAAACTTTTCGATAAAGCGTTTCTATATTTCATTATAATCCACACTACAAAATGCTTACTTTTGTAGCTTCAAAAAAATAAAAACCATGTCGAAAAGATATACTATAACAGCAGCATTACCATATACTAACGGCCCAATTCATATTGGACATTTAGCTGGTGTTTATGTGCCTGCAGATATTTATTCTAGATACTTAAGATTAACAGGTAATGACGTTGCTTTTATTTGCGGAAGTGATGAGCACGGTGTGCCGATTACCATCAAAGCAAAAAAAGAAGGAGTCACTCCACAAGATATTGTGGATAAATATCATGCTATTATCAAACAATCTTTTATTGACTTTGGTATTACTTTCGATAACTACTCACGTACTACAGCTAAAATTCATCATGATACGGCTCAAGAATTCTTTAAGACACTTTACGACAAAAAAGAGTTTGTAGAAGAGGTTACTGAACAATTATATGACGAAGAAGCGAATCAGTTTTTAGCGGACCGTTTCGTAACAGGAACTTGTCCAAAATGTGGAAATGAGGAAGCTTATGGCGACCAATGTGAAAGTTGTGGATCGAGTTTAAATGCTACAGATTTAATAAATCCTAAATCGGCAATAACTGGCAATGTACCAACTTTAAAAGAAACCAAACACTGGTTTTTACCTTTAAATAAGCATGAAGACTTTTTACGCGAATGGATTTTAAAAGGCCATAAAAAAGATTGGAAACCTAATGTTTACGGTCAAGTAAAATCTTGGATTGACGATGGCTTACGTCCACGTGCCGTAACCAGAGATTTAGATTGGGGAATTCCGGTACCTGTTGAAGGTGGAGAAGGCAAAGTACTTTACGTTTGGTTTGATGCTCCTATTGGTTACATTTCTGCAACCAAAGAATGGGCAGCACGCGAAGGTAAAAACTGGGAAGATTATTGGAAAGACGAAGACACCAAATTGGTACACTTTATAGGAAAAGATAATATTGTGTTTCACTGTATTATTTTCCCATCCATGTTAAAAGCTGAAGGCTCTTATATTTTACCAGACAACGTACCAGCTAACGAATTTTTAAATTTAGAAGGTCAGAAATTATCAACCTCTAAAAACTGGGCCGTTTGGTTACCGGATTATTTAATCGATTTCCCAAATCAGCAAGATGTGTTGCGTTACGCTTTAACGGCAAACGCCCCAGAATCTAAGGATAACGATTTTACGTGGAAAGATTTTCAAGCTAGAAACAATAATGAATTGGTAGCTATCTTCGGAAACTTTATCAATCGTGTGGTGGTTTTAACGAATAAATATTACGATGGCATTATTCCAACACCATCGGAATATTCTACTATTGACGAAGAAACATTAGCAGCTGTAAAAGCGTATCCTGCTGTGATTTCGAGTTCTATTGAACGCTACCGTTTTAGAGAAGCGAGTCAAGAGTTGATGAACTTAGCACGATTAGGTAACAAGTACCTTGCAGACGAAGAACCATGGAAGACAATAAAAACTGATGAAGCACGTACCAAAACCGTAATGTTTGTAGCTTTACAAATTGCATCGGCATTAGCCGTTTTATCGGAACCATTTTTGCCTTTTACTTCAAAAAAACTGAAAGGTATTTTAAATTATAATGATGCTTCTTGGGAAGATGTTTCAACAAAAGATATTCTACTTCCGGCAGAACATAAACTACAAGAAGGAAAAGCTGATTTACTATTTTCTCAAATTGAAGATGCTGAAATTGATAAGCAACTTGAAAAATTAATTGCGAGTAAAAAAGCAAACGAAGCGGCTAATAAAGTGGTTGAACCTCAAAAAGAAGAAATTACGTTTGAAGATTTCACAAAATTAGATTTGCGTGTCGGTACAATTATCGAAGCAGAAAAAATGCCGAAAACTAAAAAACTTTTAGTATTAAAAGTAGACACCGGTATTGATACAAGAACCATTGTTTCTGGTATTGCCGAAAGCTTTTCTCCAGAAGACGTCATAGGTAAACGTGTTACTGTTTTAGTGAATTTAGCACCAAGAGCCTTACGAGGTGTTGAAAGTCAAGGAATGATTTTAATGACGGAAGATGAAGGTGGTAATTTGGTTTTTGTGAATCCTGATATTGACGGTGTTAAGAATGGATTGCAGATTAGTTAAGCCCTCCATCTTTTTATTTTAGATTATAAAAGATGGAGCCTCATACAGGTTCCATCTTTTTTTGCTAATGCATCAATAATTTTTTCTTTTCAAGCAAGCCACGCATTACCCTTTAAGTAATTTTGAATTCAAACATTACTTAAAGACAATGAAAAAAATAGCAATACTATGTTTAACCCTTTGCTTTTTAGCATGTGGGTCTTCAAAAACCGTTCGTCAATCAAAAAAAACGATTAAAGGAGATTGGACCTTAACGTCCATAAAATCTTCAGCAATTGGAGATTTAAAAATCACACTACTTAATGATGCCGAAAAAGCTTGCTTCGATAATAGTATATGGCAATTCATACCTAATAACAATACAGGAACTTATACTCTATCCGGATTAAATTGCACTTCCGATAAACGGTTTTTCGTATTCACCATAGATGAAGTTAATGAGGACACGGGATTATATAATTTTCTATTAAAACCCACCAACGAAAAAGGCAAATCGGAAACTAATGCAGGATTCAGACTCGAACTCACGTCTTTATCTGAAACCACTATGCAGTGGCAACAAATAGTGACCTTAGATGGAAAGCCCATCACCATTACAATGAACTTTACTAAACTATAAATATTATGAAATTATTCAATTATAAATTAACATTAGCCATAACCTTATCATTACTTTTAGTACTAATGACCAGTTGTAAGGCTGTAGACAATGCAAACAATAAACAAAAAGGTGGTGTCATCGGAGCCGCTGGAGGAGCCTTATTAGGTGCCATTATTGGAAATAATGTTGGTGATGGTAATAACAGTGAATTAGGAGCTGTTATTGGTGGAGTTGTTGGCGGCGGAGCCGGAGTGCTTATTGGAAACAAAATGGACAAACAAGCCCAAGACATTGAAAATGAAATTCCTGGAGCAACGGTAGAACGTGTAGATGACGGTATTGTACTTACTTTTGATGAACAAAGTGGGGTATATTTTGATACTGAAAAGTATAACATCAATGCAAAATCCCAAGAAACACTAAATAAATTAGCAAGTGTATTTACAGAATACCCGGACACAAACATACTAGTCGTTGGCCATACGGATAGTTCTGGTAATGACGCTTACAATATGACGTTGTCTAAAAACAGAGCTGAAGCTGTAACTAATTACTTAACCGGAAAAGGTTTAGGTTACGGACGATTTACAACCCATTGGTTTGGTGAAGAACAACCGATGTACGATAATACAACAGCAGAAGGACGTTCTAAGAACAGACGTGTAAATATTGCTATTGTGCCGAACGAAACAATGGTTAATGATGCGAAAAAAGAAGCCGGATCTAATTAATAACTTTTGCTAAAACTATTCGGCAATTACAACAGAGTTAAATATATTACAGACCTTATAATTTTAAATTTATAAGGTCTTTTTTATGATGATTAAATATATAGTTCAACACACGCAATTAGCCGAAAAAAATATAAAAAGTACCGTTCAATTACTGAATGAAGATTGTACCATTCCATTCATTTCCCGATACAGAAAAGAAGCTACAGGAAATTTAGATGAAGTTCAAATTGCTGATATCGTCAAATACAAAGAGTTATTTGAAGCTTTAGAAAAACGAAAAATTGCCATTTTAAAAGCTTTAGAAGAACAAGACGTTTTAACCGAAGACTTAAAACAAAAGATTGTAAATACTCAAGACCTAATAACACTCGAAGATCTTTATTTACCCTTTAAGAAAAAACGAAAAACAAAAGCTGAAACCGCTCGTAAAAATGGTTTAGAGCCTTTGGCTAAAATCATCATGAGTCAAAAGGCAAATGACATCGAATCTATTGCATTTAAATATGTAAAAGGCGACCTTTCATCTGTTGAAGATGCTTTAGAAGGAGCCAGACATATCATTGCAGAATGGATTAATGAACGCACTGATATTAGGAATAGTTTACGGAACGAATTAGAACGACATGCTCAAATTACTACCAAAGTAATTAAGTCTAAATCTGCAGACGAAAAAGCGCAAAAATTCCGAGACTACTTTGATTGGTCTGAATCCCTATCACGAATTCCTTCACATAGATTATTAGCCATTTTAAGAGCAGAAAGCGAAGGCTTTATCCGTGTGAAAATTGAAGTTGATGCTGTTAGAGTTTTAGAACGTATTGATAATAGAATCATACAAAGCCAAAATGCTTGCGCAGATCAAATAGAATTGGCCATTTCAGATGCCTATAAACGTTTATTGTTTCCATCATTAAGTAATGAAGCCCTTCAAAAGGCAAAGGAAAAAGCCGATGAATCCGCGATTACTGTTTTTGCTAAAAATTTAAAGCAATTATTATTAGGCTCACCTATTGGTGAAAAACGGGTTTTAGCCATCGACCCTGGTTTTAGAAGTGGTTGTAAAGTCGTTTGCTTAGATGCACAAGGTGCTTTAAAACACAATGAAAACATCTATCCACATGCCCCAAAAAATGATAGTATTGGTGCCATAAAAAAGATTTCTTCTTTAGTCGAAGCTTATAAAATTGAAGCGATTGCGATTGGAAACGGAACAGCATCAAGAGAAACCGAAGCTTTAATTCGAAAAATTCAATTTAAAAACGATATCCAAGTGTTTGTCGTTAGTGAAGCTGGTGCGAGTATTTATTCGGCATCAAAAATTGCTCGAGACGAATTTCCAAATTATGATGTTACAGTTCGTGGTTCGGTTTCTATTGGAAGACGTTTGCAAGATCCCTTAGCCGAATTGGTAAAAATTGATGCTAAATCTATTGGAGTTGGGCAATACCAGCACGATGTGGACCAAACAAAGCTTCAAAAACAACTCGATGTTGTGGTTGAAAATTGTGTGAATGCCGTTGGTGTTAACATTAACACCGCAAGCATACCACTACTAAGTTCGGTCTCAGGAATTGGACCAAAACTAGCAGAAAATATTTTTAATTACCGAAACGAAAACGGAGCCTTTACATCGAGAAACGATATTAAAAAAGTGCCACGTTTAGGAGGAAAAGCATACGAACAAGCTGCTGGTTTCTTAAGGATTCGCGATGCCAAAAATCCATTAGACAATTCTTCTGTGCATCCTGAAACTTATAAAATAGTAGAGAAAATGGCTAAAGACGAAGGGGTTTCGCTTCAAGACTTAATTGGAAACAAAACCATTCTTCAAAAAATAGACTTAAAAAAGTATTATACAGAAACGGTTGGTTTACCTACGCTTCAGGATATTATTAAAGAATTAGAAAAACCTGGATTAGATATTAGAGAAACAGCCAAAGTGTTTACATTCAACCAAAATATAAAAACCATCACCGATTTACACGAAGGGCAATTATTGCCTGGCATTGTTAATAATATCACCAATTTTGGTTGTTTTGTAGATGTGGGGATTAAAGAAAGTGGACTGATTCATGTGTCAAATTTATCGGATAGTTTTGTAAAGGACGTTAACGAACATGTGCATTTACATCAGCAAATTATCGTCAAGGTTTTAGAGGTTGATGTGGCAAGAAAACGGATTCAGCTTAAATTGCATAAATAGATATCTTTAACAACTAGAAAAATCTGATTAAAATTTAGTACTTTACCGTGGATTAATAATCTTTTCTTGGCCTAATTTTTGTCCCATTTTTTTAAACCAACACTTATGAAAAAACACGCTACTCCATATTCTTGTCATTTTGTTTTTATTCTTTTGTTATTCAGCTTTGTTTCTATTAACGCCCAAGAAGATTCTCAAATTTTAGACAGTTACGAGGAGTATACTGAAGCTGCTCGCGAAGTGGTTTACTTACATCTCAATAAATCTAACTACATTAAAGGAGAAGACATCGCTTTCACAGCTTATGTCCTAGACAAAAAAGATAAAAAACCATCTCTTCTTACTACAAATCTATATGTAAGTATTGCGGATAAAGATGACACTATACTAAAACAAAAATTAATAAAAGTCGTCGATGGAGTGGCATCAAATACGTTTGAAATCGACTCCCTTTTTAAGTCTGGCCACTATAAAATAAAAGCATACACCAATTGGATGCTTAATTTTAATGAGAAAAATTATTTTTCAGAATCCATTAGAGTTATCGATGCGGATACCGAAGACTATGCTGATGAAAAAAGAATAGATAATAAAATTGACGCACAATTTTTACCAGAAAGTGGCCACTTATTAAATGGGGTTGTTAATGTGGTTGGTGTGGTTATTAAGGATCAACTTGGTTTTGGTATTCCTTTTGCAAAAGGTGAGGTCGTAGATAAAAACAACGAACTACTAACCTCTTTTGAAACGAATCAATTTGGTATTGGAAAATTTCAGTTATTGCCAGAACTTGGCAACCAATACAAAGTAAATGTAAAAAACACTAATAAAGATTTTACGTTTAACATCAATCAAAACATAGAAAAAGAAGGTATTATCATAGCACTAAAAAGTTTAAATTCTAAACTCTTTGTCTCATTAATAACAAATAAAAAAACATTAGAAACTGTTAAAAACAAAAGGCATACCTTAATGATTCATAACGGAGATCAATTCGATATTATGGACATTTACTTTACAGATTCTACAGAAATAACAAAAGCTATTGAGTATGGCAATACGGCTTCTGGCATCAATACATTAACGCTTTTTAATGACAGTGACCAACCCATTGCAGAACGTTTATTCTTCAACTATGAAGGTCTCTCTATTTTAAAAACAGATACTATAACTCTGAATAAAACAAAAGATTCCGTAACTCTAAATCTTAATTTTAAAGGTATAAATGCGGATACTTTTAATTCCTTAAGCATCTCAGTTTTACCAGAAGAAACCAAATCTTACACTAGTCATAACAATATTATGTCTTATGTGTTTTTAGAACCTTATGTTAATGGAACTATTGAGCAATCTAAATACTATTTTACAGATATCGATGCCAAAAAGAAATATGAATTAGACAATCTACTCATAACACAAGGTTGGAGTAGTTATAATTGGTATCACATTTTTAATACAGAACCAGAAACACCATACGCTTTTGAACAGGGCATTACTATAAAAGCCAACCTTACGGCTAAGGATAAAAATAACGGTAAAGAAATAAATTTTTTAATGCACGCTATAGGTAATGACGCACCAAGAGTCTTCAATGTTAATGATACGCATAATAGTTTTTTAATTGAAAACACCTTTCCTGAAGAGGCGACTACAATTAAGATTTCAAAAATGACTGAAACTAACGGCTTATTGCCTGCCACATTGTATTTGCAGTTTTTCCCGAATATAATACCTCCTTTAAACGATAAAAATTCATTGCTAACACCCAAACCTGATTATAAATTATTAGAAAGCCTTAGTCGCTATCGCAGTAATTTTATGTTTAACAATGCTAACAACGTACAAAAACTAGATGAAGTCACTATAAAATCTAACGTTAACAATAATAAACAGCGATTAGAAAAATTGAACAACAGCGTAGGAGGAAACATTACTGTTTTTGATGAACAAGACAAAAAAACATTTACCACTTTAACTAACTTTTTAATATCTAAAGGCTTATTTGTGGATGACTCAACAAGCGGACTAGACGTCCGTTCTACTTACAGCCCAGATACACCAATGTTAATTTATTTAGACGATATGCTTTTATATGATACAAGTATTTTAAACCGATATAGTATAGAGAACATTGACTATATAGAAATTAATAAAACAGGAATTGGACAAGGATTAAGAGGCGAAAGCGGTGTTATTAAAATTTATTTGAATGAGATTAGCACCACAACCAATTACGACAAAAGCACCATGAAGGAGTTTAAACTTCCTTTAGCATTTAGTCCAGAAAAAAAATACTACGTCCCTAAATATAGAAATACAGGTGATTCATTTTACAAATCGTATGGTGTCGTAGATTGGAAACCGCAATTAAAGATTGATAAAAATGGTAATGCAAGTTTAAAATTTGAAAGACCTAGACTACCAATTACATTATTCATTGAAGGTATAATTAATGACGGCTCTTTTATTTTTGAAGAAAAAACAGTCCCAATGAATTAGGAAGCTTAATCTCCTTATAATAGTAATGTTAAAAATAGCGTTTCACCCAATCTACAGGCATTTATTACCAGAAGGCCATCGTTTTCCTATGGAAAAATATGAATTGTTACCACAACAATTACTCCATGAAGGCACCTGTAGTGACACTAATTTTTTTGAACCAGAACGACCTAATGACAAGCATATTGTTGCTGTTCATGATCCTGAGTATTATTATGATCTAATCAACATTACACTAAATCAACGCGCTGCTCGAAAAATAGGATTTCCGTTGAGTAGGACTTTAGTAGAACGTGAAATACTCATTACAGATGGCACTATAAAAGCTAGTACGTATGCATTACAACATGGCATTGCTATGAATATTGCAGGAGGCACACATCATGCGTTTACGAATCGTGGGGAAGCGTTTTGCATGTTGAACGACCAAGCTATTGGAGCGCGATATCTTCAACATAAAGGACTCGTAAAAAAGATCTTAATTGTAGACCTAGACGTGCATCAAGGCAATGGCACAGCAGAAATTTTTCAGAATGATTCTTCTGTATTTACCTTTTCAATGCACGGCAAAAGCAATTATCCATTTAAAAAAGAACAAAGTGATTTAGATATCGCTTTAGCGAATGATACTGATGATTCTGCTTATTTAAAATTATTAGAAACCACGCTAGCAAAGCTCATCGCAGAACAACAACCAGATTTTATATATTATTTATGCGGAGTTGATGTTATTGCTTCTGATAAATTAGGAAAACTAGGACTAACTGTTGAAGGCTGCAAAGCTAGAGACCGTTTTGTTTTGGAACAATGTAAATTAAATGAAATTCCTGTAATGTGCAGTATGGGCGGCGGTTATTCTCCCTATATTAATACAATAGTAAATGCCCATGCTAATACGTTTCGATTAGCACAAGAACTTTACTTCTAAACCAAAAAGCAATTTCTCACAATTATTTTACCAACGTATTTACAATCCCTATCTTTGTTTAAAACACCACAACTATGTTATCAAAATCTATTGAAGCTGCATTAAACAAGCAAATAAGAATCGAAGCAGAATCGTCTCAAGCCTATTTAGCCATGGCAATTTGGGCAGAAGTAAAAGGACTAGAAGGTATTTCTAGCTTTATGTACAGCCAATCGGACGAAGAGCGCGAACACATGCTAAAGCTGGTAAAATTTATAAACGAACGTGGTGGTCATGCGCATATTTCAGAACTGAATGCGCCAAACGTAACGTTTACATCTTATAAAGCCATGTTTGAAAAACTTTTAGAACATGAAATTTTTGTCTCTGAGAGCATTAACGAATTAGTCCATATTTCTTTACAAGAAAAAGATTATGCCACGCACAATTTCTTACAATGGTATGTTTCCGAACAAATTGAAGAAGAAGCTATGGCAAGAACAATCCTAGATAAAGTAAAGATGATTGGAGATGATAAAGGTGGATTGTATTTGTTTGACAGAGATATAAAGCAACTCACAGTTAGTTCAGCAGCAGATACTCCTGGAGCCTAAATGTTAAATATTATTTAGATTAAATATAAATAGCTATTTTTGCACTATTGATTTTTCATGCAATGGGCAAAAAGAAAAAAAATAAAAAACTAAAAAAAGAACGTATTAAAGTTCTTGAGGCTTCTGGTATTGAAACACTTGGAAATGTAAAAACCAAGTGCTGTAAAAAATATAAAAAAGCCGAAAGCAAGCGTTGTAAAAAATGCCCTTGTTTCGATTTACTAAAAAAGGTGGCTTAAAACTATCGCATTTTATGTTTTAGTTTTTAACAAACATAAAATCTATTATAGATTTATAAACGAGAAACAGGAACCTATTTGGTTGCTGTTTTTGTTTTTTTAGTAATTTAGGATAATGAAACACATCGCCTTCCTTCTACTTTTAATTTTAACGAGTTGCAAAAACGATACAAAGACCGACATACAAACAGAAAACAGCATTGATAAATCCGTTTATGACATGTGGCATAATTACACCGCCTCTCATCCCGAATTTTCAAAAGACGAACTCCCAGACTCTTGGTATTTTCATAACAATAAAAAAGACGCCAATCGGTTAACGGAATTGGTTGTTAACGGCAAAAAGAAAGCAGGCTCTGGTTTATACACTTGGTATGAAGACGCCAGTGCCGATTTACCCAAAATTGGAACAAAACATATCATTACCGATTTTGACGGTAAAGCAAAAGCGATAATTGAAATTAAAAACGTAGACACTATTCCATTTAATCAAATTACTAAAGATTATGCCTCCTTAGATATGGGAACAACTATAGACCCACTTCAAAAATGGAAAAAAGCACATTGGGACTTTTTCGCAAGTACCATGGAACAGAGCGAAGACACACCAATTGAAGAGATGCTAATCGTTTGCGAAAGATTTGAAACGATTTGGCCAGAATAATTCAAATCTCAAAAACACTTCAAAATCATTACACTTTTCATTAGACAAGTTTATAAATAAAGTCATACCTAATGATTTTAAAGCTATATTTATCACAATACAATTTATATTAAAAATATAGTTAAAAGTCACACCTTAATAAAATCAAATAACGAGACTTAAAATAATATAAAGATTGTTATTTGTTTTAAAGACTTTATTTCAAATGATTGCATCAGACCAATTAGTAACCTACATGTGGATTTTATTAGCAGTTTATGCTGCTGTAATTTTGTTTTTCGTGATTCGAGGCGCTCGAAAAAACACGAGTATAAACGATTATGCCGTTGGTACTATTGGTTTCCCTTCTTGGGTTGTTGGTTTATCTTTAGCCGCCTCAATGACGAGTGCTGCGACTTTTATTATTAACCCAGGATTTATTGCACTCTACGGCATCTCTGGAGTAATCTCGTTTGCCATTGTCTTACCAATTGCGGCATTTATTTCGTTAATCGTTTTTACAAAAGGCTTCGTAAAACAAGGAAATGCGGTAAAAGCAACCACCATGGCACAATGGATTGGCAAACGCTATAACAGTAAAAGCTATGCCTTTTTCTTTGGCATCATCGCACTCTTACTCATTACATTTATTGTCTTAATTAATGTTGGATTAACACAAGTAATTTCAAAATCCTTGAATGCCGATCCGTTTTATGTCTTAATGGGAATTACTGCTTTTGTATTTGGATATATGATGTTTGGCGGAGCCAATTCTATGGTGTACACCAACACCATTCAGGCGATAATAATGTGTATTGTAGCCTTAATTTTAATAGGTTCAGGTTCCGAATATTTCGCAGATGGCATCACTGGATTCTTTGATAAATTAAATGCGATTGACCCAAATCTAACAAAACCCACAAATACAGAAAGCTTTCTGTTTCGAGATTATTTTGAAATCATTGCCACCCAAATCGTGATTGGAGTTGCTATCGTTTGTCAACCACACATTATTACCAAATCGTTGTTATTAAAAGATTCAAGTAAAATAAACACCTACCTATTTAGTGGTATTGCTTTTATGATTGTATTCTTTTTAGTAGTCGTAGTCGGTTTATATGCCCGAATCAGTTTTCCTGATTTTATGGTCAACGGTGACAAACTACGAATGGATGAAATCATCCCAACATACGTCGTAACCAAATTTTCTGTTGGAGTTGGGTTGGTGATTGTGGTTGGTTTAATTTCAGCAGGATTGTCTACTTTAGAAAGTTTAATACAATCCTTATCTATTACCATTACTTCAGATATTATCAATCCATTATTTAAGGATAAGTTTACCGAAAACACCATAACTATTAATAAAGTGGTGATTATTGTTTTAGGTATCGTGAGTTTCTTGCTCAGTTGGGAGCAGATTAAAAATCCAGATGTTAGTGTCGCCATTTTTGCTCAAAATGGGGTCTATGCTTATTTTGCTGCTGCATTTGTTCCAGTATTATTTGGAACATTTTTAAAACATGTATCTACCCGATCTGTTTTTATAGCAAGTATCACAGCCATAGTAGTGCATTTCGGAATTTATTACGGAAGAATAACACCTTATATGCAAGAGCCCGTAAACAACCCTGGAGTTTCAGCAGCCATTGGAATCATAACCTCATTAATCGTTGGTTATATAATTTATAAAATAGACACAAAAAAAGTAGAATGTGGACACGCTAGATTGGACAGCTAAATGGGCAGATTACACGCCTGATAAAATTGCTCTTACATCGTATGACGCTAATAAAAGTTATACGTATAGTGACTTACACACTTATGCTAATCGTTTAGTCGATAAATTTACAGCGCTAAAACTAGAGGAAGGAGACCGAATTGCAGTATTAGCAGAACATGGCTTAGAGTATATGGTGCTTTTTGTAGCGTGCCAACGTATGGGACTTATTATTGTACCCTTAAATTATCGTTTATCTTTAAACGAAATCGGAAAACTGATAACAGACTGTACACCAAGTTTATGTATTTATAATTCTAATCATAAGGACCACGCTGAACACTTACCAATTCAAAATTTAAAAACAGTTTCATTTGAAGCACTAGAAGATTATTTTGAAAATTCAGAATGTCCAACCAGTCGAAGCTTTAAAATTAAAGAAGATAATCCTTTATTCATTTTCTATACTTCAGGTACAACAGGCTCTCCAAAAGGAGTAATTTACACTAACAAAATGCTGTTTTGGAATAGCCTTAACACCTCTATGCAATTGGGAATCACCTTTAGAGATTCCACAATAAACACCTTACCACCTTACCATACCTCTGGATGGAATGTGTTTATAACACCATTATTACATAAAGGCGCTCATATTGGTATGCTCGAAAAATTTGATGCCGAAAAAATACTATGCCTTTTAGAACTCAATAAAACCACATTATTTATGGCGCTGCCAACAATGCTGTTAATGATGCAAAAAACACCTGTTTTTAAAGATGTGAATCTTAAGAAATTACGCTACATCATTTCTGGAGGTGAAAAAGTACCATCAGAACTCGTTAGCTTTTGGAAAAATGAAAAGAACATTTATATAAGACCAGGTTATGGCTTAACGGAAGCAGGACCAAGTATTACCTCGCTCCATCATAAAATGGCAGAGCTAAAACCAAACTCTATAGGGAAACCTAATTTTTATTTAGATATAAAAATCTTGAATCAAAATGGTGACACTGTTAAAGTAAATGAGGTTGGAGAACTTTGCATAAAAGGAGATATTGTAACACCGGGTTATTGGAACAATTCGGTTAAAACAAGCAACAAAATTAAAAAGGGATGGTTGTTTACTGGTGATTTTGCCTATAGTGATGCTGAAGGTTTTTTATATATGAAAGGCCGCAAAAACGACATGTATATTTCAGGAGGAGAGAATATTTATCCTCAAGAAATTGAAGTACAATTAGAGCTTATTAATGACATAAAAAAAGCTGTCGTTTTAAGCGTGAAGGATGAAAAATGGGGAGAATGTGGCATAGCCTTTGTAACTTCAGAAAGCAAAACCCTTTCCGTTTTAGACATACGTAAAAACCTCACAACGAATTTAGTGGCTTTTAAGCACCCAAAGTATATATTTATTTTAGACGACATTCCATTAACAAGTTTAGGAAAAGTATCTCGAAAAAAACTCTATAAATATTTTAACGCGATTAAATCAGAACAATGATCAAAACAATGAAACGACTTAGCATACTACTTATATTTATACTGATAAACACCAATGTATTTTCCCAAAACTCTAAACCACTCATGAAAGACATGCTTTCTGAATATAATTTTAAAACCCAATCTACGACTATAGATAGTTTAGAGATCAGTTACATTAAAGAAGGTGTCGGAAAACAAACCTTACTTTTTGTACATGGACTAAGTAGCAATTCTGATGCTTGGTCAAAAAACATTAGCACCCTAAGAGAAAACTACACCTGTATCGCATTAGATTTACCAGGTTATGGAAAATCATCTAAACCCGAAGCTACCTATACCCCAAGTTATTTTGCTGAAATTTTACACAAATTCATCAAAAAACTAGACTTAAAAAACACCATCCTCATTGGACATTCCATGGGAGGACAAGCAAGCATTAAATTAGCAACCACCTATCCTGACACTATAGAAAAATTAATTTTAGTTGCACCAGCTGGTCTCGAACAATTTTCAGAAGAAAATGCTGCTTTTATGAAAGCTTTTTTCACTCCAGAATCAGTAAAAAACACGAGTGATGAGCAAATCGAAAAAAATTATGCTTTAAACTTTTATGCGCAGCCAGACGACGTTTCTAAAATGGTAAATGATCGAAAAAAAATTAAAGCATCATCAGATTTTGAAGCTCATTGCAAAGCCATCGTCAATAGTATTTCGGGTATGTTAGATGATACCGTTTTTAACGACCTAAAAGCTATTTCTCAGCCGACCTTAGTTATTTTTGGCGATAAGGATATGCTCATTCCCAATCGCTATTTTAACCCAAGTCTAACCGTTGAAACTGTTGGAGATATTGCAAAGAAGCACATAGAAAGCGTTACCGTTACGTTTATAAAAGATGCTGGTCATTTTGTTCAATATGAAAAGCCAACCGAAGTGAACACACTCATTCAGCAATTTGTAGATGCAGAATGAAAACAAAGCTTAAAAAATTTACAGAATTTAGCAAAACCATTCTACCCAATGAAGCTAAATATCTAGAATCACGATATCAATTTACAGACCCAGAAAAGCTAAGCATAATTACGCTTGTGGTTACAAATGCGCTGTCTCAAAATAAGCCTATAGATTTTGATGGTGACATCGATAAGCGAAAATATTCCTATATTAAAAATTGGATTGAAAACAAATTAGCAAGCATAGATGTTGATGCCACCATTGCCTGGATCATGTCTCTCAAAAAAAAGATTCTAACCGATGCGATAGCCTCTCACGAAGAAAAAGAGTTTCTACATTACATTTCCACCTATAAAAACATAGAGTTTAATTTTCAGAATTTATATGATCTCGCCAAAGAGTACAAATCGTATCTCTTGGTCAGAATGCGCTACAAAGACCATAAAATTGTAGCTGATTTTTTAGATGCTTATTTAGACAGTTATATCGAAGCCAAAGCTACCAAAGACAAACTTTACGACGCTACAACAGAAATTACCAATCAATATACCCGTAATAATAACGAAACAAAACACTTAGAAACGTGGTTGCTTCAGGTATTTAAATATGAAAACAGTGACGGTAAAAACCGATATCAAGCTTTTGTCTTATTGGCTTTTATGTACACTAATTATAATGAAAACGATAAATTAAAGGTCATTTTCGACCAAATTGATTATTACTTCAGTCAAGGAGAGATGTACTCTAGACGATTATTATCTAATTATTATGCTAGTCGTGTTTTACTACATTCTAAACAAGATGAATTTAAGGAAGCCGAGTTTTATGGATATTTATCCATACGACAAAACAACAATGATGTTTTAATGTATCTAAATAATTTGGTCGCCATTTTATTACGAAATCACAAACCCGAAAAAGCAGTTTCACTTTTAGAAAAGCATCACGATTTATATAAGGAAACGCACAATTATCACCAAAAGATTGGGTATTGTTCTTATCAAATCCGAGTATTGTCTGAACTTCAGAAAAACAAATTGGCAGAAGCTACCGCCAAAACATTTTTGCGACAGTATAAAAATGAAGTGCTAAACCATCGTTGGCATCATTTTTTTACCTCTTATATTAATGTCTTAATTATCTTAGAAAAATATGATGATGTTTTAAAATTAGCTTCAAAATTCAACCTTACAGAAAAGGAAAGTGAACGGCAAAAGCAGAATAATTATGTACCTAATATTTCATGGAGTATTTCACTATCAAGATATATGGAAGGTCAAATTAATTCTTTGCGATTATTAGAGGAAATAAAAGCACCACTTAAAGACATTCAACCTACAAAAAATCAAAAACAACTGATGATTAAGGTTATTGATCGACTCTCAAACAACCTCCCTGAAGCATTTTTAAAATTAAAGTCGCACATCTAGTTCTTTACAGTAAAACAGTACTTACATTGTGAGATTCCTAATTTAATAGCTCTTATTTTAAAAAAGTCACACTCATAAGCTTGTCAATTTATCAATGTTTAATTTGTTTTTCATAATAGATTGCCATTCAAACTAACTTAATCAATAGTCACGAATTATGAAAAAATTATTTTTTTTACTAACCCTCATTAGTTCTTTTATCGTTACTGCTCAAGAAACGGGTAGCATTAAAGGAATAATTACAGAAGAAAGCGGTATGCCACTATCTGGTGCAACCGTATATATTAAGGCATTAGATAAAGGAACCGTTACCGATTACGATGGAAAATTTATGCTAGATAACATTGCAGAAGGCACATACAATATTTCTGTGTCTTATGTTGGATACGGAACCTCAACCACAAGTGTGTCGGTAACAGGTGGTAATACAACCACATTAAATCTTACTTTAAATGAATCTAACAGTCTTTTAGATGAAGTGGTATTAACAGCCAACAAACAACCTCAAAAAATCACAGATGTACCTGCAACCGTCAACGTTATTACAGCTAGAGATATCGAAGAATTTCCGAGTTTTAATATTGGTGAATTAGCCTCTAGACAAAAAGGAGTTGATTTTGTAAGAAGTGGTGTCTTAGGTACAGGAATTAACATTAGAGGGTTTAACTCTGCTTTTAATTCTAAAAACTTACAAGTTACAGACGATAGATTATCTACATTAATTGCAACAGGTTTGCCAATGGGCTCATTCTCTACAGTGACCAAAGATGACATTGCACGTGTTGAAATATTATTAGGCCCTAACGGAACACTTTACGGACCAAATGCACACAACGGTTTAGTAAGTACAATTACTAAAAACCCAAGACAATCTGAAGGAACTACGGTTGCTTTAGGTTTTGGTAACCAAAGTGTTTTTACGACGCGCTTAAGACATGCGGAAGTGATTAACGATAAGTTTGCTTATAAATTTCATTTTGAACATTCACAAGGAAAAGAATTCAATTATGCAGATAGTGTTTACGTAGGCACAAAAGCGTATAAAGAATTGGATTTAGATCGTGATTTTGAATCTTCAAAATATGGTGCTTCTTTATATTATAAACCAACAAAAGCCTCAGAGCTTATCGGATATTATGGTCATAGTAAGAGTAACAACATTGGTATTACAAGTGCCGGACGTAATCAGATAAAAGATTGGACCATTGATGTGGCACAGTTAAAATTTGTATCAAAGCACTTTTTTGCTAATACCTATTACACGTGGAGTAAAACCGACGATACGTATGCAATGAACCAAAGAACACAAAACTATGTATCGTTTATAGAAAATGGCTTTTCAGAAGCTGAAGCGTTAGAGCGTTCATTTACAGAACAGTGGTTTCCAATAAGTCCTGGTTTTGGTGTCCCACTTCAAAGAGGCGCACTCTTCAAAGATGATTCACAACGTTTTAATGCCGAAGCTCAGTACAATAATAACTGGAATGATCTCTATGTAACCTTAGGCGCACAATACCAATTAGACATGGCAGATTCTAAAGGTACTTATCTTTTTGATGAAGGCGGAATTGATTTAGACCAAACAGGTATATACACACAATTAGAGTACAAATTAGACGATTCTGGATGGGGATTTTTGCTTGGAGGACGAATTGATAATCACGAATTATATGGTTCTAACTTTATCCCAAAAGTAGCTATTACGAAAAAACTGAACAACGGAACGTTTAGAGCAACTTACGGAAAAGGTATTGCTGTACCTTCTATCTTAAACCTTAAAGGAAACTTATTTGGTGGTTTGGTAATAGGAAACGGAGAAGGATTTACTTTAACTGATGGTACTAAAATTGGAAGATTAGATGTAGAAACCATTAATTCTTACGAAATAGGCTATAAAGGTCAGTTATCTGAAAAATTATTTATCGATGCCAATGCTTACTATAACCAATCTGATAATTTTATAAGTCCATTAGTAAATGTAGCAGATGCTGCAAATGGAAATAATGTAACACATGTTGGAGATACACCAATTGGCGAACTTGTAGAAGGTTCTGACGGATCGTTTGTATTAACGTATTTAAACTTTGGAAGTGTAGATACTTATGGAGTTGATGTAGGGTTGAATTATTATTTCAGTAATAGCTTTAGAACCACATTCAACTATTCCTATTTTGGTCGTGAGTTAGATAAAGATGACCTTGCTAATGATGGAAATTTAGACGGACAAGTTTTAGAAAGTGAGTTACCAATAAACACACCAAACCACAAGTTTAGCTTAGGATTTCACTACAACAAAGGAAAATTTTATAGTGCTATCTATGGAAGATACGTTCAAAAATATGATTTCTTCTCCGGTATAAATGTTGCCGCAGAAACACAAGATCAAGACGGAGATGGTGTTAACGAAATTGTAGAAAATGCACGTGTAGGAAGAACTTGGAATTACGGACAACTAGGAGGTTTTACTATCGATGCAAATGCTGGCTATAATGTAACGGACCAATTATCAATGGGACTAAGCATCACCAACTTATTAAATGCTAAAAACAGAGAGTTTGTTGCTTCTCCAATTATTGAAACATTAGTTTCTTTTGAATTAAAGTACCAATTCAGTCTTAAACAAAAGACTGCAACCGTAAACTAAGTTTCTAAAACATGTTAAAAAGACAAGTTAACGACATAGAACTAGATTATGAAGATCACGGCAAAGGGCAAGTCCTTTTAATGCTTCATGGCCTAGGATCCACTAAAAAAGATTGGGACGCACAAGTCCCTTTCTTTTCTAAAACCCATCGTGTTATTACTGTAGATTTAAGAGGTCATGGCGAATCTACAAAACCAAAAGACGCGTACGGAGTCAAATTAATGACCGAAGATGTTAAGCAACTTTTAGACCAACTGAATATAAAAAAAGCCACACTAGTTGGGTTTTCAATGGGTGGTGCGATTGCTTTTGAAATGGCTGCAAAACACCCAGAATATTTAGAGAATTTAGTGATTGTAAATAGCGGACCAGATTTTAATGCCATGGGCCAAATAGGAAAAGACCTTTTACAGAACCGAACCCATTTTTTAGAAACTCAAGGTTTAGAAATTTTATCGAAAGAGATTTCTTTTAATATGTTTCCGGAAGATCATCAAATAGATTTAAGAAACGCATTTGAAACCCGTTGCAAAAACAACGATTATAATGCCTATTACAAATCGTTTGTCACCTTAATGGATTGGGGTTTGGGAGACCAACTAAAAGACATTAAAACCCCAACTTTAGTGATCGCTTCAGATATGGATTACACTCCAGTTTCATTTAAACAGGATTACGTCAATCGCATGCAAAACGCAAGCTTAGTTGTAATTAAAAATTCTAGACATGGAGTGGTTTTAGATCAGCCCGATGCTTTTAATTTAGAACTTCAAAAATTTTTAGAAGCATAAAACATCCATAACTAGATTTTAAGACCAAAAGGAAATCATTATATGGATGTACCATGTGACAATTAAAAAACAATAGATATAAACACATGAATAAGACCGTACTTATAACAGGAAGCACAAGTGGTATTGGTTTAGGCATTGCCAAAAAATTTGCTAAAGAAGGTTATAATATTATGTTTCATGGTTTGGAAGCCAACGGACAAGATATTGCTAATGATATAGCACAAGAGCATAATATAAACGTCGGATTTTCTAATGCCAATTTATTGCAATCTGACGCCATAGAACATTTGGTAAATGAAACGATAAACACCTTTGGAAGTTTACATATACTCGTTAATAATGCAGGTATTCAGTTTGTGTCACCTATTGAAGATTTTCCGAATAGTAAATACGAAAATATCATAGCCATAAACATGAATGCTGTTTTCTACGCTTCAAAAGCTGCTTGGAAACACATGAAAAATCAAAACTTTGGAAGAATCATTAATGTGTCTTCCGTACATGGCTTAAGAGCATCCGAATTTAAATCGGCCTACGTCACCGCCAAACACGGCGTTATTGGCATGACCAAAGTGATGGCTTTAGAAGGAGCTCCTTTTAATATTACTTGTAATGCTATTTGCCCTGGTTATGTAAAAACACCTTTAGTTATTGGTCAGATAAAAGACCAAGCCAAGGCACATAATATGACGGAAGACGAGGTTGTAGAAAAAGTAATGCTAAAAAAACAAGCCGTTAAACAATTTGTCCCAGTCGAAGCCATTGCAGACATGGCCATTCTATTAGCTAAAGACAGCTCAACGACTATCACAGGTACCTCTTTTGTTTTAGATGGAGGTTGGAGTGCGCAGTAGTTGTTGGCTGTTAACTGTTAAAAACAGTGACTTATAATTTATATGATTTACTTGTATGTATTTTTTAAACTTCTGCTATTTATAAAATCATACGTTTATTAAAATTAGGCATCAGAACCTTTAAGTGTTAGTCTAAAACTCTGGTGCCTTTTTTATACTTTATCCAGAACGCTTCATATATAATTTTTTCGGTTTGTAATTTTTCGGCTACTTATTAGACTTAGTAGCTATGACTCACACTTTTAAAGAATTTTCTACAAACGCTATTTTTAATATTGGAAATGAAACTGATTTGCTTTCCTTTAAAAAGGCGAAACAATGTGAGTTATACACCTTTATTTGGGCAAAAACTGAAGCTATCGATTTAACTATTGACAGCGTTCCGTTTACGGTACCACCTCATAGCATATTAGCATTAACCCCTATTCAATATCTTCAATACAACGGAGGAAAGGACGTCATCATTTATCAATTTAACAGTGAATTTTATTGTATTAAAGATCACGACCAAGAAGTAAGTTGTGTTGGTATTCTCTTTTTTGGCAATACTAATATTCCAATTATTCATTTAGATCATACAGAGCAACAGAAGTACAACACGCTTCATGAGGTCTTTATAGACGAATTAGAAACTGAAGACAACATACAAGCCGAAATGCTCAGAATGTTAATGGCTCGGTTTATTATAAAGAGCACACGCTTGTTAAAGGCTAAAGAAGGTATTACAGAATCTCCTAAGAGTTCTAAAGTAGATTTATTACGTGAGTTTAATTTCTTGGTAGAACAACATTTTAAAACAGAACACAGTGTCGCGTTTTATGCCGAAAAACTATTTAGATCACCCAAAACCTTATCTAATAATTTTGCAAAACTCAACAGAAGTCCATTACAAATCATACATAATCGTATTGTTTTAGAAACACAACGTCAATTAGTCTATACCGATAAAACAGCAAAAGAAATTGCTTACGATATTGGTTTTGAAGACGCGTCTCACTTAAGTCGTTTGTTCAAAAAAAGTACTTCAATGTCACCTACAGACTATAAAAAACGTTTAAATACCTCTAGTTAGGAAAAATTGACATGCCATAGGGCAAATTCTTCATTTTAAAGCACCCACTTACCACGCATCTTTGCATTGTAATATTAAAACAATAACAAGATGACACTAAAAATCAAATCCATATTCAATCTCATAGAGATACTTACAAACAGTCCAAAAAAAATAGTAAAAACCATTAACGCAGAAACGCATTGTGAGCATAAACATATTCACGATTACTATTGTGATGCCGAAAAGCCATTTATAATCTAAATTAACAACAAGGGAAATAATGACATGACAAAGGGAATAACAAGCATTCTTTAGCACTGAGATATATCCCAACTTTGTACCAACAAAAAAATCGTAACAATTACTAATAATAATTCTGTATCTAATCAGAATAAAAAAACAAAAAACATGAGCACATTTAATATTTTAAAAAGAGAAGACGTTAGCGCTAATAACCAAGCCATATTCGATAACCTAAATAAGGCATTAGGTTTTGTACCTAACTTATATGCAACCTATGCCAATAGTGACACTGCTTTAGAAAACTACTTAGCATTTGCCAATGCAAAAACCTCATTATCCGCTAAAGAAAAAGAAGTTGTGAATCTTGCTGTTAGTCAAGTAAACGATTGTATTTATTGTCTTTCAGCACATACAGCCATTGGAAAAATGAACGGCTTTACAGATGCACAAATCTTAGAATTAAGAGCTGGTTATTCTACTGTAAATGACAAGTTTGATGCGTTGGCAAAATTGGCTAAAAACATCACAGAGAACAGAGGTAAAACAGACCAAGACGTCTTAGAAAACTACTTTAATGCTGGTTATACAAAAGGAAATTTAATAGATACCATTTCTTTAGTTGGCGATAAAACCATCTCTAACTATGTTCACAGCACAACGCAAGTACCAGTAGATTTTCCTGTTGCGCAACCTTTAGAATTAGAAACTATTTAATTAATAATCATAATCCATAAAATTTAAAAAAGATGAAAACAATTGTAGCCATTATCGCGATCGCATTAACCTTTACTTTAACAGGAAATGCACAAGACGCAATGACCACTAAAGCAACAACAGTGTCTTTAGAACAAACAAAAGGGGTATTTACACAAACGGAATTAACCTTAACAGAAGGCGATTATATTTTTGAAATTGCCAATAATAATGTTGGTCTACAAGTTGGTTTTGTATTGGTTCCTAAAGGAAAAGATGCTTCTAAACCAGAAAATCATATTAAAACGGCTTATGTTACTAAAGCTGTAGAAAACAACACTAAAGAATCTAGTAATGTAACCACATTGGCTAAGGGAGAATACGTGTATTTCTGTCCTTTAAATCACACACCTCAATACACACTTACAGTAGAATAGATTTCACTTAAGTGGTCTATTTTAAATTAAAAAAAAAGCAACCTATTGGGTTGCTCTTTTTCGTTTTATCTATAAATAAATCTAATTATTTTCCTAACATTAAAAGCTCATTACAAACCACTTCTGTAGTGTAGCGCTTTATACCATCTTTATCTTCCCAAGATCGCGATGTTAACTTCCCTTCTATGGCCACTTCTTTGCCTTTGGTAATATATTTCTCAATAATCTGTGCTGTTTTTCCCCAAGCAACTACATTGTGCCACTGTGTGTCTGTGATCTTTTCGCCTTGTGCATTTTTATAACTATCATTAGTGGCGATAGAGAATTTTGCTAAGATTTTTCCGGATTCAAAATTGGTGATTTCTGGGTCTTGTCCTAAGTTACCAATCAACTGTACTTTGTTTTTAAGTGTGTTCATAATTTCTAAATTTAATGGTTAAACAGTTAATACTATCGAGTTCTAATGTTTCGACATTGCAAAGATGTGATAGCTTCCAAATATTATTCGGTAGTTACCTACTTACATACGTTTGTAATTATTTGTTATCGCTTGTAAATGGATAATGACTGATTATAGTGGCACCTATATACAATTTACCACAAGATTACTAAGAAATTATAATAGCGAAGAAAATCGCTTTTTTTAATGTGAAGTATGTAAGTTAATTAATTTAAGTAATGCAATACTAGCGAGTCAGTATAGCTACTTAGGCATCCTGCCGATTCAAAAATCAAATTAAAATCTTACATTTCAATGATCGTGTTAGCACTTGTCAATATTTACCGTTTGGCTTAATCTTGACTTACGACCAAAATCGATGCTACTTTTTATCCTTATCCTGTTTAGGTTTAGGAACAGACACTTTTAGAACGTCGTCTAATGTGCCTTTTATTTTTAAGCTTTCCTTTTTGACTGGATTTGTTTCTTGTTTACTCATCTCTAAATGACTTTTATTGATTTTATATAAGCCTTGTTAAGTTTAAGTCTAAACTCTATATAATGAGATCCTTCATAAGGGGTTATTTCAACGTCCACAGAAACTCGTGGTTCTAAATTTGACCAACGCACAAATTTTTTAAATAAAGACATTCCTGCTTTACCATTTAATTTAAAATCAAAAAATAATGTACCTTTTTTTTCAATGATATAATTGATGATAATACTGCTTACGGCACTTCTTAATGATTTACAATAAATAGAGTCACTTTTACCTAATAAATTCACCAATGAAACCTCAGTGTGCTTCATGCTTACTGAATCATCAAAAACTAATTGGTATGGTGTGTGAGTGGAACTCATGAACCTAAAAACATCTAGTCCATAAATATTTTCCCTTGTAACTACAATCATTAAGCCCCTCTTACCTGTTTATATGCGCTAACAGCTAGATTCATTAAGTCTCTCTTTCTAGAGAGAGCTTTTTGAATCCTATTAACCTTTGCAGGTGATGGGTTTTCGTCTACCTTATAGGCAATATTATTGCTGTCAAGATAATCTGTAATTAATTTCGTGGTCATTTTGTTGAGTGTTATAAAATAAACGTTATTAATAATGTAAATAAGGTTCTTTTATGGTGCAAAAGTACAAAACTTGTACCAAAGTCATATGCAATTATACATTATTTTATATAAATTACGCTAAAAATAGTTGCTTATTCGTCGAAATACAATGTTAAAGCTTACGTAAATATTGCATTTATATTGATTTACATATGTTGCTATAGGTTAATCTTTTATAGCTCAACACACTCTCACTATCAACTAAAAACTTCTCAAACTTCTCTTGACTTGTCAACGCTCTAGTATTAAAACGTGCGCTATATTCATCCAAATAACGTTCTAAATGCTTTTCGCTTACTTGGTGGTAAACACCATATAAACCACGCTTTAAAACTGACCAAAACCCCTCAATCGTATTAGTATGAACATTACCTTCAACATAAATATTAAGAGCATGTTTAACATTGTCATGTGTATAGAATCGCTTTAGTTGATTATATGCAGGGGCTTCATCAGAATAGATAGTCGCATCCTGTGGAACGTGTGTCGTCACAAAATCTACCATATTCTGCGTAGTCTCTCCGCTTACGTGTCTCAAAGCAACTTTACCGTTACGCTCGATAATACCTATAATAACTTTTTTAGGCTTATACGCTTTACCCTCATTTGTAAGGTTCTTATCTTCCTGTGAACGTCTTTTATTGTAATGCTTGTTGCGTTCTTTTCCGCCGATATATGTAGCATCGGTTTCTATCGTTTTACTCTCTCCCAACATTTGCGGAGACTTTTCTTTCAGCATTTCTCTAATGCGGTGTAAAACGTGCCAAGCTGATTTTTGAGTAATTCCCAAGTCTAAAGCCAATTGAACCGAACTAATACCTTTCTTGTGCGTTGTAGCTAAGAAAATCGCTGCAAACCAAATTCTTAAAGGAATATTTGAATTATGGAATATAGTTCCAGTTGTTACCGTGAAATCCTTTTTACAATCCTTATCACTACATCTAAAACCTCTTTTCGTTCTGTACGCTTTAACACACCCACAATGAGGACACGCAACATCGCCGTTCCAACGAATAGTCTCGTAATACTCTTTACAGGTACTTTCTTCTTTGAAGTGATCTAAAAGCTGTGGAAGTGATTTAAAATTCATAGTAACGGTTATTAGATATACAAATATATACGTATTATTTTGCAATTACAAATATTTATGCAATTATTTACGTACTATATTGTGATTTATTATATATTTGTACTGTGATTAGAGACTTGAAAAGTTTATATGCGTTGATACTCAATAATAAAGTTGAGTTCTTTGATACTAATTTAAAATCGTTTGTAGAAAAATTAAATGATTTTGATAGTAACTCGAGGAATTACGACTATTACTATAGAAAATTTAAGAATTTAGATTATATAGAAATTGTAAACAAAGATGGTGTAAAATACCATTTGCAAAAACTTTTGTAGATTTGTAAAATGAAAAAAGGGAGCGTCCGTGAAAACTAACTCCCAATTCCGACTTTAAGTTAGAAGCCCTATCCAGATGGAAGACGGCACACTTTTAACGGATAGTCTGATACTTCCAAATGAGGAAGCCTTTTAGTATAAGCACCTTTTGAGGTGCTTTTTTTTTATCCATATAGTTCTTTTTCCGAACAATTATCGGGATTATAATTGCCACTTATGTAGTTAGTATTATATTCAAAACCCTTAATAATACCACCATTTCTATCTAACCAATCTTTTTTGCCCCAAAAAGTATTTCTAGCTTCATTGCCAAATTTATATTTAACAAGAAGACCTTTTTTCTTAACACTCAATGTTTTAATAGATAGTTCTCTAGCTAAATTTGAAGAGTCTATATCTTCTATACCTTTTTCCTTAATCATAACACTTGCGATTTCTCTAAAATGCATGAATCTTTCATTTCTGTTTATGATATCCAACACAGTTGAATTAATATTAAATTCAGGCTTAAAAGATTTCTTACTGTTTGAGGATTTTTTATTTGAAATAACCTTCGAAGATTTACTAAACTCATTATTAGATTCATTATTAGATTCATTAACCATAGAAATATTGTCAAATAATGTTCCAGAATATGAAGAAGAGTTTAATAGCGAGTTAATACTAATTCTTAAACTTTCAAGCTCTTTATTAAGCTCTTGCTCTCTTTCTTTAAGGGCTTCGATTGCAATTTGATACTTGTTGTTTGTCATAACTATATATTTTTGTATATTTGATATAATAAAAAAGTGGAGCTGGAGGGTATCGAACCCTCTGTTTAAGAATAGGAACTCCGTAACATCGCCAGACAGCCCCCTTACTTTTTTATTATAAATGATAAATTTCAAAAAACCTTCAGTTTTGTCGCTAGGAGGTTTTTTTGATTTACCAAAGATATAAATATTTTTCTTAATTAATTTTATATAAAGAGTGCTAACAACCGAAATACGTAGGCTATATAAATATATTACTGTAATTTAATAGCATAATGCTACGCACTAAAAGAGCCGTGTTATAGAGTACGTAAGAGGTCTGTAAAAAAAAGAGGTATTTTCTCTTAGTTTATCTCTTAGTGCTAATTGTTAATAACTTTTTAAATATTGTTAATAACACCAGTTAATATTTTGAAATCAATCTTTTATACAGAGAATGACATTATACGACTTCAATAAACTATCATTAGAAGAGAAACAGGCTACTGTCTGGGGGTTGGTATGTTTTTAGATAACTACATAACTAAAGACGTTAAAATTAACTGCTACGCTATTGATAAATTCTTTGTAGAGGTTCACTACAGCGCAGAACACAACACAATTACAGACGTTACGTCTTTCAAAAGCGGTAAAGACCTGGATAAGTATTCTAATATAGGTAAAGACAATTGGGATAAAGGTGATATTGCTTTGGTAATATTCTTATTTGTTACCACTATTTTAGGATTGTCTTTTATGCGTTAAGAAAGTAATTTGTAGATTAGTAAGATAAATTTATCCCACGCTAAAATATGAATCACTTTAAGGAAACCGATTTAGAATACAACTATTCAAGATGGAACGTAGAAAATGGAGTTCAACACATACTTCCTCCATTGTCATTGGATAAAGACTTGGTAATGATAAAAATAAAGGATGGAAACTTTACAAAAGTTGACTTTAGGATTATTGAATTTAACGGTCTTTTGCTTTTTCAAGAGCTTCTTTCTGATCGGAAATATGGGTTTGACATAAGTGATGTAAATCTTGATAAAATTTACTTTCGTGTCCAAAACGATCAAGGTGTGATTTGGACAAGGCTACTGATAGAATCAATAGATGATTTGATGCATTACTATCGTTAAATTTTTCTTTTTCTACCACGTCCAACAAGGTTGTTAAAACTTCTTTTGGTGTCCAGAATTCTTTATTTTTAATTTCCATTTTTTTAATTTTTAATTTGTGGTAAGTCGTATATAGATGCCATTATAGTGGGTTTTGTTTTGATATTGAAAGAATTAATATATTGCGTATATTTATGTTTTGTAAGTAATTATGAAGAAACTGCTGATTATCATATTCTCATTAGTATCATACTCCGACTTTGGAAATGACAATCAGTTGTATGAGAATTATTGTAAAGCTCTGGACAATTATGGCAGTACTTATCAAAATTATTTAGTAGTTAACATCCAAGATAAATCAAATGGAAAATCTACTGAAATCTGCCTCACAGGATTTGAATTAGTATCGACTATGATGGACGAATGGAATTTTGACATAGAGAATGAATTTAAAGCTGTCCGAAAAGTAAAGCGGAATAAAAAACGAACTTTTAAAGTGGAAAACTATGACAAGCATAAATTTTTGAACAGAATTGAATACTCTCAATCAGAACTTATAAAATATTCTGACCGAATAAATTTTGACTCTATTGCTAATAACATTTCGAACAAAAACGAATGGAGTTATTTTGCGGATAATGAAAAAGAACAGGTAATGATTGCGCATTTACTTTTTAAACAAGGCTACTCAACTGGAATTAATGAATGTTTTGGCGGAGAACAATTGGAATATTACGTTGAGGAAAAATAACTACTTACAACACCATGTATAATTAATTGCTGGTTTTAAGACTACTTACGAACATTCCTGCGGAATATTCTATCTGTGATTTATTTGCTAAATTAGTTGCTTAACCACGCAACTAACCATACACAAAACCGTTGAATGTAATTTTGACCCGTCCTGAATAAAGGCTACATAAATTAACACAATTATGTACAAAAATGACAAAGTAATCAGACGGTATTCAGAACCATTTAAACTGAAAATTTTAGCGGAACTTACAACCGGAAAACACACAAAGAGCGAACTTTGTAAACTCTACTCTATTGCACCTACTACAGTCAATGAGTGGATTAAAAAGTATAATCGTAAAGACTTAATGAACACCAGAGTAAAAGTGGAAACGAAAGACGAAATATCTAGAATCAAAGCATTGCAAAAAGAGAATGAAAAACTTAAAAAGCTACTGCTTAAAAAGGATCTGGATGCAATGGTAGAGGAATCTTATCTTGAAGTAGCTGCAGAAAAATTAGGATATAAAAATATTCAGCAACTTAAAAAAAAACTCAATATCTAGCTTTTATTAAAACTAGAAATAGAGCTAAGGGATTTGCTTCTTTATCTACTATAGCAAGTTGTTTTGGACTTAAACGTGATGCGTATTATAAATACAAATCTAGAGCTGATAAGCGTTTAAATCTAGAACAACAGATTATAAACATAGTCAGTAAAAAACGTAAATCCCTTCCTAGAGAAGGCGTACGTAAACTCATAAAATCATTAGATGATGGTTTTACAAAAGCCAACATTAAAGTTGGTAGAGATACGCTATTTAATGTCCTTAGAAAACATAATATGCTAACACTTAGAAAGAAAACCAGTGCCAGAACTACTAACTCGTATCATCGCTTTTATAAGTATAACAACATTATAAAAGACCTTGAAATAACCCGACCTAATCAAGTTTGGGTATCTGATATTACATACATCAGAACCGTAAAAGGGTTTTGTTATCTAGCCTTAATAACAGATATGTATTCTAGGAAAATTGTTGGTTATGATCTTAGTGATAGTTTGGAACTAAAAGGGTGTGTAAGAGCCCTAAATAAGGCCATATATCAAGCCAAAAACATTAAACAACTTATTCATCATTCAGACAGAGGTATACAGTATTGTAGCAATCAATACACGCAAATACTAAAGAGAAAAAAGATAGATATTAGTATGACTGAAGAAAATCATTGTTACGAAAATGCCATGGCTGAGCGTGTAAACGGTATCTTAAAAGACGAGTTTTATCTCGACCAGACCTTTGATAACGTAGCACACGCTAAAAGAGCTGCAAAAAATGCAATTAATTTATACAACGAAATAAGATTACATTTATCTTTAGACTATAAAACACCAAATATGGTATATAAATTATCAGCTTAATTTAATTTTAACCTGTAGCCGTATTTCAGGACAAGACATTTAACGAACCGATATGAAATCATTATTATTAACATTAATTTCGACCAAAAAAGGTCTAAATGTTTTAGATGAAGAATTTGAAGATGATTTATATAGGAAAAGTCTTTTAATTTTTAGTGTTTACGGAATAGTTAAATTTATATTTGATTTTGACGAACAGACAAATGAGAAAGGTTTTTTTCTAAATTTACTTGAGTTTGGAATGTCCATTTTATTCTCTATCATAATTGGACTTATCTTTTCTTATATTCTTTATAAGGTAGGAAAATGGATTAATGGAAAAAGCAATTTTGTTGAAATTTTTTCTCTTTTTGCTTATTCATATTTTCCAATAATTATTGGGTTAATTATTATTGGAATATTGAAAAAAACTGAATATGAAATCGGGAATTACAACAACATTTACCTAAGATATTTTATTTTGTTTTTAAGTTGGTTATTTTCTATTAAAATAATATTTCAAGGATTAATAAAATTCAATAAATACGGAATAAAAAAAGCAATATTGAATTTATCAATTTTAATTGGATTTATAATTGGACTATATTTTTTACTACCAAATTTAATAATTGAATAAAAAAACTGCATACAACAAAGTACTGTGGCAATAAACAAGTAAAATTTATGAACCTTTTGTGCTTTACCTCAAAATTTCCGTTGGTTCGTTTTCTTTTACTAACTTAGTTAATAGCCAAGTCAACTAACCGTGCACAAGCAGGTTAGATGTCATTATAACCAACACAAAAACAGAAGATTGCACCAATACTATTTAAAATATGATAACATATTTTTTCTTCTTCAATGTTATATAAACATTTAAAAAGATGAAAATAGCTTCGAAAATTACTTTTATTCTAATTATTCTCATGTTGTTATCGTTTAGTTCTGAAGACAATAGAAATTAAACATCAAAATTTCAAGGATACTGGAATGGAACCTACACAGGAAATCAAGATAACGGCACTTGGATTATGCCAGTAGATAATACTGGTGCTATTACGGGAATCTCAACTTCTAATGTGTTTAATCAAACTTTTGATGTTAATGGAAATGTAGAAGACAATGGAAATTTGAGTGTAACCGTTGGAAACGCAAGTAGCGGTGCAACATTTGAAGGAACAATGGACGAGTCAACAGCTAGTGGCACTTGGAATAATACAAGTGTAAATATGAATGGAATTTGGGAAGGAGCCAAGCAATAACTTTTACAAACTAAAGAAATACGTCGCGGCACATTACAAAACAACGCTTTTAAAATATAATTTGCATCTTTTAAAAAGCTATTAACCAATCATATACATAGATATGAAATCAAAAATAAAGTTTGGAATAATCTCGGTATTAATCACATTTGGTACGGTTTCATTTTCAAGCAGCGATAACGTTTTTGCTAAAACTCATAAAACAGAAGCGGTTTCAAGCATTGAAACTTTCACGTTTTTATCACATGGTAAAAAAACAAATGGAAAAATATATTTACCAGCCTCATACCCTTCCAATAAAAATCTGCCTGTTATCTATTTAATAGATTTTGCAGAACAGCATTTTAAACTTGCTACTGATGAATTTGAAAAGGTAATTGATGCTGTAAATCAGGTTGAGGGATTTGAAGCATTGGTCGTTAGTTTAGAAAATATTCCTAATTTTAATGCTGAACCAGAAACATTTAAAGAGCATTATGAGATTTTTAAAAACATGGCTTCTTATGTTGATACTAAATTCACTAAAAACACTTCTAAAACATTAATAGGTAGAGGAAGTGAATCGGGTATAGTTCTTATGACGTTATTTATTGAAAATGAAGACACTTCTGTGTTTAATAATTTTATTGCAACAGACCCATCACCAAAATATACATCGGCTCTTATGGACTTAATCGAAAAGGATGGAGTTCCCAAAAAGGAATCAAATAAAAAACTTCATTTGTCTTTTTCAACAACTAATGACCAAGTACAATGTACCAAACTAATTAACCTCATTAAAGACGCCAATTACCATTGGCTAGACTTTGAGTCAATTGAATATACAGAAAGTGATTATGAAAATGCATATCCTATGGCTTATGCAAATGGGATAAAATATGTTTTCAATAAATAACATTAGAAAACAAGAAACGTGCTATAACCCGGTATAAATTAATAATTAGTTCTAACCTACTTAAAAAAATATTTTAGATTTTAATTACTAGTCTACGACACTCAGCGACTATTAGGTTTGCATGTGCTAAATCAGGTGCTTCAATACGCAACTACCCACACCCAAACACCTCACCATCAAGACATAAAATTATAAATTCTATTTAATAACGTAACGCATCATATTTAATTAAAAGCTATCAACTTTTCATTCAAATCAATAAAAATCCAATTTAGAAGTGTAACTTATACACCAAAACCAACCAAAAATGAAAAAACTTCTCACCATCTGTTTAACGGTCGCATTAGTATTCGTCTCGTGTAAAGAGGACGTAAAAAAAGATATTATTACTACTAAAAATTCAGATTTCACCGCAATGTTAGCGAATTACAGCGAAGGAAAATTGAAGCTGAATCCAATTGAAGCCACGTTTATTGGAGATGGTCGCTTCGATGCTGCCTTTCCTAATTATTTATCTGATGACTTCCGGAAGGACTGGCATGATTTTTATTCGTCTTATGCATCTCAATTAAAAGAATTTAAAGATGCCGATCTTACAGAAAGTGAACAAATGAGCAAAGGAGTTATGGAGTGGGATTGCGAAATGGCATTGGCACAATCTAGTTTTAAAAATGACTTATATATGCCTATTAACCAGATGTGGTCTGTTAATTTAGTAATGACACAATGGGCTACTGGCACAAGCGCACAACCTTTTAAAACCGTTAAAAATCACGAGGATTGGCTAAAACGATTAGAACACTATAACGTTTGGCTGGAAACAGCAGAAAAACGCATGAAAGAAGGTGTTGCAGAAGGTTACGTATTGCCAAAATCGTTGATAAAAAAAGTGATCCCACAGTTTGAAGCGCTCACTAAAGTCAACACTTCAGCTGAAGGCATTACCGACCTTTCGGAACACTTATTCTTTTCTCCAGTAATGACTTTACCAGATAGTTTTTCATCTGAAGAGAAAGAACGACTAACTGAAGCTTATTCTAAACTAATATTAGATAAGCTTATACCGTCATTTAAATCTATGGCATACTATTTAAAATCTGATTATTTAGATGCAGGACTAGAAAGCAGTGGTATTTCTGATATTCCTAATGGTAAAGCCTATTATGACCATGCCATTAAATTTTACACAACAACAAACATGACGGCTGATGAGATTCATGAACTAGGTTTAAAAGAAGTGGCTAGAATTTTAGCCGAAATGGAAAAAGTAAAGGAGCAAGTTGGTTTTGAAGGAGATCTTAAAGCATTTTTTAATGCTGTGAGATCTAATAAAGCGTTGATGCCTTATACAACTCCAGAAGAAGTGATTGCTAATTTTAATACCATTCACAACAAAATGAAACCACAATTAAATGAACTTTTTGCGAATAAGCCGAAAGCAGCATTTATAGTAAAACAAACAGAAAAATTTAGAGAAGCTTCAGCAAGCGCAGAATATAATCCTGGATCTGCAGATGGTACAAGACCCGGTGTTTTTTATGTGCCTATAATAGACGCTTCTGCTTATAATGTGTTTTCTGATGAAGCTTTATTTTTACATGAAGCTATACCAGGACACCATTATCAAATATCTTTAACTATAGAAAACGAGGACTTACCAGAATTTAGAAAGTCGTTATGGTATAGTGCTTATGGTGAAGGTTGGGCGCTTTACACCGAAAGTTTAGGTAAAGAATTAGGCTTATACACAGATCCTTATCAATATTTTGGAATGTTAGGCATGGAAATGCACAGAGCAATAAGATTAGTCGTAGATACAGGCATCCATTCTAAAGGTTGGTCTAGAGAAAAAGCTATACAATATTCGTTAGATAATGAAGCTGAGTCTGAAGCTAGTATTACCTCCGAAATTGAGCGTTACATGGCCAACCCAGGACAAGCCTTATCTTATAAAATAGGACAACTAAAAATTAGAGAATTGAGAGCAAAAGCAGAAGAACAATTGGGTGATGCTTTTGATATCCGTGAGTTTCATACACAAGTTCTCGAAACCGGTTGTATTCCACTTGCACTTCTAGAAAATAAAATTAATAACTGGATTACTACGACTAAATAACGAAAACACATCACTATATATAATGTATCGCTAGTTCTTGCCTACTTACAAAATTGCTGGCATCAGTTCGAGACACTCAGCAACCATTCGATTTGTATTTCCTAAATTAGATGCTTCAATACGCTACAATCCATATCTAAAAGCGTTAGGCATAAACTGAAAGCACAAAATGAAACACAATATTTGTATCCTAATTTTAATTCAACTACTTAATTTTCAGTCATTTTTACAAGACATTGTTATGACAGGAACTATTTTAGATTCTGAAAGTAATAATCCAATTGAATTTGTAAATATTGGTGTTTTACATAAAAACAAAGGAACAATTTCGAACCTAAATGGAAAATTCAGTTTAAGGGTTTCTAAAGAATTTAAAAATGATAGTCTAACGTTTATTACTATTAAATCAACTAACGTATCTTACAATCAAAAAGCCATAGTTATCAGTTATTAAATGCTATATATCAAATTCAAAATACAAGACGCTTCTAAGTATCGAGATTTTCAAAAACTCTATGATCATATGGTTATGGTAAGGCAGCCCAATTTTGTAATTGAGGATGACGAACCTCCAGAATTTGATTGGGATCATATGACGGCTCAAGAATCTGAAGATGCCATCGAGACACTTCTCGATTATTGCGAACGCGATAAATTAGACTTTATGAGGTTCCAGAAACTCATACCAAATTACGCTAGTGTTTATTTAGAAAGCTACCATAAACAAGATAGTAATAACGTTGAGCCACTTAGTGAATCAGACTCAAATGCCATACTAAATTATTTAGAATACGGATTTGAAGTCGATCTAAATAAGCTTCAAAATCCGACTAAGGATCTTTCTATTATTGAATTCTCTACAGGAAACTTTCCTTTTGGAGGTTTGGAGCGGTTTTTAATGACACTAAAAGCTTTTGATTTACTACCTGTTGAATGCTTTGATGGGTTTTCGGCATTGCGACTAGATTGGACCACTGAATTTGAATATGACAGCACCGTATTACCCGAAAAAAAACAAGGCCTTTTTCAGAAATTTAGAGCCTTGATTTTTCGGTAATAGATTAGTCTAAAAAAACAAGAATCATTAAACACGCTTACTTAGCATATCGTTGATTTTCTATTTGGTTTTTATTCACTAAATTTAATGCACAACTGTTAGCTTTCTTAATGAGCAGTTCAGAGACTCTTAAAAAGAAAGAACCTCGTTATTTAAGCAGCTTAGACAAGCTGTTCTTAGCACGACATAAACTACGAAATCATGAAAAAAATAATAGGATCAATCCTTTGCATTTTAATGACCTTTGGAATTGAAGCTCAAGGTATAATTGGAGCTTGGGAAAGCTACACCACTTCAGAAAATGGAGACCAATTAAAAAGCGTGGTTATTTTTACTGAGGGCTATCAAGTACTAACAATATATAATGCTACCACCGGAGAGTTTATTCATAGCAACGGTGGAACATGGAAATTAGACGGAGATATGATGACCGAAAAAACGGAATTCAACACCGATAATTCTGAAGTCGTTGGCACTGAAGTAAGCTTTAAAATTAGTGTTACCGATAATACATTAGAAATCCCTGATAGTGAGTTAAAATATAATAAAATAGATAATGGCACTCCAGGAAAACTGCAAGGAGCTTGGCTAATGTCTGGTAGAGTTAGAGATGGCAAAACAGAAACACGTGACACTAGCAAACCAAGAAAAACGATGAAAATATTGTCTGGCACGCGTTTTCAATGGATTGCTTACAACACCGAAACCAAACAATTTATGGGCACAGGAGGCGGAACATACACCACCATAGACGGAGTCTACACAGAAAATATAGAGTTCTTTTCAAAAGACGATTCTAAAGTGGGCATATCTTTAGAATTCAATTTTAAACTTAGAGATGGACAGTGGATTCACACCGGATTTTCGAGCAAAGGCGATCCCATACACGAAATTTGGAGCTTAAGAGCATAATTTATCATACATAAACGACACAATGTTAAACGTAAAGAAAATTTTAGCACTATTAATCATTGCGAGTATTTCTATTTCTTGTAAAAATACGGAACATGAAAAGAAAGAACCCGTTACAGAAATTACATTTGAAGACATTATAAATGAGGACTACGAATTACATAAATCTTCTAAAAACTCCAATGGAGTATTAGTCCTTTTTGGTGGTTTTCCTGAAAGTGCTAAAGACATAAAACGCGAATTTAAAATACTTGAAAACGCAGAAAACCATAACATTTCTGTTCTGTATATGAATTATAGCCAAAAAATTTGGCTAGAGCAGGATGAATTATCGCAATTATCAGAACAGCTTCAGGATATTTTTAAAGTGAATATATTACCAACCGATAATGTTTACATCGGTGGGTTTTCGAGTGGAGGGAATATGGCACTTTTAATTAGTGATTTTATGACAAATCAACAATCTAATATCATTCCAAAAGGTGTTTTTATAGTTGATTCCCCTATTGATTTGGTCGCATTATATAACACTGCTCAGAAAAACATAGAACGTAATTTTTCAAATTCAGCAGTACAGGAAAGTACATGGTTGCTGGAAACTCTAGGTGCAAAATTTGGCAATCCAAAAGACAGTATCTCAGGTTATGAGGAGTATGCTATTTTTACTTCTAAAACGAATAACATCAACACTATTAAAAACTTAAAAAACACAAAAATTAGATTGTATACAGAACCCGATACGCTTTGGTGGAAAGAAAATACCATGGCAAAATACGAGGACTTAAACGCTTACTATATCAAAAAGCTTTCGGAAGCATTGCAAACATCGCAATTTAAAGATGTCACGTATATACCTACAACGGACAAAGGCTATCGCTCTAATGGAGATAGACATCCACATAGTTGGGCCATTATAGACACTAAAAACTTAATAAATTGGATGTTAAATTAACAAACATAACAGCCAACAATCTTTATATCAAATTCTTAGGCAATTACAAGCTTTCTAAGTCTTAGTAAATCCGCAGAATTAATATATATTTTTTAATTTAGTGTTCATTAAAGCATTCCATAACCGATTGCAAAGTGACTAAAATCGTACCCATGAAAAAGAATTTATCAAACATAAAAGCAGAAATAGAAAACTATGCTAGTGAATCTAATTTAACAGCATTACAAGTTGTTGATAAACTGAAAGATTATTACTTCAACAAAAAAGTAAATGAGAATTTAAAACTCTATAAAAAAGGACAGAAGAAAGTAAGTGAGGTTACTAAAGACTTAAAAATCTCTCCACGAAAGTTTTATGCCATTCTAGAAAAGAAAAACATAAACTACACCAAATACAATAAAAATAAAGACGCCTAGCTTATAGCAAAGCAACGAAATAAACTACCTTTAGTAACTATGAAGCAATTGCTCAGTTACATTTATCCTGTTACAAAAACCATTGATTCTAAGTACAGCGGTAAGCTAGAAATAACGTGGTACAATGGTAAAAAACATCTCAATTCAGAAAACGCCAATTACAGTTATGGTTCTTTACAACGCATTTTAAAATATGGATTAGATAAAATTGAACTTTCCAAAGTCAATTCAATCTTAATTTTAGGCATGGGAGGCGGAAGCGTTATTAAAACCCTTAGAACCGATTTTAACTATACCAACATTATTGAAGCCGTAGAATTAGATCCTGTAATTATAGACATTGCCAAATCAGAATTTGGGATTATAGAAAACGAACATCTTAAAATTCATTGTGCAGATGCCTTTCATTTTATTGAAGCAAACACTAAATTATTTGACCTAATTATAATCGATCTTTATATAGATCTTTCTGTTCCAGATAAATTTTTAAGTCCTACGTTTTGGGACCAAGTGCTCAACTCAAAATCTTCAAAAGGATCGTTGCTTTTTAATGCTTCTGTGAAAGAATCAGAATTGGGCAAAGTTAAAGGTATCGTAAGTTACCTTAAAACAAAAGTCTTTAAAGTAGACATTTACGAAAAAGTAAACAACACCAATACCGTTATCATTACCAGTTCTTTATAACATTATAATTTAGTATATTGTAAGTACTTAATTTAAAGTTATGCGGAAAAAGTGTCCAGAGTGTGGTGACGTCATCGTTGGCAGAATAGATAAAAAATACTGTAGCGATGGCTGTAGAAATACGCAGAATAACCGTCTTAATAAAGATTCTAAAAATTTAATTAGAAACACTAATAACCGCTTAAGAAAAAACTACAGAATTTTAGAAGCACTCAATCCCAATAAAAAAATGAAATGCTCTAGAGCAAAATTAGTAGAGAAAGGCTTCGATTTTAATTATTTTACAAGCACCTATACAACCAAAGCTGGCACAATCTATTATTTTGTGTATGACCAAGGCTATTTACCTCTCGAAGGAGATTATTATGCATTGGTAAAGCGCGATGATTAAGACCCTCTTTTCGTAGTACTATTCCAATTCTCGCCTTTCAATTCTAGTGCTGCAATCAAAATATCCTTTTGGCTAATTTGCCCTATTAGTTTTCCATTTTCTACAATTGGAAAACGACGCCTTTTAGATTTTAAAAACTTATTTGCTGCATCAAACACATCCATATTACCGTCAATAGTTTCAACATCTCTTACCATACGTAACTCCACATTATCGTGGGCTAAAGGCATATTATAATACCGACTTTCACTAAGCTGTTTTAAACAATCTCCTTCAGAAATAATACCAATTAATTCTTGTTTATCATTAACCACCGGACCACCAGAAATCTTATTTCTAATTAAAGCTTCAACCACCTCTTGTACGGTTTGCTCTGGTCTAAACGTTATGAGTTTTGTACTCATATAATCCTTTACTTTTAATTGCGTAGGTTCATTAGCATTTTGCTGCTTACGAGCTCCTTGAAAACTTTTTATAGCCATAACGTTATGATTTTAAAGGTTAGAGTTAATTCTAAAAATACTGAAAATTAACCACTTAAAAAAATCAAAATGCCAAAGCGCATATATTCCGTATTTTTAACCTAAATATTTATCCATTTATATTGAAAACTCAAATAAGCATTATTGGTTGCGGTTGGCTAGGTCTTTCTTTAGCTCAGAAATTAGTTGAAGAAGACTACACCGTCAACGGCTCTACGACCTCCAAGGATAAGTTGCAAGTACTACAAAAGCATCGTATAAATCCATTTTTAATCACTTTAACAGAAACCTCAATTTCAGGTTCTTATTCTGAGTTTTTAACAGGAAGCGCAACCGTAATTATTAATATTCCGCCTGGATTAAGAAATAATCCAAATAAAAATCATGTTGCAGAAATAAAGCTTCTAATATATGAAATTGAAAAACATGGGATAAAAAATGTGTTATATATTAGTTCTACTTCTGTATTTGAAGATGGCCAAAACTTTCCAGTTATTACGGATAAAATAGTTCCAAATACAACTTCAGAAAGCGGTAAACAACTCATAGAGATTGAACAAATGCTTCAGGCAAATTCTAATTTTAAAACTACAATTTTACGGTTTGGCGGTTTAGTAGGCGACGAGCGTCATCCTGCTAAATTTTTATCTGGAAAAACCAATATTTCAAATCCCGAAGCTCCTATTAATTTAATTCACAAAACAGATTGTCTGGCTATTATAAGTTCTATTCTTAAAAATAAACTTTGGAATATCACCTTAAACGCAGCTTATCCTGAGCATCCCAATAAAGATGTTTACTATGTAAACTATTGTAAACATCATAACTTACCACTTCCTAAATTTAATTCTTCAGAAAAAAGCAAAGGAAAAATTATAGAATCTAAATTAGTGGTACAACTTTTGAACTACACCTTTAAAGTATCCCCATAGAAATTAATAGATTTTTAAGACCATTTCTGTTTAATTTTTATAGATTTAGCACTTTAAAGTTAAAATTATTAAAGAACAATAAACTAAAGAACAAATGAAGACTATTACAATTGCAATTCTTATGTTATTCTCAGTAAGTGTGTTTGCACAAACGAATACAGAGTTAAAAAAACATTTTGAAGCGTATTATACTCAAATGAAAAAACAAGGTGATAAGCAAGGCGTTATAAATGCCATGACACATCTCGATGTTTTAGAACCTTCTGTAGCACGTAAAGATACTTTAGCATACATCTACCTTTCTGAAGGACAATACATGCAAGCTTTAAATACTATTGGAGTCGAAAAAAACGCAACAGACTCTGATATGAATGTAGAAGTAAAAGCGTTAGCATTAAAAAATCTTAATCAGATAGAAATGGCTTTAGAGCATTTTGAAGTGCTTTACCAACGTGCACCAAATGCCTATTTAGCTTACGAAATGGCTGATATGAAAATTCAGACTAACGATTTAGTAGGAGCACGATTAAACATTGATTACGCTATGGCTAATGTTACAGACGACATGAAGCGTGCTTTCTACGAAAAGCAACAACCTTATGAAACATCTATGAAGGCAGCTTTAATGTATTTAAAAGGGCTTTTAACGTTTACTGAAAATAAGAGCACCAATATGGATGCCGCTTTAAAATTAATGAACGATGCGTTAGCTATTGATCCTAATTTTAATCTCGCTAAGATTAGTAGAGAAGCACTAGAAGCTCAAAAGGCACAACGTGCAAAGCAAGCAGCAGCAGAGAAAAAAGGCTAAAATATTACAAATTATAGATTATAAAAAAAGCAGCTCATTGAGCTGCTTTTTTAGTTTTATATTTATTCGGGTTGAATTTTATTATAGAACTCACTTTCTAGCTTTTTATTAATGAGGTAATTAAGATTTGAAAACGCAACAAAAAGCGCTTTAATATTTAATAATTTCTCTTCTCTACTAATATTATCTATCGTTAGATTTTCATTAAGCTTTAAAAGTTCTGTCTCAATAATGGCATTTCGCGATATAATATGATTCGTTTGAAACTGATCTGGCATTTGTGTCTTAAATTCATTAATAAACTTTTTTAAGAGTTCTAAATCTCCATTAAAAAAAGAAAAATCTGCTTTCTTTAAGTAACTGATTTGAGTTGCCAACTCATGGTACCTTTCCCAAGTGACAATCGCACTTTGACTTTCGCTACTCAATGCATAATCCCTGTAATCTATGTTCTCAATAGTTTTCGCTGTAATTTTTGTGTTCTGTTCTGTATTTTCAGTTATTTCTAGTTCTTTAGTGCTATTGGTATCATCATCACAACTGATAACCATAATACAACTTAATACTAAAACGATGAATCTAATTTTCATAAGTGCTAACTAATTTTGACTGTAAATATACTAAACTATACATTTTAATGATTTAGTATCTGCGTTTGAATCTAAATTGAAGAATTCATAATAAAACCCGGATTTTCTGAAAATTTTAATATTACGATGCCTAAATTCTTACTACTTTTGGCGATAATTTAAAAAGAGTAGATGTCTTCAAAAATATTAATCATTGGTGCCTGTGGGCAAATAGGAACAGAATTAACTACCAAATTAAGAGAACTACATGGCGTAGATAACGTTATTGCTAGCGATATTAACACACGTAAGTTAGAATTGGTAAACGCTGGACCTTTTGTAATATTAGATGCTAAAAACTTTAATGCCATAAAGGATTGTTGTATTAACCATAAAGTAGATACCATTTATCTTATGGCCGCTTTACTAAGTGCTACAGGCGAAAAATACCCAATGGAAGCTTGGGATTTAAACATGAACTCATTATTTCATGTGCTTAATTTAGCCAAATCCGGTCAAATTAAAAAAGTGTTCTGGCCAAGTAGTATTGCTGTTTTCGGGCCTACTACTCCAACCAAAAACACCCCTCAACATACTATTTGCGAACCTACAACCGTTTACGGTATTACCAAACAAGTTGGAGAACGCTGGTGCGAATATTATCATGATAAATACGGTGTAGATGTAAGAAGCATTCGTTATCCAGGTATTATCAGTCATAAGGCAATGCCAGGAGGTGGCACTACGGATTATGCTGTAGAAATTTATCACGAAGCTATAAAAGAAGGCAAATACGAGAGTTTTTTATCAGAAGACACCAATCTACCAATGATGTTTATGGATGATGCTATTAAAGCCACAACTCAAATTATGGCCGCACCTGCTGAGGATATAACCATAAGATCATCTTATAATTTATCGGCTATTAGTTTTACTCCAAAAGAAATTGCAGAAAGTATTAAAGCCGAAATGCCAGATTTTAAAATGACTTATAAACCAGACTTTAGACAAGCTATTGCAGACAGCTGGCCGTCATCTATTGATGATAGCGTCGCAAGAAAAGATTGGAACTGGTCGCACGATTTTGATCTAGAGAAAATGACTTCTGAAATGTTAACGCAGTTGAAGAAGAAGTATCAATCGTAAAATTTACTCTTTTCGAAATAACATAAAAAATCCTATCGATTGATAGGATTTTTTATTTGTTAAATAGCACCATTATACAGAAATAAAAAAAGCAAGAGAAACCTAACTCTTGCTTTTTTACTGTAAAAGATTTAATAATTGGTATTATTTATCACTATTTAGCATACTCTTATAGACAATTCCTTTAGATGATTCCAACTCAGCCCCAAGCAAATAAGCGGATAATGTTGGAATATCTTCCATTTGGATTTCTGGAAAAAGAATACCTTTTTTAAAATCAGGACCAAAGGCTACAAAACCCGTTTGAATATTTTTAGTGTCAGGATATTGACCATGCTTACCACCATGTGCTGCTTTAATTAATACACCTTCTCTGTCATTATTAAAACTAAAGCCATCGTTTGCAGTTAAAGCTAATACGGCATTTGGATTAGCTCCTCTAGAAGTCATCTCATCTCTAGAAATAATTCTAAAGGCTTTTTTGATACTAAAAGGTAAACCTTCGAGTTTCTCTACAATTTTTTCTATTGTTTTTGTATCGTTTTTATTCTTCACATGTAAGAATGCCGAACCACCAGTACTTAAAAAGAATGTGTCTTTATCTAGCAGGCCTAACTCTTTTAACCATAGATTGGGAGCCATACTAGAATGTACAGTATAAAAACCATGATCTCCGGTGATAATAATATTGGTTTGTTCTAAAATATTCGCTTTTTTTAAGGCATCAATTATAGTACTCACAGCCTGATCTGCACCTGCAATTGCTTTTTTAACTTCAATACCTTCACGTCCATTTTTATGTTGTGCACCATCGGAATTTGGTAAGTGAATCGTTAATAAATTTGGAGTATAGGTTCTAATTATATAGCCTGCTATTCTAGCTAAATTTTGATCCATACTTAAAGAACTTAGATTATAGTCATCTATATCTAAATTCCCTGTAGCATTAGCTATGGCATCCTCAAACAAACCTTCAGGTGTTGCATATTTTTGAGTAGCACCACGACGGTCTCTCGGATTATCAAACGACCATATTTCTGGTATATTATAATCTATAAACGGTGCATTTACAGTAATGGGCCAAGAAACAGAGGCCGTTTTTAATCCAGCGTTCTTTGCAGCCTCCCATAAGGTTTTAGCTTTTACGGACTCAAAATCATAATACCAATTTCCAGGTGTCCCTTCTTCCGAAACTTTAGTGTTGTAATATATCCCATGCTCATCTGGACCGACACCAGTAATTAAAGTCGTATGTGAAGGGTACGTCACTGTCGGGAAAATACCATTGACACCTTGAGAAGCAATTCCATTATTGGCTAAATCCTTAATATTAGGAGTCGGCCATTGGTCTTGTAAATAAAAATCTGGCCTAAAACCATCGATACTAATAATAACCAAGTGCTTTGCCTCTTGTGCAGCGATTAGGTTTAATCCAAAACATGTTAATATTACACAATAAATATATCTAAGTTGCTTTTTCATAATATCGTATTTAATTGAAAGGCAATACATGATTTGATGCTTTATTCGCTACCAATACACGGTTCATATCATATAAGATAGTCACATTTCCTGTGGTTTCATCCGCAGTAAAATCGTCTAAACCTAAATTTAAAGGAATGAAACTAGGTATAGTAGGCTGTGTAAATTCATCTGAAATATTAGAATTGTTTAACTGCTCGGTTTGAGAAACAGGAAACTTAATACCTAAGTCGTTAGAACGTCTACCTTCACTAATAAAAATTTCTTGACGCATTAAGTAAATCAGGTATAATACATCATCTGCACTTGCTGTTGCATCAATATCTTGAATTGTGATACTTGTGCCAGAAACGGTATACACAGGTATTAAACCAGCTTGTCTATCTAAGATATACCCTGATTTAGATTCTTGACCACTTTCAAAACTAACATTAACAGCTGTTATTGGATAATCTTGTCTATTAGTACCATTTCTCAATTCTTCGCTATCGTCTAAATACATAATTGGTCTAGATGCTAAAACATTATCTATTAAATTAGTCAATGTGGATTTAGCCAATTCTAAATTATTTTCAGCCGTATACGCTTCCGCTAAAATTAAATAGGCTTCTTCTACTTTAGCTAGAGACAATGGTTTTTGATCTTCTGTAGCTGTTCCTATATCAAAGTATTTAGGGTCTAAAAAGTCTAACCTTGGAAGTGGTGCAAATCTGTTCTCGCTAGCCGTAAAAGTGGCATTTTGGATTTCATTAGGAACTCCATTGGTGCCATCGAATTCTACAACAAATAATAAGCTATTATTACTAATCGCTGCTAAAGCAGAGGATTTCGCATTATCTATATCTCCTAAACCACGGTACACTCTAGACTTTAATAATTGATAAGCTAAAATGGTTTCAGAATCACTTTCATTGTCAATGGCAAGATCTAAATGGCTTAAGCTAGCTTCTAATAATTCGTTTGCCGTATAAGCTTCACCATTACTGTTCATTGGTAGACCTGTAAAATTTTCGCCAGATAAAATTAAGGCGTAAGCTTTTGCAAAATGAGCGTAAGACCATTCTTGAGCTGTAGCATCTGGATCGTTTGGAAGTACTGTTTCTAGAGCATACTCTGCCATTTCTCTTAGCGCTCCAATTTCAACCTGCATACTATTACCATCAATATCTGTATAGTCAATTTGCGGAATATCGTATACTTTATTATAAAGGGTATAATTATTAAAATAATTATCAGAAACCATTTCAGAATTGATGACGATAGCGTTCATGGTTAAGGCAAGTTGCCTTTTAACACCTGTAATCCAGCTCGTAGCAGAATTGTTGTTGTCCAAGAAATCGTCTTCTGTAACATTTGGGTTATCGACACAAGCGGTAAGTGTCAGAAACAAAACGGTTATGTATATATAAATTGTTTTCATGTTTTTTGTTATTAGAAGTTTATTTTTAATGAGGTTAAAAATTCTCTAGGCGCAGAGTACGTAGCATAAGATATTCCACCAGTAGAAGCACCACCTTGTCCCGTTGCCGAACCACTAATTGTAGCTTCAGGGTCAAACGACGATGCTGTAAAACTAAGCGGGTTATTAACACTAAACCCAATTAGGATGGATTTAATAGTATTAGTGTTTTTAGGGATTAAATTGTAATTCATTCCGATGGTCCTAATTTTTATAAAATCAGTCTTTTCTGTAAATAAATTTGTGAAGTTTAACCAATTTGATGTCCCGTTAGCTTCAACTTCTGCTGCTGGCACTATATCATCCGATGCACCATAAAGAAATCTAAACTGTTGATCAAAACTGTTTGCGTAAGCCCCTTTTTGGTAATTACCGTTTGCAAAGAGACTGAAGTTTTTATAGGCGAAATTCATACCGAGATTACCAAACAAATCTGGAATCGTAGTCCCTAAATAAGACTGTGCTGTTGTCGATTCTAAAACACCATTCTCATCAAAGGTTCCATAGTTTCCTCTTATATATCCTATAGGATAACCTTCTTCTACCACTGTTTGAATGGTTCTGGCACTAAATCCATTAATATTAAACGGAGCTACACCTCCAGAGTCTACCACTAGGTTATCTAAAGTGTTTACAGATACATTAAGCGATAAGGTTACATTTTCGGTTTGAATAGGAATAAAGCTGGCATTTATTTCCCAACCCTTATTTTCTATTTCTCCTATATTGTACAATTGACTATTGGCATATCCACTAGATGGTGTTGGCGGCACATAGAATAAAGCATCTTTTGTATTTGCGTTATAGTAACCCACAGAAAGATTTACCCTATTATTAAACAATGCGGCATCGACACCGACTTCAAATGTTTTCGTTTTTTCAGGTTTTAAATCCGGATTACCTGACTGTCCAAAAAAGGCAGCTTGTTCTCCTAAAAAACCATCAAAATCAATGGTTCTTTCATTTACAAAAGCAGGAGGTAAATTACCCGCCACACCGTAGTTTCCTCTTAATCTTAAAGAATTTATAGCTGTTGAATTTTCTAACCAAGGTTCTGAGCTTAATAGATATGAAACACCTGCTTTAGGATAGTATTGCGTCCCAATATTATCTCCAAAAGATGGGTTACGATCTCCTCTAATACCGAGGTCAAAGAACAACTTATCTTTAAAGCCAATATTTTCTTGAAAATAAAAGCCATAGTTGAGCACTTCTGCCAAATATTCTTCACTTGTTTTTATAGCGGCATCACTAATAGTTTCGGCTCCGTCTCTAATATTAGTACCTGTATATTGTATTTGATGATCTGAGTTTCTAAACAACTGACCTCCCACTGTAGAGATAAATGAAAACTTACCTGTTTCAAATTTATGTTGCGCACTTAACTCTAGAGTAATACCAAAGTATTTACGTTCTAGGTTATTTATATTTCCTTCGTCTGTAACGTTAGTTTGAGTTGTATGCGTTAGGTATTCATTGGTTTGGATGGCCTTGTCATTCTGAACTCTATAATCGATACCTCCAACAAATTTAGCTTCAAAATTATTCACCGGTTTGTAAGAGAAACTTTGAGACGTTGTAAATCTATTAATAGAGATTTCGTTGTCTTGTAATTCTTCCGCCGTTTTCACAAAATCATTAATTTCACTAAACTCGGCAGTACTAAGGTCGTCTAATCTATTGTTAAACCCTTTTAAGACGGAAGCACCACTTTCCGCAAACCACAAACCTGTATAACCTCCTTGGTTACCATTTCGGTTTCTGTTGTAAGTATTGTTTACGTAAATAAAAGAACTATTATACGTTACTTTTTCTCCTAATTTAGCTTTAAAACCAGTGCTAAAATCTATTTTTTTGTTGGCATTATTATCGGCTATTTGAGCTCCTGTATTCTCAAGAAAATTTCCAGAAAAACTATAGCCAAAACCTTCAGAGTTACCACCACTTATACTTAAGTTATACTTTTGATAGGTTCCTGTGTTAAACAATAAGTCTTTAGAGCGATCAAAATACAGAAAATCTGTAGTGGGTGCTATAATTCCCATTTGAGTTGAAGCTGTAATTTGCGTTCCTCTAGAACTTCCTTTTTTAGTGAAAATTTGAATCACCCCGTTCGCTGCATCTGAACCGTATAATGTTGTTGCGGCACCACCATTAATGTATTCAATACGCTCTATATTATCCATTGGAATATCGGCAATAGAACTCATAGCTGCTCCTTGTGCACTACCACCACCTAAAGCGCTCGTGGTATTTAAGTTATCCATACGAACTCCATCTATATAAAAAACTGGTGTTGAACTAAGAAAAGCAGAATTAATACCTCTAGATCTGATTAAGGTTGTTGATCCCGATTGACCTCCTGTAAAATTAATCTGTGTATTAGGCAATTTGGTTGCAATCAATTGGTCTATACGTTGCGATGGTAAACCGGCTAAATCTTCCGCCTTAAGAACTTCAACATTGTTAGATAACCTTTTACGCTGTACACTTGCCCCTTGTCCTGTAATTACCACTTCATTTAGCGCAGCAAAATGTGGTGTTAAATGAACAGTAATTTCTAATTGACCTTCTAAAGGATAATCTACGTTTTCGTATCCTATATAAGTAATTTTTAACGTCTTAGTATCGGCCGGAACCGTAATCGTAAACTGGCCATCATAATCCGTTACAGCACCAATATTATAGGCAGTAGCGTAAATATTGGCGCCAAGTACAGGCGTATTGGTTTCATCATATACCACACCTTTTATCGTGATATTCTCTTGATTAATTTCAGAAACAGTTTTGGGTATGGGTTTAACGAGTATACCATTATCGGTGATTTTAAAATCTATTGGTGACTTTTGTTTTAAGGTCTTTAAAACAGCCTCTAAAGGTTGATTATTTATACTTAAATCAATTTTAGTGTTTTGATAAAGCTCATTAGAAATATAAATGAATTTTAAATCGGTTTGTTTTTCAATTAAATTAAACACCTGAATTAAGGATGCTTTTTTTAACTGTAAATTAATAGTGTTATTACTAATATAATAACGCTCAGTGTTGTGTTTTGGATGTATACTTCCATAAACATTTAATAAACTTGCCAAGATTATGACAGTACTTAATATGAATTTGTGATATTTCATAAAGTTGTAATTTTTTTATGATTCGTTGTGATTGTTATAATCGTTTGAGATTAGAAGGATGGGGTGACGAGTAGCTGTATTTTTAACACATACTATTTTAGCTTATTTATATTTACACTAATATGCTTGAGGGCTAACCCAATATGATTCTCTACGGTTTTAGGGGCTATGTCTAGCAGTTCTGAAATTTCTTTGTATTTAAATCCGTCAATTCTACTCATTTCAAAAATTTGACGTGTTCGTTTTGGTATGGATTCTAAAACATTTTTAATGACATTTCTATTAATTTCTTTTTGTTCGTTAGCAATAATTTCATCTTCGATACTTGGATAAAGACTGCTATTATTTAAGTGGTCTTCATTTTGTAGTGATCTGATTTCGTAATTCTTCTTAACTCTTAGGAGATCGTTTTTTAGTATGGCATAGATATATGATTTTGGATTTTTAATTTTATTAAGCTGGTCTCTATTAGACCATAATGAGATGAAAACATCATCTACTTTTTCTTCTATGATATGACTATTGGATTCGAATAAAACACCAAATCTGCACAGTTTTTGATAGTATTTTTTAAAGAATAGATCGAGCGCTTTAGTATTACCTTCTTGCATTTGTTCAAATAGAAAAAGGTCTTCGTTTTTAATTACTGTATGACGAATGCTTTTAATCTTCATGGTTTTGAGTTATTAGGTATTCGTTATGATTCACCTTCTTTATTTTAACATCAGCAATAAATTCTATTGAATTAATAAATTCATCAATATTTTGTTCTTTAAAAGCACCTGTAATCTTTTTTTGATTAATTTTTTCATCTGTAATCTTAAAGCTTACTCCGTAAAAATTATTTATTTTATATAAGGCGCGTTTGAATATTAAATTATCGAGAATTAACATGTTCTCTTTCCAGGCTAAAGCCTTGGTGATATTGAAGTTTCTTTTAGTAACATCCGAAGTTTTGGTGTTATAAATAAGCTCTTCTTTTGGTAATAAATTAAGACTGTTTTTAGAGGCCTTAATTAATACATTTACTTTACCGCGTTCTAACGAAACTGATTTGTTATCGAAGACTGTGCTAACGTTAAATGCGGTTCCTAAAACCGTAATATTTAAGTCTTCGGTATGGACTATAAAAGGAATTTTTTCATTATGAGTAACATCAAAATAGGCCTCTCCTTTTACATAAACACGCCGTTGATTTTTAAAATCTGAGTTATATTTGATCTCACTTAAGGCATTCAAAACAACTAAACTACTGTCGGGAAGGTAAACCGTTTGCCGCTGACCTTTGTTTGTAGTCACCTGATTTGTATAGCTTAACTCATTTGAAGGTGAAAAATAACCATAGGCTATAAAGATTAAAGTAATTGCAGCAAGACCAATTGTTAAGCTATTAATTACTTTTCTCTTTTGGTTTTTATTACTTAGAACAGCCTTAGATTTTAATTGTATTTCTTCTTGCCCAGGATACTCTTTTAAGCTAGCAGGATAGGTATCCCAAACTAATTTATAATTCTCATACGTTGTTTTTAATTCATAATCTAAAGTCAGTTCTATTTCAAATACAGCTCTAGCGGCTGTAGATAATTCATGTGTTAAATACCGAACGCATTTTCTCTCATTTTTGGTCATATTAATCATGGAGTACTCCTTTTACTACTATGAGTAGAAAATTAGAAAATACCCTCAGTGATTGACATCAAGAGATTGACAAGGAATTATTAAGTAAATGTTAATTGTATTGTTAGAAGGCTTGTTGCGCTATTTTAATAGGTTTAAAGTATAGTACTAAAGAGTCATTAAAACGAAATACAAAAGGAAAGTTTAAAAGATTGGATTAGACAGGGATGATTAAATGAAAACGATATCAAAAACACTTTGTCTTAAATCTTAATGGATTAAGATTAATGGTTGATTAGAAATTCTGGAAGACTAAGTTTAAGAAGCTTTAGATAATGGTTCAAAATCTTTTATTTGCAAAAACCAGAAAAGTATAGATAATTCACACACAACTTTTAGTCTTTGATCCCCTTTTAGTCTTGATCCCATAATGGATCTAAAAGCAAGACATAAACAAAACGCATTAAAACACAAAAAAGCCACTACTTTCGTAATGGCTTTGTTTGCTCCTCTTCTTAGGCTCGAACTAAGGACCCTCTAATTAACAGAGATAAACTGAAAATTCCGCAAAATTAACTATTTGATTTGCAGACTTTTAAAATTTAAAAACACTCTAATTATGAGCCTATAAATTCCATTATTAACTATAATATTAACGGATAATTACGTTTAAACGCCCATCTATCAAGACTTAACGCTGAGGTTCATATCCCCGAAATATTAGTTTTGTTCATTAATTGTAAAATACAAAAGTAAAAGTAATTATTATAGCCTGCAAGAAAGTCTTTAAAATAGCTGCTTGACTCTGTGCATTATTAATTACTTTAATAAGATTTAACTGAATAGTTTACAAGCTCTTTAAAAAAGCAACTATCCGTTATATACATTATGCAATACTCCCATACTTCATAAAAATATAAGAAAAAAAAGCTAACAAAAAATTTAATTGAGTTGGATTAATTAATCCATTTTATTAATTTATAAAATATATTACTCCATTTTATTAATTCAATTAATTACCAATAAAGCTTTATGACAACAATAACTATCGGAAAGATTTTACATAAATACCAAAATTTTCTAACAGAATATGAAGTTAAAAAACTTAGAGAAGTTCAAAGAGGAAAAACCGACTTTCCTACACAAGTCAACGACTTAAAACACGCGTTATTTGGAGAAGAGTGGGATTTCATGACAAAAGAAAACTCAGATACAGGTAACCCCATGTCTCAAGAATACACAGACCGAGTTAATAAAAAAAGAGAAGCTTTTGGGGTGAGTCCTATAAATGACGACGGGTATTCTACAGATAACACTTCTGACATCTTTTGCGAAGAAGTGGTACGACACACCAAAAACTATAAAGAACTCTTAGAGCTTAAAAAGAAGAACGCCAAACAAATTGTTTTTGTAGATATGGATAATGTTTTGGTGAATTTTCAATCAGGAATCGATAAGATTTCAGAGGAAGAAAAACTAAAATATGAAGGTGATTTAGACGATGTACCTGGTATCTTTTCTCTAATGGACCCTTACGAAGGCGCTATTGAAGGCTATAAATGGCTCGCTAAAAACTTTGACACCTACATCCTTTCCACTGCTCCCTGGGATAATCCTTCTGCATGGACAGATAAGTTACTATGGGTCAAAAAACATTTACCTGACGTTGCTTATAAAAGATTAATCCTTTCGCATAACAAACACTTAGCCAAAGGTGATTTTCTCATCGATGATCGTACAGCAAACGGAGCTGAAAATTTCCCTGGGAAACACATCCACTTTAGTGAAAAAGGAAAAGGATTTGAGGATTGGAAAACTGTCATTTCATACATGAAAAATCTCGCCTAAGCGTGAAATACCTATAATATTTTATCCAAATTCAAATTAAGAAGAGAGACGAAATTTTTTATTCCAAAACAACATTAATAATTACTTTCAAAAAAATTATTAAATATAAAAAGAAGAGATAACCATAAATCATTACTTCGATATTTTGAGCAAAATTACAGCGAAAAGACTTCGGAAATAGACATAAAATGACCTTAGAACAACCTTAAAAAAAACAATACTTGGTAAAATCTCTTAACCATTATTAAACAAATCTATCCCGGTGCAGAAAAGAACAAAAACGATCATAAATTAGAAATAACAAATCCTACAAATCAGATACATCAATTATAATTACAAAAGAAAAAAGCTGAACAAAATCAGTTTTGCACAGCTTTAATCATTTAGTATTCTCAATCGATTATTAAACCAATTGACATATATGTCCTTATTGTTTCATTAAACGCTTTGTAATTGAATTACCATTATCATCAGTAATTTTTACGAGATACATACCCGAGGCCAAATCGCTAATATCATAGTGTTCTTGATTAGCAGTAGGCTTTCTATGCATTACTCGCTTTCCTAAAAAATTAAAAACTGAAATATCAGTTATACTAGTATTATCCATAGCTTTTATTTTAAATGCAGAATCTGCTGGATTCGGATATATTGAAATGTTATTTGCAATATCAAAGCTATTTACATGTAATGGATTAGTATCCAAAATACGAATTTCATCTATATAACCAAACATATCTGTATCATTGAGAATTTGCCCAACAGGATCATTTTCAAAACCCATATCAGGATGAATGGATAGTCTATACAAGGTTCCTAAAGTAAATGCCGTAGCAGTTTCATTGTCTTTTATTTCAAAAACAATTTCTTGCCACTCACCTGAAGATGTAGCATCGTATTCATTTAATGGTCTCACAACTTCATTCCCATTATTATCATCTGCCGTAGCATCAAAGCGAATACCTAAATCTGATTGCGAAGGAAAATTAACCATCATACTTAAATATTTGATTTCCGTATCTGATATCATCAAATCATTAACATCAACACCAGCAAAAACCCACCATTGGGCAGCTGTTCTTCTTATTTCTAAACAACTTGAAGTTGTATTTAATCCAGTCATATTAGGGTTCGTTACAACATCAGCTGTCATACCGCCCCCTAAATTTAATAATGCTGCAGAGCCAGCCTCAAAATCGTTAACCATTGTTTGTCCGAAGGATACAAATGCAGTACTTATAGACAAACCTAAAAGTAAAATTTTTTTCATAATGTAATAATTTAGAAATTGTTAGAATATATTTTAGTTTATATCCTATGAAATTACTAGATTCTATAGCCTTACTAATGGAGTATAATTACGACTATATGGATTATATTTCTTTTTAACAATCAATAAATCAATTTATCAACTTACAGCTAATTAATTGATTCAATTACACAAAAGACAACAAGGATATACATAGCACTAATGGATTATTATGTTGTCATAGTTAACTTAAATAACAGGATACACACACTTATGATGTCTAACAGAATTTAAAGATACCTACTAAATCTATTCATCATAAATATCTGTAGTCGAGAAACTACCTTTTGATTTATCTAACTGAATTCTCTTAAGCGCATCGAATTTAATTGTCTTCGAAGGATTAAATGCTTCACTTTCCATATAATTCAATAAACTATGACGAAGTTGTCTAGCAACTGGTCTTTCATTCAGTTTTGTGGTTAAATCAATAGAGGAAAAAATTAATTTACCATCACCAACTTTGGCTTCAAAGACATTTGATAAATGATGATTTGTTACAAAATTATCAATAACTCTAACCAATGGAGTTACATCTAACGAATCCGTAATAACAGATTTTGAATTGATACATAAATCCCACCATTGCCAGTCTGTGTGCATACTAGTTGGAAAACTTTTAAAAGCGGCATGTTCTTCATCCAATAAAACTCCCATCGTAGCAGGTTGATTCGGAAAATGTACTGGACTCCAAAAAACCGGAACAAAACGACCTTCTATACCTTCTAAATTATTAAAATCTGGATTTAACAAAACATTCTTACCTTCCTTTAATGCCTCAGCTGCTTTCACAAATGATGTTGTAATCACAATACCCTTTGGTTCAACAGGCACTTCTTTTGGATAAACCCAAATATTCCAACTGTTCTTATACTTAGTATTTTTTAAACTTACCGTAATGGTTAATTGCTGTGCTTGTTGTGGATTAACAGAAAAATCTATTAAACCTAAATCTGTATTATTACCAATTTTCAAGTCTACATTATCAATGGTTCCCTTTTTCACCTCAACTCCTTTTTTATCTGTAATCGTCCAAACTATGGTCTCCTGTTTTTTCTCTTCAAAAAAGTTAGCAAACTCTATACTAGCTTCAAATGTTTCACCAGCTTCATAAACTGCTTTTTCAAATCTAATTAAAGGGACCATCTCGCTATTGAACTGACTAAATTCCTCTGCTGAAATCACACCTTTAGATTCCCAAAAAGCATTTAACAATCCAACCAAAGCAGTTCCCTGTCCGGGAAAATCTTGAAGTTGCAACAACTGAAATCCATCAAAACTAGGTGTTTTTAATGCACGCTCAATCTCCTCTTTATATAACAGTGCAGCTAACTTACCAGAAGCGAATGTGAAATCTGGTGCTAATTCTAAAAGTCCTTTTTTCTCAAGATCTTGTTTTACTGCAACAAAGTTTAAAGGCTCTAAAAGTCCCGTATATTTTTCTATCTCACTCATATCTGGATAAACAGAGTATTGTCCAATTTCATGAGAAATTAAAGGAATCTCTATGTGCGCTGAACCAGATGAATAGTCTGCATCAAAATGTGGAGATTTAGAATTAAAAATGCCTTGTCCTCTAATCCATCCCCTATCAGTCCATTGTGTGATAAAAAACTCATCTTCTATCTCTGGACGAGTTCCTGTAGGTTTTTGAAACGAAAATGCTGTTGTTGCATATAAATGACGATTGTCTTCCTTTTTTAGATCAGCAACCATAGTATTTAACACACTTATATCTCCTTGCAATTCGTTACCCATCGCCATAAAAATAAAAGAAGGATGATTGCCATAATCTTTGATAATTTTTTGAGCTTCCTCTTTTAAGAACTCTGTAGTTGCTGAGTCTTCACCAACCTCTAAACTCCAATGTGGTAACTCAACTTGATAATAAAAACCTGCTTCATCAGCAGCTTCAAAAGCGGCTTTAGGTGGGCACCATGAATGAAAACGTAAATGATTTAGTCCATAAGCTTTAGCCTGTTTAATGAGTTTTGCCCAATCTGATTTATCCGTAGGGGGATATCCTGTTAATGGAAAAATGACACACTCAAGATTACCTCTTAAAAATATACGTTTATCATTAAGTAATAAATCTCCGGTTTTAGAACTCACCCATTTATAACCAAAAGAGGTTTGAACATTTCCAGAATTTGTTATGACCTCAACGTTGTATAAATTTGGGTTGAATTCATCCCATAGTTCTAGATTACTTGGTCTATTGATTTCAAATTCAATAATACCATTTTGCTGTTTATTAACAACTATCTTTTCATTAAAAATTTCCTCTCCACTAGTAGACTTTATGACGCAATTAACATTTTCACCTTTGCCTATTTCCTGCTGAAAAGTAACCTTCAATTTATTCAGTTCTGCATTTGGATACACCTGTAAATTTTTAGGTTGATTTTTACCCAAAGCCCTAAGTTCAATATCGCCAAGAATACCATTCCATTTAATTTGTGTATGGTTCGTATAGGCATGAGCCATATCTTGATTTACCTTGTCTGGATACCTCGTACCCGCAACATTTATATTTGGAAATTTATTAGAATTATCTATTACTATAGTAAGCAAATGTTTACCGGGAGCAATATTATCGGTAAATTCAAACTCATGCTTGCCAATTAAACTATTTGCAGAACCTATTTCTTGACCGTCTAAATACACTGTAGATTCCCAAATGATACGCTCTAAACTCAACACCACATTTTGGCCTTTCCATGCACTAGGAATTTCAATCTCTTTTTGATACCATGCTTTACCAATGTACTGATGTTTCCTGGTTAAATTAGACATTACATAGTTGTTAATGGCAGGCTTTAAAGTGTTCGGCTTTCCTAAACCCGCATCATCTAAGGTTCCTGGCAATTCTATTTTAGAACCTTCAAATTTTGTAGCCGACCAATCCTCAGAAATTCCAATATTTGTTGAATCTAATTTAACATCCCAAGTACCAGATAAATTTATATCTGTAATTTTTTCATCTTTACATGACGTTATACTCAACAGTAATGCGAATAGTAAAATAAAACCTCTATTTTTATTAAAGATGAATTGCGTTTTGTTCAATTGATTTTGAATCATTGTATTGAATTTATATAATTTATTGTTTATTATTATCTACCATACCTTCCAAAGTCATAAAGTCTAAGCAAGATGCCTTTACTTTATAAACCGAAGTTGTATTGTACGTCTGAGTTACCTGTGACCTAAAGGCACTTCTATCATCAAAATATAGTGTATAATTAATGGCAGAAAGCGCTAAATGAGGATTCTCGTCAAGGATGCAAGCTTTTAACACTTCACTCGATTTACTATCTGCACTATTAGAGTAGATAGTCGCTGCAATGTTTATTAAAACAGGCGAATAAGTATCTTTTAAATAAGGCTTCATTTGCTCTAAAACCTCTAAACTTAAGTTAGTTCTTAAATGATATAATCCTAGAGATGCCCAATATCTGACAATTTCATTTTCACTTTTAAGATATTTCAAAAATTGAGACGCATCGTCATTCTTACCAACTAAATTAGCAACTTCAAAGATGTTTTTTAAGTCAAATTGTTCCCCGTCCATCCTAAACTGATATGGTGTACTATTTTTAGAAATTTCACCTAATTCGTATTCAGGTAAAAAATGAACATCCCTTTCTTTTAGAATTTCAGTTTTAAGACGCGCTCGCATGGTTTTTAAAATCTCTTGATGTGCTTCAGAATTAACTAAATTAAATTCTTCCCATGTATCATTCTTTAAGTCATATAAAACTTCAGGAGGTTTATTTCTAAACATATTACTTTGGAATTCATTCAGTTTACCGTTATCATAATCTTCTCGCATGTGTTGGGTAATTTCTCCAATATCTATGTAGTGTATGTATTTTACCTCGGGAAAAAAAGGCATAAAATTTCTCGAATATAAGTACCTTCCATCTGTAATGGTACGCGTCATATCTAATCCATTATCCGCTCTATCTGTAGAAAGGTATGTGTACTGCTTTTCAGGTTTTGGTTGTTTACCTAAAAAAGGACGTCCCTTCATGTAGCTCGGAATTTCAATTCCGGTAATTTGTAATAACGTCGGTGCTAAATCTTCAAAATCAATGATATTATCTGTTACAATTCCACCTGTTCCCCAAGGTGACAAGTGCTTATATTTTTCTGGAAACCAAATAATAAAAGGCACTCTATAACCTAAACCAATACCATTAGTTTTGCCTCGTGGAATACCTTCTCCATGATCCGCAAAAATAAAAACGATGGTATCATCCATTAGATTATCTTCATGAAGTCGGTGAAGAATATTTCCTATTTTAATATCGGTAAGCTTAATGGAATTATAAACTCTTGCTACTTGTTTTCGCATGGCATCCGTATCACGATATATTGGTGGCATATCAAAAGCTTCATCTGAAATTACATGCTTTGTATGAAATCTATTTAATGCTTCTGGCTGTATTGGAATTAATTTGGCATTTTTAGGCAAATCCTCATCAGTATTATCAGAAGTTTTTTGTTTAGGTTGTAAATACTGAAGCACATTTTTTTCGTACCATTCATAAGGCATACTCATCGTACGCGATTGGTGTGAGTCTGGAATATTAAAAACTGAAAAAAATGGCTGATTGTCCTCACGGTTCCACCAGCCGGCTTGATTAGAACTTTCGTGCCATGTCTCTTTTGTAAATTGGTTGACATTAGCAATATTATAATCAGTTTTACTATTGTTAGTTACATAATAGCCGTTGTCCTTTAAATATTTAGGAAAGCCCTTGATTTCTATTGGAATTGGAAAACTACTTCGGTGATTACCACTTCCCATTTTATAAGTAGGTACACCTGTAATTATAGCACTCCGACTAGGGGAACAAACTGTACCTTTAGAAAAAGCACTTTCAAACCTAACTCCTTGACTTGCCATAAAATCCATAACTGGTGTTTCTGCGTTTTCATTTCCATAACAGCCAATAAATTGTGGTGAAGTATCTTCTATAGTTACCCATAAGATGTTTGGTTTGTCTTGCCCTGAAACACTAGTCGCAATACCTACAAACACAAATAATTGAAAACATCTTCTGATTATTTTAAATCTCATTATTTCAATATTTTTTCTAATTGTTTTCCCATTTGCTTTACTATTTCAGGAAATGCTTTGTAAACATTATTAGTTTCTAATGGATCTTCGTCGAGATTAAAGAGTTGCACTTCTTTTCTAAATCCTGGATCAACAAATTTTTGAGCTATCCAACGTGGTACATCCTCATTTTTCGGCTTTATGTACTTCCATTTACCCATACGCAATCCAAATGTATATGCTTCTTCAAGTAAAAACTCACGTCCATTTTTTGATTTACCTAACCAAGATTTTAAATAATCTTTACTGTCTGGCGCTGCCCCTTTTTCTACTTTTTGATTTACCAGTTTAGCTATAGATCGATATAAATCTACTTGAGACAGCAGCGCATCACTAGTACCCGGCTCTACCTCTTTTGGCCAATGTACAATTGTAGGCATTCTTGTACCAGCTTCATAAATTGAATACTTGGCACCTCTATAACCACCACCAGGTTTATGCTCTCCTACTAATTCACGAGCATAATCCAAATAACCATCATCTAGAATTGGACCATTATCACTTGTAAAAATGATAAGAGTATTATCTAATAGGTTAGCTGCTTGTAATTGTTCAGTTATTTGGCCAACACACCAATCCATTTGAGCTATTACATCTCCTCTAGGCCCCATGGTACTACTTTCAACAAACTTTATATTGGCCACTCTCGGCTGATGAATATCGTGTAAGGAAAAATATAAAAAGAAAGGATTATCTTTATTACCTTGTATAAAGTCAGATGCTTTCTCTGATAGAACAAAAGGAATATCTTCATCCACCCAAAGCGCATCCTCACCACCTTTCATATAACCAATGCGACTAATTCCATTAATAATTGCTCCTTGATGGTAAGGATCCGTATGCATTTTCAATAATTCAGGATGCTGAAATCCCCAAGGGTATCCATCGATTCTTGTACCATAACTCACAAAAATAGGATCTTCAGGATTCAAACCTACAACTATCTGATTTTCTAAATAGACACAAGGAACTCGATCACCTGTTGCAGGAATTAAAAAGCTATAATCAAAGCCTAGTTCTTCTGGACCTAAAGGAACTTTTTTATTCCAGTCAATTTTTCCTTTTCCTAGACCTAAGTGCCATTTCCCAACAACGCCTGTTTTATAACCTGCTTTTTGTAACATAGCAGGTAAGGTCTCTTTATTGGGATCGATAATCAGAGGTGCATCACCCTCTAAAATAGCTGCATTATTTCTAAAAGCATAACTCCCTGTTAAAAGAGAATATCTAGACGGTGTACACGTTGCCGAAGAACTATGAGCATCAGTAAAGTTTAAACCATTTTTAGCAAGCTTATCGACATGAGGTGTTTCAACTCCAATCGCACCATTAACACCAATATCTCCAAAACCCAAATCATCTACATAAATAATTACAATGTTTGGTTTTTGCTGTTGAGCAAAAACCAAACTAGTAATGACTAGAAAAATAGCCGAAATTATATTTGCATAAATTGATTTGTAACACATAGTTCTTATAGTGTTTTAAAGTGATACTTCTACTAATCTTGAATGAATGTGAGCTGGTATATGAAATAAATTGGCCTCAGTTACTTTAGCAAAAGCCTCCAACGCTTCTTTATGATTCCCTAAACCTAATTGACCAAGACCTATTAGATAATTACAGTTAATTTTATTGATATCATTTAAGTCTTCTTCCCATATCAATAAATCTGGTAACGAAATTGCAAAGTAATCCAATTTCACATCATCATTCATATGTGTTTCTCCGTAATTCAAAAGATTATTAAAGCGGATATTAGCGTCATTGTCTCTTCCTAATTTTTGTAAGGCTAAACCTTGATAGAATATTTTATCTGGTTGCTGGTCGTTATAAAATATAGCAGGACTAGGATCACTTAAGCCTTTTGATGCATTATCAAAAAAACAATTCGCTTCATTATCGTTATCTAAACCATTATAAGCACAACCCAACCAATAATCAATATCATTTTCAACGGTTCCAAGTAGTTTTCCTTCCCCTAGATTATGAGGATATTCTTTGGCCTCATTCAGTAACTCAATAGCACGACTATAATTTTTTAAATTAATTTCTTCTTTAGCTAATTCTACATGACATGTTATATATTGAAATGGTACCTTTCCTTCACCTCCTTCCCATGGATGGAATTGACGATTTTGGATTAGCTCTTTCGCTGTTTTAAATTCACCTTTTAAATTATACAAACTTATACGCTCTAAATATAAATCATCTCTAGAATTGGTCAACTCTAAGTGTTTTTCTAAAAGTTCTAGACGATCAGCGATCGATACATTATTTTTTTTATAGAATTGATCTAGCTCCATTAACAAACGTGCATCTGTATTGTCTAGATCAAAGGCACGTTCTAAATGCTGCTTAGCTAACTCTTTTTGATTGGTTTTATTAAAATATAGCAACGCTAGATTACGATGAGTAATCGCAAATGAATCATCTAATTTAACCGAAGTTTCCCAGCATTCTTGAGCTTCCGAGTATTGCCTAGATGCGTACCAGAAATTCCCTAAATAATAAAATGCCCTTGCATCTGTTGGATTCGCTTCACAAGCTGATTGTAATGCTAAAACTTCCTCTATTTTATTTGGAAAACAATAATCTGCTGACATTGTTGAAGCTTTTTGATAGCTCTCTAATGCATTTGCATTATCTCCGTTTTGACTATAGTACCAACCCATAAAATAGTATACCATTGGGTAAACAGTTTCATTCTTTGCAGTATAAACTTTTAGTAATGAAATAGCATCTTCAAACTGGCCTGCCATAGCATAATCTAAAGAAAATTCAATATAATTATGAGCATAGCCTCTTAATAAGTTTTCAAACACTGCTAAATGATCTGGTTTGTTTGAAATCACAAAACGTTCATATAATACTCCAAAATTAAATTTATCGATTTCTAAAGACGCTTCAATTAAATTCTTAGCATCTTCTATTCTTCCTAATTTTCTAAGAATAATAACCTTTAAATGTCTCGCTTTATGATTATGCCAATTCTTAATTAAAGCTTTATCGACAAGTTCCAAAGCTTTGTCTAAATCTCCTCTAAAACAATCAATTTGTGCTAGATTAAAATAACCAGCATCCTGCCATTGTGCATTCCAACATGCTTTAAAAAAACTGGCATAGGCCTCTTCCTTTTTTCCAAAGAAATTTAAAGCAACACCTCGATTAAAATAGGGTTCTCCATCATAAGGATTTGGGTTATGATTTGTTAGTGTGTCTATTGCCGTATCGAAATATGAAATAGCTTTTTCCAATTGCCCTTTTCTAAGATACAAAAGACCAATAGCATTATTATTGCGAACATCTCCTGGTGATCTTCGTAATGCCTCCTCATAATAATCCATTGGATTAAAAGTTGCATGCCTATATTGCTCCAAATGCAGCCCTTGCAAGAACAGAGCATCTACAGTATCGATTTCACTTGGAGCTTTTGCAGCTTTTGCAGGTTCAGGAATTTCAATAGACAAATCTTTATCCGGTGTCCAGGACACTAAAAGATTACCCTCTTTATCTAGCACAGAAATTATTAAGTCTTCAAATTTATATCCCTCAATAGAAATAGCTTTTTCAAAACCGTGTTCTGGAGAAAGTTGAACAATATCCTCAAATAAAATAACTTCCTTATTCTTTAAAACAATTTTACTGTCCTTATATTCAGCAGTAACATGAACTTTTATTAATGCTTTACCATCAATAATTTCTAAATTTACCAGAGCTTCTTTTGTTGCATTCTTAACCATACCAACATTATAATATGGCATGAAATATTGCTTAAAACTTTTCTCTTCATAAGGGTGCATCCAAGTAAAATCTGGTTGATTATCTGTATAAACACCACACATTAATTCTATGTATGGACCATCTTCGTCTGTTAAGTTTCTATCCCATGCTCTACCAAAATCCCCATTACCCCAAGTCCATTGTTTTTTTCCTGGTGATACATTATGATCAGCGATATGCAATAATCCTCCTTTAGTATCATTCTCATAACCTCCAACGAAATCGTATTTTGAGGTTATTGCCATATAACTTGTTGGTACAGGAATATTCTTGTAATTAGAAATATCTGTTCCAGGAGAATAATCTACTTTATAATATTCTCCTTTCGCAATTGGAAATTCTGAAACATCGCGCTTACCATGATCAAAAACTGCATTTACATCTGGTGGAAATACAGATTGATAATGATCATTCACAGCCACAGCAGGATTCGCCCACCATAAAAATGTTTGCGGATGTGGAGTTCTATTGTATAATTGCGCTTTTATTTCTAAATAAGCTTTGTCTGGGTGCAATGTAAAGCCGGCCATACCTTTTGTACGGAACATACGCTCTAGCTCACTTACCCAAATCGTTTTACTTCCATCTTCATTGTCTTCTATATAGAAATCTGTTGGATCATAAGTACTTGGTCTATGGTGCTGTGGCCAGTTAAACTCAATACCACCAGAAATCCATGGACCAGTTAAACCAACTAATGCTGGTTTAATAACATGGTTATGATATACAAAATGACGCTCTCTAATTTTATCATAGGCCATTTGAATTCTACCGCCTAGAACAGGTAAAACCATTATTTTTATATAATCATTTTCAATAAAAATAGCATCCCATTCTTTATCTACTTTGGTGTCACTAATTTTTTCTATTACTGGATTAGGATATACCGCGCCACTACTAGCTTGATATACACGTTTTTCTAAAAAAACTGGATATTTTTCTGGTGTTCCAACTTCATAGGTAGGTATGATTACCTTTTCTTTCCAAGCTTTTACAATTCTCATATCTATAATACTTTTAATCTACGATATTGCAGATGGTTATTTATAATTTAATAAGTCATTAATTTTATCAACTGGCACTTCTATTTGAGGGCTAAAATTTTCGCTAGCCATGTAAGTCTCTAAACTGTATAATAATTGTTTTGCTTCGAGTCGATTATCTAAATTTGTATGCAAATCAATTCCAGACATTATAAGTTTTCCTTTACCAACTTTAGCTTCAAAAATTAAGGCTGTTTTTCGGTTTTTAAACCAGTCATCAATAACCCTAATAATTGGATTTAAATCTTCCGGAAAATCATCTAGAATAACAGCATTTGAGTTACTCATAGCATCCCACCATTGCCAATTAGAATGATATTCTGTAGGGAAATTTGAAAGTGCTGAATGTTCAGGATCACATAAAATACCTAACGTATGTGGCTTTTGTTCTTTTGTCCAAGAGGTATTCCAGAAAATACTAGAAAATCCTACTGCGATATCCCCTCCTTTTTCGGCAGCTATATCACCTTTCGCTACATTTAAGAGTACATTTCCACCCTCAATGAGATATTTAATTGTAGCATCATCAAACTTACTCACAACTCTTATGTTCTTACCATTTGAAGTAGGCTTTAATTCGGATGGATACACCCAAACATCCCAGCTGTTTTTAAATTCTTCTACTGAAATAGTGATAGTTAGTTTTTGCGCCTTATCAATATTAATAAGTGGCAATACTATTTTGCCTAAAACAAAACCATTCCCTATTGGAATATTTCGTTTATCAAAAGCCCCTTCAGCAATTGTTGACCAAGCATTAGTTATCTTCCACTGAGCTGTAACACCCTCAAGACTTTTGCTTCCAAAATGCGCAACCTCCGCATTGACCTTTAACGTATCTCCGTTTTTGAACACCCTTTTGCCTAAACGAGCTAATGGCACAGTTTGATTAGAAAATGCCCGGAATTCTTGAGGTGAAACATAACCCTTCTCATCCCAAAACGCATCCAAAACACCAACAAGCGCAGTACCTTGACCAGTAAAATCGTGTAGATCTAATAATTGAAACCCAGCCATATCTTTTGTTCTCAAAGCAGCTTCTATGTCAGCTTTATAACATAGCGTTTGTAACTTCCCCGAAGCCAATAGAAAACTATCAGCCAGCTTCTCCATATTATTTTCCTGCAATGTTGCTTTAAAAATCTCAAAATTCTTAGGCTTCAAAACACCTGTATATTTAGACATTTCCTTAAAATTAGGATATACACACCATTGGCCTATTTCATGACTTACGTAAGGCATAGGTGTCTTATTTATAAGTTCACTATAATCAAATTCTGTTTGTGGTGATTTCGTATTTATAATGCTATTAAGGTTTTGATTCCATCCTTGTATCCGAGGTTTACTATTATTGTAAAAATCGAGATTATCAATAAGTGGCCAACCTGCCGCACCTGTATAAACTCTTCTGTTATCTACAGCTTTAAAATGAGCCACAAAGTCTTTTAAATAAGCCTTATGATTTTTGCCACTAGGCTCGTTACCATAAGCCATCATCACGAAAGAAGGATGATTTCCGTAAGCATCAATAATGTCTTGTGCTTCTTTATATAACCAACGATCAATTGGCTTTCCATCTCCAATTGTTGTCCATGCTGAAGCTTCAACTTGTAAATACACGCCTGCCTTATCTGCAGCTATAAATGCGGCTTCGGGTGGACACCACGAATGAAAACGCATATGATTTAATCCATGATTCTTTATAATTTTAAATATTCGATCCCAAGAATCGACATCTGTCGGAGGGTATCCGGTTAGAGGAAAAATGGCGCATTCTAACGTACCTCTTAAAAAAACTTGTCTATTGTTTATAGTAAATATGGTGCCGTCTGCTTTAAAATTGCGCATTCCAAAATCTATAAGTTTTGTATCTACCCCAGCGACGGACTCTAATGTTAGATTCATTTCATAAACATTAGGATTAAACTCATCCCAAAGCAGTAGGTCATCGCCAATATTGTAATTGAAAGTAATTTCCTGATTTTTATGAATTTGAATCGTTTCTATTTGTTGTAGTAAATCCCTACTATTACCATTTTTTAAATTAGCCTGAAGTGTTAATTGTCCTTGATGCTCTTTATTAGATGCATTTTTAATTTCGACAACAACTTTTACGGAATTATCATCTATATTAGGATACAATTTTACATTTCCAAACGAAATTTTTGGCTTAGCTATCAGTTTTACATCCCCAACAACACCGTTCCAGTTAGTTTGCGTGTTATCTGAAATGCTATGTGCATCTAAACCTACATCGATATCCTTTATTCTATTATCTACCCGCAAGGTTAATAAGTGTTTACCTTCAGAGAGATTTGTATTAATAACATAATGATGTGCAGTAGCTAAACTATTTTTCTTACCTATGAGTTTTCCATCTATCCAGATTGTGGATTCCCAATGTGCACGCTCTAAATAAAGACTTAGTTCTTTATCTCCCCATGATTTCGGAATTTCTATAGTTTTTTGATACCAAGCCGCTCCAACATAATGCTTATTTGGAGTTAACCAGAAAGGTACTTTTACATTATCTTTCTCCCTATATTTCTTCATTTTAGGGTCTTTGTACCATAAACTATCATTCCACATATTTCCAGTCCAATTAGTACTGACAGAAATATCATTTCCCTTACCGTTTTCAGCCATAGAACCAGGCAACATAATCGTTTCCTGAAGTTTATTATTAAACCACTTTTCATCTTCACCTAGATCTAACGAATCTATTTTAAAACTCCAATGACCAGAAAGGTCTATGCTTTGCTTCAATTCATTTCTACACGATAATAGCGTAAGAATGACTGAACACATAAAAAGTAGCTTTATATGATTATGAATTTTCATTAAAAATTTAAAATTTAATCTTTAGAGGGTGAAATAAAATATTCAGAAATAGCATCTGCAACGAATTGATGACCTTTCTGATTGATATGATTATTTTGAGACATATAACCTTGCAAAGGCTGAGTCTCTGAAAGTTTTCTGAACAGAGCATAGCTATCTACCAATCCAACATTATATGTCTTAGCGAGTGATCTTATTTGTTCACTGTGTTTTGCCAAATCAGAATCATCGGATGAAATATCTTCTTTTAGATCTGGTGTTGGTGTTAATAAAATAACTTTGGTTCCGTGTTCTAAAGCCTCTTCTATCATTTGAGACCAAGCTACTTTTGCTCTTTCTAAGCCAATACCTCTATCATTTAATCCATAGTCAATAAATAACACATCGGGCTTATAAATAAGAACTTCATCCGTAAAACGCTTAGCTCCTTGTTCCGACTGCTCACCACCAATTGATGTTGTAATTGTATTTACAACTGAATATGGATAGTAATCATTCACTTCTTTAAGCGTACGATAAGGGTAGGAACTTAAGCGATCTACAACACCTCGGGTTGTATAACCAGTAGGCACAGAATGTCCATGAAAAACTAAATTTATTGTGGTGTTTTTTGGCCATTTAACCTTCAATTCTTTCTTTAAACTATCCAAATATTGACTTGAAGCATTGCTATCTTGGGCTGCTAACAAATTCAAACCAAACTGAAGACTAAGAACTAATAAAATATATTTTATAAAATTATTTTTCATAATACTATTTCTTAGATTCCGTTAATTCAAATTCAATCTCCTCCAAGCTTTTTCCTTTCGTTTCTGGAAGTCTATTTTTTATAAACAGAAATCCTGCGATACAGATAAAACTATAAACCCAAAATGTACCGGAAGCACCTAAAGCATCATTTAAAATTGGAAATGTAAATGTTAAAATAAAGGAAGCTATCCATAGTGAAAACGTCGCAATAGACATCGCAACACCTCTTAATCTATTTGGAAAAATTTCAGATAAAACCACCCATGTTATTGGCGCTAATGACATAGAGTATATAGCGATTGCTATAATTACAAGTAACAATACTGGCCAACCGGTAAACTGCATGTAGTAAGCACCACCAAGAATTGCATAAACCACACCTAAACCAATTGATCCAAACAACATTAATTTTCTTCGTCCCCAACTATCTACTGTACGCATCGCTACAATTGTAAAAATTAGGTTGACACTTCCAGTAATTACAATATTGAATAACATATCACCAACACTATAACCCGCTGCCGTAAAAATCTCTTCGGCATAATTGAAGATAATATTAATACCACACCATTGTTGAAAAATGGCTAGTACAACGCCAATAATTAGAATAGGTTTTACTTTAGGACTTTTAAAGTCTGAGTACTTAATTTTAGCTGTCCCTCCTGCCTCTAAGGTTTGTCTTATATTCTTTAACTCTTCCTCAGCATAAGCATTTCCTCCAATTTTAGATAATACTTTTTTCGCAGCATTATCGTCTTTTATTTTCATTAAGAATCTTGGACTCTTAGGCACCATAAACATGAGAGCGAAAAATAAAATCGCAGGAATCAATTCTGCCCAAAACATCCATCTCCAACCAATTTGGCCATTCCAAGAACTTATAATCATTTCTGGTGAGCTATTATCTGGAATAGCCTCAGCTATAAAGTAATTTGCGATTTGTGCTAATAAAATACCTATAACCAACGTCAGTTGGTTAATTGCAACAAACTGCCCCCTATATTTAGCAGGTGCTATTTCTGCTATATACATAGGCGATAATGTTGAAGCTAAACCAATACCTAAACCTCCTATAACACGATAAATAATAAATGGAGTAAACTCATCAGCATAACCAGTGCCAAAAGCAGAAATAGTGAATAGTGCTGCAGCTAAGATTAAAGGCAACTTACGCCCAAGACGATCTGCCACAAAACCAGATATTACAGCACCAAAAATACAACCAATAAGAGCACTACTCATAGCCCAACCTTGTAAGGTAGGCATATCATTAATATTAAAGTACAACTCATAAAACGGCTTTGCCCCTCCAATTACCACCCAGTCGTAACCGAATAAAAAGCCACCCATAGCAGATACTAAGGCAAGGAAAAGTAAGTACGTAAAATTATATTGGGTTTTGTTTTCCATGTTGTAATTTGGTTAATTTTAATCTTGTCTCTAAATTTTAGTCTTTAGTCAAACTACTATCATACCAGTTGTTCTTTGGATCAAAATCTTTACTCAAAAATTCCTTTCGCTGATCCTCTAATCGTTTCATCATATTAGATTTACGATTTTCATATTGCTTTTTTGCTTTATTATCATCGTATGTTGAATTCTGCTCAGGAAATTTCGCATCTACGTTCTCTAAAAATTCAAATAGCTCATCAACTAATTTCTTTGTAACTTCTTCGTTTTCTTCAGATAAGTTTTTTGTTTCACCAAGATCAGTTTCTAAATTATATAATTCGTTACGACTGTCTTCCCAATAATGTATTAGTTTCCAGTTTTCTTTTCTAATAATACTAACAGGTTCACCTCCTTGATTGCCATAGTGAGGATAATGCCAATACAAACTTCTTTTATTTAATGATTCACCTTTTAATAAAGGCACTAAACTAACACCATCAATAATTTGATCCTGAGGCTTACTTACACCTGTCAACTCCAGTAAAGTGGGGTAAAAATCAATACCAGAAACAGGATAATCAACGACATTTGGCGCATCCTTAATCATTGGGGCTTTTATTAAGTATGGTTCTCTTATTCCACCTTCCCATTGATAACCTTTCCCGCCTCTTAATGGATAATTCGTTGTTGAAAATGCATCACCACTTGCCACGCCTCCATTGTCCGAAGTAAACACAATAATTGTATTCTTATCTAATCCTAATTCCTTTAATTTTTCTAAAACAACTCCAATGGCATCATCCATAGATTCTATCAATCCTGCATAAATTGGATTATCTTGAACAGTTCTAATTGGTAAGTTACGTTCCATAACAAAACCAGAATCCGGAATTCCTTGTGCCTCAGCCTTATCTCTATATTTATTCCATTTAACCTCTGTCGTTTCAATAGGACCATGAACAGCATAAAATGATAGTAATGCAAAAAATGGTTGATCTTTATTCTCTGTTATAAAGTCGGCCGTTTCAAGCGCTAATCTTTTAGTTAAATTTTCTCCTTCGTATTTATAATCTAATTTTGGATTTCTCCAAGGAGCATAATACCCTCCCTTAGGACCACCAACTTCCCAACCACCAATATTGATATCAAAACCATTGTTTTCAGGAGCATATGGTTCATCACCAACATGCCATTTTCCTGCAAAAAACGTTTTATAACCACCTTCTTTTAACGCCTCTGCTATTGTAACACGTTCTTCTGGAATATAATGAGAATACTCTGGTGGCATTATTTTAGAATTATAATGTTCTGCCCAATCCTCACCTGAAGCTGCACCAATCCAATCTGTAACACCATGACGAGGTGTATATTGACCTGTTAGTATACTTGCTCTAGAAGGACTGCATACTTGTGCTGCCGCATAACCTTGAGAAAACTCTACTCCCTCACTTGCTAAAGCATCAATATTAGGTGTCTCATAATATTTGCTACCTGTAAAACTTAAATCATGCGCACCTAAATCGTCTGCTAGAATAAAGACAATATTTGGTCTTTTAGCTTTGGCTTCTTCACCAGTATTCGTTGCTTTGTCTTTACAGCCAAATAAAAAGGCTGTAAAACAAAGACAACTGACTAATCTAAACAATGTATTTTGACTTAATTTCATCATTTTAAAATCCTATTAAAGTGTTTACTGATCTTCCTGTTAAAGTTATTTTACTATTATTGATAGATTTCGACTCTAAATTTTTAGTGTCTGAAGTCACATAAACTTTATCAATATTAAAATCAGAAAAATCTAAATTTCTATTTTCATTACTATAATTTATAGCGACTATAGCTATCTTATTTGTTTCAACATCTAAGTAAGCCGAAAGCATAACATCTGTGTATTGTTCCGCTACACTTTTACCACTATCGTCCTTTATATCAATACGCAACATGTTTGGTTTAATGAATCTTGAGTAATTACCAAATGCCCATAAAAGCTTAGAGTCATGAAAATCTCCATCAGTAATCATAGCGTTTAAGTTGAACAAATCGTTTTCATTTCCTGTATCTAAATAGATAAGTCCGTCTTTAAAATCCGCATTTGTTAAAGCCGTCCACCATTGCCAAGAACTAGCATTTGCCAATGTTAAATCTGCATGCAGTACACGTGCCACATATAAGGCTGTATCCATACCCAAATCTCTCTTTCTACCCCCACCAATATCATCTGTTTTTTCAAGAATACAGAATTCACTTTGCCAATAGTTAAGATTCTTTTGATCTAACTTTTTATTCAATTGTTGTCTAATAGATATTAAACTATCTACTGGCCAAGTTGTAAAATAACTATGTCCTGAAATTGTGTTTTTTAAATTTTGAAATGACACATCATTATTAAAAAAATAATCAATCTGATTTCCTCTATTAGACTTACCATGATCCGAATACAACCATCTTAAATCCGCAGCTTCTGCAATTATAATCTCCGTTGACAAACCGTTTTTCTCAATATCCCTATCGAGTAATTCTGTAAGATCAAGAATGTTGTTGTTAGTTGCAGGTGTGCCTTCCTGAGTTTTAGTTTCCCAGTCCCATTGCGGCTCATTAATTGGACTCAAATAATTAAAATCAATACCCTTAGATTTAAAATGTTTTAAAACCTCAACCATAAATTCTGAATATTCATCAAACTTATCTGCTCTTAAATTTATTTCACCATCCTTATTGTCTCCATTATAACCTTTCCCATTTTTTGTCCAATGTACTGGTGCTGAAATTGAGAAGGCTAAAAAGTTTTCTACACCATAATCTTTTGCTTTATTCAAAAACCATTGTTGACCTTTCTGTTTTGTCCAGTCATAATTCCCTTCAGAATCAATAAATGACTCACCTCTCCTCCATTCATTATTAATATCCGAGTTTTCACCTTGCTCAGTTGTACCAGCACCAATATAAAACCTCCAAAAAGATAGTCCAATTCCTAAAGGATTTCCGTTATCGTCTAATTCATTACTAAATAATAATTCTGCTATACGATCTCTCTTTTTATCTGGCCAGTTCAGTCCCACAAATTGACAGCGCCAAGCATCAGAGGCTCCGAAACCTTCAATTTGTTGATACGTTTTTTGTTCGTTAATCGAAATGCTTAAAGTTTGAGCTTGACTAAAACTTGCAAATGCGAATTGCATCACTATTATTAGCTTCATCATATAGGCTAAAAACTTAAGAATATTTGAAACCATATATTTCTAATTTCCTGTTAAGATAATTTTGTATATCTGAAACTTACCTTCCTTGTTTACTTCTATGACCACCTCATTATTACTGTTTAATGTTGCCTCTGAAGTTTCCGTTAAATAAGGCTCAGCTAAATTAGTTTCGGAATAATCTGCAGGCACAAATCTTGTAACACTTTCTATGGAATCAATATCAAACCCTTGAACACTAATACCAACTTTTGCAGAATTTTGATTTCCACCCGTAACAAATAATACCATGGTTTCATCGTCTTGTAAGGCAGCTGCTAAATGAAATCGATCCGAGGTTGTTTTTAAAGCTTTACCCCTATAAGAATCTGAAAGCTCTCCAAATATTTGACCCACAGGAAAAATTTTTGAGTAGTTCCAATTAGTAATACCCAACCCTGGAACTGAACTATTAATAGGTGGCCAATAAGCACCGGCATTAGCACCAGCACGCGCATAGATGTGTATTATATCCGGTATTATATTTGCAGCTTCCATATACAGTGCATAATCATTATATAATCGAGACGGCATCCATTCCGATAAATAGATATAATTATTATTAGGATTGAAATTATTAGCACAATCCGTGATTCTCTGCTCCAAATCAGCCATGTTATGTGTATCACTATCATAACCAACATAAGTATGCAAAGCCACACCATCAATAGCATCATAGGCTCGAATAAATAAACTTTTCATTGTCGTAAACTCTTCAGGATGCGTGTAATCACCATTAATAAGTAATTTAAAAGTATGGCCTGGGAACTCATCCTCAATATACTCTGCTAATTCCATAGCAATATTTACATATTTGGTTAGCTTTTCTTCTCTATCTGAACCACCTGCATATTGCAACCACCATTCATTACCTATTTCCACAATACCATCACTAATATTTGAACTTACTATCGCTTCATTAGCAAGAGCTTTTAGAGCTTCTATAGCAACATTCCATTGTTCAGAACCAACAGATCTATCCATAGCTTTAGTTGTAGGTATTACTATACTATAATTATTGGTATTATTTTTTAGCGTTTCAACTGATGCACCAGGTGTACTTGGGGTATTATCCCAACCAGGAGTTGAATTACTTTGCCAATCATAAAACTCAGACTCCCAACCTCCAGGATATCGGACAAGTTGGTAATTGATATTGTCTAAAGTATTGGCAAAATTTGGAAATGTACTATTTGGAATTTGTCTCCAATCATTATTTACTCCAAATATTTCAGAATTGATATTTACTACATCTGTAGCATCTACTGATAATGAAACATCTGAAGGAACATTAACAATATCATCTAAGTCGTCATATCTGGAATCATTAGGATCTGTAAAATCACTAGAACTACATGAACTAAAAATCACAACTAAACCTAACACAACTAAGTATTTTCTTTTTAAAAACATATCTCGAAACCTATTTAATTAATTGCTATAACAAGGACAACTTTTGAATCTTTATCATTGTATAGCCAAATATTATAACTAATTCAATTAGTTTAATTGGGCTGTTAGTGTTACTATAGACTTTGCAGGAATTACCACAGCATCATGAGCTACATTAGACTTTAATAAATTACTAGTACTAGAAGTGGTATACATATCAAATGACCCTCCAACTATTTCGAAATCTTCTCCATAATTTTCGAATGAAATTTCTCTATTACTATCTGTATTATTAATACAAACCACTACCACTTCATTAGATGTGGTGCCCTTATATCCGGAAATCATAAAGTTCTCTACCGATGTCGTATCATTGTAATCAGGATCAATTACTTCAAAACGCACCATTCCAGGTCTTACAAACCTACTAAAGTTACCTAGCGCCCAAAGGTTTTTTACGTCATAGAATGAACCATCAGTATGTGAAGGACTATTTGAATTTGGTTGGTACAAAATAAGATTGAACCTAAACGGATGATCCCCATAAGTCGATTGATTTAAAGCCGTCCAAAAACTCCAGCCTGTTGCATCTCCAAAAACTAAATCCGTATGAATAATACGCGTAAGCCAAAGTGCATAATCGATTTCTGTTAAACTAGCAACATCTCTACCCTGCTGATAGTCGGCACCTAACAAACTATATTCAGTCTGCCAATAATCTAATCCATGACCTGCGTTGGCTAACGCCGTTCTTAATGAAGTGCGCTGATTAAGAGACCCACTTGTTGTACCATTACTAAAATAACTATGACCAGCTATGTGATTAGAAAGGTTAGGTAAATCACCTATATAATTTGGGCTGGAAGAATTAAAAAAGTCATTAATTTGGTTGGTAGTATTACCAGTACCTTCATATAAATATTTTAATTGAGCCGCTTCAGGAATCATTATTTTAGCATTAATATTTTGAGCTGTAAACTCAGCATCCATTATACGTGTTACTGCCGCAACCTCTGAATTCGTTGCTCTTGTACCTGACTGAGATGCACTACCAATCTCAGCGTTCCACTCATATTGTGTTTCATTAAAAGCGCAAACCGTCTCAAAATTATAACCGTTATTTTCATAATTTTTAATTACGTCTGCAATAAACTTAGAATACTCCCCATAAGCCGATTCGTCACAATTAAATGTACTAACATCACTAGTACTAAATGTATAACCATTCTTTGTCATAAAATATGGAGGTGTAGTTGCCCAAGCTGTAAATTTTGGCACTCCATATTCTCTTGCTTTTGATAGAAACCATTGCTCTCCTGCTTGTTTTGTGAAATCATAATCCCCATTCGCATTTAAATAACATTCGGTTTCTCTAAACCAAGAAGAAGATGCAAACCCACTATTTACCTGATCTGCTGCGCCATCTCCAATTACAGTTCTCCATAATGAAAGGCCTATACCTTCAGGATTACCTTGCCCGTCTGTATCTGAACTAAACAGCAATTTAGCTATATCATCTTTTGCCGTACTAGACCACTGACCAACCCATTGGTCTTGAAAACCTCCTGATGCTCCAAAATGATCTATAACCTGATATGTATTATCTAAATCGAGTACTATACCAACCTCTTCAGAACCAAATCTCGGATCGTTGGGATCTGTGAAATTATCTTTTTCACAACCAACAACAAGTCCAAATACTATTAGTACTAAAAAAATTCTTTTATAAATTATATTGTTCATCTTTTACTTATTAAGTTTATTAGTAACCAGGGTTTTGTACTACGTTTCCTCTTGAAAGCTGTATTTCTTCTGGAGGAATTGGCCATAATAAATGTATACCAGCATCAAAAAAGATTCCTTTTTCTTGAGGCTCATTTAAATTTGTAGTCTCAAATGGATCAGTACTAACCTCAGTATTATAATGAACAAATGAACCGTTTGGCCCCATTAACAACGCTATTCTAGGTACACCATTAATTTTCTGTCTTCTAAGATCAAAAAGTCTATGCTGTTCTAATGCTAATTCTAATCTTCTCTCTTTCCAAATTGCATCTCTTAAAGCTGTACCTGTTAAAGACATATTTGTAGTTAATTGGACCCTATTACGAACTAACTGTAATGACGCTTTAGCTGTATTCTCGTCACCATTAAAATAAGCAGCTTCTGCATGCATTAACATTACATCCGCCAATCTTAAATGGATATAAGGTAGCGGTATCTGTCCTCTTTCGTACGGAACCGGACGTTGAGCAACCGGTACATAGTACTTTCTATTTGTTCTACCCGATTTATTTTCACTTGGCAAGCCATCAAATTCAGTAACATCAGGATCACCATAAACAGGCTCACCATGTTTAATTATTGTAGAGCGTAGACGTATGTTATCTCCTTCACTTAAAAATGCATTTTCTAAATCGCTAGTAGGTGAACCCCAACCCCATCCTTGGTCGCCACGGCTCCCGTTGGTTATTGATAGATGACCACCAATTTCGTTGTAAAGAGGGTTATTAATATATCCGATTTCAAAAATAGATTCTACACCATGATGATTCTCTACGCTGTAAATATTTGCAAAATCTGGCTCTAAACTATACTCCCCAGATACCATTACATTATTTGCCATTATTTGAGCTTGATTCCATTTTTCTTGAGTTAAATACACTTTAGCTAATAATGATTGAGCAGCTCCTTTTGTTGCTCTACCTAAATCTTGTGAAGCATACTCACTTCTAAGCGGTAAACCATCTATAGCACCTAACAAATCTTCTTCAATCAATGCATAAACCTCTTCAACCGAAGAACGCACTTTATCATTAATCTCAGGTTGCAACAACTCAGTATAGGTTGTAACAATTGGGACACCGCCAAAACTTCGAACTAAATCAAAATAGAAAAAGGCACGTAAAAATTTTGCTTCACCTAACAACCTTAACTTAAGGTCTTCGTCCATTTCTACATCAGGTATACGCTCAAGAGAAATGTTGGCTCTCGTAATACCAATATAATGGTTCTCCCAAAAGGAATTAAAATATGTCGAACCCGGAAAAACGTTATAAGCAGCTATACCTGTGATATCTGGCCTTGGCTGTGCTGTATTACCAGACCAATTGTCGTCGGTAGCCATATCGTTTATTTGACGTGGAAAATTGGCTTGCCACCAGCTCTCTCCATTTACTTTTTTATATATTCCATTTACAAAATTTACTGAGTTCTCTTCAGTTGAAAAATAATCATCTAATTGTTGCCTCCCAGTTAAAGGTTGATCTAAGAAATCTTCTTTATTACAACTTATATTCAATAAGACTGTAAAGATTAGTACTAATAAAACTAACTTTTTCATAATTTTTTATAATGTTAAATTAAGACCTAATAAATAGGTTTTTGTTATTGGGTTTCTCGCATAGTCTATACCGAAGTCGTTAATAACATTCCCTCCTGCTGCAACCTCAGGATCAAACCCAGAATAATTAGTAATTGTAATAAGGTTTTGGCCTGATACATATAATCTACATTTCTGGAATCCTTTTAATTTAAAGTTATAACCTAATTGAATGTTTCGCAATCTCAGATAAGATCCATCTTCAATAAATAAATCTGAAGGACGTTGATAATTACCATTACGATCTTGCTGTGTTAACCTCGGGTATTTTGCACTAGTATTTGTTGGTGACCACACATTATCTAATGCACCAGCGATAACATTTACATCTTGGACGCCAGAGTATAAAAAGGTTGTTGGATAATTAAAAACGTCATTACCATAAGTCCCATACCACTGCATGGATAAATCAAAATTCTTATAGCCCATATTTACCGTTAGACCTCCATAAAAATCAGCAAAGGGATTACCAATCACCTGTAAATCATCATCATTTAATAGTCCATCGTCATTTGCATCCACAAACCGAACATCTCCTGGCCTTGCATTAGGTTGCAACAAAGCACCATTCTCTGAGGAATGCGAATTTATTTCTGTTTGATTTTGAAATATGCCATCATATTTAAAACCATAAAATAAACCAACTGTCTCACCTTCTTCAGTGATTTTTATAAATCTGTTACCTAAATCTGATCTATTCTGACCAAATATTTGCTCATTACCAGGAGCGAGCGCTTTTGCTTTACTTTCATTTGTTGATACATTTAGGTCTAAGCCCAAAGTAAAATCACCCATAGTTTTGTTATAACCTATCTGAAAGTCGATTCCTTTAGACTCGAAACTACCAACATTCTGAGCAACTAAACCAGGTATACCCGTATAATTCGGTAATTCTACATTAAATAATAAATCTTTTGAAGTTCTTTTATAAACCTCGACTGAAAAGTCTAATGCATTATCAAACAAACTCATTTCCAGACCTAAATTTTGATCTTTTACAGTTTCCCATTTTAGTCTTGTATTACCGAATTGGGACAAATAGCTTCCCACAACTCTATCATCACCAAAAACATAACTATCAGACCCTACAGAAAAGAATTGCCCATTTCTACTAATATTTTGATTACCAACTTCTCCTACACCTACCTTTAATCTTAAGTTATTAATGACTTCGCTATTAAAGAATTCTTCCGAATCTACATCCCAAGCAAAGGATGTACTAGAAAACACACCTGTTCTATTATCCTTTGGAAATCTTGAAGATTGATCAACTCTTGTTGATGCTGTTATAAAATATTTATTATCAAAACTATATATAGCTCTAAAAATACCTGACAAAATATTATCTGTAGACTCGTTATTATTTACGGTCAACCCTTCTCCTGTTGCTGCATCAATATACCACAAGTTTGGGTTCTCACTGTCCGGCACACCCTCTCTAGATCCATTAAGGTAATTATAGTTTTGAGAATCGTATAACAGGCCGACTAATACATTTAAATAATGTTTCTCATTAATTGTCTTAGTAAAATTAAGCGTATTATTAAGTACGTAATCTAAACTTTGATTGGTATTTCTATAAACGGTATTAATTTCGTTCTGTTGGTTTGGATTTGTATAATACTCTGGCTGAAAAGCATCAGTTCCTGATTGTGAAATGTTAAGACCGAACTGTGATGAAAACGTAAGTTCTGGTGTAATATCATAATCTAATTGTGTATTAGAGAAAAATCCAAAAAACATAGTTTCATTGAAACTTCTAGCAACTGTACCAACAGGGTTTGGAACACTATTATTACTTGCCGCATATATACTATAACTATTGCGCCCTATGCGCTCACTTTGCGGAATATAAACATCCGTCAAAGGATCTATTCTTAGAAGATTGTATAGAATTCCAGGTGTATTTTCGTAACGTTCCATTCTTGGACTTAAATCTTGCTTTAAAGTAATTTTATCCGAAATTTTAAAATCAACATTAAATCGTCCGGTGACTTTTTGATACCAACCTTTCGTGTAGTTAGATTGTTGATCAAAGAAACTCAAGCTACCCGCATAGTTAATTTTTTCTGATCCACCTGAAGCTCTAAGATTAACATTAGTTATAGGAGCATAATTTTCTATTACCTCATTCCACCAATCTGTATCCGTCGTAATATCGTTTGGGTCATATAGAGGCTGGTTACCATCGTTAGTTCGTCGAAGATTAACAACTCTCATATATTCATCTGCACCCGCCATATTAATTTTCTCTAATTGCTGAGTTCCATGAGATATATCTAAATTGATTACTGCCTTACCTTCTTTACCTCTCTTTGTTGTAATTAAAACCACACCATTTGAAGCCCTAGAGCCATAAATGGCACTTGCAGAAGCATCTTTTAAAATTTGAAAATTCTCAATATCTCCAGGATTTATAAAGTTTAATGAAGACCCGCTTGGTAACATAACACCATCCACCACTATAAGTGGCTGACTACCATTATTACTTGTAATACCCCTAATTAATATTTGTGGAGACGCACCAGGATTACCACCTGAAGACAATACTTGTACCCCTGCTGCTTTACCTTGAAGAGCTTCCGCTGGATTACTAGCCACCATTTTAGCAATCTCTTCTCCCTTTACGGAAGAAATAGAAGATGTAATCTTATCTCGCTTTACAGAACCATAACCGATTAACACTACTTCCTCTAATTGCGAATCGTCTGTTATTAAAACAATAGAAATAGTATTCTTTCCATCAACTACCAATTCCTGTGTTTTAAACCCCACATAACTAAATACTAATGTGGCATTATCATTAACTTTAATGCTATAATTTCCGTCAAAATCAGAAACAGCTCCGTTTGTAGTTTTCTTTTCTAATATATTAACACCCGGTATAGGCTGCCCTGTTTCATCTGTAATAGTTCCTGTTACTAAATTTTGAGCTACTAACGTAAAGCTAGCCAGCAAAAAACTAGTGATAAATAAAATCTTGTATTTCATGTAAGAATTGATTTAGTTTGGTGTATAATTTATCTAAGAATTGCTGAAATTCTATTTAAATGAGTATCGAAAATTAAAGTGTATTCCCCACCCAAAGCTGAATCAGGAAAAACATAATTAGAACCTCCACCTGGTACAGTAGCTTCAGGGTCCTCAGCATTATCGACCCTCCAAAATGGAGCCCATCCACTTGGATTTGCATTCAATATAAATCCATTTTCGCCTTCATCATCAGGCTGATCATCTATAGTGACATCTAATGTCCACAAGTATGATGAATTTGCATCTTGAACAAATGGCTGGCCCGAGTTAAAATGCCAGCATTGATTACTTCCATCTACATTAGAAGTACATGTTGAAGAATCAGCAGTAAAAACACCTCTACCTATAACATATACTTGATCATAAGCGTCATCCGATGGATTATAAGGTGTTACAGTATAACTCTGAGTATTTAGATCCATCGTAATTTCATAATAGCCAATTTCTGGCAATATAATTGGGCTTACTGTTGCATCTGTACCAAGAGCTAGTTCACCTGAAACATCTGGATTTGCCCCAAAGGTATAAGGAGAAAAAGATGTCTTTTGCGGTAAAAATCTAACTTCAGTATTTGTAACTGGAGAATAATATTTTGCTGTAAACACATAACCGTCTTCACCAACGACTTCACTTGCGGCGGCGGCATATGGAATACCGAAAATATCAGAATTAAGCTCTTCATTTGTTGTAACATCGGTAATATACATCACATCAAATAAAAGTTCATTGAACACATTTACAGAAACCGTTTTTGTGGTTATATTCCCAGAAAGATCTGTTGCAGTGATTGTAAACGTGTAAGTATCTGGTATAGATATATCGAATTCGTTAGTATAACTAAAAGTTTCATCTGTTACCGTTATTGTTTCATTTACTAAAGTGCTTTCAATAATTACTTCGGCTAATTCCTCATCAGTAGCCGTAAAACTTAAAGTAATTTCATTACCATCACCAATTAAAACAGTAGAACTATCTGCTGGGCTAGCAATAGTTAAAATTGGATTAGTAATATCTTGGTTTAAAGTAACAACAACATCTCTAGTATTAGTTATACCACCTCTATTGGCAATTGTAACAGGAATAACATGTGAGCTATTCGGTTCTGCGTCTACTGGCACCAAAAAGTCGTAAGACAATGTATAAGTAGTAAACAAGGAATCACTCTTGACAATTGATTTATCTAAAAACCAATCTTCATATTTAATGTTAATAGTCTCAATGCCTGCAGGATCACTAAACACCCCTTGAAATGTTAAAGTTTGTCCGGGCAGCGATGAAATCTCTTCTACCAATGATACAAATTCTGGAACAGAATCTACATCTACAGAATCATCATCACTACAACCTATTATAAACATGAAAATGCCTATAATAAGTAATAAATTTGTTTTTGTTGTTTTCATTGTTGATATATTAGTTGTTTTTGCTTAGTTAAAACATAGATGATTATTCTTTTAAATAAAACTCACCAATTTTAGATAGAGACCATGAGCTTAAAGAAAAATGCTATAATTATATTTTTTATGTCATTTTTTTGACGAAAATCAAATTATATCTACATTTATTTACAAATCTATCACTTATTAAACGCATAAAAATAGACACAAAAACCTAAAACATGGATGATTCTACTATTTTTGTTAATTATAAACTATATACAGAATAATTGTATTATCATAACACTCTGAAACTAAATAAAATGGATTTAAAGAGAACTTTGAGATTAGTAATTATTCAAAAAGAATATAATCTATAAGTACAAACACCATTTAAATACAATATCCATAAGCGTTATTGAAATTAAATATATTGGACAGACAACGGCATAATAATTAATCAGTATTACGTAAATCATAGACCAACTAAATGGAGAATATAGCATTAAAAGAAGGTTTTCTTGGACAGAAAATGATAGCACTACCAAAATCTATCAAAACTGTTGCCCAAAATAATCGAATCACAAAAAAATTTTACATCACTGATCTAGGCTATTATCCTAAAGCTAACCATCATTATAGAACTAGAAAAAAAGGTTCTAATCAATATATCTTTATTTATTGCACGAAGGGAAGTGGTGAAATTATTTTAGATGGAACTAGAACATTAATAAACCCCAATCAGTTCTTTATTATTCCAAAAAAAACAGGACACCAATATAGAGCTGATGAAACTGATCCTTGGAGCATTTATTGGTTTCACTTTGATGGAACAATAGCACCAGATTTATACCAGAGATACATTACAACAAACACCAATAACTATAAAAATGTACCTTTCACCCTAGAAACTATTGAGCTTTTTGACAAAGTGTTTAGCTTATTTAATCGAAGCTATTTAGAAAATCAGATAGAATATGCCAACTTACTTAGTCTTAATTTTATAAGTTCTTTCATTTACCACGATTTCGAATCTAGCATTGAATTAAACCATGGAAATACTTTAATAGACTCAATAAAGAATCACCTATTAAATAATCTAGATAAAAATTTTACTCTAGATGAAATTGCAGCAAAATTTAATTATTCTAAATCCTATTTACACACTAAATTTAAAACAAATACCGGTTATTCTATTATGGTATTTTTTAATTTAAAGAAAACTCAGAAAGCCTGTGAATATTTAAATTATACTGATTTAAGCATAAAAGAAATAAGCTTTAAAGTAGGCATAGATGATCCTCTTTATTTTTCTAGAATATTTAAGAATTTTATGGGCAAATCACCAAGAAACTACAAAAAAAGTCAGACCAAATAATTTTAACCGCATTACTCTATTAACCCCTTTAATCTACCAACCGCTTGTTCTGCAGTAATATCACGTTGCGGTGACCCAAACATCTCATATCCAACCATAAATTTCTTTACTGTAGCACTTCTTAATAATGGAGGATAAAAACTCATATGCCAGTGCCAATGATTATTCGATCTACCATTCGTTGGAGCCTGATGAATTCCACTTGAATAAGGAAAGGAGGATTTAAAAAGTTTATCGTAAGCTTTTGTAATTTTAGATATGACATCTGCAAAACTCAAACTCTCATTTTTAGATAATTCCAAAATATTTTTTTGTGCTCTTTTAGGAACAATCATAGTTTCAAATGGCCATACTGCCCAAAAAGGAGTAAGTACAACAAAATGATTGTTTTCATATATAATGCGTTCTGTAGCCTCAAGTTCTTGCTTTAAGTAATCACCTAAAAGACTACTCTGTTTTTTATTAAAATACGCTTCTTGCTGTTTATCCTTTTTTTCGACCTCGTTTGGCAAGGTTGATTGACTCCAAATTTGTCCATGTGGATGCGGGTTACTACAACCCATTACTGCTCCTTTATTTTCAAAAATTTGCACGTAATTAATTATCGATTCAGATCCTAAAATTTTATATTCATTCTGCCAAGTTTCAACCACCTTATTTATGTCATCCACAGCCATATCTGCTAGACTCTTAGAGTGATCTGGACTAAAGCAAATGACCTTACAAATACCTTGTTCACTTTCTGCTTTAAACAAACCATCATCAACAGAAAAAGTTTTAGAATTAGATTGTAAAGCCGCAAAATCATTATTAAATACAAATACATCCTTATAATTCGGATTTTGCTCTCCATTAATTCTAGTATTGCCAGCGCACAAATAGCAGCTTGGATCATGAGAAGGACGGTCCTCTCCCGAAACCTCTTCATTTTGACCTTGCCATGGCCTTTTTGCCCTATGAGGAGATACTAAAACCCACTCTCCCGTTAAAATATTGAATCGTTTATGCGAGTAATCTTGCAAATCTGTATTCATCTTAATATGTTTTATTGACAACGTGTGTTCCTTGAGATAATTTAACACTATATACCGAACAAGCTTGTCCGAATTCTGATTTAAATTTTTTAGAAATATCTTTTTTAAATTTTTTAAATTCGCTCTTCAATATTAGATTAATAGTACAACCACCAAAACCGCCTCCCATCATTCGAGCACCAAGAATATTTTTGTTCTTTTTTGTTTCATTAACTAAAAAATCTAATTCTACACAACTTACTTTATACTTCTCACTTAGACCATCGTGAGACTGATACAACAGTTGACCTAACAACTCTAAATTATGTTCTTTAATTGCTTCAGAAAATGACTGAACACGACTATTCTCCTCGATAATATAGGACACCTTTTGATAATCTGATTCTGTAATTTCTGATTTAACAGGCTCCAATTCCTTCAATAAAACGTCTCTCAACGCTTTAACATTAAGTTTCTCAGAAACCATTTCACAAACAGACCTTCTATCATTATATGCAGTTTCTGATAAATCATGCTTAACATTGGTATTAATTAACATTAACTTATAATCACCAAAATCAATTTTAAAAGGCTTTGACTCAACAGTTCTACAATCTAGAAGCAAAGCACTCTTTTTCACCCCGAACATGCTTGCATATTGATCCATTATACCGCACTTAACGCCAGCATAATTGTGCTCCGCTTTTTGAGAAACAACAATCATCTCAGTTTTAGATAGCCCTAATTTGAACAATTCATTTAAACCATACACAAAGCTATTTTCTAAAGCTGCAGAAGAAGACATACCAGCACCACCGGGAATATCACCCGCAAAAACAGCGTCAAAATTTCCAATTTCGAAACCTAACTTCTGTAACTCTGAAATCACACCTAAAATATAATTTCTCCAACCACCATCTTTAAGAGGCTTAATTTCACCTAAACCAAACTCATACACTTCGTCTTTATTTAAAGCAAACACCTTACTAACTTCAAAATCACTCTTCTCTATTGCTAAAACAATACCTTTATTTATTGCCGCTGGAAACACAAACCCTTCGTTATAATCAGTATGTTCACCTATTAGGTTAATTCTACCAGGAGAAAACACTAATAAAGGCTTCGTTTTGAAATATTTTTCGAAACTTCGATTAACTTCTTTAATTAATTTTTTATTCATATTCATAAGACGACTTATAGTCCTTTTAAAATTAGATTCTCTACCTCATAAATTATATTAAACTGAAAACAAACGAGTTTTATATGATTTGGCAGATACATTTTTATGTTTCAACACTTATTATCCAATCGAGTTTATAGCTATCATTAACATTAAGTATTTGTAATCCTATTTTATTATTAAAACTATTTGAAACACCAGTCATTGGCTCAATAGCAATAATATTTGGATTACTAGGTGTATAGAGCTGCAAGTAATTAGCTTCACTTAAGCACTCAATCTTTAAATGATATTGAGGTGTTAAAAATTTTATCGTATTATTTTGGAGATTAAAAGCATCATCTAACTTTTTCCCTTTAATCTGATACGGCATTACCTCTTTAGAATCTTCACTTCCAGATACAATGTTCCGCCCATCTTGTAAAAATTTTTTGCTACTCGTAAATTCCATCGTACTAACAGATAAATGAGAACTTGTAAAATATGGGTGCCATCCTAAAGTGAAAGGAAATGACGATTCACCATTATTCTTAATATTAATACTCAAATTAATACCCATTGGGTTTAATGTATAAGTTACTTCAAAATGATACTTGAATGGAAAACCTATTAATTGACCTTCACTTACATAAAGTAATGTTACCGAAGCAGATTTAGAAGTCAGGCTTTTATTGATGATTGTAAAGGGCTTATCATAAACTAAACCGTGCAACGCATTGTTTTTATCTTCCTCATTACATAAAAGATGATAATCTATACCTTCAAAGCTATATTTCCCATCTTTAATTCTATTGGCAAATGGAAATAATATTGATGATGCATAGTTGTCTTTATAGGTTTCTGGCCTTATACTTGAGACGATTTCCATATTATTAAAAATAAATTCGCTCAGCCTTGCGCCTTGACTAAGACATATGCTTGCTTCAGTTGTTTCATTAGGGTTTTGTAGCTTTATATAATCTAAGCCGTCCTTTTTTATGTTCTTTAATTTATACAATTGATTACAGTGATTTTCTTACAATTAGGTTATTAGGGTTTTCTATTTGTGCAAACTCGTTATTCATAATCATATGAGCTAAACGTTTACCCATAAGATTAAAATCGGTAGAAATAGTTGTAATACCACCTTCGACAATCTCTTTTAACAGAGAATCATTTACGGATATAACACCAATATCTTTCGCAATAACTAATTTCTCAACTTTAATTCTTTTTATTACTCTTATTAAATCTCTATCGTCTAGAAGCATATACAATTCTCCCACTGACAAAACTCTATCATTTAAGTTTTCAATAATTTCATATTTAAAATTATTGTTTAAGCAAAACATTTCGAAACCTTCTTTTATTCCAGAAGGCTGTTTTATATCTGAAAACAGTAAAATGATTTTTTCGTAGGATTTTATAAGCGACAAACCTTTAGTAAGCCCTTCATAAATATCTTTTTTAAAATTTTGGTAAACGGAAGGATACATCAACAATTCTTTATGCACTTGATCTAAGATGTAAACTTTATCGTCCGGAAGTCTTTTAATTGAAGCCTCTGTATTCATTAAATTTGCTGGCATAATTACATAATGACTGTAATTGCCATCATTATCTTTTATCAGTTTATCAAAAACATTAGGATTGAAATGATGGAAAAATATATCAACCTGCACCTTTTCGCCTAATGCAGCTAGAAAAGAATTATATAAATCTTCTTTAAATGAATTAAGTTCATCAAACAACACAAAAATCTTCTGATTTACTCCAACATCTTCACTCAAAACATAGTAACCCTTACCAACTACAGACTGCACAATCCCTCTTATTTTCAATTCGTTAAACGCAGAGAGCACAGTATCTCTTGAGAGCGAAAATTGATTCTTAATGCTATTTAAAGAAGGTAATTTATCACCTTTTTTTAGTGAGCCATTAACTATTGCTTCTTCTATAGAAATTACTATTTGTTTGTACTTTGGCGTACCTGACTCCTCTTTTATCGTTACGATTCCCATATAACAAATATAAAATAAAATTTCAATTAAACAAACCGGTAGGTACTAGTAGGCGTTTTTAGTTTTTTTTCATAGTTTAGTCACCTAAAATAAAATTCTATATAAAAAATGGCACATAAAATAATAGTAACTGGTGGTTGTGGCTATATTGGTTCACACACCGCAATTGAACTAATTAAATCTGGTTTTAACGTTGTAATTTTCGATGACTTTTCTAATTCTTCTAAAAAAACAATAGAGCGCATTTATCAGATCACCGGCACCGCTCCAACCCTCATAAATGTCGATTTAAAAGATGCTGACGAGACGCACAAGGCTTTTCTAGCTCATTATGACGCCGAAGGAGTTATACATTTTGCCGCTCACAAGGCCGTAGGCGAATCCGTAGAAAAGCCATTAATGTATTATAAGAATAACCTTTATTCCTTATTAAACACGCTAGAATCTCAAAGCAACTTGAATATAAATAAATTTATATTTTCATCCTCCGCCACGGTCTATGGAACCCCAGAAACCCTACCTATAACCGAAGAAAATGAAACTCAACGCCCATTTTCCCCTTATGGAAACACTAAAAAAATGGCAGAAGAAATTCTAGATGATTTTACAAAAAGCAACAAGTCTTTTTCTGCTATTTCATTACGATACTTTAATCCCATAGGCGCACATGAATCTGGTAAAATAGGAGAACTACCCAATGGTATTCCTAATAATCTAATGCCATATATAACTCAAACCGCAGCTGGCATTAGAGAAAAATTAATGGTATATGGTAATGACTACCCCACCAAAGATGGCACACCAATTAGAGATTATATTCATGTAATAGATTTAGCAAAAGCACATGTTATAGCTATTAAACGCTTAATTAATAATAAGCAGGAAACTTCATTAGAGTTTTTTAATCTAGGCACAGGAATTGGATACTCTGTATTGGACGTTATACATACTTTTGAAAGTGCCACAAAATGTAAACTCAACTATGAAATTACAGAACGAAGAGATGGTGATGTTCCTCAGCTTTACGCCTCTACTGATCTTGCTAAAGTAAAATTAGGATGGACTGCCACTAAAAATTTAGAAGACATGATTAGCTCATCATGGACATGGGAACAAAATCTAAGAAATGAAAACAATTAGACCATTATGATTCAATCTAGAACTACATTATCCGAAATATCTAAGGCCTTAAACTTATCAATATCTACAGTATCAAAATCACTTTCTGATAGCTCAGAAATAAGTGTAATTACTAAAAAAAGGGTTAGAGAGTTTGCTAGACAGTGTAATTATGTCCCCAATCATTTTGCTACAAGTATTCGCAGAGGGTATACTAAAACTATAGGCTTAATAGTACCAACTATCTTAAATCCATTTTACGCTAAAGTGTTAGTTGGCATTGAAAACTATTTAGACAAAAGTGGATATAAGCTTATTATATCAATATCGGATGAATCTATTAATAAAGAATCCAAAAATCTAGCAAAAATGGGAGACGGTTGCGTGGATGGTATAATTATATATACAACTAAAGAAACTGAACTACTAAATGATTACAGCCACATAGAATTATTTAAACGCAAAGGTAAACCAGTAATAATCTTTGATAGACCCAATGAATTGGATAATTGTAACACTTTCATTGTCAATAAAGCTACTGATAAAGTAGGTATTGAAGCCGCAAAACTGATTTTACAAAAAATAAATAATGTAGATATTAATAATTATCGCACAAAATTAAGAATTGACAACATTTCATAGTTACCCGTTACATTCGTATAAATGAACTTTTTAAATTTTAAATAACTTAAAAATCATCACTATACGAAAATAGATTTTATTAAAAACTAATATCGGCTAATAAAACAAGAACATAGTCAGTTCAGAGAGAGCCCGTCGTTATTGAGTTGATAATCAAACCCCATTTTATGCTCGAGTTCAACATATTCAAAAAAACTTTTTAAATCAAAACTTAACAAACAACAATTGACATATAAACTTTTAGGATATTTAGCTATGTCAATCCGCGAAACATAATAATATACTAAAACTATTAACCATAAATAAACAAACGTGACATCGACGAATATGCATATTCCAATATTGTTTTACGCAGAAAATATACGTTTGACTTTTTGTACTGTTCCAAGTGAAACATCACATAGTTTGGATGTTTTACGAAGAGACATCCCCGCATTGAGTTCTTTGATTACACTCGTGTAATTGGACAAAAATTCCTTGTCCGATTGTTTCGATCCTCTCACTCGACCTTTATACACTCCTTTAGCTTTTGCTATTGCAATACCCTCTTTTTGTCTTTCGAGCATCGTTTCCCTTTCCATTTCCCCAATTTGCCCCATTACTGTGGTAATTAATTTGAATGCAGGATTTGGTTTATTCTTAATTCTACTTTCTAAACCTAAAGAATCAATTTTAACTGAGACCTTATGGTCGTCTAAGTACTTTAATGTGGTAAGAATATCCAATAAATTTCTACCTAATCGATCCACAGCATGCACACTTATATTTTCAATTTCAGCGAATTCTACAGATTTCAATAATTGCACTCCCTGTTCCCTTTTATTAAATGGTATTGCCCCGCTACATACATCAATATACAATTTTTCGTTCGGGTAATTATTTACCAATTGACGTTCCTTATTTTGATTAGGTGTACTGATTCTAACGTAACGTGCTTTCATGGTCTGTATTTTTTTTGATTGTAATCTAAAGATAAAACAATCATATTAATGTAGCAAATTTAGGGTATGTATAATTAACACAACATTTCATCAATGAAATTGTCTGAGCTCTCAAATTAATCGTATCACTAATAGACCATAGTCTAAAAGTAACACAAGCTATATTACTAATTGTTTAAGTGCATCTACCTTCATTTTAATCTTTATTGAATTTAATTGAAGTTTGTCAATTTGCTCTTTCAAGACCTTATACTGTTCAGTTGTTAGTATTACTTTCATCGTTCATGTTTTTATCACTTAAATTATTTCCAAGTAAATCCCAATCCTCATTTACAAGCCCTTCTTTGCTCATGTAGAACACGCCAGCTTGATACTTATCGTATTTACCATAATCAACCCTATCAAAACTAAAATAGCTTTGAATCGCTTTTACAACCTCATCATGTAATTTTGTATTACTGACGTATAATGCAAAGTGATTATGATAACCTTTACGATTTGCAAACGGCTCTGTAGTAAAGAATAATCTAATATCAGTTTCAATACCATATTTGCCTATTAAATAATCGTAACAGCCGTGCATCATCTTGAAACAACTCTTTTTATTTCGCTCATACTTATATGCTACCGTAAAAAAGTAAGTCCAATCCATATACCATAACCTAGCTTGTAATGAATCTTTATCTACTAGACAATCAATTAGATTCCGCATAGATTGATTCTTTTGATTTAACACTTTGTTTTCCTCGTGCATTAATTCCGAATTGAAATATTTGGCATGTGTTTCTGGTATTAACCTTTTATGCTTTAGCTTTTTTGTTTCAAAATACAAATATTCGTTTTTACGATAAAATCGATACAATGTACTTTTACCTTTATTAATAATTTTTAAAAAATCATTTACTTTCTCATACTTCATTAGTATTTTAGAAATTAATAGATACAAGAACTCCATACAAGGGGATTATTCAAGTTCTACTATCTATATATACGAGACAATTTCAAAAAGTAAACTATTTTGGCACACTTTTTTATTAAATAGTTGTTTTTACTCCTAAAGTATAACTGTTTCAATATGACACTACTTTATTACAATTTCTAAAATTTTTATCCGAAGTTTGATTAAAACATAATGTTGAGGTATCTATTTTGAAAATGTACATTTAGTAAGAACGGATACAAAAACGTGCTTAAATAGATAAATTAGAGGGAATAGGCAGAGAGTACTCAAACTAATTTCAAAAAACATGTCAAATGTAGGACATTAGTAAATAGGGGCTAAAACACTGCGTTTTATACCCTTTTAAACAACTCATTTACAAACTATTGTCAGAGCTATTTAAAAAAATACATTGCATCTTCATTTTTTTGGGAGTATCTTTGCTTTAAGAAATTAACATTTCTCATCACTCTAAAAGTTAACTACAAGAGTGATTTCAGCAAACAAACAACCCTTAACCACATAATACCAAATTACGCTAAAAACACAAGTTTTCAGATGTAATCTAACCTATTCAAATTTCGAGCGAAATAGGAATAGACAAGCTACGGCTTATAAAGAACAGAATATCGTTCTGGTCGACCGACCTTAAAAAAATAATCCTCGTCACTCAAAAAAAATAAGAGGAAAGAGTGACTGGTTAATGATGTTAAGTTTTACAAAATGTAAAAAGATTTTAAACAAAAATGGAATTGAGTACACTAATAACGAGATAGAAACTTTAAAAATAGTACTCTATACAATCGCTGAAATGCAGTTTCAGCAACAACAAGATAATTGATAATTGATAATTGATAATTAAAAAAAATGAATTTAGATACAATAATATACAGCAGAGTCAGCACAGATGAACAAGCCGATTACGGTTATGGTAGAGACCACCAAAGAGATGTACTTAAAACCTACTGCGAAATAAACAATTACGGTATAGCCAACGAATATATTGAAGACCATTCCGCGAAAAACTTTAATAGACCAGAGTGGAAAAAGCTTGAAACCTTCGTTAAGGCAAATAGAAAAATCATACAAAGAGTATTATTTACCAAATGGGATAGATTCTCTAGAAACATGGAAGAAGCCATGGGGGTTATCAGAAAATTCCGCGAATGGGGCATTACTGTAAATGCAGTTGAACAACCTTTGGATTTATCTGTTCCTAATCAAAAAGTAATGCTTTCAATGTACCTAATCATGCCAGAAGTAGAAAACGATAATATTTCTGCTAGAACTAAAGATGGACTGCATAAAGCAACTAAAGATGGTGCATTTATAGGGACACCACCTTACGGATATTCCAGAGTTCGTTTTGGGAAATATGCATCCATGAGACCTAATAATGACGCCCTATTACTAACTGAAATTTTCAAAAGAGTATCATTGGGCGTTGAATCTCTTGAAGGACTAAGAAGACATTACCAAACAAAAGGGTACAAAAAAGGAAAACAAACTTTTTACAACATGTTACGTAATCGAGCGTATTTAGGTGAAGTAAAAGTTAAAGAATACAAAAAGACAGATGCATATTGGACAAACGGTTTACATGAAGCTATTACAGACCATAAAACGTTCAATAAAGTACAAGCGGTTCTTCAAGGCAAGAACAGAAACGCAAAACCTCCTTGTAAAAAAAATGAAGTCCTTCCACTTAGAGGTTTTTTAGAATGTGGAAAATGCGGTAGCACACTAACTGGGAGTGTTTCAAGAGGAAATGGTGGTAAATATGGCTATTACCATTGTAAAGGAGACTGTAAAACACGTCTATCTGCCACCTACACTCATAAAATTTTTAACACTGAGGTTCTTAATAAAGTTAAGGTAAGTGATAATGTTTTCGATTTATATACAGAGATAATGACTGATGTTCAAAAAACTAAATGTGGTAGCAAAGAAGAGCAAATAAAAAATTTTAATCAAAAAATACAAGGAACGATAAACCTCATTGAAAATACCGAGGACAAATATGCTTCTGACGGAATGAAAGAAGAAGTCTTTAATCGAATGATTAACAGATACAATACAAATTTAATGTCTTTAAGAGCGGAATTAGAAGAACTTAAAGAAGCCAAAGCGTTATCTGTAAAAACTATTGAAACCGCAGTTAAAATGATAAAAAATATGCCTCAGCTCTTTGAGAACGGAGACTTTGACCAAAAAATTAAGATACTTGGTTTATTAATCCCCGAAAAACTGATAATTTCTAAAAACGAATGTCGAACCAAGAAAACGAATATTGCTATAGAGCTTCTTACTAGGATTAACAAGGCTTCCAAAAGATTAGAAAACAAGAAAGCCATCATTTCTGATGGCTTGTCTACTCTTGCTCCTCTTCTTAGGCTCGAACTAAGGACCCTCTGATTAACAGTCAGATGCTCTAACCAACTGAGCTAAAGAGGAATAAAATTCCTTTTTTTAGTGTGTTTTAGAAGGCACTAAACTTCACTTTTCTTAGACTCTAATGAATCTCAAAAAACTTTCGAGGCTCAATTAACAATCAATCGCTCTTACTATTTGGTTATTATTAGCAGAACTAAAGTATGTATTTTTTCGCGTTAGCGGATGCAAATATAGACAGTATTTTCAATATTACAAAACGAAATAATATTTTTTTTGTTAAAATTAAAAAACTATTAATTTGTAACAGCTTTAAAAATATCATTACCGTTGGCAAACAGCACTAAAGCTATTAAAATAAAGAATCCAATTACTTGTGCACGCTCTAAAAACTTTTCGCTTGGCTTACGTCCAGAAATCATTTCATATAGTAGAAACACCACGTGTCCACCATCTAAAGCTGGTATTGGCAATAAATTAAGTATGGCTAACATAATAGATAAAAAGGCTGTTAACCCCCAGAAATCTTGCCAAATCCATTGGTCAGGGAACACATCGAAAATCGCTTTAAATCCACCAACGCCTTTATAAGCACCTGTACTTGGTGTAAAAATCTTTCCTAATTGATCAAAATACCCAGAAACCTGTTCTTTAAACTTATCAACTCCACCACCAAAACTTTCTAAGAAGGTATAATCTTTATGGATAATATTAAAATACCCAAGTTCAGCAAATCGAGAATTATGTGATGCTGGGAAAATTCCAACTCTACCATTGTCATCCACCTTTAAAGTTGTGTTTATTTTTTCATCACCTCTTAAAAAAGTGGCGTCTACAGACTGATTCTTATAGTCTAACAATCGAGATTCAAATTGATCAAAATAACGCAAATCAGTTCCGTTAACAGACAATAAAACATCTCCCTTAGTTAAGTCTGCACCTTTATTTATTGATGTGTCTGGCACACTGCCAACCATAAATGGAATTCTTAATTTAAAGGTTCCATTCTTTCTTTCAGCAGAAGATAGCTGACCCAAGAAATCTTTTGGAAGTACGATCTCTTTATTTTCACCATCTCTAACTATAGAATACTTTTCACCATTTACTAAGTTTTTTCTAACATCATAATAGGTGTCAACCTTTTCGTCATTAATGGCTAATATTTTATCACCGTTTTTAAAACCAACATCTAAAAGCAAATTGTTTTCTATCCAAAAACCATCTTTCATGCTATCCGTAGTAACATCTGTATCTCCATACGCAAAAGAAATAGCGACGTATATAAAGTAGGCTAAAATAAAGTTCACCGTAACACCACCAAGCATTATAATTAAACGTTGCCATGCTGGCTTAGAACGAAATTCCCAAGGTTGTGGTGGAAGAGCCATTGCTTCCTTATCCATGCTCTCGTCAATCATTCCTGCGATTTTCACATAGCCTCCAAGTGGCAACCAACCAATACCATATTCCGTATCACCAATTTTCTTTTTGAAGAGTGAAAACTTCACATCAAAAAAGAGGTAAAATTTTTCGACTTTAGTCTTAAAAAGCTTTGCTGGTATAAAATGCCCTAACTCGTGTAACACAATAAGTAAGGATAAACTAAGTAAAAATTGAGATATTTTTATAACAAATTCCATGTAATCATTTTCAAATTTCGATTTGCAAAAGTAACGTTTTACAGTCACTTAGGAAATAATTGTATTTCTTATCGATTTATTTTTAACATCAATTTATTAATATGCGTACAAATTCCTCACATTTATGTTAAAAAAGGTTTAGAAAATTAGCTTGAATCGTACCTTTACGCTTCAAAATTTAAACACATTATAATGTCGTTTCTTACTTTTTTTAAAGGGTATAAAAAATTCGGAATATTCTTTTCTATACTTTGTATTATCATCATAACTATAATTTATAATGTATTAAATGTAAAACAACAACTGCCTATTTATCAACCTGGTATGGTAAGCGAAGAATTAGTAGATAGTACGATTCAATACCAATTAAAATATCATAAGATTGCAGACTTTAGTTTAACCAATCAAAATGGAGAAACTATAACGCAAGATACCTACAAAGACAAAATATATGTCGCAGATTTCTTCTTTACCACTTGCCAAACCATTTGTCCGATTATGACTAAAAATATGGAACGCGTACAGAAGGCTATTATTAATGATGATGATATTATGTTGCTTTCTCACTCAGTGACTCCAAAAATTGATAGCGTTGCTCAACTAAAAAAATATGCGCTTGAAAAAGGAGTTATTGACCGAAAATGGAATTTAGTTACTGGTGACAAAAAACAAATCTACGAGCTGGCCAGAAAAAGTTACTTAGCCGTAAAAACTGATGGCAATGGAGATCAGTATGATATGATACATACCGAGAACTTTATGTTGATAGATAAAAAGCGTCAAATTAGAGGCTTTTATGATGGTACAAAACCAGAAGATATTGACCGTCTTTTAGAAGATATTGAGACCTTAAAATACTTTGGTGGCTCTTAGCTCTATTAGTGTTTAGTTAATGACTTAGAACTAAAAATTCCGACTTGTTTTACACTTAGAATTAGCAATTAAAACAACATCGTATTCAAATATTCATGGTCTAGTTTTTTACACTAAAAAAAATCGCTTACTTTTGCTTCTTTAAAATTAATCTAAATAAGGATAAGGTTGACATTAGCAGATCTAAAACGCGGACAACATGGCATTATAACTGATGTTTCTTCTATACATATTCCATTAAAATTGCTCGAAATGGGCTGTTTACCTGGTAATTTGGTAGAGCTTGTACAAGTTGCACCTTTCGCAGACCCAATGTATCTTAATATTAATGGTACGCATTTAGCCATTAGAAAAGAAACTGCTATTCATATTATAATTGAAACTGCGCATGAGTAAGCAAATCAACGTCGCGTTAATAGGAAATCCAAATACTGGAAAAACATCTGTTTTCAATGCACTAACTGGATTAAATCAAAAAGTTGGTAATTACCCTGGTATTACGGTTGAAAAAAAAGAAGGTATTTGTAAACTGCCACGAGGTGTAAAAGCGCATATAATAGATTTACCCGGAACGTATAGTTTAAACGCATCATCCTTAGATGAAAACGTCGTGATTGAATTACTACTAAATAAAACCGATAAAGATTACCCTGATGTTGCTGTTGTTGTTAGTGATGTAGAAAATTTAAAACGAAATCTTTTATTATTCACTCAAATTAAAGATCTAAAAATTCCAACAATTTTAGTCATTAACATGGCTGACAGAATGGAATACAAAGGCATTTCGTTAAATATAGAGCATTTAGAAGAGCAACTTAAAACTAAAATAGCCTTAATAAGTACTAGAAAAAATAAGGGCATAGACAAGCTAAAAGAATTAATAGCGACTCATAAAGAACTCTCTATAGAACCTTGCCTAGACGCCTCTACCATAGATAAAGCCTATTTTGACAACCTAAGAAAAGCATTTCCAAATCAATTATTATACAAACTTTGGTTAGTTATAACTCAAGATGTTAACTTCGGGAAAACAGACAGACAAACATTTGATGCTGTAGAAGATTTTAAAACAAAATCTAAAACAGATTTAAAACGACTTCAACAAAAGGAAACTATAAAGCGTTACCAATTTATAAACGAAACACTAAAATTAGGACAAACTATTGACCTTAAATCGGCAAAAGATTTACGTATAAAATTAGATAGAATTCTAACCCATAAAGTTTGGGGTTATTTAATTTTTGGGGTTATTTTACTCACCATATTCCAAGCGATTTACGATTGGTCGAGCATTCCTATGGATTTTATTGACAGTTCATTTGCATCATTAAGCGAGTGGACTAAGAGCAACTTACCAGAAGGAGCGTTTACAAATCTGTTGGCTGAAGGTATTATTTCGGGGCTTGGAGGTATCGTTATATTCATTCCACAGATTGCCTTCTTATTTCTGTTTATTTCTATTCTTGAAGAAAGCGGTTATATGAGTCGTGTAGTGTTTTTAATGGACAGAATTATGCGACGTTTTGGACTTAGTGGAAAAAGTGTTGTGCCTTTAATTTCTGGAACAGCTTGTGCTATTCCTGCAATTATGGCAACTCGAAATATTGAAAGTTGGAAAGAGCGTTTAATCACTATTTTAGTGACTCCTTTCACTACGTGTTCGGCAAGACTACCTGTATATCTTATCATTATTGCTTTGGTTATACCCGAAGGACGAATACTAGGATTAAGCTATCAGGCCCTAACCTTAATGCTCTTATATCTTATTGGATTTGGAGCCGCGGTTGGTTCGGCTTGGATTTTAAATAAAATTCTTAAGATAAAAAGTAAGAGTTTCTTCGTTGTTGAAATGCCAAATTACAAGTTGCCATTATTCAAAAATGTAGCATTAACGGTTTTAGAAAAAACAAAAGCTTTTGTATTTGGAGCTGGTAAAATTATACTTGCCATTTCTATTGTATTGTGGTTTTTAGCGTCTTATGGCCCAGGAGACGACTTTAATAATGCTGAAACCATTGTTACTGAACAATACGCTTCAGAAAATTTAACAGAAGACGAACTAAATCAAAAAATAGAATCTCATAAACTAGAACATTCCTTTATTGGTATAGCAGGCCATGCTATAGAACCAGCAATTAGACCTTTAGGTTACGATTGGAAAATTGGTATTGCCATCGTAAGTTCTTTTGCTGCGCGTGAAGTTTTTGTTGGAACACTAGCCACTATTTATAGCGTTGGTAGTGATGAAGAAGAAACCATTAAAAACAGAATGGCTGGAGAAGTAAATCCGATCTTAGGTGGGCCACTATTTAACTTTGCTTCTGGTATTTCATTACTCTTATTCTATGCCTTTGCTATGCAATGTATGAGTACACTTGCCATTGTAAAAAAGGAAACGAACTCATGGAAGTGGCCAATGTATCAATTAGTGATTATGAGCGCTTTTGCTTATATTGTAGCTTTAATCGCTTATCAAGTCTTAAAATAAATGAACACAATAATTCAAAATATATTAGCTTTTTCTGCGGTAGGTTTGGCCTTACTTTTTCTTGTACGGAAATATATTTGGTCCCCTAAGAAAAAATCAGCCAAAGCTTGCGGCGGTGATGATGGCTGCGGATGTCATTAATCGTTATTTTAATCGCTTACATTTTCGATTATAAATCTAACAAAACAACATTTTTAAAAGACCTCTTCAGTGGCATTCTTATATGCTTAGGCCTTTTTATGTCCGCACTAGTATATGTAATTCTATTTAACGTAACTATTGTTCACGGTGTTTTCTATATGAGTATAGAAATCATTCTCCTGTTTGCCTTAAAAGCCTTTATACAGAGTAAGAATAGCAAATAAGTTAATTCTATTTTTCTATAAAATCTGCAGGAATAGAAAACGCATCAGCATCTGGAGTTACAAACTTTACATTCGTGATAATCGTATTACCAATCACCTTACCTAAACCGGCATCCTTAGACCACTCATAAAATTCCCAGTTATGTGCAATTGGGACGCCATCAATCATTTTATAATTTGAATAACCTATAGCATGTGGATCTGACTCGGCAGCTTCTGTAGATTTATTAACGGTAACAATGTAAGCTGCATAAGCTATCATATTCGTTGTTGGATCGCTGTAAACAATATACCAATCATCTGGAGCATCTCCTGTATTAGCTTCAAACGTCAACGTTTGTGTATTGTATGTTTTGTTATTTAACTCTGAAGTTGCTACATCAGACCAAATAGTTCCTTGGTCACTCAATTTATTAGGAAATAGTAAGAAATACATCCAAGTGTAGGCATCAAATCGAGCTGCTTTAGCATTTTTAAGGTTTGGAGAATGGAATACTTTTTCGCCATCATAATATATAAAAGTATCATCTTTCAATTCAATCTTCCCTTTTGTTGAATTGGTTAAAAACGTCATTTTACCATTAAGGCGTTCATTACCACCAAAACTGATTACCATATCTAACTCAATAGCATCGTTAGATAAAAACACATCCTTGCTATACGCTTTTTCAATAGTTTCGACAGGTGTGAGAATCTTATTTTCTACTATTGGTTCTGATGTTTCTACTTCAATTGATTCTTTCTTTTCACTTTTACAACTTGTGGCAAGTATTAAAAGCAAAGCACAAACGATACTAGACTTAAACATATGAGACATATTATAGGAATTTATTAAAATAATCTACCAAATTAGAATGTAAAATGAACACTAGCGATTAGACCTAACTATTTTAAGATAAGTTTAGCGTTTTAAGCAAAAATTCTATCTAAAGCGAAGTTAAATCTTCTTTAAGTATAAATTTTTAGCCACACTTTGGGAGACTACAATTTCCGAATGTTCTAAAGCAATTTTTATAGAATTATCAAAAGGCTCTTTATGCTTCACTGTAATTATGGTACCGAGCGCAATATGATTACTGTCTAAATATTTTAAAAACTTAGAAGACGTATCATCCACTCCCACACATTTATAAGTAGAGCCAACTTCGGCTTTAGCCAAAACTATTTTTTCAATATGCTTAAAGTTACCTTCCTTATCTGGTATAGGATCTCCATGAGGATCATAAGTTGGAAACTCTAAGAACGCATCTAACTCATCAATCAATTTATCGGATTTAATATGCTCTAAATGTTCTGCGACTTCGTGAACCTCATCCCAAGAAAAATTTAGTTTTTCAACTAAAAACACTTCCCAAAGGCGATGTTTACGAATAATATTTATAGCAACACGCTTACCTTCACTTGTTAATGTAACCCCTTGGTATTTTTTATAATCCGCATAATTTTTTTCAGATAGTTTCTTAATCATATCGGTAACAGAAGATGCTTTAGTCTGCATCGCAGAAGCTATAGCATTGGTATTCACCGTTTTTTCCCCATTACTGCTTAAATGGTAAATGGCTTTGATATAATTTTCTTCTGTTAGTGTAATCATAGTTTTATCGTGTACAGCAAATATAGAAAAAGTAAACTTCTTAAAATATTTTTAGACTAATCTAAAAATATATTTATATTTGATTAAAAATTAATAAAGATGAGACTAATAATTCTGTTTGTACTTACTTCTTTTATACCAATACATGCACAAAGTACTTATGAAATAAAAGGTAAAGTCACCGCTGAAGGCGAAGCATTACCTTATACAAATATTTATATTGAAACAACAACCAAAGGATCCACAACAGATGAGAATGGTTTTTTTAGCATTAAAAATTTAGAACCAGGAATTTATTATGTTGCAGCATCTTTTGCTGGTTATACTACACAAAAAAAGAAAGTTGAAATTACTAATGCTGACCTTACCCTAAATTTTAATTTAAACTATAATGAAAGTTTGGACGAAGTTATAATTACCGGAACTCTAAAACCCGTATCTCGACTAGAAAGTCCTGTACCTGTTGAAGTTTACACACCAACATTTCTAAAGAAAAACCCGACTCCAAATATTTTTGAAGCCTTACAGAACATTAACGGAGTTAGACCACAATTAAATTGTAGTGTTTGTAATACCGGAGATATTCATATAAATGGACTCGAAGGCCCTTACACGCTTGTTTTAATAGATGGAATGCCTATTGTCAGCGGATTATCTACGGTTTATGGACTTTCTGGCATTCCAAATTCGCTTATTGAGCGCATAGAAGTTGTTAAAGGCCCAGCATCATCACTATATGGTAGTGAAGCTGTTGGTGGACTCATAAATGTAATTACTAAACTCCCAGAAAACTCACCACGTTTTTTTGCTGATGCCTTTGTAACGGCTTGGGGAGAAACGAATTTAGATCTTGGTTTTAAAGCCAAAGTTGGCGAAAAAGCCAATGTGCTATTTGGCACTAATTATTTTAAATATGATAATCCGAAAGATAACAATAATGACAATTTTACAGATGTAACGCTTCAAGACCGTATTTCAATATTTCAAAAATGGGACTTTAAACGTACTAACAATCGTAAACTTTCCCTAGCTGGTCGTTATTTTTACGAAGATCGATGGGGAGGAGAAATGCAATGGGATTCTAGTTATAGAGGAGGCAATGAAGTTTACGGAGAAAGCATTTACACCTCACGTTTCGAAATTTTAGGAGACTACCAATTACCAATGACTGATAAAGTAAATTTACAGTTTTCATATTCCGATCATGATCAAAACTCAGTTTATGGAGATACTCCATATTTAGCACAACAACGTATTGGTTTTGGACAATTAATTTGGGATAAGACCGTTAATAAACACGATTTATTATTCGGAACAGCAGTCCGTTACAATTATTATAACGATAATACCACTGCAACCATAACTGCAGACGAAGTCACCATACCTTCACTTTTTATCCAAGATGAAATCGACTTTACTAAAAAACAAAGTTTACTTTTAGGATTGCGATACGATTACGACAGCAGACATGGTAGTATTTTAACACCACGATTAGCCTACAAATACAAACCAACCGAAAATGATATTATTAGACTCAACGCTGGTACAGGGTTTAGAGTGGTGAACTTATTTACCGAAGAACATGCCGCACTTACTGGCGCAAGAGATGTTCTTATACAATCCGAATTACAACCAGAAGAATCTTATAACATTAATTTAAACTACCTCAAAAAATTGTACCTCAACAATGGCATGTATTTTACTTTTGATACCTCAGCTTGGTACACTTATTTTACCAATGCCATTATACCCGATTATGACACCAACCCCAACCAAATTATCTATGACAATCTTGATGGCTACTCTGAATCCAAAGGTTTGAGTTTTAATATAGATGCGATTTTTGGAAGTGGTATTAGTGCTTCAATTGGTGCTACTTTTCAAGATGTTGTACAAACTGAAAATGGTGAACGCACCAAACAAATTTTAACAGAGCGCTACTCTGGTGTTTGGTCATTATCTTATAAAAATTATGCCACTAACCTTACTTTCGATTATACAGGTAATCTTTATGGTCCAATGCGCTTGCCCTTACTAGGAGACTTAGACCCAAGAGCAGAATATTCTCCAACTTGGAGTATTCAAAATATACAAGCGACCTATGACGGTTTCGATAATTTAGAAATCTATGGTGGAATAAAAAACTTACTCAACTGGACTCCAAACAAAGGCAATCCATTCATAATTGCCAGAGCAGATGATCCTTTTGATGAGAATGTACAGTTTAATAGCAATGGCGATGTCATTCCTACACCAGATAATCCTTATGCGTTAACTTTTGACCCAGCTTACGTTTATGGACCAAACCAAGGTATAAGATTATTCTTTGGAATGAGATATAACTTAAATTAATCACACAATTTTAGTACCTTCGTAATAAATATTTAGACATATGAAAAAAATAATTTCCCTTTTAGCTATCACGCTCATTTTTACGGCGTGTAAGGATGAATCTAAAGATAATGGAAAACTAAATATTGTTACTACAACTACCATGATTACTGATTTAGTTCAGAATATTGGTGGAGATATGATTAATATACAAGGCTTAATGGGTTCTGGCGTCGATCCGCACTTATATAAAGCCAGCGAAGGTGATGTTTCTAAATTAGTCAATGCAGATATCATATTCTACAGCGGTTTACATTTAGAAGGAAAACTCGTAGAAGTCCTTGAAAAAATGGAGAGTTCTCAAAAAACAACCATAGCACTCTCAAATGCTCTAGATAAAAACACTCTTATAGGTTCAGAATATTTTGCTTCAAATTATGATCCTCATGTTTGGTTCGATATTAATTATTTTCAGCAATTTGCAAAAAAAACAGCGGCTGTCTTATCTAAAAAGGATCCTGAAAACGCGCAAACATACGAAGCCAACAAGAATGCTTATATCGTTAAATTAGAAGCACTTCAGAATAACATAAAGCAGACTATAGAAACACTTCCAAAGGAAAAAAGAATATTAGTAACTGCCCATGATGCGTTTAATTATTTCGGAAAAGCCTACGGATTTGAAGTCGTCGGTTTACAAGGTATATCAACAGCAACTGAAGCCGGTGTACAAGATGTTCAAAAATTGGCTACATTTATTATCGAAAAAAACATTAAAGCCATATTTATAGAAAGTTCTGTACCAAAACGAACGATTGAAGCTCTGCAGGCTTCTGTAAAATCTAAAGGACATGATGTCGAAATTGGAGGCACACTATATTCTGATGCTCTTGGAAATGCCGGAACGCCTGAAGGTACCTACATTGGTATGTTTGAGTATAATGTAAATACGATTGTAAATGCTTTAAAATAAAATTCCTGCGAAGGCAGGAATCTCATTAAATTAGAGTTAAATCTCAAAAATGAAAATAGAATCAAAGGAAAATATAAAAAACAACGATACTACTGATATGACTCCTGCTTCCTCAGGAGTAATTGCCGTAAAAGTAGACGATCTTACCGTTGCCTACAACTACAAACCAGTTCTTTGGGACATCGATTTAGAAATCCCAGAAGGAGTTTTAATGGCTATTGTTGGTCCGAATGGAGCAGGAAAATCTACACTTATAAAATCTATTTTAGGAATCTTAAAACCGATCGCAGGTAGTGTCACTATATACGGAAAACCTTATAAAAAGCAAAGACAACTCGTAGCTTATGTGCCTCAAAAAGGTAGTGTAGATTGGGATTTCCCAACAACAGCATTAGATGTGGTGATGATGGGAACCTATGGAAGTTTGGGTTGGATAAAACGTCCTGGCCAAAAAGAGAAAAAAGCGTCACTAGAAGCTTTAGAAAAAGTAGGGATGTTAGCGTTTAAAAGCCGACAGATTAGTCAACTTTCGGGAGGACAACAGCAACGTATTTTTTTAGCACGCGCTTTGGTACAAAATGCCTCTATCTATTTTATGGATGAACCATTTCAAGGAGTCGATGCAACCACTGAAATCGCCATCATTAACATCTTAAAAGAATTACGAAAAGCAGGTAAAACAGTTATTGTGGTACATCACGATTTACAAACCGTACCCGAATATTTTGATTGGGTCACCTTTTTAAATGTGAAGAAAATTGCCACAGGCCCCGTAAAAGATATCTTCAATGACGATAACTTAACGAAGACCTATGGCATTAATTATAAAGTGAGTATACAAGAATAGAAACATAGTTGATAGTATTCAGTTGGCAGTTGCCAGTGCTTGCCCTAATGAGAACTAAGAAAGCAATAAAAAAACATGAAATACGCATACACTATTTTATACGTCGAAGATGTTGAAAAGACAATATCATTCTACGAAAACGCTTTTAGGTTTCAAAAAAAATTCATCACACCAGAGCACGATTATGGCGAGCTACTTTCTGGAGAAACCACAATCGCTTTTGCTTCTCATTCCTTAGGGAATTCAAACTTTAAAAAAGGCTTTAAACAACTTTCTATAAACGAAAAGCCAAACGGAATTGAAATGGCTTTTACAACTGAAAATATTGAAGATGATTTTAATAAAGCGATAAAAGCAGGAGCGATAGAATATGAACCTATAATTGAAAAACCTTGGGGACAAAAAGTTGGGTATTTAAGAGATATTAATGGGTTTCTTATTGAAATTTGTACACCAATTAAGAATTAAAATAGATACAGACCTCACAAGTTTTAGAAATCTTTGAGGTCTAACAAACTAAACGAAAAAAAATATTAAAAAGTAGGATGAGATTCCTGCTTTCGCAAGAATTGTGGATATAACAGAATACATAAAACTAGTCTTCACAGACTACACGCTACGAACCATCACTCTAGGAACAGCCATTTTAGGAGCTGTTACCGGAATGCTTGGTAGTTTTGCTGTACTCAGAAAACAAAGTTTATTAGGGGATGCCATCTCTCATGCGGCTTTACCTGGTATTGCAATCGCATTTTTAATTACTGGCGCCAAAGACAGTAACACATTATTAATCGGAGCATTAATTAGTGGTTTAATTGGTACATTTTGGATTAGAGGCATTGTCACCAAAACCCACTTAAAATCAGATACCGCTTTAGGTTTAATTCTATCCTTGTTTTTTGGATTTGGAATGTTACTACTCACCTTTATTCAAAAACAACCCAATGCCAACCAAGCCGGATTAGACAAATACCTATTTGGACAAGCAGCAACTTTAGTAGAAAGCGATGTGTGGCTAATGGCTATTGTCACAGGACTCTGTTTAATTGTAATGCTCACCTTTTGGAAAGAATTTAAAATCCTATTATTTGATGCAGACTACACGCAAACACTTGGGTTCAATACTAAATTTATAGATATTCTTATTACAACATTTATTGTTTTGGCTATTGTGTTAGGACTTCAAACTGTTGGTGTGGTTTTAATGAGTGCTATGCTTTTGGCACCTGCAGCTGCGGCTCGACAATGGACAAATAGCTTATCGGTTATGGTGTTCTTAGCAGCGCTTTTCGGTGCGTTTTCTGGAGTCTTCGGTACTGCAATTAGCGCAAGTCAGAATAACCTATCTACGGGCCCTGTTATCGTTTTAGTGGCCGGCGTTTTCGTAATGTTTTCATTTATATTTTCCCCAAGTCGTGGCTTGTTGTTTAAGCAAATCCGATTTATTAAAAACCGTCGTGATTTAGAATTGCATAAAACTTTAGCATTTATGCATCATATTGCAGAAACACACGAAGATATTTCACATCCACACGCCATAAAACTTTTAAATAATTTTCAAGGTTATACACGTTCTACACTTCAAAAATTGGTAGATAAGGATTATGTACAACTCAATGGAAATATGTGGAGTTTAACCAAAACAGGATTTGAAACCGCAGCGAATTTGTACACTAAACAATCTACCGAAGATGAGTAACGCACAACTTGAAATACAACTTATAGCGAGTTTAGTGGCTGTTGCTTGTGCCATTCCTGGTACGTTCTTAGTCCTTAGAAAAATGGCCATGATTAGCGATGCCATTAGTCATTCTATCTTACCAGGTATTGTCGTTGGTTTTTTTGTAACACAAGATTTAAATTCACCCTTATTAATTCTATTAGCCGCTTTAACAGGCATTGTGACGGTGGTTTTAGTAGAATATATTCAGAAAACAGGATTAGTAAAAGAAGACACCGCCATTGGGTTGGTATTTCCTGCTATGTTTAGTATTGGCGTCATCTTAATTGCTAAAAACGCCAATGATGTCCATTTAGATGTCGATGCTGTTTTATTAGGTGAATTAGCCTTTGCTCCTTTTGATAGATTACTCATTGCAGAAACTGATGTGGGGCCAAAATCACTTTGGGTTGTTGGCACCATTCTACTCATCACAATTACACTTTTAATTCTATTTTTTAAAGAACTAAAAATAAGCACTTTTGATAAAGGCTTGGCGGCATCCTTAGGGTTTTCACCAGCAATTATTCATTATGGATTAATGTCGGTGGCTTCAGTAACCACTGTGGGTTCTTTTGATGCGGTTGGAGCTATATTAGTTGTCGCTTTAATGATTGCACCCGCTGCGGCTGCCTATTTGTTAACCACAGATTTAAAGAAGATGTTGGCTCTAGCCATCGGTTTCGGAATTTTTAGTGCCATTTTCGGTTATTGGGTAGCACATTGGCTAGATGCTTCTATTGCTGGCTCAATTACAACGGTTCTTGGCTTAGTATTTCTACTAGTGTATTTATTTGCGCCATCAAAAGGAGTGATTGCTGTAATGTATAGAGAAAAACAACAACGCACAGAAGTCTCTTTATTGACGTTTTTACTACACTTAAAAAATCATGATGAGCTTGAAGAACGCCACGTAAACCACCTAAGAGAACATATTAATTGGCAAAAAGTACGCGCTAAAACCGTTCTCGATTTAGCGAAAAAAAATAACATGATTCATATTGAAAAAAATATTGTGTCCTTAACAAAAAAGGGAGATGAATTTACCTCTAAAGCCATTGATTATATTATGACCAACGAAGATGCGCAGATTGAAGATATGAAGGATGATTTCTTTTTGTTTAGAGGATAAATTTGATGTATTTATTGACACTACGATTGAAAGCTTCAAGGCTTAACTACGACAGATCCTAAATATTTTTAAACCTCATGAACCTATTAAATTATTTCACCGGTAAAAACGGATTACTTATCATAGGATTTATTGTCCTGTGTGTTTTCATTTATAACAAATATAAAACACAACGCTACTTTAAATACATTGAAAAACGCATGAAAGAAAAAGAAAGGAAAGAATAAACTTTTATAACATCATATTGCTATCCAACAACTAAGAACAGACAACCATCAACGATAGGTTTATTTAAACCCACGTTCCTTCTGAATATGCTCATAAGCCTCTTGCACTTGTCTAAACTTAGCTTCCGCACCTTCTTGATGTTCTTTACCTAAATGACCAACACGATCTGGATGGTATTTTTTAGCCATACCACGATATGCTTTTTTAACCTCAGCATCAGAAACTGATTTATCAATTTCTAGGATTTTATAAGCATTATCGCTACTGTTATAAAACATGGCTTTAATACTTTCAAAGTCTCTATTACTAATTCCTAAATAACCAGTTATGGTATAAATCTGTCGTAATTCGTCCTCAGTAACTAAACCATCTGCTTTTGCAATTCCGAATAAAAAGTGAAGCAATTGCAAACGTGACGCATGATCCATCATTTGCCTAATTTGTAAACAAACTTGGCGTGTAGAAATATTTTGTTTGGTAATACGTTTAAACAATTCAAAAGCCTTATTAGCTCTATCTTTACCGTACATATTGGTAAACTGCTGACGTACAAAATCGAGTTCGCGCTGATCTTGTTTACCATCTGCTTTAATAACAATAGACGCTAAAATTAAGAGACTCACTTCAAAATCACCAGATTGTGTTTGTGGTCGCGATGTGCGCTGACCGTAATTTGGTGTTTTTCGATACGTATCGCGCTGTCTTCCCGCTTGACGATCACCTATTAAAGGCGTACCGCTATCGGTTAAATTATCGACAAAACTACCTAAAGCTAATCCTATAATAGCACCTATTGGACCTCCAAAAGACCAACCTAAAGCACCACCAATCCATTTTGCAAAACTCATATTATATTTTTGATTTTCTAAAACTGTAAATATACTATATGTTAGTTGGATGAAAATGTAATTTGTTACGTTTTGTGCGCAACCATTTGTATAATTCTGTATCTTATAGGCATAACCAATACCTTAATATTATGAAAACTATTTTTAATATTCTAACCTTGATGCTTCTTATACTAAGTTGCAATAGTGATGACGACGCACAACAAAACCCAGCACCAACACTTAATGCAACGTGGTCTTTAGTTAATGTTACTGGTGGTTTAGCAGGTGTGAATGACGATTTTGAATCGGGTACAATTACATGGCACTTTAATAATGAACCCTCTGAAATTACCGTTACCAATAACGACACAAGTAATGCTATACATAGTGGTTACCCTTCTGGAATTTACAGTTACGAAGTCGTTACAACCTCTAATGACACCACAGTAGTTATTGAGAATACAGATTTGAGAGTTATAAGCTTAACTACTAATCAACTCATTTTAGATGAAGGTATGGTTTCAGACGGTTTTCAATATACATTTAGTAAATAACTTAAATTTTCAATAGTTCTAAACACTATTGAAAACCAAAATAGTACCATTTAAACTACGAACTGAAGACTAACGACTGCCTACTATTTTTCATTATCTTTGCAATTCAAAATAAGATTAATTAAAATATAAAAATATGTACCCAGCAGAATTAGTAAAACCAATGCGTGAGGATTTAACCAAAGTAGGTTTTGAAGAATTACATACATCAGAAGCTGTAGAAAGTGCTATCGCAAAAGAAGGCACAACCTTAGTTGTTGTAAATTCAGTTTGTGGTTGTGCAGCAGCAAATGCAAGACCAGGTGCTAGAACAAGTTTAGACAATGCAAAAAAACCAGACCATATCGTCACTGTTTTTGCAGGTGTAGACAAAGAAGCTGTTGATGCAGCGAGAGCACACATGGTTCCTTTTCCTCCAAGTTCGCCATGTATGGCTTTATTTAAAGACGGAGAATTAGTACACATGTTAGAGCGCCACCATATTGAAGGTCGTCCTGCAGAATTAATTGCTGAGAATCTTAAAGATGCTTATAACGAGTATTGCTAAGAGATAAAAAAACTAAGTATTTAAACCACGATTTTTATCGTGGTTTTTTTGTTCCTAAATTCCATTGATTACCTTTGCCAAATGAGAAAACTACTAGCCTATCCGCTTTCGGTTGTATTTTATTTATGCTTTGGGTTAACCTTGGTTATATTTCATGTAATTCAATGGATTAGCTTTAATGTATTTGGCTATAAAGCACTTAAAGTTAGTGTAGATTGGCTACAATTTTTTATTATGCGCTGTCTTAATCTTTTGGGCACCAGAATCTCATTTTACAATCCTTACAATCTAAGTACGGACCGACCTCTAATTATAGTTTCTAATCACCAAAGCATGTATGATATATCACCTATTATGTGGTATATGCGTAAACACCATGTTAAATTTGTTTCTAAAAAAGAATTAGGAAAAGGCATCCCAAGTGTGTCTTACAATTTAAGACATGGAGGATCGGTTTTAATAGACCGAAAAAATCCGAGACAATCACTATCTGCAATGATGACCTTTGGAGATTATATTGAAAAAACAAAACGAGCAGCTGTTATTTTCCCTGAAGGCACACGAAGTAAGAATGGTGTTCCAAGACCATTTAAAACCAAAGGATTAGAAATGCTACTAAAGAAAGTCCCTTCTGCACTTATCGTTCCTGTTACAGTTAATAACTCATGGAAAATGTTACGTTACGGAAATTTCCCAATGGGAATAGGAAATCATATGAAATTTACTGTTCATAAGCCCCTAGAAATTATTAACTTTACAGATAAGACTGAATTAATTGAGCAAGTAGAACAAACCATTGTTGCTGCTATTGAAAATTAATTACCAAAAACACCATATAAGATGTCGCTAAAAAACGTAAGATTAGAAGTGATGCAGCATCTCGAAAAAGATGTACAATCGCTGATTGAAAAATATTTAATTCCGGTTGAAAAAATCTGGCAACCTACAGATTTCTTACCAGACTCTACAAAAGATTCATTTCATGAAGAGGTTAGAGAAATTAGAGAATTATCTAAGGAATTACCTTACGACTTTTGGGTCGTTTTAGTTGGAGATATGATCACTGAAGAAGCTTTACCAAGTTACGAATCTTGGCTTATGGATGTTGAAGGTGTAGACCAAATTGAACGTAACGGTTGGTCTACCTGGTTAAGACATTGGACAGGTGAAGAAAACAGGCATGGTGATGTTTTAAATAAATACTTGTACTTATCTGGTCGTGTAAATATGCGTGAGATAGAAAAAACTACGCAGTATTTAATTAACGACGGTTTTGATATTGGTACAGGTAGAGATCCTTATAAAAACTTTGTTTATACGAGCTTCCAAGAATTAGCGACTTATGTTTCTCATAATCGTGTCGCTAAAATTGCCAAACAAAAAGGCAATAAGCAATTGGCCAAAATGTGTAAAATCATTTCAGGAGACGAAATGCGTCACCACCACGCGTATTCTGAGTTTGTAGAACGCATTTTTGCTGTAGACCCTAATCAGATGATGATGGCTTTTCACGATATGATGAAACGTAAAATTGCGATGCCAGCACACTTTTTAAGAGAATCTGGTGAGAGTATTGGTACGGCTTTCGAAGAATTTTCTAATACAGCACAACGTCTTGGTGTTTACACGTCTAACGATTATGTAGATATCTTACAGAAACTAATTGACCGTTGGGAAATAGGAAAAATGACCGGACTTAATGAGGAAGCCGAAAAAGCAAGAGATTACTTAATGAAACTACCTCCAAGAATGTATCGTTTGTCTGAACGCATGAAGATTCCTGAGAATTCTTATCAATTTAAATGGGTAGATCCTGCGTAATAATTTTGTATGACAATTTCTGATGCGCAACTCATTGAAGCTACTATTGATTTCGTTAAAACCGAACTCAAGAATGCTGAAGGTGGCCACGACTGGTTTCATATTGAACGTGTTTACAAAAATAGCTTACTCATTGCGAAGCAAGAAAATGTAGATATCACAGTCGTTTCATTAGCAGCTTTACTTCACGATATTGCGGATCCTAAATTTCATAACGGAGATGAAGCACTGGGCTCTAGAATAGCTAGTACATTTCTATTAAAACACAATGTAGACAGTGAAATTATTGAGCATGTAACTCAGATTATAGATAACATGTCCTTTAAAAATTCCTTTGATTTAAATACATCGTTCACTTCTAAAGAAATGGAAGTGGTTCAAGATGCCGACCGCTTAGATGCTATTGGAGCTATTGGTATTGCGCGCTGTTTTAATTATGGAGGCTTTAAAGACAGAGCCCTTTATAATCCTGAAATAAAACCTAATCTTAATATGACTAAGGTTGAGTACAAAAACTCAGAAGCACCAACAATTAACCACTTCTATGAAAAATTGTTATTGTTAAAAGATCAGCTAAACACTAAAACAGGAAAACGCATTGCATTAGAACGCCACAAATATATGGAAGGTTTTCTAAAACAGTTTTTTGCAGAATGGGAAGGGAAGCTGTAATTAATCCCAATATATATTTAAAATTAATGTTTTTCCATTTATCACCTCAACAGTTTCATTAATTATAAAATATTTACTTAAGGGAGCTTCTTCGATACCACCAGTACTGTAACTATTTTCTGTTCCCCAGAATTCAAACGTATAGTTATATATGCCAGAAGAAACATGATTAAGCCTAACCTGTCTATCACCAGTTCCGCTTTCTTCTTTTATAATATTGACTTCTGGAAATTCAATACGAACTCTAGACATCGCATAATTATTAGGAATATTAAAATCAATCGTTATAGCACCTGTATTGAACGATGTACCAATACCACCTGAAACATATTCAGCATCTGAAACTTTAATCTCATCTTTTTCGCAGTTTAGCATCAGTAGCGCTAAACATAAAACACCTATTTTAAAAAATGCTGTGTATTTCATATTGTAAATTATTTTACCAATTTACAATATTTTTAAAAAAGGAGTTGAAGCCATACTATTACCTTAGATGTTACTTATAAATACCTAACATAGTCTCTTATAAGAAAAGGGACGAATAAAAAAGGCTAACTCTCTTTAGCCACCTCTAACGCCGTCAACTTATATTCAATCGCAGCCATTTCTTCTCCATAGTGAATAATTTCATCAGCAGATAGATTTGTTTTAGAGTTTACAATATCTAAAATATCCTGGCCTTTTTTGGAATAGTATATTATGGCAGTATCTATTTTTTTACCCATAAAAATTAAATTGTAATTATTGAACCATTAGTTTTAACTCACCTCTATATTTAGAAGCGCTTTTACCAGTAAATTCTTTAAAGAGTTTATTGAAATGTGAAAAGTTATTAAAACCACACTCAAAACTAACATCTGCAATACTCATCTGACTTTCCGAAAGTAATTTAGTCGCATGTACAATACGGTATTCGTTTACCAACTTTGTAAATGTTTTACCTGTTACTTTTTTAAAGTAGCGACAAAACGCAGGCACCGTCATACTGACCTTGCTTGCAATTTCATCTAAACTAATATGCTCTTGAAAATTCTGGTTAACGTGCTTAAAGATGACATCAATCTTTGCACTATCTTGTGGTTCTGTTTCAAAAGCAAAGCCATCTGCATTTAAAATGGTATAATCCTCTGATTTTGCTAAACCATGCAGCACTTCCAACAAAATTAATATTTTCTTAAAGCCTTCTTTTTCATTTAGCTTTTCGATTTTCTTTCCTAACTTTTGTTTTGTTTTAACACCAAAAAGAATTCCTTTTTTAGACAACTCAAACATTTTATTAATCGCTTCCATTTCTGGAATATCAAAAAAATGATCACCTAAAAATTCAGGTTTAAATTGCACTAAGGTTTCTGAACCATTTATAGTTAAACGATCTGTAAAACCATTGTGAGGCAAATTAGAGCCTAACAATAATAGCTGACTATTATTAAAATAAGATAAATGATTGCCTATATGACGTTTACCTTGACCTTTATTAACATAGACCAATTCTATTTCTGGATGAAAATGCCAAAACGGTTTTTTTTCTCCTTTGTAGGAGTCTATTTTATGCTTTCGTACTAATATGGAATTACCAAAATCAGGGCTTATTTTTTCTAAAGTAGGTTTTCTTGTATTCATAATGTAATAATAAGTGCAAAGTTAAATCTATTAGGTTTTAAAACCTATAGCAGATTACCATTAATATACGCTATTTTAACCTAATATGATAATAAAACAACAGATTAAGATAATTATGCATACAAATGTGCCAAAATCCATGTTTTTCTAAAAGCATAACCCTCATAACTTTGTAATGTAAAATCATTTAAACTGATACTTAAAAGATTGCAACTTAATAACTAGCACAAGTTATAAAACGCAGATTTTTAAATTTTAGTTGTAACCCAAAAAATGAAACATTATGAAAACATTATTTAAAAACATTTTAGTATTAGCTGTGATGTTAGGAACATGCACAAGCTACGCAAATGCAACTTTAGAAGTTCTACCTACTTTTAATAGTGTAAAAAAAGGAAATTCTATTTCTGTTACTGATGCTAACGGAAAGATCGTTTTTAGTGGTCTTATAAATTTTAATGGTAATATTAGTCACCTATACGATTTTTCACAATTGAACGATGGTACGTATATCATAGAAGTTAATAAAGATTTTGAAATTGAGATTAGCACTGTAGAAGTTAAAAACAATAGCGTTAGTTATATCAATAAGAAAAGTGAGAAGATTTTTAAACCCGTCTTTAGAATTGCTAATAATAAACTCATGATTTCTAAAATGGCTTTAAACAATCCAGAAATGGAAGTTGAGCTTTATTACGATAATGAATTAATTCATTCAGAGACGGTAAAAGGCAGTGATATATTAAATAGAGTGTACAAACTCGATAATGCTATTAAAGGCGAATACACAGCCGTTGTTAAATCTAACGGCAGAGTATTTACTAAAAACTTTAAACTATAGATTGTTGAATGTGAATTAGAATTATTTATTTAAAAGTGGACCATACAACGTCCACTTTTTTTTGGTTAAAATAATATCATTCAATAAATACTCATGTAATTGTACAATTAGCTTTTGTAATTATTATTTGCCAACACAACTCTGTCTTCTATCACTGTTTTTAATGATGAAAGCTTAAAACTACCCCATTTCCATCTTTTGCTTAAAAAGATATTTCTTTTATAAGGTATAATGTATGACTTGTTTTACACTTAAAAGCTAAGCACATCACAAACCTATAGCAAATTAACATCAATATGTGCTATTTTACCCTATATGACTACACTCAACTATCTTTAGGTTAATTATGCATATAAATATACCAATATGGTTGTTTTTGAATATGTAAACCTACTATAACTTTGCAGTATCAAATCGTTTAGAGCTGGAGTCACACCCCAAATCATAAATTCAGCTTTACAACGATTAAAATTAAAAATTATGAAAACATTATTTAGAAACATTTTAGTATTAGCTGTGATGTTAGGAACATTAACAAGCTACGCAAACGAAACCATAAAAGACACACCTTCTTCTAAGATGCTTAGCGAAGGAGATCATATTTCTGTATCTAACGCTTCTGGTGAAGTCCTTTACAGTGGACGTATTAATTATAACGGACAAATGAAAAGTCTTTATGATTTTTCTCAATTAGAAAATGGTATCTATACTGTTGAAGTGAACAAGGATTATGAAATTGAAATTAATTCAGTTCAAGTAAAAAACCATTTGGTTACATTTTTAGAAACTTCAAACAAAAAGATTTTTAAGCCTGTATTTAGATCTAAAGATTCTCAAATTATCATTTCTAAGTTAGCTATTGATACTAACAAAATGACTGTTGAGTTATACTTTGAAAACGATCTTATCCATTCAGAAACCATAAAAGGTAATGATATTTTAAACAGAGTTTACAAATTAGACCAAAACCTTAAAGGCAACTATACCGCGATTATTAGAGCAAATGATCGTGTGTTTGTCGAAAATTTCAAGATTTAGATTATTGTTTATTTATTAGTTTATTTAGTTAAAAGTGGGTTGTAGAGAGCCCACTTTTTTTTTGTTTAAAATAGTTTCATTTGCCCATCTTTAAAAGGCTCATGAAGATCCGTATTTAACTTTGGCATTGCTTTATTTTTAAAATATTTTAATCGCGCCAACGTTACTAAATCGTTGATTTGTTGCGCAATTTGCCCTTCTCCTCGCATTCTCACTCCATACCGACTTTCGTTAAGCGTGCCTCCATGGCAACTTTCAATTTGATGTAATACTTTATCCGCTCTGTCGGGCATTGTTTTTTTAATCCAATCGCTAAAAATTTCTCCAATTGCCCCGTTTAATCTTACAATAGTGTGCCCAATACTTAAAGCTCCTGCTTCTGATACTGCTTTCGCCATTGGCAGAATTTCATGACTATTAATGGATGGAATAATTGGTGCCAACATCACATTTACAGGAATACCATTATCGCTTAATTCTTTTACAACCTGAAGTCGTTTTTTAATCGTTGCTGTTCTTGGTTCTAAAACTCGTCTAGTGTCTTCTGAGAGTGATGTTATAGAAACATTTACTGATATTAAGTTATCTTTAGACAATGCCTTTAGCAAATCTAAATCTCTTAAGATTAAAGCATTCTTGGTAATGATACCAACAGGATGTTTATATTTTAAAAACACTTTTAAACATTCTCTTGTTATCTCAAATTGCTTTTCGGCTGGTTGGTAACAATCTGTGTTGCCAGACATAATAATTGGGTATGCTTTCCAGCTTTTCTTTTTCAGGTGAGCTTCTAAAAGCTTTGCTGCGTCTTTTTTAACCAATATCTTACGTTCAAAATCTAGACCCGCACTGTAACCCCAAAATTCGTGCGAATTCCGTGCGTAACAATAAATACAACCATGTTCGCAACCTTGATACATGTTCATAGAATAGGCCATCCCCACATCTGGACTCGTTACTTTATTAACAATCGTCTTTGGAAATACATTAAGATATTGAGTTTTGTTTTTATCTACAATTTCACCTTCCTTATGGCAAAACTCTAGAAAATCATCTCGCATTTCATAAGACAACTCAAAAAAACGATTATCTGTATTTTGTTGAGCACCTCTGCCTTTAATTGTAGATTTGGAATGTATCATACCCTAAAATTAGCATGAAAAACGGCTGAACGTGGCTACAAGTTGTAGTTTTAACTTAATTAACTATGGTATCCAAAACCGCATTAGTTTTTGTATCTATCAATATTACTTTGGTGTTTTACTCAAAACTAGAAATACCAGCTTAAATACCAGAATGTACATTATTTAGAGCACTAAAAGTAGATACTAATGTAAGACGACCTATTGAGATCTATAACTTTTACTAATATACAACTCTGAATCTGTCGATGGACAAATCCAGAGTTTAGATTTAAAATAGTAGAGGCTATTTTGTCTATTACAATAGCTCTAAAAGTTTTTATCTTTTGAGGCTTTAATTGCTAATAGAACAACAACCATTGCTCCTAGTATTGAAGCAACAACGTTAATCTCTCCTGTCACAATGATACCACTGTAACGGCTAATAAGATGTAGATTAAACGTTTCATAAGGACTAATAATTAATTTCGAAGAAAAGCATTTACATTAAAGCGAACCAACTACAACTCTATAAGTTGTATTTAAAAATTGCGCCTGCATTTAATATGCCACCTGGCGCAATACTGCTATAAGTTGAAACTATTCTAAGGCCATAATGCAGTTTGCTTTTTAAACCAAATAAGACTTGAACACCTAAATCAATCCCTAAGCCATTATCGTCTTCAAGTTCTAGCTTCTTATCAAAATTAACGTAAGAAAACCCAAAAATGGATTCAAGCTTAGAAGCTTCAGATTTTCCGAAATCATAATTTACATGAAATGCATACTTGTCTAATTTATACTTTAAGTCTAAATCCTTATTTTCCATTGTTGCATTGGACGCACTTAGGACCAGAGTTATATCCGAATTTAAGTTGTAACCCAACAAACCTTCAATGTTTAGTCCCACATCCTTTTGCATAAACTGCTCACTAAGATCAAACCCTAATGTAAATTTAGATTGAGCGAATAGAATAGAATTGAACAGAGATAATACAATAATAAATAATCTTGTTTTCATGGTTTTTAATTTTGATTGTTTATTTGGATTTATATAAATTAGATTGTTATTTAAAAAACCTTATTTCAAGTATTTTATACAAAAAAAAAAACACTTTTTATTCTGGTTTTAGCAAACTTGTGACAGCACTTTACTTATATTGGCTTTCTCGATTATATTTTAACTATCTGCTTTTATCTAATATGTAACTATACCCTCGTTTTCATTTAAAAACATATTGGTTACCACCAAAAATGTTTACATGAATTAAGTTGCAACATATTGACATTGTAAATGTAACATGAGAAAAAGAGGTAGTGTTACGGTTAATCCGTAATCTATGTTAAAGTTAAAAAATGGTTGAAATTAAAGTAGGCCGAGTTTGCGTACTTCTCTTAAAATATCTTCATCGTTACCTTTGGTAATGCCTAAGACATCTTTTATAATAGATTTACGTTTTTCTACAGCACTTTGGGAAAGCGCCAGATGCGTAGGTAGGTTTTTTGTCTTAATACCTTGTGCTAAAAGTTCAATGATTTTCCTATTGGTAGTATCTAAAAGTTCTTCCTTTGAGATGAGTAGTTTTTTTGCCTTCTTTACGCTTTCAGAAAAGTAATAGTTTCCTTTTGTGATTTCAGAGAAAGCATCAAGTAACTCTTCCCCATCAATATCACTTTTTACCAAAAGGCCTTGAGGGTTTACTTTTTTAAGAATATTGTATAAAACTATGGCTTCTGTATGTGAAGTAATAATAACAATTTTAGTTTCTAGGAAGTACATTTGCATTAAACGAGCAATATCCTGACCATTAAATATATTTTGATCCTCATAAGGCGGAATGCTGTAGTCTATTACAGCTAAAGCAAAATGATTTCTATTCTGAGATGTTGTTATAATCTTATATGCTTCTTCACAATTATAACATGCCGTAATATTAAGAAACTCATTGATATCGCTTAAAGACAAAATACTTTTATAGCCATCTATTTGGATAGGATGGTCGTCAATAATCAATACTTCCATAGAGTAGTTCTAAAATAGACTAGGTGCAAAACCAAATATAAAAAAATTAATCAATACTTATCTTTGGATTCAACTTAATCCTTTTTAACAAAAAGTATTAAAACGTTTTGGGTATAGAAATTGAAAGCGTTGTGCCTAAATTACGTTGCGATTCTATGTTTAGTTCCGAGTTTATTTTACCAGCTCTTTCCTTCATATTTTTTATACCAATACCTTTTGATTTGGTAGTATTATGAAAACCTACACCATTATCTATAAGCTCAATAACAATATGTGTTTCCGTTTGCGCCATCTTTACTATAACCGTATTGGCTTTAGCATGTTTATTAATATTATGTAGTCCCTCTTGGAGTATACGGTATACTTCAATTTTAGTAGCATTAGATACAACCTTCCAGTCTATAAGTTCATCAAAATATAAATTGAGTTTTAATTTTGAATCACCAGTAATATTTTCAAACAAACCTGAAATCATTTTGGTAAAATTCACTTGATCTGAAAATAAGTCTTCACTCAGATTATGTGAAATAGCACGTATTTCTTTTTCTACGTCTTGTAAACTTTTTATATAAGGCAAACACTTTTCAACAGTTTCAGCATCTTTTCTTTTGTTAAGCACAAATAGATTTAAACGAATACCAGAAAGCTTACCTAATATTCCATCATGCAACTCTTGAGACATACGTTTTTTTTCAAAATGCTTTCCTTGCTCTATTTTAAATTGCTCTTCCAGCATTAGGTTATACAAGCTCTCATTAGCTTCTAATTCCTTTTGAGCTAGAACTAATTCTTTGTTTTTTAATTTTCTGGCTCTATTGATATAGACCATAATTGATATTACTAAAATGAGTACACTTAATAGTGTTGCAACCCAAAATCCTTTATCGGCTTTGTCTCTTTGTTTTTCAGCAGATTGTTTTTCTTTTATTAAGTTTTCAGTATTAAACTCAATTAAAGCAAACTTTTCTTGTTGGTTGCGTTCGTTTAAAGTAATACTATCTTGTAAGGTTAAATAGGTTTCATACCAGTGTCCTGTTTTTGTTAGACTATCGGTTTGTGCCATTAAATGTATGGCTTTAAGCTCCTCTCCTAATTGTCCATTTTTTTTAGTGGTATGGTATGCCTTTTGTGCAAAATAAAAAGCCGAATCATTATTTTTTATATCCTTATAATAATTAGCCAAAAGCAACTCTCCCGTACTACGCGACGGCGAATCTACACTGTCGTGAACGCGCAGCGCTTTATTAAAAAGCGGCATCACCTTATTTTTGTTTAACTTATGCCTATTATATGCCCAATTTTCTAAGAGGTAGGCATAATTTTATAGGATTTTGTTTGGGAAATACACCTATGTAATCTGTTTGTTCAAAATAAGTTTCTGCTTCCTCATAATGGCCTTGCTGCATTTTTAAAACACCAATATTTAATAACGATTGAGCCTTTAATCTTAATTGATAGGGTTTTTGCTTTTCATTAAAATATTCTGTTACATTAAGCGCCTTATTATGGTAATCAAAAGCTAAACCATATTTTTCGGTCTCAGTAAATAATTTACCTAAAGTATTATAAACACCATATTTAGCCAAAAAATTATCATCATCTTCAACTATTTTTAATGCTTCTACAGCATATTTTTCACTTTTTGTGTAATCTTTGACAGATTTTAAGATTAATGACAAATTTGACAATGCACTTCTTTGAGTATTCTTATCTTTTGTTACTGAAAAATAAGTAGATGCCTTATAGTTATAGTAAAAAGCACTATCTTTCTTCTTTGAATTTAAAAAATTATCACCAATATACATATTGCTTCGGGCAATAATAAAAGTATCCTTAGCCTGGGTAGCTAATTTCAAAGCTGTTAAAGCACTTTTATATTCTCCTTTTAAATCACTAATGCTATAATATCTATTCGCAACTTTTAAATAATTTTTCCTTTTTGTAGAATCGTTTTTTCTTTTATTTAGATAATTCTCAATTTTATGGATAGCTTCCTTTCTAGTATCAAAAGTCAAGGAATCATTATATGCCACATTAAACAAAGAATCCACCTTTTTTGATAAAGGTGGTTCTACATTATTATATACTTCTTGTTTACAAGAAATAAAAAGGAAAATGGTTAATAAGAAAAATAAATACTTTTTCATTCTCTAAAAATAAAGAAATAGAAATAGCAGAGAGACCCATTATAGTAAAACCATACTTTTTGTTAAAGTAATTGGGAAGAAAGAAAAAAAAAACCTCTGTTAATTGACGTTATATGGTTGTCAATTAACAGAGGTTGTCTATTTGCAATATAATTAACAGAAAAACTAAACTATGAATTTAACTCTTAACTGCTATTTTTTAATACATTGTTTTACCACGTTAATTTTCAATATTGAACATTTTTTGTAGTATTCCATTTTTATTCAAGTAGGCAAATAATGATATATCACCAATAATGTTTGCTATCATAACTATTAAGCTTAATTCAACATCATCTTTAAACTTCGTTAACGTATAAATATCTGAACTACTAAAGTTCATAATTACTTTATAGGACAAAACAATAGAAAAAACCGACAGTCCAATGAGAAATATAATGATAGCATAAATTATAAATTTATTTTTCATGAAAAAGCCGCATAAATTGATGCCAAAGCTGATGATGCTCCAATTCGCAATAATGAAGCTACAATTGTTACTGTAGGTATAACTCCTGTTCCACCAGTAGCAACCCCAACAGCGTAAATTGCAGTAAAGGCAGCAGCTAATGTAAAAAATCCAATAGCAGCAGAAATACCATCAGCTTCTCTCCAGCTAGCCTGAGTTTCTACAGGCATATCAGGATTCTGAGTTGACCAAAAATCACCAGAAAACTGATAGACAGTTGACACTAACAAATAAGTATCTAAGTCAACCCCTTTCAATTTGTTTCTAGTTAAATTTTGGTGTTTCATTAACTGATTATTATCGGTAATAGTTTTTATTTCTCTTAATTTTTGAATAAGTAAATCACTATCAACGAAATCACTCTGTGCTTGTTTTATTAAAGAAGTTAAGTATTTGGTGCTAAATTGATCTGATATTTCAAAATAATTGTCAATACTTTTTGAAGTAAGTCCATTATCTTTGTACAGTTCTAATGTTGTTGTTTTAACAACATTTAATTTTGTCGGATTTTTAGACATTAATAATTCTAAATTGGCAGCGTGTTCTTTGCCGATTTGGGTTATTTCTGAATCCGTTAGTAAGCGAATTTTTTTATCATGTTTTTTAGTTTTTTTTAAAATTCCTTGTTGATTTAAGTTTTGACTATTTCCAAACTGACTAAAAGATGTAAATAAAACTAATGATGCTAAAAAAGTTCCGAAATAGGTTTTTCTAATTGTTTTAAATATATTCATAATATTTTAAAGTTTATAAAATTGAAATTAATTTTTTCGATAACTCAGTTTACTTTTTCTTTTATTTCTGTTTCAACTTTCACATTTCCGATTTTGGATGGTCAGTCCTTTTAATGACGTTTATTCAGTTTATATTTTATACAAGGGTTCTAATTTGTTCTGTTTATTAATGCTCTGTAAAACTAAGAAGTAACAAAAAAGGGGGTTTACGGTAAAACCGTCTATTTCGTTAATTTTTTAATTAACAAGAAATGACCTCTACAATTTGGCTCAAAATAAGAGTCAAATTGCAGAGGTCATTAATTACTATTCATAATTTTAGAATAATAGCATCCTATAAACTTGAGTTTTCTATGGATTTATACTTTTTACTTAAAAAGAAAATCAGCCTATGTGATTCTATAAGAAAGGATAATTCTGTGTATATATTAGATAAACCTAATGTTTGTCAGCATCATAATACACAATAGATTTGACAAAAATTAATAATTTGAATTATGTACCAATTATTTAAAATACAATTACTTATAATGAGCCCACTTTTAGTAGCAAGCTTCATTTTAGTGTCTCCCATTTATTTTTTATACAAAGCGTTCTCAAGACAGATGACAATTAAATAATAATCATCTATTTCCCAGGAAAATCCGCCTTACGCTTTTCTAAAAAAGCAGTCGTACCTTCAACAAAATCTTCGGTACCAAAGCATTTTCCAAATTGTTTAATTTCTACTTTGTAACCATCTTTGCCGTCTTTGTAATTCGCGTTAATCGCTTTAATGGCTTTACTGATGGCAACAGAAGAATTTCGCATTATTTTACTTGCAATCTTCTCTGCTAATGGTAGTAATTCTTCTAGCTCAACAACGTGGTTTACTAAACCATAATTTAAAGCTTGGTTAGCATCAATCATACCAGCTGTCATTACCATTTCCATCGCTCTACCCTTACCTACTAGCTGTGGTAAACGTTGCGTACCTCCATAACCAGGAATCACGCCTAGAGACACTTCTGGTAGTCCCATTTTGGCGTTACTACTTGCCACTCTAAAATGACAAGTCATCGCTAATTCTAAGCCTCCCCCAAGTGCAAAACCATTTACCGCTGCAATAACAGGAGTGCTTAAACCTTCCACAAAATCGAATAATAAGGCTTGTCCTTGTGCGGCTAGTTTTCCACCTTCGTTAACACTAAAATCTGCAAATTCGCTAATATCAGCTCCGGCCACAAACGCTTTTTCACCGCTTCCAGTGAGGATGATAACTTTGGTGTTTTCATCTGTATCTGCAGCATCAAAAGCATCGTGCAATTCTTGAATCGTATCCTTATTTAATGCGTTTAGTTTTTTTGGTCTGTTGATTGTAATCGTTGTAATTCCGTTGGAATAATCTGAAAGTATGTTTTCGTAATTCATTGAAAATTTATTTTTTATTCCCACTAGAAGTGGAAATCTGGTTGTTATATTCTTTAAATTACTTTGCAAACACCGCAGCCCAAACAATGGACTATAGTTTTTACAAAGAGATCTCTGCCTGCGCAGAAATTGTTTGATTTTTAGGAAAAGTAACTGTAAAAATTGTGCCTTTTCCTAATTCCGTGGTAAAGGTAATACTTCCATTATAAGTTTCTACAATGTTCTTTACCATAGCCAAGCCTAAGCCCATACCACTAGTCTTCGTCGTGAATTTTGGCTCGAATATTTTGTCTTTAGTGTCTTCATTTATTCCAGAGCCATTATCCTCAATCGTAATACTCACATTATCTCCTTCGCTAAAAACACGTACTACAATTTTAGGATTTTCAGCATCATTAGGAATCGCTTGAATACCATTTTTAACCAAATTAGTAACCACTCTTATTAACTGTGTTCTATCAAATTTAGCAATAATTTCTTCGGTTTCAGAATAGAATTCAATGTACTCTTCATTAAAAATATCGAGAGCCATTTTCACAATATACACCACGTTAAGCACTTCACTTTTTTGAGCTGGCATCTTAGCAAAATTTGAAAACGCCGAAGCAATAGAACTCATGGTATCAATTTGCTGAATAAGCGTATTGCTGTATTCATCTACTTTTTTATGAATGTTTTCATCCTCTGGATTAAACTTACGTTGAAAACTCTGAACAGTCAATCGCATAGGTGTTAGTGGGTTTTTAATCTCGTGAGCCACTTGTTTTGCCATTTCGCGCCAAGCCTGCTCACGCTCATTAGTTGCTAAAACCACAGCACTCGCTTCTAGCTCATCAATCATGCTATTATAAGAATTGATAAGCGTTCCGATTTCATCACTTGAAGAATCTATCTGAATTTTTGTATTACGCTTTTCTAATCGCGTTTCATTCATCTTATCACTAATAGTCCGAAGTGATTTGGTTATAAATTTAGATATAAAATAAGCAAAAACAATTGCGACTAAAATCAATACTAAATAGGCATAAGCCAAACGTTTTAAAAACTCCTTTAGCTCTTTATTAAAAAAATCATCATTTTCTAAATAGGGCAAATTTAAAATGGCTAACGTCTTAAATTTTTCATCCATGATATAAGAGTAGGATGACTGAAAAGTTTGCCCAGCAACTTTATTCTTTACGACATAACGATGCTCTAAAGTATTAGATAAGGTGTTTAATATTTCAACATCTAAACAGAGATCTGAAGAGTCTCTTTGAATGGTCCGTTTTGAACTTTTAAGTAATTGCCCTTCTAAATCATAAAGGTTAATTTGTAAATTATGAATGGCATCAATTTCAAAAATTTCATCTTTGAAAATTAACGGAATATTCTCTGTTGTACGAGGATATGTGGTTTCTCCAATAACAAAATTAATACTTTGCTTAATCGCTTTTTCCTTACGTTCTAGGCGCTCACTATGGTATTCTCTAGCCTCTTCGCTATATTGATAAATAGTTACCCCAGCTATCAAAATCGACGCTACAAGTACTAAAAGTATCATGGCTACATTTATTCGAGCTCTTAAGGATAGGCGTTGCATCATTATTGAAGTGTCCAAGAAAATGGACGTGTTTTAATTCTGAAATATAAGTTTTAAATATAGCAATAATCAATCCAAAGACAGCATGTGTAAATTTCAAATTAATAAAAACTAAAATTTAGCTTTTAAAAAGTCTATTAGGCTTCCGGATTTTTAGAACGTATATTTTTATACAATTTAAAACCTAACATAATTAAGACTCCTAAAGCTACCATTCCTATAATTCCAAAAACCCAGTTGATTGCACTTTTAAGAATAACTAGAAAAACCACAGCAAATAGTATGAATGTTGCTCCCTCATTCCAGATGCGCATAAAACTAGAAGTGACTTTAACCTCATCATTTTGAAGTTGCTTAAAATATAGATGTGTTTTATAGTGATACATAAAAAGTAAAAGCACAAATAATAATTTAACATGCATCCAACCCATTTGCAACCAACTTGGCATTAAAATCATTAACCAAACCGCAAATAGCGTCGCTAAAATTGCAGAAGGCCAAGTGATTATAAACCAAAGACGTTTTGCCATTAATTTTAATTGTTTTCCTAAAATTTCTTTTTCTGGTGATGGTTTGTGAAATGCTTCAATTTGATAGACAAATAATCTCGGAATGTAGAATAAGCCTGCAAACCAAGTAATCACAAAAATGAGGTGTAATGATTTTATGTAATTATAATATTCCATAGTGTAAAATGGTAATTTTATGTTGTTTTAATATAAATTTTGTCACTCTAATTTTATATTCGAAAATGACATTTTAAATTTACAAATAACAAAAAACGTCATCTTTAAAATCAGTAAATCACTCAATCAATTCAGCTTTCAGATTCAACTTTACTTCGCGATATAAAAAATAAGCCGTGACTACCGTTGAAAGCACATCTGAAATTGGAAACGACATCCAGATCCCTAATTCACCAAAATATAATGGTAAAATATACATTAACGGAATAAAGAAAATCGCTTGCCTTGTCAACGTAAGGAATAATGCAGGCAATGCTTTACCAACTGCTTGAAAATACGCTGCACCTACAAGTTGCAATGCTACAATTGGTACCGCTGCAAAAGCCCATCGCATATTATTTGGGGTGACACTGATAACATCTGCATCTGTTGTAAACCATTTTGTAATAATATCTGGGAAGAACATTAAACCTATAAAGACTACGGTTCCTAAAATAGTGGCATATTTTATAGCCGTATAAATAGATTCCTGAACACGTTCATATTTTTTTGCACCATAATTAAAACCTGCAATAGGAATAAAGCCTTGTGTAATTCCAAACACCGGAAACAATACAAACATCATCATCCTACCAACTATAGCATAAGCCGTAACTGATGTTTCACCACCAAAATTGAAGAGTGCATTGTTCACCAATAAGAACGTAACACTTACAACAGCTTGCCTCGCTAAGGTTACAAAACCTAACGATGCAATTTCTGAGACAATAGACTTCTGTAATTTAAAATGTGAAAAGTTGATTTTTAATTCAGAATTATCGGATAAAAAATACCAAAATATAAACAGAAACGCCACGATATAAGACCCTGTTGTAGCCCATGCGGCTCCTGCCATTCCGTAGTCTAAAACATTAATAAACATATAGTCTAAAACCAAGTTACCGACGGAAGGAATAAGCATCGCATACATCGCGAATTTAGGTTTCCCTTCAGCTCTAATGACAGTATTACCCATCATTACAAATCCTAAGATGGGTACACCGTAGAGAATGATTTCGTAATATACTTTTGCTGGTTCAAAAATATTGCCTTTCCCACCAAAAGCAGGAATTAAGGTGTCCACAAAATAAAGCCCAAACACGGCAAAAGTCACCGTAAACAATAGGGTTAGCGTCAGCTGATTTCCAAAAGTTTTAAGCGCCTTAATAGTATTATTAGCACCTAAAGCTCGCGAAATCATTGAAGACCCTCCAATACCAATAGCCATACCCAATGCTGCAATAAAAAACGACACTGGTAGTACTACGTTAATGGCTGCAATAGCTGTAGACCCAATCCAATTTCCAACAAAAATAGTATCGACCAAGATGTTAAGCGACATCACCAAAATACCAATAGATGCTGGTACGGCTTGCCTAATAAGTAATTTGCCTATAGGCTCATTTCCTAGATCTTGTGACGATACATTTGCCATTATACGACTTTGGTTTCAGCAGTTGACCATTCCTCTACCATAGTACTAAGTACTTCAGCAAAATCGTCGCGGTCGTTGAGGCAAGGGATCACTGTAAATTCTTTTCCGCCCATTTCGTGAAAGATTTCTTCACCTTCCATCGCAATTTCTTCCAACGTTTCTAAACAATCGCTTACAAAAGCGGGTGTTACAATGGCCATTTTTTTGGTACCAGCCTTACCCATTCTTTCAATAGTACGGTCTGTATAGGGCTTTAACCATGGATCAAAACCAAGTCTCGATTGAAACGTCGTAGAATACGTGCCATTTTTTAAACCTAACTTTTTAGCCACATTTACGGTGGTAATTTCGCATTGGTGACGGTAACAAAATTCGTGTTGTTTACTGCCCATTTTAAAACAGCATTTGCCATTCATTTGGCAGTTACCATTGGTAATATCACTTTTACGAATATGTCTTTCAGGAACCCCGTGATAACTAAAAAGGATATGTTCATAATCCAAATTATTCAAGGTTTCACCAATGCTTTTAGAAAGTACATTAATATAATCTTCACGATTGTAAAATGCTGGTGTTCGTGTAATTTTTAGGTCTGGAAAATATTCAGCAACCAACTCATCTACTTTTACATCAATCGTTTCTGTGGTTGCCATCGCAAATTGTGGGTATAGCGGAATGGTCTTTATTTCAGTACAGCCTTTATCAACTAATTCTTGCAGTCCCTTTTTAATCGTCATGCTGCCATAACGCATTGCTAAAGCCACAGGATAATCTACTTTTTGCTGCACTTTTTCTTGAAGTCGCTCCGAAAGTACAATTAACGGAGAGCCTTCGTCCCACCAAATTTTTTGATACGCTGCTGCCGATGCTTTAGGTCTGGTATTTAAAATAATACCTTTTACTAAAATAGTACGCGCCACTAATGGCACATCAATAACGCGTTCGTCCATTAAAAACTCACCGAGATACTTCTTAACATCTTTAGGGCTTGGACTGTCTGGAGAGCCCAAATTAACTAATAAAATTCCTTTTGACATGCTTTACATTTTCAACTGCAAAAGTACGATACTAATCGCAATACTTAATAATGGTTTGTATTGGTTTTATTTATCCTACCATCTTAAAATATTTTATCTACTTTTAGGTTATAGATACCTAAACAATAGTTTTATGACTTGTTTTTAATCGAGTTTAACTATTTCTATAAGTCTGTTTAAAGGATTTAAATATCTTTACAAGCCTTGATCAAAATTTATTATGAACCGAGCATGTTCAAAATTTAATTATTTAAAACATAATTAATAGCGAACTGCACGTGACAATTATAATGTCAGCAAACACAAACACATGAAAAAATACTTATCACTACTTATATTTTCCTTTACAATAGTTGCCTTCTCACAACAACAATATCAAAGCTTACTTTGGAAAATTACAGGAAACGGATTAGAAAAACCGTCATATCTCTATGGCACCATGCATGTCAGCAAAAAAGTAGCCTTTAGATTAGACGATGTATTTTACAAGGCATTAAATCAAAGTGATTGTATTGCACTAGAATCTGACCCAACTACTTGGCCAGGTTTTAATTACGAAATGATGCTTGGACAAATGGCTGCCTACACTAATTATAATGAAGATTTCTATACCAACCTTTTTAAGCTAACGCACCCTGAAGAAATGGCAATTAGAGGTTCCGTGCGTATGGATAACAATGCTGTGAATGCCTATTTATATAGAAAAAGTAGCTCTTCAGATAATTTTGAAGAAGAAACCTATTTAGACATGTTTATTTTTCAAGCCGGAAAGAAAAACAATAAAAAAATATACGCCCTAGAAGATTTAGAAGAATCTAGATACTTAACCACAAAAGCAGCTTACAATGCCAATAAAAAAGAATTAGACCCATGGTTACAAAAATTGTATGCTAAAGAGAATGCGTATTTAATTCAAGAAAATTTATACCGCGATAGAAACTTAGACTTACTCGATTCTATTGGAGCTGGTGTTAACACCGAATTCTTCCGCGAAAACATGCTCTATATTCGAAACGAGAATATGGTGATCTCTTTAGAAAAATTAATGCCTACCAAATCTGTATTTGCAGGAGTTGGTGCCGCACATTTACCAGGAGAACACGGTATGATAAATATGTTACGTCAACGTGGTTATACCGTAAAAGCCTTAACATCTGACCAAACGGACTATAGCAAAACAGAGAAAATAAAATTAGACAGTCTTTTTGTGAGTCCGGAATTACAAAAACATAGCACTCCAGATGGTTTTCTAAGCATTAACACCTATGATAAACTAAGAGAGTTTTCTTACGGTGGTCAGAAATATTATTTAGATCCAGACATGACTAATGGTGCCTATTTAACTATTAATAGAATTAGTCGTTTTACGTATTTACCAAACGAAAAAGAAAATATTAGCCTTAAAGATATTGACCATTTACTGTATGAAGACATTCCTGGAGATATCATTAAGAAAGACGAATTAACGCAACCTTATCCAGGAATAAGCATCGTTAATAAAACCAAAAAAGGGGAGTTTCAGAAGTACCATATTTATGAAACACCCTTAGAAATTATAATTATAAAATTTGCTGGCCGTAGTGACTTTGTACTCAAACATGAAGATAAGATTTTCAATTCAATAGTATTGAGAACTCCTTCAGACGACACACAATTATTCAACTCTCCAAAACGTAAATTTCAAGTAGATTTTCCTGAATATTTTATTTCTAGCAACATGAATAACTATGGAAAAAAGCTAGTGGAAGGTCATAAAGATGGAGCTTATTATTTTATTGAAGAAGCCGTTTTAAATGACTTAACATATATTGAAGAAGACAGTTTTGAGGCAAAGTATTTTCACCATGCCCTATATAAAAATTACAAATTAGTTGAAGCTGAAGGTGGTTTTAAAGCAGGTGATTACAAAACCTATGAATCTAATGCCATTTTAGACGCTGATACTAATAAAAGATTATATCTAAAAACCATTGTTAAGGATGGCAGTTACTATTTATTAGGTTACGTGGGCACAAATGAAATTGATAAATCGGCATTTTTTAAGTCCTTTAAATTCAACAAAACAGATTACAAAGGATTTGAAAAAGTGATAGATACCTCTTTACATTTTTCGGTTAACACAAACGGAAAAGCACCTTTACCAAATCCATACAACTATAATTACAATGGTGGTAAAAAAGCTAAAGATTATGAGCAAACCATAAACGAAACGGTTTATTCTACTTATGCTAACGAGCAAATCTCCATCTCAAGGACTAAGTTTCACGATTTACAAATGTTTCATAATGTAGATAGCCTTTGGAAAGATTTAGAAGAGAAAGTAAATTACAGAGCACGTTATTATAAAGCCGAAAAAGCATTTCATATTGCCAATCGTAAGTCGTCTAAAACTGATGATGATATCTACATCAATACTTTTAGTTACACAGATTCTTCAAGTGCAAAGCAAGTATTAGTTAAGAATATTTTAAAGGAAGGAGTGCTTTTCGAATTAAAAACGTTGGTGGATTCTATAAGCGGTCCTTCAAAATTTGTGACAGAATTTTATGAGTCATTTACACCAAAAGACACCCTTTTAGGGAAAAATGTGTTAACCGATAAAACCAAACAATTTTTTGAAGCCTTACGAGCAAAAGACAGTATTGTTTTAGAATCTTACGGTCTTATTAAATTTAAGAAACACAACAGTAAAGACATCGTTTCAATTCTAAAGGATTTTGAATTTGAAAAAGAACGCCTAGAGATAAAATCGTACCTCGTTGAACAACTCATCGAAATAGACTTAAAGAACAATCTACCTTTTATAAAGCAACTCTATCACGATAGTTATTCTGATCCACAAACTCAAACCTCTATTTTAGAAGGCTTATTAGATTCTAACACCAAAGAATCATATACCATTGCTTTAGAATTAATGGAGCGCGATTTACCCTTAGGAAGTGTTGGCAGCATGTTTTACAATTACAATCGTAAAGACTCTTTAGAACTGAAAGCTTCGCTATTTCCAAAAATTTTAGAATACAGCACCATACAAGAATATAAGCAACCACTTTATACTTTGCTTGCCAAAGTAAAAGACAGTGGATTAGTAAAACAAAAGACCTATAAAAAATATAAAAATCAGTTGATAAATGACGCTAAAATGGAAATAAAGCGGAATTTAGGAAGCTATAATAATTACGGTTACAATTCGTATTCTCACAATTTGGCGACCTATGTTCGACTCATTTTTCCTTATAGAGAAGAACGTACAGCTAAAGATTTCTTTTCAAAATTGCTTAATGTAGATGACATAAATGCCTTGGTAAAATATTATGTATTATTAACGAAGGCCAAAGAAACAATTCCTGCTCAACTTACAGAAAAGCTTGTTAATGATGAAGAAAACCAATATTTACTTTTAGAAGAATTAGATGCTTCTGAATTATTAGGTAAACTAAAATCTATCGGTATTAATCAACAACAATTTGCCAAATCGAAACTATTATCTGACGCTAATTATGAAAAAGAAAAAGATTCTATTGCCTTTCTTTTTAAGCGCGATTTTGTCACTGATAAAGGTAAAAATGCCATAATGTATTTCTTTAAAATAGATAAGGATGACGAGTATTCTGGTAAAATGGAAGCCTTACATTACATTTCATTTATTAAACCAAAAGACCCAAAGCAATTGGTTGTAGATTATTATTCTATATCAGAAAGTTATGGCACTATGGTTGATAAAACGAAAGAACTCGAAGAGCAATATACCGAAATTCTTAACCTAGCGATCTATAAGGATAGACAACGGGTTACTCCAACTGGAGGTGATGGCTATTATGATTATTAGAAATTTATGACGATGCTTGAATATACTTTTTAGGCGTCGTCCCAAATTTCTTTTTAAAAGCAGCTATAAAATGACTTCCTGTACTGTAACCTACCCTTAGTCCAACTTCATTCACATTATAATCGCCAGACTCTAAAAGTTTACGTGCCACTTCCATTTTATAATCGAATAGAAAACTAAAAACCGAATCTCCATAAATCTGTTTAAAACCTTCTTTTAATTTTTTTAAACTAAGGTCTATTTCATCTGCCAATTCTTGCAAACTTGGTGGTTCAGCCATATTTGCTATCATAATGTCTTTTGCTTTTTTTAATTTGGCAACATTGACCTCATCCACTAAAAACGGACATTGTTCAATATCGGCATCTTCACTTCGGTTAAAAAACAGACTCAATAATTCATAAGCCTTGCCTTTAAAATATAAGGGTTTTATGGAATTGTTCAAGTTAAAACTGATGAGCTGATTCAAAACCACAGCCATGGATGGCGAAATTTTTCCATCTTTATAATATTTTTTATCTCTATTATCGTCCGTTAAAAACGTAACATAATTAGCATCTTCTGAAAACAAACCATGAAATTTCTTAATAGAAATCACTAAAGACACCAACCAAGAATGCGGCTGAATTTCTAAATGAATCGGTAAATCACGTTCTGGATTATAAAGCAATAAGGACGTTTCTTCATCAATATTTAAGGTGTAGTTGCCCTGATTAAACTTAAAAGCAGCTTTTCCTTTAGTGCAAAAATGAAACTGAATATAGCTACTATCAATCTCACGCTCAAGAATTTCGACGCTGTCATTTTCATTTTTATGTGTTAACACAAAAAAGCCATCTTCAATACGCGTTTCCTCAAAAGTACTTATAGCGATACTTTCTGAGTTGTTTTTTTCTAAATCCATTTCGTTATTATTTAGATTCATTCTAAACAAAAGCCTAAAAAGCCCTTGATTTTGCTACAAAAGTATGATAATTATCATGTTTTAGTTAAAAACAATCCTAAAAAACCAGAAACGATACTTTAAGTTCTTCTAGCGTTGTTTTTATTTAAATTTCAAAATTACATTTGCGCTGTTACTTTCCAAAGTCAGGTAAACGAGCGAACGCAACACATGCCAAATAGAAGCAAATATTTTTACGCCATAGGTCTCAGCTATCAAAAAGCAGATGCAGAAGTGCGCGGTCATTTTAGTTTAAGTGACACGGCTAAACATAATGTATTGTCGCAAGCTAAGCAAAACGGCATCGAAAGCCTTTTAGTAGTTTCTACTTGTAACCGAACTGAACTTTACGGTTTTGCTGAGCATCCTTTTCAACTGATTCAATTATTATGTGACAACACAAAAGGTACCGTTGAAGAGTTTCAAGAGGTTGCTTATGTTCACAAAAACAAAGATGCTATAAACCACATGTTCCGTGTAGGTTCTGGTTTAGATAGTCAGATTCTTGGAGATTTCGAAATTATATTTCAGCTTAAAGCTGGTGCAAGAATTTCGAAAGAAGTCGGTTTATTAAATTCATTTACGGAACGTTTAGTGAATTCTGTGATTCAAGCAAGCAAACGTATTAAAAACGAAACGCAATTATCTTCTGGTGCCACATCGGTTTCTTTTGCTTCTGTTCAGTACATTATGAATACCGTTGAGCATATTTCTAAAAAGAATATTCTACTCTTCGGAACAGGAAAAATTGGAAGAAATACTTGTGAAAACTTAGTTAAACACACTAAGAATTCTCATATCACTTTAATTAACAGAACTAAAGATAAAGCTGAAGAAGTAGCCGGTAAATTTAACCTTGTCGTAAAAGATTACGAGAATCTAGAAGACGAAATTAACGCTTCAGACATTGTCATTGTTGCAACAGGCGCTCAAAACCCAACGGTTTACAAATCTTTAATTTCAACCGAAAAGCCATTATTGGTTTTAGACTTATCGATTCCAAAGAACGTTAATGAAGATATTAGAGAACATTCTAATATCACTTTAGTACATTTAGATGATTTAGCAAAAATCACAGATGACACTTTAGAAAAGCGAAAAGCATACATTCCAAATGCCGAAGCGATTATTCTAGAAATTTCAGCCGAATTTAATGCGTGGTTAAATACGTTAAAATTCGTTCCTACCATTCAGGCTATAAAACATAAATTAACAGATTTTAAAAATTCTGAATTCAATACACAACGCAAAAAAATGTCTGACTTTAACGAGGTTCAGGCGGAGTTGATTACTAATAATTTGATTCAGAAAATAACAAATCAATTTGCACATCACTTAAGAGAAGATGGCAATACTTCAGATGAAAGCATAGAGCTCATCAAAAAAATATTTCAGTTAGAAACTACCGATAATGTCTAAAATAATTCGCATTGGCACACGCGACAGCCAGCTCGCTATGTGGCAAGCAAAAACAGTTCAATCACAACTTGAACATTTAGGTCATAAAACCGTCCTTGTTCCGATAAAATCAACAGGAGATTTAGTTCTCGATAAACCGTTGTACGAACTCGGTGTTACCGGAATTTTCACTAAAACTTTAGATATCGCCATGCTTAAGGGCATTATTGATATTGCGGTGCATTCCTTAAAAGATGTACCAACCGTTTTACCAAAAGGCATTATACAAGCTGCTGTTTTAAAACGTGGAAATATTAATGACACCTTAGTTTTTAAAGACAATGAAGAGTTTTTATCTGCTAAAGATGCCGTTATAGCAACAGGAAGTTTAAGACGACGTGCACAATGGTTAAACCGCTATCCAACGCATACTATTGTTGGTTTGCGCGGAAACGTGAACTCTAGACTAGAAAAGCTTGAAAATAATGACGATTGGGATGCTGCTATTTTTGCAGGAGCCGGTTTAGGAAGGTTAAATTTAACACCCGAAAATTCGATAAATTTAAGTTGGATGATTCCTGCGCCAGCACAAGGAGCCATTATGATTACGGCTCTAGAATCCGCAGAGGAAACAAGGGAAATTCTTAAAGAAATAAATCACGAAGAAACCGAAATTTGTACGTCTATTGAGCGCGAATTTTTAAATCGTTTAGAAGGTGGTTGTACAGCACCAATTGGAGCTATTTGTTATATTAATAAAGAGGAAGAAATCAACTTTAAAGGAATTCTTTTAAGTACCGATGGCACTAAAAAAATTGAAGTTGTTAAAGTAGTTCCTCTCGGAAGTCATCATAATGTAGCAGAATTCTGCGCCGATTATATCATTGGAAAAGGTGGTAAAATATTAATTGACGAATTAACGCAAGGTGACAAAATCACTAATATTTATTCTACGAAACAATTAACTAATGATCAGAAAGCAATGTTTCATGATGATGTTGTCGCTGAAAGTAACGATGATATTAAAATTAATTCTAATAGGCTTAGCAAGAGTATTATTCGTAACGAAATTGAGAACGTTATCATTACAAGTCAGAATACAGTAGAATCGTTACTTACAAATTTTTCGGCAGTAGAATTACAATTCAAAAATATTTATTGTGTTGGTCGAAAAACCAAACGCATGGTAGAAAAACGTATTGGAAAAGTAAAGCATTACGAGCAGTACGCTAAAGATTTAGCCAATCACATGGTTGAATTTATGGATGGTGCTGAAGTGACTTATTTCTGTAGTAATTTGAGGTTAGATACCATACCCGATATTTTATCTGAAAACAACATCAAAGTCAACGAAGTTGAAGCCTATGAAACTAAGCTTGATGCTAAGAAAGTAGAAGGCGATTTAGATGGTGTAATGTTTTATAGTCCATCTACAGTTCAAAGTTTTTTACAACAAAATGAAGCTAAAGGCATTGCATTTTGTATTGGAGAAACGACGGCTACTGAAGCTAAAAAGTACTTTAAAGAGGTGAGAGTTGCTAAAGTTCCTTTGGTTGAGAGTGTTGTTGAGTTGGTGAATGAATTTTACAAATAGAGCCATTGGCTTTTAGCCTTTAGCTATTAGCACCACTGTTGTGAAAAGTCAAAAGCTAAAATATGAGAAATTTTAGGACACTTGAAATTTGGAAAAATGGAATTGAACTGGTAAAACAAGTTTATGTCCTTTCTCAGCAATTGCCATCCGAAGAAAAGTTTGGACTGAGAAGTCAAATAACAAGAGCAGCCATATCGATTCCTTCTAATATTGCAGAAGGTTCCAGTAGAAATAGTGATATAGAATTCAAACGGTTTCTTGAAATAGCAATGGGCTCTCTCTTTGAAGTTGAAACACAATTAATTATTTCAAAGGAATTAGAGTTTATTCCAGAAGAAAAATTAACAACTATTTTTGAACTTCTCAGTACAGAAGCAAGAATGATAAATAGTTTAATAAGTAAAATTAAAAACAGCTAATAGTAACTGGCCAAAAGCCAAAAACTAATAGCCAAAAGCCAAAGGCTACAATGATAAAGAACGATTTATTTTTAAGAGCATTAAAAGGAGAAACTGTAGAACGTCCACCAGTTTGGATGATGCGTCAAGCAGGCAGATACTTACCTGAGTTTATGGAAATCAAAGCGAAATATGATTTCTTTACACGTTGCCAAACACCAGAATTAGCAAGTGAAATTACAGTACAACCAATACGTCGTTATGGTATGGATGCTGCGATTCTGTTTTCAGATATTTTAGTGATTCCACAAGCGATGAATATTGAGGTACAAATGAAGCCTAATTTTGGGCCTTACTTACCAAATCCTATTCGCTCTCAAAAAGACGTCGATAACGTCATTGTTCCTGATGTAAAAGAGGCTTTAAACTATGTTTACGAGGCTATAAAAGCGACCAAAGAAAAGCTAAATGACGACATTCCGTTAATTGGTTTTGCGGGTTCACCTTGGACCATTTTATGTTATTGTGTGCAAGGTCAAGGCTCTAAAAACTTTGATAAAGCCAAAGAGTTTTGTTTTACAAATCCGATTGCTGCACATGGTTTACTGCAGAAAATCACAGATACAACCATCGCCTATTTAAAGGAAAAAGTAAAAGCGGGTTGTAATGCTGTACAAGTTTTTGATTCTTGGGGAGGCATGTTATCTCCTGTAGATTATCAAGAATTTTCTTGGCAATATATACAACAAATTATAGATGCTTTAAAAGAGGATGCACCAGTTATCGCCTTTGGAAAAGGCTGTTGGTTTGCCTTAGATACAATGGCAAAATCTGGCGCTTCAGCATTAGGTGTCGATTGGACCTGTTCTGCAAAAAATGCTCGTTACCTTACAGGAGGAAATATCACTCTACAAGGTAATTTTGACCCAACACGTTTATTTTCGCCACCTGCTGAAATCAAGAAGATGGTGACTCAAATGATTAATGAGTTTGGGAAAGATAAATACATCGTTAATTTGGGACATGGTATTTTACCAAACATCCCTTTAGAAAACGCCAAAGCATTTATTGACGCCGTTAAGGAATACAAAGCAGACTAAGTTTAATTCTCTATTATTGTAACTTAGAACACCTTTTAACGTCTTTTAAGTGTCGTCAACTAAAAACAATAATATGATCAATAACATATTAAAAGGGATACAAGCTTATGCAGGGTCCTTCGCTTTAATTTCAAAATTAAAACTTTGGAAATACTTCGCCATTCCTATACTTATTAGTGTTGTAACCGCTGTAATGATTGGGTTGTCTGCTTACGGATTATCAGATAATATCGGTCGTTTTATTGCCAGTATTTGGCCTTGGGATTGGGGAAAAGAAACCTTTACTGCCATCTCAACATTTATTGGAGGCATCATCGTAATTGCCATAGGCTTAATTTTGTACAAACACATTATAATGGCATTATCTGCGCCATTTATGAGTCCGGTTTCAGAAAAAATTGAAGCACATTTAACAGGTGTAGAACAACACAATCACAGAAACACATCGTTTAAAGACCAGCTGTGGCGAGGCATAAGAATTAATATCCGGAATTTAGCCAAAGAACTATTAGTTACAATTCCTATTTTGCTTTTAAATTTTATCCCGTTAATTGGTAATATCGCTTCGTCTGTCTTATTATTTTTAGTCCAATCCTATTATGCTGGTTTCGGTAATATGGATTACACTTTAGAACGTCATTTTAAATACAGAGAAAGCATTAATTTTGTTGGAAGACACAAAGGAATTGCTATAGGAAACGGTATTGTTTTTATGCTCTTTTTATTGATTCCGGTTGTCGGCGTTATTCTTGTTTTACCATTGAGTGTTACAGCGTCTTCTGTGAATACTGTAAAGCTATTAGAACAGGAAAAAGCTCTAAACCAAAATAGCCTCACAGTATAATGGTTGCTAAATTCGATACATTTGAAATCAATCCGATACACGAAGGCGACGCCTGGAGAATTTGTGATTTGTGTGTTGCCAATGAAGATAGACTCAAACGTTATTTTCAAAAAACTTTAGAACAGAATTTAAACCCAACCTTATCTCAACTATTTGTTGAAAAGATGGTAAAGCAGTTTGAAGAAAAAGAAACGTTTCTATTTACATTAAAACATACTGAAACCAGAGAACTCGCAGGACTTATTTACATCAAGGAACTCGATTGGAATATAAAACAAGGAGAATTTGCCTACTGCATTGGCTATCCTTTTGAAGGGCAAGGCTTAATGTCTGGAGCTATTAATCAACTATCTCAACATGCTTTTACTAGTTTAGGTCTAGAAACACTTCAGATTATTGCTCATAAAGGTAATTTACCGAGCGTAAAAGTGGCTTTAAAAAATGATTTTAAATGGGTTAAAACCTTGACTAATGAGTATACACCAATTGGTGAACAGCCTTTGGATATGGAATTGTATGAGTTAAATAACCAAAACACACGCTAAGACCTTGCAGGTTTTTAAAACCTAGCAGGTCAATCCTACACTTAATTCAAGACTAAATTTGTAATACAATGGAATTACTAAAAAAAGACAATTACTATCATATTTATAATCGTGGTATCAATAGTGAAACTGTTTTTCAAGACGACAACAATATGTCTTATTTTCTCAAACTTGTTGAGAAATACCTAATTCCAAAAGTTAACATTCTAGCTTACTGTTTACTCAATAATCATTTTCATTTTGCTATTGAAGTCACAACAGACACCAAAGAAGTTAATCAAGCTTTTTCAAATTTATTTAATGCCTATACCAAAGCTTACAACAAGCAGAATTATAGAACAGGGGCTTTATTTGAAAGACCATTTAAAAGAAAGCACATTAAAGATGAAAATTATTTAAAACAACTCATTTTATACATACATAGAAATCCAGAAAATCATAATATTGTTGAAGATTTCAAATCTTATGAGTTTTCCTCTTTTAAATTATACAGTACTGAAAATACTACATTAATTAGCGAGAAAAAGCCATATATTATTGGGCTTTTTGATGCCTTAAAGAACTTCAATATAACACATAACAATAATACACCGAACGAATTAAATATGGAATACGATGATTCTAGACCTGCTGGGTTTGAAAAACCCGCTAGGTCTTCAATGAAAGACCAATTCTTCAAATACATACACCAATTACAAGACACTATTACCTCTAAACTAAAGGAAATAGACGGCAAGGCTAAATTCCAAGAAGACCTTTGGGACCGACCAGAAGGAGGCGGAGGAAGAACACGCGTTATTGAAAACGGTGCTGTTTTTGAAAAAGGTGGTGTAAACATATCTGGTGTTCATGGAAAATTACCCGACAGCATGCAGAAATATTTTGGTGTAGAGGATGCCGATTTTTTTGCTTGTGGATTAAGCTTAGTCTTACATCCTAAAAATCCAATGGTACCAACCGTACACGCCAACTGGCGCTATTTTGAAATGTATGATAACGAAGGAAATATTGTAGACCAATGGTTTGGTGGTGGACAAGATTTAACGCCTTACTATTTGTTTGAAGACGATGCGAAACACTTCCATCAAACTTGCAAAACGGCTTGCGACAAACACAACCCAGAGTTTTATGCTAAATACAAAGCGCGTTGCGATGAATATTTTTATAACGCACACCGTAATGAAGGTCGTGGTATTGGCGGTTTATTCTTTGATTATTGCAAAGCTACAGACGAGATGAGTATGCAAAACTGGTACGATTTTGTAACCGAAGTTGGCGATAGTTTCTTAGAAGCGTATGTTCCTATTGTTGAAAAACGAAAAGATTTAGACTACACCAAAGCGCAACGTGACTGGCAAGAAATTAGAAGAGGACGTTACGTAGAATTCAATCTCGTACACGATAAAGGCACCTTATTCGGATTAAAAACCAATGGTCGTATAGAAAGTATTCTCATGAGCTTACCGCCACATGTGCAATGGGTGTACGACCACCAGCCAGAAGCTGGAAGCGAAGAAGAAAAACTAATTAAAGTGTTACAAAACCCTGTAGATTGGGCTTAATTTAAACAGACCTTCAGACCTGCTAGGTTTTTAAAACCTAGCAGGTCTCTAAAAAATAGCAACAATGAATTGCCACTGCGGAACTACCAAAACCTACCAGGACTGCTGTGAAGTATTTCATCGCAACAACGGAAAAACAGAAACCGCCGAACAACTTATGCGTTCTAGATATTCCGCTTTTGTCATTGCCGATGGCGATTATTTAATGGCAACGCATCACAGCTCTACACGACCAACAAAAGAGAAAAAAGCGATTGTAAAATGGGCAAAATCTGTTCAATGGATACGACTTGAGGTTTTAGAAACCACAAAAGGAACTGAGAACGATACAGAAGGCACGGTAACCTTTAATGCTTACTTTTTTGAAAATGGAAACGTAGATGTTATTCATGAAAAATCAGCTTTTGTAAAAGAGAATGAGCAATGGTTTTACTTAGGCTTGAGTCGATAGCAAAAACTCAAACCTGACCTAGCAGGTTTTAAAAACCTTGCAGGTCTAACTTATCACTTCCAAACCATAACCTCTTTGGTTACTTCCTTAAAAGCATTATACACATGAAACAATCGCGCTTTTAAAAGCAGTTTTCGGCCTTCCACGCTTCGTGTGAAAACCAGTTTGTTTTTGCCTAAATACTGTTTCCAATGTTTTTGAAACACTAAGGCATTTTCTTTTTTATCACCAAACAATTCCGGAACTGGATAGAAATTTTCAACATCTAATCGCTTTCTGAAAAAATTCGTCTTTACAATTAAATATCTTGGCGATTCTATAGGTTCTAAAAGCTCAGTCAACGCTTTTGCGAATAGCGAATTTTCAAGCGCATTAGCACCAACCAAATTACAAACCACATCGCCTTTTCCTAATACATAAGAATTCACGTTTATACTAGCTCTACCCGAAGTGATATAACCCAATTCATCTAAAGTATCTAAAATGGCTAATCCCATTTTTCCAATTTTCTTATACAAATAACCATGACGAATGTAGAGTTTTGCAGCTTTCCACAGTTTATAGCCAAACACACCTATAAAGGCCGCTAAAAGCGCATATATAAAATAAAAAACACCACGTTGTAAGATGAGATGAAAACTTTGAGCAACAAACTCCACATAAAATAGCATCATGGTAAATAACAATTCGACTATAAAAAAGCGAAGCACATCAAAATAATAAATCTGTTTTTGAGCTTTAAAAGGACGTTTTCCTGAATGTAAAATCTTGACTTCTTTGGTTAGTTTTGTGCCTTTTCCGATGGCATTATTCCATTTTTCGGTGATGAGAATTCGTTTTGTAGCACGATTTATAGTGTCATCGTTCAAGGCTTCAATAGATTCTACATTAATTTTCATCTGGAATATTTAAGCGTTCAAAACCATTAGAAATAAACGAAATTGTACTGTTAGTAACACCTACAAAAGCTTCAAAACGGCGCTTTAAAGTATCGACTTCCTTTCCGCCATCTAAATCTGTTGGGTCCACGCAGGCCAAATGCCAAATGTTTCCGGTTTTGTTGGGTGAATTGGCATCTTTTCTGATTGCTCTTCCTCGCATTTGATTAGAAGACACAAAAGATCCTATAAAAGACGCTAGAATTAAACTGTTAATAGATGGTGCGTCCCAACCTTCACCTAACAAGGATTTTGTACCAATGAGCACTTTAATGTGTCCCGATTCAAAAAGTTGAGTGATAATACTTACAATGGAAATTTTTGGCTTTCCTTTTGGACTCACCAACAAAAATGACGCATCCATTTGTAATGGTGAAAATGAAAAATCACCCAATGTAGCAATCGTTTCAAAAGCAGTTAAAATAGATTGATGAATAATTACAATACTACCCGAAAGCACCGCTAATTCTTCAGGCTTATCACAAAAATGTCTTATATATTGAAAAATAGGAAGCACACCAATTTTATCGATGTCTTCTATTTCTTCAGTTTTGATATTTAAAAATTCTTTTCGAATATAATCTGTTAGAATCACGCATCTTAAATCTCGTTTTAAGCTTTCGCGTTCTGCCTTAACAATACTAACGATGCTTTTTAATTTACTTGGACTGTTAGATAAGGATTTGTAAAGCAGTTGTTCTCCAATAAAATCGACTGAATTTCGTTCAAAAACATGAAGCCGTCTTAGTCGTTTTTCTAAAGTTGAAACGTACTTTTCTTGCTCAATTAATTGTTCTCTGTCTGAAACTAAGATGTTCTGAAACAAAATACCAAGCCAATGTAAATTGAGTTTAGGAAACTGAATCAGTTCTTGTTTTTCAAAACCTAGAACTTCTAATTTTTGATGATCAATTTCAAAGCCACAGGCATACAAAAAGATAAGTATCGCAGAAAAATATTCCGTATTTGAATAGAGTTCATCCAAATGCCAATTCGGGTTTTTATAAAAACGATGTTCAATTAAAAAGTTAATGAAGGTTTCATCCTTTAATAATTCATCTTTAAAATCGGCTATATTTCGTCTGTAATCGACGATAAAATTTATCTCTAAATCTTCGGGTTTTGAGAAATAGACAAAATCTTGATGCGGACTTAAATCGCCTTCGCGCACCAAATCAGGAACCGCAATTTCATCATCAACCTCTCCACAAAGCGTAAAGTATTTAGACACCTCTGCTCTACTGCTATCGTAAGGTGGTGTTGCTGTGAGTGCCACGATATAGAACTCAGAATTCCGTTTTAAATCCATTAAGCAATTCCACCACGCATTTTTTAAATGATGGGCTTCGTCTAAAACTAAGGTTTCAATATTATGGCTTATGAAGAATTGGTAATATTCGGTTTTATCTTCAAACATTTTATAAAAGGCATGAAGCGATTGATAGGTAGAAAACGTAACATCGCTTGGCGATTTAATATCGAATGAATAGGCTTTAAAATCACAATTTTCAGTAAAAAAGGATTGTAAGCGGTCTTCCCACTGATTTCTTATAGTCAATGTTGGAGCAATAACTAATGTTTTCTTTCCTAATTTTCTAACGATTTCTAATCCTAAGATGGTTTTCCCAGAACCTGGAGGTGCAATAACATGAAAATGGTTATCCGCAATATGACTATTAAAATGCTTTAAAAGTTCAGCCTGATAACTTCTCCAAGGAAAAATAAATTCTAAATCATCTAAGGATTTGAGCACTCAGAAATGGGTTTTATTAGTTAACTTTGTGGTGATAAAAGTAATCATAATCCTCATACATTAAAACCTGTCAGGTTTTAGAAACCTGACAGGTCTAAAAGATATAATCATGTTTCCATTACGAAGAAATAGAAGACTAAGAACTAACGCGGCTATTAGAAGTTTAGTTAGAGAAAACTACATTACACCAAATGATTTTTTAGTACCACTTTTTGTGGTTGAAGGCAAGGGCGTAAAAGATGAAATTCCGTCTATGCCCAACTATTTTAGGTACAGTTTAGATTTACTTGAAGGTGAAGTCAAAGAATTATGGAACTTAGGTTTAAAAGCGGTGTTACTCTTTGTAAAAGTTCCGGATAATTTAAAAGATAATAAAGGTACAGAGGCATTAAACCCAAATGGATTGATGCAACGCGCTATTAAAACCGTAAAAAATGCTTGTCCGGATATGATAGTGATGACAGATGTTGCCCTAGACCCTTATTCTTCTGTTGGTCATGATGGTATTGTACAAAACGGGATGATTATTAATGACGAATCGGCCGAAGTGCTAGCAAAAATGGCCTTAACACACGCTCAAGCGGGTTCTGATTTTGTAGCACCTAGCGATATGAACGATGGAAGAACGTTACAAATTCGCCAATTATTAGAACAAGAAGGCTATAAAAACACTGGTATTATGGCTTATACTGCAAAATACGCGTCTTCGTTTTATGGTCCTTTTCGCGATGCTCTTGATTCTGCACCTGTGGATTTAGTGGATGTACCAAAAGACAAAAAAACCTACCAAATGGATTTTGGTAACCGAATAGAAGCGGTTAGAGAAACTCTAATAGATATTGAGGAAGGTGCCGATATTGTTATGGTTAAACCAGGCCTTTCATATCTTGATATTTTAAGAGATATTAAAAATGAAGTCAATGTGCCTGTGGCAGTTTATCAAGTCTCAGGCGAATACGCCATGATAAAAGCAGCAGCAGAAAAAGGTTGGCTTAATCACGACCAAGTGATGCTAGAAACCACGATGGCTTTTAAGCGTGCTGGTGCTGATATTATTGCTAGTTATTTTGCTAAGGATGTGGTAAAGCTTATAAATGGATAACGAAATAAATTAAGTCTAAAACGAATGATTTCGAATATCAACCAAGAAACTGTTAAAAATGTTATAGGTATATATCCAAGTATTATTTACTGCACTTGTAAAAGCTGCTAAAGTAAAATAAGCCATGAACAAGAATTGGAAAATACCATTAGCATTTATAATTTTGGCTTTATGTTTTAGTTGTAAAGATGAAAATAAATCAAGAATCGAAGAATTATCCGATTTTGAAATTCACTCTAATGAAGATTCTTTAAACATTAGAAATAATGAATTTGCGAACTATCCTATTGATGAAATTCATTCAAACTTTAAAACAACATATAAAGACTCTTTAGATTTGCTTCGTTTTTGGAGAAAATCAGCCTTTTCAACATTAGATACCATAAATGCTGACTTTTCAAGTTTGAAGATCAAAAAATTATTATCCGATTATTCTGACGGAGATAAGGGTATCACTCTAGGTAGAGTTTATACCTCGCCAGATAACCTGTTTAAAATAGTTATTGGACGTGGAGAATCTTGTGGTGCATACTGCAATCCTTATTGGATTTCCGAAATTGTATTCGCAAATGGACAAATCATAAATGACTTAAATTTTAAAGATATTGAGAACATTTATCTAATGCCTGATGGAAAATATCTAATAAAGGAAAAAAGCTTTGGCAGACCAGCAGCTGTTTATTCTGAAACAACAACATCGGCGACTCTAATATCATTTGAAGGGAATACTATAAATTATCACCGATTCAATTATAATTACCCGAAATACAACGAGATTCAAAACGACAGTATTTATAATCCAAGCGGAAAACTTTCCTTGTCTCAAGAACATTTTATTGAAACAACGCAATATCTAACTTTTAACAACAGCTCTAAAAAACTCTCATATGGCTATGCCACAGATTTTTCATATTGCTGTCAGATTGATTCAATATATGCTTATACAGGTGAATTTGAATATAAAAATGGGGAATTTGTGCACTTAACTGAACAAAAAAAATATATAAAAGTAGATTAATTGTTGTCTAAATGGATAATATTCACTCACTAGAAAACTCAATATGTTCCGTTTTTCGCAAGAACCACTCAAAATGATGTTGTTTCTGGTACAACAGGAGATATTCCTACAGAAGGAGAAGCTGTTAATTCGAAGGAGGCTCAGATGCAAGTTTTTAAACAGGTGATGGCGAATTCAATCAACTGATACAGCTAAATTAAGATAAATCATTCAACATTTATAATCAGCCGTTTTATGGTAAAGCGTATTTAGGTTTTAGCAATAGAACGAATGATTTTTCAGATCAAACCACAAGAGTAATAAAGTTTGGAACACCGTTAATTTAAAAAAATATTGGTGAATAGGAAGACAAAATACAACCCAATCCCTGCATAACGGCAATCTAAATGCTCAGAATTCTCAGGGCAGTATATTTGCTAATAATATTGAATATCTAGGTATCGGAGGAGAAGCCTCTTATTATATAACTAAAAAATTAGGAGTCTCATTAAATTATAGCTCACTTTTAAGTGGAAGAATTAGTGCCGCTAATCCATCAATTAGTGCAAGAGTATTTTTAGACATCAAATAGAAAAACACGTCAAACTCACATTAGAGTATCCCTTTTAATTACGCCCAAAATGTCGTAATTATTTTGAATACATAAAGCTAGTAATAGATGCTATTTTTGAAAAACATACTATAAACCCTCTTATCAAACCTTCATTGTTGATTACTAATCAAATTAATTTTACTATATTTAGTTTCGAATCAATCGAATAATAAACAAATTAATTTCGAAATTAAGAATGGACGACATTGACGAGAAAATTATAAAAATGTTAAGTGCCAATGCACGTGAATCTTTTGCTACCATCGGAAAATCTGTAGATTTATCTGCTCCTGCTGTTGGTAAGCGCGTGAAACAATTAGAAGAAAAAGGATTTATTTTAGGCTATTCACTTCGCGTTAATCATGAAAAATTCGGAGTCAATGTTAAGGCTTATATCAATCTGAAAATTCATCGATCTAGTACTTTAAGAACCGCCTACAATCAAATTAAATACTTAGATGATGTACAACGTTGCGATCGCATTACAGGAGAAGATAGTTTGTGTATTTTAGCTTATTTTAAAAGCAACAAAGATTTGGTGACTTTTTTAGAACGCATTTCCCAATATGGAGTTCCAAATACAAGTATCATTTTAGAAAGTTAGTACCATCTAAATATTGTTGATTTCCTCCTCTAATGATTTAATTATCCCCAAAAGGGTTACCACTAAACTTTATATACTCTTCTTGTGTTAATAACTCACCTTCCATAGGTTCTATGAAATCATCAGCTTCAGGATTATCAATATCAATTTTAACGACTGTCCATAGCAATACAATATCTTCAATTTCCATAATTAAACCTGGCAATCCATTAAAACCTCTTGGACCATGTTTCACAGGGATTTCTGGTGTAAACCATGCCTTTACTTTCTTATCGTTGCGTTTATCTATGGTTGCTAAATAGCATGTATAGCCATCTATAACTTTAGATTCTTCCGTAATAGTCCATTCTTTTGGTTTTTGTATGACTCTCCGCGTTGGACCCATTATAGCGTTTTGAGTAATACAATAATCACGACTCCAATCATTGTAATAGGTTGTACTTCCCCCTGCCATTATCCATGAAAGATTAACATTACTTGGGGAAATTATAAGTCCGTCACTGCCATTATTCCATCCAGGAATATCAATTTTAGGCTCTACATTATAAATTGCAATACTATCATTAAATATCAAATAGCCTTCAACGGGTTGCGATTCGTGCATCAATGCAAATACCTCATTCTGAGCATCTGTGTTTTCCTTATTTTCAAAAGGTTGCTCTATACTGTCCTTAATAATTTCAAGACGATAAGTTATTTTCCCTTTCAATTGTGCAGATAAGCCATATGACCCTAGTAAAACGATTATTAAAATTGTATTCCTCATAACTTTAAATTTACAATTTTTTCTTAACTTGTTCTTTTTGATTATTCACTATAACTTAGTAATAACTAAAAAAATAGCGCACTATAAATTAGTATTCATTTCGTAACTTTGTACATCTAAAAACTTCATAACATTAATGGGCTTACTCATTTTTTACGCTGTCATATCCATCTTTTTTTCATTTCTATGTTCTATTTTAGAAGCTGTGCTTTTAAGTTTAACACCAACTTTTCTCAATATTAAAAAGAAAGAAGGCAAAGCTTATGCTTTTGAATTAGAGGAATTAAAAAAAGATGTCGATCGTCCATTAATTGCTATTCTAACATTAAATACCATTGCACATACTGTTGGTGCCATCTTAGTTGGTGTACAAGCAAAAGTCGCTTATGTAGAAATTTATGGTACTACTAAACGCTCTATTTTAGGTTTTGAGTTTACAGAAGATATCATGGTTGCTGTTGTGTCTACGGTTATGACTATTCTAATATTAGTCGCTTCAGAAATTATACCTAAAACTATTGGAGCCACTTACTGGAGGCAATTATCTAATTTCACTGCAAAAGCTTTAAATATTTTAATATTTCCACTAAAATGGACCGGTATTTTATGGGTACTTCAATTAACAACAAAACTAATCGGAGGTAAAGGTCATGGTAGTATTTTAAGCAGAGAAAGTTTTGCCGCCATGGCAGATATTGCACATGAAGAAGGTGTATTTGAAGAAAACGAAAGTAAAGTCATTAAAAACTTATTGAACTTTAAAGAAGTACAAGCAAAGGATATTATGACTCCGCGTACAGTTATGAAAACTGAAAACGAGAGTATGACAATTGAAACGTTTTTTAAAGCCAATTCTAATATTCGATTTTCTAGAGTTCCTGTCTATACGGATGAATCTGATAATATTACAGGTTTGGTTTTAAAGGCTGAAGTTTTTAAAGAAATGGCACTGGGTAATGGTTCAAAATTATTATCTGATATTAAACGAAGCATTATTATTGTGAATCGTAGTTTACCAATTCCTACTTTATTTGAGCAACTGGTAGAAAGCCGAAATCACTTGGCTTTGGTTGTAGATGAATACGGTACTGTAAGCGGGTTAGTAACTATGGAAGATGTTATTGAAACACTTCTTGGATTAGAAATTATGGATGAAAGCGATAATGTATCTGACTTACAACTTTTAGCAAGACGAAGCTGGGAATCTAGAGCAAAACGTTTGGGTATAATTGAGAATGATAATCCGGAAAACTAAACCTTCTATTGGAACAGTCGCTTCTACAAACCTGCTATATTGAAACTCCACTTGGACATGCCAAAATTAGCGGAAATGAGAATGGTATTGCCTCTGTTTCAATCTTAGATTCGCAAGAAGAATTATCGGAAAGTATTCCTGAAGCATTATTAGACTGTGTGATTCAGCTTAAAGAATACTTCAACACTACTAGAAAAAATTTCGACTTAAAATTACATCCTGAAGGCACTGAATTTCAGAAAAAGGTATGGAAACAATTGGAAACTATTCCATTTGGTAAATCCATTTCATACTTACAATTATCAAAACAATTAGGTGATGTAAAAGCCATACGCGCTGCTGCTCGTGCTAACGGAAAAAATCCACTTTGGATTATTATACCTTGTCATAGAGTCATTGGAAGCGATGGAAGTCTTACGGGATATGCTGGTGGGTTGCATAGAAAACAATGGTTGCTAAATCACGAAAGTGAGTATAAACAACAGTCTTTATTTTAGACGTTATGAGTTTAGGACTAAAAAAATCTAGAATTGCCGAGATACTATCACTCATAGTACTAAGCATCATCACTATTATAGCTATTGTAAATAAACAAGTCAGTGTATTTTATATTATTTACTTGTTTTGGTTTGATGAGTTACTTAAAACTATTTTCGATTTTTTAAAAAGCAGATTTCAAAACAAAAATATTATTCATTTACAGCGCTACAAAGGCCTGGTAAAGAGTCGTTTTTTTATGCTTGGTATTTATCTTATTTTTATTCTTGTGTGTTTCGGAATCCTATTAGACTGGAATGATTCTGATATCGTTATAGGAAATTTCGAAGTGTTTTTCTTTAAAAATTTATGGTTTAATATAAGTGTTTTAGGATTTTTGGGACGTGAAATTGTTCAATATTATTACGACGACACCATACAACCATCAGCACACAATATCGTTTCTAAAGGAATGCTCACCCTTCACCTATCCATTATTTTAGGAGTTTTACTATGGTTTTTCTTCTCTAAGAACTGGGATAACGACATATTTAACTTAAGTGCTTATAATAGCACTTTAGCCATACTACCATTTGTAATTATCAAATTTGTTTTTGAAATTATGGAAATCAACGACAGACACAAATCAGTTAATACCTCATCTAAATTATAATCGTAGTCATAGGACTATGCCCTTTCATTTATTTATAAATTCTTACTTATGAAATTCATCAAAAAACTACTAAAATGGCTTCTCGGAATTATTGTCGCATTAATTATTGCTGCTTATATTTTTGATTATGATTACATCTTAAAAGGTGTCCGTGTTGTTTATTTCACAGGCCATTCTACAGCCTTTATTGACGATTACCCTTATTTTGAAAATGATACGATTAAAAAAGGTACAACAACGGATGCCTGGCCATTACACACAAAATACAATTCTGTAACTGCTACAGACAAGTTAAAAACAACAAATGATGAGTTTGGTACAGTTGCATATCTTATTATAAAAAATGATAGTATTTTCTATGAAAATTATGCTGAAGATTACAGTAAAGATTCTAAAACCAATTCGTTTTCAATGGCTAAAAGTATCACCTCAGCTTTACTTGGTAAGGCGATTATGGATGGCTATATAAAGAATTTAGATCAACCCATCAGTGATTTTTACCCGCAATTTAAAGGTACAAAAACAACTGTCGGCGACTTATCGTCTATGTCTTCTGGCTTAGATTGGGTAGAATCTTATACAAGCCCATTCTCTATTACGGCAAGAGCGAATTATGATGATGATTTAGCTGAAACAATTTTAAATCAGAAAGTCGTAAAAACGCCTGGCAAAGAATTTGAATACTTAAGTGGTAGTACACAATTGCTAGGTATGGTCATCAAAGAAGCCACCGAAAAACAACTAGCAACCTATCTTTCTGAAAGTTTTTGGCAACCTTTAGGGGCAGAAAATGATGCCTTATGGCAATTAGATGATGGCGACAATAAATTAGCAAAAGCCTTTTGCTGTATCTCTAGTAATGCTCGAGATTTTGCACGCTTTGGTAAGCTCTACAAAGACCATGGAAAATGGAATGGCAAACAAATACTAGATTCTACTTTTGTAGCCACGTCAACCCAATCTAGATTTAAAGGTCAGCCTTATGGTTATGGCTTTTGGGTAAGTGATTATAACAATAAACACACCTTTGCAATGATTGGTATTTTAGGGCAATATGTAATTACGATTCCTGAAGATAACGTCATCATTATCAGACTAGGACATCATAGAAGTCCTGAGAAAGTTAATTTTTTCCCTTCGGATTTTTATGTTTATATTGATGAAGCTTATGCGATGATGAAGAAATAGACTTATTTAGAATTAAAATCTCTGAGGCTTTTTAAACTTTTGAGGTTTAAAAATTGACACCTATGATTTCAAAACTCAACCTAGAACACATTCTATTCTTAGACATAGAAACTGTTCCTGAAACGGAAAATTTCACTGATTTAGACAAAACAAAACAAGAGCTTTGGGATGCTAAATCGCGTTATCAACGTAAAGAAGAATTTACAGCCGAAGAATTTTACGACAGAGCAGGCATTTGGGCTGAGTTTGGAAAAATTGTATGCATTTCCGTTGGGTATTTTAATATAGAAGGTGAATCGAGAACCTTTAGAGTTACGTCGTTTTATGGCGATGAAATTAAAATATTAAAGGATTTTAAAAATTTACTGATTTCACATTTCAGTTCTAATAAGCACTTACTTTGTGCCCATAACGGTAAGGAATTCGACTTTCCATACATCGCAAGACGTATGATTATCCACAACATAGAATTACCACACAAACTAAATCTCTTCGGCAAAAAACCATGGGAAGTACCACATCTCGATACTTTAGAGTTATGGAAATTTGGTGATTACAAAACATACACCTCTTTAAAATTATTGACGAACGTTTTAGGCATTCCTTCACCTAAAGATGATATTGATGGCAGTGAAGTCTATCATGTTTATTACAAAGAAAAAGAGATTGACAGAATTGTTGTCTATTGTGAAAAAGATACGATTGCCGTAGCTCAAATCTTCTTAAGATTGCGAGGAGACGAATTACTTCACGACAATGAAATAAAACATATATAAAAAAAGTCCAGATTTTAAATCTGGACTTTTCATTTTCAACTAATTCACTAAGATCTTATTCCTTAATAAATCGCTGTACTTTAGTTTTCTCGCCAATGTTTACTTGTAACATATAAACACCACTATCAAATTTAGAGACATCAATCGCAGAGGTGTAACGTCCTTTTGCTACCGTCTGCCCTAACATATTTGTAATTTGAAACGTTTGTGCTTCAAAACCAACTAAATCAATATTAAGCGTCTGCTTAACAGGATTTGGATGTACTTTAAAATATTGGTTTGGATTATCTGAAATTGTACCAGGATTAGTATCTAAGGTTGAATTCCCCACGTTACCTAAACAGAAATTAGTAGTTTGTGAGCTTGTAAATGATGCACCTGATGCTAATGTAATTCCTGAATCTGAATTTGTTAATGAATAAGAACCATTCCCATAAGAACAGCAAATACCATCTCCATAAACATCAGTAATTATAAAATCGTAGCAACCATCTTCTAAACAGCCTACATCAACAGTTAAAGTAGAACCATCTGCCTGAGAGCCATAAGTTCCTCCAGAAGCCACTGTACTGCCAGATGCATCTCTTATACTCCAAGCCGTTTCTTCAGGATAATTATCAAATGTAATTGAAAGCGACACATCAGAACAAGAACTAGAACCTCCACCTGTAGTAAGATTAACAGCATCAATAGCCATATCACCTTGCCAAGTTGTTCCTGTGACTCCATTAAAACGTAATTGAATAGATCCACCAACATAAGCAGCTAAATTCACACTCCCTGTTAACCATGAATTTCCTTGGTTACCAGATTCACTCCAAATACTTGTCCAAGTTGCTCCATTGTCATCACTTAACTCTACAGCTAAACTTCCCATAGAAGATGCTCCATACATATGGTATTTAAACATAAACGTCGCTTGAGAAGCACTTCCTAAATCAAAACAAGGAGAGTTTAAAATGGCTCTTTTTGTTGAATAATTAGGAGAAGAAGATTCCATAAATAAATAATAAGAACCAGCATCAGCACTTGAAGGGCCAGTACTACTAGATGGAGTACTTCCACTTCTATTTGTCCAATTAAAATCATCGCTAGAACTTTGAGACCAAGATCCTAAAGTGTTTTCAAAACTTTCAGAATATGGGAATGTAGAAATACCACCTGAACAATCACCTGTAGAAGGTTGGGTTACTATAATAGATCTTATACGTTGTGTTGCTGAGTTTCCAGCGGCATCACTAACATTATAATATTTGGTGTATGTTCCTGCTGAATTGGTATTTACCGTTCCTGTGATTATGATACTCGATGTTAAGTTGCCATCAATATTATCAGTTGCAGTTGCCCCTAACTCATTATAAGTATCTCCAACTTCTAAGTTAATTGTTGATGCTCCTGTTAAGGTAATTACTGGTGCAGTTGTGTCTGCAGGTTGTGATACAACAATCGATCTTGTACGTTGCGTTGCGGCATTTCCTGCGGCGTCGCTTACATTATAATATTTGGTATAAGTTCCCGCGGAATTGGTATTAACCGTTCCTGTAATTACAATACTAGACGTTAAATTACCATCAATATTATCGGTTGCTGTTGCCCCTAACTCATTATAAGTATCTCCAACTTCTAAGTTAATTGTTGCTGCTCCGTTCAGCGTAATAACTGGCGCTGTTGTATCTGCAGTGCCTGCAATTAAGTTAACGGTGTAATCTTCAACTTCACCATAAGTAAATGATTGACACGCTGTAGGAATCGCATTATAACTCATAGACACACGCATTCTTGTAGCTCCAGAATAGGTTCCTGCTGGTATTGTAAAGCTTGCGCTAACAGGTGACGTTTGTGTTGCTGCTTGTGATAAAACTTGTTCTCCCGAATCTGAGAAATCACCATCATGGTTATAATCAATCCATACGGAATACCCTTCATTATATTGCGTTCCCGTCCAAGTTGGAGTTACACTTACCGTATAAGTTTGACCTTGGGTTAAGTTGGTTGACATATTTGTAAAATCCGAATAAAACTGTGCTCCAGAGGAATTATTAATAGTTCCTAATTGCACTCTACTAATGTACTCATCATTAACATTACTACTTGTAGATGTACAATAATTTAATTGCACTTCTGTTGTTGTAAAGTTTACTGAACTTGTATAACTTGATGTTGAACTATCTGCACATTGACTTCTTACTTGCACTTCATAAGACGTTTCTGAAGATAAACCAGACAAAGATGTTGATGTTCCTGAAACTGCAGATGATGTCCATGTCGATGTTCCGACTTGACGGTATCTAAAATCATATGACGCTCCAGATACAGCATCCCAAGATACTGTTGCCGTAGAAGACCCAAACCCATCAATGGATAAACCTGTTGGTGTTGTTGCGCTACAAACTATTGGCGTTTGAGATAAGCCTGTAACAATTAAGGAATAATTTTGACTTCCACCTGTTAATGAGCCCTTGTGCGTAATTGTAATCGTATACGTTCCTGAAGCATTTGCTACATCTACACGTTCGTACGGATCTTTTGTATTATCTCCTTTTCCATTTGTTGTGACTCCTGTTAATCTCCAAGGAGTATAACTTGTACCTCCTTTAGTAACTCTAATATCTAAATCATTAACTAAATTAGATGCTGTAGAATTCACAGATGTAGAAGCTGTTCCCGCTCTATCTGTCCAAGAAACTGAGGCATACAAATCATTTATGCCGTCAGAATCTACAGTAATTTGATACGATTGTCCATTAGATAATGTTAACTCTTCAATTTTAGATGCATTTCCATTGTTTGTAATTGCTTCTGCAGCACGCTTAGTATTCATTAAACCCCAGCCAAAAACAGCATCAGGTCCACTAGAACCAGCATCATCCGCAGTATGAAGCGCCAATCCCTTTAAAGTCGCAGCGCGCATATAACTTCCATTTACATTATTAGCATGTTGTTGCAGTAATAATAAAGAACCAGCAACATTTGGTGATGCCATAGACGTACCAGTGATACTAGCATATGCTGTATTACTAGACTCGTATGTAGAATATACAGCTGTCCCATTACCTGTAATGTCTGGCTTAATTCTATAATCATCTGTAGGTCCTTCGCTACTACTACTGTTTATCGTTACACTTACAAGGTTTCCGTTAGCATCAATATTAGCATCATTAGCATTGGCCACAACTATGTTGTTTTTAGCTGTTGCATGACCAGAAAGTTTATCATAGGAAGAATTTCCAGCTAAAGGTGAACTATTTGCTGAATTATCAGAACCATCATTACCTGCGGCAACAACCATTAAATAATTTGGCGCATTAAACATAATCTCATCCCAATCTCTAGAGTCCGTGATATAACCTCCAAAATAATAACTAGGCAATTGAGCTTGCCCTGCTGAATTTCTAGCCGCATACCCATAAGAATGATTTGAAATTAACATTCCGTTTCCTGCAGCAGTTGCGGCCTCAGAAGTATCGTTATTCCATTCGTAACCCACAGCACTTGCCTGGGGAGCCATTCCTTTTGCATTAGCAACGACACCAGACGCTATAATAGTTCCGGTAACATGTGCAGAATGGTAATTTAAGGTTGTGGTGCCATCTCCTATCGAAAATCTGTTATTACCGCCAGGCCCATCATATTCTTGGTGAGATGCACGCGCTAAACCCCCATCCCAAACATGTGCTATCATGTTTTGACCGTCGAGGCTCAATCCTAAAGAACCCCCAGAATTTAAATGATTCGCTCTCGTAGATTTCGCCGCAGCAACATTAAATGTTCTATAATAAATAGGTTTGCCTTCTGAAGAAATTTTTTGAAGTTCCATATAAGAATCTTCAGTTTTAATTATAAGTGGCCAACCATTAACTAATGCCATTTGTGTCGCAAAATCTTTCTCGGCTTTAGTTTGTTTATCAAAATTCTCACTTAATTCTTGAATCGCTTGCTTATCGTAGCGACTTGTGATCTGTTCTTTTTGAGGATCGGTTTGTGCATATGCTGACAGAACAGACAGCATTAACAAGATTACACAAACACCATTAAAATACTTTTTTTTCATACGAAATAGGGATTATTTAAGATTATTTTACTATTAATTTCTATGAAAGTATTAAAATTTTGTTAAAACAACAATTTAACGAAAACGTTTTCGCTGAAATATCGGTGACTTTTTTAAGGTTACGGTTTTACCACAGCACTATTGAAGAAAATAACTACATTTACATATGGCAAATGAAAAATTATTAGAAGTTGAAGGACTACAAATTTCCTTTTATAAGGATAACATTGAAAAGGAAATTATTAAAAATATTTCATTTCATATTAATTCAAATGAAATTGTAGCTGTTGTTGGTGAATCTGGTTCTGGAAAATCTATTTCATCATTAGCGTTAATGGGTTTATTACCAAAGCAGATTTCTAAAATTACTTCTGGTTCTATCTTATTTAAAAATGAAAATCTAGTTGGTTTGTCTGAAAAAGAATTTCAAGCCAAAAGAGGAAAAGACATTGCGATGATTTTTCAAGAACCTATGAGTTCCTTAAATCCGTCGATGCGATGTGGTAGACAGGTTGAAGAAATCTTAAAGCAACATTTTAAATTATCTAATTCAGAACTAAAGACCGAAGTATTAAATTTATTTGAAAAAGTAAAGCTTCCAAATCCTGAACGTATCTACAAAGCTTATCCTCATGAAATTTCAGGGGGACAAAAACAGCGTGTGATGATCGCCATGGCAATTGCCTGCAAACCAAAACTATTAATTGCGGATGAGCCAACTACAGCTCTAGATGTAACAGTTCAAAAAGAAATTTTAGAGTTGTTGAAGACCATTCAGACCGAAACAAAAATGAGTGTGTTGTTTATTTCTCACGACTTATCCTTGGTTTCCGAACTCGCAGATCGTGTCCTCGTAATGTATAGAGGCGAAATTGTAGAACAAGGCACTACGGACACCATATTTAATCGTCCGGAACATAATTATACGAAAGCATTAATCGGAGCACGACCTTCAACTAAATTTAGATTAAAACAATTACCAACGATTTCAGATTTTATGACTGATAAGGTGAGTACAGCAATTGTTTCAGATTTAGATAGAGCAGAAAATCACGAAAAACTATATGCACAGAAACCGTTATTAGAAGTTATAGATGTTGAAAAAACATATTACTCAAAAACAGGATGGTTCACAAAAGACGAACCCTTTAATGCTGTTGATGGTGTAAGTTTTAAAGTATATCCTGGTGAAACTATAGGTTTGGTAGGTGAATCTGGTTGTGGTAAATCGACTTTAGGTAATGCGATTTTACAGCTGGATAAAGCCACAGCCGGACGCATTTTATATAATGGAAAGGATATCACTAATTTAAGCCGTTCGGACATGAGAACGTTACGAAAAGATATTCAGATTATATTTCAGGACCCCTTTGCTTCTTTAAATCCGCGGTTAACCGTTGGCAATGCTATTATGGAACCAATGATTGTACATAATATCGAAACGTCTAACAAAGCACGAAAAGAAAAAGTAATAGATATTTTAGAAAAAGTAGGTTTAGATGCTTCAGCTTTTGATCGTTATCCTCATGAATTTTCTGGAGGTCAACGTCAACGTGTGGGTATCGCAAGGACAATTGCTTTAGAACCCCAACTTATAGTTTGTGACGAATCGGTTTCGGCTTTAGACATTTCTGTACAAGCACAAGTTTTAAATTTATTGAATGATTTAAAGTCCCAATTTGGGTTTACCTATATATTTATTTCACACGATTTGGCCGTTGTAAAATATATGGCTGATCAATTACTAGTAATGAATCAAGGAAAAATTGAAGAAATTGGAGATGCAGATCATATTTATGCGTCTCCAAAGCAAGCATACACAAAAAAGCTAATTCATGCTATTCCGAAAGGATTATAGCATGAATACTCTTTTTGCTAATTTTAAAACATTTGAGACTAACTCCAAAGTGTTTTCTAATGCTGAAAATCCGTGATCTTCATTTAAAGTAGGTTCTGGTAGATTTGATTTAGTTTTCATAAGCAGTAATTCTTGGTAGATTTGGGGCAAAAAGGTAAATTTCGTTTTATGTTAAATCAGGTTAATAAAATAGTTTTGTTTGGGGACTGCAATATGAAATATATTTTTAATTAATCAGGTTAAATACATTATAAATCGATGAAATACGCTAATTTTTAACGTTTAACATATAATATTAGGAATTTACGCACAAAAAAGCCACTAAAAATTAGTGGCTTCAATTTTTTATAATAGAATTATCTACAATTTCATTTCAGGGATATCTCCTTCAATAATTAGCTCTCCTTCTGTTGCATTTTTGATATCATCAACAGAGACTCCAGGTGCACGCTCTAAAAGTTTAAACCCTTTTGGAGTAACCTCTATAACTGCAATGTTCGTTACTATTTTCTTCACACAACCAACTCCCGTTAATGGTAAGGAGCACTTTTTCAGCAACTTAGACTCACCCACTCTGTTGGTATGCATCATAGCCACAATTATATTCTCTGCACTGGCCACTAAATCCATAGCACCTCCCATACCTTTAACCATTTTACCTGGAATTTTCCAATTGGCTATATCACCATTTTCTGACACTTCCATGGCTCCAAGTATCGTTAAATCAACATGTTGACCTCTAATCATAGCAAAACTCATTGCTGAATCAAAAAATGAAGCCCCTGGTAAGGTTGTTATAGTTTGTTTTCCTGCATTAATGATATCTGCGTCTTCTTCTCCTTCAAAAGGAAATGGTCCCATTCCTAAAACACCATTTTCACTCTGAAACTCTACTTCGATATCATCTCTTACATAATTAGCAACTAAAGTAGGTATACCAATACCTAAGTTTACATAATATCCATCTTGTACTTCCTTTGCAATTCGTTTTGCTATTCCGTTTTTATCTAACATAACTATGCTTTTTGTCTTACCGTTAGTTGCTCAATTCTCTTTTCGTACATCTCACCTTGAAATATGCGTTGTACAAATATGCCTGGTACATGAATTTGATTAGGATCTAACTCTCCCACTGGTACTAACTCTTCAACCTCAGCAACTGTTATTTTTGCTGCTCCACACATTACAGGATTAAAATTTCTGGCTGTTCCTTTAAAAATTAAGTTACCGGCAGCATCACCTTTCCATGCTTTTACAAAAGCAAAATCAGCTTTAAATGCATGTTCTAGCACATACATTTTTCCATCAAATTCTCTGGTTTCTTTACCTTCTGCGACTTCTGTTCCATAGCCAGCAGGTGTGTATATTGCAGGAAATCCCGCTTGTGCAGCTCTACAACGTTCCGCTAAGGTACCTTGAGGAATTAATTCAACGTCTAACTCACCTGAAAGCATTTGTCGTTCAAACTCATCGTTCTCTCCAACATAAGATGAGACCATCTTTTTAATTTGCTTTTGATGTAGTAATAAGCCTAAACCAAAATCATCGACTCCAGCATTATTAGAAATACAGGTTAGTCCTTTTATATTACGTTTTACGAGGTCGGCAATGGCATTTTCTGGTATTCCAGATAAGCCAAAACCACCGAACATAAAGGTCATATTATCACTGACTCCTTTTAAGGCTTCAGAAATATTGGCCACTTTTTTATTAATCATATTTTGAAAAATTTTGCTTCTGAAAAATACAAAACTATGTCCAAAACTTATAATTAATAATCATAAAATAAGGGTGTGACTTTTAGATAGTCTTAGAAATCGAATTCGATATTTTCGACACCATCTGACTCATCAACGAGATCTCCTTCATCTTTAGCTGTACAGTCTATATCTATTTTTAAATTTAAAGGTTTCTCAAATGCTCCATTAGAGACATTTAAAGTTTCATCGGCATAGCATGCATTCATATACAAGCCCCAAATTGGTAATGCCATAGACGCACCTTGACCATAAGTAATTGTTCTAAAATGAACTGCTCTATCCTCTGCACCAACCCAAACACCAGTCACTAGGTTTGGCACCATACCCATAAACCAACCATCACTTTGGTTTTGCGTAGTACCTGTTTTACCAGCAATAGGATTTTGCAAATCATAAGGATAGCCTGTCATTACTTCTTGATACATTTTATTGTACTTATCAACCCCTTTAGATCTTAAACGTCCTCCAGAGCCCGCTTTCGTAACACCTTCCATTAAATTTACAGTAACATAAGCTACTTCTTCACTTAAAACATCTTTACTCTCAGGAGCAAATTGGTATAGAATTGTACCATTCTTATCTTCAATACGCGTCACCATTACAGGCTTGTTGTAAACTCCTTTATTTGCAAACGTAGAATACGCTGCAACCATCTCATAAACGCTGATATCTGCTGTTCCTAAAGCAATGGCTGGCACTGGTAAAATATCTGACGTAACACCTAGTTTTTTTGCCATTTCAACTACAGGTTGAGGTCCAACTTCATTCATTAAACGTGCTGTAATTGTGTTTGTTGAACTTGCTAAAGCATCTTTTAGCGTTTGCTCACCTGAATAATTACCATCAGAATTTTTAGTGGTCCAAGGCTCTGGATTTCCGAACTTATTCGCCTCAATAGTAATTGGGGTTCTTGGAAATATATCGCAAGGAGACAACTGTAATTGATCGATTGCTGTGGCGTAGACAAAAGGCTTAAATGTAGAACCTACTTGACGCTTTCCTTGCTTTACCATATCATATTGAAAGTGTCGGTAATTCATACCGCCAACCCAAGCTTTTACATGACCTGTATTCGGATCCATAGACATCATTCCTGTGCGTAAAAATGATTTATAATAACGCATGGAATCTATTGGCTTCATAACCGTATCTACTTCACTCGGTTTACCATTTATCCATTTAAAAACCGTCATTTCAGTTGGTTTTTGAAAAGATGCTTCAATCTCCTTATCTGATTTCCCTTGATTTTTAAGAATTCTCCAACGCTCGCCACGTCTCATACCGTCATTCATCAACTTATTAATCTCCGAAGTATTAAGTTCTCGGAATGGCGCTGTTTTATTGCGCTCTGGAGTATTCTGGTTGTCAAATTCCGCCTGCAACCTTGGCATGTGCTTCCCTACAGCATCTTCAGCATACTGCTGCATGCGAGAATCTATAGTGGTAAAAATCTTAAGTCCATCAGTATATAAATCGTATTTACTACCATCTGGCTTTCTATTCTTATCATCCTTTGCCCAATCTTTCATAAAACCCCTTAGGTATTCTCTAAAATATGTCGCAATCCCTTCTCTATGAGATTCAGGTGAATAATTTAAATCTAATTCTGTTTTTTGAAGCGAATCTTTTTCAGTTTCTGTGATGTAATCGTATTTAGCCATTTGAGCTAATACCACATTTCGCCTATTTCTAACACCTACAGGGTTTTTGTGTGGTCTAGGATTGTATAAAGAAGAATTCTTAAACATACCAACCAACATTGCCGATTCTTTTACATCTAAGTCTCTTGGCTCTTTTCCGAAATAAATTCGAGATGCAGAACGTATACCATCACCATTATTACCAAAGTCATAGATATTAAAATACATGGCAATAATTTCTTCCTTTGTGTATTGGCGCTCTAAACGAATGGCTATGACCCATTCTTGTATTTTCTGAATTATAGCATTTGTTGTATTGTCTTTATCCCTAACTCCAATAAATAATTGTCTAGCCAACTGTTGTGATATGGTACTTGCTCCACCTTTACTTCCTAAAAAAACAAAAGCTCTAAGCGTACCGCGTCCATCGATCCCAGAATGCTCATAATGACGGACGTCTTCTGTAGCGATTAAGGCATCTACTAAATTTTTTGGTAAATCTTCATAACCAATTGGAGTTCTGTTATCATCAAAATAAAACTTGCCTAATGTTTCACCATCGGAAGATATTATTTCTGAAGCCAGATTGGTTTCAGGATTTTCTAATCTTGTATAATCTGGCATTTCACCTAATACTCCCCAAGATGCTAATAAAAATATTAACACTACGGCTGAGATGCCACCTAAAAATACTATCCAAAACCAACGTACATATTTTGAAAAATCTAAAGTTTCTGATTTAGATTTCGTTGTTTTCTTTTTTGCCATATTCACTACTTTTGAGCTTGTTCTACTCTAAAACCAATATCTGTTATACCTTGTAAGTTTTCTACACCATTAACAACACCATTGCTTCGCATGGCATGTTGAATATTAACAGTGTAATCACCTTCTTCGTTAAATACAAATGGTTCTTTATAACCTTTAAACCACAATTTATTTTCTTTTAAATCTGAAAATCCAGTACCTAAAAGTTCACCATTTGGTGCTGCCATTTTATATTCTAAAGTATCTTTAACAACCTTTCCGTTAGGGTAGTTCATCTCTACAATAAGAAATAAATTGCTAAACTTATAAGCGTCAGTATTTCTTAAATTAACATATAAATTGTAACTATTTGAGGTATCTGGTGCTTTAAAATTAAAAGTCGCTATCGAATCTTTATGCCATTGGTTCGGCACTGATTTATAAGTATCAAAAACGGCATTAGAATCACAATTGGTAAATAAAAAACAACTGATGACTACAAGAAATAACCTGTTAATTTTTCTTAGCATTTGGCTTTGGCTTTGGCTTTGCATTAGAATTTTGATTCCGGTTTCTATTTCGAGGTTTGTTTTTGTTGTTATTTTGATTGTTCTTATTGTTTTTACGTTTCTTATTCGATTTTAGATTATCGAAACGTGTTAAACTATCTTGACCTACAACGTTTTCAAACTCGTTTTTAGTGTCCTCAATATGCTCAACAGCATATTCTTCTAAACTTGCTACTTTTTCTTTATTCTTGTTCTTCTTAATAATTTCATTAGCTTGTTCTGTAGTGATAATGTGCCAATTCATCCATTCACCTTCATAAGCGTACCACATTAAGCCTTTGAAAATATCTGTTTTTTGACAAACCGCATTTCCCTTTTCAGTATACAATTTAGTATCCGTCTTAGGAAACGCTTTTAGCGCATCTAAATAAGAATCTAACTCATAATTAAGACAACATTTTAGCTTACCACATTGTCCTGCAAGCTTTAATGGGTTTAAAGATAGTTGCTGATATCGTGCCGCTGAAGTGCTCACAGATCTAAAATCCGTTAACCATGTAGAACAACACAATTCTCTACCACAAGAACCAATTCCACCAAGTCTTGCCGCTTCCTGTCTAAAGCCAACTTGCTTCATCTCAATACGTGTTCTAAACTCGCGTGCGAAGACTTTAATTAACTCTCTAAAATCTACACGTTCTTCTGCAGTGTAGTAAAATGTAGCTTTACTCCCGTCACCTTGAAATTCAATATCCGAAATTTTCATTTTCAGCTTTAAATCTATAGCAAATTGACGTGCTTTTACCTTCATTGGCTCTTCTCTATCTCTAGCTTCTGACCAAATATCAATATCCTTCTGAGACGCTTTTCTATATATTTTTAAAACATTTTCAGCATCGTCAAGTCTTACTTTCTTACGCTTCATTTGTATACTTACCAATTCACCAGTAAGAGTAACCATACCAATATCGTGACCAGACTTTGCCTGTGTTGCCACAATATCACCAATGCTTAGTGTGAGGTTTTCTGTGTTCTTATAATAATGTTTTCTGCCATTTTTAAAACGCACTTCGACACCAATAAAGGGTTCTTGTCCGTTAGGAAGCGACATATTAGCTAACCAATCAAAAACAGTCAATTTGTTGCAGCTATCTGTACCACAAGTTCCGTTGTTTTTGCATCCTTTTGGTTGGCCATCTTCACCAGTTGAGCAACTGTTACAAGCCATAAAAATTTTATATATTAAATCTAAAAACTATTGGATTTTAGATATAGGATTCGTAAATAATTAATGAGTAAAGATAATATTATTTCTTTAGTTATCTAAAGTCTGCTTTGTTATTGCTATACGCCGTAATTATATTACTCTATAAAAATTTAATGCTCACATTTTTGAAACGTTTCGATTACATAATATTAACCAATACTCTAATTATTATGACATCTAAAAAAATTACATCGCTCGTTTTCTTTTTTCTGTTTTTTAGTTTTAGTTATACTCAAAATTCGCTAACACCAAGTGGTGGAGGTGAATTTATTTTTAATGCGAACAAAACACCATGTTTAACAGATGTTCAACGAGAAGTGCTTCTAAGTGACATTAAAAACGGAATTCAACAATTAAAACTTGAGAAAAAACTGGTTTTTAGCAAATACCACAAATCTGGCGGTCACCCCCTGTTTATTTGGCCTGTAAAAAAGAAAGATGGTCTTGAATATAATGACGTGTGGGGTATTTCTAATTATGTCGATCAAAACCTATCATATCCAAATCAAGTTTTAGATTATAATTGTGGATCTAAAACTTACGATACAGCATCAGGTTATAATCATTGGGGAATTGATATTTTCAATTGGCCATTTCAATGGAAAATGATGGATAACGATGATGTCGAAATTATTGCTGGTGCTCCTGGTCAAATTATTCTTAAAATAAGCGCTATGGAAGATAGAACTTGTTCAGCAGCAAGTGACATAAACAATTGGAATGTCGTAGTTATACAGCATACCGATGGAAGTGCAGCTGTATATGGTCACATGAAACAGAACTCATTAACTACAAAAAACGTCGGAGATATGGTAACCGAAGGTGAATTTTTAGGAATCGTAGGCAGTTCTGGCAACTCTAGTGGCCCTCATTTACATTTTGAAGTATATTCTGAAATTGAATGGGATGGAGTAGGACAAGACATCTTGGTTGACCCTTATGCTGGAGATTGTAATACTATGAATACAGACTCTTGGTGGCAAGACCAAAAACCTTATACTAATCCAAACATCAATGCTGTACTTACTCATAGTACTATTCCTGTCTTCCCAGATTGCCCAACGCAAGAAATAACCAATGAAAGTACTGATTTTGATGCTTCTGATGACATCCATTTTGGACTATACATGAGAGATCAAGTGAATGGCACAAGCATTAATCTAAAAGTTATAAGACCAGATAATACAGAAGTTTACAATTGGAATTTTCCTTTTACAGCAAATTACAACGCATCTTGGTTTTATTGGAATTTTTCAAATATTTATGACATGGATGGTGAATGGAAATGGGAAGCAACCTATCTAGATCAAACAGTTACAAATATGTTCAATGTTACGGGTTCTTTAAACGTTGATGAAGAAGATTTTAAATCCACTTCAATCTATCCAAATCCGTTTAATGCTATTGTAAACATCTATTCAAAAACTAAAATAAAATCGGCTCGTATTGTTGATGTTTTAGGAAAATCAATTTTAGAATTTAATAAAAATTCTGAAGAAGGCATTAAAGAATTAAACTTAGAAAAACTTTCTAAAGGGATGTACTTCTTAACACTAGAGGGAGATGGTAACCAAAAAAAAACAATTAAGCTTATTAAGACATAAAGAGCAGTTGTCAGTCTGAGCGCAGTCGAAAACCTTTTGATCTTCGTTCTTAAGACCTTTTCGACTCCGCTCAATATGACATTTATCTATGCTTTAGGTTTCATAGTTTCAAAAATATTCCGCAAATCCTTTTTAAAAGGCAAATGGTCTGCACGTCCTTTTTTGAAAATATCATTACTATTACCTTGTCCTTTTCGTAATGCTTTTTGCTCTTCAAAAGGCAATCGATTTATTTCCATACAGTTTGAAGAACAACAGTTTTCCATTTTTTCTTTACAAGAATCGCACTGAATAAATAATAAATGACAGGCTTCATTAGCACAGTTGGTATGTAAATCTGCTGGCTCCCCACATTGGTGACAATTGGCAATAACATCATCACTTATACGCTCTGATCGTCTTTCGTCGAACACGAAATTTTTACCTAAGAATTTATTTTCTAAACCTTCAGCTTCAATTTGACGCACGTAGTTAATAATACCACCTTCTAATTGAAATACGTTTTTAAAGCCTTTATGCTTGTAATAGGCACTTGCTTTTTCGCAACGGATTCCGCCAGTACAATACATGACTAGTTTTTTATCTTCTTTGTGTTCTCTTAAATCTTCTTCAATTAAATCTAAAGACTCACGAAACGTATCTACATCTGGTGTTACGGCATTTTTAAAATGACCGATTTCACTTTCGTAATGGTTTCGCATATCTACCAAAACGGTGTTTGGGTCTTCAATAAGCTCGTTAAACTTTTCAGCATTAACATGGACTCCTTTATTAGTCACATCAAAAGACGCATCGTTTAAACCGTCTGCGACAATTTTGTTACGCACTTTAACTTTCAACTTTAAAAAGGCAAAATTATCATGCTCAATAGCAATATTTAATCTTACATTTTCTAAAAATGAAATGGTGTCTAAATGGTTTTTGAATAGCTCAAAATTTTCTGCAGGTACAGAAAGTTGGGCATTAATACCTTCGTTAGCTACGTAAATCCTTCCAAGAACCTCTAATTGGTCCCAAGCAAGAAATAGGTGATTTCTAAAAATTTCGGTATTGTTAATTTTGGCGTACTTGTAGAAAGAGATTGTTAAGCGTTCTTTTCCCGCTTGTTCAATAAGTTCTGCTCTCTCCTTAGCACTTAAGTTATTGTACAGTTGCATGCTATACTAATTTTTAAGGTTAAAGAATTAAATAAATAATATGATGCAAAGGTATAATTTTTACTGAAATGCTTTAGAATAAGCACAAAAAAAAGCACCTTGAATATTTCAAAGTGCTTTACTAGATTAACTTACCAACTTAAAACAAATTAAAAAGTTAATCTACATCGGCTTAACAATTATTGAGGGATAATAAACGATAACTGAAACACCTAATGCTTTACTAGTTTATGTTAAAAAGCAGAAAAACAATTCAACTTTTTAAGGGCAATCATAGCAATCATTTCCTTTTTCATTTAGTAGATGCATAAAGTGTAAAATGGTTGCGTCAAAAAAATAAAAAATTTGACTTCTTTTTAGGTTTTTGAAGCCAAAGCATGCTATTCGGTCTTAGACCTTTATAAAATTGACAAATCAATTACCCTAAAAATCAGTGAAGAATAAATCTTACTTTATGATTTTACACGCTCTTATCACGTCTTTAAAATAAATAAAAATAATCACTATTTTTATTTGGAATAAATATAAATAAGGATATTTTTGCCAAAAATTTAGTTGTGTCCCTATTCAAAATATTTTCTGTTTTTTTATTCTTGGCTTACAGCATAGTTGGTTTTAGTCAGAACGGCCGTTTCTACGGAAAGGTAAAATACGATTCTAACGAACCTGCTGTTTCTACATTTATAGTACTAAATGGGAATGACATCACGAAAGAAACAAACTCTAATATAAATGGTAGCTATAGCTTTAAAGATATCCCATACGGAACTTATACAATAGCCTTTTATTCACTAAACGACATACCCAAAACCGTAACGGTAGATTTAGCATCAAAAAACCAAGAAGTTAACGTTACTTTAGAAGTTTCAGCCTTAGATGAAGTTGTTGTAAGATCTAAAACCGTTCAACAAAAAATTGAAGAAAAAGGATTTGCAGTTAATGTTATAGAAACTAAAGAAGCGGCAATTCAATCGATACAAGTTAACGAATTACTAGATCAATCTGCTGGTGTTAGAGTCCGTCAGTCTGGTGGTTTAGGATCTCACGCACATTATAACTTAAATGGGATGACAGGGAATTCAGTCAAAATTTTTATTGACGGAGTTCCAATTCGGAATTTTGGGCCCTCTTTTTCATTAAACAGTATTCCTCCGTCTTTAATTAAGCGTATTGAAGTTTACAAAGGTGTTGTACCTCCACATTTATCTGATGATGCCATGGGTGGAGCTATAAATGTTGTGCTAAATGATATTACCAAAAATGAATTAAAAGCGTCTATTTCTGCAGGGTCATTCGGAACCTACCACACCGATATTAATGGAGGGTACAGAAATAACAAAAACGGCTTCACTGCTAGAGGTTCTGCCTTTATAAACTATGCCGATAATGATTATGAAGTTTGGGGAGACCAAGTTGCTGTTGCGCTTTCTGCCGGCACACCTGATGTTTATATTAGAGCGAAACGTTTTCATGATCGCTACAGATCTCAAGGCGGTAAAGCTGAATTTGGATATACAAATGTTTCTTGGGCAGATAAGTTGTTGGCTGGTGTTTTACTTTCCAATATGGATCAACAAATTCAAACTGGTGCCACCATGGAAATAGTATATGGTAACCGATTTACAGAGCAAAACACCAAGATGTATAGTCTAGATTATGCAAAAAAAGAAGTTCTTAAAAATTTAGATGTCAGTGCGTTTGCATCGTATTCGCGTCTCAATCGAAAAACCATAGATACTATTGCAACACAGTACAGCTGGTTAGGTTATCCTACTAGTTATTATAATGATCCTGATGTTTGGGCCACAGGCGCAGAAGCAGGAGACCCAACACTACAGAAGGATATTGACGAAACTATTAACGCACGTACTAATGTGGCCTACCACACTAATGACAATAATACCATTCAGTTAAATCATTTATTAAACACGTTTACACGAGATTCTGATGACCCAATGCTGCCTGCAGCAGAAAATGCACTAAAAGAAGAACGCAAATATTTGAAATCTATACTAACACTTTCATTTGAAAATAGTGCCTTTGATGAAAAACTAAGAACTTCAGTTTTTGGAAAATCGTATTATATGGATAGAACTTCTAAACTACGAACACGAAGTTCTAACACATCCAATTCAACCATTAATATTGAAGAAAATAACATCACTTCTAACGATTTTGGTTTTGGTGGATCCATTTCGTATTCGATTTCTCCTAAATTAACCGTATTTGGGTCTGCAGAGAAAGCCCTCCGTTTACCAGAAGCCAATGAGGTTTTTGGTAATGTAGCAGCAAATTTAAATGCTTCAGTGAATTTAAAACCAGAGCACAGCAACAACTACAATCTAGGATTTACCTACGATAACTTAAAGCTTAAAGAACATACGTTTGGAATTACAGCTAATCTATTTATTAGAGACACGGAAGATTTAATTATGCAGTTTCCGACAGGCAGTAACGAAGAATTTTTTGAAAACTCTAACATCGGAAAGATTTATACCGAAGGTGTAGATTTCACATTAGACTATAATTTTAAGGAAAGGCTTTTTTTTAGTGCCAACTCTTCCTTTTTTAATGCTAGAGATTATAATGTAACCTATGATGTGAATGGTAACCTAATTACGCCAAGCTACGAAAGACTTGCCAATACACCCTATTTTACAATGAACTATAACATAAAATTCAACACACAGAATTTTATTCAAAAAGGGTCTAGGCTATCTACATATTCTAATTTACTATATGTACACGATTTTTTTAGAGGTAGTAGTGTCCTTGGTGGCTCAGGAAAAACGGTAATTCCTAATCAAGTTTCATTTGATGCTGGCTTTGCTTACACATTTCCAAAAAATAAAGTTTCACTAAGCTTTGATGTAAAAAACATATTAAACAATCAATTATTCGACAATTACGCGCTTCAAAAACCTGGAAGAGGGTTTTATGGCAAACTTTCATTTACAATTTTATAAACACAATTTTAATTTAAAAATTATGAATTACAATATTAAATCACTTTTAAGTATCGCCTGTGTATCGGCTTTAGCTTTGACCTCTTTTTCATGTAGTGAGGACGACGCTCCATCTACAACTCCTACCGAATCGGCTTATAGACCTTACCACTTAGTTATAGGCTCTAGCCCAACAGGTGAATCAGAAACTTACACGCAAGGAGTCACTGTAGAAGAGCTTAACGACCCAAATAAAACGTTTACATTTAATGGTTACGGTCAAGAGATTCCATCGACACGTACCGCAAGATTATATACGTCTAATGATGGTGAAACGGTATATAACTTAAATTATGGTGGCGGTGATATTGCTAAATATGACTATATCAACGGACAAAACTATAATTTACTTTTAACAACGGATATTCAAGCTGTAATGGGAACTGCCTATCCACGTTGGACAAAAATTGATGACAACTACGCGATGTTACACAACGTAACTACAGAAAACATCTATGAAGACCCAAATGATGAATCCTCTCCATATGTAAAAACGAATGCTACAGTGACTTTAGCACGTGTAGATTTAAATACGATGACGGTTTTAGAAAATGCCTCATTTGCTTTTCCTTATAATGAAGATGAATCTACAGAAGGTATTCATACCTTTCGTATTGATGCTCCTGTTATCACAAATGGCAAACTATATTACGGAGTTGCTAAACGTTTTTACGACGCTTTAACTGGTGAGAATGGCACTATGGTTTATGATAACGTTGAAACCTTAGTTGTAGATTATCCTTCTTTAGAAAACGAAACAACAATAACCTCAACATTAGCACAAGGATCTACAAATGGTTACAGAACACCTGTTGCTCATAAAGATGAAAATGGAGATACCTACCAACTAATAACGTCTGGAGATGCTTCAATTATGAAAATCAGTAACGGAGCTTACGATACAGCTTATGGCAAATTTGATATTAAATCGATTTTAGGTCATAATGCAGAAGCTAATACAGGTTGGTTTTATGTCGGTAATGGTATCGGTTATGTACCTGTTTTAAATACAGATTTAGGAGATAGTGCAAGTTCTAATTGGGATATTGTACGTGTTGATGTGTATAATAAAACAGCAATTAAAATGAATATCCCATTAGATTTATGGTTACGTCAGTACCAATGGGCAAGCATCATTGATGGCAAATTATATATGGCTTTAGCATCTTTAGGAGGTGTAGGCAATGTTTATATTTTTGATCCTAGTTCTACAAGTGCAGATGGTTACACTACAGGTGCTACCTTACAAACAGGAACAACAGATGCTTCATACATTGGGTTATTCTAAGCCTAAAAACACAATAAACCTACAGTCCTGAGACTAGGTTAACTATTTCAATAAAAAAACCAGAGCATGTATTTACTCTGGTTTTTTTTATGGTAAAAAGCGTTAGTTAATACTATTACTTCACCTAAATTATTAAAAAGTCAAAAAATCATCACTTTCATTTGTAGTAATTTGAAACGAGAAATGTTATTAATTAAAATAAGTGGTATTTTTGAATAATTATTTAATGAAGAATTCTAAGAAAAAAAGAACATATGAGTAGCGAAAAAGATGCAAAATTAAAAGCTTTAAAATTAACTTTAGATAAGTTAGACAAAGCTTACGGAAAAGGGACAGTAATGAAAATGAGTGATCAAGCTGTTGTAGATGTTGAAGCTATACCTTCTGGCTCATTAGGATTAGATATTGCTTTAGGCGTTGGCGGCTATCCAAGAGGCCGTGTTATTGAAATATATGGACCAGAATCTTCTGGTAAAACAACCTTAACACTTCATGCTATTGCTGAAGCTCAGAAAGCAGGTGGTATTGCTGCATTTATTGATGCAGAGCACGCTTTTGATCGTTTCTATGCTGAAAAGTTAGGAGTAGATATTGATAATTTAATTATTTCTCAACCAGATAATGGAGAGCAAGCTTTAGAGATTGCAGATAACTTAATTAGATCTGGTGCTATTGATATCGTCGTAATTGATTCTGTTGCAGCCTTAACACCCAAGAGTGAAATTGAAGGTGAAATGGGAGATTCTAAAATGGGCTTACATGCACGTTTAATGTCTCAGGCACTTAGAAAATTAACAGCTTCAATTAGCAAAACGAATTGTACAGTAATCTTTATTAACCAATTACGTGAAAAAATTGGTGTAATGTTCGGTAATCCAGAAACGACTACTGGTGGTAATGCCTTAAAATTCTACGCTTCTGTACGTTTAGATATTAGAAGATCTACACAAATTAAAGATAGCGATAGTAATGTAATGGGTAATAAAACCAGAGTTAAAGTGGTTAAAAATAAAGTGGCTCCACCTTTTAGATTGGCAGAATTTGATATTATGTATGGAGAAGGTATTTCTAAAGTAGGTGAAGTATTAGACCTAGCTGTAGAACACGAAATCGTTAAAAAGAGTGGGTCTTGGTTTAGCTACGGAGATACCAAACTTGGACAAGGACGTGATGCCGTGAAGATGATTATAAAAGATAATCCGGATCTTATGGACGAACTAGAAGCGAAAGTTAGAACGCTGATTAAAGAGTCTAAATAGAAATTTAAAAAAAATCCTGAATAAAATCAGGATTTTTTTGATTTTAGACGCAACCCTTTTGCGTTTTCTGCATCTATAGGGTGAGATTGATTATTTTTAATTATGGCGTAAACATATATCCATAATAAAGATATAAATAGAAATACATGAAAAGATATGCCCTTTTAGTCTTTATTCTTGTTTCAACGCTTACGTCATGTAGCATTGATAATGATAATAACTACGTTGGTACAGAAGTGATGCCAATAGAAAGTATTGATATACCAGAATACTTTGTTCACGGTGAAAGTTATGAAATTATGATAACTTATAATCGCCCGTCAACGTGTTACCAATTCTACAATTTTCTATACGATATTAATGGAAATGAGCGCACCGTAGCTGTAATTAACTCGGTGTATTCAAATTCATCTTGTGTTGAAGAATTAGAATCGGTTACAGTAAGTTTAAATTTTATGGTTACCGGAACAGAAACTTATCTTTTTAAGTTTTACCAAGGTCATGATGATGAAGGTGAAGATCAGTACTACTTAGCAGAAGTACCCGTTCAAAGCCAGAGATCTAGTTCAGAAAGCGAAGTATTAGACTAATTATTAATTAATCCCTTAACTAATGTGAGTTTAGACAAGCTCATAGAAAATTGTATTAAACAAGATGTACAAGCTCAAGGCCAATTATACAAGCAATATGCAAGTAAATTATTTTCGCTTTGTCTTAAGTACTCTAAAAATTATGCAGAAGCAGAAGATAATCTGCATGATGCATTTTTAACTATTTTTAATAAAATAGAGCAGTATAATAATAAAGGTTCTTTTGAAGGTTGGCTAAAACGCATTGCAATTAATACATCATTGCAACGCTACAGAGAAGATGTTGGAGTCTATGATATTGTTAATGAAGGCAATATTGAAGATGTTTCTGTAGATATCAATGATGATAATATGAGTATTGATTTTTTATTAAAAATCATTCAAGAATTACCAGACAGATATAGATTGGTATTTAATTTATATGTTTTAGATGGCTATTCTCATGTTGAAATTAGTGAATTAATTCAAATTTCAACAGGCACCTCAAAATCTAATCTAGCGCGAGCTAGATTGATTTTAAAAGAAAAGATAGAAACCTACAACGCGAGGTCAAATTCGCAGAGTTTATAAAAATGAGTGATAAGAAAAACATAGATCGACTTTTTCAAGAAAAGTTTAAAGATTTTGAAGTGGCACCTAATGATGCGCTTTGGGATCGTATAAACGAAAGTCTTCCTAATAAAAAGAAAAAGCGCAGAGTCATTGCACTTTGGTGGCAGATTGGTGGAGTAGCTGCTGCTATCGCACTATTGTTCACTGTTGGAGTTACTGTTTTTAGTTCAGACGATGGTAATTCTCAAGAATTTCCTATTGTAAATACTGAAGATGTAGAAAATAAATTAGAGAAAAATAATCCTAATAATACTTCGACTCATAAGAATCAGAATGACCTTAATGTTAAAGATGAAAAGACCACGATTGTTGATTCTAACTTAGACTCTGAACAAAAATCGAAAGTAAACGATTCTGAAAATGCAACGTCTCAAAAAACGAATCCTTCGAATCAATTAACAACACCTAATAATTCGAATCGAAAATCGAATACTGTTGCTAACACCACTAATAAAGAAACAATACATACGACTCAGAAGCAAAAAAATACATCCTCAGTTGCTGATAAGGCTACTCATGTGAAAGTTGCAAATCAAACTAAAACGCCTAAGTCTAATTTAAAAACGGATTCCAAAACACAATTGGAATCTGAAACAGAAAGAAAATCTGCTATTAAAAAGAGTATTGAAGATACTAAAACTGCTGTAGCAGAAAATACAAGATCTAAAAAACTAGAATCCGAGACATCGAATTTAGAGACCAGCAAAACAAATGAAGCTGAACCAGAGAATTCAATTATTGAAACTCTAGAACAACAAACCATTGAAAATGCTATCGCAGAAAATAACGAAACTATAGATGAAGAAGAAAAAGAAGATGAACGAAGCAGGTGGAGCATTGCACCAAATGTTGCGCCTGTTTATTTTAATTCTTTAGGCCAAGGCTCTTCTTTAGATAAACAATTTAATGAAAATTCTAAAAGCTCTGATGTTAATATGAGCTATGGTATTGCTGGTAGTTATGCTATTTCTAAAAAACTAAAAATTAGGACTGGTGTTAATCATGTTAACCTCAATCAAACCACCTCAGATGTCTTTGCTTTTGTAGGTGCAGAAACTGCAGCTAGAGGTATAGATGCTTCATTTAATAATATAGCATTTAGCTCAGAAGACCAACAGGTATCTCTTATGAGTGCTAAAATGATGAATAGATCTTCTACTCCAGAATTATTTAATACAAAAATTGCTGGTAAAATAGATCAGCGATTTGGGTTTATAGAAATACCTTTAGAATTAGAATACAGATTATTAGATACGAAATTCGGAATTAATGTTATTGGCGGATTTAGTACGTTCTTTTTAAGTGAAAATGAAATTTATGCTGATATCAACGGAAGTACAACTTCTATTGGAGAAGCTAACAATATTAATGATACAAGTTTTAGTGCCAACTTTGGTTTAGGTATGGATTACAGTCTTTCTAAACAATGGAATATAAATCTTGAACCAACATTTAAATATCAAATAAATACTTTCAATAATACAACAGGTGATTTTAAACCTTTCTTTATTGGTTTATACACTGGATTAAGTTATAAGTTTTAGGTTAGGTTAGGTTATTGCAACGCATACGCTATGAAAATGCAATGATGATAAAAGCTACTTTTGGTTAGAGTAGCTTTTTTTTGTGATTTGACTACGCGTCAATTCGTCCCAAATTAATGTTCGTGCTTTTTCATTTAATCCTTTTGTATCTGCAGTCTCCAAACCATTTGTTAGTAAAAAAGGAAGAATTTTAGCTCTCATTTTACCAGGACTTCCACTGAAAAAAGTGTATGAGAATCGTTTTTTATTATCGTAGAAAGCAATAGGAACTACAGGTATTTGGTGATTAATTGCCAAACGAAACGCTCCATCTTTAAATTCATCTAACAAAACATGTTCTTCTGGCACTCCTCCTTCTGGAAAAATACAAATACTAACACCTTGTTTTAAACGTCGCTGTGCTCTTAAAAACACGGCTTGCCTACTTTTAGCACTACTTCTATCAACTAAGATACAGGTACGCTTATAAAAGAATCCAAATAGTGGAATTTTAGCTAATTCTTGTTTTCCTACAAACACAAATGGGTTTTTAACAGCCACCAACATTAACATAATATCCGCCATAGAGGTGTGATTGGCCACAAACATGTAACTTTTATCAGGATCAGGCGTTTCTTCTCTTGTAATTTTATATCCAAAGCCCATTCCTATTAAAATAAACTTAGACCAGATGCGCGCTAGCTTAAAAAAATACCGATACCATTCCTCTCTAGAGATAGAAATAATCAACAGAGGAAACATTATAATAATCGGAATAGCTACTAAAATGTAGAACCAAATGCGATATAAAAGCCAAAATGGATATTTAAAAAATGCCATAGCACCAAAACTAGTTAATTAAATTAAATGACTTCTTATAGTTCTACTAAAAAATTTACCTTTGCTTATTATATAAGTTTAATTTAAAGAGATACCTGCTTTCGCAGGTAATGTTATGGCAAGAATACTAACAGGAGTACAAAGTACAGGGACACCACATTTAGGAAATATTTTAGGCGCAATTATGCCTGCAATTGAACTATCTGAAAAAAGTGATAATGAATCGTATTTATTCATTGCGAATATGCACACATTAACACAAATTAAAGATGCAAAAGAATTGAGAAATCACACCTATTCTGTAGCTGCAACTTGGCTAGCTTTTGGATTAGATATTGAAAAAACGGTGTTTTATAGACAAAGTGATATTCCACAAGTCACAGAACTCTCTTGGTATTTAAGTTGTTTCTTTCCCTACCAACGTTTAACCTTAGCACATGGATTTAAAGATAAAGCCGACCGTTTAGAGGATGTGAATTCTGGATTGTTTACCTACCCAATGTTAATGGCTGCAGATATCTTATTGTATGATGCTGAAATTATTCCGGTTGGAAAAGACCAATTACAACATATTGAAATGACACGTGATGTTGCGTCTCGTTTTCATGCCAAAATGGGTGAAACTTTTGTATTACCTGAAGGAAAAATTCTAGAAAACGGTATGCTTATTCCTGGAACTGATGGAGAAAAAATGAGCAAGAGCAGAGGGAATTTTATCAATATCTTTTTACCTGAAAAACAACTGCGTAAAAAAATAATGTCTATTGAAACTGATAGCACACCTCTTGAAGAACCAAAAGATTGGGCGACTTGTAATTGCTTTGCTATTTATTGTTTATTAGCTTCTGATGCTCAAATTGCAAATATGAAAGCTAATTATGAAGGTGGAAATTACGGTTATGGTCACGCCAAACAAGCCTTATATGAATTAGTATTAGAACGTTTTTCTGAACAAAGAGAACGCTACCATTACTATATGAGTAATCTAGATGAAGTTGATGCCGCTTTAGCTAAAGGTGCTGCAAAAGCGAAGCTGGTTGCTGATGACGTTTTACAACGTGTTAGAGAAAAGGTTGGGTATTAATCAATTTTAATTTTTAAAAATTTCAAATAAAAAAGACCTCTATTATTTAAATAGAGGTCTTTTTAGTTTAGCGATTACCTGAATTAATCCTTAATTTATAATTTTCTTAGTTACAGTAACATTACCTTCTAAAGTAATAGTTGCAAAATAAACTCCTTTAGAAAACTGGAAGCTTTCACTCAAAGTATTATTCTGTCCATTAGACGCATAAGAAACTACTTGTCTTCCGTTGATATCATATACTTTAACGTCTTTAATTACAGAACCAGATCTTACATTTAATGCACCATCTTTTACGTAAGCAAAAGTGTTAGACATTTCGTTGTCATCAATTGATAAAGACATTATATAACGTAAGTTAAATCTATCATTAATTTTTCCTTGTACTCCAGAGAAAGCATATGGAGATGTTCTTAAATCATGTTCAGTATTTAAAACCGTATCTTCAAGATAAATACCTACACTAGTATCCGCAAATACACTACCATCTAAATCACCAATAGCAATTTTAAAAATCCCGTTTTCGGGTAATTCAACTCCTAAAGGCACTACATCGGCATTTTCAAATGGTAAAGGACGACCTTGAATAACCATTTCTTCATTATTCACCATAGAATAGATACGCATTGCGTTGTCATCAGAATAAGCATCAAAAAGTCTATCTTTTCCTAAAGTAGCTCCATCTACATAACCAACTAAAGTACTTGCAGAAACATCTGTAGCATCAATTAAACTTAACCAAACTAAATGCTTTTCTAAATCTTGAGCATTGTTTGCTCCTCTATAAAATTCAGAATTATCATGCGCTACGTCCGCATCATCAGAACGCATAGCGTTTGTAAATATTACTGAACCTTCAGTAGCACTATCATCAACTTGAACAAAAAATCCTTGACCAGAACCAATAAAACCATTTGTACTTTCTGGAGGGTTCGCTCCTGTAAGGTTATAACTTACATACGGCTCACCATAATTGTAACTTAAATCTTGGTAAGCAGAACTAGATAAAGGAGTTGTCGCATTTGGTATTGCTGTATTATGCGCCCATATTTTAACATTACCTTCTAATAAGGTATTATCTGCTAATAACTGATCTGCACTAATTGCAGAAGGATATGGATTTCCAATAAGGTTTCTATGTCTAGCTTCAACATTAGGCTGATTTCCTATTGATTTATATACATCTACAGAAATATCTCCATTATTTGGCTTCCCAACAAAACTAGCCGTAAATCCTGTTGAAACAAATTCAGCTGGTACATTAACAGCATATCCTAAACCAGCATTCATTGTACCACTTGTAAGCATCCAATCACCAGCAACACCATTAGTATTAGCAGTGTTTACACTCCAGTTATAAGCATTAACTGTATGTGGTGCTGTAATATTAGATACATTAAAACCAACTACAGGAGATGACCATAATACATAATCATTATCATGTAAATCTGTAACATTACGTTCTACTTTAATTAAACCACTATTTTCGTTACTAGACACGACCTTAGTTTGAATTAAACTAGCACCATCTTTAAAGGTTAATGAAGCTCCGGATTCAACTGTTACTTCACCATAAAGTTTAAGTGTAGATCCAGAAGCTATTGTTACATTACTACCTGCAGGCACTAAACAATCACACCCTTCTATATCACCTGCGGCATTATAATTAGAAGAAAATACTAAACCTCTATCTTGCGGCTCAACAACAATACCTGCATTTTGATACACTGGAGGCAATTGCCAATCAGAGCCATTCCAATAAACAGGAGTTCCCCCAATTGATAAACTCACTGGAACCACAACAGATCCAAAGGCATTAATGACTCTTAACTTATAGTTTCCTAAGCTTTCTGCATCTATATTACCAGGAATGGTGTATGTATTACTATTCGCACCAGGAATTGGCTCATTGTATTTAGACCATTGGTACGATAATGTTTCTTCAGGAGCACCTGTAGCACCACCAGACACTTCTGCTACAGCCGAAAATGCAATATATGAATCACTTGGTAGATTACATACATATCTCGCTAATGGATATTCTGTAACTACAGGTGTTTTTATATCGAAAGAACCTCTATTATATGCTAGAAAAGCAAGATCAGCTGTACCACCAGCAACCATATTTATATTGTTAATATCTGAAATATTAGTGTCGTTAATTTGAAAATCCTCAAATTTAAATGCCACCATACGTAATGGTCTTTCTTCATTATTAGAAAAAGATCTTATTGTAGGTGTTGCTATTCCATAATTAACACCGGGTAAAAAGCTGTACAAATCAAGCCTCCATTTAGCCAACAATGCATCTCCATCATTTTGAGTTTCTTCTCTAATAGTTATTTTTATAGGTCTCCCTATAACATTCTTTTCTGCATCTGCATAATAATAAATATCCGTACTACCAGCTGCAGCGATCTGAGAAATTAAGAAATCTGGAATATCATCTTCTAAAGCACCTAATTGCCCTCCACTACTGTAAAACTCAACATCGGCAGTCGCATTAAAATTTGTAACACCTGTTCCTAAATCTAGTCCGTTTACACCATCAATAATAGCATCGTATACTGTAGTTCCACTAATTTCTGGAGATGTTATTGCAGTTCCCTCTCCTACTGCACCATCAATCATATCTGCCATCGCTAAATAATTGTTTGGGTTGGTTATCCCATCAACACCATTAGTAGTATAAGCATAAAATAACTGTGTACTAAACGCAACACCATTATCGGTAAGCAACTGATCATTAACACCTGTTGAATATGTAACTCCATTATACGTAAAAGCTAATAAATCGTGACTTGTATTTGGCTTCAAACTATTATTAGTTGGATCGGCTTTCCATTGTGAAGATCTCCAGAACCCATTATAAGTTGTGAAAATTTCAGTTATTTTAGTAACGTTACTCTCCTCTCCATTTTTTAATGTTTTTGCAGTAGGACTCACATATTCTATGCTTTTTCCTGTTGGGATACCTCCTAACATAAGCTCGCCTGAAACGTCCACTGACCCAGAATGTGATATTTTAAATGTCATTTCTGTATCACTTACCATTGTAATACTAGAATTCTCTATACTTATACCACTTACGTTAATCGCCGTACTCTCCGTAAAGCCAGTTCCTAGTACAGTAATTAAAGAATTTGTAGTAATCCGCGAAGGAAAAACTTCAGAAACAAGTTCTGATTGTGCAAATAAGCCATTTGAAATTGTTAATAACACTACAAAAACCATCCACTTCATTGATTTGAGCATTTTAAAATTTAAAGTAATTTTCAAGTTCATACATTAAGATTTAGTTATAAGGCATGTAGACATGCCTTAAAGATTGAAAAAGTTATAATAGTTGTAAATAAAAAAATGAGTTTGTGAATATTAATTTATAAGCTTTTTAGTCACCACACTACCATTATCTAGCTTTATGTTAGCGATGTAGATGCCATTTGCGAACGCAAATTGTGTACTAAAAGAATTTGTATTGTCTTTAACAGTATAGTTTACTATTTGCTTACCATTCATGTCAAACACTTCAACAGTTTCTATAGCCTTTGAAGATTTTACGTAAAACATAGCATCACTAATGTAAGCAAAAGTATTTGAAGCAGAAATCTCATTTACTGAAAGCGTAATTGAAGGAGTATATCGTAAGACAAAACGATCATCAAACACACCTGCTTCTCCTGTAAAAGTATAAGGTGATGTTCTTAAGTTATGAATTACACCGGTATATGTATCCTCTAAGTAAATAGCTTGTTCTTGTGCTTCAAATAAGCTTCCTTCTACTTTACCAATGGCAATTTTGTAAATTCCACTTTGAACTAATTCCATACCTAAAGGCACTGTATTAGAATTTACAAAAGGTAATGGAAGACCTTGTATCACTAATTTTTCGTCATCTGAGATTAGAGAATATAAATTAAAGCCTTCATTGTTAGTGTAAGCATCATAAAGTCTATCTTTTCCATCAGTAGCTCCTTCTGCATAGCCTATTAATGTACTAATAGCACCATTGTTCTCATCAGATAAGCTTAACCATACTAATTGTTTTTCGGTAGCTACAGCGGTGTCTTCAGTGTTTCTAAAAAAATCTGAATTGTCATAAGAGACAAAATTATTATGACGCATAGCGTTAGTGAAATTCACAGAAGTTGTATTTGGTGCTGCATTATCAACTCTTACAAAAAAGGCTTGCCCTGAAGCAATATCGCCATTAAACGTTGATGGAGTTGAAGTCCCTAATGCATTATAAGTAATGTATTGGTTTCCGTAATTTACTCCAAAGTTATCATAAAATGGATTAGTAGCCCCAGTATCAAATACATATGTATCATGAGTCCAAATATCTACACGTCCTTCAAGATCGGAATTAGCTGTTAAGAATTTTTCCGCATCGATAGCCGAAGGATAAGGGTTTCCTATTAAGTTCCAACTGCTGTCATGATAATTCATAGCCAAATAATTAGGAGACTTATAAACATCAATACTAAATGGCCCATTATTAGGCGCACCATAAAATTCAGTTGTAAAACCACTCACTTGATTATTAGCGACTCTAACAATATAGCCCTCTCCAGGAGTCATTATGGCATTAGATGCAGATTCCCAATCTCCATTACCTGAGCCATTATTTCCAGCATTTACATTCCACTGATATGTTGGTGTATTAGAAATTTCTGAAATATTAAAATCTTCTACAGGAGATGACCAATAAATATAATCATATTGTTTGACTTCTTCATCACGTAATGTACGTTTCACTGTGATTTCTCCACTATTTTCAACATCATTAATCTGCACTAGACTCGCATCATCTTCTAAAGTAAAGGTAGCTGCAGGCAAATGATTCACGAGTATGATATCATTACCTTCTACGTCTTTTTCAACATTACCAAATTCATCTAATTGCTTAACCTCCAAGACCTCTGGCTCTACCGTTATTTCGTTATAAATTAGCATTGTTTTGCCTTCAGGAATAACAACATTAGACCCAGACGTTACTCTGCAATCACATCCTACTAAATCTTCTGATTGCGTAGTGTAATCACCTGTATAAACTAAACCTCTTTCTTTCTCTTCTACTGCCCCATATGGAGAACTCCAATCAGTACCATTCCAATAATAAGGTGTACCTCCTTCACTTAAAGTAACAGGCAATATTATAGTCCCACCATTATCGTTAGAAATCTCAATCTTGTAAGTAGCTAAATCTTCTAATTTGACACCAGAAATAGTAAAACTCTCATTTGTTTCATCACTAATTTCTGAGTTATATTTTCTCCATTTGTACTTTAATTCCAAATCCGTTTCTCCAACAGGTGGATCTGTTATGCCGCCAAATCCATCATCTATACCTGCATTAACGTTAAAAGTTATGTCTGTAGTTCCATCTGCTTTACAAACAAACTGAGGTAATAATGGTGCTGCAATAGGTGCTTTTATATCAAAAGCAGATTGGTTATACGCAATAAAAGCCATGTCTGCAGAACCTCCCGCTACTGAATTAATGTTTTTTACAGAATCTATATTAGAAGCATCTAAATCAAAATCCTCTAAATTAAGAGCAATTAATTTAATTAGTCGATCCTCATTCTTATCATAAGTTCTAGATTGCGGAACTGCTGTATTAATATCTGCTCCACTAGGAAGTTTATAAAGATCTAATTGCCATCGACCTTGATTATTATGACCATTATTCAAAAACAACTTTATAGGTGTCCCTATCACATTTCCTCTATCATCTGCGTAATAATAAGTATCCCAACTACCAGAATCTGCAATTTGCGTAATCAATAAATCTGGAATTCCATCATTAATAGCACCAACCTGTCCGTTTCCACTAAAGAAACGAATGGATGCTGTTTGATTATAATTAGTTACCCCCGTTCCTAATTCCAAACCGTTCTTCCCATCTATCATTACTTGAAAAACAGTTAAATCGGCAACATCATCAGATGTAATAACGGTTCCTTCATTAACAACACCATCTACTAAATCAGCTGTAGCTATAAAATTAGCTCCGGAGTTAATGGTCCCAGTAATTCCATTTGTAGAATAGGCTTTAAAAACCTCATTACTAATATTTAAACCATTTATTGTTGAAAGCAAAGCATTATCCACTCCTGTAGAATACGTTACTCCATCATATGTAAAACCTATTAATTCATGGTAATCGTTTGGATAAGTACTCTTATCTCGATAAACATAACTAGAAGATCTCCAATACCCTTGTCCGTTATGATTCCAATTAGTAAAGATTTCGGTTACATGCTCAAAAGATTGAGAACCATCACTACGATCATTACGTTTCAATTTAGCTCCTACATAATCAATTTTTACTAAATTTTCTGAGGCATTCGAACCTAAATAGACATTATTACCGTTTACTTTTAAAATAACATTAGAAATATCATTAGTACCATCAGTAGTGATTTCAAAACTTAACTCCGTACCATCTGGAGTAGCTGAAACTGAGCTAGTACTAATACCATAAATGGAAACAGTTGAAGAGTTTGTAAATCCAGAACCGACTAAGGTAACTACACTGCTCTTAGTAACTCGAGTAGGAAAAACGTCACTAATAATTATTTGAGCATAAAAAGACATGCTTAACAACAACATAAACGTAGTCATTGCTTTTTTAGATGAAACGAAAGATAAAATTGGATTCATAGGTTATTTTTATAATTAATCTTTTGAATCGATAGATACAACTAAGTTTAGTGATACATATCTATTCAGCGTAAATTTGGGTTTAACACTGCAAAAATGAGACAGTTTAAATGAGATTTAAAAAAAATTAGTTGATTTGCAGATAATTTCCTTTCAAACACACTATTTCAAATCGTAATTCACACAAAGAAAATATTTTACAATAAAAACAAATAAAGTATTCAGCGTCTATTTTTATGGTTATTTCTAAATTATCAGTTAATTTTTAGCAAAAAAATTAAGTCTCTTGTTAATAATACATAACAAGTGATAATTATGTTATCATATAATCTAAGATTAGTCTATTACTTCTAAAATTTTGCTAAAACTAAATTGCTTCAAATAACTTACCTGGTAAAGGTCTTACAACTCCCTTTAATTCCATATTAAGTAAAAGCCCAGCTAGTTTATAAGTTGGCATTTCGCATCGTAAGGCAATAACATCGAGCATTGTTTTATTATGCTCTTTTAGAAAATTATATATGATTTTTTCATCGGGTTCTAACTCTACAAATAGTTGTTGCTGCACCGCTGGTTTTTTATCTGATTCCAATTCCCAATTTAACATATAAGGCACATCTAACGGATTGGATAATAAATGAGCTTTCTGAAATTTTATCAAATTATTACAACCTATACTTTGGCTGTCTGTGGTTCTTCCTGGTACAGCAAAAACTTCTCTATTATAAGAATTTGCTATATCGGCAGTAACTAAACTACCTCCTTTTTCTGCAGATTCTATAACGATAGTTGCTTCGCTTAATCCTGCAATAATGCGGTTTCGTTTTAAAAAATTATTTCTATCAAAAGCATCCGAACTCCAAAAATCAGTGTAAAAACCACCATGATTTTCAATATCTGCCACGTACTTCTTGTGCACTTTAGGATAAATCTGGTTAAGGCCATGGGCTAAACACCCTATGGTTTGCAAATTGTGTTTTACTGCAGCCCGTTGGGCTGTGATATCTGTTCCGTAAGCAAAACCAGAAACAATTATTGGGTTAAAGGGAGACAAGGCTTCAACTAGTTTTTCACAAAAGGCGATTCCACTTGTGGTAATTTTGCGAGCCCCAACAATACTTATAATGCGCTGTTGCTTCAAATTAATATTTCCAGATTGGAATAATACAATCGGGCCATCAATACAATGTTTTAAGCGTTCTGGATAAGTGTCTTCTGCAAAATAATGGGAGATGATGTTGTTATCTTTAATAAACCTTAATTCTTGTTCGGCTTCTTCGAGATGTATTTTATCAAAAAGACCTTGAATGGTTATTGATCCAATACCATCAATTTTTAAAATCTTTGATTTCTTTTCTTTTAAAACCGCTTCAGCAGATCCGCAATGATTGATAAGCTTTTTAGCAGTTGTAGCTCCAATTTTTGGAACATGCTGTAAGGCTAAAGCATAAATAAGTTGTTGATCTGTCATTGAATACTCAGTACTTAAGAAAAGTAATCATCTATACACGAATATAATTATTTAATTCTGAATGGATTTGAAATCATCTTAAATAGAAATTGTGATGGCTACTATTTGATATAGTCTAATTAAAAAAAATAATATTATTTCATAAAAAAAATGCATTACGAATTCCTAGCAAATCAAACACATAGAAAAATATTCAATTTGATGTTAATAAATAAACGGTACTTCACTTCTTTCAGAAACAAAAATTTTTAACTTTGCCTTAATATGCAGTTAGAGACTTACATTAGCGACCTTTTATACCGTTACGATTGTGTTACAGTTCCAGAATTCGGAGCTTTCTTAACACGTCGTGTTTCGGCAAAAATACACGAATCCACACATACGTTTTATCCTCCAAAAAAGGCTTTGTCTTTTAACGAGCAATTACAACAAAATGATGGCTTATTAGCTAATTATATCGCTGAGGTTGAAAAAATACCATATACAACAGCTTTAAATAAAATCTCTAAGCAGATAAAGTCTATTAAATCGTATTTGGTTGAAGGGGAAACTATTCAATTTAAAAATATTGGTGAGTTAGTTTTAAATGCTGATGGAAAGATTCAATTTGATCCATCTAGTCATATCAATTACTTAACTGATGCTTTCGGTTTATCTCATTTTTCATCTTCGGACATTACGCGCGAAGTTTATAAAGAAACCGTTGAAGTTATTGAAGAGACCGCACCTATCACATTAACCCCAGAAAAACGTTCTAACCGTAACTGGTTAAAATATGCAGCAACAGCTGTTATACTTTTAGGTTTAGGTGGCTTTGGCGCTGTAACTTACTACAACAATACAATTGAAAATCACAACCAATTAGCACAAGAGCAAGCCAATGAGCAGCTCGATGCTAAAGTGCAAGAAGCAACTTTCATCATTAGTCCATTACCTGCTGCGACACTATCTGTAGAAAAACAAAGTGGTAATTACCACATTGTTGCTGGTGCATTTAGAGTAGAAGCTAATTCTGAAAAGAAGGTAAATCAACTTAGAGCACAAGGATTTAAAGCACGTCAAATTGGTGCAAACCGTTATGGACTGCATGAAGTGGTTTATGGAAGTTTTGAAACCAGAGCTGAAGCACAAACTGAACTTTTCAAGATTCGTAAGGAGCATAATCGTGATGCGTGGTTGTTGATTAAGAAACTTAAGTAATAATTCTCTGATTAGACTCTAGCTGTTTTTGACTAGGTTTTTTTTCACTTTTTACTTTTTACTTATAATAATACTCCTCCATCCTAAATTCGCTCTATCTTTGCACAAATTTTAATATTCTATGGCATCTAGAACCGCATTTCAATCTAAAACCATTGTTACAGATTTGGTATTGCCAAGCGAAACTAATCCTATCAATAACTTATTTGGTGGCGAACTATTAGCTCGTATGGATAGAGCTGCTAGTATTTCTGCTAGACGACACTCTAGACGTATTGTCGTAACAGCATCTGTAAATCACGTGGCTTTTAACAGAGCTATTCCATTAGGAAGTGTTGTAATGATTGAAGCTAAAGTATCTCGTGCATTTTCGTCTTCTATGGAAGTGTATATGGATGTTTGGATTGAAGATAGAGAATCTGGTGACCGTGTTAAAGCTAATGAGGCAATTTACACCTTTGTTGCAGTAGATGAAACGGGGCGACCTGTAAAAGTCCCTGAGCTCGTACCTGAAACTGAATTAGAAATCCAACGTTTTGATGCCGCTTTACGTCGTAAGCAATTAAGTTTACTTTTAGCTGGTAAAATGAAACCTTCTGAAGCTACTGAGTTAAAGGCGCTTTTTGAGTAGTACTTTAATTTACTGTCTGGCTAACCAAGATTCTGGATTCAATTTTATATCATTTTTATAGATTCTAAAATCTAGAAGGGTTTCTCCTGTTATTTTATTACTAAACACTTCACCTATAACTTGACCTGTTGTAATTTTATCTCCTTTTTTTACGTAAAGTTTTCCAAGGTTATGGTAAATCGTTAAATAATCTCCATGCCTTATTAAGATCGTTGGATTTCCTCTTTTCATAACATGAATCGAAGATACGACTCCATTAAAAACCGCTCTGACTTCGGCATTTTTCTCTGTTGCTATTTTTACACCAGAATGATTAACTTCAACTGAACTATCCGTTAAAGAACGCGTTTTACCAAATTTTCCTTTAATAACACCTCTTGTTACTGGCCAACCTAACTTTCCTTTGTTAGCCGCAAAACTAGATGCTAGTTTTTTTGCTTCAGGTGTTAACACAAATTTTCCGGTTGATGATTTTTTACCAACTTCTTTATTCGATGCCGCAATCGCTTCTGCAATTAATCGGTCGATTTCCTTATCTAATTGATCGGCTTCTTGCTTCTTTTGTTTAATTTGAGACGCAAATTTGCCCATATCAGACTTAATGGAAGCCATTAAAACCTCACGTTGTTTTAGCTCTCCTTCAAGTTCGCGTTTGGCAATTCTATTTTCCTCAACTAATTTTTGCTTATCTTCTTTTTGTTTAGATAGTTGAATATTTAACTCTTGTAATTCCTTTGTTTTAAGTTTTATGGCTTCACCCTGCTCTTTCTGATAGTCTCGGTATTGCCTTATATATTGAAGTCGTTTATAAGCTTGTTGAAAATTGCTCGACGATAGTAAAAACATCACTTTACTTTGTTCAGACTTGCTTTTATAAGATTTTACAACCATCGCAGAATAGTCGTCTTTTAATTCTTGTAATTGGGTTCTTAAACTCGTAATTTCTTGTTGATTCGTATTGATTTCTCGAGTCAATAAGTTGGCTTGTTCGTTAGTGATTCTGATTAAGTTTTTTCTAACGTTAACTTTATAATTAATGTCTTCAATAAGTGTAATTGCTGATTTTTCCTCTTTCTTTTTGGTAAATAATAACGCATTAATTTGCTTAATCTCTCTTAACTTTTGCTGACGCTGAGCTTCTAACTCTTTTTGTTTGTCGCTTTGAGCAAAAAGTGAAAAACTGGACATTAAAAGCCCAATTACTAAAATAATATAGAACCGATTTTTAGTCATTATTTGATTTCAATTTCTTTATAGCCTGAAGGAATATTAAATGGGAAACGCACTTCATCATTCAAAGATACCGATTTAAACTCCATGGTAATAGCAACTTCGCTAGTATCTTCAACCGCAATTATTCTTATATTTTCTGGAATAATTTGCGTATCGACTAGTTGATAAGATGAATAATCTACCTGAAGCATTCTTTTTTTCAACGCTTGTTGCATTTGCAGGCTATCCATCTTAAAATGCGAAGGGTTAATTAAATAAAACAACTCTATCAACGCATTTTGATCTTTTGGACTTACAGCATACGAGTTATTATTAACCGAAACCTGATAAGGTTCATCATTAAGATCATAAATAGCTTGACCTAAAAGGATATTTTGGACTTTCATAAAATCGAGATCTATCCCTACAACATCACTTAATAGTTTATAGTCTCCATCAAAATATTCATTATCTAGTTTATTATAGAACTTCACTTTGTCTGGCGTAATCATCATACGCGCCATGCCTAATATGGACTCACTTAACCAAATAACCTTATCCTTTTTTATTCTAAGCGTAAAACTAGCACCTTGTGAACTGTTATTTTGAGAAATATCGATTTTCACTCTAGCCTTTAAAGTTTTAAAGTCAGTGTCTTTCTTTTGGTGCTGTTTAATCACTTGTTTTGCCGTAATCTTATCACTAGCTTCTCCTGAAGCTATAACACGCTTAGTAGAATTACAACTGAAAGCAAATGTTATTAAAATAACACTTAGTGTCAATTTCAATTTTTTATATCCTTGAGGTAACTTCATTAATTATTGGGCTTTTAAAGCTTTTGCCTTTTTAGCAAACGTTTCAGATTTACTAATATTATTTAAGGTTTTGTAGGCAATGCTTAATTCGGAATAAAAATCAGCTTCCATACTGGGGTTATCTATTAAAAAATCTAATCCCATTTCTAAATTGTCAATGGCCTTTTTAGGTGCGCCCAAATTATTATTTGCCACAGCATTTACTAAATATAAAATAGGTTGTGCAGGATATAATTCTAAAGCGCGCTCACTGTCTGTTACAACCGCATTGTAATCTTTTAAATCTAATTGAAGTAATAGGACGTCTTTTATTAATTTAAAGTCATTAGGGCTTTGTTTTAAAGCTTCTTTAAAGTTTGAAAGCGCCTTAGCTTTGTCTCCTGCCTTTAAATAATATTGACCTAAATCGCTATGCGTTTGTGCGTCTTTGTTACCATCTATAAGCGATGTAATATCAATTAAATCCGTTTCGTACTCAGGGTTTTTAGCCACAAAAGCCACAAAATCTTTAAGGACTTTGGCTTTAGCATCTGCATTTATCTCTGGACTTGTTAAAACTGTTTTTACAGAACCGATAGCATCATCCACCTTATTATCTTGAAGGTAAAACTTATATAACGCTAAATGCACAAATTTAGAATCTGGCTTTACTTTTAATAAATTCTGAGCCGCTTTATAAGCATTTTTTTGATCGCCAGTTTGACTATATCTATAAATGAGTTTTAAGTGATTATCCTCATTACTCGGATTGTTTGCAATACGTTGTTCTAAGTTTTCAATACGATCATCTGCATTGCCTGTGATACTATAAATATCGTTTCGCATCCCGTCCCTAGACTCACTCAAACCATATTCAGCATCTAACTCATCTAATAAGTCTAAAGCCAGTTTGTACTTTTCTTCTCTTACATAAAGTGCTGCTAAATCTTCCTTATAATCTGGATGATATTTCACCAATTGCTTAATGGTCTTTAAGGCATTCTTAATGTCATCTTGTTGAAAATACACATCGTAAAGCTCATCTAAAAACCAAACATTATCTGGTTGCATGCTTATTGCTTTTTTTAAATTCTCTTCTGCTGCTCCAAAGTTTTTAAGCTTATTGTAGTTTTTTCCGAGTTCAAAATAGATGACTGGTTTTTTGCTATCGAGATTCAAACATTTTTGAAGGGCCTCTACAGCACGATCATAATTTTCAATGCCTTTTTGTTTTAAGGCTTCAAAGAAATGCTCTTGAAATTCATCTTCCACATTACCTAAATCATCATCTGGTCGTTTGTTAAAATCGACTTGGGCATAGGTCGTCTGCGGAACGATTATCATTCCGAAGAGAAAAACCAATATCAAAATAGTCTTACTATTCACTTTGTTGTTGCTTTAACAAGTCTTCAATCATTTCAAATTTTTCTAACACTTCAAATTTTTCACAAGACGCCTTCATTGTATCTCTAAAATGATTGGCGTCTTCTGGTAAATTTCCACCAGCATTATCAAACGTATTTTTATCAGGCCATTGTGCATAAGCAAAGAAGTTTAACGTATCCTTTTTATGTAATCGAGACCCTAAACTTCCTTCGTATTTGTAAATCAATGATGTTAACCCTTTCCAAGCTTCAATAAATTTTTGTTCTTGATTGGGTTTTATTATAATGGTGTACAATACGATATACATTATTACCTGATTTAATAGATATCTTTCAAAAGTTATTCCAAAAATAAGGTTCAAAATAAAATTTGAACTAAAAATCATGAGATTCCTGCCTACGCAGGAATTTTACTCAATTATAGTATAATCACCAATACTAATCTTAGTAAACTCGCCATTATACTTCACATGATTACCAATCATAGCTTCGTCTAAATTAGCGTTTTTAATAGTGGTTTGATTTTGTATTAAGCTATTTTTAACGGTTGAATTTTCAATAACACAATCTTTTCCTATTGATACATGAGGTCCAACAGTTGTATTTCTTAAAACCGTTCCTTTTCCGATATAACAAGGTTCAATAATTGTTGAATTTTCTAAAACCACAGAAGCATCAACTAATTGCTCTTCCTTATCAGCTGTTAAAAAGCCTAACATTCTTGCATTAGTTTCTAAAGTCACGGCTTTGTTACCGCAATCCATCCACTCGTCAACGGTTCCGGTTTTAAAGATTTTGCCATCTGCCATCATGCGTTTTATACCATCATTGATTTGGTATTCTCCTCCATTCATCACATTTTCATCTAAAACTTCTTGTAATTTATCTTTTAAAACCGCAACATCTTTAAAATAGTAGATGCCTATTACAGCTTGATCACTTACAAAGGTTTCAGGTTTCTCAACCAATTCAACAATGTTTTGGTCGTCATTTAGTTTTACAACTCCGTAGGCTTCAGGATTTGCAACACATTTTGTCCAAATTACACTATCTGCTGTCGGATCTAAATCAAACTCAGCTCTAATCAACGTATCCGCATATGCAATCACAGCAGGACCAGATAACGAAGGCTTAGCACTCATTATAGCATGACCAGTTCCTAAGGGCTGATCTTGTCTATAAATGGATGCTTTGGCGCCTAAACCTTCAGCAAGTTCTGTTAAACTATCTACCACATCATCTCCAAAAAATGCTTGATCACCAAGAACAAACGCAATCTCTTCAATAGGTTGCTTTAAAACTTTAGCGATATCCTTAACTAAACGGTGCACTATAGGTTGACCTGCAACAGGGATTAATGGTTTTGGTACGGTTAAACTATGTGGTCTTAGGCGAGATCCTCGGCCTGCCATTGGTACTATTATTTTCATCGAAAAATTTGTTTTTCGTTTCCACTCGAGTGGAAATCTGTTTAATTTTATTTTTAGGTCATTTTTGCAACCTAATCTTTGTTTTTTAGGTTATATACCTACAAGGTTTTTAAAACCTTGCAGGAAATCCCTATAAGACTCCCGTACTTCCAAAACCACCTTCTCCTCTATCGGTTTCAGTTAATTCTATAGAGTCCACCCATTCTGCACGTTCATGTTTTGCAATGACTAATTGTGCGATGCGTTCACCATTCTGAATCTCAAAATTTTCATTTGAAAGATTGACTAAAATCACACCTATTTCTCCTCTATAATCGGCATCTATTGTTCCTGGCGCGTTTAATACTGTTATCCCTTGTTTTGCAGCTAACCCACTTCTTGGTCTTACTTGTGCTTCAATACCCACAGGTAATTCTATATATAAACCAGTACCAACAATACTACGTTCTAATGGTTTTAAAATTCTAGACTCCGATAAGTTAGCGCGTAAATCCATACCAGCAGATGCAATGGTTTCGTAATGTGGTAAATCGTGATTGGATTTATTGATTATTTTAATTTTCATAAATTTAAGAGTATTCACTGTTCTGATAACAGGTTAATTTCTTTTTAATAAATGCTTCAACTCTTTTTTTTCAAGCTGAAAAACAAGGGTTAAAAATACGATTAATGCGCCAATTCCAATAACATAATTCCCTCTAAAAACATAGAAGTACACCATAGAAAATAATGTAGAAAGCCCCAAATACAGTACTATTTTCTTCAGATCATAAGGAATTGGATAGTATTTTCTTCCATAGTAATAAGATAACAACATCATTATTAAATAAGCCGAAAGTGTCGCTATTGCTGAACCTTTAAAACCTATAACAGGAATTAATACATAATTTAATAATAGCGTTGTAATGGCGCCAAATATTGAAATGTAAGCACCAAACTTCGTCCGATCTGTAATTTTATACCACACTGAAAGGTTATGATAAATCCCTAAACAAAAGTTAGCCAAGAGTATAAACGGAACGATCCACATGGCCTCGTAATAAGCTTCACTACGTATGATAAGCGGCTTTAAAACATCTGCAAAAACAACCACGGTTAAAAAGATAACAGAACCAAAGGCTACAAAATACTCTAAGATTCTCGCATAATTCCTTTGTGGGTTATCGGATTTTGAATGACTAAAGAAGTAAGGTTCTATTCCTAAACGAAAGGCTGTGGCAAACAAGGTCATAAATAACGCTAGCTTATAACATGCAGAGTACATACCAACCTGTTCATCTGCAATATCGGCTGGTAATAATTTTTCTAATAAAATTCGATCGAAGGTTTCATTGACCGAATATGCAATTCCTGCGATAAGCACTGGCATAGCATAACGCATCATTTTTTTCCATAAAACAGTATCGAACTTCAATTTAATTTGAGCGTAGAATGGAAGTAATATTAGAAGTGTTAACCCGCTTGCAATTAAATTAGAAATGAAGATGTAACTGGTTTCGAAATCTGGTTTATAAATAGAGTCAAAAACAGAATTACCTTCAGCTAAATCCTTTAAGTATAATAACAGGAAGACATTGAGCCCAAGATTAACAGCAACGTTTAATATCTTAATAATAGCATATCGCATGGGTTTAGCCGTAGCCCGTAACCATGCAAACGGAATGATAACTAAAGCATCTAACAGTAAAATGATAAATACTAAATTGAGATACTTAAGTTCTATATTTATGAGTGCAGAAATTTGATCTCTAAACAAAAAAGCAATTCCTAATAACGCAAATGAGCTAATTATTAAGGAAATGGCAGAGGTACCTGTTACTTTGTCTTGATTGTCTTCTTTATTGAAAAACCTAAAAAATGCGGTTTCCATACCATAAGCCAACACAACATTAAACAATACGAAGTACGCGAATATAAAAGATATACGTCCATATTCTTCAACAGAAAGTACTTCTGGATCGGTATAAAGTGGCACTAAAATAAAACTTAACATTCTAGGTAGCACAGTCGCTAAGCCATAAATAAATGTTTGTTTAAAAAGTGATTTGAATCCGCTCAATTTAATGGTGTTTATTTAGCTCAAAAGTATTGAAATATTATCAAAAGATGAGCTATTTGTATCCGTGATTACTAGAACGCATCAACATAGTAGTAAAGTGTAAGATGTTACTCTAATTTTTGGCAATAAAAAAAGTCTTACCTAAATAGATAAGACTTTAGTCTATTCTATATAAAAAAAATTTAATGCTCTGTGTCTTCGTTTGCAGAAGCAACTACAGTTAATGCCGTCTTATCATTTAGAGAAGGAGGTCCGTTTTCATAATACGTACCTGAAACTTCATTAACATCAGTTATTTTCAAGTATTTTGTTTCTCCATTTTCTACAAAGCTAATAGCACATTCTGCATCCGATAACGTAAAAGGATAGTCATTTGATTTTTCGGCTACTGTAAAAGTATAATAAGGAGAGTCACTTTTTAGAATTGCAACATATTTATCCTTCTTTTGAACGAGTTTACCTTTTAGGTTTCTAAAGAACACACTATCAATTTTGATATTATCGCTCTTATTTGCAACAGGCACAAACATATTAATTCCGGTACCCCCAACTTTAATTCCAGCATACCATTCTTGAAAGAGAACGGGTTTAACTTTAAACGTAGCGGATTCTTCAAATTGGGTAGTAGTTGCAGCAGCAGCTTTTGAGTTTGAACACTGAAAAGTGAACGAAAACATAACAGCTAAAACAATGGCGTAGGTCGCCTTTCTTAGTAGTTTCATTTTATTGTAGGTTAAGGTTTGGGACTGCAATATATAAAAATATACAAATTAAGCGCCCTAAAACCATATTAATCAGTTATTAGGCGCAAAAAAGAAAGAAAAATCTTACTACAATCGACTTATAAACTAAGAAACCCCCTATTAACTTTTGAAACATTAAGACATAAAAAAACCTAACTATTAATAGTTAGGTTTTATATTAAAACTCTTAGTTTAAACTAAGTATATTATTTAGTTATTCAAAGCTTCAGCTCCACCTACAATCTCTAAAATCTCATTAGTAATTGCCGCTTGTCTTGCTTTGTTGTAAGTCAACTTAAGCTGATCTCTTAACTCTGTTGCATTATCTGTTGCTTTGTGCATTGCTGTCATACGTGCACCATGCTCAGAAGCGAAAGAATCTCTAATACCTTTATATAATTGCGTCTTTAATGACTTAGGGATTAATTCTTCAACGATTTCTAATTTAGAAGGTTCAAAAACATAATCTAAATTAACGTTTTCATCACTTTCAAAAGGGACAATTGGTAAAAATTGTTCTGTCATTATAATTTGCGTTGCTGCATTTCTAAAATGATTATAAACAATTTCAATTTTATCAAACTCGCCAGAAACAAATTTATCCATTAACATTTCCGCTATTTCAGAAACATTATCAAACGTTAAGTCTTCGTACAAATCACTTTTGTTCGCGATTACTTTATTCGTTTTTTTGAATGCGTCATTCGCCTTCTTACCAATAGCTATATAAGATACATCTTTAGTCGCATAAGTGTCATTAGTAAGTCTAGTAACCTGCTTAATGATATTAGAATTAAATGCACCAGCCAAACCTCTATTAGAAGTTACTGCAACAATAAGTACTTTTTTTACCTCGCGTTGCTCTGCATACTTACTACCAGAATCGGCATCTAATGTTGCACTTAAACTCTGAAGCAATTCCGTTAACTTATTAGAATAAGGACGCATTGCTGTAATAGCATCTTGGGCTTTCTTTAACTTAGCAGCAGATACCATTTTCATGGCACTAGTAATCTGCATCGTTGAGGATACCGATGATATTCTGTTTCTAATTTCCTTTAAATTCGCCATCTTTATATGATAAAGACTCTTTGCCTAAGCTCAGAGTGACATTAGCTTAATAATTTAAATTTAGAATTATGAGTAAGCTAAATTTTAACTCATAACTCTAAACTTATAACTTTATGATCTATACTTACCTGAAAGATCTTTTGCTACACTTGTTAATGTATCAATAACCTCATCAGTTAATTTACCAGCTTTAAGTAAATCTAGAGTATCTCTATGCTTAGCATTTAAGAACTCTAAATAATCACGTTCAAATTCTTTTACTTTCTCTACAGGAACATCTTTTAATAAGTTCTTAGAACCAGCATAAATGATTGCAACTTGATCTTCTACTTTAAAAGGATCGTTTTGTGCCTGCTTTAAGATTTCAACGTTACGCTTACCTTTGTTAATTACATTTAAGGTAACAGCATCTAAATCTGAACCAAACTTAGCAAACGCTTCTAATTCACGATACTGAGCTTGATCTAATTTTAATGTACCAGATACCTTTTTCATTGATTTAATCTGAGCGTTACCACCAACACGAGATACAGAAATACCTACATTAATTGCCGGACGAACACCAGAGTTAAATAAATCACCATCTAAGAAAATCTGACCATCTGTAATAGAAATTACGTTAGTTGGGATATATGCTGAAACGTCACCTGCTTGAGTTTCAATAATTGGTAAAGCTGTTAATGAACCACCACCTTTAACCATAGGTTTTAAAACATCAGGAAGGTCATTCATTTCTCTAGCAATAGCATCATTATTAATGATTTTTGCAGAACGCTCTAATAATCTTGAGTGTAAATAAAATACATCACCAGGATATGCCTCACGTCCTGGAGGACGTCTTAATAATAAAGATACCTCACGGTAAGCAACAGCTTGTTTTGATAAATCATCAAATACAATTAAAGCTGGTCTACCAGTATCTCTAAAATACTCACCAATAGATGCTCCTGTAAAAGGCGCATAAACTTGCATCGCAGCAGGATCTGATGCATTTGCAGCAACTATTGTGGTGTAAGCTAAAGCTCCTTTTTCTTCTAAAGTCTTAGCAATTAAAGCTACTGTAGAAGCCTTTTGGCCAATAGCAACATATATACAATATACAGGCTCACCTGCATCGAAAAATTCTTTTTGATTTAAGATAGCATCAATACAAACTGCTGTTTTACCTGTTTGTCTGTCACCAATTACCAACTCACGTTGACCTCTACCAACTGGTATCATAGCATCAATAGCTTTAATACCTGTTTGTAATGGTTCAGTTACTGGTTCTCTGTAGATAACACCCGGTGCTTTACGCTCTAAAGGCATCTCAAAAGTTTCACCTGCAATTGGTCCTTTACCATCAATAGGGTTACCTAAAGTATCTACTACACGTCCAACTATACCCTCACCTACTTTTACAGATGCGATACGTTTCGTACGTTTAACTGTAGAACCTTCTTTAATACCTACTGAAGTACCTAAAAGTACAATACCTACATTATCTTCTTCAAGGTTAAGTACGATACCTTCTGCACCACCTTCAAATTCAACTAATTCACCATATTGTGTATTAGCTAATCCGTAAGCACGTACAATACCATCACCTACAGTTAATACTGTTCCTACTTCGTCTAATGAAGCACCCGCTTCAAAACCTGAAAGTTGTTGTTTTAAGATTGCTGATATTTCAGCTGGTTTTACTTCTGCCATCTTTATTTAGATATTAGATATTAAACGTTCACTTCGACTTCGCTTAGTGACCGAATAACATTTTTTAATTTAGTGTAAATTCTCTTTTTAATTTCTCGAGTTTGTTAGCGATACTAGCATTATACTGAATATCACCTACTCGTAATATGAAACCACCTAAAATGCTTTCATCTATAATATTTTCTACTTCCGCGTCTTTTCCTGTAAGCTCCTTAACCTTAGCTAATACTTTAGTTTTTAAATCCTCAGTAAGTGCAATTGCAGTAGTAACTGTTGCTACTTGGCTACCTCTTAACTCATCGTACAACTTAACATAACTTGAAGCTACTTCATTCAATAAAGGTAACCTTTTGTTAGTAATTAAAGTATCGAATAAATTAGTAGTTGTAACATTCGCATTTTTGAATATTGCTAATAATACCGCTTTTTTATCTGAAGATTTTACAACAGGACTTTGAAGCATCTGATTTAAATCTTCACTCTCAGCGATAGCGTTAGTGATTGATTTCATATCACTATTTACCGCTTCAGCAGATTTTTGATCTGTTGCTAAGCTTAAAACCGCTTTAGCATATCGTATGGCCGCTCTTGATCCTGACATCTCTTATTAGTTTAAAGTTGCTTCACCCAACATAGACTCAACTAATGCAAGTTGCTTGTCTTTGTTAGATAATTCATTACGCACTACTTTTTCAGCGATTTCTATAGATAAACCTGCAACATGACTTTTTAATTCTGCCATAGCTGCTTTCTTTTCACTAGTAATAGCCTCTTGTGCTTGTGCAATCATTTTATTGGCTTGCGTTTTTGCTTCTGCTTCAGCATCTGCAATCATTTTAGTTTTAAGTTCGCGAGCTTCTTTAAGCATCGTTTCTCTTTCTAAACGCGCTTCTTGCAATAACTTTTGGTTATCTGCTTGAAGGTTTGCCATTTCACGCTTTGCTTTTTCTGCTGCATCTAAAGCACCTTGAATACCTTCTTCTCTTTCATTTAATGAAGTAAGAATTGGTTTCCAAGCAAACTTTACCATAAGTGCTATTAATGCCAACAAAAGGATTGTTGACACTACAAATAAACCTGGTGAAAAATCGTTTAATAACTTATCCATATTATTAAGTAATTAAGTGTGTTGTCTTTTTTTAATTTAAAAACACGTCCTGCAACCAACCGTTACAGGATAGTGTTTTTGTAAATTTGATTTGGTTCTTATTTTCCTAAGAATAAAGCTCCAAATGCTAAACCTTCTAAAAGTGCTGCAATAATAATCATCGCTGTTTGAATTTTACCTGTCGCTTCTGGCTGACGAGCAATACCTTCCATTGCTTTTCCACCGATTTGACCAAGTCCAATACCTGCTCCGATTACGATTAATCCCGCACCAATTAAATTGTAAGTTACTGGTTCCATAAAAATTGATATATATAGTTAAATTAAAAAAACTCTTATTAAATGAAATCTCCTCTTACGTCTTCTGCATCAGGAGCTTCATGACCGTGTGCATCGTGCTCATGCTCATGATCGTGTTCTGCCACAGCCATACCAATAAATAAAGCTGAAAGCATTGTAAAAATATACGCTTGTAAAAACGCTACTAATAATTCAATTAGTAATATAAAAAATGATAACACAAAGGATAAGCCTGTTGCACCAACAACACCTAATGATTCCTTTAATGTAAACATAATGGCTATTAAACTCATTAAGACAATATGACCTGCAGAAATGTTTGCAAACAAACGTACTAACAATGAAAAAGGCTTAATAATTAAAGCTCCAGCCAATTCTATGATTGCTAAAACTGGACGAATTAAAATTGGCACACCTGGCATCCAAAATATATGCATCCAATAATCTTTGTTTCCACTAACCGTATAGATAACTAATGTAAATATAGCTAAACACGCTGTTACTGCTAACTGACCCGTAACGTTAAAACCTAAAGGTGTTAAACCCACCAAGTTTAAAATCCATATAAAGAAAAACACAGTTAAAAGATACCCCGTAAATCTACGGTAGTGTTTTTCACCAATATTTGGTCTTGAAATTTCGTCTCTAACGTAAAGCACTAATGGCTCTAACACACGACCAAATCCTGTTGGGATTTGTTTTTTCTTGTATTGACTTGCTAATCTAGAGAACCAAAATAACATCAATAAACCAATTACTAAGATTCCAAATACACTTTTAGTAATTGAAAAATCTAAAACCTTAGTACCATTTGTAGCATGATGTTCAGCATCAAAACTAACCGTTGTTGCTCCTTGTTCTAGCTCGTAAATTTTTGAATGAATTTTAGCGAATTTAAGTCCGCCTTTTTCTACAATCACACCTCCATCATCATTATGATGAAACTCAGAAGACATAAATGTCACCAGACCTTCAGAAGACCAAACAATAACAGGTAAAGGGAAACCAACATGAACACGCTCACCCTCACCGTTTGTATAAGAAAACAATGAAAAATCATGAGAATCCTTAAGGTGATGTAAAATATAATCCTCTACTTCCATTTTTGTATCCACCTCACCCTCACCACTTGCTGTAGTAATTGCAAAAACAGACGCAGGAAGAAACACTAATAGAGCTAGTGCTAAACTTTTAAAACCTTGTTGAAATATCTTCATTGTTATAAAATCAAAAAATAATTCTTCTCAAATTCCGTGCAAAAGTACGTAATTAATTAAAATAACAATGCGTTTTTATGCTAATTATTTAGACCTCGTTTTTCGTGATGATTTTAACGACAAAAAACACCTCTAATCCTAAGAATAAGAGTAGTGGAATTAAAAGATTCAATCGTTCAGTGGTTGTTAAGTCAACTAACCCAAATATCGGTGATTTAAACATTATAAAAAACAAAATACCTTTAATAAATAAAGTCGGTAAGTAGATAAAACCCAATTGCGGTTGAAGTTTTTTAAAAAACGAAAAGAATTTTAGATGTAAACAGATTACAATCGAAGCAATGGCAAAAAACAAATTAGTGTCCCATAAACTAAATCGAACTGAGCTATTTAATTGATTAAGAATGAATTCTTGTAAAAAATGAACAATTATGAATACTATCGAAAATGATAGCATATAGACCGTAAGTGATTTAATCATCTTCTTTAGACACTTTTATAACTTGAGAAATCACCAAATACATTGAAATAAAAACCGATAGAAGTGTTATTGTAGTTTCTAAATAATCCTTGTTATACTTCGCGTCTAGCCATTGACCAAAATAATTTCCAAGAAAAATAGTGCCTCCCATCTGAAATGCAACAGATGTAAACCTAATAAACTTATTAGGTCCTTTATTATTTGCTTTGGACACTTTGCGCTGGTGTAGATTCAGATCTAACTGGCTCATTAGATAGCGACTTAACCGTTCCTTTCATACTACAAGTCGCATTAAAAGTAGCTCCAGGTTCTACAGCCAACTTACTTATGTGGACCTCCCCTTCTATATGTGCTGTGGATTTTAAGGATAACGTACCAGATAAAATAAGTTTACCTGAAAATTTACCTTCAAAGTCGGCATTTTCGCCCTGTAAAGTACCTTTTATATAACCCGATTTACCTACAACTATTTTACCCGAAGTCTTTACGTTACCTTCAACAGTTCCATCAATTCTAAATGGCCCTTGGCTTGCAATGTCACCTACAATTTTAGTGCCTTGCGCTATAATATTTTGCTGAGTAGTTGATTCCATAGTTGATTGTTGTTTTGGTTTTTTTCTGTCTGAAGAAAACATGTTGCTTTGGTTTTAAATTACTGTAATTTTAAATACGCATTTAAGTTCTTATGTCGTTGTATAATTGCATAGTTTGGAGAAGAAATAGCAATATAAGGTCGCGTGATTTTAGGTTTTACAACGCGTCCTCTTTTATCTTTTTCTTCCGTCTTAAGCAATTCTCCAAATCCATTTGCTCCAGCGATACTTTTTAATCCATGTACCACCACAAAGGTAGTATTTTCGTCGTATAGATCTTTAGATGTTGTAAGATCAAAGTATTTTATTTTCTCCACTTCTTCATCCAAAGTCGCAATAAAAGCTTCAATATCTTCACCTGAATTATTTTCAAATTGGAAAATAACATTGAATTTTCTAGCATCATCATCTGCAATAAACTCCTTCTTTTGTAAAGCCGGAAGGGCATCTTTTATAATTTCTTGTGCTTTTTTCCCCTCTTCTGTATTAGCGTAAGTCAATGCAATATAGTTAATCCCTTCTTTATAAGCTTCAAATCCATAAAGTCTCCCTTTTGCGGATGCTTTTAAAATTTCGAACTTTGGCACAAAATCATCCCCTTCAAAGCGCTTAATCTGCACTTCGGCTTCTGTAATTACAGCAGCATATTCTTCATTTTCGAATTGTTTATAGAGATTGGTGTAAATGGTTTCTGGACTATTTTCATCCTTTGATAATTCGGATTGTGGGTTTAATAGAATTTCAGCATAACGAGAATCTGGATACTCTTGGATAATCGCAGTTTTCATGGCTTCTGCCTTTTGGTTTAATCCTAATTCAATATACAAACGATATAAGTTATATTTTGAAGGTAAAATTAATCGGTCCTCAGGATTATGGTCTAAAAGGTCTTCAAATCTCGTTTTTGATAATTGAAACTCTTTAAATTTTTCTTTATAAATAATTCCTAGTTGATAATAGGCATAGTTCCGTTCTGTTGCAATACTATCGAATTCACTTTGACTTGTTGGCAATGATGCTAAATAGGTTTCAGGATCAAAACGCTTGTCTTTGGTTATTTCTCCAACTAACTCTTCATCTTTTGTCGTATTTGCAACATCTGCTCGTTGGTTATTAAACCTCCAATTATCTTGAAGCTTACGTTCTCCCCAAAGTTTTAGAAATTCATTTTTACCATAAGCTACAGTAGTTGGGTTGTAAAAATAAAAACTACTACTATTTCTATTACCTATTCCATTAGGTTGCGGAATTCTAGAGGTTCCTGGAGGATTATTCCCTAAACTTCTCGACGCTGTTTTACCTTTTTGATCTAACCTTGTTGCCTGAGATGGTTGACTTTTTTGCGTTTTCGAGGCTTCTTCTTGCTGCTTTTGTGCTTCTAAAGCCTTTAACTGAAGATCCTCTGTGTGTTTTGTATAAATTGCCAATTGCTCAGACTTTGGAAGACTAACCATTCTTAAAATACTGTCATTGGTTTGCGCAATACCTTCATAGTATATAACATCATCAAGATTTTCGCGCTTCTTTTTTATGATTCGATATGGCTTCGTATTTACAACCATTGCGGTCATTGTACTATCATAATAAGCACCTGCAGTTTTATAGATGTTTCTATCAAAATACATGTTCCCCAAAGTTTCATAACTAAGCGATCTTAAATACTTATCTGAGGTGGTTTTTCTGAGTGATTTATTATAGTATACTTCGGAAAGACTATCTGACGCATTACTGCGATGGTATTCTGCAATGCGGTAATAAATTTTATCTAGAAATGGCCTGTTCTCTCTGTTTTCTTCTAATTCTGCAAGGTATTCTTCAAACTCAATTTGATCACCGTTTAATACATCAAAATTATTCGATTTTTCAATATGTGCATTGATGTAAAAAGATCTTGGTATTTGACGATGCATATCGATAATAGCATCGAATTCTATATTTGCACTATCTCTTTTACCAAATTCATTATACAATTGTCCTTTAATAAAATGGTAACGGGCCTTTTCTCGTTTAACCTTAGTGTTTTCGGCAGCAATAGTAAGCTGAGCCAATGCACTGTCTTTAGATTTTATGTTGAGATAAGCTTGAGCCAAAGCTGCTGTGGCATCCGCTAAATCCTGGCCTTCAATGTCCTCTTCTTTTAATAAGCGTTTTAATTTCTCTATGGCACCAGCGTCATTATCTAAACGCATACTTGTTTTTTCGCGCCAGATTTTAACCTGATTAATTTTATCACTAGTTGGATATTTATTCAAGATATTATTGAATGCTGCCATAGCTGGCACAAAACGTTGATCGAAATAACGGGCTTGTCCTAAAAGTAAATATGCTTCGTCTATTTGAGGATTTTTTTCCTTTCCTCCAATATTCATTCCATGTACTTGGATAGCTTTTATAGCTTTTTCTTCGGCACGTTCAAAATCGGCGTTTTTAGTTTGTCCTGGTAGAAAGATATCTTCAGAGACACTCATTCTTTCGACAGGAAGCAGCTCCCAAAAATTTTCTGTAAACTCATTATTAACTTCATCTTTTCCGCGCTCTAATGCAATATTACCATTATAAAGCACATTATATTTTGTGCCCATGGCATGGAAGTTCCTGTTAATAAATTTATCTTTTTTACGCGAACAACTTTGGGTAAGCATTGCCACGCAACATACAGATAATATGATTTTGTAATAGGTTTTCAAACGTTGGTTCTATTTGGTTAATAGATAACTTAAAAACACTCTGTTTAGTGTGTTAAGTGGTAAAAATAAGGATCTTTTTGAATTTTTGATGTTATTTAATCGTTTTTCGAGGTAGCACACTATCTGAAAGCAAAAAAAAGCCCATAATTAAGACATAATTATGGGCTTTTAAATTATATAAAGATATTGTTATTCTTCCTCTTGAGATACTACGGCGCTACTTCCAAAATGCGCTTCCAATTCTTTTAAAGTGGCAGGATTGGTTTCTAAATCTTTAATCACATTTCCTTTTTCTAAAACAACGATACGTTCACAAACATCTGTCACATGTGTTAAATCGTGACTAGATACTAAAACAGTAACTCCTTGCTTTTCGGCTAAATCTTTTATGATTTGTTTTAGTCGTATTTGAGTTGTTGGATCTAAATTAGCAAACGGTTCATCTAAAATAATAACTTCTGGATGACCTATAAGTGCCGCAACGATACCTGCTTTCTTTTGGTTTCCTTTACTTAAGTCTCTCAAGTATTTTTTCTTACCTATGATTTCACCGTTGAAAAAATCTTCAAATTTTGAGGTTAACGTATCTACATCTGCTTTATTCTGTCCTCGAAGTTCTCCTATAAAATAGAAATACTCTTCTGGTGTTAAATAGCCAATTAAAAAGCTTTCGTCAATAAAAGACGATGTAAATGGTTTCCAATCTTCACTTTCATCTACGACAACATTATTACTGGTAATGTTTCCTGTGGTTGGTTTAATTAGATCGAGTAGTAAACTGAAATAGGTTGTTTTTCCGGCTCCATTATTTCCTACTAACCCAAAACTTTGGCCTTTAGGAATGGTTAATTCTTCAATATTAAGTACGGTTGTTCCGTTATATGCTTTGGTAAGGTCTTTTGTATATATCATAATGCGATGTGTTATTAGTTATCTTGACTAAAGGCGTCAATCATTTTGTATTTTGAGTTTAAATATTTCTTAGTAATGCCTTTCATTAATTTTTTATGAAAAACAATCCCGCCAACACCTAAAAGGATTAATAAAGCAGAAGCGGCTTCAAAACCAACAAGCCAATTGGTAACACCAAATAAAGCCATTGGTATGATCATTAATGGAATTCCGATTATCCATTGTACAGCCCCAGTACCTTGGTAATTAAAAGCGGCTTTTTTATCTAAATCTATTTTTTTTCTATTGAAGGATCCTCCATACAAAATAACATGCGTATTAACACCAATGTTATAAATAGCCGCAGCAAAATGCGCGATTAAAATTTTATATCCAAAATACACATAAGGGATTCCTAATACAAAAAGAAGTACCACACTCATGACCATTAGGATAAATTTTGAACGTAAGTATTGCTCGTATTTAATATTTTGACTCATTAGTAATTTATAGTATCCACTATCCCAAGCCGGAATGAATTGACCGAAATTGATAAGGAAGAATCCTGTAGAGAAAATTCCGATAAAAGCATACATAAACTCCATTTTCAAGAACTGTGGTTGTGGATAAAAGAACAAGCCGTAAAGCACACCAACTAGTAATAACATAGCCATTGATTTGGTTCGTTTGTTTCTCCAAATCAATTTTAAATCGAGTTTCATGAATGGCGCAATGTCACCAAAACGTTCTGTCCATGATAAGTCTGAAGCATTAACTTCAGTGACTTTCGATTTTAATGAACTGTCTAAAAATAGTTTGTTTCTTAAAATTTTGAAGTTGATAGTATAACATACTATAAGTACAACTATGGGAATTAAAATAAGGATTGGGCTGTTTGCAATAGCCAAAAATCCACTACCTATTAATGTTGTTAATGAGAAAATTTCGAAATAATTTAATGCAAATAACACTCCTACAACCGCTACTATTGGTAAAAATGATAGTTCAGAATTTGCAGAAAACGCTTCTATTATAAAGTTTACGAAATTGATAATGAGTACCACAACTATCATCGTAAACATCCATGTTAATATCATTGATGTTTCGTAACCTTCTCCGATTAAGATGATACTAAATGGAATAATAGCAAATAATGGCAGAAAGTTAAAAAATGATACTGCCGATTTTCCTAAAACATAATTCACCACTGTAGAACGCTTTATAGGAAGCGTCAATAAGGGTTTTACGCTCATTACAGGTAGCTTTTGTAAAAAGAATCGCATTAGCAAATCTCCAATAATCCAATAAAACAGATAGTTATTTGCAATGACGAACGGATCTTGATCTGGAAAAGTTTTCCTTAGCAAGAAGAACAATCCGAATCCTAATGCTGCAAAAGAAGCAACAAAATAAAGCGCAAAAAATACCATTAAGATATTGATGACCATATTTTTTTGCCAATATGACGAACGAAAATATTGTTTCCATTCGAGATTGAGAAAGTGTTTTATCATAATGTAATGAAAGGTTGGTTTATGTAGTAAGTATGAAAAAACAGGAATTTGTTACAAACTAAATTCTGGATAAGTTTCATTCAGTAGTTTTTCGGCTTTGTTTGGTATGAGTTCAAAGCTGATATAATTGATTAAAACTAAGGCTGTAAATGCCAATGATAAACCTAGGACAGCATATATGTTGGTTAAAAATTCATCTGAAATTATAAACATATTATAGATCTGAGATAGAAAAATTAACGATGTTGCACCAGCTTGTTTATAGATCATTTCTTCCAACATCCATTTTTTGTTAGAAATTTCCTTTCTGCGTCTAAACTGTCTATTCAGCTGAATCGTTTTATACATAACCCATGAGACAATTAGGACATAAAGAACCACAGAAGCAATTGCTACAAATTCAGAAGAAAATGCTAGATAAAACAATAAAAACAAGGCAATCGTTGAAATAATTTGTGGCAACTCAAACCATTTCTTAAGTTCAGTCCACATATAACGCATATAGCGCTTATTCATAGCTTTAGCTTTTTGTTCAATGGCATCCATAAAACCAAAAATTCCGAATTTTTTGAAGGCTTTGTTTTTAGCGTCTTCAAAACTGAGTTTGGGTTGGTTTTGCCATTGCTCTTCAATATCGTTGGCTAAATGATCTACGAGTTCGGTTTGTAAGTCGTAATGCTCTACAAAATGTTGTCTTGTAAAAGCGTAGAGGTCTTGTATTTGAGATTCAGTGAGTTTCATTTATAAAAACTTAAAGTTAAAAGTTTTCTTATTCTCTTTATATACGTTCTGATACACTTCAATATTGGCTCTAATCACAGGATAAAATAAGCACGCTACAATAACAAAGAAACCATGAGGCATATTTGCAACATTCTCATAACGATCCTTTAAGATATAAAACGAAAGATTATATAACGACCACACTGCCATAGCAGAACTTGTAGCCATAGCAAAACTTAATGATTTTCGAGTAGACTTATCTTTTATAGAATAATACGCAGAGTATATGGTAGGTAGAATTAGCACTATTAAACCGATGAGAAAACATGCTTTAGGTTTAAATTGATAAATGGAAACAAATGCCAAAATAACGGCCAAATACTCTAACCAGAACTTAAAGGTGGAAAACTTAGCTTTAAGATGGTTCCATGTCATTGTTCGGTATTTCCTACCCAATTCTTTCTGTTTATTTCTAGTGAACTTCTTAAATCCAATATTACTTTGATATAATCCGCTTTCAAATATTTTGCTTTTAGGGACGCCAAATTCTATAAACTGATTACCAAAACCTTTATGAACTTCGAGTAAGGCTTCATTAAAAGAAATGCCATCATTCGTTATTTTATCTTCAACCGCAGAAACAATGTGATCTAACAATTCTAAACGCACATCCCAATACTTCACCTCGTTTTTAATGAGATAATTGTCAATGAATTGTATTTCTTCTTTGGTTAGTTTCATTGTTAATTTACTTTTAGACCTGGAAGGTTTTAAAAACCTGCTAGGCCTCCTTCTATTTAGGTTATATTTTTAAATTGGCTTTCGTAACTCATAAATAATTTTACACTTATAATTACCAATACCAACATTAAGGTAAGCGCTAAACTCGCTCCGCCAATTGTCCAAAATAAATCGCTTGTTTCATTTAATTCTCTTGTTCTAATTAAAAAAAGATTAGGTAATTGGTAAAAGGCTAAAAAAGGAAAAGCTAATCGCTCAACCACAGAGAACCGTTTATTGTCTTTTACCCCTTGATAAACCACATAGGTCAATATAAATCCTGTCAAACCAATCAGTGGAACAATTGACAAACAGGCCCTAAACGTCTCTAAACTAGAGTTTTGATATAATACGTAAAAGCCAATGCACAACGCTAAAAACAATAAAGGTGTTATTGGGTTTTTAAGTTCCTTTAAAAATGTTTTCCCTATTTTTTTGTCGGCAGATTTTAAAAATTGTTTGTTATCATTTAAAAGTTGCGCTTTATTTTCAACCATATAATCCTTAAATACATAATAAAACCCGCGCATATCTCCGGATTCCATTCTAGATTCTATATCCGAAGCCACATGATCTACCATTTCCATTCGGATGTCTGCGTAAATGACATCAGAATTATCCAAGTAGTTATCTATAAATTGTATGTCTTCTTTGGTTAGTTTCATTTTAATTTTTAATATCTACAAGGTTTTTGACTTCGACTTCGCTCAGCCACCAAATACCATTGTAGGATAAAGATTTATGCCAATTTCGGATTCACTAAAGCCTGCATCGTTTTAATATACTCGGCTAATTCTTCAAGCTTATTAACGGTTTCTTTGGTTCCGGTTTCGGTGAGTTTATAATATTTACGCAATCGGTTATCTACTTTTGCGACCTCAACATCTAACAAACCTTCAGCTTCTAATTTGTGTAACGCAGGATATAATGCGCCTTCCGTAATTTTAAGTTCACCTTTAGTTAATTCCTTTACCTTTTGGGTAATTTCGTAACCATACATTTTATCATTCTCATTTAATAACTTTAAAATGATGGTGGTTAAACTCCCTTTATATAATTTTGAATTGCTCATCGTAGTACAAATATATACATAATTTTCTTATGTATAAGAATCTTATGTATTATGTTTTATTAAAATTTTAGACCTGCTAGGTTTTAAAAACCTGTTAGGTCTGTGGAAGATTAGTTATCTTTGCAAAAAATTATTTTTAATGGCACATTTTCATTCACTCACTATAAAATCAGTTGATAAAGTAACAGACAGTTCTGTTGCGATAACCTTTGATATTCCCGAAAACCTTAAAGAACAATTCAGCTTTAAAGCCGGACAATACATCACCTTAAAAACGACTATTAATGGCGAAGACATCCGTAGAGATTATTCTATTTGTGCTTCTCAGAATAGTGGAAACGTTACTGTAGCCGTAAAAGCGGTTGAAAAAGGAACGTTTTCTGTTTATGCCAACACTACCTTAAAAGCAGGCGACGTCCTAGAAGTTGCAGAACCAAACGGACGTTTTGTATTTGAAGCTAATGCTGCCAAAACAAGAACTATTGCTGCCTTTGCTGCTGGAAGTGGAATTACTCCAGTACTTAGTATTGCTAAAACACTTTTAGAAGAAGAACCGTTTAGCAACTTTATATTAGTTTACGGTAATAAAACCTTAGCTGACGCAATGTTTGTTGATGAATTATTGCAACTAAAAAAACAATACGATAATCGTTTTCATGCACATTTTATATACAGTCAGTCTCAAGAAACGGATGCTTTATTTGGACGTATTGAAAAAAGCACGGTGAACCTCATTGTAAAAAATAAGTACAAAGGTGTTAGCATTGAAAATTTCTACCTCTGCGGACCTGAGCAAATGATTCATACCGTAAAAGATGTATTGATCGAAAATGGTGTAAAAGAAAAAGCAATTAAGTTTGAATTGTTTACTGCTCCTGTTGAAGCAGGTTCTGATGCTACTACTGTCACAGCTTCTGGTGAAACTAAAATTAAAGTCGTGGTTGATGAGGAAGAGTTTGAATTTAACATGTCACAAAAACAAACCATTCTTGAAGCCGCTTTAAAGCAAGATATCGATGCTCCTTATTCTTGTCAAGGTGGAATTTGCAGTAGTTGTATTGCAAAACTTACTGAAGGTACAGCCGAAATGCGTCAGAATAATATTTTAACGGATAGCGAAGTTGCTCAAGGTTTAATATTGACTTGCCAAGCGCATCCTACTTCGGCTACTGTTGCTGTTGATTATGATGATGTTTAATCTAGATTATTAGATTAGTTAGATTTTTGAATCATTAGATATACTGACCTTTCACGTTTTAATAACGTGAAAGGTCTTTTTATTTTCGATAGGTTCTAGATATAAAATTCTAAAAAACGAATTTCACTCGAACTGACGTAAACTTAGTTCTATACAGTTTCGTCACTTCGAGTGATTTTTGAGGTACGAAAAAATTGTATCGAGAAGTTTTATATAACCGCTTTAATTTTTGAAACGATTACCGCTTCAGAAACACTACTCGCCGCCTTCTCGTAACCTTCTGGGAATTTATTGCCGTAAATAGATGTTGGTATTAATGGGAACTGAGTTCTGTCTGCGGTAAGTGCAAAATCTATAGGTTGATTAAAGGGTGCAAACCCAGCAAAAGGATGTGTTACACCCCAAATTGTAATTACTTTTTTGCCCAACATTGCCGCCATATGTGAATTACCAGAATCCATAGCTAGCATGAGGTCTAAATTTGAAATAAGAATTAATTCTTCCTCTAAATTCAATTGTCCTGCAACGGATTTTACGTTAGTGTATTTAGTTTCAAGCTGATTTAAAAGCTCTACTTCTTTAGCACCACCTCCAAATAAAACAACATTATAGTCTTTAGAAAGCTGCTCAATTACAGTTTCCATTTGCTCTAAGGGATACATTTTACTTTCGTGTGCTGCAAAAGGTGCAATTCCGATAGTTTTGAAGTCTTTATTTGAATGAAAAGCACGTAGTTGTGCTGATAATGGTTTTGGTTTTGGAAATGTTGGATTAGATAAATCAACCGTAAAACCTAAATCTTCAAAAACATCAGCATAACGCTGATGTGTGGTTTTTAGTTGCTTAAAAGACACACCTGATGTTAGTGCTTTCTTTTCGGCTCTACCTTTATTTAATTGGACTACTTTTTTTCCGAAGAAAAATAATTTTAAGATTTTACTACGTAGTACATTGTGTACATCTGCAACTGCATCAAAACGAAGCTTTTTTAATTCCTTAGACAGTTTATAAAGTCCTAAAACGCCTTTGTGTTTACCTTTTAAATCCGCCTTATAGAAGCTTACATTTTCTAAATCTTGAAAAAAAGGTCTGAAAAAGGCTCTGGTAACTACTGTAATTTTTAATTCGGGATGTTGTGCTGAAAGTGCTCGCAAAACAGGAACTGTCATAGCCACGTCTCCCATTGCAGAAAACCTAAGAACGAGTATGTGTTTTGGTTTTGGCATAATTTTGTACAAACCTGTCAGGTTTTAAAAACCCAACAGGTTCACGAACTATTTCTGTCCTCTCAAAACAGGGTTTAGTTCATTATCATTGTACATTTTCATTTGCTTATAAACTTTCATGTATTTGTCTCCATTTGAAATATCCGTAAGCATATCGTCTATTGCGGTACTTAAATCTACACGTTGTTCTAATAAAACATTGAGCTTTGTTTGGCAAGCTGCTTTGTGCGCATCACTAGCGTCATCTCTTACTGTTTCGAGATGCATGTGGTAAATCTTTAATGCTAAAATAGATAAACGATCGATTGCCCAAGCCGGACTTTCAGAATTGATTTTAGCATCTGGTTTTACGGTGACGTCTTTGTATTTATTTAAAAAATAACTATCGATATATTCAACCGTATCCGTTCTATCTTGGTTAGAGGCATCAATCATTCGTTTCAACTTTAAAGCTGCAACCGGATCAATGTTTGGATCTCTAATAATATCTTCGTAAGCCCACTGAACAGTATCAATCCAAGATTTTCTATATAACAAATGTGCGATAAGATCATCGTTTTCATCGTACTTGTTAGTAAAAGGCTGATCTACTGTATTTAAAACTTTATAGGTTTTAATAACCTCTTGAAAAATAGCGTTTGCTTTTTGTGAAAACATAATGAAATTGATTTAATGTTTACAAATATAGTAGGAATTATTAACTTTAACGACTGAACCAATTCCCATAATATGCAAATTCATAACCTTTCTGATACGCCTTCAATTTTAAATACCTTTATGTCTGAATTAAGAGATAAAACGGTTCAGAAAGACAGCATGCGCTTCCGAAGAAATATAGAACGTATTGGTGAAATTATGGGTTATGAATTGAGTAAATCACTTCAATTTAATCCGCATACTATTGCAACTCCCTTAGGTAATTCTGAAACTGTTTTACATCAAAATGATATTGTATTATGCTCTATTTTACGAGCAGGTGTACCACTCCACAATGGTTTGCTAAATTATTTTGATGCCGCAGAAAATGCATTCATTTCAGCGTATAGACAACATAAACACAATCCGGAAAGTTTTGAAATCGTGGTTGAGTATTTGGCTTGTCCGAGTTTAGAGGGTAAAACTTTAATCTTAGCTGATCCGATGTTGGCCACCGGACAATCTATGGTAGCAACTTACGAAGCCTTAAAGCCATTTGGAACGCCTAAAGATATTCATTTGGTAAGTGTTATAGGCGCACAAGAAGGTGTTGATTATGTTTCTAAAGAATTTGGTACTGACGTCAAATTATGGATTGCTGCCATAGATGAGAATTTAAATGAAAAAGGTTATATAATTCCTGGCTTGGGTGATGCTGGTGATTTAGCTTTCGGAAACAAATTACAACATTAAACCTATAATTGGCACTATAATAAAAAGAGCTATAAAAACTTCTTTAAACCAACGTTCTGAAATCACTTCGATATAATTTGCCATAATAATTGAAAATGGCGCAAACAAAAACAGAAACTCACTACCGTTTTTAGCTGGAGCAATAATAGCCACTAAAATAGCAATTATTGAAGACCAAGCAATTAGGAAATAAGAAGGTTTTAATTTTTTGTTCTTATCCGGAATATTTTTAAAATAATAGATAAGCGTCCATACATACGACGTAAATAACACGGTGAACTTAAGAATATTTTCCTTGCTATTATACGCTGTAAAATCTAAGCTTGCATAACGTTTAAAATTTGAAGGTTTTACATAGACATCATCTACAATAATATTATAGACCAAGAGTAATATAATCACTGTTGCCACTCCCATAAATGGAATAATAACATTCTTAAAATCATTTTGAGAATGATAAATCAAAGCTACTATCACTAAAGCGAAAAATAATATGGACCAGAAATAGAATAATGCCGCTAGTGCAATCCAAAACGCAGCATCAAACAATTTCTTTTTTATGTGTAAGTTAGAATGTAAACTTATTAACCGTCTTAAAGCAAAAATTATAAACAGATTAGCCAGCAATAAGTTTGTATGTTTCATTACCTCAGGAAACATACCAAACAGCAAACCAAAGGTCATAATAGCATAACTATTTCTTTGTGTTAGGTTATTTTTAGAAACAATAAAGTCTATTAAAAAAACCAAAAACAACGTCACTGCCCATTTAAAAAGCGTTGCTAAAGAACTATTTAGATCCGAAAAAAGTAGAGTATAGTTGGTTACTACAAATAGCAGGCAAACATAAACTGCCACAAATATGAAGTTTATAGGCTTAGATTTACTAAAAATACTTGTTATCATTAACTCTTTTTGTATTTTTGCTGCTCAATCCCAATTCGACATTAGAATTGGTGTAAATTTATAAAGTTATGAATGATTTCTTTAACGGAATAGCGGATTTATTTGTAAATGTGTTATTTGCACCATTTGACGCACTTAAAGCATTAGAGTTAGAAAGCTGGTTTGCTGCTAACACAATTTCATGGATATTTATTCTCGTTGGCTTCGTTGCATTCGTATATTGGATGCTACAGCTTAAAAAATACAATGAGAACGGAGAAGAAGATAAAAGTATTTCTTCCCATTCTTATTTATAGGTCGAAACCAATATCCTTACGATAATACATCTTATCAAAATGTAGATTTTCTATACTTTGATAGGATTTTTTTATGGCTTCTGGGTACGTGTTTCCATATGACGTAATTGCCATAACACGACCACCAGAAGTAACCACTTTACCGTCTTTTTCAATTGCTCCTGCATGAAATACTATAGAATCTGTAATATGTTCTATTCCTGTAATTTCTTTGCCTTTTTCGTAAGCTTCAGGATACCCGCCAGAAACTAACATTATTGTTGTTGCTGCACGCTCATCAATATCAATAGTAACTTCACTTAAAGTTTGATTTGCCATGGCTTCAAAAACAGTAACTAAGTCTGTTTTTAGTCTTGGTAACACGACTTCCGTTTCAGGGTCACCCATTCTAACATTGTACTCAATCACTTTTGGATCGTCACCAACTTTAATTAAACCAATAAAAATAAACCCAACATAAGGCAAATTATCTTTCTTTAAACCTTCAACGGTAGGTTTTACGACTTGATTTTCAATTTTATCTAAAAATTCTTTAGTAGCAAATGGTACTGGGGAAACTGCTCCCATACCTCCTGTATTTAAACCTGTATCTCCTTCACCAATACGTTTATAATCTTTCGCTGTTGGTAGAATTTTATAGTCTTTTCCGTCCGTTAATACAAAACAGCTTAATTCAATGCCGTCTAAAAATTCTTCGATAACCACTTTGGTACTGGCATCTCCAAATTTTGCATCAACCAACATGCTTTTTAATTCGTCTTTGGCTTCTTGTAAATCATTTAAGATTAAAACACCTTTACCAGCTGCTAATCCATCTGCCTTTAAAACATAAGGTGGACTTAGCGTTTCTAAAAACTTGCATCCTTGTTCCACATTTTCTTTAGTAAAGCTCTCATAAGCTGCTGTCGGAATGTTATGACGTATCATAAACTCTTTAGCAAACTCCTTACTGCCTTCTAATTCTGCAGCTGCTTTTTGTGGTCCGATTACAGCCACATTTTTTAAAGCATCTTCTTCTATAAAGAAATCGTGAATACCTTGTACCAATGGATCTTCTGGTCCGACAACCACCAAATCAATTTTATGTTCTAAAACTGCTGATTTAATGGCCTCAAAGTCAGTAACACCAATATTTAAATTGGTTGCAATTGATTGTGTTCCTGAGTTACCTGGAGCTACAAAAAGCGCCTTACAACGGTCGCTTTGTGCTAATTTCCATGCAAATGTGTGTTCTCTTCCGCCAGAGCCAAGTATTAAAATAGTCATGTCTAAAATTTCTTTAGGCAAAAATAATTGGTTTTAAGTTTAAAAAACAATTAATTTACGGAAACCTTAAAGGCAAAAAACACTTTGCGATTATTCGATTTTTCTTTGAAAGTAAATGGCTTTGCGATTAACAAGGCTAAAACGGCTTTAGCTCAAATTCAGGCGAAAACTGATTTGGATTTTGAAACTTATGTTGAAGCGCAAAAGAATGCCATTGTTTCTTATCATTTAGAACATAATCCCTTTTATAAATCTTTAGGAAAATCTATAGATTTTAACGATTGGAATTCTGTACCCATTATTACCAAACGTCATTTACAGCAACCGCTAGAACAACGCTTAAGTAATGGTTTTACACCTAAAAATGTGTATGTAAATAAAACATCTGGTAGTTCTGGTGATCCCTTTATTTTTGCAAAAGACAAATGGTGCCATGCCTTAACTTGGGCAGAAATAATGAACCGGTTTGGATGGTATGACATCGATTTTAATAGCTCTAAACAAGCGCGTTTTTACGGAATTCCACTAGACAAAAAAGGCTATTACAAAGAACGGTTGAAGGATTATTTTAGTAACAGATTCCGTTTTTCCGTTTTTGATTTGAGTGATAGTGCCTTTGAAACTGCATTAACCAAATTTAAAACGACACACTTCGATTTTATTAATGGTTACACCAGTTCAATTGTTCAGTTTGCAAAATATTTGAAGCGTCGTAACATTATTTTAAAATCAGTTTGCCCGAGCTTAAAAGCCTGCATTGTAACATCAGAAATGTTATTTGATGACGATAAACTATTACTCGAAACTCAATTTGGGCTTCCTGTAATAAACGAATATGGAGCTTCAGAATTAGATCTTATTGCGTTTCAGAATACAAAGGATGAATGGCAAGTGAATAGTGAAACCCTCTATGTTGAAATTTTAGATGAAAACAATACAGTTTTACCTTATGGTGAAGAAGGTAGAGTTGTTATTACATCATTATATAATAAAGCCCATCCATTTATCAGATACGATATTGGTGATATTGGTGTGTTATCTGAAAATAGTACCATTAGAAAACCTATTCTTAAAAAACTGATTGGAAGAACAAATAGTATTGTTGTATTGCCAAGTGGAAAAAAAGCTGCCGGATTAACTTTTTATTATATCACTAAAAGTGTGATTGAAAATGATGGTAACGTTTCCGAATTTATTGTTGAGCAATCTCGTATAGATCATTTTATAATTCGGTATGTCAGTAGCAAAGAACTAGACTCGGATAAAAAAGACGTTATTACCGCAGAAATGAAACGCTATTTAGAAACAGGAATCAATGTTAATTTTGAACGTGTAGAACAATTAAAACGCACTAAAGCAGGAAAATTAAAGCAATTTATTTCGAAGCTATAGGTTGAATTAAACGTTTTTTTACAAATAAATGTTCGAATAGAAACTGTATTAAATAGACTAACGACTTTACATTAGAAAAACCTAAGCCTTTACGATACACATTAAAATTATGCTTTATTAAATTGGTTTTATTAGAAGATAATGAGCCCTTTGTGATGCGATAATAAGCAATTGTCTCTTGAATACCAATTGCAGGTTTATCACTTCTTTTTAATGCCTCTAACCACAATAACCAATCTTGTCGTTTCTTTAAATCCTTAGTGTATATTTTACCTAATTTTTCAGAATTATACATTCCTGTTAAATTCCCTATATAATTTGCCTTTAACAACTTTCCGAACTCCAACTGTGGCAAGGCGTGTACTTTTTTGTTTAGTGCTTGATTTTCTTCATCAATCCATTCGTAACTCCCAAAACTAACATCAGTGATATTATTTTGCATTTGAGCTACCTGTAATTGAAGTTTATTCGTTGCCCAAAGGTCGTCTGCATCTAAGAAGGCAATATAATTTCCTGTAGCCATTTTAGTGCCTAAATTCCTAGCCTCTGCTGCACCTTTATTGTCTTTGTGAGTAAATAGCTTAATTCTGGAATCGCTCTCTGTAAATGGCTTTAAGATGGCCTTTATTTGATCTGAAGAGGCATCGTCTACCAAAAGTAATTCCCAATGAGCATAGGTTTGACTAAGGACACTATTAATCGTTTTTTTTATAACATTGGCATTGTTATACATTGGTGTTATAATAGAAACTAGTGGTTGCATATAATTAATAAGCTTTGTCGTCGCCTTTAATTGCGTTAATAAATGTTTGAATTATTATTTTCATGTCTAAAAGTATTGACCAGTTTTCGATATAAAAAATATCATATTTAACCCTACCAATAATATCTTTATCTGTTTCTACTTCACCTCTAAAACCGCTCGTTTGGGCTAAGCCAGTAATACCCGGTTTTACAAAATGCCTAACCATAAATTTATCAATCTTCTTGGCATACATCGTAGTATGACTTACCATGTGAGGCCTAGGGCCTACTACTGACATATCTCCAAAAAGCACATTAAAAAATTGAGGTAATTCATCTATACTCGTTTTTCTAATAAATTTTCCCACTTTAGTAACGCGCTGATCTCCTCTAGTTGCTTGGTATAAATGTGCATCTTTGTTTGGCATCATTGATCTAAACTTATAACAGTCGAATTCCTTATAATTAAATCCATTTCTAGACTGTTTAAAAAATATTGTCCCTTTAGATTCTATCTTTATCAAAATAGCAATAATCGGTGTTAACCACGACAAAAGAAATACAATGACAAAACTAGAAAAGAGAATATCAAAACCGCGTTTTATAAAAGTATTTACAGAATCCTCTAGCGGAATATTTCTTAATGTAAGAATAGGAATATAGTCATAATACTCATATCGCAGTTTTTTAGAATAAATCTCTTTACTATCTGGAATAAACTTTAATATTTTAAGGTTATTATCAGCAAAATCTACAATATCTGCAATTTGTGAGTTGCTTAACTCTGATATAGAACAATAAATTTCATCTATACCTTCTTCTAAAACATATTGAAAACAGTCTTCTAAAGAGTGCATTTTATTTTTTAAGTTAAAGGTCTTTTTATGAGAATAACCATATTCAGGATTCTTATTAAAGAAGTTATCTAAAGCTAAAGTTTTTTTATTCACACCTAAAATAACCGTCGTTCTATAGTTACCTCCAAACGAAGTTCTATATTTCTGCAACAAATAATAAATCGTGAATTTAAAAATTATAATAGGCAGAAAACTTAATAGTGCATATTTTACAATAGGTCTTGGATATAAATGAAGTTCGTGATACAACCCCGAAAATGCAAAAATGACTAATAAAAATAAAATGAATTGCTTTACAATAAGAGATAAAATACTGATTGGTCTTGTATATCGGTATACCTCATAAAACTGTGAATAAACCGAAAGTAGAATCCAACCTATTGAAATTACAACCGAAAAAACGATTGGGTCTTTTCCTTTAAGTAAATATAACACCGCTATACCATTAATGATAATTAAATCAATAATGTAAGAGATAGGTCTTAAATACCCTGAATATCTTCCTTGTTTGAATAAACTCAATACTTTTCTGTGTAACTAATTTAAGGCTATTATAATGGCTACAAACTTAAACTTAAAGATGCAATAACCCCTAATAACTATTAAATTTAATACAAAAATACGGCATTGACAAAGCTGTTGCCGTAATAATAAAAAAAGACATAAATAAAAAAATAAAATAGAAAACTAAATAAGTAGCATTTCAACTAAAAATAAAAGAGCCAAGGGAAAAAGGAGCAGTTGAACTAGTAGAAATCTATTTATTTTGCAGCTTTAAAACGGTTATATTCTTCGGTTACAAAATCGTTCATTTCTTTTTCAAATCGTTCTTTTGAAAATCGTATTGCGTTCTGCCTCACTGCTGCTGGGTGGAATTCTAATTTTTCGAAAGTAGCAATTATATCAATAATAGACTTTTCAGTTTGATGATTAAATAATAGCCCAGTTTTCCCATTTATCACAGTTTCTTTAGAGCCACCTTTATTATAAGCTATAACGGGTGTACCACAAGCTTGTGCTTCCACCGGAATAATTCCAAAATCTTCTTCGGCTGCAAAAACGAAAGCTCTTGCTTTAGACATATAGCCTTTTAGCTTTTCCGTTTGTAAAAAACCAACAAGTTCAATGTTAGATCGAGCTATGGATTTAATTTTCTTATACTCCGGACCATCACCAGCAACAATCAATTTTTTATCTGGCATGTGATTAAATGCTCTTACAATAAGTTCTATTTTTTTGTAAGGTACCATTCTAGATGCTGTGAAATAGTAATCTTCTTTTTGTTCGACTAATTCAAAACTGTTGACATCAACTGGTGGATAAATAACCTTAGCGTCTCTATTATATATTTTTTTTATTCGGCCTTTAATATAATTTGAATTCGCAATGAAAATATCTACTCGATTAGAATTAATAACGTCCCACATTCGTATTTTATGTAATACTCTTTTAGCGTACATCCCTGATAAAAAGCCAAAATTAGACTCTTCTAAATATTGATGATATAAATCCCATGCGTAGCGCATTGGAGAATGGCAATAACATATATGTAATTGATTTTGGTTGGTCATTACTCCTTTGGCAATGGATGCTGAAGAGCTTAAAACTAAATCATACTCATTTAAATCGAACTGCTCTATAGCATAAGGGAACAACTGCAAAAATTTTCTGTGATTAGATCTAGCAGTCGGTAATGTCTGTATAAAGCTTGTGTTAACGGTTGCTCCGTTTAAAATATAATCTCTGTCTGATTCATTTAAAAAGTCCACCAAAGCATAATGCTCAAAGTCTTTCCAAATGGTATTAAAAGAGTGTATTACTTTTTCAGCACCTCCATTAACATAATACCAATCATGTATTAGTGCTTTTTTCATTTGATATCTTTAAAAAATAATAATGAGTAATTAAAACAAAAAGAAACCCTACAATAGGATAAATTCCTGCTCCTCTCATGTAATTTAATATGGGCAAAAATACATTAATTATTGTAAGGTAAATAAGTATTGGAGAATGAATACTACTTGAAAATGATTTATCATACACATACCTTTGAAACATTCCAAAGAGAAAAAAGAAAAGTAATGTAAACCATCTAAAGTCTATATAAAGACTTCCAAATGCAGTTAAGTATACAAATTTCCTAGGTGATGGATTTACATTATCAAATTCGGTAATAAACCCTAATTTATTGAAAAATTTACGAAAAGGATAAAATGTATACATCCCTTTGGTAACTGCTAAATCTGGCATATCAATAATATGATTATACTCAAAAACACCATGCGTTATGTATTGGCTAGACTGCAATATAATTAATGCATAATCCTTTTGCGCAGAAGAAATGGATTCATCTTCAAAATAATTTAAGACCTGATCATTAGGCTTTAACAGGTCATTATATTTACCATTAATAATTTCATTACGGACGTCTACTGATCCTTCTTTACTCTCTTCTCTACTAAACAAAATTGAAGCAGAAATGACCAATAAACCTATTGCAGAAATCAACACAACACTTATACTTTTTAAGTTGATATTAGGTTTTTTATAATAAAAGATTGAGATTATTAGTATAAGAAATACTTCAAAGAATGGTTTTCTACTTCCAAATAACAGACCTTCTACTAAAGGAAAAAGTAAAAGCAACATGACGAGAATGGTATAGAAATTAAAACGGTATTTGCTTTTTAAAGCGATAACAAATGGGAAAAAATATAGTGATTTAAAAAGGGATGCTATAACAAAAATGATGTTGCTTTTATGACTGTGAAATGCACTTTGATTTCTGTTTGTAATAGCATCATTGGATAAGGAAATTTCTCTTAAAAAGAATAAATCAATCCATCTTAAAACAAAACAAAATAATAAAAAAAGAGTGAGGAACTTAAAAAAGGAAGTATTGTGAGTACTTGTATTAACCGTACTTGTTTTAAATTTAAAAAGTATAAACCCCAAAACTGAAGATAAGTAGCAGCTTACAATAAAAAGTATGGTTTTAGGTTTTATGTCTTCAGTAACTTCGACTGGTAAGAAAAAAAATGTGATAAGCCACAGTAGGACCCCAAAGGCTAGGCTACCAAAAAAAAGTCGATATGTTTTTATAATCTTCACGTATTAAAAGAATAAAAAGTAGTAACCGCTTTCCAACAAAAATATAACAGTAAGTGTTAAAGCTGATTTTTTAAAATAAATATTCTTCTTAGACAATGTATAATATTGAATCATACAAGCTATATAAATAGACGTAAAATGAATATAAATTAATTCAGTAAAGGAAAATTTACCATTGAAAATATATAGCAAAAACCCTACAATACTAATCAATATTAAGAAAAATACATTATTCACCTTTGCTGAGTTTTCTCTATCAATGATATTAGAATTTAAGGCACTTGCTATCCACATAATCATTTGTGCAGAGAGTAAAAAGTAAATACTTTTATAAGTGTCAAATGTATCGTTAAAAAAGTTAGAGAATTCAGAAACGACAAATGGTGAAATAAAGTAAATAACTAATGATAAAGTCGTTATAATAATAAAGAACTTATAAAAATACTGATCTAAAATTAATGGTGAAAAGGTGTAAATTTTCTTAAAATAAGCAATATTAATAATCTGATGAATCATTACTACTATTGCGGCAAGCCTAAAATAAAAGGCATATATACCAACCTCATCAAAACCAAAGAAGAATTCTACTAAAATCCTACCAGAAGTTGTAATTAAAAAAATAAGGAATGTTGACACCAACAAATGAATACTGAACCTTAAAATAGCTCTATAATGGCTTGTAAGGTGCTGTTTTTCGCTTTTAATAAAACGAGAGATTCCAAAAATCACATAGATAAAAGCGTAGGCTAAAACAAAGTTATTAATAACTGTAATACTTGACTGAAAAAAGCCTGTTCTATAGCCTATAAAAAATAGAAATAAAACAATATAGATTCCTGAATCCAATAAAACGGCATAACTCGATTTTTCATGAGATTTTAATTGTGTAGAATAAAACACCTGATTAGCTATTATATAGGATATATTAAAAGCTAAATAAAAATTAACATCCAATTGAAAGCACAAAAATGCAATTTGATTGATTACAAATGGAATTAACAAAATAATAGGATGGAGATTAAACCCCGACTTAAGTTTCTCTTTTTTCTCTCTAATTACAAAATAAGGATAAGCACCAGGAACTCCTAAATTAATGAGCGTGTTGACAATGACTCCTACACCTGCAAGGGCATATTCTAAAATACCGTAATCTGATGTGGAAAGCACATCTGCTAAAATTAATGGTGTAAAATAAACTAATGCCTTTGCAATAGTAAATATAACGCCAAAAGCAGCATGTTTTTTTATGGCATTAATCATTTATTAGTCTTCTATAATTTATTGAACGTTAAAATTAACAATAAATTACTCCATTAACTCTACAATTACACCGTTGTTGGTTTCTTCAAGTATTTCTATTTTTGGATTGTTATTAATCACTTTAAATTTACCAATGGTAAAAGGTCTGGTTTTATCTCCAGAATCGAAATGAGCGGTATATTTCGCCTTAGAGTTCTTCTCGTTAATTGTAATACTTTCAATGAAACTATCATAGCACTTATTAATCCATAAAGCTTTAAATTCTATTTCTTCGCCTTTTGATGCGTCTTGCATGCCAGACATCTTATCACTAGAACCGATACCAAATTTATCAATTATAACCTCACCAATTAAATGGTCTTTTCCTGTAATATATATACCATGTCTATCTGTAGATTTAATATGAAGTTTTTCTATTTGAACGTTAACAGGATTGTTTCCATATCCATCAATAGCCAACGCAGCATGGTTGTGTTGATAAGATACGTCACCAGAACCAAAATCATCAATTTCCAAGTATTTAATTTTAATATTGTTACAGCCATGATAAATATGACAACCTCTTCCCCTCATTTTTCTTAAATTTTTAGTAACATCCGATTTTAAATAAACCGTATCAATACTTATATTATGAGCCTCTGTGATTCCCAATCTGTCAAATGAAACTACTTTTCCTTTTAAGTTTATATTTTCAGGAGATATTTTAGATGGTGCATCGTTAGTGATATGTATTACATCAAATTCCGCCATATCAAATCTAATGTTTAAGTTTTTACGTGAATCTAAAACTAGTGCCATTTTATAATAGCCCTTCGGAAAAAATAATTCGATATTATTATTCTCACATAAATCCAAAACGGTTTTAATTTTAGATTCTTTAGTATATGGATGTGTTGATGCTAGGGATGAATCTGGAAAAATACCATAGCGTCTTACATCTCCAACTTTATAATCAATATTTAAAGCATAATCCTTTTCATTAAATGCTTCTTCAATTTGTGTTGAAATAACATCTTCTGTGCTGGTTTTACTGTTACTATCTTTACAGGATCCTAAAAGGAGCATAAAAGCGAATAAAATAATTGTGGTTTTCATTATTATTTTTTTTAACAAATATAATTGATATTTAGTTTTCAACGAATGTCATTTGATTTTCAAACTTATAAAATAATGGTATAAAAAATGCTGTAAAGACTGTACCATGATGCCTAGCAAAAAATGACTCAAAAAGACACATAAATACTATTGCAAAAGCACAATAAAACATATATGATTTCTTTTTATAACTCTCTTTCACTATAATAACCATAAGTATAATTATAGATAAAAAACCCAATATTCCAACTTTTATATAATCTTCAAAATATTGATTGTGTGCATTAAAGCGTTCTTTAATGCCAGCAATAAAATTTAATTTGACATACTCTGCTTGTAAAGCATTTAAGTAATCACCTGTTCCAACTCCAAAAAACGGATTTTCTTTTATAATATTTAGAGAGGCAAGATTAATCATTACGCGCTGCTCAATTGTGTTTTTTGCGAAAGTAATACTGTTCTTTGTTTTTATGATTTCAATATCAAAATCAGTTGATTTTAGTAATATATTGGTTTTCTTTTGTAACTCTGAAGAACTAAAAAAACCCAAGGTGACAATGGCAAAAACGGAGGTTATCACAGTTAATTTAAGACTTATGCTTTTGTCTTTGAATTCTTTTAGAAAAAAAACAACTAATGAAAAAAGTAAAATCACTAGACTAGATCTACTAGAAAATAACAATAGAAAGAAAATTAATGAAACGGAAATAATAACGTTAAAGAATATCTTTTCCTTTAAAAATATTTCGTGGACGCAAAACATTATACTCAATACTAAAATTATTGATACATAATGTTGGCTAATGCCAAGTTTATCGAATGCAAAATGTACCATTGTATTAAGCGAACGTTCTTCTATAACTATTTGGTAAAGACATAAATAAATCATCACCAAAAGTATCCAAAGCGTCATAATTTTTAATAATAACTTTAGTTTATTGTTACTAATTTTCTCTGATATAATAATAGTAGGCAATAGCAAAAATGGTAATAACCGGGTTATTACATTGACTCCTCTTTTAATGTCCTCAGTATAGGTTAATCCTATTAATTGAATCATAAAATAAAGGATAAAAACAATTACTATTTTATTCCTTTTTACTAGACCAAATTTATATTTTAGATTTGCTTTAGTGTCTATAAAAAAGAAGATAGACATTGCAATTAAAATTTGAGAATTTGAATTATACGTTATGGGGTAGGTGATAATAAAAATTATCAGAAAAAGAAAATAGATTTGTTCTCTTTTTATTTTTGATATGTTTTTTAAAAAACTAATCATTGGTCTCTTCAAAGTGCCTAACAACAATATTTGTAAGATCGTTTGGTAACATTTTTATATAATTTGAATTATTAATGACTTTAAGGTTATCAATTATTGTTGGATAACCAGAACTACCTTCATCGAAATTAACTGTAATTTTAGCATTTGTTTGTTCGCAATCAATTAATACCGAATTCAATTCAGAATTTTGGCATTTATTTATCCAAAGCGCTGCAATATGATCAATTTCATCATTAGAAGCATCTTCCAATCCATGATTAAACTCAACAGACCCGAGCCCAACTTTTTTAACTGTTAATTTTTTTATAGTATGATTATTACCCGTAATATAAACCCCATGTCTATCTGATTTTTCGATTATTGCTTCATTTATTTTTATACTTTCAGGATTATTATTCCAGCCATGTATTTGCAGAGCGGCTAATGAATATCTGTAATAATCACTTCCAGAGCCTAAATCTTCAATTTTTAGATAATTTAATCTTAAATTTTTAACACCAGAATATATATTACATCCTAAGCTGCGTTCATTAAAATTATTTTTTAAAGTATCTGAAGAGATAATTAATGTGTCTATAGAAATATTTTGAGATCCACGAACAAAAAACTTATTATACGTTTTTAATTTACCTTTAAAAGTTATGTTTTGGGAAGGTTTTCCAATTGTATCATCTACTATTTGAACTTGTCCAGAAAATTCAGCACTATCAAAATAAACAGAAACATCCTGTTGCCCTTTTAAAATAAGATTAGTATCATAGAAACCTTTAGGGAATCGAATTTTTATACCCAAATCACCTAACTCTAATATGTTTTTTAAATAACTCTGGTTAACTTTTTGATTTGGAAAAACACCATATCTTCTTACATCACCTTTGGTATAATTAGAATTAATGACATATTCACTTTCATTTACTGTACTTATAACCGCAGTAGCTGAATCTGATTTTCTATTACAAGATATTAATGCTAATAAACAAACGAATATATATTTACTTTTGATAAACATTCTCTACCAAATTTGGCAACTTTACCTCAGTAAGCTCCCGTTTAACGTCTTCAATATCCTTTTCAATAAATCTTAATTTTTGTCCGACGTACATACCCGATTCAGTTAAGTCTTTTGATATAGTAGAATTACTTCCTACTGTAATACCCTGATGTATTTTAATACCAGCATTAATGATACAATTAGATCCTATATATACATTGTTCTTAATATGTATTTCACCATCTATTCTGATGCGATCTGGACCATTAACTGCGTGCAGGTATCCATGCGTCCATAATTGTGAAGCTGCTCCGGCAATAGTAGAAAAATCACCAATGGTTATATTTCTAGTTAAATCTACACTATGTCTAGCGGTAATTTTAGCCAATTGCCCCAACTTCAACACTGATTCACCGTAAGTAATACCTAATGCTCCTCTTGATATTATGTTAGAATTACCTACTGCTCCAATTTTGTCAAAATCTAAACTAAAAGGCCCTCTAATAATGTTTAAATGACCTATATATGCTCTTTCAGAAAGATAAATATTATTTATTTTAATAAAATTAAAATGACCAATACTAGATTTGTTATCTAACACCAATTTATTTACCATAACAAAGGAAAATCCAATCTTACAACTCCAGTGCACCTTGTGACCCAAAATTTTCAAGAAAAAAATTGCTATCTTACTTGGGAAAAAGCAAGCAAAAACGGTTAAGAATCTTATCATACTTGTTTCTCTCTTAGATTTCTATTCCTTGCACCAACAATAATTGCATTTGCAGGCACATCTTTCGTAATTACTGCTCCAGCACCAATCAAAGCATTCTTATGAATGGTTACACCTGCCAATATCAAAGCGTTAGCAGCTACCCAAACGCCATCTTCTATAACTATTGGTTTAGAATAATGCTCATAAGGTGGCTCTAACGTTAAATCCAAAGCAGCTGTTTCTACCATAACACCTCTAGACAATCTAACATTATTACCTATTATAATTTTAGATTTTGCTCCAAGACAGCTATTAGGACCAATTGCAACTCCATCTCCAATTGAAATGTTTTCTCCAAACTTAATTTCAACACTATAATGACAAACACTATCACCTGAATTTGGCACAAGAGCTTTGAACTTAAAATGACTCCAAATTCTAGAATAAATCCAGTTCAGTTTAATAAAAAAAAGCGAAATCCACTTAATTATAAAAATTTTAGATAGTACTCTAATTATTTGTTTCATTCTAAAATTAATCTATTAATATAAGGGTCATAATTGTGAGCACCAATATTTATAGGTTCATAATTTTCAATTCCTATTGGACTTAAAGAATACTGAACCTGAAACAACAAACGTTTACCTTCACTTGGTAATAATCCTTTATGAAACCCGTAAGTATCTACTAAAAATGCTGTTCCCTTTGGAAAAGTAAAATATTTTACTTTTTCCTTTCCAAATGCATCGTAAATTTCTGAATCTTCATAGCGTCTAATTTTTCTAAGCTTAGGCGAAACAGAAGAACCTTCAACATATACATGTGGCCCGTTATTCATTTCTACATCTGTAAGATAAATAAATAATTTACAGAATCTGAAATCGTCAACATCTCTATGGAATAACTGAGCTTGCTCTGCTTGTTCCTTTCCAGAAAATGACCACCACATATTTATGTTGCTAATAGTTGGAGTCGCACCTAAAAAATCCTGTGCTGCATTTAGAATATCACTATTGTTGGCAATGTCTAATATTTCTTTAATTGAGGCTAAATCCTTTCTTCTATAATTGGCAACATGCACTTGTTTAGGAGTCTGAGAAAGTTTAAATGTACCAAGTTCTTTTCTAAATGGATCGTAACATTCAAAATTATCTGCTTTGGTTTTAATACTATTAATTGTGTCTTCATTCAAAAACAACCCTAAATTGGTATAACCGTTTTGGATTAGCTCAGTCGTATTCACCTCAATGCTTTTACCAATATTTTTAGGTATCTGTTTTTTTCCAACTTGAGCAATCTTTCTGTCTGTTAAATAATCTTTCATCCCTGAAGATTTTGCTTTTCGCATGAGATGAAACTTTATTTTATTCAATATTTTGTTCATTACACTTTAGATTTTAAAATTTTTACATATTTAACTTTGCCTCCCGCTCTTGATAGTATAATTTTTCCTGATAACAACGTATAAATCCATGCAAATAATATAAATGCTGACATTGTATATAATCCTTGAGCACCATTAACAAAATTAATTACAGGGAAAAAGAAATTAATAATTAAAAAGTAAAAAAGTAAAGGTACATATTGTATTCTACCTCTTAAGACATGATTATATATACTTTTTTGAAAAACACCGAAAAAAAACATAAACACTAATGAAAACCAACCAAAGTCTATAAAAATAGGTCCAAAAAACGTGGTATAAACACCTGTTCTTGGGGGACTAGCTTGTATTTTTTCTAAATCAATCTCAGTGCCTAATATGATATTCAAAAATTTAGCAAAAATGTTAAAGGTATATGCTCCATAGTGATGATCCGATGAATAGTTATTGTACAAATAACCAAACTCGTACATTCCATGAAGATAGTACTGGACAAAATTGATTGTTCCGAGGTATGAGGATTGATATATTTTGCTATCACTATTAATTATAGACTCTTTTGTTGCTGTAGTTGGCTCGATTGTAAAATTATAATTAGCCTTTGTTAAAATATGTTTTATTGACTTTTCATCAGAACCTGTAAAATCCGTAGTTCTTGTTATAAATAAATTTATTGAGTAAATACCTAATGAAAATAAAAGCACAACTAATAAGATCATCTTTTTTAAGGAAAGTTTAATTCTTTTAAAAAAGAAAAGATATAGTCCAAATAATAAGAGCAAAATAAATAAACCAGACCTAGAGCCTAATACTATAAACTCTAATGAAGCCGAAAAGAAAAGAAATAAGCAAACATAAAACAACAGTGGCTTTTTTTCATTAATGTAAAAATATATAAAGAGCGGTATAAAACTTAAGGGGTTTGTTATTGCCGAAATTATACTAATAACAGAAGGTCCAGATTGCGCCAGAAGCACTCGGTTTTCGGACATTGTGTTACCAAATGAAGTGTCTCTTAAATAAAATTTATCTAAAACTTTTAAAAAAAAACCAGTGAATGCTAAAAAAATAATGAAATACATTATCTTTTTTAAGACAAATACATTTACAGAAAAACTCGTCTGCTTATCTCTTTTAACTGAAGTTAAAGACTTTAAACCCATTAAAAAAAAGACGTAGTTAAGTGCAATATAAAGAATTGGCAAGAACTCTAACTCATACTTTACCTTTAACGGAAAAAGTAAAAAAAGAATAAACCAAGCCAAAAAACCAAATAAGGTTGATTTTACTAAATTATATTTCTTTATAAAATCTAAATTCATTTTTATTCACAACAGACTTAAAGGCCTTCATTAAATTATTTATATTATTATCATTAACACAATTTTTATCTGTAAAAGGATCACTCACAATTCCTTTATAACTTGTGGAGTTCAATAAATTAAGAAAATTTATTTTTTCTTGATTAGACAGTTTATAAAAAACCCCTGTTTTAATAGATTCTATTATTGCTGTTATGTCCGTATTAATTGACCTTAAATATAAGCAATTCTTAGCCGTATTATTAATCGTCTTAATCAAAGTTAAAACTGGTTTATTATTTAGAATACATTCAATTGCAATAGTCCCAGTGACCGTGATCACTAAATCTATATCAGGTAATATAACATCCATTTTTGTAGAATGGTGAAGTGCTATACAATTGTCTGCATTAGCAACGACATCTATTAATTCTCTACTGAGTTCATATTTAGATTTTGGATTAGGCTTAACATACAACGTTACGTCTTTTGGTAAGTTTTCTAAAATCTGCCTTATCAATTCATTTTGATTGCGATAAGGTCTTCCCCAAACATCTAAATTAGCTTCTGGTTGCATTTGTAGAGGATAGAGGATTCTAAATTTATGATTCTTATTAACCTTGCCAACGGCATTAGTATCCCAATCTCGTATATTTTTTTTCTTTTGCTTCTCTAACTTATATTTTATTAATGGATTTGGAGTATTGTAATTTTCCCCATCAATGTAAGCATAGGTTTTTTTTATTTTATCTTTTATAGTTTCAAATTTTGAGGCAGGCGAAAGCCTCATATAGTCTGGAGCCGTTTTTCTATTTACTATTTGGTCTATAAGGTCACTAGCTTCATCGTTAGTTAGTGTTTCATTACTACCTAAATAGGGTTCTAAGGTATCATATTTATAAAAAGAAAATCGTCCTATAGGATATCTACAGGTTGATGGGTTCAAATATAAAATACCATGCTTTTTACAATTTTTTATGGCTAACAACTCATGAAAAGAAGTTGATTCCCCAAAAACAAAATTGGGTTGAATTGAAAGTAGAATTTCTTCAATCTTACTATTGTAATAATAAAAGTAAGATTGGTCCTTTATTTGAAAATGATTCACTTGCCTGTCGCTAATAATTACCTCAGCAACTCCATCATCTGTACAATCAATGTTTTCCTTTTTAGTTGGATAATTTATAATATGAATATTGGTATTGGTAGTGGTTTTAGGCAAAAACTGTTTGTTTTGAACAAGCCAATGTACCTCATGACCGAGTTCTTTTAAATGCTCAGTTATGGGCTCATACAAAAAAGTTTTGTGCCTATTTTCTATAAATAAAAGTTTCATCCTTATATATTGTAATCACTTTTTAGTAAAGAAATAATATAAGAATCCCAATATTTACCATCTTCAAAACAATTTTGTCTAAGTAGTCCGTCTTGTTTAAATTTAAATTTCTTAGTAAAGAAATCTATTTTTCTGGTATCGAACTCATATAGTTCCATCCAAATTTTATTTAAGTTTAGATTATTAAAACCATAATCTACTAATAGCTTTGCTGCTTCATTAGACACTTCTTTATCATCTATATAAATATCATCCTTACCAATATAAAACGAAAAATCTGCAGATCTGTTAATCCAGTTAATATATAACAAACCAGCAGCACCTATTGGCTCATTCGTTTCTATATTTACAATAGTAAACATGAAATTTATATGCTTAGTATTCTGAATACTTTCGAACCATTTTTCTTGATCTGTTAAAGACAATTCCCTAACTTCTCTAAAGTTTCTTCTAAAGTCTACATTATTTCTCCAATCTCTTAAAAACTTTAAATCTTCTCTCTCTAAAGCTCTAAGTCCAACTTTTTTTCCTTTTATCATACGATACTTTCTTTTGTGAAATGTTCCCCAAACACAATATCTTTCTGCAGTTTCTTTCCTATTAATGAATCTAGTTGATAAGGTTGATAACCACCTTCGCCTATAGGTCTAAGAGGTTCTAAATCCGTTTTTGATAATACATGTCCAGCTTTTAAATTAGATGCTGCACATATACATCGTCTTTGTACAACATAGGCTTGTTTCTCATTATCTTCTACACGCTTAACTCCATCACCTAATGCGACCAATAACTCATAAGATCTGTCAACCATATCTCTCCAAGTTGTTGGATTCATTGCAAAACCATGATCTGGACCAATTTGATCGTTACTATCCGTAAAATGCTTCTCAATGACTCGAGCACCTAAGGCAATACTACCAAGAACTGTCGCATGACCACTAGTGTGATCTGATAACCCTAACATGGTATTAGGATACATTTCTTTATAGGTATTTAAAACATTTAAATTACAAAATTTAAAGTTTTCTGCACTACCTGTATAATTTGTATTGCATTGCATTAACACAATATCATTGGTTTTGCTTAATGCCAATTTCATCATTCGTTCTACATCTTCAATATCGCAAGCTCCAGTAGCAAGTAATGTAGGTTTGCCTTTACCTAAAACATAATCTATAATCTCTAACCAAGAGGCATCACCTGAACCAATTTTGTATAATTCAACAAATGAATCTACTAAATCAACAGACTCAAAATCATAAGGACTTGTAAAATAATCTAATCCTACTTTATCACATTCAGCTTTTAAAATGGGTGTCCAATCTTTATTTATACTTGCATCTTCATAAACCTCAAATACCGACTTCGCCCAATTAGATTGATGCGAAAGTTTACCTTTCATGTTCTCAAATCCCAACTTGCTAACAATCTTCTTCGCTGAGAAATTTTGAAATTTTGCCGCATCAGCTCCTGCTTCTTTAACTAAATGAATTAATTCAATAGCTTTTTCTAATGAACCGTTATGATTAGCACCTATATCTGCAATAAAATATAACGTATTATCGTCAACTAATTTATTTCCTAATTTTATCTGCTTCATAATATTGGTTTATAGTTTGTATTGTATTTGCAAGCTTTGGTAATTTCCTCTTGTATTTATCTTGATAATAGACACAACTCAAGGTTTGATCATTACAACGCTTGGCTCTGTCTTTAAAAGATGATATTAAACCACTCCTTACAGTCTTCGTTTCTAATTTTAAAGACTTTAATAGCTCTATCCCAAACTTATATTTGGTAACAATTTCAGTGCCCGAAATATGTAATATTTCATTCGGAAAATCTTCTAAAGAGATTATATGCTTTATTTCATCTGCTAGCTCCCAAATAGAAATAGGATTAAACACAACATCGTCAAAAAGAGAGATATCTTCAGAGGTTTTAGAAGCATTAATTATCCATTCTACAAAACCTGCTTTTTTAGAATTTAAGTTTAGCCCAACAATAGTCGTACGGATTACACAAAACGGCCTATCGCTAAATTTAATAAAAAATTCTCCTAGTTCTTTTGATTTTCCATAGACATTTTCTGGTGAAACACAATCCGTTTCTTTTGCTAAATGAAGGTTAGAAGGAAATACCGCATCCGTTGAGATATAGATAAATTTAACCTCCTTATTTGCCGCCTCTGAAAATTTTTTAACTGAAATACCGTTAATGCTAAAAGCCTCTTCAGGGTTATTATTACAGTAATTTCCATTCGTTAAAGCACCTGAAAGTATTATAATATTAGGGTTAGACCACTCTATAACTTCGTTATAATTCTCAGCGTTTAAATCTAAAACTTTATAATTTTTCGGTTGCTCATCAAAGTTAGAATTTCCTGTTCCAAAAACCTCATGTTCATCCTCTAACATATTAGCTAAAGTCGCCCCTAACATTCCTGATGCACCGGTAATTAAAATCCTCATTTAACATTTTTTAAATACTTATACTTAAATTCGGCCATTTCCCAATCGTCCACTGTATCTATATCGTGAGATTCTATTTCTTTTAATTCAATATAGCCCGTATTATCATTCCAAAGTCTGTTTTGGGTAATCATTTTATCTGTTTTAAACATATAGAATTGACCTAAATCATGATATGATGCTTCCAAATCTTGCGTTCTTAATTGCATATTTTCTGGAGCAATCATTTTTATTCTATGATTTACTAAAACTTTTAAAGCTCTTTGAATAGGGTGACCGTATTTTAAAACAGGAAAAACACAATCTAAGTTATCAAATTTTAGCTTCTTATAGCTGGAAGTTAAGATTTGTTCCGTTACAAAAGGTGCGCATGGATAAATACAACAGGTATAATCAAATACTTGTCCTACTTTTTTGTAAGCCTCTATTACCTCAGCAATAACATCAATTGTAGTTGCAACATCATTAGAGTTTACTTCACTTCTTAAAAAAGGAACTTTTGCACCATACTCTATTGCAATTTTAGCGATTTCCTTGTCATCTGTAGACACCATAACCTCATCAAAAAGATTACTTTTTAATGCCGCCTCTATAGAATATGCAATTATAGGTTTACCTAAAAAGAACTTTATATTCTTTCTTGGTATGCGTTTACTTCCGCCTCTTGCCGGTATAATGGCTATTTTTTTCATGTTAAAACTACACTTCAAATGTTGAATCTACATGTTCTTTTATAAGATGTCTTAAACTTTCAACTGTTTCCCATTCTTCGTTATCACCAGAGTTATAACTAAAGCCTTGTTCTACTTTTTTAGCATTAAAGGTTTTTATAAAATCCTCTGTTTTCCATTTATGAGTAGCAGGTAATATAGTGTAATATTTTCCAAGATCATAGGTGTAAAAGGAATCTGATGTTGTTATCATTTCTTCATGTACTTTCTCGCCTGGTCTAATACCAACTATTGGTTTCTCACAATTTGGACCAATAGCTTCTGCAACATCCGTAATTTTATATGATGGTATTTTTGGAACAAACAATTCTCCTCCCCAAGCATGTTCTAGTGCATGCATAACCATATCTACCCCGCCTTGAAGTGATATATTGAAACGCGTCATATTTGGGTCTGTAATTGGTAATTTATTTTCCTCTTTTTTCTTATTGATAAAAAATGGAATTACAGATCCATTAGACCCCATAACGTTACCATACCTAACTACAGAGAATTTAATAGGTCTATCCCCTTTTATATTATTAGCAGCTATAAATAGTTTATCTGAAGTTAATTTGGTTGCTCCATACAAATTAATTGGTGCACAGGCTTTGTCTGTAGATAATGCTACAACACCCTGAACATTAGTTCTCAAACAAGCATCTACTACATTTTCGGCTCCGTTTATGTTGGTTTTTATACATTCGTCTGGGTTGTACTCTGCGATATGTACATGTTTCATTGCTGCAGCATGAATAACATAATCAATATTTTGAAAAGCCCTAACTAAGCGCTCCTTATCCCTAACATTACCTATAAAAAATCGAATTTGTGGATATCGATCAGGTGGATATTCTTGAGCCATTTGGAATTGCTTTTGCTCGTCCCTAGAGAGAATTACCAACTTTTTTATATCTGGATAGGTCTTGAAAATATGCTTTGTTAGTGCCTTTCCTAATGAACCAGTACCGCCTGTAATTAATATAGATTTATCCTTTAAGCTGAACATAAATACGTCTTGTTTAATGTAATACCATCTGAACGTTTAAATGGTATAGCAAAAATACTATTATTAATGGTTTCAGCAATATATTGTGAGACTAAACCTATAAGAATTAATCTTTTTAATCAATAGTTAAGAATCAATAATAACTTAATTAATTTACTATAATTACCCTAATCCAATGCTATATAATTAACAGGACCATAGCGTGTATTAAGAATGTCTAATTTGAGCTTGTAAATTGGTCTTTACAGGTTTTTAATTCCCCAAACGATTGAAGTAATGACAAATACTTATTTTAAATATTCACCCCTTATAGGCTTTAACTATATTTTCAACACTTTTTTGCCAAGTATTGATTTCCTTATAGATACGCTCTGTTTTACTAAGGTCAAAAACACTATACTTAGGACGCTTGGCTAGCGTCTTAAACACTCCTGAAGGTTTTATACTATCTGTTTTTTTCGAATTATAATTTTTAGCAACCTCTTTAGCAAACCCATACCAAGTGGTATTTCCATTTGCTGAAAAATTGTAAATCCCGTAAGGAATTGAATCCTTATCAATCAAATGAATTATAAAGTCTGCCAAATCTATACAACTCGTAGGAGTACCCTCTTGTTCTGTTGTAATATTTAACGAAGCATCGTCTTCAATTTTATTAATAATAGTTTTTAAGAAGTTTTTACCGTGTAAAGAATATAACCAAGATGTTCTAATTATGTAATGAGGTTTTAATTGTTCTTGAATAAAAAGTTCGCCTTGCAACTTTGATTTTCCGTATTGATTAATAGGATTTGTCTGATCAGTAACAGTATAGGGTTTGTTTTTTTTTCCATCAAACACATAATCCGTTGAGATATGTATGAGTTTTACGTGATACGTATTACAAACTTCAGCTATATTCTTTGCCCCTTCTGCATTAATTAAAAAAGCGTCTTCTGTATTAGTTTCTGCACCTTCTACATCGGTATATGCAGCGCAATTGATACAATATTTAAAACCCGAATCTTTAAAAATAGCCTTTAAACTGTTTTTATTCACAATATCTAAATCATTGCGTGAAAAAAAATGAAATTTAATAACTTCTGAGGGACTGTAGTCTTTAATTGTTTTACCTAATTGGCCATTAGCCCCAAGTACAATTACTTTTTTCATAACCTTGCATTCTTAAAAGTTGGTAAGAGTAAATCCTTATCCGAAATAATCAAATCTTCCTCTAAAAACTTCCAATCTATAGCTAAATTTTCATCGTTGTATAATATCCCTGCTTCTGCTTCCTTATTATAAAAATTATCACACTTATAACTAAATATAGTTTCATCTTCTAATACAAGAAAACCATGTCCAAAACCTCTAGGCACAAATAATTGAGTTTTATTTTGTTCTGAAAGTTCAATGGTAAAGTGCTCACCAAAAGTGGTAGAATTTGATCTTAAATCGACAACAACATCCAAAACCTTACCTTTAATTACTCTAACTAATTTTGCTTGTGCGTACTGACCTAATTGATAGTGCAAGCCCCTTAAAACTCCTTTAGAGGATTGAGATTCATTATCTTGAACAAATTCAACATCTATACCCAATGCTTTATTAAACGCTTTTTGATTGTAGTTTTCTACAAAGTATCCACGTTTATCCTTAAAAACTTGAGGCTCTATTACAAAACACCCCTTTAGCTTGGTCTCTTTTACAGTCATACTATTCGGATACTAAACCTAATAAGTGCTTTCCATAACCACTTTTTGTTAATGGTTTAACCACTTTTATAAATTGTTTCTTATCAATATAGCTCATTCGATATGCAGCTTCTTCTATAGATCCTATTTTTAATCCTTGGCGCTCTTCTATAACTTGTACAAATTGTGAGGCTTGCATTAAAGATTTAAAAGTACCTGTATCTAACCAGGCTGTACCTTTATCTAACACACTAACTTTTAACTTTCCTTGACTTAAGTACATTTTATTAACGTCTGTTATCTCTAACTCTCCACGTTTACTCGGCTTAATATTTTTAGCAATTTCTACAACTGAATTATCGTAAAAATAAATACCAGGAACAGCATAATTTGATTTCGGTTTTTTAGGCTTCTCTTCAATAGAAACCGCTATATCGTTTTCATCAAATTCTACAACTCCATAGCGTTCAGGATCGTGAACATGATAAGCATAAATTATACCTCCGTTTGGATCATTATTTTGCTGCAACAAATCTGCTAATCCTGTACCATAAAAAATATTGTCACCAAGAATCAGTGCAACCTTATCCTCTCCAATAAAATCTTCACCAATGATAAAAGCTTCTGCGAGTCCGTTTGGCGATTCTTGTACGGCGTATTGAAAGTTGCAACCATATGATTTTCCATCTCCTAAAAGTTTTTTAAATAGTGGTAAATCTTGAGGTGTAGAAATAATTAAAATATCCTTTATGCCAGACCACATCAATGTAGAAATAGGATAATATATCATGGGTTTATCGTAAATAGGCATTAACTGCTTACTCACGGCCAAAGTTAATGGGTGTAATCTTGTACCAGACCCTCCTGCTAAAACGATTCCTTTCATTTACTAAATCTTTTCCAATATGGTGTTACTTCGTTTTCAAAAAACAACATTAACCCTATTGCATTTTATATTTTTTAATATACCATTTTATGGTTTTAACGATACCTGACTCAAAGTTTTCGTCTGCAATCCATCCTAATTCACTTTCAATTTTAGAGGCATCAATAGCATATCTAAAATCATGACCAGGCCTATCCTTAACAAACGCTATTTGTTCTGAGTATGGTTTGTCTTTTGGTTCTAATTCATCTAAAATATTACAAATTTTATGTGCTATATATAAATTATCACGTTCGTTTTTGCCCCCTATATTATAGGTTTCACCTGCTTTTCCGTTTTGAAAAGCTAAGTTGATACCTTTACAGTGGTCTTCAACATATAGCCAATCTCTAATATTCTTTCCATCTCCATAAATTGGAATAGGCTCATTATTTAAAGCCTTTCTGATTATAGTTGGAATTAGTTTTTCATCGTGCTGTTTTGGCCCGTAATTATTACTGCAATTAGTCGTAACGACATTCATTCCATACGTGTGAAAATAACTTCGAACAATAAAATCTGAGGATGCCTTTGAGGCGCTATATGGACTATTAGGAGCATAAGGCGTTTGTTCTGTAAACAAACCTGTAGATCCTAAAGTACCATAAACTTCATCCGTTGAAATATGATGAAATCTATTAGTTTCACAGCTGTCTTTAAATGAAAAAGGCGCATCCATCCAATGGTTTTTAGCTACATTTAGTAAATTAAATGTACCATAAACATTAGTATTAATAAAAGCATCTGGATGCTTAATAGAGTTGTCTACATGAGATTCTGCAGCAAAATGAATGACGCTAGAAAAATCATAAGTGCTAAAAAGCTCATTTATAAGTTCTGTATCACAAATATCTCCTTTAATAAATGTGTAATTATAATTGTCCTCAAGTTCTTTTAAATTAGAAAGCTCACCTGCATAAGTGAGCTTATCTAAATTAACAACTTTAATATTCTTATAATGTTCTAAAAAATAGACTATAAAATTTGAACCTATAAAACCTGCTCCACCAGTTATTAAAACATTCTTACTCATAATTTTTAATAAAATTAAAAACTTTTACAATAAAGAAACTTAATAGAAATAGGACTAACACTAAAACAGGAAATATAAGTGAGTAACGTTGGCCCCAACCATGACTCAAACTACCAACCTTACCAAATGAAGACAATACATCAAAATAAGTATTTTCTTCCGCTACAGCTTGATTTAAATAATTTAATGACCTCCTGATCTCTTGCTCTTTTAAAAATAACTCATACTCTTTGGTTGCTGTTTTCTCCTCCTGAAGTGGTAATGCTCCACTTATACCTAGAGATAATTTATTATTTTGAGATTGATTTTTGAGAACTTCTAAATACGTTTTCTGAATACTATCTAAGCGGGATAATTCTGTTGTATATGATAATCTTTGGATATATGCCGTTGTATCTCTTATCTTTTTTTGATGTTTCGAAAAATCATTCTCAAATGTTTTTCTAAACCCTTCATGTAACTTTGGGAAGATATCGATTTTAAATGATTTAGCCTTAATAGCAAATAAGTCACCTGATAAAAGATCTCTATTTTTTAAATATTCAACATAACTCAACTCATCAACCAATGAGGTGTCTATTGATTTTACATATCCATTATACTCAACAAATAAGTCATTTTGGCTCTCTGGGCCAGCCTCCAATTCAAAACCCACCAATTCTTTAGCTTCTAATGTGTCTATTTCAAAAATATTGGACAACTCCGTAACATTACCAGAACCTATTAGTGAATTAAAGTAATCAATATGACTAGACAATTGATATTTAGAATCAAAGTGAGGCTTAACCACCATTTTAGAAAAATAAACTGGTTCAACTGTCTTCTCATAAATGTAACCAACTATAAACGTAATTACAAGTACAGCAGCAAGAAGTTTAAAATACTCCACTAAAGGTTTTAGCACATAAATTATTGCAGAAAAAATGCCCTTAAAAATTCTCCCAATAAAAGAAAAGAACTTTTCAAATAGCTTTCCAATTGCATTAAATAACTGCCCTAAATCAACCTCTTCATTATCGGGTTGCTGTGATAATTTCTCACTCATGTGTTATGAATTAAATATTTGTTCTAGTATTTTTTTTGTAATTACGTATGTTGGCTTGACACCAGAAGTTCCTAAACCACCAGAAGCTAAAGTACCTCCTGTTTCTAAAGGGTTATCACTCGCATAATAAGCATATCTTACTTTAACATCTTCGTTTATACTGCCTCTAACTCTAGATGCTGCTTGAATGGCTTTTTGATAATGCGCTCCTTCCATCTCTAAACCAATGACATTCCATGTTGATTTTTTAAAGAATTTTAAAATCTCTTTATTCTGAAGCGATGTACCTAAAACTGTCACCATTGTACCTTCAAAAACAGAAACACCACAGTCTAGCAAATCCTTTTTACTTAATTCATTTTTAAAAGGATAGTTATCTGCTGTGCCTTCAAAAATATGTGCTGTCGGAATCATAACATCTCCTTTACCACCTTCTAAGATGCCTGCTTTTCCCATAATTGAAATAGATTTTACATCTAGATGAATGTCTTTTCCATCGACATGTATTGGTTTCAAAAACTCATCTAAAGTTTCATAGGCTTGTTCTCCAAAGGCATAATCCATTACAAAAATAACAGCTTTATCTTCTTTAGCTTCCTCTAGATAGTTAAACTCAGTTTTAGAAAAATCGATTTTAGCCGTATCAAAAATCTGAATATCTATATTCGTTCCAGAGGTATCATTTATTTGAATCATTCCATTTTGCAACGCTAGTTTTTCAACTTTATTGCGTAGATCCGAATTTTTAGAATTACTTAAGGTCTCGTACGTTTGAAAAATATCTTTTTTAGCATCTGCACCTTTAAGCGCACCTTTAGCAAATAAAGAATTCATAACACTATGCATATTGGCACTAATGATATGGATTGGTCGTTCTAATAGGCCATTTTTATGCAACTCAGCCTTTATGGTATCTGCCCATATTTCACCATGGATATGATGCCCTAGGCGTTCTCTTAAAACAGGACTAAAGGTTATAGTACGTTTTGAATTATTAATGGTTTCTTCTATGGCAAGTTTACCTAACCAATACACAATGTGTAGTAAACGTTCTGGCTGACTTTCGGTAGCAAATTTTGGATACGCCTCAGTAAGTTCATTAAATGTTCTTCCTAGAATATTAGCCGTATGCGTAATCGCTATTTCACGTTCTTTCTGCGTAAGTTTCTTTGTAGAAAGCACAGCATTCTCTAATTTTTGCCAATCTCTAACCGTTGAACCATCTTCATCAATGATAACACGTTTACTGATTTTATGAGACTCTACAAACAGAAAGGTAAGGTGCGTTAATATATCGTAAATCTCAGAGCGACCTCTTGTGATTTCAATATTCATTTGCTCATCATCTATACGATAGCAATTACGTCTTCGTTTTGGTGGAATTATAGCTTTAAAGTGCGAATTTCCATAACCTTCATCACTTGTTAGGTTAATAAATGTACATTCCTCTATTCCTTGTGGTAAACGATCTACCACATAAAGTAAACCTTCTAATTCTGCTTTTTCTTCTCCAATAGAACCATAGATTTCTGGTCGTAATAACAATAATGCTTCACGTAATGTTTCACCAGAAACTCCCATGGGTTTATAAAACCCACGATTAAACAGGTGTCTCATCGTAATATACATGCGTTCTATAGCACTAGAACTCTCTTGAGCTCTAGTTCTTCCTTGTTTCTTTTTATTTGTAATCATAATCTTAATTTGACCTACAAATATAGGCTTATTTGATTAATTTAAGTTGATGCATACTATCTGCAATTTTTCTATCATTAGCGAGTCTTGGAATCTTATTTTGACCGCCTAATTTTCCAATTGATTTCATATACGTTTGAAATCCGTCTTTTTTAATTTTTGTAATTTTTAATGGTCTAAGAACTTTCCCTTTAATCAAATCCAAATAATAACTATTTTGTTGCTGTAAGGATTGCTCTAAGGCTTCAATTAATTGCGGCTCATTCTCTGGTTCATTTTCAAACTCAATTAACCATTCGTGATACGGTAAGCCTTCCTCTGGACTTATTTGAGGTGCAACCGTAAATTCATTCACTGAAATCGAAGTGTCTTCAGTTGCTTCCTTTAAAGCTTGCTCTACTTCTTTCCCAATAACATGCTCACCAAAAGCAGAAATAAAATGTTTTATTCTTCCACTTACAATCACTCTATATGGTTTTAGTGATGTAAACTCTACAGTGTCTCCAATATTGTATGCCCAAAGCCCTGCTGTTGAAGAAATAATCATTACATAATTTACGCTTAACTTAACATCTGCAATTGTTAGACGTGTTGGATTCTCCTCAAAGAAATGTTCTGCCTCTACAAACTCATAAAATATACCTGAATTTAGCTGAAGCAACATGCCTTTTTCATTCTGTTTATCTTGAAATGCAAAAAAACCTTCACTCGCAGGATATAGTTCTATACTAGCTACTTTTCGTCCTATTAAATTCTCGAATTTAGCTCTGTATGGTTCATAGTTAACCCCTCCAAAAATAAATAGATTGAAGTTTTTAAAGAGATCACCAACGTTCTTACCCGACTTTTCAATCAGTTTTTCAAAATACATTTGCACCCAAGATGGAATCCCAGAAATGATGCTCATATCTTCATTTATAGTTTCATCTACAATGGCTTCAACCTTAGTTTCCCAATCATCAATACAGTTAGTTTCTAAGCTAGGTAATCTATTTTTTTGAAGATATTTAGGGACGTAATGCGCTACAATTCCTGAAAGTCTACCGAGCTTTATACCATTCTTTTCTTCTAAAATTGGACTGCCTTGTAGAAAAATCATTTTACCATCTACAAATTTTGCATTTCCTGTTTCATGGATATACATCAGAATCGCATTTCTAGCCGCTTCAACATGCGTTGGCATACTTTCCTTTGTTATTGGAATGTATTTTGCTCCAGAGGTTGTCCCAGAAGTCTTCGCAAAATAGATAGGTTTACCTTTCCAAAGGATATCTTCTTCACCAGCAACAACACGTTCTACATAAGGTTTTAAATCTTCATAATCTCTTATGGGAACATTATTTTGAAACTCTTTATAACTCGTTATTCCAGCAAAATTGTGGTCTTTTCCAAAAGCGGTGTGCTTAGCTTCAGAAATTAAATTTTCGAAAACTTTTTGTTGGGTTTCAACAGGTCTAGAAGACCATTTTTTAATACGTTTTGCCACATATTTAGCAAATGGCTTAGAAAGTACAGCTTTAAATGAAGGCATTATTCGAAATTGATAAAATTAGTTGGATCTATAGCGTATCCTTTACTCCATAATTCAAAATGAAGGTGAGGCCCAGTGGTTAGTTCGCCTGCATTACCAGACATCGCTATGACTTCACCAGACTTTACAACATCTCCTTGAGATTTGGTGATTGCTGAATTATGTTTATAAACAGAAATCAATTCTCTATTGTGTTCTATAATGACTACATAACCTGTTTCTACAGTCCATTCTGCAAAAATCACAGTGCCATTTGAAGTCGCTTTTACAGGAGTATTAACTGGTACAACAACATCTACAGCATAATGTTTTTCTTCTAAATTATAACCTTCAGAAATAGTACCATTTACGGGTGGAAATAAAATATAACTCGATTGGTCTCCAGAAACCTCAAACAAGTTGTACTTATCTTCCTTAGCTACTTTTTCTCTTAAAAGTGAATCTTCTTTATTAGTAGGAACTTGTAAAATATCTAAATCATTTTTAGCTGCTTCAATAACAGAATCTCTATTAAAATCTAAGGTAGCGACATCTCCTGTAAGTACTTTTCTAATTGATGCATAATAGCGTTTATTTAATTCTAATTCTTGAACCAATGAATCCGTTTTGTAATTCAACATGGTTGCCTTCTTTTTTAATTTTGCTGAAGAATACCCTGGAATATATTCTCTTAATGGCGTAAATGCAATCAATAACACGGTAAAGAACACCAATGAAATTGCAGAAAGCGATGATAATATAAAAACGTTTAATCGGGTTAACTTAATAGCAAAACGCTCTTCAAAAGTGTCTTCGTTGAGTATAACCAAACGATACTTATGCAGTAACTTTTTAGTGAATTTCTTTTCTGATTTTTTCTTTTTTGCCATCGAAACAAAATTAGTTAAAATACTCAAATACTCTTATGATAAAGTCTTAAAGTTGCCACAACAACGTTATTATTAAACTATAATTACTTAACTTTGCTGTCTAAATTAAAAAATTATGAGTTTAAGCATTATACCTCTATTCGTTGGTCCATGGCAGTGGGTTATCATAGGTCTTGCAATTCTTTTATTGTTTGGTGGTAAAAAGATTCCTGAATTAATGAAGGGATTAGGAAGCGGAATTAAAGAATTTAAAGACGCTAGTAAAGACGAATCTGCCGAGAATAAAGAAAATAAATAACGCAGAATCAATAGATTTGGATCTGTTGAAAATAAAAAGAGGTCATCTAAAAACATAATTTTAGATGACCTCTTTTAGTTTATTACTACCGTAAATTAATTGATAGTTATCGATTTAATAATCGATTCTAATTCAAAAATATAGTCTCGTTTCTCTAAGGACGGTGCATAAACATAACCATCAGCAATTAAGTAACGGTTATTTATTTTATCTTCTATAGCATACGTAATAAATGGTCCTGCCATAGTGAAGCCTTTCATTACCCACATACCTCTTACTTCGTAAGCTGGTTTATTATCTATTATGGTTTTAAACATTGATGGAGCATAAGCGTCTTCAACGGCCATATAAATACCATCTTCACCTGGAATTTTAGATTTGGTAATCTCATCTCGCATCTTAACAATATCTACAATCGTACTATCTCCTATAGAAATAGTTTCAAATGGCACTTCATAAAACATAAGTTCCATCGTTTTTGTATTTGAAAGGTTTTTACGTACCCAGAAAAAATCATCACCAGCTTTACTGATTCTATACACCGAAGGAATATTAATAGTAATGCCTAATTTATTTTCCATTTCCTTATCATTTAACAATGATAAATTGATACGTCTTTGCTTTTCCTTTACTTCTTCTTTAGTAAAAGCATCAATGATTTTAGCTTTATTTTCTTCTAATTGCGCAATAATCTCTTTGTCGGTTTTACCTCCAACTACAGCTACTGTTTGCGGTTTAGCAAAAGCGTCATTTACAATTTTAGTAGTCGCTTCAATATTCCCTTTTTCAATTTTAAGTACAATTCTACTTCGTGCAGCAAAACCATCAAACACCTGAGTTGGAATTTGTCGCATATTAAATATTGGTTCTTCTGTTGGTAAGCCATTTAAGGGAGCAGCAAAAATATCTCGAACCCTTTCTCCAACTTCACCTTCCCAAACAATATTATCTGCTACAATAGAAATTGTATTCAAATTTCCGTTTGAAGCTGGTAAATAAATAGTTTTATCGTCTTCTTTTTTATCTCCACATGCTAATAACAACACACAAAATAATACAGTGTAAAGCGCTTTCATAAGTTTATAATTTTTGTTGATTTACTATTTAGACACAATTAGCGTCATTCCTATTTTGAGTTTATTACTACTAATATCGTTCCAATCTTTAATATTTTGAACAGAAACTCCAGAAAACTTTTGAGAAATAGTCCAAAGTGAATCTCCAGACTTAACTTTATAGGTTTGTTTTCCTGCGGCATTCAATACTTTTTTAGTAGATGTTGAAGTACTTGAACCACCATGATTTTTAGGGTAAATGGTTAGTCGCTGACCTATATCCAGGTTATTACTCCTTAGATTATTCCATTGTTTTAGCTGACTTACTCTAACCCCATACTTCCTTGCTATTTTCCCAAGATAATCTCCACTTTGAACACGATACCTAATTTTTGTGTCATCACTAACAACCTGAGGTAATGGCTTTTCGCGCTTATTAAATTCGGTATTAGCAAATTCGTAAATTCTATCTTCATGCGTTACAAAAGTACCAATAGCTTCTCGTGGCAATCGTAACGTATAAGTTTTACCTTCGACCTTCGGAATAATATCGAGTTTATACGCAGGGTTTAAAAACTGTAATTCTTCTATTTTTATACCTGTTGCCTCAGACACATGGTTTAAAGAAATCATTTGTTTTACATGAACCGTATCCGTTTGCACAAGCTGAAAAGGTGGTCGTTCTGGCTTAAAGCCATGTTCTTCTGCATATTCAAAAATGTACATCGTCGCTAAAAATGCAGGCACGTAACCAGCCGTTTCTCTTGGTAAGTTATGACGAATATTCCAATAGTTTTTAGAACCGCCAGATCGTCTAATCGCTTTATTTACATTACCTGGTCCAGAATTATAAGCTGCTAATGCCAAATCCCAATCATTAAAAATACGATATACTCTATTTAAATATTCGGCAGCTGCTTTAGTAGATTTTATAGGATCACTACGATCATCTACGTAACTGCTCACATTTAAATCATGCTCTTTTCCGGTTCCGTACATAAATTGCCAGATACCTGTTGCACCAACACGAGAACGCGCTCTCGGTTTTAATGCCGATTCTACAATCGCCAAATATTTCATCTCTAACGGAATATTTTGACTGTCAAATTCTTGCTCAAACATTGGGAAATAAAAGTGACTTAATCCCATTAAGCGCTCTAAAGAACTACGTCTATGTTTAAGGTAACTTTTAATAACACTTTCTAAAGAGGCATTATATTCTACATTAAATGGCGTTCTAGCATTTAGTCTTGCTAGTCTTGCTTTTAACGTATCTGTTGGAAGCTCAGGATAGTCTACAGGTTTATAATCCATCTCTGTTACCGATTTATAAATCGTATCAAAAAGTGAATTACTATACAATTCCTCTAACCACTTTTTATCGAGTTCAGCGGCTTCGGGTAAATCCTTAAGGTTTTTAACCCCAGTGGTATCTATAATAGGCTGTATTTTCTCACCAGGCTTGAATAGTTTACCATCAATAACCGAACCTTTGCTTGAAACAACTTCAGATGACTTTTTTGAAATACTATCCGTTTGAGTTTGAGAAAACCCAATACAAACAGACAAGTACATACAAGTCAATAAAAATCTTTTTAATGTCATAGTTTACAAAAATTGATTAAGTCAACTTTTTACCAATTGAAATGATTTTTATAAAAGAAATAAACACTTCTTTTCCTAAGTCAATTAATAATCGATATCACGTTGCAGGTAATACAACGTTATATCGCTAAAAATAGTATTTTTTTGCTAGCTACCTTACAATAGCTGTAATTTCCAATAATGCGCAACGTAATACCTTGATACGCGCAAAAGCAATCCGTTTATTACCTAATTAGGAACATAATAAAAAATTGGAGAATTTCTAAAGTTTGGCTCCCCAGCAATACTTCTTTTTGTTAGGTCGCCATTTGTAATATTTATTACCCCTGTTTCATTACGGCCGTCTCCTCTATCAAAAAATTCAAAGGCATCTTCATCTTCATCATATCCAATGGAGGAACGTCCTAAAAATGAATACCCATCGGTAATATCATAAATAATATTACCCTGAATATCTGTTAAATATTCATGAGTTTCAAAATTATATTCTTTTCTTCCTATTAAATATTGCCCTTCAGAATTACCAAATCCTTTAAAAAAGTTGAAACTGATATTTGTATGTTCACTTATGAGTGAAAAGGAGTTTATATCTATCAATTTAACACGTTTTAAAGACGAGTTAAATACACTCTCCATCAACATCAATGTATTTGTACCACTAAAAAAACTATTAGCTTCTATACCATAGCGATCCATTCCGAAATCAGTCGTAATGTTTCGTTCTAATACTTCAGTACCATTTTCAAATGTTTTTAAAACAGCATGGTAATTATTGAGTCCGAATATAGCATGAAACCTGTTTTCAGATTCAAAATAGACTTTACTCATAAGTTGCTCGTTTTCATCAAACTCAATTATCGTTTCTTGTGGAGTAAAATAATACTCATCAGAATTGAATATTTCCGATAAATTAATTCTATTCAGAACAACATTATTAGAAAAATCATTTCGAGTTAAAAAGAACATTTCATTAGTGCTCTTTTTGTTATAATAGCCTAATATGGATAAAATACTATTTTGTGAATCGCTTTACTTTACAACTTCGTTTGTTTGATCTCCAATAAATACAATATCACCATCATCACTAAATAATACTTTATACCTTGCATCTGACTGGTTGTTTGCAGATGAATCATCATTAGACGAACAGGCCATAACCATAAAGGCCACCACAAGTAATAGACTATTATTTAATTTCATAAACTGAGCTGTCTTTAATTTAAAATTGCAGCAATACCAGGTAAAGTCTTACCTTCTAAACTTTCTAACATTGCTCCACCACCTGTACTTACGTAGCTTACTTTGTGTTCAAAACCAAATTGTTTTACTGCAGCAACAGAATCACCACCTCCTACTAAAGAAAAGGCTCCATTTTTAGTCGCATTTGCAATAGAATCACCAAGTGCGATAGTTCCTTTAGAAAAAGTTTCTAATTCAAAAACACCCAATGGGCCGTTCCAAAGTATGGTTTTACATTGGTTAACAACAGCATCAAAATTTTCTCTCGATTTTGGACCAGCATCTAAACCTTGCCATCCATCAGGAATTGCATTAACATCACAAATTTGCGTATTTGCTGTGTTGCTAAAATCATCTGCCGCAACAACATCTACTGGTAAATGAATTTTTACACCTTTAGTTTCCGCTTGCTTTAAAATTTCTAAAGCCAGTTCCATCTTATCATCTTCGCAGATAGAATCACCGATTTTACCGCCTTGTGCTTTAATGAAGGTGAAAGTCATACCACCTCCAATTATTAAGTGATCTACCTTATCTAAAATGTTTTCTATCACTGTAATTTTAGAAGATACTTTTGCTCCACCTAAAACTGCTAACACTGGTTTTTCACCATCTTCCATGACTTTTTTAATACTCTCAATCTCTTTCGCTAACAACAAGCCAAAGCATTTTGCATTAGGAAAAAACTCTGCAACTATCGTTGTAGAAGCATGCGCTCTATGTGCTGTTCCAAAGGCGTCATTCACATAAATATCACCTAATTTTGATAATTGCTCTGCGAAATGCCTGTCTCCTTGCTTTTCTTCTTCGTGAAAACGTAGATTTTCGAGTAATAGAATTTCACCTGGCTCCAATGCATTTGCCATTTCTTCAGCCTCTGCACCTACACAATCATTTGCAAATTTTACCTCTACTCCTAAAATGTCTTCAATTTTATTTACAATGTGTTTTAATGAATATTCATCTTGCACACCTTTTGGACGACCTAAATGCGACATTAATACGCAACTTCCTCCATCTTCTAAAATCTTAATAATTGTTGGTTTTGCTGATACAATTCTTGTAGCATCGGTAACCTGAAAATCATCATTTAATGGTACGTTAAAATCGACGCGTATTAATGCTCTTTTATCTTGAAAGTTGAAATCGTTTAGTGTCTTCATATTTTTGGGTTTTGAAACACAAATATAAAGATTAGAAACAGAAATTTTTTATATAGTTTTGCTTTATGCAATTTTCTAAGGTTTTAGGTCAAAAACATATAAAGAATCATCTTACTACAAGTGTTGATGCTGGCAGAATTGCCCATGCACAACTTTTTGTGGGTCCGGAAGGTTCTGGCACACTCCCAATGGCGTTAGCTTATGCACAATATATATTGTGTAGCAATGTAAATGGTGAAAATACAGGTGGAAAAGAATCCTGTAATATAAAATTTAAGAATTTTTCGCATCCCGATTTGCACTTTGCATTCCCTGTTACAACAAGCGATAAAGTAAAAAGTAAACCTGTTTCTAAATATTATCTCGAAGAATGGAGACAACTTTTAGATCAGCAACCTTATGGAAACCTTTTTGATTGGTATAAGCTTTTAGGTGTAGATAATAAACAAGGTCAAATTGGTGTTGAGGAAGCTTTAGAGATTGTAAAGGCACTGACCTTAAAATCATATGAAGGCGGGCACAAAGTGATGCTCATATGGATGGCAGAAAAAATGAATACAGCTAGTGCCAACAAGCTTTTAAAACTAATTGAAGAGCCACCAAAAGACACCATATTTATTCTTATCGCTGAAGAGGAAGAACAAATTATTAGTACAATTAGATCACGTTGTCAAATATTACACTTTCCGCCACTAGCAGAAGAAGCTATTTCTGAAGCTTTAGTGAAAAACTATCATATTGAAGAATCAGTTGCTACAAAAATAGCACACCAATCTAATGGTAATTATAATAAAGCATGTGATCTTATCTATCACGATAGTGAAGACATTCAGTTTGAAAAATGGTTTGTCTTCTGGATCCGCTCTGCATTTAAAGCTAGAGGAAATAAAGCAGCTATTCACGATTTGATTTCTTGGTCGGAAGAGATTGCCAAAACCGGACGTGAAACACAAAAGAAATTTCTTGATTTCTGCTTAAGCTATTTTAGACAAGCCTTATTACTCAATTATAAAGCAGATGAATTGGTTTATTTAGAACCAAAGTCTGATGATTTTAAACTCGAAAAGTTTGCTCCTTTTGTTCATGATTCTAATATTTTAGAAATTTCAGATGAATTACAGGATGCTATTTATCATATTGAACGAAATGGAAACTCTAAGATTATTCTTACAGACTTATCCATTAAACTAACGCGTTTACTGCATAAAAAAAGCCAAGCTTCTTAGGCTTGGCTTTTTAAAACAAATTACTATTTGTTATTATTTCTCTGTAGTTGCTTCAGCTGAATCGTCTTCTACTTTAGAATCCTTTTTACCGTAAGCTGCATTAATCTCTGTTGTTATCACATCTGTAATATCCTTAGTCTCGATTCCATAAACCACACTACCAGCTTGGTTTTTTCCTAGAATAAATGTGTAACCATTCTTTTTACCATAATCTTCTACAAATTTGTTGAATTTTGAAAGAACAGAATCCATCTCTGTTCTAAACATTTGATCCATTTGTTGTTCTTGTATTTGCATCTGTTGCTGAACTGGTTGCCACTTTTGAGAAAAGGCTTGAGATTCTTCTTGTTGTTTTTGTGGCGATAATTGACTTATACGTTGTTGTATTGATTGCATCTCCATTTGATAAACTCTCGCGATACTATCTCTTTGTTTCGCAAAACTTTCATCCTGAGCTTTGAACTTATCCTCAACATCAATTTTCATTTGATAAGCATTAATAATCTCTCCATTATCTATAAATGCAATTTTTTGTTGCTCTTGGCAAGACGCAGCAGAAATCAAAACTGCTAAACTTAAAATTATTTTTTTCATGTTTAATATTGTTTAAATAGTTGTGAATGTTTTTAAAAAACGTTTCGAGTTTTTGGTTCAATTAAATTTTTGCAAATGTATAAAAGTTAGGTTGTGATTTAGGAAATTATTTAACTATTGATAATTTCTATTAATATTTAGATTTACAATTTCTAAAATCAATTCAAAACGAAGCGAAATAAAGCGTTTTAAGAGCTTTTTGAAATTTTCCATTCCTCTAACTTATTACATACACTAATAACAGAACAGAGTTACTTATATTAAGAATTGTCGTTCTGTAAGACATAAATATGCGAAGAGTATTCACCAGTACGTTTTGCTTTACGATTAGATTGCCATCCAACCAAAAATGCTTTCACCGCATTCATAAATCCAGATTTATATTTTTCTGAAAGTAGGCAGACATAATACGCATCAAATTTCATTGGTAAGGTTTTAACCAACCTAATATTTTTTTCTTTGAATAATTCTGAAATTGAAGTTTTAGAAAAATGCCAAAGGTGCCTTGGTACATCATAAGCTGCCCAAAAGTTTTTGTAATACTCAGCATCGTAACTTTTATAATTAGGAACTGCAATTACTAAAGTGCCATTTGGTTTTAAAAGTGATTTAAATAAAGCTGTGTGCATTTCTAAATCTGGCAAATGCTCTAACACATGCCAAAGTGTAATAACATCAAAACTGTGAGGTTTTAATTTTTTTAATTCCTCTGTTTCAAAAACAGAATTATTTGTTTTTGAATTCGCAATTTGTCGTGCACTTTCGTTAGGTTCAATTCCTGTAATTTCCCAATGATCTTTTAAAGCGGTTTCTAAAAAATCCCCAGTCCCGCATCCAATATCTAAAAGTGTTTTAGATTCAGACTGAAAAGAGTTTATTAATTTCAATTTTCTTTTTAAAGAAATTTCTCTCACTTTGTGGTAGGCGAATTCTAGTAAATTTCGCTTCGTATCTGTGTGCGAAATGTAGTCTTCACTTTGGTAATATTCCGAAAGTTTTTCACCTTCAGGTTGTGGATATGTTTCTAACATATCGAGTTCCTTATTATGCACTAATTGGAATTCTTCTTTAGAAACAGAATGATCTTTTAAGCTTAAATATGTTTGGTTATTTTTTGACACAATTACACTTCTACTTTTAAAATGAATTACAATATTAATTATATAAATTCACTTCTATTTGTTTAACAAATGAAATTTTAGTCTTATTTAAACAAAAAAAACTGAGAATTTTTAACTGATTATTGATTCTAAATTACACCAACAGAATTATGAAATCAAACCCTAATCCATCTGATTTCGATTCAGACATTTTATATCGATCAAACGACATAATTATAAATACTGAAATCTAATTTGGAATCATCCGTTTTATAATTCGATTTTAAATCAAAACTAAAATGTCACCTTTATAGCTACTTAATTATAGACTTTAAAGACGTCTATTTCGTCTATTTGTTTTACTGAATACTAAAATACTTTACGGATTGTACAAAATAGTATTCCTCTTTAAAATTTAAAAACTATGTTTTTCATCCTTACAAAACCATGATTCAGATTTACAAGAAGCAAACACTTTATTATCTTTTTTTTACTTCTACCCTATGATGCATAAAATCAAAATTTATAAAGAACGTTTGTAACATAAACAGAAATCAGATTAGACTTCGTTTTATGAAATCTACTGCAATTATTCTAACTAGATTTTAGAGTTTTTTAGATCTAATATTACCATCAAAATAGATTTACATTCTTCAATTGTTTCACGTGGAACATTATAATACTCAATAATGAGATTCCTGCTTCTGCAGGAATTAGCGTCCTAAGTAAACCAACAACACAGAAATATCATTAGGGTTCACTCCACTAATTCGAGATGCTTGAGAGATGGTTACAGGCTGAATCTTGGTTAGTTTTTGTCTTGCTTCAATACTCATAGATTTCAATTTTGAATAATCAAAACCAGCAGGAATTTTTAAATTCTCTAGTCTATTTAGTTTGTCAGCATTGTTCTTTTCCTTCTCAATATAACCAGCATACTTTACTTGAATTTCAGTTTGCTCTATAACTTCAGTATCTAAATTATTTGCTTGTATATACTGTTCAACTGATTCAAACTGCCTAACATCATCGATAGTAATATTCGGTCTTGCATACAATTTAAACATCTTGTCTTGTTGCTTAACAGGCGCCGAATTTTTTGATTCTAAAATCGGATTTGCTTCATCAGGAGTTACACTTGTCTCTCTAAAAAACTGTACAAAAGCATCCGATTTAGATTGCTTTTCTTCCATACGTTTTAAACGTTTTTCAGAAGCTAAACCTAAATTATACCCTTTTGGTGTTAATCTAAAATCAGCATTATCTTGTCGTAATAAGGTTCTATATTCCGCTCGTGACGTAAACATTCTATACGGCTCTTCAGTCCCTTTTGTAATTAAATCATCTATTAAAACTCCGATATAAGCCTCATCACGTTGTAAAGTAAAAGCATCTTTTTCTTGCACTTTTAGACTCGCATTTATACCCGCCATTAAACCTTGAGAAGCGGCTTCTTCATATCCTGTTGTTCCATTTATTTGTCCAGCAAAATATAAACCTTCAACTAACTTTGTTTCTAAAGTATGCTTTAATTGTGTTGGTGGAAAATAATCATATTCGATTGCATATCCAGGTCTAAAGAATTTTACATTTTCAAATCCCACGACAGAACGCAAGGCTTTAAATTGAACATCTTCTGGCAAAGATGTAGAGAACCCATTAATATAATATTCGCAGGTTTTCCAACCTTCTGGCTCAACAAATAATTGATGACTATTCTTATCCGCGAAACGATTTATCTTATCTTCAATCGACGGACAATAACGTGGTCCCACACTTTGAATTCTACCATTAAACATTGGCGAACGATCAAAGCCTTCACGAAGTAAATCGTGAACCAATTCACTAGTGTGCGTCATATGACAAGAACGCTGCTCCTTTAACGGTTGCGTAGTGTCTAAATAAGAAAACTTTTCAGGATGTTCATCTCCTGGCTGCTCCACCATTTTAGAGAAATCTAACGAACGGCCATCAACTCTCGGAGGAGTTCCGGTTTTCATTCTACCAGATTCAAAACCTAAATTAACGAGCTGTTCTGTAATTCCTGTTGCGGCTCTTTCACCTGCTCTACCACCCCCAAAATTCTTATCACCAATATGAATTAATCCATTCAAAAAAGTACCATTAGTTAAGACCACTGACTTTGCTCTTACTTCAATTCCGAGTGAAGTTTTTACACCAACCACTTTATGATTTTCCACAATTAAGCCAGAAACCATTTCTTGATAGAAGTCCAAATTAGGAGTGCCTTCTAACATCAATCTCCAATCTTCAGCAAAGCGCATTCTATCGGATTGCACTCTTGGACTCCACATGGCAGGTCCTTTAGATTTGTTCAACATCTTAAATTGAATGGCAGATGTATCTGAAACAATTCCACTATAACCTCCTAAAGCATCAATCTCTCTTACAATTTGTCCTTTCGCTATTCCTCCCATTGCAGGATTACAAGACATCTGTGCAATGTTTTGAAGGTTCATGGTAATCAGTAAGGTCTTACTTTCCATATTTGCCGCAGCAGCTGCCGCTTCACTTCCAGCATGGCCACCACCAACAACTATAACATCATAAACTTCGTTAAACATATCGTAATTCCTTTTTGTTCCACGTGGAACAATTAAATTTTAAAATTTTGAGTCTGCAAATATACACTGAATTGATGTGTATTACTTTCGCTTCGCTAAGTAGTAATCTTCTTTAGAACGCATCTCCTTTTCATCTGCATCGGTCTTATCTTTATACCCACAGTAATGCAATACACCATGAATGATGACGCGAGCAATCTCATCTTGAAATGCAACCTTAAAATCGGACGCGTTTTCTTCTACGCGCTCTACAGAGATATAAATATCACCATGTAGTTCCTTTCCTACTGAGTAATCAAAACTAATGACATCGGTCAATGTATCGTGATCTAGAAAATCTACATTCAATTTATGTAAATAATAATCGTTACAAAAGATATAATTAATCTCTCCTTCTTTACAGCTTTCTTCTGATATGGTGTTTGAAATCCATTCAGAAAGTTGTTCTGTATTTTGTAATTTAAACTGGGTTTCGTAATTAAAACTAATCATTGGTGCTTTTAAAATACTCTTGAATTTTCTTCTTAAAATGATTTTGCAAAGGTAGTGCTTGGCGATTTAAAATTTCGGTAGTATTAAAATATTGTTTCGCTGTTGGAATTTGACTTGGGTTTGTTGAATTAAAGTCTTCTGTATTTGTTTCAGATTTACGTTTAGAATCTTGGCCTTGCATAAACGTCGCATTTTCTAATTTTAATAAATTATGCTGAAGATCCATCATCTTTTGAAGCGTCTGATTTGTAAATCCAGAGTTTAATAAATCGAGTTCAATATCCTCCATTTGCTTTATTAATTGTCCGGCTGATTCAATTTTTCCTTCCTTAGCAAATCGGTCTTCTAAGGCTTGTCTTAATTGTTGTTGTTGCTGATAAATTTTAAACAGCTCACCGTTTTGTTCTTCGCTTCCACCTTCACCATAGCCATCATTCTTTTCACCTTCACCGTCACCATTTCGATCACCATCGTTTTTTCCATCTTTGCTTCCCTTACCATCTTTGCCATTCTCTCCTTGCTTTCCTCCTTGTTGTCCTTCGCCATTTTGAGATCCATTTTCACCAGATTGACCACCTTCACCTTGTTTACCTTCTTTCTGTCCGCCTTTTCCGCTCTCACCACTTTCACCGTTCTCTCCTTCTTTACCAGATTTTCCTTTATCTCCTGGCTTATCACCTTCACCTTCTTTGCCATCCTTACCTTCTTCACCAGGTTTATCCCCTTCACCTTCTTTTCCGTCTTCACCTTCTTTTCCTTGTTCACTTTTCTTAACACCTTCCTCCATCTTCTTATTAAGCTCTTCTTGGCTCATAATAATATCTGGTAACTGTTCACCTCCACCACTGCCTTCTCCTGGCGATGGATTCATTTGCATTTCCATATTATCTAAAACATCACTTAAAAAATTAGCTAACTCATTCGTCGCCGTAACCGCATATTGTTGCGCACCCACACCATGATACAGTCTGTTTTCTGTCAATTGATCTAAAGCTTTGTCTATATTAAAATATACATCTGTAATTTGTGAATTTACTTGCTCAGAAATCTTAGGCTGACGCAAAGACAATGCAAACAAACTATCATCAATATGCTCAAAATGAGTCCTGAGATTACTTTGCTCTATAATATACTTACCGTATTTATTATTCTCAATGCTAATACTTTCAAAAGTAGTCATAAGTGCTTCTTGATCAAATGAATACAGTAACAAATTCTCTAATATTTGACGTAAAGCATCGATATCTTCAGACATTTGCTCACCACCTCCGCCACCACCTGCAGCTGCCTTTTTCATCATCTCACTCAACTGCTTCATCTTCTTAGCCGCTTTCTTTTGCTTCTCTTTTGCCTTTTTTTGCTGCTCTTGGGCATCTTGTGGTTTGGCTTCAGAATCGATGGCTTCCTTTTTTTCTAAGGCTTCTTTGGCTTCTTTTTGATCGAATTTTATTTCATCTTCTAGAAACTCATCTCTTGGTATATCCATTGGTTTTTGAAGCTTCCTATCATCACTATTTAATTCTTCTAAATCTTTTTGCAGTTTATCAAATTCTTCATTTAATTTCTCTTGAGCTTCCTTTGTGTTCGCTTCATTCTTTTCAGATAACTTCTCCTGCTCTTCAGCTAATTTTTCTAATTCATTAGCCACCTTTTCAGCTTTCTTCATTAAATAAAAACGCTTGGTCAATTCCAATAGCTGTTTCATGCTACGTTTTTTATTCTTGTTTTGCTTGGCTAATTCTTCAAGTTTTTGAGTGAATTCTTCCTTGTTAATTTTATCCTTTAATTGTTCAAGCTCCTCTAAAAGTTTTTCATCCTTTTTAAGTTGCTCTTCATTTTCCTTTAAGCGTTCTTTTAAATCCTCTTTAAATTGATCATCCTTCTTTTCGTCTTTTTGAAATTCTTCTAAATTTTCTTGTAGCTTTTTGTTGAAATTTTTCATCAACTGCTCTTGATTTTTCTGACGCTTTAGAAAATCTTCAAACTTCTTTTTGTCATTAAAATTTAGACTCTCTTTTTCCTTTTGAGTTTTTGATAACTCTTCTAGCTTTTTATCTTGTTCTTGAAGTTTATCAAACGTCTTACTAATATCTTTTATCGTTTCGTTTTGCTCATTCAGTTGCTTCTGCTCTTCTTCGTCTTTAGTTAATTTACGGTAACTGAATACAGAACTTTTTGTGCGTTTATAATTATGAAGCGCATCGTTATCAAAAACTTCAAAATAGAGTTGGTAGCTGACACCATCTTCAAGATTAAACTGATTTGGAAACGCACTTACAAACTCACTAAAATTAGATTTTGAAATATGAATCGGTTCAACTTCTTTTTTAGATTCATCGTCTGACGGATAATACACCAATTGCAACCTTGATAAACCATAATCATCGCTGGCTTGTCCATAGAAATATAAACTTTGTTGGTCTACAGAATCTTTCTGTACCTTAATATTTAGTTCTGGATAAATATCTCTAACCACATTGATATTATAGGCAAGATTCTCATAATCTTTTAAATCTTCATTACTTGTTGTAATACTGTAATTATAATTTTTATACAATCGTTTTGAAGCTTCAAAATTATCGTTCGTATTTAAAGTGAAGCTTAACGTGTCTTCCGCATAAATTTGAACTCCTGTAGTTGCCTTGGTTTTCGCTCTCCAAGTCACATTAGTCCCTTCTGGAACCACAGCCGAACCTGTACTTTTTAAGACCTCATCTTGCTTTTTAGTATGTTCAGGATAATCTAAAACCATTTCAAAATTTACTAAACTAGGCGTATTAACCACGTTTAATTTATAAGGTTTTGAAGTGACATCATTCGCTGTTAAGGTAAATTCTATGGCTTCTTTAGGTAAGCTAAACGTGTATTGAAATTCCCCAGGTGCTATTTGCTGTAAGAAGTATGATTGCCCATTAAATTTGATTTGTGCATTCTCAGGAATGACATGTCCTGCTGTAGACACATTCAATTTAAAATCCTTATTTTCAATAGCTTGTAAGGATTCATTCAATACAAAAAATTGAAAAGGTGCTGGTGGTTCATAAGCCGTTTTATAATTTACAACACGCTCGTAACTATCGCTAAACCAATCAATCTTTCCTGTTACAAATGATAACAGTATAATCGCCAGTGGAATAGCAGCATATTTTAAATATTTGGTGTTCGACTTAAAATTAACAGCTGCTTTAAAAGGAATAGGTTGTAATTCTTGAGACTTTTGCTCAATACTCGCTAATAATAAATCTGATTGATGTGGGTTTTGATTTAATTGAAGAACGTTTAGTAGTTTGTCATTAACTTCTGGGAAATGATTACCAATTAATTTGGAAGCGGTTTCAAAATTAATGCCTTTTCTAAGTTTGAATAAATGGGCTAAAGGAATGGCTATGAATTTTATGAATAAAGCTAATTCTACTCCAATGAATGTCCAAAATAAGATTGTTCTTGCCGTAGGATTTAACCATAATACATATTCTACAAACAAGGTTATAATAAGGTATAACAACCCAATGGCAAAAAATAATATCACACCTTTTAGTAATTCATTGGTGTAATACCTTTTAATGAATTGTTCTAATTTTTGTTTTATGGTTTCGAAATTGTTCATTTAATTTTAAATCTATTTTCAATGTTCATTTTGTCTTGATACAAAACGAACCAAAAAATCAAAACGATTTATTAGGAAATTGAAAGCACCAATCGCTGATACTTTGATAATTATATTCCACTTTAAACCTTATATTTTCAATCCTTGATTTTCTAATTTAACAATGATTATAGCTCATTATTTCTGAAAATCGTTGCGTCCGACGCTGTCGGAACTACAGGCAATAACAATCTTTTGGTTACCAATAATGGTTAATAGTATTTCAGGAATAATGCTCTAAAAATGCTAAACTACACTCTATATTACCTTTAACTGACTAAACTACGATTTTATTTTAATTGCAATTTCGGGAAAATTGGTAAGATTCTGTTAATTTAGAGGTTTTTGGTGTTAAATTAGGTTCAAATTGAAGCATTCTTAACTTAAACGTGAATTTCTACTTCTAAAAGAATGATAAACAATATATGAAAGATCTTAAATATCTAGCCGCATTTTCAATTCCTTTAGTCTGTTTCTTCAGTTTATATTTTAAAGGCTATTGGGTTTGGGCGACTCCTATTTTTGGATTTGTTTGTATTCCAATTTTAGAACTTATTTTTCCTGTTGATAGTCAAAATTTAAAGCCTATCGAAGTTGATACTAAATTAAAACAAAAGCTATTTGATTGGTTGTTGTATTTAAATCTTCCTATTGTTTATGGTTTAGTTATTTATGGATTATTTACCGTATCAAACACCGCATTAGAAACTTACGAATTCGTCGGAATTATAATTTCTGTTGGAATTGTTTTGGGTGTAAACGGCATAAATGTGGCACATGAACTTGGTCATAGACAAACCACAAACGAACGTTTTTTGGGTAAAGCACTACTGCTTCCTTCATTTTATATGCACTTTTATATTGAACACAATTTTGGTCATCATTTACATGCTGCTACTCCCGAAGATCCCGCAACAGCACGTTATAACCAAAGTGTATATGCATTTTGGTTCACCTCAACATTACGGCAGTATTTTAATGCATGGAAGATTCAACTAAAATTGCTCAAAAACAACAAAAAGCACTTCTTTTCGACTAAAAATGACATGTTTTGGTACGTTTTCTTTCAAATTAGTTATTTAATTGCTGTTTTCTATTTATTTGAAACTAGAGCATTACTCTTTGCTCTTCTTGCAGGAATTATTGGTTTTGTGCTTCTCGAAACCGTGAATTATATTGAGCATTATGGTTTAATGCGATTAAAAACGAAATCTGGTCGTTACGAACGTGTTAAAGAAATTCATTTCTGGAATTCTAATCACGTTATTGGAAGAATTGTCCTGTATGAATTAACCAGACATAGCGATCATCATTATAAAACAACCAAAAAATATCAAATATTAGATTGCCACGACGACAGTCCACAAATGCCATATGGCTATCCAACCTCAATGGTATTAGCTATGATTCCTCCACTTTGGTTTGCCATTATGAATAAACGTGTTCCTAAGACTATGATAACCGATTAGTTTTTAGCTATTATCGTAGTTTTTATTGAATTTAACCATAAATGTGAAACACAAATTAACAAACAAATTACTTACTATTCTACCGATCATTTTGCCTTGATGCAAAACGAACCAAAAATTACTCAATTTTCCATTTAATTAGAAAAGGATTTCGTGAATCTTCGATTTCAAAACGATTTATTAGGAAATTGCAAGCACCACTCACTGATACATTAATAATTTTATTTCTTTATGAAGCTATGAATTCCAATCCTTGATTTATTAATTCAACAAAAATTATGGCTCATTATTTCTGAAAATCGTTGAGTCCGACGTTGTCGAAACTTAGGCACTAATAATCATTTGATTTACATTTCAGAAGATTATGTTTCAATTTGAGATCTAACTCAAAATTTTAGCTTTTGAATGAGTGTTTATCCTGAAGCTTTGTCTATTAATTAAAGTATGATGAACGCATTAGTTTTCAATTAATGAGATTAGAAACTTTGAAGTTTAAACTTTGAACATTGAACTTCAAAAATCTATCTTTGCGCTAGATTCTGAAACAAGTTCAGAATGACAAACTATTTCGATTTTCCGTTATGTCTAAAAACGTACGTGTGCGCTTTGCACCGAGTCCAACAGGACCATTACATATTGGTGGTGTAAGAACCGCTTTATTCAATTATTTATTCGCTAAAAAACATGGAGGTGATTTTGTTCTTAGGATAGAAGATACAGATCAAAACCGTTATGTTGAAGGTGCTGAAGAGTATATTGTAAAATCATTAGATTGGTGCGGTATGTCTTTTGATGAAGGTCCAGGAAAGAATGAAAAATTTGGTCCTTACAGACAAAGCGAGCGCAAGCATTTGTACAAACAATATGCAGATGATTTAATTGCAAATGGAAAAGCGTATTATGCTTTTGATACCTCTGAGCAATTAGATGCAGAACGTAAAGGCCATGAAGCCGAAGGAAAAACCTTTATTTATAACTGGCATAACCGTGCAAAAGGACGTTTAGTAAACTCTTTGGTATTAACTGAAGCTGAAACTAAAGCTAAAATTGAAGCTGGTGATGATTACGTCATTCGATTTAAATCTCCGCAAGATGAAACCTTACATCTTACCGATATTATTCGTGGTAACATGAAGATTGACACCAATGTTTTAGATGATAAAATTTTGTTTAAAAGCGATGGTATGCCAACCTATCACTTAGCAAATATTGTAGATGATCATTTAATGGAAATTACACATGTGATTCGTGGTGAAGAATGGTTACCATCTTTAGCATTACACCAATTATTGTATGATGCTTTCGGTTGGAATGCACCAGAATTTGCACATTTGCCATTGATTTTAAAGCCAACAGGAAAAGGAAAATTAAGTAAACGTGATGGTGATAAAATGGGCTTTCCTGTATTTCCATTAGAATATACAGCACCAGACGGAACGGTGTCTAGAGGTTATAAAGAAGATGGGTATTTCCCTGAAGCTGTGGTTAATTTCTTAGCGTTTTTAGGTTGGAATCCTGGAACAGAACAAGAAATATTTAGTCTAGAGCAATTAGTTTCAGATTTTGATTTCTCAAGAGTAAGTAAATCTGGAGCACGCTTTGATCCGGATAAAACAAAATGGTTTAATCACCATTACATGCAACAGCAATTAGATTTGAATTTGGCTGAACAGTTTAAGGCTACACAACCAGAATTAGCTGAAGTGGATGTGAATTACATTGCATTGGCTGTGGGATTAATAAAAGAACGCTCCACTTTTGTGAGCGATTTTTGGGACTTAAGTCATTTCTTTTTTACGGCTCCGACATCTTATGATGAAAAAGCTTCTAAAAAAGCATTAAAAGAAGATACGGCTGATATTATGAACTCTGTTATTGAACGTGTTAATGCTACTGATGATTTTACGGTTGAAAACCTTCAAACTAACATTAAAGGTTGGATTACAGATAACGAAATTAGTTTTGGAAAAGTAATGATGCCATTAAGACTCGCTTTAGTTGGGGCATTACAAGGACCAGATGTTTTTGATATTATGTATATGATTGGTAAAACAGAAACGGTTAAACGTATTGAAAATTTGATTAAACATATTTAATATAATCAAGACCTGTCAGGTTTTGAAAACCTGACAGGTCTGAAACATCAAAATTATGAAGTCTTATTTTTTCCTTTTAGTATTTAGTCTCGGTTTAGCCACGTCTTGTAAAAGTGAAAAAAAAGTAGAATTACCAATAGATACTGTAGCATTACCATTACACAATAAACGTGTGTTGATATTAGGTAATAGCATTACACAACATGGTTATTATGTAGACTTTATAGACTATTATTTACGTAAGCACTATACTGATAATTCATTAGATATTATCAGTATTGGCTTATCTAGTGAAACTATTTCTGGTAGTTCTGAACCTGGTCGCGACTTTCCAAGACCTAATGTTAGAGAACGTTTAGACAGGGCTTTAAAAGTCATAAAACCAGATGTTGTTTTGGCTTGTTATGGTATGAATGATGGGAATTATCATCCATTAGACAGTCTTAGATTTCAAGACTACAAAAATGGGATTTCAGAATTAAAAACGAAGGTTGAAGGTATTGGAGCACAATTAATCTTAATGACTCCTACCCTTTTTGATCCTAATCCGATTGCAGATCGTGTTTCAAAAGAAGGAGAACCTCATGAATATTGGCACCCTTATTATAAATATAACGACGTCTTAACGGTCTATGCTGATTGGTTATTAAGTTTAGAGACGGAAGAGCTTCAAGTTATAGATTTACATCATCACCTTAATCCTATTTTAGCAAATATGAAACGTATAACAGCGGATTCCACGTTTGTTCCAGATGGTGTACATCCTAATAAAATTGGTCATTTCTATATGGCTCAGAAGATTTTAAAAGATTTATATCCTGAGGTTTCTATTGAAAATCCTGTTTCAGAAATTGAACGTTTAAAAGCTGATTCTGTTTTTACTTTAGTTTCTAAAAGACGTGACTTACGTTCTGAAGGTTGGCGTAATTATGTTGGCTATTCTAAAAATGGTGATACCGTGAAGGCTGATTCTATTTCTGCAACGGTAGCTAAGGTTAAACTATTGGATGACGCTATTTTAAAATTATTGAAACCGTAAAATACGTTATCGTCATTTTAAAATGTTGTACGCCGTAATATCTGCTGCATTTCAATTTATCTCATTAAAATAACTTACTTTTAATGACACTTATTTTTAACTAAAAAAACATGTTATGGAAAATTTCATTCTAATTCCAATTATATTTTTTGGATTAGTCATTTTAGCCTCCTCTTTCTTTATGGTAAAGCAACAAACTGCTGCTATTATAGAACGTTTTGGAAAATTTCAGAGTATTCGTCAATCGGGTTTACAGATGAAAATTCCAATTGTGGATAAGGTAGCAGGCCGTTTGAGTTTAAAAATTCAACAATTAGATGTTATCATCGAAACCAAAACTTTAGATGATGTATTTGTAAAACTAAAAGTTTCTGTACAGTACAAAGTGGTCACAGAAAGTGTTTATGATGCTTTCTATAAGTTAGATTATCCACATGATCAGATTACGAGTTATGTCTTTGATGTGGTACGTGCTGAAGTCCCAAAAATGAAATTAGATGATGTTTTTGTGAAGAAAGATGATATTGCATTGGCCGTAAAAGCGGAATTAAATGATGCTATGATGGACTACGGATTTGATATTATCAGAACTTTAGTGACTGATATTGATCCAGATCCACAAGTAAAAATAGCCATGAACCGTATTAACGCGGCAGATAGAGAAAAAACAGCTGCACAATATGAAGGTGATGCACAACGTATTTTAATTGTTGAAAAAGCCAAAGCAGAAGCAGAAAGTAAGCGTTTACAAGGACAAGGTATTGCTGATCAACGTCGCGAAATTGCTCGTGGTTTAGAAGAATCGGTTGATGTTTTAAATCGTGTTGGTATTAACAGTCAAGAAGCTTCAGCATTAATAGTTGTTACACAGCATTACGATACTTTACAAGCTATTGGAAGTGAAACGAATAGTAACTTAATTCTTTTACCTAATTCACCACAAGCAGGAAGCCAAATGTTGAATGATATGGTCGCTAGTTTTACAGCGAGTAATCAAATTGGTGAAGCCATGAAAAATCAGAAAAAGAAAAATGATGAATAACATAAAAAAGATACTGCTATTTATTTTAATAGCGACAAGTGTAAATGGATTTTCTCAAACTAAAACAGACGCCTTAAAGGATGCTAAAATAACGTCTAAAGCAGGTTTAGAAATGGACTATGAAACGGTTCTTAAACACACACTTCCATCAGTATTAGACATGATGGGTGGTAAAGACGCTGCTTTAAAGGTTATAGAATCTACTTTTGAAAATATGAAAGCACAAGGCTTTGTGTTTGAAAAAGCTGATATTAACGGTGTTTCTGAAATTGTTAAAGAACAAGGTCAGTTTCGTTGTATCATTGAAGGTTACAATCAAATGGTGATGTCTGGACAACGTATTTCTTCTAAAAGTTACCTCTTAGGAATTTATAATGAAGCAGATAAATATTGGTGGTTTATTGAAGCTAAGCAATTAAAAAATGAAGCTTTAACAAAACAAATTTTACCAAATTTTGAAACGGCTCTAGAGATTCCTGAAGATGATCTTAAGGTAGAACCCATAGAAGATTAAATTATAAAAAAACCTCGAAAGTGAATTTTCGAGGTTTTTTTATTTCAATTCGTTATAAACCGCAAAGAATACTTCCCATTACGGTCAATGTAACAATCCAATACCCAGCATTTATAGCGATATATTTTGTGCTTTTTCGTTCAAATAAAGCAATGGTTCCAATAATTGGAAGTGCCCCAAGAATCCCAAACATAGCTCCGTGTAAGGCACCGTGCTTAAATGTTCTAAATGTATTTCCATAATCGGCCATAAACGCTTCATAAGATGGTTTTGCCAATTCTGGCTCTCCTCCTACCATGCTTAAAGCTCCCCATTGATGGTTGGTAAATTGTATTAATAAAAAACTCAGCATAGCAGCAAACACTAATGCTAAGCCAAAAATAATTGCAATATTTCCACTTTTTATGCGCTCTTCTGTCATTCCAGATTCTCGCATCCAAGCCATTCCAAAGCCAAATTTAGGATTGTACCATAACGCTCCAATACATAAAGCAGCGACAGCAGCAATGGGAATGGCAATAAAGTTAATTGGTAATTCCATAGTATAGTGAGATTAATTAGTTGTTTTAAATGTACAAAAAAACCTCATAACTATTGATTATGAGGTTTTTAATATATTTATGACGCTATACTTTAGTGCTCTTCTTTGTATTTATCTCGAATTTCCTTTAACTCATTAAGGTAATTTTCTAAATCTGAAGTATCTAAACTAGCGCTTTCATTGGAACCATGAGGTAATGTACTTCTGGTTTCACTTAACTATTTTTGACGTCCTAGATAATGCTTTTCTATATCTCTCTTTACTATAGAGATTTCTGTGGATATTTTTGCGATTTATTGATAATTACTTGGCTTTAACTAAAGTTAAATATTTATAAATTCAATACGTGTCAAAACTTACTAAATCCCAGAAGCTTCAGCCACTAATACGTCATTTTTATCTTCCTTAGCCTTCTCAATAAACACATTAATAGCATCATTTCTTTCTAAGCCATTTTTAAGCATCACTTTCAACGCAATTAAAGTTGCGATACGAGTACCTGCTTTTTTTACAGCTGTGCCAAATAAAGGCTCTAATTCATCGTAACTAACATCTTTAGCAAGCACTTCTATTTCAGCTTTAGCTTTTAGTTGTTTTTCTTCAGCTAAGTTGGTGTATTTCTTCCCTAATTGCTGAATAACACTTATAGCAGAACGCTTTTGTAAATTTGGTTTTGGTTTGTTTTGATTTTCATTAGTCTGGGGTTTTGGCTTTTGCTTTGCCCAACTATCTCTTAAGCCAACTGTTTTATTAAATACTAATTTTTCAGCTGTGGAATCATCATCCACATTAAAATAGCCTAAGCGTTGAAATTGAAACTGCTCCCCTACTTCAACATCTGCCAAACTCGGTTCTAAATACCCTGTTTTAAGCGTTAAAGATTTCGGGTTTACGTATTCCATAAAATCTTTGTCCTTATCGCTATCTGGCGATTCGTGCATAAACAAACGATCATATTCTCTAATTTCGGCAGTAATAGCATGTTTTATAGACACCCAATGCAGTGTTCCTTTTACTTTTTTAGAGGTGTCTTCATCATAGGTACAATGGATTTCTGTTATCTCTCCATTGACGCCTTTTACAACACTATTGGCTTTAATGATATAGGCATTTTTTAAACGGACTTCGCCTCCAAGTTGTAATCTAAAAAACTTAGCTCCTGCTTCCTCTTTAAAATCCTCTTTTTCAATATAAATTTCTCTAGAAAAAGGTACTTTTCTAAAGCCTGCAGAATCATCTTCCTGATTATTTTCAGCTTCTAACCATTCCTCCTTGTCTTCAGGGTAATTAGTAATCACCACTTTTACCGGATCTAAAACGGCCATCACACGATTGGCTGATTTGTTTAAATCTTCACGAATACAGAATTCTAAAAGTGACACATCAATGACGTTTTCGCGTTTAGCAACTCCTACTTTATCAATAAACTTTCTTATAGAATTTGGTGTATAACCACGGCGACGTAAGCCAGAAATCGTAGGCATACGTGGATCATTCCAACCAGAAACAATTCCTTCTTCAACCAAACGTAATAGCTTACGCTTGCTCATTATGGTGTAACTAAGGTTAAGACGTGCAAATTCGCGTTGTTTAGGTGGCATCGGTAATGCTTCCTTAGCATAATCATATACATGATCTCTAAACCAATTATAAAGCTCTCTATGTGGTTTAAACTCTAATGAACATAAACTGTGCGACACTTGTTCTATATAATCACTTTCACCATGCGTCCAATCGTACATCGGGTAAATACACCAATCGGTACCTGTTCTATGGTGTTCGGTATGCATAATACGATACATCATAGGATCTCGCATGAGCATATTTGGACTTTCCATATCAATTTTAGCACGTAAAATATGTGTGCCAGCTGGGAATTCTCCAGCTTTCATACGTTGGAATAAATCTAAATTTTCTTCCACACTTCTATTTCTATACGGACTATTAGTACCTACTTGAGTTGGTGTTCCTTTTTGTTGTGCAATTTCTTCAGACGTTTGGCTATCGACATAAGCTTTTCCATCTTTTATCATTTGAACTGCCCAATCATACAACTTCTGAAAATAATCAGACGAATACAATTCATTTGCCCATTGGTAACCTAACCAAGCAATATCTTTTTTTATAGCGTCTACATACTCCTGCTCTTCTTTTGCAGGATTTGTATCGTCGAATCTTAAATTTACGGGTGCATTATACGTTTCTCCCAACCCGAAACTAATACCAATAGCTTTGGTATGACCAATGTGTAAATACCCATTTGGCTCCGGTGGAAAACGAAAGCGAAGTTTATCTTTTGATAAACCACTAGCTAAATCTTCTTCTATAATATGCTCAATAAAATTGAGTGCTTTTTTTTCTTCTGACATGTTTTAGGTGTTAGCTGTTAGGTATTAGCTGTCAGGTAAAATCCTTATACAGCTACAATTCTCAACATCATTATTCCAGGTGGTAAAATTAAACAAATTGTAACATTTATTTACTTTTTTAGTCTGATAGTATAAATCAATAACCGAATACTGAAATGAATTATAAATGTCCAAAATGCAATAATAACACTTGTACTGTCGATCAGATGCGAGCCACTGGTGGTACGTTTTCTAAAATCTTTGATATTCAGAATAAAAAATTTACATCAGTGACTTGTAAAAAGTGTACATATACTGAATTCTATAAAGCTAAAACTAGTGCTATTAGTAACATCTTTGATTTGTTTACGAGTTAGAAAAGCGCAAAGACTCCTTCACTTTAAGAACCAAGAAAAAAAGACTTATTAGTGGTAACTGATGCTAATTCAGTTTTTATTTGAGTTTTATCTTTTACATAATTATTGTAAATGTCACTTTAACTTCGCTCAGTAACCAAAAACGAATACACTCAGTGAGCCATATTAATTAACTGAATTAAAATTCTATTAGAAATTCACTTTAAGATAACTTAATATTATTTTTGCTTTATGGGAATAATAAAAGTTGAAAATATAAGAGTCTTTGCTAATCACGGCTGTTTAAAAGAAGAAACAGCTATTGGTAGTGATTACCGTGTAGATATTGAAGTTAAGGCGAATTTACAAACCTCAGCAGCGTCTGATGAATTGAGTGATACTGTAGATTATGTATTACTGAATAAAATTGTTAGAGAAGAAATGGCAAAACCTTCTAAGCTTTTAGAAACAGTTGCTAAACGTATTTTGAATCGTGTTTTTAATGAAGAAGCATTAATTACTAAAGCTACAGTTGCGGTTAGTAAAATTAATCCGCCAATTGGTGGTGATGTTGAGATGGTTACCATAAAAATGACCCAAAAGCGAAAAAAGTAGTGCTATTTAGGGTATAACGTATATAATTTTTATATTTGCGCTCTCGTTAAATTAAGTTTAAATTTATGAGATTCCTTTTTTCAAAGGAATAAAGGGTGTCGTGGCCGAGTGGCTAGGCAGTGGTCTGCAACACCATCTACAGCGGTTCGAATCCGCTCGACACCTCAAAAAGCTTCTAAGTTCTCTTAGAGGCTTTTTTTTATTTTTAAATTTTAATAAAATTTAGATTAATAGATACGCCGTTCGAATCCTAACGTTTTAATGACCTCAAAAAACCTTCTATTTACATTGAGGCTTTTTTATTTTCAAATTTTAAGAAAATTTAGATTAATTGATACGCGATTCGAATCCTATCCCTTTAGTGATCTCGAGAGAACTTCAAGCTATGTTGAGTTTTTTTCGCATGAATCTTAACTCATTATTATTCTATAACTCCTCTTCTATCTACTATAAAGTAATCAAAAATCAATAAAAGACTTAATAACAGCACACCAATTGTAAATAATAAAGCGCCATAAGGCCAATGTTGAATTTTAAAAAGTATTCCGAATACTAATGTAAAAATTGTTAATCCCATCAAAATATAGTAGACTGCTTTTAGAAATCTATTCTTCCTATATGATCTATTTTTAAAATACGAAATACCTTCTACATAAAACCAATAAATAAAGAGTATAAGCAGCAGTATTTCATAGATATATGGCACATAAAAAAGCTAGAATGCATTTGCTAAATAATTGAAAACCCATATTAAAATCATAGCCAATTTAGCATAATCTAAAATGGTTTTCTCTTTTTTGTAAACGAAGCGAATAGTATATAATATTCCGATTGAAATTCCACCAAGCAACATTAAATTATGTGCAAAAGGCCAATGCATAATCTTGAATAACGCTCCAAAAATTAAGACAATAATGGCTATTCGTAACGGAAAAGTTAAGATTTTAGAATTCATTTGTTGACGTTATTAATCAAGAGGATTAACATTTTCAATCTGTTCTATCCCTTTTTCATAAAGATCCGGGAATAAACCTTGACTTAATAGTATAACACCAAAAACTAAAATCACTAAGGCTACAATTTTTTTAGTTTTAAAAATACGTCGTGGAGTGAGTTTACTTTTAAGTCGTTTTGCAGCTGCTATTTTAACCAAATCTGTTAAAAAATAAGCTATTAACATGGTTACAATAAAGATAGTTACGCCGTTTTGAGACGTTGTAATGGAAGTTCCAATAACTATAAACCCTAACCAACCTAATAGTACACCTATATTAATAAAATTGAGTAGAAATCCTTTTACAAAAAGTTTACCATAATCCTTTTTAGGCAATTCAATTCTATGATGTTCCCTTACAATAGATCGGAACGATTTAGAGGTTTTTATAAAACTGATTAATCCGTAAATAACTAGTAAAGTACCTCCAAAAACTAATAGTTTTGGATCGTCTTTTATTTTATCTAAAAGCGTATCTGTGCTTTTAAAAATAACTAAGATGAAAACGATATCAGCGAAAATTACACCTAAATCAAATATAATGGCACTAGTAATGCCTTTGGTTACACTAGTTTCTAATAATACAAAAAAAACTGGTCCAATAGTAAAGGCTAATATTATTCCAAAGGGAATGGCTGTTAAGATATCGTCTAACATGTAAAACTTGCGGTTTACACAAATGTAAGAAACTCAACGGAACTTACATACGTTTTATTTTACCACCAAGAATTGTACGTTCTTCAACTTCTTTTGGTTTGCCATAAATATAGACATTTCCACCTGCTTTAATTCTAGCATTGGCAGTTTCTGTAGCATGGACATAAGCTTCACCAGCTGCGTTAATACTAACGTCTGTCTTTTCGGTAATAAAATTTTCACCGTTAAAAACGCCACCAGTATAAATTGAAATATCTTGATTTTTAGAACTTCCGGTTGTATTAATAATACCTCCAGTAACGGCTCTAAAATTAGCATAAGTCGTTTCTAAATCGGCTGTAATCTCTGCTCCTTCTTGTACTCTTAAATCTATTTCGTATTGCTTTATCGTTTCCTTTACAGTCACTTTTGCACCTTCATTGGCATCTATTTCATCTACAGCAATAAAATAAAGTAATACCACGGTATCGTCACCATCGTAACTTTCTCTAAGATTCATGCGTATTTTAAGCTTCCCATTGTTATTAACAACTTCAACATCATTTCTGTTTTTACCCGAAATAATGACTTTATTTTCATCAGAAGCCATCATTTTGAGATGAATTAAATCAAACACCTTTACCGTTGAAAATTCACCAACTTGTTTTTCAATACCATCTTGAGCATTGATAAATAAAGAGCAAACTAACGCTAATACTAAACCTATTTTTTTCATAAAACATCCTTATTTTAAGGTAAATACTTTTTTCATAAATAACCATTTTAACTGAATTTCGTCTCCAGATTGCTTTTTTACAACCCGTCTTTGAGGAGTTAAAATAATGGTGAATACAGCAGATAATACTGCTAATACCATTTGATTAATATCTACAAAAATAGCTTGAATACTAAATCTGATAATCACATAAATAACGGCAAATATTAAAAAAACGTATATACCAGCTTTTGTACTTGTCTTCATTAAACGGCAACTTTTACTGCAGTTCCTGTTACAGAAACCATTGCATAATTAGAGGTTGTTAACTCAATTTCTACTTTAATACCCACAACGGCATTTGCGTTAAGCTTAGCTGCGTTATCTTGTAACGTTTGAAACGCTTCTTCTTTTACAGTCTCAATACTAACTTGTAATTTGTTGTAATATTTAGACATACTAAATCCCATGGCAATAGCTTGCTTGTTTATGGCAACACCTGTTACAATACCTAAATAATCTATGATATTATGGTTTTCTATAGAATTGGTCGTGGTAAGAATCATCTATTAAAAATTTATTTATAAGGTTTTTTTAGGTCGAAATGTTACAGAACTATTTACGCTTCTGGTTTACCTATCATGTAAAAATCTAAATGTTTTTTAACTAAATCTGCATTCTTAACTTTTACAATAACCTCATCACCTAGCTGATACATGGTTCCGGTTTTTTGCCCAATCATAGCATATTGGTCTTGGTCAAACTGATAGTGATCATCTTTCATATCTCTAACACTCACCATACCTTCACATTTATTAGAAATAATTTCTATGTAAATTCCCCAATCTGTAACTCCAGAAATAACTCCTAAGAATTCTTCGTCTTGATGATCTTGCATAAAACGAATCTGCATGTATTTAATAGAATCTCGCTCAGCTTTGGTAGCTAAGTATTCCATATTACTAGAATGCTTACATTTCTCTTCGTAAATCTCTTGATTAGCCGATTTTTCACCATCTAAATACTGTTGTAATAATCGATGTGCCATCACATCTGGATAACGACGAATTGGCGATGTAAAATGACTATAGTAATCAAATGCTAAACCGTAGTGACCGATATTGTGTGTAGTATATTCGGCTTTAGACATGGTACGAATCGTTAACGTATCTACTAAATTTTGTTCCTTTTTTCCAACTACATCTTTTAATAAATTATTTAAAGACGATGCAATACTGCCTTTATCTTTAAAATTTAATTTATGTCCAAAACGACCAACCACAGTTTGTAGCTGTGCTAATTTAGATTCGTCTGGTTCATCGTGTACACGGTATACAAAAGTTTTCTCAGGTTTCTGTTTTCCAACATATTCTGATACTTTTCTGTTGGCTAATAACATGAATTCTTCAATCATTTTATTAGCATCCTTACTGGTCTTAAAGTGAATACCTATTGGATTTGCTTCTTCATCTAAGTTAAATTTAACTTCAACTTTATCAAAAGAAATGGCTCCATCTCGCATACGTGCTGTACGCATTTTTCGAGCCAATTGGTTCATTTTTATGGTAGCCTGAGCAACCTCTACAGACGTTTGATATACTTCACCAGTCAATGAAACTTCAGCCGGAATTGTAGTATCTATTTTATCAGGGTTCTTTAAAACTTCAACCTCGTTAATTGTGGCATTATTTTCAATAATTGCTTGTGCTTCTTCATAAGCAAAACGCGCATCAGAATACGTTACCGTTCTACCGAACCATTCATTTTTAATTTCACATTTATCATTCATATGAAACACCGCAGAAAAGGTATATTTCTCTTCGTGTGGACGTAATGAACAGGCTCCATTAGATAATATTTCTGGTAACATTGGCACTACACGATCTACTAAATAAATAGACGTCGCACGTTCGTAAGCTTCATCATCTAAAATTGTTCCTGGTTGTAAGTAATGCGAAACATCTGCAATATGAATTCCGATCTCATATAAGCCATTATCTAAAACTTTAAAGGATAAGGCATCATCAAAATCTTTAGCGTCCTTAGGATCTATGGTAAAGGTTAAATCTTTACGCATATCTCTACGTTTTGCAATTTCTTCAGCTGTAATTGAGGTATCAATTTTATTAGCGAAGGCTTCAACATCTTCTGGAAATTCTAATGGTAAGCCATATTCTGCCATGATGGAATTAATCTCCGTACCATGTTCACCTGGTTTTCCTAAAACTTCAATCACTTTTCCGTTAGGTGAATCTGCTTTTTCTGGCCAATCTTCTAAAGAGACCAGTACTTTATCACCATCTTCTGCCTTATTTATTTTATTAATAGGCACAAAAATATCGGTGTACATTTTGTTGCTATCTGCTACAACAAAAGCAAATCCTTTTTTATCATGAATTTGAATGGTACCAACATATTCCGTTTTTGCACGTTTTATAATATTGGTGATTTCTCCTTCTTGCTTGCCTCTATGTTTTCGTTTGTAAGCGTAGAATTCTACTTCATCTCCATGTAAAGCTTTGTTTATATTGTTTGAAGCGATGAAAATATCGTCCTCAAAATCATCTGAAATAATATATCCGTTGCCTTTAGCACCAAGATCTAAAATACCAGTATGATATTCGTTATTAACAACTGCTTTAAATTTACCACGATCTACTTCTTCAATCTCTTCTTTTGCTTTGAGTTGTTGAAGTTTTTTTATAATCTGATTGCGACTACTAGCATCATTAACGCCTAGTTTAGCTGCAATTTGTTTATAGTTGAATGTTGCGTTTCTGTCTTTTTTTAAAATACTAAGAATTGTATTTGTAAGGTTGGAAATCTTATTATTTGAAGGTTTCCTGTGTTTCTTTTTTGTCATTTATAATTGTAATCTATTATTGTATTTGTTATTCTATGTAAGCTTACAAATCCTTTAGATTCTGCAATAAGTCTAAGAATAACAACTTATTTAAAACTTAACTTTAGCGAAGAGAGGTTATTAAGTTTGGTACAAAGTTACGTTTTAATTTTTTAATGGTGTTTAGCTAATGTTAAATTAATAAAAAAGCACTGTAAAATTTACAGCGCTTTAATTTAAAATATGTTTAAAAAACTACTCTACAATTAACTTTTTAGCCGATTTTCCTTTATTTGTTTCTACTTCTACTAGGTATAGACCAGAGGCTAGATTTGAGGTATTTATAATTGATTTATTTGAAGCTAATACTTGTTGACCTAGGTTATTATAAATGGTTACTCGTTTTAAATCTATTTCTTGCCTTAATTTTATATTAACCACATTTTGTGCTGGATTAGGATGGATATTGAAATAATCTATCTTAATATCATTAATGTGTAACCCGTTAGAGGAATTAATCCTAATTATTCTATTTTTCCTTGTACCATTATAACTTGTAAAACTACCAGCAGCAACAACCTGTTCGTCATCTTGAATTCTTAATGCAATAACACTATTATTTGCACCAGTACCAATATTAAAATTAGTATCTAAACTACCATCTGTATTTAAACGCGCTATTCTATTTATTGAGGTACCATTATAACTAGTAAAATCACCACCAATAATTATTTTTCCATCATTTTGAATACCTATTTCTCTCACACCAAATACGCCAGAACCAGCATTAAAACTTGTATCTAAACTGCCATCTGTATATAAGCGTGCAAGATCATTTGTAGAAACACCATTATAACCTGTAAAAAAACCACTAATAATAACTTTTCCATCTTCTTGAATACTTAATTCTCTGATAGCATTATTTGGACCAGGACCAACACTAAAACTCCCAACATTAAAACTCGTATCTAAACTACCATCTGTATTTAACCGAGCAAGGTCATTTGTTGAAGTGCCATTAAAATCAGAAAAATACCCACCAATAATAATTTTACCATCATCTTGCATTCCAATAGAAAAAATTCTACCACTTGCACCAGTACCAATATCAAAACTAGTATCTAAACTGCCATCCGCATTTAAACGCGCTATACCGTTCATAGAAACACCATTAAAACCATCGAAAAATCCAGTAATTATTATTTTTCCATCTTCTTGTATTACAATATCATCAATACTATTTGTAGCACCAGTACCAACATTAAAACTCGTATCTAAACTACCATCTGCATTTAAACGCGTAAGATAATCTGTATAAAAATAATTGCTATTTAAAAAATACCCACTAATAATAACTTTTCCATCTTCTTGAATTGCAATATTATTAATATTACCTAATGTAACTGTATCAACATTGAAGCTGGGGTCTAAACTGCCATCTGTATTTAAACGTGCTATATTATTTGAAGTCATATTATTATAATTAGTAAATGCTCCACTAATAATAACTTTTCCATCTTCTTCTATAGCTATATCACTAATAAAACTATTTGCACCATAACCAACATTAAAACTCACATCTAAATTACCATCTGTATTTAAACGCGTAAGGTATCTTGAGAAAGAACTAGCTACTACATAACCTCCAAAAATAACTTTCCCATCATTTTGAATAGCAATGCTAGCCTCACCACTGATTACCTCATTACTAGCGTTAAAACTCGAATCTAAACTGCCATCTGTATTTAAACGGATAAAATTATTTACAGAAACACCATTATAGTTAGTGAAATAACCATTAATAAAAATATTACCATCATCTTGCATTATAATACTATTAACACTAGCATTTACACCACTACCAATATTAAAAATCGTGTCTAAACTGCCATCTGTATTTAAACGCGCTATTCTATTTACAGAAATACCATTATAATTCGTAAAATAACCTCCAATAATAACTTTACCATTATCTTGAAAAACAATTTCACTAATACCATCATTTAATCCAGTACCAATATTAAAACTAGTATCTAAACTACCATCTGCATTTATGCGAACAAAGTAATTTGAAGAAATATCGTTGTAACTAGTAAAAAAACCGCCAATAATAACTTTGCCATCAGCTTGTATTGCAATACTCCTAACACTATTATTTACACCAGTACCAACATTAAAAGTAGTGTCTAAACTACCATCTGTATTTAAGCGAGCTATTCTATTTATTGAAATACCATTATAGCTTGTAAAGCTACCACCAATAATTATTTTACCATCAGCTTGAATAGTAATTTCTTCAATTTCACTATTTGCACCAGTACCAACATTAAAAGTCGTATCTAAACTTCCATCTGTATTTAAGCGAGCTATTCTATTTACTAAAATACCATTAATACTAGAAAACCATCCTCCAATAATAACTTTGCCATCAGCTTGAATGGCTACTACATGAATACCACCATTATTTACACCAGTACCAACATTAAAAGTCGTATCTAAACTACCATCTGTGTTTAAGCGAGCTATTCCATTTATTAGAATACCATTATAACTAGTAAAATCACCGCTAATAATTATTTTACCATCATTTTGAAGCGTAGTTGCACGTATATAGTCATTAGGACCATCACCTTTACCAATATCAAATGGATTAAATGTAAGATCTAAACTACCATCTTGAGCTATTGCACTTATTGAAAAGCTTAAACATAAAATAAAAAGTAATAACTGTTTCATAATTCTAAAATTTAGTTTTTCTAAAATTAGAATTCGTTTATATATCATACAATACCTAGTATTAGGTATATTTTTATCTAAAAAAACACTTATCAACATATATATACATATAATCAGTTTTCTTTTAAAATTTAAAAAAATAAATGGTGGTTATTATAGTATGTTAATAGTGGCTATAACTTTTTGAAGTTTTATTTTGATTAATCGTAGTTTACATTTTACCACATTTTAGTTAACACTAAGTTTACATCTAAACGCTTCATTTTTAAGCTAAATTAAAAAGCTATTAACAACTGTTAATAACGAATGTTAATAGAATTGACTAACATGTATTTTGTAAAATACTGTTCATTTCAAAACTTTTTAGTTTGATAACTTATTTTAAAAAAATGGTTAACTAATTAGGATATGACATTTTAATTTTGGTTTGGAAAAATAACTGAGTAATCCTAATTTTTGTTTTCAATAGTTGTGAACAGATATTAACAATTACTGGTCATTTTATATAGAGTTATGAACAGTGTTAATACACCTAATCTAAAAACGCATTTTCAAACTTAAAACTAATGGATAAGTAAGACCTTATAAGTTATGCTTAGTTGTAAGCAATTATTAACTTTGATGTCTAATAAGTAAAGACAATTTATTATGACTATTTCAATAGGAAACGATCACGCAGGACCAGATTATAAATTTGCCATTGTAAAGCATTTAGAAGCAAAGGGACATACTATAACTAATTATGGAACAGACAGTCTAGATAGTGTAGATTATCCAGATTTTGTTCATCCGGTTGCTAAAGATGTGGAGGCTAAAAAAGTAGATTTTGGTATTCTTATTTGTGGAAGCGCAAATGGAGTAGCTATGACGGCTAATAAATATCAGCACGTTAGAGCAGGTGTATGTTGGACTAATGAAATCACAGAATTAACACGTTTACATAATAATGCTAATATTATATGTATCCCAGCACGTTTTACATCTATACCACAAGCCATAAAAATGGTAGATACGTTCTTAGAAACTAAATTTGAAGGTGGTCGCCATCAGAACCGTGTAGATAAGATTCCGGCGTCATGTTAATATCAATTCTAAATTGATAATAAATGAGTCACAATCACAACCATTCTCACAGTCCTAAGGATTTAAAGGGACAAAAGCTATTAATTTCAATACTCTTAAATATTGTTATTACAGTAGCTCAGGTTATTGGTGGTTTAGTTTCTGGAAGTTTATCATTATTAAGTGATGCCTTACATAATTTTAGTGATGTTGTTTCTTTAATTGTGAGTTATGTTGCCGCTAAATTATCTAAACAAAAAGCGTCTATCAATAGGACTTTTGGCTATAAACGTGCCGAAATTTTAGCAGCATTCATCAATGCTAGTACACTAGTTATAGTAGCAATTATTTTAATTTTTGAAGCCGTAAAACGTTTTAGAAATCCTCAAGAAATAGAATCTAGCTTAGTGATTTGGTTAGCTATTTTAGCTATTATAGGAAATGGTCTAAGTGTTTTGTTATTAAGAAAAGAGTCTAAAAATAACATCAATATGCGGTCTGCATATCTGCATTTATTAACAGATATGTTAGCAAGTGTTGCTGTATTAATTGGTGGGTTATTAATGAAATACTATCAATTATTTTGGGTCGATAGCTTATTAACCTTATTAATTGCCTTGTATTTAATTTGGGTGGGTTATGATTTATTAAAAACATCAACACGCATGTTAATGCTGTTTACTCCAGATACCATTAATATTAAAGATGTTGTAAGAACTGTAAATAAACTACCTAAAGTAAGTAAGTTGCATCACGTACACATCTGGAATTTAAGTGACGATGAGTTGCATTTAGAAGCCCATTTAGACCTAAAAGAAGACATTTCTACGACTGCCTTTAATGATTTACTTTTAGACATTGAAACGGTCTTACATGATGAATTCAACATCAACCACGTTACCATTCAACCAGAGTTTAACAAAGAAGATCCTAAAGAGGTCATAGTACAAGACTAATGCTAGATATCATAACAAAAAATTTCAACGAATTAACAACGCAAGAACTTTATAATGTACTTCAATTACGAAGCGAAGTGTTTGTTGTTGAACAAGATTGCGTGTACCAAGATATCGATGGAAAAGATCAAAAAGCACTTCATATTTTAGGTTATGACAATAATGTCTTAGTGGCTTACACACGTATTTTTAAACCAGGCTATTATTTTGAAGAATCTAGTATAGGTAGGGTTGTAGTGCAGCAAAAAGCACGAAAATTTAAATATGGTTACGCTATTATGAAGGCTTCTATAGATGCTATTAAAACGCATTATAAGGAAACAACTATTAGAATTTCTGCACAGATGTACTTGAAAAAATTCTATAATAATTTACAATTTCAAGAAGTAGGAGAGGAGTACTTAGAAGATGGTATTCCACATATTAACATGATTAAGTCCTAATTATTTTTCGTAAATACGTGTCACCAAAATTTCGACACGTCTATCTAATTGTGGTTCACCGCCTAATGGTGCTTTTCTACGCATACCAACAAATTTCATTCGGTAGTGTTTAACACCTTTATCTACTAAATAATCGTAGATATATTTTGCGCGTGCCACAGATAGATTACGTTTTTTAGTCTTACGATCAATAGCATCTCTTTCGCCTTGCGTACAACACACATGACCTTCAATTGTAAAATACACATTGGTACGTTCTACTAAGATTTCTGCAATTCTATCGAGTACACCTTTAGATTCTTTAGTTAAATAGCTATAACCTGTTCTAAATAATAAGTTGTCGAGCAAAATTTTGTCTCCTTCTTTTAAATCACCTTTTAATAAATCTTCAGTTTTGTCTACTACTGGCTTTTCTTCTTTAGGTTTTGGAGGATAGACAGGAGTTACAATGATTTCAACCTTACGGTTTAAACCCCGTATTTTATTAAGATCATTTTCTTTAATAATATTGACTAAAATTTTACCTTTTCCATCAACATTAGTCATTTTAGACTCATCAAATTCGTTGTTAGAAAAGACTTCTTTTATAGCATCTGCACGATTTTGAGATAAAACAAGATTATAATTATCACTACCGCGATCATCTGTAAAGCCGTAAATTGATACTTTCTCTATATCGATATCTTCAATTTTAGATAAAAAAAGTAATAACCGACTATGTTCTGTTTCGGGAATATCGTGTTGATCAGTTTCAAAATACACCTCGTGCTTCAATTCTTTTTGAGCAAAAGAGACTTGAAAAGTTAGGCATAAAAGGATAAATAGGGGTTTCATGTTTGTATTATTATTTTCTTACTTATAGAAAATATTTATGACGTTAAATATAAATAATTTTAGCGCTATCTCAAAATACTTGCATACTGCGAAGGATTATTAAGAACATTTAAGGCTTTTTTAATTTCTTCATTATTGGCAGTGTAATAGGTATACAAGCCTTCACTGTAAAAATAACGTTTAATAATTTCGTCTGTAAGTAATGATTTTAATTGTGTTTTATTGTCGTCAATCGCATTTGTTTTGTAATCCTTTAAAGCTTCTGTTAATACATTGTATTCCGAATTAATTTCAGTATCAAGCGACTCTTCTTTAGCAATAGTAAGGGCATTATGCAAAGCGATTTCCGTTTTAGTTTCAAAATTAAAACCACTAGATTTTATATAATTTTTAAACGCTTTAAAGTCCGAATCCGAAAGTGTAAAGTTTTTTAAATCATCTATTTGATGATCATAATAGTAATCTGTTGAAAAGTTGAATACTAAATTTTCATTAGATATTGCTTTGGTAATTGTTGAAAGCTTGGAAAATTCGACTTCTATATCTGGTTCTACGCCACCTCCATCAAATACATCGCGTCCATTTCTGGTTTTAAAAGCATTATAATTTTCTTGTTGTGTTCTTGTGGCTTTACCGTTTTCATCACGATTCCAATAATCTAAGGCCTGAATACAACGACCAGATGGGGTGTAATACCTAGAAATTGTAATCTTCATTTGTGTACCGTAAGTCAATGGTTTTGGTCTTTGTACTAAACCTTTTCCAAAGCTACGTGTGCCAACCACTACAGCACGATCCATATCTTGTAATGCACCAGAAACAATCTCGCTTGCCGAAGCACTTTTACCATCAATTAAAACGACTAATGGAATTTCAGTATCTACAGCTTCACGTTGTGTATAATACGTTTTGTTATATTTTTTGACTTTAGATTTAGTGGTTACCACTAACTGATCTTTAGGCACAAAAATATTCGTCACATTCACCGCTTCATGCAATAAACCACCAGGATTTCCTCTTAAATCTAAAATTAATTGGGTTGCTCCTTGATTTTTTAAAGCTTTAATTGCGCTAATAGTTTCAGAAGAGGCTTTATCATTAAACTTTCTCAGCACCACATAACCAGTCTTTTCATCGACCATGGAGTAGTGCGGAACTGCTTTAATTTCTAGCGATTCTCTAATGATTTTTACAGTATTGATATTACCTTGTCTTTTATAAGTTACAGAAACTTCTGTACCTGCCGCTCCTTGTAATAAGTTGGCAGCGTCGTCTTTAAAATCGGCAACGGTAACTTTATCTACTTTAATAATTTCATCTCCAGCTTTAAGGCCAGCTTTATCTGCTGCATAATTTTGGTAAGGCTCAACAATAACCAATTTATCTTTTAAGGTTAATACCTTAGCTCCAATACCTGTATAATCCCCCGCATTGTTAATTCTAGAAGCTTCTACATCTTGTTCGTTATAAAATTGAGTGTAAGGATCTAAATCGTCTAACATGCTCTTAATAGCAGTATCTATTAAATCTCCAGGATTGGTATCATCTACATAATTCATGTTGATTTCTTTAAAAAGCGTGGTAAATATTTCTATTTGTTTCGCTATTTCAAAAAAGTCGTTCTTAAAAGCTGTGGTGCCAAAAAAGATAAGCACAGCCAAAACAGGAACTAGTATTTTTTTACGTAAAAGTGTTTTCATGTGTCGATTTCTATTGTTTTTTATAGGTCACATGCTGTTTGCTATTCATCATTCTCTTGAAAGATAAAATTTTAAACAAGCTCGTTTCATTTGTCAGAAGTGTCAGAATCTGATTGTTTTACCAAAGGTTCATTTTGAGCTAAAAATTTTTTAAACAACAATTTGATGCTATGATCTAGTTTATCAAAAGTTGTTCCATCTTTACTAAGATACAAAATCATAAACGCATAAGATGCAGAACTATTGTTAAAGTATAACGGTTTATTAAGTCTATAAGCTTCGCGAAGCAAACGTTTAATTTGATTTCTAGAAACGGCTTTTTTATGCAATCGTTTACTTACAGAAACACCTGTTTTTAGTTGTGAGCCATCTTCAAACTCCGTTTTAAGATACACCAACCTAAGAGGGTAAGCGGTTACAGCTTTGCCGTCGGTAAAAAGTTGCTCTATGAGCTTTTTACTTTTGAGTTTATCTTTTTTTGAATAATTGAAGTTCACTTTTAGTTAATCAGGTTTAACAAAAATAGAAAACCGAATCAACATGATGCGGTTTTGATTCATTTATATTACAAGTGTGTATTATTTTGTAAACACATTGTTAGTTCTATCAACATCTGCCATCATCTGAGAATTATCAATCTCTACTGATTTTACAGCTTTTTTAGCATCGAATGAATAGGTTGGTATTGCCCAAGCCCAATCCTTAATAATAGTTGCTGAGGTTGGTTTTTCTCCACGCATCATTTGTAGCGGAATATAAAAATCTTCTGTAGTACCATCCGTATAAGTCACAGAAATATCTAAAGGCATTGGCATTAAACCAATACGTTCTAATGTGATGGATTTACCTTCAACTAAAGCAATACCGTAATCAATAGTATTTGTAGTTTGTGCAAAATCTATAAAATACCAATCGAGTTCAAAATCGGTGATACGTTCTGCAGTTCTAATAACATCGAATGGTTTTGGGTGTTTAAATTTAAAATCTTGAAAGTATTTTTTGATCGTTTTATCTAAGTTATCCTCTCCAATGACATAACCCAATTGCGCTAAAAACACAGCACCTTTACTGTAAGCTGCAGCACCATAAACTCTATTGGTAGCATAACGATCAGAATGTGTGGTTAAGGGTTGCTCTACACCAGAATTTGCTAAAGCTAAATAGCCTCTATAAGATCCAGAAAGCGGATTCGATTTTTTATTTTCACTGAGAGAGTTCATCGCTAAGTTAGAAATATAACTTGTAAAGCCTTCATCCATCCATTCGTGTTTAGACTCGTTAGAAGCCAATAAAAATTGAAACCAAGTATGTGCTAACTCGTGTGCTGTAACACCTAACAAGCTACCGTATTTACGTTCTCCTGTAATTAGAGTACTCATGGCATATTCCATACCGCCATCACCACCTTGTATTACTGAATACTGATCGTATGGGTAATCTCCAATATGTTCATTAAAGAAATCCATTAACAAGGCCGTATCTGCTTGTAATTTCTTCCAATTGGCTAAATAGTCTTGCTCTAAAGTGCTTTTATAATAGAAATGAAGTGTTGGGCCATTTGGCATTTGAAAGGTATCGTGAATATAATCGGGATCTGCAGCCCAAGTAAAGTCATGCACTTTAGGAGCTTTAAAATGATGGGTTTTCTTTCCAGATTTTACAGTTGGTTCACCTTGAAGATATCCTGTTCCACCAACAATATAGTCTTTATCGATAGTTAATTTAACATCAAAATCTCCCCAAACACCATGAAATTCTCTTCCTATGTATGGATCTGCGTGCCAACCTTCATCATCATATTCGGCTAATTTTGGATACCATTGTGACATAGATAAGGCCACACCTTCAGAATTATTTCTACCAGAACGGCGAATTTGAACTGGAACTTGAGCATCAAAATCCATATTAAAAGTTACTTTTTCACCAGGTTGAATTGGCTTATATAATTGTACTTCTAAAACGGTACCAACAGTTTCATAAGAAACAGAAGTTCCGTTTTGTTGTAATGAATTAACTTTTATATAACCAATTTCATTTGGAAGCAGTTTGCTAATACGATCACCAACACGACGATCCGGATCATTAATCGTACGCGAGCGTACATCCATTTCACTACCTGGTTGAAAGGCATTAAAAAATAAATGATAGTATACACGATTTATAACATCTGGCGAGTTATTGGTGTAAATCAATTTCTGCTTGCCTTTATACTGATAGTTATTGACATTCATATCAATTTCCATAGCATAATCTACATGTTGTTGCCAATAGCCAAATGTTGAATCATTTACTGAATTAGAGCTTTGGAGCGTTTTTTCAGCAGAAGCACAAGAGACAAAAATTAAAAGTGAAAAAAGACTAAGAATGGAATGTTTCATAACATTTGTTTTTTAGAAATATAAAGATCTTTTAAATAATTGGGCTATTTAGTTATACTGACTAAATAACCCAATCATTTTAATGTAACCCGAAAAGGATTATTATAATTTTGAAGCCATAATTAAAGCGTTGTAAGCATTAACGATTCTACCAGATGTAGATAAATCTGAAAATGACTTAACGTTGGATGCATCACCACCGACAACAACTTTAGATGTTATTGGTAACCCTGATTCTAAAATGACTTGCTTAACTTGTGCAGCAGTTAATTTAGGGTAGTAAGAACGCACTAAAGCAACGACACCAGCAACGGCAGGTGATGCCATAGATGTACCACTTATGCTTTCATAATCATTCTCTGGAAATGTAGAATAGATATCAGATCCTGGTGCAAAAACATCCACATTCTTTTTTCCATAATTAGAAAATCCAGAGACAATTTTAGAACCATATTTTGAGGTTAATGAACCCACTCGGATATAAGTATTTGAAATTTCAACAAAATCAACATTATCATCTGGGAAATTAGCGCCTTTATCCACATTTTTACTGTCGTTACCTGCAGCATGTACAAAAACTACGTCATTATCTGAAGCATATTTAATAGCATCTCTTACCCATTCTGGATGTGGGGAAAATGATTTACCAAAACTTCCGTTTATTACTTTCGCTCCATTATCTACAGCATAACGAATAGCTAATGCAACATCTTTATCGTACTCATCTCCATTAGGAACAGTTCTAACTGACATAATCTCTACATAATTAGCAACACCATTGGCTCCTTTTCCATTGTTCCGTTCTGCAGCGATAATACCAGCAACGTGCGTTCCGTGAGATTCTGATTTTTTAACAGGCTTAATGTTTCCATTTCCATAGCCCATATCCGATAAATCATTGATATCATCTTTCGTAGTACGACCAGAAAAATCAACATTAAAATGATAGTTTAAACGTTCATTAAAACCTTCTAATGGCTCACTAATTTCTACAATTGCGTCTTTAAAAGTACCTCCATTAGCGTTTATATTTTGTGCAATTTGAATGGCTTGCCCTAAAGCTTCATCTTCTGTTTTAATAGTATTAACATCTTCTATGGTATAGTCGCTTTTACCTAAGTGTGCTGCTAATTTTTCATCAGCATTTTTTAATACATTTAAAATTTGTTCATATCTGGTTTTAGCACCAATATAGGTTTCATATTCCTCTTTTTGTAAAGCCACAGCTTCGTCATATCGCGGATTAGAAGTATCTCCACTTGCTATTAAACGAACATATTCTAACTGCTCATCATAGCCATCTCCTAAGAAATTCCAACCATGTACATCATCAATGTAGCCGTTATTATCGTCATCTATCCCATTGTTTGGTATTTCTCCTTTGTTGGTCCAAATTACTCCATCTAGGTCTTCGTGGTCTATATCAATACCAGAATCAATAACAGCAACGATAACTTTAGTTCCTTTTTTGTTTTTAATAATTTCAGTGTAAGCTTTATCAACACTCATTCCAGGAATGGTATCATTTACAAGGTCTAAATGTCCCCAATTTTTAGCTTCAGCATCCGTTAATTCTGTGACTTTTAAAGGTGAAGAATCTATGTTTTCTATTGGTGTAGAAAGAATTTTTCCGGTACTACCACATCCAAAAAAGAGTGTTCCTGCAAATCCTAAATAGGCTATAATTCTGTAATTAAATTTCATGTGTTGTATTTATTGTTGTTTTATAATTTTAGTTAAATAGTTCGTTTGTTGTGAATGTTTCGTTAAGTCGGACCCCCTTCTCAGTGTGTTTAACGGTTATAATTTCGTTATGTGCGTCGTGTTCTAAAAATAAATAGAAGTTGTTGTCTGCAGCCATATTCAAAAACAACTCTTTTTCATCGAGAGTTAATAAAGGTCTCGTATCATAACCCATTACAAAAGGTAATGGTAAATGACCAACGGTTGGCAATAAATCTGCCATAAAACAAATGGTTTTTCCTTTGTAATTAATCATCGGAATCATTTGTTTATCGGTATGACCATTGGCAAAGAAAATGTCAAAACCTAAATCAGAATTCTTTAAAATAGGATTGTCAGGCACTGAAGTGAATTTTAATTGCCCACTATCTTGCATTGGCAAAATGTTTTCTTTTAAAAACGAAGCGACTTCACGTCTGTTAGGTTCTGTTGCCCATTTCCAATGATCGGCGTTACTCCAAAAGTGTGCATTTTTAAAGGCAGGTTCATAACCTGTTCGGTCTTTATTCCATTGAATACTTCCTCCACAATGATCAAAATGAAGATGCGTCATAAACACATCCGTAATATCATCGCGATGAAATCCGTGAGCGGCTAATGATTTATCGATACTATCATCTCCATAAAGAAAATAGTAACCGTAGAATTTATCGCTTTGTTTGTTGCCCATTCCTGTATCTATTAAGGTAAGACGATTGCCATCTTCAATTAATAAACAACGCGCTGCAATATCTATCATATTGCTATTATCCGCAGGATTGGTACGTTGCCATAAAGATTTTGGTACAACACCAAACATTGCTCCTCCATCGAGCTTAAAATTTCCGGATTGAATAGGATATAATTGCATGTGCAAATTTTTTTATAAAGTCATGCAAATTACTAAAAGCTTTAAAACTAATTGTTGTTAGTCTTAATAAATTAGAGGATATTTAACAATTAAGAGTTGTATAATCTTATATCTATTCTAAAAAATAATTACTTTTAGATATATAAAATGAATTACAATGAAACGCATATCAAAATCACCACTAAAAATTAAGAAAATTAAACTCTTACGATTTGGTCGCGATTTTAAACCAGACCAACAAGTTATTCTTAGAGATTATTTAGCAATAGAACGCACACGCTTGGCTAACGAACGCACACTTTTATCCTATATTCGATCTTCTTTATACTTATTATTAGGGGCAATTGCTTTATACCAACTTAAAGAATTTGCCAATTTTAAATACTTAGCACTTACAGCAATTGTCTTTAGTGTGGTCTTTTTTATCATTGGGGTTTATAGATTTACTTTATTAAAGAAAAGTTTAAAACGTGTATATTATAAATCTGAAGAGAAAGAAGAGAATAATAAAGAATAACTTTAACTAAGAATCCTTTTTATAACTTCAAAGGAAGCTTTCTATAAAAATAGAATTTAGTATTTTCACGCAAAAAGTAGATAGATGTTAGAACTAGCCGGAATTATAATTCTTGGAATATTAGCGCAATGGGTGGCTTGGAAATTTAAAATTCCAGCTATTTTACCCTTAATATTAATAGGATTATTGGTTGGTCCGATTGCAGCGGAATTCTTAAGTGAAGATAAAACCAAGTGGATAGAACCCATTTGGAATGGTACAAAAGGGTTATTTCCAGGCGATAGCTTATATTACTTTGTTTCATTAGCCATAAGTATTATTTTATTTGAAGGAGGTCTCACCTTAAAACGTGCCGAAATAAAGAATGTTGGCCCTGTAATTACCAAACTAATTACCGTCGGTTCTGCCATTACGTTCTTTGGTGCCGGTATTGTAGCACGTTATACGTTTAACTTAAGTTGGGATTTATCGTTTCTTTTTGCAGGACTTATCATTGTTACAGGTCCCACTGTAATTACACCTATTTTACGAAATATTCCACTTAAAAAAGATGTCTCAACCGTTTTAAAATGGGAAGGTATTCTTATTGATCCTATTGGGGCTTTAGTTGCCGTTTTGGTGTTTGAATTTATTAGTGTTGGAGGAGATAGCGGTTTTACCAAAACAGCCTTAATGGAATTTGGTAAAATTGTATTATTTGGTACCACATTTGGTTTTACGTTTGCACACGCTTTAGCTTTTGCGATTAATAAAAAGTTGATTCCACATTATTTATTAAATGTCGTATCGCTATCAACGGTGTTATTAGTGTTCGTTGAATCTGAATTATTTGCACACGAATCGGGCTTACTAGCGGTTGTGGTTATGGGAATGGTTTTAGGAAACAGTAAACTAGATAACCTTAAAGAATTACTCTATTTTAAAGAATCATTGAGTGTCTTATTAATTTCAATTTTATTCATTCTTTTAGCGGCAAATATTGATATTGAAGATTTACTTCTTCTTTACACATGGGATACAGCGATCCTTTTTGCTATTGTTGTTTTTGTCATTAGACCATTGGCTGTATTTGTAAGTACTCAGGGTTCCAAACTAAATCTTAACGAAAAGCTTTTTATAAGTTGGGTTGGGCCCCGTGGTATAGTGGCGGCTGGTATTGCCTCTCTTTTTGGAAGTAAACTAATGCGACAAGGTGTAGAGGGAGCAGAATACATTACTCCTTTGGTGTTTATGATTGTTTTGGGAACGGTTTTATTAAACGCCACCACAGCACGGTTATTTGCAAGACTAGTCGGTGTATTTTTAACAAAATCTAATGGGATTTTAATTGTTGGAGCTTCTAAATTACCACGATTATTAGGGCATTACTTGGTAAATAATGGAAGACACGTGGTGTTAATAGACAGCAATCAAAATAATATAGATAAGGCCAACGAATTAGGTTTAGATGCTTTAAACAGTAACATCTATTCTGATACGCTTTCTGATAATATAGAATTAAATGATGTTGGTTATATTATGGCAATGACAGGAAACTCAGATATTAATGCCTATGTTATTGAAAAATTCAGCAAAGAATTTGGTGAAAATGGTTCGTATAGATTGGTGACTTCAGATGAAATGAACTTTCCAGAAAAAAGCCCAGTAGAAGGTTTATTCTCTCCAACAGATGACTATATTAATTTAATGGAGGTAACGCGCAAATATCCCGCAATACAAGAAATAGACATTGACGATGCTGCACATTATGAAAGTCTGATAGAAATGGCGAGTAAAGATAAGTATACGATTCCGCTGTTTATAAAAGATGATGAAGGTGAACTTCATATTATTTCGGTGCATCAGACGAAAACGGAAGCCATAGGACAAGGTTTTAAATTGGTATATTTAGGTAAACCTTTTGATGTTGAAAAAGTGGCTAATGAAGATAACTAATTTTTAAAAAAGACACTAGTTTCTATTGTATATAAAGCAGTATTTATAAAACTAAAAAGATTCCTATTTACGTAGGAATCTTTTTCGTTTTATAATATAATTTTAAAAGGAAGCTTAATCATTCAGCTTTAAAACAGCCATAAATGCTTCTTGAGGTATTTCTACGTTACCTACTTGTCTCATACGTTTCTTACCTTTTTTCTGCTTTTCTAACAACTTACGTTTACGAGAAATATCTCCACCATAACATTTAGCGGTAACATCTTTACGAAGTGCTTTTACTGTTTCTCTAGAAATAATTTTAGCACCAATAGCCGCTTGAATAGGAATATCAAATTGTTGTCTTGGAATTAATTCCTTCAACTTTTCGCACATTTTTTTACCAATGTTCTGCGCATTGTCTGCATGAATTAAAGCCGATAGTGCATCTACAGGTTGTGCATTTAATAACACATCTAAACGTACTAATTTAGAGACTCTCATTCCTATTGGATGGTAATCAAAAGAGGCATAACCTTTAGAAACCGTTTTTAAACGATCATAAAAATCGAAAACAATTTCTGCTAAAGGCATTTCAAAAATTAACTCTACACGTTCTGTTGTTAAATAGGTTTGATTAACAATCATACCTCGTTTTTCTATACATAAACTCATAACGTTACCTACGAAATCAGATTTTGTAATAATGGTAGCTTTTATAAAAGGTTCTTCCACACGATTTACAGTTGTTGGTTCTGGTAAATCACTTGGGTTATTAACGACAAAAGGGACATCTGGATTTTTGTTTGTAAAAGCATTGTATGATACGTTTGGAACCGTAGTAATAACCGTCATATCAAACTCACGCTCTAAACGTTCTTGTATGATTTCCATATGTAACATACCTAAAAATCCACAACGGAAACCAAAACCTAAAGCAGCAGAACTTTCTGGCATAAACACTAAAGACGCGTCGTTTAGTTGCAACTTTTCCATAGAATTACGAAGTTCTTCGTAATCCTCAGTATCTACAGGATAAATACCTGCAAAAACCATTGGTTTTACATCCTCAAAACCTTCAACAATATTGGTTGTAGGCTTAGCAAAATCTGTAATAGTATCACCAACTTTTACTTCTTTGGCTGTTTTAATTCCTGTAATTAAATACCCAACATCACCAGCTTTTACGCTTTGTTTTGCAACTTGAGTTAATTTTAAAGTTCCAACTTCATCAGCAAAATACTCTTTTCCTGTTGCTACGAATTTTATTTTTTGTCCTTTTTTAATTTCGCCATCAAAGACTCTAAAATAAGTTTCAATACCTCTAAACGTATTATAAACAGAATCAAAAATTAATGCCTGTAAAGGTGCATTTATATCTCCTTTTGGAGCCGGAATGCGTTCGATAATGGCTTTTAAAATATTCTCGACACCAAAACCTGTTTTTCCACTAGCATGAATGACTTCTTCAGGATCACAACCTAAAAGATCAACAATATCGTCCGTAACTTCTTCTGGGTTTGCACTTGGTAAATCCACTTTATTCAATACCGGAATAATCTCTAAATCATTTTCTAATGCCAAGTATAGATTAGAAATCGTTTGCGCCTGAATACTCTGAGCCGCATCTACAATTAATAAAGCTCCTTCACAAGCAGCAATAGATCGTGATACTTCATAAGAAAAATCTACGTGACCAGGAGTATCGATAAGGTTAAGTACATATTTTTCGCCTTCATACATATAATCCATTTGAATAGCGTGGGACTTAATAGTAATACCACGCTCACGTTCCAAGTCCATACTATCTAAAAGTTGGGCTTGTTGTTCTCGTGCTGTAACAGAACCTGTGGCATCTAATAAACGATCTGCTAAGGTACTTTTACCATGGTCAATATGTGCAATAATGCAAAAATTACGAATGTTTTTCATGTCTCTTTTCTAAGGCAATAAGTAATTGGCAAAAGTACATGAATTTTTTCATTTGAATTTTTTAAGTTTTCAAATTAAATAAATTTTATGGGCTAACGAAGTGGTTACTGAAGTGAAGCTAAATTTTATACTTTTTAAGTTTATAAAATTAAGATTTTACTGAAGAAATATAATCGATTTCTTGTGCATTAACGTATCAAATTCAACAGTTAAAAGAGTGCTAATTACGGTAAAACCACAGTAGTAAGTAAAAAACAATTTATATCTTGCAGTCAAACCTATTTTATGATTATACGCTTGCGCCTCTTTTTTTGTGTATGTATTTGTATGCTCTCTCATGTATTGGTGGCTCAAGATTATTCTGTTTCAGGCCGTGTTGTTGACGCTGATAGTAATCCAATTGAATTTGCTAATGTTATTATTTTAACAGAAATAGATGGAGATTATCTAAAAGGCACTTCTACTGACGATAATGGATTTTTTAGTCTAATTAATTTATCAGAAACAACATTTTACCTTAAAATAAGCTACTTGGGCTTTGAAGAGTTTGAACAAAAGATCGTCCTAACAGGAGATTTAGATTTAAAAAATATTCAACTAAGCGATATTCCCGAAAATTTAAATGAAGTCACGGTTATAGCCAAAAAACCGACTATAACACGTAAGCCAGATCGCTTAATTTTTAATGTAGAAAACACAGCTTTAGTAGAGGGTTCTACACTCAGTGTATTAAAGCACACACCTGGAATTATAGTTTCAGAAGGCACTATTAATATTAAAAGTACACCAGCAATCGTTTATATAAATAATAGACGTGTACAATTAACTTCCGAAGAACTCATTACGCTATTAGAAAGTGCACCAGCAAATAGTATTAAATCCGTTGAGGTGATAACAAATCCGCCTGCAAGCTATGATGCAGATTCTGGTGCTGTGATTAATATTATAATGAGTAAAAATTTGGTTACAGGCTATAGAGGCAGTGTGTTTACAAATTATACGCAAGGTGTTTTTCCAAGGTATAACGGAGGAACGAGTCATTATTTTAAAAACAATAAAGTCAACCTTAATCTTAATTATAGTTATACTAAGAATAAAATCAATAGAGACCAAGAGGATACGTTCAATTTTTTAGATGACTCAAATGAAGTAGAAGAGATTTGGAAATCTAACATCAATAGAAACACGTGGTCCGAAAACCACCATCTTAACCTTAATTTTGATTATTATATTAATGACAAAAACACGTTGAGTCTTACAAGTACAGGTTTATACACTCCTTATTATAAGTATCAAATACAAAACAATACGAATATTACAGATGAAAATTTAGTTTTTCAACAACGCTTTACAGCAGACAATTTATCTAGAGATAACAAATACAATATTGGCACCGATTTAATTTTTAGACGCGATTTTAAAAATGATGCCAACTTAATGTTTAATGCACATTATACCATTTACGATTATAGTCGCGACCAAAATGTACTCACTAACAATTTTGATGCTAATAATCTGTTTAGTGGAGATTCTGAATTTAACTCAATCTCTAGTCAAAAGACAAATATTATAACAGGTAAAATTGATTACAGTTTGCCGTTAAATGAAACCTCTAGTTTTGGTGCTGGAGTAAAATATTCTAATGTAAATACCGATAGTGACATTACAAAATTAGATATTGTTGGAAACTCAGAAGTCATAGACGTTAATAATACAGATGCGTTTAGATATGATGAAAAGGTGTTTGCTGCGTATTCTAACTATGCTAAATCTTGGGATAAATGGGAATTAAATATAGGTTTAAGAGTAGAGCAAAGCAATATTGAAGGAGAGTCGTTATCCTTAACAGAAACTAATACTCAAGATTATTTTGGCTGGTTTCCTAATGCCAGTTTATCTAATCAGCTACTAGAAGATGTAAGAATTTATGGGAATTACAAACGAAGTCTTTCTAGACCAAGTTATACGGACTTAAATCCATTTACATTTTTTTTAAATGAAAATAATGTTGTGCTAGGTAACCCTAATTTGGTGCCAACCTATTATGATCACTTTAAAATAGGGACCGATTTTTTAGAGCATTTTACTTTTGAAGTCTATTATGTAAATTATGATGGTGATATTGTAGAATTGCCTCGCCAAAACAATACAACTAATATTGTTGCATACACACCAACTAATCTAGACAAGAAAGTAGAATATGGTTTTGATTTTCAATTCATCTACTCTCCAACAAACATTTGGGATTTATATTTTGTAACCTCATTTTATAATATTTCCGAAGAAGCTGATTTTGGAGAGGGTTTTGTGAAACAAGATCAATGGTCTAACTATAGTATTTTATCTAATAGTTTTTCCTTTTTAAAAGATCAAAGTTTAAGTGCGAGTCTAACATTCACTTGGATTGGTAAAAATTTACAACAATTTCAAACCGTTGAAGACCGATTGGTTTCTGAGTTGAGTTTATCAAAAACTGTTTTTAAGAAAAAAGGAGTTATTTCTCTAGCTGTTGAAGATTTCTTTAATCTACAAAACTATGAAACGTCAACACGTTATTTAAACCAGTCTAGCTCTGGGTTTGGAGATATAGATAGTAGATATATAAAATTAGGCTTCCGCTATAATTTTGGTAACACAAAGCTTAATACTAATGAGCGCACTACAAGTGCTGAAGAACGCGAAAGGCTTAAAGATTTAAACTAATCTTGCCATTCTGCGATAAACAAGTTCGTATCTCAATTTGTATATTTCAGAATATCGCTAATCGCGCCATTCTGCAATAAACAAGTTCGTATCACGTCCACCTCCATTATTTCGATTAGAAGAAAAGACTAAATACTTACCGTCATTAGAAAACACAGGAAATGCATCAAAGGTTTCACTATGGGTAACACGTTTTAAATTTTTACCATCAATATCAATTAAGTATAAATTGAAAGGAAATCCACGTTCAGATTCAAAATTAGAAGAGAATAAAATTTTCTCACCAGAAGGGTGAAAAAACGGACTCCAATTCGCGTTACCTAAATCTGTTAATTGACGTAAATCAGAACCGTCAGCATTACAGATATACAATTCCATATCCGTTGGTTCAACTAAACCTTCAGCTAATAAATCTTTATAATTTTTAATTTCTTCTTCAGTTTTAGGACGTGAAGAACGGAAGATTAGTTTCGTACCATCTGGTGAAAAGAACGCTCCACCATCATAACCTAATTCATTTGTTATTTGCTTTACATCGCTACCATCAATATTCATGGTATATAATTCTAAATCACCACTTCGTGTAGAGGTAAACACAATCTTATCTCCCATTGGTGAAACTGTTGGTTCTGCATCGTAACCCACTTCGTTAGTTAATTGGCTTACAATATTACCTTCTAAATCAGCTACAAAAATATCGTAGGTATCATAGATTGGCCAAATGTATTTTCCGTTTTTTCTAAGTGGAGTTTCAGGGCATGCTTCATCTCCAAGATGCGTAGAAGCATAAATAATATGTTTATTATCTGGCATAAAATACGAACAAGTTGTTCTACCTTTTCCGGTGCTTACCATAGGAGGAGCAATACTATCTGTAAACGTTTCGTTCGCATCCATTATGAACATTTGGTCACACTCAACTCCCCATTTTGTGTTATTAGATTGAAATACTAATTGTTTGTCATCAAAACTCCAATACGCTTCCGCGTTATCCCCACCATAAGTAACTTGTCTTAAAGACTTAAAATGTACTTCTTCAGGGTAGATTAAAGAATCGTATTTTTTAGTCGCACCAGAAGTCGCTTCAGTGGTGGTGTTAGTATCGTTTTTACAAGACGAAAATGTAACGAGTAGAATTAAAATTGAGACGATTCTGTTCATAATTAAAGAATTATAATAAGTGGCTTTTATTACCTAATTTTGTGCAAAAGTAAGATTTATAGATGAAATAAGCCACGAAATATCGCTGATATATGATTCAGTGATAGTTGGTAAAACAAGTTTCTCAAATAAATTAAAAAATAGAATTCGAAATGAAAAAAGCACTAATTTTATTAGCATTAGCGGGATTTATATCTTGTAAAAACGAACCTAAAGTTGCTGAAAATAACATTAAAGACGATGTTACATATTTAGCTGATGATAAACTGGAAGGTCGCCAAACCGGAACACAAGGAGAAGTTTTAGCTTCAGAATACCTTATAGAACGTTTTAAAGCTATAGGAGTGCAACCAAAAGGAACGGAAGGGTATTTACAATCCTTTTCTTTTAAGCCTAAAACAGATCCACATAGTGAAGTTGTATTTACGACCAATGCAGATAGTACAATTACAGGACATAATGTTATTGGGTTTATAGACAATAATGCCAAAACCACAATTGTTATTGGTGCACATTACGATCATTTAGGGTATGGTGGAGAAGGGTCTTTATTTCGTGGTGAAGAAAAAGCAATACATAATGGAGCAGATGATAATGCAAGTGGAGTGGCGGTAATGTTGAATTTGGCTAGTCGGTTAAAAGTAAAAAATGACCAGGCTGAAATTAAGGACAAAAACAATTATTTGTTCATGGCGTTTTCAGGGGAAGAAATGGGTTTATTAGGCTCTAATTACTTTTCTAAAAACCCAACTATCGATGCTGCATCTATTAATTATATGATTAATATGGATATGGTGGGTAGAATGAAAGCCGATAGCACTTTGGCTGTTTATGGTACAGGAACGTCTCCGATGTTTAAACAAACTTTGAAATCTAATAATGATAAATTCAAGATTGTAGAAAACGAAAGTGGAGTAGGACCTAGCGATCACACGTCTTTTTATTTAATAGACATTCCGGTGTTGCATTTCTTTACAGGTCAGCATGAAGATTACCACAAACCAGGTGATGATTCTGATAAATTGAACTATGAAGGCATGAATTTAATTTCAGATTACATCTTCGATATTATTACTGATTTAGATGATAATGGAGAATTAGCGTTTCGTAAAACAAAGAATGAAAGCGAAGAAACTCCGCGTTTTAAAGTCGGACTAGGCGTTGTACCAGATTATTTATACGATGGAAAAGGCATGCGAATCGATGGTACGCGAGAAGATACTCCTGCATTTGCTGCTGGTTTACAAAAAGGTGATGTGGTTCTTAAATTAGGAGACAGCATTATAACTGATATGATGAGTTACATGCGAGCATTATCTGTTTTTGATAATGGTGATGAAGCTGGCATTACAGTTAAGCGTGGAGAGGAAACAATAGATACTAAGGTTCAGTTTTAAAAATAAAGCTAAGAACACCATAATTAATATAGAGCTAGACCTTGCAAGTTTTAAAACTTGTGAGGTCTTTTGATAAAAAGCATTAATTTTGCATCAAAATATATACTCTTGGTTAAAATAGGCGACATAGAATTACCAGACTTTCCATTGCTTTTAGCACCTATGGAAGATGTAAGCGATCCTCCATTCCGTGCATTGTGCAAGGAGCAAGGAGCAGATGTCGTTTATACAGAGTTTGTGTCTAGTGAAGGTTTAATTCGTAATGCAGCAAAAAGCGTTATGAAATTAGATATCTACGAAAAAGAACGGCCAGTTGGTATCCAGATTTTTGGTGCCAATATGGAAAGCATGTTGCAAACTATTGATATCGTCGAAAAATCGAACCCAGATATCATTGATATTAATTTTGGTTGTCCGGTTAAAAAAGTAGTCTCAAAAGGTGCAGGAGCAGGTATTTTGAAAGATATCTGTTTAATGGAGCAATTGACTGCCGAAATGGTAAAGCGTACTAATTTACCAGTCACTGTGAAAACCAGACTTGGTTGGGATCACGATTCTATTAAAATTGTTGAGGTTGCAGAACGTTTACAAGATGTAGGTTGTAAGGCAATATCAATTCATGGTAGAACCAGAGCACAAATGTATAAAGGTGATGCTGATTGGAAGCCAATTGCTGAGGTAAAGAATAATCCACGTATGCATATTCCTGTGTTTGGAAACGGAGATATCGATACACCTGAAAAAGCGATGTTAATGCGCGATTCTTACGGATTAGATGGAGCTATGATTGGTAGAGCATCTATAGGAAATCCATGGTTTTTTAAACAAGTAAAGCACTTTTTTGAAACAGGTGAACATTTAGGACCTATTTCATTAGCAGAACGTGTGGATGCTGCCAGACGTCATCTTCAAATGGCCATAGACTGGAAAGGGGAAACCTTAGGTGTTTTTGAAACCCGAAGACATTATACGAACTATTTTAGAGGCATTCCACATTTTAAAAAATACCGTATGAAAATGGTGACTAGCGATGATTCTAAAGATGTCTTTGCAGCTTTTGATGAGGTATTGGATGTGTTTTCTGATTATCAGTTTGTGTAAGAGTTAGAAGCTGGAAGCGTTATGGTTATAGATTCTCGCTAAGTCGCAAAGACGCAAAGCAGGATGAATTTGTTAGTCTAAATTAGTGATAGGATAGTATTTCTTTTTCTCTGTGCAATCTCCGTGTAACTCTGCGTAATAATTTTCTCGCGAAGTCGTTATGGCGCAAATCATGATGAATCTATCAATGTTAATTATTGAAAGTGTCATACTTATCTTTCTCTGTGAACCTCTGTGCAATCTCCGTGTAACTCTGTGTAAAAATTTTCTCGCGAAGTCGCAAAGGCGCAAATCCTGATGAGTTTTTCAGTGTTAATTATTGAAAGTGTCATACTTATTTTTCTCTGTGAATCTCTGTGCAATCTCCGTATAACTCTGCGTAATGATTTTTAACGTTAAGTCGCAAAGGCGCAAAGCATGATGAATTTTTCAGTTTTAATTATTGAAAGTGTCTTACTTATTTTTCTCTGTGCAATCTCCGCGTAACTCTGTTTAATAATTGTTAAGTCGCAACGGCGCAAATTTGGATGAATAGGTAAGTGTAAACCCTAAACTAATTTAGCTATTAATCAAGCTAGGAGTAATTCGCTGAGAGGCAATTTTAGAAGCCACAATTCCTAGTCCAAAAATGGTTATTAAAACAATAAGGACGTTAAAAAAGTTAATACGAACAGGATATGCTAAATCTGGAGTTAGCATTACAAACTCAAAAGATTGTTGTGTAAATACAATGAGTAATCCAAGAGTAACTCCAATAAGTCCACTCACTACCGTCATTAAACTACCCTGTAAAAAGAAAATAGATTTGATAGTTTTGGTTTCCGTTCCTAAGTAATATAAGGTATTGAGTGATTTCTTCTTGTCTAGAATCATCATTATAATGGCACCAATAACATTAAATAATGCAATGATAATGACTAAAGTAAAGATGAGGTAGATGGCAAGGTTTTCGGTATTCAACATTTTGAATAACGCATCATTTAATTCGGCCCTGTTTTTTATATTGAATTTATCTCCGAAGGCAGTTTTAATTTGAGACCTAATAAGATCTTCATTAGCATAAGGATTCAATTTAATCTCAATAGCACTGCGCTGGTTCTCTTTATAACTAAGTAATTGCTTAGCTAGTTCAATATCCGAAAAAACATAATTATTATTGTACTGCTCGTTGATATCAAATAGACCAACATTATTCACATAAACCGAATTATAATACCCTTGAATAGAAGTGGCTTGGCCTTTTCCAACCTTGGGAACATAAAAGGATAGTGGCTTTAAATAATCGAGAACACCGAAAGACAGATTATTAGAAATTCCCCAACCAGAAACAACTTCATTACTATTAGGAGTAATCCAATTTCCTTTAGTGATCATTGAGTCAATACTCGTAACATCTTGGTAGTTTTTATCTACGCCTTTTAAGGTGGCGATAAGATTTTTATTATCAGATTTAATAAAAATGCGTTCTTCAATAATTTCGGAAGAGGCTGCAATACCTTCAATTTTTAAAAGGGATGTATGATCATTTTCTGACCATTGAAACGATTTACCTTCAGAAGGTAATAATTTCAAATCAGGATCTACAAAAGTGGAAAAATTAAGGCTATAATCCTTTAACCCCGCAAACACAGACAACACAATAAAAAGTGCTGCTGAAGCAATAATAACTCCACCAGAAGCTATTAAGGTCATAATATTTATAGCATTATTACTGCTTTTAGAAAACAGATAACGTTTTGCTATATATAAAGGGAAATTCACTTAAGATTTTTTACGCTTGCCTAATAAGTCTGGATTCTCTAATGGATTGTCTTCTCCTTTTAAAGAACGCTCAATACCATCAATATATTCTAAGGAGTCATCGATAAAAAATTCTAATTGTGGCATACGTCTAAGTTGATGACGTGTACGTTGTGCCAACTCGTGTCTAATCAAAGGTTTGTTAGATTTAATACCTTCGAGTAAAGGTTTTGCTTCTTTATTAGGGAAAATACTTAAGTAAACCTTAGCCACAGAGAGATCTGTAGTTACATTTACTTTGCTTACTGAGATAATAACACCTCGCAAACCACCATCGGTAGCTGCTTTTTGTAATACCTCTGCTAAATCTTGTTGGAGTATACCTCCTATTTTTTTTTGTCTTTGTGTAAATTCTTCCATGATGATTATTATAACTAATCATCTGCAAAAGTAGAGGTTATTTAAGGATTATCTTATTTTTGAGTGTAGAAAATGATTATTACTAATGATAATTTTAAGAATTAAATAAAGAGGTACCTGCTTTTGCAGGCATAAAGGATGAAAAAAATAGAACATATAGGAATTGCTGTTAAGGACATTGAAAAATCGAATTCACTTTTTAAAGCCTTATTTGGCGAAGATCATTATAAGATTGAAGATGTTGAAAGTGAAGGAGTAAAAACCTCATTTTTTAAATGTGGTCCTAATAAAATTGAATTGCTTCAGGCTACTAATGAAGACAGTCCAATCGCAAAATTCATTGAGAAAAAAGGAGAAGGCATGCACCATATTGCTTTTGCGGTTGATGACATTGAACAAGAAATAGAGCGTTTAACAAAAGAAGGCTTTACGATGATTCATAAAAAACCAAAGCAGGGCGCCGATAACAAATTGATTGCTTTTTTGCACCCAAAATCAACAAATGGAGTTTTAATTGAGCTTTGTCAAGACATAAAGGACTAAAACGATTTATTTTTCTTGTAGAGTTTTAAAATATGTAGTAATATTGCACACTCTTTTAAATAAGAGTAAAAATTAGCAGCAATGTTAATGGGTCCCATAGCTCAGTTGGTTAGAGCACCTGACTCATAATCAGGTGGTCCTTGGTTCGAGCCCAAGTGGGACCACTTTTTAAGATTGTAAAGCCTTGTAAACGTTAAGTTTATGAGGCTTTTTCTTTTTGTTAGGAGCTGAAATAAGAGACGAATTATCTAAATAGAATATTTTCTACATTTAGAATCTTACTATATTTATGTTTTAGACCTATTAGTTTTAATAATACTATTTATTTTTAAACGATGTCACCTGTTTTAAGTAATTGAGCAGTTCTAGACTTAACATTGAAACCGTTCTATGTTTTTTCAACGTATTTCGTGATATACGATACTATAGAGCGTATGTTTTTTGAGTTTAATTGCCTAACATCAAAAGGCGATGAAGGTTTGTAATCTTTATCCTTGCTTTAATTCTGTTTTCTCATATAGGTCAATCTTTTCAGTTATAGTCGTAAATGAATATAAATCAAAAAAGATGTTTGCTAAAACAACAAGTTATAATCCAAATATACTTGGTAACCATAAACTTAATTCTGGAAAATAGGTAACCAATATTAAGGAAATTATCATGGCGGCAAAAAGCGGTAAAAGTGGCTTAACAACTTTCTCTATGGTTGTATTTGCGACACCAACTCCTACAAATAAAACGGATCCTACAGGTGGAGTACAGAGTCCAATACATAAATTTAGAATCATGACAATACCAAAATGTACGGGATCCATGCCAAGCTTTTCAACAATAGGTAAAAAGATTGGGGTGAAAATAAGAACTGCTGGTGTCATATCCATAAATATACCAACAACCAATAATATTAAATTAATAATTAGTAATATCACTATTGGATTATTGCTTGCTCCTAGTAAAGCTGTACTAATATCATTTGGAATATTCTCGTAAGACATTACCCAAGACATGCTCGTGGACGCACCAATCAATAACATTACAATTGCTGTAGTGCCACAGGCTTCTAAAGATATTTCTGGTAAATCTTTAAGGGTGATTTCCTTGTACCAAAAGCCTAATAATAAAGTGTAGAGAACTGCAATGGCTGATGCTTCTGTGGCTGTGAAAATGCCTGCTACAATACCTCCAATTACTATAACAAGTAACATTAAACTAGGAAAAGCTCTAAAAAATGTAGTTCCAACTTCTTTTAATGAGCTTTTCTTACCGACTTTATAGCCTTTCTTTTTAGCCCAAAAAGACGCTACGATCATAAGAAATAATCCTGTTAAAATCCCAGGAATATAGCCTGCTAAAAACAAGGCAGCGATGGACACACCACCACTTGCCAATGAATACACAATGAGCACATTACTCGGTGGAATTATTAACCCTGTAGTTGATGATGTTATGTTTACGGCTGCTCCAAATTCTTTTGAATAACCTTCCTTTTCCATTTCAGGTCCTAGAATACTGCCCATTGCGGATGCCGATGCCATTGCAGATCCTGCTATGGCTCCCATTAACATGGCAGCGATTACATTAATTAAGGCTAATCCTCCTGGAAGTGCACCTACAAGTGTTTTAGCAAAATCGATTAAACGATGTGCTATACCACCTTTATTCATAAGTTGTCCGGAGAGTACGAAAAATGGAATTGCTAACAAGGCAAAGCTATCTAAACCAGTTGCCATACGTTGAGACACAGTGGTAAGAGCAGGAAGCATGGATATACTTGTCATCATCGTTAACAGTGATGAAATGGCAATACTCCAGCCTACAGGAACACTAAATAATAATAAACCAATAAAACTAAGTGCTAAAACGAGTATAGGTAGATATTCCATTATAATTCTTTGTTTATAATATCAGAAAGTTTGTAATAGATAATTAAGATGCCACTAACAGGAATTACGGAATAAACAACAGCTAACGGAATTTGCAATGCTGGCGAAGATTGTCGTAAGGTAAATGTTATATACACTAAACGTAGCCCGCCAATAACAAATGCTGCAAGACAAAAAATAATAATAACCCAATTGACAAATGTTTTTAATTTTGTTTGTCCTTCTTTATTCAATCGCGATGGCAATAAATCTATAGCTACATGCATACGCTTTCCAGAAATATAAGCAGCTCCTAAAACACCGACCCAAATCATGAGATATCGTGCTAGTTCGTCTGTAAATGAACTTGGAGCACCCATGACGAATCTTGTAAAGACTTGCCACAATACATTTATAACCATCACTCCCATAATTATGGCTAGTGATGTGCCCAATACCTTATCCACTTTTTTTCTGAATTTCATATTTATTGGCTTTCTTGAATTCTTTTAATAAGGCTATAAACCTGTTCATCATTTTTATAGGACTCATAAATAGATTCCACTTTGTTTTTAAACATCGTTTTGTCTGGTTTAATAATGGTTACTCCTGCTTCTTTCACAGCTTCTAACGCATTTAATTCTGCTTTTGCCCATAGTTTTCTTTGATAGTCTACTGAAACATTAACAGCCGATTGTAGCCATTCTTTTTCTTGAGCGTTCAATGTGTTCCACAAATGCGTACTAATAATCAGTACATCCGGAATCGTAGTGTGTTCGTCTAGAGAAAAAAACTTACAAACTTCATATTGTCTAGAAAGGTAAAATGTTGGAGGGTTGTTTTCTGCGCCATCTACAACTCCTTGTTGTAGAGCGGTATATAATTCTCCCGATGATATTGGAGTAGGAGAACCTCCAAGACTTGTAACCATGCGCATGGCTGTGATGCTTTCCATGACTCTAATTTTTAAGCCTTCTAAATCTTCTGGTGTTTCAACAGGTTGTTCTTTGGTGTAAAAACTTCGACTTCCAGCATCATAATATCCTAAACCTTTCAGCCAATATTTTTGTCCACCGTCCAACAACTCCTTGCCAATAGCACCATCTAAAACATTAAAAGTATGTTTGCGATCTTTAAAAATGAATGGTAGACCAAATACTCTCATATCTGGCGAAAAATTTTCCATCACTGCAGCAGATACTTTGGTCATATCTAAACTTCCTATTTGAATCAACTCTAAGCATTGACGCTCTGAACCTAATTGTTGGTTGGGATATATTTCTAATTTTAATTTTCCTTTTGAATTTTTTTCGAGCTCTTCGCCCATAAGTATCATAGCCTTATGTACAGGATGATTTATGTCTAACCCGTGGGCTAATTTGATCGTTTTTTCATTTTGTAACTTTTCACAAGACGTAAAAGTCATTAATAATAAAAATGAAATAAATATCGGAAGAAATGTTTTCATTAAAAATATATTAGATTAAAGCTTTCACTTTTTTGACGATTGACGTTCTATTAAATTCGAATCCATTATGATGGTTTGTGAGTCTAATGCACCATTTTCTTTCGCTATATGCTTCAATAGTAATTCTGTTGCAGCCTTACCCATTTCAATTCCTGGCTGGTTAATGGTAGTTAACGCAGGATTAATAACTGTTGAAATAGGTTCATTACTAAAACCAACAATGGCAATATCTTCAGGGATTTTAACACCTTTACTAGTTAAATATTTCATAGCTCCAATAGCAGCCACATCATTTGCAGAAAATAGACCATCAATAGGATTTGGTAAGGCTAATAATTTCTCGGAGTTCTTCCTACCATCTTCTTCCATTAATTTAGAGGGAAAAACAAACTCTTCTATAAAAGGTAAACCATGTTTTGAGAGGGCATGTTTATAACCGTTAAATCTGTTTTTATAAATTTCTAAGTTTTGTGGTCCTGAAAAATGAGCTATATTCTTGCATCCTTTTAATATGAGATGCTCTGTCGCCTCAAAACCACCTTTAAAATCGTCAATTAATACATTAGAATAATTAGGAATATCACAATGTCTATCAAAAAAAACGAGTTGAATTCCTTGCTTTTTTAAGACTTCTAAATGCTTATAATCTTTAGTTTCCATTGAAATGGACATAAGTACACCGTCAACGCGTTGACCCATAAGGGTGTTCACTATTTTTTTTTCGCGATTGAATTGCTCCAAGGATTGACAAATAATAACAGTGTATCCAGCTTCATAAGCGGTCTCTTCAATACCACTAATTACAGATGAAAAGAAATGACGCGAAATTCTTGGCACAATAACACCTAATGTGTTTGTCTTGTTTTTTCTTAAACTTGATGCCAAATGGTTACGTTGATATCCCATTTCTGTGGCCTTGGCTAAAACAATATCTTTGGTTTTTTGAATAACCCGTGGACTATCGTTTAAAGCTCTAGATACTGTAGAACTATCAAGATTTAATGACTTAGCAATATCATGTATAGTGACCTTATTGTTTTGCATTTGAAAATTATTTGGTAAATATTTAGTACCTCCTAGATTACACTTTTTTACTATGATAATCAAGTAACACTATGAAACAAATATATGATATTCAAAATACAATCGATTGTATTTTGAATATTTTTATTACTTTTACAAAAATTAACTTAAATATATTTGGCAATGACAACTCACTATCAAACACGCTATGCGGCATCACCACAAGACGTGAAAAATTACGATACTAATAGATTAAGAGACGAATTTTTAATTAGTAACGTCATGGAAGATGATGCTATAAATTTAGTCTATTCTCATTATGATAGATTTATTACTGGTGGAGTAGTTCCTGTGAAAAATGAATTAAAACTTGAATCTATAGATCCTTTAAAAGCAAATTATTTTTTAGAGCGTAGAGAATTAGGAATAATAAATGTTGGTGGTAAAGGCACTGTTTCTGTTAATGGTATAGATTATCAATTAGACTATAAAGAAGCATTGTATATAGGTAGAGAAAACAAAGACGTTATTTTTAGTAGTGAAGATGCGACTAAACCCGCAAAATTTTATTTAAACTCTACACCTGCTCACAAAACTTTTCCAACTAAAAAAATTGGTAGAGAAGATGCAGAAGTCGTAGAATTAGGTGCGTTAGAAACTGCTAACGCTAGAACTATTAGAAAACTAATTGTAAATAGTGTGGTAGAGACATGTCAAGTACAAATGGGTATGACCGAATTGAAAACAGGAAGTGTTTGGAATACCATGCCAGCTCATGTACACGATAGAAGAATGGAGGTTTACTTTTATTTTGAAGTACCAGAAGATCAAGCTGTATGTCATTTTATGGGAGAACCAGAAGAAACAAGACACATTTGGATGGCAAATAACCAAGCTGTAATTTCTCCTCCTTGGTCTATACATTCTGGCTCAGGAACTAGTAACTATATCTTTATTTGGGGTATGGCTGGAGAAAATCTAGACTATGGAGATATGGATCACTGCAACATAAATGAGTTAAAATAATTTATTAAAAAACACAAATTATGTCAATTAACTTATTTGATTTAACAGGGAAAGTAGCATTAATTACTGGAGCTACTCATGGTTTAGGAATGGCAATGGCAAAAGGTATTGGTAATGCTGGAGCTAAGATTATTGTAAACGGAAATTCATCGCAAGCAAAATTAGATGAAGCTATTGCAACATATAAAGAAGCTGGTATTGAGGCCTATGGTTATCTTTTTGATGTTACAGATGAGATGGCTGTAAAAGAAAATATTGAAAAGATTGAAAAAGAAATTGGTCCCATCGATATTTTAGTAAATAATGCGGGTATTATTAAACGCACTCCATTAGTAGATATGGAGGTGGTCGATTTTAAAGCTGTAATTGATGTTGATTTAGTAGCACCTTTTATTGTTTCTAAACATGTTGTGAAAGGAATGATTGAAAGAAAAAGCGGCAAAATCATTAACATTTGTTCTATGATGAGTGAGTTAGGTAGAAATTCTGTTGGAGCTTATGCGGCTGCAAAAGGAGGACTTAAAATGCTTACTCAAAATATGGCTACAGAATGGGCCAAACACAACATACAAACAAATGGAATAGGCCCTGGATATTTTGCAACAAGTCAAACAGAACCAATTAGAGTAGATGGTCATCCTTTTAATGATTTTATTATCAACAGAACACCATCAGGTAAATGGGGAAACCCAGAAGACCTACAAGGGGCAGCCATATTTTTAAGTTCCAAAGCCAGTGATTTTGTTAATGGTCATATTGTGTATGTAGATGGTGGTATACTTGCAACTATTGGTAAACCCGCTAATGAAGACTAGTAACACCTATAATATCATGAAAATCACAAAAAATAGTATTTCTTTATTATTGATAGTGCTTTTATGTGCTTGTGCGCAAGAAAAGAAAAGTACCATTATTAGCGTAAAAAACACATTAGATTTTGAGCGCTCTTTTGAAACTGTAGAAATTAAAAAAGCGTTATTAAATGTAGATAACCTAAATACTATTGGTCTTAAAGATGTAAATACAGGAGAGCTTCAAGTCACCCAATTAGTGGATAACGATGGGGATGGAACTATGGATGAAATTTTATTTCAACCAAAAGTAGCTTCAAAATCTATAGCTAAATTTGAAGTGGTTACTATTACCGACACTGAACAACCTAAAGCACCATATTTATGTTATTCTCGTTTTGTGCCAGAACGGACAGATGACTATACCTGGGAAAATAATAAAGTCGCTTTTCGTGTTTATGGACCAACTGCTCAAAAAATGATTGAAGATGATGTTCCTGGCGGGACGCTATCTAGTGGTGTTGATGCTTGGTTAAAAAGAGTTGAATACCCAATTATTAATAAATGGTACAAAAAAGAAACTGAAACTGACGGAAGTTATCATGTGGATACAGGGGAAGGGTTAGATGATTTTCATGTTGGTGCTAGTCGCGGAGTAGGTGGTATTTCTGTAAAAGTTGATACTACTTATTATAACTCTAAAAACTATACCAAATGGCGTACTATAACAACTGGTCCTCTAAGAACTAGTTTTTATTTGGAATATGAAAATTGGGATTCAGGTGGAAACACAATTATAGAATCAAAAGTAATAAGTTTAGATTTAGGTCAGAATTTTTCAAAATTTAAGGTTTCATTAGAAGGTGCTAAAGCTATTTCTGCTGGTTTAACATTGCATGAAAAAGATGGACAGGTTTTTGGTAATAAACAAGAAGGCTGGGTCAGCTATTGGCAACCTCATGCGGATTCTGAATTAGGAACTGCTATTATTGCTTCTGAAGATTATTTTAATGATTTTGAGACGTTTAATAGTGACTCAACAGACCTTAGCAATGCTTATGCACACCTTAATGTAATAAACAATCAGGTCATATATTACGCTGGTTTCGGGTGGAAAAAGAGTGGTCAGTTTAACACTAAACAAGATTGGAAGAACTATATCATTACATTTTCAGAATGTATAAACAACCCTTTAGAAATTAGCTTGAATAATTAGTATTATAAAAACAAGGCACAAAAAAGCATCTAAATCAAATTTCACCTTACATAATGGTGATAACCAGAAAGCCATAGTTTTAATACGATAAAACTATGGCTTTCTTCTAATTTGTCCAGGAGAATATCCCATTTTGTTTTTAAATACTTTTGAAAAATAAAAAAGAGAATTAAACCCTGTCTTAGCAGAAATTTCTTTTAAAGAAAGCGATGTATTGACCATAAGTCGTTTTGCGTGTTCTAACCGCTCTTGAATAAGATATTGCTGTAAAGAAACACCTGTGTTATTTTTAAATACAGTCCTAAATCTGTTATAACTTAAATGATGCTCACTAGCAAGTTTTTTGAAGTCTACCTCAGTATTAAGGTTTTCTCTTATAAAATCTATTATTTTTTTACAAAGCTCTTCTTCGCGATTACTTGATTCTTGATTTTCATAGGAAATAACATAAGCAACTAACTGAAGAACAATACCTGCTAAAATCTTTTTAAATCCTGGACTATTTCTTTTAACCAATTTTATAGATTGATTAAATAAAAATATTAGCTCTTCCTGGTATCCCATTTGTTTAACATAGGACGTATTATTAGGAAACAAATCTTTAAGGATTTTATTAGATAAAACGTCACCTCTTATTCCCATCCAATACTCTTCCCATCCTGTGTCTTCAGCTGGTTTGTAATTATGCCATTCTCCAGGGTATAATAGCATTACATCTCCTGAATTCACATCCCATTTACCAGATTTTGTCTCTAGAGTACCTCTTCCTGTAGGAACGTAAACAAGATAACATCCCTGCAGCGTTCTTCCCATGGCTTGTTCAAAGTCATGTGTGTCCGGATGACCTTCCATTGGGTATGAAGCTCCAGGATAAATATGCTGATATCCACATGTAGGTACATAAACACCCCAAACCTCTGCTTCAGGGTCGTCAGCTAAATAGTGAAAAAAACTGTCCATATCTAACCAAATGTAGACATTTTGAACAACAAAACCAACAAAACGTCTATTGTTTGGAATAGGTGATTCCTCTAAGTTTGTAAATCATCCAAAATGATGGAAGCTTTTCTCAAGTCGTTATAATCAATTTTCATCGCGTCAATTTATAATAGTAATAATTAGCAGTTTGCAAATTTGACATTAGGTATGAAAATAGTAAAAAAGTAAAATGATAGATTCAGAACCAAAGGTTATAATACATAAAATACATAAAGAAAAGACTTTGGCTCATGAAACGTCAATGCCAAATCCTAAAATTGAATTAGACTACTCACTAACAGGAAAAAATGCTACTAGAGCTATAGAATTAGGACTTGCTGAGGCAGATTGGTATCAAACTCCTGTACCTCGTAAAACTATGCGAAAATTATTGGTAAGAAAGGATGGGCCTGCCATTGTAGATACCATGATTCTTGTTGCTATTTTAATTAGTTCAGCTGCAGCTACCATTTTACTTTGGGGGACCTGGTGGGTTTTGATTCCTTATCTTATTTACGCTGTATTTTATAGTACAAGTTCAGACTCTAGATGGCATGAGTGTAGCCATGGAACAGCATTTAAAACCGATTGGATGAATAATGTGGTTTATGAAGTAGCCTCTTTTATGGTGATGAGAGAATCTGTAGTTTGGCGCTGGAGTCACACCCGTCACCACAGTGATACTATTATTGTCGGACGAGATCCGGAAATTCAAATACCGCGTCCACCGAACATTAAAAATCTCATTTTATCCATATTTAATTGGGGTGGTTACAAAACATTCTTTCCTAGTTTAATTCGGCATGCGTTCGGAAAAATTACGGCATCCGAAAAAACGTATATTCCAGAAACTGAATTCGGAAGAATATTTAAAATTGCTCGTATTTATCTAGCAATTTATACTACTGTGATTTGTTTGTCCATAATTTTGGGTTCTTGGATTCCCATATTTCTATTTGTATTACCTCAAATCTTCGGGACTTGGCTCATGATTGTGCATAATACAACGCAACATGCTGGTTTAGCAGAAAACGTTTTGGATCATCGTTTAAATTGCCGTACCGTTTATATGAATCCGATAAGTAGATTCATATACTGGAATATGAATTATCATACGGAACATCATATGTTTCCGCTTGTGCCTTACCATGCGCTTCCTAAATTACACGAACTTATAAAAGATGATTGCCCACCTGTTTATACGTCTATTTACGACGCTTGGAGTGAAATAATCCCAGCAATAAAAAGACAAGTTAAAGAACCTGGTTATTACGTGAAACGCAAATTGCCAGAAGCAAAAACAATAGCACCTGAAGGTTTGGTAAGGTCTAATGTATTACCAGATGCTGAAGGCTGGTTAGAGATTTGTTCTAACAAGGATTTGGAAAAAGAAGATATTATTAGATTCGATCATGTAAAGAAAACATTTGCTCTTTTTCGTGATAATCAAGGCTGTCTTCATGCTACAGATGGTATTTGCACACATGGGAATACACACTTAAGCGAAGGTTTAATTAAAGGTAAAATCATAGAATGCCCAAAACACAATGGGCGTTTTAATATCGAAGATGGCTCTCCGGCACGCGCCCCAATTTGTCAAGGATTGGCAACTTATCCTATTGAAAATCGAAATGATAAAATCTGGCTTAATATTGAAAAGGCAGGTGGAGCGGGTTCGCGCAAGAAAAAAAGTTATAATTTAAAAGTAATTAGTAACCAAAATGTTTCAACATTTATAAAGGAACTTATTCTTGAGCCTATAAATACGAATGAAGAAATAGAATTTGTACCTGGAGATTATATGCAAATTGACATCCCAGAATACAATCAAATACAATTTAATCAATTTGATATTCCAGAGCCTTATGCTTCCGTTTGGAATCATCAGAGAATTTTTGATTTAAATTGCAGTAATACAAAGGTTGGTCGCGCCAATAATTACTCATTAGCCAATAACGGATTTAAAGAACACGCACTTAAATTTAATGTTCGTATAGCGACTCCTCCTCCAGGTCAAGACTGTCCACCAGGAATTGGATCTAGTTATCTTTTTAATTTAAAACCAGGAGATAATGTAACTGCTACTGGTAGTTTTGGGGATTTCCATATAAAACCTACACACAGAGAAATGGTTTATATTGGAGGTGGTGCAGGTATGGCTCCAATTCGTTCTCATATTGCTCATCTATTTGAAAATGAATCTACCCATAGAAAAGTGAGTTACTGGTATGGAGCACGCTCTAAACAAGAAATTTTTTATGATGACTATTTCAAAGGCATTCAATATCAACATGCTAATTTCAATTTCCAAATAGCACTTTCTGAGCCATTAGAAGAAGATAAATGGGAAGGACAAACGGGTTTTATTCATCAAGTTGTTTTTGATACTTATTTAAAAACACATCCCAACCCTAAAGCCCTAGAATTTTATCTATGCGGTCCACCAAAGATGATTAAGGCATGTACTAAAATGTTGACTCAATTAGGAGTGACAAGTCATCAAATTGCTTTTGATGAGTTTTAATACTGAACAATATGAACACTTTTACTGAAACTACAAATACAGCTTCAACTTGGGGACTATACGAACAAATGCGACCTCAGGAAATTGAAGCTATTCAAGAAAAAACACCTATTGCTTACTTGCCTTGGGGAGCTATTGAATATCATGGAAATCATAATCCTACAGGTCTTGATAGCATAAAAGCGTTTAACCTATGCAAAGACTTAGCAGAAAAAAATGGAGGGCTTGTTTTTCCTGTTGTTAATTTGGCTGCTAATTTAATTAAATCCTATCCTGGTGTAAACTTCCCTAAACATTCTATTGAGTTTTCAGAGAACCTCATTAGGCTTGTTTGTGAAGAATATTTAGAACAACTTGTTGCACAAGGTTTTAAGATTGTTGTTTTATTATCTGGTCATGCTGGTGAACCTCACCTCACCATTTTAAAAACTGTAGCAGAAGAGTTTAATAACAAATATCCTGATAAGAGATTTTGGGCATTGGCTGAATTTGATATTTTACCAAATGATTTATTGGTGGCTAACCATTCTGCCATAGGTGAAACGTCTTTACAGTTATTCTACGCACCCGAAACGGTAGATTTAGAGACTTTACCAAAGGATAGATTAATTACGCTAGAATTAGATGCTGTTTCTGGTGACGATCCAAGATTAGCGACTATAGCATTAGGAGAACAAATTGTAACATCGTTTGTAAAAAATGGCTCTATAATTATAGAAGAGCTAAAACAAAAATATTTATGAAGTATAGAAAATTAGGAAGAACAGGTATAGAAATTAGCGAAATTAGCTTAGGTACTTGGGCTTTTGGAAATAAGGTATATGGAGGTGTTGATGAAAAAGATGGGATAAATACCATTCATGCAGGTATTGATATGGGTGTAAATATTTTTGATACAGCACCTCAATACGGAACTCCAGAACAAGATGGTGTTGCCGAAATTGTTTTAGGAAAAGCTCTAAAAGGCAAACGTGATAAGGTACATGTATCTACAAAATTTGGACGAAATCCTACGATTAAAAACGGAGCTTCTCAATTTTATAAATCTCGAATCATAGACTCTGTAGAAGAAAGTTTGACACGCCTGCAAACCGACTATATCGATGTGTTGTTTTTTCATTCCCCTTTTTCTCCCGAAGAGATTAATGACGATGTTTGGGAAGGAATTGAGCAGGTTAAAAAGCAAGGTAAAGTGCGTTTTATTGGGCATTCTATTTCCATGTTTCATCAAACCGAACAAATGGCTCGACACTGGGCAAAAGAAAGTAAAATAGACGTTATTCAAGTGGTCTTGAGTTTAATGAATAAAGAATCTCAGCAATTAATAGAAGATCTACAAGAATATCCTATTGGAGTGTTCGGTAGAGAGTGTTTGGCTAACGGATTTTTATCAGGAGCTATTACAAAAGACACAAATTTTGCAGAAGGCACATTGAATGCACGCTATTCACGACAAGAAATTGAAGAACGGGTAGACCAAGTAAATGCGTTTAAGTTTTTACTGAGAGATGACGTTAAAAATATGCCTCAAGCAGCGTTACGTTGGGTATTAGATCAAAAAGGGATTTCAACAGTTTTATCAGGAGCCAAAAATATAAGTGAGTTAAAAGGTGCAGTCTCTGCCTCAGAAGCAAAGCCATTTACAGAAACGGAATTAAAATTGGCCAAAGATGTATTGAAAAAAGATTTTGAACCTGCTTAAAACGTTTCATTTATCTAGTTAGGCAACATAGCCGAAGATTACATAATGATAGCGTTAAATTAAATAACCTCCAGCACAATTTATTAATTTGTACTGGAGGTTATATTTTTAGTATGTTTTTAATACTATATTATTTTTGATAACCGATTTTACTCATCTTCTAAAGTAACTGTTAGAATAGGAGCGGTAGCCGCTGATTCTGAACTGTCAAACTGTAAATGCGCCCAAAGTGGCATATCATTTCTGTTAGCACCAATTCTAAGAAACATGAACTCTCCTGCACTTGCACCATTTTCATATTGGTCGTTTATAAAGGTCGCTAAGGTTAGACCTGATGGATCATCCATAACAAATTCACCAAGAGCATCTCCATTTTTAATAAACCCTTTTTGAATTCCAGCAGCAGTTGCATCTGTATCATAATCTCCTGCAAAATAATCTGTTGAAAGCACTTCTGAAGTAGATCTAGGTGCTATAGCATACACATCGAACTCTACCGGTACCCAAGAGTTATTATTAATCACATTAACCTTTAAAACGGCTGATTTTACTCTTTTACCTTCAGGAATTTCTGGTAAAGCAAATGGCATAACACTAACTACTTGATCATCACCTCCAACGCCTGTGGCAACATGGCCACCAAATAACTGGGTCCATGTAGCATCCACAGATCCTCCACTCCAAATTGTGGCATCTGCTGCGTCTGCACTTACATCGAACGCCGCGTTTGGATCTACAATCTCAATAGTAAAAGTCAAATCAGATGATTCTACACCATTGGTAGCAACTATGGTAATATCGTAAATACCTAAATCGCATCCTCCACAATTAGTATAAGGATCAAAAGTTATAACGCCTGATCCAAAGCCATTATCAACAAAATTTGCGAACTGTGGTAAATTATTTGCTTCCATAGTAATATTGCCTCCTAACGGATCTACGGCTTCTATTTCTACGTCTAAAACAGCTCCTTCAGCTAATACAACATTATCCACAGGTAGAAAAACAGGTGCTTGATTTTGTGTTAGCGTTGTGATTTCCATATTTAAAACTCTATGCGTTCCTGGGTCGTCTAAATTAAAATTACCAGCTACCATAGACCAGTAATCTTGGTGCGTAATTTTACGTCTAAATTTATAGTTTTCTCCAATTAGAACAACGTCTCCTCCTTGCTTATTCGCGTATATATCATAAGTCATAGTAACGGCATCAACATCCATTTTTACATGGTAAGTTAAACCTGCATGATACTCTAGCTCGTTATCTGCTGCGTACCCAGTATCATCATAAGCATCTATTTTACCTGAAGGATTTAATCTTACGATACATGAATTATCAGAATACGTTGTTGCGATACCATCTAAGATACCTACAACACCATCCATTATATCTTTACTAGGAATCATATCAAACTCAACAGTAAATTTGCCTGTTTGAGTACCTTGTGGAATTAAAATAGATTGCCATTCGTTAATTCTACTAGTATATCCATCTAGATTACCTCTAAAATTAAAGACTACTGTTTTCTCATATCCAGAAGGACGGGTAGCTATAAAATTAACTCTTTTTGATTCTTCCTCTGTAGGAGCATAGGTATAGTTTAAGTCGTTGCTCAATACCTCACCCGTCTCGTCGTCTACCCACTGTACAGTGGTGTCCTCACTTGGAGATACTTGTAGGCTTAGATCTAATGTTTCTCCTATTAAAACGTCATAACCTTCCCATGCAATACCAGTTATATTATCTCCTTCTCCCCAAAAATAAACGGTTAAATCCGTGTCAGATAATGTTGGATTATTTACATCGTCTTGATTACATGATGATGTAAGAAGTAATAAAATACTAAAAATATAGGCACTATAATTCTTTATTTTCATAATGATTTTTTTTATTAATCTGATAAATCAACTCCTCTTGTTAAACTATTATCCCACCAGATAGGTGCTCCCCAAAAATTGACACCATTATCTAAATGTGCTTCTAAATTGTCTCTATTAAAATTCATTTCAGAATTAGGATATGGTAATCTTCTTGGAATTAGACCATTTAATGTTTGATCCGTATAGGCGTTATCAGTGGCTGGTTTAAGTTTTGGGAAGCCCGACCTTCTCCAGTTTGCAAAGCCTTCTATGCCGTTATAAAAGTTATTAATGTAATGTTGCATGTTTATAGCCTCCATTTTATCAGAAGTATTGCTCCATAAATTTTCAGCATAAACATCAGCACTAAGATCTAAATTTGGTTCTGCACCTAATATTGAAACCAGTTCTTCAATGTTAGCAAAAATGGCATTTTTATAATGTGTTTTAGCATCACCTCCAAAATTAATCCAACCTCTTTGAGCCGCTTCCGCCAACCAAAGCTCTACTTCAGAATAAGATTGATATATTGATGGTAAATCTATACGTGTTAAGTGTCTTCTTATCTGAAGAGGTTTAAAATATTTATCAATTTGAACGGTTCTTCCATTTTTTTCCACAAAACGTGGAGACCAAATATCTGCAGGTGCACCTTCAGGCGCTTCAAATAAAAAGTATCCAGGTGCATATCCTTCAAGAATTCCATAGGTTGCTAAATATTCTTGTGTTATCTCTATACTCGTTTCGGTTGAAGATTTCGAATTATATCTAGACGTGGCATCTTCTTGGTAAGCTGCATACATTCCAAACATCATTAATAGTCTTGGATCATTATTTTCCCTTAAGTAAGAGACATAGGTTTCACAGGTAACCATTATTTCTTCTGAAAAATTTTGGACTTGTGAAAATCCATTTCCTCTAATTTCTGAGGTACCACTTGTACTTACAGTAAAATCACCATGTTCTACTTTTGCAGCGTCATCAATATTTTCCATTACACCGTCTTCAATAGCTGATACTGCTTCTGTTTCGGCTTTAGACAAATTAACGTTGACCAATCTCATGGCATATCTTAACCTTAATGAGTTTGCAAACTTTCTCCATCTCTCAACATCACCATTATACATTAAATCACCTTCTAGAGCCTTAGTGTTATCCAATTGTGTGGCGGCTTCTTTCAATTCCTTAAAGAAATCGTTATAAATGTCTTCTTGATTATCATAAGCTGGATGTAAATTATCTTCCTCTGCTTGTGCTCCAGCTTCAAAATATGGTAAATCTCCATATGTGTCGGTTAGTTGAGCAAAGATCATGACTTTTAAAATTCTTGCTACGGCCTCGTAATTTACAAGTTCAGGATTCTGTTCAGCTTCTTGAATGGCGTAAGTTAAATCACTGATTTCACGATAAGAACTTTTCCACATATACTCCATATAACTTATATCGAGTTTATAGGCTTGCCCATGCGATACTGTCCATCCGTCCGAAATCATTTGCGTAATTGACATATGATATGCGGCTAAAGACCTCCACTGTGTTTCTCTATCTCCTGAGTAGCTCGTTTGTACTTTAGAGATTAAGGTTTTAGGATTTGCTATTGTTGAGGTTGTTGGGTCAACATTTAAGTCGTTAAAATCTTCGCAACTTGTTATTAGTGTTAAAGTAGACACTAGTAATATCAATATTTTTATACTTGTCTTCATTTTTTAAAATTTTGCAGTTAAGTTAAATCCGTAACTTCGTCTTTGTGGTAAAGAACCATATTCGTATCCCTGTCCATTACTAATATTGTAAGTTGACTCGGGATCGACATTAGGGACATTAGAATGAATTAACCATAAGTTTCGACCAATAATAGAAAAGGTTAAACCATTAAGATATTTAATGTTTTTCAATGCTTTTGGGCCTAAAGAATATGATAAAGATACTTCTCTTAATTTTACATATGATGCATCGTAAATAAATGGTTTTATAATATGCGAATTTGCTATACTACCCCAGTAATCTTTAGGATCTACGTAAACATCGTTGGATCTATAATTTGGGTTTCCGTCTACACCAACTCCATCTTCAATAACACCTTGTGCTAAATAACCACCTGTGGCAACCCAACTACTTGGTAGTTCACCTGCACTTTCTCTTTCTGATTCGGACATTGCCCAACCCTCTCTTCCTTCTAAGGTTGCAATATGTGCTCCTTGCTGATGTAATTTCTGATTGGTCATAGATAATATATCTGCTCCAGATTTTACTTGAATTAAAGCTCTTAACTTAAATCCTTTATATTGAATAGCATTAGTAATACCTCCTGTAAATTTATATTGTCCATTACCTAATGAAACTTGTTCATCGGATCTTAATGGCAATCCATTTGGACCTATAATAGGGGTACCATCATCAGTACGTTTAAAGTCATAACCTACGATATCTCCATAAGAACCTCCTTCTTCTGCAGTGATTAATGAGCTAATCCAATCTGCTCTTGCAATGGTTTGTGTTTTTGCTTCTTCATGCAGTTCTACAATTTCGTTTTCATTGTGTGCAAAATTGAATGTCAAATCCCATCGCATATCCTCTGTTTTGATAGGAACAATATTTACCATGACTTCCCATCCTTTATTGTTGATTTCACCTGCATTAATACTAGCCGATTCAAAGCCGTTTGAATTAGAAATAGGAATATTCATTATTTCGTCATAGGTAGTTTGATTGTAGTGTGTGATATCTAAACCAACTCTCCAATTAAATAGTTTTGCATCTAAACCAAATTCATAACCTTTTGTTCTTGAAGGATTAATATTGGTAAAATATGTGTTGTCATTAACGGTTGAAAAATTTGCTCCGTTTGATGAATATGGATAATCGAAAAAAGTATTATAAGCATACGGATCTGTGTCTCCACCAACTTCGGCATATGAAGCTCTTAATTTTGCATAAGATATAGTTTTCGATTTTAAATTTTCTATGGCCTTGGTTAAGACTAAAGCACCTGTAACTGATGGATAAAAATACCCGTTATTTCCTTTTTTTAGAGTGGATGACCAATCTTGTCTTCCGGTGACATCTATAAAGGCATAATCTTTAAAACTAACATTTGCAAAACCGTAAAAAGATCTTACTGATTTTCTAGGATTATCTCTTCCTACTATAAATTCATTATAGTTATTTATAGAGATCACATCCTCTGATCCTTGATTTTTACCAAGTATGCTATTTGTTGAGCTTTCAAAATTCATAATGTTTCCCCCAAGACTTGCTCCTATAGACCAATTATCATTTATTTCTTTATTCGCAGAGATTAGAAATTCAGTATTAATTTCGGTAGTTCTTGAATCTATCTTTGTTAATTCTCCCCATTCTGCCAAAGGTGTTGTTCTTGGTGAGTAATTATAATAATCATATGTAAATGTATCTATACCAGATTTGAATTTGAAATCTAACCAATCTGTGATATTGTAATTTAAAGATGCATACCCTAAAACTCTGTTCTTTTTAGATTCATTTTTCATTTGATATAATGAATAATAAGGATTGATAATTCGTGTTGCAGAATTCCAAAACACATAATCACCGTTTGCGTCTACTGCACTATCTCTTAACCATTGTTGATCAATATTTCCTGGTAAGCCCAATAGTGCCAAAGCGGTATTTGCACCAGAATATCCTAAATAAGGTCTATTGTCAACATCTTCTATGGTAAAATTAACTTTTGCATCTAAAGTTAATTTCTCCCACATTTTCATATAACCCTTTAATGTAAAGTTATTTCTATGTAAACCACTGTTTGGAACAATATCCTCCATTTTTACATCAGATGCAGAAAATAATAGGTTAGCCGATTCATTACCACCAGATAAGGAGATTGTATTTTGAATTGTATAGCCCGTTCTAAAAAAGGACTCAATATTGTCTTTTTTTACACCATAATCTCTATACTGACCATCGAAAGAGATAAATTGTAAATCTGGATCCATTTTACCACCCCAACTCCACATGCCTGTAGCGTCACCTATATCCCTTGGAGGTGTTCCGATTCCTTGACCATAAACATGTTGAACATCCTCGTATCCACTTATGACTTCATCAAAAGTAGAATTTGTTGAAAAATTTATGTTGAATTTAGATTTTGAGTTCTTGTTAAACGATTTGGTAGTAATTAAAACCACACCATTTCCTCCTCTAGAACCGTACAATGCCGCTGCTGCTGGACCTTTTAAAACAGATATTGTTTCAATGTCATCTGAGTTGACAGAAGAAATTCCATCCCCTAAATCTTGACCTCCATATTGTCCTGCTTGTCCAAAAGAGTTGTTATCCATTGGCACACCGTCAATAACGTATAGGGGTTGATTAGAACCATTAAATTTTGTGTTTCCTCGAATAATAATCTTAGATGAACCACCCGATCCCGTATTTGGTTGCGCAATATCTACTCCGGCAACCTTACCCGCTAATGAGTTGACAGCATTAATACTCTTTATTTCAGCGAGTTCTTCACCATCGACTTTTGATATGGCATACCCTAAAGCTTGTTCCTTACGCGAAATTCCGAGAGCAGTAACCACTACTTCGTTAAGTGCTTCAACAGATTCAACCAGTTGAATATCAATAACTGAATTATCTCCTATAGTTATCTTTTGTTCAGAGAAACCTATATAACTAAATTGAAGTATGTCTCCTTTATTTGCGTCAATTGAATAAACACCATTAAAATCTGTATTAGTTCCTTTATTCTTTCCAACAACGAGGATCGATACACCTGGCATAGGCATTCCATCTTCTAATGCAGTGACTTTACCAGTTATTTGAATTTCTTGAGCTTGTAAATTACAGAATGATGTAATTATAAAGACACAGAGAAATGCAGTAAGTTTAAAATGTTTAATTCCCATGAAAAATTGAATTTAGAATTATAAGGCTTTTAAAGAAACGTAAAAAAAGTACCCTAAAAAGTTAGTTGTTAGTAATACAATGGATAATTATTATAGTATTCTCAAATATATATATAAAAACTTCTAAATTCATAACAAGACACTTCTGAATAATGAAGAAAAGACAAAACTGATAAAGGTTTGAGCAGTTCGTATAAATTTCCGTTTTTAATTTATGTAGTTAGATATTAGACCATCTAATTAAGGCTTCTAAATAGTAGTAGTCCGCATAATTTAGTGGAGCATCTGTCTCATTATTCTCATGAAAATTGCCTACAGAATGTTTTAAGATAAAGCCTCCGTTTTCGTTTTTTTGAGATAAATACTCATCAGAAGAAAGTGTTCTCAAGATGGTTTCAGCGTAGTCTAAATATTCTTTTTTATGTTCTAAATCAAAAGCTTGTAATTCTAGTAATGCCGATGCTACGATAGCTGCTGCTGAGGCGTCTCGTGGAATCTCTTCTGCACTTACGGCATCATAATCCCAATTAGGGATATTATCATTTGGAATTTTATCGTTATTCATTATATAATCTGCAATTTTCTTAGCTTGCTCTAGGAATATTTTATGCCCCGATTCTTTATAAGCTTCCGTATAACCATACAAACCCCATGCCTGTCCACGCGCCCAAGCAGACTCGTCAGCGAAGCCTTGAAAATTTACTTTTTTACGTACTTCACCCGTAATATGATCATAGTCTATGATATGATAACAACTATAATCAGGTCTATACTGGTTTTTAATGGTAGTTGTGGCGTGTGCATTCGCGATATTTGAAAACGTTGAATCTGCCGTATGCTTAGTGGCTTGATATAACAAATTCAAGTTCATCATATTATCAATAATAATAGGCATATCTAATCCTTTTCCTTGAATCCATGGAGCATCAGTATCCCAAGACTGGATTACTTTTGCAACGGGTCTGTAACGTGTACTTAACGATTTTGCCGCATCAACAACGGCTTGTTTATAGGTTTCGTTTCCAGTAAGACGATAGCCTTGTCCAAAAGAGTTTTGTATCATAAATCCAACATCGTGGTTCCATTTTACAAATTGAGCGGAGTCTAAGGCCTCTGTAAACTTTTCGGCCTCTATTTTCCACTTATTGTCTTTTGTTTGTTCGTATAAATACCACAGTGAGCCTGGAAAAAAACCACAAGTCCAATCTTGTTTATAGGCCATTCTAAGCGACCCATCATTGTTTAAACTTCTGGGATTTAACAATTGTGAAATGGTATCTATTCTACTTATTAAATAATCGTATTGATGTTCTGTAAGTGAAAACACTCTGTCTATAAGTTCTTGCTTTGTTTCCGCTTTATGTTCTTTAACCTCAACCTTGTTTTTACAAGATGTTAACGATAAAATCGAAATAGTAATGGCTATAAACCTTATTGATAACGTCATATCTATTCTATTAATTTTTACAAAAATTATTGTTTTTCTGATAATGCTCTTCTCGATTTCAACTCGCTTTCAATTTTATCCATTGTTTTATTATCGAGTGGATAAAAGCTCATAACACCAGCGACTAGAAAACTACCTGCAGCAGGGATTAAACTTACCATCAAAAGTATCCCAAAAGCAGATTCAGTTGTCTGGGTGGTATTAGCTTTGAATCCATAATATGCTAATATCCATCCCGCTAAAGCCGCTCCGATGGTAAGTCCAAATTTTTGAGCCATTGTAGATGCCGACATAATTAAACCGGTAGCGCGCCTGTTATTCTTCCATTCAGAATAACTCGCCGTATCTGTATACATCGCAAATAAGATTGGGGCTGGTGGACCTGAAGCTAAACTTACAATGATGTTAAGCGCAAATATCATAGTAATATTAGATTTGTCGACAAAGAAGAATAGTGCTGTAAAAGTACCAGCAATGAGTTGGCATGCAATTACAACTTTCTTTTTACCAAATCTGTTACATAATTTCTCAGTAAAAGAAATGGCTATGATGGTGACTATAGTTCCTGACACTAAAAATGAACTCACTAGAGATTCATCTTCTATGTAGTACTTAAAATAATACATAACTGATCCATATCGAATGGCAACATAGGCTAAACTTATAACTCCAACCAACAACAACACCAACCAAGGTTTATTGCTAAATAAGTCTTTAAAATCATTTTTGATATTTGTTTTCTGTTCTTTGGGAGGTGATACGCGCTCTTTGGTGGTATAGAATGTGATTAGAAACATGATAACGGACATAATTCCAAATACGATCATGACACCTTGAAACCCTTTAGCCTCATTTACCACTTCAACTGATAATTCTTTAGATGAAATATCTTCTTCAAAATAAGATGAAGGGTTTAAAGTATATGTTCCAAAACCTTCTTCAAGATATAAAATACCTGTAGTAGCATCAATGTCACTTTCTAAATCTTTTCTATAAACAATTACGGTTACGTTTTTGGTTAAAAGGGTATCTTCACCTAAATCTGCATTTAAAACTAATTTTGATGCGCCAACCCCATTTTCAGTAATAACAATTTGATTGGTATTTAATTCTGCTGAAAATACACTTGTATTATCCATTCCTATGCTATTTACTAGAGGAAGCGTTAATGCTTGTACTAGTAATCCTCCAGTAAACGCAAACATAAATCTGTATTGTGAAAAACTTGCGCGCTGTGAAGGACTCGCAGAAACAACTCCCATTAATGAAGAGTAAGGGATATTTATAGCCGTGTACACCATCATCATAAGTGTGTAGGATACATAGGCGTATATAATTTTACCTGTTAGGCTAAAATCTGGGGTTGTAAAAGTTAGTACTCCTACCAATGCAAATGGTAAGGCTAGCCATAAAATAAAAGGACGGAATTTACCCCATTTTGTATTTGTACGATCTGCAATAAGTCCCATTACGGGGTCATTTATGGAATCCCATATTTTTGTAATTAAAAACATGGTACCTACTACAGCTGCTGGCAAGCCAAAAATATCGGTATAAAAGTACAGTTGAAAAATCATTAAGGTCTGCCACACCAGATTTGAAGCCGTATCCCCTAAACTAAAACCTATTTTTTCTTTTATCGATATATTTTCCTCTACACCAATACTTTGTTTTTCTGACTCCATTTAATTTGTATTACTTTTTCCTATTTGAAAATCTATTGCAATTTCCTTCTTGATTAGTCCAGATTCTGGTACTTCAATAAAACCATCTGTTTGTTCTTTACCGTCAACTAACACCTTTTGTATATCACCTCTTTTTATCGTGACATTGAATGTAGTACCTCTGAAAACTCTTTTATATGATACCGTATTCCAAAACGAAGGTATTTGCGGTTGAATAGTAACTCCTTTTAGTGTTCTTTTGAATCCTAAAAGATTATCAAAACAGTTGAGCATATTCCAAGCCACAGTACCTGTTCGCCATGGGTCGTCAGAGACGTGTCTATCTTTTCGTAATGCCGAAGGTCCTACATAACTATTGGGTTGTGCATAAGGTTCTGATTTCTCCTCAGAAGGTAGAATTCTTTTAAAGGTTTCAAAGGCTTTATCGTTTCTTCCTGCAGCATAATCTGCGGCAATCTTAAAGGATGCGGCATGACAATAGACGTTTCCATTGGTAAAATTACCCTGTGGAATCCCAGTTATAGAACCGATGTCTTTATTGTATTTTGTAAATGGTGGCCAATTATGAACAGGACCAACAGGTGTATCTACCATAGGTTCCACTTTTTTCATGATATCTTCATATTTTTCAGCATCAATAATGCCTGCAAGTACAGCCCATGACTGCGGATTTATGAAAACTTGCCCTTCTTCTGAAGCGTTATCTCCAACTTTATTTCCTGCATCAGTATAGGCATAAATAAAATGATCTTCATCCCATCCGTATTTTAAGATATTGGCTTTAATTTCATGATATCTTTCGGCACATTGTGTTGCTATTTTTGTGTCCCCTTTCCAACGCGCAATTTCTTCAACAACCTTAAGCGCTTTTGCCAGTGCAATACTCATCCAAACACCTTCTCCTTTTCCTTCGGCTCCAACACGGTCCATTAGGTCATTCCAGTCACCATGTCTTATTAATGCTAAGCCATGTTCTCCTCTGTCGTTCCATAGAAAATCTAAAGCTTTTAAGTTGTGATTCCAGATGGTATCTTCGCCACTATCAGAATATGCTACAACTCTATCTAACATACTAAGATCTCCTGTTTCTCGAAGTATTGAATATGTGGCGTGACTGATCCAACTTGGGGAATCTGAATAATGTTTATCTGCAGCAGCGACCTCCATGGAAGATACTCTAAATGCTCTTGGACAAAACCCACTGTTTTTTTGGTTTTCGAGGGCTTTTTCTAACATTTTTAAAGCGCGGTCAGGGTCTATAATGGTGACGCCTGCAGCATCTTGCAGTGTATCGCGATAGCCCTTAAAATAAAACCTCGCCCAATCTGCCATAAGATGTAACTGATGTTTCATCCAAACATTAAACAGATTATTAAAATCCGCATCTGGCGTATTTAATTCTGAAAGGCCTAATCTGGCTATATTTTGTTTTTTAATTGTTTCAAGTTCGGCATCAATACGTTCACTATTGGCATATAAGGCTGTAAACTCATCGGCTTCTGCTTCATCAAATACAATACCCATTACAATATTAATCCGTTGTTCAGCTCCATCATCTAGATTTAAATTGTGCTGTAAGGCAGACACCATATATTCTGTTGAAGCATCACTATCACTTAATTGTCCTTTAACTATACATTCTGGCATTTCAAAACTGAGGCTGTGGCCTAAGAACACATCTCGGCTAATATCAAAGTGATCAAAAGGCACATCGGTATACGTAAATGCACGATATTTCTCAGTCATAACACTTACCGATCGGTTTCTAAAAAATAACCTCTGTTTTTCTGTATCGTGATATCCGTCTACCGCTGAATTATAGCCATAGGTTAAATTTACTCCATCTAAAATCACTTTTGCTACGCTAAATACGGATATATCTCGTGGTCTACTAGACTCATTCAATACATTTAAAGACCATATTTCGCCGGCTTCTTTACGTGGTACAAATATTTGAAATGTGACTTTAATACCATTTTTTTTACTCTCTAAAGTTGTATATCCTAATCCATGAGTACAACTATAGTTGTCTAATTCAACACCAGTTGTTTTTGGTGATACGGACCACACTTCTTTAGTTTCGTTATCTCTTATATAGATATGTCTTGGTGCACTTCTGTCATCTTGTTTTCCAAATAAGTTAGTCAGAACTCCTGCTTCATTTTGATACAATGAAAAGCCATTAAGGTTTTGTCCCACACTAGCCAAGTATGTTGGGTTCCACAACATATTAAACCAATCTCGAGGCGGTTGTGGGTTTGTTATTTTATACTCTAGTCCATTATTTATAAAACTACCGTATTTCATATTAATATTTTATTTTTTTACAATGATATCGTTTGTTTTCCTTCAGCCAGTGCCACCGATTTCCCTTTCCATTTAAACTCACCTGTGAGGTCTTTTGGCATTGAAACCTCTGCATTTATCTTATTATCATTCGTTGCATAGCGAACGACAATCATACCTTGAGGATGAGGGAATTGGACTTCAAGTTTATTTAGTCTTCCTAAATTTGGTTCGATTATAACTGACTTGAATGAGTGTTCGCCTGGATATATTCCGGCAACGGTATGAATAAAATCGAAGTTTGGACTCGAGCTCCATGCATGACACTCTGAGCGCGGATTAATGTCGGTTTCACCATAGGTCGTCATGCCATCATCAATCATGCCCCGCCAAGACCCTAATAAATCGAAATACATATCTCCTAAACCAACCTTTTGCAAGGCTCTGAATACATAAAATTTGAAATAAATGGTCGCTTGAAAAAGGGTCTCGTCTTCAAGTACTTTTTTCATTATGTCAGATTGAACATCTTGTTTAAATGTATCGGTTAATATACCTAAGATATTTGTGTGCTGTGAGAATTCTTTTTTATCTGGTGTTTCAGCAATAAGTCCTTTTTTTGTATCAAAACAGCGGTCTAAAACTGACTTTTTAATGCGTTTAGATAGTATTTGATATGCATTGACTTCTTGTTCTAAATTAAAATAACTGAATACAGCTTGAGCATGATCTAAGGTTTTGGCAAACTGCAAGGCAATATTTGCAGAATAACCATCATCCGATCCTTGAGGAATACCACTTGGAAAATCAGTAGTCCAATCTGTAAAATTCCACCATTTTAAATTTGTAATCATACCTGTTTCATCAACGCGAGAAGCAAACCAATCTATTACCGATTTAATTCCGGGAATAAATTGACGTAAAAATTCAGGATCATTTCGATACATAAAATAATCGTAAATCATATCGACCCAAATCAAAGAAAAAGGTGGTATAATTTGAATTATGTTTGATGGATAACGACTTTGGGTTAAACCTTCTGAGGTGCGTGAGTCATCGAATTGTTGTATGGCTTTTCGCATTAATCTATCATCTCCAGATACATAAATTGAGATTAGCGATGCTATTTTTGTATCACCTATATATTGTAAATTCTCATAATAGGAATCGTAATACATCTCATCGGCAGAATTACGTAATGTTCTCCATGCGGCATCCCAAATTTTACTTAGAAATGGATCGCCTGTCTCCACTTTTGCTTTTTCTTCAAATGGATATCCTGTAAAAACGCCGTGGTAATCTTCTAAAACTAGAGGTTCTTCTTTTGTCGTTATTTCTAACTCTACGAAACGATATGTTCTTCGAGAAAGCGGTTTATAAAATCTATTTTTACCACCATTAGGACAAATGACATCATAATACCCAAATATGGATTTTCCTTTAAAATCGTTGCGATTGCCTTTTAAATCAACCAGGTTTAAATTACCGTCAGAAACTGTTTCATCTGGATTGCTATCTTTTACCAAAGCCTCAGCATAGGTGATTTTTATTTCACTGTCCTTTCCATGGCTGTACGTTAGTTCTGGGTAACCTGTAGTGTGGTGTTTTTGATCTATTAGAATTTTTATTTTCGAATTCTTAGGAATTATTGAGGCTTTGTTATTTAAAAAATCGTCATTTTTTTCAATACCACTCACCCGAATAATTTCAGGAAACCTTTCTACTTTTTCTTCCATAAAAGGAATGGTTCTTGGTACTAAATGCCAAGCTCCTCCATATAAAAATCCTCTCCCAACAGCGAACTCCGTTGTTGTACTTTTTGGGCATAACCAGTTGTGGTCGTTAAACTTTAATTGGTTCCAGCCCCAAGGATATTTTGAATCATCAACTCGGTCTCGCGGTCCGGCAGCATAATAAGCGTTCATCATTTCACTAGTGATATTAATTGGTGAAAATGCATGATTTTTAATCACTTTCCAATCGGCACTTCCGGTATTAATATCTATGTTGAGGTTTCGGTCTGCTTGTAAAATAAAAGCCGTTTGGTAAGTCACTTGCGATACACTTCTGTACTCTCCAAAATTCACTACTTCAGCAGCGATAACGTTTTTACCCACGTTTAATTGATCGGCTATATCTAGAGTTTCATAGCGTTGGTGTGCTGTATCTCCAATTGATGGTCCGTAACAAACACGTTCTCCATTAACGAAAAGTCTATAACGGTTGTCGGCAGATACGAAAATGATGAATTCACTTATATTCTTTTCGAGAGTAAAAACATGACGAAAAAGAAAAACACCATAGTCTAGCGTCGATTCGCTTGGATGTGTTATCCATTGCGCTTTCCATGTATGTTTAAGTAAATTAATATCTTTTCCGGATCCATTAACTTTTACTTTAGACTCTGGATTTATCATATTTCTTTTCAATATTATCTTTTAATTAAAATTGTTGACCTCACTAATATAGATTAATCTATTTTGGCTCGAAAAGTTGATATAGGCAATCCATTATTTGAGGTTAAATTAGCTTCTGTATAGGGTTTCCAAGCGTATCTTATATAAAATGGTTTTTTGTGATTATTTGGTAAGGTAAACGCTATTGTTTTGCCTTCAATTCTAGGTTCTAATTTTTTAAAATGGATGTTGTCCGTACTCATTTCAAAACCAATAATATCTTCTGATGATTTCGTTTTTAAACCACTAAACTTCCCTTTAAAATGAATACTATAAGTGTTATTAGAAAAGGTAATTTTATCAAAAACAGGACTTTCGTAATCCTTAGCCACTTTATAGGTGTCACCGAGTGCTAATAATGCTAATCTTTCTCCAACAGGTTGTTTGTTTTTTGCATGTGTATCTTGCCGATCACCAACATCAGATATTACGGCCATTTTGGTATTGGGCACTTCATTTAATGATTCGCTTTGCGCATATCTAAATTCTGGCCATGCAGGTCTGTCTTCTCTACTGGTTAATTGTGTAAAATAAAAAGGGACGTCTTCATTAAAATCTGTACGCCATAACTCCACCATTTTTTTAAACATAGATTGGTATAACACAGGTGCTTCTGCATTGGATTCTCCTTGGTACCAAATAACGCCTTTAATGGGTATGTTTTTTACAGGTAAAATGCCATTCTCGTAATTGTAACTCGGCATCCAAGGGTGTTTCTGATTGACGTCTTCACTCAATGATATTTGATGTTTTGCTACTGAAATCATCGCATCTTTTTCCTCTTCTTTGGCTTCCCACCGTTGTTTTACAAACTTTGTAAAGGCCGTATCTTGTACAATTACCTTTTTAGATAGCCAAGATTCGATGGGAGAACCAGGAACGGCATTGTGAATAATACCAATAGGAATATTTAATTCACTTTGTAATTTTTCGGCGAAGTAATACCCAACAGCAGAAAAATATAGGACATCTTCAGGCGTTGCTTTTACCCAACCTTTGGTATTAAAATATTTATTGTTTTGAATTTTTTTTAATTCTTCCAAGGTATGAACACCATCTTTACCTGTTGGGTAAGTGGGTTTCATGTTGTAAATCCTTAAGTTAGGATTGTTTGCTTTTTTTGCAACGCTATCTCCATTTAAAGTGCGTTTTAAATCAAGGTGCATATTTGACTGTCCGGAAGCCAACCAAACGTCACCTATTAAAATGTCTGTGAGTTGAATATAATCATCTGTTGATTCAATACTTAATCGATATGGACCTCCAGCTTCTAACGCCTCAAAATTAACGTTCCAGTGACCTTCACTATTAGATATAGTATTAATTGTGGTGCCTTTTAAAGTTGCAACTATTTTTGTGTCTGGCTTGGCTGTTCCCCAGACAGGGATTTTATGATGCCTTTGCAAAACCATGTGACTAGAAAAAACAGGATCTACTTTCAAGTTGTTTTGTGCACCTGAAAAAATGGAATAAAAAGTTAGAAAAATAATAAAACAAACAGTTTTAGTTTTCATAAAATAGCGCGAATATCTTAGTTAAAATTCGGGTTTTAATTTTGTCACTTTTATCTTATCAAACAACGCAAAGGAATCGTTTTGTGGAGCCCAATCCTCTGTAGCGCCTCCATGAAATGTTGAAAAGTAAAAAGAATCAATATCACCTTGATCCCATAAACGATAGCGGACTTCTGTATCATCAATTACTTTTACACCATCGATCCAAACCTGCATAATGCCGTTTGGTAAGTTGTTTTGATTTAATTTGATACGTTGCGTTAAGCGGTACCATTTTCCAGTTTCAAAATATATTCCTGAATTCACTGAATCTCCATATTCTGAAGTCATATCCATATAATAAAAATAGACTATAGCTTCAATGCCTGCGTTTCTATTGACCCACATGTATCGTGCACTCCAGCCTTCACCATTGTCGGGGTGATTTCCACCCGTATAAGTAGAACCACCACTTGTTAAACCAGGTAATTTACCTCCTTCTCTAAAATCAAATCCTTCTTCAAAAAAGACATAATAGTCCAAATAATATTCATTGGAAGCCGGTAAGGTTTTTATAAATTGAACGCCATTTGTTTCTGGTCCAACAGTTCCTTCTGGGTAATCTACTTTTAAAACTTGCCCTTTTTCTCCCTCAGGATCAACAACGATATTGGCTTTATCACCAAATAAGGACCAACGAATTTCTCCACCTTCACTTATTAAATTTTGTGTTGTATATGTTCCTTGCGCTGCGGTTTCAAAATCTAATTCAAAAATTACATTTTCAGCAATAGGTGTTTGATCATCGTCACTATTTTCATTAATACTTTCTTGAGCGCAAGCCTTTAGGATAAACCCATGAATTAAGACTATAAATAAGATTGTTTTTTTCATAATTCTACTATTTGATAATCCCTAAGTGTTTATAAATAAAGTTTTTTGTGTTTTTGATAGCTATTTTTGATTCTGGAATATCATAATGACCTTGCCAAACGTGCCACATTCCTTCATAAACATCTAATTCCACATCTTTATTGTTTTCTTTTAGTTGACGATACATTCTAAGGGAATTGCTTAAAAATATTTCTTTGCTTCCCACTTGAATTAGAGTGGGAGGAAAGGCTTTTGAATAATCTCCATACACAGGTGAAACGTATGGGTTTTCCCATTCCTTTCTTGATGCATAAGCTTCTGCACAATTTTCTAAAAATCCTTTATAAATTAATGTAGGGTCTGTGTCTTTTAATGTCTGATAGGAGTCTCCTATCTCATTTAAATCTAACCACGCAGACCATAACACAACAGCACTTGGTAAATTTATTTTTAAATCACGCATTTTTAAAATGGCGCCAACAGTAATTGTACCTCCTGCGGAATCTCCATAAACTGCAATATGTTCTGCTTTATAAGTTTTTAATAGAGCTTTGTATGCTGTAATAACTTCATCTATTATCTGATGAAATTTTGCTTGTGGTGCTAAGGTGTAATCAATAGCTATTATTCTTAAGTTGCTAACATCTGCTAAAGGAATACTAGATAATAAAGTGACATCAGCAGGATAAAACACAAATGCTCCACCATGAATGTAAATAATGACTTTATCGGATTCTTGATAATTCTTTGGTTTAATATCAATGGCTCTAATGCCATCTAAAAAGATGGTTTCTACTTGAGGTTGATACAATTCTAATAGTTGAGCTATAGGTTTTTCTGCTTCAATTTTAAACGCATGTTGTCTTTCTTCCCACTCAGCAATAGGAGCGTTATGCTTTGGTAAATTAGCTCCAGCATTTCTTCCTTCAATTGACCAACCGTGCAACATAGTCTTTGCCGCTTCTGAAATAGTAGCAGGTATGGGTACTTGATTTTGAGTTTTAGGGGCCATTTTTGTTTTTTTATAAGTAAATCTATTTTTTTAATTAACGATAATTTTTTGAGAATAAGAATTTGATATGGTTCTTAATTGTAAAATATATACACCAGAGTTTAATTGTACATCTAAATGTACTTTATTTGATAGCGTTGTTTTTACGTGCTGCTTATAGACTAACTGACCTGTTAATGAATAAATTTCAAGAATAGGTTTCTGACTTAGCATATTACTAGAAATAGTTACTTTACTATTATTAATCGGGTTAGGGTAGACACTAAAAATGGAATTTTCAATTTCAATTGTTTTGTCCGAATTGCTATTAATTGCTTTGCCTGCAGTTAGAGAAGTGTCAAAATTTAAGACAGGTCTATAACTTGATACTGTATGATCTTGTGATGCAATATCCCAGTAGTTGTAATTTCCAGACCCGTTGTAATCTAAACTAAATCTAAAAAATATAAAGTCTCCTGTAACGGCTCCATTATCTATTTGACTATTAATGTAATTAACAATGTTTTGAGATGAAGAACTTTGAAGATTCCCTTGTAGTGAATTTAAATCTAAAATATCATCCTCTATTGCTGTAGCTGTTGTGTCGGTATCATAAACTCCAGCATAATAATCGGTACTTAAAACAGTACTGCTGCTTCTATACGGTAACCCATAAAGATCGACCTTATGCGCTAGGTTTCCACCACTTTGTAATAGCTGAAAATTTAAGGTAGCAGAGGTAAGCCTTTCGTTTTGTGCTAACGCTGGAATTTGAAAAGGAATTATAGCTGATGTTTTATTGTTTGATCCTATTCTATGCGTATGATATCCTACCCATTGCATTCCTCCATTATAATACACCGTTTGGTCGTTCATGTTTGCTTCTAAGAGGTAGTTATTTTCTTGAGGAATAGCATTAACTTGAATATTTAATATAGCGCTATCATTTAATTCCCCATCATTAACTGTAACGGTTATGCTTGAAGCACCTTCATCGCCTGAAATAGGGGATAACGTTATTGTAGCTGTTCCGTCTGCATTATCAAAAAAAGTGATATAACTGGGTGCATTATTGATTGCAAAAGTTAATACATCAGCATCAGCATCTGTTGCCGATATATTTATGATTTTAACTTCATCAACATTTAGAGTTTGATTTACTAAATTAGACAAAACAGGTGCATTATTAACCGTAGTTGAGTCATTATTTACCACAATATTTAAGGTTTCAGTAGCGGTTGTTGTACCATCATTTACAGAAATAGAAATACTATTTGTAGATGCATCTCCAATAGCAGGAGCAATAGTTAACGTTGCCGTATTATCACTATTATCTATAATTGTTGCGAACGACGGCAAATTATTTGCTGAAAAACTCAATGTATCTCCATCGGTATCTGTAGCAGAAATAATTATATTTAAAGTTTCACCTTCCGTAATGGTTTGATTTCCAATTGATTCTAAAAGAGGGGCTGTATTTGTTGGAGGAGTATATCCTGATGTATTAATAACAATTTCTGAATAATTATTCCACCCATTAACATTACTTCCTGAACCTACTATTCTAAGATATTTTGCTGAGACATCTACAAAATCAAAATGTTCCGCAGCTGTCGTAGTTCCGGTACTCGTAGCTGAATGTACTTGAGTGAAATTACGTCCATCTGTTGAAACTTCAATTACAAAACTATAAGCTCTTTCATCACCTAAACCAAAGGTAATATCTACCGATTGAACCGTTACAATTTCACAAAACCCTTTTTGTATCCACTGATTTCCTTCAGCTGCCCATTTTGTTTGGTTATCTCCATCAAAAGCATTTGACGATGGATTAAATCCCCATTCATCATCTTGAAAAGTACTTGCCCAATCCGTGTCGCATTCATATACAAAAGTTGCCGTAGAATTAGAGGATGTATTACCTGCATAATCTTCTACATTGTTGGCGGTAATAGTATAGATAGAGTTTCCATTTAGAGCAGAACAGGTTAATGTTACCGTTTTATTATCTTCAGATAAAGAGGCTGAATTTATAGTTGCACCATCGCTTAAAGTATAATTTCCTGGCAACTCTGAAGAAGCTTTAGTCACACTTTCGCTAAATGTAATGACAAATTCATCATTAAAAAATGAATTATTTGCATTTACAACAACAGGTGAAGTTATATCTGCACTCGCTTGAAATTCAAAAGCTCCACAGTCTACTGCTGCACCAACAGATCTTGGGTCTCCATTAATATCTAAAGTAGTAAGACCTGTATTTACACCAGCATCAATTGCAGAACTTCCGGTTTTTAGATTAAAGTCCAAATTATTAAAATCTTCATAAGTATTGATAGCGTCAATTGCAGATACTATAATATTATATTCTACTGTATTAGTTGTTTCATCATAAGTCCATGGTGTATATTTTGCGGCTATATTATTTCTTATAATATTCCCTGTACTTCCATTACCTTGCTTATCATTTTTAACTTGTATCCAAGGTATTGCATCACTCACGGGATTGTAAGACGTTGGGGTTTTAGAAACTGTATTATTTTGAATTTTACAATTAATGGCACCTGTAAGTGTGATGCCGTGATAGTGATCAGAAACTACCAAGTTATTTTCTACAATTACATTTTCTGTATGACCGTCGGTAATAATAATACCTTGCATAGAGTACCCTATTAAATTATCATTAACCATGTCTTGAGTTATAGGGTCTGCAAAGTTGAATATTTTATTATTCCTAATAACGACATCCTCTATAATTCCCGCTGCAACATTATCCTTGTCGTACATCTGTATACCATCATCATGATTTATATTGTAATCTTCGATATAAGCATCTCTAATAATATTATTTTCGTAAATAGCGTGTGAACCTAATGCCCTAATAGCATCTGCGCCAAAATTATCAATTAAGTTATTTCTAATTTCAGCATAATCACCTTCTATTTGTAATGCAAAATACACATTTTTGATGGTGTTGTTATTAAAGATTGTATTATCCCCACGAATAATAACTGCATCTTCAGAATTTGCATACCAATCGTTTTTAGACCAAGTTGAAGAATCATTTGCACTAGAGAATGTACAGTTTTCAATTTTTAAATAAGTGGCATCGTCTTTTGTTAAGAACATGTAATCTCTTGCGAAATTACCGCCAGACCCATCAGTTGAAAATGTTAATCCATCATATGCCCAATAAGATCCATTTTCAACTTGGACGGAGGCTAAAACTGGATGCTCTCCACTTAATGGCTTTATAGTTACATAATCTGAATGCGTACCTGTCATATAAGGGCTTCCGTGAGCTCCTGATAGTAAGTAAATTACATCACCAGAATTAAACGTTTTTTGAGCAGTAAATACGTCTTGTAAGCTTTTCCATGGGCTAGCTAGTGTTCCAGGGTTGCTCATAGATCCATTAATTGGATCACAATAATAGGCTGTTCCAGTTACATTGGAGAATTCAGAAACACTTAAAACAAAGCTCAATGTGGTAGTGTCTATATTATCTGTTGCCTGAACGTTAATGTTATAAGTCCCTGCATCACCTTCTAAAGGTGTAAATTCAAATAAGGCTGTACCATCACCATGGTCTGTAAACGTTGCAAAATTTGGAAAGCTTGTAGATGTTATTGTTAAGGTATCATTATCGCTGTCGGTTACCGAAATATTTACATTAAGTATGTTATCTTCTTCGACAGATTGGTTTGTTACATTAGCAATTATAGGAGCATTATTTAAGGGAGTCGTTCCATCTGGGTTTATAGTTACTAGAATAATTTCTTCAATTGAATCCGTTCCATCGGTTACAGAAACGGTGATATTATAAGAATTAGCATCTCCTATTTGTGGAGATAAAGTTAATGAAGCAGTACCATCTCCATTATCAACAAACGTTGTAAAATTTGGTGCGTTTGTTATAGAGAAAGTTAAGGTGTCATTATCTGAATCGGTAGCAGAAATTGAGACTTCTAAGGTTTCAAGTTCGTTCATTGTTTTGCCTCCAATTGAAGCCAAAACAGGAGCAATATTCGCTGGAGGATTTATTGTGCCTGTATACTCATAAGATCCCGCATCTACACTAATTCCGATAGATCTAGGATTGCCATCTAAATCTGTTAAAGCTAAGTCTGTATCTACACCTGCATCTATAGCAGGACTCGTAGCTGATAAATGAAAATCATTATTCACATAATCAACAAAATAATTACTGTAGTTGGCATAATTACTACCATCTATGGTTATATTATGTTCCACTGTTGAGGTTGTGTCATACGTCCATGTCGTATATTTTGCTGAAATATTATTTCTAATTACATTATTAAAATTAGTCTGACCCGTTTTGGTTTGATCTGTTAACATAATCCATGGGACATGATCAGCATCAGAATATAAAGGAGATTGAACGACAGTGTTATTCTGTACTTTACAATTACGGGCACCGTATAGTGATATACCATGATCCTGATTATTACTAACAATATTATTTTCAACAATCCAACCATCAGCGTATCCATCGGTAATTATTATTCCTTGCATTAAATCTCCAACCAAACTATTTGTTTGAATAAAAGGAGTTACAGGATCTGCAAATAACATAAACACGTTGTTACGAAGTATAATATTTGAGATTTTTGGATCACTTTCTAAATTATAGGCTTGAAAACCATCATCATGCTGTATAGCGTAATCATTGATATAGCAATCTCTGATAGTATTGTTTTCATAGGTTGAATTGCTCCCCAAACCACGTATAGCATCGCCGGCAAAATTATCTATAAGATTGTTATATACTTCTGTAAACTCCCCTCTTACCTCTAAAGCATGGTAAGTGTTTTTTATTAAATTATTTTCTAAATAAGCGTAGTCACTTCTTATTTGAATACCACTAGTAACGTTATTATACCAATCTGTTTTGGTCCACGTTTCTATATTTTCAGCAGATGATATTGTTGAGTTAATTATTTTAGTATGATGTGAATTTACGTCAGAAGAAAATAAAACTTGTTCTTTGGTTTTATTATTATTTGTTCCATCGATCTTAATGCCATCAAAAGCCCAATACGAAGAATTTACCAATTGAATTGACTTAATTATTGGAGCATTTCCGCTTAATGCTTTTACCGTAACGTAGTCGTTAAAAGACAGATTGTTGATATATGGATCTCCATGATCACCAGACATTAAGTAAATTATATCACCAGAATTAAGGGGTTTATTTGTATATACTACTGCAGCTAGCGTGCTCCAAGGGTTTGCTTGTGAACCGTCATTATTGATATTTCCGTTTACAGGATCACAATAATAAACTCCAGTTACAGGAGTTTGGTATGCTGATACTACAATAGAAATAGTTTCAGTAACCGTTTCAATACCATCGCTAACAGTAATGGTTACTGAATATGTTGCTGCGTCTCCAAGTTGTGGATTTAAAGAAATAACGGCTGTACCATCTCCATTGTCGGATAATGTTGCAAAACCTGGTAAAGTACTAGAAATTATGGAAAGCGAATCACCATCCACATCGCTTGCGCTGATGTTCACATTTAAGGACGATTGTTCTTCAATATTTTGGTTGCCAATGTAAGTAAGTGTAGGAGTTGTATTGCTAGTATTAGTTATAGCAATTTCTAAAACAGGTCTATTATTAATCGTTCCATAATCTTGCGACGCTAAATTCCAAGTTTCTATACTGTTGACGTCAGCACTAAAACGTATAAAAATAAAATCGCCTCCCACAGCTCCAGCAGTGTATTGAGCATTTATATATGAAACTAAATTTTGCTGAGAATTGGAGTCTAAATTTACCAATCCAGTGACGTTATCTACAAATATATTATCTTTAATTAGTGTTGCTGAAGCATCCAATGCTCCAACAAAATAATCGGTATTTAAATCTACGGCGGATGTTATTCTAAAAGGAAGACCGTATAAATCAATATTTGCGTTACTTGGTTGGTTACTATATGAAATTACTTCAACGGCTAAATCTGCAGATGTGATGGATTCTCCAGGTTGTAAAACAGGTAATTGAAATGGAATAATATAGGCTTGTGCATTATTATGACCTAACCTTGCGGTTGTTTGACCAACCCATCCCCAAGAGGTGTTATCGTTTTTAATGGTAATATCGTCTGAATGTGCTGGAATAATTTGAGAATTTTGTGCCTCTATAGATATAATTCCTATTAATATCATTATAAATGCATATTGAAATTTTATGATGTTCATAATAAACTATTTTAGTTAGACAATCGATTGTATTTTTGTAAAAATGCTTTTAATATTTTGATAACACTTTGCTTGAGGCTACAATAAATTATCAATAGTAATATTTCTTAATCCCCTTTTATATTTTATACCAATACACCACTTAATTATAAGGTTACATAAGATTAATTAAGTCAATTTGTTTGCTGTATTTAATTTTTTAGTCGTTAAACGGATATTTGAGAAGGATCATGTGAGTACTAGATTAATTAAATAATAAGTATTAAATAGAAAACGAGGGAATGTAATGATCCCTCGTTTTCAAAAGTTGCTATTAATTATTGAATGATTAATTTTTGTGTTTTAGAACGTGTTCCATCTTGAAGTTTAACGATGTATACACCTGATTTTAAATTTAATGTTGTGTTAAAAGAATGAGTAGAATTAACTTCAACGTTTTCAGAATGCACTAATTGACCTGTGATTGAGAAAATATTCAATTTAGAATTATTACTAAATCCGTTTGACGTAATTGTTAACCTACCATCAGTTACAGGGTTTGGATATAATTTTAAAGTTGATTTTTCTACGTTATCCACGGATAATGCATTATTAATAGAAATTGATAATGTTGGTGCATTAGCAGTCGAACCATCATCAACTCCAAAGTAATGAGCACCAGTAGTCGCTGGGTCATCTACATTTAATCTTAAAAATACATAATCACCTTCAACCGCACCAGCATCATATTGCGCATTTAAGTAGTCCACTAAAGCAGTATCTCCATTAACATTTGTTTCTTCAAAACGTGCTGTATCTAAAGATCCAGCGTCAACATTTTTTGTAAAGTAATCATCCTGAATTGCTGTAACATCAGCTGTAGCATCTGGATACGCGCCGTCATAATGGTCTGCAGGATAAATAGTGCTAGCCGTATTATAAGGAAGTCCATATAAATCTACGTTAGAAGATATCCATTCGCGACCATAATTAACATGTACTTTTAAATTAGCAGAAACTACCAACTGACCTGATGGACGCGCAGGTAATTTAAATGGAATAATACCACTTGTTGTAATTGGGCTTCCGTCTGCAGCACTTGCTCCTATTTTTAACGAATTTATTCCGCCAACATTATTTCCATTCAAATAAGGATTGTTAGCAGGCAAAGCAGCTATATCAGAAACAATACCATCAACGTGGTAAGCTTGATCTAATACTATCTCTGGTACCAAGTCATAATCTGTTGTTGGGCTTACCTCAGCATCTTCCACTTCTATAGTTAATGTTGGTGCGTTTGCAGTAGAACCATCATCAACTCCAAAATAGTGAGCACCAGTAGTCGCTGGGTCATCAACATTTAGTCTTAAAAATACATAATCGCCTGCAACCGCACCAGCATCATATTGTGCATTTAAGTAGTCTACTAAAGCGGTATCTCCACCAGCATTTGTTTCTTCAAAACGTGCTGTATCTAAAGATCCAGGGGCAACATTTTTTGAAAAGTAATCATCTTGAACTGCTGTTACTCCGGTTGTGGCATCTGGATACGCAGCATCAAAATGATCTGCAGGATATATAGTGCTAACCGCATTATAGGGAAGTCCGTATAAATCTACATTCGAAGATATCCATTCGCGACCATAATTAACATGTACTTTTAAATTCGCATTAACTACTAATTTTCCCTCTGGGCGCGCAGGCAGTTTAAAAGGTATGATGGCACTTGTTGTATTTGGGCTTCCGTCTGCAGCACTTGCTCCTATTTTTAACGAATTTATTCCACCTACATTATTCCCATTCAAATAGGGGTTATTTGCAGGCATAGCAGTTATATCAGAAACAATACCATCGTTATGATAAGATTGATCTGTAACGATCTCTGGTGTAACATCATATGATGTTGTTTGGGCTTGTACTGCAAATGGTGTCAGACCTATTGCAATTCCCAATAATGAATTTAGTAGCGTTGTTTTCATAGTTTATTGTTTTAAAGAATTAGTTTATTTAGTTTATTGTATGATTAATTTTTCTGTTTTTAGGGCTATGCCATCGGTGATCCTAAGAATATACAGACCAGCATTTAGATTTAAAACCGTTTCCAAATTTGAAGAAGAATTTGTGTTAACCACTTCACTATGAACTAAACTACCTGTTAGAGAATAGATATTTAGTTTCGTGTTTTCTGATTGAAATCCTTTCAATGCGATGGTTAATTTGCCTTCTGTTACCGGATTTGGATAAAGACTTATACTCGAGTTATCAAAAGTATCTACACTTAAGATATTCTCAATTTCTAAAGATAAAGTTGGTGCTTCCGTTGTTGATTCGTCACTTATACCATAATAATGGGCACTTGTAGATCCTGTTGTAGCATCTACACTTAGTCTTAAAAAAATATAATCTCCAGCTACAGCACCTGCATCATATTGTGCATTGATATACGCGGTTAAATTTGTATCACCTTCAGAATCTGTGTCTACTTCGCGATCTGTTAAAATCAAAGTGCCGACAGGTTCATTACCATCTACATCTCTAACAATAAATCCATCTTGTATTCCTGTTGCTGTACTTATAGCGCTAGCAAAAGTACTATCATAGAAATCGTTTGGAGAAATAGCGTTTGAGGCATTAAATGGTAAACCGTATAAATCGATATCAGACGAAATCCAATGTCTTATGTAGGCAATATTTACATTTAAATTGGCAGCCGTTACTAATTTCCCAGGTGGACGCACTGGTAATTGAAAAGGAATGATGGCATTGGTTGTAAATCCACCACCAGTTGATGCGCTTGCTCCAACTTTTAATACTTTGGTGCCATCAATATCATTTCCATTGAGCCAAGGATTGGTGCTACCTTCAGCTAAATTAATGACATCAGATATAATACCATCTCCAGTTGGATTAATTATATATTCTGTCGTAGGTTCTCCATTAGAATCTGGACTTACTGTTAAGTTAAAAGACTGTGATGTGATACTTCTTCCGTTATCTGCGATTACCGTAATATCTTGATATTCTCCGGCATCTGATAGGGCAGGAGAGAAAACGATGCTACCTGTATTGTTTCCGTTATCAGTGAATACTCCAAAACTTGGCAGACTAGATGTTGAAAAGTTAATGACATCATTTCCTAGTGTAGCTGCTGAAAAATCGATTTGTATAGTCGCTTCCTCTAGCATAGATTGATTTTCTATGGAAGGAGATATTACTGCCGGATCAGAATCTGCAACGCCAGCGATTGTAACCTGACCTAAATCGGGCACCGTTTTTACTAACGTATATTTTTTACCATTATGTATTATAATTTCAGAATCTACAGGCTCCCCATTTTGAATAGCGGAAACATTTACCCAACTATTATCAATTCTTATTTTAACGGTTAATGGAAAATAAAAGGCAGAATCTAACATGTCGTCTGTTAGTGTGTATTTTATTTCACTTTCTGAAACATTATCTATGGTTAAATTATGAGTTGCAAAAGATTGAGAATATTGTGTGACCTCCGTAAATCCGGCTACCCACAACTCTGGTTTGTCTGCTAAGTATTGTAAAAATTCATTCGTGGTAGTTTCACCAGCTTCATCCAAGCCATGAAAATGTGTACTGCCCCAACCACGATAGTAATTGGTGCCATAGAGCGTATTTACAGTGTTCAAAAGTGGTAAAATATATTGATCTCTGTTTGTGTCATTTCCATAAATATGAACATTAGAAACACTATTGACATTTAAATAATTAACGGTGTTTGATTGATTTAATATCCCTTGTGTTCCTCTAATTCCAATGAATTGTGTTCTAGCTTCAGTTTCATTGCCTTCGCCATAAGGATAGGCATAGGTTAAACATTTATTAGAGCCAGAGGTCACTTCCGTATCAATTGTTGTAACTGTTGCTTGTAATCTTGCGAGATAGTCAGCATCAGATAGGTTGGTTTCCCCTTCAGTTGGGTTATTATACCAATTTCTATCATCATGCCCATCTATTTGACTTCCCAAATTAGCAAGGTCATTAAAAAGACTCCAGTCCTGAACATTGTATTCTGGGTCTGCTTCCGTAATGACGAACCATGTAAAATGGAAACCATATGTAGAAATCATCGTTGTCCAAAAAGGTATATCCTGTTCGTTATTATCATCAATGGTGATTGTAAATGCTGCTAATTTATCATCATTCCACAGACAGACATCACCTTCACCTACTCCTTCTGGCCATACTTTATCTGTTACCGTAAACCTTGTTCCAACGGCTGGATCGAGATTAAAAGTATTTTGTCCAATCGATTGTATTGATATCATTAAGAACACTAAAAGGGCAGTACATTTTCTAAACATTTGATTTTTATTGGGATTTGTTATTTTTTCTGTATTCCATATAGAAATGGCTAAAAAACAGAAAGCGCTATTCTCAAATATAAATACAAATCACTGACTAATCCTAGTGTTTTCAGTGCTTAGCCTAACAAAAAAGACAAAACTAACAAACAATTAAACAGATAGTACAAACTTTAATTATACTCTTTAAGAATAATTTGAAAAATCAAGACGATTTTTAGAGGAAGTTTAAATTTTATGAACTCAATTGTCAATTTAATAACTTTAAGGCGTAATTAAATATAATTTGTTAAAAGCCCTTTATGTGAAATCATGTAATTACCACACAAAAAGAATTTGCTTTTTCGTTTCAGCTTCAGTGGTATATTCTAATAAATATTTACCAATAGGCAGTCTTAAATTTTTACTGCGAAAAACATTGTCTGATAAGTCTAAAGGATTCAGGGTATGTTCAAAAACCTGTTCACCAGAAAAATTTAGCAATTTAAGTTGTACCGCTTTGCCCTGTTTAAAACCTAAAAAGTAAACATTAACCTCTCCATTATCTTTAGGATTTGGAGCAATAACAACATTGTTTTTAATAGACTCTATAGTATTAACGTGCCCTTCATTAAGTTCAGGATATCCAACAGTAATCTCAAGCGTAGGTCGGTTTTCTTTTTTGTCACTGTTGGCACTCACAAAATTCCATCTATTATAATCCGAAACATCTTTGGCATTTGGATTCATTCTTAAAAAGATATAATCCTCAGACTTAGTGCCTGCTTCAAAAATTGTATTTAAGTAATTTTTGAGTCCTTTTTGCCCTATGTTATTTGCTTTAATTTCTCCAGAATACATATTGGAGTCTACAAAATTATTCTGAATGGGTCTTGCTGATACATCCTGGCCAAAAGTTCCTTGATAATAAAGATCTTCTGTAACCCAAAAATTTGATTTTGGAGGCAATGCATATAAATCAATTCCTCCTTCGGGTTGATTATCTAGGTTGGACAAATACACTTTAAAATTTGCTGATAGAATTTTTTTACCTCCAGGAATTACTGGTAATTTAAATGGAAATACACCAGCACCATCAATATTTTCACCTACACCTCCTATGCGAATTTGTGGTTGCCCATCCCAGTCTCCTTTACCTTTAGAGTGAATCTGTCTATCTGAAGATTCCGAAGGGATATTAAAAACTTGATTAGCCTCATCAATTTTAGTATACTCAAAGGCTCCAATATTCACAAAGTTACCTAAAGAACGCTTGTTTAAACTTGCATCTAAATTTGGTGCCATATCCGATGTTCCACTGTTCAGAGCCTTTGAATTAGGACCTAATGAGAAATCAAACAATGCCCAATTTTTAAAGCATTTGTCATAGTCATGCACGGAAACAGGAAGCGTAAGATTATAATCTGCAATGCCTTTTATGTTCTTAAATAGTACATCATTAGACAGGTTATTTCTTATAAAAAGATTTGACGAATCATTTTCGCCTATGACCTGTATTGCAAGTGGCGTATTTGTTTCGTCTTTTTCGTTGAAATTTAAGCCGAAATAGGGATTTACAACCGTATTATTAACGATTTTTAAATTGTTTAATTGACCATTAAGAGATATACCTTTTTCACCATTTGAAATAATAATATTGTTTTCAAAAATACTCTCAGAAATTATGGTTTTCAACCCATAAATACCATTTAATAACCCTAGTTGCGCTCTGTTAGATTTAGTGAAATTGACAATTGTATTTCCTCTAAAAATGTTTCCTTTTGTTTCTTTCTCGGTAAAATAGATACCAGAGTTTACTTCTGAATCTGTGGCTATACTTTCTTTAATTAAATTGTATTCAAACAAATTATAATCTCCTAATACAGTAATGGCATTATGGCTGAAAAACTCGATACGGTTATTCCTAATTTGAGTTTTTTTACTAGAAACTTTAATACCGTTCTTGTAATTAGAAATGACGTTACTTTCTATTTTACATTGCGTTCCTTTTACATCAATTGCAGTAAAATTCTTTGAATTTGAAATGAAATTATTTTCCGTTAATCTGATCTTAGAACTATTTTGATGAATAAAAACAGTATTTAAATTTATGGCTCCATTTAAAGTAATACTATTAAATATCCACTTAGATGCAGGCGATTCTTCAGTTCCAAAAATCACCGAATTTATAGCAGGATTTTGTCCTGTAAGTCCAGAAATAGTAATGTATTTTTCGTTTTGGCCAATTATTTTTACATCTCCATGATTTCCAGAAAGTAAGAATATAGCATCACCTGCTTTAAATTCTATTCCTTTTTCAAAAACACTTTCTAAGCTTCCCCAAGGATTAGCTTTACTTCCGTCATTATTTGAATTCCCGTTTACTGGGTCACAATAGAAATCAGTTGCGTAGGTGGCTTGTGCGAATAAGAAAAAAAGAAAGAAGTAGCCGTAAGTTTTCATAGTAATTAAACGTTATTGGTTGATTAAAAAATTCGGAAAATCTTCTGTTTTTTCGCAGTTCAATTGTTCCATTACTTGTTGTAATTCCGTTTTTAACAACGATATGGTATGGTCTCCTCCCTTTTTTCCTAATGCCGAAACACCATACATAAATGAACGTCCTAAAAAGGTGAATTTTGCACCAGAAGCTAAAGACCTAGCCACATCTGGGCCAGAACGCAGTCCACTATCCATCATAACCTCAATTTTATCTCCATATTTTTCAGCAATGGTTTTGAGTGGTTTTATGGTGGATTGCCCAGCGTCTAATTGGCGTCCACCATGATTGGACACTATAATACCGTCTAAGCCTAAACGTATTGCTTCTTGAGTATCATGCTCTGAGGCGACACCTTTTAATACGAGTTTTCCTTTCCACATGTCTCTGATAGGCTTAATTTTTTCTTCGTTTAATCGACCACTAAATGTTTGATCCATAAACTTGCCTAATTGTCTTAAATCTAAGCCTTTTGGCATGTATGGTTTCAGCGTTTCAAAACTTGGTTGTCCGTGTTTTAAAGTTTCTAGTGCCCAATGTGGCTTTCCCAAAATTTGTAAAATATTTTTAGCAGACATTTTTGGTGGCATGGCCAAGCCATTTCTTATGTCACGAGGTCTGAAACCAAAGGTTGGAACATCACATAAAATAACTAGCACAGGGCAATGTGCAGCTTCAGCTCTTTTAATAATATCATCTCTCAACGTATCTTCAGTAGGATGATATAATTGAAACCATGCTTTTCCTTCCGTAAGTTCACAAGCACGTTCAATACTTGTTGTTGTCACTGTACTGAGAATAAATGGTATGTTGTGTTTAAATGCTGCTTTTGCTAATATTTCAGGGGAATTTGGCCACATTAATCCTTGTAAGCCTACAGGTGCAATCCCAAAAGGAGCATCATATTTTATGCCGAATAGAGAGGTTTTTAAAGACGCACCAGAGTGGTTTTTCAAATAATTTGGTTTCAATTGTACGTCTCTAAGCTCAGAGGTATTCCGATATAAGTTAACATCTTCATTGCAGCCTCCGTCTAAATACTCAAAAGCAAATTTTGGTATTTTTTTTTGCGCCCTTAATCTTAAATCAGTAACTGACGGATATTTTGTGTTTATCTTCAAAGTCATTAGGTTTTATTTAGAACAAATGGGACATGTTTTTTTAAGCCATAATTCTTTTTTAAAAATTTAGAATCCAGTTTACCATCCAAAATTACTATAGCAGCTCCTAATGCTGAACCTAATGAAGAACTGGTTGACCTCACTTTCAGCTTGCTTAAACGATGTGTTAATAATTTTATAAAGACTTCGTTATCGCTAAACCCTCCATCAATATACAATCGTTTTATTGAACTGTTAGTGCCTAATGTGGTTTTTATACTTTGTAGTTGTACATCAATAAGCTCTATCATTAATTGATGATAAGCGTCTTGATAATTGTCATGTTTGAGGTTCGTTTTCTCTGGTGTTTCTGTGTTGACCAAATATTTCCACTTAAAACATGGACTAAAACTATATGATAATCTGTTGAAAATTTGACTATTAAATGTTACTGATTTGTGTCGGTCTAATGGCACGTCAAAATATTGACTTAATTGTGTAATTTGATGTATGTATTCTTTTCCCAGTAACAGTTTTGCCGATTTCACAGGCTTGCCATTAACCTTCATGTAATTAATGGTGTCATTTTGAAGGTCTTCGTTGGTTAAGGGTATTTCGGAATACGGATTTAGTGATACACTCCAAGTACCCGTTGAAACCAAAACAAATGGTTTTTTAGACCCTTTTAAATAAGGTATGAGTGCTGAAGAACTATCATGAATACCCACTCCAATTTTTATGCGTTTTCCATTATAATATTTAGAAATACATGTTTCGGTTGAAACAATTGGTGGAAGTATTTGGTCAATATCTTCTTTATAAACCCAACTGTGATAATCTTTTTTACCATAATCCCAAAGTGAGGTGTGGCAGCCAATACTTGTAAATTCACTAAGCGGAACACCTGTAAACATATAACTAAGATATTGTGGCAAGTGTAAAGAATACATTATGTTTTTGAATACGTCTGGTTGCTTATATTTTAACCAATATAACTGCATTCCAGAATTTAGCATCCCAGATTGTGGTGATCCCGTTTCAGTATAAATATCTCCATACGTGTTATTAAACTGTTCTAAGATATCTGATGGAATAGGCTTTAAATAATTATAAAGTGGTGTTAGTAGGTCTCCGTTTTTATCTAAATGAACAAGACTTGCTCCATATGTAGAAAAATTAACAGCTGTAATAGTGTATGTGTTGGAATCTAAAATATTTTTAAATACTAATTGTATCCATTTTTGAAGCGCATGAATATCTTCCGTTGGAAACCCATCTTCATCAACAATTTCCTCTAAAGTCGTGTACTCTTTATAAACTTCGTTATAGTTAGTATCGAATAGGAAAATTTTTTTATTAGTCTTTCCTATATCGAATATTGCTATAACGTCTTGTTTTATTGGAGTACTCATAGTGTTTTACAAACCTGTTGCTGTAGAATTCATTCCTCTTTCTTTAATCAATACATTTCTAACATCGAGTGACCTATATGCTGAAATAGGATCGATGGCTCCGTCATTTCTTAATCTGGCTTCTGCTAAAATTGTTTTTACATCCGTGTTAAAAGCGTCTTGTAAAATGCGTTGTGCAGTTACAACATCATTTTGTAATTGTGCTTCTTCAAGTGCTTTTTGGTCAATTAGTAATGCTTTTGCATAAGCCGTTTCAATGGCTTCAATGGACTGAATTAAATCCTCTAAAGGATCTTTTAAATTATGACTTGCATCAATCATCCACGCAGGAATTGGGTTATTCGCAGGATTATTTTCCATTCCAAAAACCAACTCATTGAATATTAGAAATAATTGATAGGGTTTCATGACGCCTACACTTAAATCGTCATCACCATATTTACTGTCATTAAAATGAAAACCACCTAACATGCCTCTTGTCATTAATGTGGCAACAATATGCTCAATATTTGTGTTTGGTAAATGATGACCTAAGTCCACTAAAGTATAGGCTTGTTTTCCTAAATCTTTAGCCAACATATGAGACGTTCCCCAGTCTTGAATCACCATAGAATAGAAATTTGGCTCGTAAGGCTTGTATTCTATAAATAGTTTCCAATCTGCTGGTAAATGAGCATAAATCTCTTTTAAACTTGCTAACGTGTTTTCAAAAGCGCGTCTAAAATTTAGCTGTCCAGGAAAATTAGATCCATCTGCCAACCATACAGTCAAAGATTTTGAGCCTAAGGCAACTCCGTAATCAATAACATCTTTATTATGTGCTACGGCTTGATCTCTAACATTTTTGTCTGTATGACATAGTGATCCAAACTTATAACTATATTCTTGGTTTTCTTGATCTTGAAACGTATTGGAATTCATAGCATCAAAATGAAGCCCTAAACGTTTTGCTTTTTCTTTAATGGTATTAGCATCTTCAGGAATATCCCAAGGAATATGTAAAGACACTGCATTTGCAGATTTGGTTAAAGCATTAATAACTCCAACGTCCTCTATTTTTTGTTCTAAATTATTAGGCTCTCCTCCAAAACCGAACCTTCCAAAACGTGTTCCACCAGCTCCTAGTGCCCAACTTGGTATGGCAATATTATAATTTGAAATTGTATCAATAATATGTTCTAAATTGTCGTGTTTCTTTGACAATTGTATCAAATTTTCTTTATGCTCAACTAATAAATCTTTATTTAAGCCTACTATTTGATCTTGATATATTTGCATAGTTATAGTTTTAAAGGCTGATTATCGTACAAAAGCATTAGCCATTCCTCCATCTACATTAATAATGTTTCCTGTGCTTTTATCTAAAATAGCAACCAAAGAAAATACGCCATTTGCAATATCAGCCGGATAAATAATTTCATTTAATAAATTTCTTTTCGCATAATGTGCTGGTAATTCTTCAACTGTAATACCGTAGGCTTCAGCACGTCCTTTTGCCCATTCTCCTTCCCATATTTTACTGCCAACAATAACACCATCTGGATTCACAACATTCACTCTTATTTTATCTGCCCCTAATTCTGCAGCTAATAATCTAGACATATGTTGTTGCGCCGCTTTTGCCGTACCATAACCAACATTATTTGGTCCAGAAACTAGTCCGTTTTTGCTCGCTATATTTACAATATCTCCACCTAGTTTTTGTTTCCGGTAAATTTCAACGGCTTGTTTTGCCAATTCAAATTGCCCTTTAACTAATACATTTTGCAATATATCCCAATCTTTATCGGTGGTTTCCTCTAATGGTTTTGAAATAGCCAAACCTGCACTATGCACTACAATATCTACGCCGCCAAAAGCTAAACAAGCTTGTTTATAAGTGTTTGCAATGGAATTACTATCTGTGACATCGCCTTGAACATAAATTGCCGTATCGTTTTTATAGGTTTCTATGGCTTCTTTTAAGCGGTCTTCTGATAAATCTGTAAGAACAACATTAGCACCTTCTGACGCAAGCTTATCGGCAATGGCTTTACCAATGCCTCCACCAGCACCCGTTATTAGTGCTACTTTTCTAGACAATGATTGCTCTTTAGGCATTCTTTGTAATTTGGCTTCTTCTAATAGCCAATATTCAATATCAAAAGCTTCCTGTCTTGGCAATGATGTGTATTCTGAAATGGCTTCAGCACCACGCATCACGTTAATGGCGTTAATATAAAACTCACTCGCTACACGAGCTGTTTGTTTATTTTTTGCAAAACTGAACATTCCAATACCTGGATACAAAATAATTACAGGGTTTGCATCTCTTATTGCAGGGCTTGTGTCGTTTTTACAAGTCTCGTAATATTCTTCATATTCTTTTCTATAACTATCAAATGCAGGCTCTAGTTTTTCAAAAATTAGTTCTGTGTTATTTACATCTTCTGATGGACTTAAATTTAACACCAATGGCTGAATCTTGGTTCTTAAAAAGTGGTCTGGACATGATGTTCCCATAGGAGCCAAACGTTGCAAATCTTTACTATTTATAAAATCTAAAACTTTTTCATCATCTGTAAAATGGCCAATCATTCGGTTTTCAGAAGCACATAAACCTCTTAGTATCGGTGCTAAAATCGCAGCTTTTTCTAGCCGTTCTTCTTTTGGAAGACTTTCAACTATTTGGCCTCCAAAAACGTCGCCATTTTCAGAAATTTTATTTTCGATATAAGCAGATGCCATCTCTATGACTTCTAAACTGTTTATATAACATGTGTATGAGGTATCTCCCCAAGTGAATAAACCATGAGAACCTAATACAATTCCGCGAATTCCTGGATTATCAGCTAAACATTTTTCAAGCATTAAACCCAATTCAAAACCTGGTTTTTTCCAAGGCACCCAACCCATTGTATCACCCCAAATTTCTTTGGTTACCTTTTCACTGTCTTTTGCAGCGGCTACAGCAATTAAGGCATCAGGGTGTAAATGATCGATATGCTTAAACGGTAACAATCCGTGAAGTGGAGTATCTATTGATGGAGCTTTGCTGTCTAAATCAAAAATACAATGATTGAAAAGCGCGACCATTTCATCTTCATATGCGCCACCTTTGTATACTTTTTTTAAATCTCTTAAGCGATCGGTATACAAGCCAGCTATACCACTTCTTGTAAGGGTGCCAATATCTCCTCCAGACCCTTTTACCCACATTACCTCAACATCTTTATTTGTTAATGGGTCTTTTTCGATGGTTTTGCAGCTTGTATTTCCTCCGCCATAATTGGTGATTCTAAGATCACTACCTAATATGTTAGATCGATATAAGAATTGTGCTACTTCATCGTTTTTTATCTTTTCTACTTTAGTGTCGTCCCATAGATAATCTACATAACGATAATTTTTTATTGACATGTTGGTGAATTTTATATATTAAATAGACATTATTATTTACGTCCTAAAGGATAGATACCTCTAAATAAAATAATTTGAAAACTATTTTTTTGTGACTAAAATTAAGTTTGAGATGAATATTCTTTTCTACAAAAGGTATTGTGTTTTTTAGGAATAAAAATCTTTCTGCTCTTTTCAAAAATACATAAATACCCTACTAAACCTAGATGGAACAGGCTCTGAGGTACAATAAAAGGCAAATAAAACAAGTAATAAATCAGATTGTATAAAATTTGTTACACTATGAAAAAAGTAGAATGAGGATGGGTTTAGTAATTAATTAAAATATTTATAGTATTAATTAGCGGATAACATAACAATTTCAGTTGTCTCTTCTAAAAGTTGAATGAAGTACTTTGAAATTATTATAAATCTGTGTTTTTAAGTTTCTTTCTTATGCATTTCATTCGTTTTTAATTATTGAAAGTAGTTGAGAATTATTATTAAAAACGGTATTGTTTATCAATCCCTTTATTGATTACGTTTAATAATTTGTTTTCTATATTATCGAATTATTACCAATGGTATGGTGATTACAAATGACATGCTCTTCAATTATCAGATTCTATTTTTTTTTCAATATAGTTAAATGCAAGCTCAAATCATCCCTCCAAATAAAACGTGACACCCAATAAATGTTATTACTGATAAAATAATACCCACTAAAAAAATATTAAAGGATTTACGAAGTAATTTAAATTTACGATCAATTGTTTTACCTAAATGGTAAGTGTCTGTTGCAATGGTTTTATATAACTCATCGCCTTCATTCATTAAGTTGGTAATGTTATTTACGTACTCATCTTCTTCCATATCATGAAAGTTTCCGTAGAACATTAAGTTTTTTGTCTCACTTTTTCCATGAACTAATTCTGGTCGTGTTGCGAAAATTGCAAAGGCAATTGAAGCTAGATTCGTAAACAAAATCATGACTACAGGAAAGATTAGGTGAGGGTCTGTGCTTAATTGACTCATTACTGTACCTAGAATTAATGATAAAATTAAAGCGTTTATGGAGATTAAAATATTTGATTTAGTATCAATCATTGTATTTAAGGTATACTGATTTTTAGATAATAATTTAAATAATGTTTCTACTCCTCTTTCAGATCTTGGTGAGACCTTAGCTAATTTCTTTTTTAATTGTTTTAAGGCGTCTTTATCTATATTCAATTCTTCCATTAAATAGTGATCTTCTGCTTTTGCTTTCGACTTATTACCCATAATAATGTATATAAATGTTGTGGTGCTTCGTTAGTGTGTCATTTTAGACATAATCGTTAATATCTTAGTGCTTGATATTATAGTGTTCTTATAATTCATTACGTTGTAAATGATGGGCTTATCTAAATTAAGAGTCATCTGCAATAAGCGGCTTACGATGATTAAATCTTAAGTCTAATCCCTGCTCTTAAATACAATGTATTAGCGTTATCTAGTTCTATTAGATTATCCTTGTGTTCATCTCTTAAATTAACTGAATTGCTCAAAATATATGAAGCTCTAGCATAAAACTGAATATTTTTAGTGATATGAAATTCGTATTGCAATCCACTTAACAGTAAAGACATATTAATACTTTCTGCATTTAAAGTATTATCTATAAGGACACCACGTTGTAAGTTGGCTGTAAAGCCATCAAGTTCAGCATAAATTTTAAACCGATGTTTTCTAGAAGCATGATACTGTAAATTTGTTTTTGGAATCCCAATATTAAAGGACCATTTAGAATGAAATTTTCTATAATAACTAATAAAAGGTAATGGGAAAGGATAACCGCGATTTCCAGAATAGGAAGCTCCCAGAATAAGCCTCCACGGTTTTTCTACATCTTTACATTTTATTTTATCTTTTATAAAAACAAGGTCTCCAGAAATGATAACATCTTCAAAACTTAAATCATTTGCAGTTAAATTAGAACTAAATCCTGGAGTTAATCTTACACCTAAACGCCAGTCATTTTTTAAAGGTGTTGTATAGCCAATATTAAAGTCTAGTAATTGAAAGCCATTAAGTTCTTCTTTGTTAAAAGAAGGATTTTCAGCCATAATTAGATTTATATTACTATAATCTAAACCTAAAAACAAATAGGTACTTTCCTTTGTTAGTTTAATAGGGTAGTTGAATAAGGCACGAACACGATTATACTCAATATTTGAATTTCCTGCAGGAAGTATGGTATAATCTATCCTAGCTAAATCGCTTAATTGGGCGAAACCAAAATTTGTAATACATACAACGATTATAAAACCTATAGATTTTAGATGTTTCATTTTTATTTTTTCCTGCTGAATGTATTTACAAAACTTTAATGCGAATTGAAAATAAGACGATAAAATAGGTTAGATGACGTACCCAATCTCCTGCGCTTTAGCTAAACTTAAAGTTAAGACAATAGAAATTTCACGAGGTCATCCATTCTAAATTAGTTCTTTTTTAGTTGATGAATTGCTTCTTCAAAAAAGGTTACACCTTCCGATTCTACGATACCATCTGCATTGAGAATTGCTCCAGTAAATTCACCAGATTTCCATTCTCCGGATTCTAATTTTGGTAATTGAGACGTGTCTATTTTATTTCCATTTTTGTATCCTGAGATATAAAAATAATGCTTGCTACAAATAGCATCAGGAATTGCTAAACCTAATCCAATAGTAATATCAGAATCGGGTAATGCACTATAAATACCTGAATCAAAGTGATGTGGCCAAACTCTAATTGATGCATTAAGATTATAGTTTTGATCTATTTTTTCAAGAACTGATTGCGCTAAAACACGTAAGTTTTTGAGTGTATTCAATTTATCGGAATCTAACAATTCAAACGTAAAAGAATTGTCTATGGAGTAAGGCAAATCGTAGTGAAATCCATAGTGATAGGTTTTATTTAACTGTGTTTTAGAAGTGTCCGCCAACCAACTTAAAACTTCAACATGCATTGCGCCATCTAGTTCAAAAGTTATCGTTCCTTTATTAGATTTCCATTCTAGTGCAAAGTTGTCATAATTCAAACACAACTGATCGCCTTGATCTGAAAGTGTATGTGTAAAAAGACTTCCATTTTCTTTATCAAACCCTAAGTTAGTATGGCTGTCGTCTGGTTGTTTTTCTAAAAAGCTTATTCCTGCTGCAGCTAAATATTGAGCCGCTAAATGCATTTGTTTTTCCATAGTATCTTTTATTTTATTCCTGCGTAATTAATTCCTGTAAGTTGATGCATATCGTGATCGTATGTGGAAAGATCTTCTTGATTGAATTTAGAGATCGTATCATAGCCACAAGCACGTGCTACAACTTTGATTAAATCGTTGGTAGCTTCAAAGTAGTTTTGTAATTGTTTAGCCGAAGAATCTATAATTAATCTGCTACGTAAAGATTCTTTTTGAGTCGCAATCCCTACAGGACAGTTATTACTTCCACAAGCACGCATCCCTAAACACCCAATAGCTTGTAATGCCGAATTAGATACTGCAATAGCATCTGCTCCCAACATCATGGCTTTTGCAAAATCTTCAGCAACACGTAAACCTCCTGTAATGACTAAAGTGACATCAGTTGCACCAACTTTATCCATGTAAGCTCTTGCTCTTGCCAATGCCGGAATGGTTGGCACATTAATATGATCTCTTAGAATAGTCGGAGCAGAGCCTGTTCCTCCACCACGACCATCGAGAATAATATAATCGACATCAACATCGAGTGCAAATTGAATGTCTTTTTCTATATGACTTGCAGCAATTTTAAACCCGATTGGAATGCCTCCGGTACGTTCTCTAACTTTATCTGCAAATACTTTAAAGTCTTCAACGGTATGAAAATTTGGGTTTGCAGCTGGTGAAATGGCTGTTTCCCCTTCTTTAAGTCCGCGAACAGTTGCAATTTCAGAACTTACTTTATTGCCTGGTAAATGTCCTCCTGTTCCTGTTTTTGCACCTTGACCACCTTTAAAATGAAAGGCCTGTACGTTATCTAATTTATCCCAAGAAAATCCAAATTGAGCGGATGCTAATTCGTAAAAATATTTGGAATTACTCGCTTGCTCTTCGGGTAACATGCCACCTTCACCAGAGCAAATTCCTGTTCCTGCTAATTCAGCTCCTTTTGATAAGGCTATTTTGGCTTCACGAGATAAGGCTCCAAAACTCATATCACTTACAAAAAGTGGCATATCTAGTTCTAATGGCTTTTTTGCTCCTGGTCCAATAACAACTTTAGTAGCAACGGCTTCATGATCTAATAAAGGTTTCGATGCTAATTGTGCCGGTAAAAACTGAATATCGTTCCATTTAGGAAGTGTATTTCTATCGACTCCCATAGAAGCAGAAAACCCATGATGTCCAATATTTTTTAAACCATTTTGAGCCAATTCTTTTATATACCCTGTGTATGGTTCTGTTTCTTCTGGATGCGTATCTGCGTAAGCACCTAAATAGGTGTCGCGATTAAAAGGTTGTGGGTAATTTTGCAAGTACGAATCAATTTCAAAAGCATCTACAAATAAATCATCACCTTCAATTTTAGTTGAAAATTTATGAAGCACTTCTTTATTATTATATTCTGAAACTCCAGAATCTACACGATAATCCCATCCGTGAACTCCGCAAATTAGATTGTGACCATCTACATGACCGTCGGACATTAGTGCTCCTCTGTGCAAACATCTTCCGTAAAGCACAGAAATATCATCATCAAATTTCACGATGACTAAGTCTAATCCGTTGACCAGTGCATGTTCTGGTTGCTTATTTTCTAAGGAGCTTACTTGAGCAATAACTACTGGTTTTTTCATGTGATTATAGTATATGTTTATATTTTATTTAAAAAATTAAGGCTTATACAAAAGTAATTCTTCCTCCATCGCCTGGTAATAGGATGCCTTAAGATACAAATTTGAAAAACTCATTAGGTTCAAAATGATATAAAATGGAAGGGGTATAATGTAGAAAACACGCACTTAATCTTATAAGAATAGAGGCGACAAGACCTAGGTGTCCTAAGGTTTTGATTAGTTTCATTTAATTATTAATTGGTTGGTTTTGAGTTTGTCGAGAACTGTTAAAATTCCTTTCAAATAAAACATAATACTGTCTGTGAGTAGGTTGTGGTTGGTTTTAATCCTCGGTGGCAAAAAACAATTTCGATTTATTTATGGCATGAAAAGGCCTTGGTTATCCTTTAGTGCTGTTAGTGTCGATGTATATCCCAAATTGAAAATAGCATCTACATTGCTCATTCCAAAAGTTCCATAGTTCACTAATTCTTGTGGGCATATTACAAGATCACAGGCTGGAAACTTAGTTGTGGATTCAGCGGCTACCTTAATTTTATAAGCGCGCTCTATAACTGAATAAGAATGTTTTAAGTCTTTCATATTAACCGCTTTTAAAGGATTAACATACACTCCTATAATTTTATCACAATGTTTTTTTAAGGGTTCTACCGGAAAGTTATTTAAGGTGCCTCCATCGACATAGAATTGTCCGTTAATTTCGGTTGGTGTAAAAATACCAGGAAATGAGGCTGAAGCTATAATCGGTTTTATAAGTTGCCCTTTGCTAAACATCTTAGACGTTCCGTCAATGATATTTGCTGCGGGTATAAATAAAGGCTTTTTTAAATCACTAAAATTATCTTTCGGAAAATAGGTTTTAAGGTCATCATAGAAGTTATCAGAATTTAAAAATCCAGGTTTATTTCGCGCAAATCTTTTAGTATGAAAAAGTGGGATGGTTTTAAAGAACGTTAATATTTCTGGCCAAGAAACTCCAGCGGCATATAAGGCTCCTACAATAGCACCCGAACTAGTGCCTGCAATATGTGTAGGAAAGATACCGTGTTCTTCTAATGCCTTAATGACACCGATATGTGCTGCTCCGCGAGCACCTCCTCCAGAAAGTACTAATCCTATATTCATATTGCAAAGGTACAAGGTTGGTTACAAATGTATAGTGGTTTTTGTCTTTTCAATATAAAACAAGCCAAAACAGGGTTTATGATATGTCACTATTAGAGTAGCTTTGTAACAATCATTAAGATTTAACGACAAATCTTAATAAAACCTCAAACCTTGAATCTAATCACAAATCCCATAACACCAGAAGACGAAGAAGCCTTAATGCGCGCCAAATCTAGCATGCAAAATTTAGGTTGGGCAATTCGTAATGTCAATAAAATTGGTAATACGGTTGAAACAGGAATTAGCTACGTGCCAGAAAAAGTATTGGTTAAAGTGCAGAAGATTACAGAATCGGTATTATTAAAAATTATAAAAGCTAATTTATTAACCATTCAAAAAAACAAAACATTTAAAAAGCCTTCAAAAAACACGTATAAAAGTATTGTAACAGGCACAGGAGCTTTAAGTGGTTTTTTTGGATCGTCTACAGGTTTTGGTACTGCTATTTTTGCTTCAGAAGTGACACTTACCACTAAGTTTTTAATGCGTACGATTATGGATATAGCGCGTAGTAAAGGTGAAGATATTTATACTTTAGAAGGGCAAATGGCATGTCTGCAAGTTTTTGCGCTTGGTGGAGATTCTATAGATGATGACGGTATGGAAGCCAGTTACTACACCACGCGTATGGCGTTAAATTCAGCATTAAGCAATGTATCAACTGCGAGTATAAAAATGGGATTGGATAGTTTGGTAAAAGGAGCAAGTGCTTTGGGATCTAATGCTGTGGGTAATTTTTTATCTAAAATTGCTACGAGATTAAGTCTTCTTATCAGTGAGAAATTTTTAGCACAAGCTGTACCTATTGTAGGGGCTATTGGAGGAGGTGGTTTAAATTATGTATTTGTAGATCATTTTCAGAATATGGCAACAGCACATTTTACGATAAGACGTTTAGAACGGAAGTATGGAGAGGCTGAGGTTAAGTCTGTCTATGAGACTATAAAAACGAGTCTTAAAGAAAAGTAGGACTCCAATATCTAAAAAAAAACCAACCACGAATATCCTCATGGTTGGTTTGCTATTAATCAAGTAAAATAGGGACCTTAAGTATAGGCCACTAATTTGACCAACTATTTAGTTACAATTATCGTTTTTGAATTCTAGTTCGTCGTCATCTCCAATTTCAAAGCTGACTTCAACTTCGTTATCATCATCGTCGTTATCGATTTCATGTAAATTCCAAGTGGTATTAATGTCATCAAATCCTGGAATATCAAAGGTTATTGTGATGTTATTTCCACTTCCACTTGTCGTCCAAGTTCCGTTGGCAGTGTTACCACTCCAAGTCACTGTAACGGTATTATCTGTAGAGAAATTAAATAGGTAACCTGTATAGTTGTCTTCTAAGTCATTGTCATTACGTTCTAATTCGTCTATATACCAACCTGAACACGCTGTTAAAATAGATTCTAATTGGCTTGGTGTACAGTTCGTACAATCGTCATCGTCATAATCGTAATCATCATCTTCATCGCAATCGTCACCAAAATCATCAATAGCATCATCGAGCTGGTCGAAATTGTTAATTACAATTTCATTACCATCAGCAATAATGATGATTATAGGGAATTCAAAACCAATTAAATCATCTTCATCTATATCATCTATAAATTCATAAAGGTCATAGTCATTTGTAAATGTTAGTGTTGCAATAACTTCATTATTGGTGTTAAAAACGGAAGCCGAAATTGGATATACAAAATCTAAACATTCTATGTCATCATCAAATTCATTTTCATCATTACAATCATCAGCATAATCTTCAAGCTGATCTAAACTGTTAACTTGAATTTCAGAATAATCTGAAAAAATTATGGTGATAGGAAAATTGAGAACAACAGTATCGTCATCATCATCAAATTCATCTAGAATATCCTCAAGGTCATCATAATCATCAATGTTGGTAATTGTTAATTCTACTCCATTTATGGTTGCTGTTATTGGCAGTTGAATGGTAAAACAATTGGCATTGTAAACGACGTTATCTACAGAACCATCGTTCATGGCAACTCTTTGAATCTGATTTGTCAAAGCTGAATTAGCTTGTAAAGTAGATTCTGCTGGAGGGTCAATACTTATATCATCTTCAGTTCTACAAGATGTCATAGTTAAGAATAAACCAACTAAGGCAAAAAGGAAAGGTTTCATAGTTTTCATAAATAATTTGTTTTTAGTTTTTCAATTAATAAAGCATATTAATTACCGTCTTTATACTTAGAACAACTGATGAATTAAATGTCCCAAGAAATGTATTGTTTTTTTATTTATTTAATTGCAATTTGAGTTGTTTATAGGTGTGAATCATTGTTTTTTTTATTTTCATTAGATGGATTTATATGTTGTGTAGTTTTAAACTGGGCTTATAGTTTTAAAACAATTACATGTTAAAATAGCCTCAATTATTTTATTGATTTTTATGGCAATTTTTAAAATATAAATTTGATGTTTTAGTAACATTATCTTTTGTACGGTCTTTAAAAAAAAGCATACTTTTGGTAATTCAAATTTCAAAACCCACTTTTAATTGCCTAAGTCGCTCCACAAAGATATCTGTGATAAACTACGCTTTTCTAAACTCTACGAAAAGTATGCGCAAAGCATGAGTACTATTTTGTATTACAAATATGGTGATTTATTAAACCCTTCAGATAAAGTGCAAGATGCCTTTATTAAATTATGGGAAAATTGTGCTAAAGTGGCACCTGAAGCTGCAAAATCTTATTTATATACGGTTGCAAATAATATGATGCTTAACGAGGTGAAGCACCAAAAGATTGTTTTTAAGCACCAAGAAGTAAAGCCTAAGGATTATACCAATGAGACGCCAGAATTCATGCTGCGTAAAAAGGAATTTTTAAAGCGTTACGAAACAGCCTTGTCAGCATTAAAAGAAGAAGAACGTGTGGCTTTTCTTTTAAGTAAAGTCGATGGAAAAACCCATAAAGAAATTGCAGAGCTATTAAATATTACCAAAAAAGTAGCTGAACATAGAATTTACGCCGCCTTAAATAAGTTGAAAGATCAATTGGAAGAACTGAATTGAAAATAATTTTGGGACAATTGAAAGTTGAGTTGTTTTAAAAGTATAGCATCAAGTTATGGACAAAGAATATTTACTAAAAAAATGGTTGGACAACAACTTATCTGAAGCAGAGGCGGAAGCTTTTAATGCTTTAGATGATGCGAAGCTGTATAATGAAATAGCAGAAGAAGCACAGCGCTTTAGTGGTCATCAGCATGCAAAAGTGCCTGCGTTTGAAGCTTTAGAAAGCCAGTTGCAAAATAAAAAAGCAGCGTCAATTAATTGGATGAATATAGCATCACGATTTGCAGCTGTTTTTGTTATTGGTTTAACCTTATTTTTGTTTTTAAATAGAGCTAATACAAGTACAATTTCAACCGATTTAGCACAAAAAGAAACCATTACACTTCCTGATAATTCTAGAGTAGAACTTAATGAGTTATCTCAACTTACCTACAGCGCTTCAAATTGGGATAACGAAAGAACCTTAAATTTAAAAGGAGAAGCCTTTTTTGATGTCGAAAAAGGAAAACAATTCGATGTCAATACTGAATTTGGAAAAGTAACGGTTTTAGGAACCGAGTTTAATGTGTTTACAAAGGATAGCATTTTTAAAGTAACGTGTTATGAAGGTTTGGTGCAAGTCAGTTGTAACGATGCGGTTATAAAAGTACCAGCCGGTTCAGAGTTTATTTTAAAATCAGGAAGGGCTAAAAAATCTAACATTATTACAGCAGAACCGTATTGGCTTAAAAACATGAGTGTATTTAAAGATGCGTCAATACAAGCAGTGCTTTTAGAGTTTGAAACTCAATATAACATCACAATTACCGATTCCATTACTGCAAATACGTTGAGATTTACAGGCGCATTTGAGCACGATAACCTTAATAATGCTTTAAAAGCAATTACACAGCCGCTTGGTTTGACCTATGAAATTATAAATAATAAAGAGGTCGTCATACACAATGCTAAAGATTAAGTATATAACTTTTTTAATAAGTGTATTAATTTGCTTTTCAGTAAAAGCACAAGCTAATGACGGAAAAATGTCTATCATACAAGTGCTTAATGAGATTTCTAAAAGTCATAATGTTAATTTCAATTATAAAAGTGACCTTCTAAAAGAGATCTATGTCATTCCTTTAGCTGACGATCTAAGTCTAAATACAAAAATTGAAACCTTAGAACAACAGACCAATTTAATTTTCACCAAAATTAGCGACGTGGTCTTTAGTATCACTAAACCCATTACAATTTGTGGTTATTTGCGAGACAACATGGAAAATCCGCTTTATGGAGCAACCATCAATACTAAACACAATTATACAGTAACTAATGATGATGGCTATTTTGAAATTAAAGTCCCATCATTAGCGACGCTTCTTACCATCCGATTTATAAGTTTTAAAACCATAGAGCGCCAAGCCAAATTTTTTAAATTAAATAGTTGTGACGCTATTACTTTAATTGAAGAAGCTGAAGTGTTTAGTTCTGTAGTGCTCAACGGCTATATTGTTAAAGGTATAGACAAGCAACAAGACGGAAGTATAGCTATTGATTATAGCAAGTTTACCTTATTGCCAGGACTTATAGAGTCTGATGTGTTACATACGGTTCAGGCATTGCCTGGAGTATTAAGCGTTGACGAAACCGTTTCCAATATTAATATAAGAGGAGGGTCTCACGACCAAAATCTAATGCTTTGGGATGGGATAAAAATGTATCAATCCAGCCATTTTTTCGGACTTATTTCAAGTTTCAATCCGCAAATCACACAAACGGCAACCGTAATTAATAACGGTACAGATGCGTCTTATACCGATGGTGTTTCAGGAACTATTGATATGCATTCTAGTAAAACCATCGAATCCAATTATAAAGGTTCCTTTGGAATTAATCTTCTTAATGCCGATTTATTTTTAAATGCACCAATTGGTAAAAAGTCTTCAGTTCAAATTGCAGGACGTAAATCTATAGATGAATTGGTAAGAACACCAACTTATAAAACGTATTTTGAACGTGTGACACAAGATACAGAGGTCGCAGAAAACACCTCTAATGTTAGTAACTCAAATCAAGCCTTCGATTTTTATGATGCGTCTTTAAGGTGGCTTTATAAGCCATCGGATAAGGATTTTTTACGATTAAATTTTATGCTAGTTCATAACGATTTAACCTTTGATGAATCTGCCCTTTTTAATGGAGTAGAAGAAACACGAGAAAGTAGTATTTCTCAAAAAAGTATTTCGGTAGGCTTAAATTATCGTCGGCAGTGGAATGATAAATTAAGTACTGTGCTTAATGTTTATAATACAGATTATACATTACAAGCAGTAAATGCTAACGTTATGGCAGAACAGCGTTTCTTACAAGAAAATATAGTGTCTGAAACTTCAGCAAAATTAGAAGGGTTTTATACTCAAAACTTATGGCAATTCAATTTGGGCTATAATTTTATTGAATCGGAAATTACAAACCTAAATGATATCGATGTGCCAAGATTTGTACGACGTGATTCTGAAGTTTTAAGAGAACAAGCGGTTTTTGCTCAGACACAGTTTGAAAATGACACGAAAGATCTTAGCGTTAAATTAGGAGTTAGGGCGAATTATCTAGAAAAGTTTGATGAATTGATTGTAGAACCGCGTTTAAGTATTCGAAAAGCTTTAGGAAATCATGTTGAATTAGAAGCATTAGGTGAGTTTAAACATCAAAACACCTCGCAAATTATCAATTTCCAAAATGATTTTTTAGGAGTAGAAAAACGTCGATGGCAACTCACAGATAATGATAGTATCCCAATAATTAAAAGTAAACAAGCCTCATTAGGATTGCTTTATAAAAACAAAGGTTGGTTAATAGATGCCAAAGTGTATTACAAAAAAGTTGATGGTATCACCACACAAAGCCAAGGATTTACCACCAAGTATGAATTTGAAAAAGAAAAAGGAAGCTACGATGTTTTAGGAGCCGAATTTTTAGTCCGAAAAAATTTCAATCATCTAAATACGTGGTTGAGTTATTCATATATAAAAAACGATTATACCTTTAAAACGCTTGAAGAAATTGAGTTTCCTAGCAATTTTGATATTACGCATGCCTTTTCATTGGGAACAACCTATAGTAATGAGTCGTGGAACATTTCTGCTGGATTAAATTACAGGCTAGGGAAACCAACATCGATACCATTAGTAGAAAATGAAGTTACAGCCAATGAAATCAATTTTGGTAAGGCCAATAACGAACGATTACAAGATTATTTAAGAATTGATGCTTCAGCACTTTATAAATTTAAGATAAATAAGGTGTTTCGTTCAGAAGTTGGTATGTCTGCTTGGAATATTTCTGATGTTAAAAATCCAATCAACAACTATTATAGAATTGATGGAGATGATAATGCAATAAAGTTTTCCAGATATTCATTAGGGATTACTACTAATGCGGTTTTTCGACTTTATTTTTAGAAACCGTTGGTAGTTAAACGCTTATTTTGTGATTTGAGCGAGTACAGTGTGTTGTTTATATAATTTTAATATTATATTTGCCATATGTAAAAATAAAAATGTAGGTAACTTCCCTATTTCAACCTCATTTTATGCATTTTATCGGATAAATTTACCGTTTGAAGATGTTTTTTAGTTCATTTAATTTTGTTAACTCATTTTTTTTTATACTTTTACACCTATAATTAATAGAATGCACAAGAAAAATATGTTTGCCTCTGTCTTAGTTTTTTTCGTTGGTTTCGCATCTATGGCTCAGGGAGCTACGCCTCCACCGCCAGCACCACCTCCTCCTCCTGGTCTACCTATTGATGGTGGAATAGTAGTTTTATTTTTACTTGCGTTGTGCTATGGTATTTATAAGTCTTATAAATTATCTCACAAAAATGCTTAATATCTTAGATCATTAAGACGTTTTACATATTTCCCAATAACATCAAACTCTAAATTTATTGTATCACCAACTTTTAATGTTTTAAAGGTTGTATGATTAAATGTATAAGGTATTATCGCTACTGAAAAACGATTCAATTCAGAATTTACAACTGTTAAACTCACCCCATTAACTGTAATAGATCCTTTTTCAATTGTAATATTGTTAAGATTCTTATCATATTCAAAAGTAAATACCCAACTACCTTCGTTCTCTTTTATGTCAATACAAGTTGCTGTTTGATCTACATGACCTTGAACAATATGGCCATCTAAGCGGTCGCCTAGTTTCATAGCGCGTTCAATATTTACAAATTCGTTTTCTTTTAGTAATCCTAAATTGGTTTTATCAAGCGTTTCCTGTATGGCAGTAACGGTATAAGTATCTCCTTCAATACCAACAACCGTTAAACACACTCCATTATGAGCAACACTTTGATCAATTTTTAATTCGTTAGTTATAGCGGTATGTACTGTAATATGAAGATTTCCTCCATCTCTATTTAATTTTTTGATTGTACCAAGATCTTCTATAATACCTGTAAACATAATTTGTACTTTATTTAGTTAAATTTGCAGTTACAAAGTTAAAGACAAAAAATGAAAAAAGACGAAAAGATAATTATAGGGATTTCTATTGGAGACCTTAATGGTATTGGTGCAGAAATAGTCATTAAAACTTACGAAGACCCAAGATCTTTAGAATTAAACACTCCTGTGATTTTTGCTTCAGCTAAAACAATGCAGTTTTTTAAGAATCATTTTAATAGTAAAATTAATTTCTTTAGTATTGATACCCCCGAAAAAGTGGTTCACGGAAAAGTTAATGTCGTTAATGTTTGGAATGAAGCTGTAAAAATTGAATTTGGAACAGAAGACAAAAAAATAGGAGAATACGCCATAAAATCTCTCGAAGCAGCGACCAAAGCTTTAAAAGAAGGAACTATTGATGTATTAGTTACGGCTCCAATTAACAAACATAATATTCAGTCCGAAACATTTAACTTTCCAGGTCATACAGACTACTTGGCTAAAGCTTTAAATGGAAAAAGTTTAATGTTTATGGTTTCTGATGAATTGCGAGTAGGGCTTTTAACCGACCATGTGCCTCTAAAGGATGCGAGTAACGCGATTACCGTAGATCTTATTAAAGAGAAAATAGCAACGGTTACCAAGTCTTTAATACAGGACTTTGGAGTAAGAAAACCAAAAATAGCGGTTTTAGCTATTAATCCGCATGCAGGGGATAATGGAGTGATCGGTAATGAAGATGATACGATTTTAAAACCCACTTTAGAAAAAATAAAAGCTGATGGAACTTTAGTATACGGACCTTATTCAGCAGATAGCTTTTTTGGTTCTAATACGTATAAAAATTTCGATGCTATAATTGCTTCTTATCACGATCAAGGCTTAATTCCTTTTAAAACTATTGCTTTTGGCAAAGGGGTTAATTACACGGCAGGTTTAGATAAAGTAAGAACCTCTCCAGATCATGGAACAGCATATGAGATAGCAGGAAAAGGTATAGCAGACGAAAGCTCAATGAAACAAGCCATAGTTACGGCAATCGAAATTTTTAGACATAGAGAGGAGTATAATTACTACAGTAAAAACCCTCTAAAAAAGGGATCTCGATAGTTATAAACAAAATTTGTTGATATCTAGGCGTTAAGTAAGGAAAAAGTTATATATTTGCACGCTCAAATTGAATGTGATAATGAAGGCATTAAAATCTTATACTATCCCTTTTGTAGGATTAAAAGACGGAGTGCATCATTTTGATTTTCAAATTGATAATACGTTCTTTCAGCATTTTGAATATGATGAATTTAATGCAATTGATGTTGAAATTGACCTAGAATTTGAAAAAAAATCAACACTTTTAGAGTTGTATTTTTCGGCTAAAGGCACAGTAAATGTGAATTGCGATATTACTAATGAACCGTATAACCAGACAATTAACGACGATTTTAAATTGGTAGTTAAGTTTGGGAATGAGTATAATGATGATAATGAAGATATCTTAATTATAGCTCATGGAGAATATGAGATTAATGTAGCACAATATATATATGAGCTCATTATTTTAGCGGTTCCTATTAAGAGAATTCATCCAGGTATTGAAGATGGCACATTGCAATCAGATATACTTTCAAAACTAGAAGAGCTGAGTCCAAGTGAGGACCACAAAGTAAAATCATCTGAGGATATTGATCCTCGTTGGAATAATTTAAAAAAACTATTAACGGATAAATAACATTTAAAATGGCACATCCAAAGCGTAAAATATCGAAAACAAGAAGAGATAAAAGAAGAACTCATTATAAAGCTTCTGTACCTCAAATAGCAACTTGCCCAACAACTGGTGAGCCACACTTATACCATAGAGCTCATTGGTTCGAAGGTAAATTATATTATAGAGGTCAAGTTCTTATTGACAACTCTGTTGAAGAAGAAAACGCAGCATAAGTACTATGCATGCATACAAGAAAACGCTCCTATGTGAGCGTTTTTTTTGTTATTATTTTTTGAATACAGCAAAAACCACTTACTTTGCGTTACTATTTGCCAAAAAACGTGGAAAATTGAATTAAATACTACGTTTTTTATCAATTTTTCATACTTTTAATTAATCTAAAAGCTAATAATGAGTAAAATCACAGCGGCAATTACAGCTGTCGGAGGCTACGTTCCTGAATATGTTTTAACGAACAAGATCCTCGAAACAATGGTTGAAACCAATGATGAGTGGATCACCTCAAGAACCGGTATAAAGGAACGTCGAATTCTTAAAGAGGATGGAAAAGGCACATCATATTTAGCCATAAAAGCGGCTGAAGATCTAATTCAAAAAAAAGGATTAGACCCTAAAGAGATTGATCTGGTTATTGTTTGTACAGCCACACCAGACATGAAAGCCGCCGCAACAGCAGCTTATACAGCAACACAAATTGGTGCTGTAAATGCGTTTTCATACGATTTGGAAGCAGCCTGTTCTAGTTTTCTTTTCGGAATGTCAACAGCAACAGCTTATATAGAAGCGGGGCGCTACAAAAAGATTCTTCTAATAGGAGCCGATAAAAATTCATCATTCATAAATTATAAAGACAGAGCAACGTGTATTATCTTTGGAGATGGTGCAGGTGCGGTACTTTTTGAACCTAACGAAGAAGGATTAGGTCTGCAAGATGAATTGCTTAGAAGTAATGGAGAAGGAAGAGATTTCTTACAAGCTACTTACGGTGGTTCTTCTTATCCTATAAATAAAGATACCTTTAACGAAGGAAAACACTATGTTTTTCAAGATGGAAAAACAGTATTCAAAAATGCTGTTTTTAATATGGCGGATGTCGCAGAAAAGATTATGAAACGAAATGATCTTACAAACGATGATATTGCGTGGTTAGCAGCACATCAAGCCAATAAACGTATTATTGATGCTACGGCCAATAGAATTGAATTAGAAGAAGATAAAGTAATGATGAATATTCAGAGGTATGGTAATACGACTTCTGCTACCTTACCATTATTATTGTTTGATTACGAATCACAACTTAAAAAAGGTGATAAAATTATATTTGCTGCCTTTGGTGGCGGATTTACTTGGGGCTCAATTTATCTTAAGTGGGCTTACAATTCCTAACTAAAACAAACTAACTAATCAAAATATCTAAAATTATGGATATAAAAGAAATTCAGAACTTAATTAAATTTGTTGCCAAATCTGGGGCAAGTGAAGTTAAGTTAGAAATGGATGATATTAAAATCACCATTAGAACAGGTTCAGAAAACGAGACTACAATTGTACAACAAATGCCAATGCAAGCTGCTCCAGTAATGCAACAGCAGATGCCAGCCCAACAAGCTGCATCACCAGTACAAGAAGCTGCTGCTCCTGCTGAAGACTCAAAATACATTACTATAAAGTCACCAATAATTGGTACATTTTATCGTAAACCTTCTCCAGATAAGCCAGTTTTTGTAGAGGTTGGTACTGATATTAAAGAAGGTGATGTTCTTTGTGTTATCGAAGCAATGAAATTATTTAACGAGATTGAATCAGAAATTTCTGGTAAAATCGTTAAAGTACTTGTTGACGATTCGTCTCCAGTAGAGTTCGATCAGCCATTATTCTTGGTAGATCCATCATAACCCGATTTAAAATTCCAAAGTATAATTTCTAAATCTATAGGAATTTGGAATTTGAAATTTTAAATACATAAAAGTTATGTTTAAAAAAATATTAATAGCCAATAGAGGGGAAATAGCGCTTAGAGTTATTAGAACCTGTAAGGAAATGGGCATACGAACGGTAGCTGTATATTCTACAGCGGATGCAGAAAGTCTTCATGTTAAGTTTGCAGATGAAGCTGTGTGTATTGGACCACCGCCAAGTAGTGAGTCTTATCTTAAAATATCAAATATCATTGCAGCTGCAGAAATTACAAATGCAGATGCTATTCATCCGGGTTACGGATTCTTATCTGAAAACGCAAAATTTTCAAAAATATGTGAAGAGCATGGTATAAAATTCATTGGTGCGTCAGAAGAAATGATTAACCGAATGGGTGACAAAGCCAATGCTAAAGCTACGATGAAAGCTGCTGGTGTACCTTGTGTTCCTGGAAGTGAAGGTATTATTGAGACCTTTGAAGATTGTATAAAAGTTGCTAAAGAAACAGGTTATCCTGTAATGCTAAAAGCGTCTGCAGGTGGTGGTGGAAAAGGTATGCGTGCCGTTTGGAAACCAGAAGACCTTCAAAATGCTTGGGAATCTGCGCGTTCAGAATCTAAAGCAGCATTTGGGAATGATGATATGTATATGGAGAAACTCATCGAAGAGCCACGCCATATCGAAATACAAATCGTTGGTGATTCAAGAGGAAAAGCATGTCACTTATCAGAAAGAGATTGCTCTATCCAAAGACGTCATCAAAAATTAACAGAAGAAGTGCCTTCTCCATTTATGACAGATAAATTGAGAGCTAAAATGGGTAAAGCTGCCGTTAAAGCTGCTGAATTCATTAAGTATGAAGGTGCTGGTACTGTAGAATTTCTAGTAGATAAACATCGTAATTTCTACTTTATGGAGATGAATACTCGGATCCAAGTAGAACACCCAATTACAGAACAAGTTATTGATTTCGATTTAATTAGAGAACAAATATTAGTTGCTGCTGGAGTGCCAATTTCTGGTAAAAACTATACGCCAAATTTACATTCTATTGAGTGTAGAATTAATGCTGAAGACCCATTTAATGATTTTAGACCTTCACCAGGGAAAATCACAACGCTTCATGCACCAGGTGGACATGGAGTGAGATTAGATACGCATGTTTATGCAGGTTATAGTATTCCTCCTAATTACGATTCTATGATTGCCAAGTTGATTACAACAGCTCAAACTAGAGAAGAAGCAATTAATAAAATGAAACGTGCTTTAGATGAATTTGTGATTGAAGGTATTAAAACAACAATACCATTTCACAGACAACTAATGGATCATCCAGAATATTTGGCCGGTAATTATACCACTAAGTTTATGGAAGACTTTAAATTAGAAAAACCAATTGAAGAATAATATTAAAACCCAAATGTAAGTTTGGGTTTTTTTTGTTCAATATCTCAATTAAGAATCGAGCGTTTTTATAGGGTAACAAGTTTTTTAATATAAAAAACGTAACTTTATAAGCTATTAAAAAAAAAAGAAAATTATGCTTAAGAATTACGTTTTAAAAATTAGCACAGTTGTTATTGTGCTTTTTTCACTGTCCGCTCAAGGTCAGAACTCACCTGAATTATGGACGAGTATAAATGCTGAAAAAGCAAAACAATCTGAACAGGTTTTGAGAAAAATAAATCTTAAATCTGAAAAGTTTTTCCATCTAAATATAGAACAATTAAAAGCTGAAGTTCAGAATATTGGTGATAGAGAAAATCCAGGAAACACTATTCTTTCTTTTCCTAATTCAGAAGGTGAATTAACTACCTTTAAGGTGTTTGAAGCTTCAATGATGGAATCAGAACTTCAGGATCAGTTTCCAAATATGAGAACTTATGCTGGTCAAGGAATTGATAATCCAACAGAAATAATACGATTTAGTATTACTTCAAAAGGGTTTCATGCCATTATCTTAGGAGCATCTAATGGTACTGAGTTTATTGACCCGTTTTCTAAAGAAGGTGATATCTACACTGTGTATTCTAAAAGAAATTTAACGAATAGAAATTTAGACTTTGAATGTGGTGTTATAGACGATCCGCTTATGGATACAACGAACTTTGATACTCCTCAAGCGAGAAACGCAAATGACGGTACTTTAAGGAATTATCGTATTGCAGTAGCCGCTACAGGAGAGTATACACAATTTCATGGAGGAACCGTTGCTGACGCTATGGCCGCTATAGTTGTAACGTTGAACAGAGTTAACAGTGTTTTTGAGCGCGATTTATCAATTACCTTAACCTTAGTTGCAAATAACGCGAGTATAATATATACAGATGGTGCAACAGACGTATTTAATAATGATAATGAAAGTATTTTAATTGGACAAAGTCAGAGTGTTATCAATACTGCTATAGCATCTGCAAACTATGACGTTGGTCATACCTTTAGTACTGGAGCAGGTGGTTTAGCTACTCGTGGTGTTACTTGTAATACTAACCTTAAAGCAAGAGGTGTAACAGGGGTGACACAACCTATAGGTGATGCTTTTGATATAGATTTTGTTGCGCATGAGTTGGGGCATCAATTTGGAGCTCCACATACTTTTAACGGAACAGTGGGTAATTGCTCAGGTGCAAATAGATCGGCTTCTACTGCTTATGAGCCAGGAAGTGGAACAACAATTATGGCCTATGCAGGTATATGTGGGTCGGATAATATACAGGTTGGTAGTGATGCATATTTTCATCAGAATAGTATAAATACGATATGGAATCATGTGACAAGTACAGGTGCTTGTCCTGTAAATAGAACAACTACAGGAAATACTGAGCCAGTTGCAAATGCCGGAGCAAATTATACCATACCTCAAGGAACACCTTATAAATTAAATGGAAATGGGTCTACCGACGTTGACGGAATGGAAACATTAACGTACACATGGGAACAATATGATTTAGGAACTGCAGGTGTACCAACAGAAACAACATTTACTGGCCCTTTAGTAAGGTCTTTTGAAGGCACTGAAGATCCAATTAGATATATTCCAAGACTTTCAGATGTTTTAACTAATGGAGGCACATCAACCACATGGGAGAAATTAGCAAGCGTTAATAGAAGTATGACTTTTGCATTAACTGTAAGAGATAATGATGCTAGAGGAGGTCAAACAGATTCAGATCAAATGACCATTAATAATATTGCCGCAGCAGGTCCGTTTACAGTAACATCACAAAGTGCCGATCAAATAGTTTGGACACCCGGTGAAACTGAAACCATAACTTGGAATGTTGCTGGTACAACTGGTAACGGAGTTAATACAGCCAATGTTAACATTCGTCTTTCTACAGACGAAGGTTTAACGTATGATACTTTTTTAGCGACTAATGTTCCAAATGATGGCTCTCACCAGATTGTTGTACCTAATGTAAGTGGAGCAAAATGTAGAATAATGGTCGAAGGTGCTGGGAATATTTTTTATAATCTTAACGCGTCTTTCTTCGCAATTGGTAATTATGTATATGAAACTGTAGATGTGTGTGAAAGTTATACCTTTGATTTAGGAGTAGCAGTGCCGGAAAGCGCAAATACTTATTCTGGATTGAATCTTAATGTTCCAGCTTCGTTAACAATGACGGATGCAAATATTTCAGTAGATATTACGCATCCAAACAGCGGTGATTTATTATACGGTTTTAGACACCCAGAATATTCAGGTGCATTTCTTATAAGATTAGCATCTCAAGAATGTTCGGGTAGTGCGAATCCGAATTTAGTTTTTGACGATGAAGGTGGAGCTATAAACTGTTCTACTCTTAGTAGTGGCAATAATGTTATTCCAGAAGATGCATTATCTGCTGTAGATGGTACAAATTCTCAAGGAACTTGGACGTTTTTTATTTTTGATAGTACAGTTGACAATACGTCTAGTGTAATTAATTCGGTGACAATTGAGGTCTGTGAAAATTCTGTTGAAGCCGTATTATCAGTTCAAGATAACGAATTAGATCAATTAAGTATCTATCCAAATCCTAATAACGGGGAGTTCAATATTCATTTTAATCCAAAATCAGGTGAAGATATCTCTGTCGCTGTTTATGATATTAGAGGGAGATCTATTTATACTAAAAACTATAATAACGTTAGTAGGTTTGACGAAACGATTCAGCTTAACAATGCACAATCTGGAGTGTATTTGTTAACTATTATGGATGGATCACAAAAAGTGACTAAGAAAATTATAGTAGATTAAGAATATATTTTATTACTTTAAAAGCTCCTAAACAAGGAGCTTTTTTTATGCTATGAACTTATCATATTGGGAAATAAAAAACTGGTTAACTGACATTGATTTTACAATTGTTGGAAGCGGCATTGTGGGTCTTAATTGTGCCTTAGAGTTGAAGCAACGCTTTCCCATGTCTAAAATTTTAATTCTAGAAAAAGGGATACTTCCACAAGGGGCTAGTACAAAAAATGCTGGTTTTACGTGTTTCGGAAGTTTAAGTGAGATTATAGATGATTTAAAACGACATTCAGAGGAAGAAGTCCTAGAGCTAGTGAAAAAACGTATTAATGGCCTTCAAATTCTTAGAGAAACTCTTGGAGATACTATTATAGATTATCAAAATTTAGGAGGTTATGAATTGTTCCTAGATACTGATGAAACATTATATAATTCATGTGTTGAAAAACAGTCACAAATCAATCAACTATTGTATCCACTTTTTAATACTGAAGTATTTTCTTTTAAGGAAAATAGCTTTGGATTTAAAGAGATAAAATCCCATTATAGTTTTAATCCTTTTGAAGGGCAAATTGATACAGGAAAAATGATGGATGCTTTATTAGATAAAGTCCAATCTTTAGGTATAAAAACATTAAATAATACTACAGTTGAATCATTTTCAGAAGATTCAAATTCGGTGAAAATAAAGTCGAATCATTTCGATATAACAACAAAAAAACTATTTATTGCCACTAACGGATTTGCAAAACAGCTCAATATCTCTGAAGTAAAACCCGCTAGAGCACAAGTGTTAATTACAAAACCAATAGAGAATTTACATATTAAAGGCACGTTTCATTTAGATGAAGGCTATTATTATTTTAGAAACATTGACAATAGACTATTGCTTGGAGGGGGGCGAAATTTAGATTTTAAAACCGAAGAAACTACAGAATTAGGACAAACCCAAATCATTCAAAATAAGCTTGAAGAACTTTTAAAAACTACTATTTTACCACACACTAATTTTGAAATTGATCATAGATGGTCTGGAATTATGGGAGTTGGTAAACAGAAAAAGGCTATCGTAAAACAAGTCTCAGATAATGTGTTTTGCGGAGTGCGTTTAGGCGGAATGGGAATTGCCATTGGTAGTACCATTGGTAAACAGTTAGCGGAGTTATTAGATTAAGGAATGAAGAGATTGTTTCGGTTTATTGGTAAATTATTTATTTGGAGTATTATACTTTCAGTTGGTTTAGTGGTGCTATTTAAGTATGTTCCAGTTCCCATGACACCCTTAATGGGTATTCGCTATTTTGAAAGTACTGAGGAATCAAAAACATGGAAACATGATTGGGTTTCAATAGATAACATCTCCAAAAACATGCAATTAGCGGTTATTTGCAGTGAAGATCAAAAATTTTTGGAGCATAATGGTTTTGACATTGAAGCTATTGAAAAAGCGTATGAACACAATAGGGAAGGCAAACGTATTAGAGGTGGCAGTACCATAAGTCAACAAACAGCTAAAAATGTGTTTTTATGGCCAAATCGCAGTTGGTTGCGAAAAGGCTTAGAGGTTTATTTTACGTTTTTAATTGAAACAATCTGGAGTAAAGAGCGTATTCTCGAAGTGTATTTAAACAGTATTGAAATGGGACCAGGTGTTTACGGTGTTGAAGCCGCATCCCAACATTGGTTTAAAAAGTCGAGCGCAAATTTAACGGCATATGAAGCCGCTGCGATAGTTTCAATTTTACCAAACCCAAGGAAATATCGTGCAAACCCCGCATCTACTTATATTCAAAAACGAAAAGAGTGGATTGTAAAACAGATGAGATTCTATGGGGAATTTGACTTAAATAAGTAGAAATGAATATAAAAGAAGCGCTATATAAATCTTGTTTAAAGTTTATAGACGACCGTTTATTAATGGTTAAAAATACCATTTTAGATATTCAAAATTCATTGCAATCAGAAACTAAAAGTAGTGCAGGTGACAAGCATGAAACCGGAAGAGCGATGTTGCAATTAGAACGCGAAAAAGCAGGTCATCAATTGGCTGAAATAGAAAAACAGCAACACATACTTCATAAAATAAATTTGGAATTAAAACACCATAAAGTCGCTCTAGGCAGCGTTGTTAAAACAACACAATCCAACTACTTTATAGCCATAAGTGCTGGCGAAATCACCATAGACAATGTGTCTTATTTTGCTATTTCTGCAGCAACACCAATTGCACAATTATTGCTGTCTAAAACTATTGGTGATGAGGTTGTGTTTAGAGAGAATAGTTTTAAAATAGTTGAGGTGTTCTGATGATTTTAGAACTTTAACATAACTATAAAACAAAAAAATCCAAGCCTTTCACAAGGCTCAGATTTTTCAATTTATATATAAGTTTTTGCTTATTTCGCTTCAGCGTAACGACGCTCAACTTCATTCCAGTTAATCACATCAAAGAATGCGTTAATATAATCTGGTCTTCTGTTTTGGTAGTTTAAATAGTAAGCGTGTTCCCAAACGTCTAACCCTAAAATTGGTGTACCTTCACAAGTTACGCCAGGCATTAATGGGTTATCTTGGTTTGGTGTAGAACATACTTCAACTTTTCCACCTTCATGTACACATAACCAAGCCCAACCAGAACCAAATTGTGTAGCAGCTGCTTTAGAAAAAGCATCTTTAAAGGCCTCAAAAGATCCAAATTCTGCTTCAATAGCATCCTTTAAGTCACCAGATAAACGACCCTTTCCTTCAGGATTCATAACCTCCCAAAATAATGAATGATTGTAAAATCCACCACCATTATTTCTAACCGCTTTATTATCCATATCAAGGTTGATAAGGATGTTCTCTATCGTTTTTCCTTCTAAATCGGTGCCTTCAATAGCTGCATTTAAATTGTTTGTGTAGCCTTGGTGATGTTTAGTATGATGAATCTCCATTGTGCGAGCATCTATATTTGGTTCTAAAGCATCGTAAGCATATTTTAATTTCGGTAGTTCGAAAGCCATAATATTTCTGATTTTAATTAGTTATTTAATTCTTTGAACTCAAATTTACAATTTTGTCTGTAATTTTCTCTTAATAAACTATTAAGATTCCCTATTTTGGTATAAAAATTATCTCTTGCAAAATTCAGCTTTCAAAATATACAACGCTTCTGCAGGCAGTGGAAAAACATTTACACTAGCTAAAGCCTATCTAAAAATACTGATTCAATCTAAAAGTTTAGATCAATTTAAATCTATTTTGGCAATCACTTTTACCAATAAAGCGGTTGGTGAAATGAAGGAGCGTATTATAGATATGTTAAAATCCTTTTCTGCGGAAAAGAGTTTGACAGAACCGCATCCTATGTTTGTTGCCATCTGTGATGAATTGGAAATTAAGCCAGAAGTTCTTCACACAAAATCAAAACGGATATTAAAACATATCATTCATAATTATGGTGCTTTTGATATTTCGACCATTGATGGTTTTACACATAGAGTGATTAGAACATTCGCACACGATTTAAAATTACCTATAAATTTTGAAGTCGAACTCGACCAAGAAAGACTTCTTAACGAAGCAGTAGATAGTTTGATTGCAAAAGCCGGAAGTGACAAAACCTTAACTAAAGTCCTTGTGGATTTTGCGATAGAAAAAGCAGACGACGACAAAAGTTGGGATATTAGTTATGATTTTAACAAGATTTCGAAATTATTAGTGAATGAGAATGACTTATTTGCCATTCAGACTTTAAAAAATAAAACACTAGACGATTTTAAGATTTTAAAACAACAGTTGTCTAAAGAAATCTTAGAGCTTGAAGAAAATATTATAAATACCGCAAATACAGCTTTAACTTTAATTGAAGAATCTGGTTTAGAATTTAATGATTTTAATAGAAGTTCGCTACCTAAACATTTTGAGAAGTTGAGTACTGGTCAATTTTCCGTTGGATTTGATTCGGCTTGGCAAAACGATTTAATTGAAGGAAACACCATGTATCCAAAACGTGTTACTGATATCGTGGCTTCAACCATAGAAAGTATTCAACCACAATTAGCGCAATATTTTGTGGACTCTAAAAGAATTGTTTTCGACATAAAACTCAAAAAAGGATTTTATAGAAATATCACGCCATTGTCGGTTTTAAATGCCATTAAAAATGAATTAGATGCTTTAAAAGCCGACCAGAATAAAATGTTGATTTCAGAATTTAATACCATTATTAGTAAAGAAATTAAAAATCAACCAACGCCTTTTATTTACGAACGGTTGGGTGAAAAATTCAAGCATTATTTTATAGATGAATTTCAGGATACCTCAAAAATGCAATGGGAAAATTTAGTACCCTTATTAGAAAATGCACTATCAGCAGCTAATGGCACTGCGATGTTGGTTGGTGATGCTAAACAAGCCATTTACAGATGGAGAGGAGGTGAAGCAGAACAATTTATCAAGCTTTATAATAAAATTGAAAATCCGTTTCAGCTAGAAGCTGAGGTTTTGACTTTAGATAGTAATTATAGAAGTTCTAAAGCAGTTATTGAATTTAATAATTCGTTTTTTGAATTTTTAAGTAAAACGGCTTTTAGTGAAACGGCTTATGCTGATCTTTATGAAAAGGCAACCCAAAAAATGCATAATAGTTCTGAGGGTTATGTGAATTTGAATTTTTTAGATATTCAGAAAGACGATGATAGCCACGAGTTATATGCTAGTCAAGTTCTTCAAACGATTAAAGAATGTCAAAACAATGGATTTCCCTTAGATGATATTTGTGTTTTAGTCAGAAAACGGAAAGAAGGTGTTGTCATTGCAAAATATCTCAATGAAAATGGTATTAAAATTACGTCTTCGGAAACCTTGCTTTTGAAAAATTCGGATAAGGTTAATTTTATTAATTCATTTTTAAAACTGCTTATTCAACCTAATAATGATAGTCTAAAGGTTGAGGTGCTTTCTTATTTAGCAGAACAACACCATATTGAAGATAAACACCAATTTTTTGTTACCTATTTAAGGGAAGATCTTGACGCGATGTTTTCAGAATTAAAACAACTGAATATTTATATAGATAAAAACCAATGTCTTCAATTACCACTTTACGAATTAGTAGAACACGTAGTACGACTCTTCAATCTTAATGAAACTTCGGATGCCTATCTTCAATTTTATTTAGACGTTGTTTTAGAATTCACACAAAAGCAAAATACAGATGTTGCCGCTTTTGTCAACTATTTTGAAAAGAAAGAAGATAATTTAAGCGTTGTGACACCAGAGAATATGAATGCCGTTCAGATTATGACGATTCATAAGTCGAAGGGTTTAGAATTTCCAGTGGTAATATTTCCTTATGCAGATCTTAATATTTATAGAGAATTAGAACCAAAAGTTTGGTTTCCTGTTGAGGCTGAAAATTATAACACCTTTGACACCTTACTACTTAATTACAATAAAGATGTAGAGAATTTTGGGGATACAGGCACACTTATTTACAACACACATCAATCCCAATTAGAGTTAGATAATATTAATTTGCTTTATGTGGTTTTAACAAGAGCGGTTGAGCAGTTGTATATCATTTCAAAAAAAGATATGAGTTCTAAAGGTGTGGTTAATGAGAATACTTATGCTGGTATGTTTATAAAATTCTTACAATACCAAGATAAATGGTCGGATGACCAACTTAATTATAGTTTTGGGATATTGAAACCAAATGAAAATAGTTTAGAAAAGGAAATAACAACAAGTCCTCTAAAGCTAATTTCGGTACCAAAAGAAGCTCATAATTTAAACATAGTAACCAAATCTGGATTGCTGTGGGATACGCAACAAGAAGCAGCAATTGAACGTGGAAATTTAGTCCATTTAATACTATCTAAAATTAAAACGAGTGAAGATCTTGATTTTGCGTTTAATGATTTATTAATATCCGGAGATGTCACTAAAACTAACATAGATGCTCTAAAAGTATTAGTTCTAGATGTTTTGGAGCATCCAAAGTTAAAAACTTATTATACAAGTGATTTCAAGATTTATAATGAACGCGATATTATAACTAGTTCTGGTCAGCTTTTAAGACCAGATAGGCTGAATATAAACTCAAAAAATGAAGCGATTATTATTGATTATAAAACAGGGGAAGCTAAAGCGTTTCATGGAGCACAATTAAACGATTATGAAGCTGTTTTAAATGATATGGATGTAAAGGTAATTCATAAGTTACTGGTTTATATAAATGATACAATCGAAGTTCTTGAAGTCTAATTTTTCATAGTATCTTTGTTTAACTTTCAAAAATAAACTAGTATGTACGGAGACATAAAAACACATTTACAACAAGAAATAGAATCTATAAAAGACGCAGGTCTTTTTAAAGAAGAACGTATTATAACATCCCCTCAAGGAGCTGAAATAACCCTTAATACTGGACAAAAAGTTTTAAATTTTTGTGCGAATAATTATTTAGGTTTATCATCGCATCCAGATGTTATTCAGGCCGCAAAAGATACTATGGATACGCATGGTTTTGGGATGTCTTCAGTACGTTTCATTTGTGGAACTCAAGATATTCATAAAGAACTAGAACAAAAAATTGCCGATTTCTATGGTACTGAAGATACTATATTATACGCAGCTGCTTTTGATGCGAATGGTGGTGTTTTTGAACCTTTGTTAACTAAGGAAGATGCTATTATTTCGGACTCATTAAATCATGCCTCAATTATTGATGGTGTACGATTATGTAAAGCTGCAAGATATCGTTACCAAAATAACGATATGGCAGATTTAGAAACACAATTAATTGAAGCAAATGCCAATGGAGCACGATTCAAAATTATAGTAACTGATGGAGTGTTTTCTATGGACGGCTTAGTCGCTCCTTTAGATAAAATTTGTGATTTAGCGGATAAATATGATGCTATGGTTATGATTGATGAGTGCCATGCTACAGGATTTATTGGTGAAACAGGTATTGGAACTCTTGAAGAAAAAGGCGTTTTAGGTAGAATCGATATCATTACCGGAACTTTAGGAAAAGCATTAGGTGGAGCAATGGGTGGTTATACTACAGCTAAAAAGGAAATTGTTGAGCTTTTGCGTCAACGTTCTAGACCTTATTTGTTTTCAAATTCTTTGGCACCAGCAATTGTTGGAGCTTCTCTAAAGGTTTTTGACATGCTTAAAAACGATACAACATTAAGAGATAAAGTAGATTGGAATACAAAATATTTTAAAAAAGGTATGAAAGAAGCCGGCTTTGATATTGTGGATGGGGACTCAGCCATCGTTCCAGTTATGTTATATGACGCCAAACTATCTCAAAACATGGCAAATAAGCTCTTAGAGGAAGGGATTTATGTCATAGGATTCTTTTTCCCTGTAGTTCCAAAAGATAAGGCCAGAATTAGGGTGCAACTCTCTGCTGCTCATGACAAAAGCCAACTCGATAAAGCTATAGCTGCCTTTATTAAAGTCGGAAAAGAACTAAATGTTATCTGAAATGGTTATAAATTTAACTCAAACGCTCTGTTTTAGGGCGATTTTCCAATATTTTTATATATTTGTCTTTGTTAAATCAGTTTAACAACTTATTTTTGCCAACAATTAACACTTAAAATTAAATTAATTAGAATATGAAAAATCTTAGCAGATTATTTTTTGTCGCAGTGCTTATCGCAAGTTTTAGCACTTCTAATGCACAAGACAAGAACAATCCATGGGCCATTACTTTTGGAGCCAACGCAGTTGACTTTTACCCAGTAGGAGAAGACACACCTCAAGGAGAATATTTTGATGAGTACTTCAATGTATCTGATCATTGGAACATTCTTCCTTCAATTTCAACACTTTCTGTTTCGAAGTACCTTAGTGACGGTTTTACATTTACTGCCAAAGGTTCTATTAACAGAATAGATAAATTTGGTTCTAATTTCGATCCTATTACAGGTGAAGAATCAACTAACAAAGTTGATGATTTAACGTATTACGGTTTAGATGGTAGAGTTTCTTATAGCTTTATGGATGTAATCAATTCTAAAACTATTGACCCTTATTTAGGTGTTGGTGGTGGTTACACTTGGGTTGATGAAATCGGAGCTGGAACTGTAAACGGAACTTTAGGTTTTAAAGTTTGGTTCTCAGAAAAATTAGGTTTAGATATTCAATCTACTTATAAGCATTCTTTCGAAGATTACTTACCAAAACATTTCCAACATTCAGTTGGTCTTACTTTCAAGTTTGGTGGTACTGATACAGACGGAGATGGTATATACGATCAAGATGATGCTTGTCCAGAAGAAGCTGGTTTAGAGATCTTCAATGGTTGTCCAGATTCTGATAATGATGGTATCCAAGATTCTAAAGATGATTGTCCAAATACTGCTGGTTTAGCTGAATTTAACGGTTGTCCTGATTCTGATGGTGACGGTGTAATGGATAAAGATGATAAGTGTCCAGATGTTGCTGGATTAAAAACTTTAGCTGGTTGTCCTGATGCTGATGGTGACGGTGTTTCTGATGCTGATGATAACTGTCCTAATGAAGCAGGTCCTGCTGCAAACAGTGGATGTCCTTGGCCAGATACTGACGGTGACGGTGTATTAGACAAAGATGATAAATGTCCTAACGAAGTTGGAACTGTTGCAAATAACGGTTGTCCTGAAATTAAGCCAACTGAAGAAGTAATGGATACTTTAAATGAATATTCAAGATCTATCTTATTTAATTCAGGTAAAGCAACTTTCCAAAAACAAACTGATAAAGTATTACAGTCAATGGTAGCAATCTTTAAAGATTATCCAAAAGCTAACTTCTCTTTAGAAGGACATACTGATTCTGATGGTTCTAAATCTATGAACCAAGCATTATCTGAAAGACGTGCAAATGCAGTTAGAGATTATTTAATCGCTAATGGTATTAGTGCTGATAGATTAACTGCTGCTGGTTTCGGTGAGTCTAATCCTATCGCTAGCAACAGTACAAGTGCTGGTAAAAAAGAAAACAGACGTGTAGAGGTGAAGTTGAAAAACTAATCACATCTAAAATATATTAAAAAAACGCCCCGATATTCGGGGCGTTTTTTATTTTTATAGAATGATAAGTTTTATAAAATCGGTTCTCGTAGATCTTCAAAAGAAACACTTAAATCTAGAAGATTTATATTTCATTCTACCTAGTAAACGTGCTGGTGTTTTTCTTAAACACCACCTCTCTACATTAATCAAGCAACCCATATTTGCTCCTCAAATACTCAGTAGTGAAGAATTTGTAGAAGAATTATCTGGTTTACAAAACCTACCAAACACAGATTTACTATTTAGACTTTATGAAACTTATAAAGCCTTAACAACAGACGAAGAACAAGAGTCTTTTGAATCGTTTTCTAAATGGGCTCAAATCTTGTTACAAGACTTCAACGAAATTGATCGTTATCTCATACCACAAGAACACATCTTTGATTACTTAAATGCTATAAAAGAGATTCATCATTGGTCGCTAGATCCCAATCAAACGGATCTTATTAAAAATCATTTAAAGTTCTGGAAACAGCTTAAAAATTATTACAAAGCGTTTACTGATAATTTGATTCAGTCTAAGCAAGGCTATCAAGGTTTAATTTATAGGGAAGCCGTAGATAATCTAGAGTCTTATATGGAAAATTGTAATGGAAAGATCCATATCTTTTTAGGATTTAATGCTTTGAATACTGCTGAATCTCAAATTATTCAAGGTTTACTGAAAAATGATTTGGCTCATATTTACTGGGATATAGATAAAGCATTTATTGATGACTCTGTACATGATGCTGGTTTATTTACGAGGCAGCATAGAAAACAATGGAACTATTTTGAAACACAACCTTTTAATTGGGTTACTAATTATTATAATGAACCAAAGAATATTCGAGCAATAGGTATTCCTAAATTGGTTGGCCAAGCTAAATATATTGGTCAATTGCTAGAGGAACTAACAGAAAAGGAGACTAATTTATCTACTATTGCGGTCGTTTTGGGTGAAGAACAATTATTACTTCCGGTATTAAACTCAATTCCTAAAAACATAACCAAACTGAATGTTACGATGGGTTTACCATTACAATATGTCCCTTTGGCGTCTTTTTTTGAGCAACTATTTAACGTTCATAAAAACAATCCGAAGCAGTTTTATTATAAGGATGTTATAGGTTTATTATCTCATCCTTCTGTTTATCCTTTGTTTGAAACGGAATCTGGTAATATTTCAAACGACGTTGTTGCTCATATTCAAAAAAACAATACAGTTTACATTACTGTAGATGAGCTTAAACAACTCGCTAGGTCACATAAAGAACTCGTAGCTTTACTTTTTAAATCTTGGGATGATCATCCTGAAATTGCGTTAAAATATTGTTCTGAACTGATTTTAAAAATGAAAGTAAATTTTGAAAGCGATAAACAGAATCACAGTTTAGAATTAGAATATTTATATCGCTTTAATACTTTATTCAATCAACTCTCGGAATTAGATACGAACTTTAAATATCTGAAGTCCATAGTTGCATTACAATCAATTTACAAAGAACTACTAAGCTCAGAAACTCTAGACTTTAAAGGAGAACCATTAGAAGGACTTCAAATTATGGGGATGTTAGAGTCTCGTGTTTTAGATTTTGAAACCGTGATTATAAGTTCTGTAAATGAAGGTATTCTTCCTTCCGGAAAAACAAATAATTCCTTTATCCCTTTCGATGTAAAAATTGAAAATAAACTACCAACCTTTAAAGAAAAGGATGCGGTTTACACCTATCACTTTTACCGACTTTTACAACGTGCTAAAAACGTTTACATTTTATACAACACGGAAATTGATGCATTAAAAGGCGGTGAAAAAAGTAGATTTTTAACACAGTTAGAAGTGGAAGGCATTCATGATATAAAGAACACAATTATATCACCGGATGTTCCGATAATAGAACAGAAACTAATCGAAATAGTAAAAACGCCTTCAGTAATTGAACAAATAAAAGTAGTGTCTGGTAAAGGCTACTCTCCGTCGTCATTAACAAGCTATATTAGAAATCCTATGGATTTTTATTACGACAAAATTTTAGGAATTAAAGAATTTGATGAGGTTGAGGAAAACATCGCAGCGAATACTTTAGGTTCTGTTATTCACAATTCACTTGAAGATTTTTATAAACCCTTAGAAGGCTCTATTTTAACTATTCAGCATCTTAAAGATTTTAAAAGTCGTACTAAGAAAATGGTAACTAAACATTTTGAAGAACTCTACAACAAAGGTGGTTTTTCTCAAGGTAAAAACCTTATCATTTTTGAAATTGCCCAACGTTACATTTCAAATTTTTTAAATTTAGAATTAGAGAGCCTTAAACAAGGAAATGAAATTAAAATCCTTTCGATTGAAGCTGATGAAGCCATTGATATTAAAATTGAGGGTCTCGATTTCCCTATTAAACTTAAAGGAAAAGTAGATAGAATTGATAGCTTTAATGGCATGACTAGAGTTATAGATTATAAATCGGGTAAGGTGGAACAAAATAAAGTTGAAATCGTTAATTGGGAAGACTTGACGTCAGATTACGATAAGTACAGTAAATCGTTTCAGATTTTGTGTTATGCGTACATGATGCGACAACAAAACTTAATAGAATTACCAATTGAAGCTGGAATTATTTCATTTAAAAACTTAAGTGAAGGCTTATTGAAGTTCGGAAAAAAAGCGTCGTCTCATGCCAGGTCAAAAGACCAATTAATTACGAATGAAACCTTAGATAATTTTGAAATAGAACTTAAAAAACTCATTACAGAAATATGTAATCCAAAGCTTAATTTCACTGAAAAGGAACTGGACTAATGATAATTGATAAAAACATAATTTTAGAAAGAGACGGTAAAAAACCGATTTTAATTGATGCCTTTTATTCTGAAGATAAAACGAATCAACCTATAATCATATTCTGTCATGGCTATAAAGGGTTTAAAGATTGGGGAGCATGGGACCTTATGGCAGAAGCATTTGCCAATGCTGGATTTTGTTTTATAAAATTCAATTTTTCACATAATGGTGGCACTATGGAAAATCCTATTGATTTTCCTGATTTGGAAGCATTTGGAAATAATAATTACACGAAAGAACTAGACGATTTAGATGCGGTTATAACTTGGTCTCAAAATCATTTCAAATCGAATTCAAAAATAGACACCAACACTATTTGCTTAATTGGTCATAGTCGCGGCGGAGGTATTGCGCTACTAAAATCTTCGGAAGATCAACGAATCACTAAACTGATTACTTTGGCTAGTGTAAGTGATTTTGCGAGTCGGTTTGGCTCTGAAGAAGCACTTAAAACATGGAAAGAAGACGGTGTTAAATACGTAGAGAATGGTAGAACGAAACAACAAATGCCGCATTATTACCAATTCTTTGAAGATTTTGAAACTCATAAAGCGAAGCTTGATATCAAAGCCGCGACAACACAAATAGACATCCCAATGCTCATTATTCATGGTGATAACGATAATTCTGTAAATATCAGTGAAGCAGAAGCGTTACAGCAATGGAATCCTAAGAGTCAACTAAAGGTTATTGAAAATGCAGATCATGTGTTTAATACAAAACACCCTTGGAGTAAAAGTGAACTTTCTGAGGAATTAAAAACTGTTGTCGAAACGGCTATTCAGTTTATAATATAAAAAAAAAGCATGCCTTAAGCATGCTTTTTGTGGAGAAGATCGGGCTCGAACCGACGACCTCTTGACTGCCAGTCAAGCACTCTAGCCAACTGAGCTACATCCCCAAATTATTTTTTTAAAAAAGTAAAAGTAAGCAATATAATGATTCGTTTAGCAGAAGAAAGAGATATTCAATCAATTTTAAAAGTCACAAAATCTTGTGCTAAATTCATGATTTCTAATGGAGTTTTTCAATGGAATGACGATTATCCAAATAAATCTGCTTTTCAAAATGATATAAAGCGTAACGAGCTTTATGTTTTAGAGTTAGATGACGGCATTAAAGGTTGCATTGTGATTTCGACACTTATGGATTCAGAGTATATACCTATTGAGTGGTTGACTAAAAATGAAAACAACATTTATATTCATCGTTTAGCTGTTCACCCTCAATTACAAGGCAAAGGTTATGCACAACAATTGATGCATTTTGCAGAGCAATTTGCTATTGATAACAACTATAGTTCTATTCGATTAGATACCTTTTCGAAGAACAAAAGAAACCAAAAGTTTTACGAACTTCGCGGTTATAAACGATTAGGAGATATTTACTTTCCAAAGCAAAGTGAATTTCCTTTTCATTGTTACGAACAAGTATTGTGAGTACAGCTATAACTTTAAAACAAATTAACAAATTGGCGATTCCTGCTTTAATTGCGGGAGTGTCTGAACCTATTTTATCTTTAACTGATGCTGCAATCATTGGTAATATGGAACAGAATGCCACAACATCTTTGGCGGCAGTTGGTATTGTAACGACATTTTTATCCATGCTAGTTTGGGTCTTAGGTCAAACTCGAAGTGCTATTTCTTCAATTATTTCGCAATACTTAGGTGCCGGAAATGTGGAAACCGTGAAGAATTTACCAGCCCAAGCTATTTTTGTAATTACAACACTCAGTCTTGTAATTATAGCTATTACCTATCCCTTAGCTTCGCCTATTTTTAAACTTTACAATGCCTCGGGCGACATTCTAAATTATAGTGTAGACTATTATCAAATTCGGGTTTTTGGATTTCCCTTTACTTTGTTTACCATCGCTGTTTTTGGAACCTTTAGAGGACTTCAAAACACCTATTTCCCTATGCTAATTGCTATTTCTGGTGCATTGGCCAATATTATTCTCGACGTTGTGCTTGTCTATGGTATTAACGGTTTTATTCCTGCCATGCATATCAAAGGTGCTGCATATGCCAGTGTTATTGCGCAATTAATTATGGCTTTACTTTCGGCTTATTTTTTACTTAAAAAAACAGATATTCCGTTAATCGCAAAATTGCCTTTTAATCCTGAAATGAAACGTTTCGCGTTAATGATTCTCAATTTATTCATAAGAACGATTGCCTTAAATATTGCCTTGTATTTTGGAACGAGTTTTGCCACAAAATATGGTGAAAGCTACATTGCGGCTTATACCATTGCTATTAATTTATGGTTTTTAGGGGCTTTTCTTATTGATGGCTACGCAAGTGCGGGTAATATTTTATCAGGAAAATTATTTGGAGCAAAAGATTATAAAAACCTTTTAGAATTAAGTAATAAACTGATTAAATATGGCATTGTCGTCGGGCTTTTTATTGGCGTCATTGGTGCTGTATTCTATTATCCTTTAGGCAATCTATTTAGTAATGATGAAGCAGTATTAACGGAATTCTACAGCGTGTTTTGGATTGTTTTAGCCATGCAACCTTTATGTGCTCTAGCTTTTATTTTTGATGGTGTTTTTAAAGGGCTAGGCAAGATGAAGTATCTTAGAAACGTTTTGTTATTTTCTACAATTGTAATTTTTGTTCCTGTTATATTTTGGGTAGATCGCCTAGATTATAAACTCTATGGTATTTTTATCGCCTTTACATTGTGGATGATTGCTCGAGGCTTACCATTAATTATAAAATTTAGAAAAACATTTATTCCTCTAGCGCAAAACACTTAAATTTGATTATTAATTCAATTTCTATAATGAGCTTATTAATAACAATACTACAAGACGGTAATATAGACGAAAAACTTAAAAATGCACCAGACAGCAGTTATGGTGTTGGCGTGTTTATTGGTACACTCTTACCTTTTGTGGTTTTAGTTCTCATCGCTTTTGCGATTTATAGATATAACAAAAACAGATATAAAGACGAATAGTATGGATATTCTTGGCTTTTTAGGCGGAAACGGCTTATTCCTTATATTAGGATTAGTACTTGTAATTGTATTTTTCTACAACAAATATAAAAGACGTTAATATAGATTTACCGCGTTTTTAACCAACCTGTAATACTCAATCGCTGTGTATTTACGGGTTTTACTTCATGCTCTAATTCTTGGCTTTCAAAAATAACAACTTTGCCAGGAAAAGGATAAATAACCTTGTCTTCACCGTCTAAATAAAGGACTAATTCACCTCCGTTTTCAGGTTTCCAGTCTTCACTATTTAAATAACAAACAAAAGATAATTTACGTCGATCATCATTCTGAAACGTGTCTAAATGACGTTTGTAATAGGTGTCCTTAGGATAAATGGCATAATGGAATTCCTTCTGATTAATACCAAGAAAACAGGTGCGATTGAGGTAATCTTTTAAGTCATTGATTTTATTGAAGAATAATTGCTCTGCAGAATTGATAACGTTTTCATCTATCCAAAGAATAATATCTCCGCGTACTGCTTTTTTAACAAGCACATTGGTTTTATTCCCAATAGCCGATTTTTTAAACGCATCTTCTTCATACTTTAAAAGCAATGAATGCCGTAAAGCAACAACCTCATCTTCTGAAAAAAAATCATCAACAATACTATATTTTTGCGATGAAATGTCTGAAATAACACGCTCGTAAAGCGGATTTTCAACAAACGGAATAGCTTCGAAAAGGCTACTCACCGTGACTTTTAAAGAAATTCAATCCTTTCATTATTTTTTAAAAATTTAAAAAAAGTGCGCAAATGTAATCTAAAAAGCCATTCCTTTTACATTTATAATATCTTTGCACTATAATTTAAAATCGCATGAGTAAAATTCGCATTACAAAACAATTTTCTTTTGAAACAGGTCACGCATTATACGGTTACGACGGAAAGTGTAAAAATGTTCACGGTCATAGTTACCACCTTTTTGTTACTGTAATTGGCATACCAATTTCAGATTCTACTAACGTGAAATTTGGAATGGTCATCGATTTTGGTGATTTAAAGAAAATAGTAAAAGAAGAAATTGTAGATGTTTTTGACCATGCTACTGTTTTTAATAAAAACACACCACACGTTGAATTAGCTAGAGAATTAGAAGCTAGAGATCACAACGTATTGCTAGTAGATTATCAGCCAACAAGTGAAATGATGGTGATTGATTTTGCTGAAAAAATAAAGCAACGTTTACCAGAAACGATAAAATTACATTCTTTAAGGCTTTCAGAAACCACTTCTTCTTTTGCTGAATGGTATGCTAGTGATAATGAGTAAACCGAACCACATACATATTGCCGACGGAAAAAAAATCTATTTTGCATCAGATAATCATTTAGGAGCACCTACAAGTGAAGCCTCTCGACCTCGAGAAAAAAAATTCGTTGCTTGGTTAGATGAGATCAAACATGATGCTGCTGCTATTTTTTTGATGGGAGATCTCTTCGATTTTTGGTTCGAATATAAAACCGTAGTACCTAAAGGTTTTACAAGAACTTTAGGGAAACTAGCAGAAATTAGTGATTCCGGAATTCCGATTCATTATTTTGTGGGTAACCACGATTTATGGATGAATGGCTATTTTGAAGAAGAATTAGGTATTCCTGTTTATCATAAGCCTGAAGAATTCACGTTTAATGACACCTCTGTCTTTATTGGTCATGGTGATGGTTTAGGACCTGGAGATAAAGGCTATAAACGCATGAAAAAAGTGTTTACGAGTCCCTTTTTTCAATGGTTATTCAAATGGATGCATCCTGATATTGGAGTTAAAATCGGACAATATATGTCTGTAAAAAACAAAATGATTTCAGGCGATGATGATGCAAAATTTTTAGGAGAAGACAATGAATGGTTAGCGGTATATTGCAAACGTAAACTCGAAGATAAACACCGAGATTATTTTGTATTTGGTCATAGACATTTGCCTTTAGAAATTGACTTAAATGAAACGTCTAAGTACATTAATTTAGGCGACTGGATTCAGTATTATACCTATGGAGTTTTTGACGGTGAAAATTTTGAACTGAAAACCTATTAATGTCGTCCTGTTTTTACTTTAACAGAAGCGTAAGTAGATACAGAATACGGCACTACAAAACATAAGCCAAGCTTTACCCAATTTACCTTTTCAAAATTCAAATGATATAAAAGGTCTCCTTGGTTGATAATATTTAAAATACAACCAACCACTATAGCGACTTTAATTGAAGAGATGACGATGTCTTTTTCTAAAGCTATTTTAAGCAGTTTTAGAATCATGCTAAATGAAATGTTTAAATATTTTGCTGGCAAAAGTAATAAAAATGATAAGCCTTAAAAGTGATTTTATACTCCATCTTTTTCGTGTTCTTCAATATCTTTAGTGAGATCTAGTTCACGTAATGATTTGTTTTTAAAATGCATTGTTGTCACCGTGATAAGTGTTACGGTACCTCCAAGTATTACAGCCAATGGTGCTCCAAATAGTTTTGCAGCGACTCCACTTTCAAGCGCTCCAAGCTCATTAGAAGACCCAACAAACATAGAGTTAACGGCACCAACTCTTCCTCTCATATCATCTGGAGTCTTAAGCTGAAGAATGGTTTGACGAATTACCATAGACACACCATCAAACACACCAGATAAAAATAAAGCAACCAGACTCAGCCATAACAACTTAGAAGCTCCAAAAATAATCATACATATTCCAAAGCCAAAGACTGAAATTAGTAGTTTTTTTCCAGTGTTTTTTGTGATTGGTAAATAGGTAGTTGCCACCATAGTAATAATACTTCCAGAAGACAACGCTGCATTTAGAAAACCGAAGCCTCTTGGACCTGCATCTAAAACATCTTTAGCAAATACAGCAAATATGGCCACAGCGCCACCAAATAAAACAGCAATCATATCTAGGGTTAGTGCTCCTAAAATAACCTTATCGTTAAACACAAATCGTAGTCCAACTTTTAAACTGTCCATCACCGATTCATTCGTTTTTTTATTGAGAACAGGTTTCTTATTTATTCCAAAGACTAATATTAATGCTAACATCACGAGAGAAAATATAATTCCAAGCGTATAATGCACACCAATCCATGCGATTAAAAATCCGCCACAAAGTGCACCAAATACATTAGCCCCTTTCCAGGTACTACTACTCCATGTGGCTGCATTTGGGTATATTTTTTTAGGTACAATTAAGGCTATAAGCGAGAAAATAGTAGGTCCAAAAAAAGCTCTTAAAACACCACCAAAAAACACTAAACTATATATGCCATATAGAATATAGTTGACAGTCCAAGAACTTTCAATAGCTTCTGAAGTGAGCCAAAACAAGCCAAAACTGATTAATGAGAATAAGGCAATGCAAAGTGTAAACAAGTTTCGTTTTTCTTTTTTGTCAACAATATGGCCTGCAAAAGGGGCGAATAAAAATGCGGGTAAAAATTCACAAAGCCCAATAATGCCTAGACTTAATTTATCATTAGTTAAGGCATACACTTGCCATTCGATGACAATAAATTGCATAGACCAACCAAAAACCAATGCAAAACGCACCAATAAAAAGATGTTGAATTCCTTGATTCTTAATGCCGCGTATGGATCGTTTTTAGCCAAGATGATTTAAGTTACGAGACCTAGTAGGTCTATAATTGATTCAATACAAATGTATAATAAGCAAAGGTTTTATTTAGTTTTAAATCAACTTAAAAGCAACACGTCGATTTAATTGGCGTCCTTCTTCTGTGTCATTATCTGAAATAGGTTGCGTACTTCCAAAACCAAATGATTTAATTCTAGTTGCATTCAATCCTTTTTCAATTAAATAATCTAAAACCGCTTTGGCACGTTGTTCTGATAATTCTTGGTTTCTAGCTTCTAATCCTATGGAATCGGTATGACCATAGATTTCAACTTTTAATGTAAAATTAGTTTCTAAATGTTTGTAAAGTTGATTGAGTTCTTCTTTTGAAACAGCTAACAATTCGGCTTTATCAAAATCGAATAATACATTTTTAAAGGTGTAAATCTCATTAGTTTTAATGGTGGGTTCTTCAAGCGTTTTAAGGGTTTCTTTTTTGATGTTCTCTTCTTCTTTTTCTAAGGGTTCAATGGAAACGTCATCGATATAGTAATAGGAAAACGATTCATATTTAGTTTGTCTAGCTTTACTTTTTTTAGTGTCGGCATTCGTATTAAAATTTCCTATAGCAAAATAATTTTCAAAACCATTTGCGGTATATAGAAAGGAAACCTCCATCCAGTCTTTATCATTATCGTAGAATTCTTTGCTGAACGTTGGTCGAAATGTTAAATTAGGAATTCGTTTTGCAAAGTGTCTTGCATTGATATTCGTTTTACTTTTGGATGCATTGAATTTCTCAGACGTCATCATAATCCCCAATTCTTTGAGGGCATATCTTGAGTTTTCCGCTAAACTGATATAGAATTTAACTTGATATTTCTTCCCTCGCTCTAAGGTAGTTTTTAATGTGCCTTGAACATATTCTCTATAGTCTTTCTTGAAATACGCATATATACCAGCATAACCATTTCCGGTTCTGGCTTTTTGATAACCATTGAAGTTTTGGAAACTCATTTTCTCGCTACACGAATTAAAATAATCCGTTGTGCCATTATTGGGAATCGTCCAGTCTTTTACATTCCTATGAAATAAGCTCATATCTCTAGGGCAATCATAGAAGTGTTCAAAACTTGGATTTAAAATTAGGTTTTGACTATTTGAAATAAAGCCACAAAGAAAGAAGAGCAATACGACTGGTTGTTTCATATACAATCAAGAAGAGTTATCAGTTTTATTCTTTTATATCCTTCAATTTCAACTGTAAACTGACTTTGCCATTCCAATGATTTTCATCAATAGCATAGGCAGCACTAAATGGTCTTTTGCTTTTAATAATATCTATTTTATCGCCTAAGCCAAAACCAATACAGACAATTTTATCATTGAAGGATTGCGTCACTGTTAATCTAATGTGCTTATCATCTTCACCAACACATTTTCCCCAGCCTGTATCTTTTATATTTTGAGACATAAACGTTGGTGACATATTCCCAGGGCCAAATGGTGCAAATTGTTTTAGGATTCTCATCAGTTTATCATTGATTTGACCAAGTTCTATTTCTAAATCAACTTTAAGCTCTGGTGTTAACAATTTTGGGTCAATGGTTTCCTTAACTACACTTTCAAACTTAGCTTTAAAGGCGTCGTAATTTTTTGGATCTAAAGTTAAACCTGCAGCATATTTATGACCTCCAAATTGTTCAATATGTTCTGAACAGGCTTCCAATGCATTATACACATCAAAACCTGAAACGGAACGTGCCGAAGCCGCTAATTTATCTCCACTTTTGGTGAAAACAAGCGTGGGTCTGTAATAGGTTTCTATTAAGCGTGATGCTACAATACCAATCACTCCTTTGTGCCATGATTCGTCATAAACAACTGTGGTAAATCCTTCTTGCTCGTTATTCTCTTCAATTTGAACTAAAGCTTCTTGTGTAATGCGTTTATCGGTTTCGCGACGGTCTGTGTTAAACTCATCAATATCTACGGCATATTTTGCAGCAAGGTTAAAATCGGTTTCGGTTAAAAGCGTTACGGCGTGGTTACCATGTTTCATTCGCCCGGCGGCATTAATTCGAGGTGCGATAATAAAAACCACATCTGTTATAGTAAGAATGTCCTTTTTAACCTCAGCGATAATCGCTTTCATTCCAGGTCTTGGGTTGGTATTTATAATGTTTAAACCCATATAAGCCAAGGCTCTATTTTCATCTACAATGGGTACAATATCTGCACCAATGGCAGTAGCTACCAAATCGAGATATTCGGTTAAATCTTCTACGGTTTGCCCTTGGTTAGATGCCAAAGCAGTAATTAGTTTAAAGCCCACACCACAACCACAAAGTTCTTTAAATGGGTAATCGCAATCGTCGCGTTTAGGGTCTAAAACAGCAACCGCATCTGGAATTTCAGCTCCTGGTCTGTGGTGGTCACAGATTATAAAATCGATGCCTTTTTCTTTAGCATAAGTGACTTTATCAATGGCTTTTATACCACAATCGAGCGCTATAATTAGTGAAATATCATTATCGTCTGCAAAGTCTATTCCTTTATACGATATACCATAACCTTCATCATAACGATCTGGAATGTACGTGGCAACAGAATCCGTTCTTGTTTTTAAATAGGATGACATTAAAGCCACAGATGTTGTGCCATCAACATCATAATCGCCATAAACCATAATGTTTTCGCCTTGCTCAATCGCTTTTTCGATTCTAGCAACCGCTTTATCCATATCTTTCATTAAGAATGGATCATGAAGCTCGCTAAAACTTGGCCTGAAAAATGTTTTGGCAGCGTCATAAGTATCGATGCCTCTTTGCAATAATAATGTGGCAACAATATCGTCTACTTGAAGTGCTTTTTTTAGTTCTTCAACTTTTAATGGTTCTGGTTTTGGTTTTAATGTCCAACGCATAATTTCTTATATCGCGATTATTACTTTGTGCTTTCGTGAAAATAAATATTAGTTTTAACAGTTGCAAAACGACGAAACATTTCCATGACTCCACAATATTTATCAACAGATAAATTTACAGCACGTTCGCATTTTTTTTGATTTAAATCCGCACCATAAAAATGATAATCCACTACCACAGTGTGGTAATATTTAGGATGCTCATCGGTTAATTCGCCTGAAACATCCATTTTAAAATCATCAATTTCAACTTTCATTTTATCTAAAGTAGAAATCACATCTAAGCCAGAACAACCAGCTAGTGACGATAACATCATAGCCTTAGGAGCCATTCCTGAGTTGGTACCTCCAAAATCTTCTGAAGCATCCATCATAATTGATGGCCATCTTGGATTATCGGATTCAAAGACCATGTTTCCTTTCCAATGTGTTGTTATTTTATCTGCCATTTTTTTTAGTTTAAAAATTAGAACTAGTATCTTGTACAATCAAAAATACTACTAAAAAAATAACTATGGCATTAGTAACACCATTGTCTGCGGACCATGATTTAGAAACCAAAGAATTAGCTGAATTTTTTAATGAAACGCTTGGGTTTTGTCCAAATTCGGTTCTAACCATGCAACGTAGACCAGCAATAAGCAAAGCATTCATCAACTTAAATAAAGCCGTTATGGCCAATGAAGGCAAAGTAACCTCAGCTTTAAAACGTATGATTGCTTGGGTGAGTAGTAATGCTACAGGTTGTCGTTATTGCCAAGCACACGCCATTAGAGCAGCAGAACGCTATGGAGCAGAACAAGAACAATTAGATAATATTTGGGAATATAAAACGCATACTGCTTTTTCTGATGCAGAACGTGCTGCACTCGATTTTAGTTTAGCATCTTCACAAGTGCCAAATGCTGTGGATTCGGAAATAAAAGGACGTTTATATCAACATTGGGACGAGGGAGAAATTGTAGAAATGTTAGGCGTCATTTCTCTTTTTGGATACTTAAACCGCTGGAATGATTCTATGGGTACTGATATTGAAGAAGGCGCTGTAGAAAGTGGAAATAAGTATTTAGGGAAGCATGGTTATGAAGTTGGGAAGCATGATGGGTCTTGGTATTAATTAAAACAAAATCTTTTATGAAGCTATTAAAATTCACGTTTCTAATCTTAGTAACTGTGTTGTTATTTTCTAGGTGTAAATCTTCTGAAAAGGATAAGAATGATGATTCTTTTACTTTTATAGAAAGGCATGCTTATACTATTAATAATTATAATGGATTAGATTATTATAGGCTTAACAAGACTAAGAAGTTTATGGATGGCTACTATGTTGTTGGAAATAAAATGTCTAAATGGGAGGAATTTGAATTTGATGGTGGGTTATTAAATGGCGATTATATTGTGTTTCATCCGAACGGTGAAATGTTTTCTCATACCAAATATTCTAAAGGGAAAAGACATGGTGATGAACTAATGTATTATCCTAATGGTGTTTTAAATAGTAAAAGCACTTATGATAATGACATATTAGTAGGGGGTAAATACACATATTTTAATAGTGGGAAAGTATTATCAGAATCGAAAATTGAAGATGGTAAATCTATAGAAACACAACATTTTGATGTATTAGGTAATATTGCCTCTCAAAGTTTTATAAAAGACGGTAGAACTATAACCCAAAGAATTGTTGAAGGGAAAATTTATTCTGAAATGGTATCCTCTAATTATGACAGCTATGAAACTGTAAAATTTTATAATGAAGATGGAAGTACTAAGATTTATTTACAAAGAGAAGAAGAAAATGATACGATGTATATTATAGAATTAAATGACAACGGAAAAGAAATAAAACGTGTGAATCTTAAAGCTAATCCTGAAGAAGGTATGAAATACGCTGCATATTTTAATTAGGTTTTAGCATCATCTATTCCTTGAGTATGTTTTTTACTTGTTTCTCTAGTTCAGGCACCACCAACTCCTCAAACCAAGGATTCTTACTTCGCCAAAACCGATTCGTTGGTGATGGATGCGGAATTGGAAAATAGGTTGGTAAATACTCTTTATAATCTCCTATTGTTTCTGTCAAGGTTCGTTTAGCTCTTTCTTTTAAATAATATTGCTGTGCATATGCACCAATTAAAATAATCAATTCTACATTCGGCATTTTATCTAATAATTGCTGATGCCATTGTGGTGCGCATTCTGACCTTGGTGGCAAATCTCCTGTTTTTGCTTTTCCGGGATAGCAAAATCCCATTGGTATAATCGCAAAATTCTCGGAGTTATAGAATTGTTCATCAGTGACATTAAGCCATTGTCTTAGTTTTTTTCCGCTTTGGTCGTCCCACGGAATTCCAGATTGATGCACTTTTGTTCCTGGAGCCTGACCAATAATAACAATTTTAGATTTTGGGTTTGCCGTTGCTACAGGTCTCGGCCCTAAAGGTAAATGTGATTTACAAATGGTACATTGACTGATATTATGGAGTAATTCTTTCATTTTTTAATCCTCATCCTTCAACATACTCTTTAAATCATTCGTATAAGATGGATATGTAAATATCTGCTTTTTAAAATCACGAATTGTTAAACCTTCATTCATGGCTAGAGTCAAAATATTAATCGTTTCATTCGCTTGAGAACTTAATAAATTGGCACCCACAATTTTTTGAGTACGCTCATTAACAATAATTTTATAAGCGTAAGCATCGGCATTTTCTTTTTTAGAACTGTACCAATCCGAAGTATCTCCTTTATAAACGATCACATTTTTGTATCTGCTTTTAGCTTCTTCTTCAGAATAACCTACACTCGCCAATTGCGGTTTGGTAAAAACAACAGAAGGTACTAATGGGTTTTCAAACTCCTTAGAATTACCATTTATAATGTTATGGCCTGCAATATAACCTTGTAATCCAGATAAGGGTGTTAATGGTAAAGATTTACTCGATACGTCTCCACATGCATACACATTTTCGTTGCTTATACTTTGCATAAAATCATTGACTAAAACCCCAGATTCATCAGCTTTTATATCAGCATTTTCTAAATCTAATTTTTCTACTGCTGGCACACGACCTGCGGTATTAAATATCTTTCTGGCTTTTATTGTTTTTGTTTTACCGCCTTTTTCATACGTCAGTTTTAAGTTTTTCTTCAGTTTTTCTATGGAGATCGGTGTTGTGTTAAACATAAATTTAACTCCATTCTTTTCTAAAACCTTGGTTAATTTTTCAACCAAAAACGAATCAAACTGTGTTAACGGACTATCACCAACTTCAATCATAGTAACGTCACATCCTAATGTTGAAAGCATATAACAAAATTCCATTCCAACATAACCTGAACCAATAAATATGGCTGATTTCGGAATTTTTTTCAAATTGAGAATATCATCACTGGTCTTTAATAAGTCCGAACCTTTAAGCTCTAATGGTCGCGGGACATAACCTGTTGCGATTACAAATTTATCTGCAGAAATGGTTTTACCTTCAACTGTAATTTCATTTTTACTAATGAATTTTGGGGATTGATGATATAAATCAATGCCTAAATCCGTTAAGTTATTTTCGGTTGAAGATGGTACAGGTTTAGTGAAAGACGTTTTAAATTTCTGAACAGCTTTCCAATTAATTTTAGGTGACTTTTTAATTCCAAAACCTTTGAGTTGATTGGAGTGCTGCACTAAATCTGCAAATTGCATTAGTATTTTTTTTGGATCGCAACCTCGTGTTGCACAAGTGCCTCCATATTCGCGTTTATCTGAAATAGCCACTGTTAATCCTGCTGCGATACAAGCTTTTGCTGCTGTTTGGCCTGCAATACCGCTACCAATAACAAATACATTATAATGTTTAGTCTCCATAATTTAAGTTTGAATTAGAAAATTAAGGAAAGAAAATGATAATGACTGATGCTGTCGCTGTAAAGGTTAACCCAATTACGAAACGTCCTTTTATTTTTTCTTTAACGGGAAGGTTTCAAAGTAGAGACCTTCATAGCCTGTTTTAATAAAATTTCGGATGTTTTGATGTCCTGTTCCGTCCGGATGTATTAAAACATCTTCAAAATAATAGTTGCCAAAACAGGCTAAGGCTTCTTCTGCTGTTAAATTTTGATCTACAGCAAAGGCAAATAGTTTACAAGAGCCTGAGTTTTCATCTTTACCATTGTTTAATGTTCCATTTTTAAAAGCTGTTGGAGTATACTCGTAATGGGCTTCTATGATGTTCATGGTTTCAGAAAATTCAATCTGTTTAGGAGTAGATTTAAGTGTCTCTAAAAAAGTATTTAAAGTCATGTTTTATTTCTGTTTTCCGTCAACTACAATCACAATTTCTCCTTTTGGTGGCTTATTTGTGTAGTGTTCTAAAACTTCTTTTGCTGTTCCTCTAATGGTTTCTTCGTACAATTTTGTTATTTCTCTTGATACAGAGACCAAACGATCTTCTCCAAAATATTCGCAAAAATGACCAAGAGTTTTTATCAGCTTATGAGGACTTTCATAAAAAATGATGGTTCTAGTTTCTTCGGCTAAGAGTAATAATCGCGTTTGTCGTCCTTTTTTTACAGGCAAAAAGCCTTCAAACACAAATTTATCGTTTGGTAAACCGCTATTGACTAGGGCTGGGACAAATGCTGTTGCTCCCGGTAAACAATCGACTTCAATATTGTTTTCTACACATGCTCTAACTAACAAAAATCCAGGGTCTGAAATCGCAGGTGTACCTGCATCACTAATTACTGCAATTGTTAATCCTGCTTTTAGTTTTTCAATTAAATGATTCACCGTTTTATGTTCGTTGTGCATATGGTGACTTTGCATTTGCGTGGTGATCTCAAAATGCTTCAAAAGTTTTCCAGATGTTCTGGTATCTTCAGCTAAAATTAAATCGACCTCCTTTAAAACATCTATGGCTCTAAAGGTGATGTCTTTTAAATTTCCGATTGGTGTGGGAACGAGGTATAACTTCATGTTTAAATAAACTTAATATCAAATTTACAATCTTTTCTATATCTTAACGCAACCATTTGTAAGAATCTACATCTTATATAAAAACCAACCTGTGACTAAACCGCTTTGCTTTTTATTAGTTCTCTTTTCAAGTATCTATGTTTCATATAGTCAAACTACGGATTTATCTATTGCCATTGAGGCTCAAAATTTAAGTGGCACTCCTGTGTCTCAAGTCAATATTTATGAGGATTTTCAATATGTGATTACCGTTTTAAATTCTGGAAATTCAGTTGATAACGCGTCAATATCTATAAATTTTGATACGGATTTAACGATTAATTCATATGCTTCACAAAATAATACGAATGGAGCATCTGATGTTGCTAATATTAGTATTGTAAATAATGTTTTAACGGCTTCGATTGCGGCAATGCCAAATAATTCGAGCGTAGAACTGATAGTTTTGGTTACTGCACCTACTAATTTAGGAGGCATTGCAGCGAATGGAACAATTAATCCTCCCGACAACATTGAAGATACTAACACAAGCAATAATCAATCTATAATATCTATTGATGTCTTAGATATAGATATTGATTTTACAGTGATTCATGAACAAATTAGTCCTCCAGAAGGAACAGCGATTAACGCGTGGGGAGATACAGTAACATATCAATTTACGATTACCAATAATAGTGTTATAGATTTTCCAATTACACAGATTGAAGGAAATTTAATTCTGGCATCTTCTAATTTTACTGGTCAGCCTTTTGCTGAATTTGTTTCATTAGAATGTATTGGAACAAATAATGGAACTGTATGCCCTGATCTAACCGATGTATTAGGTAATTCTACTACTGTTGGTAGTTCAAATGTTTCAATTCCAACGACACTCTTTGTTAATAGTGAAGAACTTGAAATAACATCAGGAGGGAGCATCACATTTGAAATGGTTTATCGTTACTCAAACTTTTCGTGTACAGTAGATCCTATGCCCATACAGGTGAATAGTTTTATTAAGATTTCAATAGATCATCACATTCTCTCATCAATAAATTCAAATTTTGTAACTACTCATTTATTAGAGGCGAACTTATGTCCAGAAACAGATATTTGTATTGAAACGGTACAGGTTGACCCTGAAATAACTTCCGACATAGCATATAACCAAGAGATCACATTTATTACTACAGTTTGTAATATGGGCTCAGTAGAAACTCCTATGCGGTTTTTTCTCCAAAATTTATCCTTTCCTAATGCCATTTGGAATATCATTTCGGTTAATTGTATAGAGACATCCGGACCTGTTTTATGTAGTGACTTTATACTAACTAGTGAAGGTGGTCAAGTATGGTCGAGTAGCAGCTTTATTCTACAACCTAATACTACAATTACAATAGAAACTGTTCTTGAATATATTGAACCCGAGTGTGCTACTAATACTAATTCAATGTCTGCCGTTATTAGAAGCGGTACTAATATTTTAGACACTCAATTAGTGGATAGTAACCCTTTAAATAATTATTTTACTAATCAAATAGAACTTCCTCCTGTTCTTAATCTTTGTGTGGAGTCTGATTTAAAGGTAACTAAAGTTCAAACAAGTCCAGAATTACCAATTGGTAGCTCACCAAACAACACAACGGGATGGGGGTTGGTGTCCTATGAAATAACGGTTAACAATGATGGAGATACAGATGCTATTATTGAAGTTAGGGACTATATGCCAAGTGTTGATAATGGTGATGTTTCCGTTAATGGGATGTTAGTTTCGGTAGAATGTACTGGTACTACTGGGACAGCTTCTTGTTTTGAAATAGAAAATACAAATATTGGCGAGTTATTTGATGGAGTTCCCGAAGAGGGGCAATTGGATATTTTTTGGCAAATTATACCTGAAGATAACTGGGTATTGCCTGCCAACAGTTCTGTTAATTTTAGTGTTGCTATAGATTGGTTGCCCGAGTGTTCTACATCTCCTATTGAGGCAACTAATGAGGTTGTAGCGTATTATGTAAATGATATAACAGATTATAACATTACAAATAACAGAGCTGAGGTTCATACATATTTTGCTCCTTGTGTAGATTTAGTAACCCAAACATATCCAGAATTTACACAGGTTAACACTAACCAAGCTTTTAATTGGGTTATAGATATTAGTAATAGTACCACGAGCTCTAATGCTACAGATGTTCTTTTCGAAAACACCCTTAATTCTGCCTTTACTATAGTGGGATCTCCTAGTTGTATCGTTGCTTCAGGTGCAGCTTCATGTATGTCAAATTTTAATATTACAGGGAATTTTATATCAGGGATAATTCCAAATATGGAAGCGGGTTCCACGGTTAAAATTAGTATTCCTGTAACTGCTCCAAGTTATGGTGGTGCCTTTAATAATATTGCCGAAGCCATTCCTAGTGCTGAAAATAATGAAGAATTAACACCAGAGACTAATATTTCTATTAATAGCGTACAAGTTATAGCTCCTGTTTTACAAAAATCATTTGTACCCGAAACTATTATTGAAGGAGGTGAAAGCGAATTAATATTTACCGTTTTTAATATTGCTTCAAATCCGACTCAAACTCAAATCTCTTTTACAGATAATCTGCCCAATGGTGTTTTTCTTATAGGTTTACCAAATTGGATTGAAGCCAATGGTAGTATAACAACATTTATTGGGGAAATAGGAGATGCGTTTGTCGGAATCGAAAATTTAGTGTTTCCAGAGGGTGTTGATAGTTGTACCTTTTCTGTTATGGTGAGCTCAGATGTTTCAGGAACTTATCTCAATAATTTTCAAAATTTTACTAACAATAATAATTTAGATATCTCTCAAACGAGCGCAACATTAAATGTTATTGTGGACACGTCTGATGTCGATATTGAAATCACTAAAACTGTAATGCCTGCAGAAGCTTTTTATGGTCAAAATGTAGATTTTACTATTACAGCAACTAACTTAGGAACGACAACAGCAACTCTAATTGAAGTGATTGATATTTTACCTCAAGGTTACGAGTTTGTTTCAGCAACTACTAGTTCCGGTGTTTTTGATGACACTACGTTTAATTGGAATATTCCAAGTTTAAATCCAAATACCCCCGAATCTTTAGTGTTAACCGCAAGCGTAATTTCTTCAACCGATTTAACCAATTTAGCAATATTACATAGTGTTAACGAACCTGATAGAGATTTAACGAATAATGAAGATCATGCTACTGTAGAAATTTCTAATTGTTTAATTATACCTGAAGGTATTTCACCAAATAATGACGGTAAAAATGATACGTTTGATATTCCTTGTATTGAAGATTATATGGATAATACCCTTAAAATATACAACCGTTACGGCACCCAAATTTATGAAGCAAAAAACTACATAAATACATGGGATGGTGAAGCCAACATGGGACTTTTAAAAAGCTCAAAAGTGTTACCGGTTGGTACGTATTTTTACGTTTTAAACATTAGAGGTATTGATAAACCTTTTATAGGTTACGTTTATTTGAATTATTAATTAAACCGACCCTCAACAAGTTCAATAAAACGCTCTTCGTATTCTTCTTTACCACTCCAATTGTTATAGTCTGGCTTAACATATTCTAAAATTAATGTTCTAGCTTCTCCTAAAGAATGGGTGGTGTTAATTTGAGATATTACTCGATCGTAATCTTCGTTTTTGCCTTCAAACAAATGCTTAATAAAAGCTAACTTATCATTAAGACCTATCTTTAATTGTTGACCTTTCAGTTTGTCATTTAAAGATTTATTAGTGTTTTCAACTTCACGTTTTTGTGCCTCTTCAATAGGTTCAAACTCCGGAATCTTATCAAAACCAGAGGTGATAGTTTCAAATTCTATAGTCTCAGGTGCTTCCGTTTCTTTTTGTAGAATTTTCTCCAAAATAGGATCTGTAGGTTCCGTTTCTTTGGGCATATGTTCAAACATATCCTTAATTTTGGCCATCACAGGTTCCATAATTTCATCATGTTCAACCTCATCTACATTGACATAAGTTCTATCTTCAACTTCGATATTATCACTAACCTTATTATTAAATGCGGTATCTAGCATATCAAAAAATGAAGAGTCATTACCAATTGTTGGCATATGGTCTTCAAAATTTTCTTGGGCAAATTTTAAAACAGTAAGTTTTTCATAGAGTGCAGCAACTTCTTCGTGAAGTTTATCTACATCCTCTCTACCTTTTAATTTTAGAATCCTGTGCGCAATGCTCACTAATTCTGATTCTAATTTCTTTTTCATAGTTCTAAGTTATTTTATAATTCTTCAAGTATTGAAAATCAATTCATAAATCTAATAAAAAAGGAATATAATTTCTTTATGCTCTTTTCGTAAGTTTTACTTTTGATTTTTAATAAATTTGCGTGACCTTTATAAAATCGAAGACTAGCTTCGATTCAGTGCTAAAATTACAAAATGTTTCTCGAAAATACAGTAAATCAGAAAGAACAATTTGGGTGGATTGAAGTCATTTGTGGATCGATGTTCTCAGGTAAGACCGAAGAACTAATCCGACGACTAAAACGCGCGCAATTTGCTAAACAAAAGGTGGAGATTTTTAAACCCTCAGTTGATGTGCGTTACGATGAAGAGATGGTCGTTTCTCATGATGCGAATGAAATCCGTTCTACACCAGTGCCTGCTGCTGCTAATATTCCAATTTTAGCAGATGGATGCGATGTGGTTGGTATAGATGAAGCGCAATTTTTTGATGATGAGATTGTTCGCGTTTGTAATGATTTAGCCAACAAAGGTGTGCGTGTCATTGTTGCAGGATTAGATATGGACTTTAAAGGAAATCCTTTTGGGCCTATGCCAAATCTTATGGCGACAGCAGAGTATGTTACTAAAGTACATGCCGTTTGTACAAAAACCGGAAATTTAGCACAATACAGTTATAGAAAAGCATTGAGTGATGATCTAGTTTTACTCGGAGAAGTTGACGAATACGAACCTTTAAGTAGAGCTGCTTATTATAAAAGTATGCAAAGAGATAAAGTAAGACAGATGAAAGTGAATGATGCAGAGGAAGTCGATTCTAAAGACGAAAACCGTAATGTCTAAAGCTCTAGAAACTATTCTCGAAATTGATTTAAGTGCACTAACACATAACTTCAATTATTTAAAGTCAAAACTTCAGCCACAAACAAAATTTTTAGCCGTAGTTAAAGCCTTCGCTTATGGTAGTGATTCTGTAGAAATTGCAAAACATCTTCAAAAATTAAACGTAGATTATTTTGCTGTTGCGTATACTCAAGAAGGAGTGGTTTTGAGAGATGCCGGAATTACGACACCCATTATTGTGCTGCATCCGCAGTCTGTAAATGCGCAAACACTAATCGATAGATGTTTAGAGCCTAGCATTTATAGTGCTCATGTTTTAAGTGAGTTTATTAAAACTGCTGAAGCGCAATCTCAAAAAAAATATCCGGTTCACATAAAGTTTAATACAGGATTAAACAGACTCGGTTTTAAAAATAATGATATTGAAAGCTTAGTTGCTTCGCTTAAAAAGACATCATCGGTTAAAGTAAAATCTCTGTTTTCGCATTTAGTGGCTAGTGAAGATGCCAACGAATCAGAGTTTTCTAACCTTCAAATTGAACGGTTTAAAACGATCGCAAAAAACTTTGAAGAAGGAACTGGTATTAAGCCTTGGTTACATATGTGTAATACGTCTGGTATTCTCAATTATCCCGAAGCACATTTTGATATGGTGCGCAGTGGCATTGGACTTTATGGTTTTGGTAATTCTATTGAGGAAGATAAAAATCTCAAACCTATAGCGAGTTTAAAATCTGTGATTTCTCAAATTCATGAGATTGAAAAAGGAGAAACCGTAGGTTATAATAGAGCCTATACATCTCAAGGTGTTGAACGAACAGCAACCATTCCTATTGGGCATGCCGATGGTATTAGCCGTATTTATGGTAACGAAAATGGCTTTGTAATTATCAATGGTGAAAAAGCTTATATAATTGGTAATGTGTGCATGGACATGATAATGGTAAACATTACTGGTATAAATTGTAAAGAAGGAGATGAGGTTATTGTTTTCGATGCTACCCATACAGCAAGTAATCTAGCAGAATCAGCACATACTATTTCTTATGAAATTTTAACTGCAATATCGCAACGTGTAAAACGTGTTTTTTTACCTGAATAATATTTTTTTTAAGATATTGTGACTTTTTTAACTAACTTAGGGTCATATCAACATATTAACTAACTAATAAAAAACACGTAATTATGTTAAAAGAATTTAAAGAATTTGCAATGAAGGGCAACCTTATAGACATTGCAGTCGGTTTTGTAATGGGTGCTGCTTTTAAAGAAGTAGTTACTGCATTTACAGGAGGTATTGTGTCTCCTTTAATTGGTATGATTTTCGACTCAGACTTTAAAGCATTGAGATATCAGTTAAAAGAAGGTTCATTAAATGACGCTGGCGAAATGGTTGGTGATGTTTTCTTAGAATACGGTACATTTTTAACTAATGTAATTGATTTTATCATTGTAGCATTTGTAATGTTCCTTGTAGTTAAAGGAGTTAATAATATGAAAAAGAAAGAAGAACCTGCACCAGCTGCGCCTACAGGACCATCTGAAGTTGAGTTATTAATCGAAATCAGAGATTCATTAAAAAAATAAATTAGGTATAGCGTCATCGCTACACTATTGTTTTTAACTAAACCCAGACTGTAATAGTCTGGGTTTCTTTTTGTAATTACAAATTCAATAATTAAAACCCTATATTTTTATTAGATTTTTAAGCCTAAATAGAATGCTTTACTTAAAGAAATATTATAATTTTGAAAGTTCTAAATATATGATTTATGAAAGTAGCAATTGTAGGTGCAACAGGCATGGTTGGTAGTGTAATGCTTAAAGTATTAGAGGAACGCAATTTTCCTTTAGACGAATTATTACTAGTAGCTTCAGAACGTTCTGTCGGTAGTAAATTAAAATACAAGGGTAAGGATATTGAAGTGATTAGTATTCCTACTGCTATTGAAAAACGTCCTGATATTGCTTTGTTTTCTGCAGGTGGTAACACGTCTTTAGAATGGGCTCCAAAATTTGCTGAAGTTGGTACAACGGTTATCGACAATTCTTCGGCTTGGAGAATGGACTTATCAAAAAAATTGGTAGTTCCAGAAATTAACGCTAGTGAGTTAGAAAAAACAGATAAAATTATAGCTAATCCTAACTGCTCTACGATTCAAATGGTGATGGCATTAGCACCACTTCATAAAAAATATAAAATTAAACGCGTCGTTGTTTCAACCTATCAATCGGTATCTGGTACAGGTGTAAAAGCTGTTGAACAGATGGAAAATGAAATTGCAGGTATAAAAGGTGAGATGGCATATCCGTATCCTATTCATAAAAATGCAATTCCACATTGCGACGTTTTTGAAGATAATGGTTATACCAAAGAAGAGATGAAATTGGTAAATGAAACTCAAAAAATTCTTAATGATCGTACAATTGCGGTGACTGCAACTGCTGTTAGAATTCCTACAGCTGGTGGGCACAGTGAAGCAATTAACGTGGAGTTTGAAAATGATTTTGATCTTAATGAGGTAAGACAATTACTAAACGATACAGATGGGGTTACACTACAAGATAACTTAGATGTTAACTTATATCCTATGCCTATGTATGCGCATGGTAAAGACGATGTTTTTGTAGGTCGTATTAGACGAGATGGCTCTCAACCTAACACACTAAATCTTTGGGTTGTTAGTGATAACCTTAGAAAAGGAGCTGCAACGAACACCGTTCAAATAGCAGAATACCTTATTAAAAATGGTTTAGTGTAGTTTTATAAAATCAATTTAGATTATTTGAAAATAGCATATATTCAAGGATTTCAACTCATTATTTATATAGTTAGTTGAAATTCTGCATATATTGTCGTTCCAAATTTACTTTTAGTGGTTTGTTATTAACAAGTTACTAAATCCTTATATTTGAGGTAACGATGTTTATTTCAAAAAATCTAATTATGAAAAAATTACTTCTTCTTGCCTTAGTGCTAACATTTTTTGTGTCTTGTAAAAATGAAACCGAAACTGTGAAAACAACTACAATAGATTATCCTGAATCGAATAAAATTGATACTATCGACACGTATTTTGGTGAGGCAGTTACAGATCCTTACCGTTGGTTAGAAGACGATAGAAGTAAAGAAACGGAAGCTTGGGTTAAAGCGCAGAACGAAGTTACTTTTGGTTATTTAGACCATATTCCATATCGAGAAGAATTAAAAGAACGACTGACAAAACTTTGGAATTACGAAAAAATCAGTGCTCCCTATGTAGAAGGAGATTATACGTATTTCTCTAAAAATGACGGTTTACAAAACCAATCTGTAATTTACCGATACAAAACAGGTGAAGATCCTACAACTGCTGAGGTCTTTTTAAATCCTAATACGTTTAAAGAAGATGGAACGATTTCATTAGGTGGTATGAGCTTTTCTAAAAACGGAAAAACATTAGCTTATGCTATTTCTGAAGGAGGAAGCGATTGGAGAAAAATTTTGGTAATGAATGCTGAAACCAATGAGATTGTTGAAGATACATTGGTCGATATCAAATTTAGCGGCATGTCTTGGTATAAGAACGAAGGGTTCTATTACTCTAGTTACGATAAGCCAGAAGGAAGTGAGTTGTCTGCAAAAACAGATCAGCATAAAGTGTTTTATCACAAATTAGGAACAAAACAATCCGAAGATAAATTAGTCTTTGGTGGTACACCTGAAGAAAAACACAGATATATTGGTGGTGGAGTTACGGAAGATGATAAGTATCTTATTATTTCTGCAAGTGTTTCAACTTCTGGAAATAAGTTGTTTATTAAGGATTTGTCAAAACCAAATGGCAAACTTGTAACTATTTTAGATCACACTAATAGTGATTCAAACATTATTGAAAACGTTGGATCTAAGCTTTACATTATGACGAATTTGGGCGCACCAAATCAAAAAATTGTAACTGTAGATGCTTCAAATCCAACTCCAGAAAATTGGGTAGATTTTATTCCTGAAACAGATAATGTTTTAAGCCCATCAACGGCTGGTGGTTATTTTTTTGCTAACTACATGGTAGATGCAGTTTCAAAAGTATTGCAGTACGATTATGATGGGAAACTAATAAGAGAGGTTGAATTACCAGGAATAGGTACGGCTTCTGGTTTTGGTGCAAAGAAGGACGAAACAGAGCTTTATTATTCATTTACAAATTATGTAACGCCAGGAAGTATCTATAAATATAATATAGAAAAAGGAATTTCAGAATTATACAAAAAACCGAATATAGATTTCAATCCAGAAGACTACGAAAGCAAACAGGTGTTTTACAAGTCTAAAGATGGAACAAAAGTACCTATGATTATTACACACAAAAAAGGTATAAAGCTCAACGGTAAAAACCCAACGATTCTTTATGGTTACGGTGGATTTAATATTAGTTTAACACCAAGTTTTAGTATTGCTAATACGGTTTGGTTAGAGCAAGGAGGTATTTATGCCGTTCCAAATCTTCGAGGAGGTGGAGAATATGGAAAAGCATGGCACGATGCAGGAACGCAGCTTAAAAAACAAAACGTTTTTGACGATTTTATTGCTGCTGCAGAATACCTTATTTCAGAAAAATATACATCATCAGATTATTTAGCTATTAGCGGTCGCTCTAATGGAGGTTTATTAGTTGGTACAACTATGACGCAACGCCCAGAGTTAATGAAAGTAGCTTTACCTGGTGTTGGTGTTTTAGACATGTTGCGCTATCATACATTTACTGCTGGAGCTGGTTGGGCTTACGATTACGGAACTGCAGAAGATAGTAAGGAAATGTTTGAATACCTTAAAGGGTATTCACCTGTGCATAATGTTAAAGCAGGTGTAGAATATCCTGCAACACTAGTTACTACTGGAGATCATGATGATCGCGTAGTGCCTGCACACAGTTTTAAATTTGCGGCAGAATTACAAAGCAAACAAGCCGGAAAAAATCCAACCCTTATTAGAATAGAAACAGATGCTGGCCATGGAGCTGGTACACCTGTTAGTAAAACTATTGAGCAATATGCAGATATTTTTGGTTTTACACTTTATAATATGGGATTTGAAGTATTACCAACAAAAACGGAAGAAAAAGTAAAAGACTAATATTAGTTTATTTGTCACTTAACCTACGTCAGAAACTACAGAATGAAAAGAGTATAAAAATCCTTTTTTCAGATAACGCATTATTTTTTTGTCAGCTTTTGTAGGACTTTTAAACATTAAACTGTCTTATTAATAGTGCATGATTATTGTATATGAAAAAAAATTACATCTTATTTTTTCTTTCAATTTTGTTTCTGTTTTCTTGTGGTAATGACGATGGCTTAAATCCATTAGTTATTGAAACAAATCCGGATAGTCTAACTATTGTACAAAATTCAGAAATTGAGATTTTTATATTTCTTAACGATTCTAATATTCCTTTAACGGGAGAATTGTCACTAAGTCAGCCTACAAAAGGTAATGTTGTAATCATAGATTCTAATAATACACCTAATAACCCAAGTGACGATCATATAAAATATACTGCAAACCCAAATGAGGTTGGTATAGATAATTTTGAATATACCATATGCAGCACTTCGGGCGATTGTAAAACAGAAATCATTTCTATTACAATCACAACGAGTTCAAGTGTGCTTTATGATCTAGAGAACATGCCATTTTCAGCATTATCAGACTATCAATTTTTTGAAGGGGAATTAAAAAATTTAGAGCCTAGTAGTGGTGTAATTCCTTATACTTTAAATTCCACACTGTTTAGTGATTATGCTAAGAAGAAACGGTTTGTATGGATGCCAAACAACAGTAAAGCTACATTCTTAAATGAAAATGAACTTTTAGATTTTCCTGTCGGAACGATTTTAATAAAGAACTTTTACTACGATAACGTTCTTCCCGATAATTCAACACAAATTTTAGAAACCCGATTAATAATTAGAAAACAAGAGGGTTGGGTTTTTGCAAATTACGCTTGGAATGAAACACAATCTGAAGCTAATTTAGATATGAACGGGAGTTATGTAGATCTGCAATGGCAACAAGAAGGGGCGACGAAATCTGTACAATATAGAATTCCATCAGCAGCAGAGTGTCATACCTGTCATAAAGTGTTGGAAATAGCAAAACCAATAGGGCCTAAACCTAGAAACTTAAATTTAAGCTATGATTATAGTGATGGTACGGCTAATCAATTAGAAAAGTTAGTAAGCCTTGGGTATTTAGAAAATACACTTCCGGAAACAATATCAACTATTCCGGATTATAGTGACCATAGCAATTCTTTGAGTCTAAGAGTAAGAGCTTATTTAGATATTAATTGTGCGCATTGCCACTCAGAAAACACACATTGTTCATATAGACCAATGCGATTAGACTTTTTGTCTACAGAAGACATTACCAATATGGGTGTTTGTGTTGAGGCTGATACAGAACTTGGTTTTGGTCTTGGGCATATTATAGAACCAGGGGATGCAAGAAATTCTGTAATGCATTTTAGAATAAGTGCCACAGAGCCTTCTACCAGAATGCCTTTATTAGCGCGTACAATTGTACATACGGAAGGTGTTCAACTTATTGAAGAATGGATAAACTCATTAAATATAAACTGTAATTAAAATACTGATATGAAAAAACTATTACTCTTTACATTACTGTCAACTTTGTTTTGTGTTCATAGCAATGCGCAACAATTAAACCAAGGAGCTAATTGGCCTAACAACCAATGGACGCTTTCAGGTAGCTATGATGCTTCATACTTATTTGAAGACCCAACATCATCAGCAAGTGGATCATTTTCGTTTGATGACAATCTAGCTGGTGGAGCTTCTTATAACACTATTGCAGCAGAGTCTCCTGTTATTGATCTTAATGCAGCTTTTAATGCAAATGAAACCGAAATAACAGTTGTGTTTCCGTATGTTTTTAACATATGGCAGAATGATCAATCTTTACACCTTCAATATTGGGATGGTAGTTCTAGTGAATGGGTAAATTGGGGAAATGAAATTGAGGATAATTCTTCAGTTTCTGTCGATTTTTGTGATGGAACTCCAACAAATTTCATAAGTGAAAGTTTAAATATCGCTTCATTTACAACCACGCAATTAACAGGTTTTAAATATCGCATATATTTTGATGATCACAATTCTTATGGCTGGGGCTTTTGTATAGATTCTCCTTCAATTAGCTCAGCAGCACCTCCAGCTTGTCCTAAAGTAACTTCAGTATTGGTAAGTAATATCAATGCGGTAAGTGCTATTATTAATTGGACTGCAGGCTCATCGGAAACCTCTTGGGAAGTTGCTATAATGTTAGCTTCAGAAGGTATTCCGTCTTCTGGGAATACAGTAACAACTAACACCTATAGTTTAAATAGTCTAGCGTCAGAAACAAACTATATCGTATATATAAGAGCAAATTGTAATGCAGGTGGTTATAGTAATTGGGTAAGTGAAAGCTTCACAACCGGAATAGATACGTCTGGTTATCCTGTAGCGTTTACAACAAACCCAATAAATACAACAGGGTCTTACGATATTGCTCTTGTAGATTTAAATGGTGATTTTTTAGACGATGTTGTGTCAGTTAGTGCTGATAATTTGAATGTGCATTACCAATTAGCCTCTGGTGGTTTTAACATGAGCAACATAGCAACTCCTGTAGCAGATAATTCTCCGGATTGGAGTTTAGCTGCAGGTGATTTTGATCGCAATGGCTATAATGATCTTGTTTACGGAGGTTATGGAGGTGTTACATTTATGAAAGCAAACAATACAGGGACAGCTTATACAGAAATTTCTGGATCAGAATATGTGTTTTCTCAACGTACTAATTTTGTTGATATTAATACAGATGGGCATTTAGATGCTTTTGTTTGTCACGATGTTCAGGCTAATGTGTATTACATTAATGACGGATCTGGTGATTTAACGTTTTACCAAGGTCAAAGTACAGCATTGCCAAATGGTGTTGGGTTAGTGCCTGGTGGAGGTAATTATGGTACAGTTTGGATCGATTTTGATAATGATAGAGATATGGATTTATTTATCGCAAAGTGTAGAGGTAATTCTTCTATTAGTATTAATGAGTTATGGAGAAACGATGGAAATGGTGTATTTGTTAATATTGCAGATAGTAATGGTTGGTACGATACCAATTATCCAGGTGTAGGTCATAATAATTCTTCTAATTTAGGAGACTTAGTGCAAACATGGTCTTCTGCTTGGGCAGATTTTGATAACGATGGGGATATGGACGTTTATGTTGGTGCTAGTAGTACTGTTGACGGAGATTCTAAATTAATGCGTAATAATGGAGACGGTACGTTTACTGATGTAACGGCTGGTTCTGGAGTTTTAGATGCGTCATTAGGACGAGAAAATGCTCCAGCAGATTTCGATAATGATGGTTATATAGATATTTTAAGTAATGGTGATATATTATTTAATAATGGTGATTTCACGTTTACAAATTATTCAACAAACATGCCTCCAAGTGGTGCGATTGGAGACACAAACAACGATGGTTTTTTAGATGTTTTTCGTAACGGAAATATTTACTTAAACAATACAAATGCTAACAATTGGATTAAAATTAATACCATAGGTACAACAAGCAACATAAATGGTATTGGTGCTAGAGTAGAAATACAAACAACTAATGGCACGCAAATAAGAGATGTTAGAAGTGGAGAAGGTTTTGAATTTATGAGTTCATTAAATACACATTTCGGTATTGGTGCCTTAACGAGTATTAATAGCATCACTATTTACTGGCCATCTGGTACGGTAGATTTTATTGCGAGTCCTGCGATAAATACGACACATACTATTACTGAAGGCTCTGCATTGAGCGTTATAGACGAAACGTTAGTTGATGTAACCATTTATCCTAATCCGGTTGAAGCAGAACTTACTATAAAAACTTCAGCAGATGTTATTAATAAAATCGCAACGGTTTTTGATGTTAATGGAAAACGTATTCTTAACCAGAAACTTAAAACAAACACGGTAAACGTTTCAAGTTTAACAAGTGGAGTTTATTTTTTAAGATTAGAATCTGAAGGGAAAATTATCAAACGAAAGTTTATAAAGAAATAATTTATAGACTATAAAAAAATTTAAAACCGTTCCGATGTTAATCGGGACGGTTTTTTTATGACAATTCTTTAACGATGTAGTATTTTTGTAAAATGCTTCAAGTAAACAATGTCACTTTCGGGTATTCTAAAACTAAGGTTTTAAAAGCTATTGACTTTAATGTAAAAGCTGGGGAAAACCTTGCTATCATTGGTGAAAGTGGCTCTGGTAAAAGCACGCTGTTAAAACTTATATATGGCGAGTACGATTTAAAACAAGGACAGATTTTTTGGAAAGATGAAGAAATTCTTGGACCAAAATATAATCTGGTTGTGGGTTACGATTTTATGAAATACGTGACCCAAGAATTCGATTTAATGCCAGTGATTACGGTTGAAGAAAACATAGGAAAACACTTATCGCGCTTTTACCCTGAAGAAAAACGAAAACGCACAGAGGAATTAATAAAAGTTGTAGAACTCGAAGCTTTTGCAAATACCAAAGTAAAATTCTTAAGTGGTGGACAAAAACAACGTGTCGCTATTGCTAGAGCATTAGCAAAAGAACCTGAAATCTTATTATTAGACGAACCGTTTAGTCATATTGATAATTTTCAAAAACAAGGCTTGCGACGTAATGTTTTTAATTACTTAAAAGCAAAAAATATAGCGTGCATTGTTGCGACTCACGACAGAAATGATGTGCTTGGCTTTGCTGATGAAATGATAGTGCTTAATGAGGCTGAAATCATAGCGAAAGACACTCCTCAAAATTTATATAAAAATCCTAAGCAACCTTTAATAGCTTCATTTTTTGGCGAATTTAATGTCATTGAACCTTATGGAATTGTGTATGCAAATCAAATTGAAATTGTAGCACAATCCGATTTAAAAGCTGTTGTTAAAACGTCTTACTTTAATGGAAGTTCTTGGTTGATTGAGGCCGATTATAAGTCTAAATCTATTTATATTGAACATGATTTTGAACTAAAAAAAGATGCCGAAATTTTATTGCAAATTTACAAATAAGTCTTCTCTTTCCGCATAGCTTAAACCATTTGGTAATTCAATAGAGGAAAATTCTAAATGCAATACACGTCGTCTTTTTTGAACCGTAGTTTCAGAAGATGCGTGTAGGAGTAGCGGTTTGAGTAATTGTACTCCTCCTGCGGCTATTTCACTTACAAAAGGAATAGAATTTTCACTAATTAATTTAATTTCTTCAGGTTGTAAATGTTTGTTGTGGGATCCTGGAATTACTTTTAAAGCACCATTTTTAATCGTAGTGTCATCTAAGTGAATTCGCATAGAGAATGTGTTTTTTGAAATTTCTTGTGTTGGTCTAACACTTATTACTCCTTTCTTATTTGTCCAAGCAGAAAACCCATCTGTTTCTATTTTTTCTAAAACATTTATCGGTACATCTTGATGCCAAGTTACGTACCAGTTATCCTTTGGTGATTTATCAAAATAAATAGCCTTGGTTAAAAAAGCATTTTTGTCAATCGATTTAATTAGCTTTTTGAAATTCTTGTTGAACAAAATCTCTTTGAGTTCTGGCATTTTAAGGAGTACCTCGCGCATCCCAAAGGTTTGCTCGTTATGGTTCTTAAAATAAGTATCAAATCGAGTTTTTAATTTTCTGATATCACGCTTTGTAAATACATGATTCAGAATACCAAAGCCTTTATGCTCTAGGCGTTTTGATATGGTTCTTAAGCTTTTCTCATTTATCTCTGTCTCATAAGTATCTACAGCATCGTATAGGCGTTCTTTTATGTTTCGTTTTAAGCGTTCGGGTGCAATAACTTTGATCCCTTCACCTAACCCTAGAATCTCCTTTTCTAATTCAAAATTTAATTGAACATCTAATGAAATGGTTACTCCAAAATGATCTCTGCTTACTTCTTTTTGAGAGTGATGAAAAGGTTTGGTTAATACATATGGTGCCTGCTTGTGATTAACATATAGTAATACATTTTCTGGCTCTAATGTTGGGCTTACAGAAACACCAATAGCATTTTTATAGAAAGTTTCAATATCAAAATTAGAATCTAAAATATAAGGATTATCACTTTTTCTTATAGTAATAATTCTATCTAAAGCCAGATTCATAATCCCTTCATTTTTTTGTCTTTTGCCAATTAAAAACCATCGGTTTCTAAATTCTTTCAGTAAATAGCCATGAAATACAAATGTGCTTTCTTTTCGTGCTTTAAATGATTGATAAGTAATTTCTATGGCTTCTTTTTTTAGTATAAATTGATACAACTGATCTAAGAATTCTATGCCTTTTAAATTGTCGTTCTTTTCAAAATCTATTAACGATTTTTCATGTGTTTTCTGGGTGTAAACATGGTCTTCTAGTTTCTGAACCATACTGCCTAATTCCGAAAAATGAGAAAACCCTTGAAACTGTTTTAAAAACGAAACAGCTTCAGATAGTTTACTTAAATCTTGATTAGAAATTGGGCTGTTAGTAATACTGTACTCAGCATCCTCATATTTATAAAACTTACGATCATAAACTACGATGGGTGCATTATAACCCAGCTTGTCGCTGCGCATCATTTGTAGATCCAATTGAACAGTTCTTTTGCTTACATCAACATCTTTGCCTTCGTATTCGTATAAAGCATCCGAAACCGCTTCAATTAAGTCATTAAGCGTCCATTGTCTAAACTGATTTTGAAGACATTTATCAATGGTTTTATAGCGAATTAATGCGTTTTTATTTACGGCCATTTTAGTTGAAATTTGATACATCATAAAAGTAAAAAATTACTACGCAATTATCGTGCGCAGAAAGAGGAATTCATAAGAATGAAGACAGATTGAAAAAAATATTTGCATTTCTCAAAAAAAATATAATACTTCGTATTATGGTGCTCAATTTTAAGCCATTTGAAAAATAAATTTTGTAAAGTCGAAAAAAAAGCTAAATATTTGCAACGCAATAAATTAATATTCTGGCCGCTGAGCGAAGTCGAAGTGAGCTAAATTGCAACCAAAATCAAATTAATAATTAGAAACTATGAGTTTATTTATAACATATCAAAACGATCCAAAAGGAATTCTGCCTTTTGTGATGCTTCGTGATTATCGTTAGATAAACTTTTCAAATTTATAAATGAGAAATCCGAAGCCAGTTAAATACTGTTTCGGATTTTTTGTTTTCCACTATTAGCGATTCTGCTAAACACATTTCCACAAACAGTAATTATAAAACGAACATTATGTCATTCTGAGCACAGCGAAGAATCTCATGTATAGTTCAAACGAAATTATTAATAATTAAAAAAGATCCTGAATCAAGTTCAGGACAACTAAAACCATGGATACGAATTTGTTAAACAATTACGTGCTTAAAGCCATAGATGCTTATCCATACGAACTAGAAGAAACTGTAGAAAATCTAAACTACGCCTTATCCTACGAAGCAGACAATGCTTATGCCTTGTATTTAATGGGACGTTTACAAGCCGAACAATTTGGTGATTACGAAAAAGCCAAGCACTATTATGCAGAGGCTTTGGCAAGCAAACTCGATTTTCACAAAGTGTATGCGCACTACATTTTAGTTTTAATATGGAATGAAGATTACGACGAAGCTCAAAAATTAATTGACTTTGCCTTTACCATAAAAGGATTAAATAAAGGAGAAGTTTATTTATTTCAAGGACAACTTTTCGAAATTCTTCAAAAATATAAGAAAGCATTAAAAACTCTAAAGCTCGCAAAAAAGCACGTTTACAATAACAGTCTTATAAGTTTCATCGATTCTGAAATTAAAAGGATTAAAAACAAAATGGAACCAAAAAAGACTAAAAAAACAAAGTGCAAGAAAAAGAAGAAGAAATAAGAATTCATCATTCCTAATAAAATAGAAATCAAAAAATATAAAAAACATGAATAAACAAATTATAATTATAGATCTCGAAGCAACCTGTTGGAACGGAAAAGTTCCAGCAGGTCAAGTCAATGAAATCATAGAAATCGGCATCTGTGTTTTAGATACATCTACAGGATTAATATCTAAAAACGAAGGTATATTAATTAAACCTACACGTTCAGAAGTCAGTCCTTTTTGTACGGAACTAACAACAATTACACAAGAATTGTTGGACTCAGAAGGTATCACTTTTAAAGACGCTTGTACAAAATTAAGAGAAGACTATGATGCACATCAATACACTTGGGCCAGTTATGGTGCTTACGATCTAAACATGATGAAAAAACAGTGTAAGATTGGAGGAGTAGATTACCCTTTGTCCCAAAACCATATCAATGTGAAAACACTGTTTTCAGAAGTTAAAGGTTTAAACCGAAAAGTTGGAATGAATGGTGCATTAGACATCTTAGAAATATCACTAGAAGGCACGCATCATAGAGGAATTGATGATGCTAATAACATTGCAAAAATTCTAAATTGGTGTTTAAATCAAAATAAATAATTCTGACAAAATTGAATTTAAAACAAAAAATAAATCACTACGCAAAAACATTGCGCAATAGTATAGAATATTTGCATTGTAATTAAAAAGAAGTCTTTTTGGAATCAGACTTTAAAAGTAGCGCTCTGCTAGAAAAAGGAGTCTAGCAGAGCTTAATAAAAGTTCTTTGAAATATTAAACCGGAAGCATTGAGCAATTGGTTGGCTCGCCAGACTGTAAATCTGGTCTATTATAGCTTGTAGGTTCGAGTCCTACTGCTTCCACATCAAGCAAGTCTTGTTAAGTGTTTCGGTATAGCACTATTGTATAAATCCTTACCAATTGGTATGAGGTTTTTATATTCAACTTGACTTGAAGGCTTCGGGTTATTTGCCAAAAGAATAACCACCATCTATGTACACAGGTTCGAATCCTGTCTTCTCTAACGGGAAGTAGCTAAGTTCGGTTAAGCAGTAGATCAATGTGTAGGTTCGAATCCTACCAAGACCAAAAGGTCTTGTGGCGAAACTGGCAGACGCGCAACATTTTAGATGTTGTATTTGAAATGGACTCATAATCCATATTCCCGAAGAAGGTCACTTTTAAAAATCGACCACCAAGTGCGTCACACTTTAAATGGCAAAAACAAAGTGAACTAAAACGAGTAATAGCAACTTGTTGTTAGCGCAGTCTAGAAAACACCTTGACATACAAATTGTATTGTAGGTCGCTTTAGGTATTCTTTTAAAGATTCATTTTTCAATTATAGTTTCGGCAATCGTCGTTTCAATATTGATAAATCATCTGCAGAACAATTCTAAAAACATTTAAAATCTATTGTATTTCCGTAGTTAGAAAGATGGTTTTCTTTCGCTTTGTTTTAATTGAATAGTCATTCCGGAAAATGGAATTCTATTATAAATGTATAACCGTTCTGAAGTAAAAAAAAGAAAACTAAAGGACAAAAAATTAGAAATCATGTATAGAGAAAGAATTCATGCAGGTACAGTAGGTTTGGTGTTTAAAAATGGTAATTACACGCGTGTTATTACGGAAGGAAAACATTGGATAAAATTTAGCGAGCAAGTCTTAAGATGCGATTTGTAACAAGCTTTCAGTGCCCCAAAAGCATTAGAAATCTTGCTTAAAGATGAGGTCTTAGCAGCAATGTTAACTCTAATTGATGTAAAGGATAACGAGATTGTTTTGGTTTACGAAAACAAAAACTTTAAGCGTATCTTAACTGCTGGTCGTTATACATTTTGGAATAGCTTAATTGACTACAAATTTGTCACTGCCGATTTAAGTAAAATCGAAATAACAGAAGACATCAGTAAAGCCTTGTATAGCAATATGCAATTGCGTCAATACATTAGAACTTTTGAAGTTGCCGCTTTTGAAAAAGCCATTATGATTGTTAATGATACGTTTGTTAAAATTTTAGAGCATGGGACTTACCATTTCTGGAAAAACGAGCAAACCATTAAAATCGCAAAAGCCGATATGCGTCAGTTGCAATTAGAGGTTGCTGGTCAAGAATTATTGACCAAAGACAAAGCGACCGTTCGTATTAACTTTTATGCACAATACCAAGTTACAGATATTGAAACTGCGTTAATGCATAACAAAGATTACGAAAAGCAATTGTACACAATTTTGCAATTGGTATTAAGAGCATTTGTGGGTGCTTACACTTTAGACGAATTGTTAGAGCAAAAGGAAACGATTGCCGAAGCGGTTTTGAAAAATGTAACAACACAAGGTCAAAAATTGGGTGTTATTGTATTGCATGCAGGTATTAGAGATGTCATTTTACCAGGTGATATGAAAGATATTATGAACCAAGTTTTGATTGCTCATAAAAAAGCGCAAGCTAACGTAGTAACCAGACGAGAAGAAACAGCTTCTACACGTAGTTTGTTAAATACCGCGAAATTAATGGAAGACAACAGCATGTTGTTCAAATTAAAAGAGATGGAATATATTGAGAAAATTGCTGATAAAATTGGCGAAATCACAGTTGCTGGTAACGGTAATGTGATTGAACAATTAAAGGATATTTTCTCTGTGAATAAGTAAATTCTATAATCCTGCAAGGTTTCAAAAACCTTGTAGGTATTATAAGTAGCCAAACCTACAAGGACAAAAAAAAGACCTTGCAGGATAAATAAAATTCTAGTACGCAAAACTATTGCGTAGCACACTATAATATTTGTAGTGTTATTAAGATGTCATTCTGAGCAAAGCGAAGAATTTCACAAAAGAAAGAAAACATGAAAACTAAAATAACAGGTCACGATTTAAAAGCCTTAGGTTTTACACAAGGGAAATGGATGAAAGAAGCCATCACTTATATTAATGGCAACAAATTAGAAGGAGAAGAAATGAAAACGTATTTAGAGCAATTTAAATCACCAGACCCTATAGGGTTACATACAACTGCCGTTGACTTTTCAATTAATATTAAAGCAGAAAACGAAGAAGAAAAATACAACGTTGATAAAGTTATTAATTCCATGCAAACCTTAATGAAAACACCAACATTGGTTGGTGGTGCCATTATGCCAGATGCATGTCCCGCTGGTCCAGACGGAACAATCCCAGTAGGTGGTGTTGCAGTAGCAAAAAATGCCATTCACCCAGGAATGCATAGTGCAGATATTTGTTGTTCTGTAATGCTTACAGATTTTGGTAAAGCAGACCCAAAAGACATTTTAGATGCTGCACATGCCAATACTCATTTTGGTCCTGGTGGACGCGATAGAGATTCACAATTCAGATTTCCAAAAGCACTATTAGAGGCTTTTGAGTCTAACTATTTTTTAAAGGATGGCAACATGTTGCAGATTGCACGATCGCACTTAGGAACTCAAGGAGATGGTAATCATTTTTTATTCGTTGGAACCTCTAAAAAAACAGGAAACACAATGATGGTAACCCATCATGGCTCTAGAGGGCCAGGTGCACGTTTGTACACTAAAGGTATGAAAATCGCCGAACGTTTTAGAAAAGAGTTGTCGCCAGATACTAAGAAACAAAATGCATGGATTCCTTTTGAAACTGAAGAAGGACAATCATATTGGGACGCTCTTCAAATTATAAGAGCTTGGACAAAAACCAATCACGAAGTATTGCATAATTCAGTAGCGGAAACTTTAGAACTAGAGATTGAAAACCGCTACTGGAACGAGCATAACTTTGTCTTTAAGCATGGTAATTTGTTTTACCATGCAAAAGGTGCAACACCTATGGATGCGAAGTTTATGCCAGATATTACAGGGCCAAGATTGATTCCTTTAAACATGAGCGAACCTGTTTTAATTGTTGAAGGCAATACCACAAAAACTAATTTAGGTTTTGCGCCACATGGTGCAGGTAGAAACGTGAGTAGAACACAACATAGAAAAAGTAAAACCGGTTCTACAATGCAAATCTTTAAAGAGGAAACGCTTGGATTAGATATCCGATTTTTCTCAAAGGAAATTGATATTACCGAGTTGCCTTCTGCTTATAAAAACGCGAAAGCGGTCAGACAGCAAATGGATGAATTTAATCTAGGTGAAGTCATTGACGAAGTGATGCCTTATGGTTGTATTATGGCTGGAGATTGGCAAAAGAATGCACCTTGGAAGGTAAGACGTGAGAAGAAAAAACAAAATAGAAAATAAACCGTAGAAAGGGATAAAAGTGGGCTGACTTTGGTGGGGCTTCTTTTTAAAATCTAGATAATTTATATTTATAACATGAAATCTAAAATACTCAAAAAACTATCAGAAATAGAGAAAGATAATAACATAGAAATCCTATTTGCTGTAGAATCTGGAAGTAGAGCTTGGGGTTTTGAGTCGCCAGATTCTGATTATGATATACGTTTTGTTTATAAACATAAGAAAGAATGGTATTTAAACCTTTGGGAACAAAAAGATACTATTGAATTTATGACAGAAGATGATTTAGATGGTTCGGGTTGGGAACTGAAAAAAGCATTAAAGCTCTTATCAAAATCTAACGCTTCTTTCTTAGGATGGTTATTTTCACCTATTGTATATCGTGCAAATGAAAATTTTCTAACCGAAATAAAAACTTTAGCTGAAAACAACTTTAATCCTGTTTCAGGGTTTTATCATTACCATAGTATGAGCAAGGGTTTTGAAGAAACTCTAGAGACAGATGAAATGACTCTTAAAAGCTTCTTCTATGCAATAAGAACTGCTTTGTGTGCTAATTGGATTTATAAAAAAGGAACTGTTCCTCCAGTATTATTTACTGAATTGTATCTAATTATTGATGAAAAATATCACGCTATTTTAAATAATTTAATTCATTTAAAAAGCAAAGATATTGAGATGAGTACAGAACCCGTTAGTGACACTTTAATTAAATTAGTTAGAGATATTGTTTCAGAAAATAACAGCATAAAAAATGAATTAGTAAATAAGAAATCTAATCCTGAAGAGTTTAATGCATTCTTCTTAAAAACAATAAAATGACAATTGAAAACTTAAAAAAATCAGGATCAATAATCTTTGAAAGTATCAGTGGCAGTAGAGCGTATGGCTTAGATTCTGCCACTTCTGATACTGATATAAGAGGTGTATTTATTTTACCTAAAGAACAATTCTATTCTTTGAATTATATAGGACAAGTAAATAACGAAACTAATGATATCGCTTATTACGAGTTAAATAAATTTTTGGAATTACTTTCAAAAAACAACCCAAATATTATGGAGTTGTTGAATGTTCCTGAAGAATGTATACTTTATAAACATCCAATATTTGATTTAATCAAAAAAGAGGATTTTTTATCAAAACTTTGTAAAAACACGTTTGCTAATTATGCATTTACGCAAATTAAAAAAGCTAGAGGGTTAAACAAGAAAATTGTAAATCCTGTTGAAAAGGAAAGAAAATCTGTCGAAGACTTTTGTTATGTTAGAGATGAAAAACAATCTGTTCTTTTTAAAGATTTTATAACTAGTAAGAAACTGAATTCTGACCATTGTGGACTTGTAAAACTTTCTCACATGAAGGATTGCTATAATTTATTCTATAATGAAGATTCAAATTATCATGGAATAGCTCGGACAAATACCAATGAAGTTTGCTTAAGCTCTGTTCCTAAATCAGAAAAACCAATTGCCATTTTATATTTTAATATTGATGGTTATTCAACGTATTGCAAAAAGTATAAAGAATATTGGGATTGGGTAGAGAAAAGAAACGAAGAGCGATATAAAAGTAATATTTCGCACAGTAAAAATTACGATGCAAAAAACATGATGCATACATTTCGTTTATTACATATGGCCAAAGAAATTGGTTTACATAATGAAATTAATGTTAGGCGCTCTGATAGAGATTATTTGTTATCAATAAAGAATGCTGAATTTGAATATGATCATTTAGTAAATAAAGCCGAAGAAATGAAAGCTGAACTTGATATGATTTACGTTAACTCTGACCTTATTGAAACACCAAACCTAAATGTGGTTAATGAACTGTTGTATAAAATTCGAAATGATTTTTATGATAATTAGTGTCTCTTTAAAAGTAAATATTTAAAAATAACTGTTACCTGATTAGTCGTGAAAATTATTAGTAAAAGCAATTAATTATCTGTAAATAAAAGGATTATGTAAAACAATAAGTTGCGATTTACGTAGTAACAGAAAATGAAAAAGGATGAACAGTTGTTCATCCTTTTTGCCCCAAATCTACCATAAACTTAACCTACTTATGTTATGGTGAGTCAAATATAAGTGGACAATATTGTAAGTAATGCATTTTTTGGATAAACGACCTATATATTAGTCTAAGCGTGGAAAGTGCAATATTTATAAGATAATAACTGTATAAATACACATTACATATAATTATAGGTCTTATAGTATTATTTCAATAAAGTGCATAAAAAAAGGTGAACGAAGTTCACCTTTTTTTGCCCCAAATCTACCATGAACTTAACCTACTTATGTTATGGTGATACCAATGTATATTTAATTTGTTAAAAAGAATCAATAATCCGACGAAATACATTTTAATCCGGTAAACCACTCATTTTCTCGGGTTAATGGCTCTTTTAAACGAATATTTAGTACGCACGTCTATTATTGCCTTCGTAAAAATTTATAAAAGCTCTATTTACAACTCTATTCCCTCCGGGTGTAGGGTAATCTCCTGTAAAGTACCAATCCCCTAAGTTTTTAGGGCATGCTTTGTGCAGGTTTTCAACTGGTTGGAAAATAATTTTAACTTCTGCTTTTATATCTTCACCTCCTAATAATTCTGAAATCTTATCAGAAATTTGTTCATCTGTAAAATTATCATAGATCTCTTTTACATAATTTACAATATTCTTATCCTTCATTTGGACTTGCGCTACACATTTCTTATAAATCTCTTCTACAATATGATATTGGTTATTATCTTTCAATAATTCTAAAGCAGCTTTAAAAGCAATAAGTGTTTCAAGGTTGGCCATATCTATACCATAACAATCAATATAGCGTATTTGAGGGGCAGAAGAAACCACAACTATTTTCTTTGGATTTAATCGGTCCATCATTTTAATGATACTCTTTTTAAGTGTTGTTCCTCTAACAATACTATCATCAATGATTACTAAGTTGTCTGTTGGCTTTATAACACCATAAGTAACATCATAGACGTGTGCCACCAAATCATCTCTACTACTATCTTCAGTAATAAAGGTTCTTAATTTCACATCTTTAATGGCTATTTTTTCAATTCTTGGGCGTTCCGATAGAATTTCCGTTACCTTTTCTGAAGATAATTTTCCACCTCCATTTAGAATAGATTCTGTTTTCTTTTTATTAAGATGATCTTCAACGGTTTCAATCATACCATAAAATGAAGTTTCTGCCGTATTAGGGATATATGAAAATACACTATTTTGGGTATCATTATTAATTGCTTCAAGTACTTTAGGCATTAATAAGCGACCAAGCATTTTACGTTCTTGGTAAATTTCAGCATCACTCCCACGAGAAAAATAAACACGTTCAAAAGAACAAGCTTTACGTTCTAAAGGTTCTAATATTTTCTTAATTTTTGTTTCTCCAGATTTTTTAGTGATGATGGCGTGTCCTGGTTCCAATTCCTTTACTGATTCAAAAGGGACATTAAACACGGTTTGAATTACAGGACGTTCTGATGCGACCACTACAATCTCATCATCTTTATAATAGTATGCCGGTCTAATTCCAGATGGATCTCTTAATACAAAAGAATCTCCATGACCCAATAAACCTGCCATAGCGTAACCACCATCCCAATTTTTGGCAGCATGCTTTAATATTTTACCTACTTTTAAGCGTTCTGCTATTAAAGGTGAACATTCACTTTTATTATAACCTTCTTTTTTAAGGTCTTTATAAATTTTTGAAACGGCATCATCTAAAAAATGACCAATTTTTTCCATTACAGTAATGGTGTCTGCTTTTTCTTTTGGATGCTGACCGATCTCAATAAGATTATCGAAAAGTTCATTAACATTAGTCATGTTAAAGTTACCAGCGACAATAAGGTTACGGTGCATCCAATTGTTTTGTCTTAAAAACGGATGAACACTTTCTACACTATTTTTACCAAATGTACCGTATCTAACATGGCCTAATAATACTTCACCTATGTACGGAATGTGCTTTTTCTGCAATTCAACATCATCTTGGTACTCTGGGTTTTTGGTGAGCTCATCGTTAATACGTTCATTAATCTGAGCAAAAATATCCTGTATCGGTTGTTGCGCAATAGATCGTACACGACTGATGTAACGTTCGCCTGGTTTTACGTCTAATTTAATACTTGCAAAACCAGCTCCGTCTTGTCCACGGTTGTGCTGTTTTTCCATCATTAAATACATTTTATTAACACCATAAAAAGCACTTCCATACTTTTCTTTATAGTATTCTAATGGTTTTAAAAGTCTAATAAGTGCAATTCCACACTCATGTTTTAACGCATCACTCATGATTAATTTTTTCCGCTATTTATTTTATATATTGAAATAAAAAACGCGCTCAATTTCTGAGCGCGTTAGTTTATGTTAATTCGATATCAAATTGAGTCAGACTCTTAAATTGGTCTAGACGTTTATAAATTTCTTTATCGGTTAGATTTTGCATGCGTTCCGTGCCAAATTTTTCGACACAGAAGGAGGCTAGAGTTGAGCCGTAGATGACTGCTGTTTTCATATTCTCAAAAGAGAAATCTCCCGTTTTAGCTAAATAACCAGCAAAACCACCAGCAAAGGTATCGCCAGCACCTGTTGGATCAAATACTTCTTCTAATGGTAGGGCAGGAGCATAGAATACATTGCCATTATGAAACAATAACGCTCCGTGTTCTCCTTTTTTAATTACTACATATTTTGGACCCATTTCATGAATCTTTCTTGCAGCAACTACTAAAGAGTATTCACCAGATAATTGTCTTGCTTCTTCGTCGTTAATAGTAATAACATCTACATTTTTAATTACAGACAGTAAATCATCTAAAGCAATGTCCATCCAGAAATTCATGGTGTCTAAAATGGCTAATTTTGGTTTTTTAGACATCTGGTCTAAAACACCTTGTTGTACAGCGGGATGTAAATTACCCAACATCACAACGTCTGCATCTTTATAGTTTTCTGGTACCACCGGATTAAAGTGTTCTAATACATTTAGCTCAGTAACTAACGTGTCGCGAGAGTTCATGTCATTATGGTATTTTCCACTCCAAAAGAAGGTTTTACCTTCTTTTACGATTTCTATACCTTCAATATCAACGTTTCTATTTTTTAAAAGATCTAAATATTCCTGAGGAAAATCACCACCAACAACAGAAACTGCTGCTGAATCTACGTTAAAATTTGAGGCTGATAAACCTATATAGGTTGCTGCACCTCCTAAGATTTTATCGGTTTTACCAAAAGGTGTCTCAATGGCGTCAAAGGCTACAGTGCCAACAATTACTAATTTACTCATAAAAGTAGTTTGATTTAAAGTGCAAATTTACGTAAAATATATTCCTTGTGAAACATCAATTAATGCAATGGAAAATAGATTTATTTCCTACCGAAATCCGCAGGAATTTCTCCCCAAGCCTTAGTTTCCCATTTTACTATAGTTGTAGAATATTCATTAGTCTTAAGCCATTCTACAGCACGATCGACCAAGTCGAAAACCGGTTTGTTTTTGGCGCTACGTTTTAGTTTAGAATTACACGTTTTTTTACGTACCCAACTCATAGCCGTTCTAGAATCCGTATACATTATGCGGTCGCTATTATGTTGTTTTAGAAATGCTAAGCCATGAACTAAAGCTAAGAATTCGCCAATATTATTAGTGCCTTGTTCAAAAGGGCCCTGAATGAATAATTGTTTTTTTGTCTTAGTATCGACTCCTCTATATTCCATAACACCGGGGTTTCCGCTTGATGCAGCATCTACTGATATGGAATTGTAATTAGGTTGTCCTATTTTTTTGAGCTCAGCTTCGGAAAGTCCACTCGAAAACGATTTGTTCTTTCCTATATAGTCAAAGTAATTCCCTTCTAATGCTTTTTCGGCTTCATCACGTGTAGGGAACGATTTGTATTGTGCACCTTGGTAATCTTTAATTTGGGCTTTACAGGCATTCCAAGTATTAAAGACTCCTTTTTTATGGCCTTGCCAAACGGTATAATATTTTTTTTTCTTTTTACTCATGTTCACTTCACGTAAAAACGGGAATCTCTTTGTGTCATTCTAATGAAATGAAGCATCTAGAAAAGATGCTTCGTCTAGCTCAGCATGACATCTATTTATTTAATATTTTCTCAACCACCTTTGGAAAATGCTCCATCTCCAACAAATGAATCTTTCCTGCGACATCTTCGGCACAATCTGTAGGTGAAACACTACATTTTGATTGAAAAATGATGGCTCCTTCGTCATAATTTTCATTTACATAATGAATAGTAATCCCAGTTTCAGTTTCTTTATTGTCAATAACAGCTTGGTGCACATTCATACCATACATCCCTTTTCCTCCATACTTAGGTAAAAGTGCGGGATGAATATTAATGACCTTATTATTGTATTCTTTTAATATGAATTCAGGAAACTTCCAAAGAAAACCTGCTAATACAATAAGGTCTGGTTGCGATGCTTTTAAAATATTTAAGACATCTTCAGACTTAGAAAAGGCAATTCTATTAAAAGATAAGGCGCTAACATTCAATTTTTTGCAGCGATCTAATACTTTGGCATGAGGATTGTTAGTTAGTACTTGAATAACAGACGCATTATCGCTGTTGTGAAAAAACTTAATTAAATTTTCAGCATTAGAGCCACTTCCGGACGCAAAAATTACAACACGTTTCATTTACAGGTATATTTCTTCAAATTATTCGAACAAAAAAAAGAATAATAATTAACAATTAAGGCAAATCCAAAATACTTTATCTTTATTTTTACTAAATTACAAACACATTTTAACGGTAAAGATGAATATTCAAATAAAGTTTTTTATTTTTGCCATCTAATTAAAACTTAAAATTAAAAAATTATGTCAGACATTGCATCACGAGTAAAAGCGATTATCGTAGATAAATTAGGTGTTGATGAAAACGAAGTTGTAACTGAAGCAAGCTTCACAAACGATTTAGGAGCGGATTCATTAGATACTGTAGAATTAATAATGGAATTCGAAAAAGAATTCGATATTCAAATACCAGACGATCAAGCTGAGAACATAGCAACAGTTGGTCAAGCGGTTTCTTATATAGAAGCAGCAAAATAATAACTCAATTTTTATGGAATTAAAGCGAGTCGTAGTAACGGGTTTAGGTGCACTTACGCCAATAGGAAATACCAAAGATGAATATTGGGAAGCTCTTATCAGTGGAAAAAGCGGGGCCGCTCCAGTAACACATTTTGATCCTGAAAAGTTCAAGACGAAGTTCGCTTGTGAAATAAAAAACTTTGAAGTTACTGACTTTATTGATAGAAAATTAGCAAAGCGAATGGATAAATTTTCGCAGTATGCAATGGTGGCTTCTGATGAAGCAATTGTAGACTCGAAACTAGATTTAGACGCGGTAAACAAATTGAGAGTTGGAGTCATTTGGGGAGCTGGTATTGGTGGTTTAGAAACATTTCAAGAGGAAGTGTTAAACTTTGCTGCTGGTGACGGAACACCTCGATTTAACCCTTTCTTCATTCCGAAAATGATTGCTGATATAGCACCAGGAAACATATCTATAAAATATGGTTTTATGGGTCCTAACTATACCACAGTATCTGCTTGCGCTTCTTCTGCAAATTCAATGATCGATGCCTTAAACACAATTCGTTTAGGGACTTGTGACGTGATTATTACAGGAGGAAGTGAAGCTGCAGTTACTATTGCTGGTATGGGTGGATTTAATGCTATGCACGCTATGAGTACTCGTAACGATGATCCACAAACAGCTTCTAGACCATTTGATGCTAACCGCGACGGTTTTGTATTAGGTGAAGGTGCTGGTGCGATTATCTTAGAAGAGTATGAGCATGCTAAAGCAAGAGGAGCTAAAATCTACGCAGAAGTTGTAGGTGGTGGTTTATCTTCAGACGCATATCATATGACAGCTCCACATCCAGATGGTATTGGTGTTGTTGCGGTAATGAAAAATTGTTTAGAAAATGCTGGTTTAAATCCTGAAGATGTAGATCATATTAATACGCACGGAACTTCAACACCTTTAGGTGATGTTGCCGAGTTAAAAGCTATATCTGAAGTATTTGGCAGTCATGCTAAAAACATTAATATTAATTCAACAAAATCGATGACAGGTCACTTGTTAGGTGCTGCTGGCGCTATTGAGTCTATTGCCTCAATATTAGCTATGGAGTATGGTATTGTACCACCAACAATCAACCATGAAACGGTTGACGAAAACATCGATCCTGAATTAAATTTAACGCTTAATAAAGCTCAGAAACGAGATATTAAAGTCGCAATGAGTAATACATTTGGATTTGGCGGACACAACGCTTGTGTATTATTTAAAAAACTAGATTAAATCCTGAATGAGCTTCATTCGTAACATATTAAATTCCCGTTCTCAAGAAGACGGGAATTTTTTTTTAAAAATTAAAGAGATTCTTGGGTTTAAACCTAAAACCAAATCGCTCTATATCACTGCATTTACGCATCGTTCTATGAATTTAAAGGACGATAAAGGTAACGCCATTAATTATGAGCGTTTAGAATTTGTTGGTGATGCCATATTGGGATCCGTAATTGCAGCTTACTTATTCGAAAAAGTGCCTCATGGTGATGAAGGGTATCTTACCAAGATGCGTTCTAAAGTGGTGAGCAGAGAACATCTTAATAAATTAGGAGAAGAATTAGGGCTGATAAATCTTGTAGAAAGTAGAATTCCGACGTCTAATTTCGGAAATAATATTCACGGTAATCTTTTTGAAGCGATAGTTGGTGCAATCTATTTGGATAAAGGCTATAGCTTTTGTGAAAAGTTCATTTATAAGCGTGTCATTAATCCACATGTAGATATTGAGTCTTTGGAAGGAAAAGTTATTAGTTATAAAAGCTTACTAATAGAATGGTGCCAAAAAGAGAAAAACACTTTTGACTACGAAGTGTATGAAGACACAGGTAAGGATGAGTTAAAGCACTTTTCTGTAAAACTTACCATAAATAATAAAGTGGTGTCTAAAGCAAGAGCAACATCTAAGAAAAAAGCAGAAGAGAAAGCATCGAAACGTGCGTTTTTTGCGCTTCAAAATCAAATCACGAAGCTTCCTTAAGACTTATTTTTCAATAGAATTAAATCAATTCAACTATAACGTTTTCGTAAATTTTAAGAGCTAATCTTAGCATAATCTTAATAAACTTAAGCGATTAATATACTATATTTACCGTTCAAAGTTATAATAGTATGGCTTTACACAAACTTCAAGTAGATGATTTCTATGATGACTCCTTTAAATTAATTGCGATTCATTGTAGGTTAGAAGATTATCGATTGGCTTATTTGCTCAACAAGCATTTAGAGCTTAAGTTAGAACGTAAGGATACAGATATAGACTTTAAATATTTAGAATCCTCATACAGTATTTTTGAATGGGATAATGAAACGGAATATGTGCTATGGAATTTAATTTCTAACGTATGTAAAAAAGAAGAGGATAGTTTGAGTAGTACAGGAACGTTATTTGGCGATACTGAAAAAGTACTTAAAACATTTCATTTAATTTCCGAGTATAAAAAAGTAGATTACTTCATTAAGATTTCTGACGAGATACAGAATGTAGATGAAGATCTGATTTTAAATAAGTTAAAAGCCATTCCGCAAATTATAACGAGTTATACGGTAGATCCGTTAAAAATAAAGTCGAAAGACCATTTAATATTTTGAATTGATGTCAATAAACAAGAAAACAAAAATAGTAGCCACCTTAGGTCCTGCAACGAGCACTAAAGAAGTATTAAAAGCAATGCTAGATGAAGGCTGTAATGTCTTTAGAATTAATTTCTCTCACGCTGATTATAAAGACGTTGAAGAACGTATAAAAATGATTAGAGAACTCAATGAAGAGTATGGATATAACGCTTCAATTTTAGGAGATCTTCAAGGCCCTAAATTACGAGTTGGAACCATGAAAGGTGAAGTGATTGTAAACGAAGGTGACGAAATTATTTTTGCAACTGGCGAACGTTTTGAAGGAACTAAAGAACGCGTTTATATGACGTATGATAAGTTTCCACAAGATGCAAAACCTGGTGAACGTATTTTATTGGATGATGGAAAATTAATTTTTGAAGTTGTTTCTACAGATCAAGTTTCTGAAGTAAAAGCAAGAGTTATACAAGGAGGACCTTTAAAATCTAAGAAAGGAGTTAACCTTCCAAATACTAATATCTCACAACCTGCTTTAACAGAAAAAGATATTGAAGATGCTATTTTCGCGATTGGACAAAAAGTAGATTGGATCGCTTTATCCTTTGTACGTCATGCAGAAGATTTAATGGAATTAGAACAGTTGATTTCTCAACATAGTGATCATAAAATTCCAATTATAGCTAAGATTGAAAAGCCTGAAGCTGTTGAGAATATCGATAAAATTGTTGCGTATTGTGATGGTTTAATGGTAGCTCGTGGTGATTTAGGTGTTGAAATTCCTGCTGAAGAAGTACCATTAATTCAAAAACAATTAGTGCTTAGAGCTAAACGTGCTAGAATTCCGGTAATTATTGCAACTCAGATGATGGAAACTATGATTACTAGTTTAACACCAACGCGTGCTGAGGTTAATGATGTAGCCAATTCTGTAATGGATGGTGCAGATGCTGTAATGTTATCTGGTGAAACATCAGTTGGACAGTATCCTGTGCAAGTTATTCGTCAAATGGCAAATATTATACGTAGTGTAGAAGATTCACCACTTATTGAAGTACCACAATCTCCTCCTCATATTCGTACGAAGCGTTATATAACTAAAGCAATTTGTTATCACGCGGCTAATATGGCAAATGAGATTAGTGCAAAAGCGATTTCTACATTAACAAATAGTGGTTATACAGCTTTTCAGATTTCTGCGTGGAGACCATCTGCTCATATTTTAGTGTTTACTTCAAACAGACGGATCTTAACACAACTTAGTTTACTTTGGGGTGTTACAGCATTTTACTATGATAAATTTGTAAGTACAGACGAAACGATTGAAGATGTAAATGCAATTGCTTGTAAAAAAGGATATTTAGAAGTTGGTGACATGCTAATTAGTTTAGCAGCAATGCCAATACAAGATAAAGGAATGGTAAATACGTTACGAGTTTCTGAAATTGAAAGTTGTAGTTTTTAGAGACTAGCCCTTAATAATTAAGATAAAAGAAATGCAGTATTGTTGTTAAACGATACTGCATTTTTTACGTTGATAATGTATGGTATAAGGTCAAATCCTATGGCATAGCATCTTGCATAAAATTAAAAGCTAAATTTTAATTGAACACTAACGGATTTTTTTTCTTGATCTGACGGTTTGGTTTTCTTTGGTTTTTCGGTATTTAAATTAGATAAAGAGATGCCTAATAGTCTAACGGAATTATTCAACTTGTTTTGATAAAGTAAATCTTTGGCGGTTTCTAATATAATAGATTTATCACTGACATAATAGGGTAAAGTTTTACTTCGTGTTTGTAGAGTAAAGTCACTATATTTTATTTTTAAAGTGATGGTTTTACCCGAGACTTTACTTTTAGCAAGTCGTTTAGCGACCTCTTCTGATATATGCTCTAATTTTTCTAACATAAAAATTTCCGAGGATAGGTTTTTGTTAAACGTACGCTCTGCGGCTAATGATTTTCTAATCCTGTTGGGTTTAACCTCACTGAAATGAATGCCTCGCACAACATCATAATAATAGCGTCCAGATTTACCAAAGTTTTTATCTAAATACTCTAAAGATTTTGCTTTTAAATCTTTACCAGTAAAAATACCTTTTTGATACATTTTTTCGGCAGTAACTTTACCTACACCATAGAATTTTCTGATGTCTAAATCTTCTAAAAATTGAAAGACATCTTCTGGGTTTACGGTTTTCTGTCCGTTGGGTTTATTGTAGTCGCTAGCGACTTTAGCAATAAATTTATTTATAGAGATACCTGCGGAAGCCGTTAAGCCTACTTCGTCGAAAATCCGCTGTCTAATCTCTTCTGCGATTAATGATGCGCTAGGAAACCCTAATTTGTTTTCTGTGACGTCTAAATACGCTTCGTCGAGAGACAGAGGCTCTACTAAATCAGTATACTCTAAAAAAATCTTACGAATGCGTTTCGAAATTTCAGTATAACGTTCAAAATCTGTTTTTACAAAAATCAATTCTGGACATAGCTTTATAGCTAACCTGCCAGACATAGCACTTTTTACTCCAAATTTTCGTGCTTCATAACTCGCAGCACTTACAACACCTCGTGTTCCACCACCCCCAACAGCAATGGGTTTACCTTTAAGTTCGGGATTATCCATTTGCGCTACAGAGGCATAAAATGCATCCATATCTATATGAATTATCTTTCTTATTGGTAAATCGTGAATCATACTGTAAATTTAGACATTAAATGCCTTTTAAATTGTAATTATTAAGACTTGTGATGATTGAAATAGAACGAAAATTTTTGGTGAATTCTGATGCTTTTAAAACAGAAGCGTATACTTCCTACACTATAAAACAAGGTTTTTTAAATAGTAATAAAGCCCGAACCGTGAGAGTGAGATTAAAAGATGACAAAGGGTACTTAACCGTTAAAGGAAAATCTACAGCGAACGGTTTATCGCGTTTTGAGTGGGAGAAAGAAATTTCTCAATCAGATGTAGAAGCTTTATTACCACTTTGTGAACCAGGAATTATTGATAAAACACGATACGAAGTTAAATCTAAGGATCATATTTTTGAAGTTGATGAGTTTTACGGTGATAATGAAGGTTTAGTTATTGCAGAGGTGGAATTAAGATCTGAATCAGAGAACTTTGAAAAGCCAAATTGGTTAGGTAAAGAAGTGACAGGTGATATCAAATATTACAATTCACAATTGAGTAAAAAACCTTATAAAAAATGGTAAAAAAAGCCTATTCGTTTTAAAGAATAGGCTTTATAATTTTTATGTAGACTAAGATTTATTCTGTAGCAGATGTTCCACTAACAATAATAAATTCTGATCGTCTGTTTTCTGCATGTTGTTCTTTAGTACAACCCGCTGAACAATCTACTTTAGGTTCAGTTTCACCTTTACCCATTCCAGAAATACGAGATTCGTCGATACCTTTAGAAATCACGTACTGAACTGTAGTTTTTGCTCTACGCTCAGAAAGTGCTTTATTATAAGCATCTGGACCTCTGTTATCGGTATGAGATGTCGCAGTAATAACCAAGTTTGGATATTTCGTCATAATTTGAACCAATTTATCTAATTCAAAAGCAGCTTGAGCTGTGATGTTCGACTGGTCAAATTCAAAGAAAATTGGCGCTAAATCAATGGTCTCAGCTGCAATTAACTTCTCAATAGGATCTAAAGAAATTTGAACATTGTTTTCTTCTTCGTTAGAACCTTTTACTTGTACTTTTTTGCTGTCAAAGCCATCCATAACAACTTCAAGTTCTGAATCTTCATCACATTCTACAATAAATTCAGCAACACCTTCGTCATTAGTTGTTTTTGAAACGACTTTATTTCCGTCTGCATCAAATAATGAAACTGATGCACCACTAATAGGTTCACGTGTTTTATCATCTATTACAGTTGCACTAATTAGTACATCACAAAGTGGTTGTAATTTCTTAAAGGTATATACATCGTCGCTACCTTTTCCACCAGCTCTGTTAGAAGATACAAATCCTTCATCATTCTCTTCATCAATAGAAAACGCAAAATCATCTGAATTACTGTTAATAGGTATACCTACATTACGCACAGGCGCTAACTTACCATCAATTACTTTAGTATAAAACACATCTAATCCACCAAGTCCTAAATGGCCATTTGAAGAAAAGTAAGGGGTGTTGTTGCTACTAATATATGGGAACATTTCCTGGCCTTCAGTATTTACTTTTTGACCTAAGTTTTCTGGGTCGCCAACAGTACCATCATCGTTTATTGCTGCTTTGTAAATATCAAAGTCACCAAAACCACCTGGCATATTTGAAGCGAAGTATATTGTTTTACCATCGGCACTTACTGCAGGGTTTTTAACTGAGTAGTTTTCGCTATTAATAGCTAATGCTTCTACAGTATCCCAGTCCTTGCCTAATTTGGTCGCTTTAAATAAATAAAGTTGACTAAATTTTGTACTGCTTAAAGAATCCTTTTGAAAATCTTTTTCGTAATAACTTTCTCTAGAGAAATACATCGTTTTACCATCTGGAGAAAACGATACTAAACCTTCGTGGAATCTTGTGTTTATTTTGTTATTAGCTAACTCAGCTTCTTGGTACGTGTCATCTGTGTTCTTAGTAATTGTATAAATATCTAAAAATGGTTGATCGTTCCATCCGTAAGTTTTACGGCTATCATTACGACCCGATGTGATGTATAATTTACCATCGTTGATAATACCACCAAAATCTGATTGCTCTGAGTTAAAATCTGCATTCTGAACATTAAACTTTTTACCTTGTTCTAAAATTTTAGGAAGGTAATCTGGATTTTTTCTAAACGCAGCAGCACGATGATCAGAAGGACGCAATGAAGCAAATTTGTCCATTTGCACATTAGATGCTTCGTACTTTCCATTAGCTTTTAACATTTGTGAGTACTTATATACCATTTCTGGCTTATCAGATGTTTCTAGTGCTTTAGCATACCAACGCTCAGCAGCTTCTGTATTAAAAATGTTATAGTAACTCTCTGCAAGTTGTGCGTAAACATAAGCATCAGCTTCACCATTATCTACGAGCTTATTGTAGCTTTCTATAGCTTTAACAAATTCGTATTGTGCGAATTGTTTATCTGCTTTTTTAGTGTCTTTATTCTGAGCAGTTAGGCAAAAGCTACTCATCAATGTAATTAATAATAATGTTTTATAGTTTTTCATAATTGATTTAGCTTAACTGATTAAAAGTATCTAGGTGAACGAGAAACACGTTTCGAAAAATTAAGATCAAACAATAGCATGATCTCGTGAGATGCTGGTGCATACGCTTTAATATCTGAAGATATAGCATCATACGCATAACCAATCCTTACAGATGGTGATAACGCAAAATTAACTAAACCAGAAAAAGAATCGTCTAATCTATATGACGCTCCAATTTCAAATTTCTTATAGAATCTTGCATTTACATTAACATCAAATGATGTTGGTGCATCAAATGCAGACTTCACCATAAATGATGGCTTCAACTCCGTATTTGGTGACAAATCGAACACGTAACCACCAGTTAAGAAATAGTGTTGTGTTTCAGATCCTATTTTATAACCATCAGCGTCTAAATGCACTGATGATAATAAATTTGGTACAGATAAGGATAGATAATATTTATTAGTGTAATAAAAGAAACCTGCTCCGACATTAGGTGTTGTAGTATTAATGTCTTGTGCAAAAAATGGATCTGTATTATCCACCACGTTTACACCAGAGTTTAACCCTATATCATGAAACGTAGCTCCCGCTTTTACACCAAATGCTAATCGATGTTCACCACCTAATTGTAATGTGTACGATAGGTCGATATAAGCATTGGTTTCCTTAACAGGACCAATTTGATCTGAAATAAGAGACAGACCTAACCCAAGGTTATTGCCAATAGGTGCATGACCGAAAAATGTTCCTGTTTCTGGTCCACCGTCAATCTTAGTCCATTGATTTCTGTATAATAGTCCAAAAGAAAGATTTTCTTTTGAGCCTGCATAGGCAGGATTAACTAAATTCATATTATACATGTACTGCGTGTACTGAGGGTCTTGTTGCCCATGCATCTGCAACTGAAATGCTAAAAGCAAAACCGCTATAATAGAGAGTTTTTTCATTATAATAAGTTGATTCTGTTAGTTAAGTTATTCTTTTAATTGATTTATCTGTTAATATATACCCAAGCACTTTTTGATTTTGCACCACCTTCGTACACAACAGTATAGAAATAAGTACCTACTGGTAACTCATCACCATCATTAGTTTGTCCAACCCATTCATCCGTATAATTATTTTTTGAATATACGAGGGTTCCGTTTCTGTTGAATATTTCGAGTTTAGTAACATCAAAACTACTTAAGTCAAAACTATCATTCTGGCCAGGTGATACTCCTGGAGAAATACCTTCAGGGAAAATACAAGACTCTGCCTCTTCAACAGTTGCTGTTATTGTATTAGAACATCCAGTACTATTAAAGGTTATTGTTGCTGAATATTCACCTGCAAGAAGTACAGAACTTAAGGTTGTTCCACTTCCACTTATTGGATTACCATCTAAAGACCAAGTGACTGAAACATCAGCATCAGTAAAGTTAGAAGGGGCTACACCAATTGTAATTGGAACTGTTGCAGCTGGACAAACTATATAATTATATTGAAGATCAAAATTAGCTAATGGCACGATGTTAACTTCTAATGCAAAAGAAGTGGTTTGGTAACAGCCCGTTACTGTATTCTCAGCTCTTACATAAACAGTTTCTCCAGAACTAGAATATGGACTAGTTAATGCTTCTGATCCAGCTTCTGCTAATTCTAAAGAGGTATGGTAAGAAATAACGATATCAGCTTCCGTTGTAACATCAGTATTTATTGAAACTAAATCAAATTCTGTTTCACCATCTACTGTACCATCTAAATCATCACAAACTACAAAATCATCTGGTTGATTTATAACTGGTCTAGGGTTAACTATTAACTCTACTTGAGATAACTCACGACATCCTATGAATCCGTTCGTTGCAGCATCAGCATCTTCTATTCTCATAATTAGGATTTCACCAGTTGAGTCAAAAGGAGAAGTTACAGGGTTTATAGCTTGGTTAGCATCATCTGTATTCAAATAATAACTTACCGTAAATCCTTCAAGACCAAGGGACGTAGTGAAAGCGTCTAAATCAAATGCCTCCGTTCCGTCGGCTTCTGGTCCATCACATTCAGTGATGGTTTGAGGAGCTAATGGCTCTGGATCTTCATAAAGGTATATAAATGCTATTTGAGAAAACGCTTCAGACCCACATTGGTTATCAGTAGCCTGTACTTGGTAATTGTTAGATTCTGTAACAACAAGAGTTGAAGAAGTTTCTCCTTCCATAACAAAACCATCTTTATACCAAACATATTCATCTGCAAATGGTGAACTCGTTTCTAACGTTATGGAATCGAAACCACAAACACTAGCTTCAACGATATTAGGATCATCAGTCTCTGCCAGAATAACTTCGTTACTAACAATTTCAGCAGAGATTTCTGCTTCAATAGTTCCATCTGTTGGACCACCTCCGTTGGTTTGCTCTATAGTAATTGTACCTGGTTGGTTTCCATAGTTAGAAACAAGCAATATATAGATTTCACCTTCTAAGGCGTTGTCTATTGTAAGTGTTTCTATAGATTCAGCTGACCAACTACAATCTGCAATGTTTCCATATGGGTAAAATTCTGGTGCGTATGGAATTCCTGGACAATCACCTGGTGTTGGACAACCCAAATCTATATTACCACAAGAATCTTCTATAGAACTAAAAGGTCCCCAAAGTGCATAATCGACGTCTAAACCATCTCCTTCATCATCAACTTGTGATATTGTAATTTCAACCAATCCAGGATTACCAATTTGAATAGTATTCCATGTTGGGTTTTGAGCAGAAGTTAAACATGCTATTGCACCAGCAGATGGAATACCAAATATACTTGGTGCTACTAAAGCTCCTCCTTGTGAACAGAAATTCTCTGCATTGTCACAGATAGTATTTGTAGGCGCAGGTCTAATACAAAGATCAAACGTAGACGTTTCTAATTGACTACCTCCGCTAAAGACTCTTAAATAATAGGTTGTACCAATAGTTAATTGAGGTGTTATGCTTGCATCGCTGTCTGAGCAATATAATTCAGTTAAAGATCCACAAGATCCTTCATATACAGCATGGTCTAAGTTGGTAGTACCTCCAACGATATTAATAATTGAAATAAGTTGAACTTCACTTAAAGCTGTAAACTCAAACCAAACATCATCATTTGGTGTGCCCGTACAAGAACTATCAGGAATACCTGAAGGTGTTGCAGCAAGGATAGTACCTGGAGTTACTAAATCGCAACTACCAAACTCATTGACTACTGCCATTATAGCTTGGGCACATTCATCATTAACTGGTGGGCATGCTAAAACTTCAAAAGTATCACTGCTGATAACACAATTATTATCTTGTTCATTAGTTACAAATATCTTAACTGCAGTTCCAAAATCGAAAGGACCAGCTTGGTAGGTTTCAGCATCAAATACTTGAATTGTGCCTCCGTCAAAATTATTTGAAATTATTAATGAATCAGCATCACCTAAACTTATAACATTTACAGCAATGTAAAATTGATCGTTATCACAGTCTGGTACTGTTGTATATTCTGCTTCTGCTAGTGTACAGTTTAATTCTTGAACGTTTACTGTAAAATCTAAAGTTACACCCCAAGTACCATTATAACATGGATTAACAGGTGTTTGTACAAAATCAGTTCCTACGATTCGCATTCTATGTTCTCCTATTGGAGCGGTTAAAGGCATCGTAAATGAAGCATCTAATATATGTGGATTACTACCACCTGCAGAAGCTCCTCCATAAACCATCTCAGTAGCATCGAAGATTAAGTCATCATTAAAATCTATCCAGATATTAGTATTGTAGGTTGCTGTATGTGCATATTCTATTTCTACATTGGTATTTATTCCTTGGAAAACATTCACGACAGGTGACGTATTATTTTCATAAGTGACATCTCCTGGACTTGGGAAATCTGTTAACCCAATTGTTGCGTTGTTAACTCCATTACCATCATTAGATGAAGGAATAGAAGCACAGTAACCCGTATAGAACTCGAAGGGCCCATTAAATGAACTTAAATCTCCAGGGCCACATACGGCTTGTACATAATACTCGTAGCTTGTATCTGATGTTAAATCAGATAAAATATATGGATTAGTAGTAATACCTTCTTCAATTGTACCAGTACCAAGTGCGAAACCAGCTTCACCGTATTGTATATTCCAAGTTGTTGAAGCTCCGTTTTCTGTCCAACCTAATTCCGTAGAAGTTAAGCTTAAATTTATAGCAGTTAAATCTGTTGGCTCAGGACACGTTGGAATGCCTCTCACTCTAAAGTTATCTACAAAAATATCATTATCGGCATTATCATCCACAGTTCCACTAGTAGCATAAAATGCAAATTGCACTATCTGACCACTGTATGCTGTTAAATCCATTACAGGATGATCACCAGTATCAGGTAATGTAGAAGTGTTATCATATGTTATTAACGATGACCATGTTGCTCCGTTATCGGTAGATATTAAGAATTCTACGACATCATCTGAACCTAATGTTCCAACACTAGCACTTCCCCATGGTGTAATTCCAAAATCAAACTCTACTTGAAACGGCCCACCTGTTAAATCAAATTGTGGTGTTAAAATCCAATCATTAAAAGGATCACCGAATGGTGCGAAAATGTTTATTTTGTATGCTCCTGTTGTGCCATTATTAAGAAATCCATCAACAGTCCAAGAACTGTCACCTAAATCTGTAGGGCCAGTAGTTAAATCTCCATTATCTGCCTCATTCCAACATTCAGGTGCATCAGCAAAAGTAACATCTGCAAAGTTTTGGATATAATCAGGAATAAATACAGAACATAATGTTGTGAAATTTAAAGGACCAGTGAAAACACTGATATCTCCACCACAATCCGATTGTACATAAAAATCATAAGAGGTAATTGCATCTAAACCTGTTACAATATAAGGACTAGAAACGTTAAAATCCGTAGGTGTACCTGTTGGTGTTTCCCCTGCTTCTACAATTTCTACATTCCAAATGGTCGACGTTCCTGCTTCTACCCACGATAATTCTGCACCATCAGAGGTTATGTTTGTTACTGCTAAATCATTTGGTTCAGGACAGTCAGGTACTGCTCTAACTTGAAAATTATCTACAAAAACATCTACATCTACTGTGTCATCAACAGTTCCGTCAGTTGCATATATTCCAAATTGAACTATTTGACCACTATATGCCGTTAAATTCACGACAGGGTGTGCACCACTTGCAGGTACTGTAGATGTACTATCATAAGTTACTAAAGTCGTCCATGAAGCTCCGTTATCGTCTGATATTAATAATTGTACTGAATCATCAGAACCTAATGTACCAGCATTGGCATTACCCCATTGTGTGATTCCAAAATCAAATTCTACTTGGAAAGGACCACCAGTTAAATCAAACTGTGGTGATAAAATCCAGTCATTTAAAAATGTACCGTATACATTTACTTTATACGAACCAGTTGTACCGTCATTAAGAAATCCATCTACAGTCCAAGAACCAGCTCCTAAATCTGTAGGCCCGGTAGTAGGGTTACCATCATTTGCCTCATCCCAACATTCAGGTGCTAAAGCAAAAGTAACATCTGTAAAGTCTTGAAAGTAATCTGGAATAGTGACATCACATAAAGTAGTAAAAGTAAAAGGGCCTGTCCATAAGCTTAGCTCACTACCACAATTAGCTTGTACATAGTAATCGTAACTTGTTAAACCATCTAAGCCAGTGGCGTTATATGGGTTTGCAACATTCGTTCCCGTAGGATTCCCTGTTGGAGCTGTTCCTGTTGGTACAACCTCAACGTTCCATTCTGATACAGCTCCAACTTGTGTCCAAGCAAGATCCGCATTATTAGCACCAACCCCATTTGTGGTTAATGCACTTGGTGGAATACAATTAGGTGCTGCAGTAATATTTATAATCATGTCAACTGTTACACCGTATGTACCTGAATAACATGGGTTAGGTGTTGCTTGACCAGAGTCAGCTGTTCCTATTCTCATGTTGTAAACTCCTAACGGTGCATCAGGCATTACAAAAGAAGCGTTAAGTGTTGTTGGATCGTCAAAAGTTGATACTCCGTCATAAAATAGTTCTGTTTCATTGTCAAAAACTAAATCATTATTAATATCAATCCAAACATTAGTATCATAGGTGTACCCTGTGCCAAATGTTATTTGTAAGTTAGCATTTACGGCAGCAGCCAAATCAACAGTTGTTCCTGTAAAATCTTCATAGGTAACATCAGGTCCTCCAGAAGTGAAGGTTTCGGTTCCTAATAGCACCTCAAGAATACCAGCTCCATCAAGTGATGACGGTATTGATTCACAATAACCTGTATAAAAAGTGAATGGACCTACCCATTCGCTTGCACCATCCGTTGTACCACAATCGGCTTGATAATAAACATAATAATTTGTATATTCAGTTAAGCCTGTAAATGACGTAGCTGCAGTACCTGTAACCATAACAGAGTTTTCTTCTTCACCATTTCCTGGTGTAAAATCTGCTCCACTGTTATATTCTAAATTCCATGTAGTTTCTGAATAACCTGCAGTCCATGTTAAATCTATTTCTGTGGTTGTTAACATAGAAGTCATCATGTCTGATGGAACAACACATGAAGGACTTTCAAATAACGTTACTACAATGTTAGACCAATTAGCTTGTGATGGATCGTAACTTTGATTTAAAATTAAATCCATAAAACCATCTGTTGTTGGATCATAAACTCCAGAAAAGTTTCCTGCAAAGGTTAGAGTTGTATCATCATCACTATAAGCAGAACCTGTAGTGGCTGGGTCTATTAAAACAGAACCCGCTGTAGTAACAACTGTAAGATCTGCTTCATTAGAATATGGTAATCCATCTAATTGTGACCAATCTACTGATATAGAAAACGAATCATAACTACCTGTTGAAGATGCTGGTGCACCAGCTGTATTAGCGATATCGTTTAAATTAATTGTAGTATACTCTCCTGATACTACTGCTGTTGGTCCCACTATTGGTGGAAAATCATATTGAGCGCTAGCTGTAAGGAAGAAACCTAGCATGATTAAAAATAGAGTAATTTTTTTCATTATTAATCGGTTTGTTAAAAATTATTTAATTTCTTTATAACTGTTTGATTATAAAGTTGTTTGTTGGTTTTTTTAGAAAAATTGTGTTGTGTTCTGCATAGCTGACGTTGGTTAGACGTTTTGACTATGCGAACTCGAATATATAAAAAATGACTATTAACATGTTGTTAACAATATTAAAATAGATTAACTACCGTATTAATCGACAAATGGGTGGGCTATTTTTTATGAAGGCTTCAATTCAATAAAAACAGGGAAATGATCGCTGTAACCTCCCTTATATTTTTTGCCTACGAAGGTCCTAAAAGGTTGACCTTTATATTTGCCTTCTAATTGCGTAAGAAATTTACTATTAAAAACTTTAGCGTCGCTAAATACTAAGTTCGAATTACTAGTGTCAAAAAAATTAGTAGTGAATAAAATTTGATCAAATAAGTTCCATTGGAAATTATGACTTAGGCTTCCGTTATCTCTAGACCAAACGGTTTTAAATGGATTAAAAAGACCACTTTCGTTTTCAAGTAATAACAAACTATTACAATTGGGATTATCATTAAAGTCTCCCATTACAATAATTTTAGCGTTTAAATTTTCCTTTTTTAGCTTTTTAATAACAGCATTTACAACATTGGCGGAAGCTATGCGCTTAAATTCAGTCTCTTTTACACCCTCTCTTCGAGATGACCAATGATTAACAATTATATTAATAAGTTCATTATTAAGTTCTCCTTGTACCAAAAGAATATCTCTAGTGTAATCTTGTTCTCCCTTTTCGTTTTGAAGATATACAGAAAAGGTTTCAGAATGGGTTATATTAAAAATATCAGGTTTATATAGTAATGCTACGTCTATGCCTCTTTCATCTAGGGAGTCAAAATGAATATATTTATAGTTTTCATCGATAAGATTTTTACTATTTATTAAATCTGAGAGAACATTTTGATTTTCAACTTCTGCTAAACCGATGATTACTGGCGCAATTTGATTATCTTCATTACCTATTTGGGGTATTACAGTTCCCAATTTCATTAATTTGTTTTGATAGCGCTTTAAAGTCCAGCGTTTTTGAGATGTAGGTAAAAAATCTTTATCATTTGTTAAAGGGTCTTTGTTTATATCGAATAAGTTTTCGATATTATAAAATGCAATTGTATAAGGGTCAATATTATTATTCATAGGATTAAATATAGGTTTTTAAAATATTATTAGGACTAAACCATTTGCTTAACTTTGTACTTTACTTAATTATGATAGAGAAAAAAGATATAGAATTAGAGAAAGCTGTACTCATTGGAGTTGTTACACAAGATCAAGATGAAGAAAAGTCTAAAGAATACTTAGACGAATTAGAGTTTTTAACTTTTACAGCAGGTGGAGAGGTTGTAAAACGCTTTACGCAGAAAATGGCCATGCCCAACCCTAAGACCTTTATTGGTACGGGTAAGATGGAAGATGTTAGGCAGTTTGTTGAAGCCAATGATATTGGTACTGTAATTTTTGATGATGAGTTAACTCCAGCTCAAGAACGAAATATTAGTAAGATTTTAGAATGTAAAATTCTTGATAGGACAAATCTTATCTTAGATATTTTTGCGCAACGTGCGCAAACTAGTTATGCAAGAACACAAGTAGAATTAGCGCAATGCGAATACTTACTGCCACGACTAAAAGGAATGTGGACACACCTCGAGCGTCAAAAGGGTGGTATTGGAATGCGTGGACCTGGTGAAACCGAAATTGAAACAGATAGACGTATTGTACGCGATAGAATTTCCTTATTAAAGGATAAGATTAAAACCATTGATAAGCAAATGTCCGTTCAACGTGGTAATCGAGGACAAATGGTACGTGTGGCTTTAGTCGGGTATACCAATGTTGGTAAATCTACTTTAATGAATGTTATTAGTAAAAGTGAAGTTTTTGCAGAAAACAAATTGTTTGCGACCTTAGATACTACGGTTAGAAAAGTAGTGATTGGTAATCTACCATTCTTAATGAGTGACACAGTTGGATTTATTAGAAAACTACCAACACAATTAGTAGAATCTTTTAAAAGTACTTTAGATGAAGTCCGTGAAGCTGATTTGTTGCTTCATGTGGTAGATATCTCACATACTAATTTTGAAGAACATATAGACTCTGTAAATCAGATTTTAGATGAGATTGATAGTAAAGATAAACCAACTATTATGGTCTTTAATAAGATAGATGCATATGAAGCGGAGCCTTTTGATGAGGAGGATTTAGTAGAAGTGCGTACTAAGGCTAATTATACTATCGAAGAATGGAAAAAAACTTGGATGTCTAGAGTGGGAGATAATGCTTTATTTATTTCGGCATTAAATAAAGAGAATATGGACGAATTTAGAAAACGCGTTTATAAAGAAGTTAGAGAAATCCATGTGACACGTTTTCCATACAATCATTTCCTATATCCAGACGTTGAAGATATAGAATAAAAAATTCTTTTGTATGAAAGCTTCTCCATCACGCTTTAAAACTTCAATTAAAAAGATTTTAAAAAACAAATGGATAAAATGGCTCGTTATTCTCCTAACAGCCATTTTATTGTTTCTGTTTGGTCTATATATTAGCATATATGTAGGTTTATTCGGAAAAGTTCCAACTATAGAGGATATCAGTTCTATTAAGCAAGAGCAAGCGACTCAGCTTTTAGACAAAGACGAAAAATTAATTGGCAAATACTATATCTATGACAGGCAACCTGTAACGTATGAGGATTTGCCAAAACATCTTATCGATGCATTAGTTGCTACTGAAGATTCTCGTTTTTATGAGCACGATGGTATAGACAACATTAGCTTAATGCGAGTGTTTGTAAAAAGTTTAATTCTTCAAGATAAATCAGCTGGGGGCGGAAGCACGATAACACTTCAACTCGCAAAGAACTTATATGGCAGAAAGAATTACGCATTATTCAGCATGCTTATTAATAAGTTTAAAGAATCAATTGTTGCCAAGCGTATAGAATCCGTTTATTCTAAAGAAGAAATTTTAACCTTATATCTCAACACGGTTCCATTTTCTGATAATACGTATGGTATCGAAAGTGCGTCGCTTAAATTTTTCAATAAATCGGTAAATGACATTTCAATTCTTGAAGCGGCAACTTTAGTAGGCACATTAAAAGCAAATACGTATTACAATCCTAGAGTTCATTTAGAGCGAAGTAAAGATCGAAGAAATGTCGTTTTGAGTCAAATGGTAAACTATGGTTATCTTTCTAAAGACTCATTAGCCTATTTTTCAGAACAAGATCAACAATTAGACTATCGCTCTTTTAATCATGATTTAGGTTTAGCTCCTTATTTTAGAGCTGAAGTAAAAAAACAATTAGAATCTATTTTAGACACTTTAAAAACACCTGAAGGAGAAAAATACGACCTCTATAAAGATGGCTTAATTGTTCATACCACCTTAGATTTTAAAATGCAGCAATTGGCGGAAGCGGCTATGAAAGAGCATATGAGTAAGCTTCAAGTTGATTTTGAAACATCGTATGGCAAAAATTCACCTTGGGAAACCAATTCTAAATTGATTGAAAGTGCCATTGCTAAACTTACTAAGGTACAAACTTATAAAGAACAAGGATTAACTAAAAATCAAATTGAAGATTCATTAAATATTAAACGACCTACAGACTTATTTAGTTGGAAAGGTGATACGATTAAAAACATATCCACGATAGATAGTTTGAAACATTATCTAAAATTTTTAAACACAGGAATGTTGTCTGTTGAGCCAACCACTGGAGCCGTAAGAGCTTATGTTGGAGGAATTGATTACAGATATTTTAAATACGATCATATTTCGCAAAGCGAACGCCAAGTCGGATCTACTTTTAAACCTTTTGTATATACGGCTGCCATTAATAACAGTTTAAGTCCATGTACGTACTTTTCATTAAACAAAGTGACGTATACAGATTATGACGACTGGACACCGACCAATTCCGGAAGTGATGAAGAAGATCCTTTTATTAATTACACCTTAGAAAACGCTTTAAGTAATTCGGTAAACACCATTTCTGTTAAGGTTTTAGAAGAAGTTGGTATTCCAAAAGTATTGGAGCAAGTTGAAAAGTTGGGGATTTCAAAAAAACTACCCAATGAACCCTCATTAGCATTAGGAGTTGCAGCAATAAGCGTGAAGGATTTAACAGGTGCCTATGCTAGTTATCTTAATAAAGGTAAAGCCGTAAAACCGTATTACATTACTAAAATAGAAGACAAATTTGGAAACGTCATTGCAACGTATCAACCTGAAATTTCTGAAAAAGAAGCCTATACTGAATACACGAGGCAGGTGCTTTTAGAAATGATGAAATCTACAGTTAATAAAGGTACAGCAACACGATTAAGAAGTACCTACGGATTAAAAAATGAAATTGCAGGTAAAACAGGAACCACACAAAATAACAAAGACGGGTGGTTTGTTGGCTTAACACCTAAGTTGGTAACGATCACTTGGGTTGGTAATGACAATCACAGCATTGGATTTAAATCTACAGGTATGGGGCAAGGGTCTAATTCCGCATTACCTATTTTTGCTAAATTCTATCAGAAATTGAATAAAGACAGCGACTTCAATACCATTACAAAGGCGCAGTTTGAAAAACCTTCGGAGCAAGTTTTAACAGATTTAGACTGTGAACCTACAAAACGCGACGGTTTTATTAAACGATTGTTTAAGAAAAAAGAGAAAAAGAAAAAGTTTAATTAAAGCTAATAGCATCAGTATAAAAAAAGCCTGTCTTAATTTAAGACAGGCTTTTTTTTATGTTGTTGAGCTTATTTAGTACTAGAACTTGTAGCTTAGACCAACTGTGTAATAAGATTGCAATTTATTATCAGCATCAGCTAAGTCTACAGCTTGGTAGTTAGCAGCTTCTTGTTTGTTGCTTCTTAAAGCAAAATCAAAACCAACACCAATCATTTTCCATAAGGTATAGCTAAATGAGTTTGTCCAAGTAAAGTTAGATAGGTCACTATCTTCATAACTTTGGAACGTAGAGAAGTTAGACTTAAAGTTAATAGCTCCGATTTGTCTTGTATAATCTGCTACAATTTTAGCACCTGCAGACGATTGAAAAGCAGCATCATTTTCAGCAAATACAAAGTTGTAGTTTAAAGGGCGAATAACCACAATTAAATTTTCAATAGGAGTCCATGTCGCACCAACACCGACATCTAAAAATCCTGGGTCATTAAAGTCATTTAAAAGTGTAGTTCTGTATTCTGCTAAACCAGAAATAGCCCAAGTCTTACTGATATTTCTACCGTAAAGTGAAGAAATATTAAAAACATCTGATGTAGGTTCAAAATCATCACTATCTGCGTCAGTATCTTTATCATCTAATTTTACCCAAGCAAGACTAATATTAAGCGAGTTTCTCCAAAAATATTTATCTTCAATTTTATTAGCGAAAGCATTAAAAGTGATTCCAATATTTCCTGTTGAATTGTTTGGTGCAGCTTGTGAGTACCAATCATTAAAATTAGATAAGCTACCACCAATAGTACCAAAAGCACCTTTTCTCCAACCTGGCAAGGCATCTATTTGTGCTTGTAAAGCATTCGCTTCTTCTTGAAACTTATTAGCTTCAGCTTGTTTCTCAGCTTTTTGAGCTTGTAATTCTTCTTTTGTTTGAGAAAAACCAAAAGTTACAGCTAACAATACGAGGGTTGATAAAAGTAATTTTTTATTCATAATGGATTAAAATTTAATAATTTAAAGTTGTTTTAATTTGCAAATATAAGAGTTTATTGATTTTAGTAAATACCGTATTACTTCATTGCATCTACTCTTAAGACCATAAAACTTTCAAAAAGTCACATTTTTTTTAATATTATTTTCTTTTAAATAAAGGAACGGAAGAACAAGCTTCACCAAACATAATAGTCCTTGCAATTGGTTTTAATTTTTGAGAAAGCAATACTAAGGCGTTTGAAGGTACAGGTTTATGAGAACACCCTTTTATAATCACTGGTAAGCCTTCATATTGAGCAACTTCTAAATTCGAAATAATCTGAGCATATAAAATGGATTCCAAATCGTCTAGTGAACCAATAACAGTCAATTTAGCATAGTCTTGAAGTTCTATTGAAATTAGCATATAAGCCCAATCGGGTACAATTGCATCAGTTGAACAATATAAGGCCACATAACAATCTTGGTATTGCGACCAATTGTGTTCTGAAACAAAAGCTCTAAAGTCTTTTTCTCGAAGTACTAAACCTTCCATCAACCAATCCTTTATATCAAAAAGAACACGTTCACCTTTTGGATAATAGTCTTCTAAATCTATAACCTTTAGTTTGCTGTTTGCAACTCTATTAATAATCTCTTCTGCCATAGTACAAAGATAATTGATTTACTGATAGCCTTCAGCTTGTAGTGTAAACAATTCAGAATACAAGTCTTCATTTTTCATGAGTTCTTCATGAGTACCGATTTCTAATGCTTTTCCATGTTCTAAAACTAAAATTCTATCTGCCTGGCGAACCGTGCTAAATCTATGGGAAATAATAATACTTGTTTTGCCCTCAGTTAAACCAATAAAACGACCAAAAACTTCGCTTTCTGCTCTAGCATCTAGTGCAGAAGTTGGTTCGTCTAAAATCATCACTTCAGCACTTTTCATATAGGCTCTGGCTAAGGCTACTTTTTGCCATTGACCACCAGATAATTCCTGTCCGTTAGAAAAACGTTTTCCTAATTGCTGGTTATAGCCATGTTTTAATTCGGACACCACTTCGTTGGCTAAACTTAATTCAGCGGCATTTTCAATTTTATCTTGGTTGTCTAGTTCATTAATATTTCCAATAGCTATGTTTTCTCTAACGGTGAATTCATATCTAAAGAAATCTTGAAAAATGACTCCGAAGTATTCTTGATATTCTGCAATATTAAAACGGTTAATATTAATACCGTCTAATAATATGTCACCAGAAGTAGGTTCGTAGAAACGTAATAATAACTTTATTAAGGTCGTTTTACCAGCTCCATTTTGCCCAACAAATGCTAGTTTTTCACCTGCCTTAAGATGAAATGTAATGCCTTTTAAAATTTCAGTTTCGGAATTTGGATAGGCAAAACAGACGTCTTTAAACTCAAAACCTTTAGTAATATATTTTGGTAGCGGAATGTCTTCTTTAACTTTTGAAACAATTGAAATATCTATAAAATCGAAATAATCTTTTAAATACAAAGCACTTTCAGAAATACGGGTGAACTTTGAAAAGAAATCTTGAAGGTTTCGCATTAAGCGGTTAAATGAACCGGATAGAAAGGTTAATTCACCTAGCGTAATCGCTCCAGAAAGCACGCGATAAATAATAAATACATAGGCACCATAATAACTTAAAGACCCTAAAACATTAAATAAAAAACCTAATGCAGATCGCTTAATAGAAAGGGTTTTGTTGAGTTGGTAATATTCTTCTGAAAGGTTTTTAAAACGATCTACCACAAAATCGGTTAAGCCAAAAAGCTTAATTTCTTTAGCTGTTTTATCGTTTGCTCCTATAAATCTTAAATAATCTAACTCGCGTCGCTCAGAAGTCCAGCTTCGGGCTAAAGAATACTGTTGTTGGCTAAATCGGACTTCGTTTATAAATGAAGGAATAATACTTAGTACCAACAGAATAATTAAATAAGGTTCAAAATAAATTAAACCAGCGACTAGTGTTGCAATAGATATGGCGCTTTGTGCTTGTCCAAGGACATTAGACATTAAGCCAACACGACCTGTAGTTTGCGTTCTGGCACGTTCTAGTTTATCGTAAAACTCAGAATCTTCTAATAAGCTAATATTAATCTGATTGGTTTTCTTTATTATGGTTATTGATGTTGCAATACTATATTCATCGCCAAGTAAGCCATCGGTTAAAGAAATGGCTCTACTTACTAAATCGGAAAGAATAATTAATGCAAACTCTGCTGCAACATACGTCCACAGCGTCGTGTAATCCGAAAGATCTAATGAAATTTGTAATATAATTTCATCAATAATGAGTTTCCCAATCCATAAAATGATAACAGGAAGCAAAGCTCCAATAAGTCTACAAAAAGCAGATAACAGGAAAAGACTTTTATTAACTTTCCAGATTTCTTTAAAAAATCTAGGAATATAAACTAAGGCATTAAAAGACGATTTTATACTCGTTTTTTTATCGTCTTTTAATGAGGTAGGTGTGCGTCTTGGCATGTATTGGTTTTAATTAAAGCATCCCAAGCTCTAACTTGGCTTCTTCGCTCATTAAATCTTGTGACCAAGGCGGATCGAAAGTAATCTCTACTTCAGCGTCTTTAACTTCATTAATTGACTTCACCTTTTCTTCTACCTCTAAAGGTAGTGTTTCCGCTACAGGACAATTTGGTGTTGTTAAGGTCATTAAGATTTTAACCTCGCAATCTTCGTTTATTAAAACATCGTAGATTAATCCTAGTTCATAGATATCTACAGGGATTTCTGGATCGTAAATAGTTTTTATAACTCTTAAGATTTTTTCTCCTAATACAGCTGTATCTATAGTTGGTTTGCTCATGTCTTTAAATTTGTGCGTTTATAATTTTATGTGTTCAACAAAAAAGATAAACTAGTTTAATTGTGTTTGGTATGCAATAGCATACATTTTTAGTTGTTTTATCATACTAACCAAGCCATTTGCTCTAGTTGGTGATAAGTGTTCTTTTAGGCCGATTTTATCAATAAAATCGGTGTTAGCTTCAAGAATGTCTTTTGGATGCTGATTAGAAAATACTCTAATCAATATCGCTATAATACCTTTCGTTATAATGGCATCGCTATCTGCAGTAAAGTTCACCTTATCGTCTTCCATATTGGCGTGAACCCAAACTTTACTTTGACAACCTTTTATAATATTATCTTCAGTCTTATATTTTTCGTCTATTAATGGCAGGTCCTTACCTAAGTCTATCATGTATTGGTAGCGTTCCTCCCAATCTTCAAACATTGCGAACTCATCAATAATTTCGTTTTGTACTTCTTCAATAGTCATAGTCTCATGCTTTTGTGCAAAATTACAAAATCGCTATTGTTTTATGGTGTTTTCTTTAATGGATAACACTTTATTAACTAAAGCTTCAATAGCTTTTGGGGGATTTCCATGGTCAAATGTCGGAGTCATGTATTCTAGATCACCTATTTGAAGTGATAATGTTGCGTGTGCTGCTCCATCATGCTGGTGGTTGTGAGATGGTGGGATTAGTTCTGAAAGCCCTTCTAAATCTGCGGCGTCTATTAACCTTTTAAGCTCCTCCCATTCAGTTGTATCAATGGTATAGTTTTTAATATTTTGAAGACTTTGATCTTCAGAAATAGACATTTTTTGTTTAGCGATTAAAATGAAATCAAACGAACCTCGTGTTGAAGCTTGATATTTAACAGCCGTTTTATAAGTGTCATTAGTTATAGATTTTTTTTTAATAGGCGCAATCCTCGTTCCTGAAATTAAAATCTTATCATTTTGTAAAAATGAAATTACGTTTGTATCAATTGAAAACGAATTAATAAGACTCAAAGATTTTAAAAACTGCTTTTCAATGGTCATGATGTCTTTGGGACACAACCTTTTTGAAGCAGCAATATCTCCAAATGTAATTGTATTGTTTTCTGTCGAATAACTCCCGAAAAAACTATTGCAACCAGCGGTTCCATTAACGTTATTAGAAGTCTCGTCAAAAGTAATTACGAGTTTGTTTGAAATAACATTAGTACCTTCTAGCTGCGTTATGTAATAGGTCCCTGAAAGTGTTTCTTGCATATTTTTACTGTTTTCAACAACATCTGTTGAGGATTTACAAGAGCTTATCGTTATTAAAAGCGTGAATAAACTAAGTAGAAATTTCATCATTTAAGGTTTTGAAATATGTAAATACACGTTTAATGCCAAAGTTTAAGAAAGCATCATTATTGCTTTCTTTAAAGCTACAATAAAAGCATCAATTTCTTCTTTTGTGTTGTAAAACATGAAAGACGCTCTGATGGTTCCCGGAATCTTGTAAAAATCCATAATAGGTTGTGCACAATGATGACCTGTTCGTACAGCAATGCCCATTTTGTCTAAAATTGTTCCGATATCATAAGGATGAATAGTCCCAACATTAAAAGATATAACAGAGGTTTTCTCTTTTGCTGTGCCGTAAATTTTTAAGCCTTCAATTTTTTGTAGTTCTGCTGTTCCGTAAGCTAAGAGCTCATTTTCGTATTCAGCGATATTTTCAAAGCCAATAGCATTCATGTAGTCTAAAGCAGCTCCAAAAGCAATGCCTCCACAGATGTTTGGTGTGCCAGCTTCAAATTTGTGAGGTAAACCTGCATACGTGGTTTTTTCAAACGACACTTCTGCAATCATTTCGCCTCCCCCTTGGTAAGGTGGTAATTTATTAAGCCATTCTTCCTTTCCGTATAACATACCAACTCCTGTAGGTCCGCAAATTTTGTGAGCAGAGCAGACATAGAAATCAACATCTAATGCTTGAACATCTGGTTTTAAGTGTGGGCAAGATTGTGCACCATCAACCAAAACAGCAGCACCAGCGGCATGTGCTTTTTCTATAATATATTCAATTGGGTTTATAGTACCTAAAGCATTCGAAATATGGTTTACAAAAACCAATTTGGTGTTTTCATTCAAAAGGGCATCATAATCCGAAAGTATTAATTCTCCATTTTCATTCATGGGAATGACTTTCAGAGTTGCTCCCGTACGTTCGCAAAACATTTGCCAAGGCACAATATTACTGTGATGCTCTAAAGCTGAAACAATAATTTCATCTCCTTTTTTTAAGAGTGAAGAAAATCCGTTAGCAACTAAATTGATACTATGCGTTGTACCAGCAGTATAAATGATTTCGTGACTCTGTTTGGCATTAAAATGTTTCTGAATCTTATTACGTGCTTGCTCGTAAGCATCCGTTGCTTCCTGGCTTAAACTATGCACACCTCTATGAATATTTGCATTGTAATTGCTGTAATAATCTACAATAACATCAATGACTTGCTGAGGTGTTTGCGAAGTTGCAGCATTATCGAAATATATGAGTGGTTTCCCATTAACCGTTCTATTGAGAATGGGGAAGTCTTTTCTTATTTTTTGTACGTCTAACATGGGCTTAATTCCTAGTTACAAAGATACAACGCATTGTTCTTAAAGAAAAACTTATAAGTATTCATTAAAATATTTAATACACATTTTATTAGGATACATTTATATAAAATGTATATTTGTAATATGTATAGTAAAGAATTAACAAAAGGAACATTGCAACCTATCATTTTAAAGCTCATAAACGAAAAGGGTAGAATGTATGGTTACGAGATTACACAAGAAGTGAAAACGATGACTTCAGGAAAAATAGATATTTCAGAAGGGGCATTATATCCCATTTTACATAAGCTTGAAGCGAAAAAAGTTTTAGAAACTGAAAAGGTTTTTATTGGTAAGCGTGTTCGAAAATATTATAAAGTCACTAAAGAAGGGAAGAAAATGGTAGAGACTGTTACTGAAGAAATCAATGATTTTATTGAGACTTTAAGTTTAATTTTTAATCCAAAACCGATATAATCATGGAATTATCAGAAAAGCATATCGCCTTTATTGAAAACAATTTAACCTTATATGGTGTTAAAAATAAAGATTTAAGAGAGGATTTACTAGACCATATCTGTACATATATAGAGCATCAAAATTCTGATGATTTTAATGCATTATATCAACGAGCGTTGCAGAAATTTGGTGGGTATTCTAGTTTTCAGAATTTACAATTAGAAACCAATTATCAAAAGTTCGCGAAGCAAATTATGACATTCAATAAGTTGAAATTCTCTGCAGGCTTTATGGTGATTTTATTGTTGGTGGTTAGTTTGGTTTTTCAAATGATGCAATGGCCTTATGCTAATGCTTGGTTACTTGGTGCTATTGTCATTGCAGTGTTAGTAATACTACCAGTTCATTTTTACGCGAGCTATAAAAAATCTATTCACAAATTTTCTTAAATCATTTTATCATGAAAAAATCATTTTACATCCTCGGATTTATTACTTTTTTTATTCTCGGAATTGGTGCTATGTTCGAGTTTTTGACTTGGCCATACAGAGGAATCATTGTTTTTATTGGCTTTCTATTTCTTAATTTCGGACTTATTCCAACCTATTTCTATCAAAAATATAAGCAATGTTCAATTTAAGAAGCACGTGCTTATTGATTGGTGTGTTTGTTTTTTTAAGTTCAAAAGCACAAACAAATGCAAATCAAAAAATTGATGAATTGTTAGCAGCATATGTTTCTAATGATACGCCAGGATTGAGCGTAAAGGTGATTAATCAAGGTCAGTCTATCTATTCTAAAGGTTTTGGGCTTTCTAGTTTAGATTATAGCATTAAGAATTCTGATTCTACCGTTTTTAGTTTAGCATCCATTGCAAAACAATTTACAGCTTCGGCTATTTGGGCTTTGGCAAATGATGGTAAAATCAGTTTAGAAGATGATATTAGAATGTATTTGCCAGAATTTCCAGAGTATGAAGAAACCATTAGAATAAAACATTTACTGAACCACACGAGTGGTATTCGTAATTATCACACTCTGATGTATTTGGCAGGTTTTGATTATGATACGTCTTATTATGACAATAACACAGTATTAGAATTAGCCATTAAACAGAAAAATTTGAACCATTTAGTTGGAGAAAAAGTGAGCTATTCTAATACGAATTATAATTTATTAGCCATAATTATTGAGCGTATTTCAGGGCAAAACCTGAATGAGTATTTGAAACTCAAAATTTTGAATCCTTTAAAAATGAATTCAACTTTTGTAAGAGTTGAACATGGAAAACCCATTAGTAATAAAGCGGTTGGTTATCAAAAACATCGAGATGGTTACAGATTTAATATTAATGACCAATTGAGTTATGGTGCAGGAAGCATGGGGTCTTCAGTAAATGATATGGCTATTTGGATGGAAATGCTGAATGAACAAAACATAGAATTTAAATCATTGGCGCAATTCTTAAAGGAATCTGAACTATTAACATCTGGCGGAAGCGCAAAATATGCAAGAGGGTTGATGGTCGATGAATATAAAGTTTATATAGCAATAAGTCATAGTGGTTTTGGTTTTGGCGGACGCTCACAGTTAATAACAATTCCCGAAAAACAAATAGGAATCATTGTCTTAACAAATTTACAATCTATTGATGCGCCTAGAATTGGCTATCAAATTTTAGATATTCTTTTATCTAATACTGAAAAGACAATAGAAGAAAACGATGATCGTGTCTCATTTCAAAAACAAGATTTTAATAAGTTTATTGGTGAATACAAAGAAATCAATAGTGATATGACTATGAAAATATTTGTAGAAAATGACACGCTAAAATCAGTTGGCTCTATGGGAAGAACTGCTGCAGCTCTTGTGCAATATGAACAAAATAAGTTTCATAGATCTCAAAGTCAAAGTGTGAAATACGATTTTACACCTTCAGTATCTCACGATATGATTATTTCATTTGGTGGAACACCATTTTATTTTGAACACGCTAACTTTATTGATGCTGAATCCGTTGAAGTCTCAGATTTTGGAGGTGATTTTTATTCTGAAGAATTGGATGTTAGGTATCATTTTTATACAGAAGAAAATACGCTTAAATTGACTTACAAAGAAAAAGAAGTCATTAATTTGAAACCTATTCAATTAAACGAATTTGGAAATAATGATAGAACACTTTATCATTTTATAAAAGATAAAAATGACACCATTACAGGTATGCTATTATCTTGTGATGGTACTGTAAAAGAAATCATTTTCAAAAAAGAAAAGGATCGCTAAATAGCAATCCTTTTTTAATTTTAATACTTGGTAAAACTTATAGGTCAAACCCAATATTTACACCCAATTTATTTGCGATAATTTTAGTAATTCTATTTTTAATTTCTGGAATTTTCACAGAATCTAAAACGTTATTACTAAAGGCAAACATTAATAACGCGCGTGCTTCTTTTTCAGGAATTCCTCTAGAACGTAAATAAAACATTGCACTTTCATCTAACTGACCAATAGTACAGCCATGAGAACATTTTACATCATCTGCAAAAATTTCGAGTTGAGGTTTAGTGTTAATGCTCGCTTTATCGCTAACTAAAATGTTATTATTTGCTTGAAATGCGTTGGTTTTCTGCGCTAATTTTTCAACGACAACTTTACCATTAAACACTCCTGTAGAACTATCATCAAAAATACCTTTGTAATCTTGGTGACTTTCGCAATTTGGTTCAATATGATGTACTAGTGTGTTGTGATCTACGTGTTGTTTATCACCAATAATGGTAATACCTTTCATGGTAGAATCTATACGTTCTCCGTTTTGATAAAACTCAAGGTTGTTTCTAATTAATTTTCCACCGAAAGAAAAGGTGTGCACTTTGGCTAAACTTTCCTGCTTTTGATTAATAAAAGTGTTATCTATTAATGACGCACTTTGTCTATCGTTCTGAATTTTATAATAATCAACAATCGCACGTTTGTTTGCAAAAATCTCTGTCACACTATTCGTTAAAACAGGGTTATCTGTTAAACTCTGATGACGCTCAATAATCTGAACATGCGAATTTTCATTTACAACAATCAAATTACGAGGTTGCAACATTACTGCAGCTTCGTTTCCTGTTGAAAAATGAATGATTTGAATCGGTTTTTCAACGACTTTATTCTTCGGAATATTGATGTATGCACCTTCCATAGAAAATGCTGTATTCAAAGAAGATAAACCATCTTTTTTCGCAATTTTATTGAAATAATTATCAATAATCACTTTGTATTTAGGTTTGGTTAAAGCTGCGGACATTAAACAAACATCTAAACCATCATGCGTTGTTTGTGATAAATGAGAGGCGTATTTTCCATCGATAAAGATGATTTTATACGCATCAATATCATGAATAAAATATTTCTTTACGTCTTTAAATTCTAAGTCATTTTCATGCTTAGGAAACACGCTATAATCCTGTTTTAAAATAGAATTCAACGATGTATATTTCCAGTCTTCTTGACGCTTAGAAGGAAATCCTTCAGCTTCAAAAGTCTTTATAGCTTCAGTACGAATATCGTGTACTGACGAGTGCACATCAACCGTGTCCTCAAATGCCATAAATGACGATACTAATTTTTCTTTTAAACTCATTTTTTTAGGTCTTCAGTACTAAGTCTTTCCGTATTCAGTTGGCTCAATAGCAAACTGTAACTATAGAATTAATACTTTGTTTAATGTTTTTGCTACAAATAGTCACATCTAGGTAAGTTACTGCTTACTGAAGACTGACCACTGCCTACTAATTATGCGTTAACCTCTTCTTTAATCCAATCGTAACCTTTAGCTTCTAACTCGTGTGCTAATTCTTTACCTCCTGATTTTACAATTTTTCCGTTGAGTAACACATGTACAAAATCTGGAACGATATAATCTAATAAACGTTGGTAATGCGTAATAACAATTACAGCGTTGTCTTTAGATTTTAATTTATTTACACCATTGGCTACAATACGCAATGCGTCAATATCTAAACCAGAATCCGTTTCATCTAAGATGGCTAATTTTGGTTCTAACATTGCCATTTGAAAGATTTCGTTACGTTTCTTTTCTCCTCCAGAAAATCCTTGATTTAATGAACGCGATAAAAATTTACGATCAATTTCTAAAAGTTCAGATTTTTCTCTGATCATTTTCAGCATATCTTTTGCTGGCATGTCACCTAAACCTTTTGCTTTACGCGTTTCGTTAATGGCCGTTTTTATAAAGTTAGTTACGCTAACTCCTGGGATTTCTACAGGATATTGAAACGATAAAAACACACCTTTATGTGCACGTTCTTCAGCGGCTAATTCTTCGATGTCTTCGCCTTCTAATAATATATTTCCTTCTGTAACTTCGTACTCTTCTTTACCTGCAATTACTGAAGCAAGTGTACTTTTTCCTGAACCATTTGGGCCCATTATAGCGTGAACTTCTCCTGCATTAACTTCGAGATTAATACCTTTTAAAATGGCTTTATCTTCTATACTTGCGTGTAAATTATTGATCTTTAACATAGTTTTAATTTGCTAATTTTATAACGTCTTCTTTATTTGGGTCTGGTGCTTCTACTTTTAAGATTTCTTTGATTTCTACTCTGTATTGCCAGCCTTCTTCGTCTTTGTTTTTTTCGAACTTTTTAACTCTTACGGTTACAGGAACCATATCTGTATCTTCTTTTTTAAATGCCTTTGTTTGCGCATCTAACTTGTGCATATTCTCGTCGATTACCACACCATAAATCTCTGAAGATGTTTGTAAAACTGCCGCATCTGCGAAATACACAAAATCCCCTTTTAAGGTTATAAGACCATCGTTTTGATCGTAAGATTTTGCACGATTTTCTTCGAGATTAACATCTTGTTTCTCTTCATTTTTACAGGAAACAAATAGTGCAAGGCACATTAGTATTGCGAATGTGTTTCTTATCATTAGTCTAAAAATTTAGGATATTTTGGTAATCGGTTAAAATCGTCTGCGCTATGCTGAATATAAACATCTGCATTCGTCTCTTTTGCGAGCGCTTCAAAAAGGTCCATACTTTTTAAAGTAGCATTTACATCGTAATTAAAACTTGGGACACCTTTAGTATCTCTGTTTTCTTGAAAATGATATAAGTCACCTGTAAGTAATACATTACCGGCATTCTCTAATTTTAAGAACAAAACTTGATGTCCAGGAGTATGACCTGGCATGGATTTAATGACGACTGTTCCGTCACCAAAAACATCATGCTCTCCGTTTAGTTTTTTAACATTGGTTAAAGCAGCAATGGCTGGATAGTTATCTCCTTTTTTCTGTTCTTCACTCGTAATAAAATCGTATTCTGAAGTTTGAACTAACCAAGTAGCATCGGCAAATTTTGAAGCCGAACCAGAATGGTCAAAATGTGTGTGCGATAAGGCAATAAAATCGAAATCCTTTGGTGTTAAATTCAATGCTTTAAGTTGAGCGGTTATAGAATCTTTACGAGAGACTGTAAATGCACCATTTGGTGTTGTAAATGGCTCTTGACCAACTAGGCCTTCGGCTAAACCAGCATCCCAAAGCATTCGGCCATTTGGGTGTTCAATAATATAAAAGGCATCAGCGAATGTTTTAGACTGTCCTTGGTAGGTTGTGTCTTGAGAAAAAATTTCTAGCATATTTACTTGCACTGTTCCTCCGTCTAGTGCATATAATTTTACACCTTCCTTTTGAGTTGCTTCAGCTTCTGCTTTGGCATCATTATAACCGTCTTTAACCCCTTCTTTGAAGTCTTTACAAGATACTAATGCTAAAGCTAATGTTAATATGAATAGTGTTTTTTTCATTTTATAGAAAATATAATTTTAAACGTTTGTTTGATATTCCTGGTTTCGTAGGAATTCATTATCCTACAGAACCTTCTAAACTAATCTCTAATAATTTTTGAGCTTCTACAGCAAATTCCATTGGTAATTTATTCAGGACTTCTTTACTAAAACCATTTACAATTAATGCAATTGCTTTTTCGGTATCAATACCTCTTTGGTTGCAGTAAAAAATTTGATCTTCTCCAATTTTACTTGTCGTAGCTTCGTGCTCAATCATGGCACTTTTATTTTTAGCTTCTATGTAAGGGAAAGTATGTGCACCACATTCATTTCCCATTAATAAACTATCACATTGAGAAAAGTTACGCGCATTATCCGCACGCGCACCAATCTGAACCAATCCACGATACGAGTTTTGTGATTTACCGGCTGAAATTCCTTTAGATATAATCGTTGACTTTGTGTTTTTACCTAAGTGAATCATTTTAGTCCCAGTATCTGCTTGCTGATAATTATTAGTCACCGCAATAGAATAAAATTCTCCTACTGAATTGTCACCTTTTAAGATACATGAAGGATATTTCCAAGTTACCGCAGAACCAGTTTCAACTTGTGTCCAAGAGATTTTTGCGTTTTTTTCACAAAGACCTCTCTTAGTAACAAAATTGTAAACACCACCTTTTCCTTCTGAATTTCCTGGGTACCAGTTTTGTACAGTAGAATATTTTATTTCGGCATCATCCATTGCAATTAGTTCTACAACGGCTGCGTGTAATTGGTTTTCATCTCTACTTGGTGCTGTACAGCCTTCTAAATAGGAGACGTAACTGCCTTCATCTGCAATAAGTAACGTTCTTTCAAATTGCCCTGTTCCTCCTTGGTTAATTCTAAAATACGTTGACAATTCCATAGGGCATTTAACGCCTTTTGGAATGTAACAGAACGATCCATCACTAAATACTGCCGAATTTAAAGCCGCATAAAAGTTGTCTTTTGTTGGGACAATGGTTCCAATATACTTTCTTACAAGTTCTGGATGCTCTTTTATAGCTTCAGAAATACTCATAAAAATGATACCTTTTTCAGATAATGTCTTTTTAAATGTTGTGGCTACAGAAACGGAATCAACAACGATATCCATGGCAACGTTATTCATTTTCTTTTGCTCATCTACTGAAATCCCTAACTTTTTATACATTGCTAAAAGATCAGGATCTACATCGTCTAAAGTCTTGTTTGGATCTACAGAAACGGGTGCAGAATAATAAGCAATTGCTTGAAAGTCTGGTTTTTTGTAACGCACGTTTGCCCATTCAGGCTCAGCCATTTCTTTCCAAATTTTAAAAGCGTCTAATCGCCATTCTGTCATCCATTCGGGCTCTTCTTTTTTCATTGAAATAGCGCGAACGATGTCTTCATTTAAACCAATAGGAAATGTTTCAGATTCTATATCTGTGAAAAAACCGTATTCGTATTCTTTGGTTTTTAATTCTTCTCTAAGATCGTCTTCTGTATATTTTGACATGTGTGTTTTAATTTTTTATAGTGAAAAAGATTCACCGCAACCGCAAGTTCGGTTGGCATTTGGGTTGTTGAAAACGAAACCTGTTCCGTTTAAGCCTCCAGAATATTCTAGTGTAGTGCCAATAAGGTAGAGAAAACTCTTTTTGTCAACAATGATTTTAATATCATTGACTTCAAATACCTTATCATCTTCAGCAGCTTGTTCTTTGTCAAATTTTAAATCATATGACAAACCGGAACAGCCTCCACTCTTAACACCAACTCTAACGTAGTCTGTGCTTGGGTCGTAACCATCATCAGTCATAAGTTCTATGACTTTCTTTTTTGCGTGATCAGATACTTTAATCATATCGTTTAACTAGATTTGTTCTAAATAGAATGCAAATATACGATATAACAAGGGTTTTACCATAGGTACTAACATTATATTAGCATATGGTTTAATAGGGTTTAGCTATTCAAGTTAAACCAAGAAGAATGTGTAATTACACCGCTACTTTTGCCTTAGGAATGCGCCTATTAAGACGATATAATTCTTGTAATGTATCTGCGATTTGAGAGTTAGAAACTGTAATAGTTTCAAAATTTCCATGACGATCAGTAACTACAACTGTATCGCAGTGCGAACAGGTCATTTCAATAGTATGATCAATATTGGTTTTGGATCGTTTATAGTTATGGCCAAAAACAGCACATGGTAGTACTTTAGTAGAGTTAGGTTTCATTTTTATTGACTTAGGGTAGAGCAATTTAATAAACCAAATCCAAATCATGTTAAAATACCTACTTTTTCGATGAAATGCATAAAATTGATGTATTTCGTCGGAAAATTAATTTTGAAATTCAGAATTATTAATAAAAGAAGGGTCTGATAGTGTGAGTAAAAACGCTTTAAGATCTGCTTTATCATCTTGCGATAATTGAACTCCGCCTTGAGAAATTTGTTTCATTAAAGGGTCGATAGTCGAAGAATTCTGAAGCCCTTCACTATAGTGATTTATTACTTCATCTAGTGTGCTAAATCTGCCATCGTGCATATAAGGTGCTGTGTAGGCTAAATTACGAAGTGAGGGTGATCTAAATTTGCCATTGTCGTTTGGATCTCCAGTTGTACTTCCTAAACCTAAATCTGTAAACGCACTGTCTAAACCATTATTGTGAAATAAATTATCTGTCCATAAAGGGTTATTAGGATTTCCATGACAATGAAAACAATCTCCTTTATCTTCTCTTAAAAACACGTCTAATCCATTTAGCTCTTGAGGTGTTAAGGTGGCTTCTCCTAAAGAATATCTATCGAATTTTGAATTTGCTGAAATTAACGTACGTTCAAATTGAGCAATCGCTTTCGTAGTTAATTCTTTTGTTATGGTCGACGTTTTAAAAGCTAATTTAAAAAGTTCTGGATATTCAGAATCTAATTGTAATCTCGAAATAACATTGTCCCAATTACTATGAAGCTCTATTGGATTTTCTACAGGTTCTTCGGCTTGTCTTTCTAAACTTAGAGCAGTGCCATCCCAATTAAATCGTTCGTTATAGTTCCAAGCTAAATTAAATAAGGGCATAGAATTTCGTGTGCCAAAAATGCCATCAATTCCTACGCTTGTTGGAGTTATGTCTGTAAAGGCGTTTTGTGGTGAATGACAACTTGCACAGGCTTGTGTATTGTTGGACGATAAAATAGTATCAAAAAATAATTTTTTGCCTAAAGCAACACCTTCAGCCGTTTGTGGGTTGTCGTTTGGAATTACTGGAGCAATTATATTGTCAGAAAATATTTGAGGAATTTCTAAAGGTTGAGGTACAGGTTCGTAAGTTATGTCTTCGTTTGAGCAGCTCAAAAAAGAGAATATAAATGAAACTATTAAGATTGACCTGATTCGCATAAGGATCTAAATTATTGTGTAACCTCTCCCAAACTAAAAACGCTCTGTCCATTTTCATATATCATTATTTGCGCTGCGGAATTTGGCATTAGCATTTGGTTGAATTCATTTAAATCCCAAAGGTTTGGGTTTGTAAACCATTCGGCAATATTCATTTTTACTTCTATTTCTGTGCGGTTTAAAACTGTAATAGTTCCTAAGTTCACTGTAAAAAAGGTATCCTGCGGAGATGTTGGGTCCGTTCCTGCATTATCAACAGCTCTTATAGCGTGGTAATTAAAACCTTGTTCTTCAGAATTAGTATTAATAAATTTTCCGTCAAATTGCATATAATGATAACCACCTCCCATCATATCAGGAACATTAAAAGATTCTGAATTTAGATCTACATAATTTTCTGAGTTATCTTCATTATTTAAGCCAAAAGTGAAAGATACACTGTATGTGTCTTCCGGAATTTCAGTTTGTACAGTATAACTTAAACCTTTATTGCTAGTAAGGTCAACTAAATTGTAGCTATCTAAAAGAAAACTTTCATTAGCACTGTTTGTAAATCTAATTCCAGAAATAATATACCGAAGACGTTCTATGCTTAAAAGTTCGCCATTTGCATTTGTAAACTGTAAGATATTTAAACTAGAGTTAGTCACAGGTTCATTATCCCAATGGTGTGTAAATTTAAATGTTATTTGTATTGTTGGGGTAAGGTTGTCGTCTAAATCTTCACTACAAGATGAAAACCCTAAACCTATTAGTAATACTAGTGCTGTAATTTTAATATTAAAAAAGTATACGTAGTGTTTAAAAATCGTCGAATTCATAATATTTTAATCAATTTTTATTAATAGTAAATCTGTAAATCCTTTATTTTCTATAATGTCTCCATCGTCGCTTGTGCTGTCTCCCACCCCAACAATAGAACCATCGTTTAGTTGAGCGACACTATATGCAAAATCTATATTTGAGCCTCCAATTGTGGTTTCCCAAAGTAAGTTTGCATTGCTGTCAATGTTTAGAATCCAAGCATCGTTTTGGCCTTTGTTTGTTGCGACATCGCTATCATTACTTCGCGAACTTCCTGCTAAAATAAAACCATTATCTTGAGACTTAATAATAGAACGTGCCACATCAAAACTTGAGCCTCCGATGGTTTTTTCCCAAAGTAAGTTGCCTTCTGGCGATATTTTAATTAGCCATAAATCTGCTGCCCCGTTATTATATGCTATATCAATATCATTACTTCTAGTATCACCGGCAATTAAATAATTACCATCATTAGTGGCTGCAATGGCTCTGGCTTCATCAATTTGAGTGCCTCCGTACGATTTCTCCCAAACCAAATTGCCAGTAGCTGCAATTTTTACCACCCAAAAATCATAAGTACCGATGTTGCTAGAAATATCGGTATCGTTACTATCAGAACTTCCAACGATTATAAATCCGTTATCTTCTGTTTGAATAACATCGTGAGGTGTATCCGTAAAATTTCCACCAAAATATTGGCTCCATTCCATTGCTCCTGAGGTGTCTAGTTTTAAAGCCCAATAATCTCCACCAGCATGATGCTGTGTGCTTCTCGAAGAATTTCCCTCACCTCCGGAAGCTGTCACATCTAAAATACCTGAAATTAAATATCCTTGGTCGTTAGTTTGAATAACTGAAATTCCAGAATCTGCTCCTTGAAATCCAAACGATTTTTGCCAAATTAAATTGCCATTGGTATCTAGTTTTACTAGCCAATAATCTTGCGAGCCATGATTGTTTGAAACATCACCATCATTGCTAAAACTAAAACCTAAAATAGCATAACCTCCATCTTGCGTTTGAATAATAGAACTTCCGCGTTCGTCTGCAGAACCACCAAACGTTTTTTGCCATTGCAATTCATTTTGAGCGTTAAATTTTAACACCCAAAAATCAAAACTTTCGTTGTTTTTATCTGTAATATCCCCATTCATACTTTGTGTAAAGCCTAGTATGGCGTAACCTCCATCTGAAGTGGCAACAACGGATTGTCCGCTGTCATTTTTTGTGCCTCCTAAGGTTTTAATCAAGCTTACATTTATGTCGGGAGTTGACCTAATATCGTCATCATCGCTTTTGCAACTTAACATGAAGAGTAATAAAGCACAGGTTATAACTGAAAAAGATTTGGTGTACATGTTATTCTTTTCGTCTTACGATAAACAAACCACCTTCAATATCACTGACTACAATATTTCCACTATCAAAAAAGGGATAGATATTCCAAGCTCCGTTAAACGCTGTGTTGTTGTTTTCTGGAAATGTATCAATATATCCTGTTTCAACCATAACTCCAGAATCTATATTAGAAATATCAACGGCTCTTAATCCTGCAGAATAATTAGCAATATATAAGGTGTTGCCAACCACATAAACGTTGTGGTCTATGGCGGCTGTTGGTCCTAAATATTCCATTTTAAAAGTGGGATTGTCTAAATCTGTAAAATCGAAAACTAATGTTCTAGAGTTGGATCCAAAATTAATTTCATCTAATTCATCACCTAAAATAAAATAAGTCAAATCTTCTGTAAACCAACCTTGGTGCGTATAACCGATATTGCTGTAATCAATGGTTGATATTTGTGTTGGAGCATTTTTATCAGTTACATCTACAATAACGATTTCATTTTCATTACTGCCTATTAATATTTCTTTTCCGGTATAATCTGAATCTGGACCATTGTAAGTAACGACTTGTGCGTCGTGTGAATAAGAATCACTTGCATAACCTCCGGCTGAAGTAGGATTTATTGGATTTTGAATATTTACAAAATGTGGGCCACCACCAAACGTATTGGATCCAACGATATAAGCAAAACCACTAACTTCATCGATGACTATATTATGTGCATTTCCAAACGCATTATAGTTAGCGTCTGTAGTAAATGTTTCTGGTGGGTTTTCGACATTTCTTAATCGTGTTAAGTCGAAAACTTGCATACCATGACCAGGCGCTTCACTTACAATAAACGCATGATTGTTGTAAACTTTTATATCGCGCCACAAACTATTTACGGTAGCAGTTGGTAGTCTTCCTAAAAAAATAGGATTTGCAGCATCTGAGATGTCCACAAAAGCAGAGCTCGTTGTGGTGCCAATTAAGGCGTATTCTTTGCCTGTTTCTGGGTCTGTCCAACCCCAAGAATCATTGCCTTCAGCACCTGTACCACCTAATTCTTCAACAGAAATATGACTCATTAGATCAAAATCACCACATGGATAATTGCCAGCCATTCCATTAATACAAGGAAATTGTGCATCAGACGATGGGTTTTCGTTAGTTTCTTCATTAGAACAATTGGAAAACATTATCATAGCCGAAGCTATTAAAACCCAAGTATTAAATTTCATAATTTTTTTTAGCAATTTAAGGAAATTTTAGTGCTGAAATAAATGTGGTTAATAATTATCGTTGATAATACACTCCTATGTCATAAAAGCATAATATTTTTGCATTATGATTGAAGATAAAAACCCACAGCGTACTCCTTTGAGTGAATTAGGAGAATTTAAATTGATTGAACACTTAACGGATCATTTTAAAATAACTCAAAAATCAACTGTAAAAGGTATTGGTGATGATGCTGCAGTTCTTAATTTTGGTAAAAAACAAGTGGTTGTTTCTACAGATTTATTGGTAGAAGGCGTCCATTTTGATTTGAGTTATGCACCTCTAAAACATTTGGGTTATAAGGCTATAGTGGTTAACCTTTCAGATATCTATGCGATGAATGCTATGGCGACACAAGTAACGGTTTCTATAGCGGTGTCTAATCGTTTTCCATTAGAGGCATTGGAAGAATTGTATGCTGGTATTACTATGGCAGCTAAATTTTACAATGTAGATGTGGTTGGTGGTGATACGACGTCTTCAACTTCGGGCTTAATTATTTCTGTCACAGCAATTGGTGAAGTTGAAAAAGGGAACGAAGTATTAAGATCAGGAGCAAAACCAAACGACTTATTGGTTATAACGGGGGATCTTGGAGGAGCTTTTATGGGACTGCAAGTGCTAGAACGCGAAAAGGAAGTGTTTAAAGTGAATCCTAATAATCAGCCCGATTTATCAATGTATACATACATCATTGAACGTCAGTTAAAACCTGAAGCTAGAAAAGATATAGTGGAATTATTGAAGGAGTTAGATGTAAAACCAACGAGTATGATAGATGTTAGTGACGGAATTTCTTCTGAAGTGATCCATTTATGTAAACAAAGTAAAGTTGGTGTAGATCTTTATGAAACTAAGATACCATTAGATCCTCAGGTGATTTCTACTTGTGAGGAATTTAATATAGATAGTACTACAATTGCGTTGAATGGAGGTGAGGATTACGAGTTGTTAATGACAATCTCTCAGGAAGATTTCCCAAAAATAAAAGGCAATCCAAATTTAACAGTTATTGGTTATATGACAGAAGAAGACAGAGGTATGCACTTAGTAACAAGAGCTGATGAAAAAATTCAGATTATCGCTAAAGGTTGGAACGCGCTTACAGATCAATCATAAAAAGCTTTTGTCCTTTTTCTAAACGCTTGTTGTGTACACGATTGAGTACACGATTAATTTCTTTGAATTTTGGTGTTAATGGAATAAATTTTCCATCTCCATCAATGGTCATTTCTGTTTTACAATTTTTACACTTATATTCTTTAACATGATAAGTAACATTTTTGGACACTTTATAATCGTGACCAAATAATGAGCAATAAATGTTTTTCATTAACTAGTTTTCTTAGAGATATTATCACTTCTATAGGGGTTTTAAATATAAGAAAATTAGTTGCTAAAAAGTTGTTAACAATTAACAAATCGATGAACTGAGTGTTTTTTGCTTCAAACGCATCGATTTGTTGTTGTAAATGCGTTCTAAAGCTGAATTAATCTCCTGATATTTAGCGGTTAATTCTGTGAGCTTTCCGTTGCTGTTTGTTGTCAATTGTTTTTTACAACATTTACAAGTGTACTCCTTTACGTGGTTGGTGACTTTTTTGGTAATTTGATAATTATGGCCAAATAAATCACAGTAGAATTTGTTAGGTGTCATAATGGGCTTGTTTACAATTTATTTTTAATCTCTACGGTAAACTTAGAAAATAAAATAAAATAAAACGTTTAAAGGGATTATTTTTCGACAAAATGTAAAATATTGTAAGATAATTCTGATTTATTTTCAATATAACTCATATGTCCTTCCGAAAACTCTACCAAATCAATATCTGTAGTTCTAATTTTTTCGATAATTTGATCCGTATCAATTAAACTATCCTTTCTGCCAGCAATAATTATTTTTTTGCATTTTAAGTTTTTCAAAATATTAAAACGATCTGGTCTAAGTTTCATGCCTTCTTGCGCAGCAATGTAGCCTTGAAGCGGTGTCTTTAATGCTAATTGAAGTGATTTGTCGTAAGCAGCTTCATGTTTAACTTTGCTTTCAGGAGCAAATAAATTAGCAAAAGACATTTTTACTAAAACCTCAAAATTTTGCTGTGCCATTTCAGAAGCACGTGTTCTAATTAACTTTCTAGCGTTATCATCAGCTTCGTAGGTAGAGTTCATTAAGCATAGACCTTTAAACAATTCCGGTTTCTGTTCCGCTAAGGCTAAGGCCACGTAACCTCCCATGGAATGACCAACGACATGCGCATTTTCAATATTTAAATGTTCTAAAACTGCCAAGACCGCTTCTGCCATAGCTTCCATGGTGTGCACATAGCCAATACAGTCTGTTTCGCCATGCCCCAATAAATCAATACAAATAACATTATTAGTTGTAGAAAACTCAGTGACTAAATCTTGCCACATCGCAACACTTTCGAGAAAACCGTGAAGTAATACAATAGGATTTCCTTCTCCTTCCGTCGTATAATGAATGCTGCTATTTTTGTAATTTAAAATCATGTTTGCAAATATAAATTTTGAAGGTATTACTGTCTACTAATCATTATAACATTTTAGTATCTTTGAAATCTTTCAAATTAAATTAAAAATCTAATGGGTTTAAAACGCTTTTTTTCAATAGTTCTATTGAGTTCTGCTTTCTTATTAAATGCTCAAATTAAGGAGCAACAACTCGATAAACTTATAAAGGAAACTTTAACAACCTTTGATGTCCCTGGTATTTCTGTTGGTGTTTATAAAGATGGAAAAATAGTCTATGCTAAAGGTCATGGTATGCGTTCGCTAACCAATAAAAAAGACATGAACGATGAAACGTTAGTTGGTGTCGCATCTAATAGTAAAGGATTTACGTGTTTTGCATTGGCGATGATGGTTGATGCTGGGAAGTTAAATTGGGATGATAAGGTACGTAAACATATTCCAGAATTTCAATTACATGATGCTTGGGTCACTGAAGAATTTACGGTTAGAGATTTGGTAACACACCGCAGTGGAATGGGATTAGGTGCTGGAGATTTAATGTTTTTTCCTGAAGGCAGTGATTTTACAGTGAACGACATTATTAATAATGTAAAATATTTAGAACCTGAAAGTTCATTTAGAAGCAAATTTGCATATAACAACAATATGTTCATCATAGCAGGTGAAGTTTTAAAACGGGTGAGTGGTTTGTCTTGGGAAGACTTTATCGAAACCAAGATTATGAAACCAGTTGGAATGACAAGTAGTAAAGCATCTTATAATCGTGTTTCAGATAAATCGAATATCATTGATGCGCATACTATGGCAGAAGGAAAGGTAATTCAGATTCCACATGATTGGAGTGAAACAGCTAATCCGGCAGGAGGAATTGTAAGTAATGTTCAAGATATGTTAACTTGGGCTCAATTTTTAATGAACGATGCGGTTGCCCAAAATGGTGAACGTTTATTAAGTGCTAAACAATTTCATGAGCTTTGGCAATTACAAACTCCTTTAAATGTATCTCCAAATGATTCATATGATTCTAATTTTAAAGGCTACGGATTAGGTTGGTTTGTTGCCGATGTTAAAGGTGGTTTTAAACAAGTGTATCATACAGGTGGTTTGTTGGGAACCGTAACACAGTTTACTATGATCCCGGATTTAGATTTAGGAATTGTGGTGTTAACAAATCAAATGAATGGTTCTGCTTTTAATACCATCACAAACACTATTAAAGATGCTTATCTCGGTTATGAAAATCGAAATTGGTTAGAGAAGTACGGCAAATCTAATGCCGATAATATTATTTATAACGACAGTACAAAAGCTGCGGTGTATGCAAAAGTTGAAAAGGCAAAAACCCTTAAATCAATACCGAAACCAGAACAAATTATCGGGACTTATACAGATGATTGGTTTGGTGATGTGATGATTTCTCACGATTCAAAAAAAGGATACACTATAAAGAGTAAGCGTTCATTAAGATTGTTTGGTGAGTTGTTGCCGTTAAATGCGACTACCTTTGTGGCGAAATGGAACGATAGAAGTTATGATGCGGATGTTTACGTGAAATTTACCTTTAACGAAAAAGGAGAAGCGGTTTCAGCGACCATGAGCTATATTGCGCCAATTACTGATTTTAGTTTCGATTTTGGTGATTTAGAACTTAAGAAAACGAACTAGGTGGATATAAAACGCAAAGAACTTTTAATTACCAGTTTTGCATTGTTCTCATTATTTTTTGGAGCAGGTAATTTACTGTTGCCACCTTTATTGGGGTATAACTCTGGTGACGATTGGATTTGGGTAACTATTGGTTTTATGATTACCGCTGTGGTAATTCCAATACTTGGGATTCTCGCGCATGCCAGACTTCAAGGGACGTTGTTCGATTTTGGTAAAAAAGTATCCCCAAGCTTTAGTTTAATTTATTGTATTTTAATCTATGTTATTGCGGTGGCTATTCCGTCTCCAAGAACAGCTGCGGCAACGCATGAAATTGCCATCTTTCCAGCTTTTGGAACCTCTCCTTTATTAACGAGCTCTATTTATTTTTTACTTGTGTTAGTTTTTGTGCTTAACCGTTCAAAAATATTAAGTCTTATCGGAAAATTTTTAACGCCATTTATTGTCATCATGCTTTTGGCAGTAATTAGTATTGGCTTATTTTCTTCTGAATTTAGTACAGGGATTTCTCAATTTGAAACGCCTATTGCTACAGGGATTCTAGAAGGCTATCAAACTTTTGACGCTATTGGAGCAGTGGTTGTTGGCGCTGTAATCATTATTTCCTTGAATTTTAAAAACATGGCTGTTGAGGCGTACAGTTCTAAGCGGGCATTGATACGTAAATCAGGTTTTATAGCAGGTTTGGCTCTATTTGTTATTTATGCAGGTTTAATTTCTGTGGGAGCTTATTATAGTTCTGAAATTAATATTAATGTAGATTTAAGTAGTGATATGCAACGTGCCAATTTATTACGAGATATCAGTATCTCGGCGTTAGGTGAATTTGGAAATACCGTTTTGAGTGTTCTAATTTCACTAGCTTGTTTTACAACGGCCATTGGTATTGTGGCTGGGACGGCAGATTATTTTAAAGGCTTGGTAAACGATTCTCAAACGGTTTATGTTATTACGGCTGTTTTAGCAAGTCTTCTAGGAGTTGCCATGGGTCAGTTAGATTTTAATTCCATTATAGTTGTTGCAATTCCTTTGCTATTATTTATCTATCCTATTACGATTGTACTTATTTTATTGAATGTATTGCCCGAAAAAATAGCAACGCCATTAGTGTTTAGAACAGTAGTTCTTGTGACGTTTCTTTTTAGTATTCCAGATGTTATTGGTTTTATTAGTCCGTCTGAAGATTTAGCAATGGTTACCAATTATATTCCGTTTTCTAGTCAAAGTTTAGGCTGGGTGTTACCCGCTTTTTTAGCCTTTGTGATTTCGTCTTTTGTGCAACAAAAAATGACAGCTAGATAATGAAATACATGGGGAGCAAGGCGCGTTTTGCCAAAGATTTACTGCCAATTATTCTGAAAGACAGAAAAGAAAACCAAGCTTATCTTGAGCCTTTTGCAGGTGGTATGAATATGATTGATAAGGTTGATGGTAATAGGATTGCCAACGATCAGCACCAAGAGCTTATGGCGATGTGGCAAGCTTTGGTGAATGAAAATTGGGATCCACCACAATTAGTCACAGAAAAAGATTACAAACATATAAAATATAACCAAGACCAATACCCAAAACATGTAGTGGGTTATGTTGGGTTTAATTCTTTTGGTGGAAAATGGTTTGCGGGGTACAGGCGCGATAAGGAAGGTAAACGCGATTATTGGGGTGAACACTATCGTAATATTACGAAGCAAGTCCCAAACTTAGAAGGTGTTATTTTGTCTTGTAAATCGTATACCGAATTAGAAATTCCAAAACAAAGCATCATCTATTGCGATCCACCTTATGAATCTACGACGAAGTATCGAGACGGTTTTGATCATGAGAAATTCTGGGAATGGTGCAGGCAACAAAGCAAAGCGGGTCACCAAGTATTTATTAGTGAGTATAATTCGCCAGAAGATTTTAAATGTGTTTGGGAAAAACCTGCAAAAACAACATTTTCTTGGCACGCTGAGAACTTAGCTCCTAAAGTGGCTTTGGAACGCTTGTTTATTTTTGAATGCTAAACCGTATTAGAAATTTGACGTTTTATAATGAAATAAAGTCAATCATTATGTATTTAGTTCTAGTCTAGTTCTAGTCGCTTAAATTTCTTTTTTGAAGCGTTTAAAAAGCGTAATGGTCTTTTTGGTGTTAATAAAATACACTCCTGTAAGTAAAACAGCCGCGGCAATTATAGATTGTGCTGAAAAGGTTTCGTCTAAAAAATACCATCCTAAAATTAAGGCTACAATAGGGTTTACATACGTTGAGGTCGCTACTTTTTCTGGAGACACCTTGCTTAATAAGTAGTTAAACGCCGTAAAAGCAACAATGCTTCCGAAAATAATAAGCATTCCCATAGAGTTGATGATTTCGGTATTCCAGCTCGAAAAAGGGAGTCGTTCTTCGCCAACAATAAGGCTGCCGATTAATAATAGGGCACCTCCAAATAACATTTGGTAGCCTGTATTCACAAAAAAGTTTGAAGGTAAGTCGGCTTTTGAAACAAAAAGACTACAATAGGCCCAACTTAGCATGCATATAAAAATCATAATCATTCCGGTAACCATGCCTTCTTGTCCAATCATTTCACGTTGGCTGACTAATAAATAAATACCGATACAACCAATTACAACACCTAATACAGACATGGGTTGTATTTTTTTACCTTCTAAAATTCGCAATAGAATTAATACGACCAAGGGTTGCGCAGAAATTTCTAAAGCAGCAAAACCGCTATCAACAGACTTTAATGCCCAAACGACTAAACCATTTCCGATCGTTAAAAACAAAAAACCAGCAATTGCTGTGTTTCGTAATTGTCGCTTTGTAATTTTTAAAGGAATTTTTAAAAATTTGGCAATAGTAAAAATCAAAATACTTGCTGTAATAAATCGAATAGAAGCAGCGTATAATGGAGCTAATTGACTAACTAAAATTTTGTTCAACAGATATGTGGAGCCCCAAATGACGTAAATCGAAAAAAATGATAGTATTATATAAAGACGTTCTTTAGTCAATTTCATACCGTTTAATTTAGAAATTAGTAGTAATCAAAAAACTTGCAAGCTACATAATGAGCTTGCAAGTTTTTAGTATTTAAAGATATTTTAAAATTAAGAATTCATGATATCCTCAATCTCTTCAACTTCAATAGGAATATTGCGCATCAAATTAAACGGTTCTCCTGAATTCTGAATGACCACATCATCTTCTAAACGTATTCCAAAACCTTCATCAGGAATGTAAATTCCAGGTTCAACAGTAAAGACCATATTAGCCTTCATCGGCTCGGTTAAAATCCCATAATCATGCGTGTCTAATCCCATGTGGTGAGATGTACCATGCATAAAATACTTTTTGTAAGCAGGCCAGTCTTTATTTTCATTTTGTACATCTGCTTTGTCTAATAAGCCTAAGTCTAAAAGTTCTGACGTCATTAGTTTTCCAACTTCAACATGATATTGTTCCCATAATGTACCAGGAACGAGCATTTTTGTAGCTTCATTTTTAACGCGATTTACAGCATTATAAACGTCTTTTTGTCGGTCATTAAATTTTCCTGAAACCGGAATGGTACGCGTCATATCACTAGCATAATTAGCGTATTCTGCACCAGCATCAATCAATATTAAATCGCCAGCTTTACAAGGTTGGTTATTTTCAATATAATGTAAGACGTTGGCATTGTTTCCTGAGCCGATAATTGGAGTGTATGAAAATCCTTTAGAACGGTTATTAAGGAACTCGTGCATAAACTCGGCTTCCAAGTTGTATTCATAAATACCAGGCTTCGTAAACTTTAAAACGCGTCTAAATCCTTTTTCTGTAATATTGCAGGCTTGTTGAATTAAATCTAATTCTATTTGATCTTTTACAGAACGCAAACGCTGTAAAATAGGATTGCTTTTGGCAACACCATGTGCAGGATATTTGTTTAATAGCCATTTTGTAAAACGGTCTTCACGTGTTTCGGTTTCTACATTGGCTCTATAATGTTCGTTAGTGTTAATGTAAACCGTGTCGCATTGTGTCATTAATTCAAATAGCACCTTTTCCATGTCTTGTAACCAATACACAGTTTTGATTCCAGAAGTTTCAAATGCTTTTTCTTTAGTAAGTTTTTCGCCTTCCCAAACAGCAATGTGTTCATTCGTTTCTTTTAAGAAGAGAATCTCGCGATGCTTTTCCTTAGGACAATCTGGAAATAATACCAAAATACTTTCTTCTTGGTCCACTCCACTTAAATAAAATATATCTCTGTGTTGTGCAAAAGGAAGCGTGCTATCTGCACTTATAGGATAAATATCGTTAGAGTTAAAAACAGCTAAACTACTTGACTTCATTTGAGCCATAAAGTTTTTACGGTTTTTTATAAATAGTTGATTATCTATTAAATCGTATTTCATGAGAGTAAAATTTTAAATGTTATCACACTAAGTGCAGTCGAAATAAATTCTATGTATGCGTGTGAAATGTTGTGATTTCAGTTCAATATCAAAAGTAGTGAAACTAATACTGTAGGCAAAAGTCCAAAGCTATAATCTATTAAAAATTAAGACACTTTTATGAAGTTTCATTCTGAAAAGCGTAATTTTATGTGTTTATATTTATTGTTTTTCAATGATCATATGGTGCGTCCATATAATCATTCCCTCAGGTATCAAAATATAGTTATGAATATTTCATAGCGTTAACAAACCAACCACTATGTATAAGTTAAAATTCTTATCGTTTACTCTTTTTATAAGCTCGTTTTTTGCCTTCGCTCAGCAACAGGCAACTTCTGCAGAAATTACCGCTAAAGCTTTGGTGCAAAAACAAAAAATGGCAGAAACGTCATTGGTTAAAAATGTGCCGTTTAAAAATATAGGACCCACAGTTATGAGTGGTAGAGTGGTAGATGTGGATGTAAACCCGGATACTCCTTCAGAATTTTATGTAGGTTATGCTTCTGGTGGTGTTTGGCACACGGTAAATAACGGTACAACGTTTACGTCAATCTTTGATAATGCTGCAACACAGAATATAGGAGATATAGCAGTGGATTGGAAAAGCAGAACCATTTGGGTTGGCACAGGTGAAAATAATAGTTCACGCTCTAGTTATTCGGGCATTGGAGTGTTAAAATCTAATGATAACGGCAAAACTTGGGAGCATGTTGGTTTGTCGGATTCGCATCATATTGGACGTATTCTTATTAATCCTAACAATCCGGATGAGGTAATCGTTGGAGCTACAGGTCACTTGTATTCTTCCAATGAAGAACGCGGAATTTACAAAACAGTAGACGGTGGGAAAACATGGAAACAAACCTTATTTGTTGATGCTATGAGCGGCATTATTGATGTGCAACATGCGCCAGATAATTTTGAAGTGCTCTTTGCAACATCTTGGACTAGAGATCGAAAAGCCTGGAATTTTACAGGAAGCGGTAATAATTCTGCGATATTTAAAAGTATGAATGGAGGTGATACTTGGGAAAAGGTTTCAACTAAAAATAGTGGTTTTCCAATAGGTGATGGAGTTGGTAGGATTGGTATTGCCGTGTTTGATGAACATACAATTTATGCCTTGCACGATAGTCAATTCCATAGACCAGAAGAAGCTAAAAGTAGAGACGTTTCTGGATTAACAAAAGAGGATTTCAAAACCATGAGTGTTGATGCGTTTATGAAACTTGAAGACAAAAAATTGAATGAATACTTAAAGACGAATGGATTTCATGAAAAACATCGTGCCTCTAACATCAAACAATTGGTAAGTAGTGGTTCTGTAAAGCCTATAGATTTGGCACATTATTTAGAAGATGCTAATGCGATGTTGTTCGACACTCCAGTAGTTGGAGCAGAGGTTTATAAAAGTATAAATGGTGGTAAATCTTGGAAGAAAACGCATGACGACTACATTGACGGTTTGTATTACAGTTATGGCTATTATTTTGGAGAAATTAGAGTGGATACGCAAGATAAAAACGGAATTTACATTTTAGGAGTGCCATTATTAAAGTCGAAAGATGCCGGCAAGACATTTACGTCTATTAGTCGCGAAAATGTACATGCAGATCATCAGGCCTTATGGGTAAATCCTAAAATGAAAGGCCATTTAATTAATGGTAATGATGGTGGGTTAAATATGAGTTACGATGATGGTGAAAGTTGGACAAAGTTAAATTCTGTAGCTGTTGGTCAGTTTTATGCTATAAATGCGGATAATGAAACACCATATAATATTTATGGTGGACTTCAAGATAATGGTGTTTGGGTTGGTGCTAGTAATGCACGAGAAAATAAAGCTTGGCACCAAAGTGGTCAATATCCATGGGAAGAGTTAATGGGTGGAGATGGTATGCAAATTCAGATTGATAGTCGTGATGCAAATATTGTCTATACAGGTTATCAATTTGGAAATTATTTTAGAATTAATCGTGAAACGGGTGAACAAAAATACATTCAACCTAAACATACTCTAGGGGAAACTCCATACCGCTTTAACTGGCAAACCCCAATATTATTATCTTCTCACAACCAGGATATTTTGTATTTAGGTGGTAACAAATTGATGCGTTCTATGAATAAAGGAGATGATTTCGTAGCGATAAGTGGGGATTTAACTAATGGTGGAAAAAAAGGAAATGTGGCCTATGGAACATTATCTTCTATAAGTGAAAGTCCATTTCAATTTGGATTAATTTATACAGGAAGTGACGATGGAGTGGTAAGTATGACTAAAGATGCAGGTGGAAGCTGGTCAATAATTTCAAACACATTTCCAAACGATTTATGGGTAAGTCGCGTTATTGCGTCACAACACAAAAAAGAACGCATTTATGTGACCCTAAATGGGTATCGTTGGGACGATTTTAAAGTGTATGCTTACATGAGTGACGATTATGGTGAAACGTGGAAAGATATTGGAACAACGATTCCGGCGTCGCCAGTTAATGTGATCAAGGAGGATCCTTCAAACGAAAACCTATTGTATTTAGGAACGGATAATGGAGCTTATGTGTCTTTTGATATGGGAACTTCTTGGGACGTGTTTTCAAACGGCATTCCAAATGTGGCTATTCATGATATTGTGATTCAACCTGAAGCTAAAGACTTAATATTAGGTACACATGGACGTAGTATTTACAAGGCCAATATTGAAGCGCTACAAGTTATAAATACAAGCAGTACTGCTAATTCGATTACATTTATGGATGTAGAGTCTGTAAGATATTCGGGGCGTTGGGGAAGCTCTTGGAGTGCTTGGTCTAATGCTTTTGAACCAGAGGTGACTATTCAATTTTACAGTAATTCTTCAGGGAATAAAACCTTAAAAATACGATCTGAAAATGGTACTGAATTAAATAGTATTTCTTTGGATGTGACTAAGGGTTTTAACTACGTAAATTACAATTTAGAGCTAACAGATAAAGGAAAGAAAGCTTTAATGAAAGAAAATAAGGACATTCATTTTAAAGAAACAGGTAACAAAAAAGTCTATTTACCAAGAGGTAGTTATAAGATTCAGATTGATAATGTGAATACAACCCTTGAAATAAAGTAGATTAGGACCTACTTAAATTCATTCTAAATAAATTAATAATCAATCATCGCAGTTGGGAAAAAGTTAATTGCGCTGTATCTTTGTTGGACTAAATAAATTAGAACTACAATGAGCGGAATTCTAAATTCGTCGATTGGAAGAAAATTTGCCATGGCACTTTCGGCATTCTTCCTAATGATTTTTGTATTACAACATTTTGCAATCAACTTACTATCTGTATTAAGTCCGGATACTTTTAATGAAGTATCTCACTTTATGGGGACATTTTGGGTGATTCAATATGTCATTCAACCTATTTTAATAATTGGTGTTATTTTTCACTTTGTAATGGGGTTTGTATTGGAAATCAAAAACAACAAAGCAAATGGTGTTAAATACGCTAAAAATAATGGTGCTGCCAATTCTACTTGGATGAGTAGAAACATGATTTGGAGTGGAGGTTTTATCCTAGCATTCTTAGTTATTCACTTTATTGATTTTTGGATTCCGGAAATTAATACAAAGTATATTGTTGGCGATATGTCTGGAATGCACAATGGTGAATTTAGATACTTCCATGAATTACAAGAAAAATTTGTTCCTATTTGGCGCGTTGCACTTTACTGTGTTGGTTTTGTGTTTTTAGCACTTCACCTATTACACGGTTTTGATTCTGCATTTCAATCGGTTGGAGCAAATAATAAATACACAAAGGGATTAAAAGGATTCGGAAAAGCGTACGCAATTATTATTCCAGTAGGATTCATTTTTATTGCATTGTTTCATCACTTTAATCACTAAAAAACATATCTAATATGGCTTTAGATTCAAAAGTACCAAAGGGTCCAATTAAAGATAAATGGACAGATTATAAAAATCACATCGATTTAGTAAATCCTGCCAACAAACGTCATATTGATGTTATTGTAGTTGGAACAGGACTTGCAGGTGGTTCTGCTGCTGCAACTTTAGCAGAGTTAGGCTATAATGTAAAAGCATTTGCTTACCAAGATTCACCACGTAGAGCACACTCCATTGCTGCTCAAGGTGGTATTAATGCAGCAAAAAATTACCAAGGTGATGGTGATTCTACATATAGATTATTTTACGATACCGTAAAAGGTGGTGATTATCGCTCTCGTGAGGCTAATGTTTATCGTTTAGCTGAGGTATCTGCTAATATCATTGACCAATGTGTGGCTCAAGGTGTTCCTTTTGCACGTGATTATGGTGGATTATTAGACAATCGTTCATTTGGTGGTGTTTTAGTTTCTAGAACATTTTACGCTAAAGGACAAACAGGTCAGCAATTGTTATTAGGAGCCTATTCAGCAATGAATAGACAAATTGCTCGCGGTAAGATAGAAATGTTTAACCGTCACGAAATGCTAGACGTTGTTATTGTCGACGGAAAAGCACGTGGGATTATTGCTCGTAATTTAATTACAGGAGAAATAGAAAGACATTCAGCGCATGCTGTTGTTGTTGGTTCTGGTGGATACGGAAATGTTTATTTCTTATCAACAAACGCTATGGGCTCTAACGCAACTGCAGCTTGGAAAATTCATAAAAAAGGAGCGTATTTCGCAAATCCTTGTTATACACAAATTCACCCAACATGTATACCACGTTCTGGAGATTACCAATCGAAATTGACTTTAATGTCAGAGTCATTACGTAATGATGGTCGTATTTGGGTTCCTAAAAACATGGAAGATGTAATGGCAATTAGAGAAGGTCGTAAAAAGCCAACTGAATTGTCAGAAGATGAACGCGATTATTACTTAGAAAGACGTTATCCGGCATTTGGTAACTTAGTACCTCGTGATGTTGCATCGAGAGCAGCAAAAGAACGTTGTGATGCTGGTTATGGCGTTAATGCAACTGGTGAAGCGGTTTATTTAGATTTTGCTTCGGCTTTTGAGCGCTACGGGAAAGAACAAGCTAAGATTCATAACATAGAAAATCCTAGTCCGGCAAAAATCAAAGAACTTGGTCAGGCTATTGTAGAAGCTAAATACGGAAACTTATTCCAAATGTATGAGAAGATCATTGATCAGAATCCATACGAAACACCAATGATGATTTATCCAGCGGTACATTATACCATGGGAGGTGTTTGGGTAGATTATAACTTAATGACAACTATTCCTGGTTGTTACTGTATTGGGGAAGCTAATTTCTCTGATCACGGTGCTAACAGACTTGGGGCTTCTGCCTTAATGCAAGGTTTAGCTGATGGTTATTTTGTATTGCCATATACAATAGGTGATTATTTATCTGCTGATATTCGTACCGGAAAAATTCCAACGGATTCTAAAGAATTTGATGAGGCTGAAAAAGAGGTGACAGAGAGAATAGATTTCTTTATGAACAATAAGGGTACAAAATCTGTAGATTATTTCCATAAGAAATTAGGGAAAATAATGTGGGATAAGGTCGGGATGTCTAGAAACGCAGAAGGATTAACAGAGGCGATGGCAGAAATTAAAGCCATTAGAGCAGAATTTTGGAAAGACATTTATATACCAGGAACGGCAAATGAAATGAATCCAGAGCTAGAAAAAGCAGGGCGTGTTGCCGATTTCTTAGAATTAGGAGAGTTGTTTGCTAAAGATGCTTTAATGAGAGAAGAATCTTGTGGTGGACACTTTAGAGAAGAATCTGCAGAATTAGATGGCCCTCAAAAAGGTGAAGCGAAGCGTAATGATGAAGATTTTGCCTTTGTGGCTGCTTGGGAATATAAAGGAGAGCCTGGAGATGCTGTTTTACATAAAGAAGAATTAGAATTTAAAGATATTGAACTAAAACAACGTTCATACAAATAAGAAAGACGATATGAATTTAACACTTAAAATTTGGAGACAAAAAGACTCAAAAGCTAAGGGTCAAATGGTCGATTACAAAGTTACTGATATTTCAGAGCACATGTCTTTCTTAGAAATGATGGATGTTTTGAACGAACAATTAGTAAACTCTGGTGAAGAGCCTGTTGCATTTGATCATGATTGTCGTGAAGGAATTTGCGGTATGTGCTCTATGTACATTAATGGTGAAGCACATGGACCAGATAGAGGGGTAACCACATGCCAGTTACACATGCGAATGTTTAATGATGGTGATACAATTACTATTGAGCCATTTAGAGCAGCAGCTTTTCCAGTAATTAAAGATTTAGTAGTAGATAGAATGGCTTTTGAGCGTATTCAACAAGCAGGTGGTTATATTTCTGTAAACACGTCTGGTAACACGCAAGATGCCAACAGTATTCCTATTTCTAAACATGCAGCAGATGAAGCTATGGATGCAGCAACTTGTATTGGTTGTGGTGCTTGTGTAGCAAGTTGTAAAAATTCTTCGGCCATGCTATTTGTTGGTGCAAAAGTATCGCAATATGCGTTATTACCACAAGGACAAGTAGAAGCGGCAGACCGTGTTCAAAATATGGTAGCACAAATGGACTTAGAAGGTTTTGGTAACTGTACAAATACAGGAGCTTGTGAAGTAGAATGTCCTAAAGGAATTTCTCTAGAAAATATTGCACGTATGAATCGTGAGTATTTATCAGCGACGCTAAAAGGTTAAACCGATTACAGCCTTCCTAAAGGAAGACGTTAAATGATATATAAATCCCAAGCCTAATTATGACTTGGGATTTTTACTTTTCTTATATTTCCCATTTAATATAGCATCATGCAAAATCCAAATACTTTTTACTCTGAACAATTAGATGATAATCAAACGGCCTCTAAACGTATATTTAAACAACTAAGCTTGTTGAGTATTATACGTCTTGCTGTTTTTGTGCTTACAGGAATAGGAATCTATTTAACCTATAAAAACTGGCAAGTTGCTTTAGGTATTGGAGTGGTTGGAATGGCAAGTTTTCTTTTTTTATTGTCTCGTTATACAGATTTAAAATCGAAAAGAAATTTGCACAAACGACTAATTACTATCAATGAAGACGAATTAAATATTGCAAAAGGAGATTTTCATGATAGATTAGATGGGTCAGAATTTCAAAACCCTAAGCATTTTTTTAGTTTGGATATTGATTTATTCGGGAAAGGGTCGTTCTTTCAGTTTATAAATAGAACAGCCATAAGGGAAGGTACTCAAAAGTTAACCGAAAACTTGCTGTCCAACGATATTACTCATATTGAAGATCGCCAGCAAGCCATAAAGGAAATAGCGGCATTACCAAAATGGAGACAAAATTATTCGGCAGTTGCACAAGGTGTGGAAATAGAACATTCAGCAGCTTCCATTATTAAATGGTTAAGAGATTATAAACCATTTTTAGGAAAAACGCAGTATGCACTAACTATCGGTTTTAGTATTGTGTCGTTGGTGATCTTAGGATTGGGAATTATGGAAATTATTCCAATTACTACTATTGGCTATTGGTTATTAGTGGGACTTGGAATTACTGGAGTATATTGGAAAAAAATAGATACCCTTGCACTACATACAGGACGAGCAAAAGATACGTTTAGGCAATATGCGTTGCTTTTAGAGGCTATTGAAACAACAGAGTTTAAATCTGAATTATTAAAGTCGAAACAAAAACTAATTCAGTCCGAAGACCAGAAGGCATCTGAAATATTTTCAAAGTTCTCAAAAACTCTAGATGCTCTGGATAACAGAAATAATCTCATTTCATTGGTTTTGGGTAACGGTTATCTACTGTTAGATATAAGAAATAGTTATAATGTAGAAAAGTGGATTACCCAATATGCCGATAAAGTGGACGACTGGTTTGAAGTCGTTACCTTTTTTGATGCGTTTAATAGTTTTGGAAATTATGCCTTTAACCATCAGAATTTTACCTATCCGACTTTAACCGATGAACCTGTTACGATTTTAGCCGAAGGCCTAGGTCATCCATTATTAAATCCTGAAAAACGAGTTGATAGCGATTTAGTATTGAAAAAAGAGCAATTCTTTATAGTTACAGGAGCTAACATGGCCGGAAAAAGCACGTTTTTAAGAACTGTAGCGCTTCATATTGTAATGGCTAATGTTGGATTACCTATTTGTGCTAAACAAAGTAAATATAAGCCTATTAAGTTAATTACTAGTATGCGAACTACGGATTCCTTAACAGATGATAGTTCATACTTCTTTAGTGAGCTTACGAGATTAAAATTTGTGGTGGATACGATAGAAAATGATAAAAATTACTTCGTCATTTTAGATGAAATTCTAAAAGGAACCAACAGTACAGATAAAGCGATTGGCTCTCGAAAATTTGTTGAGAAACTTGTAAAACAACATGCCACAGGAATCATTGCAACACACGATTTAAGTCTTACTGAAATTGAAACCGAGTTAGAAGCTGTAAAAAACTATTACTTCGATGCCGAGATCATAAACGATGAACTCTTTTTCGATTATAAATTGAAACAAGGTGTTTGTCAAAATATGAATGCGAGTTTCCTCCTAAAAAAGATGGAGATTATATAATAGGATGTCATTCTGAGCGAAGTGAAGCATCTTTATTCGATATATAATAGTATGTAACTATGAGATTCTTCGCATGGCTCAGAATGACAAAAAATAAAAAACCCTCTCTATAAATAGAAAGGGTTTTAATAATTTGATAAGAAATTTATTTCTTAAGCTTCAAAAGCTTCGATAGAAACATAAGACTTATTGTCTTTTTTCTTAGTAAATTTTACTAGGCCGTCAACTCTAGCATGTAAAGTATGATCTTTTCCTTGGTAAACGTTTTCACCTGGATGGTGTGTGTTTCCACGTTGTCTTATGATAATGTTACCAGCAATAGCAGCTTGTCCACCAAATATCTTAACGCCTAAACGTTTTGATTCTGATTCTCTACCATTCTTCGAACTACCAACTCCTTTTTTATGAGCCATGATCTTAAGGTTTTATTTTGTTAATATTAATGCAATTGAAAATTACTTTTCAATTCCACCGTCTAATCTGTCTTGTAATTCTTTTAACTCGTCCCACTTACCATCTGCAGCTAATTTAGCTTGCTTTGGCCAAGTATCAGTAACGATGTGTGCTAATCTTGAGCTAGCTTCACTAAGCACAGTGCTTAATTCTTCTGGCTTCGCATTTGCCACTTTTTCAAAAGTTTCAAAACCAGCAGCAACTAATGCTTCTGCAGCTTTTGGTCCAGCACCTTCGATTTTCTTTAAATCGTCAGCTTTTCCAGTTGCTTTTTTAGGAGCAGCTTTTGCTTCTACTTTTGGTTCAGCTTTTTTAACTTCTTTCTTTGGAGCAGCTTTTTTAGCTCCAGAAGCAGTAATACCTTCAATTACGATTTCAGTTAAAGATTGTCTGTGCCCGTTTTTTACACGGTAACCTTTACGTCTTTTCTTTTTGAAGACGATTACTTTGTCACCCTTAAGGTGTCTTAAGACTTTTGCACCTACTAGTGCTCCGTCTATAGCTGGGGCGCCTAGAGTAATATTGCTACCATCACCAATTAAAAGAACGTTGTCGAAATCTACTTTCTCACCTTCTTCTGTTGCTAAACGGTTCACAAAAACTCTTTGGTCTTTTTCAACTTTAAATTGATGCCCTGCTATCTCTACAATTGCGTACATAGCGTAACGTTTTTATTAATTTGTTTGTTAATTAAAATGCTTTCTTCTCAGAAAGCGGATGCAAATATACGTCTAAATTATTAATAGGCAAGTGTTTTAAGGGTTTTAGACCTGTTTTGTTTTAAATAATTGATAGTTTAGGGAAGTTCGTTAAAATTGATAGCCAGATATAGGGGAATTTTCACACTTTATTATGTTAAAAGGAGAAATCATTGTTTATTTTTGTTGGGCTAGTTTGTAACAAAATACATTTAGTGAAGACAAACACGTAAACAATTTAAATTTAAAACACATTTAATAATGAAAAAAGGCTTATTTACTCTAGCTCTTTTGTTGTCGGTTGGATATATGTCAACAGCACAACAAGTAGAATTCGAAGAGTTTGATTTAGACAATGGATTACATGTAATTTTACATCAAGATAACACGGCACCAGTTGTTTCTACATCGGTAATGTATAACGTTGGTGGAAAAGATGGAGATAGAGAACGAACAGGATTTGCGCACTTTTTTGAACATTTATTGTTTGAAGGGTCAGAGAACATTGGTCGTGGAGAATTCATGAAAATTATACCTGCAAACGGAGGTACATTTAATGCCAATACATCTCAAGATAGAACTTATTACTTTGAAGTTTTTCCTTCTAATAAATTAGAATTGGCTTTATGGTTAGAGTCTGAGCGTATGTTACACCCTGTAATTGATCAAGTTGGTGTAGATACTCAAAACGAAGTCGTTAAAGAAGAAAAACGTCAACGTTCTGGTTCACCTTACGGAGGTTTATTTGAAGCTTTAGGTTCAAACCTTTTTAAAGTTCACCCTTATAAAGATCCAAATATTGGGTACATGGAGCATTTAGATGCTGCAACGTTAGAAGAGTTTAATGCTTATTTTGATAAATATTATGGTCCAAATAATGCAGTTTTAGTTATTGCTGGAGATATTGATATGGCTAAAACTAAAAAATTGGTTGCTGCTTATTTCAGTGAAGTAAAGCCTAGACCAGAAGTGGTAAGGAACTTTCCGAAAGAAGAACCTATTACAGAAACTATAAAAGCTCAAGCTTTTGACGAAAACATTCAAATTCCTGCAATTCTAGCTACCTACAGAACTCCAGGTTTTGCGAGTAGAGATGCTTATGTTTTAGATATGATTTCATCATACTTAAGTGGAGGTAAAAGTTCGGTGTTGTATAAGAAAATAGTTGATGAGCAAAAACAAGCATTGCAATTACAAGCTGTAAATATTCCACAGATGGATTATAATATATTTACAATTTTCGCTATCCCTTCTGGTGAAACTTCTTTAGATACTATTTTAGAAGAAATTGACGAAGAGATTGTTAAAATGCAAGGTGAATTAATTGCAGAACGCGATTATCAAAAATTAATTAATCAATTTGAGAATCAATTTGTAAACGCTAATGCTAGTATTGTTGGTATCGCAGAATCTTTAGCAACAAATTATTTGTTAAAAGGAGATGTAAATTTAATCAATAAAGAAATTGAGATTTACAGATCAATTACAAGAGAAGAAATTCAAGCTGTAGCTAAAAAATATTTAAGTAAAAATCAGCGTGTTGAAATAGAATATTTACCAAAAAAAGATGATCAATAAGATGAAAACGACTTATATAATGAAAACAAAATTAACTGCATTTGCCTTATTGTTTTTTATAACATTAGGTGTTAATGCTCAAATAGATAGATCAAAACAACCAAAAGCTGGTCCTGAGCCAGAAATTAGTTTAAAAACTCCAAGTGAATTTGAATTAAAGAATGGTTTAAAAGTATTGGTTGTTGAAAATCATAAATTACCAAGAGTTTCTTACTCTTTACGTTTAGATAATAACCCTATTGCTTCTGGTGATAAAGCTGGTTTAGAAAGTTTACTCGGTAGTATGTTAGGAAATGGAACAACTTCTATTTCTAAAGATGACTTTAATGAAGAGATAGACTTTTTAGGAGCACGTTTAAGCTTTGGATTTAGTGGTGGTTATGCAAGTTCTTTATCTAAATATTCTGATCGTATTTTAGAGTTAATGGCAGATGCAGCTATTAATCCTTTATTAACTGAAGAAGAGTTTGAAAAAGAAAAAACGAAGCTTATTGAAAACCTAAAACAAGGCGAAAAAAGTATCGATGCTATTAGTGGTCGTGTAGGTGATGCTTTAGCATACGGAACTAAACATCCTTATGGTGAGTTTACTACTGAAGAGACCATTAATAATGTTTCTTTTGGTGATGCATTAGCTTTTTACGAAAAATACTTTAATCCGAATAATGCATATTTAGTAGTTATTGGTGATGTTGAATTTAAAGCTGTTAAGAAGCAAATAGAAAAACGTTTTTCTAAATGGGAAAAGTCTGTAGATGTATCTGCAACACTTCCTAATGTAAATCCTAATGCACAATACACGCAAATTAATTTTGTGGATTTACCAAGTGCATCACAATCTAGCATTACTATTATGAATAATGTTGATTTAAAGATGAATGATGAAGACTATCATGCAGCTTTAATCACAAACAATATTTTAGGTGGTGGTGGCGAAGGTTATTTATTTAAAAACCTTCGTGAAGAACATGGATATACTTATGGTGCATACTCTAGCTTAAGAGCTAATAGATATGGAGCTGGTCGTTTTACGGCAACTGCTAAAGTAAGAGCTATGGTTACAGATAGTGCTGTAGTCGAAGCTTTAAAAGAAATTAACCGTATTAAGACAGAACCTGTAGATGCTCAATTACTAGCAGATGCAAAAGCAAAGTATGTTGGTAATTTTATAATGGGATTAGAAAGTCCTCAAACGGTTGCAAATTATGCACTGAACATAAAATTGAACGATTTACCGAAAGATTTCTATGCTACATATTTACAGAAAATAAATGATGTGTCTACTGAAGATATTATGAGAGTTGCTAATAAGTATTTTAAACCTGAAAATGCGAGAATACTTGTTGTAGGTAAAGGAAGTGATGTTATAGAAAATCTTGAAAAAACAGGAATTCCTATTAAGTATTACGACGCTTATGCTAACCCTGTTGAGAAGCCAGTATTCACTAAGCCATTACCAGCAGGTTTAACCGCTGATGCAGTTATCAATAATTATGTTACCGCAATTGGTGGTAAAGATAATTTAAGTAAGATTAACACGCTTTTAGTGAATTCTGATGTTACTATCCAAGGAGCTCCATTTAAGCCGAAAGCGACTGTTAAGCAAATGGCACCAAACAAATCTTACATGGAAATTGTAGTTGAAGGAATGGGTGCTGTAATGCAGCAAAGTTTTAATGGTGAGAGTGGCTACATGGTTCAACAAGGTCAAAAAACTGTAATGGACGATAAAATGCTATCTGCTAAGAAAGCTGAAAAAGGATTGTTTCCAGAATTACATATGGAACCATCTAGTTTAGCTTTAGAAAGCATTATGACGATTGATGGTTCTGACGTTTATAAAGTGAAAGTAACAAATGGAGATGTGATATCTTACAGATATTACGATACTGAAACTGGATACTTATTAAGAACGGAAGAGACTGCTGAAATGGGAGGACAAACATTGACTACCATTACTGATTTTTCTAACTATAAGGAAGTTGGTAGTGTAATGTTACCAAATACAATGAAAATTGCTACAGGTCCTCAAGTTTTATCTTTTGAAACTACAGAAGTTAAAATTAATGAAGGTGTATCAGATGCTGATTTTAATTAATCACATTTAACATATTAATATCAAAACCGAAGTGAAAGCTTCGGTTTTTTTATACGTATTAGTTTAGTTTAGAATTCGATTTATGGGATAAATAAACTCCAATTAGAATGAGTATTGCAGCTAAACCTTGAATAAGACTAAAATGTTCACCGTCTAAAACTCCCCAGATTAATGCTATAATAGGCATCATATAAGTTACAGACGATGCAAAAACGGGAGTGGACATTTGTACCAGTTTAAAATACAACACTTTTGCAATGGCTGTTCCAAAGACTGATAAAATTGTAACATATAACAATGCACTTAAGAGATTTGGATTATTAAACGTCTGTCGGGTAAAAAAATCACTAAATAATAAAACGATAAGAGCAGGAATAATTATTAAGGCATAGTTTCCGGCGGCAATAGCTAATGGCTTTACATCTTGTAGATATCGTTTTATAATATTAACATTAGCGGCGTACATTACTGTAGATGCTATTACAAAAGCTGCATATAAATAATTTTGATTAGGGTTTAATTCCGAACCTTTTAAAATTAATATTGCCGTACCAATGAAACCGACAGCCACTCCAAAAATTTGTCGCTTCGTAGAGGTTATTCTAAATATGGCAAAGCCCAATAAAATAGTGTTTAAAGGAACCAAAGAATTTAATATGGATGTCACAGCACTATCAATTTCTGTTTCTGCGATGGCAAAAAAGAAGGATGGAATAAAGGAGCCTAAAAGACCAGAAAGTAGAAGCCATTTCCATTTGGATTTCGGAATTGCTTTTAACGTATTGAAACCAAATCCTAAAAGCAGTATTCCTGTTATAATCGTTCTAAGTGCTCCAAGCTGAAAAGCTGTAAGCCCTAAAAGCGATTTTTTAATTAAAATAAATGAGCTTCCCCATATAATGGAAAGAATTAAAAGGTAAATCCATTTAAGATTAAGATTTTTCATACAAAGACTATAATAAGGAATCACAAAATTCGTTAATTATCTCGCATGGAAGGTCAATATTTATTAGATTTAACCAAAATTAATAATACGTTAGACTAATGAAGACATTAAATACATTAAGCTTAGTAATAGTTATGGCTTTATTTTTTACATCTTGTAAAAATGAATCACAGCCAGAAGTTAAAACTGTAGATGTAGAAGCTACCAAAAACGATGTTGCAACAACATTAGATCCAAATGCAACTTATGCTAAGGTGGAGTTTGGTATTGATGGTATGACTTGTGCTATGGGTTGTGCTAAAACAATTGAAAAGAAAATGGCTAAAATGGAAGGTGTAAAATCAGCAAAAGTTGATTTTGATACGCGTTTAGCTATGGTAGAATATGATGAGGCAAAAGTAACGCCAAAATCGTTAGAAGAAGCTGTTGGTAAAGTGTCAGATACATATAAGGTTAAAGACATGCATGCGGTCGATGATTTTGGATCTGATAAAAAAATGTGTGATGCAGATTGTAAAAAAGCATGTTGCGCAAACAAAACAGAGGCTGAAAAAGTAGCTTGTAAAGCAGATTGTAAAAAAGAATGTTGTAATAAAGAAGAGAAGGCTGAGTAAATTCAGTTAACATCAAATATAATTTAAAACGCTATCCGAAAGGGTGGCGTTTTTTTATTGAACTTGAAGTAGAATTAAGGCTACTGCAAAGCATCCTATAGGCAAAAGCCATAGTAAGTATATAGATGTGTCATTTCTTTTAAATTTTGCGTTAAGGATGTTCCTTTTCTTTCCATTATAACGCATCCAATTTTTGAAGATAATAAAAAGCACTATTAGTCCATATATTACCCAAAACTTAGTGCTAGATATTAAAGACATCTTCATTTGGCTTGCAAATGCTTTGAGAAAAGCAGCTAATACAAGTATCACCGACAACTCTAAAAACGTAATATAAAACAAGGCTATATTTAGACTTCGTTTACCTAGCTTTTTTTTGTAATGGTTGAAAATTGAAATATAATAATTGTCAAAAAATGAAGCCATATCAAAAGGGTATAAAAAAATAAAACCTGCTAATTTATATCAGCAGGTTTTATTAATATAGTTGTATTCTTAATTTGCGATAATAGAAAGATCATCAATTTGATATGCTCCGTCTAAAGTTTCGTCATTACCAGAACCTACAACTTTAAATGCAACATATAATGTGCCAGTGTAAGATGATAAATCAATTAAACCAGACTCTACAAATTCATACCAAGAATTAGATTGCGTAGGTAGGTTTGCATTAACAGGAATCCAAGTTGCTCCAAGTACATCAGATCCATCATAGTCTGTAGAAACAAATACTTCTAAAGTATTAGCATCAGATTCTAAATGGTGCTGAGCCGCTTTAAAGTTTAAGAACTCATTATCCTGAGCGTCCATATCAAAACCTGGAGTGACTAACCAAGCGATATTATCGTCATTACCTGAGCCGAATGTACTGAATTCAGTATAACCATTTCCGCTAAACGTTTTCTCTCTCCAAATCCAAGAACCTGCTTCTGCAAAGTTAGTCCAGCCTGGTAAATCTAAATTTGTATTATTAGTAACAGATTCAAAGTCTTCAGAAAAAATAGTTGTAAAATCAGAAGGATCTAATAAAGAACATCTAGGCGCTTCCATCATAACATCATCAGTAGAGTTTAAAGCTAATATTAAGCTTGCTCCATCAAAAGTCTTGCTTACTACAGCCGTAATATTTCCGTTACCTTCTGGCAAAGGCTCATTTTTAAAACTTGAAAAACTACTAGTTTCTAATCTAAATTGCGTGTAGTTAAAACCATTACAGTCTTGTAAAATTCTTTGTGTATCGTATACTTGAATTGGATCAAAATAATTTAAACCTGCTAAATTATCAGCGAACTCTACATTTTGAACATTTACTAATACACCTACATGAGCGTTTGTAATTTCAGAAAACGATACCGTTAAAGGAGTGATTTCTTCAGTAACTGTAGATCTTAAAACTTTTTGTCTAATTTGAATTTCATTTAAACTTACTACTGTAGTACCGAATTGATCAGTTTCAACTCCACCACCAATTGTAGTTACTCCGTTTCCGACACGTTCTTCTCCAATATAAAGATCTTTTAAACCAATATAAACTTCTCTTCCTAAATTGAATTGGTTGTAAGTATCAACTTGGTTTAAAATCACTTTTAAGCCTGATGTTGGGTTCGTAGGACTATCTTGAATATAAAATTCTTTAAAGAAGTTTCCTGTTTGATCAGATGAGGATACATATCCTTTTACATAATCATTAGTATCTACTGGATCAATGAATTCTCCTCCTTGGTATAAGGCTTTAACTTCTGCAAAAGACAATTCATTTCCAGTTGCTAATAATTCTGTAAGAGCTTTATTTTCTTCGTTTCCTAAACTACTAGGTATTGTATAATCATCATCTTGTACACAAGATGTAATAGCCATAGACGCTATTAAGACTAACATTAATTTTAAAGATTTAATCGCTTTATTCATAACTTTTTTATTTATAATTATTGAATCTATGAAATTTGAACATTTCATAATTGTGATATTATTTATTAATTTTTCTTTTTAGAATCTTACGTTTACGTTAACAAAATAGTTAGCGCCACGTCCATACCAGTACTTAGAACCAAATCTAGGATTGCCATCAGCATTATCATCTCTAAGTTCTCTGTAGTTAGCATTTCTACCTTGCTCAAAACCACCTGTTTTGTAAACTTCATCTAAGATGTTACCAACACTAGCAAATAGACTAATGTAATAATCATCAACTTTCCAAGATTTACCACCAACAAGGTTAACAACCATATAGTCGCTAATTTTTTCTTGTTTTAATAAGTCTGTAGCTATATCTTCATCATAATCATTTATTGGTAATCCGTCTGAATCTAAATAGAAATTCTCTGTTCTTGTTAATGCATTTACATCAATATAAGCATTAGAGAAGAAGTTAGCGGTTGCGCCAAACCACCAGAAATCAGGATCTCTATATTCAAATCCAATAGAAGCAGCTCTTTGAGGTCCACCAGCAAGCTTATAATCTTTTAGATTAGCTTTTCCGTAATCAATAGAACCAGAACCATCTGCTGTTTCAAAACTAGCCGAAGTTAAATATAAATTAGGGTTGTTGTCGTAAGTATATTGACCAATAGAAGCAGCACCTTTCAACTTTATAGTTGGTGTTACTTGTGCTTCAATTCCTAATTCCATACCTAAATGGCTTTTGTCTATACCTTGTAAAACTTCTTGTACAAATGCAGATGTATCGTTATCTGCGATATCGTTACCACCACTTAAACCATCAGCATAATAAAAACCAACTTCGTTAGCATCTTCTATTTTGGTATAAAATCCTGTAACTTTAGCGTTAACTATTGGTGATCTAAATATGTAACTTGCATCTAAAGATGTTACTATTTCTTCACTGATATTATTTACGACAGAATGATTTTCTCTAGAGTTAGAGAACGTGTTACGTAAATTTGGTGCTCTAGTAAGGTAACCTCCATTAACATCAATTAAGTGTTTTCCTGTAATTTTATATGTGAATCCTGCTTTTGCACCAATGCCTGTAAAAGAAAGTTCTTCTCCTTTTCCGTAAGATGTTGGAGCTTCAGGTCCAAAAGTTTGATCTTCATCAAATCTACTATTTTCCCATAATCCTTCTCTTTGATATGTTGTGCTAGTAATATTAGCAGAAGCGTAGAAATCAAATTTGTTATACTTAAACTGTCCTTGTGCATAAGCTGAAATTACATCAGCGTATAAGTTATAGTTGTACCTGTATTTATCTCCTTCTTGTACTATTCTATCTTGATTACGGTTATCGTATTGATACCCGTCAAAAGAATCTACATTTAATAAACCAACATCAGAACCTAATAGATCTAAAACTTCTCCAAAGTTTTCTGATTTTAAGTTTTTGTAGTTTACCGCTCCATTAATAACGATGTTGTCATTAATTTCAGAAGTAAATATAGAATTAACCGTTAATTGCTTGTCGTCAGCTCTGTCTTCGTATAAAGCGTAAGCAGAAGTAATATCATTTATATTATTAGTAACATTGGCATCTATAATACGATTCCAATCTAATTGACCATCATTTATGAATTTTTGCTCTGCTAAATACGCACCCGCAAGATCATCTCTTTGCTCATGGTAGCTAGGTAATAGTTGGTAATAAGCAGCACTTGGGTTACCACCACCGCTATAATCTATTCTACTATTTCCTAATTTACCAAATTGGTAACCAACATTAGTATTTAATCTCGTTTTAGAAGAAATATCCCAATAATGATTCAACATAAAAATAGGCTCTTCAACTTCTTTTATACGAGAGTTACGTTGTTCACCATCTAAGCTTCCCCAATACTCATTGTATTTAATTCCTTTTAGGTCATAAATCTCTTGTGTGTTTGGTGAAGACTTCCCTCTTCTATTAGGTGTATAAACTGAAGTAAAGTTAATACTATGTTTATCATTTATTTTCTTTTCTACAGAAGCAAAAAATGAATTAGAGTCATATAATGTTCCATCTACAAAACCTTCTTCACCCCAACGTCTTCCTAACATAAGCGCATAAGACCATCCATCATCTAATAAACCAGATGCATAACTCGCCATTACTCGGTTAGTATAACTTCTATTTGAAGATGATAACGTAATTCTACCACCTTTTCTGTAAGAAGAAGCTCTAGTTATAATATTAGATGTTCCTAAAACACCACCAAAATTGTAGTCCGAAGGAGTAAGCCCAGTTGTTAAAACTTGGTTACGCATCATATCGTTTAATCCTCCCCAATTACTCCACTGTGGTCTTCCGTTGTAGAGTTTGTTCATTTCAATTCCGTTCATTAAAACAGAACCATTTTCAGAATCTAAACCTCTTACTTTAAAGAAAGAAGAACTAAATTCAAAAGCTGCAGTCCTTTGAAAAATATCTAATGATGAAGATAGTAACCCAGATATATTATCTGCACCACTAGTGTCATCATTTAACTCATCATCAGAAAGCGTAATCGTAAACATATCTTGTACGTCTGATACATCTATGTCTAAAATCATATCTGTAATGTCAACAGTTTTTCCTTCATTTACAATGATAGGATAACGTTTCGTGACATAGCCTTCTTTAGAAATCCTTAGGACCTGTTCTCCTAATGGCACATTGCTGGAAAAAATAAATTCACCGAAACCGTTTGTTAAAGCTGTTTGCTGGGTTTCTTCAATTGTAATAGTAACATCTGGAATTGGTTCCGAAGATGCAGCATCTTTTACACTACCTTTAATAATGGTGCTTTGTGCCACCATTGTAAAAGAGGAAAAAATCCCAAATAATAAAATAATTAAACTTTTTTTCATACCTAATTTTAAAGTTAATAATCTTTGTACATTAAATAAAAGTTATTTAAGGCTTGCAAATTTACATTATTTATAATAAATATCTACTTTTGGCTCAAGATTTGTAAAGTAATTAATGTTAACATAACATGCGTAAAATGAAAAATATAAAACAGCCTCTATTAGTCTTATTTCTTTTGGTATTTATAGGTATAAATGCTCAGGAAAAGAAAAAGTATAAAATACACACCGTAGCATTTTACAATTTAGAGAATTTATTTGACACCATAAATGATACTACCAAGTATGATGAGGCTAGTCCTATTATGGAATTAAATCAAGGTTTAAGAGCCGGGGCTTATAAGAAAAAAGTAAAAAATATGGCTAAGGTGGTTGCCGATATTGGTTATGAAGATACCAAAAATTCACCTGCGATTATTGGAGTTTCTGAAGTTGAAAACAGACAAGTGTTAGTAGATTTGGTTAATGATCCTCAACTATTGAGTAAAGATTATGGTATTGTTCATTTTGATTCTCCTGATAAAAGAGGAATTGACGTCGCTCTATTATACCAAAAAGCACTTTTTAAACCTATTGAAACAAGTTCTCATGAATTACTGATTTATGATGATTCTTCAAGAGAACGTGTATATACGAGAGATCAATTATTAGTTAGTGGTGAATTAGATGGTGATTTAATTCATATTATTGTTAATCACTGGCCATCTCGAAGTGGAGGCGAGGCAAGAAGTAGATTTAAACGTGTAGCAGCAGGAAAACTAAACAAACGTTTAATTGATTCTTTGCAATCTATTGATCCTTATGCTAAAATCATGACGATGGGAGATTTTAATGATAATCCTATTAATGATAGCATGAAAAAGGAATTAAAAACTGAAGCCGATAAAGAAGAGGTTAAGTTAAAAGGTATTTATAACCCTTATGAGAACCTATTTAAGAAAAAGGGCTTAGGAACAACGGGCTATAGAGATGCTTGGAGTTTATTTGATATGATTTTATTTACACAGCCTTTTTTAGAAAAGGATTATTCTTCATTTAGATTTTATAAAGCAGGAATTTTTAATAAGTCCTATTTAACTAATAAAGAAGGACGCTATAAAGATTATCCTTATCGTATGGTTGATGCTGGACTTTCGGGTGGTTATAGCGATCACTTTCCTGTATATATATACTTAGTTAAAGAATTAGAATAAGCGAAAATGTGAAACTAAAAAAAGCGTCTAAATAATATTAGACGCTTTTTTTATGTGTTATATTGAAATTTAAAACCAAAGATTCCATGGAATCATATATAAAACGCAAGCTAATGCTAGCGTGTAAAAAATAGCTAACAGCTTAAATTTTGGCTTAGAGGTCAATTTCTTTTTGTGCTTTGAGTAGCCTATAGTAACTAAAGCAACAGCAATGATCATTGTCAATGGATGCTCTATAATTAGATTTCTTAATCCTGAGTTTTTCATCACTTCTCCCATTCCACCAGCTTGCTCAATGACTGAAAAATAATCCTTGGTGAAATACAATACAATACCAATTAGTAATTGAATGTGCATTGTTATTAATGCGAATAATGAAATTCTAAAATCTTTTGCATCGAATTCCTTGTCACCAAAAAATTTAATAAGTGCGTTAAGTGTTGCCAGGATTAAAACTAATAAAACTAGATAAGCCCATTTTGAATGTATAAATTGAAGAGTTTCCATAATTAAAAATTTTTACGGTTGTAAAAATACACATTAGAACGGTTATGGATGATTATATCTATTTAATTATTTAGAGAGAAAGGATATTTTAAATTCTATAATCTTGCTGTTTTTAAGAAGAGTACCAATTATTAACATGGTGTTGTAACTGCAACCACATACAATTTTTTTGTTATTTCTCTCAGAAACAACTAATCTGACCTAATACAAACTATACATGAACTATACATGAGCTATACAAAAGGGGTTTTCACAACTATTACTCGATCTTATTTATATATTTGAACGTATACAATAATCTCTAATTTAACTAACTAAACAATTTTTATGAACGCGCTAAACAATCTCTCAAGTCTTAAAGTAATCATAATTTGTTGTGTTTTTTTCTTCTCAATACAAGCGCATTCTCAATTAGGTTTCTGTTCAGGAAATTCTGGAGATCCTATTTTTTCTGAAGATTTTGGAACGGGAACGGTAAATTCAGTACTTCTAGAAGGTACAACAACGTATTATTATACCGATGGATTTCCTGATGATGGTTTCTATACCCTTGGTAATGGGTCTTTTGGTAATGGTTTTGATTGGCACGAGGCTGAGGATCATACAGCTAATGATACGGATGGAAAGTTTCTAATGGTAAATGCGGGCTTTTCGGCGGGTGAGTTTTATAGAACAACAATTTCAGGATTATGTGAAACGACAACGTATGAGTTTTCTGCATGGTTGTTTAATTTGGTAAAGATTCCTGGATTTTGTCATGATTTAGGTATTGAAATTCCATTTAATGTTAGTTTTCAAATTTGGGATAGTACAGATACTAATTTATTAGCAAGTGGAGACACAGGGGATGTTTATGGTACACCAGATCCGTTATGGGAACAGTATGGTTTAGTATTTCAAACCTTAGCAAATCAAAATGAAGTCATTCTTAAAATGATCAACAATGGAGACGGTGGTTGTGGAAATGATTTAGCGATTGATGATATTCAGCTTAAAGCTTGTGGAGATTTCGTGGCTGTAACTGATGAACTAAATAATACCTCTGCTGACATTTGTAATAGTGATACACCATATGCATTAACCTTAACAGCGACGCCAGATTTTGCCGTATTTACTTCTCATTTTTATCAGTGGCAAGAAAGTAACGATGGTATTACTTGGACAGATATTGCAGGTGAAACAAACCAAACGCTTGTAGCTTCAGTAGCATCTTCTACATTTTACAGAACGAAGATTGCAGAGGTGGCAATTAATTTAGATAATGATCAATGTATTTTGTTGTCTGATATTTTTGAAATCACAGTAAATGCAAATCCAGATGCACCTACTAGTAGTGGAGATGTTCCTTTCATTTGTAATATAAGTGAAGCGTTAGTGTCTGTAACTGTACCATCAAATACAGAAGTAAATTGGTATGATAATGCTACAGGTGGTAATCTTTTACAAGCTAATAGTCTTAGTTATACAGCAACAGCGTTAGGAACATATTATGCTGAATCTGTAGATCTTACAACAGGATGTATTTCGATTTCAAGAACGGCTGTAAGCGCCATTAGTGAGTTGCCATTATCGCCTGTTAGCGATGGAGATGTAGACTTTAATTGTAGTCTAGATGAAGCTATTTTATCAGTTTCTGTTCCATCGGGAGTTACTGTAAATTGGTATGATAATGCTGTAGGAGGGAACCTTTTACAAGCAAATAGTTTTAGCTATACGGCAACAACATTAGGAACGTATTATGCTGAAGCGGTTGATGATACAACGGGTTGTATCTCTTCACCAAGAACAGCAGTAAGTGCAGTAAGTGCTTTACCGGCATCAGCAATTAGCGATGGGGATATAGATTTTAATTGTGATCTAAATGAAGCTATTTTATCAGTTTCCGCTACATCAGGAGTTACTGTAAATTGGTACGATAATGCGGTAGGTGGTAACCTTTTACTAAGTAACAGTCTTAGTTATACGGCGACTTTAGAAGGTACTTATTATGCGGAAACTGTAGATGCTATTACGGGCTGTGTTTCTAGTACTAGAGCTGCAGTGAGTACAAGTATATTTGCACCAAACGAACCAATGAGCGATGGAGATGTAGATTACGATTGTGCAATTAATGGAGCTGTATTGTCGGTTAGTGTACCTTCAGGTGTCATTGTAAATTGGTACAGTTCAGAAACAGGAGGTATCATATTACTTGCAAATAGTACAACGCTCACAGTAAGTGATCAAGAGGTATATTATGCAGAAGCCGTTAATGAACTTACAGGATGTACTTCAGATTTTAGAACTTCGGTAAGTATTTCTCTAGACTCGGGACCTCAGGATTGTTTTATACCTCAAGGTATATCTCCAGGAGTATCGCCTGGCCAAAACGACAACTTTGACCTAAGTAACTTTAGTGTTACAAAATTAGAAATCTATAACAGATATGGTACGTTAGTGTATTCTAAAAACAACTATAGTGACGAATGGGAGGGGCAAAGTAATAATGGTGATGAGCTACCTGTAGGGACTTATTTCTATACCATGGTTTATGATGGTGGCGCAAAAACTCAAAGTAGTTGGGTGTATATTAACAGATAGTAAAATAACGTTGCATTACCATTTCATAAGTAGAATCTGAATTTTATTCTGAAATGGTAATACGATGCTTTAGTTCATTTCCTAATTCATCTATGACTGTAATATAGTGTTCGCCAGGTGAAGGCAAAACGGCCATATCATGGATATCTTTTGTGTTTCCTATGTACTGCTCATCTATATACCAATACAATTCTAATTCAGGTTTAGAATGGGCTACTTTTAAAATTAGTTCATTGGTTTTACCATCAAATCCTTTAGGTAAATAAATGGTGCTTTGTTGGTTGGGGTAAATGAATTCCATACTGATCCCAGAAGATTCAGTACAATCTATTCTGAAAGGTGGCAATGGTTTATAGTACGGGTTTTGGGTTTTATAATAATAGGCTTGTAAAGGAGGAAGTATAAACCAAGGAGTATTAGTAATGCTTGAAACCGCTTCACAAGATGAATTGACCTGATAACGTTCCGAAGCATCCAAATGTACCAATTTATGAAACGGACAAGGTCCTGTTTTTTTGCCACTAGCTTGTATATAATTCATTTCTGTAGCATCACAAATCGAAGAGGCTCTATAGCCACTTTTTTTGCAGATGCTAACCTCTATCATTTCGTCGTATGGTTTAGCAAACCAATCGCCTTTGGGTAATAAATCAAAAATTTCAAACATAATTGGTGCTGCTGTTTGCACACCAACCAAGCCTGGTCGTCCTTCGCCATCGGCATTGCCTACCCAAACACCAACCACATAATCTTGTGTTGTGCCAATTGCCCATGCATCTCTAAACCCAAAACTGGTTCCGGTTTTCCATGCGATTTCTTGTGAAGAATCATAGTATTCCCAACTTTCATCACTTTCTGGTCGGTTCACTTGTTTCATGCTTTCAAAGGTCAGATAGATAGAAGCTGCATCAAAAACCGTTTTCTCAGATGTAAGCTTTCCGAAGTTGGCAGTTTGATTAGAATTATAAATAGGTTGAGAAAATTCATTTGTAAAATACCGACTAGAATTAGAATTAAAATGATTTAAAGTCGAGGCCATTGCGGCATAACTTTTACACAAATCCCAAAGGTTACTTTCTGCGCCTCCAAGTATCAAAGACAATCCGTAATGATTGGCATTGTATTTTAAATCTTTAAGTTGAAGTGCTTTGAGGTAATGATAAAAACGGTCGAGCCCAAACTCTTGAAGCATGCGCACCATAGGAACATTCAATGATCGCGATAAGGCGTCATTAGCATGTACAGCTCCGTCGTAAGTTTTGTTGTAATTCTCAGGTTGGTAACTACCAAATTGTGTGGGTACATCTGCCACCAAAGTATTTGGTAATAAATCGCCAGCATCTAACATGGCAGCATATAAAAAGGGTTTTAAAATACTCCCAGTGCTTCTCGGCTTGTCAATAATATCGACACTGTTTTGATGTGTTTTGTCTGTTGGCGAATTTCCAATATAAGTGAGTACTTCTCTTGTTTTTACATCTAAAACTAAAACGGAAAGATTATGAATTTCATTTTGCTTCAATAAATCATGATGTTGTTTTACAATCGCGTTAGCTTGTTCCTGTAAGTCGATTTTTATACTGGTTTTAACACGTTCTCCTCTATTCGTTTTGGCTATTTTCTGTAATAAATGTGGAGCTATTTGAGGCAATGGATACGGTTTTTGAGGGAGGCCTTCAGCGATAGATAACTCATAAGTTAACTTATCTATAGTTTCATTGTCGTAGAGTTTTTTCAACAAGCGATTGCGCTTATCTAATAATAGTTTCTGATTTCTACCAGGATAAATTAAACTTGGTGCGTTTGGTAAAACCGCTAAAGTGGCACTTTCTGCCCAAGATAAATGTGAAGCATTTCGATTAAAGTAACGCCAAGATGCGGCTTCAATACCTACTACATTGCCACCAAATGGAGCATAGCTAGCATAAAGGTTTAAAATGTCATCTTTAGACAATCTAAATTCTAAACGTGTCGCCAGAATAAGTTCTTTAAATTTTTCAAAATAGGTGCGCGATTGTCCTTGTCGAGATAATCGAATGACTTGTTGTGTTAATGTACTTCCTCCGCGTTTAACTTCACCAGAACTTAAATTACTTTTTAAAGCTTTAAATATTGAAACCGGATTAAATCCAGGATGGTTGTAAAAATATTCATCTTCAAACTGAAGAATACAAATTTTAAATTTTTCTGGAACACTATCGTTTTTCGGAAATCTCCATTGACCATCTTGTGCAATTAAGGCTCCTAGAAGTTCATTTGACCGACTTGTAATAACTGTTGCCTTCGGATTTTTAAATAATTCTTTTGGCAAACACAGATAATAGGCAATTAAAAGCACTAAAATCACTAAAGATTTAATCCTATTGCGTTTAAAAAAATTAAATGACCTATACATAGACTATACAAATACGGTTTTCACAATTTTAACCCTAAAAATTGAGGATTATTGAACAAACTTATATATATATTTGAAACGTGCGAAACAATTTATTCAATCTTAAAATAATCATAATTTTTTGTATTTCTTTTTTTACAAAAGAGATGCATGCGCAATTGGGATTCTGTACAGGAAATTCTGGTGATCCAATATTCACAGAAGATTTTGGAACAGGTACGAGTTATACTCCACAATTACCAGTTGGCACAACGACTTATACATTTGTTGGATTCCCTGGACCTCAAGATGGTCAATATACTATTGGACCGCAAACATCTCATTATGGTTGGAGTATGCCGAGTGATCATACCGATGACACTAACGGAAAGGCGTTAATTGTAAATGCTAGTTTTACTACAGGAGAATTTTACACCACACCTATAGATGGTTTATGTGAAAATACAACTTACGAATTTTCATCATGGTTAATGAACATATTACCGCTTTCAGGATGCGGTGGTAATGGAATACCTGTAAATGTACAGTTTGAAATTTGGGATGATACCGATACTAATTTATTAGCTTCAGGTGATACAGGTAATATATATAGTTCTTCAGTACCAACTTGGGAGCAGTATGGATTGGTTTTTCAAACCTTACCAGGTCAAACTTCGGTTATACTCAAAATGATTAATAATGGAGCTGGTGGTTGTGGTAATGATTTAGCTATTGATGATATTGTATTTAAAAGTTGTGGAGATTTAATTGCTGTTGAGGATAGTAGTAATAATAATTCGGCTTCCATTTGTAATTCAGAAACACCGTATTCAGATATTATTACAGCAATACCAGATTTTACAGTGTTTAGTGATCATTTTTATCAATGGCAAGTCAGTACTGATGGTGTAAGTTGGACTGATGTTACCGGTGAAACGAATGCTTCTATTTCTATCTCAGGAATTACAACGAAAACTTATTACCGAACTAAAGTTGCAGAATTTGCAGCCAATTTAGATAATTCTGATTGTATTACATTTTCAGATGTATATGAAATAACTATTAATCCAAATCCTGTAGCTCCTATTAGTAATGGAGATATTGACTTCGATTGTATTAGTAACCAAGCAATGTTATCTGTTGCAGCGGTAAGTGGAATAACTATTAATTGGTATGATGCAGCTGTTGGCGGTACTTTGGTGCAATCAGATTCTGAAACCTATACGGCAACCGCGCCAGGAATTTACTATGCGGAAGCTGTTGATGCAGTAACAGGATGTGCGTCTATAACAAGAGCTCCTGTTAATGCTTCTGGAGCGACTTTTCCTGCAACTCCAATTAGTTATGGTGATGTTGAATTTAGTTGTACAACTAATGACGCAACGCTTTCCGTTACAGTTTCTAATTTGATGGTTGTAAATTGGTATGATGCCGCAACGGGCGGTAATTTATTACAATCCGATAGTGTTACATATGTTGCCACAGCGGAAGGAACCTATTATGCCGAGGCTGTGAATACAGTAACGGGATGTGTCTCGTTAACAAGAGTTGGTGTTACGACATCTACGGTTTTACCAGATGAACCCATTAGTGATGGTGATGCTAATTCAGGTTGTAATTCAGTTGAAGCCACATTATCTGTAACAGTCCCAAGTGGAGTTATTGTAGATTGGTATGATGCAGCAACTGCAGGGAACTTATTAATGTCTAATAGTACAACCTTAGTTGTTAATGCATCCGGAACCTATTATGCACAAGCGACAAACCCAATTACAGGTTGTGTTTCAGCAACGAGAACAGCTGTAAATGGAGATATTTTAACCCAAGACGATGCTACGTTTAATGTAACGGCGACATGTGATGGAGTTACTTCAACTATATCAGGCACCACAGGCGGAACGTTTGTTTTTAATCCAATTCCTACAGATGGAGCAATTATAGATTCTGCAACAGGAACAGTGACTAATGGAACATCAGGAGCGAGTTATACGATAGAATATACAACATCAGGAGGATGTCCTGATACAAGTGTGGAAACATTTAATGTCATAGCTGCAGATGATGCCTCATTTATAATCAGTCCTACATGTGATGGAGGAGTATCTACGATAACAGGAGATACAGGAGGTAGTTTCTCTCTTAACCCAATGCCATCGGATGGAGCTTCTGTTGACGCAAACACAGGTCTTATAATTGGAGGTGCCTCAGATGCAACTTATACTCTTGAATATACAACAAGTGGTATTTGTCCTTCAACAAGTACGCAATCAGTTACAGTGTATTCAGCTGTAACACCTATCGCACCAACGCCATTAGAAGTTTGTGACGATGGTACACCAGATGGACTTACAGCAATAGATTTAAGTTTAAAAAATGCAGAAATCACAGGAAGCAATCCTAACTATTCTATAAATTATTACGAGACGTTAGCAGAAGCTGAAGCGGAAACAAATGTATTGCCAATACTTTATACTAACACTAGCAACGGTCAAATTATCTTTGCTAAAGTTAAGGATGTCAATACAGGTTGCTATGCAATTACAACTTTAGAATTATTAGTGCAACAAGCACCAATTGCTAATACTCCACAAGCTTTAATATATTGTGACCCAGATAATGATGGTTATGGTTTGTTTACGCTTACGGATGTCAATGATGAAATCACTGGAGGTGTTACTTCAGGTCTCACTGTAACGTATCACGAGACACAGATCAATGCTGATATTGGTGTGGATGCTATAGACACTACGGTAAGCTATAATAATATTGTGCAAAATGCTCAAATCCTTTATGTAAGAGTAGAAAGTTCAACTATAGCTACAGACTGTGCGACTATAATTTTGTTAGAGTTAATCGTAGAGCCAACACCGCAGCTCATTGATCCAACAGCATTACAGGAATGTGACGATATTTCTGCTGACGGTTATGCTACTTTTGATTTAACAAGTAAATCAGATGAGATATTAAACGGTCAAGATCCAACGCAATATATCTTGAGCTATTATGAAACAGAGGCAAATGCAATAGATAACATTAGCCCAATAGCAAATCCATTAGCATACATCAATACAGATGATTTTAACCAAATAATTTGGATCCGCGTAGAAGACAATACAACGGTAAAAGGCTGTTATAAAATAACAAGTTTAGAGTTAATCGTTAACCCATTGCCCGTATTAGTAACATCAGCACCATTAGAATTATGTGATGTTAATAATTCAGGAGATGAACAAGAGAGTTTTATTTTAGAGGATGTAAATGACGATATACTTAATGGTCAAACAGGTATAACACTAACACATTATGAGACACAATTAGATGCAGACAATGCGACCAACCCAATTGTAAGTCCGTATGTTAACACAAGCAATCCACAAACCATTTTTGTGAGAGCACAAAATGATATTACAGGTTGTTACAATACAAGTACATTAACCCTTAGAGTAAATCCAATACCAACACCAGAACCAAACCCAGATCCTATAGAAGTATGTGATGTTGACAATGACGGTTTTGGGGAATTCGATTTAGAAATCCGTACTGTAGAAATTACAAATGGTGAATCTGATGTGATAATTACGTATCACGAAACACAGAATGATGCAGAGACGGGAAGCAATGCTATTGTTGGCTTGTATAATAATATTGTTGCTCATAATCAATTAATATATGTACGTTCAGAGAATACATTAACAGGTTGTTATAGTCTCACTCAGAATGCGCTTGAGCTTATTGTAAATCCAGCACCAGAAGTGCCCGTAAATTTAGAAGCATATACAATCTGTGATAGTAATAATGATGGTTTAGCTCAATTTGATCTCACGACTAAAGATGAAGAAATCCTTAATGGTCAAAATCCACTAAATGTGATTTTAACCTATCATATAAGTGCTGTCAATGCTGAAACGGGAACGAATCCAATCATCAATATAGCTAACTATACCAACAATGGTAATCCACAAACCATTTATGTGCGCCTATACGATCCTATTACAGGATGTTATGATACAGGGCTATTTGAATTGGTTGTTGCATTACCACCAGAAGCGATACAACCGACGCAATTAAGTGAATGTGATGACTTAGGTGAGGTGCCTGGTGATGAAATCACTGCATTTGACCTTACAATAAAAAACGCAGAAATTACAGGTGGAAACGGTAGTTGGTCAGTAGACTATTATGAAACGAATGCAGATGCGCAAGCTCAAGAGAATGCGATATCAGACCCAACAAATTATAACAATAGGTCTGTAAATGGACAAGTAGCAAATCCACAGACACTTTATGCAGTGGTGACCGATACTAATACGGGTTGTGTAGATTTTGTAACTTTAACAATAAGAGTATTACCTAATCCAACTCCTACAGAAAGCAGTTTATTACCCAATATAGAATTGTGTGATGACATCAATACGGGAGATGGCGTAGAGCTATTTGATCTCACGGAAAACGAAATCCTAATCCGAAATGGAGAAGCTGGAGTTACTGTAACATATTATGAGAGTGCAGATGATGCTAATTCCGGAACAAATGCAATACCAGATCCAACGCAATACACAAATATAGAAGCTTCAGAGCAAGAAATTTATGTTAGGGTGACTAAGGATGCTACAGGTTGCTATGCTTTAGTAGATTTTACTATTGTAGTGCATCCACTACCAACAGTGGTTGCGGTAACCGACTTTATACAATGTGAATTATTCACCGATGGCTTTGATAATTTTGACTTAACGACTAAAGACGAAGACGTATTAAACGGTCAAGACCCAACGCAGTTTATAGTAACTTACCATGAAAACCTAGGGGATGCCGAGGCAGGAATTAATGGAATTGCCGGTTTATATACCAATCTTAGTAATCCACAACAAATCTTTGTAACCATCACTAACACTATTACGGGTTGTTCAATCAGCATACAAAGTTTTAATATTGAAGTACAAGAAGCAGCTCAGGCTAATCCGAATATGATTCCTATTGTTTACGAAACATGTGATGACAATATGGAAACTGATGGTGATACAACTAACGATAGTACGCAATTTGATCTTACAACAAGAGATGCTGAAGTGTTAGACGGGCAAGATCCATTGAATTATATCGTGACGTATTTCGCGACACAAGAAGAGGCGGACTTAAATGTAAACCCATTACCAACATTGTATGAAAATAGCGTTAATCCACAAGTGATTTATGCAAGAGTAGATAATGACACATCAATCTGTTATGAAGTGGCCGCATTAACGTTACAAGTAAATCCATTACCAGAGTTTAATTTAGAAGAGAATTATACATTGTGTTTAAATACGAATGGGTCCGAGATTTTAGAGCCATTAGTAATTGACACAGGTTTGTCTACAGCAGATTATAGTTTTATATGGACTTATGAAGGTGCGCTTATAAGCCACACAGGATCTAGTATTATGCCAACTGAAGGCGGAACTTATGCTGTATATATAACGAATATAGTCACAGGTTGTGAAAATGAAGATTCGACACTAGTGATAGAAAGTGAACCACCAAGTTTAACTATTGAACTAGTAACACAAGCCTTTGCCGATAATCATGTTTTAGAAGCTTTAGCTATAGGAATTGGTGTTTACGAATATAGTTTAGATGGTGGGCCTTGGCAAGATGAAGGAACATTTACGAACGTATCAGCTGGAGACCATGAAATCACGGCAAGAGATAAGAATGGCTGTGGATTAACAGTAACATCAAAGTTTATTATCGATTACCCGCTGTATTTTACTCCAAATGGAGATGGTAATAATGAGACTTGGAATATTGAAGGTATTGGTAGTAATGCTATAATTTACATATTTGACCGTTACGGCAAGTTATTAAAGCAACTAAGTCCGGATGGAGAGGGTTGGAACGGAACCTTCAACGGTAATGCTTTACCAACAAGCGACTATTGGTTTACAGTAGAGTACGACGAGCCTAGTAGTGGTGTTCGTAAAGAGTTTAGAGCTCACTTTGCTTTAAAACGATAAATAGATTTTTAATCTAGCTTAAATTCATATTCTCTTTCAACTTTACAGATCCTCACATTATACCAATTGTACCATTGTTCGCGTCCTTTTTGTTGCGCGAGTAAATGCTCAGTATTAGCTTTCCAACTTTTAATGGCTTCTATGCTTTCCCAATAACTTACAGTAATACCGACTGCTCCACTGCGCGTAGTCGAAGTGTCATTACTACCAGAATCGATACCTAAATAACCTTCGTGTTGTTTGGCTAGGTTTTCCATTGTTTCTGCCATTTCGGAATAGCCTTCAGTGACTTCTGATTGCGTTGAGGTGAAAATAACAGCGTAGTAGGGTTTAAAATTATTCATGATTTTTAAAAATTAAACCTAACAGGTTATTGAAACCTGTCAGGTTTTGTTATTTCTGGTTAACAGCCTTTAGGCATATCAAATTCTATGATTTTTTCAGTGATATTATCTTCAAAATCGGTCAAAATGATTTTAAGAAAAACACGATTTGTTGCAACTCCAATAGGATAATCCTTCACGTTTTTTATCGTCTTAAAATAGTCTAACCAGTCTGCTCCACATTGGTCAATAACTTCAGTTTTTAAATCCTCAACGGAAGTGTCAATAAATTGTTTCCAATCATTTTCAGAGTACGCTAACGTTTCAAAAGTGTTAGATCTCGTTTGTTTTAATGGCTTCCATTCCGAATCAAAATGTTTCCAGTCATTGGCATCACATTTCTTATCGACGCTCATAAACGAAATGCTATTTTCATAACGCTGAAAAATACTCACATGCTTATAATCATTATCAACTAAAACAATTTGTTTTTTTTCAGGTGACGCTCCTAAATCGACATGGATTGTTGTAGAGTCGGTTTGTTTTAAGTTATGAAGTCTTTTAGAATCACTTGTGGCTAAATTCTTTATTTCAACATTCAATTGGTCTAAATCTAATCGAATGGTTTTAGAAATTTTTGTTGAAGACAAATAGCCATTAAATACATAGCCAATATGGTTTCGAGTTTCAACTTTTACCCATTCTCCACTTACTTTTTTTCCACCATCGAGCACGACTAATTTTTTATCTGTTTTTTCAAGTACTCCAATGGCCTCACCATAGGCTAATTTGCTTAGCATTTTGCCACTTACATCGGGCTGGTCTCTAAGGGATAATCCGCTTTCTGCTGCTACGTAAGCATTTTGTTGTGCTGTTACTAATGCGACAGTGAAGAGCATTCCGATCGCTAAAATCTGCTTTAAATTTCTCATAATTTTGTGATTTAAGGTTAAACATTTTTAGCGGTTTTGTTTCTAGGATTCTTGCCTTCCGGACGGCGAGTATTTAGTTTATTTACTCATCCTGCAAGGTCTTTTTTTTTTTTTTTTTGACCTTGTAGGTATTAATTTTCTAGGTTGGTTAATTAGACCTACAAGGTTTTTGAAACCTTGGAGGTCTGGAATGAGATTGCTGCTTTCGTCAGTATTAGCTATTTCTCAAAAGTCATCCATTAAAGTGAAAGATCTATATGATAAATCTGTTTTTTGTAATTGTTAAAAACACCCCTAAAGTCCCCTCAAGGGGACAATCTACCTATTCAACTTCAACTTCAATTTCAATTTCGAATTCAATTTCTTTTTACTTCTCAACAGTAATCCATTCTCCTTTGTTTCTCACCAAATAATCATTATCATACATGGCTTCAGCTTGTGAGCCTGGTAAATAATAGGTGCCTAAGTAAGAGGCATTCAGCAATACGGTAAACGTTTTGGTACCATGTTTGCCTTTAGGATTCATGTCGAAATAGAAATTCACTCTGTCATCTCTAATATCTGTGTATCTCGCTTGACTTACTGTGGTATCTCCAAAAGCTGTAAATCTTGTATTGACAATATCCCAACCTGAAGGGAAAATCTGCGTTAAAGCCACATCGTGTACATAGTCATTAGTTAAGTTTGATATACTTACCGTCGCTACAAAATCTTGTCCTTGTTGAAGCGTTTTAATATCAATTTTGTTGCCTTGTAAATCTTTGTATACAGTTGAAATAGTAAAGCCACGTTGTTCTGCTAATTCTTCGCCTAATTTCAATTTACCAGAATTTAGTACTCGCACATAAACCAAATTGTCTTTGGCGTTGTTAATCGTAATTTGATTGCTACCATCAGTAATAGGAATACTGCGTTGCGCAATGGCGTTTTTAGTGTCTATAGTTTCTGATTTACCATTAATACTATAAGTCAGTTTTAAATCTTTACCTCCATTTTTAACCACCATTTTCCCCATGGCTAATAAACTATAAGCAGTCGTTTGTGTACTCATCCAATTATCGCTTGATAAATCTTTAGCAATAGTTTTTGCTAAATCTCTAGCTTTAGGGTTGCCCGTAATAATCATCGTTTCTAAAGCCATAGCTCTATTTCGATCTACTGAACCATAGGTGTAATAATTAGATTTAGACGGTTGGAAATTGATGTTTGCTGTTTTAGAAATCGCATCACTCGCTTCTTGTTGTCCTGCTAAAGCATAAGCTGCTGCTAATCTCCATTTGGCTTCATTAGATAGTTCTTCAAACTCACGCAATCTATTCATGCTTGCTAAATCTGGGCTACCAGCTAAAGCTAAGGTGTATAAACGATAGGCTTGTGCCAAATCGGAATGATAAACACGATAGCTAGGTCTCCAATTTCTAGACGCTTGTTGTTGGTAAGCAATCCAGTTGCTCTTAAACGTTAATGGCAATAAAAAGCCTTTTTTCTCAGCTTCAATCATAAAGTGACCAGCATAACTTGTACTCCAATCATTAGCGGTGTTTTCTCCCATCCAATAGCTCATGCCTCCATTAGGTTGTTGGAAATTACCTAAACGTTTAATACCACTTTCAATATTACTTTGCACTTCTTTTTTCTTCTGAGCCGTTAAATCAAATATATCAGCTAAGAATAGTTGCGGGAACACACCAGATGTGGTTTGTTCTAAACATCCATGCGGATAGCGAACTAAATATTGCAATCTACCTGTAAAGTCCATTGGTGGCAAGGTTGAAAATTCTACCGTTGCTGAATTTGTTCCTACAACACCAAAGGTTGTGATATCTATTGTTTGTTTGGCATTTGCCTCTAATTCATTATCAATAACACGCGATGTAAACGGATTAGGATTCTCTACGTCAATTTCAACTTTATAGGTTGATTTTTCTCCGTTTCCTGTGGCGATGACTTCAATGGTATTGATGCCTTTTGCTTTGGTAACGTCCAATTCAAAATACACCATTTTTTCATCTGGTTTATCGAATTTTAGCGATTGTGAAGCGTCACCTTTTACGACAATACCATCACTTAATTTTAAGGTTAGATTGACGTTTTTCACTTTATCTTCCATGGCAAAAACCGTCACAGGAAGTGTTACTTTTTCACCAGGACTCAATTTGCGTGGTAAAGTTGCTAATACCATTAATGGTTTTTTAACTTGAACCGATTTCTCGGCACTTCCATAAGCTTCTGTGGCATTATTACCTGCTACAACCATGGCTCTAACCGCGCCAATATAATTTGGCATTTTTAGCTGATGCGTTTTTGTTTGTCCTTTATCTAAAAGGAAAGGCCCTAAATACGTCACCACAGGTTTAAAACGGTTGGCTTTCTTGTTTTTTCCAGCAGCAGCACTGCCATCTCCTCCGATAGCGAAGACTTGGTCAATACTTCCAGAATACGCTCCAATAACATCATCAAAAATATCCCAAGTTTTTACGCCTAAAGCTTCACGTGCATAAAAACTATCCCAAGCATTTGGGGTTTTAAAACGCGTTAAATCTAACAAGCCTTCTTCTACAACGGCAATACTATAGGTCATAGATTTGTTGTTCTTTTCAGATACTTTTATCTCGTAAGATTGCTCTGGCTGAATCACATCTGGCATTTTAATTTGTGGCTCTAATTTTGTCGAAGGATCCTCAACCATCATAGGAATCACACCATACAAACGAATTGGTAAATCGTTAGATGTAATAGCATGCGGTTGTAGTAACGAAATATTAATAAACACGTTTGGTGCCATTTCGGAAGTTACAGGAATATCAATAGTGGTTTCGCCTGGCTTGGTTTTTACCCATTGGTGTTGTAGCACTTCTGAACCATTTTCTATACTTACTAAAGCACGACCTTCAGATCCTGAAGGGAAGGTTAATTTTGCCGTGTCACCAACATTATATTTTTCTTTATCGGTTGAAAACACTAACATTTTAGCCGCTTCCTTATCGTTTGAAGGATTTGTAGACCACCAATTTTTATAGAAATACGCCGTTCTTCCTGTGGCATGTCCGCTTACAGGATCTACCACTCTAATTAAGTAGCGTCCACGTTCGTCTTCTGGGATTTTTAGTTTGAAATTCGCTTTTCCGTTGGCATCTGTATTCACAGAAAAGGATTGCACAGGTCTGTGGTAATTGCTCGATACGTAACTCGATAAGTTATCGTAAGAGGAATTCCACCACCAGCGCCATTCAACTTTATAAACTTTTACTTCTAGATTTTTACGTTGAATAGGTTGTCCTTCAGCTGTAACTGTAGCCACATCAAATGTGTGGTTTTCATCTGTAAAGAATGAACCATAATTGTTACCTTTTGGTGATTGTAACCCAACAAAACTTTCGTAAGGTGCATACGGCATGGTGAAAGCATCTAGTGAAAAATCACCTCCGTTTTCAAACGCTCTCACTAAAAATTGAGCGGTTAACATACCAGGTGCATTTTTACCAATATTCAATTTTGAATTGATAGTTGCATTTCCGTTGGCATCTAAATTACCTTCAAAAACATTGGTTTCTTCAGAATCGAATGTTCGTGTAGGATCGTTAAAAACGTAATCTTTATAGCCTTTAAAACTTGTATAAGTTGATGTGAATTTTGCTTTTATTTCAGCTTTTAAGTTCTTTGCTGGCGCACCATGTAACCACATCACATTTAAATCTCCTTGAAGTGGCTTGTCGTTGGTTAAAATATCATTTTCAAAATCGATTTTAATTTTTAATCGGTTTGGTTTTACGGTTTCAATTTTTAAACCTTTAGAAAATGTTGCTCCTCCAACAGAAACCTTCGCATTATAATTTCCGGTTTTATAGTCTGTTGAGGTTGGTACTGTGAAATCATAGAAATTATTAAGGTTATCTATAGAGATTTTTCTGTACACCAATTTTCCAACAGGATCTGTGATTTCTAATTTCACAGGATGACGCTTTGGTAGTTTGTTTGCAATGTCATTCAACATAAACGTTAAAAACAAACTATCTCCTGGCCGCCAAACACCACGTTCTGCGTAGATGTAGCCTTTAAGTCCACGTTGTAATCGGTTACCAGACACATCAAATTTACTCAGCGATAAGGACATACCATCGTGTAATTTAATATAACTCACATTACTACCTTTAGTCGCAATTGCGAAAGCAGCTCTGTGTTTAGCATCGATTTTTATAATACCATCTTTATTGGTAATGCCATTTGCTAATTCTTGTTGTTGGTAATTGTATAGTGTGACTTTTGCAGCACTTTCTGGACTAGTTGATAGAATATTCGTTATCGCAAATAGATAAGTATTATCCGCTCCTTGTTTTGCAATAATTCCAAGATCTGAACTAATTAAATTCTGTGACACCACACGATTGCCGTAATTAAAATAAGAGTCCGTACAAGGATTGTCTCTATCTCTCCAGCGGTAATTGGTATTTCGGTAGCTATAGGTTAAATTGTCCCAATAGCGTTCTTCTCGTAAGTCCTCTTGTTCCTCAGTACTTTCTTCAGAAGCGTAGTAATCTTCCTCGTAATAATCGTCGTAGTAATCATCTTCATCAATGCTGGTCGTTTCGGCGTTTGATGAACAATCATAGAGGGAATAGTCTTTTTTGAAGCTTAATTCTACTCTGTAAATGGCACCAGGATCTGCTTTAAGGTATTTTGATAAATCAATACTGTAAGCTTTCCATTTTCCGGTGTTTTGATTTTCTTCTTGAATTAAAGTGATGGTTTCCTTTGCAATGCGTCGACCTACTTTTTTAATAGCATATTGGTCACCACTATTAAGGTTGTAATCTTGTAAAAATTGAAGAACGTTATCTTCAAATATTTTAATGATTCTGACATCGACTTTACTCAAGTTAACGGCTTCAAAATTGAATTTCAATTCTTTTGAATTTGGAAGAATACTTCCGTTGCTAACAAGTCGGACTTCAGGTTTTAATTCTTCAAAAGTTACCAATTCTGAAAACGGTGTTTTTAATTTGAAACCATCGGTGTTTTTAATGCCTTTAAAGACATCGACTTGGATATCTCCAACCAATTTAGTGTCTGGATACACTCTTAGTACATTACCATCAACAATATATTTTGGGTTTTTAACACCTTGAAGCGATACCAATCCGGCAAAATTTTGCTGCTTTACTAAAGGATCTGAAAAGTTAAGTGATAAGAATTGTTCTGGACTCTGAACAACTTCTGTCGTTACAATCGTAAAATTATTTTTTCCAGGAATAGTAATAAAGTTTTCGCCTTTATTGTCCGCTTTTATGGCAGAGCCATCCCATGCGATATCAATTTTACTGTCTTCAACTAAACGGTTGATACTGTCTATTTTAAACTCGAAGAATTTTGAAGTTTCATTAGCTTCATTCCATACTAAGTTTAAAGATTTTGAGTTCTGATCAGCAGTGACTAATTTTTTAGCCTCATTAAGTGAAATCACGTCAGCCGATTGTAATTGCGCAAACATATACTGCCATTCCTTACTATACGATTGTAGGTTTTGAGTGGTAATATTAAAGCTTGGTGTGATGGTTTTAAATTGAAACGTATAATCTTCAAAATCTTTTGGTATAGTATTATAAATTTCACCCAATTTAACGTTTACGGTATATTCTGTAGCAGGTTCTAAAGGTTCATCTGGTGTAAACAAAAGCGTATGATTGTTCATGGCTTTTAATTGTCCTTGAACGTGAGGTGTTAATTTGATAAGTTCTGTTGGTAAGGTTTTATCGATTTCCCATCCGCTTACTGTATCTGAAAGCGTAATTTTTATAGGATCTGCAACAGATACCAATCCAGAAGTGGTGTAACTAATATAGTCTCTGAATTTAAAAATGTTATCCGTTTCAACAGGTTTCTTTTTGCAAGAACATACAAATGCTAGAATTAGGAGTAGAACGAGGTGCTTTTTGATGTTCATGTTGTTGATGGATTTAAGTAAAAGATTCGATTATCAAGCAAAGGTAAGTGCTTTCTTGTTAAATAAGTACGGTTAAATTTTTAGTTTTAGACGTAGGTGAATTGTTAAATTGGTCTTAAAGTTAAGAATTATACTCAAATGAGTTAATGAAATTGGGGTAGATTGTTTATGTGAAATTAGATTGTTTTGTCAATCCTGCTCATAGAGAAATACTAAAATGAGTACTGTTTTTAACGGTAAGAATGTGGAGGTAATTCGGCCCATGATTTTTTTCTAACCGCCAACCTATAAAGCAATGAGAAACCCATTAACGAGGGAGATAATTTTACTGATGACGTATTTTAGTTATTTGCCAGTTTTTCCTATTTAGAAGAGATTGTATCTGATTTATCAAAAATTCTTAATCATTTTACACTTCTATTTCTTCATTTAGTAGCACTACTATTTGTGATATTTTGTTTAACACTTCTTCTTGGATCGTATATCTAAGATGCTCAACGGCAATTCTATTCATTAAATAGCCAAAATAGGCGTCTTGTTTAAAAATAAAGTCAATCGCCATATTTTCTTTAGGGCTTTTAATGGTGTCTAAACCCACTTGTTTTCGAGCAGAAGGTAATTCTAGATGCGCATTTACCGGAGCACTTATATTTTGCATATTACTTAAAAGACTCATGCTGTTGTCTTGATCTTCAAATCCTAATTTCACAATTGAAAAATACTCGGCAAGCATTTTTCTAAGTTGGTTATTACGCAATAACTCGGCGTTTCCGGTACTAATATAGGCATCGTAAGCTCCTGTTAAAAATTCGGCACGATACCAGCTTTGAGCACCATAAATAATAAAATTCTTTATAGAGTCGTTACTTGCACGCGGTATTTTACCTTCATACATTTTAATAAGTTCGCTACTTTTTCTAATCACATTTTTTTGCATGTACATCGTTTTTAATAAACGATTTTTAGATTCTAATAAGTCGGTTTTTAATGATACTAATAATTTTTGCTCTTGTCTTTGTTGTTTTCTATTTTCATTCCAATTATTTATTTGAAGTGCAATGAGAATCCCAATAACCACAAGCACAATCTCACCAATGGCATATTTAAGGTATTTGCCTGTTTTATTTTTTTCCATAAGGTTGTATCTTATTTTTCTAAAAAATTTTATCATTTGTTAGTGTTTGGTCTCAAAGCCTTGAGCATTAGTATCAAGTGCATAGTTGCGTTTTTATTATTTTTTCAATTCCTTATTAATAAGAATTTCAATTTCATCCATGTCAGATAAAATTTTCTTGAATCTTATAAGACTACCTTTTTCCGATTCAACCTTCATAAATTGACACCTTTCTAATGTAATAAGAAGCTCGATTAAGTTTTTTTCGTCAAATACATATTCTGATAGTTTGGGCTGATTTTGTATGTTTTTAAATGCAAATTCTAAACTCCCATATCTGTTAGCTGCCGTTGAACCCGCTTTACCAGCTTCATCGTTGTTGTATTTAGAAACCTCTTCTGTTTCTTCTTTATATTTATCTAAACGGATTAATTGTTCTCTAATGGTTGGTGGTATTAATTTGATGTCTCCAGTATTCTGTAGCGTATTTATCGTGTTAGATTTGAATTGAACATTATAAAGTTGCCAACCTAAATTTGTAGTTTCAGTAATTATTTTATTTATTGGTAGGTTTGGTTGATTATAGATGTCTTTAAAAGCTCTAAATTTTACCATATTAGAATCTATTCTTGAAGAATGCTCTTTTATATATGCTTTGTCATTCTCAAAATCTTGTAGTAATTGTTTATAATAAACTTGTCTTAAATTTTCAGTTTTTCGTTCATCATTGAGATTGTTTAGTTGTAGGGCAATTAAAATCCCTAGAACAACAAGGATAATTTCACCAATAGCATATTTAAGGTACTTTCCTATTTTGTTTTTTTCCATAAGGTCGTATCGTATTTTTCTAAAAAACTTAATCATTGCTTATTTTATCTTTTTTTAATTCTGCAAAAACAGACTTTAGTTTAGTAAAGGATTCTATTGAACGCTCATAGGCTTCTTTATTTAGATTTAAAGAGGTTCGTCTTGCTAAAATATAATTCTGAAAATGGATTTCTTTTGCATAACTTTTTGATGTTAGCTGCATTTCAAAAAAGTTCACATTTTTAATTAGAAAATTAAAATAATAATCCTCGAATCCGCTAAAATCTAAATCTTCGGAAACTTTAACTTCATTTAATGTTTCATAAGCAGATGATATAGAGTTTCGCAAGCTTAAATCATCAAACAGCTTTAGGTCTCCAGAGAACTTTAAGTTTTCGTAGGTTACCGTTGATGGGTTGAAGTATTCGGTATACATTAGCTTAAAGGCTTTAGGTGGCAATTTTGGGTTATCGTAGTCTTTGTTGTATAATATGTAACTTAAAGTATCAACTTCTTTAAGCATTTCTATTGTAAAATCTTTAAGCTCTTTTAATCGTTCTATGTTGCGGTTGGCTTCATCTTCTAACTGAATGATATATAAATCGCGTACTTCTAAGTTGTTTTTATCTTTTGCATTTTCGTTAATAGCTAATGCAATTAGAATTCCTATTATTACCAGTACTATTTCTCCAATGGCATAAATTAGATATTTACTGAATTTGTTTTCAGAGAGTAGCTTTTTTCTAATGTGTCTAAAAAACTTAATCATGTTTAAATCTTTTCTAAATAGTCATTTATGAGCTTAATTGTCGCTTTACCTTTTTCGTTATGAGTAATTCTAACCTTGTTAGAAAACAAAATGTTCTCTTTTAGTATTGTAAAATCTTTAAGTGCTTCTTTTTTTTGATCTTCATTTAGATTATTAAAAAAGCGAATGATATCTTCATAAGTTACCTCGTTAGTATTTGAATTCCATCTAGGTGCCATAGAAGCCTCCCTTAAAAAGGCATTATCCGTATAATCATTCAGCCTGTAATATGCACTTGTTTGTAAGGCAATGTAGGTGTTTTCTTGTTTTATAACTTCTTCGACATGCTTATAATAGTTTTGTATGCTTTCTCTTAATTCCTCTGAAGCTATTAGTGCTAGCTTACCAGAAAATTTCATTTCGCTGAATACTACGTCATTTCCTTCAAACCAGTTGGCCCCCTGAACGCTGTTTAAAGCTCCTAAGAAAGCTTGTTGATTTGATGTAATTGAATTTGTTCTTATCATACGCATCATCTGAGTGAATGCATCTAGTTTTAGCGTGTCTTTATTTAAATGCATCTCTAGTTCAGTTTGGTCTTTGTGTAATTCCTTTAGAATTCTTTGCAGATAGTTTTGTTCGTATTGACTATTCTTTCTGTTTTCATTCCAGTTATTAATTTGAAGTGCTATGAGAATTCCAATAACCACAAGCACAATTTCGCCAATGGCATATTTAAAGTACTTCCCAGTCTTACCTTCTGAGAGTAAGTTTAGTCGTATATGTCTAAAGAATTTTATCATGGTTTTAAGTTTAGCTCTGAATTTAATAAGTTGGTTAGGCGCTCTGTCATGGCTTTAAAGACTTCTAAACTATTCTTTTGATAAATAAGCATTTCTAACTTAAGTGTTACAATATTCCATGCTTCTAAATTATTAAATAGCTTTTCAAAATCTGTTTCAGGTCCTCCAGATACGAGGCTGTTTTTATACCTGTTAAGAGCGATTTGTGAGTAATTAAGATGTTTGTTTATAAAAGGTTCTATAGTTAATGAATATTGATCACCTATGCCTTTATCAATAGTATTAAAATGGTTCAGTTGAATACTAAATGCTTGCAACTCGTCTTTAATTTTGGTGTTATTTACTTTAGCTAAATAGCCTTCATTCATAAACTCTTCAATTATTGGATAATTAAAATCATTGATCCAAGCTGTACCTAATGCACCTAAGGTTTTTTGCAGCGTTGGTATAGAATCTTTATTGTTAGAACTTAATATTTCAAGCGTTTTTCTATTTAGTATTACTAAACTATCAATCCCATATATTAAATTTTCCAGATTATCACGACTACTTTCTAACTCTTCATGCATGCGTTCGTAGTAGTTGCTTAAAGTGAGTTTTTGAAGACGCTTTTCATTCCAATTGTTAATCTGAAGCGCTATAAGAATTCCAATAACCACGAGGACAATCTCTCCAATAGCGTATTTAAAGTATTTGCCTGTTTTATTTTCCATAACTTGGTTTTGGCGGATTTTTCGGAAGAATTTAATCATTTTATTTTTGGATTAGAAAGAATAATAATGTCATTAAGTGTTTTCTGTACTTGTTGTAATTCTCCACTTGAGTTGACAATTTGATCTAATAAATCTTGACGTGATTTTACCAAATATTCAAACTCTAAAGTTTGTAATGCATCAAAATCATTACGTGGATCGTTAAAATTAAAATTGAAATCAAAATGCTTTGATATATACGGGTCGTATTGTTCCCATACATGATTTCTTGACCGTATTTCTTCTTCTTGATAATCCTCAATTAAATCTTCCCATGAAATCAATAAATCACGTAACTTCTCATTTGTTATGACCTCAAATGACGATGTATTAGTTAGCGCAGTAATACTAGATTGAGAAGGATTAAAAGTTACACCAGCATAAGTATCCCACATGAGAACCGTTAATGAATCCAAAACTTCTGGATCTGGTTTTGAGGTTATAGGAAATAGCGCAATAACTTTATTACAATAATCTAAACTTAATTTATGCCTATACACAACTGAGTCTAGCTGTTTTTTGTTTTTTTTAAATTCTTTATGAATGTTTACTAAAATGGCTTTTTCCTTACTAAAATCTTTACGGTTTTCATTCCAATTGTTAATCTGAAGTGCTATTAAAATCCCAATAACAACGAGAATAATTTCGCCAATGGCGTATTTAAAGTATTTGCTGGTTTTACCTTCGTTTAAAAGGTTTTGGCGGATTTTGCGGAAGAATTTTATCATAGTTATTTCCCGAGTAACCAGGAATCTTTTTAGTTAGAAGTCTCTTGTTTGTTTTTTATAAATCTATCATTCCCTCCAAAGCCACTAAATTCAATAATAGCCTGGTTTTGCTTGTTTTTATACAATTTAACAATAACACTAGCTTCTTTAATAAAATAATAATCGCCCTCATGCCAGTATAGCTTTACGTCTGGCATAACTGGTGATTTCAATACTAATCGTTCATTTTCCATACTAACAGTTACTGTTACACCAAGTACTGCTGAAGCACCTTTGTAACCGCCTAAAAAATCTTTTATGCTTTCTTTTTTAGGGCATAGCATAAACGGTTCATTATATTCAGTAGATGTTTTATCCAATAAGGAATCTATTTTTTTATAGAGTATGATACTCTCAACTCTATATTCGTTAGCGGCATTAGAAATGTTGCCCAAATCATTAATGTATATTGACGATTTGTTTTTAAGAAATGGGTCGTTAAAATAATAGGCCATCGCCTCATCAAGATATCTTCCCATACCGTAGTCGGCTACTTTTGGGTTTACCAATAGGTCTTTGCGACCATCTATCATCACTGTATTTTTAATAAAGGTGTTGTAATCGTCGATTTCATTTTGAATTTCGACGTATAGATTGTTCAAAGAAGGAATTAGGCCATTGTATTTTTCGGGTAAGTTTTCGAGGTTGTTTAAGAAGCGGTTATAACCGCCTTTTTTATTACTAAAAGAGACATAATTCCTAGTAATTGGCAATGGGTATGGATTCTTTTTATACATCTCAAAAGTGATGGAATCATTCATTATTTTTTGAAATATTGAATCTTTTCCGATATAAACATTATAAATACGTTTGGCATCTATAATGTCTGTTTTTAAATCTTGCTGAACCTGAGTAAGGATGGTTTTTATCTTTGCTTCATTTTGGGACGCATTATAAAAACTGTTAATACCTACAGCAATTAGAATCCCAATAACTACGAGGATGATTTCGCCAATGGCATAGATAAGGTATTTCGAAAAGTTATTTCCGGAGAGAAGTTGTTGCCGAATGCGACGAAAAAATTTGATCATTTACTTTCTTTAAGATGAAAGTAAATTAGGTTGATGGTAGATCTTGAGGTTGGTTAACTATATGTGTTTAAAGATATTAATTTGTTACTAATAATGGCTTTACATTTAATTTTTATGTTAAAAAAAGAAGAGCACTTTGTTTTAATTGACGTAGTTCAGGAGTTCTAGGATATTAAATTTTGAAGTATAAAGTGTTCTATTTTTTGACAAGCTTGCGATGAGAAAAGCTGATATTTTATTAGTAACTTCGCATAAAATTTTAATAATTCATAAAAAATAAGCAAATATGGAAGCAGTAGCTACCGATTTCGGAATAAAAGAAGCCCTACAACAGTTGGGTGTAAAAGATATAAATGAAGGATCTTCTACAGGTTCTAATAATTTTTCTAATGGAGAAATTATAGAGTCTTACTCTCCTGTAGATGGCAAATTAATAGGAAAAGTAAAAACAACAACAAGAGCCGATTACGACAAAGTTATGGATGCTGCCACTAGCGCATTCAAAACGTGGCGAGATGTACCTGCACCACAACGTGGCGAAATTGTACGTCAGTTTGGTAATAAATTAAGAGACTTAAAAGAACCTTTAGGGAAATTAGTGTCTTACGAAATGGGTAAATCGTTGCAAGAAGGTTACGGTGAGGTTCAAGAAATGATTGACATCTGTGATTTTGCTGTAGGTTTATCGCGTCAATTAAACGGACAAACCATTCCTTCAGAACGTCCTGGTCACGTTATGAGAGAACAATGGCACCCAATTGGAGTCGTTGGTATTATTTCAGCATTTAACTTTCCAGTAGCAGTTTGGGCTTGGAACACAGCTTTAGCTTGGATTTGTGGTGATGTTTGTGTTTGGAAAGCCTCTGAAAAATCTTTGTTATGTTCAATAGCTTGTCAGAATATTATTGCTGGCATTTTAAAAGAAAATAACTTACCAGAAGGTATTTCTTGTATCATTAATGGAGACTACAAAGTAGGTGAAATGATGACTACAGATCATAGAATGCCTCTAGTGTCTGCTACAGGTTCTACAAGAATGGGACGTATTGTTGGTAAAACAGTTGCAGAACGTTTTGGAAAATCATTATTAGAATTAGGTGGAAACAATGCTATTATTATCACGCCAACTGCCGATTTAAAAGTGGTGGTTCCTGGTGCTGTATTTGGTGCTGTGGGTACTTGTGGTCAACGTTGTACATCTACACGTCGTTTAATTATTCACGAATCTGTTTACGATAAAGTAAGAGATGCCATTGTTGGTGCTTACGGACAGATTAAAATTGGTAATCCGTTAGATGAAAACAATCATGTTGGGCCATTAATAGACAAGGACTCTGTAAATACCTATTTAGCGGCTATTGAAAAAGCAAAAGCTGAAGGTGGAAACGTATTAGTTGAAGGTGGAGTTTTAGAAGGTGAAGGTTTTGAAAGTGGTTGTTATGTAAAACCAGCAATCATCGAAGCTGAAAATCATTTTGAAATCGTACAACATGAAACATTTGCTCCAATATTATACTTAATGAAGTATTCTGGTGAGGTTGAAAATGCCATTGAGAAACAAAACGGCGTGGCTCAAGGTTTATCATCAGCTATTATGACTAACGAAATGAAAGAAGCAGAGAAGTTTTTATCTTATGCCGGTTCAGATTGTGGAATAGCAAACGTCAACATCGGAACTTCTGGTGCTGAAATTGGTGGTGCCTTTGGTGGTGAAAAAGAAACAGGTGGTGGACGTGAGTCTGGTTCAGATGCATGGAAAGTGTACATGAGAAGACAAACCAACACGGTTAACTACTCTGATGAATTGCCATTAGCGCAAGGGATTAAATTTGATTTGTAAGATGTAACTTTTGAATAAACTGCATTTTTTAAAATTAGTTTTAGTATCACTATTTTTTATTAATGGTAATGCGCAAGATAATATAGATTATAAGGCAATTGACTCAATTGGCAAGGCTTTTACAAATAGACTGAAGGTTGGTGATATCGAATATTTAGAATCGTCAAAACCTCAAGAAGGTACTTGGGAGTATTCTAGGTTGCTCGATTATAAAAAAGCATTAAATGATAAACCAAATAAAATTATCATTGGCAGTTTTATAGAGCCATCGATTAATCCAGATTATTGGGCTTTTAATTTATTTGCGTTGCGAAGAATAGACGAAAAGAGTTTTGAATATTTTTTTGCTGCCATCGTAAGTATAGATGTAACTAGTGCTAATTATAAGATTGATGCAACATATTTATTTACTGAAGATGAGCCATTAAAAAGTTGGTGGAAACATATATTTGGATTTTATGAAAGTAAACATCGAGAATATATTCCAAAAGAATTTGTTTTTCAAGTTTGTCCGCCGCCACCTTTTAATGAAGAATAAAAAAACAAAGCCATATCGAAAGATGTGGCTTTCTTTTTTTTTTTTAACACAATGGCGACGCAACCTTTTCTTACAAATTGCATCTACTTTAAAACCGATCTACTTCATTTTATGAAATTACTATTTAAATTCTTCTTAATACCGTGTTTTTTAACGACGGTTTTAAGTTGTGAGGTTCACCTAGAAGATAATACTAGGATCTTAGTTGAAGGTATTATTAAAGACCAAGACAATATGCCTGTTCCAGATGCGAAAGTAAGTGTCCATACTAGAAGAAGTAATTTTAGTGGTGGTGAAAATCCGTACCTCTTAGGTGAAGGTTATAGTGCTTCTGATGGGACATTTTCTGTGACATCATTTTATGATAAAGATGAAGATTTTGCTATCGAAATAGCATTAAATGAGAGTTACAGTACTTATGTTTATAAGTCCAATACTCTTAATTTTACTCCGATAGATTTAACTTTTAATCTCGAAACGATAACCTTAAGAAAATTAGCAAACTTTAATTATAATATTGTTAAAACAAGTAGTGCATCTAGTGCCATTACCTATAGTTTTAGATATGTTGAAGGTTTTTGTTTAGAGTATTTTGAAGGGGGAACACTAAACGAATTACAAAGTGTTTGTTATCAAGAACGATTTATAAGTAAAACGCTTAATGATGATAATCCAGATTATGAATGGCTATTACAGGTGCCGATTGGTGAGGTTGTGGAGTTTACATATTCTATAAATGACGAACCAGAAATAACAGAATTTATTACAATTAATGAAAGCAGCTATGACTTTACGTTCAATTATTAATACACTAATAATTTTATTAGTTTTTTCTGTGGGTAATGCTCAAGATGAGTCTATTGGACGTGTAGCTAAAACAAGATCTAGCAGTGCCTTTTTCGATTCTGAAGAGCGTCAACGCTTTTTTGCAATTACGGTAGGCGGACGTAAACCTTTTACCAGTGGTGATAATTTTATGGGTAAAGGTCTAGAGGGGGAATCTGGAATTGATTTTAAAGTTCAGATGTATATTTATAAGAATTTTTTTATCGGACTTGCAACAGGAGCGAGCTATTTTGATGTTAAAAATCAAGAACGCTTAGGGAGTTATAGAAAATCGAGAATTGCTGAAAACTATGCCTACTTTGGCTATGAGTTTTTACCGACTGATAAATTAAGGTTAGGTCTTAATATGTCTATTGATGGTGATTTAGATTATAAAAATACAGGGTTTAGCACGGCTGATATTGCAGAACAACATGATTCAGCGAAGTTAAATCGCTATGGATTATATCTTAATTATGAGTTAGCGAGGCATTTTATGATCTATATCGATTATGCTTATAATGTCAGTAAAACAAATATTGATGTCCCCTCTCAGTTAGATGATTTTTTTAGTAAAGGAAAGTATCATTCGATAGGAGTTGGTCTCGTTTTTACAATTGGAAGTCGCGATTTAATATCACGGTTTTTAAATTGATTTTTAGTTTTCTGAAGGATTCAAAAATATTTAATTTTAAAAACCGTTTGTAAAAGAGACGGTTTTTTTATTTGGACTGTTAAGAGTTAAACCATTCAGAAAATATTAAGTCTTATTAAACATGACACAGCAACAACTTCAACATTTGTATTGGCGAGCAGGCTTTGGAATTCATCCTAATAGGCTGAAATCTTTTTCTAAAAATAGGAAGCAAATCGTTGAGGCACTTTTTGTCAACTCTAAATCAAATACACCTATCCAATTAGATTTGTCTTTTATGGAAGGTGTGACGATAAAAAAAATAAAAGACAATCCTGAATTTGCTAAAGACATAAGAGCCAAAAGCAGAAAAAAACTTATGGATCTTAATTATGCTTGGATAAATCAATTAGCACAACCTAAAGAACTTTTAAGAGAGAAAATGACCTTGTTTTGGGCGAATCATTTTGTATGTAAGTCTAATAATGTGGTTTATGCTCAGCAGTTTAATAATACAGTAAGAGTGCACGCCCTCGGTGATTTTAAAATGTTTGTAAAAGCCATTTCAAAAGAGGCAGCCATGCTTAAATACTTAAATGGTAATCAAAATAGAAAAGCAAAACCAAATGAGAATTTTGCGCGCGAATTAATGGAGTTGTTTACATTAGGTGAAGGGCAGTATTCTGAAACAGATATTAAAGAAAGTGCTAGGGCCTTTACAGGATATAATCACGATTTTGAGGGGAATTTCAATTTTAAAAGTAAACAGCATGATGAAGGTCCAAAAACCTTTTTCGGCAAAACGGGGAATTTTTCAGGAGATGATATTATCGATAGTATTCTCGAAAATAAACAATGTGCCGTTTTTATTTCAGATAAAATCTGCCGTCATTTTGTAAATCCAAAACCCAATCAAAAACACATTGATGCTATGGCAGAGGTGTTTTATAAGGATTATAATATCGAAGATTTAATGCGGTTTGTATTTCTGTCAGATTGGTTTTATGATGAATCAAATATAGGTTCAAAAATAAAATCTCCGATAGAGTATTTAGTAGGCTTAACTAATACAGTGCCTGTTACATTTGAAAAAGAAAGAGATCTTATTAAGATTCAAAAATTACTAGGACAAACCCTGTTAGATCCACCAAATGTGGCGGGTTGGAAAGGTGATAAAGCTTGGATTGATGCCAATACCATTATGGTACGTTTAAAATTGCCTTCCGTAATTTTGAATAATACTGTAATTGCTTCAGGGGAACATGATGAATTTAAAAAGAAGTTCATGAAAAAACATAAAGGTAAATTACCTTTTAAAACCATACCTAATTGGACTACTTTTTTAGAGAATTTTGAAGCTGTTGAAACCAAAGATCTTCAAGATTATATGTTGCAAGGCACTATTAATAAGGGAACTGCTGACTATTTAAAAACACTGAGTAAAGTGTCTAAACAAGAGTACTGCGTTCAACTCATGTCCTTACCAGAATATCAAATGTGTTAATTATGGATAGACGAAAATTTCTTAAGAATTCCGCACTAGCGAGCAGCTTATTTTTTGTTCCTAATTTTGTAAAAGCCTTCGAATCTGTGGCTTCAGAACGTTTGGGATATAAGCGTTTGGTTATTGTGCAATTGGCAGGAGGAAATGATGGATTAAATACTATAATTCCACATAACAATGATTTGTATTATAACGCTAGACCAAAATTAGCAATCACTAAAGATATTATAAAACTAAACGACGATTTAGGATTTCATCCAAGTTTAAGTCCGTTACGTGGGTTGTTTGATAACGGTGAATTATCCATCATCAACAATGTCGGTTACCCAAATCCTGTGCGATCACATTTTAGGTCTATGGATATTTGGCAAACAGCAAGTGGCTCAGATGAATATCTGCAAAGTGGTTGGTTAGGTCGTTATTTAGATCAGCATGGAACACAGCCCTATAATGCCATAGAAATTGATGAGCAGCTTAGTTTGGCTATGAAGGGAGAACACTTTAATGGCATTGCCACTAATGATTTTAGGGTATTGTATAATTCGGCAAAAGATCCTTATTTCAAAAATGTATTAAATCATTATAACGATGCGCATTTAAGCGAACATAACTTAGGATATTTGTATCAAACTATGATTGAAGCCAAGTCTTCTGCCAATTATATTTTTGAAAACACGGATGTAAAAACATCACAAGAAACCTATCCTCAAAACGCATTTGCAAAACAACTCAAAAATGTTGCCCAATTTATTAATTCGGGTTTAGACACAAAGGTGTTTTATACGTCTCTTGGAGGGTTTGATACCCATGCGAATCAAAATAACAAACAAACAAAATTGTTATCACAATATGCAGGAAGTGTAGCGGCATTTGTAAACGATTTAAAACGAAATGATACGTTTAAAGATACACTAATTTTAACCTTTTCAGAATTTGGACGACGTGTTAAACAAAATGCAGCCAATGGTACAGATCATGGTTCTGCTAATAATGTGTTTGTTATAGGTAAAAATTTAAAGAAGGCGGGATTCTATAATAATCTAGCGAGTTTAAGTGGTTTGGACGCTAATGGTGATTTAAAATACAATATAGATTTTAGGTCTATTTATACTACAATTCTATCTCAATGGATGGATGTTTCTGCTCAAGGGATTATTCCTAGTCAACAAAAATTATTGGAATTTATTTAAGGGCATAAAAAAAACCTTGTTTCAATTCTGAGCTTTTGGCTTTAGAGAAACAAGGTTTGGTAATTGATTAATAGCAATACAAATATGAGTAATATTTCTTATGGTCAGCAAAATTTATGATGAATGGTCGAAAAAATTGTATAATCAGTATTGTTTTTTAAATACTTCCGATAAGATGCAAAAAATGAGGGTGAAAACTCCATTATTATCGATGAACTAACTGTATTTTACTTTTCTTAAAATTCGCATTGTTTCTTTGTAAGAAAAATAGAGTTCTAAATTGTAGCTCTTTAGGTATGGTTTTATCTCTTCAAGTTTTAGTAATGCATCATCAAACCCATTTAGAAAACAGATGAGATAGCTGGCCGCTAAATTCTTTAAATCAGCTTCGTCATTTTGATTTAAAGGACTGTTTTTTTTAAGCTTTTCTAAAATTGTATTATTGGAATTATAAATATGATGCAACACTTTTTTGTCAAACTGAGGTGGCTCAAAAATGAGGTTCGCTTCAATAGAATAATTGGCGTTGTTTTCAAAGTGAATAATTTTTTCTTCAAGTTGGTAATATTTATAGGATTGATGTAAACCAAGCCTAACATATTCTGTGATTCTAAAAGTGTCTTCAGTGTAAGAAATAGAGACTTCATCTAAAGCCGAATAAAATAATCGAACCTGTTCGTTAATTAACTCGATATCCACCCTAGAAAAGAACAATTCATGTTTTACATGCTTTTTAGCACCAGACCAACATAACACGAAGTATTCCTTAAAGACTTTGTATTGTGGACTAAAATCCTGACGTTTATTCATAAAGTCGAATACACCATCTAGAGTTAATTCAATATTATTTTGCGCATGGTTTTCTATGGCAGCCACAATATTAGAATTCACATCTTTAATTTCAATATCAAAAACTTTAGGCATGCTTATGCTACCATCTCTAAAAAAGACAGAGCCACCGTAATATTTCCAGATGTTTTTTTTGAGTGATGTAATACTATCAATGGGTCTAATAGTTACTAAACCAACAACTTTATCGTCTGGTAAATGCGGAAATGGAATGTTTTCATACTGTACAATTGGTGGATTGTTGAGGTAAGCATTAATGAGATTCTGAATTTTGCTATCATCAAAAAAATCGACACCAATAATTTCGTTGTCGGTATCCTCTACACCAATAACGATATAAGAATTGTTCTTTGGATTACTATTAGAAAGTGCGCAAACATGTTTTAAAAACTTCGCTTTTCCTTCTTTTTGACTAATATCAATTTTTCGCTTTTTATCATAAAAACTGTTCTCATCGTTGTGAGCAAGTAAGTGCTTTATGAGAAGGCGTTTGTTAATCAAGGACTATTGTCTATTAATTATTGTTATTATTTATTAGGGCTTAATCGAACTTTGGCCCTTTTCGATTAGATTTTTTTAAATAAGTCATAAATTTTGAAAGTTGCTCAATAAGGTTTTCGGCTTTCGAATTAAGCTCAGTATATAATTCGACAGTAATATGATTTCTGTTTTTTGCACGCAATAATTGTGATTTGGTTTCGGCACAAGAGCCGCGTGAAAAACTCAAAAACATAATAAATTCTTTATTTCCACCTCTACCGAATCCTTCAGCGATATTATCCATAATTGAACCAGAAGAACCATTTATTTGTTCTCTCAATTTATAATCTTTTTGTAAAGGTGTATTTATAATGATATCCCAAATAGCATCACAAAATGTTGTAGCATTTTTGTAAACTTCTAAATCTTCAAATGAACGATAATGTGCCATGATGTAGAAATAAAAAATAATTAATAAGAATAAATAATATTCAACAACAGTGAAGAAACTATAAAGATTTCTTTACTGTTGTTGAATTCGCCTGAGCCGTACAAAACATCAACACATCTGCAATATTTACATGAGCAGGTCTAGAAATCGCAAAATAAATGACGTCCGCTACATCTTCTGCTTGTAAAGCTTTATAACCTTTATATACATTGTCTGCTGCGGCATCTCCTTTAAATCGGACCTTAGAAAATTCAGTTTCTACCAAACCGGGATTAATGGCTCCTACTTTAATTCCGAAGGGATTTAAATCAATACGCATGCCTTCCGTAATTGCTAAAACGGCATGTTTACTGCCGCAATACACATTACCATTTGGATACACTTCTTTACCGGCAGAAGAGCCGATATTTATAATGTGTCCGGATTTGCGTTCGGTCATTCTAGGAATAATAGCTTTACTGACATAGAGCAAGCCTTTTACGTTAATATCCATCATCGCATCCCAATCGTCTAAATTTCCAGTTTGGATGGGGTCTAAGCCATGAGCGTTGCCTGCATTATTTATTAAAATATCAATGTGTTGAAATGCTTTTGGTAAGGACGCAATAGCTTCAAATGTTTTTTCTCTATCCCGAACATCAAAATTTAAAGTATGCACATCGGTTTCTTTAGAAAGTGCCTTTTGAACACTGTCTAAGCGCTCTTGTCTACGACCGCATAATATTAAGTTAATGCCATGTTTGGCAAATAAATGAGCCGTTGCTCTTCCGATTCCACTTGTTGCTCCTGTTATTAGTGCTGTTTTTTTCATAGCGCAAACGTTCCTGCAGATGCCGGAACCTATTTATTAGTTTGATACTTAAATTTTAAAAACACAATATTCTTGTTTTTTTGGGAATCCGTTAAGGTACGTTATGTCCTTGTGCGGCTAGTAAAATTAAAAACCAATCTTCTAATTCTAGTTCAATTTTCGCTGCTTCAACAGCGAGTTTTAGTCGCTTTTCAGTTGTCGTTCCTATAACAGGGTGAATACCTGAAGGATGCTTTAAGATCCAAGCCAATAACAACTGATCTTCCGTTGCATTGTATTTATCCATTAATTCACCTAGTTGTTTATGGATACGTCTGGTTTGTTCATTATCGTCTTTAAATACAGAACCTAAAGGCGACCAAGCCATTGGTTTTATGCCGCTAGTCATCATAAAATCTAACGTTCCATTATACATTGCAGAATGTTCGGTTAGAGAGAATTCAATTTGATTGACGTCTATATCCATACGCAAACCAATCATGTCCATTTGCGATGGTGTAAAATTAGACACACCAAAGTCTCTAATCTTTCCGTCTTTCTTTAAAATGGTAATTGCTTCGGCAATGTCTTCAGCAACCATTAATGGACTAGGTCTGTGTAGTAATAATAAATCTAAATACTCGGTTTCGAGATGTTTTAGAGAGTCTTCAACAGAGCCAATAATATACTCTTTACTGTAATTATAATGTTTAACTCTATTGTTTTTCCGGTCACCACATTGCTCTTGAATACCACATTTTGAAATTAGTTGAATATCTTCTCGTTTAATACTAGAGCCTGTAAGTGCCTTGCCAAAGTCGGCTTCAGTAGTATAAGCACCATAAATGTCAGCATGGTCGAAAGTGGTAATGCGGTTAGAAACACAGAAGTTTATTAAAGCTTCCATCTCTTTATTTGAGAGCTGTTTTCCCCAGCTTCCCCAGGTCATAGTACCTGCAATTAATCGAGAATATTTCACTTTATTTTCAGTTTATATGGGTTTTTTTGCAATTCATGCATAAAAATACTCAAAACATACCGAATGAGGTATCATTGCTTTGTAATTATTCAATACCTCAAATCATGAAGCACTTACAAACTATAAAATTCTTAGTATTAACGTTTATCATTTTAACAAGCGCAACTAGCTGTTCTAAAGATGATATGGGTAATAAGAATAGCCAATTAGCAGCCGTTTCTGTTAGTTTAAAAAGCACAACTCAAGACCTTAATAAAGTTTACTTAGATATAGAGGATGTGCAAATACGAGTAAAAGAAGAGAAAACAGCAACAAATGCTTGGGTTAGTTTAAATGCAATTAACACCGGAACACATAATGTTAGTGCGCTTAATGATGATGCTCAATTACAATTAGTAGATTTTGCAGAAATTGAATCTGCATACGTTTATGAAATTAGAATCGTTTTAAGTGACAATAATTTTATTGATATTAACCAAACATTATTCAGTTTAGATGTTCTAGATAAAGGTAATGCAACACCTTCTAACTTAGTAAATACAGAATTTCAATCCAATCATATTTATGACATTGTAATAGATCTTAACCTCGATGAATCTATTAGTTTTAATGCGACTGATAATATGATGGTATTAAATCCAAAATTATATACGCAAATCAGAGACATTCAATATTAATTATCCTAATCCATGATTAATAGAACTCGTTTAGGCGAGTTCTGAACTTTAAATGAGCAATACTTCGGTGTTGCTCTTTTTTTTTTTTCTATAGAATTTATCACATATAGTCTAATTATGCGATTAGGCTCGTACATACATTAGAAATATTAAAAACTCATTAAAATGAAACTCTTAAAACAAATTACATCAATTTTAATCCTACTTCTTGCATTTTCTTGTAGTGACTCGGATAGTTCTGATAATTTAGGTACGGCAAAAATGTCTGTAAAACTAGTTGATGATCCAGGAGATTATGAGAATGTTTTCGTTGAAATTATAGATGTGATGGTCAAGTATCAAGATGATGCTGATGGTGATGATGACGGTGGATGGAACTCAATTGGAGTTATTAACCCAGGTGTTTACGATCTATTAGAGCTTACAGGGGGTGTGAGTCTAAGTTTAGTTGATGACGTCGATATCCAGACAGGTACAATTCAACAAATAAGATTGTTATTAGGTGATGATAACAGTGTTGTTTTGGAAGGAGAAACAGAACCTCGTTTATTAAATACACCAAGTGCTCAACAATCTGGCCTTAAAGTCATGGTTAACCAACCCATATTATCTGGATTCAATTATGATTTTATTTTAGATTTTGATGTCGATGAATCTATTGTAATGGCTGGTAACTCGGATAATATAAATTTAAAACCTGTTTTAAGAGCTAGTTTAGAAGTTAATTCAGGAACTTTAGTTGGTGAAATCACAAACTCAGATATTGCGGCTGAGGTTTTTGTAGACAATGGTCAAGGAGTAACAGCATCTACAATGGTTAATTCTAGTGGATATTTTGAAATTCCAGGCTTACCTGCTGGTGTATATACAGTAACCGTAACTCCAAATTCTAATACTTTACCGTTATATCAGATTGTAATAATCGATAATGTAGAGATAACTGTGGGTTCAATAAATACGTTAGACCCTATTACTTTAATCTAGTAGTTTACAGGTAGAATACTTGTTTTTTTTAAAAAAGAGTGATACAGATGTGTCGCTCTTTTTATTTTAACCAATTGTTAACAGCAACTAACGAAAAATTTTAACACTTTGCATGCTCTAAAAAACACGAAGCCATTTCTTATTAAAAATATATTTTAAAATGAAATTGGTGTAAAACATAGATTTGTTCTTAAACCCTTAAATAATGGAAGAAACGAGTACAGTTGATATTAAATCAATTAACGAAAAGATAGAAAGAGAAAGTGCATTTGTAGATTTATTAACCTTTGAAATGAATAAGGTTATCGTTGGACAAAAGCATATGGTAGAGCGATTACTCATCGGTTTATTAGGTCAAGGTCATATTTTATTAGAAGGTGTACCTGGTTTGGCAAAAACATTAGCGATTAATACGCTTTCAAAAGCGATTGATGCTAGTTTTAGTAGAATTCAGTTTACACCAGATTTATTACCTGCAGATGTCGTTGGTACATTAATTTTTAATATGAAGGAGAATGACTTCACGATTAAAAAAGGACCAATCTTCGCCAATTTTGTTTTAGCAGATGAGATTAACAGAGCGCCAGCAAAAGTGCAATCGGCTTTGCTTGAAGCAATGCAAGAAAAGCAAGTAACCATTGGTGATGAAACGTTTATTTTAGACAAACCATTCTTAGTAATGGCAACGATGAACCCAGTTGAGCAAGAAGGAACTTATCCTTTGCCAGAAGCACAAGTGGATCGTTTTATGCTAAAAACGGTTATAGATTATCCAACGATAGATGATGAACAGCAAATTGTAAGAGCCAACTTAAGAGGAACTTACGAAAAAGTAAATCCTGTGGTTTCAATTGCTCAGATTCTAAGTGCACAGAATGCGGTTAGAGAAGTTTATATGGATGAGAAAATTGAAAAATATATTCTCGATATTGTTTTCGCAACACGTTATCCTGAAAAATATAAACTAGGCGATTTAAAACCTTTAATTTCTTTTGGGGCTTCTCCTCGTGGAAGTATTAACTTAGCTACAGCAGCTAAATGTTATGCTTTTATTAAGCGAAGAGGTTATGTTATACCAGAAGATGTTCGTGCTATTGTTCACGATGTTTTACGTCACAGAATAGGAATCACTTACGAAGCTGAAGCGGAGAATATCACTTCAGAGGATATTATCAATAAGATTGTAAACGAAATCGAAGTACCATAATAGTGGTTAGTAAATCAGTATTCAGTTGGCAGTGGCTAACTCTAATTCTGATTTATACGTAACTGCTAACTGAAGACTGCTCACTGCAAACAGAAAAAATGGATACTAAAGAACTTCTTAAAAAAGTACGAAAAATAGAGATTAAGACACGTCGTTTGTCTGATCATATATTTGGAGGTGAATACCACTCAACCTTTAAAGGTCGTGGTATGACGTTTTCGGAAGTGCGCCAATACCAATTTGGTGATGATGTTAGAAATATCGATTGGAATGTTACGGCAAGAACCAACGAGCCACATATTAAAGTTTTTGAAGAAGAACGTGAGCTTACGATGATGTTGATGGCAGATGTTTCCGGAAGTGAAATCTTTGGAACAAAAAATCAGTTTAAAGATGAAATAGTTACAGAAATCGCGGCAACATTAGCGTTTTCAGCAACTCAGAACAATGATAAAATAGGATTGATTTTATTCTCGGATCAGATAGAACTTTACATTCCGCCAAAAAAGGGACGTTCTCATGTACTTAGAATAATTCGCGAATTATTAGAGTTTAAGCCCAAAAGTAAACAAACGAATGTTGCAGAAGCTTTTAAGTTTTTGTCTAACGTTATGAAGAAAAAGGCGATTGTTTTTGTGCTGTCGGATTTTGTGGCAGACGATTACAAACAGAACCTTAAAATTGCATCTGGTAGACACGATATTACAGGTATTAGAGTTTATGATAAGCACGAAGAAGAAATTCCGAATATAGGAATGGTGCAAATGGAAGATGTAGAAACAGGTGAAATGATGCTTATAAACACGGCTTCTAAAAAAGTAAGGCAGAATTACAGTAAATATTATCACGAAAAAGTGAGGTACTTTAAAGACAGTTTTGCGAAATCTGGAGCAGGAGTCATTGATTGTCGCGTGGACGAAAGTTATGTGAAGAAATTATTAGGATACTTTAAGCGAAGAGGCTGATAAGTTCGAAGCTTAAGGTTGGAATCATGAAGAAGTAGAAAATGTAAAGTAAGAATTGTAAAGTGAAAAGTTTAAAATATATATTCAGCATATTAACTAAAAATGAAGACGCAACGGTCTTCCGTTTTCGGTCTTCCGTCTTCGGGCTATTTTCTGTGTTCTTTGTTCTTGGTTCTTTTTTCTCTTCAGCTCAAGTTTCAACTGAAATAGACACGACTAAAATCAGAGTGGGTGAGCAAATCAATTATAAGATCAATGTCGAAGCAGATTCATTGGCCTTAGTTGTGTTTCCAGAAGGTCAAACGTTTATGCCTTTAGAGAACGTGGAGGCGTTAAAAATAGACACCACAAAACGTGATGCTAAGTTTTTATTGTCAAGAATTTACAAGCTAACACAATTCGATTCTGGTGCGTATACCATTCCGAGACAAAAAGTTATTATTGGTGAACAGCCCTTTTTTACAGATTCTTTAAAAATTGAGGTAAACACGATTGAAGTAGATACTACAAAACAAAAGCTTTACGATATTAAACCTATTATCGAAGTAGAAGAAAGCGGAAGTGATTGGTGGAAATGGGTTTTAATCGCATTATTAGCAATTGCGCTTGTTGGATTTTTATTGTACTGGTTTATTTGGAGAACAAAACCGCTATCAGAAGAAGAAGAGATAGCATTACTACCTCCTTATGATCGTGCTAAATTAGCATTACAAAAACTAGATGAAAGTCAGTTTTTAATGCGTTCTGAAGTCAAGGAATATTATTCAGAACTTACATTTATCATCAGAAAATATTTAGATGAAAAAGTGTATGATCGTGCTTTAGAGAGCACAACATCAGAACTTATTTCTAGATTAAATTTATTGAAAGAAGGGAACCAAATTCCACTTTCAAAAGAGACCATCTTACATATCGAATCTATATTGCAACGTGCCGATTTAGTTAAATTTGCTAAGTCTTCGCCAGACATTGCACTTGCAGAAATGGATAAATCAACAATAGATAAAGCCATAGATAACGTTAAAGTTAGCTTGCCAGAACCTTCTGAAGAAGAAAAATTATTAGACCAAAAATATAAAGAAGCACAGGAACGTAAAAAGAAACGCAGAAAAGTCTGGATTACCATTGGTATTTCATTATTTCTAATCATTGCTACACTAGTTGGTTTTGGTGTTAAATATGGCTTCGGATATGTTAAAGACACTATAATTGGCCATGAAAGTAAAGAACTGTTAGAAGGCGATTGGGTTAAAAGTGCGTATGGTTTTCCACCAGTTTGGATTGAGACCCCTAAAGTTTTAAAACGTGTTGATTCTCAAATTCCGGAAGCGGCTAAAGTGCAACTTAACATGACGACTTTTGCTTACGGCACCATGTTAGATGTTTTTAGTGTGGTTATAAATACAACGACACTTAAAGTGCCAAAACAAGCACCACAAGGAGAGAGTACAGATAAACCTACGTTCGATTTGTTGAAGGTGTCTGAGGAAACCATTAAAGGTTTCGAAGCAAAAGGTGCTACAGATATAACCGTTAAGACAGATAAGTTTATTACACCTAATAATGCTGAAGGCTTAAAAACATTTGGGACTTTAAATCTTAAAGCGCCCGGAACAGATAATTTAATAAATGCAGAGTATGTATTATTATGTTTTTCTAATGAAAACGTATTGCAACAGATTGTAATCACGTGGTCTAAAGACGATGCTTACGCAGATGAAATGATTGAACGTATAACGGACTCTATAGAACTTAAATCTGAAGAGCCTGAAGAAGAGAAAGAATAATGTTAGAGAGTATACAATTTTTAAATAAAGAATTTTTCTGGTTACTATTGCTTTTGCCAATAGCCATAGTTTGGTATGTTCTTAAACATAGCAAACAAACGGCTGAGTTAAAAATATCGAGCATTAAAGGGTTTAAAAGTTCATCTTCATTTTGGTCTAATTTTAGACATCTACTGTTTGCATTGCGTTTAATTGCTTTAGCGCTTTTAATTACAGCTTTGGCAAGACCAAGAACGGTTGATGTGTCGACCAAAACTAAAACAACTAGCGGTATTGATATTGTAATGGCAATTGACGTTTCGGCAAGTATGTTAGCAAAAGATTTACGTCCTAATAGACTAGATGCTTTAAAAGAAGTAGCTGCCGATTTTATTGATGGCCGCCCTAATGACCGAATTGGTTTGGTAGAATATGCTGGTGAAGCTTATACGAAGACACCAATTACTAGTGATAAGTCTATTGTAAAACGATCACTGAGAGATATTAATTACAATTCTATCATTGAAGGTGGAACGGCAATTGGTATGGGTTTAGCAACGTCTGTCAACCGATTAAAAGATAGCAGAGCTAAGAGTAAAGTTATTATTTTACTAACAGATGGTGTAAATAACTCAGGATTTATAGATCCAAAAATTGCGAGTGAATTGGCCGTAGAGTATGGTATTAAGGTTTACACGATTGGTTTAGGTACAAACGGAATGGCATTGTCTCCAATTGGTTTTAATCCTAATGGTAGTTTTAGATATGGACGTATGCAAGTAGAAATTGATGAGGCATTATTAAAAGAAATTGCCTTAGAAACAGGTGGAAAGTATTTTAGAGCCACCAATAACGATAAGTTAGCTCAAATTTATGAAGAAATCAATAAGCTCGAAAAAACTGAAGTAGAAGAAACAAAATATTACAATTACGACGAAAAATATAGGCCATTAGTGCTATTGGCAGGCTTATTATTATTGATAGAATTAGTATTAAGAAACACAATATTTAGAAGCTTTGTTTAGACTCGATGAAAACATATGGTTTTGGACGTTATTGGTAATACCAGTAATCATTTTGCTGTTTTTGTGGCTTCAACTTTGGAGACGCTCTACACAGAAAAAATTTGCAGATTCTGCCTTGTTAAAGCGCTTGAGTCCTAATCAATCCTTATTTAAAAGTGTTTTGAAAGTGTTGGTGCTTTGTGTTGCTTTTGCTTGCTTATCGTTGGCATTGGTGAATCCTAAAATTGGAACCAAATTAGAAACTATTCGAAGCGAAGGAGTAGATGTTGTTTTTGCAGTAGATGTTTCAAAAAGTATGTTGGCCGAAGATATTGCGCCTAATCGTTTAGATAAATCAAAACAGTTAGTAACACAAATTGTAAACAGTTTAGTGAGTGATCGTGTTGGGATTATCGCTTATGCAGGTAAAGCATTTCCGCAATTACCAATTACAACAGACCATGCATCGGCAAAAATGTTTTTACAGAATATGAATACGGATATGATGTCCTCACAAGGAACGGCCATCAGTGAGGCTATTCAACTTTCAAAAACTTATTTTGATAACGAAAACCAAGCCAATCGTGTTTTAATCATTATCTCAGACGGAGAAGATCATGATGGAGAAGCCTTAAGTATTGCTGAAGAAGCAGCAGAGCAAGGCATAAGAATATTAACCATAGGTGTTGGTGACGTAAAAGGTGGCCCTATTCCTATAAAACGAAATGGAGTTGTTCTAAACTATAAAAAAGACAATCAAGGAGAAACTGTAATTACACGATTAGACGAATCTACCTTAAAGGATATTGCCGCAGAAGCCAATGGAGTTTATATTAATGGAAGCAATACAGCTGAAGTTGTAAAAACGATAAAAGAAGAATTGGATAAAATGGATAAACAAGAATTTGAATCGAAACAAATTGCAGATTTTAAAGATCAATTTCAGTGGTTTTTGGCCTTCGGAATTTTGTTGTTATTCATTGATATCTTCTTCTTAGAACGAAAAACGGCTTGGTTAACGAAGTTGAATTTATTTAACGAGAATTTTTAAATTTTTTTTAACGCTAAGTCTGTTAAGGCTTTAGTAATTTAGAGGTCGTTTTCATAATTAAGAGATACATATGAAATTTTATATACTACTTATTACAGTTTTAGTTGGCAGTTTTGGCTTTTCCCAAGACCTAAGTAAGGAACAACTAAAAGCTGATAAAAATGCCACTAATTTGGTTTATAAAGCTAATGAATTGGTTAGTGAAGATAACTATGTAGAAGCCGAAATGGAATACAGAAAAGCCATTTCAGAAGCTCCAAACAAAGCTACAGGAGCTTATAATTTAGCACATTCTTATTATAAAAAAGGAAGTTTTGACGAGGCATTATTTAGAAGTCAAGAAGCGGCAAATAATGCCACGACTAAAGACGAAAAACACAGAGCATTTCATAATATTGGTAATATCTTAATGCAGAATAAGCAATGTAAGCAAGCTGTTGAAGCTTATAAAAATGCATTAAGAAACAATCCACTTGATGAAGAATCGCGTTATAATTTTGCCTTAGCAAAAGAATGTGCCGATCAGCAAAAAGATGATGGTGGAGGTGAAGATGATAAAAAGGACGAGAACAAAGACGACGAACAGAATAAAGAAGACGAGCAAAAGAAAGACGACGACAACAAAGACGATAAAGATAAGAAGGACGACCAGGATAAGAAAGATGAAGGAGATAAAGACAAAAAAGATGGCGATAAGGATAAGGATGAAGACGGTAAACCAAAAGACGATAAAAAGGATGATGGAAAAGGAAAGGAAGATAACAAGGATAATAATCAGCAGCCTAAACCAAAGCCAGGACAAATGTCTCCTCAGCAGATAAAGAATATTTTGGAAGCCATGCAAAATCAAGAACAAAAGGTTCAAGAAAAAATGAATGCTGAAAAGCAAAAAGGTGCAAAGGTTAAGACTGATAAGGATTGGTAATGTCAGTTAAGAGTATTCAGTCGCAGTATGCAGTCTCTCACTAAATGCGGTAAAAGTGTTTTAAAAAATTAAATGAAATCAATTAAAAACTTAGTAATAGTATTCTTAGTACTTGCTACAAGTATGGCTTCAGCACAGGTTAAATTTGAAGCCAAAGTCAGCAAGAATAAATTAGGTGTTAACGAGCGTTTGCGTATCGATTTTGAGATGAATAAGGATGGAGACAATTTTGTGCCACCTAGTTTTTCAGATTTTGATGTCGTTGGTGGTCCAAATACCTCAGTGAGTAATTATTCTAGAAACGGAAAAAGGTCATTCTCTAAAACCTATAGCTATTTTTTAGCACCTAAAAAGCAAGGTAGTTTTACTATTAAGCAAGCCACCATTGAGATAGATGGGGAGACTTATAAAACATTTCCTATAACGGTTAATATTACTGCTGCGGTGAGCGCTCCAAACGGAAATGCCGCCGCCTCAGATGTTGCTGCAGAAAAGATTCATTTAGTCGCTGAGGTTTCAAATACGAATCCTTATTTGAACGAAGCCATAACAGTAGTGTACAAATTGTATGTATCCACAGAAATTGGAGTCAGTAGTAATTGGAGAGAAAAGGAAATTCCTAGATTTAATGATTTTTGGAGTCAGAATATAGAAATTAATGGACTTCCTGTTCAAGAAGGAGAATTTAAAGGTGAAAATTACCGTTACGTTGTTCTTAGAAAAACGGTGCTTTATCCTCAAAAAACGGGAGCACTAAAAATTGAGCCTTTAGTGATGGATATTACAGCAGAAGTCCCATCAGAAAAAGTGGATATTTTTGGTAGACGCTTAATGACCAAAATCCCAAAAGAGGTTACGGCTGGTAGTAGGACCATTAATGTTAAACCATTGCCAGAGGAAGGTAAGCCATCAGACTTTAAGGGTGCTGTAGGTAAATTTGATTTTAAAGTTATTACGACTAAAACACAGTTAAATGCCTTGGAATCACTTCAAGCAAAAATAGAAGTTACAGGTAAAGGAAATTTAAAACTGTTTGAATTACCAAAACTCACTGTGCCAAGTTCATTAGAAGTTTACGAGCCAGAGCATCAAGAGAATGTTCGTACCAATATTTACGGTATGCAAGGTAATATTTCAGACACGTATACTATTGTACCTCAGTATAAGGGAAAATATCCTGTCCCGACAATCTCATTTTCATATTTTGATTTAGATACGGAAAGTTATAAGCGCATTACATCATCAGACATAGTTATTGATGTAATAGAAGGTCCTACTGCTGCTAGCAATAATGCTGACAATACGACGACAGACACCAAACAATCCGTTAATCCTACTGCCAACACATTTGCGTTTATAAAGACAAATTCAAATTGGATACCTATAAAATCAGAGCCGTTCTTTAAGTCCACTGGATTTTGGTCATTATTATTACTCCCATTTTTAGCGATTCCATTAGCCATTGTAGTAAGACGTAAAAAGGACGAGCGTGACGCCGATGTACAAGGAAATCGTATTAGAAAAGCAGACCGTTTAGCTAAGAAATATTTAGGAGAAGCTAAAAAAGCGATGGGACAGAAAGAATCGTTTTATTTAGCATTAGAAAAAGCACTTCATAATTACTTAAAAGCAAAATTGAATATTGAGACGAGTGATTTTAATAAAGAAAAAATCGAAAGTCTATTAACAGAACGCCAAGTTGAAGCTGAGGTCGTTTCAGATTTTATTTCAATTTTAGAAAATTGCGAATTGGCACGTTATACGCCAATTACACAAGTGACGATGCAGAATGATTATGATAAGGCAGCAAAGACAATTTCGTTAATAGATAAACAACTGAGATAATATGAGAGCCATTACGTTTTTACTTTTATGTTGTTTTAACCTTATTGGTTTTTCGCAAAACGATCAAACTTTTAGAGACGCCAATACTTTATATAACGACGGAAAATTTGCCGAAGCCATTGATAAATATGAATCGATTTTAAATTCAAAAGAACATTCAGCTGAGCTATATTTCAACTTAGGAAATGCCAATTATAAACTCAATAACATTGCACCTAGCATTTATTATTTTGAAAAAGCATTGCAATTAGCACCTCACGATAAGGATATAGAAAACAATTTGGCATTTGCACAAAACATGACGATTGATGCTATTGATAAAGTTCCGACCGTTGGTTTTTCAAGAATTGTAAATAATATAGTTAACACATTTAATACCGATACTTGGGCTAAGATCGCTGTAGGTGGTGTGCTTTTATTTGTAATTATATTTCTAGCCTATCACTTTTCTTATACCAGTTCAAAAAAACGAATTGCTTTTGTGACTAGTATTGTAAGCTTATTTGTAGCTTGTATTTCTGTAGCTATGGCATTTCAAAAGGCAGATTTAAATAAAAAAAATAATCCGGCAATTGTTTTTGCACAAGAAAGTAGAGTAAAAACAGACCCTAATCCTACGAGTGAAGAAGTGTTTAGATTACACGAAGGCACTAAGGTACAAGTCTTAGAAACCTATGAAGATTGGAACAAAATTCAATTATCTGATAATTCTACCGGTTGGATTCCTTCTAAAGACATCAAATTATTGAAGGTTTTTTAGAACTAATTTAACAGTCTGTTAAAATTGAACATATTATATTTGCCGCTTATGCAAAAAAGCTCCAAATACAGAATAGCTGTTTTTTTAACCATAGTATTTATGGCGCTTATTTCTGCTCCTACAATTATCGCATCTATCGATGACTCAATTGATGTAGCATGTTTTTTTAGTATAACTGAAGAAGAAGAGAACGCACATGCTAAGCTTCTGTTTGATAAAGATCATCAAGATTCAGAATTTATAATTGAAGAACAAGAAGTGGCTCATCTTGAAGGCTATAGATTTAAAAACTATCCTAAGCCACATCTTAATTTAATTTCTCCACCTCCCGATTTTATTTAATATTTTTTCGTTCGACATTTCTTGTCCCCAAAAAAAGTATTAAAACATCTATTGAAATCGATTCAATAGACAAAATCATTATATAAAATGTTTAAAACATTAAAAAACGACTTGCCTGCAAGTGTCGTTGTATTTTTTGTGGCATTACCTCTATGTTTAGGTATTGCTTTAGCCAGTGGAGCACCTCTTTTCTCTGGTTTAATTGCCGGAATTATTGGAGGAGTGGTAGTAGGATCTTTAAGTGGTTCTAAGATTGGAGTTAGTGGGCCTGCGGCAGGTTTAGCTGCTATTGTATTAACTGCAATAGGTACTTTAGGTGGTTATGAAAACTTTTTAGTTGCTGTCGTTTTAGGCGGTATAATTCAATTAATTTTTGGCGTTTTAAAAGCCGGAATTATTGGTTATTATTTCCCTTCTTCTGTGATTAAAGGGATGCTTACCGGTATCGGAATCATCATTATTTTAAAACAAATACCACATTTCTTTGGTTATGATGCAGAACCAGAAGGAGCTGATAGCTTTACGTGGACATCAGACGAAAATACATTTTCAGCGATTTGGAATATTTTTGATAACCTTATCATTGGGTCTATGGTAGTTGGTTTTATAGCATTGGGTATCTTACTGCTATGGAGCAATGTATTAGCCAAAAAAGGAAAGGTTTTCCAAATTATTCAAGGTCCTTTAGTAGCTGTTGTAGTTGGGATTATTTTCTTCGTTGTAACACAGTCTAACGAGACATTTGCTATTGCACAATCACATTTAGTAAGTGTTCCTGTTCCAGATGATTTTGATTCTTTTATTGGACAGTTTAGTTTTCCTAATTTTGCTGTAATCACAAATCCTGAAGTTTGGGTAATTGCTTTTACTATTGCTTTAGTAGCAAGTTTAGAAACGTTGCTTTGTGTAGAGGCAACAGATAAGTTAGATCCAGATAAGAATGTAACCCCTACAAATAGAGAGTTATTAGCACAAGGTGCAGGTAATATTTTATCTGGTTTAATTGGAGGTTTGCCAATTACACAAGTAATTGTAAGAAGTTCTGCCAATATTCAGTCTGGTGGAAAAAGTAAAATGTCGGCAATTATTCATGGATTTTTATTACTAATTTCAGTGATTTTAATCCCTACTTTACTTAATAAAATCCCATTGTCTGTTTTAGCCGCAATTTTATTAATTGTAGGTTATAAATTAGCAAAGCCTGCTTTATTTATGAAAATGTATAAGTTAGGATGGAAACAATCAGTGCCGTTTTTTGTTACTGTTTTTGGTATTGTATTTACGGATTTATTGGTAGGTATTGGCTTAGGTTTAGCTGTAGGAGTAGTAGTTATATTGTTAAAAAGCTACCAAAACTCTCACTTTTTGCATATTGAAGATAAAAGTAACGGAAAACATAAGATTAAAATGGAGCTTGCTGAAGAAGTGACATTTTTTAATAAGGGAGCTATCTTAAAAGAGTTAGATAGTTTACCAAGAGATACTTATTTAGAATTTGATGTCACTAAAACTAGATATTTAGACTATGATATAGTTGAAATACTCGATGATTTTGCCTTTAAAGCGAAAGAAAGAAATATTGATATCCAATTGATTTCAAAAAGAGGTATTGTTGAAAATCCACCAAGTTTTATTGAGTTTTTTCAATTGAGACCTAAGTCTAATATAAGTTTAAGTTAGAAATTATGAAAAATAACAAATATAAAATATTAGTGCTTTCAGATTTAAAGAAATCGACGAGTACAATCATAAAAAGCAGCGTTGGTTTAGCCAAAATGATTGATGGAGAAATATCTTTGTTTCACGTTAAAAAGCATATTGATATTGTAAAAAGAGATAATCAATTTTCTGCAATGAGAACTTTAAATGAAGAGCATAACAATACTAAAAAACAAATTGAAGCTTTAGTTAATGATTTTTCAAAAGCGTACGATGTAAAAGTTAGTGGTAATTATGCTTTTGGAAAAATAAAGGAAGAAATACAAAAACAAATCAAACTTTATAATCCAGATATTATTGTTTTAGGGCAACGTGATTCTAATCCTCTCAAGCTTTTTGGAGATAGTATTACGCGTTTTATATTAAAAAAATTCAAAGGAATTATAATGATTGCTTCAAATGAAAACGCATTAGTACCAAATGAAAAAATGACATTAGGAGTTTTAAATGGTTCTAATAAAATTTTTAGCACCGAATTTTCTAAAGATATCATTACACATACCAAAGCACCATTAAAATCTTTTAGGATTCTCAATAGCCAAGAAGAATCTGATGTTTTAATTTCAAACGAAGGAAAAATGGTAGAGTATGTCTTTGAGCAAAATGACAATGCCATGACAACACTTGCTTCGTATCTGCAAAAAAATAACATTAATTTATTATGCGTAGATAGGGAAAAAGATAGAACAAATGCTGAAACGTCATTAAAAGAAGTCGTAAATAAGTTGAATGTTTCGTTATTAGTTTCTGAAGCATAGTAAACACAATTTTAATAAATAAAAAATTATATATATGAAAGCACATACAAAAGAAACACAGGCAACAATGACACCAAATAAGTCATTACAATATTTAAAAGAGGGAAATCAAAGGTTTCAAGATAACTTAAAAGCCAATCGTAACTTATTAGAACAAGTTAATGACACTAGCGATGGACAGTTTCCATTTGCTACGATTTTAAGTTGTATTGATTCTAGAGTATCAGCAGAATTGGTTTTTGATCAAGGTTTAGGTGATGTTTTTAGCGTTCGTATTGCAGGTAATTTTGTAAACGAAGATATATTAGGAAGCATGGAATTTGCTTGTAAATTAGCAGGAACAAAACTTATTGTTGTACTTGGTCATACAAGTTGTGGTGCTGTAAAAGGGGCTTGCGATCATGCAGAAATGGGTAATTTAACCAAGTTAATAGAAAAAATTACACCAGCAGTAAATGCAGTTTCAGAACCTAAAGATGAAAGCTTACGAACGTCTAAAAATTTAGATTTTGTTGACGAAGTATCTAAGAAAAACGTAGAATTAACAATTGATAGAATTCATGCAGAAAGTCCAATTTTAACAGAGATGGAAAAAAGTGGTGAGATTAAGATTGTTGGAGCAATGTACGACATCAATACAGGTGCTGTTGAGTTTTATTAATAAAAAGACAACCCATTGATGAGTCAAATTAAAATGAAAAAGAAAAGCAAAATAGCAACACTAATTATGGCATTAGTGTTGCCGTTTTTTGCTATGAGTCAAGATAGTGATCTAGGAAATTGGTTAATATACATAGGTAACAAAAAACTGAATTCTAAATGGAATATTCATAATGAGGTTCAGTATAGGAATTACAATGCTGTAGGCGATTTAGAGCAATTACTTTTAAGAACTGGAATTGGTTATAATTTATCTGAAAATAATAACAATATTTTATTAGGTTATGGTTATATTTTGTCCGAAAATTATATTGGTGATACGGACGACAAAGTTTCTGTAAATGAACACCGTATTTTTCAACAGTTTACAACCAAACAGAACCTCGGTAAAGTAGTTTTAAGCCATCGCTATCGTTTTGAACAACGATTTGTAGAAGACGATTTTAAAATGCGTTTCAGATATTTTTTAGGAATTAAAGTTCCGCTTCAATATAAAGAAGATGCTAAAAACCCACTCTATCTTTCACTGTATAACGAAATATTTTTAAATACTAAATCTTCTATTTTTGATAGAAATAGGGTGTTTGGAGGCTTGGGCTATAAATTTTCGGATAGTTTGAGGGTGGAATTGGGTTATATGAACCAATTTTTTGAAAACTCAGGAAGAGATCAAATTAATATTATAGCATTTGTGAATTTATAACAAATCTTTATCTAAGTGCTTTTCTTTTATTAAAAATTAAAGTATTTTAATACTTAACGAATACGATACTATGAAGAATTTATTTTCAAATATTAAAGGTGATGCATTTGGTGGCATTACCGCAGGAATTGTTGCTTTACCATTGGCTTTAGCATTTGGAGTTTCTTCAGGTTTAGGCCCAGAAGCTGGGCTTTACGGAGCTATTTTTATTAGTTTCTTTGCCGCACTTTTTGGTGGAACTGCCACTCAGATTTCGGGTCCAACAGCACCAATGACTGCTGTAAGTATGGTAATTATTGCAGGTATTGTAGCAGCTAACGATGGTAGTGTAGAAAAAGCGTTACCAGCTATACTAACCGTATTTCTATTGGCTGGTCTTATACAAATTGGACTTGGTTTTTTAGGTTTAGGTAAATATATAAGATATATTCCTTATCCTGTAGTTTCTGGTTTTATGACTGCGATAGGAGTTATAATTTTACTAACACAAATTTTACCTTCAATTGGTTACTACCCTAAAGAAGATTCAGAGTTTGTAGAACAATTTAAGCCACAAGCTGAAGAAGTTATTCTTGAAAACATTTTAAAAGACGAAGCTGGTGAAGGTATTTTAGTACTAGAAAATTTTAAAGAAACTATAGATCGTGCGGACCAAATTACACCAGAACAGATTTTAAATGAATCTCAAACTTTAGCAGCCAAAGAAGCTTCTGGTACAGTAGGAGCCATTAAAGTATTGCCAAGAGCGTTAAAAAACATTAATTGGTTAGAGCTCATTTTAGCTTTAGGAACCATATTTATAATTTATGGTTTTAAGCGTATAACAACAGCGATACCGAGTACATTAGTAGCCCTTATTGTAATGTCGGGAATTGCTTATGGGTTTAATTTAGGTTATCGACCTATTTCAGAAATTCCAGGAGGTATACCTGTCCCAAGATTAGAAATGTTTACTAGTTTTAGCTTAGGAAGTATTACACCATACATATTTACAGCTCTTACTTTATCCTTATTAGGAGCAATAGATTCTTTATTAACAAGTGTAGTTGCAGATAATATGACTAAAACGAAACACAAACCTAATAAGGAGTTAATTGGTCAAGGAATTGGTAATAGTATAGCTGCACTTTTTGGAGGTATTCCAGGTGCTGGAGCTACGATTAGAACCGTTGTAAATATTAATGCAGGAGGAAAAACCAAGTTGTCTGGTATGATTGCAGGTGTAATGTTATTGTTAATAATGTTAGCATTAAGTGATGTTGCGTCAAAAATTCCAGCTGCAGTTTTAGCCGGAATTTTAATTACAGTTGGTATAGGTGTTATGGATTATAAAGGACTTAAGGCAATACCAAGTTTACCTAGAGACATCAAATTAGGGCCTTTAAAATTAAGTTCTGAAGTTTTAATAATGATTGTAGTGTTACTTTTATCTACATTCTGGGATTTAATTTATGCTGTCGGCATTGGTTTAGTCATTGCATCATTAATGTTTATGAAAAAAATAGGAGATTTAACAGCAGAACGCTCTGATGTAAAATCTTTAAAGGAAGAAGCTTGGGACGATGAAGGTAACTTTCCAGAAAACTTAAAAGAAGAAGTGTTTATAAAACATCTCAAAGGGCCTTTATTCTTTGGGTCAACTAGTGATTTTCAAGCACTAACTGAACAGATTCCAATAACAGCAAAAACTGTTATTCTGAGGTTAGGTCGTATGCAGTATATGGACCAAACTGGTCTTTATGCCATGGAAGATATGCTTCAAGATTTAAAAAAGAAGGATGTAGAAGTTTTATTTGTTGGGTTGCTCAAGCAGCCACGTTACATGATGGAGCGTATTGATATTATTCCAGATTTTATTCCGAATGAGCATATTTTTAAAGATTTCAAATCCTGTATAAAATGGGTGAAAAACAACGTCGAAAATAAGTACTAAAAAATGTACAATTATGAATTTGGATAGCGTATTTATAAATAACGAGAAGTGGATTAAAGAGAAACTTGCCGTTGATTCTAATTATTTTGAAAACTTAGGGAAAGGACAGAAGCCAGAATTATTATACATAGGATGTTCCGATAGTAGAGTAACTGCAGAAGATCTTATGGGTCTTGGTCCAGGTGAAGTTTTTGTACATAGAAATATCGCTAATATGGTCGTTGGTACAGATGCAAATGGCATGTCGGTTGTAAATTATGCGGTAACACATCTAAAGGTGAATCACGTTGTCGTTTGTGGACATTATGCTTGTGGTGGAGTTAAAGCAGCCATGCAATCGGCAGACTTGGGCGTATTAAACGGTTGGTTAAGAAATATTAGAGACGTCTATAGAATGCACCATGATGAATTGAATGCCATAGAATGTGAAGAAAAAAAGTACGATCGCCTTGTAGAGCTCAATGTTAAAGAGCAATGCGTTAATTTAATTAAAACTGCAGCCGTACAAAAAGCTTATAGAGAGAGAGAATTGAAAGTACATGGTTGGGTGTTTGATGTACATACGGGAAAACTAATAGATTTAAAAATAGATTTCGAAAAATATCTCAAAGATATTATGGAGATTTACCATTTAGATTAAAATCAAAGGTCATTCGAAAGAACGACTTTTTTTATGCGTTCTCTTCAGCGTTTTCTTCAGTTTCACTTTTAATGATAGATGGAAAAATTATAGGAGCTAAAGACTTCACAGGCTTATAAAGCATGCTTTTTTCTAAATCTTCTTTTTCCATAAAGGGTAAAGTATTATTCATTTTATGAAACACACCTAATAGTACACTAAGAATTAACCCAATTTTAAGCGCACCAAAAACACCACCTGCAAGTTTATTAATGATCCCTAAAGCTGCAAAATCTGCAAGCTTGGTTAATGCTTTTCCTGCTAAGCCAATGGCTAAAACAATCACCACAAATGTGATGGCAAAAGCGACGATATTAATGGTTTTTTCATTCCAATCTACTTTAGGTTCTAAAAATCCTGCGGCAAAACCACTAAAATGAATAGCTCCCCAAACACCTAAAACTAAAGCTAATAAAGAGGCAACTTCAACAAAAAGACCTTTAAATAAGCCGCGTATAAATCCGAACAACAAAAGGGCAGCTAAAATGATATCAATAATACTCATACAACTAGTGGTTTAGACAAAAGTACGTGATTTTTTTAAGTTCAAATTTTAGAGAATCACTTTATTTAAACTTTGGGCTAATAAGCTAAACTTTACTTTTTTTCTGATTTATAAATAATAACGCATTTCAACCTACTTTAGTTTATTAACTTTGAAGCCTTATAAGGAGTTGAACTTGAAGGAGAACTCTTCAACTTAAAACTTTGAATTATTAATTAAAGAAATTCCCGTTTTACGGGAAATGAACATGGCAAGAGACGAACAATTAAAAGAACGATGGGAATTGGTGGTAGAGAAACTCTCAAACCAATTTGCTGATGGAGATAGATTAGATCTCGATTCTATAATATACCTTATTGGCGTACAAGAACTTGGTCAGATTCATCGTGAGTATAAAAAAGATCATAAACTCGATTTGATGCATATAGCCATTTGTAAGGTTTTAACGCCTTATGGGTTTTATGAATTTGATTATGTAGATGACGAAGGTTGGCCACATTATAAAGTGTTAGCCCAATTACCACATCTAAAAGCTGGTGAGCAAAGTGTACTGATGAAAGAAGCAATCGTCAATTATTTTGTAGAAACTGAATATATCAAATAGCTTAGACGCTATACAGCTACCATAACTCGCAAAAAAAAACTAAATTTGCACTCGTTTTTGAATAGAACTCATGATAGATAAGATAAAAGAACTCATAGCAGAGGCAGAAGCTTTTAAAGCACAATCTAAAGAAGAAGTTGAAGCCTTTAGAATTAAATATTTAGGTTCAAAAGGCCACTTAAAGGCATTTTATGGCGAATTAAAAAATGTAGCGAACGATCAGAAACGAGAATTCGGGCAAATCATTAATGAGCTTAAAAATACAGCTGAAGCCAAAGTAAATCACTTAAAAGAGGCTTTAGAAAGTCAGGAAGAAGACAAAGGTATTTACGGAGATTTGTCAAGACCAGGGGAACCAATTGCTATTGGTGCGCGTCATCCGATTTCTATTGTAAAGAATGAAATTATCGATATCTTTTCGCGTATCGGATTTAATGTGAGTGAAGGTCCTGAAATCGAAGACGATTGGCATAACTTTACAGCATTAAACTTGCCAGAGTACCATCCAGCAAGAGATATGCAGGATACGTTCTTTATTCAAACAGATCCCGATATTTTATTACGTACACATACCAGTTCGGTACAAGTGCGTTATATGGAAAATAATCAACCTCCAATTCGTACGATTTCACCAGGAAGAGTATATAGAAATGAAGCCATTTCGGCACGTTCACATTGTTTTTTCCATCAAGTGGAAGGCTTATACATTGATAAAGATGTGAGTTTTGCGGATTTAAAGCAAACACTTCAATATTTTACGACTGAAATGTTCGGAAAATCGAAGATTAGATTACGTCCATCATACTTTCCATTTACAGAACCAAGTGCTGAGGTTGATGTGTATTGGGGTTTAGAAACAGAAACCGATTATAAAATCACCAAAGGTACCGGTTGGTTAGAAATTATGGGTTGTGGTATGGTAGATCCTAATGTATTAGAAAATTGTGGTATTGATTCTAAGCAATATTCAGGTTTTGCTTTCGGAATGGGAATCGATCGTATTGCCATGTTGCTAAACCAAATTAGCGATATTAGATTGTTAAGTGAGAATGATGTTAGATTTTTAGAGCAGTTTAAATCTGCCTTATAAACATCAACAATATATATTTTAAAGCCGACTGATTTCAGTCGGCTTTTTTATTTAACAATAAATTAACTTCGTTTAGTTCGGTTTGTTCCGAACCAATTATATATTTGCTCTATAATTTTTAAAGTTTAAGTATGACTAAAGAAATCTGTAACAAAAAAATGGAGCTTGTAGAAAGACTAGGAGTTCATTTAGAAAGTAAAGATAGTTTAGCACCTGTTGCAGCACGTATAATGGCTTACGTGATCTTAACAGGAAAACGAGGTGCAACTTTTGATGAAATGGTAGAGGTATTATGCGCAAGTAAAAGTACCATTTCTACCCATTTAAACCATTTACAAGACTTAAAAAAAATAGAATACTTCACCAAAACGGGAGACCGCAAAAAGTATTTTGTCATTAATAAAGATTCGGTATTAAATCATATTGATAATATGATTGAAGAATGGGAAACTGTTGAGGTACTGCATCTTGAAATGAAAGCTTATAAAGAAGCCATAAACAAACATATTACAGACGAAGATGAGAAATTCGATCTAACATTTCATAACAATTATCTCAAATTTATTTCAAGTGCTTCAGCATCAATGAAAGAACTAAAAGAAAACCTAATTAAAAATAAATTCAACCTTTAAAATAATGAAAATAAATAAAATAATTTCAATATTATCAATAGCTAGTATTTTTCTAGTTGTGATTAGCTGTGATAATAATGAGAAAGCGCAAGAAGCTTCAGCACAACAGCAACAAGTTTTACCTTTTCCTGTAACACAATTACAAACAAAAACCGTAACAGGTTATACTGAGTATCCTACAACAATTGAAGGTAAAGTAAACAGTGATGTTAGAGCAAAAACCTCTGGATATATAGAAAAAGTTTACGTAGACGAAGGGCAAAAAGTACGTAAAGGACAAGCTTTATTTAAATTAGAAACTCAGTCTTTAAGTCAAGATGCTGGTGCAGCAAAAGCTCGCGTTAATGTGGCACAAGTAGAAGTTGATAAATTGATTCCACTTGTAGAGAAGAACATTATTAGCCCAGTACAATTAGAAACAGCAAAAGCGAATTTAGCACAGGCTAAAGCTAATTATAGTGGTGTAACTGCAAATATTGGATATGCTACCATAAAAAGTCCAATAGATGGTTTTGTAGGAGCCATTAATTTTAGAGAAGGTGCTTTAATTAGTCCTAGTGATGCAACACCATTAACAACTGTTAGCCAAATAGATGAAGTATATGCCTTTTTCAGTTTTAACGAAGCACAGTATATAGATCATTTACAACGCTCTGAAGGTCAAAACAAAGCAGAGCGTATTAAAAATTCGCCAGACCTAACTTTAGTTTTAGCTAATGGAAAGGAATATTCTGAAAAAGGACGTATTCAAACGAGTACTGGTCAGATTAACCAAAACACAGGTACCATTCAAATTAGAGCTGCTTTTGATAATCCAAACGAAATTTTAACAAACGGAAACAGTGGTAAAATTAAATTTCCAATAGAGTATAAAGACGCTATGGTAGTACCACAAACTGCAACTTTTGAGCAGCAAGGTAATATTATGATTTTTAAATTAGGAGCAGACAATAAAGTGGAAACTTCAATTTTAAAAGTTAAAGGTACAGTAGATAATTTATATGTTGTTGAGTCTGGTTTAGAACCTACCGACAAGATTGTAATTTCTGGTATTGGAAAATTAAAAAGCGGTATGGCAATTGCGCCTCAAGACACCTCTTTTGAGGAAGCTATTAAACCAGTTGCAACATTATTTAGAAATTAGATAACCACCAAACATATTAATCATGTTAAAAACATTTATTGAAAGACCAGTACTTTCAACAGTAATCTCTATTATCATAGTTATGCTAGGTGTTATTAGTATAACTACCTTACCAATAGAGGAATATCCAGATATTGCACCACCAACAATTAAAGTAACTGCAAATTATACAGGAGCCAATGCAGAAACCGTTTTAGAGAGTGTAATTGTACCAATTGAAGAGCAAATTAATGGTGTAGAAGGAATGACGTATATTACGTCTACAGCATCAAATACAGGTACAGCCGAAATTACAGTTTATTTTGATCAAGAAACAGATGCAGATATTGCAGCTGTAAACGTTCAAAACCGTGTAGCTAGAGCGACACCATTACTACCTTCAGAAGTAACTCAAACAGGAGTTGTAACACAAAAGCAAGAAACTAGTGCTTTGATGTTTATCTCTATGTATTCTGAAAACGAAGATTACGACGCTACTTTTATTCAGAATTACTTAAAAATTAATGTAATTCCTGCTGTACAGCGTATTAATGGTGTTGGAGACGTTAGTGTTTTTTCGCAACAAGATTACGCGATGCGTATTTGGTTAAATCCAGAAAAATTAGCGTCTTATAACTTAATACCTTCTGATGTTTCTGCAGCTTTAGCTGAACAAAACTTAGAAGCAGCTGCTGGTTCTTTAGGACAAAATAATGGCGAATCTTTTTCATATACTTTAACGTATAGTGGTCGTTTTAAAGATGAAGCACAATACAGCAACATTGTCATTAAAGCTTTAGGGAATGGCGAATTTTTAAGATTGAAAGATATTGCAACAATCGAGTTAGATGCGCAATCCTATGCATCTAATGCTATGACTTTAGGAAAGCCTGCAGTTTTTATGGGGATTTTTCAGACCAAAGGGTCTAATGCTCAAGAAATTATAGAAAATATTAAAACAACTTTTCAATCTATAGAGAAAGACCTTCCTGAAGGATTACATATTTCAATACCGTATGATACAAGTTTATTTTTAAATGCGTCTATCGAAAAAGTAATAAGCACCTTAATAGAAGCTTTTCTACTGGTATTTTTAGTGGTATTTATATTTCTTCAAGATTTTAGATCTACATTAATTCCTGCAATAGCAGTACCTGTATCTATTATCGGTACGTTCTTTTTCTTGAATGTTTTTGGGTACTCTATTAACTTATTGACGCTATTTGCGCTAGTACTTGCCATTGGTATTGTGGTAGATGATGCCATTGTAGTTGTAGAAGCGGTTCATGCTGAAATGGATGAAGGCGAACACAATCCTAAAAAGGCAACTTTAATTGCCATGAATGAAATATCTGGTGCCATCATATCTATTACTTTAGTAATGGCAGCTGTATTTATTCCTGTAACCTTTGTAACAGGTCCAACAGGTGTGTTTTACGAGCAGTTTGGTGTGACTTTAATTATTGCTATTCTTATTTCTGCAGTCAACGCCTTAACATTAAGTCCGGCATTATGTGCATTGTTATTAAAAACACATGAAGATGATGAAGAGCTTAAAGGTAAAGGACCATTAAAACGTTTTTACGCTTTATTTAATCGTGGTTTTAATGCAACTATTGATAGATACGGAAAATCACTTCAATTACTATACAAAAGAAAATGGATTTCTGGTTTACTATTAGTATTAGCCATAATTGGTATTTTTTATGCAGCCAAAACAACACCTACAGGTTTTGTGCCAAATGAAGATAGAGGAATTATTTTCGCAAATATAGAATTACCAGCAGGAGCTTCTTTAGATAGAACAAATGCAGTAGCTAATGAGTTGTATGAAAAAACAAAAGATTTATCTGGTGTTACTGGAGTTTCATTTATTAAAGGTAGTAGCTTATTAAGTGGTGCTGGTAGTAATTTTGGAATTGGATTTTTTGAATTAGAAGATTGGGACCAACGGAAAGACCCATCATTAGCATCTCAAGCCATTATTGGGAAATTGTTTGGTATTGCGTCTACCATACCAGAAGCAAATATTATTTTCTTTGCGCCACCAAGTATTCGTGGTTTTGGTAACTCATCTGGTTTTGAAGTTAATTTATTAGATAAATTTGGAGGAGAGTTTACAGACTTAGATAAAGCCAATAAAGAATTTTCTATGGCTTTAATGAAACATCCTGAAATTCAATATGCAACATCAGCTTTTAACACCAATTATCCGCAGTATGAGATGGAAGTTAATGTGCCTTTAGCAAAAGAAAAAGGAGTTCCAATTAACAGTATTTTTTCAACATTACAAGGATATATTGGAGGTGTATACGCTTCAGATTTTTCTAAATATGGCAAACAATTTAGAGTATACATCCAAGCATTACCAGAGGATAGAGCAGATGAAAGTGCCTTAAATAGTATGTATGTGAGAACAGATTCTGGTGAAATGACACCAATTACACAGTTTGTTAATTTAAAACGAGTGTATGGTCCACAATCAGTAACGCGATTCAATTTATTTAATTCAACCGCAATAACAGGAGCAACAAATGATGGGTTTAGTACAGGTGATGCCATTAGAGTTATTGAAGAGGAAGTCACAAAATTACCAAGTAATTATACGGTTGCTTATTCTGGATTAACACGAGAAGAAGTCAATGCTGGAAACCAAACCACCTTCATATTTATATTAAGTATACTGTTTGTGTATTTTTTATTAAGTGCACAATATGAAAGTTACTTACTGCCATTTGCCGTAATATTATCGTTACCATTTGGTGTTTTTGGAGCGTATATAAGTACAAAGTTATTTGGATTAGAAAACAATATTTATTTCCAAATCGCCTTGATTATGCTAATCGGGTTACTAGCTAAAAATGCCATTCTTATTGTAGAGTTTGCCCTGCAAAGACGAAAGAATGGTGAGACTATTGTAGAAGCTGCTATCCATGGAGCGATGGCACGTTTACGACCTATTTTAATGACGTCTTTCGCCTTTATTTTGGGATTAATGCCATTGGTATTGGCCAAAGGAGTTGGTGCAGAAGGTAACAATTCAATTGGAACAGGAGCCGCAGGTGGTATGCTTATAGGAACCATTTTAGGAGTCTTCGTAATTCCAATTCTGTTTATTTTATTTCAGTGGTTACAAGAAAAAGTTTCAAGTAAACCCGCAGTACAAACTATTGAAAATTAAGAACTATGACATCAATTATAAAACATAGAAATTTTAGCAAAGGAGCTTTATTATTAATCCTTGCGTTAACATTACAAAGCTGTTTTGTGGCTCAAGATTATGTGAGACCCGATATAGAAGCGGAAACCGAAGCACTTTACAGAACAGATAATTTATCAACAGACAGTGTATCCATTGCAGATGTATCTTGGAAAACATTATTTACTGATCAATACCTGCAGCAATACATAGAAGAAGGTCTTCAGAATAATATGGACGTGCGTATGGCATTGCAACAAATATTAGCTGCTGAAGCGTATGCGAAACAAGGTAAAGCGGGTTATTTACCTAGTGTTAGTGTTGGTGCAAATGCAACACATCAAGAATTGTCAGAAAACAGTCAGTTTGGATCATTGTTTAGCGGAGGAATAGATACTTATGACATTACTGCTAACCTCTCTTGGGAAGCCGATATTTGGGGTAAAATAAGAAGTAATAAAAGAGCAACGCAAGCAGGTTATTTGCAAAGTGTAGCTGGTCATCAAGTTGTGAAAACACAATTGATTTCTAGTATAGCGAACACGTATTACAACTTATTAGCTTTAGATGCACAATTAGAAATAACAAAGCAAACTATTGCCACAAGAGAAAGTGGAGTTGAAACTATAAAAGCGTTAAAGGACGCAGGCCAAGTAACACAGGTTGCTGTTGACCAAAATATAGCGCAATACAATAGTGCAAGAGCATTACAGGTAGATATTGAAACGGCTATATTTAAAACCGAGAATACCTTAAGCATTTTATTAGGTAAATCAGGGCAGAATTTTGAAAGAAGTAGTTTAGACATTCAAAACATTGAACAAGACATTGTATTAGGAGTACCAGCAACCTTGTTGAGAAACAGGCCAGATGTAATGTCTGCTGAGTATGGGTTAATTCAATCTTTCGAACTCACTAATGTGGCTAAGGGTAACTTTTATCCCTCTTTAAAATTAACGGCTTCAGGAGGATTTCAAAGCTTAGAATTGGATAAATTATTAAATGCAAATTCTTTATTTGCGACTGTGGTTGGTGGATTAACACAACCGCTTTTTAATCAAAGGAAATTAAAAACGCAAAGAGAAGTGGCGATTGCACAACAAGAACAGGCGTTGCTTCAGTTTAAAAAGACCTTGTTAGTTGCCGGTAATGAAGTCTCAAATGCCTTGTTTTCTTATGAAGCAGAAACCAAAAAATTCGAATTCAGAAAAAACGAAGTCGAAGCTTTGCGCACTGCTGAAGCCAATTCAGAAGAATTACTTAAAAATGGTTACGCTAACTATTTAGATTTATTAACAGCAAGACAAAGTGCCTTGAGTGCAGAGCTTAATATTATAGATAGCCAATTGCAACAATTAGTATCTATTGTAGATTTATACGAAGCACTTGGTGGTGGTTGGAGATAAGATAATTTAAACATGATTACTAAAGCGGCATTGTTAAAATGTTCTATTGAACAGTTTACCCAATTTGGGAGTAAGCATGTCACTTTAGATGATTTAGCAAATGAGCTTGGCATATCAAAAAAAACAATTTATTCATTTTTTAAAAATAAAGAAGACCTCGTCACTAGCAGTGTAGAAAGTCTTATAAATGAATATAAGGAAGATATAAATAGGGTGATTAATAGTAAAGGTAAAGACCCTATTTTGAGTGTTATAATAATTTACCAGAGAGGGTTTGAGTATTTAAAATACTTTAAGCCCTCTTTTCTTTTTGGTATCGAAAAGTATTACCCCAAAGCAAATAAGCTATATACTGATTTTATTGAAGAATTAGGGAATAGTATTGTTTTAGACTTATTAAAAAAAGGTAAAGAACGAGGTGATATTAGAAAAGATGTTAATGTAGAATTAGTAGTGAAAATCTATTTTTTTAGAATTGATAATCTAGTGTTTAAAAAGAATAATTTATTTGAGTCCTATTCAGAGCAAGAGCTCTTTAAGCATTTGGTGATTTATAACCTGCAAGGGATAATAAGTAGTGATTATTCTAATTCTTATTTTGAGTAGAATATTTACTTTTGCAATATGAAAAAAGACATAAAAATTCCAGAAGTTAAGGATGTTCATGTTGCGGTTGTGCAAGAAGAGCATTTAGAATATAAAACGCAAGATTGGAATGCCTATATCATTAACAATAGCGATAATGACTTAGACACAGTACTTATTGTTACAAGAGGTTATAATGATAAAAAATTAACTCCTGTAATGCGACACACCATTGCAAAACTACCTGCAAGAAGTTACGCTAAAATTGAATATCTACAAGAGAAGGTTTTAGAGCTAAATAATGAGTTTAAAATTACGTTTTTTGAAGGTAACCAAATGTTTGATAAAACGTATGTATTCAGGAAAAACACCATCAATGAAAAAGCTTTGCAGGCCATTCCTTTGATGCAGTTGAAAGGGGTTTTGGTAAAGTAAAATTCCTGCAAAGGCAGGAATCTCTTAGTATATAAGCTATAGTAATAAATGTTAGCTAAATAGCGTAAATAAGTACTTAGGTATTAAAACATTGGCTTTTCGCTAATAGCGAAAGTCTAATAGCTAAAAACCATATTTTTAATCCAATTTATCTGTTAGTTTTTGAAATACTTTTTTAGCATCCTTCCCTTCATATAAAATATCGTAAACGGCATTTATAATAGGAAGTTGCGTTTTTTTCTTGTTCTTTTTATTTAATTCAAATGCACTTTTTGTGGCGTAGTAACCCTCTGCAACCATATTCATTTCCATTTGTGCAGATTTTACGGTGTAACCTTTACCAATCATATTTCCGAACATTCGATTTCGAGAAAAAACAGAATAGCCCGTCACTAATAAATCGCCTAAGTAAGCCGAGTTATTAATGTTACGTTTCATCTTGTGCATCTTTTTGATAAAGCGTTTCATTTCTCTAATAGAGTTACTCATTAAGACACTCTGAAAATTGTCGCCATAACCTAAGCCATGAGCGATTCCGGCAGCAATAGCATAAATATTTTTTAACATTACAGCGTATTCTATACCAATAACATCATCACTTGTTTTGGTTTTAATGTAATCGCTCGATAAATTATTGGCGATGGCTTGTGCTTTTTTAGCATCGTCACAAGCAATGGTTAAATAGGATAAACGCTCTAAAGCCACCTCCTCTGCGTGGCAAGGGCCTGCGATAACAGCAATATTTTCAAACGGTATATTGTATTCATCATGAAATTGCTCACCAACTAGTTTGCCTGTTTCTGGCATAATACCTTTTACAGCAGAAACGATAGTTTTTTTGCTAATATCAACGGTTAGTTTTTTTAATTCGGCATGAATAAAAGCTGAAGGAATAACAAAAATTAATACATCCGCCCAACTTGCTATTTCGTTAATATCATTACTCAGTTTTAGTTGTTCGGTTTTAAACTCAACCGAACTTAAATAACTTGGATTATGTTGTTCTTTTAAGATGTGTTCTTTAGCGTAAACACTTCGCATATACCAACCCACTTCATCTAGGTTTTCACAAAGCATTTTCACAATGGCTGTAGCCCAACTTCCTGCACCAAAAACGGCATATTTTGTTGTATCACTCATAGAGATTAAATCAGTTTTGTATATCAAAGTTACGGAAAATTTATAGAATTATTCGAGCTAAAACCATGTTAACGCTTCGTTCTTTTAAGACGTTGTAGATGTGAAAACAACTAGAACAAATTTGCTTTTTGTATGCGTTCAAATAGCTTCAGAATATTTTTTGGCACACGTTTTGAAACTGTATAAGTAATAACCCTAAAACCGTTAGATTATGAAGACTATAAAACTACTATTAGGATTTGCATTTATGGCAACAGTATTTACATCATGTTATGTAGAGGAAACACATTATATAGACGAACCTGCAATTTCGTTAAATCAGTTATTAAATTCTTACGATTTATGGTATGTCGATATTAATGCTACAGAAGGTTATGGTGAAACACCATTTATGCAAATTGCGTTTACGTTATCTTTTGATAATGGCCGTTTGTATGCAAATAATAATTTGGTTGACTTTGGAAGTCAAGGTAACGGTTATGGTGTTCAAATAGGGAATTACGATGCCTATGATATGATATTAGATGTAGACCATGTTATTGATGGTTACGATAGTTTTGATGTGTACCAGGTAGATAACAATACGATTGAATTATACAATCCTTATAATGACACGTCTTATTTTTTAGATGGTTACCAAAAATCTAATTTCGATTATGATTTTATCTTCTACGATAACATTCATTATTTCTTACAAGAATATGAAGCTTGGGAAAAAACATATACCAGTAATTATGGAGCACTCAATGATTTTGATGACGAGAACTATTTACAGTTTTTATCTGGTGGAAACGATGCTACATTTAGAAGTTCTCAAGATCAAAACGTCTATAATACAAATAATATCTATTGGGATTTTGTAGGTGATTATGGAGTAGGAGATGTCTCTGGAACGCGGTACTTAAAAACATTAACATTAGATTATGATTTCTTCAGCAATGAATACTTCGAATTGAGCGTTATTAATGATAGTACAATAGAGTTGTTTCATGCAAATTCTGGTACCCTGTACGAATTTAGAGGAAGTGGCTATATACAGTATTACAGAAGCACAGATGCAGAAGGGAAGTCAACTACAGAAGTTGATAGGTTTAAAAAACGTAAGCAAAACACAAAGAAAGTAGAAAATAATAGAACAAATACACGAAACACCTTAGAGTCAATTTAAAGATGTTCTAAGTGATATTTAAAAAACGATAGATCAAATAAATGAAACTAAATTTGGTTGGTTATTTAGTTTCAAAACGCTCAGTTAAAACACTTGTTTTTACTGGGCGTTTTTCTTTTTAATACGTTGAGTTATCATCCGAATTATTTTTCCATTGTATCAGTCGAGATAACACGCTATCATCAGTGCCATATCTTCTAAATGAACCGGTTCGGTCATCGACAAATGCATTAAGAATTCTATCGCTAATTTTATCAATAAATAAGAAGTTTAATGCGTCTTTAACAATAGTAAATGGGGTTAATAGAAAACCTTTTCCAGACCACCACCCTGCAAAAAATGTAATTGCGATAGCATTTAATTTCGCTGTTTTTCCACAGCTTGCACAAAGGATTTGTTCATCCCTAGACGAGCTAGTTCCAATTAAAAATGACTTTACCGTATGGGTTTCAAAACCAAATAATTTAGTTTTTTCTAAACATTTTGGACAGTGTTGATTTTGAATTTTTAGAATGAGATTACGACGCTCTAAACCCTCAAATGATTTAGTTTCCGAATCAATCCAACTAATAAGACTTAGGTTTAGCTGTCGTCTTATAATTTCATCCTTTAAGACATTAAGGATCTCTCTTCTTAAACCTTTAGATTCGTTTCTTGCTATATTTTCAATTTTCGCATCCGGAAAACATTTATAGTTTTTCCTTACCTCTTCAATACTATACATTCAAATTTTACAACTCCTTCAATAAAACTTCTAATTGCTCAATGCCATAAGGCTTAGCGATAATATGTTTTGAAGCATCTAATATAAAATACATTGGCGTCGCAGAAATGCCGTAGGTTTTTACAATTGGATTATCCCATTTTTCTAATCCAATTTGATGAATAAAATCGGGGTAGTTTTCTTTTTGTCTTTCCCAGTCTCTAGAGTTATCCTCTAATCCAAAAGCAACCACCTTTAGATTGGGTTTGTTTGCAACCATTTCTCTCACCTGTGGTAATTCGCTTAGACAATGACTACAACCACTACTCCAAAAAACAAGCAAGTAGTTTTCTGCACTTTCTAATTGATGTAAGCTTGTTTTTTTGCCATCTAAAGTGATTTCAAAATTGGGGGCTTTAGATCCGATTGATGTGTTTTTAAAAGAAATAACCATATCCTTTAAAACTTTATTGTTAGTAGATTTTGCTAATTCTAATAAGTAACTATCTGTAATATAATTGGCAATATTGTTATTGTTTAATGCCACAAAACGCTGCCAAAGCATTTCTAATAGGCTCGTTTTAATACTTAAGTCGTCATTACTAATAGCGGCTGCTACATCATCAATATGTTGTTTATAGGTAGCTTCACTAGGATCTGCAACCATATTAAAAACATAAGCCGTTACGCGATCTATTAAGTATGAAGAACTTTGAAGTAGATAATCGCTAAAATCAACCTGACTTAAATAATGCTGTTTAAGGTTTTCAGAATACGTTGTAATACCTTCGTATTGTGTTGGAATATAAGGTCGGTTGGCTTTTATGAACTTGAAAACCAATTTATTCTTAGCTAATTCTTCATAAGCCGTTTGTGTGTCTTTTAAGGTTTTAAAAATAGCAGTAAAACCTTTTTCATCATTATTTTCTTTGGAGTAATAATTACTAATGGTTTGATTCACCATTTCTATACTTTTTAGGTAAGAGGTCCATAGTTTGTTTTCTTCAGATTTAGTGAATTCAACACCTTTATCATTGCTAAAATTAAACGCTACAGTTTCTTTTCCATCATAGATAAAATCGAAATTATTTTCTTCTGGTGGAGTCGCATAAACAATTTTGTAAATACCTGGTGCTACTGTAGAATCTAATTGAATTTCAAAATTACCAATACTATCTAATTGTCCTCTATTAACGTAATTCGCACTTTCTGGTGTAGCATGATATAGAAAAGCATAGCTAAAATCTTCAGCTGGTAAAAATGTGCCTTTTACACTTTGAGCTTGTAATAGTAAGGGTAAAACGAAAAGTAGGATTAATAATTTTTTCATGTATTGTATGTTTTATAAAATTGTTTGCTAATTGTTATTTTATTTTTCGGCCTTTTATTCCGGTGGCGCAACCGTAAAAATAATTGATATATTCGACTTCAAAATTATCTCTTTTAAAAATTTGAAAAGCATTTTTAGAATTGCCGAATGCTTCTGTATAAATACCTAACATTTTATAAGTTTCAGGACTTCCTAAAAAGAGCTTGCCTAATAGTGGAACGACTTTTTTTAAGTAAAACATATAAAATGGCTTTAAAAGATTATTTTTTGGAACAGATACATCAATTAAGGAAAACGTTCCATTTGGTTTTAATAGTCTATCAATTTCATTAGCTAAAGCATTTATTTGTTCTACATTAAAGGTCTTTAAACCAAATCCGGAAATAATATAATCTGCAGATTCACTTTCTATTGAATTATGAAATACATCCTCCTTTAAAACGGTAATGTTTGAATGTGGAAATTTCAATTTGTTATTCTCTGCATGTTTAATCATTTCAGCTGAAAAATCTACAGCGATAAGTTCTGAATTCATAGTGCTTTTATGGAGAACATGCTTCCAACATTCCCCCATGCCTGTCATTAAATCCACGACTACTTTTCCATCTTCAATGTTAATTTCTTCAACACATCGTTTTCTCCAACGTTCACTAAATCCAAATGATGTTATATAATTCATATAGGCATACGAACTAGACATTTTATCAAATAGCTTTTCGACGAATTTTGGTTCGTAAATTTCTTTCATGCTTAAAATTCATTTACACCTAAATGCCTTCAACAATTAAGCCATTATAGTGCTATATCTCCTTTTTAGATCTTATACTTTCAATAATAACCGTTGCAATATTAAACTGCCACCGATAAATGTATTAGGGGAAGGTAATTCATTTAAAAAAAAGAATGCTATAATAATTCCGAATACAGGTTGTGTACTTCCAATGATGCTTGCTGTACTGGCCTTGAAGTGTTTTAGACTATTTACAAACATCGTATGTCCAATAGCCGTGGTTACTATTGCTAGTAAAAGAATATAAGGATATTGTGTGGTGATATTAGAAGTGTCCATAAAGTATAAAACAGGAGCTAATAATACCGTTAGAATTAGCACTTGATAAAACATAAGCATGGTACCGTTATAAGAGGCAATATGGTCTTTTAGCATTAAAATTCTTAAGGCATAACATACAGCTGAAAGTACACCACATAAAATGCCTTGCAATTGAACGCTTTCTAAATTGAAATCTGGAGCTAAAATATAAATACCAAGAAGCACCATAAGACCTAAAACGATATGGATAGGGTCTAATTTTACTTTTGAAAATAAAGGTTCTAAAATAGCTATAATAACAGGAAATGTAAACAATGAAATCATTCCAATAGCTACGTTAGAGAGCTTTAAAGCGTAGAAATAGAAAATCCAATGGCCACCCATTAGTAGCGCTGCCATAAAGAAAGTAACACGGTCTTTTTTATTCGCGATTTTTAAATTGATGCCTTTATAAATGCAGAAAGAGAAAAGTATAATTACGGCTAAAATAGAGCGCCACCAAATAATTACTGGTGTTGGCATATCTATAAACTTACCTAAAGGCCCAGAAGTGCTAAGACATATAGCAGCAATAAATAGCCAAAAAAGGTTATTTAAATGACTTTTTTCATTCATTATATATCCTTTAAGGCCATTAATGCTTGTTTGGTGTTTTTAATTTTTTCGAACGTAATTAATAAGCGTAATCCTTTTCGGGTTTGTTTTTCTTTCATTTTGCATTTGCCAGCATTCATCTGTACAAATTGTAAAACTTTAGTAAATGCGTCACTCTGATAAAAACCACTTTGCTGATCTTGCACAAAATAACCAATCATTTTACCCTGCTTCATAATCAGTTTTTCAATCCCCATTTTTGTAGCAATCCACTTAAGGCGGACGCTGTCTAATAAGTCTGAAACCTGCGTTGGTAACTCACCAAAACGGTCAATAATTTCAGTTTCAAATTTAGCGAGTTCTTCTTCTGTTTTTATCTCGTTGAGTTTGGTGTAAAGATTTAGACGTTCGGTAATGTTGTTGATATAATCATCTGGAAACAACAATTCGAAATCCGTATCAATGGTAATGTCTTTTACATATTGTTTAGGCTTACCATCATCTTTATATAAATCTGAAAATTCAGTTTCTTTTAATTCATCTATGGCTTCATTCAATATTTTCTGATAGGTATCAAATCCAATATCATTAATAAATCCACTTTGTTCGCCACCGAGTAAATCTCCTGCACCACGAATCTCTAAATCCTTCATAGCGATATTAAATCCGCTACCCAATTCTGTAAATTGCTCTAAGGCTGAAATCCGTTTTCTAGCATCGGCTGTCATCGCAGAATAATCTGGAGTAATAAAATAACAAAATGCTTTTTTATTACTACGACCAACACGACCACGCATTTGGTGTAAGTCACTCAGACCAAAATTATTCGCATTATTGATAAAAATAGTATTCGCATTTGGGACATCTAAGCCACTTTCTACAATAGTGGTCGCTACCAAAACATCAAATTCGCCATTCATAAAAGCGAGCATTAGATTTTCTAATTTTTTACCATCGAGTTGCCCATGTCCAATACCGATTTTTGCATCAGGAACTAAACGTTGAATCATACCTGCAACTTCCTTAATATTCTCGATTCTATTATGGATAAAATAAATCTGGCCTCCACGTTGAATTTCATAACTCACCGCATCTCTAATCGTTTCTTCTCCAAAACGAATAACATGACTCTCTATAGGATATCTATTTGGTGGAGCCGTGTTAATGACTGATAAATCTCGCGCAGCCATTAAGCTAAACTGAAGTGTTCTCGGAATAGGAGTTGCGGTCAACGTTAAGACATCTACGTTTTCCTTTATGGTCTTTAATTTTTCTTTTACAGCAACACCAAACTTCTGTTCTTCATCAACAATCAGTAAACCTAAATCTTTAAATTTTACGTTTTTACTCGCCAGTTGATGTGTTCCTATAATAATATCAACACTTCCTTTTTCTAATCCTTCTAAGGTTTCGCGTTTTTCTTTGGCTGTTCTAAAACGATTCACATAATCTACAGTCACCGGAAAATCCTTTAAACGTTCTTTAAAAGTTCGAGAATGTTGATAGGCCAAAATGGTTGTTGGTACTAAAACAGCAACTTGTTTACCGTTATCTACCGCTTTAAATGCAGCTCTAATGGCAACTTCAGTTTTACCAAATCCAACGTCACCACAAATCAATCGATCCATTGGTCGTTCACTTTCCATATCCGCTTTTATATCTGCTGTAGATGTGATTTGATCTGGAGTATCTTCATAAATAAAAGAGGCTTCCAACTCTAATTGCATATGGCTATCTGGAGCGTACTGAAATCCTTTCTTTAATTTTCGTTTGGCATAAAGCTTTATAAGGTTGAAGGCAATCTCCTTAACCCTAGATTTTGTTTTTTGTTTTAAAGTTGCCCAAGCTTTGCTGCCTAATTTATAAACCGTTGGTGGCTTACCATCTTTTCCATTAAACTTGGTGATTTTATGTAATGAGTGAATACTGAGGTATAAAATATCGCGTTCGCCATAAACCAATTTAATAGCTTCTTGCTTTTTACCTTCAACATCTATTTTTTGTAAGCCACCAAACTTACCAATACCATGGTCAATGTGTGTAACGTAATCTCCGATTTCAAGATTCGTTAGTTCCTTTAATGTGATGGCTTGCTTTTTGGCGTAGCCATTTTTAAGGTGAAATTTATGATAACGATCAAAAACTTGATGATCTGTATAAACTGCAAGTTTATGTTCGGTGTCTATAAAACCTTGATAAAGTGAAAGTACCACCGTTTTATAATGAACTGTTTGTTCTGCATCATCAAAAATATCATGAAAACGTTTGGCTTGTTGTTCGCTTACACAAGCGATATAATTGGTAATGCCGTTAGCGTTATTTTCATTTAAATCTTCAATCAGCAAATTGAATTGTTTGTTGAATGCTGGTTGTGGCTTGGTGTAAAAGGCTATAAGTTGCTGCGCGAAAAAAGCTTCTGTTCCAAATTCAACTAAAGAGTATTCTAAAAATTGACGTTTTAATAAATCTGAATTACAGAATAGTTCTTCAGGAGAGGCATGTTTAACTTCGCTAGATAAATTATTAAAAGCCTCTTCAGCTTTACCATAAAAATCATCAATTCTTGAAAACGTAAGGGATGCATTTTTAGAAAAAATAACCGTTTTATTCGAAATGTATTTGAGAAAACTTTCGCGTCGTTCAGCAATCATTTTATTAGCTACATTCGGAATAATACTTACTTTTTTAATCCGCTCGGTTGATAGTTGTGTTTCTACATCAAAGGTTCTAATACTATCGACTTCGTCTCCAAAAAACTCAATGCGATAAGGTTCATCATGCGAAAATGAAAAGACATCTACAATACCACCTCTTACTGAGAAATCACCAGGTTCTGTTACAAAATCGACACGTTTAAATTTATATTCAAACAACACTTCATTTACAAAATCGATGCTTAAGTCGTTGCCAACTGAGATTTTTAAGGTGTTCTTATCGAGTTCTTTTTTTGTGACTACCTTTTCAAAAAGCGCATCAGGATAGGTAACAATAATACACGGTTTTTTACGCGAATTAATTCGGTTTAAAACCTCGGCACGTAAAAGTACATTGGCATTATTGGTTCCTTCGATTTGGTAAGGTCTGCGATAGCTTCCTGGATAAAATAATACGTCTTTATCATTAACGAGTTGTTCTAAATCATTAAGATAAAAAGCTGCTTCTTCTTTATCATCAAAAACAAGTAAAAAGGGTTTGTCTGCTGTTTTAAAAGCTTCGGCAACCGTAATTGAAAATGAGGAACCAACAAGACCTTTTAAATGTGTTTTTGTTTCGCTTTGGGCAATAGCAGTTTGCAGATTTTGCAGTTGCAAAGTCTGTGCGAATGTTTGGGTAATAGATACTTTACTCAAGTTTCTTATTTTGGAATTGCAAATATAAAATTTTTGAAGTGTTCACTAATGATAATTCTTTGAATAGAATTATATTTGTTCAGAATTAATAATTAGATAATAAATAAAATAGATATATGTCATTTTCAGATTTATTCGATAGCGGATTTAAAAAACGTAATGAAGACCATTTTGCAGCTATAGTTAGAGTTGCTAATAGTGATGGTGTAATTACAGAGAAAGAGAAAGCGTTCTTAGATCGTTTAGCAACGCGATTAGATATTTCAGAGTTAGAATATAAACAGATATTAATCGATTATAAAACTCATCCTATTAACCCACCAACATCTTATGATATACGTTTAGAGCGTCTTTATGATTTGGCGCGTATGGTATGGGTAGATGATATTGAAGGACCAAATCAGCATTGGTTATTAGAAAAGCTTTGTGTTGGATTAGGATTTAATTCAACTAACGTTAAATATATTGCTGATAAAGCTTTAGCATTGGCTTACGATAAGGTTAGTCTCGAAGAATTTATTGATGGAATTAAATCAATGAATGAGTAATTGACCAAATTATAGATGAATAAAAAGCGACAATATTTTAACAGAAATACGTTAAAATATTGTCGCTTTTTTTATGGGTTTTAAGTTGCGAAAAACTTAAATTTTTAAGCGTAATGTCGTTTATTCCTCGTTACGCATAAATTCTTCTGCTTTTTCTACCATGTTTTTACTACCACAAATAAATGGTACACGTTCGTGAAGCTCCGTTGGCACTATGTCCATAATTCTTGTAAAACCATCACTTGCTTTACCATTGGCTTGTTCTGCAATAAAAGCCATTGGATTACATTCATATAGCAAACGTAATTTTCCTTTTGGGTTCTTAGTGCTTTTTGGGTACATGTAAATACCTCCTTTAATCATATTTCTATGGAAATCAGAAACTAAAGAGCCGATATAACGACTTGTATAAGGTCTTTCTCCTTCATCTTCCTGGCAATATTTTATATACTTTTTTATCCCTATCGGGAAATCTGAATAATTACCTTCATTTACGGAATAAATATTTCCATCTTCTGGAAATTGCATATTTGGATGTGATAAATAATAAGATCCAATTGCTGGGTTAAGAGTAAATCCATTAACGCCATCTCCTGTCGTATATACTAGCATTGTCGATGTGCCATATACCACATAACCAGCCGCAACTTGTGCGCTTCCTTTTTGTAAAAAATCGTCTAAAGTTACTGGTGTACCTAATGGAGTAACACGTCTATAAATTGAGAAAATGGTTCCTACAGAAACATTAACATCAATATTAGAAGAGCCATCTAAAGGGTCAATTAAAACAACATACTTATTTTGATTGTTTTCGTCTTGGCTATTAATCGCTATAAAGTCATCTTCCTCTTCACTCGCAATACCACAAACTATATTTCGTTTGGTTAAGGTTTGAATAAACTTTTCGTTGGCGTAAACATCTAACTTTTGCTGATCTTCACCTTGAATATTCGTATCACCTGCATTTCCAATGATATCTACCAAACCGGCCTTATTAACTTCGTGGTTAACAACCTTAGCAGCTAAACGAATAGAATTTAGAAGCCGAGAAAGTTCACCGGATGTATATTTAAAAGAGGTTTGATTTTCAATGATAAACTCACCTAAAGTTTGATTCCGTTTTGACATGAAGTGTAATATTGATTAATAGCTCACAAATATCGTGTTTTTTTAACATACTATAACGTTTTCGTACTTTAAAAAATTGTTTTGTAAAGTGAGTTTAGATTATATTTGAGTCTTTTATTTATAAAATGAACCAACCTAGATTAGCACTTGTTAAAGATATGCCGAGAGTTTTAGAACTCATCCAAGAATTGGCAACATACGAAAAAGAAGCAGACGCTGTAGAAATTACAACATCTGATTTAGAAAATGATGGTTTTGGTCCCAACCCAAAGTTTACTTGTTTTGTTTGTGAAGTTGAAAATGTGATTGAAGGTATCGCCTTAGTATATCCAAGATATTCTACATGGAAAGGCGAAATTTTGCATTTAGAAGATCTTATTGTTAGTGAAAAATGTAGAGGCAAAGGTTTAGGAACTCAGCTTTTAGATGCGGTTGTTAAGCATGGGGAACAGCTTGGAGTAAAACGCATAAGTTGGGAAGTTTTAGATTGGAACGAACCAGCCATAAAGTTTTACGAAAGTAAAGGTGCAGATGTAAAGCGCGATTGGAATGTAGTGCATCTCGACGAACAAGGAATTAAGAATTATTTAAACCAAATATAATGCGCATTTTTAAGTTTGGAGGTGCATCAGTAAAAGATGCAGATGGTGTAAAAAACTTGGCAAAAGTTTTAACAACCACAGGTTATGATAATACTTTAGTTGTGGTCTCTGCAATGGGGAAAACGACTAATAGAATGGAGTTAGTCATCAAGAATTATTTTGAAAACAAAAGTGAATTACAAGGTGCAATTCACGACGTTATTAAATGCCACGATGATATTTTAGTCGATTTGTTTGAGAATAAGCGTCATCAAGTATTTACAGATGTAAAGGCTTTTTTTGATGAATTAAATGCCTTTTTTAAAAGCAATAAATCTCCAGATTATAATTATGTTTATGACCAAGTTATTGGGTATGGTGAATTAATTTCGACTACAATAATTAGCGATTATCTTAATGAAATAGGCTTAAAAAATAACTGGGTTGATGTTAGAGAATTTATAAAAACAGATAACTATTACAGACGCTCAAATGTAAATTGGGAAAAAACTCAAGAGAATATTTCAACCAATTTAAATACTAATATTTTAAATATTACTCAGGGTTTTTTAGGAAGTGATTCCAACAATTTCACGACAACCTTGGGAAGAGAAGGAAGTGATTATACGGCAGCAATATTTGCGTATTGTTTAAATGCAAATAGTGTAACCATTTGGAAAGACGTTCCTGGTGTTTTAAATGCAGATCCACGTTATTTTGAAAACGCGCAATTATTGCATCAAATATCCTATAGAGAAGCAATAGAGTTGGCGTTTTATGGAGCATCTGTAATTCACCCAAAAACGCTTCAGCCTTTACAACAAAAGGAAATTCCGTTGTATGTAAAATCATTTTTAAATCCTGAAGGAGCAGGTACTTGTGTAAGTAAAGGAAAAGCTTTAGTCCCGGAGGTGCCTTGTTTTATTGTTAAGAAAAATCAAACTTTAATTTCATTATCGTCTTTAGATTTTTCATATATTATGGAAGAAAATATTAGCGAAATTTTTAGTTTATTACACTTGTATAAAATGAAGGTTGATGTGATTCAGAATTCTGCTATTAGCTTTTCTGTTTGTATTGATAATTTATTTGATAATTTAGAAAAATTGCTACAACATTTAAAGGCAAAGTTTAAGGTTGTTTGTCACAATAATGTAAGTCTATATACGATAAGACATTATAATGATGTTGTGGTAAAAGAGCTAGAAAAGGATAAAGAAGTGTTGCTAAAGCAGTTAGCGCAAGGAACAGTCCAAATTGTTACTAAATAAATAGTTGTTACATTTGTTTTATGGGGAAATCATCTGATACCGGTTTAGTAACCGCAAAAGAAGTTGCAAAAGCAATACATGCTGATAAGTATGGTTTCTTAGGTACTTTTTTTGGATGGATGTTGATGAAAGTCCTAAAAATATCTACAATAAATAAGTTTTATAAGCGCAACAAACATCTAAGTGATGGTGCTTTTTTGGATGCTATTTTAGAAGAATTTCAGATTAAGTTTGAGATTCCTGAAGAAGACATGAAGCGTCTCCCAAAAGAAGGGCCTTACATTACAATCTCTAATCATCCACTTGGTGGTATTGATGGTATTTTACTGTTAAAGTTAATGATAGAACAGCGTAGTGATTTTAAAATTATTGCTAATTTTTTGTTGCATCGCATTGAGCCGCTTAAGCCTTACATAATGCCAGTGAACCCTTTTGAGGGCAGAAAAGATGCGGCTAGCAGTATTGCCGGTTTTAAAAATGCGATTATGCATTTGAGAAATGGACATCCGTTAGGTGTATTTCCTGCAGGTGAAGTATCTACATATAGAGACGGAAAGTTAGTTGTTGATAAGGAATGGGAAGTGGCTGCTATGAAGTTAATACAGAAGGCAGAAGTTCCTGTAGTTCCTATTTATTTTCATGCTAAAAATAGTCGGTTGTTTTATAGGCTTTCTAAATTAAGTGATACGCTAAGAACAGCTAAGTTACCTTCTGAAGTATTAACACAGAAACGTCGCGTTATTAAAGTAAGAGTCGGCAAGGCCATTTCTGTTAAAGATCAAAAGGAACATCCAACGCTTCCTGAATTTTCAGAATTTTTAAGACGAAAAACCTATATGTTGTCTAAAACGTTTGAAGACAAACCTAAGATTTTAGATAATATACAATCGCAATTAAAAGTCACAAAAATACCAAAGCGTATTGTGACACCAATTGCACCAAAAGTGATGATTGCCGAAGTCGATAAACTTAGGATAAATGACTCTAGACTTTTAGAAAGCAAAAATTATGAAGTGTTTTTGGCATCTGCAAAAGACATTCCTAATATCTTAAGAGAAATCGGTAGACTAAGAGAAATTACATTTAGAGAAGTAGGGGAAGGTACCAATGAAGCTATTGATTTAGATAAATTTGATACCTATTATCATCATATGTTCTTATGGGATAACGAAAAAAACCTGATTGCAGGAGCGTACAGAATGGGATTGGGTTCTAAAATTTTTGAACGTTTTGGTATCGATGGTTTTTACTTGCAAGATTTGTTTCGCTTTGAGCCTGAATTACATAAAATGATGAGCCAATCCATAGAGATGGGTCGTGCATTTATCATTAAAGAATACCAACAAAAACCAATGCCTTTATTTTTACTTTGGAAAGGTATTGTGCATATAACCTTACGTTTTCCTGAGCACAAATATTTAATCGGAGGAGTAAGCATAAGTAATCAGTTTTCTAATTTTTCAAAAAGTTTGATGATTGAGTTTATGAAATCTCATTATTACGATCCTTATGTAGCGCAATACGTCCATCCTAAAAAAGAGTTTAAGGTAAAATTAAAAGATGCCGATAAGGATTTTGTTTTCGATGCTACCGAAGCTGATTTAAATAAGTTTGATAAAATTATTGATGAAGTAGAGCCAGGAGCACTTCGATTGCCTGTTTTACTTAAAAAATACATTAAACAAAATGCGAGACTTGTTGCTTTTAATGTAGATCCGTTGTTTAATAATGCCGTAGATGGATTAATGTATATAAAAATTGAAGACTTGCCAGAAAGTACTGTTAGACCTGTAATGGAAGAATTTCAGGCAGAACTAGAGCGAAAGTTTGTGGATAACCATGAGGATAAATAAGACGCTTTTAGTTGTCTTTCTATTGAGAGTTTTACGGGGACTTATGCTAATTGTTCACCACTTGTAGTAGTTTATTTGAGTAGTACAACTAAGAATCAAATCGTTGGTAATACGTTGCTTTTGGATTAAGCAAAAAAGAATAAAAAACCCAGAATTTACATTCTGGGTTTTGATATTTTAAAGGCCTTTAAACCATTCTTGAAATTGTTTACCAAATAAAAATGTTGGTTTCATCTCACCTCCTAATGCAGCGATTATACTCATAATCCATGCTACAAGTAAAACAAGCCACATGACTAGATTTATAATCGGAATCCATGATGTAACCACCGCAATTATAACTAAGCCTAGCATTTGTCTTATGTAGAAAGACCCAAATTTGGTTTTATTACTGCTGTTCATTACAAGTGCAATGATCCATCCTATAAAGGTAATATGAGCTATAATGGCAACATTTTTACCGTCACTGAATACTTGTTTAGCATCGTTGCTAAAGTCATCAGCCGCTCTTTTGGCATCACGTCCAAGTTCTTTAGCATCATCTGAAAATTCACTAGCCTTCTGGCTTATTTTATCTCCAGCTTTTCTAGCATTATCTTTAGCATCGTCTAACATATCGTTAAGATCGTCGCCTAAATCTTTATTATCATCTGACATTTTTTTAGTTTTTTGGTTAGACCATAAAGTTAGTAAAATATTATGAACCTACTTCAATATTAAGGGTGTATAAACTAGCGTGATTATTTATTATCTAAACAACATAATTAGGCCTCCAATGGTCGTAACAATTAAAATAAAGCGTCTATAATTTACATTCGAAATTAGTTTTACAATGTATGCACCTAATAAAAACCCTAAGATCAACGCGGGAATCAATACGGAATTTAAAACTAACGATTCTATGGTAACGGTTTCCCAAATAAAAATATGAAAAGGGAGTTTAATAATATTTATAATAAAAAATAACCAAGCCGTAGTTCCTATAAATTCGTTTTTAGGAAAACGCATGGTTAGAAAATAAATATTGGAAACAGGGCCAGCTAAATTGCCTATCATAGTAGTAAAACCAGTTAATAACCCTATGCCAATTGAAAAGAACTTATTAGTAGGTATGTTGTTAGATTTTCGCTTTTCTAAGTAAAACATAATACTAACTGAAACCAGTATTATAATAGCCATTAATTTTTTAAAAACGAATTCAGAAATATCATTTCCAACCCACACTCCTATTAAAACACCAACGATTATCCATGGTATGAGTCTTTTAATGACTGCCCAATCTGCATGTCTATTGTAATACATAACGGCTAAAATATCGGCACAAATTAGCATAGGAAGTAGAATACCTGTAGATGCTTTTTCGCCAAACACAAAGGCAAGTATGACGATGAGAATAATCCCAACTCCTTTAATTCCGGATTTAGATAAACCCAATAAAAAAACGGCAAAACCAATGGCAATCCATTGAAATAACGTTAAGTTATAGGATTCAAGAATTTCTATATAAGACAAGGGCTATGGTTTAAATTGAATTTATAAAAAAGCTTTATCTACGGGTTCCCATAGTTCAATTTTATTACCATCGTTATCCAATATCCATCCGAATTTACCATAACTGTATTCTTCCATATCGCCTACAATGGTAACACCTTCTTCTTTTAAAGTTTCTAATAGTTCTTTTAAATTTTCAACTCTATAGTTAAACATAAAATCCTTTTTTGAAGGTTCAAAGTGTTTTGAATCTTCTGCAAATGGACTCCATTGTGTTGAGCAATCTTTGCCTTCTTTGTCTTTCCACCAAAAGGTAGAACCATAATCATCGGTATTAAAACCGAGATGCTTTTTGTACCAATCTTTGGCAGCTTTTGGATCTTTGGTTTTAAAAAATAAACCTCCAATTCCTGTGACACGTTTTTTCATTTTATTTCGAATTTATTTTGTGTATCAACGATTTAATACCTGATGTTTTTTTTATTTTTTCTTAATGGTAGACTCATAAATGTCTATCCACTCGGCACAAGTCATTTTTCTAGTGAGCTCTCCAATTAATTCAAACGGAATCTCATCCATTTTTTTAAATCGGATACAGCTTTTACCCATATCGAGTTTGCGTTTACAATGCTTTGGATACTCCTTTACAAACCAATCATGTAATTCTGGATTCGCATAAATACCGCTATGATATAGATTCACTGAGTTTTTTTGAGAAGCAAAACTCATAAATGGTAAAGGTGTTTTGGGATCACAATGATAACCATCGGGGTAGACGGAATGTGGGACATAATAACCAATCATGTTGTATTGTATGCCTTCTTCAAATCCCTTTGGTAAATTATCTTTTATAACTTGTCTTAGAGTACTTAGGGCGCTTTGTCGCTCTTCGGGTACTTGGTTTATGTAATCTTCAGGGGACGTGGCTTTATATGTCATGTTTAAAAGGAGATTGTAAACCTCTAAGTTAACAAAATTTTGCTTTTATCTTATCAACGATAGTCTGTGAGAGTTTAATATTGCTTTCAACTGTCCAACCTGCAACATGAGGCGAGAGTAAAACGTTCTCTGCTGCTATTAAATATTGAAAGGCTACAGGCATAGCACCGGAAGAAAATAAATTCTCAAAGGATGATTTTTCATATTCTAAAACATCTAATCCTGCTCCTAGAATTTTGCCAGATTTTAATGCTGAAACTAAATCTTGAGTCACCACACTTTTTCCACGAGCTGTATTAATAAGCCAAAACGGATTTTTAAACCCATTTATAAAGTCGGAATTAATCATATTTAAGGTTAAATCCGTTTGTGGTATGTGAAGACTTAAGACATCAGCTTTTGCTTTTAATTCTTCGAGAATTACTTGTTTAGCGTTGGCATCTCCGACATCGGTTTTAATATCATAACATAATACGTTAACATCAAAGCCTTTTAGTTTTTTTGCGAAGGCTTTTCCCATATTACCATAACCAATGAGTCCGATGGTTTTGCCGTCTAATTCTAATCCGCGGTTCTCTTCTCGCAACCATTTACCTTGTCTAACTTCTTTGTCTGCCTTGTTCAGTTTATTAAAAAGAGATAACAACATGCCTAAAGCATGTTCTCCAACGGCATTTCTATTACCTTCTGGTGCGGAAATGAGATGGATACCTTTTTTTTCAGCATAATCACAATCTATATTTTCTAATCCGGCACCAACACGACCTATAAATTTTAGGTTTTTGGCGGCATCTAAAAAGGTTTTGTCAATACTAAACCGACTTCGAATAATCATACCATCATATTCAGAAATTTTTGCTTCTATTTCAGATTTTGAGGACGTGTAATCTTCGTGATTGGTAAATCCTAAATTGTTGAGCTGACTTAAAAGTAGAGGGTGGTTAGAATCTAGATGTAGTATTTTCATGGTAATACCAGTTTAAGCAGGTTTAATATTTAGATGATTTTAGGCTCTTAAATACCTAAAATCAATTTTGCTATTAAGAAGTAAATTAAAATACCAAAAACATCATTACTTGTGGTAATAAATGGTCCGGTTGCAACAGCTGGGTCAATACCTCTTTTGTCTAAAAAAATAGGAATAAATGTCCCAATAATAGCCGCCATTACAATCACAGCCACTAAGGCGATACTTATGGTTATGGATACAATGTATGGTGTTCCGAATATAAAGTGTGTAATAAGAATAGCAACAAGAGATATTGCTACACCATTTACTAAACCTAATAAAAATTCTTTAAATAATCGTTTTAATATCTTACCATCGATAGTACCGTTGGCAATACCTTGAACAACAATAGCTGAAGACTGTACTCCAACATTTCCGGCTGTAGCCTGAATTAGTGGTACAAAACTGAGCAATACTATAAAATTGCCCATGTTATCATTAAATTGTTCTATGATACTAGCCGCACCAAGTCCACCAAACATACCAATAAATAACCAAGGTAATCGTGCTTTTGTTAATTTGAGAATGCTATCATCAGCCTCTACATCTTGTGAAATACCAGCGGCTAATTGGTAATCTTTATCGGCTTCGTCTCGGATAACATCTATAATATCATCAATGGTAATTCTACCGACAAGGATTTGGTCGTCATTAACGACAGGGATGGCTTCTAAATCGTATTTCGCCATTACTTTTGCCACATCTTCCACATCGTCATTAACGTGAGCCCAATCCACATTGTCTTTAGCAATATCCGCAATTTTTGTATCGCTTTTAGAAATGATTAAATCTTTTAAAGACAATCTACCAATAAGTTTGTCGTGCTTATCTACAACGTAAACGGAGTGTACTCTTGTAACATCTTTGGCTTGCCCTCTAATTCTGCGTAAACAACCTGCAACAGTCCAGGTCTCATAAACTTTAACCAATTCTTTTGCCATGAGTCCACCCGCTGTGTCCTCGTCATAGGCTAAAAGTTCTTGTATTTCTTCTCGGTGTTCGTGGTCTTCTATGTATGAGATCACTTCAGCTTGCCGTTCTTCTGGAAGTTCGGCAATCATATCTGCCGCATCATCGGTATCTAATTCTTCAACCTCTTCGGCAATCTCTTTAGTAGATAGATTTTTAAGTATTTTTTCTCGGATATCCTCATCGAGCTCCATAAGGATTTCTGAAGTCGTTTCAGAATCGAGAAGTTTTATGACATAAACAGCATCATCATTGTCTAAGTCATCTAAAATTTCGGCAATATCTGCATGGTGATACTCATTTAATAAGGCTTTTAAATCTTTGTCGTTTTCTTCTTCGACAAGAACTTCTACCTTTTCAATAAGCTCATCGGTCAACTGAAATTGTATGTTATCTTGGATCTCTTCCACTTGATTTTTAATACGCTTTTACTTTAAAATTTATTTCACCTGCGTTCCGATTGACAGCAGATAAAATTAGTTTTCGTCATTTTCTATTAACGACGTTAGCTCAATAAATTGAGCAACACTTAATTGTTCTGGTCGCTGGCCAAATATAATATTTGCTTTTAAATTATCCGACAGATTGAAGGTTTTTAAACTATTCCGTAATGTTTTTCTTCGCTGTTGGAATCCCGTTTTCACGACTCTAAAAAATAACTTTTCATCACAAGGTAAATCGTAATTCTCTTTACGTTTTAGAAAAAGGACGCCAGAATCTACCTTTGGTGGTGGATTAAAAACTGTTGGAGGCACCGTAAATAAATATTCTGCATCGTAAAATGCTTGAGTTAAAACCGATAATATACCGTAAACTTTTGAGCCTTCTTTAGAACAGATTCGCATAGCAACTTCCTTCTGAAACATGCCCGAAAACTCAGGGATTTGATGTCTTAATTCTAGAGTCTTAAATAATATTTGAGACGATATATTGTATGGGAAATTACCTATGATAGCATAAGGTTTATCTTCAAAAACGAGATTTAAATCGTATTTTAAGAAGTCTTTTTCTATGATTCTATTGGCAAGATTAAGATAGTTGTTTTTTAAATAATCTACTGATTCTGTGTCTATTTCAATAATGTGTAGTGTAGTGTCTTTTTTTAAAAGATACTTGGTAAGCACTCCCATTCCTGGTCCAATTTCTAAGACATGGTCGTAGCCTTTAAAAGATAAGCTGTCTGCAATATCTTGAGCAATGGTTTCATCTTCTAAGAAATGCTGACCTAAATATTTTTTTGCTTTTACTTGGTGTTGGTTTGCCACGAATACAAGACTGTTTTTAATTAGTAGTTACGCAAAGATACGTAGTGAGGGATGGAGAATAGCGAAATAGCGATAGAATCCTTAATTTATCGTTACCGAATATTCGTCTACAACTTCCAGTTCTGTTCTAAACGATAATACTTTATCTCCAAAACGTTGCAGCCCATCTTGTTTTAAACGCTCGGCATGTTCATCGTAATATGAGTTTAAAGCTTCTCTAGAATGTGCTCTATATTGTACAGAGTAGGTATCTGATTCATCATCATCTACCAAAACTTTTGTCAGTTTAGCTTCTTTAAATTTACCCGTTGCTAAAACTTGTGGAATGTGCTCTTTTACCCATTCTAGCCACTCTTTGGATATGCTTTTATCTATGTTTAGGGTAACGTTGTATATAATCATTTTTTAGGGATTATTGATGAGGTGCAAAAGTATGAAATTGAACGTTAATAGTTCTACTAACGGAAAGATGGCAAAGCTTCACAAAAAAAATAGTTGAGATAAAAATACCTTATAACAACTACGGTAACTGAAAACTGCGACCATTCACTGAAAACTAATTAATACTATCTCCTCTAAGCATCCTAAACTTTTTACGAGCTTCAATGAAGTAAATACTGTCTTGATGCTCAAATATTATTTTTTCGTAGAGTAGCTTAGCCTCTTCTGGTTTTGCTAAAAAGTTGTTGTATAGTTCTGCCAAATAGTAAAGGGTGTCATCCACTAAAATGTCCTCGCCATAATCTTTGATGATGTTTTGGTAATTCGCTTCTGCCTTGGTATACTGTTTTTTCTTTTCGTAGAGTTTTGCTTGTTGGTATAGCGCTTGGTCTGTAATACTTTCTCCTTTATGTTCTTCTAAAATTTTATCTAATAATAAAATGGCATCGTCAGTTTTATTCTGAAACGCAAACAAGTCAGCTTTCGCATAATATTTTAATGCGGTTTGCGTGCTATCTTCATATTTATTATCCGAAATCAATAATTTTAAGTCTAACGCATCATTAGCAATTAATTGTGAAGTTGATGATTTTAGAATTTTAAGCTGTGATTCTGCCCAGTCAAAATCCCCTTTATAATAACTTGTTTTTGCGACTTTAAATCGTGCTTCTTGTGCAATGGTGCTATTTTTTAGATTCGCCTGAATTTGAGAATAGAAAATCAAAGCTTCATTAAATTTTTCTTGAAGCACTAAAATATCAGCCAATAGTAACTTTACCTTTGCTTCTTGAAACTTAGAAACATTCAACGTTAAACTTTTCTTTAAAAACGTAGTGGCCGCTTCGGTGTCTTTTTGGTTAAAGGCTAAAAATTTCCCGTATGCTAATTGTAAAGGTAAGGTTAGTTCAGATTTACCAAATTCCTTAAGCAAGTTGTTGTATGTGTCGTCAATCTGTTTTAGCATTTTATCATCGGCATTTTTAGTGTCGATTTCTAAAATGTATTGATGTGCCGTTAACGCCGTACTTGGATCTTGAGTGTTTTCGAGAATATAATTAAAAATAGATTTTGAAGTGTCATCGTCGTTGTCCTTTTGAGCTGTAACAGCTAATTCGATTAAACGATCTAAACTTTCAGGATTACGTTTGTAAAGGGCCTTTTCTTGAATAAAGGATTTGTTATATGCTTTTTCTTGAACATACAACCAACTCAACATTTCATACCAATAGGCTTCAGGATTTTGCTGTATTTTTTTTAAAAGCAAGCGTCGTAGATAGCTGTTGTTTTCGCTGTCTTTATTTTCTGAAATGAAATCACTAATAGAGCGCTTTACATTGTTGAGGGTATTAGGTTTATAGTGAATATAATCGATGTAATTAACAAACATCTGTTCTACATTACCTTGATCACCATAAATACGTGCTAATTGAATACTATAATTTCTATCGGGTGTTAGAATTTTTCCTTTTTCATATAACCGAATAGCTTGGTCTGATAGTGAATAATCTTCAAATTTTTTGGCAATTATATAAATATAGTTGGGTTTATCATCAACAAAGGCTATGGCTTCATCATAAAGTTTATTGGCAGTAATTATACTGTCTTTAAGCTGAAAATTATAGCCTAAAGCAACAACCAATTCTGGATTTCTACTTATAGATAAGCGTTGCTTTAGAATAGTTTCAGCGTCATTATACTGTTCTAATTGTTGATAGATATCGACTAGCTTATAAATATAGTTGGAGTTGAGTGGTTTTTCTTTTAGTAGATTTTTATAAATAAACTCTGCCTTTTTAAATTCTGCTTTTTTATAATAACTTTCTGCTTGATCTTCACTGTTTTGAGCGAAACAAGAATAACTAAAGACTAGAAAAAGTATAACGGAAAAGCACTGTTTCATATATGTGTTTTATATAAAATAAAAAGTAAGTATACGTGTAAATATAACAAATGCTTCAAGTAGATGTTGTGAAAAAAAGTATAAAAAAATTGCCTAAACGTGAGTTTAGGCAATCTACCAGCAAAATAAATGTGCTATTAACCATTATTTATGTAAAATATGATTCAATTATCTTGGCCAAGTTCGTTGTGTATTTCTAATTATTAAAGTGATTATAAATTTTCGTTAAAAACAGAAAGGTTTAAAAAGCACTTTGATAGTTAAAATAAAACTTTGCTTACCATCGCAATCAATGATACGAGTAATACGATTCGTTTTAAATTCTTCATAATTAAGTTGATTAAATCTGGGATGCCTAATTTCTAAAAAATCACCGAATAAAACGAAGAAAGGTCATAATAATCGATATAATACATTAAAATTTAACAATTAGAATAAAATAAGTGATTTTAAACTGTCCTAAGAAATCATATCAAAACCAGTATATGGTACTAAAACTTCAGGTATTTTAATACCATCTTCTGTTTGGTAGTTTTCTAATATACCAGCTAAAACTCTCGGTAATGCTAAAGAACTTCCGTTTAAAGTATGGCATAATTCGTTTTTACCATCAGCATTTTTAAAACGTAATTTTAAACGATTCGCTTGAAAAGTTTCAAAATTAGATATAGAAGATATTTCTAACCAACGGTCTTGTGCTGTTGAGAAAACTTCGAAATCATAAGTTAAAGCCGAAGTAAATCCTAAATCACCACCACATAATCGTAATATTCTGTAAGGTAACTTTAGTTCTTGTAAAATACCTTTTACATGATTTACCATGCCGTCTAATGCTTTATAAGAATTATCAGGATGCTCAACTCTAAGGATTTCAACCTTATCAAATTGGTGTAGTCTGTTTAATCCTCTAACATGGGCGCCATAACTACCAGCTTCGCGTCTAAAACACGGTGTGTAACCTGTAATGCTAATTGGTAAATCGCTTTCGTTTAAAAGGGTGTCTCTAAATATATTAGTTGCAGGTACTTCTGCCGTTGGGATTAAGTATAAATTGTCTGCAGTAACATGGTACATTTGCCCTTCTTTATCTGGCAATTGACCCGTTCCGAAACCAGAGGCTTCATTTACTAAATGTGGCACTTGGTATTCTGTATAACCAGCTTCTGTGTTTTTATCTAAAAAATAAGCGATTAAGGCGCGTTGTAATCTGGCACCTTTACCTATATAAACAGGAAAACCAGCACCTGTAATTTTGTTTCCTAATTCAAAATCGATGATGTTGTATTTCTTAGCTAATTCCCAATGTGGTAGTGCTCCCTCGTGTAATTTTGGAATGTCACCTTCTCTAAACGTTTCCTCATTGTCTTCATCCGTGTTTCCGGCAGGTACAATAGGATTTGGTACATTAGGGATTCTGTATAATAATTCAGAAAGCGCTTCAATTTTATCGTTAAGCTCTTGTTCAAAAGTCTTAGTGATTTCCTTTAGTTGCGTGGTTTTTTGCTTTAGGATGTTCGCTTTTTGCGTTTCCCCAGATTTATATAAATTTCCAATCTCTTTAGATAAGGAGTTAGATTCTGCTTTCGTATTATCTAATTTCGTCTGAATTGCTTTTCGGTCTTCATCAAAAGCAATCGCTTCATTAATCATTTCTGTAGCATCAATATTTCGTTTTGCTAAACGTGCAATGATGTCTTCTTTGTTCTCTTGTATAAAAGCAACTTGTAACATATCTATCAATTAAGTTAATACCACGTGGTATAAGAAAAATAAGCCACAAAAGTAAAAAGAAAATGACCAGATAAAAATAAAAAGCTTCTATTTTATATTGTAAAATCTGATTTAAAGGATAGTGCGTTTCTGCACGGAGAACCTATTAAAGTCATTATTTTGATGGCAGTATCCAATCATGGTGTTTAAAGTGGTGCCATTCCTCATTAGCAAGATCAACTTTTGGGTCTATGAGTTGTTTAGACGGTTTTCCATTAACTCTCACAAAAGAGTTGACATAAACCTCTATAGGAATACCTTTTTTAGCAAAATCTTGTTTGAGGTGCTGCGAGAATTGCCAAATAATATCTGGTTTTGTACTTGCACCACGTTGTTGCTTTTTGGTTAAATAATCCTCTAACTTAATAGGGATAATTTGATTGGTTTTGGTATTAACAACCTTGTAATTCGTTCTACCACTTTTAGCACGTAACATCATTCTCCAAGATAAGCGATGGCCTTCTTCGGTCCATAAGACATCACCTTCAATAAAATGATGTCTTAGTGGTAAGGCGATTTGAATTATAAAATATACAGAGAATACGGATAGTAAAACCCTGCGGTATTTTGGAATAATAACCGCGTCAGCATCATAATAGTCTTTCCGTTTTAAGAAAATGTTTTTGATGGTTTTAGGTTCAAAAAAGAACAAACTAAATGCTAATGACATATATGGAAAAATTCCAATATGGAAGATAAACGAGTTAAACAGATGAAAGAAAATAGACGCAAAGAAGGCGTATTTTCGAGTCTGTTTAATGAGCAACAACGGTATAATTAAACCATCGAACAAAATACCACCATAAGATAAAATATAGTGTACTGTTTTTTCCTGTAAAAGGTCGCCAACGACATAGAAATTGGCTTTGCTCCGCATCAGTATTTCCATTACAGAGCCATCTAACCAGTCTGGATAAAATTTAGCAGCAGAAGCATAGGTGTAAAGTATAAACAATTGCAGTACAAAAACCCATTTACACCAACTAGGCATAGAATTGCTTTTAAGCGAAGGGTTTAGTTTTATATCTATAGAAGCATAACGATTTGCTGGTAAAGACACCATTAAAAAGCTGAGCAACATCAACAAATAGTAATGATTGTTGTATGATGATTTTTGCATGAGATACGTGGCTGTCCACATAATTGCAAACATGAGCATGCTAAATCTGTATTTGTAACCCAACATTATAAAGAGTCCAAAAAGACCCATAATAGCATAATAGGCATACATCCAGTCGCCAGGAAGTGGTTGCAACCATTCAAATCCAATAAAGGAAAAGGTGAATTCTGGTTCTATTAATGTACGTCTAATCCAGCCGGTGAAAATCGCTCCTACAGCTTCTAAAAAACATAACAACCCAAAAACGATTCTAAAAACGATGAGTCCCGAGTTGTCAATATGTTTAAATAGAAACTTATTCATTTACGGTTTTTATATAGCTTGACGCATTCACCATATCTTTTTTAAGTTGCATTTTTAAGGCCTCTAGATTTTCGAATTTTTGTTCGCTACGCAGGCGCTTTAGAAATTCAATTTTTAATTCGGTATTATAAATATCGTTATTAAAATTGAAAAAATGGACTTCAATAGAACGTGTTTTACCATCAACGGTTGGGTTGGTACCAATATTCATCATTCCAAAAACCGTTTTGTCTTCAATTATCGATTTTACGACATAAACGCCATCGCTAGGAATGAGCTTGTAAGTTGCTGTGACATTAATATTCGCGGTTGGGAAATCAATCGTTCTACCTAAGCCTTTACCTTTTATTACAGTTCCGGTGATAAAGAAATTATAGCCTAAATACGAATTTGCTAAGTCCACCTCACCTTGATTTAAGGCGGTTCTGATTTTTGTAGAACTCACCGTAACATCTTTTAGATCTTGTGCTGAAATTTCTTCAACCTTAAAGTCATATAGGTCAGCAAAAGATTTGAGGTCTGTTATATTAGCACTTCTATTTTTTCCGAAATGATGATCGTAACCAATAACGATTTGTTTGGTGTTTAGTTCGTCTACTAAAATTTGCTTTACGTAATCTTGAGCAGAAAGGTTGGCAAATTCTTTGGTGAATTTTTTTACAATAACCTCCTTTATGCCATGCGATTTTAGTAATTCTATGCGCTCTTCAATAGTGTTTAACAAGCGAATAGAATCATCTTTTTGAAGCACCATTCTTGGATGCGGAAAAAGTGTTAAAACAACTGGTATATAGCCTTGTTTTTCAGCAAGAGCCACCACTTGTTTTAATATTTTTTGATGTCCAATATGAATACCGTCGAAGGTACCAATGGTTGTTACTTTTGCTGATTTTACATTCAAATTTAAAAGGTATTGCTGTTTTAACTTAGAGGCGTATTGAAAACAAAGCTAAATCTTATTTTCCATTAAATTGGTTCATAGTAGTGTTTACTCCGGCTAAAGCAAAAGATTTCACCAAATCTGCCGAAATTTTTAAGCGTTCTTTAAGTTGTGCGTTTTCGTCGTCAGTCCATTCTCCAAGAACATAATCAACTTGTCTACCTTGACTAAACTCATCACTTATACCAAATCGAAATCGGTTATATTTTACGGTCTGTAATTTATCTTGCGTGTCTTTTAGACCATTATGACCTCCATCACTGCCTTTGGTTTTTAATCTGAGTGATCCAAAAGGAAGGTTTAGATCGTCGGTGACTACGAGTAAATTTTCTAAAGGGATTTTTTCTTTCTCTAACCAGTACTTTATGGATTTTCCGCTGAGGTTCATAAACGTACTAGGCTTTAAAAGGATTAACGTTCTACCTTTAATTTTTAAGGTAGCAACATCACCAAGCTTTACGGTTTCAAATGTAATGTCATTATTTTCAGCTAAATAATCGAGTATTTTAAAACCAATATTATGTCTAGTGTTGGCATATTTTTCGCCTATGTTTCCTAAGCCAACGATTAAGAATTTTTTCATTGTATCTTCTTCTGTGAGTTCTACTTTATTACTAAAACCGAACCATTTTTTTATAAAACTATACATTATATATTTCTAGTTTGTGCAAAAGTAAAAAGAAGTTGACTAAAAACTAACTTTATAGCTATGGTCTTTGGTTTGTGGGTTTAGTTTTAGAAGATTAAATTCTGAATTGTTTTTTAAAATAGAAGTTTTAGTGGATTAATATGTTTTGAAAAAATTAAAATCTATTGGCATGTCATTAAAATAATCAAAAAATTATTGATATTTGTAGCACATGATTAGATTGCAAGAGGATATAACGTATTGTGCTCTTAGCTTAAATAGTCCCGAAGTTTTGGGATTCAAAAAAAATCAGTAAAAATATAAGTTTGAAACCATTCTGGGCCAACATAAAACTTCACCTTCATTTCCTTATTAAAAGGAATCCAGAATAAATACGCTCTATTCTTGCGAAGGCAGGAATCTCTACAAATTTTGTACCTTTAAAATTATTAGTTAAGTGTCACCTTGAGCGCAGTCGAAAGGTCTTTGTAATATTTAAAACCATTCAAAAACATGCCATTCTATCATAAATTAGGAAAAATTCCACCAAAACGCCACACGCAGTTTAAAAAAGCAAACGGCGATTTTTATTACGAGCAATTGTTCGGTACTATTGGTTTTGACGGGATGTCTACTAATAGTTACCATGAGCAGCGCCCAACGCAGGTCAAGGAAATAAAAAGACAATACAGTGTTGCGCCAAAAATTGCTAAGGAAAACAATATGCAATCGTATCGTTTTAGAGGGTTTCAAGTACCACCAGAAAACGATTATTTAGAGAGTCGTAAAATTGTACTCACCAATAGCGATTGTAATATTATATTGGCCGCGCCAAAGCACTCTACGGAAGACTATTTTTATAAAAACACAGATGCTGACGAATTAATTTTCATCCATAAAGGCACAGGGAAATTAAGAACGCACCTTGGAAATTTAGATTTTAAATACGGCGATTATCTCTTAGTGCCAAGAGGTGTAATATATAAACTCGATTTTGATACCGAAGACAATAGATTGTTTATCGTAGAATCTCGCAGACCAATTTACACACCAAAACGCTACCGTAATTATTTCGGACAATTATTAGAACATTCACCGTTTTGTGAGCGCGATTTAAGACAGCCACAAGAATTAGAGACTTATAATGAGTCGGGTGAGTTTTTAATCAAAATAAAAAAGCAAGACGACATTTTTGATATGGTCTATGCCTCGCATCCTTTTGATGTGGTCGGGTATGATGGGTATAATTATCCGTATGCGTTTTCAATTCACGATTTCGAACCAATTACGGGTCGCGTGCATCAGCCGCCTCCAGTGCATCAAACGTTTGAAACCGATGCTTTTGTGGTGTGTAGTTTTGTACCGCGCTTGTACGATTATCATCCAATCGCTGTTCCTGCACCATACAATCACAGTAATATAGATAGTGATGAGGTGTTGTATTATGTCGATGGCGATTTTATGAGTAGAAACGATATTGCGGCAGGACATATCTCGTTGCATCCTGCAGGTATTCCGCATGGGCCACATCCTGGCACTATGGAAAAAAGCATTGGTAAGGTTAAAACCGAGGAATTAGCAGTAATGGTAGACACCTTTAGGCCTTTAAAAGTAACAGAAGACGCTTTAGAAATTGCTGATGAAGATTATTTTAAATCGTGGCTTGAACACTAAATTGACTAAAATTAAATAGAAGTTTAACAAAGGCTCCATACTCAGCAAACAGAGTCCCTTTTTAAAGTAATGTCAATAGTGGCTCATACGGAAAGGTAAGGTTGAGAATTAAAAAATGAATCAGAATAAATTACCTGCAGATCCGCTATCGCTTATATTAGGAATATTAGCTTTAGTTATTGGTATCGCTGGCTGTTGTTGTTATGGTATTACTGCTATTATTCCATTAGCTATGGCTATTATTGGCTTGGTCGCTGCAAACAGAAGTTTACGCGAATTTGGTGAGAATCCAGAAGCTTATAATCCACAATCACAAAGCAATGTAAATACGGCTAAGATTATCAATATTATAGGGGTTGTGCTTAATGGTCTTGTTCTCTTAGTGGCTTTAGGAGTATTGGCAATCTACGGCACACTACTTTCATCTGCTGTTTTTGAAGGCTTAGAAAATGGAAATTTTGAAGATGACGACTATTATTACGAGTCGGAATATGAAACAACTATAGAGCCTGAAAGTTCTGAGACTTGGGAAGATGACACTTATATTATTGAAGAGGAAGTGGATTCTATAAATTTAGATTCCATACAGTAGAAACACAATTAATTATAGCATTTAAAAGAAATTACATAACACAATTACAATTAACAAAAATCGAAGAAAAATTAGAGGAATTTAAAAAGATGACTATGGGTTTTCAAAATAAACTATACGAGTCACTTCTCTTTTTTCTAATCTCTCGATTCTAAAATAAATAGTATGGCAAAAGAAGTAGAAAACGTAAACTACGGTTTAGAAAAAATATTTGAAGGAGCACAAGATTTTCTTCCGCTTTTAGGAACGGATTATGTTGAGTTTTATGTAGGCAATGCAAAGCAAGCCGCACACTTTTATAAAACAGCATTTGGATTTCAATCGTATGCGTACAAAGGCTTAGAAACGGGATCAAAAGATTCTGTAAGTTATGTGTTGAAACAAGATAAAATCCGCTTAGTGCTTACCACTCCTTTAAATAGTAAATCTGAAATTAATAATCATATTGTAAAGCATGGTGATGGAGTTAAGGTTGTGGCTTTATGGGTAGAAGACGCTCGTAAATCTTACGAAGAAACGACTAAGCGAGGAGCTAAATCTTATATGGAGCCATTTGTAGAAGAAGATGAATTTGGTGAAGTAGTTAGAGCCGGAATTTACACGTATGGTGAAACCGTTCATATGTTTGTAGAGCGTAAAAACTACAAAGGTACCTTTATGCCAGGTTTTGTAGAATGGAAAAGTGATTACAATCCAGAGCCAACAGGATTAAAATACATAGACCATATGGTTGGTAATGTAGGTTGGGGACAAATGAATACATGGGTAAAATGGTATGAAGACGTGATGGGCTTTGTTAACTTTTTATCATTTGATGACAAACAAATCCATACCGAATATTCAGCTTTAATGAGTAAGGTAATGAGTAATGGAAATGGACGAATTAAGTTTCCAATTAACGAACCTGCAAAAGCTGCTAAAAGATCGCAAATTGAAGAATATCTCGATTTTTACGAAGGTTCAGGTGTGCAGCATATTGCAGTGGCAACAGATGATATTATTAAAACCGTATCTCAATTAAAATCTAGGGGCGTTGAGTTTTTATCGACACCACCAGAAGAATATTATAGAGCGGTTCCGGGACGATTAGACGAATACAGTCATGAGCTTAGAGAAGATATTGAAACCTTAAAAGGTTTAGGTATTATGATAGATGCGGATGAAGAAGGCTATTTACTCCAAATTTTCACAAAGCCAGTAGAAGATAGACCAACATTGTTTTTTGAGATTATTCAAAGAATGGGAGCCCGTGGTTTTGGAGCAGGAAATTTTAAGGCATTGTTTGAGTCTATTGAGCGAGAACAAGAAAAAAGAGGTACTCTTTAAAATAACAAAAGCGCGTTTAGCTCCCTAAATCTAAACGCGCTAATAAAAAAAAACTCACTCTAGTTACCATGGCATATAAATAATAATTTGAATCTATATGTTTTGGTTAGCACTACACTTAAATCGGTTGTCTTTAAAAATGTGAGCATTAATAATTAAAGTGTTCAAACCTATTCTCTTTTTGGATTGTAAATGAAAGATTTTATAGATTTGGAATAGTAATTGTATTTAAGATAATTGTAACGTAAAAAATGCGTTACATTATTTATATTTACAAACTATAGATTATGAAACATTTATTTGCAATTATATTATTCTTTGTAGGTTTTCAAACCTCTGATGTAAAGAAAGAATCAGCTTTTCAAGATGGAGAGTGGTTTAAATTTGAAATGAGTTATAGCGGTTTTTTTAAAGCCGGAAATGCAACGCTTTCCGTTAATGAAAAGAAATTAAACGGAAAACCAGTCTATCATGTTGTAGGAAAGGGTTGGACAACTGGTGCTATTAAATTATTCTTCAAAGTAAAAGATCGTTATGAAAGCTATTTCGATAAAGAAACAGGTGCTCCTTATAAATTTATTAGAAAAATAGATGAAGGTGGTCATACAAAGGATATAGAAATTAATTTTGACCATAACAATAAGGTTGCTGAGGTTAATAACAAAAAACATAAAGAAACTAAAAACATAACCACTGAACAAGATGTTCAGGATATGGTTTCTATGTATTATTATTTAAGAAATAATATTAATGCGGAATCTTTAAAAGTTGGTGACGAAATAAAAACTACCATGTTTTTTGACGAAGAAAACTATGGTTTTAAACTTAAGTATTTAGGTAAAGAGACGATAGAAGTCGATGTTAATGGTACTGATGTAAAAGTGAAAACACTTAAGTTTAGACCCTACGTTATGGCTGGTCGTGTATTTAAAGAAGAAGAAAGTTTAACACTATGGGTCAGTGCCGATAAAAATAAAATTCCTTTAAAAATTAAAGCAGATTTAGCTGTAGGCTCTCTACGCGCAGACCTTATTGAGTTTAAAGGTTTAAAACACTCTTTTAAAATAGAATTCTAAGATTAACTATGTCAGACCAACCTAACTACGACGAAATTATAAAAGCGCTTCAAGAGAAGTACGAAAAAATAGACCAAGATACGGACGACCATTTATACGGTTTGTTATACAGCAAACCAATAACGTATTGGGATTATATTCAGACAGATGCTTTATTGAACTTACAAATTCAGCGTACAACACTTCCAGATGAAATGGTGTTTATTGCTTATCATCAAATTAATGAGTTGATTTTTAAAATGATTCTTTGGGAAATTTCCCAAGTCGCAGAAAAGGAAGATTTAGACGTCACATTTTTTGAAAGTAAATTGATGCGTGTTAGTCGTTATTTTGATATGTTATCAACCTCGTTCAACATTATGAGAGAAGGTATGGATGTTGAGCAGTATATGAAATTTAGATATACCTTAACTCCGGCAAGTGGTTTTCAAAGTGCACAATATAGACTTATTGAGTTCTCATCGACAGAATTGATTAACCTAATAGACTATAGATTCCGAAAAGATATTGATAGAGATACACCGTTTACACATGCTTTTGAGCATTTATATTGGCAAGCGGCAGGAAAAGACCATAAAACAGGAAAAAAATCCACACTTTTAGTTAATTTTGAAAAACGTTACAAAGACGAGTTTTTAAGATTTATGGAAACGTATAACACCACAAATCTTTGGACGCGTTTTAAAGAGTTACCAGAAAAGGATCAGAAAAATGAGGAGCTTGTTAAAGCTATGCGTCATTATGATTATACGGTTAACGTAAGTTGGGTAATGGCACATTACAACGCTGCCAAGCATTATATTGATAGTGGAATCGGAGATGGTGAAGCTACAGGAGGTAGTGATTGGAAAAAATACATGCATCCAAAATATCAAAGACGTATTTTCTTTCCAGAATTATGGAGTGCAGAAGAATTAGAAAATTGGGGAAATAATTTATAATTAGCTTAATTAATGCAGTTAAAACGATTAATAACAATTGCTGTAATTGCAGTAAGTTTATATGCTTGTAAAGAGGATAACACAGCCGAAATTGATTACGAAAAAGAAGAAGCCGAAATTGTAGAAGAAGAAAAAATTCTTGAGTTTGGTTTCGATATCAACAATTACATCGTAAAACGAGACACTATCCAGCGAGGAGATAGTTTTGGCGAAATTATGCAGCGAAATAATATTGGATATCCTAATATTTTTCAAATTGCAGAAGCGACTAAAGACACGTTTGATATTAGGAAACTGCATCCAGGACGTCCGTTTACCTTATTATATTCAAAAGAATCTGAAAAAGATAGTCTGCCAAGTCCAAGTACATTCATATATCAGCCTAATCAGGAGGAATATGTTGTTATTGGTTTAAAAGATTCTATTCATGCGTACACTAGTAAAAAGCCTATTACGTATGTTGAAAAAACAGCAACAGGTATTATAGAGAGTAGTATTTCTAAGACGCTTGAGGAAAAAGGCTTAAGTCAAAGGTTAGCTTATAAAATGGCTGATGAAATTTATGCATGGACCATAGATTTTAGACGACTTCAAAAAGGAGATCGTTTTAAAGTTATTTATACCGATAAATATATAGATGATACTATATATGCTGGAATCCAAAATGTAAAAGCCGCTTATTTTGAACACAATGGTGATTCGCTATATGCGTTTCAGTTCGAAACCGATTCAATTAAGGGCATAGTAGATTATTTTAATGAAGATGCAAAAAACTTACGACGTGCATTTTTAAAAGCTCCGGTTCAGTTTAGTCGAATATCGTCGCGATATAATCTAAAACGACGCATTGCTGTTTATGGCTATAAAGTAAGACCTCACAAAGGAACAGATTTTGCAGCTCCAATTGGAACGCCAATTATGGCAACTGCCAGCGGAACTGTTGTAGAATCTACAAGACGTGGTGGTAATGGTAAATATGTAAAAATTAGGCATAACGATACTTATTCTACACAGTACTTGCATATGAGTAAACGCTTAGTTGAAAAAGGTGAGTTTGTTAAACAAGGAGATATTATTGGTAAAGTAGGAATGACAGGAAACACAGGTGGGCCACATGTTTGTTATCGTTTTTGGAAAAACGGACAACAAGTAGATCCATTTAAACAAAAGCTACCCGAAGCAAAACCAATTTCAGATAGTTTAAAGGTTAAATATTTAGATCATATTAAACCAATTAAGCAGCGATTAGATAATATCTTTTTCTTAGAAGCAGATCCTATTCAGCCTGAAAACACAATAACTGAAGATTTAAATATAGATATACAGTAATGGCATTAAAAGCAACCAACCCTACTACCACAAACTCGTGGAAAAAATTACAAGCACATTTTGAAACCATTAAATCTCAGCATTTAAAAGCGTTATTTGATACGGATGCAGAAAGAGCTAACAACCTAACGGTTCAATGGGATGATTTTTATGTCGATTTTTCAAAAAATAGAATCACAACAGAAACGGTTGATTTATTAGTTGAATTAGCAAACGAGCAAGACTTAAAAGATGCGATTTCAAAATATTTTGAAGGTGATATCATTAATGCAACCGAAGGCAGAGCGGTTTTACATACAGCCTTAAGAGCACCAAAAGACGCAGTGGTTTTAGTGGATGGTGAAAATGTGATTCCTGAAATACACGAGGTTAAGAAAAAAATTGAAAACTTTACGAATTCAGTAGTTAGTGGAGATCATAAAGGATTTTCTGGTAAAGCAATTACAGATGTCGTAAATATTGGTATTGGAGGCTCCGATCTTGGACCTGCAATGATTGTAGATTCACTTCAGTATTATAAAAACCAATTAACGACTCATTTTGTGAGTAATGTAGATGGTGATCACTATCAAGAAGTGATTAAAAACTTAAATCCAGAAACAACGTTATTCGTTATTGTTTCTAAAACATTTACCACTCAAGAAACCTTATCTAATGCGAATTCAATTAGAGCATGGTTTTTAGAATCGCAACCCAAAGAGGCAGTTTCTAAGCATTTTGTAGCAGTCTCAACTAATATTGAAAGTGTAAAAAATTTCGGTATAGATGAAGCGAATATCTTTCCGATGAAAGATTGGGTTGGTGGTCGTTTCTCTTTGTGGAGCGCTGTTGGATTGTCTATAAGTTTAGCTTTAGGCTACAAACATTTTGAAAGTCTTTTAGATGGAGCGCATAAAATGGATGAGCATTTTAGAACTGCTGATTTTAGTGAAAACATTCCAGTAATTTCAGCTTTGCTAACCGTTTGGTACAATAACTTTTTTAAGGCTGAAAGTGAAGCGATAATTCCATATACACAATATTTAAACCAGTTTGCAACTTACCTTCAACAAGGTATCATGGAAAGTAATGGTAAAAGTGTAGATAGAAATGGCAATAAAGTCAACTACCAAACCGGAACGTTAATTTGGGGAGAACCAGGAACCAATTCACAACATGCCTTTTTTCAATTAATTCATCAAGGTACAAAGCTTATTCCTACAGATTTTATTGGATATGTTGAATCTTTGTATGGTAATAAAGACCATCATAATAAATTAATGTCTAACTACTTCGCTCAAACGGAGGCATTAATGAATGGTAAAACGGAAGCAGATGTTTTATCAGAATTAAAAGCACAATCGCTTTCAGAAGATGAGATAGCTCAACTTTTACCTTTTAAGGTATTTGAAGGTAACAAACCTACAACGTCACTTTTAATTCAAAAATTAACACCAGAAAGTTTAGGTAAGCTTATAGCAATGTACGAGCACAAAATTTTTGTGCAAGGTATCATTTGGAATATTTATAGCTACGATCAGTTCGGTGTTGAGCTTGGGAAACAATTGGCAAAATCTATTTTAGAAGAGCTTGAAAAGGACGATGTAAATGCCGTACATGATGCGTCTACGCAAAATTTATTGGCATATTTTAAGGAAAACTGTTAAAAATTGTTAAAAAGTTTTCATAAATATAGTTATGCACGCATAAAACTTATGAAATCTATATTTATATTCGCGTGGCTTAATTGTTAACATTAACTTAATGTTTTAGCTATTGTATTGCGTAATTTTGCGCTGATAAAAAACCAATTAACTGAAATTTTATATGAAAAAATTTAGTCTTTTTTTATGTATCGTTGTTCTAACTAGTTTAACAACAATTGCATATGCCCAAAGCACTATCACGGGTAAAATTATTGATAGTGACATGAACTCTGCGCTTCCTGGTGCTAATATTATTGAGAAGGGAACGACCAATGGGACAACTACAGATTTCGAAGGTACTTTTACTTTTAACTCTAATTCGAGTTCAGGTGAAGTTGTTATTTCTTATGTCGGTTATGTTTCTCAAACTATTGCATTTAACGGAGACACGGATTTAGGTACAATCACGTTAATGTCTAGTAACGTTGGCTTAGATGAAATTTTACTTGTAGCTTCTGTCGCTGTCGATAGAAAAACACCAGTTGCTGTTTCAACTATTAAGGCTGAAGAAATTGCTATTAAGTTGGGTACTCAAGAATTTCCTGAAATTTTAAAATCTACACCTGGTGTTTATGTAACAAGACAAGGTGGTGGTTATGGAGATAGTAGAATTAACCTTAGAGGATTTAATTCTGAAAACGTAGCGGTAATGATTAATGGTGTTCCGGTAAACGATATGGAAAACGGAGCTGTATATTGGAGTAACTGGGCAGGTTTAGGAGATGTAACATCTACGATGCAAGTTCAAAGAGGTTTAGGTGCTTCTAAAGTAGCTGTTGCTTCTGTTGGTGGAACAATTAACATTATTACAAAAACAACTGATGCAGAACAAGGTGGTAGCTTTGGTACTAGTATTGCTAATGATGGGTATTTAAAATACGGTATGACGTATTCTACTGGATTAAGTGATAGTGGTTTTGCAGCAACAGTTAGTGCAGCAAAAATTGATGGTGATGGATATGTTGATGGAACTGAGTTTTCAGGATACAATTACTTTTTAAGTTTATCTCAACAAATAAATGACGCACACAGATTGTCATTTACGGCTTTTGGAGCACAACAAGAACACGGTCAACGTTTCAACCGTTCTACAATTGCTGAATTAAAGGATACAGATTCTGGTCCACAGAAAGCAAATAAAGATTGGGGTTATAAAAATGGTGAAGTATATCATCAATCTTATAATTTCTACCACAAACCTCAAATGTCTATTAATCATTTATGGAATATAAATGATGCTTCTTCATTATCAACAGCAGTATATGCATCGTTTGGTTCTGGTGGTGGACGTAGAGATGAAGGTTCTAAAATTGGTTCTGATGATTATAGAATTGGATCAACGGGCTTAACACCTATTGATTTTGATAAAGTTATTGCAGAAAACCGTGCTAGTGGAGTAAATGGTTCTACAGATATTATTTCTTCTTCTAGAAACTCTCATGAATGGTATGGAATCTTATCTAGTTATAAAAACAGAATCAACGATAAATTAACAATATCTGCTGGTTTTGATGGTCGTTCTTATGTTGGATCACACTGGTACCAAGTGGATGATTTATTAGGAGGTGAATTTTTCTTAGATAATGAAACTGATACTTATGCTTTTGGTAAACCGTTACAAGTTGGTGATAAATACAACAAGGATTATGATGGTGTTGTAACAAGATACGGACTTTTTGGACAAGCAGAATACCAAATTAATGAGTCAGTAAACGTATTTGTAGCAGGTGATGTTTCAAACAGTAACTACAAGCAGAGAGAATACATGAATAATACCATTGTAGGTAGCAGAGAGTCTGAAGTTGTAAACTTTACAGGATACGGTATTAAAGGTGGTGGTAACTATAACTTAGACATGAACAACAATGTGTTTGTAAATGTTGGTTATTTTTCTAAAGCACCATTTTTAGATGATGTATTTTTAGATGAAGATGGAATCATTCCTAATGAAGATGCGGTTAATGAAAAGGTATTTAGTGCAGAACTTGGATACGGTTTCCGTGGCGAGAAATTAAGTGCTAACGTTAACATATATTATACACAATGGTTAGATAAGTCATTAGGTGGTTCACTTGGTACTGGTGAAAGTCTATTTTTCTACAACTTGCAAGGTATAGATGCATTACACCAAGGTGTTGAAATTGATTTAAGATATAAAGCTACTGATAAAGTAACGGTAACAGGTATGGTATCGTTAGGAGATTGGCAGTGGAAAAGTAACGTGTCATCAGAAATTAGAGATCAATCTGGTGATGTTATAGATGTTGTTGAAGTTTATGCAGAAGATTTAAAAGTAGGTGATGTTGCTCAAACAACATTTGCAGTAGGTGTAGATTATAAATTAGCGTCTAAATCTAATATCTATGTAGATTATAACTTTGCAGGTGACAACTATTCATCTTACGATGTTACAAATAGAGGAAGTAGTGATTTACCAGATGTTTGGGAACTTCCTGATTTTGGTTTATTTGATGTTGGTTTAAGACATACTTTTAATATCGGAACATTTGAAACGACATTAATAGGTAAAGTGAATAACGTTTTTAATACTGAGTATGTTTCAGATGCTAATGATTTAAATGGTACGGCATCAGCAGCTCAAGTTTATTTTGGTCCTGGTAGAACATACAGTGTAGGATTAAAAGTTAATTTTTAAAAAAAATTGAATATGAAAAGAATATTTTATTGTTTAGCAATTTTGGGTGTAACCTTTGTAGGTTGTAACCCAATGGATGACATTTACGGAGATTTAGACACGTCAGCAGACCCAATTGTAGGATCTGAATCTTACACTTTAACTGCAGATGATTATGCAGATTTAGAATTAGGATTTGGTAGCTTTAGCTCAGAAGAAGATGCTAAAACAATGTTGCCAGGTTTTTTAGCCGACAAATATCCGTTTTGGGGACAAGGATCTTCGGTATTAGTTGGATACCAATTATACGTAGGTAGTGCGGAAGGAGTTAGTGATTTTACAAGTTCAGATGTTTATAACTTCACAAATTCTGATTATGCAACTACGGGTAGTGACGCTTTTGGTTTTTATCCAGATGTTAATGCAACAGATGAAATTCCTGCGATTTTAGATGCTCAAATAGCTGCTCCTACTGAGGGACAAGTAGTTTTAGCAAAATATGCCCATTATACAGAAGTACCTGTAGTTGGATTAGCAGATTTAGTATCTTATAATTTTGCTGGAAGTTTTGAAGGATGGAGTGCTGTTGAAGAATATGGAGCAGATGAAGTATGGACTTCAGAAACTGGTAACGTAAGAGGTAACGGTTATTTTGGAGATCAAGAAACAAATGCAGAATGGTTAGTATCGCCTTCAATTGATTTAACTGATGAGAGTGATCTTAAATTTCAAATTACTCAAGAACTTGATTTTGCTATTGATGCATCATTAGTTAAAATTTTAGTGTCAACAGATTATACTGATGATGTTTTTACTGCAACTTGGGATGAAATTACTTTAGCAATGCCTGCTACAGAAGATATGGCTCCTTCAGAAGATTACGATTTTTCTGCTTATGATGGTGAAACTATCAATATCGCGTTTAAATATACTTCTATAGGTGATGATGAATCTACTCCAGACGTTGATGAAGGTGATGCTTCAAGATGGAGAATTCAAAGTTTAGCAATTAAAACAGTTGGAGCTACAGGTGATAGAAATTTTAAAGGAGAATATTTTATGTACTCTGGTGGTTCTTGGGAAGCTGTAGAAGGTGTTTATTACTTAAGCTCTGATGATTACGATTCAATGGGAGAAGGTTCTGGTCAGCCAGGACAGTATAATAACTTTAGTAGTTCATTATCTCCTGATAACTATTTACCAACATTTTTAAACTTAAACTTCCCTTACGCTCAGGAAGATGAAGAATTGGTGATTGTTTATGATTACTTTTCAAGTTCTAGTGGAGCGCAAAGAAGAGGTAATTTTTATACTGTATCTGGTGGTGAATTTGTAGGACATGAGTCAACAATATCTACAACACTTCAGTTTGGATATGATAATGGTTTATGGGTTCCTGATAATACTATTAGATATACATTTGGTCCTGCTGATTACGCTGCGGTAGCAACGGCATTAGGTGATATTTATCCAAATGCTACATCTAGTATGTCTAATTATGGAAATATGGATAGAAGAGCAGGTAATTCTGCTGAATGGACTAATGCAATGGTACTTGAGGCTATAAATGTAGTCTTAGATATCAATGTTCCTTCTGCTGCAGAAGAACAAAAGTATGTTATTACTGTTGAGGTTTATAACGGTAGTAATACAACAGAAGACTTCGCTGTTATAAAAATGGGAGGAGAATGGGTTTACCAAAACTAACGGTAACTTAATTTCTTAAATATTAAAAATGCCTATCGAAATTTCGATAGGCATTTTTTTTGTTTAAAATGTTTATAATAATCTTACTCCTTCCAACGTACCGTTTCCATAATACGTGTAATATCCTTTTTTAGGTATTCTGAAGCCGGATAAATAGAATCATAATTAGGTTTGGCATAGAAGTATAGCGAACCACTTAAAAAGTGATGTGTGCTATCAGTAACGTAAAACTGAGATTGTGATGCAGCGTTTCCTCCAATTTCATATAACATACCATATACATTTGCTTCTTTGTTCTCAAATAACTTATGAGAGATTTCATCAGCTTTTATAGCGTGCTTTTGCGTGAGGTTTTGAGCATCTCTTAGCAAACTATCAATATTGCCATTTTTAACGTCTTTATAGGTGAGATAAATGGTGGCTTTTAAAGACGAATATTTAATATCTATACCATTAATATTACCCGAAGTTTTTACCGTTTTAATAGGATCTGCTAATTTGTTTTTTTCAAAAGAAAAAGGCAAAGGAACAATAGCTTTTTCATAAACCGCGTTAGGATATTCGAGTCTCAAATAACCCTTTGGCTTCGGTAGTGTATCATCTCCGCAGCCTAACATTAATACGCTTAATATGGGTAAAACAATTCGTTTCATATGTTTTTATTTATTGCTTTTATAAGGCGCACATAGCTTAGGGTATTAACCAATCTGTTGAGTAACGATCTGTTTAACACATAGATTACACTTGTGCGTCTAATAAAGTGAGTTTTATTTGTTTAATACGCTTACGCTCTAATGCTTCTACTGTAAAAACGTAATTTTTGAAATTTATTTTACTTCCTATTCTTGGAAAACCACCTGAAATCTCTAATACAAATCCAGCAAGGGTTTCTGCATCTCCTTTTTTGGCTTCAAAATATTCTGCATCCTCTTCAATACCAACTATTTTATACACGTCTTTTAAAGGTGTCTTGCCTTCAAAACTATAATTGTTGTTGTTGAGTTTGGTATAAATTAAATCGTCGTCATCGTATTCATCACTAATATCTCCAACAATTTCTTCAATAATATCCTCAAGAGATACCAATCCAGATGTGCCTCCATATTCATCAACCACAACAGCAAGGTGTACTTTTTTGGTTTGAAATTCTACCATTAAGTCATCTAGTTTTTTGTTTTCTGGCACAAAGAAAGGTTCACGTAAAATAGTAGTCCAGTCGAATGTTTTCTTGTTTAAATGCGGTAATAGATCCTTTACATATAAGACTCCTTTTATAGTATCTATACTTTCTTCGTAAATAGGAATTCTAGAGTAACCATTGTCAATAATTTGCGTAATAATGGTGTCGTACGGAGTGTTTATGCTCAAAGCAAACAAATCCATACGTGGCCGCATCACCTGTTTAGTGTCTGTATTCCCAAAAGAGACGATACCTTTTAATAATTTTTGCTCCTCTTTAGTAGTGTCTTCATCATTAGTTAATTCTAAGGCTTGCGATAATTGGTCTACACTAAGATTAGAGCGCTGTTTTCCAAATTTATTGTGAATTTGAATCGTTACATAACGCATTGGTAAACTTAAAGGTGAAAATACAAAGTCTAGCACTTTTAATGGTTTTGCCATAAAGGAAGAGAACTTAACGGAATTCCTACTGGCATATATTTTGGGTATAATTTCTCCAAAAAGTAAGATCAAAAATGTCGCTACAATTACTTTAACAAAGAATGCGAGTTCAATCTCAAAAAAGTGAAAATTTATGGAGTACTTAATACCATCAAAAACAGCATCACTAATTGAAGCAAACAACAAAACAATAGCAATATTTATAAAGTTATTAGCGACTAATATCGTTGCCAATAATTTTTTTGGACGTTCTAAAAGTGACGCAATAATCTCCATGGCAGGAGATTTGTTTTCTAAACCTTCATCTAAATTAGATTTGGTAAGTGAAAATAAAGCAACTTCAGCTCCTGAAATTAACGCAGAACATAACAGTAAAACGACGAGTACGATAATACTTGTTATAAAGGAAGTATTAATAATTAAAAAAGAGGAAATTAAAACCGTGGGTTCTGGGTCCAAGATAAAGTTATATTAAATGGTTAAAATGGCAAATCATCATCACCTTCTGGTTCTGCATTGGTAGGTGCAGACGGTTGTGATTGAGAATTAGTATTTGGTGTGCTAGTCTTTTTAGGCTGTTGCTGATCTGTTTTCGGTGTTAAAAACGTAAATTCATCACACTGAATTTCTGTAGAATAGCGCTCCATACCTTTATCATCAGTCCATTTTCTGGTTTTTATGCGACCTTCAATATAGATTTTATCACCTTTTGTAAGATATTTTTCGCAAATTTCGGCAGCCTTATTCCTAACCACAATGTTATGCCATTCTGTATTAGAGACACGTTCATTGGTTTGCTTACTTATATAAGTCTCACTTGTTGCTATAGGAAAACGACCAACACAATTTTTATCATCAAAATAATGCATTTTTACTTCGTCTCCTAAGTTTCCAATTAGCATTACTTTATTTAAGGTTCCAGACATAATAATTAAGTTTTAATAAGTTGTAAAGTTACTCAATTGCGTAATCACTAGTTTAAAAGTAGTAAAAAAATGTGATTTCTTTAAGGTTCTAAAAACTGAAATGATCTATAAACTCACTTATAAGCACAGGAGATGGATATTTTGTAAGGGATTTAATTGAAATGGCTTCTTTTGGAAGTGATTCCACATCAATAATCCAGAATTTTGTGTGTAAGTGCTGATGAGATAGTTTATGCACAATATCTACTTCATTGTATAAGGAATAATCTAAGTGTTCAATCTTTAATACGGTGTCTTTAAAATTTAAAAGGTGAAACTCTTCTGCTGTCAAACTTTTTTCAGATTCTATTAAAGGAAATTGATAAAGATGTTGCCATATCCCTTTTTCGATACGTTTTTCAAAAAGTGTCTTTTTATGGTGATCCATAAATACTAAAAAGTTGAAGTATTTAACGGTAACCTTTGTTTTCTTCAATTTTACAGGAAGCACATCAATCGTTTGGTTTTTTAAAGCAACACAGCTGTCTTGTAAAGGGCAAGCAGAACAATCTGGATTTTTGGGTTTGCACTGTATTGCACCAAACTCCATAATAGCTTGGTTGTAGGTTGCAGGTTGCTTGTGGTCTATTAAGGTTGAGGCTAATAATTTGAATTCTTTTATCCCTAGAGATGAGTTTATGGGAGTGTCTATTCCAAAGTATCGCGATAGTACACGATACACATTACCATCTACTACGGCTGCAACTTCGTTAAAAGCAATCGATGCAATGGCGCTTGCGGTATAATCCCCAACTCCTTTTAGTTTTAATAAGTCTTTATAATTATCTGGAAATTCGCCATCCAATTCATTAACAATATGTTTTGCTGTAAAATGAAGATTTCGAGCTCTAGAATAATAACCTAAGCCTTGCCATAATTTTAAAATTGACGTTTCTGAGGCGTTCGCAAGATCAAAAATTGTCGGATATTGAGTAACAAATGCGTCATAATATGGTAATCCTTGCTTAACTTGGGTTTGTTGTAAAATTATTTCGGATAGCCAAATGTAATATGGATTACGGGTTTCTCTCCAAGGTAATTCTCTCTTTTTAATTGAGTACCAGTTGATTAGTTTGCTGTTGAAATCCATTTCGTGTTTTTAATGAAAAGCAAAATTAAATGTTTATTGTGTTAAATTTTAATTAATTACGTTTGAACTATTGAAATTAAATTACCTATATTTGCATCCCTTAGAATTTATAGTAACCCTAAAACTAGTAAAAAATGACAAAAGCTGATTTAGTAGCGAAAATATCTGATAAATTAGGTATAGAAAAAGGTGATGTACAAGCTACAGTTGAAACCTTTATGGAAGAAGTAAAAACATCTTTAGAGAGCGGAGATAACGTATATTTAAGAGGTTTCGGAAGTTTCATTATTAAAACAAGAGCTGAAAAAACAGGTCGTAATATTTCAAAAAATACTACAATAAAAATTCCTGCACACAACATTCCAGCATTTAAGCCTGCTAAAGTATTTTTAGAAGGAGTTAAATCTAATGTTGAGGTTAACTAAGAAAGCATTTAAACAAAATATTAATTTAAAAAGCATTATTTATTATGCCAAGTGGTAAAAAAAGAAAAAGACACAAGGTAGCGACGCACAAGCGTAAGAAACGTAGACGCGCTAATCGTCACAAGAAAAAATAAATTGTTAAAAGTAGTTTTAGAACTACTTTTTTCAGTTTTAAAGAAACGTTCTTTGATATAGAATCGGTGGTATTTAATAGAGTACCTATGATTTGTTGGATATTACATCCTGTGTCAAATAATTTAGTAAAATCCATCTAACTCAATGAAGAGCTAGATATAAATTAACATTATGAACAAGGAATTAATCGTAAGATCGAGTTCAGATATTGTTGATTTTGCCTTATTAAAAGATGGAAAACTTATTGAATTACACAAAGACGAAGAGGATAACAACTTTGCGGTAGGCGATATTTTTATTGCCAAAATCCGTAAAGTTATTCCTGGTCTAAACGCCGCGTTTGTTAACGTTGGCTACGAGAAAGATGGTTTTTTACACTATCATGATCTAGGACCGCAAATGCCTTCACTTTTAAAATTCATTAAGCGTGTAAGCACAGGGAAATTAAGGGATTACACCCTTAAAGACTTTCCTATGGAAAAAGATTTAGATAAAAATGGCAGCATTGCGAATGCCATAAAATCTAATCAATCCATATTAGTACAAGTAGTAAAAGAACCAATCTCTACAAAGGGACCGCGCATTAGTTCAGAATTGTCTATTGCCGGAAGATACATTGTCTTGGTACCGTTTTCTAATCGTATTTCAATTTCACAAAAAATTGAATCGCAAGAAGAGAAAGACCGTCTAAAAAGACTCGTAAAGAGTATTACACCTAAAGGGTTTGGAGTTATTATTCGTACTGTAGCAGAAGGCAAAAAAGTTGCCGAGCTAGATAGTGATTTACAGAATTTGCTGGATCGATGGACAGCAATGTGTAAAAAAATGTACAAAGCACATCACCCAACTAAAGTATTGGGAGAAATGAATAAAGCATCCTCAATTTTGAGAGATATTTTTAATGATTCGTTCTCTGGTATTGTTGTAGATGATGAAGAAATGTATGTACAAGTAAAAGATTACGTGCAACAAATTGCACCGAAAAAAGAATCTATAGTAAAGTACTACAAAAATGGTGTACCGATTTTCGAAAAATTTGGCATAGAACGTCAAATTAAAACATCATTTGGTAGAACAGTTTCTATGGCTAAAGGCGCTTACTTGGTAATAGAACATACTGAAGCACTACATGTTGTAGATGTTAACAGTGGTAACCGATCTAATAAAGAAACTAACCAAGAAGACACAGCCTTAGAAGTCAACATGATCTCCGCCCAAGAAATTGCCAGACAATTGCGTTTGCGAGATATGGGAGGCATTATCGTTATCGATTTTATTGATATGGGTAAAGCAGAGAATAGAAAAAAGCTTTATAATTATCTTAGAGATGAGATGAAAGATGATAAAGCAAAGCATAAAATATTGCCGCCGAGTAAGTTTGGATTAGTTCAGATAACCAGACAGCGCGTTAGGCCAGAACGCAATATTAAAACGAAAGAAGAAAATCCTAATTTAGTAGGAGGAGATGAAATCGAAGCACCAATTAAAGTGGTGGAACGTATTAATCAAGACCTTCAGCGTATTTTCAAAAAAGACCATAAAAAGGTGATTCTTAATACACACCCTTTTATAGCAGCCTTTTTAACCAAAGGGTTTCCATCAGTACGTTCAAAGTGGTTTATTGAACACAAAAAATGGGTAAAAGTTTTACCTAGAGATGCTTACACATATCTTGAATACCATTTTTTCGATAAGAATGGTGACAAAATTAAATAATATCTATTAAAAAAGCCCAACTGAAAATTTCAGTTGGGCTTTTTGTTTTTAAAATAGATCTATATTTATTTGTAACGTCTTTTTGTATTCCAAACTATTGAAGTTGCGTTGCTAAACTGTTTTGTTTTCGTCCCTACTTTGCTTTCTGCGGCGATTTGATTATTTAATTTCATAATATATTAGTTTTCTCGTTTTTTTCGAGGTGCAAATTTACGATGCTTATACGCATTAGAGCACAATAGATTTGACGTATTTCTATGGTATATTAACCTTATTTTGTTTTTTTTAACAAAAAACAGGATAAAATAAAATATTTAAAAGAAAACCCCAACTGAAATTTTCAGTTGGGGTTTTCTTTTTTGATATAATTTGATATTAATCTCTAGACATAAATATGCTTAAAATATACCAGAATAATAACATTAATGAAGCAAACAAACCTAGAGCAGCCGGAATATAATCATCAACGCCATACGTTTTTACCAAATTAGAGGTTTGATACAAAATTGACCCTCCTGCTAATAAACACATCGCTACTGAGAACCATAAGCCTAAACTAAAACCAAATAGGGTTCCAGCTATAATTAAACCTATAGCTATAAAGAAGCCTATAGTTAATCCTGTTTTTAAAAATGAGAAATCAGACTTGGTCATTAATACAACGGCAGATAAGCCGGTAAACAATGCTAAAGTAACAATTGCCGCTTGGTTTAGAATTTCTGGACCAGACTCCATATAATAAGCAGCCATATATATTAATGGTACAAAGATTAATGCTTGAAAAAAGATGTAAATGCCATACGCCATGTATTGCGTGTTTTTATCAGTAGTTTTCATAGCTAGCCCTTCAGCATATCTAGTGGCCAACATAAAACCACCAAGCACTAATAACCATTTGTAGCCTTCTGTCATAGATAACATAAACTCTACAACGGTGTCACTTTGTAGTAAAAGATATTCAAAAAGTATAAAGACAAGTACGCCTCCTGCAACATGTCCGTATGTTTTTTTATAAAATGTAGCGCGTTCAACGTCGGAAATGCTGCCTATTACTATTTTTTCTGAGGTTTGACTCGGGAATTGATTGTCCATTTTAGATTTAAAGATTGGTTAGTTTAACTAATGTAGGTATTTTCAGTAGTATTTCAAACAAAAAAAAGCTCCGATTACTCAGAGCTTTAATTGTATGTATTTGTTTTATTTGGTTAATCTCTACCACCAAATACTTGTAGTGCCCAGTATAATAAAGACGCTAATGCACCAATAGCAGCAACTAAATACGTTCTAGCAGCCCATTTTAAGGCATCTTCAGAACCTTTATATTCATCTGGTGTTAGCATGTTTTTATTTTTTAACCAAGCTAAAGCTCTGTTACTTGCGTCGTATTCTACAGGTAAAGTAATAAAGCTAAATAATGTAGCAAAGCCCATAAAAACTAAACCAGCAACAGCAACCCAATAGCCAATACCTATGCCTGCGGCAGCACCTAAGATTAAACCACCAATAACTAACCACTGCGACATTCCTGAGGTTACACTTACAATTGGCACTAATGCCGAACGCATACCTAAAGCACTATAAGCTTGTGCGTGTTGTACGGCGTGTCCACATTCGTGAGCAGCAACAGCAGCCGAAGCAGCGTTTCTTTGATTATAAACAGACTCGCTTAAGTTTACTGTTTTATTTTTTGGATTGTAATGATCTGTTAATTGTCCTGGTGTAGAAATAACCTCTACATCAGTGATACCATTATCTGCCAACATTTTTTCTGCAATTTCTCTACCAGATAAACCATTTCGTAATTGTATTTTGGAGTATTTAGCAAATTTTTTTTTAAGTTGATTACTCACTAACCAGCTTACTAAAGCAATAGCACCAATTAGTATGTAATATCCCATCATTCCACTCATAATTTGAAATTTTTAATTCATGTAAATTTAATAAATGAATTGCAAATAATGAGCCAAATTTGAGTTAAGAAATTTTGTCAGGATTTTAGATGACAATGGCTAACTTTACATAGCATCAACAGACCAATTGAAGGCTTCAGCGATTTCTTCATAAACGATTTTGCCTTTAACAATATTTAATCCTTTTGCTAAAGTTTCGTCATTTTTACATGCCGTTTCCCAACCTTGATTGGCTAAACGTAACACATAAGGTAACGTTACATTAGTTAAAGCTAAAGTTGATGTGTATGGCACAGCTCCTGGCATATTAGCAACACAATAATGTACAACATCATCAATAATAAATGTTGGGTCCTCGTGTGTTGTTGCTCTTGTTGTTTCCATACAACCACCTTGGTCTACAGCAACATCCACCAAAACAGTGCCTGGTCGCATGTCTTTAAGCATATCTCTAGTGATTAGTTTAGGTGCTTTTGCTCCTCTTACTAAGACACCGCCAATAATTAAATCATGATCTTTGATACGTCTTCTAATATTGTACTCGCTTGAAAACTCCGTTACCACATGGCTAGGCATTACGTCGTTTACATAACGCAGTTGCTTCATATTGATGTCCATAACCGTAACATGGGCACCTAAACCAGCAGCCATTTTAGCCGCTTGAATACCAACGATACCCGCACCTAAAACTAAGACACGTCCTGGAGGTACACCTGGTACTCCTCCTAACAATACTCCACGACCTTTAATCGGTTTTTCTAAATATTTAGCTCCTTGCTGAATGGCCATTCTTCCGGCAACCTCAGACATTGGAGTTAATAATGGAAGTGTGCCATCTTTATCTTCAACCGTTTCGTAGGCAATACAAACGGCTTCGCTTTTTAACATGGCTTTTGTTAAAGGTTCGCTAGAAGCAAAATGAAAATAGGTAAATACCACATGATGCGATTGTATTAAAGGATATTCTTCTTCAATTGGTTCTTTTACCTTTACAATCATGTCGCTAGAGGTGTAAACATCGGTTATAGTTTCTAACACAATGGCTCCAGCATTTATATAATCTAAATCCGAAAATCCGCTACCAAAACCAGCATCTTTCTGAACATATACGGTATGTTTGTTTTTTGTTAGCTCGAAAACGCCAGCAGGTGTCATACCAACTCTGTTTTCATTGTTTTTAATTTCCTTTGGGACTCCGATTTTCATTTGTTTTTTTAATTTAATAAATCTGTCAAATGGAATTCGCTAATTAAATTATCGATTAGATTCAATTTTTTAATTAAGCTCATTTCATAGGTTTTGTAGATTTTGAGATTAATAAGCGTAAGAAAGTACCATCAAAAAAACTAGCTATGCAAATTTTAATATAACGATGATTTTATTTTTATGAAATCAGTATTATGAAGCTTTAATTTTGAAAACTCTTAAAAATAGGGTTGACTTTGAGGGCAATATGATATTCGGATAATGTTTAAATTTTTTGAATAAAGTGCTGTTTTGATTATGGGTTATCCGTAAAAAATTACAGGAAATTATAATCGAACGAATGTGGTTTTTATAAATAGTGATACGGATACCTCGCTTAGAGAGATTGGTGACGAATGAACCAATCTTAAAAAGAAATTTAAAAAGAGGATCAGTCTCTTCTAGACTCTAAAACCATTTTAACAACCTTATTGTTTTCAAAAAACAAAACGAGCTGCATAGGACCTTCGTTATCAAAACTGGCTCTTTCACCAACATAATAAATATAAGAATCCGTTTCTTCCGGATACATATCATTAGGTTTACCTAATTGATCAAAAACGTCTTGTTTTGTATCATTAATAAATAGGTCTCTATCCATAACATCATCAACCATTTGAGACCGAAGGGAAGGTTCAGATTGCCATCTTTCAGAATCGAAACGTTCGTTAAACTGATAAATTAAGGTGGTTGCTAAAACAAATGCCAGAAAGAAAATTAAACCAACTTGATTGACCTGATTATTACGAAAATCAAAATAATCCTTAAGCGATTTGCGCTTCTTTTTAGGTGTGGGTTGATCTAAAAACATAGGATTAGAATTTATTTAACTTCCCGAATTACATAGTTGGCAACAGAGTCACGATAACTTTGAGACCAATATATAATTGGCAACAAAGTTATGATGATATGTTTTAGAAGTTTACCCAACAATATTTACAATCTTACCTGGCACTACAATTATTTTTTTTGGAGTTCTGCCATCTAATTGTGCTATGGTTTTTTCGTGAGCCATTACGGTTTTTTCAATATCGTCTTTGCTCATATCCATTGGTAATTCTAAAGTAAAACGCATTTTACCATTAAACGATATTGGATATTTTTTGCTGCTTTCTACTAAATGACTCGCCTCAAATTCTGGGAATGCTGCAGTAGAAATAGATGTGCTGTTTCCTAATTGACTCCATAATTCTTCAGCAATATGCGGAGCATAAGGAGAAATTAAAATCAACAAAGGTTCTAAAATGTCTTTGCTTGTACACTTCTGAGCTGTTAACTCATTTACAGCAATCATAAAAGTAGAAACCGACGTATTGAAAGAGAAATTCTCAATGTCTTCTTCAACCTTTTTAATCGTTTTATGTAATGTTTTTAAGTTGTCTTTTGTTGGTTCTGCGTCATTGACTTTTAAGCCATTATCATCTACATATAATTTCCATAGTTTTTTAAGGAAGTTATGGACTCCTGTAATCCCAGCGGTATTCCAAGGTTTGTATTGCTCTAAGGGTCCTAAGAACATTTCGTAGAGTCTTAGGCTGTCTGCACCGTAATCGGCACAAATACTATCTGGATTGACGACATTGTATTTAGATTTAGACATTTTTTCAACATCTCTACCAACTTTATAAACTCCACCTTCGCGTATAAATTCAGCATCTTTAAAATCTTCACCAAATTCTCCATCAGTTTTTAAACCTTCAATATCTAACTCATCCGAAGCATTTACATATTGTACTTTTACGTGTAGTTTATCAATGTTTGCAACATGAATATTAACCTTCTCGGCTGTATTGTGATTTTTTTGGTATGATTTGATTTTCTCTAAAACTTCTTCAGTTTCATACTTATCTAAATAATTTTCTTTAAAATATTCATCAACTTCAAAAAGAGATTTTTCTTTTACTAAATCTTCTGAAATATATAAGGATGGTAAAATTTTATTTATTTCTTCAAGATGTTTTTGCTGCTCTTCTTTGGTAGCTATTCCTGCGGAATTTAAAGCATGATTGACACTGAATTTTACCCTATAAACAAAAGCACTAGTCCCAAGAATCATTCCTTGGTTAATCAACTTTTTAAAAGGCTCTTCAACATTGACGAAACCGCGATCTTTTAATAATTTCACCCAAAAACGTGAGTAGAGTAGGTGACCTGTAGCATGTTCGCTACCACCAATATATAAATCTACATTTTCCCAATACTTCAATGCATCTTCGCTAGCAAAAACACCATCTCTATTGGCAGCCTCTTCCATATAACGGAAGAAATACCAAGAACTACCTGCCCAACCTGGCATTGTATTCAATTCTAAAGGAAACACGGTTTTATGGTCAATCAATTGATTGCTGACCACTGAACATTGGTTTACGTCCCAAGCCCAAACGTCTGCACGTCCTAAAGGTGGTTCGCCTTCTTCGGTTGGTAAATATTTTTCAACTTCTGGCAACACAATAGGCAAATGTGCTTTGTCTATCATTTGTGGCATGCCGTTAACGTAGTACACTGGGAAAGGTTCTCCCCAATAACGTTGACGAGAGAAAACGGCATCACGCAAACGGTAATTGGTTTTGCCTTCTCCTTGTCCTAATTGCTCTAATTGGTAAATAGCGAGTTTAGAGGCTTTTTTATAGTTCATGCCGTTTAGGAAATCACTATTTGCAATTTTTACATTGTCTTTAGATGCAAAAGCTTCTTCAGAAATATCGGCACCTTCAAATATATTTGGAATTTCAATATCAAAATGTTTTGCAAAATCGTAATCACGTTGATCACCACAAGGCACTGCCATTACAGCTCCTGTTCCGTAGCTTGCTAATACGTAATCGCCAATCCAGATTGGAATTGGTTCTTTAGAAAACGGATGTTCTGCATAAGCACCAGTAAAGACTCCAGAAATGGTTTTTACATCGGCCATACGATCGCGTTCGCTACGTTTCGCTGTTTTTTCTATGTAGGCTTCAACGGCTTCTTTTTGTGCTTCGGTTGTAATTTTTGACACTAATTCATGTTCTGGCGCTAAAGTCATAAAAGACACACCAAAAATAGTATCTGGTCTTGTGGTGAAGACGTCTATCACCTCGTCATGTCCATTCACATTAAAAGTCACACTTGCTCCAACCGATTTTCCAATCCAGTTTTTTTGAATATCTTTTAACGCATCGGTCCAATCAATGGTATCTAAACCTTGTAGTAAACGTTCTGCATAGGCCGAAATACGCATAGACCATTGGGTCATTTTTTTACGCACTACAGGATGACCACCACGTTCTGAAACGCCATTTACAATTTCGTCGTTAGCTAAAACGGTTCCTAATGCTGGACACCAGTTCACTTCCGTTTCCGCTAAATAGGTTAATCTGTATTTTAAAAGGATGTCTTGCTGTTGCTCTGAGGAATAATTATTCCAGTCTTCCGCAGTGAAAGTCGCAATATCATCATCACAAGCAGCATTTACCGTTGCATTTCCTTCTGCAGCAAATTTTTCAACTAAAGAATCAATATGCTCGGCCTTGTTAGAATCGTTATTGTACCAAGACTCAAATAATTGAATAAAAATCCATTGGGTCCATTTGTAATATTCAGGATTAGAGGTACGCACTTCACGACTCCAATCGAAAGAAAATCCAATTTGATCTAACTGACGACGATACGTTTTTATATTCGCTTCCGCAGTTACTGCAGGATGCTGACCGGTTTGAATGGCATACTGTTCTGCAGGTAATCCAAAAGAATCATAGCCTTGCGGATGTAAAACATTAAAACCTTTATGACGTTTGTAACGTGCATAGATATCACTAGCAATATAACCTAATGGGTGACCAACATGCAAACCTGCTCCAGAGGGATAAGGAAACATATCCAAAACGTAATATTTTGGTTTATCGCTGCTGTTTGAGGCTTTAAAAGTTTCGTTTTTTGCCCAGTAGTCTTGCCACTTTTTCTCTATGTCGTTGAAATTGTATGTCATTGTCTTGTTTTCCTTGTAATAATGGCGCAAATTTAATAATAACCATCTAAACTGCCTATTTTAAAATCAATAGGTATTTTAAAAGAAAACGCACCTTACTAAAGTGTAAGATGCGTTTTTAAATTTGGGGTCTAATAGCTTAGAATTTATAGCCTAAAGAGACTTGAACGACGCTATTTTTAATATCTGGGTTTTCTGCTACTGTTGAAATACCAAAATTATAACGCGCTTGGACAAACATATTAGAGTTAAGGTTGTATCCCAAGCCTACATTAGCTCCAATATCAATACTAGAAGCATCTGTATCTTCATCAGGAAGATCGCTATCAATATATTCGCCTTTATCGTTTACTAGAAATGAAAATTGTGGACCAACTTCTAAGCTAAAATCTTTTGCTAAATAATATTTAGCCATAATTGGAATGGCTAAATAATCGACTTTTACTTTAACGACATCTTGTGCTTCAGAGCCTTGTCTAGAATATAAAAGTTCGGGTTGAAGTGAGAATTTTTCACTCAATGGAATTTCGGAAATAAACCCAACATGAAATCCGATGAGGCTATTTCTATCTGCATCTCCTCCTGAAAAATTAGAGATATTAAGTCCTGCTTTAGCTCCAAACTGTACGTCTTGGGCATTCGTTTTTTGCATTAAACCTAAAGTTGCAAGTACAACAACGATGTAAATTTTTTTCATAATAATTGATTTAAAGGTTAAATTGATAAGTCTAAGACTAGACAATTATTGTGCCAACGTAAAATAAGAACGATTGAGCTTACAGATGGCTTTAGAGTGATATCTTTTTAAACCGTTTACAACACTATTAAAAGTTAGCCGTTGTAATAGTTAACATAAGCAAATTCTTTATTATTTTTACAGCATAAATCCGCGTGTATTCATGGCATCATCTTTTGACAAATATCAAAAACGTAAACTTATATCGTCTTACGTCTCTGTAGTGATAAGTATCGCTTTGGTTTTGTTTCTTTTAGGCAGTTTAGGTCTTTTAGTTATCAATTCTAAAAAAGTTGCAGATCACTTTAAAGAGCAAGTGGTGATGACTATTTATTTGAACGATACAGCAAAAGAAGTTGAAGTCAATCAGCTAAAAAAGAGTTTAGCGATGGCAGATTATACAAAAGATGCGGTTTACGTCTCAAAGGAAGAAGCTGCTGAATTTATGAAAGCCGAAACTGGAGAAGACTTTATGGACTTTGTGGGTTACAACCCTTTAAAGAATTCTATTGACGTGCATTTAAAAGCCGATTTTGTAACGACAGAACAACTTACAGAAATTACAGAAAGTTTATCTAACAAAGCATTTATCGAAGAGATTAGATACGATAATGATTTGGTGGAACTGATGAATGATAATGTTAAAAAAATTACGTTTTGGGTGTTAATTATTAGTGGCTTATTTACGTTAATTGCGGTGTTATTAATTAATAGTTCTATTCGTTTAGCGGTGTATTCTAAGCGTTTTATTATAAAAACCATGCAAATGGTTGGAGCAACAAAACGTTTTATTCGCAGACCATTTGTATGGAAAAGCGTGCAATTGGGAATCATTGGTGCATTAATCGCTTTGGCAGGAATGGCCGTTGTATTATATTATTTAGATTTAACGTTCCCAGAACTAGAATTACTAAAAAATACGACATTGATTATTGGTCTGTTTGTTGGTATTTTTCTTTTAGGGATTTTAATTACTTGGATTAGTACGTTTATCGCCACCCAACGTTTCTTAAACTTGAAAACGGATCAGTTGTATTATTAACCGTTGTTTCTTAGGGAAATAAATTCAATTTGTATGCGTTAGCTATTCAAACTATTAGGTATGAATAAGTCAGTTAGAAAGTCTATAATAACCGTAGCGGTTGTTATTCTTTTGGTTTTTTTGTTTAATTCTTTGGTTATTTATAATCCAAAATCTGCAGACTGTAAGGTTGTAAGCGCAAAAATCATTGATCTTAGAGCTGGTCCTACTTATGATATTCAGTTTAAAGACCACAACGGAGACACGTACTATATCAATAGGGGAATAGAATCTGGTTTAAATTTAGATTCTCTTAACGCAAAAGTTTTAAATAAAACCGTTACTTTGCACCTACCAAAAATGATTTATGGGCCGTCAAAACATATAGCACAGCTAGCTATTGAAGACCACATAATCTATTCAGAATTTAAGGACTAATGGGAGTACAAAAACGAAAAGACGAATCAAAATCCGAATTTATCTTCGGAAAGAAAAACTATAAATTTTTATTTATAGGTTTAGCATTTATTGTTGTTGGTTTTATATTAATGTCTGGAGGTGGTAGTGACGATCCTAATGTTTTTGATGAATCTATTTACAGCTGGAGACGTATTAGATTAGCTCCAACCCTTGTGTTAATAGGCTTTGGGATTCAGGTTTATGCTATTCTCTTAAACCCGAATAAGAAATAATTTTATTTACTTATAAAATCAATAAACTCTTCGGTGATTTGCTTTAAATAGAACGTTGTATTTTCTAATGCATCATCTAAATTAATAGCTTTGTAAATGATAGAATCTCTATAAACAATTCCCATTTGATTTAGTTCGTCAGGTATTAAATCAATACTTCCGCAAAAAGCAGCCACTTTTATTTTATTGTTATTTGCTGAAGTTAAAACACCACTTAAGGTTTTTCCGGATAAGGTTTGGTTATCTAATTTACCTTCGCCTGTAATAATCCAATCTGCATTTTTAATTTTAGTATCAAAATTGGCTATCTGTTTTATTAGGTCAATTCCAGGTAGAAGTTCTCCGTATAGAAAAGCGACGGCACCAGCACCCATTCCTCCAGCAGCACCAGCACCTGCTATGTTTTGAATTTTAATATTAAAATGTTTATCTAAAATTTTGGAGAAACTTTGTAAACCAGAATCTAAATCACTGATGTCTGATTCTGTCGCCCCTTTTTGTTTGGCATAAACATGTGCAGCACCATTAGGTCCGTAAAGTGGATTTGTAACATCGCAAGCGATTTGAAATTTAATAAATTTCAATCTTTTATCTACTAGAGAATCATCGATTTCACAAATATTAATAAGTTCACAACCAATTGGTTTGATATCATTATTGTTTTTGTCTAAGAAGCGATATCCTAAGGCATTTGCCATACCAATACCACAATCGTTTGTAGCACTTCCTCCAATACCTAAAATAATATGTTGCGCACCTTGGTCAATAGCATTAAGAATTAATTGCCCAGTACCATAGGTTGTGGTGTGCATACAATTTTGATCTGAAGGCTTTAAAAGTTTCATTCCAGAAGCTTCAGCCATTTCAATAAAAGCAATTTTAGAAGATTCTGAATATAAAAAAGAGGCTATAACAGAGTTGAATGTAGGGTTCATAACTTTGACCTGAATAACCTCTCCTTTCAAATAATAGTTGACGACTTCAATGGTGCCATCGCCACCATCTGCTAAAGGTGACTTCATAATTTCAACATGGGGTGTTATGGCTTTTATAGTTGCTTCAACTACATTACAAAACTCCATCCCTGTTAAGGAATTTTTGAATTTATCTGGTGCTAGTACTATCTTCATTTGCTTTAACTTAAAATGGATGGAAGAAAATAACTGAATATTATAATAAAAATGAAAAAGGCTACAAGTATATAAACTTCTTTTATCATAAAATCCTCTTTCCTAATTGTTACATTAAAATTGGAAATACTCTTTATTGCTGTTTTTCTAGTTAAAGCACTGACAACGTAAGCCACGACTAAGGCTATTATGACTCCTGTGAAATTAAGCCAGATCCAAAAAATATTAAAACCTAAATCGATATGAAATAACTCTTGTATGGTTTTTGAAAAAACCAAGTTAACAAGCACTGCAGAAATGATTGCAGCATTCATCCCAATATGATTTACTTTTTTTGAAAAGAATGCTAAAAAGAAAGTCACTAAAACTGGTCCGTAAAAGACAGAACCAATCGCATTAATAATTTCTATAACAGCACTTTTACTACCCCCAAAAAGAAAGGCAGCTGCAATACAAACCACTCCCCAAAACACAACAGAGCCTTTAGAAATAAGCATGTACTTTTTATTACTCAACTTTACTTTACCACGATTAAAAAAATCTTCAACAGTTACTGCAGATAATGAATTAACTGTAGAACTCAAAGAGGACATGGCTGCTGATAAAATGCCGACCATTAATATACCTATTAAACCATGTGGTAAAAATTTCATGATAAAAACAGGCACCATTAAATCTGCCTTAACACCATGCGTTGCATATTCATCCGGGAAATATTTTTGAGTAGTCATCGCTATGTCTTCAAGGAAATCGGGTGCTACTGTAATTAATCCACCAATGACTAATCCCATAATACAATAGATTAAAACCACGGGGAATCTTAAAAGACCATTTGCCATTAAAAGGGTTCTAATGGTTTTTTCGTTTTTTGCAGAGAGCAAACGTTGTGCTTGTGTTTGGTCACAACCATAATAAGAAGCGTAAAGAAAAAAACCACCAATAATCATTGGCAATATCCCATATTCATTTCCTTCTCCTATTCCTAAATTATAGTCTATTACTTTTAGGCGTTCAGGATCAAAACCAGCTTCTAAACCTCCGTGTTCTTGCAAAAGACTCCAACCAAAATACAAGCAAATAATTAAGCCAGCGAATAATATAATCATCTGTATGGCATCTCCCCATACAACAGCCTTCATACCACCTTGCCAAGAATAAATAATAGTAATAACACTTATTATTAAAATGGTGTAAACAAAATCTATATTTAAAACAGCTTGTAAAATAATGGCGATGGTATATACCATAACGCCTGTACCTAATGCGCGACTAATTTGAAATACAATACTTAAAATTAATCGTGTTGATGTACTAAAACGTTTCTCTACAAACTCATAAATACTCACTACTCCAGACCTAAATAATGGAGGTATTATAACAATCATTATAAAAATCATGGCCAACGGAACTGCAAACTCGAAAGTTAGCCATTTCATGCCACCACCTATTTTTAAACCAACAAAGGCTGGGGCCGAAATAAAACTAATTGCCGATAATTGGGTTGCCATTGTAGATAGACTTAATGGGAACCAACCCATATTTTTGCCTCCCAAAAAATAATCTTTTGAGTCTTTGTTATCCTTAAAGAAAAACCCCATTCCTAAAAAGAAAATGATGTAAAATATTACAATACTATAGTCTAGCCAATTCATAATCTTAGAATTTCAGTCTTTATTAGTTTGTTTAAGGTTTATTTCTGTCTTTACTTATTCTAGTCTTAAAAAATAAATTAGAATGACAACAGTTCTTTCAGTACCATTAATATTTGGGAACATATTTATTAGAAAGCTTTACCCTGATTTTTTATGTAATTATAATAGTTTAGCCTTGTTGTTCGTTATGGTATAATTTTCAGAAAATCAGATTTTATACGATCTTATGAATTTTAAGACTTCAGAAAATCGATTAGTAAAGCCGCACTCCATGAAAAGTTATTACCTCCATAACCTGCATTTTCTTTTACTTCTTTTCTTGAATCAAAATATTCGTAAAATCCGTACTTTTCTATTAACTCAATAGAATCTTTCTTTACGCGATTGGAAAGATCATAAAAACCATAAGCTTTTAAACCTCTATAAAGTAGCCAGTTTAAATTAATCCAAACAGGACCTCTCCAATATTTTTTAGGGTTAAATCGGTCACTTTCAGGATCGAAGGACGCACATAAGTATCTGTCTTCAGTACCAAATTTTTTCATCATTGTTTTTACAATAGTCTCAACTCTTTCCTCATTAGGAATATCTGCAAATATTGGGGCAAAGGATGACGATGATAAATATTCTATCTGCTTTTCGTTTCTAAGATCGTAATGTACATAAGCGCCTAGCTTTTCATTAAATAGTTTTTCGTTAAATCGTTTAATAGCTTTGGTTTGCCATTGCTTTAAAGTTTTTATTTTATCGTCAGAATTACCAATTAACCCATAAAGTTCAATTAATGCTGCATTAGATTTTATTAGCATAGCATTAAAAAGCGGATCTTGGACTAAAAATGGAGATAATTCAGCAATTTTAGCATCATCGTAATTGTGTTCTTTTGCAATTTCTATGAGGTGTAAATAGTAATCATATTCCCTATTCGTTGGTCTTTGTGCAGCATCAACATGAGTAGTATCTCTTCGTTCAAATTTATATTTTGGCGGATCCATAGTAGCCCAAATATCATCCCAAATAGGAGAATTATCTGTGCCAGATTCCCAATTGTGATAAATATAAACTAAGCCTTCTTTATTAGGATCTCTATACGTATAAAAATGTTCGTGGTTATTATAAACCTTGTCAATATTACGTTTTATAAAATTCAAGATATCAACTTTATCTTCGATGATATCATAAAGTTCTTTTAGAACAAACCCTAAAACAGGAGGTTGTGTCATTCCTGTAGTTCTATGCGTTTTTGAAGCCAAAGGATGTAACTTAGACTGGTGAAAATCTGGGCCAGGAAAATACGTATCACTGTCATTATGAAAAACGATGTGTGGTATAAAACCATTTTCCCATTGCGCACTCAATAATGCTTCAATTTCGCGTTTGGCTTTAGTTGCATCATAGTGTGCAAATCCTATAGCGATAAACCCAGAATCCCAGTTCCATTGAAAAGGATACAAACCTTCACAAGGAATTGTAAAACCTTTATCTTCTTTAAAATTGTTGTTAAGGACTGTTTCAGCCTTTTGTATTAAATTGTTATTTGTCATAGTAGAATTGTAAAATGAAAAAGAAAGCATTGACACAATCTAACAATGCCAATGCGATCAAACTCAATTAATCAAACTTAAAAATTAAATGTAGCATTGAAAAACACTCTTGTTGGTAACACTGGTCTTCCAACAAAATATTCTTCATCTGTTTGGTTGTTTCCTAATCGTGGTGATCCTTCTGTAACTCCTTCGGAATTGAAAAGGTTAAACACTTGTGCTCCTAAGCGAAGTGTTTCTCCATCTTCACTTAAAGCAAGTGTATATCCAAGGTTTAAATTTGCTAAACCGATAGCATCTAATTCTATGCTATTCGCATCATTCGCAAACTTTTTACCTGTATAATTATAAACTAAACCTGCATCAAATTTTGAGTCGTTGTAATCAACAGCCAAAGTTGATAGTATGTTAGGTTGTCTTCTTAATTCGTTTCCTTCTAAATCAGTGTTAGCTTCAGATTTTGTTATTTCATGGCCTTGATAAGTTAATGATCCGCCAAAGTTAAAGTTCTCAGCAAAAATCCAATTCCAAGTACCTTCAAGTCCGTAAGTGCTCGTATCTTGAATATCAACTTCTTCTGTAAATCCACCTCCTGGTGCGTTTACAAAACTAATAGAACGTCTATCTTTTAAACTAACAGCATAAAGCGCAGCTGTTCCGGAAAATTTATTTTTAGAATATTTAAGACCTAATTCTCCTTGTATAATTTTTTCAGTATCATATGAAGAAGGATTACCTAATGCATCAAACTTTGTTGATCTTAGTTCTGGGAAGAAGTAGCCTCTTGAGAAGTTTCCATAAGCACTTAAATCATCATTCACTTTATATAAACCTGCAACAACAAGAGCAAAATCATCAGCCGACACATGTCCTCTTGTAAAACTTCCGTTACCCCAAGTTGCGTTATCTAAATTTGCAATACCAGTATTATCTACGTTATAAGATTGAGTACCTTCAACTTCAATATCTCCTGAAGCTCTTTCATATCTAATACCGTAGTCAAAATTCCAACGATCAAGTTTTACTTCATCTGCCACAAAAAAAGCGATTTTATTACTAGAAATATTTCTATTTGTATAAGCTGTACCTCTATTAGTGACACCATTTATGGTGTAGCCTGATACGTTTATTAATTCAGGTCTATCATTATACTCCCCTAAATAATTAGTAATGACATTAAAATCACCGCCTTCAGATCTAGACATAAAAGTTCCGAAAGTTATGTTATGATTTCCTGCAGTTTTAGTAAACTTGATATCTGCCATTAACTCTTGTAAAGGTCTATTACGATCTAAAATTCTATTTTCAAATAATAAAGCATTTGAAGCTAAGGGCTGTCCGTTGAGATAGGTGAAATCACCAGAAGTTAAACCTCTAGCATCTAAGTATTCTTGTTGTGTTTCTACAGCTTTTGCTCCTGAAACACCACTTCCATCAAGAAAAAGGTTGAATTGATGTTCATATTTCGAATATCTTAATTTAGCGTCTAATCTTAAATCATCTGAAAAACGATGTTTGATATCTGTTAAAAAATATCCACCTCTAGTGGCAACTCCATCTTCTATTGGTGAATTATAAATACCATCTGGTGTTGCATAAGAAATATCAGATGCTGCAGCAGTTTGTAGCGTAAATATTTCTTCGCCATCATTTCCTGTAGGACGTTTTCTTGAACCTCCTTCTAAAGGGTAAGGTAAAAAGAATTGTACTGCATCATCAATCCATTGTCCTGATAAGGTAATTGATCCTTTGTCAGTAACGTGTTTAATGTTACCTCTTAATTGGAAACCTTCTGTCGCTAAACCTGTTTTTATAGGGCCTTCATCATATCTATAAAAACCAGATAATGCGTAGAAGGTATTAGAATCTTCACCTCCTAGAGGACCGCTTGTAGCAAAATCAGCCTTGTATCTTGAATTTGAAGCAACTTCAGTACGTAATGTTGTTTTACTTTTACTACTTCCTGTAGCACTTGTGTAATTAATTATTCCTGCCACAGAACCAACACCATAAAGAATAGAAGATCCACCTCTTACAAATTCTAAACTTTTCATTCCTATATCATTCCTAAAATACACATCATGTGCAGAAGAATTTAAACCAAAAGTACTAAGTACTGGCATACCATCAATTTGTAAAGGATTAAATTGATACTGTCCACCAGAAGGTAAACCTCTTACAAAAATATTTGAGGCAACCTCACCACCACCACCTTCAGCAGTAATGCCAGGAATACTTCTAAGGACATCTGCCTGACTACTGGTATTTACCGTTGATAATTTTTTGGAACCAATAGATGTAATAGACATTGGTGTTTCTTTTTGTGATCTTGTTGTAGATGTTGCTGTTAAAAGAACAGTATCTAAAGAGTTACCTCCTTCAGATAAAATGGCATTTACAGTTAGTGCTGTACCATCACAATTAATTGTTTGTTGGTAAGTTTCAAATCCTAAATAAGAAATCTGAATAATTTGTTCTCCTGATAAATCAGTAGTAAAACTAAAATTTCCATCAAAATCAGTTGTTGCACCAGAAGTGCTTCCTTTAATAATTACATTGGTACCCATAATCGGCATACCAGATGCATCCGTAACTTTTCCGCGAATCTCTGTTTGCGAAAAAGCAGTAAACGCACTTATAAAAAGTACGAATGCGAGTAGAGATCTTTTCATTTATTTATAGTTTTATTATTGTTTTGGTAAATTTATTGTCAAATCGTTAAGTTTGTATCATAAATATTACGAAATTACCACGCAAACGTTTGCGGTAACGTTTGCGTAAGCTATAAAATGATGAAAAATAAAATTCCAACCTTAAAAGAGATTGCTGAGAAGCTGGGAATATCTATTTCAACAGTATCAAGAGCACTAAATGATCATCAAGATATAAGTGAAGTCACAAAAGAAAGAGTAAAAGCATTAGCTGCGGATTTGAATTATATTCCTAATATTTTTGCAAAAGGTTTTAGAACACATAAAACAAATATTATTGGTGTTGTTGTACCTAACATTACGCACTATTTTACAACCACATTAATAAGAGGAATATTAGAGGAAGCATCACTTCAAGGTTATCGTGTAATAATTTCAGAATCGAATAATGATGTAGATAAACAAACAGAAATGCTTAATACCATGATTCAATTTGGTGTGGATGGTGTTTTAATGTCGTTATCAAAGATGACGAGAGATATTAGTTCAATTTTGAAAATAATGAATACACTTCCTTTGATTTTATTTGATAAAGCTTCAAACAAAATTCCTTGTACTCAAGTTGTCATCAACGAAGAAGAAGCTACTTATAATGCCATTGAGCATCTCATAAATATTGGAAAAAGGAGAATAGCCATAATTAAGGAATCTGAATTTTCTTATAATTCAGAAAAACGATTTGAAGGTTACTTAAGAGCCTTAAAAGAAAACAATTTACCAATTGATGAAAAAATTATATTGAGTGTTGACGATATTTCAATGATTCAGGGAAAACGAATGACGAATGTTTTAATGAGTCTAAAACAAAAACCTGACGCTATTTTTGCCATAACAGATAGCGCTGCTATTGGTGTAATTAAAACATTAAAAAAATTGCATGTAAAAATCCCAGAGGAAGTTGCTGTTGTAGGGTTTAGCAATTCTATAAACTCTACAATAATAGAACCTATGTTAACCACGATAGATCAACCAGGTCAAAAAATAGGAGCTACAGCAGTTAAATATTTAATAGAAGAAATTAATCATCCTAATGAGATATTCATTAATAAAACCATAGAAATAAGAAGTAATTTAATTATTAGGAACTCAACGTTTAAAGTTTGAAAAATAACACTCATTTTACTTATTTTTGCCGCGTATCTCCACTTAATTGATACTTTTGTCACATGGAAATTTTAGATGCAATTATTTTAGGAATTATTCAGGGTCTTACTGAGTTTTTACCGGTATCCTCAAGTGGTCACTTAGAAATAGGAAAAGCCATTCTTGGTGATAATTCTGTACCAAAAGAAAGCTTGTTATTTACAGTTGTACTTCATTTTGCTACAGCATTAAGTACAATGGTTATTTTCAGAAAAGATATTCTTCAAATTATAAAAGGTGTTTTAAAATTTGAATGGAATGAAGACCTTCAATTTATTTCAAAAATCGCTTTATCCATGTTGCCAGCCGTTATTGTTGGTGTCTTTTTTGAAGAAGAATTAGAACAATTATTTAACGGAAATATTTTACTTGTCGGTTGTATGCTTATCGTTACAGCCATTTTACTTTTCTTGGCAGACAAAGCTAAAGACACACAGAAAAAGGTGACATTTTCTAACGCCTTTATAATTGGTGTTTCTCAAGCTATTGCTATGTTGCCAGGAATTTCGCGTTCTGGTGCAACAATCTCGACGTCAGTATTATTAGGAAACGATAAAACCAAAGCCGCACGTTTTTCATTTTTAATGGTGGTGCCTTTAATATTTGGTAAGATTGCAAAAGACCTTTTAGGAGGTGAATTAACCTATGACAGTTCTAATATAACAGCTTTAAGCGTCGGTTTTATAGCCGCCTTTGTTGCCGGTTTATTTGCTTGTACGTGGATGATTGCTTTAGTGAAAAAAAGTAAGTTATCGTATTTTGCTATCTATTGTGTAGTTGTTGGTGTTATTGCTATAATTTGGTCTCTCGTATAAATGAAAACTAAAGAAGATTATATAAGCGGACAAGTCTTACTCATAGACAAACCATTAACATGGACCTCTTTTCAGGCGGTTAATAAATTGCGTTGGGAAATTAGACATGCTTTCGATATTAAGAAAATTAAAGTAGGTCATGCAGGGACTTTAGATCCCTTAGCGACAGGTTTATTGGTGATTTGTACAGGTAAAATGACCAAGCAAATCAACATTTTTCAAGGTCAAGAAAAAGAATATACTGGGACGTTTGTTTTAGGCGGAACAACACCTTCGTTTGATTTGGAAACAGAAGTCAATGAAACTTTTCCGACGGATCATATTACAGAAGAATTAATACAGAATGCAGTTCCACAATTTATAGGTCAAATAAGTCAATTCCCTCCGGTTTTTTCTGCGATTAAGAAAGATGGAAAACGATTATACGAATTTGCGAGAGCAGGTGAGGAGGTCGAAATAAAATCGAGACAAGTAGAAATTACCGAATTTGAAATCACTCAAATTAATACTTCGACTGCGCTCAGCACAGGTGGTTTAGAATTGCACTTTAGAGTGGTATGTAGCAAGGGGACTTATATTAGATCCTTAGCGAACGACTTCGGAAAAGCTTTAAATTCTGGAGCACATTTATCATCATTACGACGTACGCGTATAGGTGATTTTAAAGTTGATGATGCGCTTACACCAGAAGATTTTATAGCTAATTTACCTTCTAAAGAGTGATTTAACAAGGGTTTAAGGTTGGTGCCTAAACTATTTCTTCATTATATTCGTATCTATTAATAGACTAAAACTATTTCATACTGAATTTTGTTGATCAACATAAAGCCGCAATCATTACATTTCTTCTAGCAGGAATTGTAGTCTTTGGTATGTTTAGCATTCAGTTAAAACGTCATCAAGATTTAATTTCTGAAAGCTATTATCTCATGGAGCCAGAACCTGAAATGAAAAAAGAAGACGTTCAGGATATAGAAGCTATAAACGGAAAATCTACAAACAAAGCGTTTAACGAAGACCAAGAGTTTAAAGAAATGATGCGTAACTTTAAAACGGTTAGCGCAAATGATTTTGAACGTACCACAAAGGCCATGGAAGAGGCTAAGGCAAGTGAAGACGTGCAAGAAGAGACCAGTGTAACTAAATCGTATGCAGGTAGTAATACTTACGCTTTAAATTCTGAAGACACAGAATCGTATAAAAAACTTCAGGAAGAGTTAAAACAGCGCCTTAACAACAAAAAACAAGCAGACGAACACGCTAAAACAAAAAGCACACTAACCTATTCTTTAAAAGGTAGAACATTGACCTATTATAAAATACCACGATACTTATGCGAAAGTGGTGGAAAAATAGTAGTGAGTATTAGAGTTAATGATGCAGGTGATGTTATTGATGCTTATATTAATGGGGCTTCTAATTCAGATAATCAGTGCTTAATAAACCATGCGATTGCTTATGCTGAAACCGTTCAGTTTGATGCCTCAGACAAGAAAGAGCAATTAGGTACGATTACGTTCTTGTTTAAAGGAAAATAGAATAGTGGCTTCGACTACGCTCAGCCACCTAATGAATTCATTACTTATTTTAATAAGCTAACCAAATCTTCGATAGTAGATTGGCCTTTATCTTTATTATACCAACGTTGTAAATCTTCTTTAAATTCTGGAGTTAACATCCCGTGTTCAACTTTATAAGTTTGCACCATGTTTGTCGCAACTGTAGGCCGAGGACCAAAGGTATCTAAAACAGCATTTGTTTCAGAATCTAACATAATTAACTTAGGAATCGATTTCCCGCCATTAGTTAAAAACTGATCCATAAGTGCTTCGTTTTCATCTCTGAGCACCACTCTATAATCAATATTACCATTGAGTTCAGCCACTTTATTAATTATGGGCATAATATGCGCAGCATCTCCACACCAACTTTCAGAAATAACGAGCCAAGTTATTTTCTTATCAAAATTTGCAATTTTAATATTCATGGCATCCGAAACTTTTGCAGTTTTATCCCAACGTCGCATTCTACTATCATTAAGTTGTGTGTAATTCACTAAATCTTCCGATTTATCAGTACCCGTAGTTGATTTTTCTTCAACTAATTTTATAACTAATTCTCTGTATTCAGCATAAGTCATACTGTTTTGTAAACTTGCTGAAATAATATCTTGTAGTGTAAGTGTGTCTGTAATCATAAGTACAAAAATAATAATCTATTGCCATTTTTTATGCAACTGTTGTTACATTAGTCGAGAACTAATTTAGACCCTTTCCATTTGCTAAAAAATTGTTCTTTTAAATTTAAATTTTGTCTTTTTAGAGTCGCGTAGCGATGCTATTCAACTAGAAAAAAGCTTTTATTTAATTTTAAAATTCCTAATTTTCGCTAAAACAGAAAACATATAGTTTAATTCTTGCAAAATAAAACTCCTTACAATATGAATAAAAACAGATGTGGTTGGTGTGTTGGTGATCCCTTATATGAAGCCTATCATGATGAAGAATGGGGAGTTCCTGTCTATGACGATGCTAGGTTATTTGAATTTTTAATTTTAGAAACATTTCAAGCGGGCTTGAGTTGGATCACCGTTTTAAAGAAGCGTGAAAATTTTAGAAAGGCTTTCGATAATTTCGATTATAAGAAAATTGTAAACTATGATGCTTCTAAAATTGAAGACTTATTACAAGATGCTGGAATCATTAGAAATAAACTTAAAGTAAATGCCACAATTACTAATGCGCAGGCTTTTATGAAAATTCAGGAAGAATTTGGGTCATTTTCTAAATACATATGGAATTTTGTAGATGGAACACCGATAAAAAACAAGGTGAAAATCTATAAAGACGCTCCAGCAAATACGCCATTGAGCGATACCATAAGTAAAGATTTAAAGAAGCGTGGATTTAAGTTTGTAGGTTCTACTGTGATTTATGCACAGATGCAAGCTACAGGTATGGTAAATGACCATGAAGTCTCTTGTTTTAGATATCATGAGGTTTAATGTAATTAAGGAATTCTTTTCGTGATATGTTTTTAGCACCTAAACTTTCGAGATGCTTGGTGTGTAACTGACAGTCAATTAATTTGTAATTAGAATTTTGAATAAAGGTTATAAAACCCACTTTGCTAGCATTACTCACTTTAGCAAACATGCTTTCACCACAGAAAACAGACTCGCTAACTTCAATACCATACAAACCACCAACAAGTTCATCATTTTCCCAGACCTCTATAGATTTAGCATAACCGAGCTGATGTAATTTATAGTAAGCATCTACCATGTTATCCGTAATCCAAGTGCCATCTTGGTCATTACGTTTTGCTTGGGCGCAATTCTCTACCACAGCTTTAAACGCTTTGTTTATGGTAACTTTAAATTTCTCTTTTTTAAGCACCTGTCTCATACTTTTAGAGACTTTTAGATCTTCAGGAAACAAAACAAACCGTGGATCTGGAGACCACCAAAGTATAGGTTCCTCATCTTGAAACCATGGAAATATACCTTCAGCATAGGCATGTATTAAACGTGCAGGAGATAAATCACCACCAATAGCGAGAAGTCCATCTGCGGATGCTTCAGATGGATCTGGAAATTCAATTTTATAGGTTAAAAAGTGCATAAATTAAAACGGATATGCTGTTTATACATTTAAAATTAAGACTTTAGCTTTGATGCTAAAAGATTTTTGTAGATATTTGAGTAGACCTTTACATCGTAAATTTTGTTCATCATTGCTTTTATATAAGTTTGTTTGTAAAGGTCAAACCTAAAATCAAAGTACTAAGTCCTGATTAACCATCAGGACTTTTTTAATTTAAGTTAAGATGATAAACAGAAAAAGACCTGTTTTAAATTTAAAACAAGTCTTTTTATATGTATTTAATCTACCTAATTAGAACGGTAAATCGTCGTTGTCACCTTCGTTTAAATCACTAACTGGTTCAAATGCTTCAGTTGGTGGTACTGGAGGCATATCTCCACTTGCAGACGCTTGTACACCTTCAATTCTCCAACCTTGAATAGAGTTAAAGTATTTAGTTTCACCTTGTGGATTCACCCACTCTCTCCCTCTTAAGTTAATATTAATTTTAACTTGCTGACCTTCTTTGTAGCTGTTTAGTAAATCACATTTATCTTGAACAAACTCCACCATAATATGTTGTGGGTATTGCTCTTCTGTAGTCACTACAACTTCTCTTTTTCTAAACCCGTTACTACCAAAAGTTTGAGTCTCACCTACCATTTTAATACGTCCTTGTACTTCCATTTTTGCTTAATCTATAATTTATTATAATACTTAAATATTTTCAGACTACGAAAGTAATAACTTCCAAGCACTTTCTACGTCTCCATAGCTCAAATAATTTTGAGCCAACTTGTGTTTTTCTCTGTGAGATGCCGTTTTTATGTCCGGATAACGCTCACTGATGTCGTCAATAAACTTATTAACATCTTCTGTATTTGGCAAGGCATCAACATTCGCTAACATTCCAATGTTATTGCCTGTTAAAATCATGCTGTTTTTTACATTATTTGGCATATTGTCGACTCCGATGCCTATGGATGCTAGAGGTTTAGGGATTTCAAAAAATCCTTTTTTTGCTCTACTGTAATAACTACCTCCAGCTCTTGCAACTAAATCTAAGGCCTCTTGATTTATGGTTTGGTCAGCGTTTAAAACCTCTTCCGCAATATGAAGTTTTACAACTTCACAGATGACTAAATTTCCTGCACCTCCTTCAGAACCTAACGAAATAATATCGTTTACTTTACATTCTAATTGAATAGGAGATTCTGCAACTCTAAAGGGTTTTACTATATCTGATGGTAGCATGGATAACCCTGCTTTTTCAAATTCATTAGTGCCTTCAGGATATTCTGTACTTGCTAAAGACGCTTGGTGTACCATGTCGTAATTAACCACGTTAATAACCACTTCTTTGGTTGCTTCTACATTGTGTAATGTATGTTTTGTGGTATTATCTCTAACACGTCTCGCAGGCGAAAAAACCAAAATCGGAGGATTAGCGCTAAACACGTTAAAAAAGCTAAATGGTGATAAATTTGGATTACCCTCCGCGTCAACAGTACTAGCAAAAGCGATGGGTCTTGGTGCAACAGCACTTAATAAAAAGCCATGTAAAATACTAGTTGTAAGGTCTTGAGGGTCAAATGAAGCCATGTAGTTTGCTGATTTTGAACAAATATAATTATATTGAGTTGGAGACAAAAGTATTTTGTAGATAACTAAGAACAATAATATCAACAATTTTACATTATATTTAAAAATGATTTAAACCTAACTAATGACTTTTAGCTTCAACCGTAATGTAATCCGTTGGATTATTATAGCTTCATCTTTTATAATTATTTCTCTTATTCTTTGGAATACCTATACCTTTTTTCAAGATTTTAAAGCCGAAGAGCGTTCTAAAATGAAAACGTGGTCTGTGGCTTTAACAGATATTGGAACTATAAAGTCTAATGATGAGGTCAACGAAGTGACCAGTCATGTAATTACGGAAACAATAATTAGTACTCCAGTTATTGTTATTGATAATGATGGGGAACTCAGTACTTCTAGAAATATTGATGAATCTTTATTATCAGATTCTCTTGTAGTAAAAAATCTTGTTGTTCAATTTAAAAGTGAAAACACTCCAATTGAAGTGAATATGGGTACCAAGTCCAAACAATTTATTTATTATGGTAATTCGCCTTTATTAAACAGATTAAAATACTATCCGTTAGCTTTATTACTGATTATTTTGCTCTTTGCAGCGGTTGTCTATTTCTTTTATCGTAGTTCAAAAATTGCAGAACAAAATAAACTATGGACAGGAATGGCAAAGGAAACAGCACATCAAATAGGTACTCCTTTATCGTCGCTTGTGGGTTGGGCAGAAATTTTAAAGACCGAAAATGTAAACCCAGAATATATTATAGAGATAGAAAAAGACATTGACAGGCTTCAAACGATAACGGAACGTTTTAGTAAAATTGGATCTGCACCCACGCTAAAACAAATGGATATCGTTGAGGTAACCAAATCTTCTTATGAGTATTTAAAATCGAGATCATCTAAGTTAATTAATTTTGAAATTGTACTTCCTGAAAGAGAAATTACAGTGAACTTAAATGAACAACTCTTTAGTTGGACGATTGAAAATTTAGTAAAAAATGCCATTGATGCCATGAAAGGTAAAGGGGATTTAAAACTAGAATTAACACAACTTGAAAACAAAGTATTCATTAATATATCTGATACAGGAAAAGGGATCCCGAAATCGTCATTTACTAAAATATTTGAACCTGGTTATACCACTAAAAAGCGAGGCTGGGGACTTGGATTGTCTTTAGCTAAACGAATTGTAGAAGACTACCACAATGGTAAAATAAAAGTATTGAATTCTGAAATTAGAAAAGGAACAACCATACAGATTATGTTGAAACAGATTTAGTTTATTTTGGCTGAGACCCAGCACGTTTTATAATCTTGACACTTCTGAAAAAAACTTTAAAATTGAATTATTAAAATTTTAGTTTAAATTTGAAGATGAATTCTTCGAGATTTTTTACTTTAAAAGAAGCTAGGATAGGTAATAACTGTCCAGAATGCTATTCTAACGATAGTTTGGAACTTACGTTTAAGCAAAAATTAATTGAGACTAAGCTTTATAAGGCAATAACTGACGAAACTGCATGCCAGTTGCTATGTTTAAACTGTGACGTGCAGATTTTTCCAATTCGTTGGACCGATGATATCGAACGTGTCGTGGATTATCACAATAGAGGACTTAAAATCAAACCTAAGTCTACCAAACTAAAATCAATTGCTTGGGGTTTAATTATTTTTAGTGTTGTTGTATTAATAGCAATACTACTATTTGCATTAAAAATAATATAACTATAAATACGACCCTATTTTTTCTGCTAATGCTTCAAACTCTTCAGGTGTTACTTTTTGCTTGTTTGTGAAGCGCGCATCATCCATAGTGTGTAACGGAATTAAATGTACATGTACATGTGGCACTTCTAGCCCAATTACAGACATACCAATACGTTCACATGGTACCGCTTTTTCTAAGGCAATCGCAACACGACGCGAAAATTTCATCAACTCTACATAAGTCGATTCGTCTAAATCAAAAATTTTATTAACCTCTTTTTTAGGAATACAAAGTGTATGGCCTTTAGAGTTTGGGTTAATATCTAAAAACGCAAAGAAATCTTCAGTTTCGGCTACTTTATATGATGTTATTTCACCCGAAATTATTTTTGTGAAGAGTGTTGCCATAAATTATTAGTCTGTTGTTATGATTTATAAATGTCACCTTGAGCGCAATTGAAAGGGCTTTAACAACGAAATGAAAAAGGTTTCAGCGGTATTCAAACTAACGGATAACTGTAATTGATATTTACATAAATATAAAAAGATTCCTTTTAAATAGGAATCTTTTTATCAATAATCTATGAGATTCCTGCGAAAGCAGGAATACATTATCTAGAAATTTCTAGAATATCAAATTTCATGATACCACTTGGCACTTGTATTTCAGCAGTATCTCCTACAGATTTCCCTAATAAACCTTTTCCAATTGGAGAGTTTACTGAGATTTTACCTGTAGCTAAATCGGCTTCGCTTTCAGCTACCAAAGTGTACGTCATTTCCATGCCATTAATTTGGTTCTTAATTTTAACCTTTGATAAAGCTAAAACTTTAGTCAAATCTAATTGCGACTCATCAATAACTCTTGCACCAGATAAAATTTCTTCCATTTTAGAAATTTTCATTTCTAGCATACCTTGTGCTTCTTTCGCAGCATCATATTCTGCATTTTCACTTAAATCGCCTTTGTCTCTAGCTTCTCCAATCGCTTGTGATGCCTTAGGTCGTTCCACATCTTTAAGATGGTTTAACTCTTCTCTTAACTTTTTTAAACCTTCAGCTGTGTAATAAGATACTTTACTCATAATTTAATCGTTTTAATATAACGCATTCTAATAAGCAGATTCTTTATCATTTTTGAGCCTGTCTGAAAATCAGACAGGCTCAAAAATAACTTTAGATATTTTGTGCTTCTTAGAAGTTTGTTATTTTGTAATTATAATGTTAGCATAAAAAAAACCTCGCGCTGACGAGATTACTATGCAAATATATAAAATATTTACGGTATTGTTGAATTAATAGTAAATTGCGCATCAAATTTTGAAGTTAAAATTTAGAAAAAATGTTAATAATTTGAAGGCTAAACAAGAAAGTGAGTGTTGTCGTGGCTTTAGACGATTTTGTTTTTCAATTATCTAAATTTCAAACTATTAAAAAAAAAATTAAACCTGTGAAGAAATTCTTTTTAATACTAAGTTGTATTGTTGTTTTTGGATGTAGCAAAAACGAATCTATTTATAATTGTAACTACTTGCTAGATGTTGGAGTTAATCTCACCGTGAATCTTAATCTTCCTCAGTATAATCAACTTTTGTTCCCAGTAAATGCTGTTAGAGTAGACGGTTATGGTAATAACGGAATTATCCTTGTAAGAACTAATGCAAATTCAATTTTAGCTTGGGATGGTGCAGACCCTAACCATACAGCTTCTTCTTGTTCTAAATTAACAATTGTAGGTTTAAATGCCGTTTGTGGTTGTGAAGATGGTAATGAGTATAGTTTAATTACGGGGACAGCACTAGGCGATAATGCTCAACCCTGTACGTTAAAACCATACAGAGTTGAGCCTACCGGCAATAATAGTTATTTTGTCAGTAATTAGAACTTCAAGGTAACACCTACTAAAAAGTTAGTAGTGGCCTGTGGGTAAAAACCAGCTCCTTCAACAGTTGCAATACTTCCTGGATTAGACCAACTATCATCATACGTGTAATAATAGCCATTAGATACATATTTTACATTGAAAATATTATTTACTAAACCTGAAAATACAATAGCGTCAAATATAGAATCTGTTTTTAAAGTATAATTAATATTAAAATCATTAATAAAATAGCTGTCTAATTTAGAGGATTTAGCTTCTGTGTTACTCATAAATTGTTCGCCAACAAATTTACTTAACAACGACATTTGCAGATTCTCAATAGGTTGAAAAACGATGGCATTGGCAGCGACTAAATCTGGGGAAAATGAAATATCCGTTTTACCTAAGTTCTGTAATTCATCATCAAAAGAAATAATCGTTTCTTTATTTTTATTAGTACTTAGCGTTAAATTAGGCTGTAAGGTCAACTTCAATGTTACCGGAATTATAGCCTCTAGTTCTAAACCTAAACGGTAACTTTTTCCACTATTGGTTCTAATTGGATTTCCTACGTCATCCAATCTTCCAGATAACACTAATTGCTCATTGTAGCTCATGTAATATGCGTTGGCATTAAATGAAAAGTTTCCCTTTTGATGTCTCCAACCTAATTCAAAATCATCTAATTGTTCTGATTCTATGTTTTCATTGCTTTCAAAATCCGTTCGGTTTGGCTCTCTGTTGGCTCTAGCATACGAAAAGTATAGATCATTACCAGTATTTAATGAATAGGTAATTCCTGCCTTTGGGTTAAAAAACGTAAAATCTTTATCTATTGCAAATTCTACAAGATCAGACGTTGTACCAGTCGTTTTATAAGTAACATTTCTAACTTGTAAATCTCCGTATAAACTTATTTTTTCGTTGAGTCTGTAATTGGCTTTAGTGAACATAGATAAATCGTTTTTTATACTATTTCCATCATAATAACGGTCTCTAATTTCAGTTTGACTGGCGTATTCTGCCCAAATTACTTCACCAAAATGATCACCATCATAATGACTAAAAGAACTTCCAAAAATTAAATTAAGATTATCGTCTTTATAGCTAGCGTTAGCATTGATAACATAAAAATTATTATCTAACCAACGTCTTCTAATTAAATCGGTTTCATTAATTATGTCACCATTGAAGTCTAATGGGTCTAAACCATAATCGTCAAATCCTTCGTCTTCTTTGTATTGTTCAAAATACCCTTGACCTTTAGTATAGTTTAAGCCTAATGTGGTTGACCATTGGTTGTCGTAACGCTGATTCCAATGTAGTTGGTAATGATCTTGACTGTAATTATCGACTTCATTATCATAAAATTGAGGATCACCATTATTATCCGTGTATTCACCTGCAGTATTATACGTACGGTCGTCTTCTAGTTTATCTAAATCTTCTAATCCATTCCAAGCCTGATATGTGACTTCCTTACCACCAAAAGTTATGGCTTTAATTAAGGTGTTGTCATCGACATAAGACCCTTGTAAAAAATAGGATTTTAAATCGGCCGAAGCACGATCGATATAACCATCTGAAACAATATTAGATAAACGACCGGCGATTTCAATATGGTCATTCATAAGACCCGTACTGAATTTTACGGTATGTTTTCTAGTGTTATAACTTCCAAATGAATTAGAAATTTCGCCTGAAGCATCTTTTGAAATTGCATCGGTAAGGACATTAATACTAGCTCCAAAAGCACCAGACCCATTGGTAGAGGTCCCCACGCCACGTTGTAATTGAAGACTTTCTGTAGAAGACGCAAAATCTCCTAAATTAACCCAAAACGTTCCTAAAGATTCCGCATCATTATACGGAATACCGTTTATAGTAATATTGGTAGATTGTGAGCTTACACCACGAACTCTAATGCCAGTGTAACCAATTCCTGCACCCGCATCTGTAGTTGTTACTACCGAAGGTAAGAAGTTCAATAACATCGGAATGTCTTGCCCTAAATTTCGTTTAGCTAAAGCTTCTTTGGTAACATTAGAATGTGTAATTGGCGATTTAGCATCGACTCTTACGGCTCTTACTAGAACTTCGTCTAGTTTTTCAACTTTGGTTGAATCTTGTTGTTTTTCTTGTCCATAAGCTGAACAAATACCTAAAAATGCAATTGAAAGTGTTAATCTCTGCCTACTTTTTTTTGAGAGATTGTTGAATAAAATTTTCATACGACTATAGTATTATAATCGAATAAAAAGAGGTCATTATTCTTGGTTAATAATTAATTATTGTGAGCATAATGCTTATACGATAGTTAAATATTGCTTTTTTTCTTTTTGAAATTGTTCGTGTATAATTAAATTATAACAAATCAAAATTCAGAAGTGAAAAAACAATAATTGATAACCTTATCGCACTCGCTAAAAATGTCCACTGGACATTTTCTTACGCTCGTTTCCTAAACAGCATTACCTGTTCTAGGTTCAATGGGTATGATCTCAGCCGATATTAGGCACCCCTTTATTGAGAACGCGGCAAAGATATAACGGATTTTAGAATTACGAATTATGAATGTGGAATTTTTTTAGTTTGGCACAAAGATGCTAGAAGTAGATGCAAAGGTTCAAACAGTTATAAGGTGTTTTCTCGCAAAGACGCAGAGTCGCAAAGAATAATCACATAGCGTTGCGACTCTGAGCCTTATTATGAGCACATTGGAATTTGTTTATTTTAATTTTGGAATTTATTCAAGCGTTGGTGGCTTCCGATTTGCTTTTTATTCAAGCGTTGGTGGCTTCCGATTTGCTTTTTTATCAGCATTAATGCGTTTTACTTTTAAACGTTTTCGCTTTACTGATCTTGGAACTCTAGTTGAAATTCGTTTTTTTTCTTCCTTTAAGCCTTCTTGAATTAATTCTAAAAATCGCTGCGTAACTAAAGCTTTGTTTCTAAATTGACTTCGACTTTCGTCACAGGCTAGAATTAAAACACCATCTTTGGTTAAACGATTATTGAAAAATTCGGAAAGCTTTTGTTTTTCCTGATCGTTAAAAACAGATGAGTTGCTAAGATCGAAGTACAATTCAGCTTTTGAAGATACCTTATTTACATGTTGCCCTCCGCTTCCTGAGCTTCGGACGTATTTGTAGTTTATTTCAGATTTAAGTAAGGTTACATCCACTATTATTTAATTTGATGTGGTGATTTTAATAAATCGTTTACTGTCTTTACTGGATTAAACGTAATGATTGGAACTTCAACAAAAATAGTACTCCAATGCGCCATACTTCCGTTCCAAAGTCCAGGTAATTCTAATGCTTTTAAGTCCCTACCGTTTTTGGTTTTCTCGGTTATAAAAGCGGCGTTATGGTCTACATAATTTTCTAAATCGAATTTCTCACCTTTATAATTTTTTACACCACAGACTAAGTCCACTGGATTAAAGTGCGTAGCATTTTTAAGAATGTCTTCTTGTTTTGGATCTTTTAAATTGATTTGTGCCGACTCTACAATTTGAAGTGATTGATTAGATTTATGATCTTTTACCCAAAACGGACCACCGCCAGGTTCACCTTCGTTCTTAACCATACCACATACACGAATTGGTCGGTTTAATTTTTCTTTTAAATATTCAATCTTATAACGATCGGTATATTTTTTATATTCATCGGATATTTTGATACTTAGTTTGTGCGTTAAGAAATTCTCTACCGAGACCAACGTACCTTCATTAACCTGTTCTGAATCTAATTCGTGTAAATATTCGAACGCTTTATTTTGTAATTCGATTAAGATGCCTGCTAGTACCTTTTTGTATTTTGCCAGTTCATCTTTGTATTTGTAAACGACAACATTATCAATATTCTTAACGAAAATGATATCAGCTTCTAAGGCATTTAAATTCTTTAATAAAGCACCATGCCCTGATGGTCTAAACAACAACGAACCGTCTGCTTCTCTAAAGGGCCTATTCTTAAGTGTTACAGCAATAGTATCGGTTGATTGTTGTTGAAATGAGAACGATATGTCGAATTCTACTCCTGTGTTTTCTTCAACTTGGTTTTGAATATTCTTAAATTCCTTGGTAAACTTATTCTCATAAACTTCAGAAATTGTAAAGTGAAGTTTGGCTAGTCCATTGCTTGAAGCATACATTGCTGCTTCATATAAATGTTCTTCAAATGCCGTAGAAATATGGTTGTTTTTATAATCATGAAAAGGAAGTAATCCTTTAGGTTGATTTCCAAAGTTGAGTTGATTTTCATCTAACATAGCCTTTGCAAAATGCCAAACCTTTTCTTGATTAGATAAGTTTTCATAATCTATTCCATTAGATTTTAATAATTCTAATATCTGGTTATAAAATGGAAACTTCTCTAAACCGACCATAAATAAGGATAGCTCTCTGAGGTTGTTTTTATTTATATATGAATTTAGAGATTGCTCATTGGAATTGTATTCACTAACAAATTTGAACAAAAATTTGAACATTCGTGTTGCTGCTCCAGAAGCTGGTACAAACTTTAATAACGATTTTTTATCCTTCTCATTTTCAAATAGTGAAACATACGCTTGAATATTAGAATCGTTTAAAGGCATAATCCCATTATTCAATGTAGCAGCATCTGAAACATTTGTAAAAGGAATTCCGGTTTCAAAAATCTCGATTTGTTTTTTAATTCCTGTTAAAGTTAAATCGTTAGATTCTATTTGGTAGATGTCGTTTTCAGTAAAACTCATGTCTTGTTCATTAATAAGTTATCAATATGCTTAACAGCTAGTTCTAGTCGTTCTTTTTTATTCCCTTTTAAAAGTATATAAGGTTTATTATAGGTTTTTAAAGCGGATTCGAAAGCATTAAACATACGTTCGCGTTCATTGGGTTTGTCTCTTAGGTCGTCATCTTCCCAAGGTGTGTCAATATAGGTTAAAAAGTAAAGATGGTAAAAATTTTTTAGAGCATATGTATTTAAAATAGGGTCACATGCACCATCGTAATAGGCTTCGCTATAGACCTTAGTTTCTAATAAATCTGTATCACAAATTAAAACTGAGTTTGTTTTTTGTGCCAATTCGTTTTCAAGTTTCATTTGCCCAATTGCAATTGGAAGTATGTCTTTGGGTTCGCAAATTTTACGTTCATTATCCCACTTATCTTGAAGATACGCACGTGAAAATTCTGGTACCCAAACGGTATTATAATGTTTAGCTAGCTGTCTAGAAAGGGTTGTTTTTCCAGTGGATTCAGGCCCAAACAAAACTACTTTTATGCAGTTTGAAGGTTGTTGTTTAAGTTCTTTTTCCATGCTAAATAACCAAATATTGCTATAACTGTAAATCCTAAATATTGAAAACTTGTGAATGTAAAGCCTTTATAGAAATATAAAGGTACAGAAATCACATCTCCAATAATCCAAAAGATCCAATTTTCTAATTTTCGTCTTGCCATTAACCACATGCCTACAAAAAATATCGCTGTTGTTATGGTATCGACATAGGCTACCCAACCATTCCACTTATCAAATGTTTTATAAACAACGAATACAAAAACTAGGGTTGCGATAAATATGGAGAGACTTATTTTTTTTTCTTCTGTCGTGGTTTTTGATATTTGAGTAACATGTGTGGCATCTATTTTACGTGTCCATATATACCATCCGTAAACACTCATACAAAAGTAGTAAGCATTAATCATCATGTCTCCAAGAAGTTCCCACTTTAACAATAGGTAAACAAAAATGAAGGTACTTATCATTCCTGTTGGAAAAACAAGAAGTTTATTTTGTTTAGAATACCAAACCGATAAAAAACCAAAAATAACGGCTACGATTTCTAAAACAATATCTGTAGTTTCGTAACCAGAATATTGCGAGAAAAGAAAATCAAAAATGTGGTTCATAATCGCTACGGTCTGTTTTTACAATTTTCATTTGTAATACGGCAATATCTATTTCTGAAAATGAACGTTTTATTTCTTGCGTTAAAAACGGCATTAATGTATCATAATCCCCATAAATTTGAGTACTCAAGGGATTTTCTAAAACCGTGAATTCTGAAGCTCGTAAGTGTTTTATAAAATCAATAATATGAGGCTCGTAATCGTCTTTTAATGGTGATAATTGTAATTCGATAGATATTTTCATTGTAGTATCTTAACTAATATTAGTTGCGTATTTACGGTTTCTTCAATTTCTTAAAAAAGGTCTCGTCATCTTCAAAAGCAGTTCCAATAACAACTAAATCGGCTCCAGCATTATAAGCGGAATCTAATGCCATTTTAGTTTTAATACCTCCACCAACAATTAAAGGGATATTTAGTTGACGCTTAACTTCAGAAATAATATGAGATTCAATAGGGTGTGTGGCTCCGCTACCGGCTTCGAGATATATAAGTTTCATACCTAATAATTCGCCAGCTTTAGCGGTATCTTTTATAAGTTGAATGTCACTTCGTTTAATCGGTTTTGTTTCACTAACACGTTGAACAGCGGTTTCTTTTCCGTTTTCTATAAGTACATAGCCTGTTGCAATAATTTCAAGATTAGTTTTGGCTAATTTTGAAACGGCTTCTACTTGCTTTCCTATTAAATAATCAGGATTTCGTCCAGAAATTAAAGATAAAAATAAAATGCCATCCGCTTTATCTGTTATTTGAATGACATCTCCAGGAAACAATATTATAGGAAGTTCCGTGTATTTTTTTAATTCGATGATCAAAGTTTCAGTTAAACCGTCATCAACTTCACTGCCTCCAACAAAAATATGTGTAGCGATAGATTGGTTGACTTTAGCTATAAAACTTGAAACGGTTTCAATCCTCATCTTATCAGGATCTATTAAAACAGCTAATTGTTTAATGCCTTTATCTGCAGTGTCGATTATATTTTTAAGGAGATTATTCATTATGGAACGACATAAGCACAAGTAAAGCCTTCAAATTCTAAAAATGCAGTGTTATATCTGTACTTTTTATTCTTATAATCTATCCAAGCCACAGTCGCTCCATCCTTTAACATAAACGGAATTACTAGAAAATGTTCTTTAAACAGCATGCCTGGAGTGGCAAAAAGCTTGTAAAGGGATTCCTTAATTCCCCAAATGACGGTAAGTCTATTAATGTAATCTTCGTCCGTAGGTTTTACATAATTAGATTCGTAATCGACAAATTTATGAGCAATGACTCCTATTTTTTCACGTTGCTTTTCAATATCAATTCCGACTTTATTATCACTAATAATAACACCAGAAAATGTAAAGGAATGGGTTATAGAAATGTGTTTTCCATCCTTTAAATGTGGTTTCCCATTGTCGTCATAATATAAATCTTGGTCTGTATAGCCAAACTCGTGTAGCAAATGTCTAACGCTCAAAAATCCGCGTTGATGAAGCTCACTTTTCATGCCTAAAACACGTTGTAAACTTTGTGGTTTTAAATCTAAAGGCTGAAATAGAGCATCATAAGATTCTTCAATCTTCCAGATTTTAACAGTAGTTTGTGAATTTACACTAATGGATTTGTATAGTGGCATTTAGAATTCTGAATGTTATTGATTACCTTTGCGTCGCCTTAGACAGATTTAGCATTTTTTAGATAAGCGAATTTAACTATTTAAGTGTTAAACCCAAAGGTGTTTTAAAATATAAAAACAAAGAAAAGAATATGAGTAATAAAACAGTTGCTTACGTACCTAACAAGGTAAAAGATATGTCGCTTGCGGCTTGGGGAAGAAAAGAAATAAATTTAGCTGAAGCAGAAATGCCAGGTTTAATGAGTTTACGTGAAGAATATAAAAACGAGCAGCCTTTAAAAGGAGCGCGAATTGCTGGATGTCTACACATGACGATTCAAACAGCAGTTTTAATAGAAACATTACAAGCTTTAGGTGCTGAGGTAACTTGGAGTTCTTGTAATATTTTTTCTACGCAAGATCAAGCTGCTGCTGCAATTGCTGCTGCAGGAACTGCGGTTTATGCATGGAAAGGACTAACAGAAGAAGAATTTGATTGGTGTATTGAACAAACATTATTCTTTGGTGAAGATCGTAAGCCATTAAACATGATTTTAGATGATGGTGGTGACTTAACGAATATGGTTTTAGATAAGTACCCTGAGTTATCTGAAGGTATAAAAGGTTTATCTGAAGAAACAACGACTGGAGTTCACAGATTATACGAACGTGTTAAGAATGGTACTTTAACAATGCCAGCAATTAACGTGAATGATTCTGTAACTAAATCTAAGTTCGATAATAAATACGGTTGTAAAGAATCTGCAGTAGATGCCATTCGTCGCGCAACAGATATTATGTTAGCTGGTAAACGTGTAACGGTTTGTGGTTATGGTGATGTTGGTAAAGGTACAGCGGCTTCTTTTAAAGGTGCAGGTTCTATTGTTACTGTTACTGAAATTGACCCGATTTGTGCTTTACAAGCTGCAATGGACGGTTTTGAAGTTAAGAAATTAGAAACCGTTGTTGGTAATTCTGATATTATTATCACAACAACAGGAAATAAAGATATCGTACGTGCTGAGCATTTTGAAGCAATGAAAGACAAAGTAATTGTAGCAAATATTGGTCACTTTGATAACGAAATTCAAGTAGGTTGGTTAAACGAGAAACATGGTGCTACTAAAGATACCATAAAGCCTCAAGTAGACAAATACAACATCAACGGAAAAGATATTATTTTACTTGCCGAAGGTCGTTTAGTAAACTTAGGTTGTGCAACTGGTCATCCTAGTTTTGTAATGAGTAACTCATTTACAAACCAGACTTTAGCACAAATTGAACTTTGGAAAAATAGTGCAGCGTATAAAAACGATGTATATATGCTACCAAAGCATTTAGATGAAAAAGTAGCAAAATTACACTTAGAAAAAATTGGTGTTGAGTTAACTGAATTGGCAGAATACCAAGCTGATTATATTGGTGTAAAAGTTGAAGGGCCTTATAAGCCTGAGCATTACAGATACTAATCTAAGAATGTCATTGCGAGGCGCTTTATAGCGACGTGGCAATCTCATTAATAGAAACTGAATTTTAAAAATCCCAAGCATTCGTGTTTGGGGTTTTTTTATTTGGGCAATTTTAATTTGGTTTTTAGCACCAAATTAAACCATGCTTTTCACTATATCTTTTTCTCGTGCCTCAAAAAAGGATGCCGTTTCAATCGTTAGTGCATTTGACAAAACAAACTTTTTAGCCAGATTCATTTTAATTACCTTTCAACAAAATAAATTTAAATGAAAAAGTTAGATATTACAGTTTTACAAAATGCATTAAGCCAAATTGAAGGTTATATTCCACAACGTGAAATTTTAAATACTAATGTTTCAAAAGCGACTGTAGCATGGCATTTAGATCATAGCTTAAAAGTGATTAACGCCGTGGTGACAACAATGCAGAATTCAGATCCAGCTTTGTATAAGGATAATTTTAGTTTTTTGGGTAAGTTGTTATTGAAATTTGGATTCTTTCCAAGGGGAAAAGCGAAAGCACCAAAATATGTAACACCACCTGAAGTCATTTTAGAGGATGATATTATTTTACAATTAGCAGAAGCGAGAACGAATATTAAAACGATATCCAATTTAGACGATAACGCTTATTTTAAACATCCCTTATTTGGGAATATTAATAAATATAGAGTAGTACAGTTTTTGGATGCACACACCAATCATCATTTAAAAATTGTAAAGAGTATAGTGAAGTAACTCTATTACGCATCTGAAAGCAAAAAAGCCCTCACGAGTTCTAAAAACTTACGAGGGCTTTTTTAATATACTGGCGACTGCCAACTGAAGACTAAAGAACTGCTTACTTCTTTTTACGCTTTCTTTTCTTCTTTTTCTTAGAACTATTGGTCTTAGGATGCACCAATTCCATTTCATCAATCAGATGTTTTGCTCCAGCATATTTGTCGACAATAAAAAGGACATAACGTAAATCTACCATAATGTTTCGGCAAATTTCTGGATCGTAATTCATGTCACTCATGGTCCCTTCCCAAACTCTGTCGAAGTTTAATCCGACTAAATTTCCGTGCGCATCAATTGCAGGACTTCCAGAGTTTCCACCTGTAGTGTGGTTAGTTCCTAAAAAGCAAACAGGTACTTTTCCGTTACTGTCTGCATATTGTCCGTAGTCTTTAGCTTCATATAATTCAATTAATTTTTGAGGCACATCAAATTCGTAATCACCTGGAATATACTTTTCAATAACACCATCTAAATAACTTACGGGCTCGTAATAGACCGCGTCTCTTGGAGAATACCCTCTTACTTGACCGTAAGTAACACGAAGTGTACTATTAGCATCCGGAAAATAACGCTCATTAGGCAAAGCTTCCATAAGTGCCGTCATGTACTTAGTTTGTAAAGCCGTTATGGGTTCGTTTTTTTGTAAATATTCAGGATTAAGCGTGTCAAAAAACTCAGCAATTATAGGTTTTGCATAGGCATAGGCAGCATCGTTATTTAGATTTTTAATTACGGTTTCGGCATCGCCTTCTAATAATTGTAAAGCCGATTCTAAATTGGTAAACGCTGTTTTATCGTAAATTGATGCATCCACAAATTTTCCATATAAAGGCATTACATTTTCGTACACACCTTTATCTAAATCTACATCATAATTTTTATGAATACCTTGTAACTGACCAGTTAAAACTTCTTTTCCTCTTTCTAGATTCTCAGAGTTGGCTATTAGAGCTTGCTCAACTTGATACGCTCTAAAGGTCATTTGCATTAATTCATTGGTGGTTAAGAAGACCTCTATAAAGTTTCTACGCTTAATATTTATAGGTGCAAAACCTTTATAAAGTCTGTCGAATTCTGGAAGAATGTTTCCGTATTTGTCTTCTAGTCCTTTTTCTTTTAAAGCCTTGGTGAATGTGGCTTCAAATTCGCGACGTTTTTCAACGGCATTACTTTTTTCGATTCCTAAATTTTCACCAATCCATCGTTTCCAAGAGTTAGCAATTCGTGCTTGTTTAGAGGCGTATTTAATTCTCACGGCGTCACTTTCTTTCATTTTTTGATCAATGACTTTTAAGGCCGCTTCACGAATCGCAATGTTCGTAGGGTTGTAATCTTTTGTGATATGTTCTATCGCAACAGCTGGTAAATATTCGCTAGTCGTTCCAGGGAAACCAAAAACCATAGTGAAATCACCTTCTTCAACACCATCTAAAGAGATTGGTAAAAAATGTTTTGGCTTGTACGGTTTGTTGTCTTTGCTGTATTTTGCCGGACGATTATTAGCGTCTGCATAAATTCTGAATAACGAAAAATCACCAGTATGTCTAGGGAAAACCCAGTTGTCGGTATCGCTTCCAAATTTACCAATACTAGTTGGAGGTGTTCCCACCAAACGGATATCATCAAAACGTTCTGTTACAAATAAGAAGTATTGATTTCCCTCATAAAAGGCTTTTGTTTTTACATCTTGCCACGATTCTTTTGGCCAAGTTTTTAGTGCTGCATTACTGTTTTTAGAAATTAAAGATTGCTTTTCAGTTTCCGTCATAGTATCCGTAATACCTTTTAAAACCACTTCAGATACATCGTGAATACTTACTATAAATTCAATGAATAAACCTTCGTTTGGTAATTCTTCATCTAAATTCATGGCCCAAAATCCATCTTTTAAATAGTCATTTTCTAAAGACGAATGGGATTGAATTTGACTATAACCACAGTGGTGATTGGTCAGTACTAAACCTTGGTCTGAAATCACCTCACTAGTACAACCACCATTAAAATGACCAATGGCGTCTTTTAAACTAGAATTATTGACATCGTAGATATCTTGAGCCGTTAATTTACTGCCCAAACTTTGCATTTCATCTTCATTCATACCTTCTAAAAGTGAAGGAATCCACATGCCACCTTGTTGGGCAGAAGCTTGAAAAACAACGAAAAGAAAAAGAATTTTTAAAAAGCGCATAGTTAATATTTTATTAGTTTTTGTAAAGATAGAAAAGCTTGTTTTATATCTTTAATGTTTTAGTGGATAAAGACTTCTTTTTTATGAAACGCGCATGTTAAAGTTTGTTAGTAGCGAACAACATGTAACAGTTGAAAAACAATACCTATAAACCCATGAATATTACTTCAAAATTACCCAACGTTGGTACCACCATTTTTATTGTAATGAGTGCTTTGGCTAAAGAGCATCATGCCATAAACCTGTCGCAAGGCTTTCCTAATTATCCAAGTTCTCAAAAGTTGAATGATTTGGTTACGAATGCCATGAATAATGGGTATAACCAATATGCACCAATGGCTGGTAATTTGGATTTGCGTTTAGCGATTGCTCACAAATATCAATTACTCTATAAAAGCACCTATCATCCTGAAAAAGAAATTACAGTTACAGCAGGTGCAACTCAAGCCATTTACACAATTATTTCAGCTTTTATAAGACGAAATGATGAGGTAATTATGTTTAAGCCCGCTTACGATTGTTACGAGCCAGCGGTTGAAATTAATGGAGGGAAAACGATACCTGTTCAACTATCGGCTCCAAATTATAAGGTGAATTGGGACAAAGTGGCTTCAAAAATTTCGTCTCAAACAAAAATGATTATTATCAATTCGCCTCATAATCCAAGTGGCACTATTTGGTCTAAAGACGATATGCTTCAACTTCAAAAATTAACCAGAAACACCGATATTATTATATTGAGTGATGAGGTTTACGAACATATTGTGTTTGATGACGCACAACATCAAAGCGCGTGTTTATTTGAAGATTTAAAACAACGCAGTTTTATATGCGCTTCCTTCGGAAAGACATTTCATAACACAGGATGGAAAATTGGCTATTGTTGTGCAACAGAAGCGTTAATGGTAGAATTTAGAAAAGTGCATCAGTTTAATGTGTTTTCGGTTCATCATCCGTCGCAAAAAGGAATTGCCGATTATATGCAAGACCCAGAAACGTACTTAGGATTAAATACTTTTTTTCAGCGGAAGCGTGATTTGTTTTTGAGTTTAATTTCAGAATCTAGATTTAAATTTCAACCGTCACAAGGGACTTATTTTCAGGTGTTAGATTATAGTGAAATAACAGATGAATCGGATGTAGATTTTGCAAAACGATTAACCGTAGATTTTAAATTAGCTTCAATTCCACTTTCGGTATTTAATACTAACAATCAAGACGATAAAGTGTTGCGATTTTGTTTTGCGAAAACGGATGAGACTTTGGTTAAAGCTGCAGAAATTTTATCAAAAATTTAAGTTACCTTTAGTATAATTCTGTGTCATAAGCTTGAACATTTAAAATATAAAACCATGAAATATTATATTATCTTATTATTCTTAAGCTTGTCACTTACCAGCTTTGCACAAGAAGTGACTAAAGACGGAAAAATTTATGAAGTTAAAAAAGAGAAAATCTTTTTAAATGGGGAAGATGTTACAGAAACATTAACTCTCGAAGAAAAAGCAGTTATTTTTAAAGAAGCTGCTGTGATTGCAGAAAAACTTAAAACCGAAGCCGCAGCAAAATTGGAAGCAGCAAAAGCCAAAGAGGTTGAAGCAAAAGCAAAATTAGCAGCAGAAACAGCAAAAGCTGATGCAGTGAAATCTGAAAAAGCAGCTGCAAAGCTTAAGAAGGAAGAAGAAAAGGCTGTAAAGGAAAAGGAGAAAGCGGCTAAAATGTTAGAGAAGGAAAAATCGGATGCTGAAAAAGCGCAGAAGAAAGCAGAAAAAGCTCAGAAAAAGGCAGAAAAGGCATTAAAGAAAAAAGAAAAGCTTCAAAAGAATTTTGAGAAAGCTGAAAGCAATTTGAGCAAATCACAGAAAAAATATGAAAAGCTAAAAAGAAAAGGTAAACTATCGCCTCAAGATGAAATTAAGTGGCTTGATAAACTAGAGAAGCTTACGGATAAAGTAGTTAAAACAAAAAGTAAATTATAGAATTTCTATTTCGTTAATGTATTAGAGCAATTTAAAAAGCAGATAGGCTATCGTGTCTGCTTTTTAGGTTGCTTTTTTTTATATCTTTTTTTGAATTCAAATTTGTAATTTTAAGCTATGAATAAAGATTTGAAAGTTGCGATTATTCAAACTGATTTAGTTTGGGAAAATCCGGAAGAAAACCGACGTGTTTTAAACGATAAGATAAATGCTATATCAACAAACGTTGATCTTATTGTGTTACCAGAAATGTTTACATCTGGATTTACAATGAATCCTGTGTTGGTTGCCGAAACTATGGATGGTGACACCATAACTTGGTTAAAGGAAAAAGCAAAAGAAAAAGAGGCCGTTATTATGGGGAGTCTTGTGATTTCTGAAAATAACAACTTCTATAATCGTATGGTTTGCGTGGAGCCTTCTGGTGTAATTACAACCTACGATAAGCGCCATACCTTTACGTTAGCAGGCGAACACAACGTTTATACAGCCGGAACGGAGAAAGTGATGTTTAACTATAAAGGTTGGAAAATTTGTCCGTTGGTATGCTACGATCTACGTTTCCCGGTTTGGGCTAGAAATGCTGAAGATTACGACCTTTTAATTTATGTGGCCAATTGGCCTAAAGTACGGATCAATGCTTGGGATGCTTTACTAAAAGCAAGAGCCATTGAGAATATGACCTATTGTATTGGTGTAAATAGAGTAGGATTAGATGGCAATAACCATGAATATTCTGGACACTCGGCAGCTTTTGATGTTTTAGGAAACAGAATGGATAATTTATCCGAAAACGAAGATGCTATAGCAATTGTAGTTTTAGAAAAAGATACAATTACTAAATACAGAGAAAAATTGAATTTTTTAAACGACAGAGACGACTTTAATCTAAAAGTATAAATTCTTCAACAAAATCAAAATTAGAGCGAACCTCCTCTATGGGTTCTGAGTAACTAACCCGTTCGGGTTGGATGCCTAATAAGAAATTACCGGTATCATATTTTCCATTTCCATTAGTGTCAAAAATAGCACGTAGCTTGTATTTTCTAGGAACTAAATTTCTAAAATCCACAACAGGCGAATCTTTAGCATAACGCTCATACATTACATCACCTTTTTCATTGACCAATTGTACAATTAATGGGAATTTAGCATTTCTAATGTTGACTCTTATATTTCCATATTCAGATTTCATTTTGGTTCTAATAGAATAATTTAATGTATCTATATTAGTGCCATCATAGAAATCGGTAAATGTACCTGGAAGCATGGTGAAGCTGTATTTCTGACCCTCTTGTTTATCAATTGGAAATTTATAAGTATTAAAAATAGAATCGTATTCTACTTTTAAGGGTACTGCTAAAGAATCTTTGTCTATGATTCTAATTTTTGTTGTGTCAATTTTAATTAAGGGAATATTGGATTCCATTGTAAAATCCTCATTAAAATTCAATATACCTTGTGCAGTAGGTTTAAGAGTTAAAGAATCTCCTTTTATGGTTCTAAAACGATGTTTAAAGGTGTCAATTTGTTTGTCGTTGGTTACAATAAAGAATGTGGTATCGATTTCAAATTTTGGTTTATACCAATAGTATAAGGTATCCGTTTTTGGATCTTTTACAATTCGGGTTTTGTAACCCTCAGGTGTATCTCCAAGTACTTTAATTCGCATGGATTCATAATCACCTTCATATGGGAAAATAATACGTGTTTCACCATCTTGAGAAGGTTTAACCGCTTTGTAATTTACCTTTTCATTAAAAAGCTTCAGTTTGTAAGAGTCATCTGTTGGTACAGTAATAAAATCTTCTTTAAAACCTATTTTATCATTTTTCTGATTGAACATGTAATTTGAGTTCTTGTCCTTTAATGCAATCAGTTTATAAGTTCCTGCTTTAATATTTTCAATATTAAAACTTGTCAGACTATCAAGTGTATTAGTAATATATCTTGGTTTTTGTTTGAACACTATTGAATCGGTATATGTAGAATCAACCTCATACAACATTACTGAAATAAAGGTGTCTGGTTCTTCTTTTAAAGCATCTACAACATAACCTTTTACGGATAATGAATCAATAACATTTCCTGTGGAAAACACATAACGATAATAAGGATAAGGGTTTTCTTCGTTATAGTCTACAATACTTTCTCCAAAATTAAAAGCATAAGTCGTATTGGCTTCTAAAGTGTCTTGAATTTTAATTGAAATGTAATCACTTGCTCCACTCATTGGTGTTACAATAGGATCTGTATCCATAGGAGGCGAAACAATAAGTTGTTTTCTCAAGTCCTTTATTTTAACGTATTCATTAAAATAAATTTTAATCTCATCTCCTTTAAAGTTCGTTGAGAAATTTTCGGGTACAGAGCGGGTTATTTCTGGTGGTAAAAGATCCTTTTCTCCACCTGAAGGCATGCCTCGGTTAGCACAACTAACAATAGCTACTGTAATAAAAATCAGAATTAAAATTCGCATTAAATATAAACGCATCTACTCAAAATAATTTAGCACAAAGAAACAATATAATTTATTTAGAAACGAAAAAATCAATCTGCAATTGCCATCGTTGCAAGACTTAACTTAATATTATCAATTTTTAACAAAACTGTAGCACAGGCTTCAACGGTTGCTCCAGTTGTTATTATATCATCTACTAATAAAATATGTTTTCCTACTAAGGATTTGTTTTCGGAAATATTAAATAATGCACCATCGTCATTCCAACGTGTTAAACGGCCTTTAAAGACTTGTGTTTTCGTGGATTTAATTTTTATTAAAACTGTGTCGTTATAGTCAGCATTTAGTGCTTTTGCTATCTCTTTTCCAAATTTTGCGACCTGATTATAGCCACGTTTTCTCAATTTGGATTTATATAAAGGCACAGGTACAACGACGTCGATGTGCCTATAAGCTTCAACAGTTGCTAATTCTGATCCAAACCATTTACCAAAGAATTCTCCAATATCTTCATGACCTCTATACTTTAAATTATGAAGAATTTGCTGTACAATTCCTTTTTTAGAAAAATGTAATAATGCTGTTGCATTTTCGAGTTTTACACGTCCGTAAACTATTTTTTTGACGTCTTCAGCATTATCAAAATGAAAGTTGGTAACAGGTAAATGATGTCTGCAAGTTATGCATAAAACCATTTCATTATCAGCTAAAGCATTGTTGCACGCTTCACAAACCTTTGGAAAGAACAAGTTTAACAAGTTTTTCATCACTTAGTCGATTAAAATAAAATTAGACTTCAATTAACTCTAATTTCGCTTTAAATTAATAAAATTAATAATGATAGTTAACCCTCAGCTATTTAATTATAGATTAATTATTAGTTCTTTATTAGTTGTTTTAACTGTTTTAGGAATTTATAGTTTTAGTAAATATAAATCCATTGAATCTTACGAAGAATTCTTAAAACAAGAAAAAATTTTGATAGAAACTGAATTATCAGAATTATTATCAAGTTATGACGAACTGAGTCAAGACTATAATTTTATGACGTCTCAACTGCAAGACGCAAAGTTAGAAGCTAGTGATGTTTTAGATTCGTTAAGATTATTAAACAGTGATTTATCTATTATCACTAAATTTAAAGATCAATTAGTGGTTTTAAAATCGAAGAGTAAAGTATTGCTAAGTACTATAGACTCTCTAAATTCTGCGAATAAAAAATTACAGAGTGAAAAACGTTATGCTCTAAATACTATTAAAAGTAACACTGTGAAGATTAGCGGTTTAGAAGAAGTTAATGATTCATTGTATAAAACAATTGATAATGCTGCTCTATTAAAAGCTAGCAATATTAGTGCGCAATCGTATAAATTAAAGTCGGGTAAAAAACGATTTACAAATCGTGCAAAACGTGCTAATGCCATTGATGTTTGCATTACGTTAAATGAAAACCCATTAACTTTAGAAGGCAATAAAGATATTTATATACAAATTGTGAGTCCGCAAGGTAATGTTGTATCTGATAAAGGGGAAGTGTTTTTTGGAGACACCTCATTAAATTACAGTCATAAGGAAATTGTAAATTATGAAAATGAAAACCTTGAAATATGTACAGCTATAGTGGCTGATAATGACGATCAACCCTTCTTAAAGGGGTACTACTTTATCAATGTTTTTCATAAAAATGTGAAACTGGGTAGTACAAGTCTTAACTTAAAATAAGCAATAGATACAATTAACAATATAATTTTTAAAAAACCGCTCTGTTAATCAGAGCGGTTTTCTATTTTTGCAGTATTATGGCAAACGAAGATCAATTTAAAAAAGTAATCTCTCACGCAAAGGAGTATGGTTACGTATTTCAGAGTAGTGAAATCTACGATGGACTAAGCGCAGTGTACGATTATGCTCAAAACGGAGTAGAATTAAAGAAAAATATTAGAGACTATTGGTGGAAAGCCATGGTACAAATGCATGATAATATTGTAGGTCTTGATGCTGCAATATTTATGCACCCAACAACATGGAAGGCTTCTGGCCATGTTGATGCGTTTAGCGATCCTTTAATTGATAATAAGGATTCTAAAAAACGTTACAGAGCTGATGTTTTAGTAGAAGATTATTGTGCTAAAATTGAAGCAAAAATTGAAAAAGAAGTTAAAAAAGCCGAAAAGCGCTTTGGAGAGGCTTTTAATAAACAAGAATTTGTTTCTACTAATGGACGTGTTGTTGGTTACCAAGAAAAAATCGATTCTATTTTAAAACGTTTAGGGCAATCTTTAGAAAAAGAAGATTTAGCAGACGTAAAGGCATTAATCGAAGAATTAGAAATTGCTGATCCTTTAACAGGAAGTCGAAACTGGACAGATGTTAAGCAATTTAACCTCATGTTTGGAACTAAACTTGGTGCTTCTGCAGAATCGGCAATGGATTTGTATTTACGTCCAGAAACAGCTCAAGGTATTTTTGTGAATTTCTTAAACGTTCAGAAAACAGGACGTATGAAGATTCCTTTCGGAATTGCCCAAACCGGAAAAGCATTTAGAAACGAGATCGTAGCGAGACAATTTATCTTTAGAATGCGTGAGTTTGAACAAATGGAAATGCAATTTTTCATTAAGCCAGGCACACAAAAAGAATGGTTTGAACATTGGAAAGAAACACGAATGAAGTGGCATCTTTCTCTTGGAATGGGAGAAGACAATTACCGTTTTCACGATCATGAAAAATTAGCACATTATGCAGATGCTGCTACAGATATAGAATTTAAGTTTCCATTTGGGTTTAAAGAATTGGAAGGAATTCATTCTCGTACAGATTTCGATTTAAAACAACATGAAGAGTTTTCTGGTAAAAAACTTCAATATTTTGACCATGAAGATAATGCAAGTTACACACCATACGTTTTAGAAACGTCTATTGGTTTAGACCGTATGTTCTTGGCTGTATTTTCGAATGCCTTGGTAGAAGAAGAATTAGAGAACAATACAACCAGAACCGTTTTAAAATTACCAGCAGTGTTAGCGCCAATAAAAGCAGCTATTTTACCATTGGTTAAAAAAGATGGTTTACCAGAAGTTGCACAAAAAATTGTAGAAGATTTGAAATGGGATTTCAATGTTACTTACGATGAAAAAGATGCTGTAGGCAGACGTTACAGAAGACAAGATGCTAACGGAACACCATTTTGTATTACGGTAGACCACGATACTTTAGAAGATAACACGGTAACGATTCGTCATAGAGATACGATGGAACAGAAGCGTGTGAAAATTGAAGATTTAAAAGATATCATTAAAGCTGAGGTTGATGTTAAGCATTGGCTTCAAAAAATGTAATAATAGATTTTAGCGAAAGCAGAAATCTTATATAAATTAAAACACCCAAACGGTTAAAGGTTTGGGTGTTTTTTTGTGAAAGATTATGTCGAAATTAGAAAAAAATTAATGGCTATGTCCACCTTCACTTTCATTAAGTAACATGCCGATACCTTTGACCAAGATTTGTTTGTTTTTTAAAGCTTCTGAGTTTAAAACTTCTACCACATCTTCTGTTTCTTTTCCGATAGTTAGTTTTACTTTTTGAAGATGAAACTCATTATTTTCTTCCGTTTCTAAAACCAGAATATAAGAATCACCTTCTAGGCTAATAATTGCTTCTTTTGGTAAACCTATTCGTTTTGTGTTTTCAGTAATAATCTCTGCATCGACAAACATGCCAACGATAAAATTGTCGTCCTCGTTGTCTATGTGTCCATGAACCTGAACGCGTCTGCTCGCTCCATCAATCGTGGTACCCACTAAATGAACATCTGCATTAAAAGTTTGATCTGAGGCTTCTGGAATTTGAAATCTAATTTTTTGTCCTTTTTTAACAGCCATAATATCCTTTTCAAAAACAGATAATTCCAAATGAACATGATGTGTGTCTACAATTTCTAAAATAACATCACTCGGAGAAACGTAGGTTCCATTACTCACATTTACCTTAGTTACAAATCCGTCAATTGGTGCATATAAATTGATGCTCGACGAAATAGTACCTTGTTCTACACGTTGTGGACTAATATGTATCATCTGCAGTTTTTTACGTAAACCATTGTAGTGTGCAAGATTGCTTTTGTATGTACTTTCTGCTTTTAAATAATTTTTTTCAGAAGTAATTTGTTCATCAAACAAGGTTTTCTGTCTGTTGAATTCAGATTTTAAATAATTTAATTGCTCTGCAACTTCGAGGTAATTCTGTTGAATTTCAACGTATTCAGGATTTTGAAGTGTCACTAATAATTGTCCTTTTTTTACTTCACTACCAATTAATAAAGGTGTTTTGGTAATATAGCCTCCAATAAAAGTTGAAATACTCGATTTGTTTTGCGGTGGCACATCAATCATTCCGTTGGCTTTTATTCCTTCGTTAAAATCGAACTCTTCCAAACTTCCAAAAGCCATGTTTTCGCTTTCAAATTGGGCTTGTGTGATAGTTATATTGTCTTGGACTTCATCAGTTTGTATAACTTCTGATGTATTGTCTTTTTCTTTTCCGCACGCTGTGATAAGCAGGGCGAATAATATAATATATAGATTTTTCATCTTTAAAAAATGTTTAAAATAAGGTGATTAATGGAAATAACGGTCTGGTTGTAAGCATTTAAATTATCTAAATAAGACAGCTCAATATCTTTAGCTGTTTCTAAACTTTGGATATATTGAAAAAAGTCGATTTCACCTTCTTTAAAGGTTCGGTTGGCTGTTTTTATAATTTCATCTTTTAAATGTTTACCTTGTGTATCGTAATAATTCACAGCTTCGTTGTATTTGTTTAGTGTGGTTAAAAGCGATTTATATTCTGAATTTAACTGCACTTCATAATCTTGTTTTTGTTCAGATATGATGTCTTTGGCAATTTTAGATGCTTTAATTTTCGAAGAATTTCCAAAGAACAACAACGGAATTTTAATCCCGAATTGGTAGCCTTTTATATTAGTGTTCAATTGGTCGTTTGTACCTTGAAAATATTCAAAATTAAGGTCTGGTAATAAATTTTGCTTTTCAGATTTATGTACTGCATTTTGATAGTTTTCGGCATTTTCAAAATAGAGCAAACCAAAATTATCCTGAAGCGAAGGAGTATATAGTTCTAGCTTTATTAATTCTTGGTCAACAATGTCTAAAGTATCAACTTGAACAATGGCTTTTAACTGCTCTTTTGAAAATTCAACATCCTGCAAAGCCTGTTTATACAATGTTTGAAGTTGTTTCTGTTTAGATTCAGCTGTAATAGTTTCTAAATAATTGGTTTCGCCAAGTTCAAACCGTCGTGCTGCTTTTTGTGAAAAATCTTGATACAAACTATCTAAAAAGCGATAGGTTTCAGCTTTCTGTTTGGCATAACTTAATTGATAATAACTAGAGTAAACCTTCTTTTTGACTCTTTGAAATTGAATATTATATTTAGATTCTTCCAAATTTACCATCGCCTTATTTACTTTCTTTTCAGCAAAATATACTGTAGGAAACTTGAAGTCTTGAGAAATACCGAATACTTTTAGGGGCTCATTGTTAATAGCTAAATTGCTTTCATCATAATTATGATACAAGGCTGTTTTATCAAAACTAAAAGCGCTGCCAACAAAGGCATCACTTTTTTCAATTTGTAAATTAGAAGCTTTTAAGCTGGCATTATTTTCAATAGCTAAGTCTAATGTTTGTTCTACGGTTAGTTGAGATTGTGCATTGACATTCATCATAAAAAAGAATCCAATCACTGTGGCAACAGCTGTTTTATTCATTTTAATTTCTTTTTTCTCTTCAAACCAAGCGTACAATACTGGTAAAACTATTAATGTTAAGATGGTTGCAGTAACCAAGCCACCAATTACAACGGTTGCCAAAGGGCGTTGTACTTCTGCACCTGCATTTGTAGAAATAGCCATAGGTAAAAAACCTAAAGCTGCAGCTGCAGCGGTTAACACTACAGGTCTTAAACGTTCTGACGTGCCTCGTTTAATGCGTTCTTCAATATCATCAATACCTTGTGATTTGAGTTCTTTAAAATGCTCAATAAGTACTATACCATTTAAAACTGCAATTCCGAAAAGTGCAATAAAGCCAACACCTGCTGAAATACTAAAAGGCAAATCGCGCAACCATAGTAATAAGATACCACCAACGGCCGAAAGCGGAATAGCAGAATACACTAATAAGGCTTCTTTAACAGAATTAAAGGCAAAATAGAGTAGTAGAAATATTAAGGCCAATGCAATGGGTACAGCAACTGTTAATCGTGCTTTGGCACTTTCTAGATTTTCAAATTGTCCACCATAAGTAATAGTGTAACCAACAGGTAATTTAAGCTTGCTGTCAATAATAATTCTAACATCATCTACAACAGATTGCAAATCTCGGTTTCTCACGTTAATACCAACCACGATTCTACGTTTGGTATCATCGCGAGATATTTTTGCTGGTCCGGTTGTATATTGGATTTTGGCTAATTCGCTGAGCGGAATTTTAGTGCCACTAGGGGTATCTACATATAAGTTTTCTAGGCTTTCTATGTTTTTACGATTCTTTTCATCTAATCGAATCACTAAATCAAAACGTTTTTCACCTTCAAAAACACTACCTACGGTTCCACCTGCAAATCCCATTGAAATCAATTGATTAACATCTGAAATATTTAAACCATAACGCGCAATTTTACTTCGATTGAAAGTGACACTCATTTGCGGTAGCCCTTCGACTTTTTCAATAATAATATCTGATGCGCCTTCAACATCTTGAATTAGACGTTTTATGTCATCTGCTTTATTGGCTAAAACGGATAACTCGTCACCAAAGATTTTAATAGCAATATCTGCTCTAACACCTGTAATTAATTCGTTAAATCGCATTTCAATAGGTTGGGTGAATTCTACTTCCATACCTGGGATTATAGTCAATGCGTCTTTAAATTTATCTGCTAATTCATCTTTGCTTTTTGCAGAAACCCATTCTTTTTTAGGTTTCAGTTTTATGATAACATCGCTTTCTTCCATAGACATTGGGTCTGTTGGGACTTCTGCGGCACCAATCCTACTCACTACTTGGTCAACTTCCGGGAAATTATCTAGTAAGACTTGCTCAATTTTAGTGGTTATTTCTATGGTTTTACCGAGTGAAGTTCCTGTTTTTAAAACCGGTTGAATGACAAAATCACCTTCATCTAAAGTCGGTACAAATTCGCCACCCATTCTACTGAATACATAAAAACTAGAAACTAATAATAGAATTGCTAATCCAATCACTAATTTTTTGTGTTGTAAAGCCCAATTGATAGAAGGTTTATACCATGAGTTTAAAACTTTCATTAGTCTAACAGAAACATTCTTATCGCTCGGTTTATTAGGTTTTAAAAATAAAGAAGCTACTACAGGAACATAAGTTAAACATAAAAGCATGGCTCCAATTAATGCAAAGCTAAAGGTTAAGGCCATTGGTCTAAACATTTTACCTTCCACACCACTTAAGGATAAGATTGGAATGAAAACGATTAAAATGATTAATTGTCCAAAAATGGCAGAATTCATCATTTTTGAGGCGCTTTTTAGTGTAATGGCATCGATTTCGACTTGTTTTGCTTCTTTTGTGAGTGCTTTTAGATTGTCGCTTTGTGTTATAATTCTGAAAGCAATAAACTCGACAATAATAACGGCTCCATCAATAATAATTCCAAAATCGATGGCGCCAAGACTCATTAAATTGGCATCGACACCAAAAAGGTTCATTAAGGAAATTGCGAATAATAGACTCAACGGAATCACAGAAGCGACTACTAATCCAGAACGTAAATTACCTAATAATAATACTACAACAAATATGACGATGAGCGACCCTAGAATTAAGTTTTCGGAAACCGTAAATGTTGTTTTTCCTATGAGCTCACTTCGTTCTAAAAAGCCATTAATAAAAACACCTTCTGGTAGACTGCTTTGCACAGAAGCAACGCGTTCTTTTACAGCATCAATAATGGCTTTAGAACTACCATCTTTTAACATCATAATCTGACCAAGAACTTTTTCACCTTGGCCATTTCCTGTTATAGCTCCAAATCGTGTGGCGCTGCCAAATCTTACTTCTGCAATGTCTTTTATGTAAATGGGCATGCCCTCATTCTTCACTACAATATTGCCAATATCATCAAGAGATTTTACCAAACCTTCACCACGGATAAAAAAGGCTTGGTCGGTTTTTTCAATGTATCCACCACCTGCAACGCTGTTGTTTTTTTCTAAGGCGTCATAGATTTCGGAAAGCGAAATATGCATGGCATTTAACTGCTGAGGATTAATAGCAACCTCATATTGCTTTAAAAATCCTCCCCATGTATTAACTTCAACTACTCCTGGAATTCCTGAAAGTTGACGTTTTACAATCCAATCTTGGATAGTTCTTAAGTCCGTTACAGAATATTGGTCTTCATAACCCGGTTTAACATCTAAAATATATTGATAAATTTCACCCAAACCTGTTGTGATTGGACCCATTTCTGGACTTCCAAAGCCTTCTGGGATTTTTTCTGTTGCCGATTTTATTTTCTCGGCAATCAATTGTCTTGGAAGATAGGTTCCCATATCATCTTCAAAAACAATGGTAACTACAGAAAGGCCAAATTTAGATACGGAACGGATTTCTTCGACTCCTGGTAAATTTGCCATTTCCAATTCTACCGGATATGTAATAAACTGCTCAACATCTTGAGTCGATAAATTACGAGAAGTGGTAATAACTTGGACTTGATTATTGGTAATATCGGGTACAGCTCCTATAGGAATTTGGGTTAAGGATAAAATACCGAAACCAACAATAAATGCCGTAAACAGGAAAATAATCAGCTTATTTATTAAGCTGAACTTTATAATGTGTTCTAACATAATTCAATAAAATTAAAATTTAATAAATGCCCGTTTTAATAAACAGGATTAAAAACTAAAAATGAATTATGCGTGTTTGGGTGGTTGAAAAACAGATAGTTTCTCGAAGTTGGTATGAGAATCTGTGTAATGAAAGTTGAATGGAATTTTTATAAAACTTTGATGAGTCAATTCAAAAGTGACAGTCGTATTAATAAATGGGATGTTCATATGAGAACATAATTGATGAGCATCTTTAAATGGTAAATTTTGGTGTTCATCATGCTCATTATCATGATTAACCTTAGCATCTCCATAATGTTCAGCTAGAAACTGATAGAAGGTGTCTCCATACATTTCTTTATGAAACTCAGCATGCTCCATTAATATCCCAAACTTAGAAAGATCTTCTATGCCTATATTGAAACTTTGAAAAAGTATCAATATTGAATATGTGAAAGCTACTATTTTACTCATAACGAGTACGAAGATACAAATTTCCGTATTTACAATATGTAATAATAGTTACAAATGACTTAGAAATAAGCCTTCAATTGAACCGTTCCGGTATGAATCATTTTAGAAGTTTCTGATTTACGTCCGAAATAATTCAAATTCAAATCTAAATATTTGGTCAACTTCTTTTGTGCTAATAAACTCCATGTAAAGTTTTTTCCTGGTTGTAATCCTTCAAGTATTTGGTAAGCTACTGGCGAATTGGAATTACCTTCAAATTCATTTTGAAAGAAGTTAAATTCTCCTGTCAATGCAATCTTCTGTGCATTATTATATGTAAAAGATAAACCATAATTATTCTGAGCTAAGGTTTCTAAACTACCAATGGTATTTTCTTTAGACGTGTATTGGTAAAAGAGATCAAACTGTGCGTTTTCGCTAAATAAATAGCTCAATTTTGGTTTAAAATGGTATTCGTCAATAGTGTAATTGCGATTTGTAAAATTCTGACTTTTACTCTCTTCTTTACCCAAATTAGCTAATGCATTTACTAACCAATTTGTATCAAATTTATGATTGAAATTCAGTTGATGACTATTTATTTTATTTTGCTGCAAACCTATGGATAATAAGTTCCGACTCTTATTGGTTAAAAAAGTATAAGAGGTTGTGTAGTGTTGTTTTCCTCTGTTGAAAAACAGAATATTTCTAATACTATAATTTAAGGATACAAAATCCTCAGTGTCCAAATCATCCTTTAAGGCTTCAAATGGATTTAAATTAAATGAATTTCCATTTTTAAACTTTTTACTATCGACAATAAAGGAGGCTTGGTCATAAAAATGAGACCAAAATTGCTTCGATTTATTTTCGGAAACACTCCATGTTTGCGGATTTATGGTTACCGTTTGTCCAAATCGATTTTGATGTGTTTGAACAAAAACCTGATTAGGTAGTAGCACTCTAATATAACTACCTTGGTCTGCAAATTGCGCAATTTCAAACTCATTTAATTCTTGGATGCCATTTTCGTTATAATCAATCCAAGTGTAGGCTCCTTGTCCGGCTTCAACTTCAATATAAGTGAAATCTTGTTGCGCTAAGCTACCTGAATTGGTTTCAAAACTGGTGTTCCATAAAATGAGATTGTTAAATAATTTTTGATTAAAATTTAAACGACTATTCAAACTTTGCTCATTATCTATGCTATTATCTTCGGATTTTAAATCTCTGTAATTCACATATAACTGCAGTGTTGTGTTTTTATTCTGAATTAATCTAGATTTTAAATAATAGGTGTTAGAACTGTTAACGCGCTCCAAATTATTGTTTCGTAAACTGTCATTAAAACGTTTAATATATCCAACTTCTGCAAACACTTTGGTGCTATCACCAATACCAACAAAAGCTTCGTAGGATTTAAATTTCTGACTTAAAGGAGTTAATACATCTGTAGCAATAACACGTTGTTCGTTATCTTCAGATGCGAATTTTACACCGGTCCATTTGTTGTTTTTACCATAAACCACACGATTAAAAGAGCGTAAAAAGGTAGAACGATTAATCGTGCTTTCATTATTTAAAAAACTAGAGTTTGAGAAAATTCTGAAATCACCTAAGCGCATATTAGCAGTAATGTGATGTCGGTTTCCAATGAAGTTTTCAGAATAGTTTAAATGTTCAAAATTATAAGTTGCTACACCTTTTTTAGAATGGGATAGGCGCAATCCTGTTGTAAATAACAATTGATTTCCAAAGTCTATATTACCTTGATCAGTTTCTTCTGAGCTCTCTAAGTTCCAATCCCGATTAAATTCAGCTCTGTACAATCGCTGTATAGTCTCAAAATCTTTTTGAATAAAATCGGCATCAACGAGTGCAGATAAATTCCATAGACTATCGGATTTAATGAGGTTTTGTTTTAAAGTGAATTTCCCCGCATAACCATTATTATTGTCATCGTCTAAATTCGAAAATAAATTGTTATCCTTTTTGCTTCCTGCCAATTCAAAAAAGATATCTGTTTTTTTTGATGGGGTATATTGTCCATTAACTACCGCAATTTGCAAGCGTTCTGGAGCAACCAATTGCACAATAGGGTCATAGTTGCCTTGAGGTATGCCAGCAATTGGTGCTACATATTCAAAAATATTATTAATAGCAGTTGAGTTTCTTAAAATATAATTTCCTTGATTGGCTCCAACCAATGTAAAGCGAACACTATATAATTCGTCTTCTGGATTATTTGAAAACACAAAAATTTCCTCTAGTCCCAATAGTTCTTTTTTATATAAGATTCGGTTTTCAGAATAGGATGTTAGCGTTGCTGAAGGTGCCACCATTAAATCTTGGTTGTCACCTGCGTCTGCCAAAACTTGTATTTGTTCTGTGGAAAGATTTTGTTGTAAAGGCTGATTTTTAGCATCACTTTCTGAATAAATGGAAACATTCAATTTTAAAGTTTCTGTTTCAAAATTGGCACCGCCAAACACGGTAAATCGTGAATAATTACGTTCGCTAAATTGATAATCTACTGTAATCCGCATTTCGGAAGTAATGGGGAATGTAGAGTTGAAAATGATTTCTCCAGCGTTATAATCAATAATGTAATCGTTATTTTCTCCGCGTTCTAAAGGCACTCCATTTACATAAACGGTTTCACTTCCAGACACCACCAAAACGTACAATTCGTTGTTAGAACCACGCAATTTGTAAGGCCCTTGGTTACCTTCCTGAGCTGTAAATTGGGTTGTTGTAAACTGACCACGTACTAAAGCACCCGACGCATAAACAGATGCTTTTTCACTTATGTTAGCATTCACCATTAGACCTTGCACACGTTTCGAAAAATTTGCGAAATAACTTTTAGTGTTCTCTAAATCGATGTCTCCTGCGCGTATATTCCAATCGTCACTAAACAATTCAATAAAAACTTGATCAAATTCGTCTAAACGCTGCGAATAGCCACTTTCTTGCAACGGAATATTAGCATCTTGTATAGACGCTCTTAAGGATACTTTATCACTCAATTTTCCTGAAATCTGTAAATCGAGTTCACTATTTAATACGGAATTCTGATTGTTTCCAATCGTGACTCCTCTCGAAATACTTCCAGAAGTGGTTAAGCCATCAAAAGGTGTAAAGGTGTTTTTAGACGTGGTATTTTGAAGTTGATAAAGTTGCTGAAAATCTGAGGAGCGTTCAATAATAACGGCATCGTCTAGTTGTTTGTAAACTTTAGTTAAGAAATTCGGATAACGTAAATACTCTACTTGAATACTGTCTATTTCAGTAGGAAATTTAAAACGTAATAGTGCTTTTGAAAAATCAACAACATATAATGTAGAATCGATGATTCGGTTATCTTTTGTTCTTATGGTAAATCTTGAAGGATTAATACTTACAGAATCAATTTGAATAGCATCCGTAACGGCTATTTTCTTTTTTATATAACTACTATTCTGCTCTTGGGAAAAGCCCAAAGAAGCACATAGAATTAGTAAAAAGGAAATAGCAATTTTCATGTAGAATAATAACTGTTTTAAGCTTAAAATATTTTATCGTTAAAACAAGCTTAAAATAATGCTGTAAAAGTAGCGTATTATTTAATTTAGCGGTTAATCAGAAAATGACGAGATGAAACGAGCATGTTGGAGCTTTAATTACCCAAACGGATGATTAATAGCGAACAGCATGTGGCCATTGAAAAACAATAAATATAAATACATGAAAATAGTTTCTTATAACGTAAATGGTATTAGAGCAGCTGTAAATAAAGGCTTTGTAGAATGGTTAAAAGCAACAAATCCGGATGTTGTTTGTTTACAAGAAATTAAAGCAATGGAAGAACAACTCGATTTAGATTTGTTTACAGAAGCGGGTTACAACTTTAATTATTGGTTTAGCGCGCAGAAAAAAGGCTACAGTGGAGTTGCGATTTTATGTAAAGAAGAACCAAATCATATAGAATTCGGCACAGGAATAGAATCTATGGATTTTGAAGGTAGAAACATTAGAGTAGACTATGATGGAGTTTCAGTGATGAGTATGTATTTACCATCTGGTACTAACGATGCCAGATTGTCTCATAAGTTTGAGTATATGAATCTTATTCAGCAGTATTTAATAGAACTTCAAACTGAAAAATCAAACTTAGTGGTCTGTGGTGATTATAATATTTGTCATGAAGAAATAGATATTCATAATCCAAAAATGAAAGGTGTTTCAGGATTTTTACCAGAAGAACGCGAATGGTTAGGCGATTTTATAGAGAGCGGATTTATAGATAGTTTTAGGTATTTACATCCTGAGCGTCAGGAGTATTCATGGTGGAGTTATAGAGCGAATTCTAGAGCTAACAACAAAGGTTGGCGGTTAGATTATGCCATGGTAAGCACACCGTTACAAGAAAAAATAAAACGCAGCGTTATATTAACGGAAGCAGTACATAGTGATCATTGTCCGATTTTATTAGAATTGGATATTTAAAAATAAAAATTAAAACAAACCCCAAATAGAAACTAAACTTAAAACAACTTAACAGAAGAGACATGATTAAAAAACTTTCAATCTTAGCATTAACCATCACATTATTTACGTCTTGCGTATCCAAGAAAATTTATACAGATCTTGAAGATAAATATGCCAATTTAAAACAGGAAAACCGTAGTTTAACTGATGAAGTAGGGGCATTGTCTGGCGATAAAACAAAGCTTACAAATGATTTAAGCCAGTTGCAATCGTCTTATGACGAAGCAGTTGCTGAACGCGATAAACTTCAAGCAGATTATGCTGCAGCGAAAACAAATCTCGAAACTCTAAAAGCGTCTTATAAAGCTTTAGAAGAAAATAGTTCAGCATCAATTGCGAAAAATTCACAGAAGAACAGAGAACTTTTAGCGCAGTTAGAAGCGAAGGAGCAAGCATTAGCAGCAGAGAATGAACGTTTAAATACGTTAAAACAAGAATTAGAAAGCCGTTCGCAACGTGTTGCAGAATTAGAAAATGTGATTGCTTCTAAGGATGCGGCAATGCATAAATTAAAAGATGCGATTTCTAAAGCGTTGACTAATTTTGAAGGTAAAGGTTTAACTGTTGAGCAACGCAACGGTAAAGTTTATATTTCTATGGAAAATAAATTGTTATTTGAATCTGGAAGCTGGTATGTTGGGACACAAGGAAAACAAGCGGTAAAACAATTAGGAAGCGTATTAGCTGAAAATCCTGAAATCTCAGTTTTAATTGAAGGGCATACCGATAATGTACCATACAAAGGGAATGCTCAATTGAGTGGCAACTGGGATTTATCTGCAAAACGTGCAACTGCCATTGTAAATATTCTTAGAGAAAATGATGCGATTAATCCTGAAAACTTAACAGCTGCAGGTCGTGGAGAATTTGCACCAATTGCTACAAACGATACCGCAGAAGGTAAAGCTAAGAATAGAAGAATTGAAGTGATATTAACGCCTAAGTTAGATGAGATTTCTAAATTGTTAAATGAGATATAACAAATTCTTGCTAAAGTAGGAATTCTAAGGTTTAAAACCTTAACAAACATTTAGACCTCACAGATTTTCAAAACCTGTGAGGTCTTCTTATTTTTACAGTATATTCCAGGTGTGAAAATATCACGCTGAGCGCAGTCGACACCTAGATTAGAAAATTAAGTTTAACTAAAATGAGATTCCTGCTTTCACAGGAAGTGCTATGAAATATACAACACTACCAAATACTGATATTAAAGTTAGCAAAATTTGCCTTGGCACCATGACTTGGGGCAATCAAAACACCCAGGACGAAGGGTTTTCTCAAATGGATTTTGCCTTAGATAAAGGGGTTAATTTCTTTGATACAGCAGAATTGTATCCTGTCCCTGCAAAGAAAGAAACTTATGCAGAGACCGAACGTATTATAGGCAATTGGTTTGCGAAAACAGGAAATAGAGATAAGGTTATTCTAGGTTCCAAAATAGCAGGAACAGGTGATTATACAGCTCATATTAGAACTAATGGTTTTACTAAAGACGCGCTTAACGATGCGGTAAATGATAGTCTGAAACGTTTGAAAACTGATTATCTAGATTTGTATCAATTGCATTGGCCAGAAAGAGATACGAACACGTTTGGTAAGCGCGATTATAACTATAATTCAAAAGATAAATGGGAAGATAATTTTAACGAAATTCTTCATAATCTCGATGACATTATTAAATCAGGAAAAATAAGACAAATCGGAATTTCTAATGAAAAAGCTTGGGGAACCATGCGTTATTTAGAAGAATCTAGACAGCATAATTTGCCGAAAATGATTACGATTCAAAATGCCTATTCACTATTATGTCGACCATTTGAAGGAGATTTAGCAGAAGTAGCACATAGGGAAAACATAGGGTTATTAGCCTATTCACCAATGGCATTTGGAGTGTTATCTGGGAAATATATAAACGGAACAGCAGCAAAGGATGCGCGATTAAATGTGTATTCTCATTTTTCACGCTATAATAGTGCAAATGCAACTGAGGCGACGAAACGTTATTTAAAAATAGCAGAAGATAACGATATGTCTTTGGCGCAAATGTCGCTTGCTTTTGTAAATGAACGTCCTTTTGTAACAAGTAATATCATAGGCGCAACAAACCTTCAACAATTAGAAGAAAATATCGATAGTATTAATGTTTCTTTATCTGAAGATGTTATGAAAGCTATAAACGCTGTGCACGCTGAGATTCCTAATCCTGCAACATAATAAGTATTATATATAGAAATATACTAGCGCTCATCGATGATGGGCGTTTTTTTTTATGCAAAAACTATATTTTAATCTGTCGATTAATCTGTTCTTGTAAAGAAATAAACGTTTCCGTTCTAGAAACCCCTTTTATGCTTTGTATTTCAGAATTAAGAACATGCATTAAATGCTCATTGTCTTTAGAAAGAATTTTAATAAAAATAGACCAATTACCTGTGGTATAATGGCATTCTATCACTTCAGGAATTTTTTGTAATTGCTTTACGGCTTCAGGGTTACTAATCGCTTTATCGAGATAAACTCCAACAAAAGCCATGGTGGTATAGCCTAAAACTTTCGGGTTAATTATAAATTTTGATCCAGCAATAAGTCCCGATTTTTCAAGCTTTTTTAAACGCTGATGTATTGCAGCACCAGAGATACCAACATTTCTAGCGATTTCAAGAATTGGTGTTCTGGCATCTTCCATTAAAGCACGTAATATTTTTTTATCAATACCATCGATGTAAATACCATTATCGTTAATCTTCATGTGTCAAAAATATAATAAAATGAAAGTTAAAGATAGAAAAAGCGTTTCAATTTGAAACGCTTTAGCTCTTTTATCTATCTAAGTCTTTGTTTAAATATTTAAAGGGTTATACCCTAAATAAGGTACTTCATACTCTTTAAATACAATATCATAAGATTCTAATTCTTTTAAAATGGGAGTATAGACTTCTTTTGATATTGGGATTTGAACTCCTGGTGTTTTAATTTTACCATTCAATATCGCTAACGTTGCAATGGCAACCGGTAAGCCTACTGTTTTAGCCATTGCAGTATAGGTTTGATCTTTTCCAAGGGTAACCATAGTCGCATCAATTTGATATTTTTTACCATCGAGTTCGTAACCAAATTTATGATACATTACGATCATATCTTTATCGTTTTCGCTTAATGTCCAGCTATCCATTAAGATTTTCTGAAGAATTTGAGCAGGTGTCCCTTTATCTAATTCTACCATTTTTTTAGGATTAAAAATATCGAGCTCTAAGAACTTTTCCCAAACAATATCATCTTGGTCAATTTTTAAAGCATGTCTAAATTTAAGCTCTACGGAATCCGTTGGACTGTACGGTAAAAATGAATTCACAAAATCACGATAGCTCATATTGGCGCTATCATCAATAGTGTAGCTGTCATCGGTCATTCCTAATTGTACAAAAACGTTCCATGCTCTACTAAAACCAACACGTCGCATGGTACCTCTATATAATGTTTTGATATGGTCTAATCCATAAACTTGTTGGTATTTTAGAGAATCTCGGTTAGCATAACCTTCAAAACGGCCATAGCCTTCAACATCTAAAAATTCGGTACGTCTAAATAAACGATTATAGGGTATGTATTTGAATTGGTTTTCTTGCAGAAATTTTGCAGCTCCACCTTGCCCTGCAAGCACGACGTTTCTAGGGTTCCACGTAAATTTGTAATTCCAAAGGTTGTTGTCGCTTTCAGGGGCTACTAAACCACCCGTAAAAGATTCAAATAAAATCAATTTTCCTCCTTTATCTCTAATGTGGTCAATGACATGCATAGCGCTCATATGGTCAACGCCTGGATCTACACCAATTTCATTCATAAAGATGAGGTTGTTGGCTTTGGCATCTTCATCTAAGGCTTGCATTTCTGGACTTACATAAGAGGCCGTAACCATATTCTTCTTATAGGTAATACAATCTTTGGCAACTTCTATATGAAAACGCGCAGGAAGCATTGAGACCACTATATCAGCTTTTTTAACAGCAGCAGTTCTAGATTCTGCATTAAACACATCTAAATGAATAACGTCTGTGTTAGGATGATCTCCAACAAGCTTTTTAGCATTCTCTACATTGAGATCACCAATGGTGATATGAAGCTTTTCTGATTGAGAATTATCGAGTAAATATTTTATAAGATATGAGCAAGATTTTCCCGCTCCAATAATTAATATGTTTCGCATAATGAGTTTATATAACTAATTTTGTATTGAATTTATGTAAGTATTTTGAGTTTTAGCGAAAATTGAAGATTTTGTGCCGTGTTGAAGTCCTTTTTTACTTGCATAGCATCGTTAAGGAAATAAAAAATGACAAAAACATGGTGCAAAAAATCAATTTTTTAGCGAATTGAAAATGCTTGTATAAATTCTTTGTACGAATGTAACAAATACAAGAGGCATAATAAACCGAATTCACATTTTTAATTATGAACAAGAGATTATTAGTTACCGGATCTGTTTTAGGAATATTAGGCATTATTTTGGGTGCTTTTGCCGCGCACGGTTTAGAAAAATTGGTGGATTCTAATGCCATTAAAACTTTTGAAACAGGTGTGCGTTATCAGATATATCATGCTTTCTTTCTTTTAATTCTAGGTGGTACATCGTTTGTAAGTTTAAAACTAAAAAAGACAATTTTTTATTTAGTTTTAGTAGGTGTCGTTTTCTTTTCGGGCTCTATATATGGGCTGGCGACAAATTCACTTTCAAGCTTCGATTTTAAATCTATCGCTCTAATGACTCCTATCGGTGGATTATTGCTTATAATGTCTTGGGTAATACTGTTAATAGGCATTATAAAAAATAAGGTGGATTAATATAAATCAAAGGTGTTGTTTCAAAATAAAATTATAATTTTGCAAGACTAAACAACACAAATATTATGGCAAATCATTCCCAATCAACGAAATCGATTTCGTTGGATCAATATGGAATTAAAAATGCAAAAGTAAATTATCAATTATCTTCAGATGAGCTTCATGCTGAAACCATTTCTAAAGGCCAAGGAGTAGAATCTTCTTCTGGTGCTTTAGCGGTGAATACAGGTGAGTTTACAGGTCGTTCTCCAATGGATAGATTTATTGTGAAAGACGATATCACTAAAGACAAAGTTTGGTGGGGAAACATCAACATTCCGTTTGATAGTGATAAGTTTCAAAAACTTTACGACAAAGTAGCTGATTATTTGTCTGAAAAAGAAATTTATGTACGTGATAGTTATGCTTGTGCAGATGAAGATTACAAGTTAAATATTAGGGTAATCAATGAGTATCCTTGGAGCAATATGTTTGCATATAACATGTTTTTACGTCCGACGGAAGCTGAATTAGAAAACTTTTCGCCAGAATGGACTGTGGTAAATGCACCAGGTTTTATGGCTGATCCTGAAGTTGATGGCACACGTCAGCATAACTTTGCGATTTTAGATTTTACACGTAAGATTGCTTTAATCGGTGGAACTGGTTATACGGGTGAAATTAAAAAAGGAATCTTTTCTGCATTAAATTTCATTCTTCCGGTATTTAAAAATACGTTGCCAATGCACTGTAGTGCTAATGTTGGTAAAGATGGTGATACATCTATTTTCTTCGGCTTATCCGGAACAGGGAAAACAACACTTTCTACAGATCCTAATCGTAGTTTAATTGGTGATGATGAACATGGATGGACAAAAGAAAATACTGTGTTTAATTTTGAAGGTGGTTGTTACGCTAAAGTAATCAACCTATCTCAAGAACAAGAGCCTGAGATTTTTGCAGCTATTAGAAAAGGTGCCATTTTAGAAAATGTAATTATGGATGATAAAGGCAACGTCGATTTTGCTGATACATCTATTACTCAAAATACTAGGGTAAGTTACCCAATTTACCATATAGATAATATTAGAAAACCTTCTGTGGGTGAAAATCCTAAGAATATATTTTTCTTAACAGCTGATGCCTTTGGTGTACTGCCTCCAATATCTAAACTGACTCCAAGTCAGGCTGCATACCACTTTATTTCTGGTTATACAGCTAAGGTTGCTGGTACAGAAGCGGGTGTTGTAGAACCAGTACCAAGTTTTTCTGCTTGTTTTGGTGCGCCATTTATGCCATTACATCCAACGGAATACGCTAAGATGTTAAGTAAAAAGATGAAAGATGCTAACGTAAATGTATGGTTAGTAAATACAGGTTGGACAGGTGGTCCTTATGGAGTAGGTACACGTATGAAATTAAAGTACACACGTGCTATGATTAATGCAGCTTTAAATGGTGATTTAAAGGATTACACTTATGAAGATTATCATATACATTCTGTGTTTGGAGTGGCACAACCAAGAACGTGTCCTGGAGTACCAACAGAAGTGTTGAGTCCAAGAACGACTTGGAATGACGACAAGGCTTATTATACTATGGCATTTAAATTATCTAATGCGTTTAGAGAGAACTTTAAGAAGTTTGAGTCTTACGCTTCAGAAGAAGTGAGACGTGGTGGTCCACAACGTTATGCATTCTAGATAATAATTTATATAAATTAAAAAAGCGATTCTAAAATTTAGAATCGCTTTTTTTAATCTTAATATATAAGAATCGCTACCACAAGTGTGAATAATACTATACTTTTTCTAAAAAAAAAAAGTACTAAGTACAGTGCCTTAAGACGAAAATTTCAGAAGAAAAGACGTACAAGAATTATTAATGTTTATGGAAAAACCGTAATTGAGACTTTACATTTTATATAACTTTAACCTTAAGCAGTTTTGTGTTAGGTCTATATGTTTCTAACTTTAAACATATTCCTACGTATAATCGATTAATAGCTATTTAGTGAGTAACTAAACAACCAATATATAAAGAATAAGTTTTTAATAGTAATACTATGTTTAGGATTGCTAACCGTTTATTACAGTTGTGATAAAGATGATGGTATTGTTAAGGAAGTTCTAAATACAGAAGTTGCAACACCCGTTTTTAAGACATTAACTTATGAAACAGCAGATGCTATTTTTAACCGTTTACGAACAGATGTTAAAATAACAAAATATTTAAAACTACCCGAAGGCTCAACACTTCAAAGCAAATCTACACAAGATACGTTAGGGCTTACCATTGCTACAGATATAATAAAGCAGGTAACTTTAGGGACTTACACATCTTATACCATGAAGATTGTGCACCAAACAGATAGTACTGTTTTTTATAACCTAACCATAGAGGACAAAAATGGAGTGTCTAGCATGTTAGTTACAAAATACACTCCTACTGATTATTGGCTAAGTAATAAAGGAGAAGCATACCAAGGAGGTATTCAGTCTAAAAAAGTAAACAAATTAACTGAATTTATTGACGTAGAAGCACCATTTGACGATGATTTATTAGATGGTAATAATGACTATGACGTGGGTGCTGGTCCTGGAGGAAGTGCTGGTACTTATAGTGCTGACTATCCAACAGATTGTTTCGGAACTGTAATTATATCCATGGAAATGATAACTCATCTGTGCCAATGTGTTACACCTGGTCATTTACCTGGTGGTTGTAACGATTGCTCTAATCCTGGTTATTATGAGTACGTACCTAGATATAGCTGCATAGATGATGGTAATTACAACCCAGACGTACCTGACGACTCTGGCGGATCAATTGGAGGTGTATCACCACCAGATCCAATTGATGATACTTCTATAGGAGTTTCAATAATGCCCGAAGAATGTACTGAGCGTTTACCTGGCGATATAGACGGAGATTGCAAGTTAAGCCCTTATGAAATGTGTATGAAAAGCAATAATAATTATAGCCAAGAGATCTGTGATTGTGTGGCTGATGGAAATGTAATAGCTACATGTATTTTTAATGATAATTGTAAAAAAATTAATGAACAAAATTCCGGCCCAGAGCATATGGCTAAAATTGCATTTCTAAAAACTAAATTTAACGCACCAACAGAAGTAGGGTTTTCTTACAAAGCAAATGGTATTTATGTGAATCTCAATAATTTTACTAATGGCGGTCATTCTTTAGATATAGAAATAACAAGTGATATGCTTGGATTTGCACATACGCATCTTAACGATAAAAACATAGGCAATTTTAATGGCGATGGTATAGATGACATAGAAAAACGTATAAGAATATTTTCGCCAAAAGATATAAGAACTTTTTTACAACTTTTAGAAAATGCACATAACAACAATTTAGCTACATCAGATATTTATGGTACTATGGTATCTAGTTCTGGCACATATATCCTTAAACTAGATGGAGATATTAATAATGTATTAACTCAGTTTACGCCCTCAATGAGTGGACAATTAGCAAGTTTGGCTATGAAAAATAAGTTTAAAAAATATTTTAATGAATATAGTAACATAGAAAAAGCTTTTCTTCATTTTTTAAAAAATGAAGTTGGTGTCAGTGGTATTAAACTCTTTGAAATAAAAAACAACGGTACTATTAAAGAAAAAAAACTTAAACAAAATGGCAACGTAGAATCTAATACTTGCCCAGATTAATAAATAGAACAAAAAACTATGAAACATATATTATTTATACTTTTAATTACGGCAACTTTATTTAGTTGTAAAGTACAGCAAGTTTATGCCCAAGAACTAATAGCAGTAGAAGAACATATTAATTATTTAAATAATGAGACAGAAATACAAGATAATACATACTTTAAAGACGTCAATAATCTTTTTGATGAATTTATTGGTGTCTGGATAGGTAGTTACAACGATAAGAATTTTACATTCATAATATCAGAGACAACTGAACAATCAAGTATCCGACCATTATCTTTCGACAAATTAATGATCAACTATAAAGTAACAGACATAAGTGGGGTTACATTGATTGATACAACAAATTTACCCATTACAAATTTACTAGTGATGCAAGGAACTTATTTTATAGAAAATGGGGAGAGTTATCAGTTATCTTATTACGGGGAAGAATTTGAGTGCGGCGATTTTGGAAAAATTTTTATAACAGTTATAAATAATAATGTCAACCCATCAGAGTTAAACGTTTATTTTAGCCAAGGACATGATATTAATGATCCAAACGAATGCACAAACGATGTTACTATTCCGTTTCCTAGAGATGTGAATTTTACATTAATTAAACAATAAAATCTAAAAAAGCGATTCTAAATTTAGAATCGCTTTTTTTATATGAGGTAATAAATGTTTTATTATTTTCCTTTATTAACAGCATCAATATATTTCTGTAAAGCCATTGTCATTGAAGGTGTTTCAGGAGTTGGTGCAGCGATATCTACACGCATTCCTTTTTCTTCAACTGCTTTAACGGTTGTATTTCCAAATACAGCGATACGTGTATTTTTCTGTTCAAAATTAGGAAAATTATGAAACAATGATTCGATACCAGATGGGCTAAAGAATACTAAAATATCATAATACACATCAGCTAAATCAGATAAATCACTGATTACTGTTTTGTAGAAAGTAGCTTGTTTCCAATTAACACCTAGATCATTTAATAATTCAGGTATAATCGGTTTAACTTTATCTGTTGTTGGTAATAAAAACGCTTCGTCTTTATATTTTTTAATCAAAGGCATTAAATCTTCAAACGTACGCTTCCCAACGTAAATTTTACGTTTTCTGTAGACTACATACTTCTGTAAATAATAGGCTACTGCTTCAGACTGGCAGAAATACTTCATAGAATCTGGCACTTTAAAGCGCATTTCATCTGCAACTCTAAAGAAATGATCCACTGAATTTCTACTTGTAAGTATAATGGCTGTGTACTTTGTAAGATCTACTTTTTGCTGCCTCACATCCTTAGAGGAAACACCTTCAACATGAATAAAGGGTCTAAAGTCCACTTTTACTTTTTGCTTTTCTTGCAAATCAAAGTATGGGGAGTTTTCTATTTTAGGCTCTGGTTGTGATACTAAAATTGTTTTCACTTTCATACGTAAACAGGGTGTTTTAAACGTTATACTCCCTAATTACCTTAAATAAAAGGATATAAGGGCTAATTTCGAGAGCGCAAAGATACAATAAAAAATAGAAAAAATTTGGATTTATTGATTTTTGATGGGTTTTGAATGAAGATAAAAATCCAATCACATTTATAAGGCAAACAATAGAGATTGCTGAGATTATAATAATAGTCATGCGTATATCTGTATACAGCAAAAATAAATTGGCGATTAAAAAAATGAGGCCAGAAAAATTCTTGAAGGTTGTTTTTTGAAATAAATAATCATCTATTAAGCTATCAATTTCAAAAAGGCTCCCAATAAGGCGCTCCAAAAGTGTTTTTATGATAATAACAGTAGAGACTGCAAACGTTAGTTTTAAGAATGACATTAGCTCAAATCCAACAGGAGTTACAAACGTATTGTAAGCGAAATAGATAAAAATACTTAGCGATAACGAAAGATTAATAAACAGAAAGCTATCAAATTGATCTATAAATTTTTGATCCTTAGCGTAAATCTTAAGGTATTTAGAATTACCAATGACATACAAGAAATCATTAAAGCGAAGTGTGTTTAAATATTTAGCAACCACGATGGTAAACAATCCTATGATTGTAAAAATGGTAAACCACTCGTGTGTTATATAATTTCGCATGCCGCTAAATTATAAAAAAATGAGCTTACAATTAGAAGTACGATTCATAACTATCAAAAAAGTTAATTACAGTATATAATCCATTAAAAACTTTATTTTTGTTGAAATTCTAAAAAGTCGCTCCAAAGAGTGTTTAAAAGTGAGTTAATGTCTGACGCAATTGTCATAATCCCGACCTATAATGAGATTGAAAATGTAGAATCAATCATCAGAGCTGTGTTCTCACAGCCAAAGGAATTCCATGTACTTATTGTGGATGATAACTCACCAGATAAAACGGCAGTTACGGTTAAACGTTTACAACAAGAGTTTAAGGATCAATTATTTTTGTTAGAACGTAAAGAGAAAAGTGGTTTAGGATCCGCTTATATCGCCGGATTTGAATGGGCTTTAGAAAAATCGTATCAATACATTTTTGAAATGGATGCTGATTTTTCACACAATCCAGATGATCTTTCTAGGTTGTATAATGCTTGTGTTGCAGGTGCAGATGTCGCTGTTGGATCGAGATATGTAAAAGGTATTACAGTTGTTAATTGGCCATTGTCTCGTATTTTGTTATCTTATGGAGCATCACGTTATGTGAGATTAATAACACGAATGAAAGTTAAGGATTCTACAGCAGGATTTATATGCTATAAAAGAACTGTTTTAGAAGCCATAAACCTTAAGAAAATAGAATTTGTAGGTTACGCGTTTCAAATTGAAATGAAATTCAAAGCCCATAAAAAAGGTTTTAAAATTGTAGAAATACCAGTTATTTTTAAAGATAGAACAAAAGGAAAATCTAAAATGAGCGGAGGTATTATTACCGAAGCGATATTTGGAGTAGTTAGTTTAAAATTAAAAAGCTTATTTGCTAAGTAAAAATACATGAAGCGAAATACCCTCATAAAAAACGCAAGAATTGTCAACGAAGGAAAGATTGTTGAAGGAGACATTCTTATTGAAGATAACATTATAAAAGAGATAGATACTTCAATTAGTGTAAAGTCTGCTGATATATTGGTTATTGATGTAGAAGGGAATTATGTTTTCCCAGGGATGATAGATGACCAGGTACATTTTAGAGAGCCGGGACTAACACATAAAGGAGATATAGAATCGGAATCTAGAGCAGCAATTGCTGGTGGAATTACATCTTTCATTGAGATGCCAAATACCAATCCACAAACGACAACCGTAGAAAAATTAGAAGAAAAATTTGCCATTGCGGCAAACTCATCTTACGCTAATTATTCGTTTATGTTTGGCGGTACCAATGATAATTTGGACGAAATTTTAAAAGTCGATCCTAAAACCGTTGCAGGTCTAAAACTATTTTTAGGGTCTTCTACAGGTAACATGCTCGTGGACGATCCTAAAGTGATTGAAAAAATATTTTCGAGTACAGATATGGTGATATCTGTACATTGTGAAGATGAAGCCACTATAAAAGCCAACTTAGCAAAATATAAGGAGGAATATGGTGATGATATTCCTATGGAAATGCATCCTAAAATCCGAAGTGAAGAGGCCTGTTATATATCATCTTCAAAAGCAATTGAATTAGCTAAGAAAACAGGAGCGAGATTACATGTGTTCCATCTTTCTACGGGAAAAGAAACAAGTTTATTCTCGAATAAAATTCCATTAAAAGACAAAAAGATTACAGCTGAGGTTTGTGTACATCACTTAATGTTTTCAGAAGAAGATTATGCTAAAAAAGGAAGCCATATTAAGTGGAATCCAGCCGTGAAAACAGCGAAAGATAGAGATCAACTTTGGAAAGCGTTATTAGATGACAAAATAGACGTCATTGCTACAGATCATGCTCCTCATACTTTAGAAGAGAAAAATAATAAGTATACAACTGCACCTTCTGGCGGACCATTAGTACAGCATGCGTTAATGGCTTTGATGGAAGCGCATCATCAAGGGAAAATTTCTGTAGAAAAAATCGTTGAGAAAGCGTGCCATAATCCGGCTATATTATTCAACGTTGAAAAACGTGGTTATATTAAAGAAGGCTATTTTGCAGATTTAGTAATTGTAGATCCTCAAAGTCCTTGGACGGTTAATAAAAGTAATATTCTTTACAAATGTGGTTGGTCTCCTTTTGAAGGCAACACTTTTAAAAGCAGAATTACACATACGTTTGTAAACGGTCAATTAGTATATAACAATTTCAATGTTTTAGACGTTAAAGCAGGACAACGACTAACTTTTGATAGATAAGATGTTAAAGCGAATCAGTATTATATTAATATTAGGTTTTTTGATTTTGGCCTGTGATGGTCCTAAAAAACCAAAAAAACCTGATAATTTAATATCAAAAGCGCAAATGACAGATTTGCTGTACGACTTATATCTAGTGAATGCAGCAAAGGGAGTTAATAGATCGACTTTAGAAAAAAATGATTTAGACCCAGAGGTTTATATCTTAAAAAAATATAAGGTAGATAGTACGCGATTTGCAGAAAGCAACACGTATTACGCTTTTGATACCGAAACGTATAAAGAGATTGTTGATAACGTAAAGGCAAGACTAGAGTCAGAAAAAAAGCGTTTTGAAGATATAAAGAAAAAGGAAACGGATTCTATAAAAAAACGTAGAGATTCGATTTCAGAAAAACGAAAAACTCCAAAACAATCTACTGAAAAGTCTATAGATACAACAGACTTGAAAAATACGAAGCCTAAAGATTCTTAAGGAATAATTTACTGACTTCTTCTATACTTGTATCTATTGGTTTGAATTTAAAATTGATAGTGTTTTTTATTTTTGAAGCATCATAATGAGTGATGCTTATCGCGGATTTTGCAGCTTGTTTAGCTAAACTTCTACGTTTTCCAAAAAGCTTATGATTTAGCCAGTCTAATCTCCAAGCAATTCCTAATAACCAAGATTTTGCTTCTTTTGTTGGAGGTTTAACACCTAAATATTTTGCCGTTTTTGTAAAAAAGGTTTTAAAACTTAGGTTTTCAGCAACTAAAATAAAACCTTCGTTTTTAATGGTACTATGCATTAGTTGTTCCATGGCTCTAACGACATCCCAAACATCTATATAACCAGTGACACCAGTATTATAATAAGATATGCCCTTATAAATTCGCTTAAATAAACTACCGCTACTGCCACCATTCCAATAACCAGCGCCTAAAATAATTCCGGGATTTACAATAACAGCATCTAAACCTTCTTGCGTGCCTCTCCATACCTCAAGCTCTGCTCCATATTTGGTAATCGCATAAACACTATTGTCATTTTCTGGGTTCCAATCGGTTTGCTCATCTATTAGTTTTTCAGGATTGTTATGATGTCCGATTGCTGCAATCGTACTGACATAACATAGTTTTTTAATCTGATGACTAATCGATAGATTAACAATGTTAGCTGTACCTTTAATATTGATTTTTCTTAAGTCGTTATATCTATTCGGTTCAAAAGATACAAAGGCGGCACAATGATAAACATGTGTAATATCTTTAAAAGCATCTTCAAGTTTTGGAATATCATTAATATCAGCTTCAAGCCATTCAATCTTGTTGAAAAGCGTTTCTGCATCATAAGAAAAGTAGGAGAAGACATTTTTTACACGATCTAAGGTTTTTTCTCGTCTATAGATAGCACGTATAGGTTCATCGCTTTTCAAAAGTTGAAAAAGTAGATGAGAACCAACTAAACCTGTACCTCCTGTAACTAAAATCATTGTGTAAAGTTACGTTTTTTAAGCTTTATTCTTAATGTGAATTTTCGTTTTATACGTCATAGGTCTAATAAGTATCTGTTAAAGCAAATTGAGTTAAAATTGTCTTTTGTCTTTAGCAGTGGAAACTTATCTTTGCGCAAATCAATTTGAAACTAAAAAGCAATGGCAAATAAGTTTGTAGAAGAATTACGTTGGAGAGGAATGGTACACGATATCATGCCAGGTACAGAAGAACAATTAGATAGTGAAATGACTACTGCCTATATTGGTTTTGATCCTACATCAGATTCATTACACATTGGTAGCTTAGTACCAATAATATTATTAGTTCATTTAGAAAAAGCAGGTCATAAACCTGTGGCTCTAGTTGGTGGTGCTACGGGTATGATTGGTGATCCTTCTGGGAAAAGTGATGAACGTAATTTGTTAGATGAGGTTGCTTTAGCGCATAACGTAGCAGGAATAAAAAGTGTGTTATCTCGTTTTTTAGATTTCAATTCAACTGAAAAAAATGCTCCCGTTTTAGTGAATAACTATGACTGGATGAAAGATTTTAGCTTTATCGATTTCGCCAGAGATGTTGGTAAACGTATTACTGTAAATTACATGATGGCTAAAGATTCTGTAAAGAAGCGTCTAAGTAGTGATGAGGGTAATGTTGGTATGAGTTTTACGGAATTTACATACCAATTAATTCAAGGTTACGATTTTCATCATTTATATAAAACCATGGGTTGTAAATTGCAAATGGGAGGTAGTGACCAATGGGGAAATATAACAACAGGAACAGAATTGGTAAGACGTATGCATGATGGTGAAGACCAAGCAAAAGCGTATGCTATGACCTGTCCTTTAATTACAAAAGCCGATGGTTCTAAATTTGGAAAGTCTGAAGGTGGAAATGTTTGGTTAGATACAGATAAAACATCTGTTTACAAATTTTACCAATTTTGGTTAAATTCTACCGATGAGGATGCTGAAAAATACATTAAAATTTTCACGTTTTTAGATAAAGAAACGATTGAAGCTTTAATTGTTGCTCATAAAGACAATCCAGGATTTAGAGTTTTACAAAAACGTTTAGCTGAAGAAGTAACGGTTTTTGTACATAACAGAGAGGATTATGAAAATGCAGTAAAAGCATCTGAAATATTGTTTAGTAAAGATTTTAAAAATGAAATAAAACAATTGTCAGAAGCTTTATTCTTAGATGTTTTTGAAGGTGTGAAACATGCTGAAATTTCAAAATCAGAATTTGAAGAGGGTTTAGGTATGATTGGTGCATTAGCTGCGAAAACAAATTTCTTAAGCTCTAATGGCGATGCAAGACGTGCCTTAAAGGAAAATGCGGTAGCTGTTAATAAAGAAAAAGTAAAAGAGGACTATATGTTGTCATCAGAAGATTTAATTCATGATAAGTATATTATTCTTAGTAGAGGAAAGAAAACAAACTTCATTTTAGAAGTTGTTTAAGACTTATACATTTTAAATATATTCAGACCTGTCAGTTTAAAACTGACAGGTCTTTTTTTATGCATAAAAAAAGTGCCCAAAATTAATTTTGAGCACTCCTAACCAATCAATCAACTAATGAAAATCTTACTTTTTCATAGCTATTGTTAAGTCGTACGTAATTTTAGTTCCTTACAAAGCCATTAAATTACAACCTCTAATATCAGAGTTGTCGAATCTTCCAATGATTTCAAAGTTGCCATTATCATCAACTTTACCTAAATCTTGAGTCGCAATAAATGAGCACGAATTTAGATTGGCTAAATCAATAACATTAATGCCTCCAGTTTTGTTGGGGTGTTGAATGGTGAGTGCATCTTCGGTATCTCGCGTTAAGATTTTCATCCAAGGTGGACATTCAAAAATACCATTACCTTTAGAGTAGGCTTGGCTTAAAAGCTCGGTCATTCCGTATTCGCTATGTATTTGATTGACTCCAAAACCGGTTTGCAAGGTTTGATGTAATTCTTGTCTGATGATTTCTTTTCGTCTGCCTTTCATGCCACCAGTCTCCATGATTGTGGTATGCTTCAAGTTGAGTTGATAGGCCTCAACCAAATCTAATAATGCAAAGGAAACTCCAATGAGTAATGTTTTCTGTTGTTTAGCTTCAAGTATTTTAAGTGTATTTGCTAATTCTTCAAGATTGTTAAGATAAAATCCGCTTTCGGTTTGGTTCGATTTTTCAATTAAATCATTTACCATATAGATCAGCGAAGAGCCATCACGCTCTAAATAAGAAGGTAATAAGGCTAACACCACATACTCTTCAATAGTTCCATAAAAGTGTTTAAAAGCTTTTAGGTAACTCTCTTCATATAGATTTAAGTCTGTAACTAAATGTTTACTCGTAATACTACCGGTAGTGCCAGAGCTGCTAAATGTTTTTTGAATTGGTAAAGAAGAACTTAAAACAGCACGAGTCTTAAAAAATTGAATCGGCAAAAATGGAATTTCAGAAACTTGTTTTATGTCTGAAGGATGCTTGTACAACAAATCGCAAAAGGAACGATAAACTTTATTGTTTTTAAACTGAAATTTAAAAACGTCCAAAGCTAAAGCATCAAATTCGGCATTGGAATTTATATTAAAAATGGCGTCTTTAGATATCATTCTGCAAAAATATGGAAAATAAAAAAGCGTCTCGATAATTTTCGAGACGCTTTTAATAGGTATTAAAATTTATACTTACTTAATCACTAATTTCTTAGTCGTAGAAGTATTGTTTTGAGTAATTTTTACGATGTAAATACCAGATTTTAAGTTCGCAACATTTAACGTGTTGTTTGTTAACGTTTGGTTTTTAACTTGCTTACCTAAAATATCAAATACTTGCACAGAGATAGCATCGCTATTTGAAGAAGAAATTGAAACTGACCCTGTGTTTGTAGGGTTAGGGTATAAGCTAAATGCATTAGCATTATAGTTGTTTACACTTAATGGTGCAGCAATATCACTAGCGTATCTAGGGAAAATTTGATAATCATCACCGAATTGACCACCTAAACCAGTAATACTTGTAGCACCTGTAGGTATAGCAGTACCAATTAAATCTTCATCACCAAAGGCAACTCTACAAATGGTTGCATCTGCACCGTTTGATATATTGTAGTTAGTGTTATCCGTAAATACACCAGCCTCAGCAAAAGTCGCACTGTTTATAATAATTAATCTACTTTCAAAATTTTCTCCATTATTTAAAAGATCAGAAACACTAACTACGATTGGAGTTAAAGTATTACCTGTAGAAGATGCACTAGCTATGTTTTGACTTGGATTAAACTGAAGTGTTCCAGAAAATTCAGTAAGCTGTCCTTTTAATCCTGTTATACCATCACCATTACTAAAAGAAGTAGTTAACATACCTGCTGAATCATCGATTAAGATCCCAGCTCCACCATCTTGAATATATTTTTGGTTTCTATTACCATCAGTAACGATATATGATATAATTGCCTCACCTGTTAATTCGTAAGTTTCGCCAAGAGTACCAGCTCTTAATTCAGTAATGTTAGCGACTTGGTTTATAGATGCTACACTAAAGGTTGTAGTAGTATTAACAGCAGGTGTTATAGGAGTGTGGCTATTATCAACTAGTTGCATAAAAACCGTGTAAGATTGACCATCTGCAACCGTTAAAGTTTCATCGTTAGTATCGTATTTCATTGGTTGAGCAGTACCATTTATTGTCCAATGAATATGACCATCAAATCCACCAGTAGTTGCGCCAACATTAAAATTTTGCACATTAATTGATAAATTTACACTAGTTGTTCCGGGTGCTAAAGCAGAATTATCACTTGGGCTTGTAATTGATATACTTGGAGGTGCTGTTCCTGCAAATGCGGTCCAAACAACATCATCAACAGCAACTTGACCAGCGCTATTTTCTGCATTGATAAATTTTATTACGACATCACCAGGTTGGTTTACTGTAATTGTTCCAGATGCTTTTATAACGTCTTGCTCTGCATTACTTGTTACATTACCAACGACAACATCATTAACCAATACGTTTAAATTAACAGCAGTTCCAAAAGCCTGCATGTAATTAAAACTAATAGTACCAACTCCTCCAGAAATTAATCCTGAACTAAATTCAGCTTGAGGTGTTCTGTTTCTTCCAATCATTATAGATTGTCCAGTAATTTCATAGTCTGCTCTACATTGCGAATAAGTCCAAGTAGAACCATCCTGACCTGTAAAAGTCCCATCAACGTAGCTATTTCCTTCTACAGAAAAGCCATCAAATGTTTCAGTGCCTTGGGCAAAAGAAAAAGTTGAGATTAACGTAAATAATAAAAAGTAAATTTTCTTCATAATTGAATTGTATAAAAAGTTAGACAACAAATATAACAACAAATCCTCAATTTTTAGAATCAGAATCGTTAATACTTGTCATTTTACAATATGTTAACATGGTAAATGTCAGGTGCTTCTTAGGGTCAAGATTTTAGAATTTCAATGTTAGGTAATTGTTATCAATTTAATATTAGTAGATAGTTGACATAGATATAATTTATATTTACCATTATTTAAAACGTAATTCAATTGAAAAAGAAAGACATTAAGATATTATTGGTTGATGACGACCTAGATATTTTAGAAATAGTAGGTTTTAATTTATCTGCTGAAGGCTATCAAGTTATTAAAGGCGAAAATGGTGAAGAAGCCGTTAAATTAGCCAAAAAACACCAGCCTCATTTAATAATAATTGATGTAATGATGCCAAAAATGGATGGCATTGAGGCGTGTGAGCGCATTAGAGAGGAGCCTAGCCTAAGTGAAACCATTATTACGTTTTTAACCGCAAGAGGTGAGGATTATTCTCAGGTCGCTGGTTTCGAAGCTGGTGCAGATGATTATATCTCAAAACCCATAAAGCCCAAAGTTCTTATTAGTAAAGTGAAAGCCTTACTTAGACGTTTAAAACATTCTGAAAGTAGTGTTGAAACGGTAATAGAAATTGGTGATTTAACAATCTATAAAGAAGAGTATAAAATTAGCATCAACGGTATTGAAACAGCGTTGCCTAGAAAAGAATTTGAATTGTTATCTTTGTTAGCAACCAAGCCAGGTAAGGTTTTTAAACGCGATGAGATTCTAGATAAAGTCTGGGGTAATGAAGTTGTTGTAGGCGGAAGAACCATCGATGTACATATTAGAAAATTACGCGAAAAAATAGGGGATAAATCCTTTAAAACCGTAAAAGGTGTTGGTTACAAGTTTGTAGACTAATGCAACATAAAACTCTTAAAAAATCCTATAAATTCGCCTTGCGAACAGCACTATATGTAACGCTGTTTACAACATTCCTTGTGGGTCTTTTTTTATATTATTACCATATAGTGAATTGGCATTTTGTTTTTTTTCCTTTAATATGCTTTCCGTTTTGTTTTTTGATTATTCAGTATAGAGTTGAACGTTTTATATACAGACGTGTTAAGAAAATATACGACGATTTAACACTTTTAGAATCTACGAGTTTAAGACCACAGCCTATAACGACAGATATGGGCACCTTAACAAGAGAAATTGATAAATACGCCAAAAACAAAAAATTTGAAATTGAAACGCTCAAAATTAGAGAAGAATATCGAAAAGAATTTATTGGCAATGTTTCGCATGAATTAAAGACACCGCTATTTACGGTTCAAAGCTATTTGCTTACTTTATTGGAAGGTGGAGTAGAAGATGAAAAAATTAGAAAAAAATACTTAGCTAGAGCGACTAAAGGAGTCGAACGCTTAACCTATATTATTAAAGATTTAGACATGATTACCAAACTAGAAGTTGGTGATTTGAGTTTAGAAAAGGAAAATTTTGATATGGTTAAAGTGGTGCAGAATGTGTTCGACCTTTTTGAAATGAAATCTGCCAAGAAACACATTACCTTAACGTTTGACATTGATTACCCAGAACCAATCATGGTTTACGCAGATAAAGAACGCATCCAACAAGTTTTAACTAATCTCGTCGTTAACTCTATAAAATATGGACGCGAAAAAGGCACTACAGAAGTTAGTATAGAAAACCTTATAAAAAACAAAGCTATTATAAGAGTTACAGATAATGGAGAGGGTATAGCAAAAGCCAATCTTCAGCGCTTGTTCGAACGTTTTTATCGTGTAGATAAGAGCGGTTCTCGTAAGGAAGGTGGTTCTGGTTTAGGGTTGTCTATTGTAAAGCATATTATTGAAGCCCACGAAGAAAAAATATATATAGAAAGCGAATTAGGAGTCGGAAGTGAGTTTTCATTTACTCTAGAAAAGACTAAATAATTTCTTGTAATTTAGTTCGTATTCTTGGGATTTAAAACCACTAAAATTTTCAATTTCAGATAGCATATTAATATCAAAATCATCTTGAATACAATAAGGAGCAATACCTTCAGAGCACAACCTTTTAGCTAAATATTCTTGTTCAAATTGTCCTGGAGTGGGTATAAAAAAAGCTTTCTTTTCAAGTTTTTCTAAATCCATTATAGTTGTGTAGCCCGATCTGCTCAAAATAAGCTCGCTTTTATTTATAGCGATTTCAAGCTCGTTACTGGTCATATAATTATAAATAACGATATGGTCCATAACCGTTTTCTGCTGCTCAGATTCTACTTTCCCTTTTATAAAGAGGACACTACCAGTATAATGTTTTAAGTCACGTAAAAGTTTTTCTTCTAAAAACGTGCGTTGAGGTTCAGGACCCGAAAGTAAAACAAGCAAATCGTATTCTGTATCTATATCTAGTTTTTTTAATCGTGTTAATGCTCCTAAATATTTCACAGGTGCCACATAATTCTTAGGATGGCCTAAATCGCCACTTAAATTGGTACTACCCATATGGTCGGGAACCCAGCATTCATTAAACTTAGAAATTATGTTTTGATGTAATTTGCTACTCAGCCATGTTGTATTGCCACTTAAAACACGCAATTGGTGTGTGATAAATACAGATGGAATTGCTTTATGCCTTGCACCAAATCTATTATCCGAAATAATACCAGAAATAGCTTCTGTTTCGACTAAAGTTTCAATAACTTTTTTTTCGCGTTTAATGGTTTTTAAAAGATGAGGTGAATCTTTAATTAATTTAATTTTAAAGCCATTTGCTTTTTTTGCATACGTAATATTGTATGATGGTAATTCAAAAGCGCTTAGTTTAGGAAATTCCTTTTTTAATAAGCCTAAAGCAATACCATCACTAGCAATAACGGGTTCAAAACCATTTTCAATTAATGCATTTATAATAGGAATACAACGTGTGGCATGTCCTAATCCCCAATTTAGTGGTGCTATTAATATCCTTTTTTTGCTATTCACTTATATTAATATTTCTAATTTGTAGATTAGGTTGTGTTTAACAAAGGTAAACCTAAAATGTTTGCTTAATTTTACCGAATTATTAATAAATCTATAATTTGTGGGAAGTAAAAATAAACTCAAACGCTTCAGGGAAAATGAAACCTTTCATAATGTATATCAACCAACACGTGAAGAATTGGTGGATGCGAGGTATAAATTAAAAGGAAAATGGAAATCTGAAGTTTTTAAAAACGATAATCCATTGGTTTTAGAATTGGGTTGTGGTAAAGGAGAATACACAGTTGGTTTAGCAAAACGCGATGCTAACAAAAACTTTATAGGTATCGATATTAAGGGCGCTCGATTTTGGAGAGGGGCAAAAACGGCGATTGAAGAAGATATTACCAATGCAGCATTTATAAGAACACAAATAGAACTTATTGATTCTGTTTTTGATGAAAATGAAGTCGATGAAATCTGGATTACATTTCCGGATCCACAAATAAAATATCAGCGGACAAAACACCGAATGACGAATCTACAGTTTTTAGAACGCTACAAAAAAGTATTAAAACCAGGTGGATTAATGCATCTAAAGACCGATAGTGAATTTATGCATGGTTATACGCTTGGGTTGCTACATGGTTTAGGTTTAGAGGTGCTTTATGCTAACCATAATGTTTATAAATTAGAAGGCAGTCCAGAGGAAGTTATTGAAATTCAAACCTTTTACGAAAGTCAGTATTTAGAGAAAGACAAAGCAATTACGTATATTAGATTTAAAATCAACTAAAATTTGAGTATTACGATCATTTTTTTTCTTGGACTTTTTGTAGCGATGATTGGTGTTATTCCACCAGGATTGCTAAATATGACAGCAGCAAGAATTAGTTTAAAGGAAGGAGCAGGTCGTGGTATAATGTTTTCTACAGGGGTTTGTATTGTGGTTTACATTCAAACATATTTGGCTGCTATTTTTGCCAGATATTTGTCTAATCATTCAGATATCGTAGAGATTCTAAGGCGTGTGGCTTTTGTGATATTTGTATTAATTACCATATATTTTTTAGTCTTAGCCTCTAAGGAGGAAGAAGTAAAAAAAGAGACTGAGATAAAAAGTAAGCATGGCAGGCTACTGCATGGTATGCTGCTATCTGCGCTTAATATATTTCCGATTCCGTACCAAGCTTATATGACTATTACATTAGTGTCTTTTGGTTGGATGGATTTTCAAAAATTAAGTATTGTTACTTACGTTACAGGTGCAGCAACGGGTACATTTGTAATGTTATATTTTTATATTTTCTTTTTTGATAAGATAAAAGATCGAAGTTTCTCTTCTCAAAAAAGCATGAATTTAAGTATCGGTATTATCACAGGACTTGTTTCATTAATTACGTTAATCAATATTTTAAAGGAATTTTAAATGCAACCTGAAACGCTTAGTTTTTTCGAAAAGGTTTACGAAGTAGCTAAGAAAATTCCTTATGGAAGAGTTACTAGCTACGGAGCCATTGCTAAATATTTAGGTGCAGGAAAAAGCGCCAGAATTGTAGGTTATGCCATGAATGGTTCTCGCGGAAAAGATATACCAGCACATAGAGTTGTAAATAGAAAGGGACTCTTAACAGGAAAGCACCATTTTGAAGGTACCAATCTTATGCAACAGCTTTTAGAAAATGAAGGCATTGAGGTTGTAGAAAATCAAATTCAGAACTTAGAGACTATTTATTGGGATCCTGCTAAGGAATTGTAAGGCGGTTATAATTGTTAGTCTAAATATGGTATAGTGAAAATTAAGGAGAATGCTCTTATTTCCTGATTTGGTTCAAATTCAAAAATATTTACGAATCTGCTATCCCATTTAAAAATCGAATTCCAGCATTAATCAATTCAATTTATCTAGTTCAAATTCTAAACTATTCTAAGTACCTTTGCGTTTAGAATTAATCTTAATAAGAAAAAACGCGAGTCTTTATTCGAGTCTCCATGTTCTTAAGTCTTTAAACGATATGAAACTAATAAAACAAGATATCCTAAACGCTCTTAAAACCATAACAGCACCTGGTGAAGGCGAAAATATGGTCGACAGTGGAGCGGTAACTAACGTCGTTACTTTTGCAGATGAAGTCATCGTAGATATCACCATAAAAAATCCAAGTTTACAAGCACGTAAAAAAACAGAAGTTGAAATTTTGCAAACTATTCATAGAGAAGTTTATGAAAAAGCGAAGATAAAAGTCAATGTAAAAGTTGATGCTCAAGCAGCACAACCTAAAAATGAAATTAAAGGAAAAGCGATTCCTGGTATTCAAAATATTATAGCTGTTGCTTCTGGTAAAGGTGGCGTAGGTAAATCTACAGTAACCGCAAATTTGGCTGTAACTTTGGCTAAGATGGGTTTTAAAGTTGGCGTTTTAGATGCCGATATATACGGGCCATCTATTCCAATTATGTTCGATGTTGCAAATGAACGCCCACTATCTGTAACCATTGATGGTAAATCGAAGATGAAACCTGTAGAAAATTACGGAGTTAAAGTATTATCTATCGGATTTTTTACAAAACCAGATCAAGCCGTTATTTGGAGAGGACCAATGGCTTCTAAAGCTTTAAACCAAATGATATTTGATGCGGCTTGGGGAGAATTAGACTTTATGTTAATTGATTTACCTCCAGGAACAGGAGATATTCACCTAAGTATTATGCAAGCATTGCCTATTACAGGTGCTGTTGTAGTAAGTACACCGCAAAATGTCGCTTTAGCAGATGCTAAGAAAGGAGTGGCGATGTTTCAACAAGATAGTATTAATGTACCTGTTTTGGGTATTATAGAAAACATGGCGTATTTTACACCAGCAGAACTTCCAGAGAATAAATACTATATATTTGGTAAAGAAGGAGCGAAGCATTTAGCAGAAGATTTAGACGTACCGTTTTTAGGTGAAGTGCCATTGATTCAAAGTATAAGAGAAGCAGGTGATTTAGGACGTCCAGCAGCAATGCAAACAGGAACTCCTATCGAATCAGCTTTTGAAACGATTACGCGAGACGTGGTTCAACAAGTAGTTAATAGGAATGATGCATTACCAGCTACGGAAGCGATAAAAATTACAACAATGGCAGGTTGCTCTGCTGTTAAAAAAAATTAAATGAGCACAGAAGAACTTAGATTAAACGTAGAAAAAGCATTGGATGAAATCCGTCCATTTCTGCAAAGTGATGGAGGCGATATTAATTTATTATCTATTGACGATGGTAAGTTTGTAAAAGTACAACTTGTAGGGGCCTGCACATCGTGTAGTGTTAATCAGATGACTTTAAAGTCTGGTGTTGAGATGACCATTAAAAAATATGCCCCACAAATCGAAAAAGTTATTAATGTTGAAAAATAATGTGACATTTATCACATTCTGATTAAAACGACATTAGTAGTTTTGTATTCAATTTTACATTCATGATTACAACAGATATACTTATTATTGGTGCTGGTCCAACCGGGCTTTTTACTGTTTTTGAAGCTGGACTTTTAAAATTAAAATGCCATTTAATTGATGCTTTACCACAACAAGGTGGTCAATGTACAGAGCTCTATCCTAAAAAACCAATTTATGATATTCCGGCATACCCAGAGATCTTAGCTGGTGATTTAACGGATAAATTAATGGAGCAATGTAAGCAGTTCGAACCAGGATTTACTTTAGGTGAGCGTGCAGAAACTATAGAAAAACAAGAGGACGGTACGTTTATCGTTACCACAAATAAGGGTACACAACATAAAGCTCCTGTTGTTGCAATTGCGGGTGGATTAGGAAGTTTTGAGCCTCGTAAACCTTTAATTCATAATATCGCAGATTTTGAAGATAAGGGTGTTGAGTACATGATTAAGGAACCCGAAATGTATCGTGGTAAGAATGTTGTGATTGCAGGAGGAGGAGATTCAGCCTTAGATTGGAGTATCTTTTTAAGTGATGTCGCTAAAAGTGTGACATTAATTCATAGACGAAATGAATTTAGAGGGCATTTAGATTCTGTTGAAAAGGTACAGGAGTTAAAGAATAAAGGAAAAATAAACCTTATTACACCAGCTGAGGTTATAGGTATTGTTGGTGATGATAAAGTAGAAGCTATAGTTGTAAAACAAGCGCAACATATTGAAAAAGAATTTGAAGTAAAATGTGATCATTTTATTCCATTATTTGGATTATCTCCTAAACTAGGACCCATTGCAAATTGGGGACTTGAGATAGAAAAGAATGCCATTAAGGTAGATAATGCATTAGACTATCAAACTAATATTCCTGGTATTTTTGCTATTGGAGATGTCAATACGTATCCTGGGAAATTAAAATTAATTCTTTGTGGTTTTCACGAAGCTACATTAATGTGTCAGTCTGCTTATAAAATTATTAATCCAGGAAAACGTTATGTATTAAAATACACCACAGTTGCTGGAGTTGATGGTTTTGATGGTTCTAGAAAAGAAGCGCCTAAGGCGGTTGTTAAAGCTTTTGATTAATGTAAAATAGACTTAGCAGGTCTTAAAAGAGAATGTTTCCGCATTCTTGGAAACTGATTATGGAACAAGATATAAATATTACCATTATAGATAGAGAAGGGGTTAAACATCAAATTGAAGCTCCGACAGATATGGCCATGAACTTAATGGAGATCGTTCGTTCTTACGAGCTAGCGCCAGAAGGCACTATAGGCATCTGCGGAGGTATGGCTATGTGTGCGTCTTGTCAATGCTATGTATTAAGCGAAACCGAATTACCTGAAATGCAAGATGATGAAGAAGCCATGCTCTCTGAGGCTTTTAATGTAAAAGATAATAGTCGCTTAGGTTGCCAAATCCAAATGACACCAGAAATGGAAGGTTTAGAGGTGGAGTTGGCTCCTGAATCTTAAACAAATTCCTGCGAAGGCAGGAATCTCATAATTATATCAACAAGTCCACTCTTTAATAAGAATAAGAAGTGAAAAGGAAATGATAATTGGTATTACCGTTATAAAACCGCTGTACCACCTATAGTATTTTTCATATTTTAATTCTCCATTATTTTTTTGATAAATTCCGTCAGCGAGTTCTATTTTATAACTTCCAATAAATTGGTTTATTTTATTAATCTGAAAACCTTCTTTTTTTGTGATCTTTTTAGATAATATCATTACAGCTTTGCAGACTAATAATGTAATCAATGGTGAGAATGTAAAAACTAAACATTGGTACCCACAGAGGTAATTCCAACCAATTGAAACCATTACTATTCCTAAAAGACCAACGCAAAAAGAAATTTTCAAGTATGTCTTAAAGCGCTTTTCATTTTTTAAATCTTCGGTGGTCGTTATAATGAATAAATTCAGAACGCCACAGATAATAATGATCATCCAGAAGTACATTTCGAATAATCCCATAATAATTAGTCTGTTTTATAATCAGCTAACCTCGTAGGTCCTTCTAACAAAAACCGATCAATTTTTAAAGTACCACTTTCAGTGGTTACAATTTGCCATTTAATTAATGAAATCGTGCCATTTTCAATTTCTAAACCCGTAATACTTCTTGGGTGTACGCAACTTCCATCATTAAAATAAGCAATATCTCCAGGTTCAGGAAAACGTGGTCGATGTGTATGTCCAACAATGGTTATTAAATTATTGTTTTCAATAATCCAACGTTTGGTGCGTCGCTCAATTTTAATGAGTTCGGTGTAATTTTTGGCAGGACTCGTTGGGTCTGCAATTCCCATGATGTTGAGAGGTTTCCAGAGTATTCGAACTAAAAATCGACTCCACTTCCAAAAGAGAAAATTCCACCAATCGGCTTGGTGACCATGGGTTAAAAATAATTCTTGATTAGTTTCAGTATGCTCTAAAACAATACCTTCATGATATTGAATACCACAAAATAAGTCTTCATCATGGCCTGTTTTTGGATCGAAAAAAGTAGATAAATGTTTTTCTACATATTTTGGATTACGATACACCATATCATGGTTGCCCCAAATCATGTGTAAACGGTCTTCATCATGAAATTGTTTCATCAGCATGTACACATTTTTATGGGCATAAAAAATGCTTTCAAATGTGAGATTTTCCCATAGTTCATCACCATCACCAATCTCACAATAGCTAAAGCCTTCCATATAGTAATGACGCAAAGCATGGAAGTAAATATTACGGTTATTAGCAAAATCATCAGCAAAACTATTATCTCCACGATGGCAGTCGCTAAATAATATATACTTAGAGGAGTCATTAAACTTAAGCCGTTTGGCGCTTTTATACGCGCGATCTAATCTGGTTTTAGAAGACATGAAAAATGTTTCAACTAATGTAATAAATCTTATTGAATTTTTTCGACAGCAATAGGAAGTAAGCGTTGAACGAACATAGAATAGGCTAATTGGGAAGGATGTAAGCCGTCAGAAGCTACTAAACTTGGATTAGTTAAACCTTGGCGTGTAATATCTGTAATATTCACAAACGTTATGTTTTGCTGGTTACAATAATTTTCAGCAAATGCATTATATTGGTCTATTTCTGATGACGTATTTTGAGGGTTACCATAATTTTGCCCAAAAGGGGTATAAGCATAATCTGGTATAGAAACCACTATAACATTGGATTTGTCATTTTTAGCTAATTGGATCGCCGTTGAAACTAGTAATGGAAACTCAGTTTCATAAGTAGAAAAAGGCTTATTTTGGTATTGATTGTTCACGCCGATTAAAAGGGTTACTAAATCATAATTGTTTGAAGGATTATCATTAAATATGGCATTAATTAAGTTGTTCGTTGTCCAACCAGTTTGTGCAATAATTTTAAGGATAAAAGAATCTTCATCAGTAAACTCTGAAATTAAATTACTCTTCAATTGTTCTGGGAAACGACAGGTTTCACACACACTTTGACCAATGGTATAACTGTCTCCGAGTGCTAGGATATTATAGGTTGCAGCGATTGTTATGTCGTCGTCATCAATAATTTCTTCAATGATTTCTTCAACGTCTTCTTCAACGATAGCAATATCATCGCTAGTGCAAGAAGCTAATAATAGCAATAATCCATAAAAAATAGTTTGATAAAATCTTTTCATATACTACAATATACGATTAAAACGATGTGTTGGTTCTATTTTGAGGTTGATGTTTTTAGTTGAATAAAATGCTTCCCGTTTAAGAGAAGCATTTCAAAAGGGTAATACTTTATTTGAGTAAGACTGTTGCCTTAAATTAATTCAAAATGCTTAATATATTTGATGAGTTTAACTTTTATATAAAAGATCTCTTCCAATTGTACCTACCAAATGGGTTAAATACTCTGGTGATTTAGCCTCATTCAATGATTTTTTAGTATGCTCTAAACGTGTGTTTAATTGCAGCTCTTCTGTTAAAATATCATTGTGTGAACTTTTAATAAAAGATTCTAAATAGTCTATCTGTGAAGCATAATACTGAATGTCCTTTTCTTGTTTTAAGACTAATCTTTCTTTATACCAGTCAGCATTTATAACATAACTTCTATCAAAATACTGTCTTAAGTCAGGGGAGCTAATGTCTTTACCTTCATAATGACCATATGCCATAATATTCAATAGAATCTTTAAGGGTGGAATAGCGGCTTCAATACTTCCATCTTCAAAATAATTTAATGCTACTTTCTGTTGTGCTTCAACTATATTTTTGATTCCATCTACAAAATCATCTAAATTTTGTAATTCTGGTTTCAACATGCGCTCATTAAATACGGCTGTAGGTTCATCAAAAATTCTGTTTAAACATAGTAACGAGAAGGTCTTGGTAATTCTATAGCCCAAACGACTCGCCAATACGTTTTCACCTTTATATTCAAAGTCTTCAAGTTTTTCTAAGGAGCCATTTTCAATTAGGTTTTTAGGATCTCTGTCTTCTGGTGCCATTCTAGCCCAAATTTCAGGGATTAATAAACTAACATCGTGGTCTATTTTATTTTCTGCACCAACATAACCAGCAGCAGTACTAAAACCGTTAGATTCTGTTAGGATATGTGATAATAAAGCGTTGTTTAAATCTGTTGTTGGAGTCAACATATTAAATGGAGCTTTTGTCAATGCACCTTCAGATCCTGCTCCAGTAGTTGATGGAGATTTACCTGTTAAACTACAGATAAAGTCCATAAATAGTTCTGGAGTTTCTTGATAATGGATTGGGTTGTATACAGCCAATGGTCTAATACCAGCCTCTCTGTCTGCTGGGTTATTCCTTCTTCCGGGCAACACAGCATTTACCACATGTATTACTGGGTCCTGAGGTTTAATTCTTCTACATAAACGAACTCCTACATCCGAAATGTAAGTAGCTTCAGTTTCATTATAAACCTTATTTGGTTCTAAATAACGTGGATTTTTAGTAGGTTCTCCATCTACAATTCTTGGATGAGATGGTAAAACAAACTGTACATCCTCATCTTCAGAATCAATAATTTCTTTGATAAAATCTTTAACTGGTTGTGTGTATTTATCGTAATTGATGGTATCCTCATAGATGGCAATAGCATCTTTTTTAGACAACATTTCGTAATTTGTTAAGAATCTACCATCAGAGATAATATCTAATTCCGCAAGCTTATCATAACCTCTTACAATAGCTTCATCTGGTCTTTGGAATAAATGCGCTTCGCAATTAGTTAGCACTTTAACACTTTGGTTGGTGTACTCTTTATTTAAATTCTTAAAACGTTCTTTTGGTAGTGTTATGGATGCTGTTATATCATCTTCAGTTTGAATCTTTTCACATGCGGCGAAATCTGAACGTAATTTATTGAGCATCCAGTTACCGTCTTGATTAAAACCAATTCTAACATAACTACCAACAACTGGTGTGTGGTTATAAATTAAAGAGGTTCCTTTTACACCATTTATAAATTCAACAGACATCATGTCTTTCCAGTTAAGGTTAGCGCCATGAGCTTGTCTAAATAATCGTTTTACAAATAATACTAATGAACGAATATGTACAGGAATGTTATTTAAAAATTCATTAAACTCATCTGAATTTTCTTCATTTGGTGTCAGTAATTTAACAACAGATCCCAAAGTTCTTTTTTCGCTTAAAAAGGATCTTGAAATTGGTCTATTAGGATCTTTAACTTTCCATCGTGTTGAGTAGTTAAATTCAATGATTTCATCCGCTTTCTTAAAATCTTCATCAATATTATGAATGTTAAACGGGCTATAAGTAATAGCGTTTTGCATTGATTTAGAAATCTCAGACTTACCACCTCCTGAAACTGTGCAAGGCTTATGGCAGAATACGCCTTCTGGATAAGTCTCTATCATACGCCAAAGATTGATAGACTTGTGTTTTTCTAATCTTAATTTATTACCAGAAGGATGGATGTAAGTTTTAAAAGGAGATAAGGTTAACTTTTGTTCGTTACCTTTATAATTCCATGTGATACTATTGGTAGCCGTGTTAAAATAAGATGATTCTGGTATATAAACTAAATTTGGATAATTTTTGTCTATGGCATAATTTTCAGGTTTTACCTCAATCTTGTCTGCTAATAGGGTTTTAACCTCTTCAAAAGTTTGGTCTAATCCGTAATATGTAGAATAGTCGTTACAATTTACGGTTTCTCCCATAACACGTCTAGCATAAGCTATAGCTCCACCAGCATGCTCTTCTTCAGCTAATCCAAATAGGTTTGCAGAATAACTGATTTGTGTTTTTATTTCTTTTTTTGAATAGCCATAATAATTATCAGCAATAATGGTTACAACAACACCTCTATCATCTCTACATGTTATTTTAAATGCACTCCCTTCATTATAAAGTTCGTGTTCATTTTGCCAACACATTCCATCTTTTTTCTGACGGTCTGTTGCATCATTATAATGAGGTAAACCTACATCTTTCTTTTTAAGCTTTAACAATTGAGGAGCAAGAATGATACAGCCAGTATGGCCTGTCCAGTGCTCTGGATCTAAGGCAGCATCATTATGTGCTAAATTAGGATCTCCTGCATTACCAAAAATAGATTCTACAAAATCTAAATTGCTCACTAAAGTACCTGGTGCAAAAAAACGTACTTCCAATGATTTTTCTTCAATAACACCTTTTACTTCTGGGCACACTACAGGTCTCAATAACATAGAAACCATAGTTTGAGCTTTCTCTGTCTGATTTGAAGTAAAAGGAAGTGTTTTTAAATCATTTGGAGGTGTGAAGGCTGCGTGTAAAAAGTGAGCTAAAACTACTCTGGGTACTTCTTTCTTATCTAACGGAACCGGCAGTGGTCCTTCTACAATATGAAAGGTACCTTTCGTTGTTCTTTTATCATGTAAAGGATTGTTTAAGATACCTTGCTTAAGACGTTTTGATGTCACCAAATCGCTTTCAAAAGAAGTACCATCTGGTGGTAAACTAGCTTCTCTAGCTTGTCCTTTTCTCGATAGAATTAATGTGTTATTTGGAAGTACAAACGATTTGTCGATTGAAATATCTTTTAAATAATCGTCTATAAAATTTTGAATTCTTGAATCTGCAGGACAAAGATGGCTCGCTAAAAGTCTTGATTTTTCTCGTAGACTTCTTATTAATCCTTGTGATAATACCTCGAATTTAGGGTCACAGAATTTTTCTTTGCTATGTTCTGCGTCTTTATATGTTGGTTGCCCTATAGAGGCTAATTGTAAGTTGATAAATTGAATGAGCTCCTGTCTTGTGTCTTCCATACTGATATGTGCTATTGAATGTTACTAGTAATTTATTCAATGCAAATTTAGGCTTCAGAGGAATTAAAAAAGCTGTCGAATATCAGTTTTAGAAAATTATAAAGGCTTAATTTAAGGTTTAAGCCTCTATAATTCACCAATTTTATTCTTACTTAAAGGCATTTAAACCCGTAACATCTAATCCTGTAATTAATAAATGAATGTCGTGAGTACCTTCGTAAGTTACTACACTTTCAAGGTTCATCATGTGTCTCATAATAGAGTATTCACCACTAATTCCCATACCACCTAACATTTGTCTAGCATCGCGAGCAATAGTTAAAGCCATATCTACATTATTTCGTTTTGCCATAGATATTTGTGCCGATGTTGCTGTACCGTTTTCACGCATTACACCAAGTCTCCACGCTAATAATTGGGCTTTGGTGATTTCGGTAATCATTTCGGCTAATTTCTTCTGTTGTAGTTGAAATTGTCCAATCGGCTTTCCAAATTGCATACGTTCTTTACTATAACGCAACGCTGTATCGTAACAGTCCATTGCAGCTCCAATCGCTCCCCAAGCAATACCAAAACGTGCGGAATCTAAACAACCTAATGGTGCGCCTAATCCAGATTTGTTTGGTAATAAATTTTCTTTAGGCACTTTTACATTATCAAAAATAAGTTCGCCAGTTGCAGAAGCTCTTAGTGACCATTTGTTATGTGTTTCTGGTGTAGAGAAACCTTCCATGCCACGTTCTACGATTAAACCGTGAATACGACCGCTTTCATCTTTTGCCCATACGACAGCAACGTTACAAAAAGGGGAATTACTAATCCACATTTTTGCACCATTTAAAAGATAATGATCTCCCATGTCTTTAAAATTGGTCACCATGCCTCCAGGATTAGAACCATGATCTGGTTCTGTTAAACCAAAAGAGCCAATCCATTCGCCAGAAGCTAATTTTGGTAAGTATTTTTGGCGTTGCTCTTCATTACCGTATTTCCATATAGGATACATCACTAAAGAGGATTGTACAGACGCTGTACTTCGTACGCCTGAATCTCCACGTTCAATTTCTTGCATTATTAAACCATAAGAAATTTGGTCTAATCCGGCTCCTCCATATTCTTCAGGAATGTAAGGGCCAAAAGCTCCAATTTCTGCTAATCCTTTAACGATCTGAGTTGGAAATTCTGCTTTTTGAGCATACTCTTCAATGATAGGAGAGACGTCGCGTTTTACCCATTCTCTTGCAGCATCGCGCACTAACTTGTGCTCTTCTGTAAGTAATTCATCAAGATTATAATAATCTGGTGCTTCGAATAAATCTGGTTTCATTCTAATTTTGTTATTTATAACTTCTAATTTTGAGAATATATCAAAACAGAAGGTGTTATTTTATAAGTTTAACAAAAGTAACGAAAACGATAGCATTGCCCAACAATAGATTTACATTTTCAAATAAAAATCTTTGGTGAGATTAATGTAATCTTCTGTGTATTGATGACGAGCTGTTTCAATAATTAATTCTGAATGTTCAATTTCTGAGTTATGAAAAGAATACTCTAACAGACTACGTTTAACATCGGCTTCAGGATTGCCTTTAACATGAAGTGAGCGATTAAGATGCAAACCGGCTTTTAAAGCTAAATCTGTAAATTTAATTTCTTCTTTAGAAGGAATTACAACAGTGAAAACACCATCGTTTGAAAGTAAATTCGCAACAGCATAAATTAAATGATCAAAAGGCATGGCATCGTTAAAACGAGCTAGATCTCTTGCGTCATTATCCGTTTTGTAATCTTCCGTATAAAATGGTGGATTGCAAATGATGAGGTCGTAGGTGTCTTCTATTTCTTCAACAAATTCTAATAAAGATGCATGGTAGCAAAATAAGCGATCTGCCCAAGGTGAGTTTTCAAAATTCTCGGAACATTGCTCATAAGCATCTGCATCAATTTCTAAAGCTTCGATGTTTTCAGCATAGCTTCGCTGTGCAATCATTAAGGCTAAAACTCCGGTTCCGGCTCCAATATCTAAAACAGAGAATGGATTTTTATCAACAGACGTCCAAGCGCCAAGTAACACTCCGTCTGTACCAATTTTCATAGCACAACGATCTTGATGGACTGTAAATTCTTTGAATTTGAAAGGAAGAGAACTCATTATTCTTCGAGATACAAATCAATCAACCCTTCAGGAGTATCGACCTCAATGGTTTTATTTTCCCGATCTACCTTAACGATAAATTCATCATTCATAGGAATTAAGATTTCAATGCCATCTCTATCTATTTCGAATAAAGATTGGGCTGTGGTGTCATTTATGCTTTGAAGAATACCTACTTCTCCAAAATTGGTGTCTTTAATTGTGAACCCTATAACTTCATGGAAATAAAATTTATCACCTTCAAGTTTAGGAAGTAAATCTAAAGGCAAGTATAATTCGGTTTTTATTAAAGAATCAGCATCAGCTTCAGTATCGACGTCTTCAAATTTTAGACGTAGTAAATCCGATTTATGTAATTGTGATGATTCCACAAAGAAAGGCACCAAGTTTCCTCTCAGATCTATAAATATAGCTTCAAGATTATCATATAAATCGGGTTCGTCTGTATCTAACTTCGCGAGAAGTTCGCCTTTAAAGCTGTATTTTGATACAATTTTCCCTAAATAAAAACAGTCTTCTTTTTTCATTTTCGTGTGTTGTCAGTTTGTGCACAGTCGAGAAACATATAAATGTCACATACTACATACATCTCGACTGTGCTGGATGCGACATTTTGGTATAAAAAAACCCAGACTAAAATAGTCTGGGTTAAAAGTATAAAAAATAATTTTTTTATTCTTCTTCGTTAGCTGCTGTTTCTTCAGTTGCAACTTCTTCTGCTACTTCTTCTTCAACAACTGGCGCTGCTGCAGCAATACGTGCTTCATTTACAGCTTTTTCAGCTTCTAATGCTTTAGCTTTAGCATCTGCATCAGCTTTAGATAAGCCATCAGTTTTTGCTTCAACTTTAGCTGCTTTTTCTTCTAACCAAGCGTTGAATTTTGATTCTGCTTGCTCTTCAGTTAATGCGCCTTTTCTAACTCCACCAGCTAAATGATTTTTTAGCATTGCTCCTTTATAAGATAAAATTGCTTTTGCAGTGTCAGTTGGTTGTGCACCATTTTGTAACCATTGTACAGCTCCGTCAACATTTAATTCAATAGTTGCAGGATTTGTGTTTGGATTGTAAGCACCTAATTTTTCTAGGTATTTACCATCTCTTTTAGCGCGAGAATCCGCTGCTACGATCCAGTAATAAGGCTTTCCTTTTTTACCGTGTCTTTGTAATCTAATTTTTACAGGCATAATAATTAATTAATGAGGTTCTCGACCTCTGTTATTAATGAGGGCGCAAAGATACTATAATTTTTTATATATCGCTGTTATAAATCATTTTAACTAACAAGAAGTTCACTTTAGCTAAAAGAAAAAGTAGAGTTACGCTGATTATTAAAAATTATTATACTTTTGACATTCATGTTTCGTTATATTTGGAGCATAGATAAAAGACATTTTTAAATGATGAAAAAACTAATCCTCTTATCTCTTGTTTTTTTAACAGTATTCAGCTGTGGTGATGAAGTGCAGTTTAACACACCTGCTTTTCAGGGAGATCGTGAGAATCAACTTTGGAGAGCTAAAGGCTTTTCTGCAAGTATTGGTGTTAATGGATTTTTAACCATTACAGGAACTAATAGTGCTGAGACTGTTAAACTTACCGTGCCATCTGTAATCGAATCAACTTTTATTGTCGGTGATATAGATGTTATTGAAGCACAATATATTGATGGCTTTGGGACCACATTTTCTACGAACAATAAACCAGATGAAAGTGTTTCAATATATCCAGAGTTAGGTGAGATAACTATTGAAGAAATAGATGTCGTCAATAAAACCTTCACAGGAACTTATAGATTTTTAGCTTTTGATGCTTCTGGATTAAATTCGGTAGGATTTACGAATGGTATTTTTTATAAGGTGCCTTTAATTTCTGGTGAGTTTCCAACAAACCCAATAACTTGTATGGATGTCGAAATGGCTTCCGATATTGCATTGTTGGCTTATGAAGCTACATTCTCTTCAGATTTAGAATTCGTAAATAGCGCGGCTTATTTAGCGGCATGTAGTGCGTATTCCGAAGCTTTAACAAATCAACGTACGTATTGTGGGGATTCTGATGGATCTTTACAAGCTATAATTGATGGTTTAGATGACTGTCAAATATCTTGTGAGATTGCTACAGCAAATGTTGTAGAAGCAAATTCACAATATGTCACGGCAACTATTGGTAATTATAACGAAAAGTGCGCACAGTATTTACTTTACTTACTAGAGCAAATAGAAATTTGTGGTGATGCAGATGGTAGTATTCAGACTAAAATTGATGGTTTAGATTGTGGTGATGCCGACGGAGATGGTGTACCTGATGCCTATGAAGATTTTAATGGTGATGGCAATCTTGATAATGATGATACCGATGGAGACGGTGTGGCTAATTATTTAGACAACGATGATGATGGTGATGGCATATTAACGCAGTATGAAGGTAAAGATGCAGACGGAAATCCTATAGACACCGATGGTGATGGTGATGTAGATTATTTAGATAATGATGATGACGGAGATACATTGTTAACCATAAACGAAAACGCTGATCCAAATGGAGACGGTAATCCTGATGATGCGGTTGATACAGATGGTGACGGAGTACCAGATTATTTGCAAGCATAAATTCGAAATTGTTCAAAAATATTGAAGCGTTACTCATTATGAGTGACGCTTTTTTTTATGTTCAAAACTCTTTGCAATTTCATTTCAGAAAAGTTCAAATTCTATGTAATTTTATAAGCTAACTTTTTGAAGACTATAATTGTATTTTTTGCTGATTATAAGTGTAATACACTTTAGTGTCCTTGCAGTAAAAACACACAATTTAATAATAAACGACAGAACAACGCATGTACTTAATATTCGATACCGAAACCACAGGATTACCAAAACGCTGGGATGCACCGATTACCGATACTGATAATTGGCCAAGATGTATTCAGATTGCTTGGCAATTGCATGATGGTATGGGGAATTGTATTGAACACGAAGACTATTTGGTAAAACCAGAAGGCTTTAATATTCCGTATGATGCTGAGAAAATTCATGGTATTTCAACTGAATTAGCGCAAGAACAAGGTGTGCCACTTTCTGAAGTTTTAGAGAAATTTAATGCAGCTTTAGCTAAAACTAAATTTGTTGTCGGGCAAAATGTAAAGTTCGATTTAAATATTATGGGAGCGGAGTTTGTACGCGAAAACGTCACAAATCCACTTCAGGAATTACCAGTTTTAGATACCTGTACAGAACACACCGCAAACTTGTGTCAATTACCAGGAGGACGTTACGGGAAGTTTAAATTGCCAACCTTAACGGAATTACATGAGTACTTATTTAATAAACCATTTTCTGAAGCTCACAATGCTACAGCCGATGTTGAAGCAACGACACGTTGTTTTTTAGAATTAATAAGACGTAAACAATACACCAAAGAGCAGTTAGATGTAGAGCCAGAATATTTTGAGAATTTCACTCAAGAAAATCCTGCGGAAATTCAGCTTATTGGTTTAAAACACATCAACCTACAAAAAGAAAGTGCTAAGATTAACGCGCGCCTTCAAAAGGAACAAGCGGTACCCGTAACCATTGATAAAGAAGCGGCATCGCAAATTAAAGATGTTGATTTTGCACACTTACATAACCATTCACAGTATTCCATTCTTCAATCGACGATTAGTGTTAAAGATTTAGTGGCTGCAGCTGCTAGAGAAAATATGCCAGCAGTCGCTATGACGGATCACGGAAATATGATGGGAGCCTTTCACTTTGTGACTGCAGTTTCCAATCATAATAAAGGCGTAAAAGCGCAACACAAACAAGCAGAAGAAGCCGGGTTAGAAAAGAAAGGCAAAATCATGAAACCAATTATCGGTTGTGAGTTTTTTGTATGCGAAAATCACGCAGATAAAACCAGAAAAGATAATGGGTATCAAATTGTATTGATGGCTAAGAATAAAAAGGGCTATCACAATTTGGCAAAATTATCATCTGCGGCCTTTACGGATGGTTTTTATTATGTACCAAGAGTTGATAAAAAATTGATTGAACAGTACAAAGAAGATTTAATCTGCTTAACCGGAAACCTTTATGGTGAAGTACCAAGTAAGGTTTTAAATGTTGGTGAGAATCAAGCGGAAGAAGCCTTATTGTGGTGGAAAGAAACGTTTCAAGATGATTTATATATTGAAATAATGCGTCATAACCAAGAGGATGAAAATCGGGTGAATCCGGTATTAATTCAATTGGCAAAAAAGCATGATGTTAAATTGGTCGCTACCAATAATACCTATTACGTCGATCAAGAAAATGCCAATGCGCACGATATTTTATTGTGTGTAAAAGATGGTGAAAAACAGGCGACACCAATTGGTCGTGGTCGTGGTTATCGTTACGGTTTACCAAATCAGGAATATTACTTTAAGTCTTCAGAAGAAATGAAAGCACTCTTTAGAGATGTGCCAGAAGCGATTGTAAATATTCAAGAAGTAGTTGATAAGATTGAGCCTTATGAATTAGCGCGACCTGTATTATTGCCTGCTTTCGATATTCCTGAAGAATTTAAATTTGAAGAAGATATCGCCGATAGCGGTAAACGTGGAGAAAATGCATTTCTAAGACATTTAACCTACAAAGGTGCCAAAATACGTTATGGTGAGATTACACCAGCCATTGAAGAACGTCTCGATTTTGAGTTAAGCGTTATTGAAAAAACAGGATATCCAGGTTATTTCCTAATTGTAGAAGATTTCATTCGCGAAGCCCGAAAAATGGATGTTTCCGTTGGTCCTGGTCGTGGATCTGCAGCAGGTTCGGTGGTTGCCTATTGTTTATGGATTACCAATATTGATCCTATTAAATACGATTTACTTTTTGAGCGTTTCTTAAATCCAGATCGTGTAAGTATGCCCGATATTGATATCGATTTTGATGATGAAGGTCGCGGTCGCGTAATGCAATATGTAATTGATAAATACGGTTCTAACCAAGTAGCGCAGATTATTACTTATGGAACAATGGCTGCAAAATCCTCCATTAGAGATACCGCCAGAGTTTTAGATTTACCATTAAATGAAGCCGACCATATTGCGAAGTTAATTCCGCTGATGTCTAAACTAGGCAAGATATTTGGGCTTTCGGAAAAGGAATTAGCCAGTAAATTTAGAGCTGAAGATTTAGAGAAAATTAATGAATTACTTAATATTTCTGATGGTGATGATTTACAAGCCGAAACCATCAACCAAGCAAGAATTTTAGAAGGTTCGGTTCGTAACACAGGGATTCACGCTTGTGGTGTAATCATCACACCGGGAGATATTACCAATTATGTGCCTGTTGCGCTGGCTAAAGATTCCGATTTATATGTTACCCAATTTGATAACTCTGTTGTAGAGGATGCAGGGCTGTTGAAGATGGATTTCTTGGGATTAAAAACGTTAACCTTAATTAAGGATACGGTTAAACTTGTAAAAGCCAAGCACGATATTTTACTCGATCCGGAGAATTTTCCTTTAGATGATGTGCCAACGTACGAGTTATTCCAGCGTGGGGAAACGGTTGGTGTGTTTCAGTATGAATCGCCTGGCATGCAAAAACACATGAAGAATCTTAAACCTACGGTTTTTGATGATTTAATTGCCATGAACGCCTTGTATCGTCCTGGTCCGATGGAATATATTCCAAGTTTCATTGCGCGTAAACATGGTGATGAAGAGATTGTGTACGATTTACCAGAAATGGAAGAATACCTTAAGGAAACCTACGGAATTACGGTGTACCAAGAGCAAGTAATGCTACTGTCTCAAAAATTGGCAGACTTTACCAAAGGTGAAGCCGATGTCTTGAGAAAGGCAATGGGTAAAAAGCAGATTGCAGTTTTAGATAAGATGAAACCAAAATTCATTGAACAAGCAAGTGCAAAAGGTTTAGACGCTAAAAAGTTAGAAAAAATTTGGAAGGATTGGGAAGCTTTTGCGAGTTACGCCTTTAACAAATCGCACTCTACATGTTATGCATGGATTGCTTACCAAACCGCGTATTTAAAAGCGCATTACCCAGCAGAATATATGGCTGCGGTATTATCCAATAACATGAATGATATTAAATCCATTACCTTCTTTATGGAAGAATGTAAACGGATGCGCTTACCAGTTTTAGGACCCGATGTTAATGAAAGTTTTTATAAGTTTTCAGTAAATAAAGATAATGCTGTTCGTTTCGGAATGGGAGCGATAAAAGGTGTTGGTCATGGAGCTGTTCAAACGATTGTAGAAAACAGAAAAGAAGATGGACACTATAAATCTATCTTCGATTTTGCCAAACGTATTGATTTGCGTGCTGCCAATAAAAGAGCTTTTGAAGGACTAGCGAATGCTGGTGGTTTTGATTGTTGGGCAGATACACACAGAGCGCAATACTTTGCAGACGAAGGTGATGGTGTCAGCTTTTTAGAAAAAGCAGTTAAATATGGAGCCAAACATCAGGAAAATGAAAACTCGGCGCAAGTCAGTTTATTTGGTGCGGCAAGTGATGTTCAGATTGCAGAACCTATTGTACCTCCATGTGAAGATTGGGGAACGATGGAGAAATTATCGCGAGAACGTGAAGTGGTTGGGATTTATATTTCTGGTCATCCACTCGATGATTTTAATATTGAAATGAAAACCTTTTGCAACGGAGTCGTAGCGCATTTTAATGATTTGGAGTCTATTGTAAATAAGGAAGTTACTTTTGGTGGCGTTGTCACCGATGTGCAACATCGTGTGAGTAAACAAGGTAAAGGTTGGGCTATTTTCACCATTGAAGATTATACCGATAGTTTTGAATTTCGAATTTTTGGAGAAGATTATTTAAAGTTTAGACACTTCTTTGTCATTAACTCTTTTGTGTATGTCAGAGCCTTTGTACGCGAAGGTTGGGTAAACAGAGACACAGGTAAAAAAGGAGATCCAAGGATTCAGTTTAATAGTTTCCAATTGTTGCATGATGTGATGGATACCTATGCTAAAAAGTTATCGATTCAATTAAATATTAAAGATTTAGAAAAGGAAACAGTTTCTGTGTTGTACGACTTAATAAAATTTCACGAAGGCAATCAAACCTTAAATTTTGTGGTCTATGATAATGCTGAAAAGATAAAAGTACAGATGCCAAGCCGTAAAAATAAAGTTAAAATTTCGCAACAGCTTTTAAATAGTTTGAAGGAGCATGATATAATTTATAAGTTGAATTAATGAATTCCTGCGAAAGCAGGAATCTCATCAAAAGAATTTAAAGCATCAAGAACTTTAATATGTGATCTAACAAAACCAAATATGCCTACGCAAAGGATGGCAGTGGCATTCTTTTTTGCTTTGATTATTGAGTGAAGTCGAAATTAAAAGCAAAAAAAATATAATGGAGCGCCTGTTTTATGCACGCCAAAAATTATATATATAAGTCGTCTATGTGGCTATAACCAAAACATATACAGCCATTGTAAGGTTTGCCAAATATTTTGACTAATTTTGCAATTACATCCGTGAAGGGTGCATAGAAAACGAAGTACAATATATTTAAAAAATAAACATTATGGCATTAGAAATAACAGATGCAAATTTTGAAGAGACAGTATTAAAGAGTGACAAACCTGTAGTAGTCGATTTTTGGGCTGCTTGGTGTGGACCTTGTCGTATGGTTGGACCAATCATTGACGAAATCAGTACAGAATACGAAGGTAAAGCTGTAGTTGGTAAGGTAGATGTTGATGCAAACCAAGAATTTGCTGCTAAGTATGGTGTAAGAAATATACCTACAGTATTGGTTTTTCAAGGAGGTGAAGTTGTTGGTCGCCAAGTAGGAGTTGCACCTAAAAAAGCATACTCTGACGCTATTGACGCACTTTTGTAGTCAATACTCTAAAAGAAATGATAAAAGGTTTGCCTATACGGCAAACCTTTTTTAGTTTCGGTAACTGATGGATTTACAACAAGAACTCAATAAAACAGGAGGTTTTAAAAATCTCGAATTGTTAGCGAAGCAAGTCGTTGAAGGCTTTATTTCTGGTATGCATAAAAGTCCGTTTCATGGGTTTTCTGCAGAGTTTGCCGAGCATAAGATTTATAATCCGGGTGAAAGCACCAGGCATATTGATTGGAAGTTATATGCAAAAACGGACCGTTTGTATACCAAGCGTTATGATGAGGAAACCAATTTGCGTTGCCATATTATATTAGATAATAGCCGTTCTATGCATTATCCTGAAACGGCTGGGACTGCCATAGACAATCTTAATAAAATCGCATTCTCGGCACTTGCAAGTGCCTCCTTGATGCATATTCTTAAAAAGCAGCGCGATGCTGTTGGCTTAAGTATATATAGTGATAATTATGATTTCTATTCCCCTGAAAAGGGTAGTGAGCGTCATCATCAAATGTTATTGCATAAATTAAGTGATGCTGTAATTTCTAAACCCGAGACTAAAACAACAGAAACGTATAAGTATTTACATCAGATTGCAGAAAAAATTCATCGTCGATCCTTAATTTTTGTGTTTACGGATATGTTTCAAACGTCCGAAGATGACGAAAAACTGTTCGAAGCGTTGCGACATTTAAAGCATAATAAGCATGAAGTGGTCTTATTTCATGTTTTTGATAAAGAAAAAGAACAAACTTTTGATTTTGATAATAGGCCAAAACGATTTATCGATGTAGAGACTGGAGACCATATAAATTTGTACGCAGATAACATCAAAGAGAATTATGAAAAAGCTGTAAAAGACTACTTTACAGACTTAAAACTAAAGTGTGGGCAGTACAGAATTAAGTATGTAGAGGTCGATATTAATGCTGGATTTGATAGTATATTAACGACCTATATGATAGAGCGACAAAAATTTATTTAAAATATTTTTTATTTTTTTTGTTTTTTGTTTGTCAAATTAAAAATGCGATGTATATTTGCACTCGCAATTAAGCAACGGTCTGGTAGTTCAGCTGGTTAGAATGTCGCCCTGTCACGGCGAAGGTCGCGGGTTCGAGTCCCGTCCAGACCGCTAAAATTGTAAAAAGAAGCTTCAAGAAATTGAGGCTTTTTTTAAGCAATATAAAGACGTTGTGTTGTTCCAAGAGGAATCTTGGAAGTAGTTTACCAAAGTGATTTGGTATTCCAATGAGAAGCTTTCCTTTCTTTCTGAATAAGAAGATTGGGATGCTTTTTTGTTTTAGTGGATAGTTGGTAAGCTACACATGTCATTTTATCGAGAAATTGGTGTCTGATACATGTTGTTAATCAACAATAAAAAAGTGCCGCAAGAAATTGTGGCACTTTTTTTTTATGAGTCAATTTAAATAATAAAAACTTAGAAAAATTAACAAAGCAATAATGTTAACTAGGACTCAAGTTTTCAACAAGTTATGAACAGTAAAAATGCTTTTAATCGGGTAATAAAAGCGTTTAATCGAGGTTTTATTAGGAATTTACAAAAATACGTTTATATTTGCAGTTCTGATTAGGTTTTGAAAACGCTTAAAAAGAAGAATTTTAATCCATTTTACTACGGGCAAGAAATTGCCTAAAAAACGTCCCTCGTTTTAAGTTTTAGTATTGTTTTAGGTTTCCCTAAAATAGTTAATGATCCATTCCCTTCCCTCTGTGTATCGCCTAGCGTTACCGATTTTGATATTGACTAAATTTTAACCCTAAATATAATACGTATGAAAACCCTAAAAATTACTTTTGCATTACTAGCTGTTTTATTATTAACGGTATCTGGAATCCAATCAGAAAACGTAGCAGTTAATAATGAAGAACCTACTTACAAAGAAAAACCTAGTTATGACCTATTGGCACATGATAAGACTAAGATAAAAATAAAGACTCAAGGATAGTATAAAGCTTTATTTAATAAGATTTCAGAGCCCACTCATTGAGTGGGCTTTTTGTATTCTCCTAAATCCCAACGATAATTAAAATATAGTTTTGATATTTTAGTATATATTTGATTGATTAATTAATTACTTCGTTTGGATGCGTATTTGCCTTGGTTTAATTTGTTTATTCTTGTTTGGAAACGCATTTTCTCAAAATCACGATTCTAACCAATTCGATAGTATTTTTAAGTTGAGAGCCCTTTCGTTTGATGATAATTTATCTGATAGTTTAAGGGTTGTCTATGCTAAAAAAGCTATTGAGTTATCACGAAAAACGTCTCAAGATAGTACGGTCCTTAAAAGTGGAAGAAGTTTAGGGATTTTGTATGATGTGTTAGGTCAAACTGATCTGTGGCAACAACAGAATATAAGGAATTTACGCTTGGCTTATAAATTATCTGATACATTGGCATTGGCTGTAGCTAATTTTAATATCGGTATTGCCAAGCAGCATTATGATGTTCAGTATGATAGTGCATTCTTTTACTATAGAGGAGCTTTAAAATATTATGATGAGTTAGGAAATACAGAATTAGTAGCAACATTATATAGTTCTATTGCCCACATTCAGGTTAAGGAAAAAGTATATATAAGCAGTGAGGAAAATGCAATTAAAGCATTACGATTATTCAATACCTTGCCAAAAACAGAATCCATTTTAGATGATATTTGGATTATTAATAATCTATTGGGTTTAATATCAGCACATCTAGGGCGTTATACTGAGGCGTTAGAATATCATAGTAAAGCCATTGATATCGCTAATGAGATGAGGAATGGTGAGTATAACAAAACCAATTCATTTCATAATCAAGCTAATGTATATATTAAGTTGCAGAATTATGAAAAAGCTATTGAGCTTTTTAATGAACTGATTGAATTAAGACCAGTTTACGAAGTGGAAGACCCAGCATTCTATCCATTAATTATTGATAATCTCGCATATACTAAAATACTTGCCGGACATAAGGATTATGATAAAATAAGTAATATGTTCTATGAAGCATATGAAATTAGTACTGATCTTGATTATGACATTGTTAAACTAGCTGTAACAATTGATTTGTCAAAATTTTATAAACATTTAAAGGTTAAAGATTCTACTTTAAAATATGCAGTTAAGGCTTATGATTTAGCAAAGAAAATATCGTCAACTGATATCTTATTAGAATCCATGGTTCTACTCTCCGAGTTAAAAGAAGGAGAAGAAGGCAAAAGGTATCTTAGAGATCACATAAAACTTACAGATAGTTTATTATACGTAGAACGAAACGTTGGAAATAAATTCGCTAGAATTGAACTTGAGACAGATCAATTAGTAGCGGAAAATAAGCAAATATCTAAAGAGAATTTATATTTACTAATCTTATCTATTGGTCTTTTAGTCACGGCAATATTAGTTTATATCTTAATTTCCCAACGTGCAAAGAATAGAAAGTTAAAGTTAATTCAAGTACAGCAAAAAGCAAACGAAGATATCTATAACCTAATGCTAGGTCAGCAAGATAAAGTAGATGAAGCTAGGGCGAAGGAAAAAACAAGAGTGTCAAAAGAGTTGCACGATGGAGTTTTAGGCGGGCTTTTTGGAGTGCGTTTAAGTCTAGATAGTATTAATTTTAATGAAGGAAAAGAGGCGATGATGACGCGGGCAAAATATATTAGTCAGCTTAAAACGATAGAACATGACATCCGAAAAATATCACACGAGTTAAATACCGATTTTATTTCAGGATCTAGTTTTATAGATATAGTAACCGAACTCATTGAGAACCAAACTCAAGCTTATAATTTAGAACATGAATTTGATTACACCGATGATATTCATTGGGAATTAGTGGCTAATAAAATAAAAATAAATATTTATAGAATCATTCAAGAGTCTATGCAAAATATATATAAACATGCTAATGCTAAAGTTATTTCAGTTTGTATTTCACTAGAAAAAGACTTAATTTGCTTGGATATTGTAGACGACGGCTCTGGCTTTGATACATCAAAAAGTAAAAAAGGCATTGGTTTAAAAAACATGAGTTCTCGAGTAAGTGATATCAACGGCACTATAAACTTTACGTCGCAATCCGGTACTGGTACAACAGTTAATGTAAAAATCCCCTATACAAATTAATTTCACATGGAACACATCAAAATTTTAATGGTAGACGACCATCCAATTATTTTAGAAGGCTACCAAAATGTGTTGATGGCAACAAAGCAAGACAATCAAACTCTATATATAGATACGGCAAACAATTGTGATACTGCTGTCATAATGATTGAGCGGGAATCAAAAAAATATCCATATGATGTTTGCTTTTTTGATATTAGTTTACCGGGTTCAGAAGATGGTAGATATGCCTCTGGAGAAGATTTAGCATTATTGGCAAAGCGTTTAATGCCAAGAGCTAAGATCGTAATTCTTACTATGTTTAACGAGACGTTTAGAATTCATAATATTATTAAGGAGATTGATCCTGATGGTTTTCTAATTAAAAGTGATTTAACGTCTATGGAATTGGCTGATGGTTTTCAGCAAATTTTAAAATCGCCACCTTATTATAGTAGTACCGTTAGCAATTATACTAAAAAAAGAATTTCGAGTGATATTTATGTCGATGATATAAATCGAAAAATCCTCCATTTATTGTCTCAAGGTGTAAAAACTAAAAGTCTAAATGAGTATATCGACATTTCTACAAGTGCCATTGAAAAACGTAAAAAACAGCTTAAAATATTGTTCTCTATTGAAGACGGAAAAGATGAAAGCTTGCTAAAAGAAGCACGAGAAAAGGGCTATTTGTAAAAAAAAAGCAAAAAATATAGCATTTTTCACAGTTTTTAAAACCTTTGAAGCTACTGTTAAATAAGGAAACTACGGTTTTACCACAGTAAGTGTACGGTTTTACCACAGCAAAAAGTTAATTGACTTCAATATATTTACACCTGTCAGCAAGAGTTAATTAATCCCTTATTAAGTAATTGTTGAATTAATAGCAAGAAAATTAAACCTAATCACATAGTATGTGGCTAGGTTTTTTTCTATTATAGCAACTTCGAAACAAGTTAATACCAACTTGCATTATGTTCCGATAATTTTACAATAAAAAAGCCTAAATAAATTATAGCCACAATAAATTTTAAAAAGGTAGAGGCTATAAATCCTAAAAATGACCCAAAAGCAGCTTTTAATGCTTTGTTAAAATCATTGCGATGTATCAATTCTCCAATAAGGGCACCAATAAAAGGACCAATTATAATTCCAAAGGGAATAGGTGAGAACAAACCAATAATTAAACCTAAGGTTGTACCAATCATTCCGGCTTTACTACCTCCAAATTTTTTAGTGCCTATGGCGGGAATAATATAATCTAAGACATAAATAAAAATTGCGACTAAAAGGGTAACTATTAAAAACGTTTGACTCAATTCTACGCCCTCCGTAAAATGAAGCACCAAAAGGCCAGCCCAACTCGTTAATGGTCCGGGCAGGACCGGAAGAAAACTGCCAAGGATACCTAATATCATTAAAAGCAGTGCGATACACACTAAAAATAGTTCCATATTAAAAAATTAAATTCAATAATAGGACGCAATAAGTAAGCTATTGTTACAATTATACAACTAAATAATTAGTTGAAACTAATTATTTAGTTATATTTGTGATGAGTTAATCTAAAAAAGGGAGTGCTATGAAGCAATTAACAAAAGCAGAAGAGGAAATTATGCAAACCTTATGGCTGCTTAAAAAAGCCAATGTAAAATCTATAATTGCAATGTTACCAGAGCCTAAGCCAGCTTATAATACGGTGTCTACAATTGTAAGAATTTTAGAAAGTAAGGGTTTTGTTAACTATGAGAAAAAAGGAAAAGGCCATGTGTACTTTCCTATAGTTGCTAAGGAATCTTATAGTAACCAATCCATAAATAAATTAGTAGATAATTATTTTCAAGGGTCTTTTAAAAGTATGGTGTCGTTTTTTGTTCAGAAAAATGATGTTGATGTTAAAGACATTGAAGTCTTACTCGATGAAATTAATAAAAACAAACCGCAGTAGATCTTTTGTTTTAAAAATTGAACTGTACATAATTTACAAGGTTCAATAAGAGCATTATCAAATTAAATAGTAACAAATTAAATAATTATGCTGTATTCTATTCTTCAAATTATCGCATTTCAAGCCTTGTTTTTATTGATATACGATTTGTTTTTAAAGCGAGAAACCTTCTTTAATTACAATAGAGCTTACTTAATAATTACGTCTGTATTAGCGCTTGTATTACCATTTCTTAAATTTCCTCAACTAAAAACGATGGCCACAAAAGATATGGTTATTCATTTGCCAGAAGTATTTATTGGTACAAAAGCACCAACGGTTTACGACATTCAAACGGCAGAATTAGCTGGTATTATTTTAGAGCAGCCACAAACACCAATTTGGCAAATAATAGCAGTTACGGGTATCGCGATAGCATCATTGATTTTTCTAGCTAAAATCACCAAATTATATTGGTTAAAACATAAAAACCCTAAACGTTGGAAAGGCAATGTTCTTATTGTTAAGCTCATAAAAAGTAGCGCTGCATTTTCATTTTTCAACACCATATTTTTAGGAGAACATATTTCAGAGTCTGAAAAACCAACGATTTATAAACACGAGTTGGTACATATTGAAGAATATCATACGGTAGATTTATTGTTTTTCGAAATGCTTAGAGTTGTATTCTGGTTTAATCCTTTAGTCTACATCTATCAAAATAGAATTAAAGAACTGCACGAATATATTGCCGATGCCAAAGCTGTAAAGCAAAGTGGAAAAGCAGAATATTATACAACTTTACTCAATCAGGTATTAGATGTTAATCAGGTGTCTTTTACTAATACATTTTTCAATAAATCATTAATCAAAAAACGAATCGCTATGTTACAAAAATCAAAATCAAAACAGCTTCATCTTCTTAAGTATGCACTATTAATTCCTATGGTTTTTGGAATGTTGATTTATACATCTACTGAGGTTAGAGCGCAGCAAAAGATAGACTCTCAAGAAACCTTGGTTGATCAAGAGTTAACAGATGCAGAATTAATTAAAAAGTATTACGACAAGATAGTCACCATGAAAAAAAATGGCACGACGTTTTTTGATATTTCTAATTTTGCTGGGTTTAAAAACTACGACATAATAAAATATTTGCCTTCGAGAACAGAGTTTTTAAAAATGAAAGCTTACGGACAATATATTTCCGATGATATTATTCAGAGAAAATCAGAAGAAGGTACACTAACTCAGAAAGATATTAATACTGTAAGTTTAATGCGATTAGATAAGTTTGAAACTTATGAGGACTTTAAAGCGTTTAAAAACACAAAAGCAGAAAAAGAACGATGGGAATCAAACACCCAAGATGGCATTTTAAAACTTTATGTTGAAGATACAGCAAACAAAACAGTAGAAGAAACTAAACGTTATAATGGGTTATTGAAACAATTAGAAAACGACGATTTTTTTAATAAACTCGTAGTAACAGACGGTAGGTCAACTTTAGTATTAGATTCATATATTTCAAATGATGGTGTCGAAATAATTAAAGAAGAGGTTGAAATTGTAGAAGTCCCATTCTCTGTAGTAGAAGAAACACCAACCACAATTGATTGTCAAGATTTAGAAAGTAATAAAGATCGAAAAGACTGTTTTAATAGTTTTGTGAACAAGCACATTGCTAAAAACTTTAATACAAGTATTGGAGATAGTTTGAGTCCTGGTAGAAAACGTGTTTTTGTACAATTTAAAGTTGATAAAGATGGTACTGTTAAACATATTGTTGCTAGAGGTCCAAGTCCAGAATTAGAAATAGAAGCCAAACGTGTTATAGCGACATTGCCTCAGTTTATTCCAGGGAAACAAAAAGGAAAATTAGTTGTCGTTCCTTTTTCTATACCAATTGTTTTTCAGGTTCAAGGAGATGCTAATTCGCAAGAATATAATGAATTGGTTGCTAAGCGCGATAGTATTTTAAAGAATTCCACAGATAAAAATCCAATTATTGAGCAGTTAAATCAACAAATTAATGAATTAAAGACCAATAAAAAGGTGTTGTCAATTAAAGATATGGAAAAGTATGCAGAAGAAAGCATAGCCGCTAAAAAGAAGCGTTTAAACGGAGCAATTCCTTTTAGTGAGGTAGAAATCGCACCCATTCATCCCGATTGTAAATCTATTTCTAACGATGCGGAACAAAAAGATTGTTTAGCTAGCGCTATTAATAAGCTAGTTGGTAAAAATTTTGATACCAATTTAGCAAATTCTTTAGGTTTAGCAGCAGGTCAAAAACGAATTTACGCACAGTTTATAATAGATAAAACAGGACATGTTACTAGCATTACTGCCAGAGGACCACATCCAAAATTGGAAACGGAAACGATTAGAGTTTTAAACTTATTACCAAATTTTACTCCTGCAAAAAAAGGAGGTGAAGATGTAGCTGTATCGTATGCTTTACCAATTGTTTTTCAAATTCATGATTCTAAAAAAGACTAGTTATTGCTTATGAAATTAATTTTAGGGTTTTTGTGTTGTGTTTTTGCTTTCAATTTAAATGCTCAAAATATAAAAGAGGAAGCAGACCGTCTTTATGTTAATGGTAATTATTCCAAAGCCATTGAGACGTATATAACACTTGCCAATCTAGATGCCGTTTACGATGATATTGCAAAAGCATATATGGCCATAGGTAACTATGGTGAAGCTATAAATAATTATGAAAAAGCAATACAAGCCAATGCAGATGACCTTCTGATACAATACGAGTATGCCAAATTATTAGCCAGAACAAAACAATATAAAGACGCTAATCAGTTATTCTTAAACTTAATTGCATCCGATAGTTTAAACCCCAATTACTATTATGAACTAGGTGTGGTTTTAGAGAAGCAAAAAGACACCACAGCATTGCAACAATTTCAAAAAACTTTTGAACTTGATGAAACGCACCAAAAAGCTATTTTTAAGATCTCGAAACATCATTTGATGAAACGAAATTTTGTAGAGGCACATGGTTATATAGATCGCGGTTTAGAAAGTTATGGAAATAATGTTGAGCTTATCAGTTTAAAAGCGCAAACCTATTACCATCAAGAATATTATACGCATGCCGTTGTTTGGTTTAATAAATTGTTGGATTTAGGTGAAAAGTCTGAATTTATACATGAAAAATTAAGTTTGAGTTATGCGCAAAATTCAGATTATAAAGATGCTATTTTTCACAGGAAACAAGCTTTAAAATATAGCCCAAACGATGCGAATGCCATGTTTGTTATCGGTGCGTATTACCAGAGTTTAAGTGATTTTGAAATGGCTGAAGAGTATATCACAAAGGCTTTATTATTAAAAGATGTTCCACTTTCAGATGAGTACCAACGTTTAGGTACTATTTTTAATCGCCAGAAAAAATATGATCAAGCGATTAAAGCGTTTCAAAAATCTTTAAAAGAAGATCCTTCTAATATAATGTCCGAGTTTTATATACTTAGAACCAAAGATGAATATTATGCTGATACTGGTAGTAAAATTAAGATGTATGAGCAATTTATTGAAAAGAATACAAAAAGTCCATTTTTGGGCTATGCTGAAGGCCGACTCAAAGAATTAAAGCAAGAAAAGTTTTTAGAAGGCGAGTAAAATTCTTCATAAAAATTAAAATCAATACATTGATGTAACGCTACAATCTAAAAGCGAAGCTGACTAGCATGGTTTTGAATAAAATATCGTACTTTTCGCTATCATAACACTAGTAATGAATCGAATTGTTTGTCTTTTAATCTTGCTTTTTGCAACCTCTTGCAATTATTTTGAAAAGAAGAAAGTCTATCCTGAAGATCTACTTGAGGAGGAGCTGCAAACTTTTAATTGGAATGAGGTAGATACCTATCCTATGTTTAGTAATTGCGATTCTTTGACCGAAAAAGAAGATCGGAAAGTATGTTTTCAAAATACCTTAATTAGTAGTGTGAATGAATTTTTAAAAGCACAAAACTTAGTTGTTTCTAATGACGTTAATGATACGATTACTCTAAAAATAAAGATTGATAAAACAGGATTTTTAGAAGTAGAATCTATTAAAATTCATCCTGAAACTATTCAGGAAATTCCAGAAATTGACAGTCTTCTACGTCGCAGTTTAAAAGGTGTTCCTAAAATATACCCAGCCATTAAAAGAAATCAGCAAGTCACTACCGCTTTTGAGTTACCCGTGATTGTACGTATTAATTAGTCTTTTTTATTTTGAAGGAACTTACACTTTAAAAGTTCTATTTTTCCATTCATAAGATTTAAAGAACGAAAGAAAAACAATACTTACACAAAAAAATGGATAGATGATACTCGAAAATAAGTAGGACACAAGAAGGTTGTCTTGTTTAAAAAAGCGCGCTGTTTTAAATAACAATAAGAAGTCGATGCAGCCTTTAATAATAAATAATGCCAAAGCGATTTTCAGTGTTATAATATTGAAATAAACGGCAGGTAGCAATCCTAAACAAACCAAATTTCCTAACAAAACCACTAATCCAACTAATTTAGTAAACCAGTTCTTATTTTGGCTTGTTTTTGAAGCCCAACGCAAACGTTGCTGTATTAAATTTTTAGTGTTTTCGGCAGGGTTTGTAGTCACGATTGCGTTACTAGATTTTAGATAATGCACGCTTTCTGCATCGTACGCTGTGAGTTTTTCAAGAAGAAATACATCGTCTCCACTAGCGATAGTGTCGTTGCCTTCAAAACCTCTGAGAGAAATAAATAGGGACTTAAGATAGGCGAAATTAGCACCATTACACATCAAAGGTTTCTTAATACCAAAACCACCAATAGTTGCACCTTGTAGGCTTAAAAAATCTAGAGTTTGAAAGCGATTTAAAAATGTCATTTTTCCGTGATATGTTACCGGAGCAACTATACAATTTGAATTTTTTAATTTAATGCATTCATCAAAAGTATCGAGCCAATATTTAGGTAGTATACAATCGGCATCGGTAGTCACAATCCAATCATATTTTGAAACTTTAATGGCTGAAGTTATAGCGTCTTTTTTTGGTGAGTTTGATGCTCTTTTATTTGTAATAACGAGCATATCAAGTTGAGCAAAGTCTACAGATTTATCTTTAATTAGCCTATCAATTATGGAAGCCGAACCATCTTCAGAATCATCATCAACCAAAATAACTTCGAACATCGATTTTGGATAATTCAATTTTGAAATAGAATCTAATAATTTGGGGAGGTTTTTAGCTTCATTTCTAAACGGAACGATCACTGAGAATTTCGTTTTAGGCGATAAATCTTGTACTCTAAAATCATCAACCTTATCAAAGCCATAGCTCAACCAACCTATAATAAATAGATACGTAATGATGATAAAAATAATCATAAAGGTTAGCATTATTCTACAGGTTTTGGAAGTCTAAAGTTAAGTACAAAATAACTACCAAAGATACTTGGAATTACAAAATTGAGTAGCCACATTAAGCTTGTAACGGATAAAATGATGAACTCATTAATGTCAATATAACTAAACAAAAATACAGCGATGCTGCCTTTTACCACGACATCAAAAATTGAAATAGTAGGCACAATTGAGGCCAGTAAATACATACTCGTTATGATCACCATGGCATCGTAATATGTAATCTCAACGCCTAACAATGTTAACAAATAATAAAATTGAAATGAAAATATAAGGTATCTAATTAAGGAGATTGACAGATTTATACCATGCGCTTTTAAAGTAATAGATTTTATGAAATCGATTATAAAAGAGACTGAAAACCCTTTTATTTTAAAGCGTTTTTGGGTTATGCCAAAGAACACTAACAATCCAAGTATTATAATTAGGATTCCGACACCTACTATTTTATAATAGTTAAGAGCAATGGGATAATGGTTTATAAAAAGCAGTAAACCAATAGCGCCCAAAAGCGTCGTTATGGTCATCTGTGCCATATTCCCTAATAGGTTGAGTAATACTATTTTTGTTCTAAATCGTTTAGTGTAGTAAATGGCTTTAGCACCATAATCTCCAATACGATTTGGAGTTATTAACGACGCTGTTAAACCACCTAAACTCTGTTCTAAAGCTGATTTAAAAGAAATGGGTTTCACAATGTATACTAAATGTTTCCATTTTAGAATTTCAAAAAACCAATTAAAACTGCTTAAAACAATTAAAATAATGCTATTTTTTAATGAAAAAACGTCATTTTCTTTCAAAAAAGCAACAAATTTGTTGAATTCTAAATTTTCGTTTTCAACAATTTTATAATAAATAAAATAAACTGCACCAACTACAATACTCAACTTAAGAAGTACAAAGAAGAATTGTTTAATTTTGTGAGGTACATTGTAACGCATACTACAAATAAAATCAAAAACTAACAGATGCAATACTATTTTAAACAATACCTTATCTTTTTTGTTATCGTTTTTATAACGTTTAATAGCCAGGCGCAACTAAAAGACACTGCACAATGGAAAGCTATGTTTGCAGTTGGAGTAAATTATCCAACAACAGACGGATTTGTAAAAGGGTCTTATGCTAAGTCTGTGAATTTTCCAACAGTTAATTTAGGAATTCAGCACATGCTAACTCGTCAATATGGAGTAAAATTAGATTATGGATTTAACCGTTTTAAAAATGCTGACGACACACCAGAATTTAAAATTAACTATTCAAGAATAAACGCTCAATTTGTTTTTGATCCTTCAGAATATATTGGTTTTTTGCCAAGTAGATTGCGCACCGTTGCACATGCCGGACCAGGTGTGGCGTTTGTAAAACCATTAGGAACATTACGTGATAATAAACAAACCTTTGTAAACCTATTAGGAGGTATAGAAGTGCATTATGCAATAAACGAAAAAGTTTCTGTATATACAGATGTTGCTTATTTGTACGGTTTAACATCTTTAGATAAATATGACCCGGTATTAAGTGGTTTAGGTGCTTTTAATGGCAGTGTATTTAATCTTACCTTTGGCTTGGCAGTTTCATTAAGTGGTTGCCAGTTTTGCGATTAAAAACATGAGTAAAGAAAAAATTATTTTGGGCATAGATCCAGGAACTACAATTATGGGTTTTGGACTCATAAAAGTTGTAGGTAAAAAAATGGAATTTCTGCAACTTAATGAACTCATGCTAAAAAAGTATGATGATCATTATCTTAAGCTCAAACTCATTTTTGAACGTACCATAGAACTTATAGATACCTATCATCCAGACGAAATAGCTATTGAAGCTCCTTTCTTTGGTAAAAACGTACAAAGTATGCTCAAATTAGGACGCGCACAAGGTGTTGCTATGGCAGCAGGCTTGTCTCGCGAAGTGCCTATTACAGAGTATGCTCCAAAAAAAATTAAAATGGCTATTACCGGAAATGGAAATGCCAGCAAAGAGCAAGTCGCTAAAATGTTGCAAAGTATGTTAGGACTTAAAGAATTACCAAAAAACTTGGATTCTATGGATGGTTTGGCAGCTGCAGTTTGTCATTTTTATAACGAAGGACGCGTTGAGGTCGGTAAAAGTTATTCTGGATGGTCTGCTTTTGTGAAGCAGAATGAAGACCGCGTTAAGAAATAGGTAGTCATAATATTCAGTAAAAAATAGTAAATGAGAGTCATTATCTTACTTTTAATATTCAGTCAGTCGCTTTTGAGTTTTAGTCAAGGACAAGTTGAAATGAATGATATTGCTCACGAAAATTGGTATCAATCTCAAAAAATTAAAGATTCATTAATTCTTGAATTAAAAATTATAAATAAAACGGAATCAATATTTATGGCTTCTTTTGAAGCCTCAGAGAAACTTTGGGAAACTTTTGTTGAAGAGCAATTTAAACTCAAATTCCCAGCGTATGAATCTTGGGAAACAAGACGAGAAATTTATGGAAGTCAATTTGATATGCTTTATTTTAATTTCATGAAAATGTATTGCGATTTAAGGATTTCAACGTTATATGACTTATTTGAAGAATAAGAAAAAATTTGAGTGCAACCGACTGCAAACTGCGACTGAATACTGAAAACTAATATGAGCGGCATATACATCCACATACCATTCTGCAAACAAGCATGTCATTATTGCGACTTTCATTTTTCGACGTCCATGAAGAAAAAAGGGGATCTTATTAGTGCCTTAGCCAAAGAATTAGAACTTCGTAAAGATGAATTCAAAAATTCCAGCGTAGAAACTATTTATTTTGGAGGTGGAACACCGAGCTTATTATCGAATGATGAATTACAATTTATAATAGATTCAGTTTATAAAAATTACAAGGTTTCTGACAACCCAGAAATTACGCTTGAAGCCAATCCGGATGATTTATCTAAAGAGCGCATCATAGCACTCTCCAAGAGTCCAATCAATCGGTTGTCTATCGGCATTCAATCTTTCTTTGAATCGGATTTAAAACTGATGAATCGTGCACACAATGCTAATGAAGCAAAATCGTGTTTAGAAGAAGCAACGAAGCATTTCGATAACATTTCTTTAGATTTAATTTACGGCATACCAGGAGCTTCAAATGCGCAATGGTTAGCGAATATAGAAATGGCTTTAAGTTTTGGCGTGCCCCATATTTCAAGTTATGCCTTAACCGTTGAGCCAAAAACAGCTTTAGCGTCATTCATTAAAAAAGGAATTATTGATAATGTAGATGATGAGCAAGCGCATGAGCAATTTCATCTTTTGAAAGCTAAATTAGAGTCTTCAGGATTTGTTCATTATGAATTGTCTAATTTTGGAAAAGAAGGTTTTTTCAGCAAGAACAATTCAGCCTATTGGCAAGGAAAATCTTATTTAGGAATCGGACCTTCGGCCCATTCATTTAATGGGAAACAACGAGGCTGGAATGTGAGTAATAATTCAAAATATATTAAAGCAATTCAGCAAAACGAGTTGCCAATAGAAATAGAAACGTTAACACAAACAGATCAGTACAATGAATATGTAATGACAGGTTTACGAACTATTTGGGGGGTTTCATTTAATAAAGTTGAAAGTGACTTTGGTATCCTTTTTAAGGATTACTTAATTGAGCAATCAGAAATTTTTATAAATCAACAATTATTGTATATTGATGATGGGCATTTACGCGTCACAAAAAAAGGACAGTTCTTGTGTGATGGTATTGCCAGCGAATTATTTAAAATCAACTAAGCGTGTTAGCAACAATACAATTCAAATCGAAAAAAAGAGTCATAGATTTATCTAAGCCTTTAGATATTTCAATACCTCTAACGGGGAAGCCAAATAATGTAAACGCCTGGTATTTAGATCCGCCTAAGATAGTGCCAGAAATTATAGATGGAGAAACAATTAGTGTAGCCGATGGTGCTGTAGTCAATTTTAATACCATTACTTTTAATCCACATTCGCACGGCACACATACCGAAACGGTTGGTCATATTACAGAAAAAGTATATTCTATAAACCAACATTTAAAACAGTTTTTCTTCTTGGCTGAAGTGGTAACAGTTGCGCCAGAAAAGCAAGGTGAAGATTATGTAATTTCGAGAAAACAATTACAGTTTGCATTAGGAAATAAAAAACGTGAAGCTATTGTGATTAGAACCATGCCCAATACGCGTGAAAAACACACTAAACAATACTCAAATACAAATCCAACCTATTTATTAGAAGATGCAGCCGAATATCTAAAATCTAAAGGTATAAAACATTTGCTCATAGATTTACCAAGTGTAGATAAGGAGCAAGATAACGGTGAACTTTTAGCACACAATGCGTTTTGGAATACAAGAGGGAAACTACGACTAGATGCTACAATAACAGAATTTATATACGTGTCTAATAAAATTAGTGATGGTTGTTATATGTTGAACCTTCAAATTGCACCATTTGAGAATGATGCTAGTCCGAGTAAACCAATTTTATATAAAGTAATAGACTAATTTACATGTGACATTAGCTTTATGCAAGTGTCATATATTTAAAGACGCATGGAAACATTTTTTATAATTATCATTAGTATTTTAGTAACCTTAGGTTTGGTTACCATATATAAACAATGGAAAACCAAGAAAGTTACTAATGAGCAATCCATTTTACTTTTAGATAAAATAAAAAGGGTGTGTAAGTTTGTAACGGTAGAAGGTGATTTTGCAGAAATCTATCATTACGAAGATGTTAAAGCTAAATTTTTAAAACTTATTTCTAGTCGAAAAAAGGCCTTAGTTGTTATTAAAGCAAAAGCACATGTTGGCTTTGATTTAAGTAAAATTGAAATGAGTTCAAATGCTAAAACAAAAACCGTAGTGTTATCTCATTTTCCGCAACCTGAAGTGCTTTCTATTGAAAGTGACATCAATTATTATGACAAAAAAGACGGTATGTTTAATCGGTTTGAAGCTGCGGATCTAACAGATTTGCATACCAAAGCAAAAGCACATATTATAGATAAAGTTCCAGAAAGTGGGCTGTATAATATTGCTAAACAAGAGGCTTTAGAAGCCATTCGTCTTATTGAAAATTTAGTGGAAACCATAGGGTGGAAATTGGATTATTCAGCTTTGAAGATTGAAGGAGAAGCTGATAAGAAATTGTTGAAATAAGTATGCAACATTCTTCGTTTTATTTATAGTCTGTATTTATAAGATAAAAGGCATTATTTCAATAGGTTAATTGTTTAAATTTAAGGCAAATTAACCAAGATAATGAAACCCTGCATTTTTATCTATTTATTTGTTCTGTCCTTATCTTTGGGATATTCACAAAATAGTTACCAAAAAGATGCTTTTACAATTCTTGCCGATTCTTTACATATAAAAGGGGAGTATGACCAAGCTTTATTGGTTAGAAAGCAGGCGATTCAAACTCAAAATAGTGCTTCAGAAGATTATCAAACGTATTTAAAGGCTAAATATTTTCATACCTATTCCGCGAGTATGGAATTTAAGAGTTATGATTACCATAATGTAGATAAGATAATCACTAAAAAGGTTCGGGAGCAATATCTAGATAGTGCTTTACAATCGGCTATAAGTGCTAGGGATTTATATAGTAGAGACAAGCATCCAGATAGAATATTTCAGTACCAAATTCAAAACCGAATATATCATCAAACTGCTTATTTAGGGAATTGGCAGCATGCTTTAGAGCAAGCGCAATTGGGTTATGAAGTCTTAAAAGACACACTTTCTAATAAAGATAAATCCTTTGTGGATTTAATTTATGATATTGGATTTATTCATAGCAAACTAGGTGATTATTCTAAAGCCGTAGAAAATTACCAAACCTCACTCGATTTATATAAAACTGTTATTGGAGAAAACAATACTGATGTGGCCCAAGCCTACAATAATATTGCTGTAGAGTATAGGTATTTGGGTTTAAAGACAAAGGAATTAGAGTCCCTTTTAAAAGCAAAAACGATTTGGGAAGGTCTTGATGGAAACGATAATCAGCATTTTCTTTACAGGTGTTATGGTAATTTATTTTATTGGTATTCTTATTATGGAGATTTTGATAAGGCTGAAGAATACATTTTAAAAAAAGATAAATTAAGATTAATTGCTAAAACCACAAAAACTAATCTTCTATTAAGAAATAAGGAGGAGATTTACGAAGATAAATTGTCGAATTGGTACGACTTAATGTTCCATTATTCTCGGAAGAAGGATACTCTTAAGACCGTTTTTTATATAGACTCGATTTTAAAAACTATAGATTCTAGTAAAAAATTATCGAGATTCGAAGTGAATACATTGTGCTCTACATTAAAATTTAACGCCTCGCTTATTACACATAAAAATCCGGAAAAAGCACTAAAATTGTTAGATATAGCTATAGCTATTAATGATAAGTATAAGACGGTTTACTATACTAAATCATTCGGTTATAAATTATATAAAGCAGAACTATTATTAGAGCGACGCCAATTTAATGACGCCCTAGTTGTAATAAATGACTTGGAAGAAATTAAAGAGGAAGAAGAGACTTCGAGTCAATTTAAGTTAGCAATTCTAAGAGCAAAAACAGCACAAGCCTTACATCAGAAACTAGCTTCTAAACGTTATTTTGATAATGCTTTTATGTTATTGAATAACTCTAATAATGACATTGATGATTTAAAAATAGAACATTTAAAACCGTTAATTTCCTTTGAAACTATCGCTGGTTTTTTAGCTATGGGTGATTTTTATTTTGAGCTATATAAGCAAGAAGATAAAAAAGCAGATCTAGAAAAAGCAACGTATCGCTACATGATGGCTTCTGAAATTTACAATCAATTATACTTAGGTCAACGTTATAATGAGAGCTTATTTACAAATTATAATGCCATAAATGACGGTTTATTAAAAGTCGCTTTGGAACAATCTGATGATACGAGTTTGTTATCTGAAATTTTGAACACTATTGAAAGTAACGGCTCAAAATTAACATGGTCTAAATTTGTATTTAACAGCCAACGACAACAATTAAAAATTCCAGAAAACTTTATTAGCAAAGAAGATCATATTAAAGCGCAACTCAATTTTTATCAAAAGGCTTTAATTGATATTAAAGAAGATTCAGAAGACAAAAAATCGTTGTGGCAGGATAAAGTTTACGACTTGAAAAATGATTTAATCAAACTTCAAGATTCAATAAAACTGCGAAATAAAACCTATTATCAATTTAATGTTCAAAAGTTTGATATTACAAGCTTACAAGCAGATTTAAAAGATAAAGAAGGAGTACTAAAATATATATTTACGGATGCTCATCTTTATGCTTTTTTAATAACAAAAAATGAAATTAAAATCTTAACAATAGGGGATAAATCAACGGTTATAAATGCTTTAAAAGAAAGTTTAAATGTCTTAAAACAACGCGTACCTAATTACCGAGAAAATCTAAATAACGTTTCAAGTTTATTACTCAATCAAATCGATTATCAAGATTATAATAACTTAATTATTATTCCAGATGGAGCTATTCATTATTTGCCATTTGAAGCGCTTATTTTAGGTCAGAACATGCCATTGGTAAGTTATGCGTCATCATTACTTCTTTATCAGGAACAGAAAAAGATAACATCGACTTTCAATGATGTAAAAATAGGTGCCTTTTCTGCCTCAAATATAACATCAAAATTGCCTAAAGCATTGCCTGAAATTAATGCAATTCTCAATATTTTTAATGGAGTCGCCTATTTCAATGCTTCAAAAAAAGAATTTGAAAACAAAGCCAATGACTTCAATGTGTTACATCTTGCTATGCATTCTAAAATAGATGAGGTACATCCCGAATTTTCATCACTTAGTTTTTATGGTGAAGACGATAATCAACTTTTTATTTCTGAATTATACAATGAAACCCTAAAGGCGAATATGGTAGTATTGAGTGCCTGCGATACTGGTAGCGGTTTTTATGAAAATGGTGAAGGAGTAATTAGTTTATCTAGAGCTTTTAATTATGCAGGAATCCCAAGTACCGTAATGAGTTTATGGAAAGTAGATGATGAAGCTACGGCTACAATAATGACCTATTTTTATGAGCATTTAAAACGCGGAGAATCGAAAGATGAAGCACTTAAAAACGCCAAATTAGATTATTTAGAAAACACAGAGGATGACTTACTTAAACATCCCTATTATTGGTCTGGTTTTGTGATTACAGGCAATACAGATGCTCTTGTAGAAACACATAATTATTGGGTGTACTTCCTTTTATTGGTAGTCATCATAATTGCGACCTTCAGAAAACAATTATTCTATTTTTTTAAGAAGTGAAATTGCGTCGTCTTTTTTAAAGGTTTCACTTGAGTTGATCAACAATGTTAATTCTTGTTTCGCTTTATCATGCTGTTTTGTTTTTAAATATGCTAAAGCCAAATACCAATGCGAGCGATTGGTTAATAGATCTGAATGTTTTAGGTGTTCTTCAAATTTTGAAATTGCATTTTTATAATCTCCTAAGGCTAATAATGAATTTGCTTCATAGAATAATAACTCCGAGTTTTCTGAATCTTGATAAGCCTTTTTAAATAATAAAATGGCCTGTTTATAATCCGCTTCACTATAAGAAATAAAGGCATTATTTAAAGTAGTTTCGTTATCTGTGGAGCGTACAATTGGTGAGGTTACATTTTTTGAAGGTTCAAAATAGGTTGAAAATAATTTTTCTTCATCAAAGGATTCTGTCATCAAATAATTAAAACTAAAAACAATCAAAACAATTGCTGCAGCTGTAATTAATGGCTTTATCCATTTTGTGATTGTCTTTTTATGCTGTTTAGAATATTCAGACTCATAAGATTCTAATTGCTTTTTAAATTGCGCGTCATCTTCTGTTTCAGAAACTGTTTTCACAGCTTTAAGGAAGTCTACTTCTTGTTTAAAACTGGGATTAGTATCGTAAAGTGTTTGGAATTCTAGAGATTCGTCTGTTGTCAACCTCTTAGAAAAATACTTTTCTATTAGTGTTTCGTTAGTCATTATTTAAGGGGATTTTTTATCAGGTTTTTCAATGTTTTTAGGCAGCGTGATTTTTGACTTCGCACTACGGCTTCATTTTCATAACCCTCTAAAGTTGCTATTTCATCATTAGTTAGTCCTCTGTAAAAACTTAATGTTAACATTTGCTGGCAACTTTTTCCTAATTGCTTAAAATAATGGCGAAGTAATTCTTGCTCTTTGGTAAGCTTTTCTGATGCATCTACAGTGATTTCTTCATAGTCAGCGTCTACCTTATGCAGTAAAAGATCATAAGATTGCTTAGAGGAATATTCTTTTAATTTATTGTAAATAAGATGTTTTCCTATACCAAAAAGATAGGTTTTAAAGCTACTACTGACGTCCTTTAGTTTTCCGGAAATGGCATGTTTTCTAATTGCTAAAAAGGCTTCTTGATAGATATCTAAACTATCGGCTTCTGGGATATTATATTTTTTAGAAAAGAAAATAAACTCATTTCTATAATCGCCATAAATCACTTTGATGAGCTTGGTGTCATCGTTTTTTAGAGCATCAACAAAATGTTGTTCCATAGAAATTTAGAAATTTTTTTTAGAAGATGTTAACATCTGTGATTTTTCCTTCACTAAAGATATATCATTCTAAATCAAATCAACATGAAAAGTAAAAATACTTGTGTTATTGTATCTATTGTTTTTTGCTTGTTTTCTATCTCAACATCTCAAGCTCAGTTTCTAAATAAACTTAAAAAACGAGTAGAGCAAAAGGTGGAAAACGCTGTCATTGAAAAAGCCGCTGATAGAGCGTCTGAAAAAGCTACTAAATCCATGGATAAGGCTTTTGATAGTAATCCATTTGGGGGTAGCAAAGAAAAAGCCGAAGCCTCTTTAGTTGCGAATTCTTATGATTTTACTTGGAAATATTCTTTAAAAATGACCACCAAAGAAGGCGAAATGGTTTTTGATTATTATTTAAAACCAGGCGCTTCTTATTTTGGGTTTACTACCGCTGTCATGGAAAGTATGTTTACAGTTATGGATAATGAGAACAAGGTAACTGTAATGTTTATGGAATCTGAAGGTACTAATATAGGTATGGTAAACCAAATGCCAGAGTTAGATATTGAAGAAGCAAATAACGAATCGGACCAATTTAAATTTGAAGTGCTACCAGAAAAAACAGTAAATGGTTTTAACTGCAAAGGAGTTAAAGCTACTAATGAGGAGTATGAAATGGTCATGTATTTTACTAACGAAACGGAAGTGAGTTTTGATGATATCTTCAAAAACAAAACCACTAAAATACCAACACAGCTTAAAGATTATTTTGATCCTAATGAGAAAACACTCATGATTTCTATGGATATGCAAAATTTAAAAAAGAAAAAAGAAAGTGCAACGATGGAGTGTATTGGCTTGGAGGAGGTGAAACGGAACATGGAAAAATCGGATTATAAATTCATGTAAAAAAGAGAAAAATTTAAAACATCATCTATGAGAACAAGTCCTAATATATTGAAAACACTATTGCCACTTATGCTTATGATCGTTTTTATGACGTCTTGTAAGGAAGATTCAAAATCTTCTGGCACGACTGAATCTAAGGTTGTTGAGGGGTTGTTGAATGAAGTGACTGGTAAAAATGAAAATATAAATAATAAATATGCAGAACTACATAAAGAACTAGGTACAAAAACACCATTAACTAATGAGCAACTTATTGAAGCATTTCCAAAACGATTAAAAAATCTAAGTATAGATAAGTCAGAAGAACATAAGCTTGAACCTAAAATTATTGGAAGTCAAAACGTTGCAGGACATTTTGGAAATGATACTATAAGAATTGAAATTTTAGACGCAGCTGGCCAGAAAGCTGTTGGTGCGATTATACCTTTAAAAATGTTAGAGCTTAATAAAATAACTTCAGAGAGTAACAACACCATAAGGTATTCAAAAAAAGAGCGAAACGGCATATTAACCTTTGGTACTGATCGCGATGAAAATACTAAAGCAGATTTTCAATCTGAATTGAGATTTCTTTACAACAACCGATTTTATGTAACGGTAGAAGGCAAAGCAATGGATACTAATGCACTTTGGGATGCCATGGGAATTGAAAACCTACAGAAGTTTAAAAATTTATAGCAATACGTGAAACCTTTTATTTATAGTCATTCAGTTGGTTTAAAAATAGAAGAAAGAAGGATAGAATACAATCAATAATAAAAACACAGCTCATAAAATTATCTCATGGTCAAATTTCTAAAGAAGCTTAAAATAAAAATTATAAAGATCAATTTACTAATTCTATTGTTTTCTATGGTGGCATTGGCCTGTAATAACAGGGGGAACAGAGAGGATAGCTCTCAAGATAAGATAGCGGCAAAAAATGAAAACCCGATAAAAAGGTCTGTTGTTGATTCCCCTTGTCAATTGGTTTCGTTACATGAAATAAAAAGCATGTTTGCCATTGAAGAATATCCTATAGAATTGAAGGACGTAGTTTACACCTATCCAACTTGTATTTATAAATGGGAAGACGGAAAGGTAACGACATCAAGATCTTTTGGAGGTCAAGAATTTAAAACGGCGAAGCCTAGTGAAGTTTTAATTGTGATGGTAAAAAAAGCTAACGAAACCATGTTTAAGCAATCCACATCAGTTTACAAACAGCCTCAAGAAATTTCCAATTTAGGAGCTGTGGCTGTTTGGGATTCTAGGATGTCTCAGTTGACGTTTCTTTCAAGCAATTATATGTTTCATGTACATGTTAAAGTATCTAATGAAGACCATGATAATAAACAAAAAGCCATAGCGGTTGCGCAACTTATTATTGGGAAAATCTAGAAATCAATTTATAAAATAACAATATCACTTTCAAGTTTTAGAAAAACAATTAAAACCATAAATAAAATGAAAACTCAAAAACACATGACACGCTCAAACACTTTATTAATCACTTTACTTATAACTTTTATGGGAGTAACGGGTTGCGGTGGCTCAGACGATGATGGCGATTTTAATAATACAGATTGTAATAATTGGTCAGAACAATATTTGGCTCAAGCCAATGCATATTCGAACGCATCTAACGCTTATGCTACCGATCCAACCTTAGCCAATTGCCAAAATTATAAAACAGCTGGCTTAAATTTTATAGAGGCCTTAGAAGATGTTATCGATTGTGTTCCAAATGCAAATAGACAAGGTTTTTTAGATGATATAGAGCAGTATAAAGACCAAATTAATGCAACGGATTGCAATTAAATAAGGTTTCACAACTCTCAAGTTTATTGAACAAAAACAGACAGTTTAAAAACGTATTACATAATTAATTCAACCTTTTATCATGAAAAAACAACTACTAATTCTGGCTTTTATTCAGCTTTCATTTATATCTTTTTCTCAAACAACTTATACGGTTAACAGTCCAGCAGATTTGCCAGATATTAATATCAACGATTCTTTTTGTGGAGATGCACAAGGTAATTGTACGTTACGTGCAGCTATTCAAAATGCTAATAAAACAAGTGATAAGGATAGTATAGAATTTGATGTCTCTGGTAATGCACCATTTGTTATTACGGTTACAGATGTATTACCTCCTATAGAACAACCGCTTATTATAGACGGTAGAACACAATTAGATTATATCAACTCACCAATAATTGAAATCGACGGAAGTAACTTGCCGTTAGGTAAAAGTGGTTTGCAACTCATTGGTACTTCTACAGGAAGTGAAATTTACGGTCTAAGCATTGGCGGCTTTAAACGAATATTAGAATATCCATATAGTTTTGGTTTTGGCGTTTATTCAAATACAGGAAATCATATTTTTCAATCTAATTATATAGGAATCAAACCTGATGGCATCACTATCAATTCTAATACAGGAGGTGGATTGTATTTTAATAATACGGGAGGAAATGTGATTGGCGGCACGCAGCCTAATCAAGGCAATGTCATTTCAGGCAATGGAGTAGGTGGACTTACTTTTGAAGGATCTGAAATAAATTCGGCTGCTACAAATAATCTTGTTCAAGGCAATTTAATAGGTACGGATGCCACCGGAACCTTAAATAAAGGAAACCGTTTTAATGTTCAGTTTTTAGATGCACCGAATAATATATTAGGAGGAAATTCTGCGGGAGCTCGTAATATTATTTCTGGCAGTAGTGCATCTGATGATAATACTGTAGGAACGGGAGTAGCGCTTTCAGGGGCTGAGTCTTATGGTAATTTAATTATAGGAAATTATATAGGTACAGATATTACAGGAACGGAAACTATTTCTAATGTTAGAGCTGGTGTTATGGTATTATTTGGAGCAAATAATAATAGTATTGGAACAGACGAAGTAGGTGAGGGAAATTTAATCTCAGGCAATGGACAATACGGCATTTATTTTCAAGGAAACACAGCGGGACCTGTGGTTTCTAATAGTGTAAAAAGCAATTATATAGGTGTAGATGTTACAGGTAACTCAGCATTGTCAAATCAAATAGGCATTATGATGCTTACAGGTGAGAATAACAACAATACTATTGGAGGTACAACAGCCAATGCTAAAAATGTTATCTCAGGAAATACTGTTGATGGAATTACGATTATTAGCGGTAAAGACAATCAAATACTTGGGAATTATATTGGTACAAACGCTTCAGGTACATCAGCAATAGCTAATTATGCGGGGGTTTATTTACAAGATAGTAATAATAGCATTGGTGGATCAGAAGTGGGTTCTCGAAATATCATTTCTGGTAACTCTATTGGAATAGAAATTTCAGAAAGCACATCGAGTGGGTCTATAGTGCAAGGGAATTATATTGGTTTAAGCGCCTCAGGTGATGATGCCATTGGCAATGTTACAGGTATATCTTTATCAGCGTCATCAACCAATAGTGTTATTGGTGGAACAGACCCTTTAGATGGAAATATCATCTCAGGAAACAGCAATATCGGAATGTCTCTTTCAGGAACATCACACACCATTCAGAATAATTATATAGGCTTAAATCCAGCAGGAAATGGAGTCATAAAAAATGCAACGGAAGGATTAAGATTGTCTGGGACTTTAACAGGAACCCTAGTATTAGAAAACACAATTTCTGGTAATGGCACAATTTCAAGTCAATCTAAGAATGTCAACTTCCATGGAGCCAATGACGTTCACTTTATGAGTAATAAGGTAGGGACTTTACCAGATGGAAATACCGAAGTCACAAATATTGGGGTTGGTATTTTATTGAATAACAGTAGTAATAACATTATTGGAGGAAGTACATCTAATGAAGGGAATAGTGTTGGCGGTCATAATTTGAGTGGAATAAATGTATTCTTTGCCTCAAATAACAACACTTTTGGTTATAATCATATTGGTGTAGGTTTAGATGGAATTACCAATATTGGAAACGGTCTTCATGGGATTTCAATTACAGGTGCAAATACAGGTAATACAATTACAAATAATATCATAACAAACAACCAAAAAGGAGTTGAGCTAAGTCCTAACTTAGGTGTTTCTACTCAAGTAACAATTTCTGAGAATAGTATGTTTAACAATTCGGTTTTAGGAATTGATTTAATCGGCACCACAGAAAATGATGTGGAGGATGCAGATACCGGAGTTAACAATCTTCAAAACACACCAGAAATCAGTGCCATTAATTATTTGGGAGGAGATGCTATAGAAATCACATACGAAGTTCCAAGTTCTATAAGTAATTCGGTATACCCTTTAGTCATAGAGTTTTTTGGAGCCGTTACAAGTCAAGGTAAATATTTCATTGATTCAGATACTTATGAGGCACCAGGCAGTAAGACCATTACTATAAATATTCCTAATGGATTTGATCCAGACGATTATGATGTTATTGTTGCAACGGCTACAGATGCTGAAGGCAATACGTCAGAGTTTGGAATTAGCGTTAATTATTCATTAGGCAATTCTCAATTTGAAACGAACAGCTTTAAACTTTATCCAAATCCAGTTTCTAATAGATTATTTATTCAATCATCAGTTTTTGAAGCTTATCATTTAGAAATAATAAACACTTTAGGTCAGGTTGTTTTAAGTAAAAAAGATAATAATTTATCAATAGAATTGGAGGTTTCAAGCTTGTCAAAAGGTCTTTATTTTTTAAATATGACTTCTGAAAAAGGACATACTGAGACCATAAAATTCATTAAAAAATAAAAACATTAGTCATGAAAACAAAAATACTAGTTAGTATAGGCTTATGCCTTTTATTAAATACTATAGAGGCGCAAGTGCAAAAAGTAGAAACTTATTTGGCAGGCACAAAAGTGACTTATTATCCAAATCAATGCGGAAATACTTTACCAGAAGCGCAAGGCAAACTTTCTTTTTGTGATAGAGAGAATAATTTAGGTGTTGTAGAAGCTAGTTATGGATTAAGTTATAGAGCTATTGTAAGAATGGTTTCTAATCACTATAACACTGATGAAGTTTTTATAACCAATTCGGGCCTATCCATAAAAAAAAACAATGGAACCTGGGAAAATATTCCCAATTTTGCCGTGCCTAGAACTAATCTTAATGGTAACTCAGCCAATATTAGACAAGCGATTGTAAACAATGATGGTTTATTGTTTTTCTATCATGGAAGTAATTGGGGATTGCATTATTATGATTTAAATACAAAATCATTTTCGGTACTATCTTACGCAACAGATACCGGTGGAACTAATGGTAATTATACACATTCTTTTACTTATGATGAAACTAATGACATTACTTATGTTATGGCGCAAGCTGGAGGAAGTAGTGGCTATAAAGTTTATAAATTTGAAAATAGCATTTTAAACTTTTTAGGAAACCTTCCTGCAGCTGTTACAGGTGAGAACAGTGAAAGTAAATTAGTGTTTGCTAACGATGCCTTATATTTTGGTACAACTACGGGTTTATATAAATTGAATAAAAGCACCATTGCTTTAGAGAGCTCTTATTTTACAGATACTGCGCAATACGTTAACAATGTGAAAGATGTTGCAGATGATGGTAACGGAAATCTTTGGCTTGCAAATTATAATAATAGCGATGCAGCTATTTATCAATTTAATATGGCAACTGAGGACATTTCAACTTACCAACTTGCAAAAACAGGAACGACTAATTATCATTTTAACAATTTAGACATCGACAATAATGGAAAAGTTTGGGCTACAGCAAATAATCTATCAGGTTTTGTTGAATTAGAGCCAGATGAAATCAACCCAATCTGGACCATAAGAACATTGGAAGACATGACCGCTTTGGGATTTAAGATGACTTATTCTCCACTAGAAGTATATAAATTTAATAATAAAATTTACATCATAACCACTAGTAATACGTCATCTTCAGCCGATGCTAATTACGAGGCTTTTGTAAATGATAATGGTGTTTGGAGTGGCATAACTGATGACGAACCAAATAACCTTTCTGATAAAATACTGAATAGATATTATTTTGCCTATCCAGATGCTGATGGAGTGTGGTTTTACAACTATTATGATGGGGGTATATTGAGTTACATTTCAAATACGGACGAGTTTAAAAAACAATTCAACTTAGGAGGAACAAGCTCTTTTATTTTAGATGTAGATGGCAACCCAATACTCAATTACCAAACATTGAAAAAAGTATATATGCCTTATGTGGCAAATTTACCAAGTCATGGTTCTAGTGCAATTACTCAATATCATAGATACAAAGATCAGATTTGGATGTTTAGTAATTCAGCCAGAAAAATTTTCGTTTATAAATATAATCAGTTGATACAAACATTTAATTTAGATGAAACGGCTTATAGCAATTGGTACGATTTTACACCAGATATTAATGGTAATGCTTTTTTTGCTAAAAATGTGGGGAGTGGAATTGAATTTAAAAAGTTTGATACTACGACGCAAACCACAACAACATTTACTAGCACAGTTAGTTTAGGAAGCGTTAAAGAATTAATTCCGTTACCAAATGGCAATGTCGCTGTTATTTGTGGAGGAGGTATCTTTTTATTTGATGGTACAGATTTAACAAGTATTGGTGCCAATGACTTTTCAGAATTATATAATATTGTAGATGGTGTTTCCGACATAAATGGAAAGATTTGGTTGCTGACTAATGATTCAGCTCGACTCATAGGTATTGAAAATCCGCAGTCCGAAACACCTGTATTTTCTTCTATTCAGGTGGAAGGTACATCAGGATTAGTACCCTATAATTCTTTTTACAGACCAAAAGTATTGGCTATTGATGCTAATGGTGCGTTTTGGTCACATGCGTCCACCAAATGGATGAAAATCACAACCGATAATACAGCACCACAGTTTTTAAATGAGGGAGTCACTTATGGTATCACAGGAAATGTCTATGTGGATATTAATGAAAACAATCAATTTGATACCAATGAAGGCTATCCGAATCAAAAATTAGCTTTAAAAACAAGTACAGGAGCCATTTATGAATTGTACACAAAGTCTGATGGAAGCTATTATTTCCCTTATTTTGAAGGTTTAGGGACTTATGATATTACGCTTCCTGTGTTAAGTCCATATGTAGTTGCTCCAGAGCGTCAACGTATCTCAAATGTAACCGATTTAAATGCTGATACAAATGTTACTGATATTCAATTGCAACCTAAGAATATAGAGTCGCTATTGATAAAATCATCAGCAAAACAAGGTGCTTGGGCATTTACACGTTCCAATTTCGAAAACACGTTTACCACGGCCATAGGGAATTTGTCTTATACTAAAACATTCAATAATGTTGACTTTGATTATGTCTTTTTCAATAATGAAGAAGGTACTAATAATATATTACCTGCAATTGATGAGGTAAAAATAACGCGATTACAACCCTTACAGCCGTTTCATATTATAGAAAATCTCACCATTGAGCCTAGAAGCCATAAGTGGACACCTAATGTAGATCCCAGTACCTATTCTTCGACAATTTTGTCTTTAACACCAGTTATAACTACGGTTGCGGATACTACGAAAGTGTCCTTCACTTTGCCTCAAATAAGCCCATTAGACACGTATGTGCTTGAAATTAAAACCGAATTATTTACACCAGCAAACAATGGGTCTGTGGTAAGCTATGGAGTCGGAAAAACGGCTAGTGATGATTTTGGTGATGGTTCACCAGAAATGAATGTTGTGGAGCTTATCCCTAGAAAGCCCGATGGAGGGCAAGGTTTGCCAGAGTTAGGTGGGCCTTATAGAACACCTGATGAAATTTATGAGGAGCCACCATACGAGGAAAGAAAAGACATTTATTCAGACGGTCCTTACAATACACCAATCCGTTCTTCTTACGATCCTAATGATAAATTGGTAAATCCCGGAGTGCCAGATGCTATAAATGAAATTCAATTAGACGAAAAATGGTTGATCTATACTATTCGGTTTCAAAATGAAGGAAATTTTTCTGCTAAAGATGTTTTTATAGTTGATTCGTTAGATCAAAAATTCGATAAATACTCATTGACACTATTAGAAAGTTCTCATCCATTAACTATTGAATCCATTAAATCCAATGATCAAAATATTGTAAAATTTAACTTTAATGATATTTATTTAGACTATACCGCAAATGATGAATTAGCAAGTCAAGGTTATTTAAAATACATGATTAAGGCCAAGGATGATGTTGTCGTTAACGATATTATGGAAAATAGAGCAGCCATTTATTTTGATCAGAATCCACCAATTATTACCAATTTAACTCAAAATAAATATGTTGAAGTCGTACTCAGTATCCATCAATTTGATGCAATGAATCAGACTGTGAAACTATGGCCAAACCCTGTAGATACTATGGTCAATATAAAATTAACAGAAGCAATTCCGTTTCGTGTAAGTATCCATAATTTATTAGGTCAAGATGTACAATCCAATACTAACTTTAAAACAAATCATTTATTAGATGTGTCAGCTTTAAGTACAGGAATTTACCTTTTAACGGCAACTACTGAAAACGGAGATTCTCAATCTGTAAAATTCATTAAAAACTAAATCTCATGAAAAACGCACTCTTATGTATTATTAGCATTTTGGTATGCAATTTTGCACAAGCTCAAAGCCAGCCGAAAATTGAAGACTATCCTTTTGGAAGTTTAGATGTTGCTGTTATGGTACTGCCTTTTGGTATGGAACATCCTATAAAAATAGGACACATGTCAAAATCTGGAGATATAAAGTTTGATATTCCCAAGGAGCTTCCTCAGCTATCAAAAGAAATGGAAGACAATTTTATGAACGATGTGGCTTATACACTTTTTGATGGTTGTGATACTACTATGGTTTCTGGAAATGAAAACATTAAATCGGTTGAAACCGGAGCGCTTTCACTTTGGACTACCGACAAGCGTTATGTCGGTGTAATTTTTATAGTTTCGGATGCCGAACTTTTGCCTTGGATAGAAGACCCAGGTTATAATGAGCCTATTTTAGGATCGTATTTCGAATTGATTTATGTAGCCTCTTCCTTTAAGTACAAAGGAGAATGTACGCAAACACGAATGCTAGACGATGGTGATGCAGAAATACGATTTAGCTATGATATCGACTTAAAACCCGGTTTTAACTTCATTGAATATAAAATAGATCGTATTTATAAAACCGACCCAAACGTCATGGCCTCTTTCCCAGATAAAATTTCGGTAAGCAACGTCGAAGACATTCCAAATTGTAAATGGATAGGAAAGTATTTTTAAGATGCTATAAAATTCAGTATTTTTAAACACGTTCAAAGGCTAAATTTTTGAACGTGTTTTTGTTATGAATATAGAGGACTACAGAAATTATTGTCTAAGTAAAAAAGAAGTCACCGAACATTTTCCTTTTGATGAAGATACCCTTGTGTTTAAAGTTTTAGGAAAGATGTTTGCTTTAGCATCCCTAAAGCGTTGGGAAAATGGGGAAGCCTTTATAAACTTAAAATGTGATCCCGAATACGCTCAAGAATTAAGAGCAGAATACGACAGTATAAAACCAGGTTACCACATGCACAAACAACAATGGAATAGCGTCTATGTGCATTCTGGTGAGCTCTCAGTAAAACTTATTACGGAATTAATAGATCATTCCTATGATATGGTAGTGAAAGGACTACCAAAGAAATTGAGAGAAACACTGTAAAAGTAGCCTTTCCATTCGTCGACACTTATCTACCATCCGTCTACACTAAATGGCCCTCAACCGAATTATAAAATGCAATCTCGTCAATTGATTTATCTTGCCATGATACATAAAAATTTAGTTGTAGATGAAAACCCTCAATATTTTATTAATAGAAGATGATATGATAGAAGTGATGAAGCTCAATAGAGCCATCAGTTCACTTCAATTACACCATAAAATCACCGAAGCTAATAATGGAGAAGAAGCTTTAAAATTATTAGAGCATAAGGACAGTTTACCAGATATCATTTTGCTAGATTTAAACATGCCAAAAATTAGCGGTCTAGAGTTTTTAAAAATTTTAAAGGCAGATGATAGACTAAAATATATACCAACCATCATTCTAACCACGTCTAATAATCAAAGAGATTTACTAGAATGTTATAAAATTGGAATTGCCGGTTATGTGCTTAAACCTTTAAAATATGAGGATTATGTGTTTAAAATCGAAAAATTATTGTCATATTGGAGTATTAATGAATTAATAACAGTGTAATGAAAGGAATTGTTTTTACTGAGTTTTTAGATCTTGTAGAAGAAAAGTTTGGCTTAGAAATGGTCGATAGAATTATTTCAAGTTCTGAGTTAGAATCAGAAGGTGTTTATACATCTGTTGGGACGTATAGCTTTTCTGAAATGTTGCAATTACTTCAGCATCTTAGTGAAAACACAGGGATTTCAATTGATAATTTATTACTGGTCTATGCCGAACATTTTTTTAGTGTCATTGAAAAAAGTTATCCTGGACTTTTAGCAACCTATAAAGATCCTATAGAGATGATTTCATCCATAGAAAATCACATTCATGTAGAGGTAAGAAAGATTTATCCAGATGCAGAATTACCAACGTTTGAAGTCATAGAGAAAACAGAAAATTCCTTAATAATGGACTATACCTCTAGTAGAGCCATGCATCATTTCGGACTCGGTTTAATGAATAAAACCTTTGAGCACTTTAATGCTACAGCCACGATAGAGCTAGAGAAAATAAAAGAGGACGGCACACAAGTACGGTTTATTATTCATAAAAATTAATGAGTCAAGACCAAATCGATATACTAAAAAGAGCCCTCGAAAGGGAAAAGAAAGCCAGAAAAGCTGCTGAAAAAATTCTTGAAGAAAAATCAAGAGAACTCTACTTTACATCCCAGAAATTAGAAAATTTATTAGACGAAAAATCATCACAATTAGAAGGTGTTTTTGAGAATATAGTAGATGCCTATGTCGTAATGGACATTCAAGGAGATATTATAAAATTTAATGAAGCGGCAACCCGATTATTTGGTTATGATATCGGTAGAGATAACGTCAATGTTAAAGACCTTGTATTTAAAGACGATTATGAGTATGCCATGACTAGCTTTATGCAGCTTCATACGCAAGGTTTTTTTAAAGATTATGAAGCCAGAATTTACACCAAATCTAAAGAAGTCAAATGGGTGCATATCAATGCTAGTGTGGTTTATGATAAAGATAAAAAACCAATTGCAGCCCAAGGTATTGTTAGAGATATTACCGCAGAACGTGCTTCTGAAGAAAAACTGATAGAATCTGAAAATAGATTAGCAACATTAGTTTTAAATTTAGATAGTGGTATTGTTCTAGAAGATGAAAATCGAAATATTGTACTTACCAATAAAAAGTTTTGTGAGCTTTTTAATATTGATGCAGAACCAAGCGATTTATTTGGAATGGATTGCACAGATGCCTCAGAACAAAACAAATTATTATTAAAAAATCCGGAAGCATTTATACAGCGGATGGACGAAATAGATAGCGCTAAAAAGGTCGTTATTGGTGATGAGCTCGAAATGGTAGATGGTAAGATTTTAGAACGTAACTATATGCCTATCACCATTGGCGAGAAATCGAAAGGATTTTTATGGACATTTACAGATGTGACTCTAAAACGTACCTATCGCAAAAGTTTAGAAGTTCAAAAACAAAAATATTACAGCATTATAGCCAATATGCATTTAGGCTTGGTTGAGGTCAATAATCATGATGAAATCTTACTGATTAATCATAGTTTTTCTGAAATGTCTGGCTATAGTGAAGAGGAATTGCTCGGTAAAAAAGCAGGAGAGATTTTTCCAATAGAAGGAGGTTCTGAAATCATTGCTATTGAAAATGAAAAACGGAAAAAGGGAGAATCTAATTCTTACGAAATAAAGATTGAAACCAAACAAGGTGAGGTAAGGTATTGGCTTATTAGTGGAGCTCCTAATTACGATATCAATGGACATGTTGTCGGTTCAATTGGTGTTCATCTCGATATTACCAATTTAAAAGCCCTAGAACTTCAGAAAGAAAAATTACTGTTGAAGCTCGAAAAAAGTAATGATGAACTGCAGGAATATGCCCATATTGTATCTCACGATTTAAAATCACCATTACGAAGTATAGATGCTCTAGTGAGCTGGTTAAAAGAAGATAATAAAGGGAAATTAGACGCTATGAGTATGCGTAACTTTGAACTCATTGAAGCGACTCTAGAAAAGATGGAGCAACTCATTTCAGATGTACTCGATTATTCAAGCGTAGGAACAGATACCACTGTAAAAGCAGATGTTGATCTTAATAAAATGCTTCAAGATTTAACCACTATTCTATACATTCCAGATCATATAAAAATTACAGCATTACAGCAATTGCCAATTATAAAAGGAGATGGGACCAAATTGCAGCAGTTGTTTCAGAATTTAATCAGTAATGCGGTTAAATTTATTGATAAAGAAAAAGGGAGTATCACTATCGATTTTGAAGATTTAAAAAGTCATTATAAATTTTCAATTCAAGATAATGGTATCGGTATAGAAAAACAATTTCACGATAAAATATTTAAGATTTTTCACGCCTTAAACAAAAGCAAAGATTCTACTGGTATTGGTTTGTCTATTGTTAAAAAAATTGTCGATTTACACGAAGGACAAATCTGGTTAGAAAGTCAACTTAATATAGGAACGACCTTCTATTTTACACTTAAAAAACAATCATGAAAACAGTACAATTAATAAAACAAAACAACAAAGATTGGGCTTATGTTGGTAAACAACAGCAATTAAATCAACCGTTGGTGTTAGTTTTTGGTAATCGTTATATGCTAGAATCACCTTCTATTTACGAAGAGATAAAAGCGTTATTTCCAGATGGTCATATTGTGTTTGGTTCGGCCTGTGCAGAGATTTCTTCGAGTACGGTAAATGAAGATAGCATTACGATTACGGCTATGGAATTTGAGAAAAGTCAATTTGTAATTAAAACGAGTAATGTCTTAGATGCCGATTTAGATAGTTTTAAAACAGGAAAAGAATTGGTTCAACAGTTTCCTGCCGAAGGTTTAAAATACGTGTTCGTCGTTTCAGAAGGTAGTTTTATTAATGGGAGTCAACTCACCAAAGGCATGAGTTCGTCTAATGACGATAATTTATTAATCACAGGAGGACTTTGCGGTGATGATACCCGTTTTGAAAAAACATTAGCATCCTACAACGAAAATCCAAAAGAAGGAGAAATTGTTGCTATTGGTTTTTATGGAGAGACCTTAGAGGTCACATTTTCCATTCACGGTGGATGGACGCCTTTTGGACCAGAGCGTACAGTAACCAAATCGGAAGGCAATATACTTTTTGAATTAGATGGTCAGCCAGCTTTGGATTTATACAAAACCTATTTGGGTGATAAGGCTAAAGATTTACCTGGTGCGGCATTGTTATATCCATTGAACGTAAAATCAGATGAGGAAGAACAATCTATTGTCCGTTCTATTCTTAATATTAATGAAGATGACAATAGCGTTATTTTGGCCGGAGATATTAAAGAAAATTCAAAGGTGCAGCTTATGATGACTAACGTCGATAATATCGCTAATGCCTCAGAACGCGCAGCCAAACAAGCTTTAGAATACAGAAAAAACAAACCAGAAATAGCCTTTTTAGTCAGTTGTATTGGTCGTAAATTAGTTTTAGACCAGCGTGTAGAAGAGGAGATTGAAGAAGTTATCGAGGTTTTAGGTCAAGGCACTACGGTTAGTGGATTTTACTCTTACGGAGAAATAGCGCCTTTCCATGGTGAAATAGCTTGCCAGTTACACAACCAAACCATGACCATAACTTTAATAAGTGAATAATGAATTCATTACTTAAACGCCAAATACGAAAATATTTAAGTGAAGAATTAGAACACAGTGAAGACTTAACAAAATTTCTTGAAGCTGTCAATCGGTCCTATGACAATTTTGACGAACAGTCGTCAATGATTCAACGCGCTATGTCTATTAGCTCTGATGAATTGTATAATGCCAATAGAAAGCTACAAAAAGAAGCTAAAGAGCAAACCGAATTAATCGATAAGCTAAAAGACGTTATTAATACACTAAAGTTTTATAATTTAAAAGAAGAAGAAAAGGCAGATGCTGTAGAATTAACAGGATCTGATTTGGTGGCGTTTATTGATAATCAAACCAAGGAGATTATTGAAATGAACAAGCAAAAAGAAGCGCTTCTAAATGAATTGGCACATCAAAACCAAGAGCTGAGCGACTATGCGCATATGGTGTCTCACGATTTAAAATCACCGCTACGAAGTATCGATACGCTGACCGCGTGGTTAAAAGAAGACTATAAAGAGGCTTTTGATGCAAATGGACAAAACACATTAAACCTCATTAGAAATAATGTAGAAAAAATGGATACTTTAATTAACGGTATTTTAGAATATTCTACAATTGGTAAAAATCAAGTTGAGGTGTACGATGTGGATCTTAATAATCTTATAGATACTATTTTAACCATTATAGAACTGCCTAAGCATATTAAGATTACAAAAGCTGATTTACCAATTATTCAAGGAGATAAATATCGCTTACAGCAACTATTTCAAAATTTAATAGGGAATGCTATTGCTTATAATAACAAAGCTAAGGGAACGGTTGATATTGGAGTAGAAGATCAAGGTGCGTTTTGGCAATTTTACATAAAAGATAATGGAAAAGGTATTGAAGCGAAGTACTTCGAAAAAATCTTTAAAACCTTCGAAAAGCTTGAAAATAACGTAGAATCTTCAGGAATCGGATTATCTATCGTTAAAAAGATTGTAGATTTATATGGTGGTAAAATTTGGTTAACTTCTAAAATTAATGAAGGCACTACCTTTTATTTCACTTTAAAAAAACAACGTCATGGAGAAGCCTAATATGTCTTACATTCAGAGTATGTCTGGTGGAGACAACGCTTTTGAACAAAAGTTAATTACAATTATTAAGGCTGAGTTTCCCGAAGAAAAGAAGGTGTATTATAATAACCTTGAAGCCAAAAACTACAAACTTACAGCAGAGAACGTTCATAAACTTAAGCATAAAATTAGTATTTTAGGCCTTGAGAAAAGTTATGAGACTGCAGTGGCATTCGAAAATAATTTGCTAGAAGGCAGTACAACACTTCAAGATGAATTCGAATCTATTCTAACGATCATGACTAATTATTTACAACAGTTATAATTAGGAACGCATGAATTGTATTATTATCGATGATGAAGCTACAGCAAGAGCAATCATAGGGCAACTGTGCTCTAACGTAGATAGCTTAGCGGTTTTAGAAGAATTTCCAAATGCAATGCAGGCTATAAAATATTTAAATCAGAATGAAATTGATTTAATATTTCTAGATATCCACATGCCCGATTTTACAGGTTTCGATTTTATTGAAACACTAAAAAATCCACCGAAAATAATTTTAACAACTTCCGATCCTAATTTCGCTATTCAGGCTTTTGAATACGATTGTATTGTTGATTATTTAGTAAAGCCAATTACACCAGAACGCTTTAAAAAAGCCATACAGAAAGCCGAAGCAACACCAAGTAAATCGTTAGAAGCATCACAATCAACTTCAGAGAAAGTAGAAAGTACTTCTGGTAACGATTTGTATGTTAACATCGATAGACGTTTAATAAAAATAGATATCCCAAGCATTTATTTGGTAGAAGCAAAAGGCGATTACATCCATGTAAAAACCGAAGATAAAAACTATACGGTTCATTCTACATTAAAGAAAATAGCAGATAAGCTACCAGACGATTTATTCTTAAAAGTGCATCGCTCATATATTATTAATGTCGATAAAATTATTGATATTGAAGATAATAGTGTGCTTATCAAAAAAGACGTGATTCCTGTGAGTCGTTCTAACCGACCAGAATTAATGAAACGTCTTAATTTACTATAATCGTTACGAGTTTATTTCGCGGTTATGTAGTGAGGTGATTTTTTTACTTTAAATAGATGATTTATCAATTTTTTAAAAAAACACATTAAAATTCAACCGTAAATTTTAGGATTTAACTCCATTTGCCGAAACTTGAATACGTTTAATCGGACGACCCCTTGATTCTCGTTAAAAAATATAGTAATACAAGTAAATGCTATTACTTTTGAAAGTAGTCATCAAATTGTTAGTTAATGATTGATGGTTATAGTAGGTATTAAAGTTAAAGGCAAAAGAGAAATCTTTTGCCTTTTTTATGATCTGTAGTGTTTATAAATTAACATTCAACGTTCTAAAACCGCAAGTGACCTTACCAAATGGTTGCGTTAGCGAAATAAAATAATAGTAGAAGTATTACACTATACTTTTGTCCTTTAATCATTTGATAAGTGGTTAAAGATAGGTGGTTAAGTTTGAGGCAAAGGAGAAATCTTTTGCCTCTTTTGTTTTTAGTAGTCGTCACTAAAAAATGTCATCAAAACCACTCGTCGACAGTAAAATGTAAACCAACGTGGTAGGCGCTACTCCAATCGAAAAACTAAAAATAAGGCTGAGTTATCAAGTAATTTTGCTTCAGAATCTAATAAGAAACTGAAGATGAATACACTTTACACTTTAAAAAATCAATTACTACTTATCGTTTTAGCGTTATGTAGTTTTAGCAGTACAGCACAAGATGTGCCGTTTAATTGCGATTTCAATGCTTACCTATTTCAGTATAACGATGTATATGCTATTGATTTAGCGTCTGGTAATTCGTATCAGGTTGCTGCAGATGTAACGCCAGGAAGTATTAATGCTACGGCTTACAATCCTGCAGATGGTTTTATTTGGGGATCATTAAATACACCAGCAAAATCGATTGTAAGAATCGGAAAAGATTTTAATACTACAACCTATTATATTGATGAATTGCCAACAAGCAACCGTTATGTTGGTGATGTAAGTTCAGAAGGTATTTATTATTTAAAAGCTGGTGGAAGCACCTATTATAAAATAGATCTAAATCCAGATTCAGAAAATTATACCCAATATCAAGCTACAGGGAATTTATCCCTAAACATTAGTATTCACGATTGGGCGTTTAATGCTGTCGATGGGCAATTATACGCGGTAGAAAAAAACACCAATATTTTATACCGTATTAATCCTGAAAACGGTGATGTTGCAGTTTTAGGAGTGGTGCCTATTCTTTCAGGTTTAAGCTATACCTACGGAGCGGTTTATTTTGATAATGAAGGACGTTTTTATATTTCTGCTAATCAAACCGGAACTATTTATGTGGTTCAAGCCGTTCAAGATTTAGATGGGATTAACCTTATAGATGCTAACTTATTTGCTTTCGGACCGTCTAGTGCTAGTAATGATGGAGCGCGTTGCCCAACAGCGCCAGTATTACAAGAAATTTGTGATAATGGTATTGATGATGATGGTGACGGCCTTATAGATTGTGAAGATCCATCCTGTTCTGGCTTTGGAATGTGTGATGTGATAGTTGCACCAACATCAAGCTCTAATGCAGGTGGCTTAGAAAGTAATAGCCGATTATCTGAGCAAATTAATGCACGTAATTTTAAAAGAGCTAAAACGGGCTATAAGTTTAATGCAGCAACAGCACCTAGAGTAGAACGCGGATTGATGTATGCAAGAGGCGTGAACTCAAGTTTTACATTACAAGATTTTGTACCACTGACAAGTATTAACGAAGATGAAGCTATTGAAGCATCGCCTTCAGACTTAATTGGCATTACGAATGCTACTGAAATCTACGCGGTGGATTACTTAAAAAATAATAGTGCTGTCGCTTCTGTTTTAGCCTTAAAAACTGAAAACGGGGTTTATGAGCATACCAAATACATTTGCGACCGTTTGTTAGGGGCTGAGTTGATCTCAGTATCTACCATAGATATCAACGAACAACAATTTATAAAATCGATTATAAAAAACGCAGATGGTACTTATGAATTTGTATTAAGCTTATCTGCTAAAGTTGTAAATAACGATGCTAATTTCGCTATAGAGAGTCACTGGAATCTCGATCAGTATGAGGAGAATGTCACCTTTTATAATTTTCAAATTTGGTCTAATACCATAGATGATTTATATGTGTTAGGACAAGAAGTGTTGAATTTGCTAGACATTCAAAAACCGATTGAAAGCTATAACAACTCAACACCACCAACAGTATTTGTTAGAAAAGGAAGCTACACTAACGGAGGTTTAGATTTGCAAATTATTAATACCAATGCTACGGAAAGCGTGACTTTAGATGCGGGTTATAGAGGTACTGAAACGGAAGATTTTGATAATCTTAATGCTATCATCGATTTAAACGGTAGTTATATTACGAATATTAGAGTAGATACAGGAAGTCTTTTTGATATCGGATTTAGAATTGGAGATGGTATGGCTACACCAGATGATTTGTTTATGTCTGATGGTCCTTGGGGAATTGACGATTCGCAAAGTGGTACTAATGTTAGCTTATACAATGTAACGCGGAATGACTTTGATTTTGAAACCACAGATTATTCAATAGAACGTAATGTCCAATTAACAGCTACGACCAATACCTACGTTGGTGCTTACAGAGCATTAACACCACGATTTAAAGCTGTAGATCTTACCGATTATAACAGTTTTAAGTTTAGTGCGCAAGGCACCGGAAACCTAGAAATCACTTTTGTAAAAGAAAGTATTACCAACTGGGAATCACAGTTTAAAACCACGGTGGCTTTAACTAACACAACTCAAGATTTTACAATTAATATAAACGATTTACAAAACAACACTACGAATGCAGTAAGCTTAAATGATGTGGTAACCTTAGTCTTTACGATGGTTGCCGATAATGGAGTAACAACGACCAAAACAATGGAGTTAAGTAACCTACGCTTTTCTCAAACAAGTGCTCTGTCTATAGACGAGTATAACACAGATTTAAATAGACTAATTGCAAGCCCAAATCCAATGACAACACATACCACAATAAACTTTACAGCTAATTACAGCGAAGATGTACAGTTTGTTATTTACGATCAAACCGGTAAAATAGTATATACCGCACCTTATACGGTAGAGCCAGGAAAAAACACTATAGAAGTTAATAGAGGTAATTTAAGCTCAGGCTTATACTTCTGTAAAATTCTGAGTAGTCAGTTTAACTACGATACGTTTAAATTAATTATCAAATAACCCCTAGATTTAGTATGCTTGCATTAGGCAAAAGCGAAAGCTTTTGCCTTTTGTTTTTTGTGGTGGTTTAGTTTTTATTGGTATATTTAATAAATGAATTTTTTGATTCAAAATAACTAAAAGCCTAATGATTAAAAGCTCAATTGAAAATGACCTATTAGGATATACTCAAAAAATATATGATGAAGGTATTTTCAATAAACATAATGAGAAAATTAATGCTGAAGACTTCTTCTGTCGTCTGTTCAAGTTAATTTATGGTTGGAGCGATTTAGTGAATCTTAATTATTTAGAATCGAATTCTGCAGGAATTGATTTGTATTCAGCTAATCAAAAAATAGCAATTCAAATTACCACTATACAAAGCAAAGAGAAAGAAAAAGTTGAAGGAACAATTAAAAAAGTTCTAAAACATCATTCTGACAAAAAAATAGAGGGAATTATATGTTTATTTATAAAAGATAATGGACCACTAAAAAATATAAATGTCAATGAGCTTTCTGAAGAATTTGGGATAAAAATTAAAATAAGAACTACAAAAAACATTATTGGAGATTTCCATAGATTTCCTTCACCCGAAAAAAAAATACGGATTTCAGAAATTGTTAAACAAGAAACATCCTCTGATTTTAAAGGAATAGATTCTTTAGAAATATTTGAGCCTTATTACAACAGAAAAATTTCAAAATATACAACACCAGAAAGCTTAATATATTTTTCTGCATTTGAGAAAAATAAAATTCAAGAAATACAGGAACTATTTAACAATGATAAAATCAAGGAATATTGCATTTTAGGAAACCCTTGTAGTGGAAAATCAACATTAGCAAACGCTATAATAAAGAAGCTTAATCCATATTATAAAGTATATTACATAGACCTTTCAGACCCTGATTTAAATAATTACAATATATTAAGTGAGATTAATCAACTATCATTTTATCATACCATTGTCTTACTCGAAAATGTTCACGATAACATAAAACTATTTAATAAAGTACAGCAAAAAATCATACGATTTCCTTGGTTAAAAGGGTTTTATATTTCTAGATATCATAATTCTTACAAAGAGGAAGATGAAAATTCGATTAGAAATATTTTTAAGGATATTGAAAAATTCAGATATAATCCAAATAAAATATTTGAAGAAAAAGTTTCTGGAATTATTGATAATCGAGTTAAATCTCTCAAAGATGAGTTTCCTCAATTTAATTGGTATGTTGGAGATTTTCAAACAGTTTTAAAGAATACAGACAGAAATTTATTAAAACTAAATATTGCATTAGAAACTTGGATTTCATCTACTAAAAAAGGTAGTAGAATTAAATTTGAAAAAATAAATAATGAAAGGATATATTCACATTTCTATGCAACTCATAAATTAAAAGAATTAGACAAAAAACTTTTGTTTTTGTATTCATACTTATACAGTTATGACATTTCTTTTTTAAGAATAAAAAGAAAAAAAGATGAATTTGATTTACTAAAAGAAAAGGGAATTATTCTAAATTACAATACGAGTGATTATTATTACTTTCCTCATAAAGATTATGCGAACTTAATTTATCAATCCTTAAAAAAAGAAAGAGATTTAGAAATTGAAGATCTTTTAAAATATTTAAAAAAGTATATCAAAAACTTTAAAACAGAATCTGAATTAAACATTACAGAAATAATAATAAAACTGTCTTATGGTAAGGAATTAAAAGTAGTTAGTACTTTATTAAATCAAGTTAGCGTACTAAAGCTTTTATCCAATGAATTTTCTGAAAATATTAGAGATTATGAGGTTTTTGAATTGCAAAAGGCCTACTTCTTATCTTTTGACAATCTCGATAATGATTTACAAGTAAAGTATTACACTCTCTTCATTAATTATTACATAAAACATAAACTTGAATTATACATTTCAAAAGACTATTCCGTCTACAGCAATTTAACTCAAATAGCAAATATTTTGAATATGATATTGGATAACATATTCATTGATTTGAATCCAAAACACAAAGAGAAACTTAATTATATTTCCGATTTAACGAAGAAAATCAGTTCAAGTAAACCATATCCGGAAACAGTTAGTAGAATACTTAATTCGTTCCACTTTCCCGAATGGTTGTTAATGATTGAAAAACTACCAACACTTTCAAGTATTGCTAACACATTATCAGAACTTAACACTTCACCCCTGGCGAAAAAACTATTAATAGGAATAGTTAATAAAATTGATATTCAAGAATTGGCATTAAAAGGTCAAAATTTAAAAACTGTACAAATCACAAAATCATTAAGAGAATTAAAAAAAATAGATACAGCTATTGGAACTGACGTAACAAATAATCTAATTAAGCATTTTTCTCTCGACAATAAAATTGCCTCAACAAATTTATCTGACTTCTCAAAAATTTTGTCAGACTTATCTTCAATTAGTCCTGATTTTGTTGAAGCAGAATTGACAGAAAGTTTTAATAACGGTACTTTTTATAGAATTTTGGAAAGAGAAAAAAGCATAAATCATATTTCAGCAAGCATTTTAGAACTTAAAAAAATTACTAATTCAAATGAAGATTTATTTTATGAATTAGTAAATAAGTTTTTTGATTCTAATGTATTTTATGACCTATTAAAAGTTCAAACTAATATTAACAGTCTACTTATTCTATTTGAACTTATAAAAAGAAATGAAGTTGGAATTAATGAATATATTCAAAATAAACTTTTAGTGTCTATTAAAAAACTAATATTAGAATGTGCCTATGATTATACTCTATATTCTAATCCAAAAGTTCTCAATATTCCAGAATTAAAATCAAAGATTGATAATGAAATCTCAACTGAATTATTCAATAAAATTCTCAATAGGTCTAAATTTACAATATTGGATTCTTTATTGAGAGTATTAAGAGCGATTAATAAAGAAAAAACAATAAACGCATTGAACAATGCTGATTTGAATATTTTTGTTCAATCAATGTGCAATAAAGAACTTAATATGAGTCAATCATTAGAGGTTTTATTTAGAGCTAAATCGAAGACATATAGTGATGATAATTTGAATTCAAATCCATTTTGGTACGACTTATTAAATGAATATCTAATAATTCAAAAAGATAACCAATACAATTATCATAAATTGAATTTTGGAGATTTTTTAAAAGCTTTTGAATTTAGCTTAAGAATAAATACAGAAATAGCATTAAAACACTTTGAGAATGATTTTCTAAATAAACTTAAATCAAAAGAAAATAAAAACTTTACTATATCATCGCTATTTCAATTTTTAAGAAAAATTGAAATTAAGACAAAAAGTAAGTATAACAGAGAAATTCAACAGTTTTTAGACCTTAACAAGTCAAAATTTATAGAAGGTATTAAAAACCAAAATATCGAAAAAACAACTTCTGGTTTGGTTGAATTAAGTAAGTGTGATTTCGGAAATTATGTTGACGAGTTTATTTACAATGCTCGAAATACATTTTCAACAAAACTTAATCACATCAAAGGAAATAAAAATATTGAGAAAAAAGTCCATGCGGATTTGCAAATTATAGCAACAAACAAATCAAGTTTTTTACTAAAATATTTATAAAATATGTGTATCAACCTACTTCAAAAACTGCCATTTAAAACGTAGTCCAACTTCGGTGAATGTAAAACCAGCAGCCGTTGCAGAAGCAATATTACTATGGGTTCCGTACACATTTAATAAACTACGTTCAGAGAATTTATAGCCAAAAGCTCCTTGAAAACGGTACGTCGTTTGTTTGTCATCATCTTCAATAAATTGGTAACCATAAGCAGCGGTTAAATTATAAAACCATGTTTTTGGTTTTGCGCTGTCTTCATTCTTAATCACATTCATAAAAACTTCATACACATTAAATTTTTCTGGACTAAAATAAATCGTTGGTACTTGATCCTTAAATGTAATGTGTTGGTAATTCACACCGACTTTTAAAGCTGGTTTTGGTAATAAGTTATAATACAATGACGTAAATAATAGGTTTCTTTTATTCCCATCATTTTGTGACGTATGCATCAACTGTGTAAACCATCCTAAGTTAAAATTAGTACTTAAATTATAGTTAGCGTAATAATTGTTTTGTACCAATTCGCGGTCTAATAATTCGGCATTAAAACTTTCTATTTGGCGTTTATATCCAATATCTAAAGTTTGTAGTTTAAAGGATTTAATATTAAAAGAAAGATCGGCTAAAAGTTGTGTGTAATCTGTGCTTTCGGCTTTTGCAGAGGTCATACCTGCTGTACCTTTAAACGTAATGCTAGGTAAGAGTTGGTAACCCAATCCTAAGGATAAATTGCTAGAGGTAGCACTAATATCGGTAACCGTGTTGTTGGTCGTTCTGTAATTGTAATTTCCTAAAAGTTTAAATTTAGTAGATAAAGGATATTCTACTGTATTAGAAAAAGCAAAGGCTTTGTTGTCTCCATTATCAAACGTGTGCGAGGCGTTAGATTCTAAAACTGGTGCAAAGCTAATATCTAATTTATTTATAAAGTTAACCGCATCTTTTTGATTGTCGTAGAACTTTAAAGTGTTTTCGGCTGAGGTGTAAGCATCGTCATAATGACCTAAGGCTTTTAGCACGTTGGCTTTTCCAAGGTTACCATCAAAAGATGTACTGTCGTTTGCTAATATGCTATTGTAATCGCTTAAACTCTGTTTAAAATTACTCTTGTAAATGTTTAAGGTGGCGCGTAAGGCTAAGACCCAGTTTTTGTTTGGGTGCTCCGTAATTAACGAGTCTATTAAGGTGGTTGCGGCTTTGTATTTTTTATTCCAGATTAAAGCTTGAGCATAACGTTCGGTGGTTTGCTTAGTGATCGCTTTGTCTGTGTCTTTGTTTAGGCTATTAAATGCTTCAGTACTGATGCTTAACGCTTGCTTCTCTTTACTGTTTAAATGTTCTACCAAAGCCAAACCGTTTAATGCCACAATTTTGTGTTCAGGTTGTTCAGCTAAACGGTTATACATGGTTTTTGCACTCTCAAGTTGGTTCCATATTAAATACAAATTTGCAAGATTTAATAAGGTGTCTTTATCGTCTCCGTATAATTCAAGATTTTTGGTTAAAAGTAGTTCAGCTTTATCATAATTCTGTGCTTGTTGGTTTTGGTAAGCATACCCTAAATAGATGTACTTTTTAGAGACTAGAGCATTTGGATTTCCTGGTGAAACCTCTAACGCTTTATTAACCATAGTTAAAGCCGCTTCATATTCCTTTAAGTTAGAAAGTGTATTAGCAAAACCTAATAGCGCAGCAAAACTTGTTGGGTCTTCATTTACTAAACCTTGGTAATACACTTTAGCGTCGGTAAAGTTGCTGTTCCATAATAAAGACTCACCGTAATTTAGTTTTACTTCAAAATCATTTGGGTAATCGGCAAGCAAATCTGTAAATAGTGCGTTGGCTTCTGCTGGCTTTCCGTTAAGTCCAATAGCACGACCATAACACAAACGTGCCGTCTTATTATTAGGGTAGTCTTTTAATATGGTATTAAAAAACATTTCAGCTTGGTTGTATTTTCCGGTTTCTAAATACGTAAAACCTTCTTGCATCTGTTGTGCAGATGCACTAAATACAATAAAAAATAAGGCTAAATTAATAAGTGATTTCAAAGTCATAATTTCTCTTTGTTTAACTAAGTGCAAGTTACGGAGCATATGTCCTCCATTCACCTACAGCAACTTGCCATCCATCGAAATATAAAGAACATACATAGAAATACGCTGGATATTTGCGTCAGATTTAAACCAATACCTACAGAAAATATGCAATTATTAAGCGTAATAAAATCGAGGAAATTAACACCAGAACAGCTATTTATGGTCAGTGTTTTGGCCGTTAATGGAGGCAATTATTTGTACAACCTTATATTAGGTCGTGTACTTGGGCCAACACAGTTTGCAGATGCTGCTGTGCTCATTACATTTTTATTGGTACTCTCTTTTATGGCCATGACGTTTCAATTGGTAACGGCAAAATTCTCGGTGTTATTTGAGAATGCTGTGTTTACAAATTTTATAGCCAAAGTATACAAGCAAGCTTTCACTGTGGGTGTAATTCTAGGCCTATTGATTATCGCGTTTTCTTCCCAATTAAAAGCGTTGTTTAACACCTCGTCGTCGACCATGTTTGTCATTTTTGGTTGTGGTGTGCCACTTTACTTTTTAATGAGTGTCAACAGAGGTGCTTTTCAAGGTAAAAAAGCATACAAGTCGTTATCGATAACCTATCAAGGAGAAATGTTAAGCCGATTGATCATCACCTTGGGTTTAATATTTCTTTTTAATATACAATCATCAGCAGTCATTGCTATAGGTATTGTACTCTCATTTGTTTTTGGAATGTTTCCTTTTAAAATGAAAGACCTCACGTTAAAGAAAACAAAACCATTATCGCTCGATTATAGCAAACAAATTAAAAACTTCTTTTTATTAACGGCGTTCTACGAGCTGACACAGATCATTATTAACAACAGTGATATATTATTAGTAAAGCATTATTTTGAATCTTACGAAGCAGGATTATATGCGTCCTTAGCTTTAATTGGTCGTATTGTCTATTTCATCGCATGGATGTTTGTTATGTTATTATTGCCGGCTGTCGTCGAGTTGAAAAAAGAAGGCAAAGAAACGGCTTCCGTATTGTTTAAGTACGTTGGCTACATTGCAGTGATCTCTATCGTTATTGTTTTAACCTGCTTAAGTTTTCCGGAATTAATAATTAAAATCCTTTTTGGAGAGCAATACATTGCCATGGCACCGCTTTTATGGAAATATGCTATTGCCACTTCTATGTTCGCTATCTCTAACATCTTTGCGTATTACTATTTGTCTTTAGATAAATATGTGCCAGTTATTATTTCTGGAGTATTCGGAATGCTACAAATGCTATTAGTGATCTTTTTTCACGAGAGTTTAGAACAGGTGGTACATATGCAAATAATTGCAATGACTTTGTTGCTAATCATACAGTTAGTGTTTTTTAAGCTCGAAATAAGAACACAAAAAAATGCTTTATCTAAGGATTAATTCCATTCGTCTACAGTAAAAGACGTTCCACCGAAAGTGCTTGACTTTTAGAGATTTAAAACCCCAAATTTGCATTGTAATTAATTAAAACATTTAAAATTTCACCATTATGAAACTAGCTATTGTAACCGCATATCCTCCAAGTAAAGTCACGTTAAACGAGTATGCTTATCACTTAGTAAAGCAGTTTAGACAAAAGGAAGCTGTTACAGAATTAATTTTATTAACGGACAGAACAGAAGGAGCAAAGGATATTGAATTCACGGAAGACGGTTGTAAGATTACGATAAAAGAATGTTGGTCTTTTAATAGCTACAAAAACGTGATTTCTGTAACAAAAGCCATCAATACCACAAAGCCAGATGCTGTATTATTCAATCTACAGTTTATGAAGTTTGGAGATAAAAAAATAGCAGCAGCTTTAGGATTACTATTACCATGGATTTGTAAGTTGAAAAACATACCAAATATCGTTTTACTACATAACATTCTTGAAGAAGTAGACTTAGGAAGTGCTGGTTTTACATCAAATAAAATCATGCAGAAGATCTACGGATTTATAGGAACCAGCTTAACCAAGCTTATTTTAAAAGCGGATGTCGTTGCAGTAACCATGCAGAAGTACGTGAATATTTTAGAGATAAAATATTTGTCCCCTAATGTGAAATTAATTCCTCACGGCACATTTGAAATACCAGAAGAACCCAACTATACTTTGCCAGAAGGACCACTACAAATTCTAACGTTCGGAAAATTTGGAACCTACAAAAAAGTAGAAGGTATGATTGAAGCTGTAGAAATGGTTAGAGCTAAAACAAAATTAGATTTAGAAGTCGTTATCGCTGGAACAGACAACCCAAATGTACCAGGTTACTTAGCAAAAGTACAAGAAGCATATAAACATGTCCCTCAAGTACGTTTTACTGGTTATGTTGAAGAACACGAAGTTCCAACCTTATTTAACGAAAGTGCTGTGGTTGTTTTTCCTTATACCTCTACAACCGGAAGCTCGGGAGTTTTACACCAAGCAGGTAGCTATGGTAAAGCGGTGGTGATGCCAGATTTAGGAGATTTAGCATTGCTAGTCAAAGATGAAGGTTACATAGGTGAGTTTTTTGAGCCGACAAGTGTAGAGAGTTTAGCAAATGCCATAGAAGCTATCGTAACAAATGAACGTTACAGATCACAATTGGCTATGGCAAATTATAAGGCTGCCACAGCGCATCCTATGTCGCAAATTGCAGAGTTGTACTTAGAACATTTTAAAGATATCATAGATGAAAAACGCTTAGCATTCCCTAATGTTAATGCTGCTGCGCAGAAGGCTTCTTTTTAGTTATAAATAAAAAAGAAGGTTTTCTAATTCCATTTTCATCTATAAATCCAAAATGCTTTTGAGCATTTTGTCGCCAAGGAAGTCGCCCTACGACTTCCTTTGGTATTTTATCAAAGTCGTAAAGTGTCCACGACATAAATTGAATATCATGTTCAGAAAAAACAGTTTGTATTGTTTTATGATATTCGGCTTGGTCGTCTTCCGAGTTTCCAAAAGGATTCCATAAACCGCTGTAAGATGATAGGCCGTATTCGGTAATCACAATAGGTTTATCTTTAATCTTAGTTTTTAAAACTTTAAAAGTAGTGTCGAGAGCTTCTAAATCCTCATAATAATGAAAAGATACCAGATCTAACTTCTCTTTTAGAATGGTTGCACTTTCAGCATTAGACCATCCAATTGTAACGGCATGATTAGGATCTTGCGATTTTACAAAATCAATCATATGCGCTAACCAAGCAGTCACTAAAGTTTTACCGCGCGATTCAAAATCTAAATTCGGTTCGTTTTTAATATCCCAAACGGCTAATGCCTCGTGGTCTTTTATGGCATTAATAATTGTTTTAGCATGTTGTTGTGTAAGGGTCCAATCGAGGACAGAATAATCACCATAGAAATCAAAAAGCGTTACCATCACCTTTAAATTGGCGGTTTCTGCAAGATCTAAAAGAGTAATCAGTTGGGCTAATTTGTTTTGGTCAATATCCGATTTTCCAAAATCTTCATAAGGCACAAACACACGAATACTATTAAGTCCGGTTGATTGTATCAACTCAAAATCTGACGCTATAATATCAGGATTAAAATTATCGCCAAACATAGCCCAAGGGGTGGCTTGTGGATAGTAATTAATACCGTTTATTGTAGTTGTGTTAATAGGTTGCGTCGAATTGAAAACAGTATAAGGTTCCGACTTTATTTTTACCATATGGCGTACACGCCAAAAGCCATCTTCTAATAACAGCGTGACTTTGTAACTTGATTTTTCGGTAATTTCCGTGATCAGTGCATTGTCTTTAAAGATTTGTTTATATTCTATAACCTCATTGTCCGTGAGAACCACAAGTTGGCCGTCTTCACTAAAAAACTCTAAAGTAGGATGATGCTCTAAAGTCGTACCAACAACAGTAGTGTTGTTCTTACTATTAATCGCGATAATGTTAAACAGGTTTTGTCGTGCACTTTCGGTGTAATAATCATCAATACCAATAGTCGTATTGGTTTTGTAAGCTACATGTTTTACAAACCAACCGTCTAAGTAATCATTTTCAATAGCAGTTAATGTTTGTGTATCTATTGGTCGTCCTTCATTGGTTAGAGGTTGCCATGTGATTTCAGGAAGATATTGATCGATTTGTTTAACTTCAGTATGTAGCATTTTACTACGATCGGCACCTGTGTTGAGGTAACTGTAAACCGCGCCAAAAACGTAAATCACCAATGCTATTATTAAAACATAGGATAACAAAAGTGCGCCTCTTAATATGTTTTTGTTAATCTTACTCATAGATTAATTGTTTTGTAAGATTTAACAATGCCAGCAGTTTTAAGCTCAACGTCATACACACCTTTTGGGTAACGATCCTTGTCTAAATAAAATTCAGCCATACCATTAAAGGTGTCTTTTATGGGTTGGTGTACTAACATGCCATCTTTGTATATCGACAACTTTATCGTTAAGCCATCTGGCACACGTTGACTCATAAAACTTTGTATAGGACCGAGCGTTAGCGTTCTGTTATCTTCAGAAAAGGCGACTTCAAAATCTGAAATGGCTTGTTTGTAATTTAAAACGATCGTATCACTATTCGCCATACCTTCAACATAAGCTTTTACACTCCACTGGTCTTCAAAATCGGGATGTAACATGTTTGCACTCGCCATACCGTTGATGGTGGTGCCAGATGTTTTTGATTTATAACCTGCTGTATTGGTAATAAAGAACGTAACAAATGTCCCATCACTTACAATATTATCATAGCGATCTTTAATTACCGACGTTTTAAAAGTCGTTATCTGATTGCCATCTGCATAATCATGAATGCGTTCCGAATCGATTTTAAAATCCGTAGGAATAGCAGGCATTACATTAACATCAAATTCTTTAGAGTTGAGGTCTAGACATGATGAACTGATAAGCATTCGTCCTTTTTTAGTTTCAGAACTAATGTTTTTATAAGCAAAACCATTTTTAGTCATTACGTCTGATACATACGTATTGGTTAGAAATTGATGCTTTATCGTAACGCTAGTGCTATCGGCTAATGGATTGTCTAAATCATCTGTTGGAATAACGACGAGCATCGTGTAATCTGTGCCTCCAGCTTCAATACTTGGTGGTCCTAAATAACTTTCTATAGCTTCGATTTTTGATTTTGGTTGAATGGTTATGTGTCCGGAAATTGGATGAGATGTTGTTTGTAATTGCCAGTTGAATACACCCGATTTATTAGACATAACTTCAGGTAACATAAATTTGAGCTCCTTATCATTAACCACAGGTTCTAATAAAATAGAGCCATAACTGTTAGAAGCATAGAGTAAGACTTCTGAGTCGCCTGTAAACGCAAATCTTAAGGCGATAGATTCGCCAGCGATAAATTCACGCTTTGTTGTAAGAAGTGTATATGTCGCATCGCTTTCTAAAGTATTAACAACTACTGTTGAAGTTAGCAACAGTAAAGAAATGAATGATATGTAGAGATACTTAAATGTCATTAATTAGGGCTTCCGATATAAGTATTGATTTCTAGTTTTATAAATTTATAAATAGGGTGATTTATCTTCTGAAATTCGTCATTGTGATGATTACGAATTCGGTTCGGGACAATTTTACTCGCAATAGCCGTATTAGGTAAGCCATTGACAAAACAATTACTCATATCTTCATTAATAACCCGAACGGTTTCATTCGTTAATAAAGGGAAATCAAAAGTCTGCGAACGCTGTTGTCTAATGCCTTCTTTTACAAAAAGGTGATCTACCCAAACTAAATTTTTGTCGGCATCATAGTACGAAATTAATAATTGTGGAATCGTGACTTCTTCAATACCAGTATTAAATAAGGTTCCTGAAAGGTGTGTGTCGTTACTTTCAGAAATTGTAATAGTGGTATTTTTAAATAAGTCGGATCCCGAAATATTCCCAGCAACTTGAAGGTTAAATTTTGTGGGTTGTTCTTCTAATTCAATAGGTGTAAACTCATCGGGATTAAAGGTTTTCGGAATAGAATCTTGAGTTTTAGACCAAGCAATACCTTCAAAATTAATTCGAAACGAACTGACTTCTTTTGGCATCAGCTTATGGTTAACGTGATATTTAGCATTGTAAGTGGCCAAAAATTTGTTGTCATCATTATACAAAGTCCCTTTTAAAACCACATCTGCTGGAACATTGTCTATATTCTGAATTTCGCCAATAATGGCATAATGATTTTCAAACTTAACGAGCTTCGCTTTTAAGATTTCTAAAACGGGTTGCTTTAAAATATCCTCGTGATGTGTTTCTTCTGTGGTGATGCGTCGTCTACCTTGATTAAAATAATTTGTAGAATTACTAGAATACAATTGGTCTGGTGGTAAATCTAAATCGATATCCTCGGGTTGAATGTACCATTTGTTATCTAGCTTAACTAGGGTTTTATAATCGACGCGTTTAATTTTTTCGAGCGGTGTAATCCAATCGGTAAAGACTTTTAAACTAGCTAAGCTATCTGTTCTGCTTAGTGTTTCGGTGGTAATAGCATCTAACTTCGCATACGAACTTAATAACCCATCAGTAACCGATATTTCTAACATATACTGCGCAATGGGTATATCACTTTTAGGATTAATTAAACTGTGAGCGGTTTCAAATTCTTTAAAGTCTAAAGCATCATAATAAGCAAGTATGACATTTTCGGGTGAATAATGCGATTCATTTTTTATGTAAAATATGTAAGTGCCATAACATACAATTAAGGCAAGAATGAAGGACCAAATATGTGTCATTTTTAAAACACCACTAGAAAATTTAGAATAGTCGTTTTGAAAGTTAAGGTACGCCGGAAGTTTTTTAGCCTTCGTTTTTAGAAGTCTAATCCAAAGCATTTGTATGTTTAGGACAAAAGCGATTAAAACCGTCAGAAATGGCATAATTCCCCAAAGGATTTTTTGCCATGTAGCCACATCGTCTTTGGGCAATATGGATGATAAAGGTGGAACGTTTAGTTTTTCCCAAACCATAATACCGTTTTCGAGTTGTCGTAAGCGTTGCCAACCGCAGAAATACAAAATAGGATCGTAGAATTTATCGTTAGAGAAGATATACTTAAAGTTATACTTTTCTGGTGTGGTTAAAAATTGTTGTAACGAGCCAATACCTTCAACTCCTTTAAATTTTGAATTTTCTAAACGCTCAATTGGTCGAGTGGTTAATTCTGGTAATCGTCTTGCCGAATGGTAATTTCCATCTACAGACATGGCATTGGTTTGTGCCGATAGCCAAGCCATTTGATCTCCAAAGCCTAAAGTCATGTACCTCCATTGATCGTGATTATCTTGGTTTAAGAAATTAACAATAGGAAGCATCTCAATGCGTTGTGGTTGCGAGGGTTTAAAATAGCTTAGACTCATGGTGAAAATCGTCATGAATAAAAAGAGTCCAGCTAAAAGTCCACCTATTAACCGATGGTAAATAGCACCAAACTTATTTTGAATTAAGGTTTTTAAATCTCCTTCAACAAACCGATACGTAAACTCACCAAATAAAGGCAGAGACATAATAGAAGCCCAAAGTGTAAATCGGTCTAAGGTTAAGATATTAAAAGCCGTTTCGCCAAGTAATAGTCTAGGGATTGGAGTGGTACCACCAGTGCCTAAAACAATAAGAATAGTCATCGATAAACCAAAAAACAAATAGCGTTTGGTATAATATCTGTAAAAAATGTACGGTAATAATATGAGTAAGATGCCCCAGGGAATTAGAAAGAAGACCAATCCAGACGAGGTGATTTCTAAAAAATTATCTCTCGAGCCATGTGGAATTGGCACCTGTGTTATCGGGTTGTTTTTAGAGTTAATCCAATACGGCAAAATACAACCCACGATGATAACTAAAGACAGTATCCCAAAACTAATAATGCGTTTAAAGAGTTTAAAGAAACTATTTAAAAAGACTTTAAAGGTTATGGCTTTTACAGAATCGACTTGGTCTCTAGAATGATCCATAATCACCATGCCTATTAATGGAAAGATAAAGAATATCATCCCGAATATAGGGGTCACATGATGAGACGTTACGGTTACGGCAATTAAGGATAATGAGGTGGCTAAATAACGCCATTTGCCTGTTTTTAACCATAAATAGATTTCAGGCAAAGCATGCATTAATACGGATATGCCAATGATACTAGGAAGTTGACCAAAGACGTGAAGCGTTTCAACAAAAGACGAAGAAAATACAGCGAGTAATGCGGCATAACCAGCAGCTGTTCTATTAGAGGTGATTAATAAGGAAAAGCGATAAACTCCAGTTATAAATAAAACAATAGCGAGTAAGGCTACGGTAAACATGCCAAATTTTAAACCGCCAATTAACGATAGTGCAGCAATAGATTGATGCACCAAAGGAGGATAGCTCATTACGGTAAAACCGGTGTACCATTTATAATTCCACGGTTCAAACCAGCTCGTCGCATAATGATCTGCAAAAAACAAATGGATTAAGGCATCATATGTGGTTTCTAAGGTGAAAAATATAGACGTACCATGAAATGCAATACCTATAAGTAAAGCTGCAATTAAATATTTGTTTGAAGTGTTTTTCATGTAAAACCTTGTCAGGGCTATCAATACTGTAAAGATATATAATTTAAATAGGGCTTCGTTTTTTAATTATCTATAGCAATCTGCCATTCGTCTACACTTACCTATGGGTTAAGCTAAATTAAAAAAATAAGGACGTCATCTCAGGTACTTTTGCACTGTAAATAACAAACAAAAACAATTATTATGAAAGTTTTAGCCATAGATGATCAACAGTTAGTATTGCTTCCGCTTGAGAAACGATTATTAGAATTAGGATACGAAGTAAAGACTGAAACGGATGCATCAAAAGGATTAGAATTATACGATACGTTTCACCCAGATTTAGTTATAGTAGATATAAATATGCCAGGCGTTTCGGGTTTAGATGTCGTAAAACATATCAGAATTGCAAAGCACTCTGACACACCAATCATGATATTATCTGGGAATACTAAAGATGATACTATTACTGAAGCTTTCGAATTGGGGATTAACGATTATATGAAAAAACCGTTAAGTCTTAACGAAATATGTGCTAGAGTAAAACGATTAATAGGTGTACCACAAATAGATAATGCGATTCATTCTAATAGCAATGTGATGATTCAACAACGTTGTGTAGGAGTCGTTATTCCTTGTTACGACGAAGAAGAACGATTATTAAGTGATGAGTTTTTAAATTTTGTGGATGAAAATTCGGGGTATCATTTGTGTTTTGTTAATGATGGCAGTAAAGATAAAACCTTAGAAGTGCTTCATAATTTACAAAAAGGAAGAGAAGATTTTATCACGGTTTACGATTGTGAAAAGAATGGAGGTAAAGCAGAAGCTGTACGTTTAGGAATGCTTCACATGGCTAAGAAAGAAGATTTAGATTATATCGGATTCTTAGATGCAGATTTATCGACGGACTTAGCAGATTTCGATGATTTAGTAAAGACGATTGAAAACTCAGATTTTAAAATTGTCAGTGGTTCTCGTATTTCTAGAATGGGAGCAGATATCACTAAAGAGTCGGCCAGAAAAATAATCAGTTTAACCATCAACTTTATTATTAGAAAGATTTTAGCAATGGATTTTAAAGACACCCAATGTGGTGCTAAAATTTTCAGTAAAGATGTTATTGGTATTGCGTTCGCTGAAAAGTTTGTAACACAATGGATTTTTGATGTGGAAATCTTTAAAAGAATGAGCATACATTTCGGACTTAAAAAGGCAAAAGCCATGCTTTGTGAACAACCTTTAAAACGTTGGATTCATGCTGACGGTTCTAAATTATCGATGAAAGATTCTGTAAAAATTGTTGGGCAATTAGCACAAATAGCTTGGGTGTATCGCTCTAAAAAGCAAACTACTAAGACTGCCGTAGCAAATGGATTAGAAGTTGCATCATATAACTAAACCATCGATTAATGAAACTTGGAATTATAATAATATTTCATAATAATGAAACGGAAATCGATAAGGTATTTTTTATAAAACAAATTCAATTATCAGACACCATAGAATTATGTTTAGTAGATAATGAAAGTAAAGATGGTACTTTAAATGTTTTAAACGATATAAAAGAAGCTTGCGCAACACAAGTATCAGTTATTGAGATAAAGAAAAAAGCATCTGAAGAGGCTGCTAAAAGAGCAGGCGCTCGATATATGTTTAATCAGTTTAACTTAAAACATTTAGGGTTTGTTAATGCGGCCAATGTTATAATTGAAGATAGTGAACATTTAAATGTGGTAATCGAAAAATTTTACAATAATAAAGAGGCCATCATAAAATTTAATCGTCTAACGATAGAACAACAAGAAGTGAAACAAACACTTTTTAAAAGGATATTCTCTGTTATTGATTATCTAAAGAAAATAAATAATAGTCCTCAGTTAAACTATCAATAATAGATGGTATACTTCTTAAATGCAATGTCCATTTTAAAAGGCGTAAGTATAGCGTAATATCGTTATAAATAGGTCTTACGGTGTGGTTGTAAAAGGTTTGCTTAAAAAAACCATAGAAATATCATAATAATTTTACATTTGCACAATACAATATTTATTATGTCATTAGAAAGAGAACTACAACAACGCAGTGGCTCCAAATGTGAGCTATGCGGCAACGAAGAAAAATTATCGGAATATACAGTTTCTGATATTAAAGAAAACGGATTAAAAACAGTTCTATATGCATGCAATGTGTGTACAGAGCAAATGAATGATTCAGACGCTATTGACGCCAACCATTGGAGGTGCCTTAATGATAGTATGTGGAGCGAGCACGATGCTGTAAAAATTATGGCTTGGAGAATGCTAAACAGAATTAACGCCGATTGGACGCAAGACTTATTAGGCATGATGTACATGGAAGAAGATCTTTTAGAATTGGCTAAAGCTTCTGGAGATGGAGAAGATGATGAGAACAAGTTGATTCATAGAGATGTGAACGGTGTGATTTTAGAGCATGGGGATTCTGTTGTTCTAATTAAAGATCTTAAAGTTAAAGGCTCTAGTATGGTTGCTAAGCAAGGTACTGCTGTTAGAAACATAAGACTCGATCATGAAAATGAAACCTATATTGAAGGTCGAGTAGATGGTCAGCAAATTGTGATCATCACAGAATATGTAAAGAAAACCTAAAAGATTAGATAATAAATTAGACTAAAATTTATTAATTAACATAATTTCAAAAACCTGATTCTTAATTGATTCAGGTTTTATTTTTCCTACAAATGAACCATTTTAAAACTTGTTGTTTATCGAAAAAAAGAACATAACGTTTCGAATAGTCTATTCAAATTAACCCTTTATCGAAAATAACACAAAGACAGATAGTTATATCCGATATTGTGGTCATCCCTCTAAATAATATCAAAAAGTATACTGATTAATAGCCTCAAATTAGTATGAACACTTAAAACATTATTTATTATGGACTTACAAATTACAAATTACAACAATCGTTTTCAGATTAAAGGAACTTTAAACAAGTTAAATCTAAAAACATTCAATGCTCAATTTTCTAACATATTTGATAAACTTGATGATATTTTATTAGATATTGAACAAGTAAGTAGTATCGATAGAGCAGGAGTGATGGCCTTAGCAAAATTGCATAATGAGTCTATTACAAAATCAAAACGATTATCAATTATTGGTTTTGGGTGTAAAGAGTTGTATCAGCATTTTAAATCAGAAGAACCAAAAGAGACCATGGTGGCCTCGCATACCGTAGTGGCTGCTTAACCCAAACGAAATTCTACCGACATATATAAACAAAGTATATCCTAAATATCTATGGTGATAGATAGGTATTTAGGAAGTGCTTTGTTTTTTTATTCTTTTGGACTTGATTTTAGTTTTAGCAAGACATATCAGCTACTATTTTCCATTCGCCATTTATCTTTTTAAAGATAATGATGAAAACACCATTAGCATCGCCAACTTCGCGTTTTAGGTGGTACTCTCCCATCACCCAGTAATTATCTCCTTCAATTTTTGAAATATCATTAATTACAAATCTTAATGTTCCGCTTTCTGCTTTTGTTGGATAGCCTTTTTTGTAATTCGCTAAGGTCTGGTCCCAACCAAGCGTTAAGCCTTTACTACCATAAAATTTAAGGGAGTCGCTTTTCCAGTAGCCTTGCATAAAACCTTCTAGATTATGATTATTCCACGCGGCTTCTTGCTTTGCCATTACAAGGCGGATTCCAGCTTCAGCAAGTACTACAGAATCGCTATTTGTTGTTTCTGTAGTGACGTCTGCCTTAATACTAATACAGCTAAAAGATAATAATGCCAATGCAATGGCCACAATATATTTCATAAGAGTGGGTTGTTGTTTTCAATCTAAAATAACAACTAATTTTCTAAAGAATACCTTTTTGTTGTTTTAAAAAAGCATCAGCTTGATTTTGCATCAGCGTTCTTGCATGCTTTCGTTTGTAATTCATAACCTCTTCCTCATCAGCAATTTCATTGTAAACTCTATTGTTAATGGTATTATCTGTTTTTAAGAGTAGTTTTCGTTCTGCGATTTTTTGCATGCTCCACGTCTTAATTGCGGTTTCTTGGTCTTCTAGTTTATAATCAAATTCACCTTTTGGAGCCAGTAATTTCGCAATAATTGGAGAGGTTTCAATGGCTAAAAACAAAAGAAAAATAAAGAAGGACGGTAACCAAGGTAATTCACCTAAAGCCGTAATGCGTGCCATGAGACCATCAAAATTATCAATAATGGGTTGCGATGTTTCAACGTTAGACGCATAATCTGCTTGAAGCGTTGCTTTTTGTGTTTCAATCGCCTCAATTTTTGTTTTAGTGTCGGATTTTAACTGTTGTAATTCAGCTAATCCAGCATCGTGTTTGTCTCGTTTTTCCTTATAAACAGGGCCTTTGCCAAAAAGGTTTGTGCCAGCTGTGCCCTCTGCTTCCGAAATGTAAGTGTCGTATAAGGCATTGACTTCCGCTTCTTTTAAATCTACTTGAGCGTTTAATCCTGAAATTTCACTTTCTAGAGTCGCAATTTTAGGATTAAACTGTTCAGCAATTTGATTCTGATTGGCGAGCGTTAAATCATTTTTTTGCTCAAGTAAAACCTGATTAATTTCCTTTTCAAAAATCTTTAATTCTAAAGGTTTTGAAATGACTATAGCAATAATAAGGGCTAAGAATAATCTTGGTGTCGCTTGAAGGATTTCGTCTAGAATATTGTCGCGTTTTTTAATGGTCGAAACAATATAGCGATCTAGATTAAAAATAAGTAACCCCCAAATTACTCCAAAAAATAGTGAAGCATAGAGATTGTCAAAAACGGTAAAGAGTGCATAGCTGGCGGCTATAGTTGCCATTACAGCCGTGAAGAAAACCGTAGCTCCAATACCAGCATATTTGTTCTGTTCGCCCATGGAACAGTCGTTTAAAATGTCGGTGTCAGCGCCAGAGCAAAGGATGAAGAATTGCTTTAACATAAGTGATTGATTTTTTGATTGATTACCTATTAGAACGCTAAATGATTGGTTTTGTTACATGTTGAGGTGAAAAAAGCCTCAATTAAGAGGCTTTTTTCATGAAAATTTAAAATTAAAGAAACTACTATTATATTTAATCAGTGATAATAATAACTATAGGTGCTATCTCTGAGTCAGAACTATCTTTGAGCGCAAACAGCACAAGCTGATCATCTTTTTTTGCGCTTTCAAGATGTTTTAGGGCATCAATATCTAGCACATTACTCTTTATATGTTGAGTTGGTTGACCTGGAATTTTAAACTTAAATTCGGTTACTTTTCCATTTTTAGTGCTCAGTTTTAAAGTTTTAAATTCTTCTCTAGTCATTGATGTTTTCCCCGTTTTATAGGTTTTACCATTAACAAAAGGTATGATACTTACTTGTTCTTTTGACATCTGTTCTCCAACTTTTCCTTTCACTCCGATAAGAATTGGCTTCTTGGATATATAAATTAAGGGTTGTTCAGTATCTGTTTTCTGAGCATTGATATTTAGTTTAGGATGCTTTTTTAATAAGTCAATAGCTTCATCAGATGAGATTGATTTCCCTTCATTAAAGAATTTTGCATTGCTTTTAGCCATTTTAATGACATAGTCTAATGTTGCTGCAGATTTACTCGGATGCCCTTGTACTGTGATTGGTTCTAGGTCTTCAGGTTTACTTGGAGAAGGGTATGTTTCTGCATTATTTTCTTTGGCTTTATTAGGAGAAGAATAACCTATTACAATCTTCTCTTTTAAATCTTGAGATTTAGTAGGTGGTGGAGGAGGCGGAAATTTTAAGCCCGTGGTCTTTAGTTCATCATCCGCAATTGGTAGTTCTACAGAATTTTCTTTCTGTGTTGAAGTCATACGTTTATAGATTCCAACATATTTAATTAAGTCTTTTTGTTTTACAATAGGATAGTTGGCTGTTTTACCGTTGCGCTCGTTTTCTTGAGCAGCCAGCGTTTCTTTTTTTAATTGTTTTGCCCAAGCATTATATGCAGACACCTCTTCATCTGTTGGTTTATCTTGAATAGAAATGTGACTTTCAATTGCAAAAGGCGTATTACCTTTGGCCCTATTAATTTCTTGATTAGGTGCTACAATACGATAAAATCCGTAATCCTGAAGCGAGTTAAATATAAACCAAACTTCCTTATTCGAAATTTCCTTGGATGATTTCACATGAATATTCATATAATTTTTACGTTCCTCAGATGTAATATCTTGATGCAGTTGATTAAATACATCTACAAATGTTTCTTTTGTTGCTTTTATGCCATCTATCAAATATGAATTTTCATTTAAAACTTTTAACTCAATACTTCTTGCGTAGATCTTTTTTTTCTGAGCACTTGAAAGTTTAACTAAATAGTTTCCGTCAGAATCTTTTTGAGTTGTCATATTTGTGCGTTTGCCATTGTTGTTTGTAGCAATAGCTTTTGCTTCTTTAGCAGAAATTTTTTCATCATCTAAATAAAAAGAAGCACCATCTTTTTCCATCTCAACGATATACTCTAAAAACGAAGGATTATATACACTTTGCGTGTCACCAGCGTTTGGTCCTCCTTTAGATGTTTTTTGTTTAGCAGGAGGTGGCGGCGGTGCTATTTGAGATGCGTCTGCTTGAATAATTTTAAAGTCATATTTTCTAATCAAGGTGATAATATTTTTCAATGCCTTTTTTGAGGCTTCACTTTCATCGAATTTTACGAAAACTGAGTTAGAATCATCAAAGGATTTCGATAATGTTTTTAGTTTCGATTCAATGCTCCCCAAAGAAGCGTAATTGTTCTTTACCAATAATTCTCCGTTTCTGTTTATTAGAATTACCATGATTGGTTCTTCTTGACTATTAGAATTGATATATTGGGCTGGCACAGGTGGAGCCATTAAGATATTATGCTTTTCTAATTCTTCTTTTGTAAACTGATTATAAAGTTTATCAGCTTGTGCTTTTAAAATCTTAAGTTCAGAATTATCTGTCTGAGGTCCTTTTAAGTATTTTCCAATAGCTTCAGAATAAGTTTTTGTGAGTTTTCTATATTTAGTCACATCTGCTTCTTCGTATGTTTTTCTAAAGCCTTCTTTTGTGTATAAACTAGATTGAAATGGTTGCGGAAATTTTGCTGTACGTGCATTCTTATAGACTTTAGACTCTGAGAAATGAACAATATCCTTTAAGGAGTAATTGTCTAATTCAGAATTGGGTACATTTTTACCATCTAACCATATCGCAAATTCCTTTGTGTTTTTCCAAGATTCAAATTGAGCAGAAGTTGGCTGATTTGGTTCAACTTTAGATTTAGATAATTTTATATAATCCTCTAAAAAATTGTGATTCTTTAAGAGTGAATTTTCTTGATGTTCTGGAAATGTTTCAACTGATGCTCTTTGTTTTTCGGACATCAGTTCATTATAAATTATTATAGCTCTTTCGTATTTATTAAAATGTACTGTATTGGTCTCTTTATAACTCGTTATAAAATCACGATATTCTTGCATTAATTTTTCTGATGCTTCTACAGATTGGGATTCATTTTGAACTTGCAATAATTCAGAGGTTTTTATATTATCTTTTTCAACATATTCCTTTTCAGCAAAACTGTAAAAAAGAATCGCAATAATTGGCAATACTAATACCGTACTTAGCCAAATTCTGGTTTTTGAGGTTTGTGTTTTCATAACTGTAAATCGTTTTTTGATTGATGAATAATTGATGGCACTCGATAGTTGATGATTTTGAGTGTTTGATGAAAATTGTAATAAAATATGTTGATAGACTTTAGTGTCCGTTCCTTGTTCTAAAACGGCTTGGTCTGCTAAAAATTCATGATTAAGTTTTACATGATGTTTCAAAATGTAAATTAAGGGATGAAACCAAAATATAATTTGAAGTAACTCTATAATGATAATGTCTAGACTGTGTAATTGCCTAGCGTGGGTTTCTTCGTGAAGTAAGACTTCTTTCGGAATGTTATCAGATTCATACCTTGTTTTATTAAAAAAGATATATCTAAAAAATGAATGTGGGATTATATTTTCGTGAAGTAAAACATAAATAAAAGAGCGTTTATTGATGTTGTCATTCTTAACGATGCGGCGCTGCATTTTTACAAGATTTATAATAAACCGTGAAGCAAACATTAAAACGCCAAATCCGTAAATTAACCAAAGTGTGGTTTCTAAATTAAAGAAAGGAGCTTCTTCAATGGTTGTGTCATCTAAAACTAATTCCATTGGAAAATATACAGGAGCAGTTTCAAATGTGGCAGTTACAGGTTCTACATATTCTGTTATGGTTAAGGTAGGAATTGCTAATGCCAAGATTAAAACACTTAGTAGATAAAAACGTTTAAAGCGGTGCATGTTCTGATGTTCTAAAAAGAGCACATAGACTAACCAAAATACGCATAAACATGCTGAAAATTTTAATAAGTACGTTTCCATAATTATCGATTTTTAATTTCTGTATCTATGATTTTCTTTAACGCTTCTAACTCTTCTGTTGTTAAATCTGTTTTACGCGTAAAGAACGAAGCAAACTGAGAGGCACTATCATTAAAAAAAGTTTTAATGAGCCCGTTAACATGCTTAGAGAAATAATCTTCTTTTTTAACTAGCGGAAAATACTCTCTCGATTTACCGTAGGTTTTATAATCTACAAAGCCTTTCCCAATCATGCGTTTAAGCAAGGTCGCAATCGTTGTGGTAGCCGGTTTAGGTTCTGGGTAAATCTCTAACAAATCTTTCATAAAAGCTTTTTCTAGCTTCCAGAGGTGTTGCATTAGTTGTTCTTCGGTTTTTGAAAGTTGCATGCTCTACGTTTTTAGAATTAACTCTACAAATGTAGAGTTAAAAATTCAATTATCAAAATTTTAAATTGTTAAAGGATTGAAACACCTATATTTGCTATAGCAGAAAACAAAATCCCTAATGAAGAATTCTACTATTTTTACCCTATTGTGTGCATTGTTATGTTTTAATGTGTCATTCTCACAATCCATTCAAGATATTATTAATACGGTTAGTAATTCTAATTTGCAGTTGAGTGTTAATGAACTTTCTGGTGAGCAAGCCACGATGATCAATGGTGTATCACAAACTATTACCAGTCGTGTTCAAAATAATAATGATTTGGTTGCAGACTATATTGAAGAACGATTATCAGCAATGCCTAATCTTAATGTGGTATTTCAAAATTTTAATATAGCAGGTAAGAATATTATTGCGACGCAATTAGGAAAAACCAATCCAGAAGATATTTATATCGTTTGTGCGCATTACGATTCTGTCGCTGAATATTGTGCCGACGATAATGCAACAGGAGTTGCGGCTGTTTTAGAAGTTGCAAGGATTTTGTCGCAACAATGTACTGACAATACTATTGTTTACGCGCTTTGGGATGAAGAAGAGATTGGTTTGTTAGGTGCCAATTATTATGCACAACAAGCTGCTGATGATACTAATGGAAATACGAGGGATAATATTTTAGGAGTTATCAATATGGATATGATTGGTTTTGATGGTGACGCACCTGGGACAGAAGGTGATAATGACTTTGATATCGATGTTCGAGATATAGCTAATTCCATTGGGATTAAAGATGATTTACTAAGTATTCTAAACACGTATACTTTCGATTTAGATGTGACTGTAGTTAATCCGGGAACACCAGATAGTGATCATTCACGTTTTTGGAATCAAGGGTATTCTGCTGTCTTGGTTGGAGAATCTTGGTCTACCGATGATGAATCCATAAACTATCATAGTGCTGACGACAGAGTAGGAGATATCGATTTTCAGTATATGACAGAAATGACCAAATTAGTAGCAGCATATATGGCAACGAAATCTGGATTGTTAGCTTTAGATAATACAGTAACTCAAACGGGGACTAGTTTAATTGCCAACCAAACGGCAGCTTCGTATCAATGGTTTAATTGTGATACTGAAACTGAAATTTCAGGAGCGATAAATCAATTGTTTTCTCCAACAACCAACGGTAATTATGCTGTAGAAGTCAGTTCAGGATCTTGTATGGAGGTGAGTAACTGTATTACTTTTGGGACATTAACTTCTGAAGAATTTACAGATGAAGAAATTCTGTTTTACCCAAATCCGGTAACGTCTATTTTAAAAATTGAAAATCTAAAAGCAACAGAACTGACTATTATTGTAAATGATATTTCTGGTAAACGTGTTTACACAAATACGTTTCAAAACGAAAACTTTGAAATAGATTTAAATAATAGCCCTTCTGGTGTGTATTTTGTTAATGTTATTTCAAAAACAAAATCTTCAATATTTAAAATTGTAAAAGAATAAATTAGCCTTTTAATTCTGTAAAATACTTGTAAAACCAAGGAATCGTTTCGATACCTTTAAGGTAATTCCAAACTCCAAAGTGTTCATTTGGTGAGTGAATAGCATCGCTATCTAATCCAAAGCCCATTAAAATAGTTTTACTATTTAGTTCTTGTTCAAAAAGAGACACAATAGGAATACTACCTCCGCTACGTTGAGGAATAGGGGTTTTTCCAAAAGTTTGCTCATACGCTTTTGACGCTGCTTTATAACCAATACTGTCAATTGGAGTGACATAACCTTGTCCACCATGATGAGGTGTTACTTTTACAGTTACTCCTTCTGGAGCAATATTTTCAAAGTGCGATTTAAATAATTCTGTTATCTCTTCCCATTCTTGATGTGGTACTAATCGCATTGAGATTTTTGCATAGGCTTTACTTGCTATAACTGTTTTTGCACCTTCACCTGTATAACCTCCCCAAATACCGTTGACATCTAAAGTTGGTCTAATGGAGTTACGCTCGTTAGTAGAATAACCTGCTTCACCATAAACAGCATCAATATCTAATGATTTTTTATACGCTTCTAATGAGAATGGAGCTTTTGCCATTTCGGCACGTTCAGCATCCGAAAGATCTTCAACCTTATCGTAAAATCCAGGAATGGTAATATGATTGTTTTCATCGTGAAGAGACGCAATCATCTTCGTTAATACATTTATTGGATTCGCTACTGCTCCTCCATAAAGTCCAGAATGTAAATCTCTATTTGGCCCGGTAACTTCAACTTCAACATAGCTTAGACCTCTTAAACCTGTTGTAATTGATGGTACATCTGGTGCGATCATTCCTGTATCGGAGATTAAAATCACATCATTTGCTAATTTCTCTCTGTTGTTAGCTACAAATTTTGCCAAGTTTACACTACCAACTTCCTCTTCGCCTTCAATCATAAACTTTACATTACAAGGCAACTCATTATTAGCCGTCATGTATTCCATGGCTTTAACATGCATATACATTTGACCTTTATCGTCACAAGCTCCTCTAGCAAAAATGGCACCTTCAGGATGTAATTCTGTTTTTTGAATGATTGGATCAAAAGGAGGTGAGTTCCATAAATCTAAAGGATCTGGTGGTTGCACATCATAATGACCATAAACCAAAATAGTTGGTAAATTTTTATCAATTATTTTTTCACCGTAAACAATAGGATAACCTTCAGTTTCACAAATTTCGACATGGTCGCAACCAGCTTTTTCTAGACTTATCTTAATAGCGTCTGCTGTTTTTAGGACATCTCCTTTGTAAGCAGAGTCTGCACTAATTGATGGGATTTTTAGTAGATCGATAAGCTCGTTAAGAAAACGGTCTTTATTATCGTTGATATAAGATTGTATGGATTGCATAATACTGTTTGATTTTACTCAAAAATATGAATTTAAAGAGGAATATATTAATCAACTCGAAAATTTAAGAAATCATTTAGAATTCTTGAATATTTAATATTTGTATATTCAAACTATTGTTTATATTTGCATCCCAATAATTATTGGATAGTTGCAGGTGTGGTGGAATTGGTAGACACGCCAGACTTAGGATCTGGTGCCGCGAGGTGTGGGAGTTCGAGTCTCCCCACCTGTACAAAATCCGAAGAGAAATCTTCGGATTTTTTTATTTAAAATTGTTTCAAAAAAAGGTCAGGTACAACATTTGACTATTTTTGGAAGGCTCTTTATAATAATTGTGTTTCGTTCTAAATAGTATTAAAACTGACTAAAAACAAAAAAAATGCTACTAGCGGACCCTAGGTATAAATAGTTTAAATATAATAAGGTTTTAGAAAAAGTTATTGTATTTTAATTTTTTAAACTAATTGTAATATGAATATTTTTGATATAAAAGATAAAGTAATAATTATAACAGGTGGTTATGGCACTTTAGGGTCTAGTATTGCAAAACACCTTATTAATTCTGGGGCAAAAGTGGCGATTTTAGGAAGAGACGAAAACAAAGCAAAACTCTTTGCTAACCAACTTTCAGAAAAAAACGCCATAGGTATAAAAGCAGATGTGCTCGACAAAGAAAATTTAATTTCAGTTAAATCTAAAATTCTTGAAAAATGGCAAAAAATAGATGTACTGATCAATGCTGCAGGAGGAAATATGCCTGGAGCAACTTTAGCACCAAACGATTCATTATTTGATATTTCGATTGATGATTTCCAAAATGTAACCGATTTAAATTTAATGGGAACGGTGATACCTTCTTTAGTGTTTGGTGAATATATGGCTCAACAAGGAAATGGTTCAATAATTAATGTTTCTTCAGTGGCTGTAGCGAACGTGCTAACAAGAGTTGTGGGGTACTCTGCTTCAAAAGCGGCTATGGAAAACTTTACACGCTGGATGTCTGTGGACATGGCTTTAAAATTTGGTGATAAAATTAGAGTTAATGCAATTGCACCAGGATTTTTTCTTGCAGATCAGAACAGACAATTGTTAACCAACGAAGATGGTTCATTAACCGAACGTGGTGAAACCATTGTGAAAAACACACCAATGAAGCGTTTTGGAGATTCAGAAGAGTTAAATGGAGCTGTGCATTTACTGGTAAGTAATGCCTCAAAATTTATGACAGGAACAGTAATACATGTTGATGGCGGTTTTAGTGTTTTTAGTGGTGTTTAAGTAGAAAGAAAATGAAAGAAACATTTAGATGGTTTGGAACTTCAGATACAGTTAGTCTATCAAATATAAAACAAGCTGGTGCTACAGGAATTGTTACCGCACTTCATCATGTTGACAATGGTGAGATTTGGACAATAAAGGATATTGAAAATGTAAAAAATACCATTGAAAAAAATGGCTTAGAATGGGCATTCATAGAAAGTATTCCTGTCCATGAGAACATTAAGTTAAGACAAGGCGATTATCTGAAACGCATTGAAAATTATAAGCAAAGCTTAAAAAATATAGCACAATGTGGAGTTAAAAATGTTTGTTATAATTTCATGCCTGTTTTAGATTGGACGCGTACACATCTCTATTGGGAATTGAATGATGGTAGTACAGCATTGAGATTTGACAAGGTAGAAATGGCGATTTTTGAAGCCTTCATCTTGAAGCGGAAAAATGTAGATAAAAGCTATGATGCCTCTATTTTGAGAGATGCTGAAATGCACTTTGATAATATGTCCCCCGAAGAAAAACAACGTTTAGAAGATAGTATTTTAAAAGGTTTACCAGGAACTGTTGACGACCTTACTATTCCAAAATTTAAAGAGATGATTGCGCAGTATGATGGTATTTCTCATGCCGATTTAAAATCAAATTTATCTTATTTTTTAAATCAAATTATTCCGCTTGCTGAAGAATTGGGAATTAAAATGGCAATCCATCCAGACGATCCACCATTTGATATTTTGGGACTACCTCGCATTATAAAATCTGAAAGAGACTTAGATGATTTAGTTAATTTCATTGATAGTCCTTCAAATGGAATAACGTTTTGTACAGGCTCATTGGGTGCCAATCCTGAAAACGATTTACCTAAAATGATAGAAAAATTTAAAGACAGAATTCATTTTCTTCATTTGAGAAATGTAAAACGTGAACCTAATGGTAGTTTTTATGAGGATCATCATTTAGAAGGTTCTTCAGATATGTATGAGGTAGTAAAAACTGTTTTAAAAATTGAAAAGGAGCGTAACATCTCTATTCCTATGCGACCAGATCATGGACATCAAATGTTGGACGATTTAAAAAACACTACAACTTATGCTGGCTATTCAGCTATCGGAAGATTAAAAGGGCTTGCTGAACTTAGAGGTTTAAGTATGGGGATTTTTAAAAGTGATATTAGATAATTAATCTATCCATTTATTAGCTTTTAACCAATTTTCACAAGCTATTGTCCAAAAATGATTAGTATCTCCTCTACCCAGACCAAAACCATGACCACCTTTTTCATAAATATGTATTTCGACAGAAACATTATAATCTTTTAGCGCTAAATAATAATGAATACTGTTTTCTACAGGAACAGACTTATCATCCGTCGCATGTACTAAAAAAGTTTTAGGCGTGTAAGCGTCCATTTGTGTTTCGTTAGAATAAGTTTCTATTTCTATATCTGAAGGTGACTCTCCTAACAAGTTTTTTCTAGATCCTTTATGTGTAATTGAATCTTTCATTGAAATAACAGGGTAAATCAATATTGAAAAATCTGGTCTTGCATTAATATCGTCTTCAACCTTATATAACTCTTTATTATATTGAGTTGATAATGTTGCTGCTAAATGGCCACCGGCGGAAAACCCCATTATGCCTATATTATCTTTATTTAATTTCCAGTTTTGACCATTACGTCTTACATATCTTACAGCTCTTTGAGCATCTTGTAATGGTCCAATGGTTCTATCTTCCATGATGGCATCATTTGGTAATCTATATTTTAAAACGAAAGCTGTAATACCAAGCGTATTTAACCATTCTGCAACTTTATAACCTTCTTTATTGATTGCTAAATGATGATAACCACCTCCTGGACAAATGACAACTGCTGTTCCGTTAGGTTGTTTAGGTTTGAAAACCGTTAGTGCTGGAATACTAACTTGCTCCAAGCTAGAAACTACGGAATCTTTTATGATTTCAATCTCCTTGAACTCTGGATTTTCTATCACATTTGGAATTGCACCGTTCCATAACTCAATGACTTCGCGTTTTGGCTGTCCAAAGCAATTAAGCATTAAAAAGTAACTGAAAAACAAAAAATAATTATGAGTTTTCATTTTAATTGGTTTTAGTGAAAGCATCAAAACCTTCAACTTTTTCATTTAAAGCATTAACAGCTAATCTTGCTACTTCTGTTGCTCCTAAAACAGATAAATGTGTATTATCTTCTTTACCTTCTGGATAATATGGGATTTCATTAGGAGCATAATGCAAATGTAATTTCTTAGAACCATTTACTCCGTAAGCTTCTTCAAGCTTTTCGGTTAAATATTGCAAATCAATTAGCGGCACATTGAACTCCTGTGCAACTGACCGCACTTCTTGAGGATATTCGCCATGAGTATCTACTAAAGTTTTTTCTTCGTTAAAATTACGCCTAACTATAGAAGTGAATAAAACTGGTGTTGCTCCCATTTCTCTGGTTTCTGAAACAAACTTTATTAAATTATTTCTGTAAGCCGTATGGGGATTGGTATAGCGATTAGGATTATTAATTTTTTGATCGTTATGTCCAAATTGGATAAATATATAATCGCCTTTTTTCATTTGTTGGTAAACAGAATCCCATCGTCCTTCAGCTATAAAACTTCGAGTACTTCTTCCATTTACTGCATGATTTTTTACAGTGGCATTATTGTTTAAGAACTGAGGTAATAATTGACACCAACCTCGTTCTGGATTCTCTTCAGGATTTGGTTTATCTGCCATAGTAGAGTCTCCAATTGTGTAAATAGAAATATTTTGTATTCGTTGATCTGATTGAGATTCTGTTTTATCTTTTTTACATGATTGATAGATAATCAAAATCAAAAAGAATAAAACCTTATAATGTTTCATACCATTCTTTTTTTGAAGCTTTTTTATACTTACCGAGTATATTCTTTAAGGTATATTTTTTGGCTTCTTGCTTTTTTAATTGATGTGACCATCCTACTCTTTTTTCTGGTTGAAATCCTACATTATGGTTTTTATACTCACCATAAAAGGTTGTTTTTTCAGCTTCTGCTTTAGACCAATTGTGCCATCCTTCTGATAAAATATGACTTCCTAAATCGCAATTTATAAAGACTGTTTGAGCATATATTCGCCAAGGTCTTCCTAAATAAACTTCATCAATATCTTTATCTGCTGTAAGCTTGCAATCTTTAAATACGTAACCAAATAATGAATCTTTTGGTGTTGAAGCTGCTGTGATGTACGAATTCTTTTTACTATGTATTTCGCAGTTTTCAAAAAAAGCTGTTGCACTGCCGAATATAAAATCAGTAGTACCCTCAATATAACAGTCTTTATAATACTGTCTTCCTTTACCTGATGCATACAAGGTATCTTGATTACCTAAAAGTTTACAATTGATAACTGCAACCTCATCTGAAAATACGGACAACGCAACTGCTTGACCAACCTCTCCTGATGCGTTTTCAATGGTTAGGTTTTTTAATACAACCTTATTAGCTTCAACCAAAAGTGTATAGGTATAAAATGTGCTATTTCTACCTAATCCAACCTTATTAAAATAATCGTCATAAGTAATAATTGTTTTGTCTTTGCTTTCACCTATTAATGATAGGTTTGAATTCCATTCGTGGATTTTAACTTTTTCTTTATATATACCATCTTTAATGAAGATTGTCACTCTTTTATATGGAAATGACTTGGTATTGTTTATAGCTTTTTGAATAGTTTCATAGTCTCCACTTCCATCTTTTGCAACAACTATATTAAATTCATCATTATTTTTTTTAATAGTTATTAAATCGTGTTTGGCTTTCCATTCAGGGTATTTATTTAATACAAGCTGTGGATCGTTTTTATACCAAGCATATCCATTTCTGCGCTCATCTCCAATTTCGGCTAAAGAGGCTTTTTTTATGCCGTCTCTGTCACAAAAGAAAGGTGCATTATCCTCCAATTCCATAAAACGCGCCCAAATTGCTGGTGCATTCTCATCTGGAATCATTCTTTTGTCGACGATTTTTCCAACATTGTTATAAATCCTATCTTTTCTTAATCCTGTGATTTTTACTTTTTCGAACCATGTAACAGCACTATTTACAGCATTAATTACCTCTTTTGATGGGTTTTCTATAGACATTAGAAGTAAAACGATATGAGCTGATTCCGCTCCACTTAAAGATGGTAATTCATAGGCTCTTGCTTTTGCAGGTAATAGTGTGTTTTCATCATGCTGCGCACACCAAGCTGTTAATACTCCATTTTGCTTGTATTGTGTTTTGAGTATACAATCAATACCTTTATTAAACGCTACGTTTATTTTTTCTAATTGCATTTTTGTTGGCTGAATAGAATAGTAGCCGGTGTTATCTTTCATCTTTTTTAAAAGATTCATGATGTTAATCATAGAATCATCATTGTATGTAATATGTGTGCTATAGCCTTTTTTTAGAGGATAAAATTGTGGCCAACCTCCATTATCATATTGCGCTTCTAAAATATAATCTACTGCTTTTAAAAAGGCATTTTTATAAATCTCATCTCGTGTTTGAGCATATATTTTTGATAAAAACAACATTTCTTGAATTGTGGCTCCATTATCTGTTGTAGCACCTTCATTCGTCTGTTTTTTGACTAGAAGTTCTTGTTTTTGAGTTTCGGTAAGCGAATGATGCATTTGCACATTTTTGGGCCATCCACCAATATCACGCTGATATAACAGAACATTTTCTGCCATTTGCTTGGCTTCAGGTGTAGCAAACCAAGCGGCTTCTTTTTTATGAATTATATCTCGCCATGACTTATCATGAACTTGAGCATATAAATTTGAACAAACGGCTAAAGTGATTGCGAAAAAGACAATTCTTTTTATATTTTTCATCCTCATCATTTTTAATTTAAAGTTAAACTAGTTAACGGTACTTTGGTGTATTCAATATCTTCTTTATTTGTAGCATAAGATATGTAGAGATTGTTCTTCCAAACAAATGACTTTGGATAATGATAACCCAACCTTTTATATTTTCCTTCGTAACGCAACGATTGAATATCTTTACCACCTCTTCTTATGACATACGAGGTACTAAATAATTTTCCTTCATCGCTTAAAGTAACCGCTAAAGGCATCCTTGTTTTGTTATTTACAGGATTATTAATTATATACGCTATACCATTATTAAAATTGCCTGCACTTTGCTTAGATCTCGAATCTGGCATATTTGTAATTACAGGAATTGACCATGTTTCTCCTCGATCTTTACTTACCGAAGCCAAATTATAATAGGAGCTACTTTGATCTCTAAATACCATTACTAAATTATTGTTTCCTTGTAGGAACCAACTGGGTTCAATTTCTCGAGAAACATTATTTTTTACTGAATTATTAGAAAATTTTGGTCGTTTCCAACCCCTGATACCTAAAGGGTCATCGGTATAAATTGGAGATGCAATTAATCCAGGTTGAAAATGAGCAGCACCAACAATACGACCGTCTGGTAAGGCATGAGGGTCTTGTTCAAAAACACCATTCAGTGGAGTGCCTTTAGCCATTAAGACTGGTTGTTTATCTGTCCAATTCACACCGTCAACACTCGTTTTGTAATATGTAAATCCTCCTTTAGGTATAACATCATCTGGCCACTCATTGATATAGGCAACTAAAGTATCACCATGTTTCCACCAACCACCAGAAGTACAGTAACCATTTGCTAAGGTTTCAGATAAAACTTTGGGTTCAGACCAATTTTTTCCATCATCACTTTGGTTATAAGCGACCCAAGTCTCCATAGAGTCTTCATCTTTTGAAGAACTTTGCCATTGACAATAAAAGGTGTTTTTAAATACCGTCATCACAGCTCCATTGTTGAAATGATTTGTAGAATCATTTGGTTTAAAAATAGTAACTGTTTCTATTCCTTTAGGGGCTTTAAGCCCTAAATCATCGTTTTTATCTTGATTAAAAATGGCGATATCTACTTTAAAAGGAACTTTTATAGCCTTATCGGTTTCGCATGAGAGAAACAACACAACTAACGACGTTGCTAGTAGCATAGACACTATTAAAGACTTGTCTTTTATCATCTTCTGAATCTTATCCAATCAATATCTAAGCTTCCAGCATCATTTATAATCCCTTCACGAAGTGCCAAAAATCCTATTTTAGAACCAATCCATCTCCCTTCTCTTGCTTTAAAAGCTTTTCCTATGGATTTGAATTTTTTATTATCTAGACTGTAGAAAAATTCACAAATTCCACCTTTACTAACTTTAACTTGAAGATAAACCGTATTTGTATCTATTTTAATTTTATCGCTTTCAGTTTCGGCTTTATTTTTATTAGCATCTTCACATATTACTTGAGACAAGTATAAATTTCCCACCACTTTTTTCAATCGAATATAACTGTAATCTAATCCCATAATTAAGAAACCTACTTCTTCATTATCGTGCCTAGAGTTGAAGGTCATTTTTGTTGTTGCTGTAAATTCTTCTGCTGGAAATTTTTGTAATAATAAATTCGAAATCGTATATAGATTAACAGCATCTTCGGGCTTTGGTCTGCAATACATGGTATAATGTCCCATTGCTGTTGGAAATCCGTAATATACTTCTGGATTTGCCTGCCATTGCCATTGTAATCCTAATTTTGGTTGATTAAATTCATCAGAATCTGGTGGTGTAACAATTGGATATGTTTTACCAACATTTGGTTTTTTATATGTTAAAACAGGTTCTCCAATACCATCATTATTTTGGTCGACTCCAATAACTGGCCAATTGTTTTCCCACGTCATAGGTTGTAAATGAACGATACGTCCATAAGCATCTTTATCTTGAAAATGAAAAAACCAATTTTCACCAGTTTGTGTCGTTACCCAAGCACCTTGATGCGGACCATTTATAGCTGTGTTTCCTTGATGTAAAACCTTTTTCTTTTCATATGGTCCATAAACAGTTTTTGATCTTAAGATAGTTTGCCAACCTGTAGAAACTCCTCCTGCTGGTGCAAAAATGTAGTAATACCCATTTCGTTTGTAAAATTTTGGTCCTTCAATAGTAGATTCGTTCTTATGACCATCAATAATTAATACCTCATCGTCATTGGTTTTGGTGCCATTTTCATTCATTGTTGCAATAACCAATAAGCTTTTAATTCCTGCACGACTACCAGCAAAAGCATATGCTAAATATACTTTTCCATCGTCGTCCCATAGTGGTGTTGGGTCTATAAGGCCTTTTCCTCCTTTAACTAAAACAGGTTCTGACCAAACGCTCTTTGGATTTTTGGTTTTAATCATATAAATTCCAAAATCTGGGTCTGGATAATAGATGTAAAATTCTTCATTATGATATCTAATACATGGTGCCCAGACACCTTTACCATGTTGTGGTTTGTCAAAAACCTCTAATGGCACTTGTTTTGGAAGTGCATAATTGACCAATTCCCAGTTTACTAAATCTTTTGAATGTAAAATAGGTAAGCTTGGTGAAGCGTTAAAAGAAGAAGCTGTCATATAGTAATCATCTCCAACTCTAACGACATCTGGATCTGAAAAGTCTGAATGTAAAATTGGATTTGTATAAGTTCCATTACCATTCTCGGAAGCCCAAACTTTAGATACTGTTTTTTCTTGAGCCGAAAGGCTAAAAACAGAAAACAGACTTATGATAATTAAAATAGTTCTCATAAATCAACAACGCGCTTTTCTTTGTTACTTTTCATTGCAGCTTCGATAATTATTATAACATCTGTTGCTTCTTTTGCTGTTACTGGTAGCGGTTTATTGTTACGTATTGCATCAGAAATCCCATCGTAATATGTCATATAATTACCTTGTTCTGTATTAACAAATGATTTTTTGAATTCACCATCTTTCAGAATATGAAGTATTCCACCTTCAGATTCTGGTTCTATACCCCAATTATTTGAGTGGGGTTTTAAATTCTTTTGAAGTTCTGTTTCTTGTATATCTGCTTTTGATTTTACAAACGACCCTTTGGTACCATGAATACAATAGGCTGGAAGTGGTTCTCTAACAAAATAACTCGATTTTAGAGATACGTAATGTGAATGGTAATACAGTTTTACATCAAAATAATCTCCTACTTCAGAATTATCTCTGAATGAATCTAGAGTAGCAAAAACACTGTTAGGCATTCCAAACAATTGTAGTGCTTGGTCTATGATATGTGAGCCTAAATCGTACAAACTACCAACACCTTCGGTTGGTGTTTCTTTATGAATTTTATAGCTTAGTTCTGGATCAAATCTATCGTAATGAAATTCGGCTTCAACAATATTTCCTAAAACGCCTTGTTCTATCACTTTTTTGACAGTTTTAAAATCACTATCCCATCGTCTATTATGAAATACTGACAATTTTACATTTTGCCTTTCTGCTAATGCAACTAGTTCTTTAGCTTCTGTTGAAGTTACTGTAAATGGTTTTTCAACTACGACATGTTTACCCGCTTCAAGACACTTTTTTGTATACTCGTAATGCGTAATATTTGGTGTGTTAACGATAACTAAATCTATGACGTCATCTTTAAGCAATTCTTCCAAAGATCGAAACGTTTTAATATTTGAGTAGTTTTCTTTGGCTAAATTTTTGGTACGTTCGAAAACAGCATATAAATTAAAATCTGGGTGTACATCTATAAATGGACCATGAAAAACCCATCCACTCATTCCGAAAGAGCATAATGCTGTATTTATTAAAGCCATATTCATATTATTTAGTTCTCTATACGATTTTTTCCTCCTTCAAAATCACTCGAATAAAGACTTAAAATTTATTTTACTTGTTTAATTCTAAGGCTGCCATAATAAAGGGGCCTGTTCCTTTAGGGTCATTAGATCTAATTATTTCTCCAATATAGTATTCAAATGTGCCATCTCTGTATGGATCCCCTCCTAAACCTGCGACACCACAACATTTGTTAAGATTTACAACTCCATTGTCTTCAACGGTAATGAATAAATCTAGAGTGCCTTGAAACGCCTTATTCGCATTCTCTAAATAGGTGTTTGGTAAGTATCCTTTATTAACTCCTTTTGCTAAAGTATATGTAAACATACTTGTTCCTGTGGCTTCTAAGTAGTTTCCTTCTCTTTCAGGTAGATTGAGCACTTGAAACCATGTACCACTTTTATCTTGATATTTTACGATAGCTTCGGCATATTGATTGAGATATTTAATAATTCTTGCTCTTCCTTGATGATTTTCTGGTAAATAATCTAACACATCTACTAATGCCATGCCGTACCAACCCATGCCACGAGACCAAAAATTCTCTGAAAGACCTGTCTCTTTATTAGCCCATTTTTGTTCTCTACTTTCATCCCAACCATGGTAGTACAATCCTGTTTCTGAATCTCTACTGTATTTTTCAATTAAGTCAAATTGTAGAACAATTTTATCATAAACCTTGTTTGCTTCTACAGGACTCATATAGTCTTTAGCATATTTAGCATGAAATGGTTCAGCCATATATAAACCATCTAACCACATCTGATATGGATATATTTTTTTATGCCAAAAACCACCTTCTGAAGTTGTTGGTTGACCTTCTAATTGTTTATGAAGTGTATCCATTACTTTTTTAAAACGAGGCTCTTGAGTTTTGTTATACACATAGTACATGATATCACCAGCTTTTATCATATCTAAGTTGTAGTTAGACATTTTGTAGGTTTTGATAGTCCCATTTTTTTCAATCATTCTATCAGGATACTCATATATATAATCATATATTTTTTGATTGTTAATTTGCTCATAAACCTTAGACATTGCTTGCAAAACTAATCCTGGTGTATAACTCCATTTTGGTTTGTCTCTAAAATCTAAAAGTGTTGGATCTGGAAATCTTTTAATTTCGGACAAAGCCATACGTTCTGACCATTTTAACGAATCAGAAATTTCCATTTCTTGTTTTGGTACGTCCGCTTGCTTCTTTTCTTCTTTACAACTTGTAAAAAAACTTAAAGCTAATATTGTAATAAGCGTTATATTTTTCATCTTAACTATTTATTGCTTTTCGTATTTCTTAATCACTAAATATTTTAATTCTATAGCACCAGCATTACTAATACCATGCATACTATTTGGTGGGCAATACAAACTTGTATTGGCTTCTACAACAACTTCTTTTCCATTTAAATAAAACTTTGCAGTACCCTCTAAAACATAAAAGAATTCATCTTCGGGATGTTGGTGTGGGGCGTGTGTAGATTTCCCTGGTGCTACCACACTCAACTTAAGTGTTCTCCCATCTAAAAAATCTTTATCTGCAAACCAATACTGATAGCCGACTTTTGTTGGTATAGCTTCATCTTTGGAAAATGTATTTACGCAGTCTTCAATGGTATAAGTTTTGTCTTGTGCATTGATAGTTTGAAAACTAATACACATACAAAAGAGTATTACACTTTTTAATAGAATCTTCATTATAGCGCATTATTTGAATTCAATTCATTCAATAAACCATCTAAATAGGTTAAAAATTCGGCCTCTGTTTTAATGCCATCCACTTCTTGTTCCCAAGCTCCTAAAAAGTAGAAGGACACAGGTTTTGTTGTTGGTTGAAATTGAATTAAATAATCATACTTTCCTTTTTTAACTTCAGAAGTGGTCTTAATCTCATAAAAAATTGCCATTCCTAAATCGTCTGGTACCAACGTTTGCTCACCATAAGTCGCTATGTAAGCCCATTTTTTGTTAGCACTTTCTTTCTGAAAATAATTGACACCGTGATCGATAATTCCTGTTACAATACCATCGATTGCTTTTGAAGGCTGAATAGTGTGTTTTGTGTACCGTTGATCTGGACGAATACTTAAAGTTGATTTTAGATCGATTTTATCGTCACCTGTCTTCCATCCTTTATAGTTTATAATTACCGAAGATGCATCTAAATTATTCTGTACAGAAGCAAATGTGGAATCGACTTCTTTAAAGTGAAGTACTTCAACTTCAACTAAGCGACCTAAAGAACCAATGCCAAGTCCACTTCCCACTTTTAAGATGTCTTGTCCCCAAGGCTCAGGTTCATGATATGAATCGAAACCATCTTGGCCGACGTTAGACAACACCATAGTATCTGTTTTTTTTCCGAAAATATCAATGGCATTTCTCCAATCTAAATAGAGCCTATATCCTATTTTATTGTTTTCCCAACCTGGCCCTTCGTAACGTATGTACCAAGAATGGTCGGTGTGGTTATCTGGAACTCGAAATTTTTCAATATTTTTGAATGAAGTTCCACCATCATATTCTTCATGTCCTCTTGTACCATCAATCCATTCTCCACCTTGTGCAATAGAGATTTCTGCATAGGTTTTTGGTGTTTCAATTACTTTTTCAGTTTGCTTAATCGGTTCTTTTATGTCTTCTTTTTTCTCAGATTTACAGGCTGTAACTGATGCCATAAAACATAAAGCGATTATAAATTTTAGTGTTTTCATTCTTTATCTTTTTTGAGTGTTTTATCTAAAAATGTTGAGATGTAATTTACAGTATCATTAAACCAAGGATGGAATAACCAAAAGGTGTGTGGACTATCTGGAAAGTTTTCGACTTGACTGTAAATATTATGTTTATCTAAAATTTTTATCATGTCTTCTCGTCCTGCTTGAAAACGCTCATACTGACTACTTATAAATAAAATTGGCGGGGTGTTTTTATCAGTGTGGGTTAGGGCAGATGCTTCTTTCCATGTTTCTGGCTTTTCTTTAGATGTACCTCCTAACCACCAACTAGCCATTTTGCCTTCACTAGATTTAGGATGAACAAAAGCCAAAACACCATCTAAGTTCACAATGGCTTGGACAGACGTTGACGTAGAATATTCTGTTTTTTCTTCAAACTTTGGATTGTTATTTGTTGTACCAACCAAGGTTGCCATTTGTGCGCCAGAAGAAGTTCCTAAAATAGCGACTCTCGTCGTGTCTAAATGAAATTGCTTGGCATTAGATTTTATATATTGAATGGCTTGTTTTATATCATAAATCCCTTTAGGATATTGGACTTCGTCTGATAATCTATATTCTACTGCAAAACAAGAATAACCTAGAGAAGCAATGTGTTGTGCCATTGGTGTCATGTGAGACTTATTGCCAGATTTCCATCCGCCTCCATGCACTAAAATAACAGCTGGGTTATTTTCTGATGTATTTATAAAAGCATCCAAACAAAGAGTTCTGTTTTCTAACGTTTTGTATGTAATGTTTTTTGTTTTAAATACATTTTGAGACTGTTGCGATTTTACAATTTCAATTTGCGGAAAATCCTTTTTGTATTTTTTATAAGAACCTGCTACAGTGTATGAAGTGTCTTTCTGTATGGATTGAAAAGCAAATACAGTTGATATATTCAACAAAAAAATGAAGCTATATGAAATTGATTTATACACTATTCTTATTTTTTATTTAAAGAATAAGCCTGATTTTGTAAATCAGGCTATCATAGGAATTGAAATCTAAACAACTAATCAAAATACCTCCTATTTTATTCCTGCTACTAATTCTCTTCTTTGGCAGGACTTTGCATTAAAGCCCCATTAATATACGTATCTATAAGTTTTAAATTAGAAACATTTTCTAAAGAGAAAGCATTTTCTACTTTTTCTATATTTACATTTCTTAATGTGACATTTGTAATTGGTGATTCTTTATAGCCTTTTGCTAAAATTCCAAATTCGCCACCATTTTTAACCGTAATATTTTCTAACCAAATATTTTTTATTTCAGGAATAAATTCGCCAGTTTGATTGGTGTAAGTTGCATAAAACATATTTAGTTTTAAAACGGCTTCTTTAACTTGACCTATCTTTACATTTCTAACATAAACACCATCAATAGTTCCCCCTCTTCTAGAGTTGGTTTTTAAACGAATGGCTCTATCCAAATTAGGACTATCCATTGTGCAATTATCCACATAAACGTTGTGTACCCCAGCAGACATTTCACTACCGATTACAACACCTCCATGGCCATCTAGCATTTTACAGTTTTGTACCACTATATTTTCGCTTTTAATACCAACACGTCTCCCTTCTGCATCTCTACCAGCTTTTATGGCGATACAATCGTCACCTGTATTAAACGTACAGTTTTTAATGATTACATTTTTAGAATATTCTGGGTCGCAACCGTCATTATTTGGACCGTGGCTTTCAACCGTAACACCATCGACTATTACATTGTTAGATTTAAATGGATGAATAATCCAAAATGGTGCATTCGTTATTTTAATACCTTCTAATAGGACATTTTTGCATTCATAGAACTCAATAAAATTTGGGCGTAAATAATGACTATCTCCAAAAACACGTTTTTCTAAAGGTGTACCGTTTTGTCCCATTTCCATTAATCGTGGTAAGTTTAAACTATCTTTTTGTTGCGGCATTCCTTTTTTCCAACCATACTCTTCTTTACCACACCATTTCCACCAATTGTCATTACTTGCCTGACCATTTAAAGTTCCTTTACCTGTAACAGCGACATTATTTTTTTTGCTGGCATAAATTAATGGTGAGTAATTGATAAGCTCAACACCTTCATAAGATGTTGGAACTAACGGGTAATAATCTTTTGGGTTGGTACTAAATAAAATTTCTGCACCTTCTTCGAGATGTAAGTTTACATTATTATCTAAATGAATCGCTCCTGTTAGATAATTGCCTTCAGGTACTAAAACTATTCCTCCTCCTTTTTCTACACAAGCGGCAATGGTAGTTTTAAAAGCTTCTGTATTAAAGGTTGTGCCATCTGGATTTGCTCCAAAATCCATGATATTAAAAGTGGCATCTGGAAATTTAGGAACAGAAACACTTTCTATTACAGCATTCATTGCATCCCAAGGGCTTTTTTCTGAACTCGCAATGGTTTCATCCTCTTTTTTAGACTCTTTACAGGAACTAAAAGCAATAAGCATTATAACCATTAAAATAAATGAAGAAAATAAATTTAGAGCTTTTTTTTCATTCTGAAAACTAAATATTGATACCATTTAAAGAGAATTAAATATTAATGTAATCGATTACAAAACTAAAAAAATTACTTTGATATTCCAAACTTTTAGAATTTAAAATGAAAAGATTTTCCATCTAAGAAAATTAAGGTATGAAAATATAAACATCTCAATTCTAGAGATTCAATGTTTTTAATTAATTACATGTGAAACTAAATAATAATTGATAAAAAACAACTATATATCAAATTAATAGCTACTTTTATGTAATCGATTACATCTTTAATCAAAAATTAATATGATATGAAAAAAATATTACTTTATTTATCCTTATGTCTAGTGGGGCTACAATTGAATGCACAGGCAGTAACTATAACAGAGTCGTCGGGTTGGTTAGAATCGGCTTTTGTAGAGTGGTTACCTGAAGATGGAGTAGATAGCTACAATGTTTATTATACAGGAGGTGGACTAACGGATCAAATCATTGATACACAGCTTATCCGTAGTTATGGTAGTTACTATCGGGCAGACGTATTAGGTTTATCTACAGGTAATTACATACTTAAGGTTGTTCCTGTTATCGCAAATATTGAAGGTCCAGCTGCGGTATCAAACAGTGTTACCGTTACTGCTCACGACAGAAATGGTTTTGCACATAGCAATGGTCATGTTCCTGGTGCTTATAATCTCGATGGTACACTTAAAGCGAATGCTGTTGTAATTTATATAACGGAAAACTCAAAAAACACAATATCGTTGAATGTTATAGGTGCTACAACAAATCCATGTGTAGGACTTCAAACCATTTTAGATGGCTTTAAAAAAGGGGATGATGATCGTCCATTGGCCGTTCGATTGATAGGCAACATTACTGATTTAGATTATATGTTAAATGGAGATGTTGTTATTGAAAATGAAAATAATAACAACGGCTCTATAACTTTTGAAGGGGTAGGCAACGACGCACTTGTAAATGGTTGGGGACTGCGCATTAAAAGAGGAACAAATATAGAGGTTCGAAATCTTGGTTTTATGCTTACCAATGCAAATGAAGGTGATAATATAGGTCTACAACAAGACAATGAATATGTTTGGGTTCATAATTGTGATTTATTTTATGGAGCTTCAGGTGGTGATGCTGACCAAGCAAAAGGAGATGGAGCATTGGATTGTAAACGATCTACATATGTTACAATGTCTTACAATCATTTTTGGGATACCGGAAAAAGTAATTTGTTGGGTTTAAGTGAAAATACTACTACGGAATTATATATTACATATCACCATAATTGGTATGACCATTCAGATTCTCGTCATCCACGAGTTCGATTTTATTCGGCTCATGTTTACAATAACTATTTTGATGGAAATGCAAAATATGGCTCTGGTTCTACTGAAGGTTCTTCCTTGTTTTTAGAAGGGAATTTTTTTCGTAATTGTAAATATCCTATGCTGACATCGCAACAAGGAACAGATATCTTTAACGGATCTAATGGAACTTTTTCTGGTGAAGATGGAGGAGTAATAAAAGCATTTAATAATGATATGAGCGGAGAAACACGATTTGTAGCTTATGATGCTGTAAATTATCCTACTCAATTTGATGCTTATGTAGCAACAACACGTGATGAAAATATTGAAAGTAACATTTCATCTTTTCAAGGAGGCAATACTTATAATAATTTTGATACAGACCCATCACTATATATAAGTTCTTTAACAGTTGATAGTCCTATTGTAGCAAAAAATAATGTGATACAGTATTCAGGAAGATTGAGTGGTGGAGATATAAATTGGACTTTTGATGCTCCTGATGATGATACCTCCTATGCTATAAATACTGGACTATTAGGCCTTTTAACTTCCTATACATCGAATTTAGTGTCGATTCAAGGTGATACTTTAGGTACGGGAAGTACACAGACTTTAACCGTTCCAGATAATAATGACCAATCAGTTGATAGTGGAAATGCTATTGAAGATATGATTTTTACTTGGGGAGGAGACGCTACCGATGTTTCTGTAATAGGATTACCTGCTTCGGGTATTGTATATACTAAAAACACAATTGCGCAAACTATAACTGTATCAGGAACTCCCACATCGAATGTAAATTTTTCAATTACGACTAATGGCTCAGCTGGTTCATCAGTAACAGCTTCTGGAAGTGTATCAATTAATGGCCTTCCCAATGGAGATGAAATACACAATTTTACAGCGTCTGGTCTAAATAGTGGTTTTTATTCATTTACGGGAGCAAATATGAATTCAAATCCAGGAAGTACAATTTATGATGGTTTAATATTAACAGAAAGGCTGAAGATTGAGTCGTCTACAAATATTTCTTACACAACAACTTCTATTTCAACTTTAACATTGGTATTTGATCCTGCTTTTAGTGGAAACATAAAACTTGATGGTGTTACATATTCTGCGACTGATGGAGTTCTCACCTTAACAAATATTCCTTCAGGAAATCATAGTATTACAAAAGGAAATGTCGCCAATTTATATTACATTAAAAGTGAATTTGCGCTAGGTATTGAAGATCTTTCGCCACTACAAAAATTGAAAGTTTATCCCAACCCAATCGCAAATTTATTGAATATTTACTTACCTAATTCTACAATAGAAAAGATAACTATATATAACGTTATAGGAACAGTAATACAAACTATTAAAAAGGATTTAAGAGTTGTTGATTTGACTAATTTAGAAAGTGGAAGTTATTTTATAACACTTAAGACAAATAGAGGAGTAGTAACTAAAAAGTTTTTAAAAAAATAAGTTTTTTCTAAGACTTAAAGAAATCGATACTTCTTCATTTTAAAGCATAAAAAAGCAGTAGGAGGTTTTACGTTCTACTGCTTTTGTTTTAGAAAAAGGATGAATTTCTTAATCTATTATTGCACTAATAATTTAACGGATTTCTGGCCTTCTAAAGTTGTAACTCTAGCGAAATATAAACCTGAATTAAAACTAAAATCAAGATCAGTATTTGTGTTTACTGTCTTTACCAAAGCACCTGTAATGCTATAGATATTAACCTCCGTGTTAGAAGTTACATTAGAGATGTAAATTCTATCATTAGCTGATTTTACACTTGTATTTATAGCTGTATCAATATTATTAATGCTTAGCACATCTGCTCCTGCTCCTGTTACTTCAATTTTATAAAGGTTAAAAGAATTTGAATCATAAATATAAATGTTTCCACCAGTACCAGTATAACTAGCTGTTATGGTTTCTGGATCACCATTACCTACAGCTTGAAAAGAATTCAATAAAGTAGTGCCGTCTGATATATAAAGAATACGTTCAGTATCACTGCTACTACCAGATCTAAACCAAATTTTTACATCAACGGGTCCAGATACAGGAAAATACATATAGCTATAACTTGGTAGAAAATCAACTGGTGCAGAACCTCCGTTAAATTTAAAACGGTTAATTGATGTATATTCATCAGGCGTACCAGTATCCCAAGTAGCTCCACCTGCATTTTCAATTTGACCAAATTTATCACCACTACTATCTCCCACTAAAAAGAGATTGTCTTTCTCTACTGTAGCACCTTCAGCTGCGTTAAAAGCAACTACAGGCCACAATGCAATTTGTTCAGGACTCGTGTAAGTTGGATCCCCCCCAAAATCCCAAACTTTAGTTTGAGCTTGTAAAGTAGCCAAAAAAAGCAACATTGGTAAAACCAATAAAAGTAATTTTTTTTTCATGTTGTAAATATTTTAAGGTTAGATTATTACGTAATTGTAATCGATTACAAATTTAAGGATTTTTTTAAAATAAAATAAGTATTTATTAAAAAAGTATTAAAAAAGATCATCTGTTTGACAGATGATCTTTGTACTTAGTTGTTTTTAGACTAAAATCGATAATGTGAAATCAACTTTACCACTTTATTACCGTCATTGGCCTGTATTTTAACAATCCATATACCATCGGCAATATCAATAGAAGTATCACTCACAGTATCTAGGTTAGCAACTAAAGCTCCAGTTATGTTGTAAACCTCAATATGTGTTTTTGATGTTATATTAGAAAAGTGAAGCTTTTGATTATAAGCTTTAATTATAACAGACGATTCTAAATTATCATAATCATTTACAGAAAGCAATTCCGGAAACGGATCCCAATCATCCGCTCCTTTAGTAAAGTTAAAAGTATTAATAGCTTTACCATCTGTTAAAGTAGGACTATCCAGAACTGTTGACCATGGTGCGCGTGTTTCTGAATTATCAACACCAGAAGCATTTTCAATAGTCCCATATTCGTACATCATTGAAGATTCTCCTCCAAGAGAGCTAGTCCAGCCTTCAGGTGATATTAAAGACAATCCTTCTGAACCAGGGTAAGTAGATTCATCTATCGTTGTATTATAAAATACAACCTCACTTGTATTTGGTGCCCATGGACGACCAAAGTAGCCAGGCTTAGAACCATAAGTTGAAGCCGTTTCAACTCCTGGAATAGGAGACTTAACATTACACTCATACATTAAAAATCCTCTTTCTGTAGTTTGTTGTGCTGCAGTAATATATGCGGCATCACTACTGTGATCACTTGTGTTTAATACAAAATTGGATTGATAAAATACAGCTGTCATACCTCCAAAAATATAATCAACGGCTCCCATCATATCTCCTTTATAAATAGCTACTCTTGCACCTTGAGCTCCGTAAAAAGAATCTTGACGGCCAATAACTCTACATTGGTCTAAAATAACTCTGTCTGCACTGGCAGCAATACCAATCGCAGCAGCTTGTGTAACATAGCCGGCTGATCGATCCTGTACAGCTGTATTACCAAAATTAGTTGGTCTTGTTGGCTCACTTGCAGCTTTTGCTTTAACTATGTCTTGAGACTCTTTTAAAGAGATATACTGATTAAAAGAGTTTTCTAAAATGATGTCTTCTACTGTAACATTTTGAGCGGTAATCACAACGGTCGCATTCCAATAAGAAGAACCTCCTCCTGTTCCTTCTTGATTTATGTAATCGGTATGTCCATTTTCTGTATTCACAGCTAAAACTTCAGCATTCCATTTGTTATTAGTTCCTTGACTATAGAAATTATATTTCTGTCCGTAGTAAGAAGTAACTCTCACTGCGTTGGCATCAATATCTACACCTGCATTGAATATAGCAATACTTGGATTTGAAGCTGCATTTTTTAAGGTTACATTATTGCTATTAATAACTAACATTTCTTCATAATTCCCTGGGTCAATCATAACTGTTACTGGTTCGTCATTAGGACGATCCATTCGAGAAATTGCATCTAAAGCACCGTTTATAGTTTGATAATCTTTATTTACACCAACTGTTAACATTGAACTATAAGCTTCAATTGCTACGACTTGAAATGATACAAAATATGAAGTTGAATTAACAGCTATATTAACCACACCATCTGTTGCTCCTAGATATATGTATTCATATACCACATTTGTACTCGTACTATTAGAAGTATTAGTTACTGCTGGACCTCCTTCAACAGAATAATCCGAAGCGTAATAATCGGTAATAATTACCTTATCGCCAACAGAAACAGGAATAGCGATTGTAGATCCTGAGCTTGCATTTAAATCTCCATTAGTTCCTCTAACATTAGTATTTCCTGTAAATAAAAGCCCTTCGTATGCTGAAGCAGCATTGATAACTTGATCATTAAATGTCCATTCAGTAATTGGGTTAAAAGTTAAATCTTTTGAAGTATCTGAACCCAGAACATTTAGATTTGAAGTTAATGCTAACCTTACTGGATAAGCATCAATGCCATCGTAAGAAACTGTATAGATTCCGTCGCGTAATGCTACTGTTGTGATATCGGTAAAACTATACGAATAACCTTCTTCGTTATTGTTTGTAAATGTTAGGTTTAATTCATTTTGTTGTGTTCCATCTAATCCATTAGCATTGATAACTACATTGTATAAAGGTTTTGCAGAAAAAACAACGTCTGCTATTTCGTCAGCTGTACCTATGGTAATTGTATTTGCTAAAATTTCATAATCATTTACCCCTTCTGCAGTTATTGTGTATTCAATTCCTGCTTCAATATCTACACTGTAAGTAGAGGAAATTTCGTCTATTGTAACAATAGGATTGTAAACTGTTCCTGCTCCAGCATTTGGTGTGTATTGTAATGTAACATCTGTTAGGTCTGTTAACCCAGTAATATTACCACTAACGTTATAAATATCTACTTGTGCTACCACAACATCATAAGTTGTTGTTTCTTCAGTTGCATCTAAACTCAATCCATTAGTTATTATATAGCCATTGGCATCACCTAGGCTAAGATTATAAGTATACTCTGCTGGTAAATCGATTGTGTAAGTTGCACTAGAAACCACTGCTGGAAATGCTTTACCAGCTTCATTGGTAAACACTATAGAGTATCCACTAGGAATACCAGCAGCAAATGTTTCGTCAACTGTTCCGCTTAATGATAGATATTGCGCCTCTTTTCTTAGTATTCTGTAGTAACTTGGTTTATCAACTTCATCAAAGATATGATACTCACCAGCTTCTTTTGCTACGAAATTAACCGTTTGCAGGTCACCACCTACAGCAACTACATCATCTTGTATTGCAGGGTCTGCAGTATATTGAAAATGAACATTTCCTGTACCAGATTGTGTTAGCATCATTACAGTAACTTCATCATCTTCATTTAGAGTTAAACTCATATAACGCCCTGTTGCGCCTGCCGCATTAACATAAATTCTCCCCGAATGGTCAGCAATACCACTTGTATTTTCATCATAGCGTGTTAAGTTAGTATTTGCGGTTCTTAAGCGATCATTTGTTCCTCCTAACCAAGACAAATCACCTGCTGTCCATGCTGAAGGCATTACATTACCTGAAGTGCCAGGTGTAATAGAACCATCATACCAAGCGTTGATATCTGTTTCTGTCAACATATTGTTATACAGAACTTCGTCTAATTGCTCTGCAGCGAAATCCCAGACATCTGTTTTAATAATTGTACTCTCTAGAGATGTTACATCAATAGCTGGAGTATAAGCATTTGATCCACTAAATGTAAAATACAGAGTCGTTGGACCACCGGCATAATTAAATTCATAATATCCAGTTTGGTCAGCCATATTAGGATGTGCATCCATATCGACGTCAATTGTTCCTAATTGATTACCACCAATCGCTGTACCACCATCCATAGTACCAGAACTATATTCTGAGCCATAAAAACGAACAGTACAACTTCCTCCTTCAACATTTATTTCTAAAGAATTACCATCTTGAAAAGCAACACCATAACCACTACTATGCCAGAAACTTGTAGCCGCTTGTGTTCTTATTTTACCATCTGGACTTGTTGTTGAAGTTACAGGATCCCATTGAACTCCTGTGTTTGTAAAAGTTGATTGGTCACCTAAATTGTATGAAGATGTTGGTGATATTACATCAATAGCAGGAGTATAAGCATTACTACCGCTAAAGGTAAAAAATAAAGTGGTTGGACTACCTGTATATACAAATTCATAATAACCTGTTTGGTCAACCATGTCAAGATATGCATCCATATCAACGTCCATTGTCCCTAGATCATTAATTCCTATAGATGTTCCTCCATCCATGGTTCCAGAGCTGTATTCTGAGCCATAAAAACGAATGGTGCTTATGCCATCCACATCTATTTCTAAAGAATTACCATCTTGAAAAGCAACGCCATAATTACTACTATGCCAGAAACTAGTTGCTGCTTGTGTTCTTAATTTACCATCAGAACTTGTTGTAGAGGTTACAGGAACCCATTGAACTCCTGTATTTGAGAAAGTTGATTCATCGCCCAAATTATAGGTAATAGTTGTTTGCCCATTTGCCATAAATCGAAAAAATAGCAAGGCAAACATTGCGAAATAGGAAAGTTTTTTCATCGTTTGCGTTTATTTAAAGTTTATATATAGTCTTGTAATCGTTAACTAAAGCAACGTAGGTTATACTGTTTTGGGAAGTCTTTTTTTTAATAAAAACAACCAATTACAAAATTGAATTAATTAAATACCAAGTAATGTAATCGATTACATAAGTTTTAAAATTAAAAGGCATAAATAAAAACGAAGGTTAATATTATGTTTAGTAATCAGTTATTTAACAGGAAATATGTGAAAATTTTCATAGTTACTTTAAATTTATTGATATTCAGAAAGTTTCAAATTATTTTTTAATTATCTTAAAGGTCTTAGTGTTGTTTTGAATTTGAAGCTGAACAAAATAAATGCCTTTAGTATATTGACTTAAATCTATAACTGTTTTATTATTCGGTGTGTTTTGTGTTGATATTGATTTATTCATTATGTTTTTTCCATGAACGGTGTACAACGAAAACTTAGCTTCATAATAGTTTTCTAATGAAAATTCAATGCTTAATGCATCTTTTACTATAGTTGGATAATATTTAACCTTTGAGAAAATAGCATCTTCTATTCCAAGATTGTCACAACTAGAAGACATTTCACCAGAGCTTGTAACTTGTAATGTGGCTCCAGCACCACAATTTACATTTGGAATATTTGTAGAGACATCACTAACAGGAATTACACTATAAGTATATGTAGGTTGAGGGACTGTACCAATATTAGATACTCCATTTATGCAATTATCAAATTCTAAAGTAACTGTGCCACCATAACTTTGATACACTGTGCCAATGTTTGCAAAATCTGAATTTTCAACATAGCATGATAAATTGTTTAATCCACCACTAAATCCAAGAGCTCTCGAACTAGAAACATTCGTATTGTAATAACAGTTCAGTATATGAAGTTGAGAATTACGTGCTCTTGGCATTCTTTCTTTACAACCTTCGGCCCAATAACAGTTTTGAAAAGTAACACTATAATGTCCGTCTGCTGGAGCTTGAGAGTCGCTTGAGCCTACCAAATTTGAGAACCTATGATCATTTGAGCCACCAGGACCACCTGGAACAGCTGGTTTTAGATAAGTGAACTTACACCATGAAACTGTGATATTATCTGAATTTCCTTTTATATCGAAATTACCATCTACTCCATCTTGGAATTCACAATGATCTACCCATAGGTTAGTGCAACCATTGGCTGTTAGATTATCTCGACCGTCAACATCATAGGCCCCAGCTCCTTCGAAAATTAAGTTTCTTATGATGACATTATTAGATCCGTTCTTTAAATTTAAAATGCCAGAACCCGATTGTGTTTGTGAATTGTTTACGAGTCTGGCACCTGGTAACCCTATTATGGTTTTATTTGTAACTATCTCACTAATATTTTGACCTGATGCAATAATTATTGTACCTGAGACTAAAATGACCTGTGGGGTAGATAGTTTAATTTTAGCCTTGAAATCTGAATAGGTACTAACTGTAACTGGAGTAACGTTTCCACCACCTGTAGTTGCTTGACCATAACCCTCAGGAGTAGACAGATAATAATTTTGACCATAATTTATGGAAGTAAAAAATAGGGCGAGAATTAATAGGATTGATTTTTTCATTAGAATCATTTTAATACCAGATAAATCATAAACATTACGTAATGTAATCGATTACAAATATATGTAAAAATGTATTAACTGCTAATAAATTCATAAAAGGTGAAAACTTTTTGCGTTTGAATTAAAATCATTTTAATGTTAAATTTTTCACTAAATAAAAAAAATATTAACAAAAATTTGTGTATTTAAAAATTTACGATAAATTTGTGCAATCGATTACATTTTAAATAATTTATAAACTAACTCTATAATTCATGTGTAATAATCTAACTGGTTTTTTGTTTTTCCATTCCATTGAACGGAAAACAAATGGATTTTCATCCATAAAATCTATGTCGTTAATGCTGTTTTCATTATTTGTTTTTAGTAGTACAATTTCTTTTGCTCAGAACAACACTATAAGTGGTACGGTAACTGCGGAAGATATGGGTTCACCTATTCCTGGTGTATCTGTATTTGTAAAAGGAACTTCCATCGGTACTTCTACTGATTTTGATGGTAACTATTCATTAAATATTTCCGGACCGAATGTTGTTTTGACATTTTCATATATTGGATATGCAACTCAAGAAATAAAAGTTGATGGCCAATCAAGACTAAACGTTGTGCTAATACCAAGCTCAGAATCGTTGGAAGAAGTGGTTGTTATTGGTTATGGAACATCACGTAAATCTGATTTAACAGGCTCTGTAGTTTCTATAGGAGGTGAGGATTTAAAAGAACAAGGTATTTCTAATGTAGCTGAAACATTAACAGGGCGTTTGGCTGGTGTTCAAGTATTATCTAGTGAAGGTTCACCCGACTCCGATATTCAAATTAGAGTACGTGGTTCAGGATCTTTAACGCAAGATAGCTCACCACTAATTATTGTTGATGGTTTTCCTGTTAATAGCTTAAGTGATATCTCCCCTACAGATATAGAAAGTCTTACCGTTTTAAAAGATGCTTCATCAACTGCGATTTATGGTTCTCGAGGAGCAAATGGGGTTGTTATTGTTACTACAAAAAGTGGTAAGGAAGGAAAAATTTCAGTCAATTTTAATACCTTCTATGGTGTGAAACAAATTGCTAATACTATAGATGTTCTTAGTCCTCAGGATTATGTTAAATGGCAATACGAATACGCTCTACTTGACGAACAGCCGCAGAGTTACGAACAATATTTTGGACTCTATCAAGATTATGATCAGTATGTTGGTATGAAAGGAAATAACTGGCAAAAGCAAATCTATGGTAGAACAGGTGAGGTAAATAGTCGAGACTTAGCTATAAGAGGTGGTTCTGAAAAAATTAATTTTAATTTTAACTATGCACTTTATGATGAAAAAGCCATTATGATTGGTTCGGACTTTAAGAGAAGTAATCTGTCATTGGCGCTCAAAAGTAAAGTCAGCGATAAAATAGATTTATCATTTACGATCCGTTATTCCGATACAGAAGTGAATGGAGGTGGAGCTAACGAACAAGATGAAGTTTCATCTGCAGATGCTCGACTTAGACATAGTGTTGGTTATTCTCCGATACCACTTCCGGGATTAACAACAACAAACACAGATGAAGCGCTTTCGAGCTATTTAGTAAATCCGTTTGTTGCTGTAGACGATAATCAACGAAAAAAATTAGGTGAAAACTTTAATATGTTAGGAAGTTTTTCTTGGAAAATAGTGGATAATCTTCAGTTTAAAACTGATTTAGGATTAAATAAAAGGAATGACTTAGATTATCGCTTTTATGGAAGATCTACTTACTACGCAAACAACAGGCCAGCAGCCGAAAACCAAGGTTTGCCAGCACTACTTATTAAAGACAGAAAAAGAGAAAGTTTTAGAAACGCTAATACGCTGAACTATGATTTTAAAAACATTATGGGTGATGACCATGGTCTTAAACTTTTATTAGGACAAGAAATTATTGTTTCTAAAGACAATAGAATTACAAGCGAAATCCAAGGTTTTCCAAGAGATTTTGCTTTTGGCACCACCATTAATCTGACGACTCAAGGTGTACCTTTATCTGTCGACAATTTTTACAGTCCAGAAGATAAATTGTTATCGTTTTTTGGTCGCGTTAACTACGATTATAAAAATCGCTATTTATTTACTGCAACGTATCGTATTGATGGCTCTAGTAAATTCTTAGGAGATAATCGTTGGGGCTATTTTCCTTCTGCCGCTGCGGCATGGAAAATATCAGAAGAAGAATTTCTTGCTGATACAGATTGGTTAAATTTATTGAAGTTGAGATTAAGTTATGGTCAAGCAGGTAATAATAATATTCCCGCAGGGCAGACGGTTCAAAACTTTGAATCATCAACGACTTCCTATTTAAATGATATTGATAACTACTGGTCTGCTGCAAATATTTTGGCTAATCCCGATTTAAAGTGGGAAACAACAGTTTCTCAAAACCTTGGTTTAGATTATAGTTTATTCGGTGGGAGTGTAAGCGGGGCTTTTGATGTATATAAGAATGTTACCCAAGATTTATTAATTAGATTTCCAACACCAGGAACTGGTTATGATAGTCAATATAGAAACATGGGGGAAATTCAAAATACTGGTTTTGAGGCCTCTTTAAATATTGGGGCAATAGAAAAGGAGAATTATGGATTAAATATCTCTTTCAATATAGGTGTTAATAAAAATCGTATTAATTCACTTGGTGTAATGGAGGATTTTGGAACAAACACCAATTGGGCATCTACTCAAATAGGAAATGATTATTTTATTAAAGTCGGACAGCCAATTGGTTTAATGTACGGATACCAAAGTAATGGACGATATGAAGTGTCTGATTTTAATTATGATTCAAACACTGGAGAATATACTTTAATAGATGGTGTCGCAGACAACAGTGCCGTTATCGGTAACGTGATGCCAGGCTCTATGAAATTAAGAGATATTAGCGGTCCTGAAGGAGTACCTGACGGTATTGTAGATGTAAATGACCAAAAAGTAATTGGTAATGCAAATCCCAAGCATACAGGAGGTATGGTTTTGAGTGCCCGTGCTTATGGTTTTGATCTTTCTGCTGCATTTAACTGGAGTGTTGGAAATGATATCTACAATGCTAATAAAATTGAGTTTAATACGTCAAACCAAAACGGACAGTACAGAAATCTAAGTACTGATATGAGTGATGGTACGAGATGGACAAATTTAGATCCTTCTACTGGGCAGTTGGTTACGGATCCTGTACAGTTAGAAGCACTCAATGCTAATACGACAACATGGTCTCCTTTTATGCAGAACTTTGTCTTTAGTGATTGGGCAGTTGAAGATGGTTCTTTTTTGAGATTAAATACACTAACTCTTGGCTATTCTCTTCCTGATTCAGCTCTATCTGATTTCGGTATTTCTAAATTAAGATTATATGTAACAGCGAATAATGTTTTCATTATTACTAATTATTCCGGATTAGACCCAGAGGTTTCTACAAGAAGAAAAACGCCTCTTACTCCAGGTGTGGATTATTCTCCATACCCGAGAAGTAGACAAGTCATTTTTGGATTAAACCTAAATTTTTAAATTAAACATTTTTTAAAAGATGAAAAAAATAATTATAATTTCAGGAATTATATTAGCTGGAATGTTAAACTCATGTCAAGAGTTTGAGGAAGATTTTTTAGACGCGCCAGCACAGTCAACTCTAGATGAGTCAATTATATTTTCCACACCGGGCTTAGCTAAAGGAGCCGTTGATGGTATAATGGAACCGTTTGGTCAAACCAATTCTTATAGAGGACGTTTTATTCCTTTCTATGGATTTAATTCGGATACAGAATGGAACTACAGTTCTGATGAACCTGGTAGTTCTCAAGGTGAACTTATGATTTATGATGCTAAGCCAAATAATTCTCAAATGAATTCATCAAATAATGCTTGGGCCATGATGTTTTTAGGTGTTGAACGTGCAAATATTTGTATTAGAGGATTACGGAATTTTGGAAATCCACTACCTGGTACCGAACTTGGACAATTATTAGGGGAAGCACTAACTTTAAGAGCTATTTACTATGCAGACTTAATGAAAGCTTGGGGTGATGTTCCTGCGCGTTTTGAGCCTATTAATTCAGAAACTATATATATCGAAAAATCTAATAGAGATATAATTTATAAACAAATCATTGCAGATTTGGGAGAAGCATCGACGTTAGTGGCATGGCCAAATGAAACTTCTGCTACAAATTCTGTGGAACGTATTAACAAAGCTTTTGTAAAAAGTCTCAGAGCGCGTTTAGCTATGGTTGCTAGTGGTTTTCAACAATATCCTGATGGTGTTAGAAGAAGTACTGATCCCGAACTTTCAGTTCAAAACATGTACACTTTAGCATTAAATGAAGCTACAGATGTTATTGGAAGTGGTAGTGCTTCATTAGAACCTTCCTTTGAAACGTTTTGGAAAAACTATAATAAAGAGGTCTTAACAGCAGGTAAAGAGTCTCTATGGGAAATTCCTTTTTCGGCTGGTCGTGGTAGAGTGTTATTCTCTTTTGCCGTAAGACATCGTGGAGTAGATCAGCATACAGGCCAGGCTAGAGGAGGTATTGCTGGTCCCCTGCCAACGGTGTTTTATGATTTTGATGAAGAGGATAGTCGTAGAGATGTGTCTTGTATTCCTTATCAATGGGGTAATCCAATTGAAGGTATTGCGAAACAAGAATTAGTAAACTTAGACACTTGGTATTTTGGTAAATATCGTTATGAATGGATGGATCGTTATGTAACCTCAACCAACGATGATGGTGTAAATAAGATTTATATGCGTTATGCAGAGGTGCTTTTAATAGCTGCCGAAGCTGCAAATGAATTACAAGGGGCAGGTGCAGCTGCACCATATCTAAAACAAATTCGTATAAGAGCTTTTCCTTCTGAACTTCATACAGAAAAGGTGGATAATTATGTAAATGCTTTAACCAGTACAGAAGATATGTTCAATGCAATTGTAGATGAGTACTTATATGAATTTACTGGTGAGATGATACGTAAACAAAACTTAATTCGATGGAATTTACTTGGTGCTAATCTTGAAGAAGCTAAGGTTAAGATGTTTAATTTAAAGAATCGTACGGGTGAATATGCCAATGTGCCTTCAACTTTATATTATAAATACCAAGATGATGGAGAAACTCTTGAGGTATATGGATTAAATAGGAATGAAGACGTAGATCAAGGAGCAGAATATTCAGCCTTTGGTTGGGATAATTTAGAAGATGATATAATAAATTCTCTTTATAAGCAAGGTGTAAATCCAGACAATAGACAATTTTGGCCAATATGGCAAGTCTTTATTGATGGAAGTAACGGTCTGTTGGTAAATGATTACGGTTATTAAAAAATAATTAATTAGAAATAAATTATTATGAAAACAAAACATATTCTAAAATCTATAATGATAGTCTTACTAATTACATTTACAGGATGTGAAGGTAAAGATGAGCTTATAGAAGAACTTCAGATTTCTAGAGAATTTGCTCCCGTTGAGCTTACTTCGATCATTAGAAATCAAACTATTGTTGAATTAAATTGGACTAAAGACAATGATGTGGATGATTATTTGGTAGAGGTTAGCCAAGACATAAATTTTTCTAGCATTGAAGAGTCGTTAAGCGTAGCATCCAATCAACTACCTGTACAAATACAGTTAATTGGTGAAACCTTGTATTACATAAGAGTACAAGCTATTAGTTCTCGAGGTTTAGAAAATTCTACATATGCAACTACAACTGCAAATACTTTAACAGAACAGTTGTTTTTATCCATAGAACCAGGTGATATTTTGGCTACAGAAGCTACATTAAGATGGGTGCCTAATAGTGAAGTGACTCAGCTTATTGTTAATCCTGGGAATATAGTTCAAGATATAACTGCACAAGAAGCAACAGATGGTATTGCCATAGTAACTGGATTAACAGGAGAAACAGAATACACAGCACAGTTGTTGAACAATTCCAACATAAGAGGTGTTCAAGTTTTTACAACAGGTATTGATATAGGTGATGGTATTTTAGTAACTCCAACCGATGATTTATTTCAAATGGTTGCGGACGCTAGTCCAAATGATATTTTGGTTCTAGATGCTGGTGATTACACCTCACAGACTAATGATGTAAATGGAGGTGTATTGGTTATAGATAAACCGATAACGATTAGAGGGCTGTATAGTTTTGATAAACCCATCTTAAAGGTAGGCTTTTCAATTGTTGATGGAGCTACGGATGTTAGCCTTATAGATTTAGACCTTACAGGTGATATTCCTTTAGATTTGACAGATACCGTCAGATATTCTGCTGCTGGTAATTATAACTCATTATTATTGAGTGGCTGTAATGTTCATGACTATAACAGGTCTTTTATTGCAGGAAATGAAACAGATGCCATTGTACAGTCCGTAACTGTTGAAAATTGTGTAGTTACAAATATTATTACAAGTGGAGGTGACTTTTTTGACTTTAGAAATTCAGATGTATTAAATGTTAATTTTAGAACAAGCACATTTAATAATTGCGCACCTGGTCGAGATTTTTTTAGAATAGATGCTGCGGGTACTTCAAATAGTACTGGGTTAACAACTAATATACTGTTAGAGAATTGCACATTATATGCGTGTTCTAATTCATCGAGTAGAAGATTGTTTTATGTAAGATTTGATGCTAATGATATTATAGCTCGGAATAATTTAATCACGGATACTACAATCGAAGGTTATTCAGATAACAGTGCTACCGATGAAACGATTACATTTCAAAATAATAATTATTTTAATGCACCAACACTTTTTGATTCAACGGTTTCGAGATATGACAATTCAACAAGTTATACAACTTTAGATCCTGAATTTTCTAATGCAGAAGGTGGAGATTTCACAGTTTTAAACCAATCATTAATAGATAATAATGTTGGTGATCCACGTTGGTTGCAGTAGTATATAAAACAGGTTAGTCTTTGTGAAGGAGTTATGTTTGAAGGAGCATTTCTCCTTTTCAATTTTAAATTAAATAGGGCAATAAAATATGATTAAGGAAACGTATTTAATATTCTTATTAAGCGTACTATTTTGCAGTTTAAGTTTTGCACAACAATTAGCTTTTCCGACCGCTGAGGGTTTTGGGAAATTTACAACTGGTGGTAGAGGTGGTTTTATTTATAAAGTCACCAATTTAAATGACGAAGGTGATGGAAGTTTAAGAAAAGGTATACTAAAAAAAGGACCTAGAATTATAGTTTTTGAAATATCTGGGACAATAGAACTCAAATCAAAATTAGATATTAATAGAGGTGATTTGAGCATCTTAGGACAGACGGCTCCTAATAATGGAATTACTATAAAGGGGTATCCTGTAACGATAAAATCAGACAACGTTATTTTACGTTACCTAAGATTTAGAATGGGTGACATCAATAACATAGAAGGTGATGCGTTAGGCTGCCGAAATACCGAAAATGTCATTATAGATCACTGTTCAATAAGCTGGGGTACAGATGAAAATGCGTCTTTTTATGATAATAAAAACTTTACATTACAATGGTGTATCATATCTGAAGCGTTAAATAGGTCTGTTCATAAAAAAGGTGCGCATGGTTATGGTGGTATTTGGGGAGGGGTTAGAGCTTCTTTTCATCATAATTTACTAGTAAGTAATAATAGTAGAAATCCAAGGTTTAGTGGCTCTAAAACAACAGAGAATTCTGTAAATGAGTTCGTGGATTTCAGAAATAATGTAATTTATAATTGGGGTGAAAATAGTATCTATGGTGGCGAAAAAGGGGTATATAATTTAATTAATAACTATTTTAAATCAGGACCAGCAACCACATCATCAAAACTTAATAGAATTGTTAGTCCATCAGAACCTTACGGCAAATTTTATGTGGATGGTAATTTTGTTTATAATGATAAAGACGTTACTCAAAATAACTGGAATGGTGGTGTACAGTGTGAAAACCCAGAACTTACTAAACTGAATCAACCTATTAATATTTCTGATAATATCAATACTTCAAATGCTAATGAAGCGTATCTCGCAGTTTTAAACCACGTGGGGTTAAGTATAAAAAGAGATGCTGTTGATAAAAGGGTTTTAAAATCGGTTGTAGAGGGCAGTGTTACTTATAAACAAGGTATTATAGATTCACAGGAAAATGTCGGCGGATGGCCTATCTTGAGGACTAAAAAGGCAGGGAAGGATACTGATAATGATGGTATTCCTAACAAATGGGAAAGAAAACTTAAATTAGATTGCAAAGTAGAAGATGCTCATTTAAGTACGTTGGATAAAAATTATTCAAATATTGAGATATATGCTAATTTATTAATAGAGTCTAAATAATAGATTTTTAAATTTTTAAGGTATATTAATTAGACTATAATTAACAAAATCTTGTAATTTAGCACTGTTTTTATCAAAAACTTACTATCGAAAATAAGGGTGATTTATAAATTAAATAAGTAGTTTTACGAGTTTCCTTATTGTACTTATTACTAATGAAAAAAAAGATAACTATTTATGACATTGCTGAAAAACTGGAATTAACAGCAGCAACTGTCTCAAGAGCACTAAATAATAATCCTAAAATAAGCGAAAAAACGCGCAAACTAGTTCAAGAGACTGCTATTGAAATGAACTACGAGCAAAACACATTAGCTCGTGCACTTAAAAGCGGAAAAAGTTTCAACGTTGGTGTTATTGTTCCTCGTATGGATAGTAATTTTTTTGCTTCTGTTATTCGAGGTATAGAAGAAGAATTGTATCCAAAGGGCTATCATGTTATAGTTTGCCAAACACACGACCAAGAAAATTTGGAAACAGGAAATATTGTTTCTTTATTAAATGCTCAAGTAGATGGTATTTTAATGTCTATTTCAAATTCAAAAACTAAAAATAAAGTCTTCAATAAATTATCCGAGAAAAGAGTTCCACTGATATTCTTTGACCGAAAAAGAGATATTCCAGATGTAAGTTCGGTTACCATAGATGATTTTAACGGATCTTATCAAGCTACTAAGCATTTAATAGAGCAAGGTTGTAAGCGTATAGCACATTTATCAAATGATCGTTCGTTAGAGATTTTTAAAAATCGTTATTTAGGTTATAAGCAGGCAATAATTGATAGCGGTTTAGAATTCGATGAAAACTTAGTTGTTGAGACGATTAGTAAAGTAGATGAAGGAAGAAGAGTGGCCAAACAACTATTAAATATGGAAACACCACCAGATGCCATATTTTCTTCTAGTGATTTCACAGCACTAGGGGCTATTCAAGAAATTAAAGAGCAGGGGCTTGCAATCCCTGAAGACATTAGTGTCGTTGGTTTCAGTAATGAGCCGTTTACGAGGTTTATGGAGCTCTCTATTACGTCTGTAGATCAGTCTCCAATAGAAATGGGTAGAAGGGCTGCAAAAGTATTCTTACAAGAGGTAAATAGTAAGTCAAAAACTAAACAGCCACAACGAATCATATTACAACCAGAATTGATTATTCGTAAATCTTCTTCAAAACGAATAAAATAAAAGTGGTTTAAATTTTATCATTTGATTTAAAGTGAAACACCGCGTTTCCAAGGAATAAAATCGTCTTGGTTTAATAAGCTTGCCTTAGATTTTATGGTACCACTAGCTACATTTATGATATAGCTAAGCATGACTTCTGCCATTTCTTCAATAGTTTTTTCTCCATTAATAATATCACCTGTATCCACATCAATTATATCGTTCATTTTTGCAGCTAGCTCAGAGTTTGAAGAGACTTTGATTACAGGTGTTATTGGGTTTCCTGTAGGTGTGCCCAAACCTGTTGTGAATAATACAATGTTGGCTCCAGAACCTACCATAGCTGTTGTGCTTTCTACATCATTTCCTGGTGTGCATAATAAGTTTAAGCCTGGTTTAGTGACATACTCACCATAATCCAAAACATCCACAATAGGAGAAGTACCGCCTTTTTTAGCTGCGCCAGCAGACTTCATGGCATCTGTAATTAATCCGTCTTTTATATTCCCAGGTGAAGGATTCATATCAAAACCAGAGCCAGCATCTACTACAGATTTTTCAAAAGCCTGCATTAATTCTAAAAAACGTTTTGCAGACGTTTCGTTTACACAACGATTTACTAGTTCCTGCTCTACACCGCATAACTCTGGGAATTCTGATAAAATGGCTGTGCCACCTAGAGCGACTAACATATCAGAGGTGTAACCTAATGTTGGATTGGCAGAAATACCCGAAAATCCATCAGAGCCTCCACATTCTAAACCAACTTTAAGCTTTGATAAAGGCGCTGGTAGTCGTTCTATTTTGTTAGCTTCTCTAATCGCTTCAAATGAATTTTTAATAATTGCTGTTAGCATCTCATCAACAGTTCCCATTTGTTGCTGTTCGTACATCAATATAGGCTTTTTGTTATTGGGACTTATGGCCTTTAAGGCATTATTAAAAATATCAATTTGTAAATTCTGACAGCCTAAACTCAAGACTGTCGCTCCAGCTACATTTGGGTTTTTTACATAACCAGCTAATAATTTTGCTAAACTTTCTGAGTCTTGACGAATACCTCCACAACCTCCAGGATGTGTAATGAATTTAACGTCTATGTTTTCAAATACCTTAGTGGATTGTTCTTGTTGTGTTGCTACGTCAAATCCATTATTCACCAATGAACGTAATAGCATTTGATGACTGTTAACTTTTTGAGTTACTAGTTCCTTTTCAAAAATCTCTTTCAAGGTTTCAATATTCCTGTTTTCACAGAATACTAAAGGGAAAAATAACCACACATTTGCTGTGCCAACTTGCCCATCTTGTCTGTGATAACCCATAAAGGTTTTGTCTTTCCATTTTTCTACATTAGGAACCGTCCAACCAATAGTTTCGGTTTTATGACTGACTTTTGCACTTTGATGTTTTACATTTTCTGTGGTTAAAACACCACCCGTAGGAATAATTAAGCTAGCTTTTCCTACTAAAACCCCATACATGATGATTTTATCGTCAATTTTAAATGTGTTTAGAGCAATTTTATGCTTTGCCTTAACTTCTGACACAATTGTGATATCTTGATTTTCAAACGAAATAATTTCACCAATTTTTAAGTTAACTAAAGCAACTGCGACATTATCTGAAGGATGTACTTTTATTATTTTTTTTTGCATACTAATAATTAGTTGTTAGTTAAAAAGAGATATTTAATACTTTTTACTAAAGTTTTCAAAACCGTATTCAATACCATTTGTGTCTATTTCTGCTAGAGCAAAGGCTATTGCAGTAGATAAGTTTTTAATCCTAGTTAGGTCATCATCCCAATAGTCTTGGTTTGCTAAAACAAGATTAGCTATGACGTTGTAATCCTCATTTTGCCATATATTACTAAAGTTAGTCACTATATCGTCATTATCTTTAATTGGTAAATCGTTACCGTTCCATGTACCTTTGTAAAATCGAATTAAACATGCAAATGAAAAGGTTAAATTAGTAGGTAATTTTCCGTTTTTTGCTTCAAATTCTAATAAACTTGGTAGTACACGTACTTTAAATTTTGAAATAGAATTTAATGCTATATCTGCTAATTTATGCTTGATAAACGGATTTCTAAAACGGTCTAAGATTTCTTCAGCAAAACTATCTAATTCGCTTCTGTTCATTGGAAGAACCTCATTAATCTCTTCAAATATTGTCTTATTTACAAAAGCTCCTGTAAAGGCATTATCGATTGTTTCTTTAACAGTTTCATTTCCATAAAGGAATGAAAATGGTACCATAGAGGTATGTGCTCCATTCAAAATTCGTACTTTTCTAGTACGATATGGTTGCATATCATCAACAATTTTAACGTCTAAATTGGTTTTATGGAATGGTAATTTTTTCTTTAAATCTTCACCTCCTTCTATGACCCAAAGTAGAAACACTTCAGCAGCCACAATTAAATTATCTTTATAATCTAATTGGGCGTTATAAGTTTCAATATCGTCTCTTGGATAACCTGGCACAATTCTATCTACTAAGGTACTGTGGAAAGAACAACTTGTATTTAACCATTCGGTAAATGCGCTGTCTAGTTTCCAAAGGGTTACATACTTTAGAATAGTTTCCTTTAAGGTTTCAGAATTATGATTAATTAATTCACACGGAATTATTGTTAAACCTTTATTTAGAGCTCCATTAAAATGAATAAAACGCTTATGTAATAACAGGGTTAATTTAGCAGGAAATGAACTTGGTGGTTGCATATCCATAGTGTCACTTTCAACATAAGCAATGCCGGCTTCTGTTGTATTAGATATTATGAATTGTAGTTCTTCCTCTTTTGCTAAATGTAAGTATTGCTGAAAATCTGAATAAGGATTAATACCTTTTACAATGTTGGTAATTAATTCTGTTTTCTGTATTTCTTCACCTTTTTGAATACCTTTTAAAAACAGAGTGTACAATCCATCTTGATCATTCAACATCTTTATCATACCTTTATCAATAGGTTGTACAACAGCAATGCCAGCATTAAAATCTGCTGATTTATTTAATTGCTGAATGGTGTAGTCTACAAATGCTCTCAAGAAATTTCCTTCTCCAAACTGCACCACCTTAATTGGTAGTGTTTTTTCAAGTCCTAAATTTTTTCTATTTAAAGCTAGTTTCGTTTTTCTCAATTCTGTCATGTTATTTTATAATTATAAACCAAAAAGTCTTGGTAAGAACATTGAAATTTCTGGTATAAAAGATATTAGCATTAATACGGCGACCATAATGGCCAAAAAGGGCAACAACGATCTTATAACTTTTGTAACTGAAACGTTGGCGACACCACTACCTACAAATAGTAGAGTCCCTACTGGAGGTGTACAAATACCAATACAAAGGTTAAGTACAATTACGATTCCAAAATGAACAGGGTCCATTCCTAATGTTGTTACAACAGGTAAGAATATTGGTGTAAATATTAAAACTGCTGGAGTCATATCCATGAAGGTTCCGACTATTAATAGGATTATGTTAATAGCTAAAAAGATGGCAAACTTGTTGCTTAGTGAATCTAATAAAAATGAGCTTATCATTTCTGGAATACCTTCAAAAGAAAACAACCAAGACATTGCCATAGATGTACAGATTAAAAACATTACTACAGCTGTAGTTTTTGCACTAGTTAGTAATATTTTAGGCATATCTTTTATTTTCATATCACCATAGATTAATGATAATATTGCTGCATATAAAACAGCAATTACAGACGCTTCTGTTGCTGTAAATATTCCAGCTACAATTCCTCCAACAACAATTATAAGTAAGGATAAACTGAAAAATGCTTTTCTGAAATACGTCCAAATTTCAAAAAGAGTTGCACGTTGTCCTCTTGCATAACCTTTGTTAATAGCAATAAATGCAACATATCCCATAATTGCCAAACCTAAAAGTATTCCTGGTAAATAACCAGCAATAAATAAAGCTGCTACAGAGGCGGTTCCTCCACTAGCTAAAGCATAAACTATTAAAATGTTACTTGGCGGAATTAATAAGCCCGTTGTTGATGAAGTAATGTTTACAGAGGCACTTAAAGCTCTAGGATAGCCTTCTTCTTCCATTCTGTCGGTCATAATTGAACCAATTGCAGAAGCAGCAGCAACGGCAGAACCAGAAATTGCACCAAAAAGCATGGATGCTAAAACATTTACATAAGCCAATCCGCCAGGAAGACTTGCTACTAAGGATTTCGCGAAATTAATAAGTCGATTTGCAATGCCTCCTTGTTTCATAATTTCACCTGCTAGCACAAAAAATGGAATTGCTAATAAGGCAAAACTGTCAATACCAGTCGTCATGCGCTGCGCAATTGTTGTTAATCCTGGCATTTTATCAATATTCAACAACAAGCTTATTGTTGTTGAAATTCCGATGCTATATGCAACAGGTACTTTTAATAACAAAAGCGTAAAGAAACTGACAAATAAAACGATTATACTAATAATTTCTAAACTCATAATTGACTATTACTTTTATTAGAACAAACACCAGATATGTGATAAATAGAAAAGCAGATAATTAGAAAACCACTAAAAGGCAATACGGCATAAACATAGCCTAGAGGAATTCTTAAAGTACCAGATAATTGTTCTAAGTGCAATGTGGTGTAAACCAAATTAGCCCCACCAATAACCATGACGATAAGTGCAAAAAGAAAGATGCATACTTCTATGAATATTGACGTTTTTCTTTTATTGGAAATAGACATTTTTTCGTATAAAAAGTCCATTGATAAATGTTCTTTTTTAGCGTTGAGATAGGCAGCACCTATAATGGTCATCCAGATTAAAGAAAATCGTGCAAATTCTTCGGTCCATGTAAAAGATCTACCTAAAAGATATCTGGAAAACACTTGAAACAAAACATCTAAGACTAGCAATGCAAAAATGATAATCAAAAACCATTCAAGGATTTTGTTAACCTTATTAAAAATAAATTCAGATTTACTCATATTTAGTTATTCTTAATATCGTTAACAATATTCGCCATTTCGGGATATTTTTCTACAAATTTTTCAACTACAGATTTTGATTTTTCTGCAAATAGTGATTTTTCTGGAATTATTATTTCAACACCCCAATCTTTAGCAACTTTCATAGATTCTTCAACAGATTCTCGCCAGAACTTTTTTTGTGCTTGCGCAGATTCGTCTGCGGCTTCTTGAACCCAAACTCTTTGTTCTACAGATAATTTGTCCCAATATTTAGTTCCTATTAAAAGCACATCTGGAACAGAAGAATGCTCATCTAACGTATAGTACTTACTAATTTCATAGTGGTTGGATGAGACAAAAGAAGGTGGGTTATTTTCTGCTCCATCTACAACGCCTTGTTGAATAGCTGTATATAGTTCCCCATACGCCAAAGGGGTGGCATCTCCTCCCATAGTATTGACCATGTTAATTGCCATTTGATTGTTTTGCACCCTAATTTTTAGACCTTTTAAATCTTGTGGTGTTCTTATGGCCTTTTTACTAGTATAGAAACTTCTACTCCCTGCATCATAATAACATAATCCTCGAAGCCAAAATTTAGAGCCTTTCTCTAAAATTGATTTTCCTATTGAACCTTCTAAAACACTAAATTGATGTTCTTTATTTCTGAATAAATAGGGTATGCCCATAACATTGTATTCAGGGACAAAATTAGATAGAGTGGCTGCACTCACCTTTGTTGCAGCTACACTTCCGATTTGCAATAATTCTAATAATTCTCTTTCTGATCCTAATTGTCCATCAGGAAAAATCTTAACCTTTAAAGAACCACTAGACTTTTTTTCTAAAGCCTTTTGAAACTCTAACATACCCTTATGTACAGGATGTGTTTGCGGCAAAGTATGTCCTAAATAGAGCACTTCAGGTCCCTCAATTTTTTCGCAAGAGACTAATGAGGTGAAAAGAATTACTAAAAGAATTATTTTAAGTCGCATAGCTCATCTTTTTATTATATAAAATTAAAATAGTTTTTAGCGTTGTTGTAACTAATATCTGCTACCATTTTACCAATCCATTCTATTTCTTCTTTTGGTAGTTCTCCTCTTTTTACTTCGTCTCCTAAAAGATTACATAAAACGCGTCTAAAATATTCGTGACGTGGAAATGATAAAAAACTACGAGAATCGGTCAGCATACCAATAAAACAGCTAATTAAACCCATGTTCGACAACGCATTTAATTGTTTGGTCATGCCATCTTTTTGATCTAAAAACCACCAACCAGAACCGAACTGAACCTTACCTTTTATGCTTCCATCATTAAAGTTCCCAATCATGGTAGCCATAACTTCATTATCTGCTGGGTTGAGGTTGTAAATAATGGTTTTGGTTAATTTATCTTTACTATCTAATTTATTTAAAAACGCTGAAAGTTTTTCTGCCTGCGAATAATCTCCTATTGAATCCCAACCTGTATCAGGACCTAATATGGTATGCATACGTTTATTATTATTTCGTAATGCACCTAAATGAAATTGTTGTACCCAACCAAATTCGTGATACGTCTCAGATAGAAATAGTAGGATTGATGTTTCAAATTTTAGAATTTCTAGATTTGATAATGTTTCGTAATTTCTTTTCTTTTTGAAAATAGACTCAACATCACTTTCAGTAAATGCAACGAATGAAATTTGGTTTAATCCATGATCGCAAAGTCTGCATCCATTTTTATGGAAGTAGTCTATTCTGCTTCGTAATGCGTCTTTTAAATCTCGATAGGTTTCAATGTTAATATCTGCTGCTTTACCTAAACTATTGATGTAATCATTATAGTTTTCATTTACAATTAAAATAGCGTTGTCTGGCCTAAACGCTGTACTAACTTTTACTTCAAAATCACTTTTTGCTAAAGCTTGGTGATGCTCTAGACTATCAATAGGATCTTCAGTTGTACAGACCAATTCTGCGTTAACTTTGCGCAATAAATTTCTACAGCTATACTCAGTACTGCTTAGCTTTTCAGCCGTAGAATCATATATTTTTTTAGCTGATTTTTCATTCAATAAGCTATTAACGTCGAAATAGCGCGCTAATTCTAGATGTGTCCAGTGATACAATGGATTCCGCATAGTATAAGGTACCGTTTTTGCCCATTGGATAAACTTTTCTTTATCTGATGCGTCTCCTGTAATAAATCGTTCATTGATGCCCAAAGTACGCATAGCTCGCCATTTGTAATGATCACCGTTAATCCAAACCTTGGTTAAGTTATTATAAACCTTGTCTTCAAGAATTTCTTGAGGTGGTAAATGATTGTGATAATCTATTATAGGTTGTTGTTTTGAATAGTTATGATATAACTCTTCAGCGTATTTATTTTCAAGTAGAAAATTATCGCTAATAAAATTTTTACTCATTAGTTTTTACATTAATCCTCGTTAGAAGGTTTTCCTATGGTAGCTAAAATACCACCATCTACATATACTATTTGGCCACTCACAAAATCACTGGCTTTTGAAGCTAAAAATATAGCTGTTCCTTGCAAATCTTCTGGATTTCCCCAACGACCTGCAGGAGTTCTACTGATAATAAAGTCATTAAAAGGATGGCCGTCGACTCGTATCGGCTCCGTTTGCGTTGTAGCAAAATAACCTGGACCGATACCATTAACCTGTATATTATGTTTAGACCATTCCGTTGCCATATTTTTGGTTAACATTTTTAGGCCTCCTTTGGCAGCAGCATATGCTCCTACAGTATTTCTTCCCAGTTCACTCATCATGGAACAAATGTTTATAATTTTCCCTTCTTTTCTGCGAATCATGCCTTTTACGATATGTTTAGACATTATAAATGGGCTTACCAAATCTACTTTTAAAACCTGCTCAAAATCTTTAACTTCCATATCTTCGAGAGGCGTTCTTTTGATGATTCCAGCATTATTAACTAGAATATCAATGTGCCCAACTTCATTTTGAATTTTTTTGATGTTATCAATCACTTGAGCTTCATCTGTTACATCAAATAAATAACCAAAGACTTTCAGTCCTTCTGCTTTATACTCGGTAACTGCTTTATTTAGTTTTTCCTTAGAAGATGCGCCGTTAATAATTAAAGTAGCACCAGCTTTCCCTAAACCCATTGCCATAGACATTCCTAAGCCATGCGTTCCTCCCGTAATCAAGGCTACTTTACCTGATAAATCAAACAAATTTATTGACATAATTGTTTATCTTAATTCGTTTATTTTACAAACATCCATATCTCCATAATCTAAATTTTCGCCTGCCATTCCCCAAATAAATGAATAGTTGGAAGTTCCTGATCCTGAGTGAATTGACCATGGTGGTGAAATTACTGCTTCTCCATTTGCCATCCAAATATGACGTGTTTCTTGAGGTTGTCCCATAAAATGACAAACGGCTTGGTCTTCTGGTACTTCAAAATAAAAATAAACTTCCATACGTCTGTCGTGCACGTGTGCTGGCATCGTGTTCCAGCTACTACCTGTTTTAATGGTCGTCATACCCATTTGTAATTGGCAAACATCCACGACGCTGTTAACGATGTATTTTCTTAATGTTCTAGCATTTGCCGTTTCTGGTGCACCTAATTCAATTACCTCTACATCATTACTTCCGATTTTTTTGGTTGGAAATGCTTTATGCGCAGGTGTTGAATTTAAGTAAAATTGTGCTGGATTATTACTGCTTTTACTTGAAAAAATAACTACTTGGTTGCCTAGACCGACGTAAAGTGCTTCTTTGTGGTCTAATTCGTAAATTGAACCATCGACGGTTACGGTTCCTTTTCCTCCAATATTTATAATCCCTAATTCTCTTCTAGCGAGAAAAAAATCGGCTTTAAGGGGATCAATTGTCTCTAATGCTATAGACTTTTTAACAGGAACTACTCCTGCTACCATAAATCTATCATAATGAGAGTAAGTCCAAATTAGTTCATCTGTTTTCATAACGTTTTGAATTAGAAATTCATCACGTAATTCTTGAGTGTTCAATGTTTTTACTGAAGTAGGACTAGAAGCGTATCTTGTATTAAATTTTGACATAAAAATTGTTTATTGTAATCGATTACACAAATATATATAATTTATTTTAAAATGAGATAATTAAAAATAGATGATTTTTTCTTATGAATAAAAAGGGCTTCGTAGTTCCTAGTTGTTATATACTCTCGTAATTGATTTACTTTTCTATGAAAAGATCTAAATTATTATCACTTTATGAGAATTGCTAAGATTTTAGGCTCTTGTAAAAACAATATATAGTAAAATATGGAGCTATTCTGAAACGAAGAAAAATGGGGGTCTGGTTAAAAGCAGTACGGAATTGATATATAAGGTATACCATAGAGAAGATATGTACTATGGTATAAAATGTAAAGGAGAGGACTTATATATACCGAAAAACCTAAAGAATCCGAGATTATTGAAGAAGTCGATAGAGCTAGACTTAGGATCTAGTGCCGCGAGGTGTGAGAGTTCGAGTCTCTCCGCCTGTACTGAGTAAAAAAAAGCTAACTTTAACGAGTTGGCTTTTTTTTTGTTCTTAATTTATGGGTTTTAGGTGCTATGCTAGCTAAACTTAAAAACAAAAAAGAGAGCTTCCGTTTAAAGAAACTCTCCCTTTACAATTAAAAAACACTTAATTATTAAAGCTTTACTAACTTAGTTGTTAATGTTTGGTTAGTGTCATTTTGAACTTTAACCATATAAATTCCAGAATTTAATGAGGATACATCAAAAGAATCTGTTCTTGTAAAATCTCCTTTAAATGACTTTACTAATTTTCCTGTTAAGTCGTAAACTTCAACGTTTGATACATTAACGTTAATACTAAAAGCTGTTTGCGAAGGATTAGGATAAATACTAAATTTTAATAATGCTTCATCATCAACACTTAGCACATCTGAAGCTTTATTTCCTAAGATTCTAAACTGACCAGCCGGAATAGTAATTGCTGAGGTAGAATTACTAACCGTTGTGTTCCCAGTAGCATCCATAAGATCATACCATGTAGTAGTTACACCTCCCGGAAAATTTGTGTCTATACTTCGCGTAACAACATCAAAATTTGCGTAAATGATTACATTTTTTAACGCTGAAGTCGGAATTGAATTATCAAAAATATCAATCCTTGGAGTTAAATTTCCAGAGGTGATTGCGTAATCTCCTTCAAACACAGGTTCTTCAATTTTAAGTTTGTGTAGTTTAGACCAGTCGTCATAAATCTGACTTCTAAGTGCATCGGTTAACCAGTTGTTCGCCCATTGTGGTTGCGGTTTCGTGTCTAATTTACAGCCGTCATTATCATAGCTTCCATCGTTACAAGTAAAAATAGAGTTATCCATACCTAATTCCCCAAAATGCCAAATCATTTTTGGACCAGGAACCATTACAGAAACAGCGCCTAATGCAGACATTCTAGAAAGTGCTGTGTTTAAGTCGCGTACGTTATGATTGCTATTGCTAGTGTTACCAAAAGCTACATTTTTGTACATTAAACGTTCTTCATCATGACTTTCAGTATAACCAACTAATCTTGGTCCGTTGAAGCCAGAATGTGCTTTATGCCCCATTCTGTTGATGTTTTTATCACCACCTTCAGCCATTGTGATTTCTCCGTATTGCGAATTCATATTTCCCCACATCATCACACCTTTGCCTTCGCTAAATTTGTAATTAGCCCATTCTTTTTCTTCATTATCAGAGCCTAAATGTTCGAAAATAACATAATGATCTGGGTCTACTGCCCATGAGTGATCTGCGTATTCTTTTAAAACATCAACGCGATCTTGTTGGTAACTTCCGGTACAACCTTCATCTCCATCATAAGTACCATTACCACAGTTTTGTGTAAATCCTTTTGTTAAATCCCATCGGAAACCATCAATTTTATATTCTTCAATCCAATAGCTTACAACTTGTTTAACGTAATCTTTAGTGTAATCTGAGCTGTGATTAAAATCATTACCAACACTATATGAGTGCGTTGGGTAAACATTAAAATATGGGTTTTCTGTTGAAGGACCTCCCCAACCATCACCATCTGGATCATCCATCCACATTCTAACCATAGGGTTTCGTCCAAAAGCATGGTTAAATGCGATATCTAAAATAACGGCAATACCGTTTTGATGACAAATGTCAACGAGTTCTTTGAATTTTTCTTGTGTTCCATAAAACTTGTCAATGGCCATATGAAAAGCGGTATTATAACCCCAACTTTCATTGCCTTCATATTCCATTATTGGTAATAATTCAATAGCATTTACATTTAGATTTTTGAAATAATCAATTCTATCAATAATGTCTTGAAAATTACGGTCAGCATCAAAATCTCTGATTAAAACTTCATAAATGACTAAGTCTTCTTCAACGGGCTTTGTAAAATTAGCGACTTGCCAATTGTAAGGTGTTTGGCCTGTTTGTAAAACAGTAACTTCACGTTCTTGACCTGCTGGATAAACTGGCATGTTTGGATAAGTTGAAGCAGGGATATATGAATCATCAAAAGGTGATAGTACTAATGGAGAATATGGATCTGCAACTTTAACTATAGACGGTGAGTTCGCAATAGGGTTGGTGTCAAAAACCCAATATTGGTAGGTTTCAATAGCACCTGAAGTTAAACCAGAAACTTCTAACCAATATTTCCCAGTAGAAGGGTCACGCTTCATCACATCACTATTTGATGGTGAATAGTTATTCCAACTTCCAGCAACTTGGATAAATTCTTTTCCTGGCGCTGTTAAAACTAAAGTTGCTTTGGTAGCATCTGCATGGTAATTAATACCATCTATCATATTTGCGGGTAGTGCTTGCTCTGTTACAGTTGGTACAACGATAACCTCAAAACTAGCTTCTCCGGTATCAGAAGAACCAGGAGGTGTACCTACAAATTTTACAGTACCACTTTCAGTAATGTTAGTTAAAGTTGAATTACAAGCAGGAAAACCACAAGTTCCATTTGCTACTGAAACATTATTATAAAATATTTCGAAAGCACCTGAAACTGTCGTAGAACCTTGATATGTAATTGTAGCAGTTAGAGATAGGTTACTTCCAGAATTTACGACTACAATCTCATTTGTAGGCTGGATGATATTTATGATAACCTTTCCAACAGGAAAAATAAAATCGTTACAACCGTCATCTTTTAATTCCTGATTGCCGCTTTCATTTCTAAATACCATTCCTATTTGTGTAGCACTATTAGCTTGCGCCTGCGTAATGCCATAATAGGTTTGTGGTGTAATAGTAATACTAAACGTACCATCACCATTATTTGTCATTTCTCCAACTCCATCATCTTGTCCCCAATTACCAACAACACCAAATCCAAAAGCATCAGAATTGTTACCAATTCCAGAATGCATATATACTTTTGTTGGATTATTTAAGCCATTACAATTGCTATCCGTGCTATTAGCATCAACAGTAATCGTTACAGGTTGGTCGACCTCGATTGCACTTACACTAAGACTGACTTGTGCATGAGCGAAGTATGAGAACACTATAAAAAGTGTAAGTAATATTTTCTTCATAGTTAAAATTTTTAATAAAAAAAGCTATGTATTAAACATAGCTTTTTTTTATGAATATAAGTTAGTTAATTTAAGGTTATAGTTAAATTAACGGTATCAACTGTTAGTGTATACGTACCAGGAGTACCATCAAAAGAGAAGTTACTATCTCCATCCATAGCGTTACTAAAATTACTATCGATAGTGTATCCTTCACCTTCATAAGTTGGGTAATTGATTCCTGTTCCCCAATCACCATTTACGTTAAAGAACCTAAAGGCATCATTTGTAAATTCTACTTCACCAGAATAGATACCTGCTCCAGTACACGCTAAAGCTGTAGGCGTTGTCCAATCCCATCCAGTACCAACAATACCAGCACCAACTAACCATAGTTGTTCGTACTCACATTGTAATTGTTCAGGTCCTAATGTAATTGTTTTGTTTATATCATCTACAGTTAAGAAATAGGTTCCAGGAGTACCATCAAAAGAGAAGTTACTGTCACCGTCCATAGCATTACTAAAATTACTATCTATAGTATAACCAGCTCCTTCATAAGTTGGATAGTTAGTACCTGTTCCCCAATCACCATTGACGTTAAAAAATCTAAATGAATCATTGATTAATGCTACATTTCCTGAATAAGTTCCATTTCCTGTACAAGGTAAAGCAACAGGAGTATCCCACGCCCAACCAGCATCAGCAATACCTGCGCCAACTAACCATAATTGATCAAAGTTACAGTTTGGACCAACAACAGGAGGTCCTAATGTAATTGTTTTAGCTGCCGTATCGACTTCTATAAAATATTCTCCAGGTGTTCCTGTAAACTGGAAGTTGCTATCTCCATCTAAAGCATTTACTAAGTTAGAATCTATGGTGTATCCAACAGCTTCATAATAAGGGTAGTTTAAACCTGTTCCCCAATCTGCAGCTACAGTAAAAAATCTAAAGGCATCGTTAATTAAGTTAATGTTTCCAGAATACTTAGTGCCTTGTAAAGGTAATTCTACTGGAGTTGCCCAATCCCATCCTGCATCTACTGCACCTGCACCAACAACATATAGTATTGGAGCTAATTCTACGCTATATGGAGTCACAGTAATGGTAACAGCATCAGAGAAACGTTCCATGTTACCGCCATCCATTTCTATAGTAGCTTTGATTCTAATATCTAAACTAGCAGCTTCTTCTGCAGTAAGACCTGCATTAAGAACAATTTCGTTGAAGGCTTCGTGAGTGCTTGTAAAAGTCATTCCATCTGTACCTTCAGTTACTGCACCAGCAAAATCAGTTCCAGCTTGTGCAATTTGAACTTCGTAGTTGACACTTACAGTACTATTTTCACCAAAGTCAGGATCTTCCCAAGTTACAGTAATAGCTTCATCATTAGGAGTCGTTTCTAGTAATACAACGCCAAAGGTGTTATCTGGACTTAAGATAACAGGGATAGCTTCTGAATATGATGATACACTAAAGCTTACGCTATTAGTTATATTTGATCCTGAAGTTACTCTCATAAACACAGTAAATGGTTCAAAAGCATCTGCTCCAGCACCTAACAGTGTATTATTAAATTCCGCAACAGTCATTGTAAATCGGTCTGTTGTAGACGATCCAATTACTGTAGGATTTTCAAAGAACGAATCGGGTGATAATTCAACCATATAGCTATCTCCAGAATTTAATTGGTCATTCCACACAATAGTGAATGCTTCATTATTTGGAAGATTATAGTTTAAATTAATATTCGATATCGCTGGCTCCAAAAGTTTAAATGAAGCATCAGGAATAGTAATATCAATACTTTCTTCTGTTTCGCACGCCACAAAAACTAAGAATAGACTTAATATAAGCGCACTAATTTTATTGAATTTCATAGTGTTGTTTTTTTTATAAGTTAAGTGGGATCAGTATATAATCTCCAGTTAGGTCGTTAAACCAAACCTCATAATCATCTTGTACAATAACAGGAATAGAACCTCCTCCGTCAGTTGCTACACCAGAAAATGATGTTGATCCTCCCCAAGAACTACCTGTGTTTGTTACAATTTGCAAATCTCCAGATTGAAGATTTACACTGCTTACATACCACAAGTGGCTATCAAAAGTAGATTGTGTTAAAGCTGTATCAGCGTTTAGTGCTGACCCCTGAAGTGTCATACTTGTATAACTAGCAGCACCTGACGCATCAAAAGCTTCCGTCATATAAGTGTTTGATGAAAAGTTGATTGTAAATGTATAATACCCATCACTTGGTACACCAAAACGTCCTGGGTCACTATCTTGAGTTCCTGGGTTTCCAGCTATAGCTTCAGCAGTAGATAATATAATATCGTCACTACCTTCAGGTGTTAAAGTTCCCCACTGTGGTTGCCATTGTCCTCTTTCTTCTAACAGTTTAAATCTACCGTCATCAAAACCACCAGCACCTTTTGTAAAGAAACCGGTATATCTATGAATATTAGTGTTTTCACCATCTCTAAATAGTGGTGCATTATTAGAATTATTATTCCAATTATCTGGCGTGGCATTTCCAACTAAATATAACTCTTTAAACACATAATTGAAGTAAGGTTGAACTTCAAAACTGATAATATTAGAGCTAACCGCAAGACCATTTTGAGTTCCTATAGAACTTTCTACTTTAGCATATAAGGTGCTAAACATAAAAGGTGGTAAGCCAGCAGCACCAGCAGAAGAATTTAATTCGTTAACTGATAACGTAGCTGAAGTCGTTCCTGTGATAGTTGTTGCAATTACAGGGTTTGTAAACGCTTCATCAGCAGAAAAAATGACAGCATAATTTTCGGATGCTTGTTGGCCATAATCAGCTTCATTCCAATTAAATGTTATTGCAGGGTTACCTGGATTACTGGCATCTAATTCTATAACTGTAATAGGAAGATCTGCAAGCGTAATAGGTTCTGTTTCTGTAGCTGTAAATACTGAGGTATCATCTTCACAAGAATTCACGAGGAATCCTAGAGAGAGCACAGTTAATAGTACAACTTTTAATTTAAATATTTTTTTCATTGCTTTATTTTTTAGTATCCAGGATTTTGTGAAAGATTTGGATTTGAAGACATACTTAAACTAGGTATTGGAAAAAGGTTTAAATGAGCTGGTATCGCAATACCATTACTTCCGTTTCCTTTCCATGCCCAGTTGTAATTTCCACCTGTAAATAATCCAAAACGAATTAAATCTTGTCTTCTGTGCGCTTCCCAATGTAATTCTCTAGCTCTTTCATCTAAGATAAATGGTAAAGTTAAATCACCATTAGAAATTGTGTTAGGGTTATTAGCACGAGTTCTTAATGCATTAACTAAATTAACCGCTTCAGTGATGGTTCCACCTCCACCACGAAGATGAGCTTCTGCATACATTAAATGTACATCAGCTAATCTAAACAGTGGGAAATCAGTATCCACAAAAGTTTGATCTATACCAGCAACGCCATCAGAACTCATATTAGAATATTTTTGGATAATATACCCTTGGTTAGGATCAGATATATCTGTAATACCAATTGGTCTATTAGCAGAAATAATAGTGTTTCTATCATCATCGATAAAGTTTCCACCTTCCCATAATTGAGCAAATTCTTTTCTAACTCTTATAGCTCCGCCCCAAGCAGCTTCTGATACTCCAACTTCTGCACCATTAACCTCAAGACTTCCTACAGAACCATTAATCATAACGGTTGTTGGCCCGTAATTTTGAGTTGTAGATCCATCAGAAATGATTGGGAAAATAACTTCTCCTGTTGCAGAATTTAAGTTGTTATCCGCTTGAAAATTATGTTTGTATTCTGTTGCAAGCACATAACCAGAACTTAATAGTTGTTGGCAATAGTTCATGCAATCTGCATATCTCGGTGTTCCTGTATAAACTTCTGCATTAAGATATATTTTAGCAAGAATCATATAAGCGACACCTTTATCTGCTCTTCCGTATTGGTTTTGACCAGCATCTACTAAATCCGATTCGATATCTAATAATTCACTTTCAATAAATTCAAAAAGTTCAGCTCTTTCCGCAACTGGTAAAACGGTATTTACAGCATTTGCTTCAGTACCAAAATTTGCTTTTCCAAAGAGATCCATCATATAATAGTAAGATAGTGCTCTTAATAATCTAGCTTCTGCACGGTATTCTATTATATCTGCGCGTGTACTTTCAGATACACCTCTAGAATCTAACTTAGCTGCAGTTGTTTCTCTTAAAAAGTTATTGGCAAGTGCAATAGTTAAATGTGTTCTACTATACATTCCTAGAATCATAGGATTTTGAGCGGTCCAAATATTACGTTGAAGCTCTCTTGTTCCTGGATCATTTTCGTAAGACCAAATCATTTGATCTGCTGTTAAAGTCTGAAGGTATAGTAATACACGACCAAATTGACTGGTACCTGCATCAATACCTTCAATATTCGAAGATTCTGGGCCACCAGTTCCTGTTAGAGCAAGATTAGCATATACACCAGCAATTACACGTTCGTAGGCTGCTTCATCTTCGTAAAGTTCTGAGCCTAATAAAGTGTCGTCGTCATTTGGTACTATATTTAAGTCTTCTGTACAAGACGTCAATGTAAACACCATTAATACGGCAATGACACTAATATTTTTTATTATTCTTTTCATAGTCATTAAAATTTGAAATTAGCACCAATTAATATATTTCTTGGTCTAGGGTAAATTGTATTATCAATGCCATTAAATACTTCCGGATCTAAACCGCTGTATTCGGTAATTGTAAATACATTTTGAATACCTCCCCAAAGTCTAATCGAGGTTATATATTTTGATAAGTTTTTAAACGTATACCCTAAAGTAATGTTATCCATTTTTAAGAATGATGCGTTCTCAACATAGACATCTGAAATGATAACATCAGATGTGGTTTGAAAGTTAGTATCTAAAACTGATGTCGGTATATTTCCTAAAACAGCATTACTACGTAATAAATCATATTGAGCACGTGAAGAATTTACATTGTTATAAACGTAATTTCCGATGTTAGCTCTTAAGTTAAATGAAAAATCAAATCCTTTATATTCTAGATTAGTTTGAAATCCTAAAATAACATCGGCATCTGGGTTTTCTTTAAGGTAACGATCTTCATCATTAATAATGTTATCTCCATTTAAATCGACATAAGCACCTTCGATATAATTACCTTGAGTATCTCTTAGTTGCTTAAATACGTAGAAAGAGTTTGGTGATTCCCCTTCTCTAAATAATTGAACAAAGTTTCCTGTTCCACCTGCAATACCACCAGTAGTTACATCTTGACCAAAGGCTAATTCTGTAATCTCTCTATCTAAAAGTGTTGCATTAAAGTTGAAATTCAAGTTGAAATCTTCCTTTTTGATAACGTCTGTATTAATTGTAAATTCTAAACCTTGAATTCTAAGATTTCCAATATTTTGAACAATGCTGTTTGAAAAATTACTTCCATCTGGCACAGGTGCATTAAATAATAAATCTTCCGAATCTTTCTGGAATACGTTTAAACTACCTGTAATACGTTCGTCAAATAAGCCGTAATCAACACCAACTTCTAAAGTTTTTGTTTCCTCCCATTTTAAATCAGGATTAATTTCAGAAGGGATTAATGAAGATACAATACCATTTCCAAATTGGTATTGAGAGTTATTTTGACCTGCTTGGTAACGACTTAAAAATAAATCACGTTCACCAATTTCTTGCTGTCCTGTAATACCGTAACCAACTCTTAACTTTAAGCTAGAGATTGTTTTAGAATCTTTAAGAAAATCTTCATCACTTATTTTCCATGCTAAAGCTCCAGCGTAGAAATCTCCCCATCTGTTGTCTTCACTAAAACGTGATGTTCCATCTCTTCTATAGGTAAGTGTCATTAAGTATTTTTCAGCGACTGTAAAATTAGCTCTTCCAAAAAATCCAATTAAGACAATATCCGGATCAGCAAACGTATCACCAAAACTATTTGGATCTATCTGGTTTCCGGTATAATAACCTTCATTTGTAAATTTCTGGTAAGAATAACCTGCGGTTAAATCAGTACCTATTGTACCAAAATCTTTCTTATAGTTTAAGAACCCGTCTAAAGATTGATTTGTTCTTTCTTGGTAACTAAAAGATCTATTTCCTTTAATAGGATCATTAGTTGCATATACTGAGTTGTTACGAGAAATACCTTCTGTTTTATCATAACCTAAGTTTAATACAAATTTCATCTCTGGTAAGAAATGTAATTTATAATCGAAATTAATATTACCGTAGAAACGTTCAGAATCTCCAATATTATTAGTTTGTAATAATGAAGCTACAGGATTTGAACCTCCTAATAAAAGGGTGTTACCATTTCTATGTTGGTAAAATCCTCCAAAAGGTGATGTTGGATCATAAACCGGTTGTGTTGGGTCATATCCAAGTGCTGCACCAATTTGTCCAGAATCACCAAACCTATTATCCTCGTAAGAGAGGTTTGTGTTTAAGTTAACTTTAAGATGATTATCTAAAAACGTTGGGTTTAAAGATAACGACAGGTTTCGTCTATCAAATTCAGAAGTTAATATTGCACCTTCTTGTTCTGTAACTCCAAAAGAAAAACGTGCCGGTATAGCATTAAATAATGAACCTCTTAACGTAATGTTGTGGTTTACTGATACGGTTTTTCTGAAAATTTCATCTTGCCAATTTGTGTTAGCGTCTCCCAATTGAGAGATAAAATTATTTGGTAAATTTTGAGCAACTACTAATGCTCGGTATTCGTTTGCAGAAAATACTTCAATTTGCTCATCAATATCACCTAAGGTATATTGAACATCATAATCGACACTAAATTCTGATTTACCTTTCTTAGTTACTATAATAATAACACCATTTGATGCTCTAGAACCATAAATGGCAGTAGCTGAAGCATCTTTTAAAACGGTAAAAGAATCAATGTCGTTAGGGTTAATACTCGCTAAAACCCCTCTAGAACCTCCGACGTTGTCGTTAGAGATTGGTAATCCATCAATAACGATTAACGGATTGTTAGAAGCGTTAATAGAAGACCCCCCTCTAATTTTAATTTCTGAGCCAGATCCTGGAGCACCACTAGTATTAACGGTAACACCGGCAACACGACCACTTAATAAGTTTTCTGGGGTTACAATGTTTCCACGTGTAAAATCTTTCGATGTTACAGCGTCAACAGAACCTGTGGCATCTTTTTTAGTGGTAGTACCATAACCAATAAGTATAACCTCGTCCAATTGAGAAGCATCTTCCGCAATAGCGACATCAATACTGGTTTGTCCTGTGAACTCAATTTCTTGTGTTGTATAACCAAGGTAAGAAACTACTAAAATTTCACCTTGATTAACTTCTAAGGAATATTTACCATCGAAGTCTGTAGAGGTTCCTCTGGTAGTTCCTTTAATAATAACATTTACACCTGGTAAAGGCATGGCGTTTGCTTTGTCTGTAACAGTACCCGTGACGGTAGTTTGTGCCAACAAAATTGTCGGCAACATAATGAGACAGAATAGTAAAGCATTTAAAACTGTTTTCATAAAATGTATTTAAGTTAATTGCTTAGTTATTTGATTTATATTTTCACTTCTCGGGATAAATCTATGTAAATTTAATCTCATTTAACATTAAAATAACATGACGAAAGTCACGAAAACGTTTTCGTGTTAAGAACTTTTTTATAAATCGTAAGATTGTCAGTGAAATAATTAAAAATTATGCTTTTTTCAATAAAACTACCTGAAAATTATGAAGTCAGAAATTTTGAATCTAATTTTTGACTTATCTTCGTTCAATAATTTACACCGATTATGAAGAGAAAAATTACCTTAAAACAAATTGCTAGAGAACTCGATGTTTCTATTTCTACAGTGTCAAAAGCATTGCGAAATAGCGCTGAAATTAGCGAGGATACGAAACAGAAAATTCAAGCCTTTGCAAAACTCTATAATTATAGACCTAATAATATAGCATTAAGTCTTAAGAACCGTAGAACAAATACTATTGGAATTATTATACCAGAGATTGTTCACCATTTCTTTTCGAAGGTTATTAGTGGAGTTGAGCTTGTTGCGAACAAAAGAGGTTATAATGTAATCATTGGTTTATCTAACGAATCGTTTTCTAAAGAGGTGATAAATATGGAAATGCTAGCAAATGGTAGTATTGACGGCTTTATTTTATCGATGTCTAAAGAAACCTTAAAGTTGCAAGATTACCATCACTTTAATGAAACGATGACCCAGGGTATGCCTATTGTAATGTTTGATCGTGTGGTTTCCGACGTAAAATGTGATAAAGTTATTGTTGATGATTTTAATGGAGCAAAAAAAGCAGTTGGTAAACTGATAGAAAATGGGTGTAAGTCAATAGCTTTAATTACTACAAAAGACTACGTAAGCGTTGGTAAATTAAGAACTCAAGGCTATCTTGAAGCTTTAGAAGAACACCAGATGCCACCAAAAGCGGAGTTAATTCTAAAAATTGACGAATCTTTAGATTACGAAGCACATTTAGAAGGGCTAGAAAAGGAAATAGAACAGTTATTTCAGTCCAATCCCAAATTAGATGGTGTTTTCGCAGTGAATGAAATTTATGCGTTATTGGCCATGAAAGTCGCTCGAAAATTAGGACTCGATGTGCCTAATGATGTTCAGGTTATTGGCTTTACAGATGGTGTGTTGTCAAAGCATGCAACACCGAGTCTTACTACGGTGAGTCAACATGCACAGCATATGGGAGAAAAGGCAGCAGAATTATTAATTGATAAATTAGAAAGCGAATTTAATAGTGCGGACGAGGTATTTCAAACCGTGGTTATTACAACCGATTTAGTTGAGCGAGAATCTACTAAATAAAAAAAATATCATTGATATTTTAAAATCTTTTTTATCTTTGCGCCATATTCAAAACTTATATTTTCACTTCTCACATAAGTTTTGATAAGCTAAGCTTGTCAGAATAGTATTAACTCTAATATACTATTTAATGGAAAAGCGTAGATTAAGTTTCTGGCAAATTTGGAACATGAGTTTCGGATTTCTGGGGATACAGATGGGTTTTGCCCTTCAAAATGCCAACGCAAGTAGAATTCTTCAAATTTTTGGAGCAGATGTTCACGAACTATCATGGTTTTGGATCATTGCACCCTTAATGGGGCTAATCGTTCAACCAATTGTTGGATATTATAGCGATAAAACTTGGGGTAAATTAGGACGAAGAAAACCTTATTTTTTAGTAGGTGCCATTCTATCGTCAATTGGTCTTGTGCTTATGCCACAAGCAGATATGTTCATTGCATTTTTACCAGCGCTATGGGTTGGAGCAGGAATGCTAATGATTATGGATGCCTCTTTTAATATTGCTATGGAGCCTTTTAGGGCTTTAGTAGGTGATAATTTAAGAACCGATCAGCGTACGGCAGGTTTTAGTATTCAAACCGCTTTAATAGGATTCGGAGCCGTTATTGGGTCTTGGTTGCCTTATGCATTAACCAATTGGTTTGGTGTTTCAAATGAAACGGTTGCAGGTGTTGTTCCAACAAATTTAATTTTATCATTTATTATTGGAGCCGTTATTTTAATTATATCAATTTTAGTAACTATTGTAACAACAAAAGAATATTCTCCAGAAGAATTAAATAGCTTTGAAGATCAACACGAAGGTTCTAATAATGAACACGTAGGCGATGAAGTAAAATCGAGTCTTTTCGATATTTTCGATGATTTCAGAAAAATGCCAACAACAATGCGTCAATTAAGTTGGGTGCAATTCTTTTCTTGGTTCGGACTTTTTGGGATGTGGGTATTTGCTACACCAGCAATTGCTCAGCATATTTATGGTTTGCCTTATACAGATAGTAGCAGTTCTACCTATCAGGATGCTGGTGATTGGATTGGTATTTTATTTGGAGTCTATAATCTAGTTTCTGCCTTTTACGCTTTTGCACTTCCTTATATCGCTAAGAAAATAGGAAGAAAACGTACACATGCAATATCATTGGTCATTGGTGGATTAGGATTACTTTCAATTTACATCATGCCAGACAAAAACTGGCTTATCGCTTGTATGATTGGTATAGGAATTGCTTGGGCAAGTATTTTGGCAATGCCTTACGCCATTTTAGCGGGTTCAATTTCTCCAAAAAAGATGGGAGTCTATATGGGAATTTTTAATTTTTTCATTGTAATTCCTCAAATAATTAACGCCTTAATTGGTGGTCCTCTTGTTAAATATGCATATGGAAATCAAGCCATATTTGCTTTAATGATGAGTGGTATTAGTTTTTTAATCGCAGCAGCATTAGTATCAAAAGTTAAAGACGTTGATGACGTTATTCAAAAATAAATAGATGAACAAAAAAGGATTCATATTCGATTTAGATGGTGTCATTGTAGATACCGCAAAATATCACTTCTTAGCATGGCAACAGCTGGCTAAAGGTCTAGATATAAATTTTACAGAAGAAGAAAACGAACAACTTAAAGGTGTAAGCCGCGTGCGTTCTTTAGAAAAAATCTTGGCTTGGGGGAATAAAACCATTTCGCAAGATTTGTTTAATGAACTCATGAGTAAAAAGAACGAAGAGTATTTAAGTTACATCGCAGAAATGGATGAGAGTGAAATACTACCTGATGTTCCAAGAGTGCTTAACACTTTAAAAGCACAAAATCAGCCCATTTCATTAGGTTCTGCGAGTAAAAATGCTAGAATAATTTTAGATCGTGTTCACCTAAAATCTAGTTTCGATGCTATTGTAGATGGAAATGATGTAACAAAAGCAAAACCAGATCCAGAGGTGTTTTTAATAGCAGCGAAGGAAATTAACATAAAACCAGAAGATTGTATTGTTTTTGAAGATTCAGTTGCAGGTGTTACTGCTGCTAATGCTGCAAATATGATTTCAATAGGAATCGGGAGTAAAGATGTCTTAGGGCATGCCACATACGTATTCAATGATTTTACTGAAATCTCAGATGATTTTATAAAATCTCTAATCGAAAATTAATCAAAAGTAAAACGTCTCATTTAGAGATTTTTAAATAATATTATAATGAACCTAGATTACATCATCCCAAACAACTGGTCAATTTTAGAAGAAGGATTCGACCCAAATCAGGTAAAGGCATCAGAAAGTTTATTCAGTATCGGTAATGGTGCGATGGGACAACGTGCCAATTTTGAAGAAAAATATTCAGGCCCAACTTTTCAAGGTAGCTATATTGCTGGCGTTTACTACCCCGATAAAACCAGAGTAGGCTGGTGGAAAAATGGGTATCCAGAATATTTTGCTAAAGTATTGAATGCGCCAAGTTGGATAGGAATTAATGTAACTATTAATGACGAGCAACTCGATTTATTCGCGTGTAAAAACGTGAAAGACTTTCGTAGAGAACTAAACATGAAAGAAGGTTGGCTGTCTCGTAGTTTCGTAGCAACACTTCAAAATAATATTGAAGTTGAAGTTAAAACCACACGATTTCTAAGTTTAGATTTAGACGAAGTAGGTGCGATTAATTTCAATATAAAACCATTGAATTCAGATGCTGAAATTACATTTCAACCGTATTTAGATTCAGGTATTACAAACGAAGATACCAATTGGGAGGATAAGTTTTGGGATACTTTAAATGTGAGTCACGAGAATAACCAAGCCTTTATTCAGGCTAAAACCATGAAAACAGATTTCTATACCTGTACATTTATGGAATCTCAAGTTTTTATTGATGGTAAATCCGTAATAAATAAACCAGATTTTGCTTCAGATGCTCATTTGGCTTCATTCAGTTACACTTATAATGTTAAGAAAGATGAAACGTACACCATTCATAAATTTGGTGGGTATACTGTAGATCGCGATCACGATAAAAATGAATTAGTTGCAGCAGCGAAGTCTATATTAAGCAAAGCAACAGACGCTGGTTTTTCTAAATTGTTAGATGGACAAAAAGAAGCTTGGGCTAAAATTTGGGATATGGCAGATATCACAATTGATGGTGATGTTAAAGCACAACAAGGTATTCGTTTTAATATTTTTCATCTAAACCAAACCTATTCGGGTACAGATGCCACTTTAAATATTGGTCCAAAAGGATTTACAGGAGAAAAATACGGAGGAAGTACGTATTGGGATACTGAAGCGTATTGTATTCCATTTTATATGGCAACAAAAGACCAAGAGGTTGCTAGAAACCTTTTGACATACCGTTATAATCATCTTGAAAAAGCCATAGAAAATGCGCAGAAATTAGGTTTTTCAAATGGAGCGGCGTTGTATCCTATGGTAACGATGAATGGTGAAGAATGCCATAACGAATGGGAAATTACATTCGAAGAAATTCATAGAAACGGAGCCATTGCTTTTGCGATTTTCAATTATTATAGATATACAGGAGATTTTAGTTACATTCCAGAAATGGGACTTGAGGTTCTTATCGGAATTTCACGTTTTTGGCACCAAAGAGCCAACTTCTCTACCCACAAGAACAAATACATGATTTTGGGTGTTACAGGACCAAACGAATATGAAAACAACGTCAACAATAATTGGTACACGAACTATATTGCCAAATGGTGTATTGATTATACTTTAGAAACGATTGAAAAAGTAAAAGAAGGCCATAGTGCGGATTTTGAAAGAATTTCAGGGAAAACAAATATTTCACATGAAGAATTAGCGCTTTGGAAAAAAGTAGCTGATAACATGTATTTTCCATATTCAGACGAACATAAAGTGTTTTTACAACAAGATGGTTTTTTAGACAAAGAATTAATTACAGTTGAAGATTTAGACCAAACACAACGACCAATTAATCAAAAATGGTCTTGGGATAGGATCTTACGTTCACCTTATATAAAGCAAGCGGATATTCTTCAAGGATTCTATTTCTTTGAAGACGATTTTTCAACTGAAGAATTGGAACGCCATTTCAAATTTTATGAACCTTTTACAGTTCATGAAAGTTCATTATCTCCTTGTGTGCATAGTATTCAAGCAGCTAAGTTAGATCGCATGGATCAGGCTTATACATTCTATTTAAGAACATCGCGTTTAGATTTGGATGACTATAATCACGAAGTACACGAAGGCTTACATATTACCTCAATGGCTGGTACTTGGATGAGTATTGTTGAAGGCTTTGGTGGTATGCGTATTAAAAATGACACCTTGTCTTTTGAGCCTAAAATTCCAAACCAATGGGATGCTTATTCTTTTAAAGTGAATTTTAGAAATCAGATAATTAAAGTCAGCGTTAATCAAAATGAAACGCAATTTCAATTGGAAGGAGATACCGATTTACAAATTTTAGTTAATGGTAAAGAACTAACTATAAGTCCTAATAATTTAGTAACGGTTTAAATCTTCTAGCCTTGTTTAAAAAGGTCTAATGATACTGGCACAATCATAATTTTAATATCCTGCAAGGTTTTCAAAACCTTGTAGGTATTTTTACATAATAAAATGAATTAGAAACCATTTTAATCCAGTTAGGTCTATAACCTGAACGTCAAAATATCAGTAATATGAAAGTACTCAAAATCTTAGTAATAGTTATATGTCTTGGTGTTTTGTCGTGTAAAGAGGAGACGCCTCAAGAAAAAGTTGTTTCTGAAATTGTTACAGAAATTAGAAATGACATTCAACGTGTCGAACCTCCAAACTGGTGGATAGGTTTCAAAAATCAAAGTGTTCAATTGTTGGTGAAGCATCCAAATATTGGAAATACCAAACCTAAAATTTCTTATCAAGGTGTTTCTATAACTAAACTTCATCAAGCGGATAGTCCTAATTATCTCTTTTTAGATTTAAAAATTTCTAAAACTGCAAAAGCAGGACAATTCAATATTAGATTTAAACTGGCAGATGATTCAGAACTAGTTCAAACGTATGAATTAAAATCACGAGAAAAACCAGCTGAAGATTATATCGGATTCGATAGTTCGGATGCTATTTATTTAATTACACCAGACCGATTTGCAAACGCTAATCCTAAAAATGATGAGGTAAAAGGATTACTTCAACAAGGAATTGATAGAACAGATGATTACGCTAGGCATGGAGGCGACATTCAGGGAATTACTGAACATTTAGATTATATACACGATTTAGGATTTACAGCGGTTTGGCCGTGTCCGGTTTTAACTAACGATATGCCAAGTGGCTCGTATCATGGGTATGCGATGACGGATTTTTACGAAGTAGATCCACGTTTTGGAACCATAGAAGAATATCGAAAATTAGCCGATGATTTAAGATCGCGAGATATGAAACTCATCATGGATCAGGTGGCGAATCACTGTGGATTACAACATTGGTGGATGACGGATTTACCGTTTAAAGATTGGGTAAATTACCAAGAATTATACGAAGAGAATATCGATAATTGGGACTGGAAAGTAACTAAAACGTCCAATCATAGACGGACTACAAACCAAGATCCTTATGCGTCTAAAAAAGATCATCAGGAAATGGCAGATGGTTGGTTTGTGTCTGATATGCCAGATTTAAATCAGCGTAATCCGTTTATGGCCAACTATATTATTCAAAATAGTATTTGGTGGGTAGAAACTCTTGGTTTGGGCGGCATTCGTCAAGATACCTATCCGTATTCCGAAAAAGAATTTATGAGGAATTGGGCAGGAGCGATTATGAATGAATACCCTAATTTTTCAATTGTTGGGGAAGAATGGAGTTACAATCCGCTTTTAATAGGCTATTGGCAAGACGGTCAGAAAAATAAGGACCAATACGATTCTAACTTAAAATCGACTATGGATTTTGCAATGCAGAAAAATATAGTTGATGCCTTAAATGAAGAGGAATCATGGGACAAAGGTCTCGTAAAAATGTACGAAGGCTTAGCTAATGATTTTGCCTATACCGCTCCAAAAGATATTATGGCATTTTTAGATAATCACGATAAAAGTCGTGTTTATACAGAGTTCGATGGAGATCTTACCAAAACCAAAATGGCTTTGAGTTACTTATTAATGATGCCAAGAATTCCACAAATTTATTATGGCACAGAAATTTTAATGGATGATTTTGATAACCCAGGAGACCATGGTTTAATTAGAACTGATTTTCCTGGTGGATGGGAAGGTGATGCCATTAATGCATTTACAGGCGAAGGACTTTCAGATGCTCAAAAAGAGATGCAGTCTTTTCTCAAAAAAATATTGAATTACAGAAAAACAAGCGACGCTATTCACAATGGTAAAACTGTACATTTTGCGCCACAAGATGGGGTTTATGTTTTAGCGCGAATGATAGAAAATGAAACCATCGTTCATATAATCAATAAAAATGAGGAACCTCTAGAGATAGATTTAGAACGTTTTGAAGAGTTAGAATTAAAAGGAAAAACGTTGAAAAATATCATTTCCGATGAAATACTAATTTGGAATAATAGTCTGTCTTTACCTTCTAAAGGCAGTTTAATATTGACTACTAAATTTTAAAAAGACTTAACAGGTCTAAAAAGTTGAATTAAACATATCCTGCAAGGTTTCAAAAACCTTGTAGGTATAAAAGCTAAATATGAAAAAATATATTGTCTTAATCATAAGTTTAATATTTGCGATTTCAATCACTGCGCAAAACGAGGCAAGAAAGTTCAAAAATGTAAAGAAAACAGACTTTACGGTTGAAATAGAAGTAAGTGATGGAACTTATCAATTCTTAGTTTATAATCCATCTATTATAGAAACAACTTTCATTCCTATAGGTGAAAAATTGGAACCTATTTCTCATGCTGTTACTCTAAAACCCGAAAATATGAAGCATATGGTTTCAGCGCATGGAGATATGATTTTCAATGGCACAGATTATTTAAAGGAGTTTAAAGAAGATGAAAATAGTATTGTTTTGTTAACTGAAGGGGTACAAGTTGAGATCCAAAAGCAACCTTTTCAAATATCTTATTCTTATAAAGGCAAACCAATTATTTCTGAAAAAGCAGGTTACGTTAAAAACGACAGTCTAGAAACTATAGAATTCGACCTTACCAAAGATGAAGTTTTATACGGAGGAGGCGCAAGAGCTTTAGGTATGAATCGTCGTGGACACCGTTTGCAATTATATAACAGAGCACATTACGGTTACGAAACCCATAGTGAATTAATGAACTTTACCTTACCAATTGTGTTGTCGTCTAACAAATACATGATTCACTTTGATAACGCACCAATTGGTTTTTTAGACTTGGATAGCAAAGGAGATAATACGTTGAAGTATGAAACTATTTCAGGACGAAAAACATATCAAGTGATTGTTGGGGATTCTTGGTACGACATTACTAATAATTACACCGACTTAACTGGAAAGCAACCCATGTTACCACGTTGGGCGTTGGGGAATTTCTCAAGCCGTTTTGGCTATCATTCTCAGGAAGAAGTAGAAATGACCATCGATAAATTCAAGGAAGAAGAAATACCTGTTGATGCGATTATTCTCGATTTATATTGGTTCGGAAAAGATCTAAAAGGTACCATGGGAAATCTGGAAGTGTTTAGAGATTCCTTTCCTGATTTTGAAGGCATGGTAAAACGTCTGAATAATAAAGGAGTTAAAACCATTACGATTACTGAACCGTTTGTTTTAACCACGTCCAAAAAATGGGATGAAGCTGTTGAAAAAGATGTGTTGGCTAAGGACTCCATAGGAAATCCTGCTAAATACGATTTCTATTTTGGTAACACCGGACTCATAGATATTTACAAACCCGAAGGCGAAAAGTGGTTTTGGAATATTTATAAAGATATCGCCAATATGGGAGTTGCAGGTATTTGGGGAGATTTAGGAGAACCCGAAGTACACCCTAATTGGGTGCAGCATCATACAGGTAGCGCAGACGAAGTTCATAATATCTATGGACACGATTGGGCACGATTAATCCATGAAGGTTATAAACGCGATTTTCCAAATACAAGACCATTTATTTTAATGCGAGCTGGCTATTCTGGGTCGCAACGTTATGGTATGATTCCATGGTCTGGCGATGTAAACAGAACTTGGGGCGGTTTACAAAGTCAACCTGAAATTGCGCTTCAAATGGGCATACAAGGCTTGGCATATATGCATTCTGATTTAGGTGGATTTGCAGGTGCAAACTTAGATGATGAGTTGTATGCACGTTGGTTGCAATATGGAGTATTCAATCCTATTTTTAGACCACATGCACAAGAAGATGTACCTAGCGAACCTATTTTTAGAAGCACGAAAGCAAAAGCTTTAGCAAAGCAAGCTATTGAATTACGTTACAAATTATTGCCTTACAATTATAACTTAGTTTATGAAAACAACCAATTTGGGAAACCACTAATGCGACCTTTGTTTTTTGAAGAATCTGATAATCCTGAATTATTCAATTATTCAAAAACCTATTTATGGGGAAATGATATTTTAGTATCTCCAGTTTTAGAAGCAGGACTTACCGAACAGGAGGTTTACTTTCCAAAGGATAATGTGTGGTTCGATTTTTATACTCATGAGAGAATTGTAGGTGGACAAACAAAAATGGTTCAACTCAAAGAAAATTCTATTCCAACCTATGTGAGAGCAGGAGCTTTTATTCCAGAAGCTGAGTTGGTGCAAACCACCTTGGATTATAAGGATACGTATTATCATGTAAATTATTATTACGATGATTCTATAACTACAAGTTCTACTCAAATTTATACAGACAATGGAATGTCTTCAGGTCCCATTCAAAATGAAAATTATGAATTACTTTCATTTAATATGACCAAAAAAGGACATCGATTACAATTTGAAATTAATGATGTTATCGGTGATAACCTTGAAACAAAAGGTCGCGTGTTTTATTTATTAATTCATGGACTAGATAAAAAACCAAAAAGTGTAATTGTTGGACAGGGTCGTCGATTTGAATGGGATGAAGATTCAAAATTACTTAAGATTGCTGTTGAACGTAATCCAAGTGAACATTCAATTATCAAAATCAAATTAAAAAAATAATGCAATGCATATAAAAAATCTTATCTTAATTGCTTTCGTTTTTACCGTGTTCGTAGGTTGTAAAAACGAAGTGAAAGAGTTGCCTAAATCAGAAGAAATCAAACCAGAAATGAAGAAAAAAGAAGTCGTTTACCAAGTCTTTACACGTCTATTCGGAAATACAAATACGACCAACAAACCTTGGGGAACACTTGAAGAAAATGGTGTTGGGAAATTCAACGATTTTACGGATAAAGCCTTAAAAGAAATTAAAGATTTAGGTGTCACACATATTTGGTATACTGGTGTGCCGCATCACGATGTGATTACAGATTATACAGCATTCGGGATTTCAAATGACGATCCAGATATCGTAAAAGGTCGAGCAGGTTCTCCTTATGCCGTGAAGGATTATTATAATGTGAATCCAGATTTAGCCGTCAATGTAGAAAACCGATTAGAAGAGTTTGAAGCTTTAATAGAACGTTCTCACAACGCAGGTTTAAAAGTCATTATAGATATCGTTCCAAATCACGTCGCTCGTAATTACCAAAGTTTAACCAATCCTGAAGGGACAACCGATTTTGGTGCAGACGATGATAAAACTAAGACTTACGACGTTAATAATAATTTTTACTACAATCCTGGTGAAGCATTTAAAGTACCAGAATGGAAACATGGCTACCAACCTTTAGGCGGCGAACAACATCCATTAGCAGATAGTAAGTTTGAGGAAATTCCGGCAAAATGGACAGGGAACGGTTCACGAGCATCACAACCAGATGTTAATGATTGGTACGAAACTGTAAAGGTGAATTACGGAATAAGTCCTGATGGGAGAAAAGATTTTAACGAATTACCAGAAGGTTTCGATAATGAAGACTACAAAAAGCATTTCGACTTTTGGAAGGATAGAACCGTACCAAGTTCTTGGGTAAAATTCAAAGATATTGCTTTGTATTGGACGGCAAAAGGTGTCGATGGATTCCGTTATGATATGGCAGAAATGGTACCTGTGGAATTTTGGAGTTACATGAATTCAGCTATAAAAATGGAAAATCCAGATGCCTTTTTATTAGCGGAGGTTTACAATCCAAGTTTATATAGAGATTATATCCGAAAAGGGAAAATGGACTATTTATATGATAAAGTTCAGTTATACGACACCTTAAAACATGTGATGCAAGGGCATGGAAGTACGGACAATGTGCCGCCAATTTTAAGTGAGTTAAGCGATATAGAGCACAACATGCTTCATTTCTTAGAAAATCATGATGAGCAACGTATTGCCAGTCCAGATTTTGCAGGAAACGCAGCTAAAGGAAAACCTGCAATGGTGGTTTCGGCAACATCATCCACAGCACCAACAATGATTTATTTTGGTCAAGAATTCGGAGAACCAGGCGCTGAAGATTTAGGTTTTGGAGATCCAACCCGAACCTCAATTTTCGATTATGGTTCAGTGCCTAGTTATGTGCGTTGGGTCAACGATAAAAAGTTTGATGGTGGACAATCCACAAAAGAAGAATTAGAACTTCGAGATTTTTATAAGCGACTGTTGAATTTCACTATAAATAGTTCGGCTTTAATGGGAGACTATCAAGATATTCAACATTATAATCATCAAAATACAGAATGGTATAATGATAAAGTCTTGTCGTTTGTACGTTGGAGTGATGATGAAAAATTAATTATCATTTCAAACTTTAATGCAGAAAACACTTATGGATTCGAATTGCAATTACCAGCAGATTTAGTTCAGAAATTAGGACTTCAGGATGGTGAATACGAAGTAAAAGACCAATTGTATAATCAATATGCTTCAACCTTAAACGTTGAAAATGGTAAAGCTAAAGTGAGAGTTGATATCAAGCCATTAGAATCTTTCATTTTAAAAATAAATTAAGTTACGCCAAAGAAACCTAAGTCTAGACCTGACGGGTTTTAAATTATCCAACCTGCAAGGTTTCAAAAACCTTGTAGGTTTTAAAAAAAAGTCTAATAAAAAGTTACCCATTTTCATGGGCACAAAAGATGAAAAAACTATTTTTATTTACCCTAATTCTTATCACTTTGAGTTGCAAAAATAAGGACACAGAAAGCCAAACAGCTTCAATGGAAACACCAGAAGTTATAGAGACTCCATTTATTTGGGAAGCTGCTAATATTTATTTTTTATTAACGGACCGCTTCAATAATGGAGATACATCTAATGATATCAATTTTGATAGAACCAAAGAAACCGCAAAGCTGAGAGGGTTTAAAGGAGGCGACATTAAGGGCATCACTCAAAAAATAAAGGAAGGTTATTTTACCGATTTAGGAATCAATGCTATTTGGATGACACCGATTGTTGAGCAAATTCATGGAGGAACCGATGAAGGTACTGGAGTCACTTATGGTTTTCATGGCTATTGGACCAAAGATTGGACAGCAATTGATCCCAATTTTGGAACTAAAGACGATTTACACGAGTTGGTAAAAGAAGCACACTCTAGAGGGATAAGAATAGTTTTAGATGCTGTAATTAATCACACCGGTCCTGTTACTGAGAAGGATCCAGTTTGGCCAGACGACTGGGTGCGTACAGACAAACAGTGTACTTATGATAATTATGGAAATACAATAAGTTGTACGCTAGTTGCTAACTTACCAGATATAAGAACGGAGAGCAATGAGAACGTTGATTTACCTCCGCAATTAGTAGCAAAATGGAAAGCCGAAGGACGTTACGAACAAGAAGTAAAAGAGCTCGACGAATTCTTTGAACGCACAGGCCATCCAAGAGCACCACGTTTTTACATCATGAAATGGCTCACTGATTACATCACAGAATTTGGAGTCGATGGGTACAGAGCAGATACGGTTAAGCATGTAGAAGAATATGTTTGGCAAGAGTTTAAGGTAGAATGTGATTATGCGTTTTCTCAATATAAGAAGAGCCATCCGGAGCAGGTTTTAGATGATAATGAATTTTATCTTGTTGGTGAAATCTATAATTATGGAGTAAGTTCAGGTCAGGAATTTGATTTCGGAGATCGAAAAGTAAATTATTTTGATCCACCTAGCTTTCAAAGTTTAATAAACTTCGAGTTTAAGTACAATTCTAGAGATAAAGATTACGACGATTTATTTTCACATTATGATGCGATTTTACATAATGAATTAGAAGGTTTTGGGACTTTAAATTATTTAACCTCTCATGATGATGGTCAACCATTTGATGCTCAAAGAAAGAAACCTTTCGAAACAGCCAATAAGTTATTGTTATCGCCAGGAACCTCTCAAGTCTATTATGGTGATGAATCTTCAAGGTCACTTATAATTCCTGGTACAGAAGGTGATGCAACTTTACGTTCTATGATGAATTGGGATTCTATTGCAAATAGAAAGCGTACAAAAGAGGTCTTAACACACTGGCAAAAACTAGGGAAATTTAGAATTAAGCATCCTTCAGTTGGTGCTGGTAATCACCAAATGATTTCAGAGACTCCTTATTATTTTTCTAGAAGTTACCAAAACGGAGATTTTAAAGATTTGGTTATTATTGGTTTAGATTTAGATAGTGGAGAAAAAGTGATTGATGTGTCTAAAGTTTTTGAAGAACGCGTCATGCTACGTGATGCCTACTCTGGAGAAACAGCAACTGTAGAAAATGGAAAAGTCACTATAAACACTAAGTTTAACACGGTATTGTTAGAGCGCGAATAGATTTTAAATATCTTGCAAACTATCATAAATATTTAAATAAAACGTAATATGAAAACACCTTTAATTACACTCTTAATTGCATTAGTTTTTTGCTCATGTCAGTCAGAAGATACTCAGAAGACTGAAGTAGCATCACCAAATAAAAACCTAGTAGTTGATTTCGATGTTAATACCGAAGGGCGTCCATATTACGTCGTTAAATTCAACAATAAAACCGTTGTTGATACCTCATATTTAGGTTTTGAATTTAAAGATGTTCCAGCTTTTAATAAGAACTTTATTATTAAAAACACCAGCACATCTACGTTTAATGAAACATGGCAAATGCCTTGGGGAGAACAGTTAGATGTGGTGAATAACTTCAACGAATTAAAGGTAGAGCTTCAGGAAAAAACAAGTCCCGAGCGTTTTTTAAATGTCGTCTTTAAAGTCTATGATGACGGTATTGGATTTAGATATGAATTCCCAGAGCAAGCACGATTAAAAGGAGATGTTTATATCACGGAAGAACATACCGAATTTAATCTTACAGAAGATTACAATACCTTTTGGATTCCTGGCGATTGGGATATTTATGAGCACTTGTATAACACCACAAAATTATCGGAAGTTGATGCTTTACAGTTTGCTAATCATAAGAATTTAGCACAGACTCATATTCCTGAAAATGCTGTAAATACTCCGGTTACTATGGTTGGGGTCGATGGAATACATTTAAGTTTTCATGAGGCTGCTTTAGTCGATTATTCAGGGATGACTTTAAAAGTAGATACTGAAAATTTAAAATTAAAAAGTAATCTAGTAGGTTCAGAAAATAGGGATTACAAAGTGAAGAAAACAATGCCTTTCAACACACCATGGAGAACGATTCAAATTACAGATAACGCTCCAGATTTAATTGAGTCTAATCTTATTGTTAATTTGAATGAACCTAATAAACTTGGAGATGTGTCTTGGTTTAAACCCATGAAATACACAGGGGTTTGGTGGGAAATGCACTTAGGTAAATCATCTTGGGATTACGGGATGACGCAAGATATGAGTACGTGGACAGATGGAGGGAAATCTCATGGACGCCATGGCGCAACGACAGAAAATGTTAAGAATTTTATCGATTTTTCAGCAAAAAACAATATTGGAGGCGTTTTAGTTGAAGGTTGGAATACAGGTTGGGAACATTGGATTGGTTTTGAAGATAGAGAAGGTGTTTTCGATTTTGTAACCACGTATCCAGATTACGATATTGATGAAGTCGTACGTTACGGAAAGGAAAAAGGAGTGGATATTATTATGCATCATGAAACATCGGCTGCAACAGAAACCTACACCAAACAACAAGATACGGCTTTTGCTTTGATGCAGAAATATGGTATGCATACAGTTAAAACGGGTTATGTTGGAAAGATTCTTCCAAAAGGAGAGTACCACCATGGGCAATACATGGTGAATCACTATAATAATACGGTTATAAAAGCAGCAAAATATGAAGTTGCCATCAACGCCCACGAGCCGATTAAAGCTACAGGTTTAAGACGAACCTATCCAAATACAATTTCGAGAGAAGGCTTAAGAGGGCAAGAATTTAATGCTTGGGCAAGTGATGGTGGTAATCCTCCAGAACATTTACCAATTGTAGCTTTTACAAGAATGTTGTCTGGACCAATTGATTTTACTCCAGGTATTTTCAATATTAAGTTCGACGAGTTTAAAAAAGACAACCAAGTGAATACAACCATTGCGCAGCAGTTAGCGTTGTACGTGGTTATTTACAGTCCGGTGCAAATGGCAGCCGATTTAGTAGAACATTATGAGGCTAACCCAGAACCTTTCCAATTTATAAAAGATGTTGGAGTGGATTGGGAAACGACTAAAGTTTTAAATGGTGTTGTAGGTGATTATGTCACTATTGCCAGAAAGGAAAGAGAAACAGGAAATTGGTTTGTGGGAGGTATCACAGACGAAAATGCAAGAAACATTGATGTCGTTTTCGACTTTTTAGATGCGGACCAAACTTATGAAGTGATTATCTATAAAGATGGGGAAAATGCACATTGGGATAACAATCCATTAGATATTTCTATTGAAAAAATTGAAGTTAAAAAAGGTTCAAAATTAAATGTAAAGCTAGCTGAAGGCGGAGGTTTTGCGATTAGTTTAAAAAAAATATAAATTAAATATTTATCCCTCATGAAAAATTTAATCATTTTAATTACGCTCATATTATGCACTAATAATGCATTGGCCCAAGTAGGAATTGGTACTACAGATCCCAAAAGCACGTTAGATATAAACGGAAACTTATCTCTTAAAGTTGTGAGTTTAAATGGAGGGCCAAGTGGTGCTGCAACCTCTATTGATGATGGTGTATATATTAATCTGACACCTACGTTTGGTAATGCCGATTTTGAATTACCAGATCCAAGAACTGTACCAGGACGAATCTACATATTAAGAAATATTACAGATACAGAAACAGCTTATATTCTAACTCAAGGAGCAGGAGTTGAATTTTTTGCAGGTGATAGTACGTCTAGTACAACTGTTGTGAATATGACAACAGCTGTCGGAGGTGGAAATTTAAATAAAACACTTATTTTTATAAGTGATGGTTCTAATTGGACTTATGGTAAATTAGGGTTTTAAACTTTTTTTAATGTCTAATAGGAACAACAATTTATCATGTAAGATAGTGTTGTAATTATCGACTATATTAGAAATACGTAACTTTGCCTATATAAAAAACTACTTTCTTTGGATATTAATGATAACATAGACTCTTCTCTAGTGATTAAAATTAGCTTCGATAAGCTATTTAAACAGTATGAGAACCTAATCCTAGATGATAATGATTATATTTCAGCTAATGCAGAGCGTGTCTTAGAAGTAGCTAAAAATAATCCTATTTTAAGAGAAGGCTTTAGTGATTTTTCTGTTTTTAAAACACATGAAAAAGAAATAAACGTTATTCTTCAAGATGCCTTTAGTCCAATTTTAACTAAAAATGAGATTAAAACAGCGTCTGTCCCCTATCATAATTTCATATTCAATTCATCAGAACGCTTTAGATCTATTTTAAAAACGGCAGGTGATGATTTTGAACTAGAGATGAAGAATTTGCCAGAAAATCAAAGATACATCACTGAGTGTGCTATTATTTTGAATTTTTGCTATGGGTATGATTTAAATTTTAAAAGACCTCTTTTTTACGAAATACCAGATTCAAATGGCATTATGCGTTATTATAAGATTTTGTATAATGCAGATTTTACAGAAATAACTCCTAATGAGAATGCCGTTAAAATTACACAAGACGATTATAACGAATTACTAGATAATTTTGAAAATATTGATTTGTGGAAAGAGAAATTTCCTTTAAATAGTTACACGTTTAAAGGTTTTGTCATTTCAAATATATTTGATGTAACAGACGACCAATCAATTTCTAATATTAAGTCGACATTAATTGGTAAAGAGAAGCGTAAAAACGAAAGTTTTATGCAGGGTTTTTCCGGAATTTTTCAATCGTTGTTTGGATTGAAAAATATTGAAGTTGGATTTTCTATCTACAATGAAGAAGATGATGCTTTTGAGCGTGTCTATGGAGTTGGGATGAATAGTTATTTATTGAATGACATGGAAAGCAAAAACTGTGCTGATGCATTGTGCGAGTGGTCATATAATAAACTTCTTAGGGAAAATGAATATTTTTCTGTATCAGATGTAGAAAAATCTTTTGAGCTTTCAGAAGGTAGGGCTCCTCACATTAAAGTATTGCAGAATCAAGGTATTAAAAGTGCTATTTTTGCACCAATAGCTAATGAGGATGGATTAATGGGGATTTTAGAAATTGTATCTAAGCAGCCTAAAGTTTTAAATAGTATCAATGCCAATAAATTGGTTGATGTAATGCCATATATTGTGTCGGCAGTTGAGCGATCTAAAAACGATGAAGCCAATTTAATTGAAGCGATTATTCAAAAAGAATGTACATCCATTCATCCTAGTGTGCATTGGAGATTTAAAAAAGAAGCTAAGAATTTTATTAAAAATCGTTTGAATGGTACAAATTCAAATTTCAATAAAATAGCATTTGAAAATATATACCCTCTCTATGGGCAAATAGATATTAAGGGCTCGTCTGAAGCTAGAAATTCGGCAACACAACTAGACTTAGCATTGCAGTTAAATACTGTGAAAAAAATATTAGAAAGCGCGTCTAAAATCGAAGAGCTGCCAATTTATGAGCAATACATTTATCAATTAAATGAATTTTTAAATGATATTGAGGTTCATTTTCAGGTGGATAGTGAGCATCAAATTTCAAGTTTTATTAAAAATGAGATAGAGCCAATTTTAAAGCATCTTTACTCAATTGAGAAGTTAAAAATAGAGATAGATACGTATTTTACGCGTATAGATGATAGAACAGATGCTTTGTACCATCATAGAAAACTTTATGATGATACAATTTCTTTGATTAATAAAGAAATGGCATCGTTATTAGATCAAAAACAGGTCGAAGCTCAACTAATGTACCCACACTATTTTGAACGTTTTAAAACAGATGGAGTTGAGCATAACATGTATATAGGTGAATCTATTACAAAGGAAGATAGCTTTAACCCAATATATTTATACAATCTTAGGCTATGGCAATTGCAAGTGATGGTAGAAATGGAAAATATGTACTATCAAATGCAGTCCGATTTTCCAATAGCATTAGATGTGGCTTCTATGATTTTAGTGTTTAATCAACCGTTATCCATCAGTTTTAGAATGGATGAAAAACAATTTGATGTCGATGGCACGTATAATGCTAGATACGAAATTGTAAAAAAACGAGTTGATAAAGCTTTTATAAAAGGCACCCAAGAACGGGTTACACAAAAAGGAAAAATAAGCATTGTCTATTCTCAACGAGAAGATGAAGTAGAATATTTAAGGTATATTAAGTTTTTACAATCTAAAAAGTATTTAGATAATGATGTTGAAATTGTAGAGCTACAAGATTTACAAGCTGTCACAGGTCTAAAAGCAATTAGGGTTAGTGTTTTATACCATAAAAATAAAGACGACAAAGACTTCTATACTTACGATGATTTAATGAAAGAAATTAAGGCTTAATTCGTCTTACAATCAGAACGATTTAAGCACAGCTATCTGTCGGAATAATCTAATCTATTCGTTTAATTTACAAAAGTGTTGTTGCACGTGTGGCTAAACCAGAGTACTTAAAAGCGACTGCAAAAGCGATTACGCTTACCACAATTCCTACCATAAATACAGTGTAAGTAATTCGTAATAATTTGTATTTTCTATTGAGAACGAGACCTAAAAAGTAAAGATCTTTTGTTAACGATCCATATAGATAATCTCTGTCTTGCATCATTTCACTCATGGCCCATTCAAACTCATCGAGTTTCATTTTATGAAAATTACCAAAGAATAAAAGGTTTACTTTTTTATTGGCAACATCTTCTTTTGTGAATTTTCCACTGGTCACATTTGGTCGCGTGGCGAGTACTGATAAAACGATAGAGACTACTGTAAATAAGGCAAATATAGCTGTAGGTAATATTAAGTATCCATTTGAAGGATTGTCCAGTTTAGAAATCAAATTCGAAATGACTAAAGAAATAATAATAGCATTTACGGATAGTAAAATATTTGCTTTGGTATCTGCAATATCACTCAGGGTAATGTGGTTTCTAAGGGCCACTCTAAACATTGTTTCTATACCGCGTTCAGGAAGTTCAATTTTACTTTTCTTAAATTTAAGTTGATCTTTCTTCTGCTGAAGCTTTATGTTGGCTTGTTTTAATTTATTTTGATCTTTTAATAATTGTGCTAAATTTTTGCTTTTTCGTTCTTCCCATTTCGAAGCTGCGATATCAGAATAAAACTGATGCGTCGTGGTGAGCCACTTAATATTCTCATCAAGCCATTCAGCATCGGTTAGTACTTTGTCGCAAGTTAGCTCCCATTCTTTTCTGAGTAGTTCACAAATTCCAGTATAATTTTTACTCCCTATATGAGAGGAATCAGCATCTCTTATTAGTTTTTCTAATAAGTTAATGGGCTTATGATTTAGTTCAGTAGCTAAAATTAAATCTAAAATTACTTGTGTATCGTCGTTGGTATAATTTCGCTTTTTTAGAAAATCTGAAGCTATTTTTACACTTTCTTTTTCATGTGTTTCGACACCTTTAGTAAAACCAGTATCGTGAAACCAAGCGGCTAATTCTAATTGTTCTTTTTCTTTATCATTTAAACCTGAAGCTTCAGAGAGTTTTTTTACACCTGCAACAACTAATTGTGTATGAGTTAGATTATGATAAACAAAGGTGTTGTTTAATTTTTCATTCAAAAGGTGAACGACAAATTTTTCGGCTTCTAATAATATGTTTTCCATGAATTGGGAATAAGAGACTAAATTAAGGAATTTTATAATCTTTTTGAGCTTCTAAAATTTGAAACTTATATTAATTCCAATATTGTTGCAATGTAATAAATACTTTAACGACTAACGATTAGTCGGTATTTGTTTAGGATAATTACGTTCTGTGTCGAATATTGAAAAAAAACACGTTTTATATCATCATTACTTTTTTTACAAATAGTATGTCGCAATTGTAATTCGTATTTTTGATAACCAACCTAATTTTTTATGAGAATATTTTACAAGTTTGCTTTATTATTAGCTGTAGTTGCTGTTAGCAATTCATGTGCTACATTTAAAAAACAAGTGGTTGTTGGTTCAGAAAAAGCAATGCCAATACATAAAGAAATAGAGCATAGTTTTTATTTAATAGGAGATGCAGGTAATTCGGATTTAGGTGAAAGTTCTGAGGCCCTAAAAGCCTTTAAAGCAGAACTAGAGCGCGCCGACAAAAATAGTACGGCCATTTTTTTAGGGGATAATATCTATCCAAAAGGACTTCCTGATAAATCTAAAGAGGGTTATGAATTAGCAAAGCATCGCATTAAGATTCAAACAGAAGCTGTTAAAAATTTCAAAGGAGAAACTATTTTTATTCCAGGGAATCATGATTGGTATTCGGGTATTTCAGGTTTAAAAGATCAGGAGAAAATAGTAACTAAAGCACTTGGTAAAGATAGTTTTTTGCCTTCTGATGGTTGCCCTATTGATAAGATTCATGTCTCAGATGCCGTAGAGCTTATTATAATAGATTCTCATTGGTATATAAATAATTGGAACGATCAACCCACTATTAATGATGACTGTGAAATTAAAACAAGGCAACGCTTTTTAGATGAGTTTGATAGTCTCATAAAAAAGGCTAGAGGAAAAACGACTATCGTAGCGATTCACCATCCAATGTATACTAATGGTTCGCATGGTGGTCAATTTAGTTTTATGGACCATATGTCTCCATTACCAATTTTAGGAACACTTAAAAATATTATTAGAAAAACAAGTGGTGTTGCAAATGTGGATCTTCAGAACAAAATGTATAACGAGCTTAAAAAACGCTTAGTCACTTTAGCACAAGCCAATGAAAAAGTGGTTTTTGTGTCTGGTCATGAACACAATATGCAGTATTTGATAGAAGATAATTTACATCAAATTGTTTCGGGTTCTGGTTCTAAGGTATCTGCTGTACGTAATGTAGGTTCTGGTTTATTTGGTTATGCCATTCCGGGTTATGCTAAACTCATTGTTTATAAAGATGGTTCTTCGCATGTTGCTTTTTTTGCTATTGAAGAGCAGAAAGACGTGTTTCAGGCTGAGGTTTTTCCTGTAAATAAAACCCCGATAAAAGAGGTTTATGATAATGTATCATCTTATACTTTAGCCTCTATTTATACTGAGGAGGAAACAGATGTTAGTGGTTTTGGTAAGTTTCTTTGGGGAAATCGATATAGAAAAGAATACAGTACAAAAGTTAAAGCGCCAAATGTAGCATTAGATACCTTGTTTGGAGGATTAATACCTGTGAGAAAAGGTGGTGGAAATCAATCAAAATCGCTACGACTAGAAGATAAAAATGGGGCGCAGTACGTCATGAGAGCTGTGAGAAAACAAGCACTTCAATATTTACAAGCGGTACTTTTTAAAGAGCAGTATATTGAAGGTCAATTTGATGATACGGCTACCGAAAATTTAATTTTAGATGTCTTTACAGGTTCCTATCCTTATGCACCACTTGCAGTTGGTGATTTAGCAGATGCAATAGGTGTTTATCATACAAATCCTGTGTTATATTATGTGCCAAAACAAGAACGTTTAGGGGAATACAATGATGAGTTTGGTGATGAATTATATATGATTGAAGAGCATACTTCAGAAGGTCATAGTGATAAAGCAAGTTTTGGTTTTCAAAATGAATTAGTATCAACGGAAGATATGATGAAAAAGATTCACAAAGATGAAGATATCATAGTTGATGAAACAGCTTACATTAAAGCACGATTATTTGATATGCTTATTGGGGATTGGGACAGGCATCAAGATCAATGGAGGTGGATTGAGTTTGAGGAGAATGGTAAGGACATTTATAGACCAATGCCAAGAGATCGAGACCAAGCATTTTCAATTATGTCCGACGGTTTTCTATTAGGAGCAGCTGTAAAACTAATGCCAACTGCACGGTTACTAAGAGCGTACTCGGAAGATTTGGAAGACGTAAAAGGAGTTAATGCGGAACCGTATCCTTTAGATAAGGAGATTATCACGCAATCAGGAAAAGAGATTTGGGATGCACAAGTAAAACTGATACAACAGAATATTACTGATGAGATCATTGAGAAGGCTTTTTTTAATATACCAGATGAAATGCCTAATGCTTCTATTGATGAGATTAAGCGAACGTTAAAAGCTAGGCGCGATAATCTTCAAAAAATATCAAATCGTTATTACGAATTAATTAATAAATATGCCGTGATTAAAGGCACCAACAAGGACGATTGGTTCGATGTTGAGCGTATGCCAAATGGTGAAACTAAAGTAACGGCTTACCGTATTAAAGGCGATGAAAAAACCGATAAATTTCATGAGCGTACTTATAATAGCGATGACACAAAAGAAATCTGGATCTACGCTTTAGATGATGATGATGTTTTTAATATCACAGGTGATGGGGATGACTTTATAAAACTCAGGTTAATTGGAGGACAAAACAATGACAAATATGTTATTGAAAATGGAAAACGAGTGACTTACTACGATTATAAATCAAAAAAGAATACGATTGTAACAAACAAAGGACATAAAAAATTTACAGATGATTACAAAACGAATGTCTATGATTACAAAAAATTAAAAAATAGTACCAATCAGCTAATTCCGTCTATAGGAGCAAATCCAGATGATGGGTTTAAAATGGGTTTTGTAAATGCATATACCACTTATGGGTTTGAACGTAATCCATTTACGTCTAAGCACCAATTGGCTGCATCATATTATTTTGCCACACAAGGTTTTGATGTGAATTATAAAGGTGAATTTGCAAATGTGATTGGTCGTTTTAATTTAGGTTTAGAAGTCCATTTTACAAGTCCAAATTATGCTTTTAATTTCTTCGGTTTTGGTAACGATTCATCTAATCCAGAAGAAGATGAGAATGATGGTTTAGATGTGAACATGGATTATAATAGAGTAAAACTTGAAACTTTAAAATTTGCACCAACCTTAATTTGGAATGGTCGATATGGAGCAAGTTTTGAATTTGGGTTAACCTATGAGTCTATAGAAGTTGAAGATACTAACGAGAGATTTATAAACCAGTTTATTGGTGATAATGCAGAAATTAAAAATAATTATTACGGTGCAGATGCCAAATATCAGTTTTCTAACTCGGACAATGAAGCATTTCCTACTTTAGGAATGCTTTTTAGTTTGCAAAGTGGTTATAGAAATAATACAGATACAAAAAAAGGATTTGGTTATGTTATTTCAGAATTTGGTGTGGATTATAAATTAGTACCAAGCGGTCAGTTAATTCTAGCGTCAAAATTAAGAGGCCATTTTAATTTAGGTGATAATTTTGAATTTTACCAAGGAGCAACCATAGGAGCTGATAATGGCTTGCGTGCTTTTAGAAATAATAGGTTTAATGGTAAAAGTGCATTTGTGCAGAGTACAGATTTGAGACTAAATGTAAAAAAGGTTAAAACTAGCGTATTGCCACTGCACATGGGCTTTTATGGTGGCTTTGATTACGGTAGAGTTTGGTTAGATAATGAAGATTCGGACACTTGGCATACCTCATTAGGTGGTGGGATCTATGCCATCGCAGCGGATATGATGACGCTTAACTTATCAGCATTTAATAGCGATGAAGGTATGCGTTTCGCTTTTAAATTAGGTTTTGGTTTCTAATTAATTTTCAAAGAGATAAAACTTTTGTAAAGTTTCTATATTCTTTTAACTCAACTATTAATTTTTATATGAGTTAAAATGTCATCGTATTTTTATAATGAATTGAATTATTAATTGGTTAATTGCATCCTGCATCCGGTGTACCATAACTTAAATGCTAAATTAGATAGATGGAGTTACAAATAAAAGATACATTTAGTAAAGAGTTACCATCAGATCCTATTGCGGAAAATACGAGACGCCAAGTCTCTGAAGCGACACATTCTTATGTGAATCCTAGAATTCCATCACAACCAAATTTAATTCATGCTTCAAAAGAGATGGTCAAAGCCATTGGTTTAGATGAAGCTGCTATTAAATCAAAAGATTTTTTAGACGTTTTTTCAGGTTTAAAAATTTATCCAAAAACAAAACCGTATGCCATGGCTTATGCTGGTCATCAGTTTGGGAATTGGGCAGGACAATTAGGTGATGGTAGAGCGATTAATTTATTTGAAGTTGAAGAAAATAATAAACGTTGGGCAATTCAACTTAAAGGTTCGGGAGAGACACCATACTCAAGACAAGGGGATGGATTAGCGGTGTTACGTTCTTCAATTCGCGAATATTTATGTAGTGAAGCCATGCACCATTTAGGGGTGCCAACAACAAGAGCACTGAGTTTAATGTTGTCTGGAGATGACGTTCTGCGAGATATGCTTTACAACGGTAATGCCGATTATGAAAAAGGAGCCATAGTCGCTAGAGTAGCACCGACTTTTATTCGGTTTGGTAATTTTGAATTGTTTGCAGCACGTAATGATATCAAAAACCTTAAAAAGTTAACCAATTATACCTTAAAATACTTTTATCCCGAATTGGGTAAGCCTTCAAAAGAAACCTATATCGAACTTTTTGAAACCGTGACACAACGCACTTTAGATATGATTATCCATTGGCAACGCGTTGGTTTTGTACATGGAGTTATGAATACGGATAACATGTCCATTCTAGGTTTAACCATAGATTATGGACCTTATGGATGGCTCGAAGATTTTGATTTCGGATGGACGCCAAATACCACAGATAAGCAGAATAAACGTTACCGTTTTGGTAATCAGCCCAATATTGGACTTTGGAATTTACTACAATTAGCCAATGCATTATATCCGTTGATTGAAGAAGCCGAACCGATAGAAGCGATTTTAAATCAGTATCAAGTTGATTTTGAAAAGCAATCACTTCAAATGATGCGTTCTAAATTAGGACTGCAAGTTGAACTTGAAGAAGATGCTAAATTATTGGCAAATTTTGAAGATTGCATGTTGCTATCTGAAACCGACATGACGATAGCTTTCCGATTATTAGCGAATTACAAAAAAGATCATCCTGAAAATGGTATAGAAATAATTGAAAACGCATTTTATAAACCAGAAGAACTCACAAAAGATAAATTAATGCAATGGAAAGTTTGGTTCAAAGCTTACGACCAAAGATTGCAAAAGGAGACAATTACAGATTCAGAACGTCAAAAAAATATGAATGCTGTGAATCCTAAATATGTGCTTAGAAATTATATGGCGCAATTAGCAATTGATAAAGCAGATGAGGGTGATTATGGTTTGGTAGATGAATTATTTCAAGTATTAAAAAAACCTTACGATGAGCAACTAGAGCAAGAAAAATGGTTTGCTAAACGACCAGAATGGGCAAGGCATAAGGTCGGTTGCTCAATGCTGAGTTGCAGTTCTTAATTTTTAATTTTATAAAAAAACAGAACTATGGATTTTTCAAAACTAAAAGTATTATACATCAATTGCACATTAAAGAAATCACCTGCTGTAAGTCATACAGAAACGCTTATGGAGGTGTCTCAAAATATTCTAAAAAAGGAGAAGGTTTCTTTTGAAACAATTCGACTTATAGATTTAGATGTGGCCGTTGGTGTGTATCCAGATATGACAGAACACGGTTGGGAAAAAGACGATTGGCCAAGTATTTATAAAAAAGTGAGTGAAGCAGATGTTTTAATCGTAGGAACACCAATTTGGTTAGGTGAAAAATCTTCTGAAGCTCAAAAGTTAATTGAACGTTTGTACGCCATGAGTGGAGAGACCAATGATAAAGGACAATATGTGTTCTTCGGTAAAGTAGGAGGATGTATGGTAACGGGTAATGAAGATGGAGTAAAACACTGTGCTATGGGTATATTGTATGCCTTGCAACACGTTGGGTATTCTATTCCTCCGCAAGCCGATTGTGGATGGATTGGAGAAGTAGGACCAGGACCGAGTTATGGGGATACCAAATGGAAGGATAAAACCATTAACCCACCAGTAGGATTTGATTCTGAATTTACAAACAGAAATACCACATTTATGACCTATAATCTTTTACATTTAGCAAGACTGCTGAAAGAAAATAAGGGGTATAGCAATTACGGTAATTCTCGAGAAGCATGGGTCAGTGGTACCCATTGGTCTTTCGAAAATCCTGAATATAGATAGAAATTACGTGTACGGAAATCGTTTAAAGAAATTTCTGTTATATATTATAAAGCAATAAAGATGAAAGCAATTTGGAATAATAAAGTCATAGCAGAGAGTAATGACACTATAGTAATTGAAAGGAATCATTATTTTCCTCATGAGAGTATAAATAAAGAATTTTTTAAACCTAGTGAATTGCATTCCGTATGTCCTTGGAAAGGTACAGCATCGTATTATACTATAGAAGTTGATGGCAAGGAAAATAAAGATGCAGCCTGGTTTTACCCAGAAGTATCAGAGTTAGCAAAAGGAATTAAAAATTATGTAGCTTTTTGGAGAGGTGTAACTATTGAAGACTAAACTTAGGTTATGAAAAGCACAAAACTCAAAATAAAAAATAGAAAAGGTATAACTCTAAATGCGAATTTAGAATTACCCGCCAATCAAAAACCAAATTACTATGCCATTTTTGCGCATTGTTTTACGTGCAGCAGTAGTTTAAATGCTGTTAGAAACGTGAGTAGAGCCTTAACTCAAAATGGATTTGCTGTACTGCGTTTCGATTTTACAGGTTTAGGTCGGAGTGAAGGCGAATTTGCTGATAGTCACTTTTCTGCAAATGTCGATGATTTACTAGATGTACATCAATACATGGCTGAACATTACAGCGCACCAAGTTTACTTGTTGGGCATTCATTAGGTGGTGCAGCAGTATTGGTTGCAGCTTCAAAAATAGACGCTGTAAAAGCGGTTGCTACTGTGGGTGCACCATCAACAGTAAATCATGTGAAGCATTTGTTTTCGCATCAGGTTGAAGACTCTGAAGAAAAAGGAGATGTAGAGGTAAATATTGGTGGTCGTCCATTTGTAATTAATCAAGATTTCGTTAAAGAATTTGATAAAACAGACTTACCTGAAATAGTTAAAGATTTACGTAAACCTTTGTTGATTATGCATTCGCCTTTCGATAAAATCGTAGGTATTGAAAATGCTGAGCAATTGTATAAAAATGCGCGTCATCCTAAGAGTTTTGTGACGCTAGACAATGCAGATCATTTATTAACAAAAGAAGAGGATAGCCATTATGTTGGTGAAGTTATAGGGACTTGGGCAAAACGTTATTTTCCTAAGGTTGAAAATGTAATGTTAGATACCGAAGGTGAACAATTAGTTGGACATCTTAATATTGTTGAAGATAATTTTACGACATCCATTCAGACTAAAAATCATACACTAATAGCGGATGAACCTGCAAGTGTTGGTGGTAGTGATTTTGGTCCTTCACCATACGAATATCTCAATGCCGCATTAGCAGCATGTACAGTAATGACTTTGAAAATGTATGCCGAACGAAAAAAGTGGGATCTGAGAGAGGTTTATGTGTACATTTCGCACTCTAGAAAACATAGCGACGATTTAAATCTTGTTTTAGAGCAACCAAAATACTTAGATCACATTAGTAAGAAATTAAAATTCATTGGCGATTTAACGACTGAACAAAGCGACCGATTAAAAGAAATTTCGTCACGTTGCCCTGTGCACAAAACTATAGCAAGCGAAGTCGTTTTTGAAACTGAAATAATATAATTTATACGTGGAAACCATAGCAGAACATAGTATTTCAAAAGAACGATTTTTAGACGTTAGACATCAAACGGAACTGATTTGTAAATCGCTTCAGGCTGAAGATGTATCCATCCAACCCGCAGAATTTGTGTCTCCTCCCAAATGGCATTTGGCACATACCACATGGTTTTTTGAGCAGTTTGTGTTGACTGAATATCAGTCAGGTTACAAAGTGTTTAACGACGATTTTGCCTATTACTTTAATAGTTATTACAACAACGTTGGCAAACGCGTTATGAGGGCTGAACGTGGTTTAATGACACGACCAACGTTGCAAGAGGTATTAGAATATAGAGCTTATGTAAATGCGCAACTTTCAGAATTTATTTCTAAAGGTGTTTCTGAAGATATTTCAAATATTATCGAAATTGGTTTACAGCACGAACAGCAGCATCAAGAACTATTAATTTACGATATCAAATATATTTTCGGGAACCAGCCTTCGTTTCCTATTTTAGATTATAAAATTCAATTACAAGCAGAAAACGAACCTCAAAAATTTCTTCAAATTAAAGAAGGCATTTATGAAATTGGTCATAATACTGAAGGGTTTTGTTTTGATAATGAATTAGGAAGATATAAAGTATACCTTCATGATTTTGAGATTTCAAATCAACTCGTCACCAATTCAGAATACATAGCATTTATAGATGCAGGTGGTTATGAAGATTTTAATTATTGGCATGCTGAAGGTTGGGATTTTGTACAGAATAATGATTTAAAGGCTCCATTATATTGGCACAAGGTCGATGGGAAATGGATGCAATATACGCTTAACGGTTTTGTTGAGGTTAATGGCGACTTACCTGTAACTCATGTTACGTTTTATGAAGCTTTTGCCTTTGCACAATGGAAGGGCATGCGTTTACCAACCGAGTTCGAATGGGAAGTAGCGTCATCCAAATTTAATTATGGTCAATTATGGGAATGGACCAATAGTGCCTATTTACCTTATCCTAATTACACCAAAGTAGACGGTGCATTAGGTGAGTATAATGGTAAATTTATGGTGAATCAAATGGTATTGCGAGGCGGCTCAGTGGCAACTTCAAAAAATCATTGCAGACCAACTTATAGAAATTTTTTTCAGCCAGACATGCGTTGGCTGTTTTCAGGAATTAGATTAGCAAAATAAATGACAGATAACTTTTCAAAAGATGTGCTTAAAGGCTTAACTGCCAAAAATAAACACTTGCCATCTAAGTATTTTTACGATGATAATGGCAGTCGCATATTTCAGGAAATAATGAATATGCCAGAATATTATCCAACCAATTCAGAGTTTGAGATTTTGTCTATGCAATCCAAACAAATTAGTGAAGCCTTGAAATTTTCAGGACCTTTTAATATTGTGGAATTGGGTGCTGGTGATGGTTTTAAAACGTTTAAACTGTTAGAATATTTAGTGAATAACAATGTGGACTTTCATTATATCCCAATAGACATCTCTCAAGAAGCTATAGACATTCTCACACAGCGATTAAAAGAAAAATTACCAGCTTTAAAAATACATCCAAAAGTGGGTGATTATTTTGAAATCTTAAAGGATAATAGACAAAGTGATTACCCTAGTTTATTACTGTTTTTAGGTGGTAATATCGGAAACTACCTAGAAGAAAAAGCCGAAGAATTATTACAGCTTTTTAATAAAAACATGAAACATGGTGACAAGCTTTTAATTGGTTTTGACCTAAAGAAAAACCCAATTACTATTCAGAATGCGTATTACGACAAGCATGGTATTACAAAGCGTTTTAACCTGAATTTATTGGTTAGAATTAATAGAGAGTTAGATGCCGATTTTAAAATTGATGATTTCGATTTTTATTGCCATTATAATCCAATGACTGGAGATGTAAAAAGTTATATCGTTAGTCTTAGAAAGCAAACGGTACATCTTAAAGCTATAAATGAGTTTATTGATTTTGATTACGATGAATTGATATGGACGGAGCTCTCAAAGAAATACGCCTTAGAAGGCATTAATGATTTGGCGGAAAATGCTGATTTCAAAGTAGAAAACAACTTTTTGGATTGTAAACATTACTTTACAGATAGTTTGTGGACAAAATGATACCGATTAAAACCTAATGCGTTTGGGTTAAGTTGTAAAAATATAAAGGCGTTTCTTATCGCTAAATTGAAAGATCATTTTCAATGCCTCATAATTCTATAACGCACAAACGTGAAAAAGCATTTATACAATATAATAAAGTCATTAGTTAAGCTAGAAAGTAATATTGCTTTTTATCCTTCAATCATTAGTCTTTTTGGGATGCTTTTCGCGTTCTTTATGATTTATTTAGAGAGCATAGGTATTTCTAAATACCTCGTTGAGCATGCACCAATTTTAGTCGTTAATAATGCCGAAACAGCAAGAAGCTTATTAACCACATTTGTTGCCGGATTAATCTCAATAATGGTGTTTAGTTTTTCATTGGTGATGATTTTACTAAATCAGGCGTCTAGTAACTTTTCACCGAGATTGCTTCCGGGATTGATATCTAACAGAAGACATCAAATTATTTTAGGAATCTATAATTCTACCTTACTCTACTGCATTTTTACATTAGTTTCCATAACTCCTCAAGGTGATAAATACCAATTACCTGGTTTTTCGGTACTATTGAGTATTGTTTTTATGACGCTAAGTTTAGGGGCTTTTATTTATTTTATTCATTCTATTTCACAGGAAATTCAAGTGAATACAATAATGGATAAAATCTTCAAAAAATCGAAAGCACGATTAGATAAGTTGATTGAAGCCGAAAAGCATCTTGATATTGAGTTTGAAGACACCTCGAATTGGAAAGAAGTTATGGCCGATTCAACAGGCTATATGCAAGATGTGAGCTTAAATTCTTTAGCCGATTTAGCAGAAGAACATCAATTGAAGATTGAAATTGTCCCTATTAAAGGAGCGTATGTTTTAAAAGGTATTCCAATTTTAAAATATAAAGGTGACAACGATGATGACCTAGAAAAAAAGTTAGCTGAAGCCATAACGTTTTCTAATAGCGAACTTATAGAAGATAATTATGTGCTTGCTTTTAAACAGATAACCGAAATTGCGCTAAAAGCAATGTCGCCAGGTATTAATGATCCCGGAACCTGTATTAATTGCATCGATTATCTTACCGAATTATTCGCATTACGAATGACTAAGAAGAATAAAAGTTATTATTTCAGTGAAGATGAAACCGCACTTATATTTATTAATACGGTTAGTTTTGAGCAGTTGCTTTATAATGTAATGGCATCACTTAGAACCTATTGCAAACACGATATTATTATTGTACAGAAGCTATTTTTAATGCTGCAATATTTACTTCAAAATAGTAATGTGTTAAACGAAAACTATAGCAAAGTTGTGGTTAAAGAAATAAAAAACCTTAAAAAGGACGCCTTAGATAATCATAAAAACGAAGCCGATATTATTGTTATACAATCTTGTATTAAAAGGCTACAACAGGTTAACGCCTCAGAATATGACATTTAAAAGTTAATTCAAACTAAAAGAATAGATATAGCCTCCTTCAAAATCTTTTCTTTCATCTGTAATGATAATCGTAGAGTCGGTTTTAAAACAGATGCCTTCTTTTTGAGAATTGTGATCAAATTTATGTTCAGTTACATCTCCAGAGAAAAAATCATCACGCTCAAAATTTGTGATTTCCCATAATTTATCATGATTTAAGAGTATCACTGTTTTGCCATTGTCGCTAATATCGGCTGAGGTGATTTTATTATTTTTACCATTAAATTTATATTCCGAATGTAATTCTGCGACCTGCTTTCCTATGCTATTCTTAACTTTTAAAACACTGAATGTTTTGTTCTCTTTACTAAAAATGTAAAAGGAGTTATTGTAAATAAAAAAGGATTCAAAATCTTCAGGCTTTTGGTCTTCGGGAAGTGTAAATTCAATGATTTCAGCAACGGCTGAATCAGTATTTAAATCGTCGTGATTTACTTTGTAGATTTTAAATGTTTTCTGCTTTTTATTATTGTTTCCAAAATCACCTATGTAGATGTTGCCTTCACGATCCGAAGTTAAATCCTCCCAGTCTTTATTTTTGGCATTGCTGATAAGAATGTTTCTGGCGATGTGCCCTTTTTTGTCTAATCCGATGAGGTTATTTCTATTTCCAGCATCTTGAATGACCCACACGATATCGGAATCTTTGCCTATTTCGGCAGCAGACACTTCCTTTAATTCGTTAATAATGCGCGACTCAATTTTTAATTGTCCTATAGATTGACAAGAACTCACAATAAATATTAGAAATATTAGTCTTTTGATGTATATCATTGTAATTTTATCCTTTGACTCAAAGTAGTATTAGTCATTAATAAACACAAATAAAAACTCACAAAATCTTCTTAATAAAACGGTTTGAATAAGCAGAAAGATATTATAATTATTGGAGGTGGAGCTGCAGGTTTTTTTGCAGCAATTAATATTGCAGAACGGCATCCGGAATTGTCTGTGGCCATCTTTGAACGTGGAAAAGAAGGTTTGCAGAAAGTGAAAATTTCAGGCGGTGGACGTTGCAATGTAACACATGCCGAATTTATACCTTCAGAACTGGTGCAGAATTACCCAAGAGGAGAAAAAGAACTTTTGGGGCCTTTTCATAGTTTTATGACAGGCGATACGATTGCTTGGTTTGAAGAACGAGGTGTAGAATTAAAGATTGAGGATGACGGTCGGATGTTTCCGGTTTCAAATTCATCGCAAACGATTATAGATTGTTTTTTAAATGAAGCTGAAAAACATAATGTAGACGTGCTTTATAATCATTCTGTAAAGACATTAAAAGCATTAGAAAATGAGTTTATCATTGAAACTTCTCAAGGAGATTTTCAATCTAAAAAACTATTAATTGCCACCGGAAGTAATCCTAAGGTTTGGAAACTTCTAGAAGATTTAGGACATACCATTATCAACCCTGTACCATCCCTTTTTACCTTTGATATTAAGGATAATCGTATTAAGGATATTCCTGGTGTGGTGGCTAAAAATGTAGAAATTAAAGTGGTCGGTACCGATTTGGAATCTCACGGACCATTACTAGTTACACATGTTGGGATGAGTGCACCGGCCATTTTAAAACTCTCTGCGTTTGGAGCTGTTGAATTGGCGAAAATGAATTATAATTTTAAGATTGAAATTAATTTCATCCAATTAGATTTTGAATCTTGTTTAGATCAACTGAAAAACTTCAAGCAAGAATTTGCAAAAAAGACAGTCGTTAAATTAACCCAATTCGATTTACCAAAACGGCTTTGGAAACAATTGGTTTTAGCTTCAGATATAAGTGAAACAATGCGATGGGCAGATCTTAACAAGCAACAGTTAGAGGCATTCGCTAATCAGTTAACGCGTGCTGTTTTTCAAGTCACAGGAAAAAGTACGTTTAAAGAAGAATTTGTGACGGCTGGAGGTATTGACTTAAAAGAAGTAAATTTTAAAACTTTTGAAAGCAAGCGTATTCCTAATCTGTATTTTGCAGGTGAAGTTATAAACGTAGATGCCGTTACAGGTGGTTTTAACTTTCAGAATGCATGGACTAGTGCTTATATTGCTTCAGCATCAATAATTTTGCAGTAGTTGTCATTACTACCACTGTAAGAAGTGATAATGGCTTTAAAATCTTCGAAAATATAAGGTTTAGTAATAATTTGATCGATTCCTGATGCTTCTGCTCTTAAAGAAATTTCATTAGAATTTAACGCTGTAAGTGCTAAAATAGGGATTGTGGTATTGAACATTCTAATGTGCTTAGTCACGTCATAACCATCCATATCTGGCATGTTAATGTCCATTAAAACCAAATCAAAATCTTTTGCCTTCACTAAAGATATCGCTTCTTTGCCATTAGAGATTGTTTGACAGCTATAGCCTTCTATTTTTTCGATATTCTTTTTAGTAATCAATAAGTTTATCTTATTATCATCTACGACTAAAATGCGCATGTCTCTGTGTGGTTTAACAGATATGATGCCTTGGCTTTCTTCATTTGTAGCAAGTGTAAAGGTAATTTCAAAGAAAAAACAGGTGCCTTCGTTTGGTGTTGAAACAAAATCGATATCTGAATCATGGCTTTTTAATAAGGTTTTTACGATGTATAATCCTAAACCAGAACCACTACTGTTTTTATTTAAAAACGTCTTATTTTCAAAAGCACTAAACACAATAGACCTATGTTCTTCTTTAATTCCTATACCAGTATCTTTAACTTCAAAACGCAGTGTAATATTCTTAGTGTCTCGCTTTTTTTCAAAAACATTTATAGTAATGCTTCCCGTTTTTGTATATCGAATAGCATTGTAAGCCAAGTTTATTAATATTTGACTAAAGGCCACTTTGTCAACTAAGATAAATTCTTGGTCATCAGATTTGTCAATATGAACTTTAAGCTCTAAGCCTTTATTTTTTGCGGCTACAGCAACGGTACTCATAACATGATTAACAATTTTTGCCATTTTACCAGGCTTTAATCGAAGATTTTTCTTTTCAAATTTTAAACGATTTGCTTGAAGAATATTATCTATTAAAATAGACAAATAATTACTAGATGATATTAATGAATCTAAATAAGATTGCTTTTTAGTGTCATCGCTCTCTTGGTCTATAAGTGTTGCTAAGCCGCTAATGCCATATATTGGAGTTCGTAATTCGTGACTTAGAATTGAGAAAAACTCAAGTCGATCTTTATCAATGGCAATAAGTTTAGAATTAGAGGCTTTTAAAGCGTCATTTATAAGAAGAATATTTCTTTTTGCCTTAAAATAAAAATAGAAAATAGTTAATGTAATAAGTAGTAATGTGCTGACTATGATTGTGCTAATTAGAAATGTTTGAGAATTCTTTGCTTCTTTTTTTTGTATTTCTTTGGTGAGGTTTAATTTTTGCTCTGCATCTATAATTTTATAAACTAAGTCACCATTTCTATTGTTCTTATTTTCAATATTTGCGAGGGCGTCGTATTTATAATTGTCAGATTTTAAAATGTATTTATTTGCAGAATCTAAATCTTTCTTAGCATAAGTATAATATAAATATTTATAATAATTGAATGTTGCTAGTTTTCTATAAGAGTTAATATCTGTGTTTAATGCAGCTTTTAACTTCTCATCACTTAAAGAAAATAAGAGGTTGTAGTTTTTGGGATTTGTTTGGTCTATCTTAATCTGTGCAAGTGCATTGTAATATTTGAAAGATTGTATTAAATTTTGCTTTAAGTTTTCTGTATGATATTCTTTAGAAATATTTAAGGTTGAAAAATCGGTATTATTTAAGAGTTCTAAACCCATATTCGACATTTCTAATAAACTCTTATTGTTGAAATTATAGTAATCTCGTTTTACTTTGTTTTCCAAATTTATAAAGTAAATTTCACTATTTAAAGATTTTGAAAGTAGCTGAGCTTTTGGGTAAATACTATCAAACTTAGTGTAATTTTTTTCTTGAGTATATGAGTTTATCAATCCAGATAGAACAAGGTCTTGTCCTTTCTTATTGTTTAGCGAATCGTAGATATGTAATGATTTTTCAAGATAACTTTCGGCTTTCTTAAAATTAGACATTTTTGTTAAAACATTTCCTAAAGCATTATAGGATTTTGCTAGTGTGGTCTTTAAATTATATTTTTTTGAAAAACTTATCGCATCATTAAGAAGAATTGTAGCCTTGTATAGACTATCGTTTTTAACTAATAAATCCAGTTTGTAACTGTCAAAAGTACAAGCTGCAGTGTTATCATTAGCTACAAGCTTTTCTTGGGCATTTATGTAATGCCAGTTAAAAAATAAGAACGCAAATAATACAATTACAGCGTTTGATTTGGGAAAACACATGTATTTAAGGGGATTAATGTCACAAAACTAAACTTTTTACAAGATGAAACAACATTTAATCGGTTTTATTTGCGCTTTAAAGAGTTGGAGATTGCGAACAAATGCTTGGTTTTATGCTGCTGTTTTGAGTTAATGTTCTTGTCGTTAGTTATTTAGGTTGTGATTTGCTTGGAGGCGTGTTTTAACTATATTTACATCTGATAATAACTTAGATTTATTAAATGCAAACCTATATCGCACTTTTACGAGGAATAAATGTTGGTGGACACAAAAAAGTGCCAATGGCGGAGCTAAGAGAATTATTGGTAAAATCAGGGTTGATAAACGTAAAAACCTATATTCAAAGCGGAAATGTTATTTTTAAATCTTCAATTAGGGATTCAAAAGATTTAGAAACTAATATTCAAAAACTCATTTTAAAACAGTTTGGTTTTGAGGTACCTGTTTTGGTAAAAACTAGAGAGGAGTTATCCCTTATTTATAATAATTGTCCTTTTACAGATGATAAGAAAGCGGAAAGTTATTATGTGATGTTAAGTGAAATACCACGTCAAATTTTAGTAGAAGAGGCCACACAAAAAACGTATCCCGATGACGAGTATATAATTCTTAACGATTGTATTTACTTGTATTGTACTAAAGGTTACGGACAATCAAAATTCAACTTAAATTTCTTCGAACGAAAACTTAACGTCAATGCTACAGCAAGAAATTATAAAACAATGGTAAAACTCTTATCTTTGTCGGATATTTAAAATGCAATGACAGCACAAGACTTTATTCTTAAATCTTATCATACCAATATTGAAAATGGTTCTGTAAAATGGGAATCACCAAGTAACATTGCTTTGGTGAAATATTGGGGAAAAAAGAAAGATCAAATTCCAGAAAACCCATCGATTAGCTTTACGCTTTCAGATTGTAAAACAATTACAGAAATTACTTTTACTAAAAAAGAACGTACAGGTTTTAGTTTCGATATCTATTTCGAAGGTGAAAAAAATGAAGCCTTTAAGCCTAAAATTCAAACCTTTTTTGAGCGTATTGAAATTTATATGCCTTTTTTAAAGGATTATCATTTTAAAATTGAAACATCAAATACGTTTCCACATAGCTCAGGAATCGCTTCTTCAGCGTCTGGTATGAGTGCGATTGCTTTATGTTTAATGAGTATTGAACGATCGCTTAGCTTAGTTGAAGTAACAGACGAGGTCTTCAATCAAAAAGCATCATTTCTTGCACGTTTAGGATCAGGAAGTGCTTGTAGAAGTATCGAAGGAGAACTTGTGGTTTGGGGAAAAAATGAAAGTATTGAAGCGAGTTCAGATTTATATGGAGTAAAATTTGAAGGAGAGGTACATTCAAATTTTAAAAATTATCAAGACACTATTTTGTTAGTTGATAAAGGTGAAAAACAAGTAAGTAGTACCGTTGGGCATCAACTAATGTATGGTCATCCGTTTGCGAAAGAACGCTTTTCTCAAGCACATGATAATTTAGCAAAACTGAAAACAATTTTAGCTTCTGGTGATTTAAATGAATTTGTGAAAATTGTAGAAAGTGAAGCCTTAACGCTTCATGCTATGATGATGACGAGTATGCCGTATTTCATATTAATGAAGCCAAATACTTTAGAAATCATTAATAAGATTTGGGCTTATAGACAAAAAACAGATTCAAAAGTTTGTTTTACGCTCGATGCAGGAGCCAATGTTCATGTTTTATATCCGGAAAACGAAAAAGAATCTATTTTAGAATTTATTAAGAATGAATTGGTTAGCTATTGTCAAAATGGACACTACATTTGTGATCAAATTGGACTTGGCGCCAACCAAATAGAATTTTAATACGTATATTTGTTAAAGAAATTGCTATCAATACATGAAGGGACCACTATTTTATTCTAAGATACTTCTATTTGGAGAATACGGAATCATTAAAGATTCTAAAGGTTTATCTATTCCTTATAACTTTTATAATGGAGCACTTAAGAAGGATGAAAATCCTAATGAAGAAGCCCTGAAATCTAACGAAAGCTTAAAGCGTTTTACTACGTATTTAAAGGGTTTGGATAAGGATTTAGTTGTTTTTAATAGCAATAGATTACAAAAAGATGTTGATGCTGGTATGTATTTCGATTCTTCAATTCCACAAGGGTATGGAGTAGGAAGTAGTGGAGCATTAGTAGCTGCTATTTATGATAAATACGCCAGTGATAAAATTACTGTTTTAGAAAATTTAACGCGTGAAAAACTATTACGATTAAAATCTATTTTTTCTGAAATGGAATCTTTTTTCCATGGTAAATCTTCAGGTTTAGATCCTTTGAATAGCTATTTAAGTCTTCCGATTTTAATTAATTCTAAAGATAATATTGAAGCTACTGGTATTCCTTCTCAAAAAGCAGAGGGAAAAGGAGCTGTGTTTTTATTAGACAGTGGTATTGTAGGAGAAACGGCACCAATGGTTAGTATTTTTATGGAAAGCATGAAAAATGAAGGCTTCCGTAGTATGCTTAAAGACCAATTTATCAAACATACGGATGCTTGTGTAGATGATTTCTTAAAAGGTGATATGAAATCACTATTTAAAAATACCAAGCAACTATCTAAGGTTGTTTTGAATAACTTTAAACCGATGATTCCAACTCAGTTTCATGAGTTATGGAAAAAAGGATTAGATACTAATGAATATTACTTAAAACTTTGTGGTTCTGGTGGAGGAGGTTATATCTTAGGATTTACTGAAAACATAGACATAGCAATAGAAGCCCTTAAAGGTCAGAAGTTAGAGGTTGTTTATAACTTCTAATTTTTTGGTTTTGTAATTTGAGCTTAAACAGAATGTTGTTCCAGAATTTTACATATTTAAAATAATGTTATCAAGACGGCAGAAACACATTCTTCTAAAATTTTTCAGCCTATTTTCTGTAGTTAGAGGTTATAATATTTTAGTGGTTGTAATTGCGCAATATTTAGCTTCAGTTTATATTTTTGCACATGATAAGCCTGTTAAATCTGTTCTTTTAGACCTTAACCTTTTAATGCTTGTTTTAGCGTCTTCCGCAACTATAGCAGGTGGGTATATCATTAATAACTTTTACGATTCCGAGAAAGACTTAATCAATAAGCCTAGAAAAACAATGCTAGATCGTTTGGTGAGCCAAAACACAAAACTATCTTTTTATTTTGTTTTAAATTTCTTAGCAGTGGTATTTGCCAGTTATGTATCTTTTAAAGCCGTTGTATTTTTTTCGTTATATATTTTTGCGATATGGTTTTATTCACATCGCTTAAAAAAACAACCTATAATTGGTAATATGGTGTCTGCCATATTAACGGTAACTCCGTTTTTTGCTATTTTTATTTATTATCAAAATTTTGAAACCGTTGTTTTTGCTCATGGTTTATTTCTGTTTTTGCTAATTTCTATGCGTGAACTCACTAAGGATTTAGAGAATTTAAAAGGTGATTTAGCCCTCAATTACAGGACGATTCCGGTTGTTTATGGGGAAAAGGTATCTAAGTTAATGCTTACGATTGTGGCCGTTTTTACCATTGTTTCTGCAATTATGCTTATTCTGTTTTTTAAGATAGGTCATATGTATTATTTCTTTTATCTCAGTATTGCCTTGTTGCTACTTTATCTCATTATTCTACTGAAATCGAATAAGAAAAACCATTATCTTATTCTTCATAATATTCTAAAATTTATCATTGTGGTTGGTGTGTTTTCAATTCTTTTAATTGATGCTTCTATAGTTTTAAATCGAATTTAAAAGCAAGACGTACTGTTTTTTAGGGAATTGCAAAATTAAGGTGTTAAACATCTTAAATAATTAAGCACTAGATATAAACAATTGTTTACCTTTGCAAAAAATTGGAACATGACCAAACATCAAGATAGCAAGGGAAAAGGGAAGACTTCAGGAAGAGGAAATGCTAATAGTAAGACGAACAGTTTTACGAAAGGAAGCGCTCCTTTTAAAAAGAATACACAACCTGCAAAGAAGACATCGCAACCATCAAGATCATCTAATCCAGATGAGATGCGTTTAAATAAATACATAGCCAACAGTGGTATGTGTTCACGTCGCGAAGCAGACGAGAATATAGCCATTGGTTTAGTTATGGTAAACGGTAAAGTAATTACCGAAATGGGGTACAAAGTAAAACGCACAGACGAAGTTCGTTTTGATGGACAACGCATTACGCCAGAACTTCCTGTTTATATTTTATTAAACAAGCCAAAAGGGTTTGCTACAACTACAGCAGAAGGTAAAGGTAGAACGGTTATGGATTTAGTTGCCAATGCTACTAGTGCTAATATTAAACCGATTGGTCGTTTAGGTCGAAATTCTTTAGGTTTACTTTTGTTTACTAATGATGATATAGTAGTTCAGAAATTCACAAATTCTAAAAGTGGAGTTGCTCGATTATTTCAGGTAGAATTAGATAAAAATCTAAAATTTGAAGATTTAAAAAAGATTCAAGAAGGTTTTAAAGTAGAAGGCAAATTAGTTGCTGTAGAGGAGATAAGCTACATCCAAGGTGAATCTAAAAACCAAGTAGGTATCAAAATTAAAAATACAGGTAACACAATTCTACGTACAATATTTGAAGAACTTAACTACGATATTGTAAAAATTGATTGCGTAGCGATTGGTCATTTAACAAAAAAAGACATTCCTCGCGGTCATTGGAAGCATCTTACTGAGCAAGAGGTAAATACCTTGAAAATGCTGTAGCCATTGAGCTAATCGCTAATTGCAATAAATCTTAAGATTTACCGTTCGTCGAATAAATGATTCATTTTGTCGACTGGTTATTTGTTTTTTCTATATTGGCACCCCAAATAGATTAAAAATAACCTACTTATGAAAAATGTAAAACTCATTTTTGTGCTTTTACTTATGGTAAATTGTACAACGGATTCCTCTGAGGTACTAGAAACGCAAGACGATTTCGGTCCACAAATGCTTAGTTGTGTCGATGATTTGCCTCAAGTTAAAATAACTAACAACGGCACACTTACTTTCGATATTGCTGTTTATGGGCAAGATTATAGCGAATTGCATGCGGAGAATTTAGATACAACTGCAGAAAGCGATTGGTTAGAACTGTCTAGCAATGATATTTTTATTGTGGCGTCTAATGATGATGTTGACGGTCAAAAAATTCAATTAAATATTTTTCCATGTGAAAGTGTTGAAGTGGAGGTTGACGAAAACAACATTTTACTTATTTCCGGAGAGTAATTATCAACATTACAATACCAGTAATTAGCTTTTTACTTTAACCGTATAGGTTGAAATTAAGTCGTCATTTATAAAAAAATGGACATCGTAAAAACCTAAGGTTTTAAATTGATATTCTATAATTAGTGACGTTTTATTTAGTGACGTTGCGTGTGGTTTTGTTTTCCAAGTATTAAACCCATTGTCAATTTGAAGGGTGATATCTTTAATTCTGACAGAGGGTTTAACTTGGTATTCAAAAGTAATTTTATCAAAAGGTATAATAGTGTGATGCATTTTTTTTGGTAAAACATGACGATTTAGATATGTGTAAGCGTTTCCATAAATTACTGGCGATGCTAAAAAGCTCTTAAAAGAAGGAATGGTTTTATCTAATAACCACCATTTTTCTTCAACAGGAAAATGATTCACTGCAAAAAGTTTAGGATTGGTTAAAAAAAAGCCATCGTTATACTGAAATGTAAACCGATTGGTTTTAGGATCTGGAATACCACTTGCCCATGTAGGATCGCACAAATACCATTTGTTATTTAGTTTTACGGCGTTCCAAGAGTGGTTTGGTTGGTCTAATTTTTCGAGGTCAGTTGTACTTACGCGTCCGTAACCTTGTACTATTTCGCAGTCAATGTGAGCTAGTTGTGCAAGTTCTTTAACTAAATACGCATAGCCCGTGCAAATCGTACTTTGGTCTTTTAGAAGCTTATTAAAAAGCTTTTTTCTGAAATCGTCGTTCCAATTTTTAAGCTTTAGACTATCATTTTTAAAGCGCTCAGTTTTGCGTTTATGTTTTAAATACAAGCTGTAATTATTAGATATGTTGTTACATACCCAACGGTAAATTGCTCTAAAACGTTCTGCATCTGTATCTAAAGTAGAGGTTAGTTGAAACGCTAATTGAGGTAAATTATAAAGCCCTTCATTTTTATAAACTAATGCAATACTATCTGATTTTTTAAAATCAAGATGATCAAAATCAGAGATTTGAGCATACGTCTGAGTTACAAATATAAAGGGCAGTATAAAAAGGAAAATTTTCAAAAAAGAATAATTAATTTTTACGCTTAGATTTATAAGGTTTTGCTGAATCTAATGCACCACTCATTTCAATTAAATCTTCAGTCAGCTTTAAAGTAATAAATGTGGTGTCGTCTTTAATTTCTACTTTTTGAGTAACGTATCCTAAATAACTAAATAGTAAAACATCACCAGTTTTTAACTTCTTTGGGAAGGTGAATTCACCTTTTTCATTAGTTACTGTACCATTTTTAGTGCCGTATTGGATAACGTTTACACCTTCTAAACTTGTTGTTTCATCACTAACAACACCTTTAATTGTTTTTTCGTTTACGGTAACTTGGGTTGTTGTAACGGTGTTGTTTTGTCCATAGATTGGGTTAAACGCTAAAAGTGTCAGCGTCATAATACCTATAAAACTAAGTGATTTGTAGGTTTGTTTCCATTGTAATTTTAAAATTGACTTCATAATATAGATTGTTTTGTTTACATCAAATCTATCAGTAAATCTTACAAGTTAATAATAGTTTTGAGTAATCGCAATGCTTGGGTTAGTTAACTAATGGTTTTAATTAGGGAAGTTTATAAATGCTATAAATGACTGAAGGTCTTATTGGTTAAAAAAAAATAAAAAAAGTTTCCTGTGTCAAAAAAAAAATTACATTTGTAACGAAAATTGGAGTCAATTAATAAATTATAATTCCAATTTTTAGCTGAACAATTGAAACATGTTTTTATGTTCGGGTTCTTGAAAATTAGGAAGTCATATTCAAGAGCCGCTTATAGATTAAGTAACCGAATTTTAGAGCTAACTTCCGCTTCTGCGATTGCTGCTAGTCAGCATATTTACGGTTTTGTACCTACTACACAAAGCCAGATTCAGGTATGATATAACGTAACCTTAACACTTTTTACGCTTATATTTTTTAATTTACACTTGAATATTTAATTTACAACATGAATAATAAATATATTGATCTAATCGATCAATCCTTTCACTTTCCACAAGACGAATTTAAACTTGAGGACAAAGAGCTGCATTTCCATGATATAGACCTAATGAAATTGGTTGAAGAACATGGAGTACCTTTAAAATTCACCTATTTACCACAAATTTCTAATAACATACAACGTGCAAAAACGTGGTTTGCGGACGCCTTTAAAAAGCATGATTACAAAGGCAAATACAACTATTGCTATTGTACTAAAAGTTCACACTTTAAGCATGTTTTAGATGAAGCTTTAACTAATAATATTCATATTGAAACCTCTTCAGCTTTTGATATTGATATTGTGAAGGCATTGAAAAAAGAAGGTAAAATTACAGATAAAACGTTTGTACTAAGTAACGGTTTTAAACGCGAACAATATATTACCAATATTGCCGAACTTATCAATGGTGGTCATAAAAATTGTATTCCTATTATAGATAATTATGAGGAAATCGATTTGCTATCAGAAGAAATTGATGGAAAATTTCAAGTTGGTATCAGAATCGCTTCAGAAGAGGAGCCTAAGTTTGAGTTTTACACGTCGCGTTTAGGAATTGGGTATAAAAATATTGTACCTTTTTATAAAAATCAAATTCAAGATAATAAAAAAGTAAAGCTTAAGATGCTTCATTTCTTTATCAATACAGGGATTAGAGATAATGCGTATTATTGGAATGAATTGCACAAATGTTTAAAGGTATATACGGCTTTAAAGAGAATTTGTCCAACTTTAGATAGTTTAAATATCGGTGGAGGCTTTCCGATTAAAAACTCATTAGCTTTTGATTTTGATTATGCCTATATGGTTGATGAAATCGTGAATCAAATTAAATTGGTTTGTGAGGAAGAAGAGGTAGATACACCAAACATTTTTACAGAATTTGGAAGTTTTACTGTTGGTGAAAGTGGAGGAGCATTGTACAAAATCTTATACCAAAAGCAACAGAATGATCGTGAAAAATGGAACATGATTAATTCATCTTTTATTACAACGTTGCCAGATACTTGGGCTATAAATAAACGCTTTATAATGTTGCCTATTAACCGATGGAATGATAATTACGAACGTGTACTTTTAGGAGGTTTAACTTGTGATAGTGATGATTACTACAATAGTGAACAACATACTAACGCTATCTATTTACCTAAATATAATAAGGATAAACCGTTATATATTGGGTTTTTCAATACTGGAGCTTATCAAGAAACCATTGGTGGTTTTGGTGGCTTGCAGCATTGCTTAATTCCAACACCAAAACATATTTTAATTCAGAAAGATGCCGACGGTAATCTACACACTAAAGTTTTTGCAGAACAGCAAAAAAGTGAAAATCTGTTAGGTATTTTGGGCTATGAGCCAGAAACTAAGGTCGAAAAGACTAAGTCTAATTCGATTTCAAAATAAAAAATTTAAATTAAATTTCTAATTACTTAGAATAACTTAATAATGAAAACAAAAACTTACGCTGGTATTCCAGAAGAATTAGCAAAATTAGAAACTGCTAAAATTGTATTAATTCCTGTACCTTATGATGGTACAAGTACATGGCAAAAAGGAGCTGATAAAGGTCCTGATGCGTTTTTAGATGCTTCAGCAAACATGGAGCTTTATGATATTGAAACGGGTTCAGAAGTGTATCAACAAGGTGTGTTTTTAGCGGATGCTGTTACTGAAAATAACTCGCCAGAAGCGATGGTCGAAGCAGTTCATCAAGCGACTAAAAAATACATTAAAAAGAACAAATTTGTAACTGTTTTTGGTGGTGAACATTCGGTGTCTATCGGAACTATTAGAGCATTCAATGAAATGTTCGAGGATATCACCGTTTTACATATCGATGCACATGCAGATTTACGCGAAAGCTACGAAGGTTCTACGTGTAACCATGCGTGTGCTGTTTATGAAGCGAGCCAAACGACGAACTTAATTCAAGTTGGAATTCGCTCAATGGATAGCATTGAGAAAACAGTAATGGACGAAGAGAAAACGTATTTCGCTCACGAAATGGCTGTTGATGATAGTTGGATGGATTCAGCAATCGATCAAATGACAGATAATGTGTTTATCACATTTGATTTAGATGCTTTTGATCCTTCAATAATGCCAAGTACAGGAACACCAGAACCAGGAGGTTTATTATATTATGAAACACTCGAATTCTTAAAACAAGTATTCGAAGAAAAGAATGTTGTTGGATTTGACATCGTAGAATTATGCCCAAATGAAAATGAAAAATCATCAGATTTCTTAGCGGCTAAATTGTACTATAAAATGTTGAGCTACAAATTTAGAGACCAAAATATTGAAGATGGTTTCGAAAGTAACTTCAACGATTCAGCGAACTCAGGAAATAAAAAATCTAAATTTGATACAGAAGATGACTACTAATAAAGGAGAAATTTCAAAATTTATAGAAAAGTATTATTTACACTTTAATGCAGCAGCTTTGGTTGATGCAGCGAAGGGTTATGAAGATCAGTTAAATTCTGGTGCGAAGATGTTAGTGTCTTTAGCGGGTGCTATGAGTACTGCAGAATTAGGTAAGATTTTCGCCGAAATGATTCGTAAAGATAAGGTGCAAATTGTGTCTTGTACAGGAGCGAATTTAGAAGAGGATATCATGAATTTAGTGGCGCATAGCCATTATAAACGTGTACCCAACTACAGAGATTTAACACCTCAAGACGAATGGGACTTACTTGAAAAAGGCTTAAATCGTGTCACAGATACATGTATTCCTGAAGAGGAAGCCTTTAGACGTATTCAAGAACATATCGTTAAAATATGGAAAGATGCAGAAGCTAAAGGTGAACGTTATTTGCCGCATGAATATATGTACAAATTGTTGCTATCTGGTGTATTAGAAGAGCACTACGAAATAGACCTTAAGGATTCTTGGATGTATGCAGCAGCAGAGAAAAATCTACCTATTATTTGTCCAGGTTGGGAAGATAGTACTATGGGTAATATTTTTGCAAGCTATGTTCTAAAAGGAGAATTGAAAGCTAGTACCATGAAATCGGGTATAGAATACATGACGTTTTTAGCCGATTGGTACACTAATAATTCACAAAATGGTATCGGATTCTTCCAAATTGGTGGAGGTATAGCTGGTGATTTTCCTATTTGTGTCGTACCAATGTTATATCAAGATATGGAACGTCCGGAAACACCTTTCTGGAGCTATTTCTGTCAAATTAGCGATAGTACAACTAGTTATGGGTCGTACTCTGGAGCGGTGCCAAATGAGAAAATTACTTGGGGTAAATTAGATATTAACACACCAAAATTCATCATTGAGAGTGATGCTACTATTGTTGCTCCTTTAATTTTTGCTTATCTTCTAGATATGTAATGGAAGAGCATAGAATTGATAATATAGAATTAAGCTTTTTAACGGTTGGTGATTTTGAAGAATTAAAATCAGCAACCTTAGAAGCGTATGGTGGTGTTCTAAATTCCTATTGGAAAAAGGACCATATTGCACGTTTGACCTCTATTTTTTCTGAGGGTCAAGTGGTTATTCGCATCGACGGCCAATTGGCTGGTTGCGCGTTGTCTTTAATTGTAGATTACGATAAAATTGATGATAACCATACCTACGCTGACATTATTGAAGGTGATAAATTTAAAAATCACGATCCTGATGGAGATGTGCTTTATGGAATTGATGTTTTTATAAAACCAGAATTTAGAGGCTTACGTTTAGGACGTCGTTTATATGATTACCGAAAGGAATTATGCGAAAATCTAAATCTCAAAGGGATTGTGTTCGGTGGTAGAATGCCAAATTACCACAAGTATAAAGATCAATTTTCACCAAAAGAATACATTCAGAAAGTAAAACATAAGGAGATTCACGATCCGGTTTTAAACTTTCAAACCTCTAATGATTTTCATCCGATTCGGATTATCAAAGGTTACTTAGAAGGAGATACGGCATCTAGTGAGTATGCGGTTTTAATGGAATGGGATAATATTTATTATACCAAACCTAATAAAAAAGCAAGTAGCGTTAAAACAGTTGTACGTTTAGGTTTAATTCAGTGGCAAATGCGTCCATACAATGGTTTAGATGACTTAATGCAACAGGTAGAATACTTCGTAGATAGTGTTTCTGCGTATCGTTCAGATTTTGCCGTATTCCCTGAGTTTTTCAACGCACCATTAATGGCCAAGTATAACCATATGCACGAGCCACAAGCGATTAGAGAATTAGCAAGTTATACACAGACTATTGTAGAGAGAATGCAGCAATTATCAATTTCTTACAATATCAATATCATTACAGGTAGTATGCCAGAGGTTGTTGATGATGTGCTTTATAATGTGGGGTATTTATGTCGTAGAGATGGAAGTTTAGAGCGTTATGAGAAAATTCATGTTACTCCAGATGAAGCTAAAATTTGGGGAATGCAAAGAGGGCATCAATTAAAAACTTTTGAAACGGATGCTGGAAAAATCGGAGTTTTAATTTGTTATGATTCTGAATTCCCTGAATTATCAAGGTTATTAGCAGACGAGGGTATGGATATTTTATTCGTTCCGTTTTTAACAGATACGCAAAATGGCTATTCTAGAGTGCGTTTATGTGCACAAGCAAGAGCCATAGAAAACGAGTGTTATGTTGCTATTGCTGGTAGTGTTGGTAATTTACCAAATGTGAATAATATGGATATTCAGTATGCACAGTCAGCTGTGTTTACACCTTGTGATTTTTCATTTCCGAGTAATGGCATAAAAGCAGAAACGACGCCAAACACAGAAATGATATTAGTTGCTGATGTAGATTTGGGATTATTAAGAGAATTGCATTCCTTTGGAGCGGTGAAAAATTTAAAAGATCGTAGAAAAGATTTTTATGATGTTATACGAGTAACCAAATAAGTATTATATTTAAAAAAAAATAGCTTCAGAAATATTATTAAAGAATGACATATCCATTGCTAAAAGTTTATCATGGAGAATCATTTTTAAAATAGATATAACATCTGACATATAGAAAAAAATAGAATTTACCTGATGAAACCAAAAGACGCACATTTAAAACGAGTTATAGTTGATTTTAAAAAATTGACACCAGAAATTTTAGCACTTCTGGTGGAGAAATATCCTGATGGGTATGACGACGATAATGTTATCTCGTTTAAAAATGCAAAAAACGAAACAGTCGAAGCCGTAGAAGTCACTACAGAAGATACCAAATATTTGGTAAAAGTGAGTACGAAACTAGAGCAAACCATGGAGAATTATGACGAAGACGATTATGAAGACTTCGACGATGACGATCCAGACGCTGTTGTAGATCCAGATTTAGAGCCTGGAGCAGAAGACGAAGATTTCGATTAAAGTTTAGTTTAGTTGAAACTAATTTTGTAATTTACTATAAGATTTCAACTTAACTTTTTGGTTTATTAAAAGTTAAGTTGAACTTTAAATTAAAATTGTATAAATTTTAAATGGTTGAATTATGGAATCATCATTTCACATGTCATTACCATGTTTAAGTGTAGAAGACACGAAAAACTTTTATACTAATAATATTGGCGCTTCTATAGGAAGAACTAGTGAGAATTGGTTGGATATAGATTTATTTAATCATCAACTCACTTTTATTCAAGCCGAAAAATTCAATTTCAATAGTCCAAATTATGTGTTTGAAGGTAAGTTATTACCCTCATTTCATTTTGGTGTTATTATTGATGTTGAGAAATGGGGAGAACTCTATGCTAAACTAAATCAGTTGAATTTAAAAGTGGTTACTCAAACCACGTTTTTAAAAGATAAAACGGGTGAGCATTTATCATTTTTCATTAAAGATCCGAATGATTACATGTTAGAATTTAAGAGTTTTAAAGAGTCCAAAGACATATTTAAAATATAATTGTTACTATTTATTTAGTACGATACAGAAAAATAGACTTCACTTATATCCACGTAATTATAACCAAGAGGTTGTAATCTAAAAGCATTTGGGCTTGAGGTGGCAAATTCCCAAAACCACAATCTATATTTAAAACATGCTGATGACATTCAGCATAAAAATTAAACACAATGAATACAAAAAAAATTACAGTATTTGTGCTTCTGGTAATGGTTTTAAGCGCAAATGCATTTTCAATATCGAATGAAAAAATTCAGGAAAAGTTGAAAGTAACAACCACTGGTGTTTTTGATGGTTACGACCCAGACGATGGTTATGCTTTTTTAATTAATGAGGATGCAGACGATGAAGATAGTGAAGAAACAGTATATTTTGCTGAAATTTCTGAAGAAGCTCTTAAAGCTGTGAACCTAAAGTCTAAAGACATGGTTGGTAAGCGTTTTGAGATCACTTACGAAATTACTGAGTTTGAAGAAGACGATGAAAATGGGTTCACAGAAATATATGAAACTTATAAAATAGTTCAAATAAAGAAATTGTAAATAGAACTTAATTCATAGAATTAGACTGCTAGGCAACTAGTGGTCTTTTTTTTATAAAAACTTCCCAAATAAAAACGGAAAATACTAAGGTATATTCTAAGCCAATGATCCAAAGGTTTTCGGAATAGCTACTATTAGAATACGCCAAATAACTTAATATAATAACTAAGGACCAAACTAAAGGAAACTTGTAATTGGTGAATACACTAAGCATAACTAAGGTGGCAATATACCATGGATGGACCGTTGTACTTAAAAACAAATAGCAGGTGAGCGCTAACAACATCGACGTAGCTAATTTAGGTAAGCTATTGTTGTGTTTTAGGAATGTAAATCCTAGGATGATAACGACGGAAATTAGAGGTAGAATTTTACCTATAATTGCAATTTCATTGTAACCAGTTATGGCATATCCAATAGCTCTTGCTATATAGTAAATACTGGCATTAAATTCGAAATTACCAAACCAAAGTCCAACTGTTTTGGAGTAATTCGTTACAAATTCCATTGAAAAGAATGGTAAGAACAATAACAAGGTCGTGGCAATGACAATGATGTAAAATGTAATTAATTTTAATAGTCCTAATTTCTCGGTTTGACCATTCAACTTATTAGACGTGAACCATCCAAAAAATAACGGTAGCAACATTAAGGGTATTAATTTTATTGAAATAGAACACGCTAACACCACTGCCGCCCATTTCCATTTACGAGCGTGTAGTAAATATAATGCCCAGATGAAGAAGAAAATCATAACGCCTTCAAAATGAAGATTTCCAGTTAATTCAATAATAATAAACGGATTTAAAATGTACCAAAAGATTCTGTTTGAGGGTAGTTTTAAGCGTTCTAAAAGTTTCTTTCCAAAGTATATGGTTCCAATGTCTGCGGCTATAATAACAAGTCTTAAACCAATTGCAGAGCCTAAAATAGTTTGACTAGGAATTATATTAGCAATAACAAAGCACAATTGATTTAAAGGCGGGTAATTAGAAAAATGAGAGGAGCTTAAGCTTCCCATACCATTGTACAATTCCTGAGCGTTAGCTACAGGTAATTTTCCACTATTAATAAAAGAATCTGGCGTGTAGAGATACGGGTTAAAGCCTTCTAGAATCATTCGTCCATCCCAAACAAACCGATAGAAATCTTGAGATAAATTTGGAATTGAAAAAAGGAGTAATACCCTAAAAGCAATCGAAAAGATAACTAAGAGTCTAAAGTTAAATCCAGAAGTCTTTATAATTTTATAGGCAAATACAAATAAGGCAATGTATAAAAGTAGAAGTTGGGTTGTTTCAATACGTGTTGTATGATAAGCAAACCATAAATAAACAATACAACTAGCAATAGAAAATAGAAATGGAATTTTGTGATATTTCCAAAGCGAAATCACACCTTCGAACTTAAAGATTTAAAAAACACATATCCAAAGCCTATAAAAAGCATTAGATGAAAAGGAAATAACCCGAAGTCACCACCTTGGTCTCCAACTATAAAAGCACTATACATACCAAAAGCAAAATAAAGCATTAAAATACCTTCTATAATCACGTGAGGTGACATCTTTTTCATGATATATTTATTACCCTTCCAAGAATCTCTAATGGTACTAATATTAAACTTTGGTGTTCTTACAAATTCACTTCGTTTACCAATATGTCCTTCAATAACAGCTATAGAGTTATGAAGTGAAAAACCCATAGCAATTGAGAAAAAGGTAAAAAACATACCTATGTAATTGAAGAATTTTTTAAAGCCACTACCGTAAATGCTGCGGTACATAAACCAATAGCATACAAAGAAAATGATCGTACTCATTACAAAGAAACTCATTACATAAAAGTAGTTTCTTAAATGTTCGTATTCATTCTTTATATAGAGCATTGGGATACTTAAAATAGCGACTGTAAATATGCTTAAGAACATAGAGCTATTCAATAAATGAAGTAAACCGTGTGCTTTAGTTTTGGCTGAAATATTATCAGATTTTAGAACACGCCAAAGCATTTTCCTAAAGTTTTCTGCGCCACCTTTATTCCAACGAAATTGCTGTGATCTAGCCGCACTAATCACCACAGGTAATTCTGCCGGAGTTTCAACGTCTTCTAAATATTTAAATTCCCAATTCTTTAACTGCGCTCTGTAACTTAAATCTAAATCTTCGGTAAGTGTATCACCTTCCCAATTTCCGGCATCTATAATACAGGTTTTTCTCCAAACACCAGCTGTACCATTAAAATTGATAAAGTGCCCTTTGCTGTTTCTACCTACTTGTTCTAAAGTGAAATGGGCATCTAATGCGAACGCTTGGATTTTCGTCAATAAAGAATAATCGCGATTAATATGTCCCCAACGTGTCTGAACAACTCCTATTTTCTCATTTTTAAAATAAGGAATAGTGCGTTTTAACCAGTTAGGTTGTGGTAAAAAATCGGCATCAAAGATGGCAATATATTCACCTTTTGCAATTTTTAGACCTTCTTTAAGCGCACCAGCTTTAAAACCACTTCGGTCGGTTCTGGTAATATGAGTGATGTCTAAACCTGTTTTAGCCAATTGGTCTACATGTGCCTTTGTTGTTGCAATGGTTTCATCTGTAGAATCATCTAAAACCTGGATTTCTAATTTGTCTTTAGGATATTCTAAAAGCGCAATATTATTTAACAAGCGCTCCATCACATACATCTCGTTAAAAACAGGGAGTTGAATGGTAACAAAAGGAATTTCTTCAGGATTTGAAAAATCAAAGGTCTCACAATCTAGTCGCTTCTTTTTTGAAGACAAATAATTGTAGAGTAGATTTAGTTGCGCCAAAGCGTACATAAAGATGAGTACAATGGCAATGGTGTAAATAACAATAACTATTGATTCGAGAATCATTTTTTAAAACTGTATTTAAAAATCCAACCTAGGATTTTTATGCCTGCAAAGATAGCACCTTTTACGGTACCTGAAACTTTTGAGACACCAATTCTGTTTCTATAATTAACAGGAATTTCCTTATAACTTAATTTTTGTTTTAATACTTTGAGCTGCATTTCTACCGTCCAACCATATGTTTTATCTTCCATGTTTAAGCCTAAGAGGGTATGGTATTTAATAGCTCTAAAAGGTCCTAAGTCTGAGAAAGTTGAACGGAAAAATAACGCCATTAGGCTTGTTGCTAGCCAATTACCAAATATCTGAGGCGACGTCATAGAGCCTTCTTCTCGTAAGTCCTTGTCGCGAGCACCAATCACAAAATCAATATTGTCTTCTAAAATAGGTTGAATGATTTTTGTTAACTCTTCGGGGTAATCACTGTAATCTCCATCTAAAAAAACAATGATGTCTGGTTTTTTTTCTAGATTTGAAATATAATCCATGCCTTTTAAGCACGCATAACCATAGCCTTTTCTGTTTTCAACTAAAACCGTTGCACCAGCATTTTTGGCATTAATTTCCGTGTTATCAGTTGAGTTATTACTGACCACAATAATTTCACTAACAATAGAAGGGATGTCTTTAACCACAAGAGGAATTGACGCTTCTTCATTATAAGCAGGAATAATAACTTTTATATTGGGCATTGTGTGCGTTTAAAAGTGCAAAAGTAATCTTCTTATTTTTGATTCACTAAATCCATTAAATCTACATCGTTTCCTAAAAGCACTTCTGTTGGATTAATACGTCCTTTCATAGAATCATTTTCTAATTTTAATACACCTCTTGGGCAAACTGCAGAACAAATACCACAACCAACACAACTAGAACGTACGATGTTTTCTCCCTTTTGAGCATAGTGTCTTACATCGATACCCATTTCGCAACTGTTAGAACAGTTACCACAAGAAATACATTGTCCACCATTAGTGGTAATTCTAAATTTTGAAAACAAACGTTGTTGGAATCCAAGAATCGCTGCCATAGGACAACCAAAACGACACCAAGAACGATTTCCTAAAATGGGATAAAATCCAGTTCCAATCACTCCAGAAAAAATAGAACCTATATAAATACCATAAGCAGATCTTAAGGCTCCGGCTTTAATATAGAACAGATGATCGGTTGTGCCTGTATAATGCATAATTAGTAAAAGAGAAATCACAATGAAAAATCCTATCGCTCCGTATTTTGCATCTTTTTCTAATTCTTGTCTTTTAAATAACATTACGGCTGCAAAAACTATGGTTAAAAACCCAATCACTAAGCTTATAAAAACACCTCTAGTTAGCCAAAAATGATTTTTATCGTAACCTAAGTAAGTATAAACCATTGCAGTTGTCATTACAATAGAAAACACTAAAACGGTATGGATTAACCAACGTTCTAGTTTCCAAGCCGACATTTTTTTAGACGATAATTGTCTAAACGAATCACCAGCAGTTTCTGCTAATCCACCACAACCACAAACCCAAGAGCAATACCAACGTTTACCGTATTTGTAAGTTAAAATAGGTGTAAACACAAAGATGGATAGGATACCAAATATGAGTAAGGCGATACCAATATTTCCATTAGATAAAAAGCCGTTTACAGACCATTCATCAAAAATGTAATAGTTAAGAGGCCATATACTTTTAAGGTCGTAGTATGGTAAATCGTTGTTCATAACGTACATAAATTCAGGAATCAAAAAGGCAAAACCTAACTGAAAAAACATCACTGAAATAGTACGTAATTGTTGGTAACGATTATGTCTGTATTTTAATATGAATTTATATCCAAAAGCTAAAATAGCAACGGTATAAAGCGTTCCATACACAAACCATTGGCTCGCGTTTCTGCCACTTAATAAGTGACTTAACGGGTCGAATAAACTAATTAAGCCTGTGTTTTCTGCTCCGTCAGTACCTAAACCTAAATATTTAGGAAAGAAGTAAAGGACGATATAGAAGGTGGTTAAAATAACACCAACAATCCAGCCCCAAACTCCACGAGAAGAAATAGATTTAAACCAAACTCCATCATTTTTTATACCTTCTAATTTAGATAAATAGGCTTCTCTAGAATATACAACGATACCACCAATTATTAAACCTAATGACAAGGTTAAAAACAGGGCTTTGTTAGGGAAATTAGTATTAAAAAGGGCTAAGGCTAAAATAAATAACCCAATCACTCCTGCCGAAAGTGCTACTTTTTGTTTGTTCGAAATATCTAAAGCATCTGGTTTCGCCAAAGACATACTATGATTTAATTTATTACTCATTATGATACAGTTTGTAATTGGTTAGTGTAAGCTTGTAAAATTTCGTTTTCAAATCTTGAATAAAATTCAGGATCAAAGTTGGCTTCAGAGAGGTGATTCATGACGTAATCCATGTCGCGTTTTTCAGTAAGCCATTTATCAAAAACTTCATGGCGCATTCGTATACCGAAGGTGTTTATGCCTAAAAATTCATTGGTGTTTTTATCGTAGGCTACTGAGATACATTTAGTATCGTCTTCATGTTTCCAATGAAAATGTTGCTCATAATCTGGACGTCCATTTTTTCCAAACACCCAACCATAGGTTTGATATTCGATATCTAAGAATTTAGCCGAATTAAACCAATGACCTGGTTTGTATTCCATTTTATTACCACAAATGGTTTGCGCTAAAGTTTCACCCATCATGCGACCAGTGTACCAAACGGCTTCAATTGGTCTTCTGTTTCCAATAGCTTCATGTTGCTCGGCACAATCGCCAATGGCATATATATCTGGAATATTCGTTTCTAAAAATCGATTCACTTTAACACCACGTCCTATTTCAATACCAGAATCTTTTAAAAAATCAACATTTGGTGTCACTCCAGCAGTTAAACCAACTACGTTACATTCTAATTCTTCACCGGTTTCTTCAATAATAACAGATTTTACATTACCGTTCTCGTCTGAATTAATGGCTTTTAGATTTGTGGAAAGTCGTAAATCGATATGGTGATTCTTAATGTGTCTGTTAATCATTTCACTTTCTCCTTTTGGCAAAACACCATTCCAAAAGCTGTCTTCCCTAACGAGGAATGTTACTGGTATACTTCGGCTATTCAACATTTCCGCCAATTCAATACCTATTAACCCACCACCAACAATTACAGCACGTTTGCACACCTCATTATTTGGTGCATGTGCTTCAAGATTTTCTAAATCTTGTTTGTGGTACATGCCCATTACACCGTTTAAATCTTGTCCCGGCCAACCAAATTTATTGGGTTTACTTCCTGTTGCAATAATTAATTTATCGTATTGAAGCGTATCACCTTCAGCAAAATGAAGTGTTTTAGTTGCTGTTTCAACCTGTTTTACGTACCCTTTTTTGAGTTCAATTCTGTTTTTTTTCCAAAACCAATTCTCGTAAGGTTGGGTGTGTTCAAACTTCATATGTCCCATATAAACGTACATTAACGCAGTACGAGAGAAGAAATAATCGGCTTCGGCTGAGACGATAGTTATTTTTTTGTCGGATAACTTTCTGATGTGTCTCGCAAGTGTAACTCCAGAAATGCCGTTGCCAATAATAACGATGTGTTCCATATAATTGAGGTTGTTGATATGAGCTATAGGTCGAAGCTTTTGTTAAAACCTTAATCTATTAGTCGAATTTCTTTAAATTTAGGCATAATTTTACAGTATGCGATATGTTTTTTATTTCCTTTTAAGCGTCATTTTTATTAGTTGTGCTGCGATTCCACATCAATCTTCTAAGATTAATGGTGTTAGTTTTGTCGCTTCTAGAGGCGTCGTAGATTCGACACATGTTAAACCAATAATGAACATTAATGCAAATGCTGCTTCTGTTATGCCTTTTGGTTTTATTAAGGATATGAATCATCCTGAAATAATTCACAACACCGACCGTCAGTGGTTTGGTGAAACACGATCTGGAGCAGGACAATATATTGAAGCGCTTCATAAGGAAGGTATTAATGTGATGGTGAAGCCACAACTATGGATTTCTCACGGGGAATTCACTGGGTTATTAAAAGCATCTTCGGAAGCCGATTGGCAATTGTTAGAAGCCTCATATACTGATTTTATAATAGAATATGCTGAATTGGCTGAGGAGTTAAATGTGGAAGTATTTTGCATAGGAACCGAGCTTGAAGAATTTGTAAAAAATAGACCAGAGTATTGGCATCAATTAATAAAGGAGATTAGAACGGTTTATACTGGGAATCTAACCTACGCCGCCAATTGGGATGAATTTTGGACCACACCGTTTTGGTCGGAATTAGATTATGTGGGTATTGATGCTTATTTTCCGGTGAGTGAAATGCAAACACCAACGATTGAAGATTGTATAAAAGGTTGGGAAAAGCATAAACCAGGATTAAAGAATTTTTCCAAAAAATTAGATCGACCAATTCTGTTTACGGAGTTTGGTTATAGAAGCGTGGATTATTCAGGGAAAGAGCCTTGGCGTTACGATCGCTCTATGACTTCGGTAAATCTTATAGCACAGAACAATGCTACGCAAGCTTTGTTTGAAGCTGTATGGCAAGAAGATTGGTTTGCTGGTGGTTACTTATGGAAATGGTTTATTGATCACCATAAAGTTGGTGGTTTGCAAGACAATCAATTTACTCCACAGAATAAACCCGTTGAAGAAATACTTAAAGTGCATTACGGAAAGTATTAGCCATTCTCATTTTTATATTTTTTCTTTTGTAATGATGCGTTGTGCTAAACGTCTAATTTTTTATAAATTAAAGAGTTTGAACCAAAAATCAATATTATTTAGTCTTATAGTTTGTTTAGGGCTTTTTGGCTATGCACAAGACGTAAATGTCTCGGAGATTATAATTGAGGGCAATAAACGTACAAGAACTAATTTTTTAAAGCGTTTGGCTTTTGTAAAAGAAGGAAGTACAGTAGATTCTACAAGAATAGCTTCGGATGTTAGACGTTTTAGATTATTACCATCAGTTGCTAGTGCATCTTCAAAATTAGAAAAAGTTGATGATAACAACTATAGACTTGTTTATACAGTTGTAGAAAATTTTGCCATTATTCCAGGGTTGAATGTATCTCAAGATAATAACGACGATTTGGCCTATAGAACCTCCGTTTTCGATTTTAATTTTTTAGGTCAAAATCAAATAATTGGTGGATTTTATAGTAAAAATGTATTCGATTCTTATGGGTTTTATTGGGAAGCACCTAATCTATTTACCAGAAAATTAGGAATCGGCATAAACTATCAAAACAATGTATTACAAGAACCAATATTTTTTGAAGATGAACGCGATGTTAAATATAAAAACACGAGTCGAGCCTTTGAGATAAGGTTAATGTACGAGCATAATTTTAAGAATAAATTCGAATTTGGTTTTAACATCGCTAACGACGACTATAATTACTTAAGTGGTAATTTGCCAGAATCGATACCTGAGACTTTAGGTGTAGATAAAATATCGGCCGTTGGTGAATATGAATTTAACAACATCACCAATGAGTATCAATACGTCGATGGTTTTAGAAGTATTTTTACTTATAGTTTTACATTGCACTCTAATGGTGATAACGACCTATTGCGTAATTTTTTTATTGGTAGAAACGATTTTGAATATTTTAAACGTATTGGTGATAAAGGAAACTGGGCTAATAGATTACGTTTAGGTTATGCGACCAATGATACGACACCGTTCGCTCCATTTGCTTTAGATAACCAACTTAATATTAGAGGTGTTGGTAACACTATAGATAGAGGTACAGCTTCTGTAGTTCTTAATACAGAATATAGACATACGATACTAGAGAAAGGTTGGTTTGCCATGCAAGCAAATGCGTTTGTAGATGCTGGTACATGGCAAGAATCTGGTGGTAGTCTTGGGGATTTAATAGAAGGAAAAAAAGCGACTGTATTCTCTGGTTTAGGTGTTCGGTTTATTCATAAGCGCATCTTTAATGCTGTTTTTCGAATTGATTATGGAGTTGGCATAGGAAAAAAAGCTAATAATGGTATTGTCTTTGGAATCGGCCAATATTTTTAGAGCGTTCTATTCTAGTGGCATTACTTTAAATTCTTTTATGGCTTTATTAGGTTCAATAATATTATAACCTTTCCAAAACTCAGGATCGTATTGGTTTAGTTGTGTTGGTGTCACCTGTGATTTTTCATTGAAATTTTGAAAATCAGACTCAGAAATGGCATTGGTTTCAAAGACAATAAGTTCTGTTTTTTCAATATTTCTAACGATAAAATGAATGTCTCCTTTTAATTCATTTTGTTTGCGTCTGCCTTTTACATTTTTGTTTTTCTCTACAATTTTTATTGGTCGCTTAACTCCTACTAATTGACCTAAAGATTCATCTTTGTATTTTAGAGTATATTTTTCATTGTCGTTTTTTTGAAAGATGATAGTCCCTTCCTTTAAGTATTTTTTCATAGAAATGCCTAGAAGAGAAAACTTACTAAGGGGCTTCACATTTTTATAATCAACTCTTACAACCGCAAAGTCTTCAGTGTTCACATACATGGTGCCAGAAAAGTCTTCACTTCGTTTGGGCTTAAATGGAATGACATATACGAACATATCATTGATATAAGCATAATCTGCGATTTCAAATTCGTACCGTCTAGATTTATGAATAAAATTGAGGTCATTATCATCATCGATAAAATTATTGTTTTCAAAATTATGAATCTGCATTTTTCGCCAATGTAAAAAGCCGATTTTACGGATCGAATCTTTTTTCTTTTGTTCGGCAAGTAAAGCATCAGTAGCGGCTTCCTCTTTTTCATTTGTGTCGCCAAATAAAGACGAATCTATATCCTCTTTTACACTAAACCAACCCGATTTGATTTTAAAATACGAATCGCGTTTTACATACTTTTTAAAGATCTCGTTAAAGCGTTTTTCGTAGTTATCCATATTGATATCTTTAGATTTATCATATAAATAACAAGCTTTTAAGATGTCCATTTTTTGAGAGGCCTTTGGGGCGATTTCACCGTAAATTTCACCTAAAATTTCAGTGTGATTACTATTTGTTTTAGGCATTATTTGAAGCAAACTATCTATTAATTGCTGATTAAATTCGGGTATGGTCGACTTTTCTAAAGTGACATTGTACTTGTCCATTTCAGTATAATAGGATGTTCTATAAAAGAGTTTGCGTTTATTATAACTGAAGTCATAATTAACAGTTAAGCCTTCCTTTATTTTATCTAAAATTTCGTCAATCGTGTAGTTTTTATTGGTGACTAATACTTCCGATAAATCCACAGATTTTGACTTTAAGTAAATAGGGGAATTGTTGAAGTTAAGAAGTGGAATTCGTTTTTCTTCATAACCCAAACAACTTATCATTAGCGAGTCGGTTGCTTTTATGGCACGTGTAATACTGATGTTGAATTCTCCATTATCATTACTGATAACTCCATTCTTTGAGTTGAACTGAATCGTTGCAAAGGCAATGGCTTGTTCTGTTTTAGAGTCTAGTAATGTTGAAGAAAAGGTTTCCTGTCCGTAAGATTGCGACGCTAAAAATAGCATACACGCAATGATGATTTGATTGATTTTCATGATGATGTATTGGTTGGTTGATTACTGCCAAAGTATATGATTAGCAGAGTTTAGAGAGCCAATTTAATCTTTTGTTAAGTAAGATTTATCTTAAGTTTAACATCTTTAAGATAAATTAAGAATTCAATTTAAGAATGTATTTATTAGAAATTAAGCTTTAGCTTTGATGAAAAATGAAGTGATATGAGAACATTAGCGATTGGGGATATTCATGGTGGATTAAGAGGTTTAACTCAAATTATAGATAGAGCACATGTGAACTCTGAGGATGCTTTGATTTTTTTAGGAGATTATGTTGATGGCTGGAGTGACTCTGCACAAGTGATTCAATATTTAATTGAATTGTCTAAAACCAATACCTGTGTTTTTATAAAAGGAAATCACGATGTTTGGTGCGAACAATGGTTGGCCTCAGGTATTATAAATGATGTGTGGTTTAAACATGGAGGCAAGGAGACCATTGAAAGTTATGATGGGTTTTCTAAAGATCAAAAATTAATGCATCTTGATTTTTTTGAGGGCATGCCGTTATATCATCTCGATACAGAAAATAGATTATTTGTGCATGCAGGTTTTACGTCTATGTATCGTGTGGAGCGCGAGTTACACAAAGAAAATTTCTATTTTGATAGAACGCTATGGGAAATGGCATTAACCATGGATAAAAATATTGAACCAAATTCAAAAATTTATCCAAATCGTTTAAAGCATTATTCTGAAATTTATATTGGTCATACACCTACCATTAATTTTGGTGAAGACCAACCGATGAATTGTGGTAATATTTGGAATGTAGATACAGGAGCAACCTTTACAGGGAAATTATCTGCTATAGATATCGATACCAAGGAAGTTTTTCAGAGTGATAAAGTCATGGATTTGTATTCTGATGAATTAGGACGAAATAAGAAATAGTAAATGAAAAAAATATTAGGTACATTATTCGGATTGATTCTCTTTAGTTGTAGTTCTGCTGTTGAAGTTAATTACGAAGTTTTGACTTTTGAATTAGCTAAAGAACAAATGAATTTAGCTGAGTATTCAAACAGAAAAATTTTTGAAAACAAACAAGAGACTTCATTGAGTAGTTTTGAATTAATAGTGCTCAATGAGTTGTTAGATTCAAGTATAAACACATATAATAAAAATCATCCAGATTTTAAAAATATTGATATTAAGGGATACAATTTCTTCTATATTCCAACGAAAAACGATAAAAATGAAAAATGGATATTTATTTATGGTCTATGTAGTTATGAACCCGAATTGAATAGAACACTCAGTCAGTTTTTCTTAGTAGATGATGGTGGAAGTTGTTATATTCAAACAGTAATTAATTTGACTAAAAATGTCGAGGGTTGGATTGCTATTAATAGCAGAGCTTAACAAACATACTTCTTATAATAAGCCAATAACTCATCAGCCGAAGCACCAAACCATTTCTTTACATAAATCGTCCAGAAGTGATATTGTAGTTTCCAAACACCATGTTTACGATAGAGTCGTGCTGAGGTTATTAATTTTTTATTGATGACTGTAAATTCATTCCGAGCATACAATTCATTAATCAGAATATTGTCTTCGTAGATAATATAGTTCTCATTATAACCACCAATGTCGTTAAATAGTGTTTTTGTAATAAACTGACTTTGATCGCCACCTCTACTAGCACGCCAAGAAAATTGGGTAAGCCAACTGGCTAAACGTAACCACCAATGGTTGCTGTCAAATTGCATTCTAAAACAACCTGCTTGGTTCTCTTTTTGGACTTCATTTATAATAAGTTGATCAAAGTCTTTAGGTGGGAAAGAATCGGCATGAAGAAAATACAGAATAGTTCCGGTTGCATGTTTTGCCCCCAAATTCATTTGTTTTGCTCTTCCTTTTTCTGAATGAATTAGTTGTATGTCAGTTCGAGTGAAATTCTTTTTTTGGAATTTTGTATCGAGAACATCTGAAAAAGCTTCTCGATACAATTCTTCACTGCGTTCAGAATCACTCGAAGTGACGAAGTCTTTAACAATGTCCAAAGTCCCATCCGTACTACCTCCATCAACCACAATGATTTCAGAAATGTTCTTAGACAACGAATTCTCAATTAAATGCGTTAACAATCGACCTATACTATCGACTTCATTTAAAACAGGAATAATAATACTAATCATATAGTACTTACGATAAATTTATGACCGTAGTTTTAATCATTTAAATCCCAATTGTAATCGGTGTAACTTTTTTTAGCAGACTCTGAAATGGTAATGTCTGAGTATTGATTTAAGAAATCAATTAAACTTCCACTTTGTTCAAAGTCTTTTTTAAACCATTTAAAGATTTTCGAAATTTTGATTTGGTCTTTTGAAAGTTCATTTTTAGTTGAATCCGCTAAAAATTCCTTTGTGGCTTTGGTTAATTGTGCGTCTAAGTTTGAAGCAGTGAAGGCTTCATTTTGCAATTTCGGACAAGATACAGAAGCACAAACAATAGCAAAATGAATGCGTGGTTCATCCATGTTTCTAAGAATCTTGTGCTCAATATCATTAAGATTTTGCCAAGTATCACCAAATTTCCAAAGTCGTTGATCCCAAGGATCTTTAATGTCTTTAATGCTTTTTGTTGGGTAATTTCTTAGAATTAAATCTACGGTAAGAGCGTTATAAGCGTTTATCCAATAGGCTAGTTTTTGTGTTTTCATCCATTCTTCAGTTGGAAGATTTTTGGATAAATAAGTTATGTATTCTTTGAGTTTCTTTTTGTCTCTTTGAATTCCGTTGTAGTTAACATTACCTATATCAGAAACATGACTTTGTAATAATTCTTGCCATTTTTCATGACTTGTTATTTTGATAACGTAGACATTGTCATGAAGTTTTTTTGTTTTTAATATATAATCAGAACTGTCATTTAGTTTGTTGTTATTTTTAGACTCAATGGGGTTATCAATTTTAACATCAACTAACTTTGACGTTTCGGTCATTTCAACAACTTCTACTGTTACATTTTTCTGATTTTCAGTTGTTTTTTGTAATCCACTACATGATGATGTAAATATTAAGGTGACGATTAAGACTGATAAATATTTCATGTATGGTGTTTTTATATGTTAGTAGTATTATTCTGAACTCTTGATGTCCTGCTTTTTAGAAAACGCAGGATACAATTCTTGTTTTAAAAAATCTTTAGGAAAATTTTCATCACCTTCAAAACCGAGTTCAATATCTCTACCATCGTGTGGTATATAATCGGTTTTAAAAATGTAATCCCATAGACTTAACGTTAGTCCAAAGTTGACACCATACCTTACATCTTCAGGTAATTCTTTAACATGATGCCATATATGCATTTTAGGATTATTGAAAATGTATTTTAAAACACCATAATCCCAACCCAAATTAGCATGATTGAGATGACCAATAGCAATACTAAAGAAATAGACGATAGCAACATCTTGTGCATCAAAACCTCCGATGATTGCGATAGGAATGTAAAGTATAGATTTATAAACTACAGGTTCCATCCAATGGTAGCGCAAGTGTGCCGCAAAGCCCATTTCTTTTACAGAATGATGCACTTTATGGAAATTCCATAGCCATTCAAAACGGTGTAAAAGCCGATGCGTATTCCATTGTACAAAATCTGAAACAATAAAAAAGATAAATAAGCCTAACCATTTAGGAAGTTCATCAACATCAAAAAGTTGAAAGCTTGAAGCTGACAAACCAACAACGCCTAAAATATCATTAAATAGTTCTGAAACCGTATTAGATAAGGCAATGAAAACAATAAGATTCAATAAAAAGAAATTGAAAAACATGTAAAATGTATCTAGCCAAAAATCTTTTCGGAATAAGGCTTGCTCTTTTCTCCAAGGAAATGCAATTTCTAGAATCCAAACTAGAACAGAAATAAGGATAAGTCCATAAAAAAAGTTATCCCAATGATTGAGATCAATGAGTTCGTATTTGAGGTAATTCCAATATCCGGAATAAGAATTTTTAATGAGGTCTAAGTACTTTTCCATGTTTGTTTCCTGAGTAGGCAGGAATTTCTTTTGTTATCCTACAAGGTTTTTAAAACCTTGTAGGTATTATTCTAGTATTTATAGGGTCAACAAGGTTTTTAAATCTTTGCAGGTCTTTTTTATAAGGTCTTAATCAACTCTTTAAAAAGTGTAATCATATTGGGTTCTGCTTTTCCGGCCATAGCAATGATTTCAGAAATATCAACGGGTTTTAAATTTTCCGGATCACATTCGTCTGTTAACACAGAAACGGCAGCAACCTTTAAATTCAAGTGATTTGCCACAATAATTTCTGGAACCGTACTCATGCCAACAGCATCAGATCCCATGATTTTTAACATGCGATATTCAGCACGTGTTTCTAATTGCGGTCCAACAACACTAGCATAAACACCTTTATGTAATGTAATATTATGTTCTTTTGCGATATTTTCAAATTTAGAATTGATATCAGCATCATAAGGAGCGCTCATGTCTGTAAAACGTTCTCCTAGTTCTGAAACGCCTTTAAATGCTAAAGGTGAACCGCCTTGAAGATTAATATGATCGTCAATAAGCATTAATTCTCCTTTTTTATAATCGAGATTAATGGCGCCAGAAGCATTAGAAACCAATAAGGTTGTTATACCTAATTTCTCCATAATTCTCACCGGAAACGTTACATCTTGTAATGAGTAACCTTCATAAACATGAAAACGACCTTGCATAACAACCACCTTTTTACCTTCTAAAATGCCGTAAATAAGTTTGCCTTTATGAAACTCTACGGTTGCTGTAGGAAAGTTTGGAATGTGATTATAACTTGCTTCGGCTATGATGTCAATTTCATCAACTAATTGTCCTAAACCGGTACCTAAAATGATTCCGATTTCGGGTTGATCAAAGCCTTTGCTTTGTAAATATTCTGTGCTTTCTATTATTTGGTCAATCATTAAGTTGCTGTATTTTTTCTTGTAATTTATTGTTCGATTTATAAAAGTCTGAAGCAATTAAGTCTTCATAAGTATCAATATCGTTTAAAGTGTCTAAGGTACCAACTGAAATTTGATTACTCTGTAACTCTTGTAACGTTAATTCTAATAAATTGGGTTGACTCCATGGTTTATTGGTGAAAATTTCGGTATTCAATTTAGACATACCTACTAAATAATAACCACCATCTTCTGCTGGTCCAAAAACCACTTCATTAGTGTTTAAAGCCTCTAACCCGTTTTTTATGTGAGCGACATCTATATCTGGTAAATCAGAACCAACTAAAACGATGTTGTTATAGCCAGCACCAAAGCCATCTTTAAAAGCATTAAGCATGCGTTCTCCTAAATCAGCTCCATGTTGCACCACTTTATATTCCCCTTTCCATTGGTCATCTACAATAGCATTAGAAAAATAAATGCGTTTATCTATGTCTAATTTCTGAGTTGCTTTTTCTGTGATTTTTACCAACTCGGTGTACACTTCAAACGCACCAAAATCGCCAATGGTTTTAGCGAGTCTTGTTTTTACAGTTCCTAATTTTATGTTTTTGACAAACACAATAACAAGTGATTTATTCATAGATTTTAATGCCTTTTAATAACCATTTACTCCAATCTTTAGAGTAAGCGTGTACGTAATCTGTTTCATTTCCTTCTGAATCTAATAGAGGAAAATTGTTGTTCTTCCATTCAAAAATACCACCAAATAAATTGTAAACATTGGTGTAACCTTTCTTTTTAAGTTGTTCTGCAATGTCTTCAGATCGAATACCAACAGAACAATAGATTACAATAGTTTTTGAAGTATCTGGAATTGATTTTACGACAGTATCTAAATCAAAATCATCATAACCAACATAAGTTGAGTTAGGGATATGACTTACATTATATTCTTTAATTTCTCTGGCGTCCAATAAAATAGCATCAGTTTTTGGCATTGCCAATTCTTGAACAGAAATATAAGGAATACGCTCTTTATTATGAGTTTTTAATAACTCTTGAAGGGTTTCTTGGCTATTTCCAAAGCAACTTAAGAGTAAAAACGATAAGATAATGAGGTTTCGCATTTCTAATTAGTATAAATAATTGGGTTAACCTTACAGTTCTAGTGGTTTTCCTTGCTGCTGTTTTTCGGGTTCAGGTAAAATTTCCATGTTGTCCCAAATCCCTGAAACGATCGTTTTTGCATACGATTCTGGAAGCAATCCGTTTAGCATTAATTTGTTAGTGAGCGTATGGTTATAGTCTAACTTACGAAAATTTACCTGTAAGGGTTTTACCGAATCCTCCAAAATAGCAAACCAAACATTCGATTTTCCATCATTAGCAGGCATACCAATCACACCAGGATTTATCCAAAGTTTATCGCTGTTTTTGTGTTCGAAAGGTAAACCACAATGACCAGCAATAATGATATCGCTTTCAGTAGCTTCAAAATTAGATTGCTTAGTTGCCCAAGGTGTCGATTTGAAAATAAATTCTGAAACATTAAAATACGAACCATGAACTACAGTCACCTTCTGATTTTCAAATGTGAATTGTATATGATCTGGAAGCGTGTTAAGATAGTCAAGTGAATCTTTAGAGAGTTTACTTTTCGCATAAGGATACCATTGTTGTGAAAAACCATCGCATCGTGAACCTTCTCTAAAATCGCAACCGCAATCGTCTTCATCATCACGTAATTGTATTTCTACATTACCAACAATACTTCTGGCATTCCAATTTTTAAATGTCTGAATGGTTTCTTCGGGTTGTGCGCAATAACCAATAATATCGCCAGTGCAAAGACAATTTTCAGGTGGAATACCTTCATGTTCTGCCACAGCAATTAATGCTTCAAGTGCTTGAAGATTACTGTAAACACCACCAAAGAGTAGTACTTTACCTGAAATTTTTCCTATGTCAACTATATTTTTATTCATAACATTTTCCACGAAAGTGGACATCTTATTTATTTGATTTCAACCATTTCGGTATGAAATATAAAATATTACAACTTAAAATTCCCCAAATATTCACCCAAAGTAAATCCGCATACTTACCTTCTGTAAAAATTAAGGCTTCCGGAAACACATTAAAAACCAAGGTAAATCCAAATACTAATCCGGTAATAACACTCAAATAGAAACTCATTTTGGGTACTTTAATGTTCCAAAACAGAAAGATGGGTGTTAAACCAATAACCATGGTGCCAGATATGGTGGTTGCGGATAAAATTTCGGCTTCAAGAAAAACGGGTAGTGTGCCTAATATAGCAATAGCTGCCATGGATGCTCTACCGAAGGTGATATCGTTAACCATACCTAAATCAATCGCCAATAATTTTGAAAATGATGAAAACGTAGAGTCTAGTGTGGAAGCGGCTGAGGTAATCATTATAAAATTAATGACTAATAAAATAACCACGCCAAAGGCTTTACCAACTTCTACGGCGGCTTGACCTTTAAAGCCTTGGGTTTGTGCATAGACGCCAATAACACTAAATAGTATAATACAAATAGCACCTAATAAACTTGCCCATAAAAAGCTTTTTCGGGTGACTTTTGGTGAACTAATAAAGGCTCTATCCGTTAAAACGGGATCGTGAAACGGATAACTAAAGGATTGGATAATAGCTGCGAAAAATAAATTTAAACCCAACTCAAAGCTCCACGTACCAGAAGTTACCACATCAGTAAAGCTAAAGGTTTCTATAGAAAAGATATTCCATAAAATTACCATGAGTAGAATACTAAACAATACCATTTGAATCACATCAGTAAAAATAGAACTGCTTAAGCCTCCTTTTATCGCATACGCTAGAGTCAAAATGGTAAAAACAATAATCGCCCAATAATAATTGGAACTGCCTGTTTCGCCAAAATAACTACCAATAACCATGATGTTACTCCACACTTCATTAAACAACCTGATGGCAATCAATATAGAAAATAAAGCCATGGCTCCTTTTCCAAATTTGGTGGTTAAAAATTGATGAATACTTTTAAATCCACCAACTACGCGTATTTTGTAAATTAGTAAACCAGCGACAGCAAAGGATACATAATAACCAGCATAGGCAACACCACCAACAATACCAAAGTCTAAACCTAAATTGGCGGCGTTGGTAATGCTCTTGGCAAAAATCCAAGAAATGATAAGACTTCCAGTAAGCACTAAGCTGTTTGGTGCTTTCTTTTTATGAACCGCCTTAAAAAATTCGTCTGTAGTTTTTGCTAATGGTGATAATAGAAAGAGTAGTAAACTCGATACGATTATCAAGGTCCATTGCCAGTTAATTATATCCATCTATGTTTATTCGTTCCACCAAACTGGCACGTTTATACTATTGTTGTCTGTTGCGGTTGCAGCAACACTGTAATTTTCAAAATTTAAAGCTGCCTCTTCAGCAGGATAAGGCATTCTAATCGGAATTAAATCATTGTTTAAACTCGCCGAAATGGTTTGTAGTTCGGGCAAACCTGTTCTTCGGTATTCTATCCAACCTTCATAACCATTAATGACATTAGCTATCCATTTCTGCGTTAAGATTTGTTCTATTGAATTTGACCCAAAAGCATCATAAGCCGCAGGACCAGTGAGGTAATCTGCCGGTAATGCTGTGTTCCAATATTCAAAAGCTAAAGTGACTCCAGTATTATAAAGCGTTTGTGCATCTGCGTTGATAATGCCTTCGGCAGCCGCTTCGGCTAAGGCAAATTGCACTTCCCAGGCGGTAATAAAATTGGCGTCTAAAGTTGAAGTGTCTTCTCGAAAAGCAGTACTTGCTAAAGAATAATTAGCTAAAGCAATAGACGTTGAGGATGCGTCAATACCATTTAGTAAGCCATTGAATTCATTGGAAGTTGAATTGGAAAATGGTCGGAACAAACTTGAAAGTCGCGTATCATTCAAACCCACTAAAATCGTTTCCATTGTTTCGGATAACACAAAATTGTTGAAATCACCAATGCGTAATTGAGCTAACCTAAAACTGTTTGGGTCTGTATTGGTAAAATTGAAAATAGCATTTTCACTGTTGGAAGTGATATAATTACCTTCATCAAAAAGGGATTGTAAATCATTAGAAACATCAATTTTATCAGAAATACGCACCAAATGTTTAATTTTTAAAGCATTCGCGAATTTTATCCAAGCCTCCAAATTGCCATTAAATAAAATATCTCCTTCTAACGGAATCACATCCGTATAGGCTTCAATAGCCGCAATGCCTTTATCTAAGTTGTCTAAAATGCCGTTTTCATTGAGGTAAATCTCTTCTTGCAAATCATATGCTGGTGTTACTGTGCCGTAAACGCCATTAAAAGCTTCAAAATAAGGCACATCTCCAAATAAATCGGTTAAACCAGCCGCCATATAAGCCTTAAGAATTAAAGCAGGGCCTTCGTAAACGGCAAAGGTTTCTATGGTTCTAGCTTTGTTGAGAATAATCTCATTATCTCTTAAATTGGTATAAAAAATAGGCCAAGGATTACCACCTAATTGTGGTGATTTTAGCGCATGTCTATCAAACAAATTAAAATCTAAAGCGGTTCTGTGTTGCGCTAATAAATCGCCAGCAACAAAACCTTCGTAGCTCATGTTTTCGCCAAAATCGTAAATCACTTGTCGCAGTAATAAGCTAGGCTGAACAGAACTTGGTGCATTTGGATTGGTATTAATGTCTTCAAAATCTTTGGTACAGCTTGTGGTGAACATCAAGCTTAAAACCGAAACGATATATATAATTTTTTTCATTGAAAATTTTATTTTCATTCCCTTAAAAAAGGGAAGTTTATTATTTTGTTCACTATTCTTGAGATTCTCATTGTTGTGAGAACTAGAAATTAAATCCGGCTTTAAAACCAATACTTCGTGTGGTCGCATAACTCATATCTTCTACACCACTTACAAAAGCATTCCCTTGAACCGCTAATTGTTCTGGGTCAAAATGCGGATTCTCAGTAATGGCAAATAGATTATTTCCAACTAAGGAAAGGCTTAAATCAGCACCTTCTTTCAATCCTAAAAAGCCATCTTTTATATTGAATGTATAGCCAACGGAAAACTGACGTAGCTTTAAAAAGGAAGCGTCGTAAACGTTGTTTTCTTCGTGATTTCTATCGTAAAACTGTCGGTAATAACTTTCTGCCGAAACCGCAACGGTATTTGCCTGTCCTGTGTTTATGTTAACACCTTGTGCCACAATACCAGCATCTGGCCTATAACTGGTTTCGGCTAATTGACCACCAACATTTCCTAAAGCGCGTGTTCTCGAAACAATTTCGCCTCCTTGTCTCCAATCGAATAAAAAACTCATATTCCAATTTTTATAATTGAAATTGTTACTCCAGCCTAAAGTGAAATCCGGATTGTAATTTCCTAATTTTTTTAAATCATTATCTGCGATAAATTGACCTTCATCATCAATTAGAAATTCGCCATTGTCGTTTTTTTTATAACCTGTTCCATAGAAATCACCAACACGTCCTCCTTCTTCCACCTGAAACCAAACGGTTTGGTTGGCACTATCATAAATTCTACTGTAAGCCAATGTTAATCTGCCATCGGCTTGCGGTAAATCTTTAATTACAGAACGGTTGGTTGTGAAGTTGAAAGTGCTATTCCAATTAAAATGATCGGTTTGAATAGGTGTGATCCCTAAAATAATTTCTACACCTTGCGTATTTACTTTTCCGCCATTAACCACTTGCTGATTGTAGCCCGAAGAAATAGCCACAGGTAATGAGATAATTTGATCTTCGGTATTGGCATTGTAATAGGTAACGTCTAATCGCAATTTATTTTCAAAAAAGCGCAGGTCTGTACCAAATTCATAAGAGGTGGTGCGTTCTGGTTTTAAGTTGGCATTTGGGATAAAATTTTGATCGCTAAATGTGGGTTGACTATTATAAGGGGTTTGCGATACAAAAGTACCAGAAGTTTGGTAAGCGCTTGTGTCGTTTCCAACTTGTGCCACACTCGCTCGTAGTTTTGCAAAAGATATGGCAGTTGGTAATTCCACAACATTAGATAGTATAAAACTAGAAGAGACAGAAGGGTAGAAAAACGAGGTACCATCGACAGAAAAAGGTGTGGCTAAAGCACTAGACCAATCATTCCGTCCTGTAATATCTAAGAATAAAAAGTCTTTATAGCCCAGTTTTGTAATACCATAAAATGAATTGATACGCTTTTCACTTTTAAATTGAAATACTTCAATAGGTGATGCTGCATTGTTTAAATTGTAAATTCCGGGTTGTGCTAAATTAACCGTTTGTGATTGTTTAGTTGATGCGGTTTGGTTCAATCTATTTCCTCCTAAAAAGACATCAAGTGAAAAGTCTTTAAACTGATTGTTGTAGTTGATGAGAAAGTCGGTGTTAATCTCTCTAAACATCACATCATGCTCGGCATAAGCACCGTTATTGAAACGATTACTACTGTATGCTCTGCGTAATTCACGCTTTTCAGTACTATAATCCATCCCTGTTCTTAAGGATATGCTTAAGTTTTTAGTCAGTTCTTGTGTAATGGATAGATTTCCAAAAATACGATCGCGATTAAAGGAATTGGTATTCTCATTTAGAATGAAATACGGATTGTCAAAAAAGGTGTAGTTAAATGAATATTGTTGTGTGCCTTCTAAACCAGGTTGCCAATAATTTTTAAGATTTTCAATATTTAAAGAACGAGGTCCCCAAGCTACTAAAGAGTAATTTGCGTTTTCACTTCCGTAACCATTGGATGGTCTATTGTCGCTACTAGAATTTATGTAGCTAAAAGATGAATTGATTTCGGTATTGTCACTTGGCTTAAAGTTTAATTTAGCAGCAATGGTTTGGCGGTCTAAATTCACGCCAGGAATGATCGATTCACTTCTCAAATCGGTAAAAGACAATCGGTAATTACCGGAATCAAATCCATTAGAAACTGAAATATTATTAATGGTTGTAACACCAGTTTCATAAAAATCTTTTAAGTTGTCCGGATTCGATTTAAAAGGTGTTGCTGTGATTTCTAAACCATCGTAAAGCGCAGTATCTCCACCTCTAACAAAAGTGCCATTTGGTAATTGCACAGGACTATCAAATTGCGGAATTAACAAACCCGTGTCTAATCGTGGTCCCCAAGAATAGGTGATGTTGTCGTTAATTCCGCCGCCAAGGCCATCACTATATTCAAACTGACCCGAATTTCCTTGACCGTAAGAATTTTGAAAATCGGGTAATTTAAAAGCAGTGTCTACAAAAAGAGAGGAATTAAAACTGATGCCTAAACCTCTTTTGTTTTTGCCGTTTTTGGTTTCAATAACGATAACACCATTCGACGCTCTTGTGCCATATAATGCTGCGGCACTTGGACCTTTTAAAACGGTAACAGAGCCAATATCATCAGGATTGACTTCCATGGCGCCATTACCAAAATCAATTTCTTGAAATCCGGCTGCAGCTTCGTTTGTGAAATTAAAAACCGTTTCATTATTTATAGGGACACCATCAACTACAAATAAAGGATTGTTGTTAGAAAAGGACGCTTCGCCTCGAATCGTAATTTTGGAAGAAGAACCAACACCTGTGGCGCCTTGCGTTACGGTAACTCCGGCTAATTTACCTTGTAGGTTGTCTAGAAAGTTCACCGTTTTTACTTCCGTTAATTTTTTAGCAGAAATGGCTTGAACTGCGTAACCCAATTCTTTGGTGTCCCGTTCTAAACCTAAGGCAGTAATGACCACTTCGTCTAAAGCTGCGGAATCTTCTTCAAGTGCAATATTGATTATAGTTGTATTACCAACACTAATGGTTTGGGTTTTAAAACCTAAAAAGGAAAAAGTAAGTTGTTCGGTACTTGAGTTGACGACAATGCTATATGTGCCTTGCTCGTCTGTTGTTGTTCCATTGCCATTGTTAGATGAGATGTTTACAAACGGTAAAGGTGTGTTTGAAACGGCATCGGTGACGGTTCCAGTAATTGTAATTTGCGCATTGCCCAATAGACATAAGCATAGCAGTAAGCATGAGTAAATGTACTTCATATCACGACCACAAAACGTGGCAATTTTTTAAGATGTGAGAATCGTTAGTTGTAAAAATTCTTGGACTTTAATAGCGTTAAAATCCCTCTTTATAGATGAAGTGATATTGGTGAGCCTTTGTTGTATGGTGATTCAAAGACTGTAGCATATTGAAAAACGGAAGCAGACGTTACAATGGTCTTAATTGTTTTTCGAAGTATTAATAGCAATCGTTTTATCTTAAAATCTAAAGTTTTAAAACTTTCTAAAACGGAGTCGATATCGGAAACATCATCAATATCTGTGAGTATTTCTAAATAAGAAACACTTTCGTTTTGATGTTGTAATTCGGTATTTAAACGCTGTCTTAATTTAGAAGTTTGCCAAGGTAAATTCTGGAAACTAGTTTTATTGAAATGTGTTTTTTTGAAACCCATTAAATAAAAACCACCATCGGTTGAAGGTCCTAAAACATAGTCTGAAGTTGCTAAGTTTTGAGTCGCCTTTAGAATATGATTGGCCCTAAGATGAGGTATGTCGTTTCCGAGAGAAATAACATGTTCAAAGCCTTTATTAAAAACAGCTTCAATGGCATTAGTAAAGCGCTCGCCAAATGAACTACCTATTTGTTCTTTTTCGGAAAAATGAAAATAAGGTAAATTCGTTTTCTTAACCGTTTTTACAGTATCAGAATCAAGCAAATTAAAGAAGTCAGAAGAAGAAATTGATTTTGAAGTCAATTCTTTTTCTGCAGAATTTGCAAAGATTAATATGGCGGTTTTAGTCTTCATTATTTATTCCTGCGAAGGCAGAAATCTTAATTGGTTTAAATCTAAGATTCCTGCCTTCGCAGGAATTTTGTTATGCTACAACACCTTGACAGCTACTTCCTGCACCAGCAGTACAACCATAACAGTGCTGTGAAATGACGATGTTTCGTCCTTCTAATAATTCTTCGTTAAATTCAGATATGTGTCTCGACTTACTATTTACAGGCAATTCTAACATTTGGTTAAAATCGCAATCAAATAAATAACCATCCCAACTAATAGATAAGGTATTGGTACACATCACGTTTTCTACAGCAGCCGGATTATAAGCTTCCACTAAAGAATACATATAATCTTCGTAGTTTTCTGAAGCGATTAAATAATCTAAGAATCGTGCGATAGGTAAATTTGTAATGGCAAATAGATTATGAAATTCAATTCCGAAATCGTCCATCAATGCCTTTTTGAAATCCTTTTCCATCGCAACTTGATCACCTGGTAAAAAGGCTCCAGACGGATTGTAAACCAAATCTAATTTTAAGTCACTTCCAGGCATTCCATAACCTACAGCATTTAATTCTTGTAAGGCTTTTATAGATTTATCAAAAACACCATCTCCACGTTGTTTATCCGTTTTTCCACGTGTCCAATGCGGCATAGAACTTACCACGTGTACATTGTGTTTTTTAAAGAATTCTGGTAAATCGTAATATTTTTTATTGGCTCTAATAATAGTTAAATTAGAACGTACTATAAAATCTGTAATACCAACCTTTGAAGCTTCTTCTACAAACCATCTAAAATCAGGATTCATTTCTGGTGCTCCACCAGTTAAATCTAGCGTGTGTGCTCCAGAATTTTTAATCACCTCAAGACATTGTCTCATGGTGTCTCTCGTCATAATTTCTTTTCGGTCCGGACCAGCATCTACGTGGCAATGATCACAAACTTGGTTACACATGTAACCTACATTAATCTGTAGAATTTCTAGTTTTTTTGCTTTAATAGGAAATTGACTCGTTTCTGAAATCTTATCTTTAAAGGTTGGTAATTCACCAGTTTTAAAGATACCATTAGAGAGTATTTCTATTTGTTTATTGCTTTGAGCTAAATCGCTTCCTAATTTTTGTAGGGACTTTGTTGCCATTAATCGTTTCTCTTGTTTGTAATTCTTACGAAATTAATGCGGTTGAGGTTTTTATCTTAACCGTCTAATTTGTTAACTTTATTCATCATTTGGACACCATGTACTAAAGTGGCTCCGCTTTTTATTGCTGCACCAACATGTATGGCTTCCATCATTTGCTCTTTAGTAATGCCACGTTGCAAAGTGTCTTTTGTGTAGGCATCTATACAATATGGGCATTGTTCTGTATGTGCTACTGCTAAAGCTATGAGTGATTTTTCACGAGCCGTTAAAGCGCCTTCCTCAAATACTTTTCCGTAATAGTCAAAGAATTTAGTTCCTAATTCTTCACTCCATTCCGTGATTTTTCCAAATTTGCGTAAATCCGCAGCATCGTAATATGGTTTCGACATAAAATTATTTTTTGATTTAGAAAAATCAATATAACGATTAAGTCGAAGTTAAATCTTAAAGATTACAGAAAATTTTAAAAGATTGATTTCTATTAAAAGGTTTGACGCTAGTTTTAAAAATAGAAAATCATTTAAGTCAAAAAACCTTACTTTTAAATTCTCTTTTTTTATTAGAAATGCAAAACTGGATTGAATTACTTTCTGAATTTAAACAAAAGCAAATACCTGTAGCCTTTATAACGGTAACCAAGTGCTTAGGCTCAACGCCTTGCGTAGTGGGTTCGCGTATGCTTGTGACTGAAAACAAAGATATCCACGGAACTATAGGAGGTGGGAAGCTTGAATTTAAAGCCATAGATGAGGCTATCGTTGCTTTAAAAGAGAATAGAATTATTGAATCCACCTATACTTTAGGTCCGGAATTTGAGCAATGTTGCGGAGGAAAAGTGGAATTTATCATAGAACCTATGAATCAATCACCAGAATTATTTTTATTTGGAGCAGGACATATTGGTGTTGAAATCGCCAAATTATTAGTAGATACGCCTTTTAAAGTGAACCTTATAGATTCACGTGACAATTGGTTTTCTAATTTAGAATTAGACAGCAGTGTAACGACGCATCAAGCCAATGAAACCGATTTTAAATCGTTTAAAGATGCTGTGAAATGGGGACCTAATTGTTATGTTCTCGTGCTAACACATAATCATGCTATCGATTTTGATTTGATAACTATGGCTTTGCAAAATGAAACTAAATTTTTAGGACTAATAGGAAGTAAAACCAAAAAAGTAAGGTTTAATAATATGCTCATTAACGAGATGCATATTCCAGAAGGTATGACAAATGTGGTTTGCCCTATAGGTTTAGACATTGGAGGAGATACACCAAAGGAAATTGCGATTAGTGTGGTGGCTCAATTGCTTCAAGTGCATTATAAAGACACCGTTGAGAATTAAAAGAGATTCCCGTTTTTACGGGAAGTATGCATGAAAAACAATAAATCCATTATAGAAAAACTAACCGCACTTTGGGCTTTAAACGAGTCAGGTTTAGGTGGTTTTTTACACGTGTTTAATTCTCCATTTACAGGATTGATTGTAGGTGGCGTGTCCATTTTACTTATAAGTTTAATTGCTTATTATGCCGAAAATAAATGGCAAGCCATCTTAAAGGCATTGGTCATTGTCTTAATTATAAAAATGGCAGTGAGTCCATATTCACCTTTTGGAGCTTATGTTGCTGTGAGTTTTCAAGCGGTTTTAGGAGCAGTTTTATTTTCTAATTTCTCATGGAAAGGAGCTACGATAATGGTTTTAGGAATGATGACCTTTTTAGAATCGGCACTTCAAAAATTATTAATACTAACCATCGTTTACGGAACAAATCTCTGGGAAGCCATTGATATTTATGGGGCTTGGGTTCAGAAAAAATTAAATTTTGTTTCAGAAACCTCTACAACATCGGTTTTAGTCACCACCTATCTTTTGGTTTATGGGATTTGCGGAATTTTAGCTGGGATTTTTATTAAAAACACGATTAAGATTATTTCAAATAAAAAAGAAACTGATTTTTATCTTCATCTTGAAACGGATAAACGCGATAAGAAAACCAAAAAAGTAGCTTTTAAAACGAAAGTCATTTGGGTGTGGCTAGGCACAGTTGCGGTTATGGTTTTGGCCTTTTCAATATTTGGAGGTCCGCTTTTGGGGTGGCAAAAAGCCATTTATATTGTATTGAGAAGTTACTTGATTTTAATGCTTTGGTATCTAGTAATTGGTCCTTTTTTGTTGAAAGTGGTTCAGAAATATCTTCGAAAAAAAGAATCTAAATATCAAGAGGATATTGCGAATGCGATGGATTTGTTTCCATATTTCCGTCAAATTATTGCATTTACATGGAAAGACACAAAACATTTAAAAGGTTACACGCGATTCCAATATTTTATGGCGAATAGTATTTCTAATTGTATTCATTTTAAAGTGCCTTCAGAATGATATATATCCTCAGAGGTGATATCCGAACAGGAAAAACAACGGCTTTATTAGAGTGGTGTAAAAACCGTGATGATGTTGATGGAGTATTGTGTCCTGATAATGCCGAAGGAAAGCGCTATTTTCTAGAAGTAAAGTCTAAAAGTGAATTTGAACTTGAAACTGAACTTGAAACTGAAGCCATCATTGAAATTGGATACTTTAAGTTTTTAAAATCAGCTTTTGAAAAGGCGAATGCTTATTTGCAATCTGTTGCTTTAAAAAATGAATCGAAGTATCTTATTATTGATGAATTAGGGAAGTTGGAATTGAAAGGAGAAGGCTTGCATTTGTCAGTAGAAAGATTGATTCCTAATTATGAAACTAATGAAAACAAGCACCTCATTCTTGTTGTTAGAGATTATTTATTGGAGGCTGTTTTGACGCATTATTCAATAGAGAAATATAGGATTCTCACAAAAGTAAATTTAGAAACACTGAATTAGTCCTGTAAGGTTTTTAGAACCTGACAGGTCTGGTAAGTAGATGTTCCGCATCACACAATCTCATTTGTGTTTGTATGGTGAGGTCTTATTTGAAATAGTAAGACCTTTCAGGTTTTTCAAACCTAGCAGGTCTGGTAAGCAAGAACGTATAATCTATTTGTCGGGTGTTATCCTGATGTGATTTTAAAAATTTGCGACTGTTAATTAGCTTTTGTACCTGTCAGGTTCTAAAAACCTTACAGGATATGTACGATAGTAATTTTCTTCTCATTAATGAGATTCCTGCGTTTGCAGGAATTGGTTAAGAAAAAATAGTCTCACTCAAAGCATAATAAATCGCCATTAAAGCAGAAAAAGCGGCAGATCCAAGAAACCTCCATTTCAGTTGGAATCGATTTTGAATAATATAATTTGCCATAAAGGAAATAGGAATATTCACTAAAAACGACCAAAACGCAATCTCTAAAAGGTTAAAATCAATAGCTTCAAACTGGCCTGAAAATAATTTAATAAACAGTAAATGTCTGGCGACCCACAAGGGGTTAAAATAGGCTATTGCTAAAATAGTTTTGCTTAATGTGGCTTTAGCCCCTTTTCTAAACTGTGTTGTTTTTACAATCCAATCAAAATAATTCGGGATTTCAAACGCATAAAAAGTAGCACCAATAAACATCATGCCTAGTAGGCGATACCAGATGAATTCACCAAGTAAAAGAGCAGCAATAGTGTCACCAGCACTGTAAATAAGTGCGCCTTTAAGGATGTTTTGTTTTTTGTAATGTAGTGCGATAAGGCGTTTAGTTTAGATCTGATTTTATGAGACAATAAATTTCGCTATCTAAAAATTGGCCATCATAATAGAAGTCCTCTCTAAAACGCGCCTCTAATCTAAATCCAAATTTAAGTAACAGTGCCTTAGAATTTTCATTTTTAGTATTAACATTAGCATCGTAACTATGAAGATTTAAATTATTGAATCCAAAACGAATTAAGGTATTAAAAGCTTCTGTCATGTATCCTTTTCCCCAAGAGTCGGGATGTAAAATATAGCCTATTTCTCCTCTTGAGTTTTGCCTGTCAATGCGCCAAATCCCAAAATCACCTATAGGACAATTACTAGACTTTTCAATAATAGTCCAAGTAATACCTTTTTTTTCCTCGAAAGCGCTCTGATAGTCTATGATTTTATTTTCAGCATCTCCAATCTGTTTAGGGATTGTGGTATCCATATATTTTGAAACATCTTTATGACTTCTAAGATTAAAAAGCGCTTGAGCATCATCCTTTTTATAAGCTCTAAAAAGTAATCTTTCGCTTTCTAATTCAGGGAATGTTTCAAAAATGCGTTCGTTGATTTGTGTTTTTGTAGTCATTTAAACGCTTTGGTTGTTGTACAAACTCATCAACACTTTTTCAGGTGTCATCGGTGCATGAAATTCTAAATCATAATTAGAATTAAAAGCCTTTATCGCATTTTGAAGTGCAAAATAAGCGCCAATACCATACATTAATGGTGGCTCACCAACGGCTTTAGATTTTAAAATTGCCATGTCATTGCCTTCGGTTTCTACTGGAATCACTTCCACACATTTTGGTACAGAAAATATATCAGGTACTTTATAAGTGGATAATGCATTAGATAATAATTTACCATCATCATTATAGGCGATTTCTTCCAAAGTCATCCAGCCGATACCTTGTATTAAAGCACCTTCTACCTGGCCTAAATCAATACCTTCACTCATACTTTTTCCGTAATCGTGTACAATTTTAACGGAGTCAAATTCGTAAGTACCACGCGTACAATCTACAGTTACCGTTGTAATCGCTGTGCCGTATACGTGATAGGCAAAAGGATGTCCTTTTTCTTTGGTTTTATCAAAGTGAATTTCTGGTGTGGCGTAATGGGCATTTTCAGTTAAAGCAACACGTTTGAGCATGGCACTACTGATGAGTTGTGTCCAGGATAATTCTGATGGTTTATCATTTATAAAGACAGATTCATCTTTTAAAGTAATGTCCTTTTTTGACACATTTAAATCTTCTGAAGCCACTAGTTTTAAACGTTCTACTAAAGCATTACAAGCCATTAAGGTCGCTTTTCCGTTTAAATCTGCCGTAGAACTCGCAGCAGAAGGCGACGTATTGGCAACACGCGTTGTATTGGTCGTTTCAATCTTAATTTTTTCAATAGGAATCGAAAATACATCCGCAGCAATCTGCATCATTTTTGTATTTACACCTTGACCCATTTCTACAGCCGCTGTGCTTATGCCAACACTGCCATCTAAATAAATATGAACCAAAGCACGTGCATGATTCATTGGTGTATTGGTAAACGAAATACCAAAAGTAATTGGCATAAACGAAAGCCCTTTTTTGAAGGCTGTATTATTTTTGTTGAAATCAGCAACTTCTTGTTCTAAAGCATCACTATTAAATATGTTTTTAGCAGAATGCCATGTGTTTTTGGCTTCTACTTTTTTAGCAATTTGTCCATAGGAGAACGTGTCATTTTCATCTAACAAATTCGCTTCCTGAATTTGTCTAGCTGAAACCCCAATTTCAGAAGCTGCTTTTGCAATTGCAGACTCAATTACAAACATACCTTGTGGTCCACCAAAACCTCTAAAGGCCGTATTTGGTGGTAAATTGGTTTTGCAACTCAACACTTTTGTGGTCACGTTTGGTACGTAATAACTATTGGTAGCATGAAACAAAGTACGTTCTGCAATCGCAGGTGATAAATCTGCTGCTGCTCCAGAATTTTGTAAAAATTCCGTTTGATAAGCAAGAATTTTTAGGTCTTTAGATAATCCAATTTTATAGGTGCTTTCATAAGGATGACGCTTTCCTGTCATGCGTAAATCATCATGACGATTCAGTATTAATTTTACCGATTGATTTAGGTGATGCGTTGCCAAAGCAACCATAACTGCCCAAGGTGTGGCTTGATCTTCTTTTCCACCAAATCCGCCACCAAGACGTGTCACATCCACTTCAATTTTATGCATGGCAATACCCAAAACTTTGGCAATAGTTTTTTGTACAGCTGTTGGGCCTTGCGTAGAAGAAGTCACTTTTATGTTGCCATTTTCCATGGGTTCGGCATAAGAACCTTGCGCTTCAATGTATAAATGTTCTTGTCCGTTGGAAAAGGTTTCCCCTTCAAAAACGTAGTCACAGTCTGCAAATGCTTTTTCGGTATCACCTAAACTAAAAGAGCGTGGCGCGTTGATAAAACTACCTTTTGCTTTGGCTTCTTTTGCTGTGGTGATGACTGGTAAATCTTCAATTTCAATCTCGATTAAACCTCTTGCTTTTCGTGCAATAAATTCAGATTCGGCAACAATTAAAGCAATTGGCATGCCCCAAAAATGAACCTCGTCTTCTGCAAATAATGGTTCGTCTGCGATGATGCCTCCAATTTCATTTTCGCCAGGAACATCTTTGTAGGTAAAAATACGTTCGACACCTTCCAGAGCTTCCGCCTTAGAATAATCGATATGTTTTATTTTTCCGTGTGCTTTTGGTGAGTCAAAAACTACGGCATGAAATGTACCTTGTCTGACATTAACATCATCAACATATAACGATTCACCACGAACATGCGTATAAGAATCTAAGTTTTTAATGCTTTGTTTTAATGACAGAGAAACGGCGTCTAACTTCGTGTCTAAGACTTTATTTGATTTGTTTTTATGCATGTTGAACAAAATCGTTTAAGGTGAAATGATTGGGGAACAACTCCGTAAAATGCGCGAAAAACAATTGTCTTGCGAGCAAACGTTTATAATCACTAGTTCCTCTGACATCACTAATTGGAGTGATTTCCTTTTGAAGTATCTCATTAGCTTCTAATATCGTTTCTGAAGTCAAGGGCTTTCCTGTTAAAAATGCTGAGGTATCGTGTAAATACTTCGGAATTGCAGCAACACCGCCAAGAGACACATGCGCTTCTGAAATGGTACTATTTTCAACTGATAAATGTATTGCTGAATTGACACTCGCAATATCCAAATGGGTGCGTTTACAAACTTTTTCAAAATTGAAAAATGACTGCGCTGTTGGTAACTTAAAGCTGATGGCTTTTAGAAGTTCATCATCTTTTAAGTCGTAAGTTTTATAACCTTGATAAAAGTTATTTAGTGCAACACTGCGCTCTTCGTATTTTTTATTGATAATCGTAAGATCACTATTAAGTGCTAAGAAAAATATTGTCATATCTCCAATAGGTGAAGCATTGGCGATGTTTCCACCCAAAGAAGCCATGTTTCTAATTTGTTCTGAAGAGACCAACTTTAAGTGTTTTCTTAAATTGGGTAAAATGCTGTTTAACTCTTTGTGATTCCATAAATCAGAAACGGTAGAGTTGGTTCCAATGGTGCAAATCCCATTTTCAATTGAAATGCCTTTTAAAAAGTCTTTTTTAGCAATAAGATGAACAGGATTGTCGATTAATTTGTCGGCTTGCTGGACGTATAAATCGGTTCCTCCAGAAACATATTTTCCTTTGGGTTGATTCAAATCCTTTGCTTCAATATCTTTTAAACGTTGTGGAATGCTTTCAAAATACTCTGGAATAAATCCATTGTCAATTAACCATTTGAAAGAATTTTTTTCTTGATGCTCTAGTTTTTCCACCACTTGATGTGCCGCTTTTTCAATGGCTTTATAACCTGTGCATCTACAAATGTTTCCACTTATAGCGTCAATGGCATTACTATAATTTTTATCTGAATTAGATAAAGCAAAGCCAGTTAGAGCTACGACAAAGCCTGGTGTGCAAAATCCGCATTGGGTAGCGTAATTAGCTTTCATGGCTTCTTGAGCTGTAGTGAGTGTGTCTTTTAGATTGGTACCTTCAACCGTTACAATATGTTTGCCATGTGCGTTTCCTAATGGTGAAATACATGAAGTAATACTTTGGTATTCCATCGTATCGTCGTTTAGTGTACCGACCAAAAGTGTGCAAGCACCACAATCGCCTTCACGACAACCAATTTTGGTGCCAGTTAAGCGTTGTTGGTAACGTACAAAATCCAGTAAAGTGGTTCCGGAATGTTCCGATGTTTTAATGGTTTTGTTATTTAGGATGAAGGTGATCACTCTGTAATTGTATTTTATAGATTATTGAATTACTTGATTATCAATTATGAATTCATCGAATAATTTTTGTTCTCGTTTTGCTTCTTCCGACATTTCTGATAATTTCATATCACTCATTCCACGAGGGGAATAGAAATGTGTTTTCCAAATTGGTCTATGTTTAATAAATAGATGTTTTTCATCAAATTCATCATGATCATATAAGCCAATCCACAATTTTGCAAATATTAGAATTACAATTATTAATATATATCCAATTCTTTTATTCAATTCTGTTTCAAAAAAATTCTATCAATTAATATTCCGTTTTATCTAGCTTCTTAGTCCATTCCTGAAAAGGCTCTAAAGCAACTTCTCTCGCTAATTGTTCAAATGGAATGCTACGTTCTGAGTATGGTAATGGAATTTCCTTGTAAATAAATTCATCATCAAAACCAATATTAGCAGCATCTACTTGATTGCTTCCATAATATACTTTGTCTGGTCTCGCCCAATAAATAGCGCCTAAACACATTGGACAAGGCTCGCAAGAGGTGTAAATTTCGCAACCATCTAGTTGAAAAGAATCTAAGTTTTTACAAGCATCTCTAATGGCTGTAACTTCAGCATGAGCCGTTGGATCGTTGGTAGAAGTAACTTTGTTATTTCCGCGACCTACTATTTTTCCATCCTTTACAACGACGCAACCAAATGGTCCACCTTCGTTGTTATTCATTCCTTTTAAAGCTGCGTTTACAGCTTCTTTCATGTATTGTTCTTTATCTGTCATATGTGTAGTTGTTGTCTTATTTTGAAACGTGTGTTTCAATAAAGGTATTAAATTCAAATATAATAAGGTATTTTTTAATGTATTTGATTTCTTCAGGTTTTCGCAATATTAAAACGAATAGCCAATAGCGAAGTTAAGCACAGGTTCGTCATATTTAAAATCGAAACGTTTTCCTGGTGCTAATGACGGATCGTGGAAAGGTGCTGCCAAATCGAAACGAATAACAAAACCTTGCACATCAATATGCAACCCAAATCCGGCTCCCATACCTAATTCATTGATGAAGTTAGAGGTGAATTTATCTTCTCCGTCAAACACAGAATTGGATTTAGAGTTCCAGACATTTCCAGCATCGGCAAATACCGCACCTTTAAAATATGAAACTATAGGAAAACGATATTCTACATTGGCTTCTAATCTAATATTTCCGGTTTGATCCCAATAGGTTACATCGTCGTTATTGCTATCGTCATTGTAAGTTCCTGGTCCTAAAGAGCGCGTTTTAAAAGCTCTAACACTATAAGGGCCACCTGAAAAATATTGCTTTACATACGGAATAACATCCGAGTTTCCATAAGGTAAGCCGTAGCCAGCAAATAATCGTGTTGCTAAGGTTTGTGCTCTATCTTTACCGAAGTTAAGATGGAACCTTAAATCTAAATCGGCTTTCGCATATTGCGCATATTGCAATCCTAAAAATTCTTTTGGTTCGCCAGAAGTGGTTTCTTTTCCTAGCAAACTAATCGAATTACCTGCAACATCTAAAGTTGTGTTTAGGTAAAACTGATTAGGATCGTTGGCATCTACCATTTCGTTATAAGTAAATGAAAAGGTCATACCTGAAATAAATTGCTGATCGAAACTTTGTTGTAAGTATGAATTTTCGTCTAAAATAGTTTCAAATTCAGCGGTCGTATTTGAAAGTTTAGTGTAGCTTATTGAAATAGGATTAAATTGATAGGTTATAAATTTATTGGCATTCCAAGAGTACCCAAACTGCCCAGTTCCTGAAAGTAAAGTATACAATTCACTCCGATTCAAATAATTAAGTCCAACACTTGTTTTTGTTTTTGGGATGGAATATTTAAAGAAATCCGTATTGATTTTTACAGGAAATAAAACACGTGGAAAAATAATCTCAGTGGTTAGACCTAATTCTACACTGCTAAGTCCTGTGTTGTCACCACTGATAAATTGCGATTCGTAACCAACATTTGTGCTAATGTTTAACGTTTCTCCTCCTTTAAAAACATTACGATTACTGTAGGTTAACGCTAAATGAGGACCTGTGTAATTATTGGATTTGGTGACGGCTTGTATTTCGGCACGGACGGCACGTTTAGTTAGTGGTGATAAAAAAATATTGGTTTCGAGAACTCCTAAACTATCCGTGAGTAGCGAATCAACTTCTTTATATTGAATGTTGACATATTTATACGCTCCAATTTTTGATAAGCGCCTGGCGGTATTTTTAGAATTTTCAGGACTGTAGAAATCACCTTCATTTAGTGTAATAAATTCATCGAGGAATTTAGGTTTTATAAACAGTGTGTCTTGTATGTAATTCTTATTGTTGAACCGTTCTGTTTTGGCGTATGTGGAATCTTGTAAGTCGTAATTAGCAAAGACATTTATCTTTGAAATGCGATAAGGAATAGTCGCTTTTTTAGGAACTTCGGCTTTCAATTTTAAAAATAAATCGAAGCGTTTATTGTCGTATTGATTAGTATCTGCTTCAAAAATGAAAAAATCAGGATTGAGATTATAATAGCCTTTTTGCTTTAGTTGTGCATCAATACGCTGGCGTTCTAATTTCATATTAGACAAATCGAAACGCATGTTCTTTTGAAATGGGGATTTGTCAGTTTCCTTTTTTACATCTTCATAGAGTGGTGAAGGCATAGAGTCAATTTGGAAACGCTCCATTTTATAAGGTTCTGTAATTTTTAGTTTATAATTAATGGAGGCTTCCATCTCTTTTTCTTCAAAAGCGGAAGTTGCAGTGCTGTAGAAAAATCCTTTGTTTTCAAGGCGATTTCTTAGTACGTCTTCAATCTCAAAAGGTTCTACGCTAGATTGATAAATAGGTTTTTCTCCTATTTGTTTATATAGCCATCTGTTGATGAAACCTGGTTTTTTCTTTTGCATTTTGTAATAATAATACAAGCCTAAATGCATTCCCAAGAACTTAGAATTCGGTTCAGGTCTTAAAACGGTTTCTAATTCTGTTTTTAGTTCTTCTTCATTTTTTATGATAGAATCCGATTCAATTTCAATTTTAGCACCAGTATATAAACGTTCGCCTTCAGGAATGTGTTTTTTTATACTGCAGGAGTATAAAATCATTCCGAAGAAAATAAAAGAGATACTATGTTTTAAGATTCTTTTCAAGTTTAATTCTTTTTCTGTTCTATACTTTCGTCCGTTGCTTCTTGCTGTTTTTCTTGTGCCTCTTTCTCGGTTTCAGGTTTTGCTTTCTTCTCTTTTTTAGAACGCAAAATAGCATCCCAAAGTTCGCTAAATTGATTGAATTCTTTTGTGAATATTAAACTAATACCACTCACTATGGTTTGGCCATCTATCACATTTTCAAATTCACTTTTTCTAAAGCCCTTTAGTCGGTATCTGCCGTCTTCTGTTAATGCATATTCTAAGCTTACATTACCAATTACAGGTGCTTCCTCATCAGTGCTACTGCTGCCTTGTATGTCTACGTCACTACCAACACTAACCGTTAATCTGTCGTTAAACAATTTTTTCTTTGCTGCGATTTCTAACTCAGTACGATCTGATGGTGAATCGCCTTGATAATCGGTGTAGCTGTTAAGTCCAAAATCGAGCTCTATACCAGTACCACCTAATATTTTATCAGAAAATGTATTTAGCTGATCGGATACTGCATCATTTAAATTGTCTCTTGCAATTGTAGCAAAGCCTCCGTCACTACCATCACTGCCAGAATCTGGATAAAAACGATTGAGCACTAAAAGTGAAAAAACTTGGCGATTAAGTTCTCCTTCTTGCTGGTTCACTTGTTGTACTCTAGAATATACTTGTCCGCTAATGGCACCTTGGTCTTCTTCTGGCATATCTAAACCAAATGAAATTTTAGGTTGTAATAATTCGCCATCAATATTGAGGTAGACATTAAAAGGTAAAACTTCTTGGTATTTAGTTTTTACAGAGGAATCTGCACCAGAGATTTGCGATGCCATCAATCCGTAAGCCGAAGTTTCTAAATTGTATATGGCGCGTATATCTAGTTTCGCATCAAAAGGATCGCCAGACCAAGTGACACGACTGCCTTGAGCAATTAAGAATTTTCGATTCACTAAATTGTAAAGGTTGAGTTCGTAATGGCCTTCTGAAATTTCATAGGCACCAGTAAGTGTGATTCGCCCATTTGGTTTCATGGTGAAAACAAAATCACCTTCACCTGAAATTTTAAAATTATCTCCGGTTTCTTCATCTATAATTATAGTGACTGCTGCATTTTTTCCAACGTTGAATAACGCTCTAATATCAAAGCCTTTTATCGTAGCCGTTTGTTCTTCAGTTTGGGTGAGAATAGCATCTCGATTTTCACGATTAACAAATACAACAACTCCATCGCGTTCCTCCACACTGGCTACTGATGATGGTAGTACATAAGTGAGATCGGTATCGGAACCTAAAGTGAGTTTGGCGTCTAATTTTGGGATTTGTAAATCGCCAGTTAGTTTTGCATTGGCGTCAAAAGTGACCTTGCCGTAGAATTCTTGATTGTCTTCTTTTGAAGCGTTTAAGACTTGAAAATTTGTAGTTTTTACACTTAAATCGAATGTTGGATTGATAAAACTCTCGGTACCAACCTTACCAGAAAGTACCAAGGCATTATTGTTTTCATCACGAATGGTGAAATCTTTCATTGAAAGGCCATCATTATTGATGCTCAGCGTTTCTTTAGTCATGCTAAATTTAGTGTTCAGTTTAGCGACATTGAAACCAGCATTGTTGAATGTTATAGAACCATCATACTTTAAATCTGATGTTGAACCTGTAACTTTAAAAGCACCAGAAAAACTACCGTCAGCATCTTTAATTTCACCCATAGATAAGGTGTTGAGTGCTTGTATTTTGAATTCGTTGATATTAAAATCGAGATCGAGATTTGCTATGTTGTTAGTGACAGTGTAATCACCGACGAGATCAAAATCAATATCACCACCTTTTAGTCCAGCATTAAAAGCATAACTATTGTCGTCCAATGAATTTCCATTCACGCTTAAAGTGCCTAAATCGGTTTTAAGCATGTTTAATTGTTCAATACTTAAATCGGCTAAAATACCAGCATTAGTAAACGGATCTTCGAGAATAAAATTACCATTTAGTTGCCCGGTTGCTAATTCGGCTTCTGGATTTAAATAATTAAAGATGGCATTGATGTCAAAATTCTCGAATTCAATGGCAATATGTTCTTTCGAAATTTGCTCTAATTTGTCTGTAAGCGCAATAGATTGATTGTTTTGGTTGATTTTAAAGTTATTAAATTCGAGATGCTTATCTGTTAGGATGATTTCATTGTCTTCAGGAATTAACCATTTCTCTTTATTGAGTATTAAGCTATCCGGATTTACTGTAAATCTTAAACGCTCTCTGCTGCCAGTGATTTTGGTGTTGACATTCATGAGTTGCTCTCCTTGATGATAGCCCAAAAAGTTAAGCGCTAATTCGTTGTTGGTTTGGTGGCCAGTTATGATGGTTTTAGGCACATCTAACGGACCAGCAGTGATGTTTTTAAAACCTAGATTAAAATTGAAATTCTCTTTGTCGGTGTCCATAGAAAAAGCAAGACTGTCCAATTTATTGCCGCTATAGTTAATATGTGGCGCCGTAATATTTGCTTGTAGTTGTCGCGCTTTTTCGTTGAAATCTACAGCCACGTTAATGGTGTCTAAACCTTGAACATTAACTAAGAAGACGTCATTCAGTAAAGGGGATTGCGAAATTTTACCTTTGAGGTTTAAGTTCACAAAATCGCTAATTGTGTCTGAGACATTTTCATCTCTATAAAAATAACTTAGAACGTGTCGTTTAATCGCTTTACTAAACGTTTGAGGATTGGTATTTGACTTTAAATCAAGATCTAAAATGTTGTTTTTAACCGAAACCGAAGTCGTGTCTCTATCCACATGCGCCATGGCTTTAATATCACCTATTAAATAACTTCTATTGTCATACACAACAACACCGTTGTCAATGTTAGCGCTAGCATCGTAAGTTTCACCATTACCTTTAAAATCTACAGTGACATTCATGGCCGTTCTAATATTACGACTCATTACACCAAGCGCTTCTAGGTTGGCGCCAATAACGTTAATTTTAACTTTAGCTTCAGGAGAAATAGAATCTAAAACCACAAAAGCATCTAGGTTCGCATTGAGATTACTGTCTTTATATTGCGACTGAATATTTCCTGTTCCGTTTTTAATATCACCATTAAGATGAAGATCTTTTATAGCATAATTATTAAGTTGAAATTCAGAAATAGTAGCATCCAAAATGGCATCGAGTGTGTTGATGGTGTTCCCGCTTCCTTCAGATGTAAGGGTAAGACTTAGTGTTCCAAATTGTGGATTGTTAAGCAATTCATTAACTTTATAATCTTCAATAGCGACTGTAGCATTAAACGCAATTTTATCCGTGTTTTTATAACTACCATCAATATTCGCAAGGCCTTGAGAGCTTGTTAGGTTTGCTTTTGCTGAAATGTCTTGAGGGTTGCCTTTGAGTTGTGCTACAAATTTCACGTCATTTGGAAAGCTAATTCCTAAGTCTTCCTCATTTACAAACTGAATTAAATCAGATCGCTTTGTAATTGCTGAAAACTGTGGAATATCAAATTGAAGTGTTTCAGGATTGGTGACGTTTTGAAGCGTTCCTTTAGTGGAGATTTTTGTTGAATTTCCCCAGTTAAGTTCTGCTTTATTCAAATTAATTGATGCTAAAGTTCCGGAAGCATTTAGATTTCCTAGAATTAGTTTTTTGCTTAATTTATTGAGGTATTCGTTATTTTTTAAATCAGGTTGAAATTTGAAAATCTCTGTCAATGAGAGTTGAAAGGCTGGGAGGTTTAAGTTGACCTTAGTAGTTTCAGGAGCTTCTATTAATTTTGAAAGTGACTGATACTCTAAATGTGCATCACCTGAAATTGAATTGTTATTTAATTTGAATTGTAAATCATCCAAACGCATATCTTGATCTGTAGCGTTAAAATTAACAGCCAATTGATTGAGGTTTAATCCTGAATATTCGTTAAAATTTAGTTGTTCTAAGTCTAGTGTCGCTTTTTTATCTTTTAAAGAAATGTCTTTCGCTTGAAGCGTAAAATTTGAAAGTGCGATAGCATTCGGGTTAAAAATATCCTTTGTAGGTTTTGCGTTACCCACGCTATAATTAATCTGATTGTTTTCAAAATCAATGGACGCAGTATTAATTGTTAGTTGTGGCCATTCAAACGTTGTGATGTCTGTTTTTACTTCCTCAGTAACTTCCTCTATTTTTTGCGTTAAGCCATTAATTTCAGCGTCTGTGGTTAAGCTGATTTTAGAATTTTTAAGCGTGATTTTTTTAAGATTGAAATCACTAGCTGCTAAATTTATGAGTGGTGATTCTGTTGAGAATTCTGAAATATCAACATCTGCAATCAAACGGTCAGGTTGCGATTCGTAATAAGCAACCACATTGTTTAGCGCAATAGTTTCAAAAGCTAATTTTGGTAAAGGAGTATTTGAAGTTGTGGTGTCAATCGCCACTGGTTTTTGAATAAACTTGATATTAGCATCACTGAGTTCAACCGTTGAAGCATTAAAAATCATGTCTTCAATATTGGTGGTTTTCATATTAGCCTTCAACTTCCCAATTTTAAATCTAGAATCAATGCCTGCAACCGCATCATCAAAAACAACATCAAAATTATTGAAATTTAAGTTGCCTAAAACAAGGTTCAGTGGAGTAGAGGTGGTATCTGTTGCAACAGCTGTAGTGTCGGTAGAAGCAAAAGCATCAATTAGAAATTGAAAGTTATAACCTTCAATGCTATCTTTTCTAATCACATTGGCACGCAAACCATCCCAATCTAAAGCATCAACTCCGATGCCATTACCACTTATGATTTTAATTAGAGGGATGTTAGCTTCCAATGATTTTGAATAGACTAAGGTGTCTCCTTTTTTGTCTTCGAGATACAGGCCATCGAGTTGTATATCACCATCAAACGTAATAAAAAGTTTTTCTATGGCGACCTTAGTTCCGGTTTTATCAGAGACGTAACTGACTGCTTTATCCACAATGATACCTTGTCCCCAAGGGCTACGAACAAAAAGAATTACCAAAAAAAAGAACACAAAAATGCCTAACAGTACGCGTAAGGTTCTGCGAAACCAACGATATTGTCGTTTTTTTGGTATTTGAGGCTCTGTATTTTCGATCTTGTTCAATAGTCAAATATATACGTGTAAAAGTATAACTATTGTCTTTAATGCTAATAATATTAACGCTCTCACATTAATTTTTAACTAAAATTAAAACTAAAAAATAAAAAAGCCGAACGATTTGTTCAGCTTCTATTTTGTTAAATGCAAGGTTGTTTTAAGCAACGTGCTGTTCGAGTTTTTCGTTTGATTTCAATACCGTTGAAAAAATAGGCTTCAAAAAACGTGCTAATTGATCAAATTCTATTAAAAAAGCATCGTGGCCATGCACCGATTTAATTTCATGAATATGAACGTTGTCTTTCACTGCTTTTAAGTCCACATAAGTATTCCAATTTTCATCCGCTTTAAAAAACAAATCAGAATTAATAGTGATGATATGAATATCACTTTCAATTTTTGAAGCGACTTCTAAAAAATCAGTTCTGTTTCTTGTAATATCAATAGTACGCAAAATTTGATTCATCAGTTTATAAGCTGCCACCTGAAAACGATTGTCTAGTGCATTTCCATGATAACTCAACCAAGATTCAATATTGTAAAGGGCATCGTTTTTCTTAGTGCGATCAAATTTTTGTGTTAGCGATTCTGGTGTACGATATAAGGTCATGGCGTGCATTCTAGCATCCACTAGTGGTTGTGTAGAATTATTCAATATCGCATCTTGAATGTGGCAATTCGCAATGACCCAATCCGTAGATTTCCAGTCGGTCGCAATAGGAATTAAATGTTGAATTAAACGAGGTTTTAGTGCGGCTAATTCCCATGCAATTCCCCCACCGACAGAACCACCTATAACCGCAAATAAATTTTCAATTTCTAATTGTTCTATAGCTAAAGCAAATAGTTTGGCAATGTCTCTTGCTGTAAAATCTTTATAATTTTCAATGCAGTTATCTGCAATATTATCGTAGCCATTACCAAGAATGTTAAAGGCTAAAATAGTATAATCATTAGTGTTAATACATTTGTCGTCTCCAATAATATCATTCCACCAGCCGTCTTCTCCAACCACATTTGAGTTTCCGGTAAGGGCATGGTTGACTAAAATTATGGGTGCAGAATGTAATGCTTTACCAAAAGTTTGGTAAGACAATTTAGGGGTAATTGTCTTACCGCTTTCAGTAACATAATTAGTTAGGGTTATGTAGTGTAAATGTGCCATGGCAAATTTTTATATAGCTGTATATTCTTTTTCTACGGAAATTTTTAAAGGTGTTTTATTCTGTAAATTATCCTTTACAGGACAACGTTCTTCAACAATTTGAAGCCATTTTGTTAAAACTTCAATACTGGCATCGGTCTCTGGAATAAGGTTGAGGTTAATGGTTTTAAAGCCTGCGCGTTCTTTGGTAGAGGTACCTAAAAACCGATCCGGATTTAATTCACCCGTCACTTCAATCTTTAAATTTTTAATTGTGAAACCTAATTCCTTGGCTACGAGATGTCCGACAACATTGGCACAACCAGCAAAGCCTGCTAAAATGTATTCCACCGGATTGGCATCTTCATCGGTGCCGCCTAAAGCTTCAGGTTCATCTACAACTAAAGTAAATTGTCTTGTTTTTCCTATAAATTGGGTTGCAGAAGCACTGTCTCCTACAACGGAGAATTTTAAATCACTCATGTTTTTGTCTTTTTAGAATTGAATATTATAAAACAGATGCCTTTATAATTAAAGACATCCGTCTTACTTCACAATTTAAATTTAATTTTGAAGGGCTTTTTTCTGTTTTACAACAGCAAAAGCTTCTTTTAAATCGTCTTTTAAATCTTCGATATTTTCAATACCTACAGATAAACGAATTAAATCTTTAGTAACACCTGTGGTTTCTTGTGCATCATCACTTAATTGCTGATGCGTAGTACTTGCAGGATGAATGATAAGTGATTTTGTGTCTCCTATATTGGCTAATAATGAGAATAATTTGGTCGTATCAGCAATAGTTTTTGCAGCTTCGTAACCACCATCCACTCCAAAAGTGACGACGCCACTTTGACCTTTTGGTAAATACTTTTTAGCTAACGCATGATACTTGCTAGATTTTAATCCTGGGTAATTCACCCATTTAACTTCAGGTTGAGATTCTAACCATGTTGCTAATTCAAGAGCGTTTTCACTATGTTTTAGAATACGTAATTCTAAAGTTTCTAAACCTTGAATAATTTGAAAGGCATTAAACGGACTTAAGGCTCCACCATAATCCCGTAAACCTTCAATTCTGATTTTTGCTATAAATGCAGCAGCTCCAATAGCTTCGCTATATACTAAACCATGATAACCTGCAGAGGGTTCTGTGAATTCTGGAAATTTTCCGTTAGTCCAGTCAAAAGTACCAGCATCGATAATGATGCCTCCTAATGATGTTCCGTTTCCGGTGATATATTTGGTTAACGAATGAATAACGATGTTTGCACCGTATTCAATTGGATTTAATAAATAAGGTGTAGCTACTGTATTATCTACAATTAAGGGCACTTTATGCGCTTTCGCTCCTTTCGAAATCGCTTCAAGATCTAAAACATCTAGTTTCGGGTTTCCTAAAGATTCTATAAAAAAGGCTCTTGTGTTTTCTTGTGCTGCTTTTTCAAATTCTTCTGGGTTTGACGCGTCAACAAATGTCGTCGTAATACCGTGTCTTGGTAAGGTAACGCTCAATAAATTGTAGGTGCCTCCATACAAACTGCTCGATGCGACAATATGATCACCAGCTCTTAAAAGTGTTAGTAAAGTTGTTGCAATTGCTGAGGTTCCAGAAGCTGTAGCCACAGCTGCAATTCCGCCTTCTAATGCTGCTAATCGCTGCTCTAGAATGTCGTTTGTTGGATTGTTTAAACGTGTGTAAATGTATCCAGGAACAGAAAGATTAAATCGTCCAGCGGCTTCATCTGAATCTTTAAAAACATACGATGATGTTTGGTAAATAGGAACAGCTCTTGTTCCTGAGGTTAGATTGGTGTCGTGACCTGCGTGCAACGCTTGTGTTGCAAATTTTTGTGTACTCATTTTTCTAAGTTTTTGAGTTAATAAATGATTAAACCAAAAGCCAAATAAGCCTCTTTTGTTCCTTGAGCGTAGTCGAAGGAAGAAGCGTACTTAATAGAAAAATATTAAAAAGAAAATGCTAATTACAGATGAGTAATTAGTCTTGAGTTATCTATCCAATTTTTCGATTAATGAATCAAATAATTAAGTAGAATTTAGCACCTTCTTAGTAAATCTAAGGGTTGCTAAGGCTTCATAGGGTCATTCCCTCCGCCTTTCTTGATAACATTTCAGTAAGTGTTTGAACTTTGTGAGCACAAATATTGCAATACAAAAACTACAAATCCAAATAATTTGTCAATTTTATGAGTTTTTTGTGAAATTCGTAGAATTATGAACTTTTCTTTGCTAAATACTTAGTTTGAATTATTTCGCCTACGGGTTTGTTTTCAATTTTACTCTCTAGCCAAGAAATAATATCGAGGTACAAAAAGGCACGTCGCTCGTACGGATGATCTTCAAAAGTCTTCAACGTTTTGTGTAATTCTCTAAACGCATGTTTAAGATCGTGTGGATAAATATCCTGAAGTCCTCTAATGAATTTTATCATTTCCTTTTGCACTTCATGCAGGTCATTCATCTTTATTAAAAATTTATACGTGCTTCGTAAAAGGGTTTCTAAATGATAATCTAAACCAGCTTCATAATGCGCTACAAGGTTTAGAACTCTCGAAAAACAGAGTAAATCTTCACGCATTGAAAGTGTTTTGTTTGAGATAATTTTATCCAAATATTTTATGCACGCTTTGTTGTTGCCGGCTCCAAAATGTAAACTTGCAAACTTGTAATAAAATATCATTTTATGATGGGGATCAATTCTGTCATTAAAAGGAATTAGTGCTTTTTCTATTTTAGGAATTAAATCTAAGCCGTCCTCAAAACTGCCGTCAATAAAGTGTTTATTGATGCTGTGGAAATTGGTGTAGAGAAAAACTAAAGTGGCCACATTTTCATCTTCGGGAAAATCGGACTTTTGAATTGTGGCTTCAAATTCTGAAAGTTTTTCTGAAAATTTTGGTTTGTTTCCAATAAAAAATAAGGCTTCTAAAAGATAATTATTTCCTTTTAAAAAGAATACAGGATTCAGATTAATCATGCTTGGATTCTGATAAAATAAATCCACCCATTTTGAAGCATATTTATAACAGCTCAAAAAATCTTGAAGTAAAAAACTCTGCCATAAATTAGCTTTGTAAAGCCATAATTTTTCTCGGAATCCTAATTTTTCAATGTTTACTTTAGGAACATGTTTATTAAAATAATTAATAACCATGTTAGCTTCTTTTTCATTTCTTATATAGCCTGTTTTTAGAATGGTGCTATAAAGTTGAAGTGATAAATTGGAGAGTTTACTTGCTATGACATTTAGTGAACTCAACTCTTTGGCTTGCACTGCCAATTCATCTGCGCGAGTACTAATACTTCGTGTAATGTATTGGGATTCAATTACTTTTTCGAGTTCGACAATCTCGAAAGCTGAATTTTTTTCCTCGTTAATAATCGCTAATTCCTTGGCTTTGTCTAAGATTTTCAAGCTTTGTTTATATAAGCCTTTATGGTACAGAATGGAAGCGAAATCGAGTTGTTCTCTTATTTGTAAACGCACATTTTGATGTGATGGATTGAGCTTAAGACTGATTAGAATTTGTTTATACAAATGCGCTTTTACATTGGCAAGTTGTTGCTTTTTTACAATACCACTCTTTAAAATTAAAGCTTCATTGTAGGTTTTAGCTTTGTCCAAAAGATTGAATAAATTCAAGAATTTAGAATCTGAATTTACCCCAAGTCTTCCTACGTAAAGTTTAAATTGCCGTTTTTCGGATTTTGTTAAGGACTTTACAAGTGAGAATAAATTATCTTTTTGGTCTTTAGTTATCAATAGAAAATAGATTTATAAATCTGTAAATCAGTTATTTAAAGTATATTTTGGCAACTGAACATCGTAAACTAACTATATCAATAATGTTTAAATCTAAATCAAAACATACATTCGTTAGACAATACTATAAAATATATTTTGATATATGTCAAATAATAACATACAAATCTTCGATACAACACTTCGTGATGGCGAGCAGGTTCCAGGTTGTAAACTTAACTCAGAACAAAAAGTGGTTATTGCAGAGCAGTTAGATCAACTTGGAGTCGATGTCATTGAAGCAGGATTTCCAGTTTCTAGTCCAGGTGATTTCAAATCTGTAGAAGCGATTTCAAAAATTGTTAAGAATGCTACTGTTTGTGGTTTAACAAGAGCCGTAGAAAATGATATAAAAGTAGCGGCAGAATCATTAAAATATGCTAAAAAGCCTAGGATCCATACAGGAATAGGCACTTCAGATTCGCATATCCTTCATAAATTCAAATCGAACAGAGAAGCTATTGTTGAGCGTGCTTTTGAAGCGGTAAAATATGCCAAGTCATTTGTTGAGGATGTTGAGTTTTATGCTGAAGATGCTGGACGAACAGATAATGAATATTTAGCAAGAGTATGTGAAGCAGCAATTAGAGCTGGCGCAACAGTATTGAATATTCCTGATACAACAGGGTATTGTTTGCCTAGTGAATATGGTGCAAAAATTAAATACTTAAAAGAAAATGTAAAAGGTATTGAAAAGGCTATTCTGTCTTGTCATTGTCATAATGATTTAGGTTTGGCAACAGCAAATTCTATTGAAGGTGTCATTAATGGAGCACGTCAAATTGAATGTACGATCAACGGTATTGGTGAGCGTGCAGGAAATACGGCTTTAGAAGAAGTGGTGATGGTGCTAAAGCAGCATCCTTATCTTAATTTAGATACAAATATTAATACATCGATGCTATTTGGAATGAGTCAATTGGTAAGTGATAGTATGGGTATTTATACACAACCCAACAAGGCAATTGTTGGAGCTAATGCTTTTGCGCATAGTTCTGGGATTCATCAAGATGGTGTGATAAAAAATAGAGCAACTTACGAAATTATCGACCCTAGAGATGTCGGTGTTACGGAGTCGGCTATTGTGTTAACCGCAAGAAGTGGACGTGCTGCTTTGGCTTACAGAGCAAAAAATGTAGGTTATGAACTTACGAAGTTGCAGTTAGATGATGTGTATGCTAACTTTTTAAGTTTTGCAGATAGAAAGAAAGAAATCAATGATAATGATATTCATCAAATTATCGAAACGAGTAATGTGTATCAACAAATAATTTCAGCATAAGATAGATGAGTAAAACATTATTTGATAAAGTTTGGGATTCTCACGTGGTCAGTACTATAGAAAATGGGCCGCAAATATTATATATAGATAAACATTTAATACATGAAGTAACAAGTCCACAGGCTTTTAATGAGTTAGAAGATCGTGGCATTCCTGTATTTAGGTCCAATCAAATTGTGGCTACAGCAGATCATAATACTCCGACGTTGAATCAAGATCAACCGATAAAAGATGAGTTGTCTAGAAAGCAATTGGAGCAATTATCTGAAAATTGTAAAAAAAATAATATAACACTATACGAATTAGGACATAAATATAACGGTATTGTGCATGTAATGGCTCCAGAGTTAGGGGTGACACAACCAGGCTTGACCATGGTCTGCGGTGATAGTCATACGTCTACACATGGTGCGTTTGGGGCCATTGCTTTTGGTATTGGGACAAGTCAGGTGGCGCAAGTATTTGCGAGCCAGTGCTTGTTGCTTACAAAGCCAAAAAGTTTAAGAGTTACCGTTAATGGTAAGTTGAAAAATGGTGTTTTACCAAAGGATGTAATTCTGTATATCATTTCAAAATTAGGAACCAATTCTGGTACGGGCTATTTCTGTGAGTATGCAGGAAATGTGTTCGAAGACATGAGTATGGAAGGTCGAATGACGGTCTGTAACATGAGTATCGAAATGGGGGCAAGAGGGGGAATGATTGCACCAGATGAAACGACTTTTGAATATGTAAAAGGTAGAGAATTCGCGCCAAAAGGTGAAGCGTTTGATAAGAAAGTGGCCTATTGGAAAACCTTGCCAACAGATAGCGATGCTAAATTTGATAAAGAATACAGCTTCGATGCAGAAGATATAGCGCCAATGATTACGTACGGTACTAATCCAGGAATGGGAATTAAAATTTCTGAAACGATTCCTGTGGATGAAAATCCATCGTTTAAAAAATCTTTAGCTTATATGAATTTTGAAGCTGGAGAAAGTTTAATTAATAAGCCTATCAATTTTGTGTTTATAGGGAGTTGTACCAATTCTAGAATTGAAGATTTTAGAGTCGCAGCCAACTATATAAAAGGCAAGAAAAAAGCCGCTAATGTTACGGCTTGGTTAGTGCCAGGAAGTAAGCAAGTGGAAACTCAAATAATAGAAGAAGGTCTAAAATCTATTTTTGATGATGCAGGTTTTGAATTGCGTCAACCAGGTTGTTCAGCGTGTTTAGCGATGAACGATGATAAGATTCCTCAGGGAGAATATTGTGTATCAACCTCAAATAGGAATTTCGAAGGTCGACAAGGGCAAGGTTCACGTACTATTTTAGCAAGTCCTTTAGTAGCGGCAGCAACTGCAGTAGAAGGTAAAATTATAGATATTTCAAGGCAATTGAATTGATATTATCCTGCAAGGCTTCAAAAACCTTGTAGGTATTTAAAATGAATTAAAAGAAGATACCCACTTTTGTGGGCATTACTATGGAAAAGTTTACAACATTACAATCGAGAGCCATTCCATTACATATTGAGAATGTAGATACGGATCAAATTATACCTGCTCGTTTTTTAAAAGCGACAGATAGAGAAGGATTTGGAAACAATGTATTTAGAGATTGGAGATATCACAAAGATGGAACAATTAATACGGATTTTGTATTAAATGATTCAAAATACTCAGGGAGTATTTTAGTTGCAGGAGATAATTTTGGTTGCGGATCGAGTAGAGAACATGCCGCTTGGGCCATAACAGATTTTGGATTTAAAGTGGTGGTGTCTAGTTTTTTTGCAGATATATTTAAAGGGAATGCCTTAAATAATGGATTGCTGCCAGTGCAGGTTTCTCCAGCGTTTTTAAGTGACTTAATGCAGCGAGTTGTGTCCAATCCAGAGACAGAATTAGTGGTTGATCTCGAAAAACAAACCATTTCAGTAAAAGATTCAGAGTTATCCGAAAATTTTGAAATTGATGCCTACAAAAAAACATGTATGATCAATGGTTATGATGATATCGACTATCTGATTAATAATAAAGAACAAATTGAAGCTTTTGAAGCTCAAAAAATATACTAATAATTAAACGTAAGATTTTCGTTAATTCGGGAATTGATTTTTCTTAGATGAAATTAAACATAGCAATTTTACCAGGTGATGGTATTGGTCCAGAAGTTACAAATCAAGCTATAAAGGCTTTGAAAGCAATTGCTTCGGAATTTAATCATAATTTTAAATTTACAACGGCAGATGTTGGAGCTGTTGCCATAGATAAGCATAATGATGCTTTACCTGAGAAAACATTAGAACTTTGTAAGAAAAGTGATGCGATCTTATTTGGAGCTATTGGTGATCCTAAATATGATAACGATCCTTCTGCAAAAGTGCGTCCAGAACAAGGCTTGCTTAAATTGCGTAAAGAGTTGGGTTTGTATGCTAATATTAGACCTGTAAAAGCTTATAAAACCTTATTGGATAAATCGCCATTAAAGAAACATATCATTCAGGGTACGGATATTTCTATTTATAGAGAATTAACTGGTGGTATTTATTTTGGTGAAAAACATACGTCGGAAGATGGTAATTACGCTTCGGATTTATGTGGGTATTCTCGCGAAGAAATAGAGCGTATTGCACATTTGGCATTTGTTGCCGCTGAACATAGAAGTCATAAGGTGACTTTAGTGGATAAGGCTAATGTGTTAGAAACATCTCGACTTTGGAGAAAGGTAGTGAAAGAAGTTGCTGAGCAATATCCAGATGTAACTCTCGACTTTTTATTTGTAGATAATGCAGCGATGCAAATGATTTTAAACCCAAAACAGTTCGATGTAATTTTAACAGAAAATATGTTTGGCGATATTATTAGTGATGAAGCTAGTGTTATCGGTGGTTCTATAGGATTATTAGCATCTGCTTCAGTTGGAGATAAATATGCGATGTTTGAACCTATTCATGGTTCATACCCTCAAGCGGCTGATAAAGGTATTGCAAATCCGATTGCGTCAATTTTATCTGCTGCTATGTTGTTGAGTCATTTTGAGTTACATAATGAAGCCGAATTAATTAGGTTAGCTGTAGAAAAATCGTTAAAATTAAACATTACAACACCAGATATAAATTCGGTGGTAAATACAGTGACGACCTCTAATGTTGGTGACTTTATTGAAGATTTCATTTACAATCCAAAAGATACTAATCTCAATTTTAAGAATATCCATTTAGGGCAGTCTACAATAATATAATTTAAGATAATGTCCACACAACCAAAATTAACACGTTTTAATCAAAATGTATTGTCTAAGTATCAGATATACAATAGTATATTTATGACCTTGCCGTTTGATGCAGTTACGAAAACAGGAGCGCTTTTGCCGCTGTTTCATGAAACTTGCCAAAAGGGATTTGCAAATCAAGATAATCCAACAGCTATAGTAGATTCATTTTTTAAAAAATACCAAGCCAGACGCTCTTCTGAGAGTCAGGTGAATTTGTTATTTCGATTTATTCAATATATCGAAAGACAGGTCGTTTTATTCGATGCTATTGAAGATGCCGCTTTTCCAATTGTTAATAATATGGATGGCATCGGTACACTGAGAAGTTTGAAAGAAACTGTTTCAGCAAATAATAAGTTAGAGACTCTTCAAAAATATTTAGAAGAATTTAAAGTAAGAATTGTTCTAACAGCCCATCCAACACAGTTTTATCCAGGTTCCGTTTTAGGGATTATTACGGATTTAACGGAAGCGATTCGTGAGAATGATCTCTTAAGAATTAATGATTTATTAGCGCAATTAGGAAAAACACCATTTTTTAAGCACGAAAAGCCATCTCCTTTTGACGAGGCTGTGAGTTTAATATGGTACCTAGAGAACGTATTCTATAAATCTTTTGGAGGTATATACGATTATATTCAACAGAATATATTTGATGGAAAACCAATTAGTAACGATATTATTAATATTGGTTTCTGGCCAGGGGGTGATAGAGATGGAAATCCTTTTGTAACACCAGAAATTACGTTGAAGGTTGCAGGAAGATTACGACTTTCAATTATTAAAAATTATTATAGAAACGTAAGACAATTAAAACGAAAGTTAACGTTTCAAGGTGTCGAAGATCGTATGGGTAATTTGGAGCGTGAGCTTTATAGTATCATAACGAATGAATCTTCCGATTTAACTTTAGAGTATTTCGTTTCAGAATTAAAAGCGGTAAAGCAAATTATTATCGATAAGCATCAGTCTTTATATGTTGATGAGTTGAATAGTTTGATTAATAAAACACATTTATTCGGATTTCATTTTGCGAATTTAGATATCAGACAAGATAGCCGAAAACACGAGCAGTTTTTTAATGATATGGTAAATGCGTTGCTTGATAACGGTAGTGCTATATTTCCAAAAAATTATCACGATTTACCAGAACGTGAGCAAATTCAAATTTTATCTAAAGTTGAAGGTTCTGTTGATTTATCTTTAATAAAAGATGAAGAAACCTTAATGGCTTTAGAGACGATTAAGGCCATAAAAACCATTCAAGAAACAAATGGTGAGCAAGCTGCAAACCGTTATATAATTAGTAATAACCAATCGACTTTGCATGTTATGCAATTGTTTGCAATGTTAAAATTAGTGGCATTCCAAGACAATTTAACGGTTGATATTGGGCCATTATTTGAAACCATTACCGATTTAGAGAATGCGCCAAAAGTGATGGAGGAATTATATTCTAATCCTGATTACGCGAAGCATTTAAAAGCAAGAGGAAACAGGCAAACCATTATGCTTGGTTTTAGTGATGGTACCAAAGATGGTGGTTATTTAATGGCGAACTGGGCGATTTACCAGGCTAAGGAAAATTTAACCAGAGTGTCTAGAGAACATGGCATCAAAGTGATTTTCTTTGATGGACGTGGTGGACCGCCGGCACGAGGTGGTGGAAAAACGCATAATTTTTATGCGTCATTAGGTCCGACAATAGAAGATGAAGAAGTACAGTTAACGATACAAGGTCAGACGATAAGTTCTAATTTTGGAACTTTAGAATCTGCACAATATAATTTAGAACAATTGATTAGTTCTGGTATTGGTAACAGTTTAAACGATGCGGATTTAAGCATGCAGCCAGAAAACAGGGAGGTTATGACTGATTTAGCGAATCGTAGTTATGAGGCGTATGTGAATTTCAAAGCGCATCCAAAATTTATTTCCTATTTAGAACATATGAGTACGCTTAAATATTATGCGAAAACAAATATTGGTAGTCGTCCGTCTAAAAGAGGTAAATCGGAAGGTTTGGTATTTGAAGACTTAAGAGCGATTCCTTTTGTCGGATCTTGGAGTCAATTGAAGCAAAATGTACCAGGCTTTTTTGGAGTAGGTACGGCATTGAAACATTATGAAGATATTGGTGAGTTTGATAAAGCTCAGCATTTATTTAAAACATCAGCGTTCTTCAAAACTTTAATTGAAAACAGTATGATGTCTTTGTCTAAGTCTTTTTTCGACTTAACACGTTATATGTCTGAAGATGAAGAATACGGTGAATTTTGGAATGTGATTTATAAAGAATATGAAACTTCAAAACGTCTAATTTTAAAACTTACAGGTTATAGTGAATTGATGCAAGAAGAGCCATCAGGAAAAGCATCGATTGCAGTAAGGGAATCTATTGTATTACCGTTATTAACGATTCAGCAATATGCCTTAAAGAAAATTCAAGAGCTTGAAAAAGCTGAGGTACGAGATGAAGAGCAGATTAAAATCTTTGAGAAGATGGTAACACGTTCTTTGTTTGGGAATATAAACGCGAGTCGTAATTCAGCATAAAAACAAATAGTTTGTAATATTATAAATCCTCAGGAGTTTTAAACTTCTAAGGATTTTTTTTATGCAACTATATTAAAGCAAAAACCCTCGAAGGTTAGGCTTCGAAGGTTTTCATTCTAACAACTAAATTAATTATCAATTTAAACTCATGTGAAAGAATGCAACACGTTAATTAGCGTTCTCTTTTTCCTGGGTAGGCAATTTCACCGTGTTCTGAAAGGTCAAGTCCAACTAGTTCCTCTTCTTCACTAACACGAAGACCCATTGTAGATTTTAATATTTTTAGAATAATGAATGACAGTCCAATAGACCAAGCAGCGTAAGCTAAAACACCAGTTGCCTGAGCGCCTAATTGCGTAAATCCACCTCCATTAAATAGGCCTATTCCAGTTTCACCGTCAATTCCCCAAAGGCCAATAACGATTGTTCCCCAAACTCCGGCAACACCGTGAACAGAGGCAGCACCAATAGCATCATCAATTTTAAGTTTTTTCTCAATAAATTCTATAGAGAATACAACGATAATACCTCCAATTAAACCGGCTAAAAGGGCGCCTAATGTAGACATGTTTCCGCAACCAGCAGTAATACTTACTAGGCCGGCTAATGCTCCGTTTAAAGTTTGTGGTAGATTTGGTTTTCCGTACCAGATCCATGTCGTTATTAATGCGCCTAAACCACCGGCAGCTGCTGCTAAGTTTGTTATTAAAATAACATTAGAAGCTGCGATAGAATCGTCACCTCCCCAAGCTAGTTGAGAACCTCCATTAAAACCGAACCATCCTAACCATAAGATAAAAACACCTAAAGTTGCTAGTACTTGGTTGTGTCCTGGAATTGGCATTACTTTTCCATCAATATATTTTCCTATTCTTGGTCCTACCATGTAAGCAGCAACTAAAGCAGCCCATCCACCAACAGAGTGTACAATTGAAGATCCTGCAAAGTCAATGAATCCGAGTTCGGTTAACCAACCAGATCCTTGCCATTGCCATCCACCAGCAATAGGGTAGATTAACGCGGTCATTACGATTGAAAATATAGCGTAAGTAGAGTATTTTGTTCTACCTGCAATAGCTCCAGATACAATAGTTGCGGCTGTAGCAGCAAACATAGTTTGGAATAATAAATCAGCTCCTTCACCTTGCATTAAGCCACTCCAGAAAAACCATCCGTTAGATGTGTCACCGTACATTAAAGAATAACCAACAAACCAATAGGTTAATGAGCCCACACAAATGTCTAGTAAATTTTTCATTGCGATATTGGCGGCATTCTTGGATCTGGTCATTCCAGTTTCAACTAGCGTAAATCCAGCTTGCATAAAGAATACTAGAATGGCAGAAATCAGCATCCAAAGCATTCCCATGTCTCCATTTATTGCGGCAACGGCGGCTTCGACTTCGGTAGGTTCAGCAGCATCTTGTACTGCTGCTAGAGTTGGGAGTATTGTTAAAAAATTATATATCATAATAAATGTGTTAGTTAGTGTTGTGGTTTAGAATGTGTAGATTGCAGCTAAAGTAAATGCGCTTAAGCTACTGGCTGCTAAGCCATCATTGTCTACAACATTACCGTAAATACCTCCATCTGCATCGGTTAAAGAATCTAACCTAAACTCTGGTTTAATGATTAAGTTACTATCAACAGTATAACTACCTGTTAACGTTAATCCTATTACGCTAGGATAATCTACGCTATCTTCATCGCCATGTAATGCAAAGTACTCACCTCTTAATCCAATGCTAAAATCATCAGATGTAGCATATTGTGGATATAATGCAGCTCCGTAAAAACCACTTCCGTCATTGTCATTGTATGCAGCGTTGATTCCTAAGAAAAATTCATCAGATACATCAAAACCACCTGTATAATCAACTTCAAAACCTAATCCGCCATTGTTGCCACTATCATAGTAAAGATTTAAGTATTGACCAGAATATCCTAATTGAGCTCCAAATGAATATTCACCTGTAGTAGAAGTATTGTTAGTATCCCAAGGGTTCATAACCGCTAACATTAAACTAAAATCATCAGATAAAGCAAAATCTGCTTTTAAGCCCATGTGTGAAAAAGGGCCACTAGAGAATAAGTAAGATGTACTGTAGTTAAAGTTTGCTGCTGGAGCTATAACTTCGTACCCTAAAAATGTATTAAAACGTCCCATTGTTAAAGTGGTCGTTTCTGAAACATTCCAGTATACGTAAGCTTGATTTACAATACCATCAACAATATCACTATTAAAAGTTGCGCTAGCACCTCTTGGTCCTGTAACTAAATCAAGAACAGCACCCACTTTACCACTTTCGTAGCTAGCAATGATGTTACCCATTCCAAAAGCAAAACCTGTTTGATCTGCAAAAGCAGTACCGAAAGACGCTCCAACGTCATCAGGTGCAGATATATAAGTTTGGTAATAAGCATCTACACTTCCAGATAATGTGAATTTTTTTTCAGCTTCAGCTTCAGTAGAGTCCTGTGCAGTTAAAACTATTGACATTAATAGTAACGTTAATGTGAAAATTTTCTTCATAATAAAAATATTTAATATAGTTAGTTCGCTTCAAATCTATATAATCTTTATTTATGCCCTATAAAAAAACGGGTATAAAATGTAATTTTTATGAATATAAAGTTTTATACCCTATAATTTTTGGGGTGATAATAAAATAGATTGATTTTTTTGATATATCAATAATTTCGTTTTGATTAAATTGAGGTTAAAAGGCTTGTTTTGTGAGTTATTTTTAATCTTTTATTATTTTCGAAAACGTTTTAGCAATAAATGAGGTTTTTTGTTGAATAATTTTCATTAGCTAATTATTAGAATTTGTAGTTATTATTGCAATATTTTCATTTAGAATGCACTTAACTATCGATATGAGAAAAGTGTTTCAACTATTTTCATTATTAACTTTATGCATATATATTAGAGGAGTAATAAGGTGTAAAAACCTTTAAATTTTTTGAAAATATGTTTAAGAAGCAAGGGCTATATTCACCAGAGTTTGAACACGAAAATTGTGGTGCAGGATTTATCTGTAATCTAAAAGGGGAAAAGACAAATCAAATTATACATGACGCCTTAGAAATCCTAGTAAAATTAGAGCATCGTGGAGGTGTAAGTGCTGATGGAAAAACAGGAGATGGAGCAGGTTTATTAATCGATATTCCACATGCTTATTTTAAACGCGTTTGTGGTTTTAAAGTACCTGTAAAAGGTAAGTATGCTGTAGGGATGGTGTTCTTGCCAAAAAACAGAAATCAATATAAATTTTGTAAGGATACGTTCGAGAAAGAAATCATCGCACAAGGACTTACTGTTATAGGTTGGAGAGAAGTTCCTGTAGATTCTACGCAACTTGGAGAAATAGCATTGGCATCAGAACCAAATATAGAACAGCTTTTTGTTGGGAAATCTAATGAGGTTTCTGAAGCTGATTTTAAAGCAAAACTATATGCAGCACGTAAGATAACAGAACATACGGTTCGTAAATCTAAAATGTCTCAAAGCGCTTATTTCTACGTGTCTAGTTTGTCAATGAATACATTGATATATAAAGGTATTATTATGCCCGAAGATATTGGGCCGTATTATAAAGATTTACAAGAAGATGATTTAGTCACACGTTTAGCATTAGTGCATCAGCGTTTTTCTACGAATACGATGCCGACATGGGAATTGGCACAACCATTTCGATTTATGTGTCAAAATGGTGAAATCAATACATTGCGTGGTAATGTGAGTCGAATGCGTGTTCGAGAAGAAATTATGAAAAGTGAAGTCTTCGGTCCACAAATAGATAAATTATTTCCAATCATTCTGCCAGGAAAATCAGATTCTGCGTCTATGGATATGGTGGTAGAATTGTTAACACACACAGGAAGGTCATTGCCCGAAGTGATGATGATGATGATTCCGGAAGCATGGGAAAAACATGCAACAATGTCTCCAGAACGAAAAGCATTTTACGATTATAATGCTTGTATTATGGAGCCTTGGGATGGACCCGCTTCTGTGCCATTTACAGATGGAAATTATATTGGAGCACTATTAGATAGAAATGGTTTAAGACCATCGAGATATACAGTTACAAAAAGTGGTAAATTAATCATGTCTTCAGAAATTGGAGTTGTTGATATTGCACCAGAAGATGTAGAAAGTCATGGCCGTTTAGAGCCAGGAAAAATGTTCTTGGTAGATATGAACCAAGGTCGAATAATCAATGACGAAGAAATAAAAAGTAAGATTGTTAAAGAAAGACCATATCAAGAATGGTTAGATAAAACGAGATTACATTTAAAAGATATTCCTTATACAGGAGAAACATGTCCAATTGAAACTTTAGATATCAAAACAAGACAGCGTTTATTTAATTATACGTTCGAAGATATTCAAGAAGTTATTACACCAATGGCTATAAACTCTAAGGAAGCTTTAGGTTCTATGGGAACTGACACACCTTTAGCCGTTTTATCAAACAAACCACAGATCATTTCTAACTATTTTAAGCAATTATTTGCTCAGGTTACCAATCCACCTTTAGATGGAATTAGAGAAGAAATTGTAACCGATATTAGCTTGTCATTAGGTAAGGATAGAAATATTTTCAGCATTACAGAACGCCAATGTCGAAAATTAAAAATTCAGAATCCTGTAATCTCAAATGATGATTTAGATAAAATCCGACATATTAATGTGGAAGGCTTTAAAGCTGAAACCATAGAAATGTTGTACCAAAAAGATAAAGGTCTTAATGGATTGGAGGATGCTTTAGATACTATTATTGTTCAAATTGAAAAAGCATTATTAAGAAAAACAAATATTATCATTCTATCTGATAGAGGAGTAAGTAAAGCTATGGCGCCAATTCCGTCTTTATTAGCGTGTTCTTATGTAAATCATCAAATGAATCGTTTACGTAAGCGTTCGTATTTTGATATTATTATTGAATCAGCAGAACCACGTGAGCCACATCATTTTGCGACTTTATTTGGATATGGTGCAAGTGCTGTAAATCCTTATATGGTAAATGAAATCATCAGAGCGCAAGTAAAAGAAGGCTTCATTACGGGAATGGATGAGCAAAAAGCAGTAGATAACTTCAACAAAGCTATTGGAAAAGGTATTTTAAAAGTGATGAACAAAATAGGAATCTCTACATTACATTCTTACAGAGGTTCTCAGATATTCGAAATCGTTGGTTTCAACTCACAATTTGTTGAAAAATATTTTCCATATACAGCTTCGCGAATTGAAGGTATAGGCTTGTATGAAATCGAAAAAGAAATTGATAAGCGCTACAAATATGCCTATCCAAATACAGAAGTTGATAAACGTTTAGGCTTAAATATTGGAGGGGATTACCGTTGGAGACGGAATGGAGAAAAGCATTTATTTAACCCTACAACGGTAGCAAAATTACAACAAGCAGTTCGTTTAAGTGATCAGGCTAGTTATGATGTTTATGCAAAAACAATTAATGAACAGTCTGAAAATTTAATGACTATTCGTGGCTTATTCGAATTTAATAATATTGACCCCATTCCTATTGAAGAAGTAGAACCTTGGACAGATATTGTAAAACGATTTAAAACAGGGGCCATGTCTTATGGGTCTATTTCTCGTGAAGCTCATGAAAATTTAGCCATTGCGATGAATAGAATTGGAGGAAAATCTAATTCAGGTGAAGGAGGAGAAGACCGTAAACGTTTTCAGCCCGATGTTAATGGAGATAGTAGGAATTCAGCTATTAAGCAAGTTGCTTCTGGTCGTTTCGGTGTTACTTCTCACTATTTAACAAATGCGAAAGAGATTCAAATAAAAATGGCTCAGGGTGCAAAACCAGGAGAAGGTGGTCAGTTACCTGGTGAAAAAGTATTACCATGGATTGCTGCAGCGCGTAACTCAACACCATTTGTAGGTTTAATTTCGCCACCACCACATCACGATATATATTCAATAGAAGATTTAGCACAATTAATATACGATTTAAAGAATGCAAATCGTGAAGCTAGAATTAACGTAAAACTTGTTTCAGAAGTTGGAGTGGGTACTATCGCAGCTGGTGTTGCAAAAGCAAAAGCAGATGTTGTTTTAATTGCAGGTTACGATGGCGGAACAGGAGCATCGCCTTTAACCTCATTAAAACATGCGGGTTTACCATGGGAACTTGGTTTAGCCGAAGCACAACAAACTTTAGTACTGAACAATTTAAGAAGTAGAATTGTAGTTGAATGCGACGGACAATTAAAAACAGGTAGAGATGTAGCGATTGCCGCATTATTAGGTGCAGAAGAATTTGGTTTTGCTACAGCACCTTTAGTCGCTTCAGGATGTATTATGATGCGAAAATGTCATTTAAATACGTGTCCTGTCGGAATCGCAACACAAGATAAAGAGTTGCGTAAAAACTTTAAGGGCACACCAGAACATGTGATTAATTTCTTCTATTATATAGCAGAAGAATTGCGACATATTATGGCAGAATTAGGATTCCGATCTATGTCAGAAATGATTGGTCAAACGCATAAAATAAATGCGAATAAAGCCATCAAACATTACAAAGCTAAAGGCTTAGATTTATCTTCAATTTTGTACCGACCAGAAGCTTACAGTAAAATGACAGTTAAGAATACTGAAAAGCAAGATCACAATCTAGATAATGTTTTAGATTTTACGATTCTTAAAGATTCGCATCGTGCTTTGTATAGAAAAGAACAAATGACATTGTCGTATCCCATAAAGAATACGAATAGAACGGTTGGAGCTATTGTGAGTAATGAAATTTCAAAAATATATGGTCATTTAGGTCTGCCAGAAGATACGTTGAATATCAATTTCACAGGTTCTGCAGGTCAGAGTTTTGGTGCTTTTGGTGCTCATGGATTAACGTTTAAACTTGAAGGAAATACAAATGATTACTTAGGGAAAGGCTTGTCTGGTGCTAAGTTAATAGTTAAAAAGCCTAGCAAAGCAAGTTTTAAAGCGGAAGATAATATCATAGTTGGTAATGTTTGCTTATTCGGTGCGGTTGAAGGACAAGCGTATATTAACGGAATTGCCGGTGAACGTTTTGCAGTCAGAAACTCTGGAGCAATTGCAGTTGTAGAAGGTGTTGGTGATCATTGTTGTGAATATATGACGGGTGGAAAAGTCATTGTTCTTGGTAAAACAGGTCGAAATTTTGCAGCCGGCATGAGTGGAGGTATTGCCTATGTTTATGATCCTGAAAACAAATTTGTAAACGGCTTATGTAATACGGAAACAATAGAATTTGAAAAAATCTTGAAGAAAGACGCTAATGATTTAAAAGGTATTATTGAAAAGCATGTACAATATACAGATAGTCAATTGGGTGAAAGATTATTGGCAGATTGGGAAATAAGCTTGAAGAATTTTGTTCGCGTTATGCCTACGGAATACAAACGTGCTTTAAAGCGTTTAGAGACAGAAGAACAAATGTTTGAAGAATTAGAAACAGTATAATTCAATAATCAGATTGTCTTAGAAAAAATAAATTTACAGTAGAATTAAAATTAGAAAGTCAGGGTGAAATTCCTGCTTTCGCCGGAATAAAATGGGAAAAGTAACAGGTTTTAAAGAGTTCGAAAGAAAAGATGAGTCCTACAAGCCAGTAAAGGATCGTGTGAAGCATTATAATGAATTTACGGTGCCTTTAAAGGATAAAGACATGACAGAACAAGGGTCGCGTTGTATGGATTGTGGAATTCCGTTTTGCCATAGTGGTTGTCCGCTGGGTAATTTAATTCCAGACTTTAATCATATGGTACACCAAGGCGAATGGCAAAAAGCGTCTTGGATATTACACTCAACGAATAACTTTCCGGAGTTTACAGGTCGTTTATGTCCTGCTCCTTGTGAACAGGCTTGTGTGTTAGGTATTATTGAAGATCCGGTTTCTATAGAAAATATTGAAAAAAATATTGTCGAACGTGCTTTTAAAGAAGGGTGGATTAAACCGCAACCACCTAAAACAAGAACAGGAAAAACAATTGCCATCGTTGGTTCTGGCCCTGCAGGTTTAGCAGCTGCTCAACAATTAAATAGAGCAGGACATTTAGTAACCGTGTTTGAACGCGATGATGCTATTGGAGGATTATTACGTTACGGTATTCCAAATTTTAAAATGGAAAAAGGTATCATAGATCGTCGTTTAGCCATTTTGGAAGCTGAAGGTATTGTGTTTAAAACTAATGTAAACGTTGGTGTGAATTATGATGTAAAAGATTTAAAAAAGTTTGACGCTGTTGTACTTTGTGGTGGCGCAACAGAAAGACGAAGTTTGCCAACCCCAGGTATTGATGCTGATGGTGTAGTACAAGCTATGGATTTTTTAACGCAACAAACTAAAGTTGTTTTCGGACAGAAAATTAAGGATCAGGTTTTAGCAACTAAGAAAAATGTTATTGTTATTGGAGGTGGAGATACAGGTTCTGATTGTGTTGGGACATCCAATCGTCAAGGAGCCAAATCGGTAGTTAATTTTGAAATTATGCCAAAACCACCAGGACATCGTTCGCCAGCAACACCATGGCCATATTGGCCATTACAATTAAAAACGTCATCGTCTCATAAAGAAGGTGTGGAGCGTAATTGGTTAATTAACACCAAAGAATTTATAACGGATGCTAAAGGAAAACTTACAGCAATAAAAACGGTAAATGTAGAATGGGAAATGGTGCCAGGAGAACGTCCTAAATTAATAGAGATTGCGGGTACGGAAAAAACATGGCCTTGTGATTTAGCATTATTAGCTTTAGGTTTTACGGGGCCAGAATCTACAATTGCAGACCAACTAGGTTTGGAAAGAGATGTAAGGTCAAACTATAAAGCAACCTATGGGAAATATCAAACCAATATTTCAAATGTGTTTACTGCAGGTGATATGCGAAGAGGACAATCATTAATAGTCTGGGCAATTTCTGAAGGTCGTGAAGCGGCTCGTCAAGTGGATATTTACTTAATGGGTAAATCGGATTTGGCAACTAAAAATGAAGAAGGAGATTTAATAGGATTATAATTTAATAATACTTCTGCTGCTATAAATTTTAGGGTAGTCTTTTACTAGAGTAGAATCTAAAAAGCATCTGTTTTACAGATGCTTTTTTTATTTTTTATACTGCAAGATCTTGCGGGCCTTGTAGGTGTTATTTTCATTTTTAGACCTACAAGGTTTTTGAAACCTTGCAGGATTTGGTATTATTAGGATTAATCTTTGCTAGGATATTTGGCTTTGATATCATCCAAGCACAAATTATGAATACTTCCTATATGAGAGTGTTCTTTTCCTAAATCGGGCTTGTACGTTCCTGCTTGTACTTGACTTCCGATTTTCTGATACGCTTCTCTAAAGCTCATGCCTTCAACTACTAAATTATTAATACTATCTACTGTAAATAAGTATTGGTATTTCTCATCAGTGAGGTCAATATCCTTCACGATGATTTGTTGAATGGAATAATTAAAGATGTCTAAAATATCTTTTACATCTTCAAAAGCATTGATGATATTTTCTTTCAATAATTGAAAATCTCTGTGGTAACCACTTGGTAAATTATTGGTGATTAATAACATTTCAGAATGTAAGGCCTGAATTTTATTACACTTACCTCGAATCAATTCAAAGACATCAGGATTCTTTTTGTGTGGCATAATGCTACTTCCTGTGGTTAATTCATCTGGAAATGTCACAAAGCCAAAATTCTGACTCATATACAAGCAAATATCCATAGCAAAACGTGCCATGGTATTACATAATCCGCCTAAAGCACTAGCGATAGCACGTTCACTTTTTCCTCGACTTAATTGCGCAGCAACCACGTTATATTTTAAGGTTGAAAAACCTAATTCTTTAGTGGTAATGTCTCGGTCTATTGGAAAAGAGCTTCCGTAACCAGCAGCTGAACCTAATGGGTTTTGGTCTGCGATTTTCGATACTGCATTTAAGACGTAAACGTCATCAATTAACAATTCCGCATAAGCAGAAAACCATAAGCCAAAAGATGATGGCATGGCGACTTGCAAATGTGTGTAGCCAGGTAATAACTGAGTTTTATGAGTTTCGGCTAAACCTAAAAGCGTATCAAAAAATGTTTTTGTTTTAGAATTTATAATTTCAAGATTCTCTTTATAGTAGAGTTGAAGGGCTACTAAAACTTGATCATTTCTAGAACGTGCCGTGTGGATTTTCTTTCCGACGTCGCCTAAGGTTTTTGTGAGCTCATGTTCAATTTTAGAATGGACATCTTCAAACGAGTCTTCAATTATAAAGGTACCATCTTCAATTGATTCCGCTAAAACTTTTAATCCTGATTTCAATTGTTCTAACTCTTCCGAAGTTATTATTCCGATAGATTCTAACATCACAGCATGCGCTCGCGACGCTTCTACATCATATTTTGCAATATGCATATCGATTTCTCTATCGTTTCCGACGGTAAATAATTCTATTTTTTTATCTATTGAAAATCCTTTGTCCCACAATTTCATAGTTCTATTTTTTTAATTGCTGTCTCCTCGAGCGCAGTCGAGAGGTTTTTAATGTAAATAGGTCTCGACTGCGCTCGACCAGACAGTCTTATAATACTTTCTCTAACAATTTAATATACAAATCTACACCTTCTTCAATTTCAGCGATATAAATAAACTCATCTGCTGTGTGCGAACGTGTACTGTCACCTGGTCCTAATTTTAAAGATGGACAAGTTAAAACTGCTTGATCGGATAGGGTTGGTGAACCATAAGTTTCTCTTCCTATTTCAATACCAGCTTCAACTAATTCATGATTCAAGGGAATCGAGGATGAATTTAATCGTAAGCTACGTGCCACAATACTAGTGCACGGTGATTTTTTAGCTAAGATATCAGCTATTTCCTGATTACTGTATTTATCATTAACACGGACATCAATGACTAAATCAACTTCAGCAGGAATGGCATTATGTTGTCTGCCTGCGTTGATTTGAGTTACGGTCATTTTTACATCACCTAAAACAGGTGAGTTTCGTGCAAACTGATAATCTTTAAACCATTTTAAAACCTCAATAGTATTGTAAATTGAATTATCCTTATTTGGGTGAGCGGCATGGCCAGCTGTGCCTTTTACTTTGGCATCAAAAACGACCAAACCTTTTTCGGCAATAGCTAAATTCATTAAAGTAGGTTCGCCAACAATGGCGACATCAATTTTTGGAATGATGCTTAACATGCTATTGAGTCCGTTTGGGCCACTACTTTCTTCTTCAGCAGAAGCGACGATAACTAAATTATAGTTAAGGTCTTTTTTGTCGTAAAAATAAGTGAAGGTTGCAATTAAAGACACTAAGCAACCACCAGCATCATTGCTGCCTAATCCGTATAATTTACCATCTTCAACAATAGCTTTTAATGGGTTTTTGGTGTAACCATTATTAGGTTTTACGGTATCGTGATGCGAGTTTAATAATAGAGTTGGTTTGCTATCATCAAAATATTTGTTAGTTGCCCATATGTTATGATGATCTCTTTTAAAAGGAATTTTATGTGATTTAAACCAATCTTCTATAAGCAATGCTGTGTTGTCTTCTTCTGACGAAAATGATTCTGTTTCTATAAGTTGCTTTAATAAAGCAATGGCTTGTGTGGTTAGTTTTTCAATCATTGGGTTATAGTTGTGTGTCTATTGTTGGTATTGAAAAGCATGTCTGATTTTCCAATACAAACTTTTTGAACGTTTTGATTTATGGCATGAAAGCAATTATCTAATTTAGGTATCATGCCTTCAAATATGATTTTGTTTGCTTTTAATGTTTTGTAGCTTTCTGTGTTGATGTTTTCAATTACAGAATCGTCATTGTTTACATCTTCTAAAACGCCATTTTTTTCAAAACAATAATAAAGCTCTGTGTTGTAAATTGAAGCAAAGCCAATGGCTAATTCTGAAGCAATGGTATCTGCATTTGTGTTTAATAATTGACCGTTTTTGTCGTGTGTAATAGCGCAAAAAACAGGTGTAATACTGTTCTTTAAAAGTATTTCTAAGGTTTCAGTGTTCACTTGTTTTACATCGCCAGCAAATCCGTAATCAATGGGTTTTGTTGGTCGTTTATCTGAAACAATGGTGTTACCATCTGCACCAGAAAACCCAATAGCATTACAGGTGTTGGCTTGCAACTGCGCAACGATATTCTTATTGATTTTTCCAGCATAAACCATGGTGATAATATCTAAAGTATCCGCGTCTGTAATACGTCTGCCTTCATTCATTTGCACAGGAATATTCATTTGAGTCGCTAATTTAGTAGCTAATTTCCCTCCTCCATGGACTAAAATTTTAGGGCCTTTTAGAGTTGCAAAATCTGTAATGAACGCTGCTAGTGCGTCTTCATTATCGATAATATTTCCTCCTATTTTTATGACTTTTAGTATTTTCATCTTGTTGTTTTTGTCATTCTGAGAGAAGCGAAGAATCTTAAACTAAGAGATTCTTCACTATGTTCAGAATGACATTCGTTTACTTTTATAAATCCTCCAAAATCTGTTTCAAAACAATCTGCGCAGCATACGTTCTATTATTCGCTTGTTTAATCACCACAGATTGTTCACTATCTAAAACGGCATCTTCCACCACAACATTTCGTCTTACAGGTAAACAATGCATAAATTTGGCATCACCTAATTTGGCTTTCGTTATCATCCAATTTTCATCTTGGTTTAGGATTTTACCGTAGTCTTTATAGTTACTCCAGTTTTTGACATAAACAAAATCGGCATCTTTTAAAGCGTCTACTTGGTTGTGGTTTATAGGCGTGTCTTTGGTGATGGCTTCGCTTAATTCATAACCTTCAGGATGCGTTATTGTGAAATCAACTTCTAAATCTTGCATCATTTCTACAAACGAATTCGCAACCGCTTGTGGTAATGCTTTGGGATGTGGCGCCCAAGATAACACGACTTTAGGCTTTGCTTTTTCGGTTAATTCAGAAATTGTAATGGCATCTGCCAAAGCTTGTAAAGGATGTGCTGTAGCGCTTTCCATATTTACAATCGGAACAGTCGCATATTTTTTAAAGTTATTGAGGATATATTCGGATTCATCCTTCGCTTTGTTTTGTAGCGTTGGAAATGCTCTCACAGCAATAATATCTGCATATTGCGAAATAACTTGTGCGGCTTCTTTGATATGTTCAGATGAATTACCGTTCATCACTGTGCCGTCTTCAAATTCAATATTCCAAGCGTCATTAACGTTTAAAATCATCACTTCCATGCCTAGGTTTTTTGCTGCTTTTTCAGTGCTTAATCGTGTTCTTAAACTCGAATTAAAAAAGAGCATGACTAAAGTTTTATGTTTCCCTAAGTCTTGAAATCCAAAAGGATTCATCTTCAATAAGATGGCTTCCTTTATGGTTTGTGACAAGTTGGGCAAATCTTTTATTTGGGTGTAATTTTTCATATTCATTTCCCACGAAAGTGGGAATCTCATTAATTAAACTTTAATTCTAAGGTTTTTAAATTAATCCTTATTTCTTTTTTAATTCATTTTCCAAGGCTTCAAAAAATACATCAATGTGTTTTTTCTGAATCGTTAAAGGTGGAAGAATTCTTATCAAATTAGGATTTGTAGCACTTCCAGTAAAAATATGATGATCGAAAATTAGCTTTTTTCTCAATTCTGCAATCGGGAAATCGAATTCTAATCCTATCATTAAACCACGACCTTTGATTGATTTTAAGTTTGGTAATCCTTTTGCTTTTTCTTGAAAATAATCAGCAATGTTCTTCGCATTTTGCATCAGCTTTTCGTCTTCTAAAACATCTAAAACAGAAAGCGTTGCAGCGCATGCCAAATGGTTGCCACCAAAGGTGGTGCCTAATAAACCAAAAGAGGCTTCAATTGAAGGATGGATTAAAATCCCTCCAACCGGAAAACCATTTCCCATGCCTTTGGCAATAGAAATAATATCTGGTGTGATATTATGTTTTTGAAATGCGAAAAAGTCGCCAGTTCTGCCAAATCCAGATTGTACTTCGTCTGCAATAAATGCTGTGTTGTATTGTTTGCAAAGTTGTTCTAGTCCTTGATAGAATTCCGTTGTACTTTGGTCCAAGCCACCAACACCTTGGATAAATTCTACGATGACAGCGCAAGTTTCGTTTTGTTTTAAAATGGTTTCAACCGTGTCTAAGTCACCTAATTCTACAAAATCAACTTTTTGTTGCGCATTAATTGGTGCAACAATTTTAGGATTGTCAGTTGCGGCAACTGCAGCAGAAGTTCTGCCATGAAACGAGTTTTTAAAAGCTAAAACTTTTTGTTTGCCATTGTGGAATGATGCTAGTTTTAAAGCATTTTCATTGGCTTCTGCTCCGGAATTACACAAAAATAATTGGTAATCTTTACAGCCAGAAAGCGCTTCTAATTTATCAGCTAATTCAACTTGTAATGGATTTTGAATCGCATTACTATAGAAACCCAATTTTTCAACCTGATTAGAAATAGCTGATACATATTTTGGATGTGAATGTCCAATAGAAATCACAGCATGGCCTCCATAAAGATCTAAGTATTCAACATTTTTATCATCATAAACGTAAATATCTTTGGCGCTTACAGGAGTGATGTCGAATAATGGGTATACATTAAATAAACTCATATCTGCTCTTTTTTAATGTTACTAATTTTATTGAACGAAGCGACCATACCTTGAATTAAAGACGAACTTAATCCTTTGTGCTCCATTTCGTTTAAACCTTCAATAGTACAGCCTTTTGGTGTGGTAACGCGGTCTATTTCTTCTTCCGGATGATGCCCATTTGTTATTAATAAATTGGCAGCTCCTTCACTAGTGTACATGGCTAATTCTTGTGCTTCTTTAGCATCAAAACCTAATTGAATAGCAGCCTGTGTTGTCGCTCTTATTAATCGCATCCAAAATGCAATACCACTCGCGCAAACCACGGTTGCGGCTTGCATTTGAGATTCTGGAATAGCCAAGGTGTGACCTAATCTATTAAAAATAGCTTCAGCAATAGGTATGCGTTTTTTGCCGTTTTCATTACTACACATGCAAGTCATGGATTTACCAACCGCAATGGCTGTATTTGGCATAGCTCTGATAATAAATTGATCTGTACCGACAATAGCTTCAATTTTTGGAATTAAAAATCCTGTGATTGTGGAAATTAAAACGTGTTTTTCGGTTAAATGTGGTTTAATGTCGTTCAGAATCGTCTCAAAATGTGTTGGTTGAACGGCGAAGATTAAAATATCAGATTGTTTAACAGCTTCAATATTATCGGTTGTTAATGTTACATTCTTATAACCATCTAAATCTTGAATACCGCTCAAGTTTCGTTTGGTTAAGTATAGTGTGGTAATGGCGTTGTTGGTGATTAATCCCTTTGCGATGGACTTTCCTAAATTGCCTGTTCCTATGATTGCTATTTTCATTTTGCTTTTCTATTCTTTTTTAATGGTAAAATGTGTTCGCATTAAAAAATGCTCGGTTCATATTTATTAACCGCGAAAGCGGTTATCTCTTTAAGTTAAACTTTATTTTAATCGAGACCTTTCGACTGCGCTCATTGTGACAACTTTTATCGATTTTAAATTTGATTTTAGACCTGCTAGGTTTTTGAAATCTGACAGGTTTGAATGTGTGTTAAAAATAATTAGCCTTTAATTTTAAGCCTTCAGTTTCCTCATATCCAAAAATTAAATTCATGTTTTGAATGGCTTGTCCTGATGCTCCTTTTAATAAGTTATCGATGATACTCGTGACTAATAATTTATCGTTGTGTTTATGTAAATGAAGGATGCATTTATTGGTGTTGACCACTTGTTTTAAATGAATGTCCTCATCGGAAACAAACGTAAATGCAGCGTCCTTATAAAATTCTGTATATAATTGTTTTGCCTCTTCTAAACTGCCTTCATATTTCGTGTAAAGTGTGGCAAAAATGCCTCTCGAAAAATTCCCACGATTGGGCATAAAGTTGATATCGGACTTAAAATCTGATTGTAATTGATTTACAGTTTGATTAATTTCTCCTAAATGCTGATGCGTAAAAGCTTTATAATGAGAAAAGTTATTATCTCTCCATGTAAAATGTGTGGTTGTAGATAATGAAGTTCCTGCACCTGTGGCGCCTGTCACGGCATTAATATGAACATCGTCTTGTAACGTTTCGGCTTTAGCTAAAGGCAATACGGCTAATTGAATCGCGGTTGCAAAACATCCAGGATTAGCAATATAATTCGCTTTTTTTATGGCTTCTTTGTTTAATTCAGGTAAACCATAAACAAACGTTTTGCCATCTAAATTTGACTCTGCGTTTAGTCTGAAATCATTACTTAAGTCAATGATTTTAGTCGCGTCGGAAAAGCTGTTATTTTCTAAAAACGCTTTTGAATTGCCATGACCTAAACATAAAAACAGGACATCAACTTCTGCATTTATGGCATCTGAAAAGACTAAATCTGTAGAGCCTAATAAATCTTGATGTACCTTACTAACTTTGTTTCCAGCGTTAGAGGTACTGTAAATAAAATCGATTTCTACTTTAGAGTGATGAATCAATAATCTAATTAATTCTCCTGCTGTGTAACCAGCGCCCCCAATGATACCTGCTTTGATCATGATTCTGAATTTACTTGCTGATAAATCTTATTCTGATTGCCAAATATTTTAATAAATCCTTTAGCTTCATCTGCGGTCCAGCCTTTATTTTCTTCACCATAACTTCCGAATTTAGCATTCATTAAATCGTGTTTAGATTTGATGCCTTCTAAAGAAAAATGATAAGGCTTAAGTGTTACGATCACGTCACCTGAAACTTTATCTTGACTACTTTGTAAAAAGGCTTCCATATCTCGCATTACAGGATCTAAATATTGACCTTCGTGTAGGTGCATGCCATAGAAATTAGACATATAATCTTTATGTTGCAGTTGCCATTTCGTCAACGTGTGTTTTTCAAGTAAATGATGTGCTTTGATGATAATTAAAGCCGCTGCGGCTTCAAAACCAACACGACCTTTAATACCAACAATCGTATCTCCAACATGTATATCGCGACCAATGGCATAAGCCGAAGCTAAATTATTTAAGACTTCAATATTAACTTCAGGATTATTTTCAACACCATTTAAAGCAACTAATTCACCTTTAGAAAATGTTAAGACTACTTTTTCAGGATCTGAATGTTTTAATTGTGAAGGGTAAGCTGAATCTGGTAATGGTTTTTCAGATGTTAAAGTTTCTTCTCCTCCAACACTCGTGCCCCAAAGTCCTTTGTTTACTGAGTATTTAGCTTTGTTCCAGGACATATCGATTCCGTTTTCAATAAGGTAATCAATTTCTTGTTGTCTACTTAAACTTCCATCTCGTATAGGTGTAATGATTTCAATTTCTGGTGCTATAGTCTGAAAAATCATATCAAAACGCACTTGATCGTTTCCTGCTCCAGTACTTCCGTGTGCAATATATTTAGCGTCTATGCTTTTGGCATATTGTACAATTTCAATGGCCTGAATAATACGTTCTGCACTAACAGATAAAGGGTACGTGTTATTCTTTAAAACATTTCCAAAGATTAGATACTTAATTACTTTATCATAATACGATGCAATAGCATCAATGTTCTTATATGTTGAAACGCCCATTTTATAAGCATTACTTTCAATAGTTTTAATTTCTTCTTGAGTAAATCCACCGGTATTCACACTAACCGCATGAACATCATATCCTGCTTTACTTAAACTTACTGCGCAGTAAGAGGTGTCTAATCCTCCGCTATATGCTATAACTAATTTTTTACTCATCTTTTTTGTCTTTTTTTAAAAACATATTCTGTTTTATCAATTTTAATCGTGTCCATACTTTCTTGTCGTAAGGACGTTCTTTGGGTTTTGATGTTTCGGCTTTAGCAGGATCATATAACATCCCTGTACACAAGCACATTTTTTGCTCTGTACGTGTTAAAACATCGAAATTTTTACATGTTTGGCAGCCTTTCCAGAAAGATTGGTCGTCTGTTAATTCTGAAAATGTAACAGGTTTATAACCTAATTCGCTATTCATTTTCATAACCGCTAAACCTGTGGTAATACTAAAAACTTTTGAATCTGGAAACTTGGTTCTTGAATGTTCAAAAATGACTTTCTTGATCTGTTTGGCAAGGCCTAGATTTCTAAAATCAGGATGAACGATTAAGCCAGAATTTGCCACAAATTTACCATGACTCCATGCTTCTATATAACAGAACCCAGCAAATTGATCTCCTTCTAAAGCAATAACAGCATTACCATTTTCCATTTTGGTGATGATGTATTCTGGTTGCCGTTTTGCAATACCTGTACCTCTAACTTTAGCAGCTTCGGCAATGGTTTCGCAAATAAGTTCTGCGTAAATGCTATGTGATTTATCAGCAATAACAATTTTCATTGTGATTGTTTTTTATAGATTATAAAATGTTTGATTTTCTTTTGAATGAAGAACTGGACACACCTAAGTTCCTAATATAAATTGTACCCTTACGGGCGACGACTTAAAATATGGCGTACAGAAACCAGCTTAGTAGTTGGGGCTGCTATAGTTGAAAAAAGAGATAAATGTGATGAATTGTTCAATGTGAAAAAAAAATTAAAATTGATTAACTAAATGGTTTAAAGTAGATTCCATTAGCGACGTCGCTTGTTTAATAACAAGCGTGTGGGTCTTTCAATTCTATTTCTTTGACTTAACATAATGTAAATTTAAAATTAATATTTAAATATTGACTTAATATGTGGGCTTTTATGAAATTTTTATCAAATTCATAATTCTTTTAAAAAATACTTTAAATAATTCAAATTGAGTGGCTTCAAAGCGCCTTTTACTAAAGTATATAATCTGTACTCACAAAGTTTGAAGCTCTAGAATCTAATAAATCTTTTAAAATAGCATTGTTATAATCGTTGTCTTTAGAGGCTACAAATGTTCTAATAGAAAATGAACGCAAAGCATCATGGACACTCAGTGTAGCAACTGCCGAATCTTTACGACCTGTAAACGGGTACACGTCTGGTCCGCGTTGACATGAGCTATTTAAATTCACACGACAAACCAAATTCACAAGAGTATCAATTAAAGGCGCTAATGTTTTTACATCATTTCCAAATAAACTGACTTGTTGCCCGTAATTAGATTCTGCCATATCATCTAAGGGCTCTTCAATATCTGAAAACGGAACAACAGGAATTACAGGTCCAAATTGTTCTTCTTGAAAGACGCGCATATCTTTTGTAACAGGATATAAAACCGCCGGAAAAATGTAGTTTTCAGTGGTGTCTCCACCTTTTTCATTAATAACTTTGGCGCCTTTTTCTGTAGCGTCGTCAATTAGATCTTGAATGTAATCTGGTTTATCTGGTTCTGGTAATGGAGTTAATTTAGCTCCATCTTCCCAAGGGTTTCCAAATTTTAAAGCATCGACTTTAGCTGAAAACCGTTTATTGAATTCTTCAACAATGTCTTCATGTACATATAAAACTTTTAAAGCCGTACAACGTTGACCATTAAAAGAAGTGGTTCCTGCAATACATTCATCTATGGCTAAATCTAAATCGGCATCTGGTAACACAATTGCTGGGTTTTTAGCTTCAAGACCTAAAACTAAACGCAGTCTGTTACTTTTTGGATGCTGATTTTGTAAAGCATTTGCTGATTTACTATTTCCGATTAAAGCCAAAACATCAACTTTACCAGATTGCATAATTGGAGCCGCTACGGTTCTTCCTCTTCCGTATATAATATTTACAACTCCTTTTGGAAAGCTATCTCTAAATGCTTCTAGTAATGGTGAAATTAATAATACACCATGTTTTGCGGGTTTAAAAATGGCTGTATTTCCCATGATTAATGCCGGAATCAATAAAGCAAAAGTTTCATTTAAAGGGTAGTTATAAGGACCTAGACATAAAACAACACCTAAAGGACCTCTTCTAATGTGTGCGTTAACGCCAGAACTTTTTACAAATTTAGCGCTATCGCGATCCATTTGTTTGTAGTCTTCAATGGTATCGTAAATGTATTCTACCGTTCTATCAAATTCCTTTTCAGAATCTGGTAGGGTTTTACCAATTTCCCACATGAGAAGTTTTACGATTTCCTCACGCTTCGTTTTCATTTGCACTACAAATTTTTCCATGCAGGCAATTCTGTCCACAACTTTCATTGTTGGCCATAAACCTTGTCCTTTGCTGTATGCGGAAACCGCGGCATCTAAAGCTTTTATGGCTTCTTTTTTTCCTAAAGTCGGAATAGTTCCAAGTAACGTAGGTTTATAATCTTCAGTGGAAGAAATTGTAGAATAGACTTTAGAAGTTTCTCCACGCCAAGGTATCAGTGCTCCGTCTACTAAATAGGTGTTCTGGTCGACTAAATTTTTAATTTGAAACTGTTCTGGAATATTCACAAATGCTGAAGTCATAATAACTTGTTTTGAACTATTAATTGTAAGTAATAAAGATACGTAATTGTACCTTTTATGAGGGTTAGGTATATGTTAAGCTATACTAAAAACTGGAATAAATCCGGTTTGTCATTTAGGTAATCTCCATAGAAATTATGAAGTTTCATTTTAGTAATTAATGGCTCTAAATCATCAGGTGATTTTAATTGTATGCCAACTACGGCCACATCGTTTTCACGGTTCGCTTTCTTGGTGTATTCGAAATGTGTAATATCATCATTTGGACCTAAAATATCAACTACAAAATCCCTTAAGGCTCCTGCGCGTTGTGGAAACTTAACGATGAAATAATGCTTTAGATTGGCATAGAGTAGGGCACGTTCTTTAATTTCTGCCATTCGTGTGATATCATTATTGCTACCGCTAATAACACAAACTACATTTTTACCTTTAATTTCTTCAGAAAATTGGTCTAAGGCACAAAGACTTAAAGCTCCTGCTGGTTCTACAACAATGGCATCTTTATTATATAGGTCTAAAATAGTCTGACAAATTTTGCCTTCATCTACCGTAACCACACGATGTAGTGTCTCTTTGCAAATAGCAAAACTTAAATCACCAACACGTTTAACTGCAGCTCCATCAACAAAGCTATCAATGGTATCTAACTCCGTATTTTTATTAGCTCTAATAGAGGTTAACATAGCCGGAGCACCTTTTGGTTCTACACTTATGATTTTTGTTTGAGGTGATAAGATTTTAAAAACAGAGGACAATCCTGCTGCGAGTCCACCACCACCAACTGGTACAAATACATAATGAATGGGATGCGTTTCTGCTTGATCAATAATTTCTAAACCAACTGTTGCTTGTCCTTCAATAACTTTTTCATCATTAAAAGGGTGGACAAACGTTTTGTTGAGTTCCTCACTTTGTTGCATGGCCGCATGGTAAGCATCATCAAACGTATCTCCAACTAAAACAACATCAACATAATCTTCCCCAAACATTTTTACCTGTTCAATCTTTTGATTTGGAGTAGGGGAAGGCATAAAAATAGTGCCTTTTATTTTTAAAAGCTTACATGAAATCGCAACACCTTGCGCGTGGTTTCCTGCACTGGCGCACACAATCTCATTTTTAATTTGAGAAGGACTTAAAGAGGCTATTTTATTATAAGCACCACGGATTTTGTAAGAACGCACAACTTGTAGATCTTCTCTTTTGAAGTAAATGTTAGCATCAAAATCTTTAGAATATCGTGCATTTTTAATTAAAGGTGTTACGGATGCAATGCCTTGTAATTTTTCTGCTGCAGCTTCAATGGCTTTTAATGTTGGTCTGTATGTGGTTTTGGTTTCCATATTCCTGCGAAAGCAGGAATCTCTTGAGAATGACCTACTTTCATTAAATCTTAAAGTTAATGTTCTACGAAGTTTTAATTTTCGCAGTAAACAGAGTTTTTTTTATCTTTAAACCTAGAAGGTTTTTGAAACCTTGCAGGATAATTTTTATTACGCTAAAACAGATGCTTTTACATCATCAGTTTTAATCACTTTCATTGCTGTCATTGCCGCACGTAAACGTTGACCAACAGCTTCGATAGGATGATTTCTAATCGCGTCATTAACAGCGATTAATTCAATGTTATCAACTCCTGTTGTTTTTGAAAATGATTTTCCAATGATTGATGTATCGACTGTTTTCATGAAATCCGTTAATAACGGTTTACATGCATGATCAAATAAATAACACCCATATTCGGCTGTATCAGAAATGACGCGGTTCATTTCAAATAATTTTTTTCTTGCGATAGTATTAGCGATAAGTGGTAATTCATGTAAAGATTCGTAATAAGCAGAATCTTCAATAATACCTGCACTTACCATAGTTTCGAAAGCGAGTTCTACACCAGATTTTACAAAAGCGACTAATAATACTCCATGGTCAAAATATTCTTGCTCTGTAATATGATCTGAAGTTAATTCTGTTTTTTCAAAGGCAGTTTCTTCAGTTGCAGCTCTCCAAGTTAATAAGTTGATATCGTCATTTGCCCAATCTTCCATCATGGTTTGAGAGAAGTGTCCAGAAATAATATCATCCATATGCTTTTCAAAAAGCGGACGCATAATACCTTTTAATTCTTCAGATAATTCGAATGCTTTTAGTTTAGCAGGATTAGATAAACGATCCATCATGTTAGTAATTCCACCATGCTTCAATGCTTCGGTAATGGTTTCCCAACCAAACTGAATTAATTTCGCCGCATAACCAGGTTCGATACCTTCTTCAACCATTTTGTCAAACGATAAAATGGCTCCGGTTTGCAGTAGTCCACAAAGTATGGTTTGTTCTCCCATTAAATCACTTTTTACTTCAGCAATAAAAGACGATTCTAATACACCTGCACGATGACCTCCAGTTGCGGCTGCATAAGCTTTTGCTTGCGCCCAACCTTTTCCTTCAGGATCATTTTCTGGGTGTACAGCAGTTAATGTTGGTACCCCAAATCCTCTTTTATATTCTTCTCTTACTTCAGTTCCAGGGCATTTTGGTGCCACCATAATTACAGTGATATCTTCACGAACTTTGGTGCCTTCTTCAACAATATTGAAACCATGAGAATAGCTTAATGTTGCTCCTTTTTTCATTAAAGGCATTATAGCTTTTACAACGTTAGTATGTTGCTTGTCTGGTGTTAAGTTTAACACTAAATCTGCTGTTGGAATTAATTCTTCGTACGTACCAACAGTAAATCCGTTAGAGGTTGCGTTTTTATAAGAATCACGTTTTTCATCAATAGCTTGTTGACGCAACGTATAAGAAATGTCTAATCCGGAATCTCTCATATTTAATCCCTGATTTAGGCCTTGAGCACCACAACCAACAATTACTATTTTCTTTCCTTTTAACGCGTTTACGCCATCTTCAAATTCTGAGGCGTCCATAAAACGGCATTTTCCTAACTGATCTAATTGTTCTCTTAATGGTAATGTGTTGAAATAATTTGACATTGTTTCTAATTTTTTTTACTGTTCTAATGCTAATAGCATTGTTGATATTTTCATTTCGTCTTTAGTTACAGCAATGCGTCCTGAACGTGTAAATTGCATGATTCCGAAAACGGTTAATTCTCTGTGTAATAAATCTATTTCTTCCTTTCTGCCTGATTTTTCTATAACGAAGAAATCACGATTTACGGTGACAATTCTAGCGTTGCTTTCCTTAATTATATTTTGAATCTGACGTTCATCAAACAATAAGTTAGATCTCATTTTGAAGATGCAAGATTCTTGGTAAATGATTTCTTCCTCCGTATGATAATAGGCTTTGATAACTTCGACTTGCTTTTCAATCTGACCTTGAATCTTTTTCATTTGAGATTCGGTAATATTGACGACAATTGTGAATCTTGAAACACCGTCGATTTCTGATGGTGATGTGTTTAAACTTTCAATATTCATGTGTCTTCTTTGGAATATTGCAGAAATTCTATTCAATAATCCAATATTGTTTTCTGTATATATAGAAATGGTGAATTGTTTTATTTCGTTTTCCATAATTAATCGAGTCTTATATCTGAAACACTTGCGCCTGTTGGAATCATTGGGAATACATTACCTTCCTTTTCCACTCTAACTTCTAGGAAATAAGGACCTTCACAGTCAATCATTTCTTTTACGGCAGCTTTTAAATCTTTACGTTCGGTTACTTTTTTAGCTTCAATAGAATAGCCTTTTGCAATGGCTACAAAATCTGGGTTTGTCATTTCTGTTGAGGCATATCGCTTATCGAAAAACAACTGTTGCCATTGGCGTACCATACCAAGGAATTCGTTATTTAATACCACAATTTTTACAGGTACTTTTTGTTGAAAAATAGTCCCTAATTCTTGAATGGTCATTTGGTAACCTCCATCACCAGCGATCATTACAACTTCTCTGTCTGGCGCTGCCATTTTTGCACCAATAGCTGCTGGTAAAGCAAATCCCATAGTACCCAACCCACCAGAGGTAATATTACTTTTGGTTTTGTTGAATTCGGCATAACGACAAGCAATCATTTGGTGCTGACCAACATCACTTACAATGGCAGCATCTCCTTTGGTTTGAATGTTGATTTCTTTCAACACTTCAGCCATAGTTAAGCCTTCTTTTGTAGGATGCAAATCGTCTTTAATGACTTTTTCGTATTCTATTTTATATAAATCTTTAAATTTTTGATGCCAATCATTATGAGAATTTTCATGCAATAATGGTAACAAACTTTTTAGACTAACTTTTGCATTACCTAGAACGGCAACATCTGTTTTTACGTTTTTATCTATTTCCGCAGGATCAATATCAAAATGAATGATTTTTGCCTGTTTTGCGTACGTTTCTAAATTGCCGGTTACACGGTCATCGAAACGCATTCCGATAGCAATTAAAACATCACAATCGTTAGTTAAAACATTTGGAGCATAATTACCGTGCATACCAACCATTCCAACATTTAATGGATGGGAAGTAGGAATCGCTGAAGCTCCTAAAATAGTCCATGCAGAAGGAATCCCGGCTTTCTCAATTATAGCTTTAAATTCTTCTTCAGCCTTTCCTAAAATGACTCCTTGTCCCCAAACCACTAATGGTTTCTTTGCGTTATTGATGAGTTCTGCTGCAGCTTTTAACGAGTTTTCATCCGTATCAGGAACTGGTTTATAACTTCTAATACCTTTACATTTTTCGTATTTAAAATCGAATTCCTCAAACTGAGCATCTTTAGTAATATCAATTAGAACAGGTCCTGGTCTTCCGCTTCTTGCAATGTAAAATGCTTTAGCAAAAGCCTCAGGGATTTGAGATGCTTTAGTAACTTGACAATTCCATTTGGTGACTGGTGTAGAGATTCCTACAATATCAGTTTCTTGAAACGCATCGCTTCCTAATAAATGCGAACCTACCTGACCAGTGATACACACCATTGGAGTAGAATCGATTTGTGCATCTGCAATACCCGTAATTAAATTGGTTGCTCCAGGTCCAGAGGTGGCCATGCAGACACCAACTTTACCTGAAATACGAGCATAACCTTGTGCGGAATGTGTGGCACCTTGCTCATGACGTGTTAGTACATGATGAATTTTATCTTGATACTTATATAATTCATCATAAACTGGCATAATGGCTCCACCAGGATATCCATATAGTATATCAACACCTTCGGCTAATAGACATTTAATTACAGCCTCACTACCAGAAATACGTTCTGTCGTTTCGGTAGTTTTAGTGTTATTTTGTATGGTTTGAGTTTCTTTCATGTTTTTACTTCCCGTTAAATTGGGAATCTCATTTTAAAATCTGTCATCTCGTAGGACGTTAGATTGGTTATTCAATTCTTATATCTTAATTCTCTTATAATCGAAAGGCTTTCTACTTTCTCGACTAGGAAATTCCTTTTTTAAAGGACTATTTTAGAATTCGTCCGTGACACACCCTTTAGATGCTGATGATACTGTTCTCGCATATTTATATAGAACACCACGTTCAAATTTTAATTCTGGCGCTTTCCAATTTTGACGTCTTTTCTGAAGTTCTTCTTCTGAGACTTCTAATGAGATTGAATTGGTTTCTGCATCAATGGTAATAATATCTCCATCTTTTACGACGGCGATTGTACCTCCTTCTTGTGCTTCTGGTGTAATATGACCAACAACAAAACCATGTGTTCCACCTGAAAAACGTCCATCTGTAATTAACGCTACATCTTTACCTAAACCTGCTCCCATAATGGCAGCCGTTGGTTTTAGCATTTCTGGCATTCCTGGTCCGCCTTTTGGACCTTCATATCTAATGACGACAACATCGCCTTTTTCAACTTTACCATCTCTAATACCATCGTTTGCGGCATATTCTCCTTCAAAAACTTTGGCTTTCCCTCTAAAACATAGTCCTTCTTTACCTGTAATTTTAGCTACACTGCCTTCGGTAGCTAAATTTCCGTAGAGCATTCTTAAATGTCCTGAAATCTTGATAGGTTTTTCAATAGGTTTTATAACGTCTTGTCCTGCTTTAAGATCTGGTACATCTAATAAGTTTTCTGCAATTGTTTTTCCTGTGACAGTTAAACAATCTCCGTGAATCATGCCTTTCTTTAAGAGGTATTTTAATACTGCAGGAATGCCTCCAACGGCATGAACATCTTCCATTAAGTATTTTCCGCTAGGTTTTAAATCTGCTAAAAATGGCGTGTTATCACTTATTGCTTGAAAATCTTTTAGTGTAAAATCTATTTGCGCAGCTCTAGCAATGGCTAAAAAGTGTAAGACAGCATTTGTAGAACCTCCTAAAATAGTCACTAGTCTTACTGCATTTTCTAAAGATTTTCTGGTAATAATATCAGAGGGCTTTATGTCTTTTTCTAATAATAAGCGTAAAGCTTCACCAGCTCTTACGGATTCTTTTTTCTTAGCATCACTTAACGCAGGGTTTGATGAATTAAAAGGTAAAGTCATCCCTAGAGCTTCAATGGCGGAAGCCATGGTGTTTGCAGTGTACATCCCTCCGCAAGCTCCAGCTCCAGGACATGCTTTTTCAACGATACTTTGATATTCAGTTTCGTCCATGGTTCCGGCAACTTTACTTCCCCATGCTTCAAAAGCAGAAACAACATCTAACTTTTTTCCTTCGTGACAGCCAGAATCGATTGTGCCTCCATAAACTAGGATGCTTGGTCTATCTAAACGAATCATAGCCATTAATGCTCCAGGCATGTTTTTGTCACATCCTACGACTGTGATTAGCCCATCATAACTCATGGCTTGGACTACGGTTTCCATTGAATCCGCAATAATATCTCGAGAAGGAAGTGAGTAACGCATTCCTGGTGTTCCCATAGATATACCGTCGCTCACACCAATGGTGTTAAAAATTAACCCAATCACATCTTCGTTTTTTGTACCTTCTTTAACTAGTTTGGCTAAGTCATTAAGGTGCATATTACAAGGATTACCTTCGTAACCTGTACTTGCAATACCGACGATTGGTTTAAAGAAATCTTCTTTGGTTAATCCGATAGCATGCAGCATGGCTTGAGCCGCTGGTTGCGTTGGATCTTGTGTAACTGTTTTACTGTATTTGTTTAATTCGCTCATAATAAATAGGTGTGCAACATCGATTTGCAGAAACTAAAGTACTTGATATGCTATGTTTCATTCGGAGTGTTCTATAAGTTAATCTAAATTCAATAGTATTAACCTTGACTTAAAAATCTGTAAATCAATATTTTAAACCTAAATAATTATGATGTTCAAGTGTGTGAATTTTTTGTATAAAAAATGGCTTGAGTCTTTTAATATGAGCTTAAATAAGGAGTCTATTTTTTGTTAAAATTGTACTAAACCCGATGTTGGTAAAATCCAAAGGCGTGTATTACCGTATATATAGTATAACCAATAAATAAAATTTAATTATGAAATTAAAAAAGAATAGAATATTAGGAACAGTAACGCTAATGTTATTTGTAGTGTTAACTGCGTGTAATGATGGAAAAAAAGAAGCAGAGGAGATGAAGTTGGAAGCTGAAAAAACTGAAATGGAGGCTAACCAACAACGTGAGATGGAAATGAAAAAGATGGAAGAAGAGGAAAAGAAGGCAATGGCCATGGAAACTAGTATTGCTGGTAAAGCAATGTCTAATGGTGATTTATCTACTTTAGTAGCTGCATTGAAGGCTGCAGATTTAGCGACAATGTTGTCAGAACCTGGAAACTATACTGTTTTCGCGCCATCTAATCAGGCATTTTCTAAGCTACCAGAAGGTACAATAGATAATTTGATGAAACCTGAGAATAAAGTAGGTCTTCAAAATGTTTTAAAATACCATGTAGTATCTGGAAAAATAACTTCGGATAAACTGATGGAAGCTATTAAAGGTGGGAAAGGTAAATATACCTTTAAAACCGTAGGCGGTGAGGAATTAACAGCTATGATGGATGGTGATCAATATGTAATACAAGACTCTAGAGGTAAAAAATCTCAAGTTGTACAAGGAAATGTTGATGCATCAAACGGAATAGTATATATTATTAATGATGTATTGATGGCTAAGAAATAATAACATCTAAATACTAATTGATTAAAGACTCAACTTCGGTTGGGTCTTTTTTATATCACGAATTGTTTCTCTAAGTGCAGTCACGTTGAATGAAATTCTTATTTTTAAAGCGTTTTCATAAAATTTGTATATTGTTGCTACATGAAAAAAATATTATTTTTTTTACTTTTCTTAATTGTTTTTTCTTCAGACTGTTATAGTCAATTCTCTCCAAACATCCATAATTTTACTTTGGCCGAGTATAAAGCAGGTAATCAAAATTGGGACATTTCTAGAGCTGATAATGGTAAAGTCTATGTTGCTAATAATAGTGGATTATTAGAATATGACGGTTTAGTTTGGAAATTCCATCAATTACCTAATAAGACTATAGTAAGATCTGTATTGGCTGTTGATGAAATCGTTTATACTGGGTCTTATGAGGAGTTCGGGTATTGGAAGAAAGATGAATTTGGGTATCTTAAGTATTATTCCTTAAGCGATACTGTTCTTGATTTAATTTCTCCAAATGAAGAAATTTGGGAAATAGTAAGTTTTAATGGTAAAATGATTTTTAGGTCATTTTCAAATATTTATGTCTATGATTTTGAGAATGTCGTGCGGTTAAGATCGAGCTCTGTTATTATTTCTTGTAGTGTAGTTGAAGATAATTTATATATAAGTACTTTAAATCAAGGTGTATTTTTATTAAAAGATAACACTTTAGAGCCTTATTATTTTGATGAAAAATTATTAGATACTAAAATTGTTTCTATTAATCAGTATAAGGGTAAGCTTATGCTAATGACCTCTTTAAGAGGTAGTTTCTTCCTAGATAATGGTCGGTTAATTCCAACTGATTTTGAAATTAATGAGCAAATTCGACTACATCAATTGAATGCATTTTCTATTTTAGGTAATGGAGATATGGTTTTTGGAACCATAAAGGATGGTGTGTTTTTAACGGATAATAATGGGAGGTCTAAGTTTCATATTAGTAAAGAAAACGGGTTATTCAATAATACTGTTTTAGGCCAGTCGATAGATAAAACAGATAACCTTTGGTTGGGCCTAGATAATGGGATAGCTAATATTGAACTCAATAGTAGTAATTACTTTTATAATGATGTCTCAGGTAAGTTGGGTGCTGTTTATGATATTGTAAGATATAAGGAGGTTATTTATATCGGAACCAATACAGGATTATTTTATTTAGATGAAAAGGAGAAGCTACAATTTATTGAAGGATCACAAGGTCAGGTTTGGGATTTAGAAATTATTGAAGACGAGCTTTTTTGTGGTCATAATGAAGGTACGTTTATAGTTGATAAGGATAAATGGACTAATATTTCTACATATACTGGGGGGTGGACTATTAAAAAAGTGCCAGAACGAGAACATACTTATATTCAGGGGACATATTCTGGTTTAGTAAAATTTGAAAAAATTTCAGGAAAATGGCATGTAAAACATCTTGGCAAGACCACAGTTCCTTCACGTTTTTTAGTGTTTGAAAATCCATATACGGCATGGGTTGCTCATGCAACTAAGGGTGTTTATAAGGTTAATTTTGATGAAAACTATAATACAATAACTAGAGTAGAAGACTATCATGATAAAGGCATAAGCTCTAATTATAACATTCGTGTTTATAATATTAAGAATAATATTAGTTTTAAATCTAATGAAGGCTGGCAAAAATATGAGCCTATTTTGGATTCTATAGTCCCGTATGAGTTGCTCAATGAGTTGTTAGGAAAGAATAGTTATATTATTTCTGAAGACGATACAGCTATGTTCGCTCTAAAAAATAAAGGAGGGTTCATAGAATTTAAGTCATTTGATACTAGGCTCGAGGATTTTTATTTGAACGACATTTTTTTAAAAAATAGGTATATAGTTGGTTACGAAAACGTTTCTAAGATTAAAGATTCTATTTATGCTTTAAATCTCGATAATGGATTTATGATGATAAATAATACGTCTATCGCAAGTGTTAATTTATATATGCCAAACATTGAGACTATTTCCATAAGTGGTGTTCCACTTAGTGTTTCTGCTATTGACGATGAAGCGGTAGATTTTAAATTTAAAGAAAGTATTACGGTAGAGTTATCGTCTTCAGAGTCGTTAAATCATTTTTTTGAATATCGTATTTCAGAAGCGGAGGTGGATGAAGCAAATGATATGTGGTTTGCCATTGATGGTAATAAAGTAGAATTTTCAAACCTTATAGATGGTGATTATACGATTTCTTTTAGAACTAGTGATAATGCAGGAAATGTATCTCCAATTCAATCTTTAGGGGTAGATGTATATCCGCCATGGTACAGAGATACCTTAGGATATTTGTTGTATTTGCTTTTAGCGGGGATAATCATATTTATATTTTATACACTTCACAATAAAAAAATAGCAAAAGAACAGCGCATTATTAAAATTAAATATCAAAAAGAGCAGCAAAAGCTATTGCGAGAAAAAACCTTAGAAAATGAAAAGCGCATCGTTCAGTTAAAGAATGAATCCTTACAGAATGAAATCAAACTCAAGAGTAAGCAATTAGCGAATAATGCGATGGCATTAGTTAAGAAAAATGAAACACTTCAAGATATAAAAAAGGATTTAACAATAAATAAAGATGGTTTTAGTAATTACTACTCGTATAAAAAGCTCGTAAAGAAATTAGATAATTCTATTGTTTTAAAAGACGAATGGGAAGTGTTTGAGAATAATTTTAGTCAGGTCCACGATGAGTTTTTTGAAGCATTAAAGCTTAAGCATTCTAAGCTTACACCTAAAGATTTAAAGATTTGTGCTTACATCAAAATGAATTTATCTTCAAAAGAAATTGCACCACTTATGAATATCTCAGTAAGAGGTGTTGAAACTCACCGATATCGATTAAAAAAGAAATTAAATTTAGAAAATGACATTTCTTTAGTTGATTATTTGTTAAATATTAAAAATTAGAGGTATTTTCCTACTTTATTAGAAATACTCGCTACGTCATTAATACGTCACTTTGTTAATTATGTTTCTACTACAACGATTTTTTTGTAGCTTTATAGTACGTCATAACGTGTTTTATTAACACTTTTTAACTTTCCGAGTTATGTATGACGTATTTAAAATGTAAATAGATTTTAATAGGATTTAACATTAGATTATAACTTGGTCACTCAAATAAACTAACAGTCTAATTTAAATAGTAATCAATTTTATGAAAACAAAAATCAGTCTATTGTTGATGCTCTTTGTTTCAATTTGTGCTATGGCACAGCAAATTGAGATTAATGGAGTTGTAACAACTAAAAGCGATGGAATGCCTTTGCCAGGAGTAAGTATTGTAATTAAGGGTACGAGTACAGGTACGACTTCGGATTTTGAAGGTAATTACTCCTTATTAGTAAATAAAGGAGACCAAATAGAATATAGTTATATTGGTTTTGAGACAATGATCATTACAGTTAAAGATGAATCAAAAATTGATATTTCACTATTTGATGACATAGAAAGTCTTAGTGAAGTAGTTGTTATTGGTTATGGAACTCAGAAGCGTAAAGAAGTAACTGGTGCAATTGCCAGTGTTTCGGGTGCTGAAATTACTAAGCAGCCTGCTGTAAATGCACTTCAGTCCATTCAGGGGAAAATGACAGGTGTAAATATTGTTAACACCAACGCTCCTGGTAGCGAGCCTAATATTATCATTAGAGGTATTGGTACAGCGTCCGCAGGTAGTAACATACTATATATTGTAGATGGTGTTCAAGTGAACAGTATTACTAATATTAACCCAGAAGATATTGAAACCTTTGATGTTCTTAAAGATGCTGCATCTGCAAGTATTTATGGTATGAATGCTGCAAATGGTGTTGTTATTGTAACGACAAAAAGTGGTAAAAAAGGAAAAATGAAAGTTGAATTATCTTCATACTACGGAGCTAAATCAATGCTAAATCCTGTTGAGATGGCTAACTCAAGTCAATATGTAAGGTATTTTAACGAAAACCAATTTATGAATGGGGAAACAACTTTTTTATCTCAAGATCAACCTTATGACACGGATTGGTATAAAGAGTTAACAGATATTGGATTTAGTAATTCTAATAACGTAGCTATTTCTGGTGCGAGCGATGATATAAAATACTTTTTTAGTTTTAATAATTATAGTGAAGATGGTGTTTTAGATGATCATGATTATAACAGAAATACAATTAGAGCTAACAATAGTGTCGATTTATTTGAAGATCGTTTAACACTAAGTACTAATTTAAGTGCGTCTTTTATAAAATCTCTACCTAAGCCATTTAATGCTTTTAACTCAGCTTATAGACAAGCACCAGTTATTCCTGTGTATTATGAAAGTGGTCAATACGGTCAGTCATATTGGAACCAAACCACTGGTATTGCAACGTATTTAGGGGCAAATACAGATGTTATTGGGTCTTTAAACTCAGTGGGTAACCCAATCGCTGCAGTGGAGTATACAAACCAAGTAAATAACACTACAGATTTACAAGGTAGTTTTCAAGCAGATTTTAATATCACAGATTATTTAAAAGCTTCTGGTAGATATACAGGAACAAAATCGTATTCTAAAAGTAGAAGCTTTAATGATACAAGAGCTTTGTGGTTAATTAGCGACCCTACTAGAACGGATGAAGAATTTCAAATCAATCAAGATAATAATCCTGAGGTAACAACTTATGCCAACAATAGTTTGTCTTATACAAGTTCAGAAAGTTATAGATACAATTTAGAAGGGTTTTTAACCTTTGACAAAACGTTTAATTCTGTGCATAATGTTAATGCTGTTGCAGGATTTTCTAGAGGACAGAGAAATGATGTTTTTACAATGTATGCTTTAGGGTACGGAGTGCCTTCTCAAGAAAATTATTGGAGTATTAACTTTGCTGATGATGGTTATGAAAAAGTGGTGTCGCAATTTTATTCTACGCCAACAAGAGAACAATCTTATTTTGGTAGAGTAATGTATAATTATGACGGTAAGTATTTCTTACAAGCAAATATCAGAAGAGACGGTACAAGTAATTTTAAAAATGATAGTAACGAAGATTATTTTGACAACTTTCCAGCATTGAGTGCAGGTTGGACAATCTCTAATGAAGACTTTTTTAATGTTTCATTTATTAACTTTCTTAAGTTAAAAGCAGGATGGGGACAAGTAGGTAATTCAAGAGTACCATTTAATCAAACGACAATAACAACTGGTACGGGCAGTAGTAGTGTAAACTATGTGTTTGGAGCAAATCAAGATTTAGTTTTTGGTGCAGCATATGGAGCAGGAATACTTCCTATATCTTGGGAAATTACTGAAGAACTAAATGCTGGTTTTAATTTAACTGCGTTTGATAATAAGCTTAGTGCCGAGTTTAATTACTACGATAGAAATACTAAGAATGCTATTTTATTAGTAACACCAGTTTATACAACAGAAGGATCTGGTAGTTTTTATGATCATGGTGCTGAAGTAACTAATAAGGGTATTGAAATTGATTTAAAATGGAGAGATTATATCACCGATGATTTATCGTATAACGTAGGTGCTATATTTTCTACTAATAAGAATAACGTTGAAAACGTAAAGTCTGCTTATGATGGTCAAGTGGGCGGAAGTTTAAGTAATGGACAAATTACAAAACGTTTAGAAGAAGGGCAGCCACTTTACTCTTGGTGGATGTATGATGTTGAAGGAGTTTGGCAAACTCAAGAAGAGATAGACAATGGTGCAAGTATTTCAGGTGCATTACCTGGGCATTTAAAATATTCGGATTTAAATGACGATGGTGTTATTGATGATAAGGATAAAAAATTCTTCGGTTCTTATTTACCAACATACTCATATGGACTTACTTTAGGTTTAAATTATAAAAATTTAGATTTAATCATTGAAGGCTATGGTGCTGGCGGTAATAAAATATACAATGGATTAAAAGGAACACGTATTAATGGTGGTGAAAATATAGCAGAAGATGTATTTAACTACAGATGGACAGGAGAAGGGTCTACAAATACTAATCCAGGAGCCAATAGAGATTCTTATGCTTCTAGCTATTACTTAGAGGATGGTGATTATTTTAGAATCAACAACATAACGTTAGGATATACATTGAAAAATGTTTTGCAAGGTGTAAGTTCTATTCGACTTTATGCTACAGCTCAAAATCCATTTATGTTTACTAAATATTCAGGATTTACTCCAGAAATTATTGGTTCTTCAGCTGGTACAGGTGGTATAGAGCTATCTGCTTATCCTACTCTTAAAACATTTTTATTCGGTGTTAATATTGAACTATAAAAAAAAATTAAAAATGAAACTAAAAACAATAAAATTCGGAACGTTGCTTTTCACTTTGCTTTTAGTAGCAAATTGTAGCGATGATTATTTAGACGTAGATAGTAGAGCAGAAATAGATGCCGCTGATAGTGGTGATGTTGTAGTGCCAGAACAAATGGTCAATGGGATCTATGGTATGCTAACAGATTGGGACTATTCGTTCTCTTATTTAGGAGTTACAGAAATTATATCTGATAATGCAGATAAAGGAAGTTCAGCATCAGATACAGGTGCAGATAAACACTTATTAGATGCTTTAGAGCATACTACTACAGGGCCTTCAATTTTAGCGATGTGGGAACATTGGTATAAAAGTATTGGAAGAGCGAGTATTGCTATAACTTACACATCAGATTACGGTTTAACAGATCAAGCTTATAAAGATAGACTTATTGGTGAAGCTAAGTTCTTAAGAGCTCTAAACTATTTTTGGTTAGTGCGTTCTTTTGGCGATGTGCCTCTACAACATGTAGATTATGTTGTGCGTCAACCTAAAGCTGATGTTTATGAATTTATTGAGCAAGACTTATTGGATGCCATTGACTTGTTACCTAAAAAGAGTGAATATGCTAGTGCTGATTTAGGAAGAGCAACCCAAGGTGCGGCTCAGGCATTATTGGCTAAAGTTTACTTATATGACGAAAAATGGCAAGATTCTTATAATATGGCTACTGCTGTAGTTACAGGTGGAAATTATGATTTGCACCCTAATTATGAGGAGTTATGGAGAGCATCTCAAGAGAATGGTATAGAATCTCTTTTTGAAGTGCAAGGAAGAGGTGAGTCTATAGCACATGGTGTACAGCAATATTCGCAAGTTCAAGGTGCCAGAGGTACTAGCGGATGGGGTTGGGGATTCAATATTCCTTCACAGAACCTATTAAATGCTTTTAATGCAGAAGGAGATGCTATCAGAAGAGATGCCACTATTATTTTTGCGGGTGAAACATTATGGGATGGAAGAGAAGTAAGTGCTTCTACAGAAAACCCAATGTATAATGAGAAAGCATACTCAAGCGCTAATGCTGGTGCTAGTGATGGGGATAAAAATGTTAGAATACTTCGTTTTGCTGAAGTATTATTAATTCAGGCAGAAGCAGCTCTTCATGTTGGTGCTGACGCGGCTACTCCATTAAATAGAGTTAGAAGTAGAGTTAATCTTACTCCTATTGCATCTCCAACTTATGAAAATATCTGGAATGAAAGACGATTAGAATTGGCTTTTGAACATGACAGATGGTTTGATATTGTTAGAACCGGTGAAGCTCAAAGTGCAATGGCGGCTGATGGGAAAACATTTGAAGTAGGTAAGCACGAATTGTTTCCTATTCCATCACTTCAGATCAACCAAACTCCAGAAATGACTCAAAACCCTAATTGGTAATTTTTGGAAAAGGAGACAAATAATTAAAACCCTTTATATTTGAATTAGTCTTTAAATTAACTGCATCTAGAACGTATTAGATGCAGTTAAATTTATAAAAATCACACATGAAATTTTCGGCATTTAATATTACCATTTTAATCATGGCCTTGGCGATTTTTGCCTGTAAACAAGGTGAAGAGCAACCGTCAAAGGTGGTGGTGCAGCCTCAGGTAGAGCTTACGGAGAATAGTCTTTTAGAGACTATTCAGTACCAAACCATCAACTACTTTTGGGAAGGTGCAGAACCTAATTCGGGTTTGGCTAGAGAGCGTTTGCATTTAGATGATGATTACTCCTTATCACCAAAACAAACTGTTACAATTGGTGGCAGTGGATTTGGTGTAATGGCGATTTTAGTGGGTATAGAAAGAGGATTTATTAATAAGGAAGAAGCTTTAGATAGATTTCTTAAAAATGTTGATTTTCTAGAAAAAGCAGATCGCTTTCATGGAGCTTGGCCACACTGGTTAGATGGTGAAACAGGTAAAGCACTTGCTTTTAGTAAAAAAGACGATGGTGGAGATTTAGTAGAAACGGCATTCCTAATACAAGGCTTATTAACAGTTGCTGAGTATTATAATGGAGACACAGAAAAAGAGAAACAATTAGTGGCTAAGATCGATGCACTTTGGAAAAGTGTAGAATGGGATTGGTACACCAAAGGCGGTGAAGATGTTTTGTATTGGCATTGGTCACCAAAGTATGGTTGGGATATGAATTTCCCAGTTGGTGGATATAACGAGTGTTTAATTATGTATGTTCTTGCGGCAGCCTCACCAACACACTCAATTAGCAAATCAGTTTACGAAAAAGGTTGGGCTAGAAATGGTAAAATCGTATCTGATAAAAAATATTATGGAGAAGATCTTGTGCTTAATTATTACGAGCATGATAATCATTCCGTTGGACCTTTATTCTGGGCCCATTATTCGTATTTAGGATTAAATCCTAATGGGTTGTCCGATCAGTATGCGGATTATTGGAAATTAACTCAGAATCAGGCCAAAATACATTACAAATATGCTGTAGATAATCCAAAACATTACAAAGGATATGGAGATAGTCTTTGGGGATTAACTTCTAGCTATTCCATAAAAGGTTATCACGGACATAGACCAGAAAGTGATGTTGGTGTAATATCACCAACGGCTGCATTATCTTCATTTCCATACACTCCAAAAGAGAGTATGAATGTTTTAGAGAATATTTATAAAAACCATGATAGCTTAGTTGGTAAATACGGCCCATATGATGCTTTTAGTTTTGAACATAACTGGTCTACACCGCGTTATTTAGCTATAGATCAGGGTCCAATACCTGTGATGATTGAAAATTACAGAACAGGTCTATTATGGAATTTATTCATGAAAAATAAAGATGTACAATCGGGCTTAGATAAGTTAGATTTTAAATATAATAAGAATTAAAATATGAGATTTTTTAGCCTATTCATAGTTGCATTAATCTGTTTTAGTTGTGGTACGGACGATAGCGGTTCAAATTATCAAGAACCTAATGAGCCTGACCCAACGGATGATGATCCAATTGTAATAATAGATACATTAACGGACGAAGAATTATTAGATTTAACGCAACAAAAAACCTTCAAGTATTTTTGGGATTTTGCGGAGTTTAATTCAGGAGGAGCTAGAGAACGTTACCATCCTAGTGATCCTTCAAATAGCCAAAATGTCGTAACCACCGGTGGAAGCGGATTTGGGTTAATGGCAATTTTGGTAGGTATAGAGCGCGGTTATGTTTCAAAAACTGTAGCTATTAGTAGACTAAGTAAAATTTTAGACTTTTTTGAAAGCGCAGATCGTTTTCATGGCGCATGGCCACATTGGATTGATGGAACAAACGGAAGTATTATTCCTTTCAGTGCTCAAGATAACGGGGGTGATTTGGTTGAAACCGCTCTCTTTGCGCAAGGCTTAATATGTATTAAAGAATATTTTAAAAATGGCACGCAAGAAGAGATAGCCTTAGCAACTCAAGCAGACGAATTGTGGAAAGGTGTGGAATGGAATTGGTACACACAAAATCAGAATGCCTTGTATTGGCATTGGAGTCCTGATAATGGTTTTTCAATGAATTTAGAACTCAAAGGATATAATGAAACGCTAATAGCGTTTATCTTAGGTGCAGCTTCGCCGGACTTCCCTATTCCGGCAGAAGTGTACCATCAAGGTTGGGCTAGCAATGGAAATATTGTAACTTCTGAAAGCCAATATGGTATTCCACTTATATTGGACCATGCAGGTTCTGGAACTGGACCGTTATTCTGGGCACACTATTCGTTCTTGGGCCTAAATCCAACAAACCTTTCAGACCAATATGCTAACTATTGGGATTTAAATGTCAACCATACCAATATCAATTATCAACACTGTGTTAGCAATCCAAATAATTATGCAGATTATGGTGAGAATTGTTGGGGCTTAACAGCCAGTTATAGCCGAAATTCAGATGGCTCTGTAGGTTATTCGGCACATAGTCCTGAAAATGATTTGGGTGTTATTTCTCCAACAGCAGCCATTAGTTCTATTCCATATACGCCAGAGAAATCATTAGCAGCAATGCATTATTTCTATAGTAAAAAAGATATTTTATTCGGAACAGCAGGTTTTTATGATGCCTTTAGTCCACAGTATAATGACTGGGTAACCGACCGTTACTTAGCCATTGATCAAGGACCAGAAATTATTATGATCGAAAATTATAGAACTGGTTTGTTTTGGGATCTATTTATGCAGAATGAAGATGTTCAAAATGGCTTAGATGCTTTAGACTTTAACTATTAAACAATAAAATAACTGAATATGAAACATCAATTGTTAACCTTAATCTTTAGTGTTGTAATCTTTAGTTCATGCGCTGTAAAAGCGCAGCAAGCTGAATCTTCAAAAGAATTATTTTCATACGAAAATCATATTGTGAATGGAGACACGCTTAATTACAGAATGCTTTTACCTAAGGATTTTGATGAATCTAAAACGTATCCACTAGTATTATTTCTTCATGGTGCTGGTGAACGTGGAAATGATAATAAAAGACAACTCGCTCATGGTAGTAAGTTATTTTTAAATGAAACAATAAGGGATTCGTTACCTGCGATTGTTATTTTTCCTCAATCTCCTAGAAATGATTATTGGTCTAAGTTAGAGGCAGATCGCTCAACAAAACCCATCACCTTTAAGTATAAATATAATGAGGCACCAACTACTGCAATGGCATTAGTAATGGATTTAATGGACGAGATGGTTGCTAAGCCTTACGTAAAAACAGATCAGGTCTACTCTATGGGATTATCGATGGGAGGCATGGGAACTTTTGAAATTATTTATCGAAAATCTGAAATGTTTGCTGCGGCTATTCCAATCTGTGGAGGTGGTGATCCAGCTTCAGTAACAGCATATGCAAAAACTGTCCCTTTATGGATATTACACGGGGCAAAAGATGATGTGGTCGATCCAAAATTATCTTTAAATATGGCTTCTGCCATAATAAGTGCAGGTGGGTTTCCTAAATTGACTTTATATGATTTTGCAAACCATAATAGCTGGGATCCGGCTTTTGCAGAACCAGAACTTTTAAATTGGCTTTTTTCAAATACTAAATTAAAATAATGAAGAGATTAATTAACGTTCAAACAATCACAATTGCTTTTTTAGCAATATTACTTTCAAGTTGTAATTCGGGCACTAATACAGTGGATGAATCTAGAATGACGACAGAGAATCCTTTTGCTTCAAAAGTAGACTCTATTTTAGAATTAATGACCATTGATGAAAAAATTGGGCAGCTTAATTTACCAACTTCAGGAGATATAACAACAGGTTCAGCAAAAGGATCTGATGTAGGAAAACGAATTGAAGAAGGGAAAGTCGGAGGCTTGTTTAATATCAAAACGGTAGAAAAGATTTATGAAGTTCAGAAAATAGCTGTTGAAAAAAGCAGACTAGGAATTCCTTTAATTTTTGGAATGGATGTTATTCATGGTTACGAAACCACATTTCCAATTCCATTAGGCTTGTCTAGTTCTTGGGATATAGAAATGATTGAAAAAACAGCACGTGTAGCAGCAACAGAAGCAAGTGCAGCAGGTATTAATTGGACGTTTTCTCCTATGGTAGATGTTTCTCGCGATCCACGTTGGGGACGCGTTTCTGAAGGAAATGGTGAAGATCCATATTTAGGAAGCCGTATTGCTGAAGCTATGGTGAGAGGGTATCAACAAGATGATTTAAGTCAGAATAATACGTTGATGGCCTGTGTAAAACATTTTGCGCTTTATGGTGCTTCCGAGGCTGGTCGTGATTATAACACTGTTGATATGAGTAAGATTAGAATGTATAATGAATATTTAGAGCCTTACAAAGCTGCTGTTGATGCAGGTGTGGGTTCTGTAATGGCTTCATTTAATGAAATTGATGGTATTCCAGCAACAGGAAACAAGTGGTTGCTTACTGATTTGTTAAGAGATGATTGGGGTTTTAATGGTTTCGTGGTAACTGATTATACCGGAATTTACGAAATGACGGAACATGGAGTTGGAGATAAATATCAAGTTTCTGAGCAAGCTTTAAAAGCAGGTGTGGATATGGATATGGCAGGTGATTCACCTTCAATACCTGTAGCTTTTGTAAAAACGCTGAAAGAATCTTATGAAAACGGTAAGGTTTCAATGGATGATATTGATACGGCAGTAAGACGAATGTTATCGGCTAAGTTTCAATTGGGATTATTTGATGATCCTTACAAATACTGTGATGTCAATAGATCTGAAACTGAAATTTTTACACCAGAAAACAAAGCATTTGCACGTACAGTGGCAGCCGAGTCTATGGTATTACTTAAGAATGAAGCGCAATTATTACCTATAAAAAAAGCTGGCACTATTGGTTTAATTGGTCCTTTAGCTAAAGCTGGAAATAACATGGCAGGAACTTGGAGTGTAGCCACAAAACAAGAAAAATCGAACTCTGTTTTCGATGGTTTAACGGAAGTTATAGGTGATAAAGCCACCTTGCTATATGCTAAAGGAAGCAATATTGATTACAATTTAGAATTAGAACAACGTGCAACAATGTTCGGTAAAGATATTCCACGGGATGGCCGCACAGATAAGCAGTTGTTAGATGAAGCGCTTCAAATTGCGGCAAAGTCTGATGTTATTGTAGCAACAATTGGAGAGTCTGCAGAGTTCAGTGGTGAAAGTAGTAGTAGGACTGATTTAGGTATTCCTCAGGTACAGAAAGATTTATTAAATGCCTTATTGAAAACGGGAAAACCTGTGGTTTTAGTTCTGTTTACAGGTCGTCCGCTTGTTTTAGTTGAAGAGAATGAAAACGTACCAGCTATACTTAATGTTTGGTTTCCGGGTAGTGAAGCTGGTTTAGCAATTTCAGATGTTTTATTTGGAGATGTTAATCCATCAGGTAAGTTAACGGCAACTTTTCCAAGAAATGTTGGTCAAGTACCAATTTTTTACAACCATAAAAATACAGGTCGTCCTTTAGGAAATGAAGAGGGTAAATTCGAAAAATTTAAAAGTAACTATATCGATGTACGTAACGAGCCATTATATCCATTTGGCTATGGGTTGAGCTACACGACGTTTAAGTATTCTAACTTTAATATCAGTGCATCTGCAATTGGTATGGATGGTGTTTTAGAGGTTTCTGTAGATGTTACTAATTCTGGAGATTACGATGGTAAAGAAGTGGTGCAATTATACCTTAGAGATGTGGTTGGGTCGGTAACAAGACCTGTTAAAGAATTAAAAGGGTTCCAAAAAATTGAAATTAAAAAAGGAGACACAAAAACTGTTACCTTCAAGTTAACAGTTGAAGATTTAAAATTCTATAATTCAGATTTAGATTTTGTTGCGGAACCTGGACAGTTTCAAGTGTTTGTAGGTACGGATTCAGATACTAAAATGATGAAAGAGTTTGAGTTAACGAAGTAAAACGATTCTGAGATTGCGATTTTTATACATTATACCCTTTTGTATTGTAAATCAGGTTTTTATTAAAATGATAAGACTAAAGTGAATATATAAATAGCTTATACAATGAAAATTTTTATGAACTAATACTTAAACATTATGAAAAAAATTACATTTATTTTAGTATTAATCAGCTATGTGTCTTTTGCACAAGATTACACATATATTGATTTTGGAATCAACACCCAAGAAACCGTTGGCAATTGGAATAATATCTCCATATTGAATGCCGCTGATGCAGTAGGTTTAACAACAAATTTAATAGATTCTAATGGAGCGAGTACTGGCGTTAGTTTAACCATTGATGATGCTTTTGATACAGTTAATACTGCTGGAAATACGTCTCCAGATCCTTCCTTGCCTTTTCCTGATACAGCAGCTAGAGATAGCTTTTTTGGGGAGACTAGTACTTTTAGTGGGTCTTTAGAACCAACAGGAGGATTTATTTTAACAGGTTTAGATCCTTCAAAATATTATGCTTTCTCAATTTTTGCATCTAGAAATGGCGTAAGTGATAATAGAGAAGCGCAATATACAGTTGTAGGTTCAACGACTGAAATTGTGACTTTAAATTCTTCAAACAACACTACAGAAACAGCAGACGTTCTTAATATTCAATCTAATTCAAGTGGCGAAATTACTTTAACAGCTGAGCCAGGACCAAATAATACTAATGGATCGGGATTTTACTACTTAGGTGCTATTGAAATGATAACATCAGATACTTCACTTTCTACTAGTGATTTTAAATTAGAACAGATGTTGAGTGTTTATCCAAATCCAGTTGCTGATATCCTTGAATTAAATATAAATCTTGAGGAAAAATCTAAGCTTAATATAGAGATTTTTGATATCAATGGAAAATCGGTCGCAGCCCTATTTAATGGAGAGCAAGACGCTGGGAATTTTCAATTTAATTGGGAGAGATCTTTAAGTAAATCTCAAATAAGTACAGGTATGTATTTCTTGAAAATTAACGTTAATAACCGTGAACAAACAAAGAAAATATTTTTTAAATAATTAATACACATCTTAAAAATTCAGGTTTTTAAGGTTTTATTTAAGGATGCAAAGTCCTTAATTTAACTTAATAGATTAATAGTCAAATTATGCCATACAGAACAACATATAAAGTTTTATTCTTTAATATAATGTTAGGTGTGGCTTTTTTATGCAATAGTGATGTTCGTATAAAATCTATTAATTCTGATTGGGGCTCTGCAGAAGATGAAACTATAATAAGTGGAATTTTAATTTATAAAATAAACTAAATGAAAACTATACTAATCACACTTGTAACGCTTATCACCTTTAGTCTATCTGCTCAAAAAAAAGAGACTTTAATCTATTCTATTAAAGGAAATGATACCTTAAGAATGGATGTGTTCACACCGAAAACTATTAAAAAAACAGATTCACTTCCAGTACTACTTTGGATGCATGGAGGAGGCTTTTCTGGTAGTCATCGGGCCTTTCCAGATGATGCGAATCTGGTTAAATATGCAGCTGAAAAACAAAATTATATAGGTGTTTCTATCGATTACCGTTTACTTAGAAAAAATACAGCAACTGGCTTTGGGTGCGATTGCACTAAAGACGAGAAAATGGAAACCTTTAAACAAGCTACAATCGATTATTTAGATGCTGCAAAATTCTTAGTTGAACATGCCCAATCGTTACAAATCGATCCTACTAAAATTATAGCAGGAGGCAGTAGTGCAGGAGCAGAGGGCATACTAAATGCTGTGTATATGAAGGATTATTTTGTAACGGAAAAAGACGCTTATAATAACGTCTCATTTGCAGGAGTGTTTTCTTGTGCAGGTGCTGTAGTTGATGCGCGATATATTACTGAAGAAAATGCAGTTCCAGCAGTATTATATCATGGAACAGACGATCGATTAGTGCCATATAGTAAAGCTTCACATCATTATTGTGACCCAAAGAAAGACGGTTATATTATGTTAGATGGTTCTGACGTTATAGCAAATCAGTTGGAAGAATTTGATACCGCGTATTCCTTCAATATCGTCAAAGGTGGTGGTCATGAGATTGCCCGAATTCCTTTTGAAGATTTAGAAAAGGTATTCCGCTTTTTTGAACAGACGATGCTTAATAAAGAGGTTATTCAAACTAAAATTATAAGAACTAAATAACCATGAAAAACATACTTTTTCTATTCACTATAGCATTTCTTTTTTCGTGTAATAATGATAAGAGTCAGCGTTCAGAAGAACTTTCTAATACCAAGGGGAAATCAGAATTAATAAAAGATCTTGACACCTATATCAATCCATTAGATATAGATTATACCTATATGGTTTATAATTCTAGTCAAAATAAATCGTACCGTTCAGGAGCCGATCCTGCTGTTATAGAATTCAAAGGGGAGTATTACATGTTTGTCACACGTTCTTTTGGCTATTGGCATTCTACCGATTTGGTTAATTGGACTTTTATTAAGCCGCAGCAATGGTTTTTTGAAGGTAGTAATGCACCAACAGCTTTTAATTACAAAGATTCGTTAGTGTATTTTGCTGGTAACCCTGCTGGTTACGGAAGTATTCTTTATACCGATGACCCTAAAAGTGGTAAATGGGAACCAACTGCGTCTATATCGACTAATATTCAAGATTCGGAATTGTTCATTGATGATGATGGAGAGACCTATTTATATTGGGGCTCTTCTAATGTGAATCCACTTCGTGTAAAGATGTTAAATAAAGATGATCGTTTTTTAGAAACAGGAGTTCAGAAAGAATTATTCAATCTTGTTGAAGAAGAGCATGGCTGGGAACGTTTTGGGGAAAATAACTTTCACCCGACTTTAAAAGAAGGCTATATGGAAGGAGCTTCCATGACCAAACATAACGGAAAATATTATTTACAATATGCAGCACCTGGCACACAATTTAATGTGTATGCAGATGGAGTTTATATTGGCGATACGCCGCTTGGACCGTTTACATATATGAAAAATAATCCGATGAGTTTTAAGCCTGGTGGGTTTACCAATGGTGCAGGTCATGGCATAACAGTTAAACAAACTAATGGGCAATATTGGCATTTTGGAACAATGGCATTGGCGTCTAATGCGCAATGGGAACGTCGTTTGTGTATGTTTCCTACTTATTTTGATGAAGATGGTTTAATGTATACCAATACAGCCTATGGAGATTATCCGCGTTTTGGTTCTAGTCATCCTACAAAAGCAGGACAACACAATGGTTGGATGTTGTTGTCTTATAAAGGAGATGTTACGGTATCATCGTCGTTAATGCAGATTATGAAATTTACGTCGAATGATGATGAAGTAAAAGTTACCGAATTACCACTCGAGAAAAATACGGACGGTGAAATAATGTCTAAAATATTAACGGATGAAAACCCTAAAACATTTTGGGTCGCAGACGCTAATGACGATAAACAATGGATAACCATTGAAATGAAGAAGCCCGGTAACATTAATGCTTTTCAGTTGAATTTTCATGATCATGATTCTGTGATTTACACACGTGTAGAAGGATTAAAGCACCAATTTACTATCGAGGTTTCAGAAGATGGAGCAAATTGGCAAACTGTTGTTGACCGAAGCAATAGTGAAAAGGATACACCAAATGCTTACATCGTATTGGATGAGGCTGTAAAGGCAAAGTATGTACGTTATAATAATATAAAAGTACCTGGCGCAAATTTTGCAATGTCAGAATTTAGAGTATTTGGATTGGGACTAGGTGAAAAGCCAGCTAATGTTTCCGGACTCGAGGTGAAAAGAGAAGAAGATCGTAGAGATGTATCCTTGTCTTGGAATCCTATAGAAGGAGCTCAAGGCTATAATATTCGTTGGGGAATTGCAGAAGATAAACTCTATCAGTCTTGGCAAGTTTATGATGCTAACGAACATTTTATGCGTTCTTTAGATCGTGATACACCATATTATTTCACTATTGAAGCGTATAATGAGAACGGAATTTCTGAACGAAGTGAAGTGATTTTTGTGGAATAATAGTGTCGCATATTTTAACCATATCATGAACACTAATTTTAATTTAAAACTAAATATTAACTAAATAAATATAATTATGAAAAATCGAACAACCAGCAAGTTAATGAAGTTGGCGCAATTTTGTTTTTGCGTGCTCTTTTTAATCAATTTTAATTCCTGTACTAAAGAAGACGATATTACTCCTTTAGGAAGTGAAGAAACATTAAATGTAGAAACTGAAGCAATATTGCCAGACGGTGTAACGTTGATGTCTGGATGTGAATATACGATTACTCCAGAATTTAATAGCGTTATTTTTGCTGCAAGGAGCTATACGTGGTCGGCAGAACCTGCTAATTTAGTTGATTTTACAGTAAACCCTTTAACTTACGCGATATCTATTCAAACAATTTCCGAAGGAACTGTAACCTTAAGTTTAAATTCAGATGATGGTGAAGTTTCATCTTCTGTTGATATCCTTATTGATGATGAAAGTGATGGTATTATAAAAATCTTAGCTATTGGTAATAGTTTTTCAGAAGATGCTTTAGAAGCTTATTTTTGGGGCTTAGCTAATGCAGAAGGTAAGCAAGTTGTAGTTGGGAATATGTATATCGGTTCTGCAAATTTAGATACGCATGCTTCAAATGCAACAAGCAACTCAAACAGTTATAGTTATAGAAAAATTGCTTTAGATGGAACTCGTACTGTTACTTCAGGTGTTTCAATTTCTGAGGCTGTAGCTGACGAAAATTGGGACTATATCAGTTTTCAGCAAGCTAGTTATGATTCTGGACTTTTTGATACATTTATAAATCCGCTTCCAACTTTATATAATACTATAAAGAATCAAAATCCTAATCCATGTACAAAGTATATTTTACATAAAACTTGGGCCTATGCTCAAAATTCAACCCATTCTGGTTTTGCAAATTATAATAATGATCAAACGACTATGTATAATGGGATTATAGAAGCTTACAGTCAAGCAGAAAATTTAATGCCTACAGATATGGTGATTCCTGCAGCAACGGCGATTCAAAATGGAAGAACTAGTTTTTTAGGTGATGGTTTTACTCGTGATGGATATCACTTAAACGATTTAGGTCAATATACAGCATCATGTACTTGGTACGAAATGTTGTTTGGAGAGTCAGTGATTGGGAATACTTATGAGCCTGAAGGGATATTACCTTATTATAGAGAATTGGCGCAACATGCAGCACACGAAGCAGTATTAAGTCCAAATGAAATTACGGTTTTAACCGATTATGAAACAGCAGGAGGTAATGGTATTATTACGCAACCTGTATTTATTAATTTTTCTAGCTCAGACAATCCTGATGGATGGAACGCCTATTCAAGCTTTTTAGAAGGAGCAGGAATCGCAAACATTTTATATCCTAGTGGTGGATTTACTGGTGTGGCAGCAACAACAACGGCCCGTTTTAGAGGAATAAATAATACGTCTGGTGCAGGTTCTACAACAACAGATTTAAATATGGATGATACAGTATCACGTTCTAATTTTTATTCTCATGCATTAGCTTGGGGCTCAAATCCGGGACTAGAAGAAAGTGTGATAGAATTTACTGGTTTCGAATCTAATGATACCTATGAATTTTGCTTCTTTGGGTCAAGAAATAGTGTGAGCGATAATAGAGATACTAAGTATACTGTTATTGGTGCTACTGAACAATCGGCTAATTTAGATGCTGCGAATAATGCAACAAATACAATCTGTATTTCTAATGTACAGCCTGATGCTGATGGTAAAATCATCTTAAAAGTGTCAGCTGGGGATTCTAATAACAACGGCAATAAATTTTATTATTTAAATGCAATGAGAATAACTCCAGAATAGACATTAATTATAACATAGGTCTCTTTATTTGTTAGTTTTTGTGATGCAGCCAAAAGAATGCTTTCGCGATAAACGTCATTTAAAGAGACTTATATTTTTTACAAAAGCGTTAACATGTTTGCATTTCTAATGTATTCATCAAGATATTGATTGTGCTTTTCCGTTATTTTACGATAGAAGCATATAATGAAAACGGAATTTCTGAAAACAGCAAAGTTATATTTGTAGAATAATTTTTTAATATGAAGTATTTATTAGTCATCTGTTTTGCTTTTTCTAGCATTTGTTTTGCTCAAGATTTTTCTATTATGAGCTATAACATTAAGTTAGACTATCCGAAAGAAGGAGAAAATAGCTGGACAAATAGAAAGCCGTTTTTTATCAATCAGCTTAAGTTTTACGAACCCGATGTTTTAGGTGTTCAAGAAGCAATGCCTAATCAAATGGAGGATATAGATAGTCTTTTGGTAGATTATAGTTATGTTGGAGTTGGAAGAGATGATGGAAAAGATTCAGGGGAATATTCAGCACTATTTTACAAAACTGATAAATTCAATATTATAGAATCCGGAACCTTTTGGTTATCTGAAACACCAGATAAAGTGTCAATGGGTTGGGATGCGATTTGTAATAGAGTTTGTACCTATGCTTTATTTGAAGATAAAGTTTCGGGACAACTATTTTGGACATTTAACACGCACTTTGATCATGTTGGTAAAGAAGCTAGAAAAAACAGTGCCATCATTATTATGGAAAAAATAAAGGAACTCAATACAGCGAATGATCCCGTTGTTTTAACAGGTGATTTTAATATGGAGCCCAATCACGACAGTATAAAATATATAAAAGAGAAGTTAAAAGATTCAAAAGATATAACACATGTTGTTTTTGGTCCCGAAGGAACTTTTAATGGCTTTCAATTTGATAAACCCGTTACTAGACGCATCGACTTTGCTTTTGTGAGTGAAGATGTTGAAGTGAATAAATATGCCGTATTAAGTGATAATTGGAATTTGCACTATCCTTCTGACCATTTACCAATTTTAATTACATTGCGCTTATAAAAGGTAAAATAAACTAAGACTCTAACTAATACTAAATAAATTTAAAAATGAAAAAAAGTGTTTTCTTATTATTAATTGCAGCGGTTTCCGCTTTAGGAGGTTTGCTCTTTGGTTACGATACAGGTGTTATTAATGGCGCACAGTTTTACCTTACAGAGTATTTCGATTTAAGCGATGCATTAAAAGGCTGGGTTGTTGGTAGTGCACTTTTAGGGTGTTTTGTAGGAGCTATTATTGCAGGACCTTTAAGTATTAAAATAGGTCGAAAAAAATCTTTAATAATTTCGGCTATATTCTTTACCGTTTCTGCTTATGGATCGGGTTTACCAGAACTATTCCCTCAAACCGTTAGTATGTTGGTTGTTTTTAGGATTATTGGAGGTTTAGGTATTGGTGTGGCATCGATGAATGCACCTATGTATATTGCAGAAATTGCACCTTCAAACATTAGAGGTCGTATGGTGACCTATTACCAATTGGCTATTGTAATTGGATTTTTTGTGGTTTTCTTAGCGACTTATTTTATTGGTAATGACTTAAGTCTACAAGAAAATATTGAATTTGGGTGGAGACGAATGTTTTGGTCAGAATTAATACCAAGTCTTTTGTTTTTAATTCTGTTGTTTATTGTTCCGAAAAGTCCGCGTTGGTTAGCTTTAAAAGGAAAAGAAAAAGAAGCTTTAGCTGTTTTACAGAAAATAAATGGTGATGACTTAGCCGCCGAAGAAATGGTTAATATTAAGAAATCTTTAGATGAAACTAATGATGGTATTAAAGTGAGTTATTTCTCTAAAGGGATATTAGTCATAATCGCTATCGGTACTGTGCTTTCTGTATTACAACAATTTACAGGTATCAATGCGGTATTGTATTATGGTGCTGATATTTTTGAAAAAGCACTTGGTTTTGGAAAAGAAGATGTACTTGCACAACAAATATTGTTGGCTTTTGTAAACTTGGTATTTACGTTTGTAGCTATGTTTACTGTAGATAAATTTGGAAGAAAGCCATTGCTTTATATTGGCTCTGTTGGAATGATCATTGGGTTTTTACTTTTAGGAGTTACTCTGCAACAAGGAAATGTAGGTGTGTTATCTCTAATTGGTGTTTTAGTTTTTATTGCATCGTTTGCATTATCAATGGGACCAGTAGTATGGGTTTTATTATCAGAAATGTTCCCAAATAAAATACGAAGCGTTGCAATGTCTGTAGCTGTTGCTGCACAATGGGCTGCCAATTATGTGGTGTCACAATCTTTCCCTGTTGTAATGGGAAGTGAAACTAATAATAGTGCACCATGGAATGGATCATTGCCTTATTATATCTTTATAGCCTTTATTTTAATCATTGTATATGTAACCTATAAGTTTATACCAGAAACTAAAGGGAAGTCTTTAGAAGAGATTGAAGGCTTTTGGAAGTAAGTAAAATACTAGACTTAAATAATAAAAAAAACCGATTCATATGAATCGGTTTTTTTATGTTAAGCCCACAAAATGTAAGGCGAACTATTATAAAGAATAGGGTTTATTTAAATTCTGGAATCACCAAAAATGGAATGATAGTATGGAATCCAATTTTCTGAATTACAGGTTCATTTAGGAAATTTTCAATAAAACTGTGTTTGTAGTTTATCATTGCAAGAATACTAATATCAAGCTCTTTAATAAAGTCAGTGATTGTTTGTTCTTTACTTCCAAAATTTGGCCTCCAGTCTACGCAACTTGGACAATCTTCAATATACGCTTTTAGCATGGCTAAATTATAATTCTGCTTTTCAGTTAAATTGTCTTTTACATTAATATGAAGAACTCTTATTTTCGAATTATACAATTGGGTTAATTGTAGTAAGGACTCTAACTCATCTCCATAAAATCTATTAAAATCAGTTGGAAATGCAATTTGTTCAGGCTTCACAAAGTCATAAGCGTCTGGAATAACTAAAACAGGGCAAAGTCTTATTTTGTTAATGATATTTACCGTGTTACTTCCAAAAATGAATTCTTTGGCGCCAGTAGCACCCTTGGTACCCATTACAATTAAGCTTATGTCAAATTCTTTAATAGTGCTTTCAATCGTATTTAATAACGGTTCTGTGCTATATATCGTTTCAAATTTGTGCTTAGGATTTGTGCTTTCTGCCTCTATTTTGTTTTTTAGGTCAATAAGTTGATGCTTTGCTTCTTCTTTTTTTATATCTATAAAATGTGAAGTGATATATGTTCTAGACGTTTGGTTTGCGAAAGACCACGCATGTAAAAAGTAAAATGTACAAGGTTCGTTAGCATATAATTTTAATGTATAATTTATGGCCGCCCATGAATTATCTGAAAAATCTGTTGGAAGTAATATGTGATGTCTCATAATGTTTCTATAAACTTAGATATGACAAAATTAACTTACGGCTTCTTAAATTAATATGATTTATGTCACTTTCGTGGTATAACTAAAAAGGGAATCGTAGGTTGAAATCCTATGTTCTTTATTATTGGTTCTTTTATAATATTTTCAATAAAACTATGGTTGTAATTAACCATGACAAGAATATTAATATTGAGATCTTCAGTGAAATCTTGAATCGCTTTTGCTTTTTTATTATAATTAGTCATCCAATGAAAACTAGGGTTGTAATTTTCTAAGGCTATTTCTAATAAGGTTAAGTTCTGTTTTTGAGCTTCTGAGATGTCATCTTCGCTATTAATATGAAGAATCCTAATTTTAGAATTATGTAGTTCTGCTAATTGTTTTAGAGGTTGTAATTCATCTCCATAAACACGATTAAAATCTGTAGGGAAAGCGATTTGCTCAGGTATTACAAAATCATAGTCATTTGGGATAACCAAAACAGGACATTTTTTTGCATGTTTAATCACGTTTACGGTATTACTTCCAAATATTATTTCTTGTGCTTTAGTTTCTCCTTTTGTACCTATAATAATAAGATCTATATCTATTTTTTCTGCTATGGCTTCAATTGAACTATGTAAGTCATTAGTGCTTAATATAACTTCGAATGAATGGTTCTCATTAGCATAATTTTTTTCAAATTTTGCCTTTAATTCGGTTAAATCCTTTCTTGCATTTTCTGCCATAACACGTATGAGTTTATTAGACATACTAGACATTAAAGACACTTTTATTACAGAAGAATGTAAAAAGTGAAATGTACATTGCTCTTTGTCATATAATTTAATAGCATATATAGCAGCGCTCAAGGCGTTATCTGAAAAATCGGTAGGTAAAAGGATGTTTTTTGGCATAATTGCTTTTTTGTATTACGGTTGGTTGCTCTGTTTTTTTTGTACTGTGTTATAATTAATTCCTAATCGCATTCTGAAATGCTAAAAGTGGAATGTCTAAACCAAGACTCACTTTATCTATTGTAGACGGGAACAGCATATCTTCTAAAAATGAATGTTGCGTATTTATCATGGTTATCATTTCTATATCGTTTTCTTCTATATAGCTAGTAATAGCATCTGCAACTTTTTTACTGTTTACAATCTCAAAGTTTACTTTGTTTGGTGATAGGGTGTCTTTTATAAAGGCTTGATTATCTTCTTGTCTAATAGATAATTTTGAGCTTGTACTTATGTAAACGACATCAATTTCACTTCGATATGATTTAGCTAAAATTGATAGTAGTTTCAATTCGCGTCGTTTATAAGGAATGAGATAATTTGTAGGGAACAGAATTTTCTTTGGCTGAGTGTTATTGTAGTTTTCAGGAATGGCTAAGACAGGACATTCGACATATTTCAAAACCTGAAAAGTTTGACTTCCAAATACAATATTACGAGCGTTAGATTTCCCTTTTGTACCCATAACAATTAAATCTATATTATGGTGATCTGAAATAGAATTCGCTTCTTCTACAAGTGTGCTATAAGCAGAAATACTATGGTAAGTATATCTAGGGTTTGGTGCAATTTTTTGTAACTCAGATAATAATTTATCGAGATTATTTTGAGAATCAGTTTTTACTTTGTTCAAAACGGTTTCAAAAACCTCACGAGATACTAAGTCATCATGGTCATAAAATTCATTTCTATAGGCATGCATCACAATGAATTTAACCTTCTGATATTTAAAAAATTCTAAAGCATATTTTATTGCATTCATAGAATTTTCAGAGAAATCGGTGGGTAAAAGTATGGATAACATGGTTTTAGCTTTTGTTTTGCAGGATAAAGTTAGATATTAAATATGTTTTAAACTATGATAAAAATCAGTTGAAAAGTTAACCGTAATGCTTTGCAGTTTAGAAAAGCCAACGAGAATGCTATTAAAATCAATTCCAGAATAAATACAGCAAGCCAGTAATAAATGATTTTAAATGGTAGACCAAATTGATAAAATGAGTATGAATAAAATAGAAAATGGGTTAAAAAAGTGTAGATAATTGTGTAATCTATACTAAATTACCATTTTACTGAACTATTTTACCAATTATAAGTTTTGATTTCTTAATTTACTATTTATCTAATAAATTTAAAAAAGCTATAAATCACTAAAATGATGCGTTTGATAAAAACAAAACTCAGTATTACAGTATTTCTATTAATGTCAACCTTATCATATGGGTTTCAGGTGAGTAGTTTAGATAGACTTATAGTTCAAGGAAATAGTTTTGTAAATGATGAAGGAACAACTTTCGTTTTTAGAGGGCTAAACGCCAGTGATCCCAATAAATTAGAACTTCAAGGACATTGGAATAAAGCCTATTTCGAAGAAATAAAAAATTGGGGTGCAAATATTGTGAGGCTACCTGTGCATCCAACCGATTGGACAGAAAGAGGTAAAGAATCTTATTTAAAGCTTTTAGATGATGGTATACAATGGGCAACAGAATTGGGTTTATATATTATTATCGACTGGCATAGTATAGGTAATTTGAAAACCGAAATGTATCAATCAGACCGATATGATACGACTTTAAAGCAAACCTATGACTTTTGGAGAACGTTAGCTTCTAAATATGGTGATAATACAACTGTTGCTTTTTACGAAATTTTTAATGAACCTACCACTTATAATGGGGCTTTAGGGACCGTTACTTGGACGGAATGGAAAACGATTAACAAAGAAATCATTGGTATTATTAGAGCTAATGGCGGGGAAGGAATTCCACTAGTTGCTGGTTTTAATTGGGCTTATGATTTAACACCTGTTTTAGAAGACCCTTTAGATGTTGAAGGCATTGGGTATGTCAGTCATCCGTATCCACAAAAAAGAGAGAAGCCTTGGGAAGATCAATGGACCAAAGATTGGGGATTTGTAAAAGAAAAGTACCCTTTAATTCTTACTGAAATTGGTTTTTGTGGACCAGAAGATCCCGGTGCGCATTCACCCGTAATTAGTGATGAATCTTATGGTGATGCCATTACAGCGTATTGTGATGAAAAAGATATTTCATATGTTATTTGGGTATTTGATGCCGAATGGGCTCCAAGATTATTCGAAGATTGGAATACTTATAAGCCGTCTAGGCATGGTAAATATTTCAAGAAGAAATTACAAAGTTATACTTATGATTAATTAAAACTACACGTAAAATGAGCGAAAATATTAATCGAGAAATAACCCAATTAAAATCAGATGATGTTTTTTTAATCATCGATAGGGTGAAGCAAAAGTTTGATTTTCCTATTCACTTTCATCCAGAATATGAACTGAATTTTATTCTAAACGGAAAAGGTATACGTCGTGTAGTGGGAACTTCAATGGAAGAAATTGATGATATAGAATTAGTTTTAATGGGCCCCAATTTAGAACATGGTTGGGAAACGCATAATTGTAAAAGCAAAAGTATTTATGAAATAACAATTCAGTTTCATGAGGATTTGTTCAATAGTAAATTACTCTCTTTAAAAAATTTCAAACCCATACAAGACTTGTTTACAAAGTCTAAACATGGTGTGCTTTTCGATGGAAACACAGCGATGAAATTAATGCCAAGAATAAAAGAATTATCAGCTACAGACGGAGTTACAGATTTTATTAAACTTTTAAAATTACTCGAAGAACTTGCAGATTCTAAAAGTCAAAGGTTATTGTCATCTAATGTTGTGCGAGATAGTGAGTATGACAATAGTGATCGGATTAAAAAAGTTCAGGAATTTATAAGACAAAATTATTCGCGTAAAATTTCACTGAAAGAAATATCTACTTTGGTCAATATGAGTCAGAGTTCGTTTAATAGATTTATTAAAAAACGCACTGGGAAAACGTTTATTGAATATATGAACGACAAAAGAATTAGTCATGCCATAAAACTACTGATTGAAACCGATATGTCTGTTGGAGAAATCGCGTATAAATGTGGATTTAATAGTATCGCTAATTTTAATAGATTCTTCAAGAAATCTAAAAATGTAACACCGAGTAAGTTTAAATCAGAATTCAAATCTGTTCAGCGGTTTAGCAAAATTTCTTAGTGTTATTTCCTGTTTCTTAATAGTAAATAGTATTAGGATTTGAAAATTTACGCTTAGAAAAAAAAGTATGTTTACTTTATTTTTACATGTATCTATAAATGTATTCTAGTGCTTAAATTCGGTTTGTATTCTGTTGTTTTAATGGTGCTTTTTTCTTGTGAAGAAGCAAAAAAACAAATGCTTAAATATCAGTTTTCAAATGAATTGATTAAACATTCAGGTCGAAGTGAGGTGTTGACAGATCAATCAATAGCCTTAATTGGTTCGGCAGCTTCTGTTGAATTTAATGTAAAAGGAGACTCCGTAAATATATATCTTCAAACAGAATCTTCAAACCGTAATTATTATGTTGTTTCTGTAAATGATGTGTATAAAAAGCGTTATAAAATTGAAGGTGATTCTATTCAAAAAATAGCTTTAAAATTACCTAACCTTGAGCAAAATACAATCGGAATTTACAAAGCTACAGAAGCTTCCAATGATAAGATTATATTTCATGGTGTAGATGCAGTAGCCCTATTACCAATTGAAGTTAAACAGTTTAAGATTGAATTTATAGGCGACTCCATAACCTGCGGCGCGCTTTCTGATGATTCTGATATACCATGCAACGAAGGGGAATATCAAGATCAACACAATGCCTATTTAGCTTATGGTCCACAAGTAGCAAAACAACTAAATGCGGATTTTATGGTGAGTTCTGTTTCTGGGATAGGGATGTACCGCAATTGGAATGATGAAAACAGCGAAGAAGCCATAATGCCTGACGTTTATGATTATCTATATTTAAATAAAGACAATTTAAAGCCTTTCAATTTAGAATTTCAACCAGATATAGTAAGCATTTGTTTAGGTACAAACGATATGTCTGATGGCGATGGTGTTAAAGAACGCTTGCCTTTTAATGCAGAAAAGTATACGAGTAATTATATCAAGTTTGTAGAAGGTATTTACAAGCGTTATCCAAACACAAAAGTTGCTTTACTAAGTAGTCCCATGCTCAGTGGTGATAAACAGAAAGTTATAGTAGCTTGTTTAGAACAGGTTCAAGAACATTTTAAGACACAAAATGATAAAGATATTGCACTATTTCAATTTAATGATATATACCCACATGGTTGTAGTGCTCATCCAAGTATAGAAGAACATAAAACTATAGCTAATGTTTTAGAGCCGTTTTTTAAAACATTATTAGTTAAGGAATAGTATGTATTCAGCTTCTGTAAATAGATATGAGGATATGTATTATAGACGTTGTGGAAACAGCGGATTGTTAGTGTCTGAAATGTCATTGGGTTTATGGTCCGATTTTTGGCATAAAGAAAATCTTGAAAGCAGTAAAAATATAGTACATACCGCTTTTGATAATGGGATTACTCATTTTGATTTAGCAAATAATAAGGCTTCAATTTTAAATACAGCTGAAGAAAAATTTGGTGTTATTTTTAGACGAAGTTTTTTCAATCACAGAGATGAATTTATTATTTCAACTAAAGCTAATTGTGAAATACAACACGTTTCAGAAAAAGACTTGATAGCTAGTTTAGATCAAAGTTTGAAGCGTTTAGGTGTAGGTTATATTGATATTTTTTATGTCGATAATTTAAGTTCTGAAATAGCTTTAGAAGAAACTATGGCAACATTAGATTTAATTGTTCGCCAGGGAAAAGCATTATATGTAGGGGTTTCGTTTTCTAGTGTAGAAGAATTTAAAAACGTTTCAAATAGTATAAGAACTATCGGAACGCGACACTTAATTTATCAACCAAAATTTAATATAATGGATAGTTGGGCTGAAACAAAATTAATAGACGATTTAAAGGATGAAGGAGTAATCTGTGTTCCTTTTTCTTCTTTGGAACAGAAAATTTTCAGTTCAAAATATTCGAAAGAAGCATCAACGGATTTAAATAATGAAAAAAAATCTGAGTGTTCACAATTAGATTCGCTTACAACAGAAAACATAAAACGAGCAAAATTGTTAAATAACATTGCAAATAGTAGAAACCAATCTTTAGCGCAAATGACCATAGCGTGGTTGTTAAAAGATAAAGATGTATCTTCTGTATTGGTTGGTGTAAGTAGTGAAAATCAATTGTTAGAAAATATTAATGCGTTAGAAAATAAAATATTTTCATTGGAAGAGCGAGAGGTTATCGTTGCCATTTTAAAACGATCATGAAAAAAGGAATACTATACATCTTATTATTAATGTCTAACGTTATGTTAGCCAACATAACTTTGCCATCTATATTTTCAGACCATATGGTCTTACAACAAAATGAGGATGTCAAATTTTGGGGATGGGCGGGTCCTAATGAAACTGTAGAAATTAAACCTTCTTGGACTAATGAGATCTATACTGTTAAAGCGACAAGTGATGCTAAATGGGAGCTTATAGTTAAAACACCAAAAGCAGGTTCTACGTATTCAATAATCATTTCTGGTTACAATGAAATCATAATAAACGATGTTTTAATAGGTGAGGTTTGGTTGTGCTCAGGGCAATCTAATATGGAAATGTCTGCGTCTTGGGGAATTGAAAATGGAGAAGAAGCGATTGCTGAAGCAAATCATCCCACAATTCGTTTTTTTAAAGTAGAGAAATCTTCTGCAGATGGTCCGCAAGATCATATCATCGGAAAATGGGAGATCTGCACATCAGAAACGATGAAAGATAATAGTGCTGTAGCTTATTTTTTCGCAACACAACTTCAAGAAAATATTAAAAATACACCTGTTGGATTAATTATTTCTGCATGGGGAGGCACACCTGCAGAGATATGGATACCAGAAGAAGTTTTTGAAAACGATAAGGTGTTAACTGAAGCAGCCAATAAACTCCAACCACAAGATTGGGGTCCAACCCAACCCGCAAAAGCATTCAATGCCATGATTTATCCTATTGCAGGCTATAATTTAGCCGGAACGCTTTGGTACCAAGGAGAATCAAATGTAGGGTCTTTAGTCTATGATAAAACACTTTCAGCTTTAATTACGTCTTGGAGAATGTTATGGGAAGCTGATTTTCCATTTTATATCGTTCAAATAGCACCTTATGATGATGGCTATAAACATTATGGAAGTGTAATTATTAGAGATGCGCAACGTAAAGTAGCTAACACAATTGAGAATGTTGAAATTGTAGTTGTTTCCGATATATCTCCAACAGATGATATTCACCCAAAAAATAAAAAATCAGTAGGACAAAGATTAGCGAATATAGCTTTGAAGAAACAGTATCAAGCCATAGATAATCTTGTAGAACATCCGGAATTAGAACGCGTTGTTTATAATAAAGAAAATGCAGTAATTCATTTTAAAAATGCAGATGGTCTTTTTATAAAAGGAACAGCTTCTTTGTTCGAGATAGCAGGAGAAGATAATGTGTTTTATCCTGCAAAAACTAAATTAAAAGATCAGACCATACTGGTATATTCTAATAAGGTGAAACAACCATTTAGCGTAAGGTTTGCTTGGGGAAACGCATTACAATCTAATGTGTTTAATAGGGCAGATTTACCAGCTTCTAGTTTTACTACAGAAAAATAAATTTAAATCATGACGACTACGAAACACACGATAATTTTTGCTTTAACGCTATTTGTATTCACAAATTGTAAGGCCCAAAATAATATGAAGATGACAAAAAATAAAACTATAGAAAACAAAATAGATTCACTATTAAAAATCATGACTATCGAAGAAAAGGTAGGTCAGATGAATCAGTATAATGGTTTTTGGGATGTTACAGGTCCTGCGCCAGAAGGTGGTAGTGCAGAACAAAAATATGAACATTTAAGAAAAGGTTGGGTCGGTTCTATGTTGTCTGTAAGAGGTGTGAAAGAGGTGAGAGCTGTTCAAAAAATAGCAGTAGAGGAAACCCGATTAGGCATCCCGTTAATTATTGGTTTTGATGTTATTCATGGGTATAAAACCTTAAGCCCAATTCCCTTAGCAGAAGCTGCAAGTTGGGATATGGAAGCGATTAAAAAATCAGCAAGTGTAGCGGCTGCAGAGGCTGCGGCATCTGGTATTAATTGGACATTTGGACCCATGGTGGATATTGGTAGAGACGCACGTTGGGGACGCGTTATGGAAGGTGCTGGTGAAGATCCTTATTTAGGGAGTAAAATTGCTGTGGCTAGAGTGCATGGGTTTCAAGGAGATGATTTGTCTGCAACGAATACTATTGCTGCTTGTGCTAAGCATTTTGCGGCTTACGGATTTGCGGAAGCTGGTAAAGAATACAATACCGTAGATATAGGAACATCAACGCTACATAATATGGTTTTACCGCCTTTTAAGGCGGCTGTAGATGCTGGTGTACGGACTTTGATGAATTCATTTAATGAAATAAATGGCGTGCCAGTAACTGGAAGTTCGCATTTGCAACGCGATATTTTAAAAGGTAAATGGGGTTTTGATGGTTATGTTATCTCAGATTGGGCTTCAATTTTTGAAATGATAAGTTGGGGACATGCTAAAGATAAGCGAGAAGCTGCTAAAATTGCAGCAATTGCTGGTTCAGATATGGATATGGAAGGCAATGTCTATGTGCAAGAATTGGCTCAACTTGTTAAAGATGGTGTTGTTGAAGAATCTATAGTAGACGATGCTGTAAGACGTATTTTACGTGTAAAATTTGAATTAGGTTTGTTTGAAGACCCTTATAGATATTGTGATGAAACAAGAGAGAAAGAAACTATAGGAAATCCGGCACATCACGAAGCTGTTTTGGATATGGCGAAAAAGTCGATTGTGTTATTAAAAAACGACAATCAACTATTACCATTAAAAAAAGAAGGTCAGAAAATCGCTTTAATGGGCGATTTAGCTAATGATAAATCGAGTCCTTTAGGAAGTTGGAGAATCGCTTCGGACGATGAAACTGGGGTATCTGTATTAGAAGGAATGGAAAAGTATACCGGAAATACCTTAACTTATGTGAGAGGTGCTGAGGTGGCTACTGAAAAAACGACATTTCTTAAAGAAATTCAATTCAACACAACAGATACGAGTGGTTTTGCTGAAGCTATAGCGGTTGCAAAAACTGTGGATGTTGTGGTTATGGTTTTAGGTGAGTATGGATTTCAAAGTGGTGAAGGGCGAAGTCGTACAGATTTGCAATTACCCGGAGTTCAGCAAGAATTATTGGAAGCTGTTTATGAGGTAAACCCAAACATCGTTTTAGTTTTAAATAATGGACGTCCCTTAGCCATTTCTTGGGCAGACGAACATATTCCAACAATTGTTGAAGCATGGCAATTAGGAACACAAACCGGAAATGCTGTAGCACAGGTTTTATATGGTGACTATAATCCTAGCGGAAAATTACCAATGACCTTTCCTCGCAATGTTGGTCAGGTGCCAATTTATTACAACCATAAAAACACAGGTCGACCAATAGATAAGGATGATAACGTATTTTGGTCACACTATTCTGATGTTGAAAAAACTCCACTATATCCTTTCGGACATGGCTTAAGTTATACGAGTTTCAGCTATTCGGATTTAGAACTTAACGGTAATACTTTTGCTTTAGAAGATGACGTAAAGGTGAGTGTTAATGTGACTAATACGGGGAAGTTAGATGGAAAAGAAGTGGTTCAATTATATATTAGAGATTTAGTAGGCAGTGTTACACGTCCTGTTAAAGAACTCAAAGGATTTGAATTAGTGGAAATAAAAGCTGGAGAAACCAAAACGATTAGCTTCACTTTAAATAAAGAAACGCTTGGATTCTATAACAATAACGGTGATTTTATTATTGAGCCAGGTGACTTTAAAGTCTTTGTAGGTGGAAGTTCTATAACCGTATTAGAAACCGATTTTATACTTGAATAAATTAATTTTTAATCAGTTTAAATGTTTTACTAGAAGTCTTTAAGCTTACTTTTACAAAGTAAATACCCGAAGTCTTAATGTTTTTTCCAATAGCACAAGAGTTTGAAAAACGACCCGTAGAAATAGAGCGTCCGGCTAAGTCATAAATATGATAAGTAGCTGGTTCTTCTGTGGTAATCGTAAATTCATTTTTAAAAGGATTGGGATGTAAGGTTATGTTTGAATTATTAACGACGTCATTAACAGAAAGTGGTTCTTGCAATCCAACAAACTTAGATAGCAAACGAATATAAGCCACCTGATAATTATTACTATTTTCAGTGACTTCCCAAGAATTCATTGGCCAAGTTGTATTAAAATCATCATAAGCTTTTTGTTTAGGTTGTCCTTTGATTCGGTCTACTTGAGTTATGTCACAAGTTTGACTGCCACAACCAGATGGACAGCAACCATCCCAATCGTAAAATGGATTAGCACCACCAACAACAAATCCAGGTGCCGGACCATATAAATCATTTTGAGCGTTATCCCAATCCGTTCCGTCGCTAAACCAAGTGTGGTAAAATTCATTGACACCGTGGTCTGCTCCGTAATCATACATGTTAGATAGATAGCAGAAATTTAATGGGTTTACACCATGTATATAGTGAATGTAACGTTCTGCAGCTCTAAAAGCATCCGTACTATTAGCGTTATTAATATCGTAATTAATGTAATCCATAAACATTAGACCTTTTCGAGATTTTGTACCATTACTGCCCCAAACATAATCTGTAAGATGAGCGAGATAAGGATCTGTTTCATTGGTTAGCGCACCAAAATTAGCTGTAGTGTTCATTGCATTTTCATACGTGGTTTTAATTGCGGCTACAACTGTTGGGTTTGCTGATGGAATTTTAGTGTAATACAATAATGTTTCCTGACTTTCTTGTTCAAAAGGATAGGCGTAATTCCATAATATTAAATGCATGTTTTGGTAATTGTTATCAATAAATGTTTTGTAGCCAGTGTCTAACGTTGCTTCATATAAATGTATGGCAGCTCTCATTTTATAAGCAAAACGACCATCGTCATCCGTTTCTTGTTGTCCTGCTCCAATATCCAATGAGTTATAAGCAGAACTATTGTTTTCCCAAATCACATTTGGATTTGCTTCTGTCCAATTCCAAGCATTAATAGCACTTTGTTCTAATGTTGAAGCGTATGTTGTGTTACCTAAATCATTAAAAACTTTAGAGCCAAGTGCAAATGCCACAGCAGAAGCTAGGGTGCATGATGTGTTTACGGCTCCATATAAACTTTGTCCGGTTGCAGAAGATGGTGGTGAGGCATGCGATAAATCGACAATACTTATCATTGAGCCATCCGTTTCTTGAAGACGTAATAAATGATCCATTCCCCATTTTATTTCATCAATAATATCTGGTGTGCCGTTTCCAGAATGTGGTAAGTTATAGTCATCTGTCCAAGCATCAGGCTTTTCTTGATAAGCTTTTAATAAATCAACAATGTAATTGGCTGTCCAAGTGGTGTATTTATTATAATCACCTGCATCATACCAGCCTCCACTTACATCTCTTTCAGTTGAGGCATCGTTGGGTGCATCCCAACGTCTTGCTTGTGTGTCTTGCAATGGGCCTATATGACTTGCTCCATCTGCCCAATTGCTTCCTGCATAAGTGGCGTCTTTGGCATAGCCAGCTCTTTGGTAGTAAAACGTGCGAACGGCATGTTTTAGAATATCAGAATAGATGTCTTCAGCAATAACAAAGTCGTATGATTTTAAATTTTTATTGATATCTAGAACATAATATGTCCCTGGAGTTTCAAATGCCGAAAAATCGAACCACCACACACGGTCTCCGGAAGAAGGGTCTTCAATACCTGATTTGTAAGGAACCGTATTTCCGAAAAATACTTGAGTGTTTGTTGTAGCGTCAACAATAGCATAAGAAAAACTTGGAGCAAAAGATTCTGCCGCATCAAAACCTGAAATAGGATCTCTTAGTATCGCAATTTTTTCTGATGTTGGCCGATAACCAAATTGATCCACTACAATATATTTAGACTGCGTTTGCGAACTGATAAAAAAAGGAATGCAAAACAAGATGGTGAAAATAGTGACTTTCATAAGTGAATCTTTTATTGAATTTATATTGTAATAATCATTCGGCAATTAATAAATTATACTTTTTAATCAATTCTAAAGTTGAAACGTCAGATGCAAAAACAGAATTTAAACCTTGTGGTTCTTGTGGAGGATCTGCAGTGAAATCATCACCATGTTTCCATTTTCCGTTATTTGGATCTGTAATCGCATAACCCGCAAATCCCCAAAAATTTAAACCAGCAATAGGACTTAGATTTGTTTTGTTTTTTTGAACCTCTTCAAAAATAGCTTTGTAAAATGTATTTCTGTTTTCTATGGACGCTTCAGGTGATAGATTTTCTTTTTTTCTAGGAAATCCAAATTCAGACATCACAATAGGTTTGTTTAGTTTATTCGCAATTACGACATGTTCATTCATGTATTTTTTAGCATTTATTATAGAAACTTGGGTCGATTCTTCTTCATTATCAATATCGTACCAACCCCAATTTTTTGGCCACATGTGCATGGTTAAATAATCGATATTCTCATTTTTATGCAGTCTTTGGTACATGTCTATGTCTTGTAAAAAACCATGTTTTCCTTCGGTTCCTGTTGAGATAAGTTGATTAGGTGCTAATTCTTTAATAATCCGTACGGTCTCATTTAACCAACCTGCAAAAGCGTCTTCATGTTCTGGAGTCATTAAAACTCTAGGCTCATTTGCCACTTGCCACGACATAATAGAAGGATCATCTACATACTTAATATTGGTATAAGAATTTGTGCGACCAATAATGTATTTTATATGTTTATAAAAGGCCTCTGTACAAGGTTCACAGCTATGAAATTGTTTGGTGTAGTTCATGTAGTCATCCCAAGAATACGCTTCTAAAAATGGGTTTGGAACCTCACCATAACCATTCCATTTTAAATATTCAGACATGCCGCCAGACCATATCCAATTGTTATTTAAATAGAGTACAGCATACATATTTCGCTGTCTCATTTCGGCTAGTAAAAAATCTAAACCATCAAGTAAATCGTCATTGTAAAGACCTTGTGCTGGTTGTAAAGCAGGAAAAACTCTTGAGTCACCTCCATCTCCTTCTGCACCAACTAAAATGCGTAGATTGTCAATACCAACAGATTTCATTAAGTCTAATTCTTTGATAAGGCGTTCGCGATCTCCACTTTTTTTGGCTCCTAATAATGGACCGTACCAATAATTAGCTCCGATAAAATAATAGGGTTGATCTCCTTTTTGAAATTGAGTGCCTTTTACAGTTATAAAATCTGATTTCTCTGGAGTTTCATCAAACACATATTTTTTACTTTTACAGGAAAATAGTACTGTAATACAAAGGCTTGTTATTATTAGCTTGAAGTTTTTCATTGTAAATTTATTGAGGTAATTCGTATATATTAGGCAGTTCGTTTTGTAATACCGATCTCGGTTTGTTTACAAATTCTAAGAAGTCTGAAGTGCTAGGTTGTCCTGGAGGTGGTGTGCAGTAGGTATTTGAAGTATTTGTCCAAAACATCATATAGCCGATTTCTACATTATTATCAGATAAAGCATTATACATGTGGTTAGAATAAAATCCTGAAATAGGATTATTAACACCAGGTGTTACGATATAAGCCGATTCTGTTAATGCTGCAATTTTAACGCGGTCCTTTGCAAGACCCGTAAGAATTTGAAGTTTTTCGTTCGCACTTTCTAAAGCCATTTGACCTTGATTATTAAAATCGGAATAATTATCCATCCCAAGAATATCTACATAAGCATCACCAGGATATCTGCTTAAGTATTCCGCAGCCGAGAAAAAATTGTTGTCTGGTGAAAAAGCAAAAAGGATATTGTTGACGTGCAATGTGTCTCTTAAATACGTGACGGTAAATTGCCAAAGTGCTTTAAATTCTTGTGGTGTACAATAATCTTTTCCCCACCAAAACCAATCTCCATCAAACTCATGAAAAGGCCGAAAAATAAAGGGCACTAAGTTTCCATCGCTTCCAACCATGCTATTAGCAACATCTGCTATTTTCTGAAGTTTTTGTTTGTAGTAATCGTGATTTGCACCATCGGGTAAAATGCTAACAAGTGCGTTATCTTTCTGAAATTGAGTCATTTCGCTAGTGTAAAAATGTTCACCGTTATAAGGTTCTCTCATGTGCCATGAAAAGGAGTTTATCATGCCTTTATTATAAGCTTCTATGGCGTCTGATTTTATATTCTGCTCTTGCTGATAATACCAGTTAGATGTGGCTCCATTATTATTGTCATCTGTAATAAACATAAAATCCAACCCTAATAAACCTGGATCACTTCCTGTTGTTTTCATGATGTCAGATTCTCCAATGTTATCGTTATAAAAACTACTGAAAGCGTCTTGCTGACCAACGACAAATTTGGTTTTAGAAAGTAGTTTTAAATTATAAAACAGTGCAATTGTTTGTGGTGTTGCATTCGGATTTACCATATATAAATAGGTTTCATCTGGTGATAGTATAAATTCTTCGGGTAGCTCAGAAATAGTAACTGTTGCAACATCTGAATTTCCTATAATAACGTTGTTGTTCGTTGCATTTAAAGTCATGGTTACCGTTTCATCACCTTCTGTTGTTGTATCATCAAGAACAATGATAGCTATTGATTTGCTTAAGGTATTTGCAGGAATACTAATAGAATTAGCAATGGTTTGATAATCGGTGCCATTCGTTGCAGTTCCACTAATGGTGTAATTAATAAGTGTGACTGTACTCACTGTGTTTGTTAATGTAAATGTGAATTCTCCGTTAGATGATGGTTCTGATGCAAAACCAATCGTTGCAGAGATATTAACTAGAATGTCATTTTCAATTTCAGGATCGTCTTTAGAACAACTGAAGACGAATAGTCCAAAAAAGACACTCATTAGTAGTAGTTTTTTCATTTACAGTTGTTGCTTAAAATAATTAATGCTCTAGAGGTATGGTATGGAGCTTTCCACATGCTTACTTTGTCTTCTTCTGTATAAGGTTTTCCCTTTTTATCAACTCTAAAATACCATTCTCCGTTTTCGTGATCTATAATATACTTTTTAGTAAACTCCCATATTTTTAAGGAGCTATCAATGTACTTTTTGTCTTTTTTGATGTCGTAAGCATATTTTAAACCCACTAAAGCTTCAACCTGTGGCCACCAATGCCTATCAGTATCTTTATGATTTGTATTCAGGTTTTTTTCATTTATAACAGCACCTTCACTATCAATGGCTTCTTCTAAAAAGGTGTTAGCAACTTGTATTGCCGTAGCTTTTGCGTCTTTTAATAATGCATCATTATTTAAAGCTTTTGCGGCTTCGAGAACTAACCAAGTGGTTTCAATATCATGTCCATAAGACACTGTATTGCTTAGTAAATTCCAATTTTCATCAAAAAATAAGTCGTAGTGATTGTTGCTATTTAGAAATTTATTTTGGAAGAGGTTTACTGATGTTGTTAAGGAGTCTTTTAAATTTTGATGGTCATATATTTTGAGTAGTGACGTGTAGGCTTCTAAAATATGAAGATGTGTATTCATTGTTTTTTCAGCATTCATATCCTTGTCACTTAATCGCATATCTTCAATAGGACTCCAATCTTCATTAAAGGCTTCTAAATATCCTGAGTGTTCATCTTTAGCATGTTTTTCTATAAGGTTGAATAGTTCAATAGCCCAATCTTTAGCGGCTTCATTTTTTGAAAGTATATAGTATTCTGATAAAGCATAAATAGAGAAAGCCTGAGCATAAACCTGCTTGCGTTTGTTAATAGGGTTTCCTAAATAATCCAATTCCCAGAACACACCTTTAGAAATGGTATCGTTAAAATGAGTTTTGAGATAATTGTAAGCTCTATCGCAAAAGTCGTTATACGTTTCCGTTTGAAAATGATTAGATACGGCAGAGAAACTCCAAAGAATTCGCGAATTTAAGATGATGCCTTTTGAGGCTTCTGGAATAACAACATTGAAATGATTAATCTGACCAAAAAATCCACCATACTTTTGGTCCAATGTGTTTTTACACCAATACTCTAGAATATTGCCGAGCTCAATTTTACATTCGTTTTGAAGCTGTTGGTAGGGTTTAGACATTAATACAATCCTTTATTGTTATCAATTAAATTTATGATGGTATCCACAGAACTTGCTGAGGTGTAGCCGTCTTTGGGTGAGTTTATAACATAATCAACCAATAAATCGATAGACGATACTGCGACATGCATTCTTGTGTCAGAAGAGGCGTAGTATATATAAACAGTACCGTCGTTATCTTCTATCCATCCATTAGAAAACAACACGTTTGATACATCACCTAAACGTTCTTTATTAAGAGGCGCCATAAAATGACCTGCGGGTTGGTGTGTAACTTTGGATATGTCGTTAAGGTCGGTCATAAACATATATAATGTGTAGCGTAAACCGGCAGCTGTATTTCTAACTCCATGAGCCAAATGCAACCATCCTTTTTCTGTTTTTATTGGAGCAGGACCCAAGCCATTTTTGAGCTCAAATACAGTGTGATAGATTTTGTTATTTATTATTTTTTCGTGTTTGACTTCAGGATTCAGCATATCGTCAATAAATCCTAAACCTATTCCTCCTCCATTACCAACGCTAATAAATCCATCTTGTGGACGTGTGTAAACAGCATATTTTCCATTGACAAATTCTGGATGCAATACAACATTACGTTGTTGTCCCGTAGTTGAAATTAAATCAGGAAGCCGTTCCCAATTAATTAAGTCTTTAGTTCTTACGATTCCGGCATTAGCAATTGCAGAACTTGTATCTTCTGAAGGAGCATTTGGATCTTTACGCTCTGTGCAAAAGATGCCGTAAATCCAACCATCTTCATGTTGAATTAATCGCATGTCATACACATTCGTATCTGGTATTTCGGTTTGAGGAATGACACAAGGTTTATCCCAAAACTCGAAACCATCTATACCATTTGCACTTTCGGCAATGGCAAAAAATGATTTTCTGTCGTTGCCTTCTACGCGGACACAAATAATATATTTTCCATTCCATTTTAAAGCACCTGCATTGAATGTGGCGTTAAACCCAATACGTTCTATACCATCAGGATTAGTTTCAGGATTTAAATCATACCTCCAATGAATTGGTATATGACTTGCGGTGACTATTGGGTATTTATATCTGGTATAAATGCCATTAGATAGTTTAGCTGGTTTATTTTTTCTACGTACTGTTTTAGCGTAATGCTTTTTTGCCTTATCGATAGTGTTGATGCTCATAACTATAGTTTAGTTTTTATAAGGTTAATCGAGTTTTTGATTTAAATTGTTCCACCAGAATTTCTTTAGTAGAATGATACATACTATTAATACCGCTATAGAAATATAGACCGGAGTTTCTTGTCTGAAAATAAGATACATTGGTAAAATTACTAATGCCGTTTGGGCAACTATACCTATCGCGACATTGAACATGTCTCTTCCGAAATCAGTATTCTTTTTGAAGTTTGGATTTTCGGCTGCTAGTTGATCATGCACCGGTTTCCAAAATCCCCATGGTCGTACGTTTTTATAAAAATCTTTTAATACCGTTGCTTCCGTTGGAGGGGCTGAATAGGTGCCGATAACACTTCCTATTAATGAAACAATTAGCAATATCGGGAATAAGTATAAAGCATTCACATTTGGAAATAATTGTGGAACTATTGCCGCAGCAAGTAATCCTGCGACCATTCCCCAGAAAAAACCTTCGCCATTAAATCTCCACCAATGCCATTTTAAAATGTTAGCTCCTACATAACTTCCATAAAGCACAGATACAATAATGTTTAATATGGCATTTACATTTTCTGCGAAAAAACCAAGAACAATACTGATAATAACCACAATGATACCTGTGATGTAGTTCATGTTTTTTATTTGATTTTGAGACGCATCAGGTTTTGTGTATTTTAAATAAATATCATTGACCAAATAAGCTTGAGCAGCGTTTAAGGTACCAGCAAAAGTGGACATAAATGCCGCAATTAAGCCCGCTAACAATAAGCCTAATAAGCCAACAGGTACAAATTCTTTAATTGCTGTTGGTAGAATGAGTTCAAAATCGATATGTCCGGCAGCATTTAATAAATCTAACTTATCGTAATAGATTAAAGCTAAAGCAGCAAAACCAGCAATCATTAAGTAACGAATTGGCATTAAAATTACGGATACAAACCCACTCATTTTTGAAGCTTCAACGGGGTTTTTAGTAGATAGAATTTTCTGCATATCATATGTTGGAGCAGGGCCAGCGACACTTACAAGCACTCCTTTAAATAGCATCATGAATAAGAAGTAAGTGAAGATACCATAACCATCACTTTTAATTTTATCTGTAACTTCTGGAATGATATTACTCCAATCTAAATCTAATCCTCCAACAAACGGATTCATCCAGTCCTTTGGCACGTTAACTCCAAATTCTCCAACGGCTTGCCATCCTAAATAGCCTATGACTAAGGCTGAAATGGTCATAATTCCGAATTGAACAACATCTGCCCAAACAATACCAGACATACCACCCAATAAAGAATAAAACACAGCAAACAACGTGAATATGGTGCCATAAAAATGCGGGACATATTCTAGTGGAATAGAAAAAGGAACATAATTACTTACTAATTCCCAAGGCACAAAGATTTCAACAAATTTTCCTAAACCAATAAAACCATAAGCTAAATAACCTAAGCACACTACTAATGCAAAAATGACGACAATAATATGAGATAGTTTTGCTCCTTTTCCAAAACCGAAACGTGTACCTATCCATTCAGCACCTGTTGTAGCATTAGATCTACGTAGCCATTTAGATAAATAAACCATTAAAAATATTTGGTTAAATACGGGCCATAACCATGGAACCCAGGCACTTTTTATCCCATAAACAAACATCAGCGTCACTAGCCAAATTGTCCCTGATATGTCGAACATGCCAGAGGCATTAGAAAGTCCTAATAAATACCAAGGAATAGATTTACCGCCCAATAAATAATCATCCTTACTTTGTTGAGCTTTTTTACGAAGTACCAAGCCAATGATAATAATTGTGACTAAGTATAAAGCGATAATTAGGATGTCAATTGTGTGTAGTAATTGCATGTGAATTATGGGTTTATAAGATTTATGTCTTTTAAGAACAATGTTTCAGGTAGTGCCTTAAATTTCTTAAAATCGAGCTCGTTAGTATGTCCTTTGTAAGGCATATAATGGTGTTTTTCGTCATGATTTCTCCAGAACAATATCCAACTAATTCCAGAATCTTTAATACTTGGATACAAAACCTCAGTAAACCAATTGGTAGTTGGTATTTTTTCTAAGCCAGTTTCTGTAAATGCAAATAGTTTACCTTTTTCTGTTGCATAAGATTTAACAATGGCCAAATCATTAACAACTGAATTTATGTATTCTTCAGTATTGTTGAAATCATAAATATCAGAACCTAAAATATCAACAAAATCATCTCCAGGGTAATAAGTCATATAATTATCATCAGGATTCAGTTTATTAGGTGAGTAGGTATATAATAGATTGTTGACACTGTGTTTGTCTCTTAAAAGTTCAACCGTTTGATGCCATAAAGTTTTATACTCTGTAGTTGTGCAATTGCCTTTTCCCCACCAAAACCAAGAGCCGTTCATCTCGTGAAAAGGTCTAAATATTATTGGGATTTCTGTATCATTATACTTTAAAGATTTAAAGAAGCTTGCGACTCTTCCGATCCAGAGTTCATATTTTTCTCTATGAACTCCTCCTTCTAAGATGTTAGCTACTGCAGGTGTTTGGTCCCAAGAATCTCCGCTAGACACAGGGTTGTCGGCGTGCCAACTAATTGTAATGATGCCACCTTTTTTATGGGCATCTATAATTAGGTTTCGCATCAAATCAAAGGGAACACTATCTAGGTTTATGTCCGATCCTTTTTCTATCCAACCAATATCAAAACCGTAAACTGAGGGTTGGTCTTCTATCATATCAAATACGTCACTCTTTTCAACATCGAGATAATCCGCTTTATTCCATCCCATACCATAAGATGTACAATCTTGATGCCCTATAGCAAAACCTTTTTTTGAGATAAGGAATAGTTTTTTTCTCAATAATTTAGAGCTTTCTGATATTTTATTATCAACCAAATTGGGTTTTTTGTAGTCACTCGTGTAAATTGATTTACAAGAAAGCATTGTAAAAACTAATACTATTGAGATAATCTTTCTAAACATAATTGTTAGGTGTTTATGGTATTCTTAAAAAAGAACATCTGTATTTTAAATTAATTAATATTTTTACACTTTTAATTATGAAAAACGTAAGATTTATATATTAATTTTAGATATTTCAAATTTAAGGAACACAACATTACATAATTGGTATTATTTTATCAATTTATTACACTATTATAAATCATTATTATGAATATTCTTAAAAACACGCATAGAGAAATCACTCCGTTATCTCCAGAGGATAGTTTTTTAGTCTTTGATAGGGTGAAAGAAGATTTTGACTTTCCGATACATTTTCACCCAGAATTTGAGTTGAATTTCATACATAATGGTAAAGGTGTGAAGCGGATAATTGGAGATAGTATGGAGGAAATTGGTGATATTGAATTGGTATTAGTTGGTCCAAATTTACATCATGGTTGGGTGACGCATAACTGTAAAAGCAAATCTATCCATGAGATCACCATTCAGTTTGATGAAAATTTATTTACACAAGATCTTTTAAGAAGACGAATAATGAAGCCTATAAGAGACATGTTTAATAGATCTATTCATGGTATTTTGTTTTCAAGAAAAACAGCTTCAGAATTATATAGTAGAATAGCTCAAGTGTCTCGTTTGGATGGAATGGATTATTTTTTAGAATTAATTTCAATACTTCACGATTTGGCTAATTCAAGAAATCAACGCTTGCTATCTACGTATACCGTTAATAGAGAGAGTTTTGAAAATAGTGATAAGATAAAAGCTGTTTATGAATATGTTCAGGAGAACTTCAGTAATAAAATAACGCTTTCCGAAGTTTCAGAAATCGTTAATATGAGTAATGTGTCCTTCAATAGGTTTATGAAAAAAAGAACTGGCAAAACATTTGTAGATTATGTTAATGATGTTCGTATTGGTTATGCTGCAATGTGGTTGTTAGAAAAAGACAATAGCATTTCTGAAATCGCATTTAATTGCGGCTTTAATAATATCGCAAATTTTAACAGGGTGTTTAAGAAGTTAAAAAAATGCACACCTAGTCAGTACAAAAATGAATTTTCTGGTATTAAAAGAATCCTTTGATTTTTTTTCGTTTTAGACCTTCAATATTATAATAGTCGGTATTTTTTTATATCCGCAACTTCTTCATAATAAATGCCTCGGGTTTTAATTGTTATCTATACAATTATTCGAATTCCATGTATTATTTTGTCCTATCGAATATATTTTATTAGTAAATGACAAAATAATATTAACAATAAGTTAACAATTCTCTTAATTTTGGAATCATCAATAAACGACCTTTAAAATTATTTATATAATAATTAAAAGGTAAAAAAATTGGGAATTAATAATCAACTTCTACAAACATCTATTAATATGCAAAAACTCGATTTTAAAAACATTTGTTGCAGCACTAAATATTGTTTTTCCTTCTTACTGCTTCTTATAATAGGGCAGTTTGCTGTTGCTCAAAACCAAGTAAAAGGAACTGTGTATGATTCTAATGGAGTAACGCTACTAGGAGTTGCTGTTATAGAAAGAGGCACCACCAATGGTGTGGTGACCGATTTTGATGGTGGTTATATAATTAACGTAAATGAAAACGCCACTTTAGTGTTTAGTTACATAGGGTTTACTACTAAAGAAATTGTAGTAAATAATAAAGAACTCATTAATGTAACATTAGAAGAAAGTGTTGAAGGTTTAGATGAGGTCGTCGTTATAGGCTACGGCTCGCAACGAAAAGAACAATTAAGTGGTTCTGTGTCTAGTGTAGATACAGAAGCATTAGAAACTATACCACAAGTTGGAATTGATCAAATGATGCAAGGTAGAGCGGCAGGTGTGAGTATTACTCAGAATTCTGGTCAGCCTGGTAGTGCAGTTTCTGTAAGAATTAGAGGTATAAATACTATTACAGGTTCTAGTGAGCCTTTATATATTATTGATGGTGTACCAGTGTCTGGAGATTCTAATAATACAGGTACTAGTGGACGGTCTATTGCAGATAATGGATTGGGTGAGAGTTCTGGTTCTACAGGAGTAAGCCCGTTGTCAGCATTAAACCCTAATGATGTAGAATCTATTGATATTCTTAAAGATGCTTCTGCTACGGCAATATATGGGTCTAGAGGATCGAATGGTGTTGTGATTATTACAACAAAAAAAGGTAAAAATAGCAAAGGAACACTTGCGTATAGCACATTTTTGGCTATTCAGCGTCCTACAAACTTAATTGAAGTTCTAGATTTACCTGGCTACGCAAGGTTGCAGAATGAAATCGGTGAAATATACGGTCTTAATCCTCAGATAGCTTTTTTAAATCCGAACTTATTAGGACCAGGAACTAATTGGCAAAAAGAAATTTTTAGTGACGCCATTATGCAAAATCATCAAGTATCTTTTTCTGGTGGTAATGAAGGTATAAATTACTTTTTGTCTTCAGGATATGTCGATCAAGAGGGAACGGTAATAGGATCTTCATTCGACCGTATTTCATTAAGAGCTAATGTGAATGCTAAATTAAATAAGTCCATTAATGTTGGGGCCAGTTTTACGATGAGTAGAACAAATGAAAGCCTAACCTTAAATAACTCAACTAATGGACTTATCGGACTTTCTTTATTAAATAATCCTGCAACGGCAGTTTATAATCCAGATGGTTCTTTTGCTGGCCCTGTTACTGCTGAAGAAATTGCTTTTGGTGTAAGAAACCCAATTGCTGAGGCATTAAGCGTTAAAAACAAATTAACAAGAAATAGAGTTTTAGGAAATATTTTTAGTGAGTTTAAAATATCAGATAACTTTACCTACAGATTAGAAGTCGGTGGTGATTTTGGAAATAATATTAGTAACAGATTTCAGCCTACATTTAGCTATGGTGCTATAGAAAGGGGAACTAATAATTTAAGTATAAGAAATGAAAACACCGATTTTTGGATTGTAAAAAACTTATTTACGTTTAATAAAACGTTTAACGGTAAGCATAACTTTACAGCATTAGTAGGACACGAGGTACAAGAGTCTAGATGGGAAGGTGCAATTGCTCAAGATGGAGATTTTGTAAGTAACGATGTTCCAATTTTAGGAACAGGAGATGCTAATGACTTTACAGATCAATACAAAGGAAGTGCGGCATTAGAATCCTATTTTGGAAGGTTAATCTATTCTTTAGATAATAAGTATAATGTGACGGCATCACTTAGAGCAGATGGGTCTTCAAAATTTGCTGAAGGTAATAAATGGGGTTATTTCCCTTCTATTTCAGCAGCATGGAGAATATCTAATGAGAGTTTTATGGATGGTTTTACGGCGATAGAAAATATAAAACTATATGGAGGTTATGGTGAAGTAGGTAATCAAAACATTCCAAACTTTGCGTATGGAGCACGTTTGAATACAATCTCAACAGGGACTGGAACAGGATTCGAATATGCGAATTTTGCGAACGAAGACTTAACTTGGGAATCGTCTACACAAACAAATTTTGGTTTAAATTTTACCTTATTCGATTCGAAATTAAACGCAACAGTTGAGGTTTACAAAAAAGTTTCAAAAGATTTTCTTTATCAACTTGCAGTAACCGATTTTATAACGGGAGGTAATTCACCAGGAGCTATTACTCCGCCGTGGGTAAACTTAGGTGAAATGCAAAATACAGGTGTAGATGTTACTTTAAGTTACAAAACTGATGCAAAGGATTTTAATTGGAGTTCATCATTAACGGTGTCGCATTACAAAAACAGAGTAAATGAGCTTTTAGGAGATTTAACTATAAATGGGGATCTTTCTTTAGATAATTCTAATCAGAACATAACCTTAACTCAAGTAGGACAGCCTATAGGTTTATTCTACGGATACCAAGTAGAAGGTCTTTTTAGAACTTTAGATGACATCAATGGTGCACCAATTCAATTCGGAAGACCATTTGAAGATGCCTTGTTTGGTTCAACATGGCTAGGAGATGTAAAATATAAAGATGTAAGTGGTCCAGACGGTGTTCCGGATGGTATTATTAATGGTGATGATAGAACCGTAATAGGAAATCCACATCCAGATTTCACGTTTGGTTTTCAAAACTCATTCTCTTATAAAAGCTTTGATGTATCCATATTTATGCAAGGGTCTTATGGGAATGATATTTTCAATGCTATCGGACGTTCTTTAACAGCAGGAAATAGAACCTATACAAATCAAGTTTCTTCAGTATTAGACTATTGGTCTATTGATAATCCTAATGCAGGTTCTCCGAGACTAGCTAGAAATGATACACCAAATATTAATATATCAGATAGATATGTAGAGGATGGTTCTTATCTTAGGATACAGAATGTAACTTTAGGGTATACGTTACCAAGTAAATTTTCAAAAGATATTGGGTTGAGTAAACTAAAAGTATATGGAAGTATTCAAAATCTACACACATTTACTAAATACTCAGGTTATGATCCAGAGGTTGGGGCATATAACCAAAATGCACTTTTATTGGGAGTGGATAATGGACGTTATCCATCACCAAGAACATTTACGCTAGGAATCAATGTTGAATTTTAAAAACCAAGATATAATGAATAATTTATTACGAACTAAGTTTTTGCTGACATTGGCAGTATTATTTCTTCTGCCATCATGTACTCACGAATTTTTAGATAGGCCACCAGAAGATTCGTATAACGTTGTAGACTTTTATCAAACAGAAGAGCAGGTTAATTCTGGAACGAATCACTTATATTCTAAACCTTGGTTTAATTTCATCTCTAATGTTTCTTGGTGTGTTGGTGAATTAAGTTCAGGTAACGGACGTACATGGGATCCTAGAAATGCCGATTTTAGTAATTTTGCAATTACAGGAGAACACGGAACATTAACCCAAGCTTGGGAGTCTTTATACGCTGTAATTGCACAAGCAAACTCAGTCATAAATACCTTGCCGGAATTTGTTAATCCAGATATCCCTCAAGATGTCGTTAATAATGCTATAGGCGAAGCGCGTTTTATTCGTGCAACAGCTTATTTTTATCTTGTAAGGATTTTTGGTTCTATTCCAATCATTGCAGATAATGATGAATATATACTAGAACCTGTTGTTCCTAGAAATCCAGAGTCTGATGTTTATGAGTTTATAAAAAGGGATTATCAATTTGCAGTAGATAATTGTTATCAAAAAATTAGAGGTGGTAGTTATGAGTTAAATGCAAAAGTTTCTAGTGGTTCTGCAAAAGCAATGTTAGCTAAGATTTACTTATATGAGCAAAATTATACGCAAGCTTTCCAATTATCTCAAGAGGTAATTAATTCTGGTGAATTTAAATTATATGGTGGTGACGCAGCAGATGGTGATGCTTCAGGTAGTTATTATGATTTGTTCTTAACCGCTAATGATAATAATCCGGAATCAATTTTTGCGCTACAATGGTCAACATCTGGTCAATATGCAGAAGGTAATGGTTTACAATCTCTTTTCGCACAAGCTGGTATCACTGGGTTCTCGGATGGATGGTCTGCGATTGGACCATCAATAGATTTACAAGAGGCTTATGAAGACAAGGAGCTAGATGTACGTTATTATGCTACAATAATGGATCCTGGTTCTTATTATCCGGATTTAAACGGAGGGTATACTGTATCTGATGCCGTGAACCATCAAGGTACAAATGTTGGAATAAAAAAATATGTCGTAGGTAATGCCGCAACTAATGGTGGCGGAGGACAACAGAGTTATCCTAATAATACTTACATCCTTAGATACGGTGAGTTGTTATTAATAAATGCAGAAGCAGCAATTATGGGAGGAGGTTCAAATTCATTTGGAACCGAATCTCTTAATAAAGTACGTAGACGTGCAGGTTTAGAGAATATAGATAACCCAGATATTGATGATGTTTTTCAAGAAAGACGTATTGAGTTGGCTTTCGAATTCGAATTTTGGTACGATGTTGTAAGACGTGGGCCTGCTTTTGCACTGAATTATTTGAGTAATACAGAGCGAGGAGCTTATAATAACGATACAACTCCTCCAACAGTTAACTCTGAAATGTATAGTCCTACAATGGATGATATGGTGTTTCCATATCCAACAAACGAAATTCAAAATAACCCAGCATTACAACAACCTCCGGTGCCTTATAATTTTGGAGAATAAAAATAAAAAAGAAGATTATGAAAAAAAATAATTTCACATTGAACAACATATCTGCTTTCTTTTTAATGTTGTTAGCCTTAGTCCAGTTAACGTCTTGCGAAAACGAATTCCAAAAAGATTCAATTCCAGAAGCGACCGCACCACCAGTTATTGAGAGTGTGAGCGAAGCTAGAGAAGATGTGCCTGTAACACAAGGTGTATTAGAAGGAACGTATATTATAAGAGGGAAGAATTTAGCGTCATTACTATCTATTGACTTTAATGGATTTCCAGCCGGATTTAATCCAGCGCTTTTAACTGATAATATAGCTTTTGTAAAAGTACCATTGGAAGCACCTTATGTAAATCAAGCAAATGTGCTGCGTTTAGAAAATTTAAAAGGTGTAACCGAATATGATTTTTCATTATTAACTATTGATGGATTTACTGAAGAAACGGTAGATGGAATTAAAATAGTTAAGCTTCAGGGGGGTGACTTTACAGATACGTCTACAGTAACCTTTGTATCCGGATCAGAAGAAAATGGAAACTTAGTTGAAGCACCAGCAACAATATTATCTATTACTGAAACAGAAGTTGCTGTAGAGGTGCCATCTGGTATAGAACAAGCTTTTATTTATTTAGCGACGAGTAGAGGTGCTGTTGCACAATCCGACTCTTACGGATTTAGCTATTCTATTTATATAGATGCTTTGCACCCAGATTGGACGACAAGTGAATGGGGAGGGACGCACGATTTAGCGTCTTCTGAAGTTGCTCTAGGCGAATACTCAATTAAAAGTGTTAGAGAAGCCTGGTCTGGACTGTCTTTCTTAATACCAAATATTCCATTTGATGAATATGATGCCCTTACAGTTTCTGTATATGGAACAGGAGCAGTAGGCGATAAAGTGCAAATTGCTTTAAATGATTTTGATGGAGCACAGACAGTACAGCCTATAGAACTGATACCAGGAGTATGGAATAAAGTCGTGATTCCTTTATCTGATTTTTATACAAATGGTGGTGCGCCAGACACTCTATTTAGACTGGATTTTCAAGAGGCATCTAATACAGGGTTAGCACAATACATTTTCTATATTGATGATTTTGGTTTCCTGTAATAGAAATTAATCAAGTGGAGTTTAAAAACTAATTATTAAAAATATTTGTAATGAAAATATCTAAAACCTTTTATATCTCTTTGCTTGTTGTCTTTACTTGCTTTTACTCTTGTAAAGAGGATGACGATATATTCCAATCAACAAGTAGTCCTAAAAATATTTCAGAGATTGTATCCGAACGACAGAGTTTGTCTATACTTTCTGATGCATTAGCTCAAGTGCATTTAGATTCTACTTTAAGTAGTACAACTACCTATACGGTTTTTGCTCCAGATAACTCGGCTTTTAGTGATTCAAACATAACGTCATTAACAAATGAAGCATTGGAGAATGTATTATTAAACCATGTGTTAAGTACAGTCACAGCTGATTTTACAGGAGGAATGGAAACGGGGTATTTAACGACTTTAGCTACTGGTCCAGATGATAATAATATTAGTTTTTATACAAATGCAGAAGGTGATCTTATATTTAATGGAGTAGCGTCATTGGTAGACAATGCATTCGACTTAGGAGCGACCAATGGAATTATTCATACTGTAGACGCTGTTTTAATGCCGCCAACAGTTGTAGATCATGTTATGGCAAATCCTGATTATTCTAGTTTGGCAAGTGCCATTGCATTGTCTGGATTAAGTGAAACATTGTCAATATCAGATCCTGAAAACGAAAATTATCCTTATACTTTATTTGCGCCTAACAATACAGCATTTGAAGCCTTAATCGCTCAAGTTAATGGTGCTTTTGGATGGGCGTCTTTAAGTGATATTCCAGAAGCGGTATTACAACAAATTTTATTATATCATGTCGTTTCTGGTGCTAATACGCGTTCTTCGGAAGTTGATGGTACAACGCAGACTTCCATGCAAGGAGATTCATTTTCCATTAGCGGAACATTAATAGATGATACCTCTTATAATAATGCGGAAATTGTTCTTACAGATATTCAGGGAATAAATGGTGTGGTGCATGGTGTTGACAAAGTGTTATTGCCAGAAGAGGTTTTTCAAAGCATATTAAGTGCAACTCTTAATATTGTTGAAAGATCTAATGATAGAGGTTTTACAACCTTTTTAGAAGCTGTAGAAAAAGTGGGGCTTACAAATAGTTTGTCAACAGATGACTTGACTGCTTTTGCACCTAATAATGATGCTTTTGTAGGACTTTTTGCGGCCATAAATAATTTTGAAACTTTAGCAGATTTTGATACACCTGAAGAATTAGCTGTATTAACCGATTTAATAAACTATCATCTTCATGCTGGTAGTTTAATGGCGAGTCAGTTAACGGATGGTGGAACAATATCTACACTATATGGTGATAATATTACAGCAGATTTATCTGGTGATAACGCTAGATTGTTACCGTCTTTTGGTGATGCAATCCCATCTACTATTACAATGGCGAATATTGGTGCTAATAATGGTGTTATTCATGAAATTAACCGCGTTTTAATCCCTGAAGCATTACTAAGTGCTCTTGGAATTGAAACAGGTGAAGGCGGATTATGTCCTGTAGGAGATCCTTCGATGGTATTCTTCGATTGGGATTCAAACGGACCTTGGTGGGGAAATGTTGTTGCAGAAAATACGGCGGCGTTAAGTATTGACGGTAGCTCGTATGGTAGAGCAAATTTCCAAACAGGAGGTGTAGGTTGGCAAGATTTATTTTGGAGAAACGATGCCGGGACTTTTAATGGTGCTGCAGCAGTAGGTAGTAATCTAAGTAATTACTCATTAAAGTTTGATTTAAATGTCATAGAACCTATGACAGGCGGTATGGTAAGAATTAGATTTAATGATGCCGACGGTGTAGATGCTTTTTATGATTGGGCACCTTGGAATGACACCGGTGAGCCTTTTACGACTGACGGATGGGAAACGATTGAAATCCCACTTTCCGTATTAGGTGTTCCAGACTTTAGTTTGGTAGATGCGGAATTCGGTATGGCATTTGAAGGGGCTGATGTGCTTTTAAATTTTGCGATAGATAATGTGCGTTTTGATACACCAGGATGTGGTGGTCCAGATCCTATAGATGATACGTCTTTAGTATTCTTTGATTGGGATGCTAATGGACCATGGTGGGGAAATGTTGTAGCAGAAAATGATGTTTCACTAAGTTTAGATGGTAGCGCTTACGGTAGAGCAAATTTCCAAACTGGTGGTGACGGATGGCAAGATTTGTTCTGGAGAAATGATGCTGGAACTTTTAATGGAGCGTCAACTGTAGGGTCTAATTTATCGGGTTACGTCTTAAAATTTGATATCAATACGTTAGAGCCATTAACAGCAGGTGTGTTTAGAATTAGATTTAATGATTCTGATGGAGTTGATGCTTTTTATGATTGGGCACCATGGAATGATACAGGAGAAGCATTTGATTCTGAAGGTTGGACAACCGTTTCAATACCGTGTTCAATACTAGGAGTGCCAGATTTTAGTCTTGTTGATGCAGAATTTGGGATGGCATTTGAAGGTGCAGATGTATTATTAAATTTTGCGATAGATAATGTGCGTTTCGAAGCTTTATAATAATTGATTTTTTTAGCAAGATGAAGTCCCTGTAATTTTTTTACAGGGATTTTTTCATTTGTAAAACATGAAATATCGTTTAGTTGCTTGTGCTTTTTTTTTATAAATATTAATGGATAGCGACTTGAAGATTTAACAAAATGTCTTCTATTTGTGAGCGTTTTTGTGTTATTCTAAACTCTAACTGTGCTAAAATTAATGATTAAATTCGGGAATTACTCGAGAATATAAAAACCAAAAAAGCCTTAAATCATTTATTTCTAAATGTTTAAGGCTTGTTAGTGGTGGTGCCTCCAGGAATCGAACCAGGGACACAAGGATTTTCAGTCCTTTGCTCTACCAACTGAGCTAAGGCACCAATTGCTTTGTTAAGCGGGTGCAAATATAAAAGCATTTTTATTATTAACAAAAGGAATTTGATAAAATTTGATTTTATAAATTTGTAACTTAGAATTTACTTATGAATCTTATTGTAGATGTGGGGAATACGTATGTTAAGTTTGCGGTTTATAATGACGCAGATTTAATTTATAAATTGAGTTTTAAGCTTAATGAGTTTAAAAAACAGTATAAAATATTAAAAAAAGACTTTCCAAAGTTGAAAAAAGCAATTATTTCTTCTGTCGGTCACTTGGCTATGGAGCAGTTAGAATTAATTGGAAATGATTTAAATACAATCGAATTAACTTCAGACTTAAAATTTCCGTTTAAAAATGATTATCAAACACCAACAACACTAGGTGTAGATCGTATTGCTTTGGTTTGTGCTTCCGTTTATCAATTTCCTGACAAAAATGTTTTGATTATTGATGCAGGTACTTGTATTACATACGATTTTGTTACAAAAGAGAACCACTATCTAGGCGGTGCTATTTCTCCTGGACTGCGATTACGATATATCGCATTAAATAATTTAACAGCAAATCTTCCGTTATTAGAGACGAAGTTGCCTCATAATGTTATCGGTGATTCAACAGAATCATCAATTCATTCCGGTGTGGTTTATGGTGCAATTAAAGAAATTGATGGAGTAATCGATCAATATCGTGAAGATAATTCAGATTTAACAGTTATTTTAACAGGTGGAGATAGTAAATTTTTGTCAAACCAATTAAAAAATACCATATTTGCGAAATCAAATTTTCTTTTGGACGGTTTGAATTTCATTCTAGAATATAATTCAAAATAATGATAAAACGATTCATTGTAATATGTATTACAATTATAGGTTCTGCAGCTTTTGCACAACAAGGAACTAGTTCTCCATATTCTTTTTATGGTATTGGAAGTCTTAAGTTTAAAGGTACTGTAGAAAATCGCAGTATGGGAGGAATAGGTGTTTACTTAGATAGTATACATTTTAATTTAAGAAATCCAGCTTCTTACGCTGGGAATGCTCTAAAGGGAAGCTATTTTAATGGCGAAAGTAGACCTGTGAAGTTCACAGTTGCAGGTACTATGACGAATACGACTTTAAAAAGTAACACCGGAGAGGCAAAGACTAATAATGCGATATTCGATTATTTAGCCATATCAGTACCTGTTGGTAAATTTGGCTTTGGCTTTGGTTTATTGCCTTTTACGTCAGTAGGATATAGACTCGATGATATTAATGATGACAGTGTTTTAGTAAACCGTTTCAGTGGTGAAGGTGGTTTAAACAGGGTTTTTGCTGGTTTAGGATATCAAATCACAGAAAAACTGAGCGTTGGTGTGGACTTTAATTATAACTTCGGGAATGTTCAAAATAATGCACTCGAAGTTGAATATACTCCAGAGGGTGAAGTAGTACAGTATCAAACAAGAGAGTATAACAGATCAGATTTAAATGGTTTAAATTTAAATTTTGGTGTGAATTACAAAACTATGGTTACTGATAAGTTAGAGTTGTCCACGACAGCAACTTTTGCGCCAGGCAGTAAACTTAATTCAGAGAACATAAGAACGTACTCAACGGTTACTGTAGATGGTTCTACGCTAGAAACTACAGCGACATCTAGCACAATTGATGCCGATCTAGAAGCTATAAATCTAAAAAATACAAAATTAACGTTACCATCAACCTTGTCTATTGGAGTAGGTATAGGGGATCCGAAATCTTGGTTTATAGGTACAGAATACACGTATCAAAGTTCAAGTGATTTTTCTAATCCTGTTTTTTCTAATAGCATCTCTACTTATGAAAACGCATCGAAAATAGCTATTGGTGGCTTTTATATTCCAGATTATAATGCGTTTTCAGGATATCATAAACGTGTGGTTTATAGAGCAGGATTTAACTTTGCAAATACAGGTTTAGTTATAAAAGATGAATCCATTAAAGAGTTTGGCATATCTTTTGGTCTAGGTTTACCAGTTGGAAGTCGAAACCTTTTCTCTAATGCCAATTTAGGCTTAGAATTTGGAAAACGAGGGACAACGAATCAAAATTTAATTCAGGAGAATTTTATAAACTTTAATATAAGTTTATCTTTAAACTCTAGATGGTTTGAACAAAGGAAGTATAAATAACAAAATTAACTAAAGATGAAGACGAGAATTACTATACTATTTTTAGCACTGTTTATGAGTGTTAACTTAGGGTTTGCTCAGCAAGATGAAGAATGTATGAACAACCTATCAATTTTTGATAGTTATGTAAAAAGCAAAAAATATGATGATGCTTACGGACCTTGGAAAATTGTTAGAGAAAAGTGTCCTAAATTTAATAGAGCAATCTATGTACATGGTGAGAAAATATTAAACCATAAAATAGAAAATTCTACAGGAGCAGAACAAGTAGCTTACATTAAAGACTTAATGCTTTTGCATGACCAAAGTAGAGAACACTTTGCATCTAAGTATGATTTAGGCGGAGTTTTAGAGGATAAGGCTAACTTAGCTTATAAGTATAGAAAAGAATTAAACATGTCTGACGAACAGATTTACAACATGTTTGATGATATTGCTAAGCAAGATCCTACAAACTTTACAAACGCTAAAGGGCTTTATACTTATTTTTCTTTAATCGTTGATTTATTTGATGCGGAAAAGAAAACAGCTCAACAAATGTTTGATAAATATGATGATGTTATTGAATTGATTGATGGTATCGAAAAGAGTCATACAGAAAAACTGAATAAGTTAGTTGAAAAGGAAGAAAGTGGTGCTGAATTAACGAAAACAGAATTGAAATACAAGAATTATCACGAAAGTAGTTTAGAAGCTTTTGATAAGGTGAAATCTAGTATGGATCAAAAAGTAGGGGAAAGAGCGACTTGTGAAGTCTTAGTGCCATTATACGAAAGAGATTTTGAAGAAAACAAAACTAATGGTGAGTGGTTACAACGTGCTATGAATAGAATGTATGCTAAAGATTGTAAAGAAGATCCATTATTCTTAAAATTAGTTCAACAAAAGAATACTATTGAGCCAAATGCCGATACTGCTTATTACCTCTATATACTTACTGGTGAGCAAAAATATATGGATCAAACAATCGCTTTATCAACAGATCCTTTAAAAAAGGCGAAGTTATATAAAGGTTTAGCAAATGAGCTTAAGTCTAAAGGAAGCTACGGAAAAGCAAGACAATATTATATGGAAGCTTTAAAACTAAATCCTTCAGATGGTTCACCACATTTAGCAATTGCAGCGATGTATGCTAAAAGCGCAAATAGCTGTGGAGATACTAACTTTAACAAAAGAGCGGTATTTTGGTTAGCTGCGATTGAAGCAGAAAAAGCAGGACGAGTAGATGGCCGTTTAAGAAGTGCAGCAGCCCAAACTGCAACTAGCTATAGAGCTAGCGCGCCTTCTAAAACAGAAATCTTTAACTGTACTTGCGCAGGTGAGGTTATCCAAATAGGATGTTGGATAGGACGTTCAGTAACTGTACCAAAGAATTAATTGAAAATAAAAAATTCACATATCATTAAAAACCTAGTCACAGCAATTGTTGTGACTTTGTTTTTTTCGTGTAGCAATGACTTTAACGAAGTTCAAAAAGTTGGTATACTACAGAATCAACCTATTGGTGAGGCTGAAAATATAGATTTAAAATATACCGTACTTAAAGAAGATACCGTTAGGTTAGTTGCTAATCTGTTAAGTCCAAAAATGCTAGATTATTCTAATCGGAATTTTGCTTTTAATGAATTTCCAATAGGTATAGAGCTTAAAATATACGACGAAAACAATAACCAAACGACTATAACATCTAACTATGCTATCGTCTATTCTGGAACGGACATTATCGATTTGCGTGGAGATGTACAAATAGCAACTCACCAAAAAGACACGTTGTTTACAGAGCAACTGTATTACAATCAAAAGTTAGAGTGGGCGTTTACTAATGAGCCCTTCGTCTTTAAAAGCTTAACAAATAGCACACATGGTGTCGGCTTTGATTCTGATAAAGAATTTAAAAGGTATCAGATGTTAGAAATGGGAGGCGAAATAGAACTCGATAATTAACTATCTTTGCCACATAATTATATTACTTAACAGATGAAGATACAGAAGATTTTTCATTACGCTTATATTATTTTTGCAGTACTGTTTGTATACGATGCCATTTCTAAATGGTCCGATAATAGAAACGGTGCATACATGTCACTGGTTTTTGCAGCTTTAGCAACGTTTATGTTTTTCTTTAGAAAGCGCTTCAGTAAAAAATTTGAAGATCGTAACAATCAGTAACGTATGACTGCTGATATAGTCATAATTAGTAGTACCCTTTTACTTTCCGCTTTTTTCTCTGGTATGGAAATCGCTTATGTCTCCTCCAATAAAATTCATATAGAATTAGAGAAGAAACAAGGAGATTTTTTAGGGAAGATTTTGGGTAAGCTTACTGCCAAGCCATCAAAATATATAGCGACTATGCTTATTGGAAACAATATTGCATTAGTTATCTATGGTTTTAAAATGGGGGATATTTTGGTGGACTGGTTTCAGACTAAGTTACCTTCAGATAGCACTGCTTTAACATATTTATTTGTTGATTTACAATTGTTAACACAAACTGTAATTTCAACTTTGGTTATTTTGATTACGGCAGAATTTTTACCTAAAGTATTCTTTCAGATTTATGCCAACACGTTGTTAAAGGTGTTAGCATTTCCAACGTATGTCTTTTATGTCTTGTTTTCTTGGGTTTCAGATTTTATAATTTGGATTTCAGATGCTGTTTTAAAACACATTTTTAGAGCTGAAGGCGAAGATGTGGTTTTAGCAATGACTAAAGTTGAACTTGGAAATTATATTACGGAACAGATGGAGTCTGTAGAAAATCACGATGATGTAGATAGTGAGATTCAAATTTTTCAGAATGCCTTAGAGTTTTCAGAAGTAAAAGCTCGTGAAGTTATGGTGCCACGTACAGAGATAACTGGTGTAGAAATTTCTGATTCTATTGAAAACTTAAGACAGCTTTTTATTGAAACGGGTAGAACGAAAATTATTGTATATAAAGACAGCATCGATGATATTTTGGGCTATGTGCATTCTTTCGAATTGTTTAAAAAACCCGAAACAATTAAGTCTATTATAATCCGTGTTGCTTTTGTACCCGAAACAATTCTTATTAAAGATGTGTTGAATATTTTGACTAAAAAACGTCGAAGCATGGCAGTGGTTATTGATGAGTACGGCGGAACCTCTGGAATTATGACTGTTGAAGATATCGTTGAAGAATTATTCGGTGAAATTGAAGATGAACACGATCTGGTTGAGATGGTAGAGGAGCAAATCGATGATAATACCTATAAATTTACGGCAAGATTAGAAGTCGACTACATTAATGAAACATATAAATTAAATCTTCCTGAAAGCGAAAATTATGAAACTTTAGGTGGATTAATAGTTCATGCTACAGAAGGCATTCCACAAGAGAACGATGATGTGCAAATCGAAAATTTCAAGTTTACCATTACAGAAGTGTCTTCTACAAAAATTGATGAGGTGATACTAAAGGTTCTTAATATAGATTAGTTGTTTTTTAGAGTTTAAAAATTCTGAATTCTTTCACCATTTTTGTCTATTATAGTTGTGTTATTTAGGTGCATTTCAACTAAATTTTGAATAAAACCGCTAACACTTATAAAAACTACACTTCTCCTTTTATTATTTAGTAGAATATACTATTTTCGCAGACTTATTTACACCAAATTAAAGACATTACAAAAAGACTATGGCTGTTTTAAATAAAATTAGACAACGCTCACTAGTATTAATATTAGTAATTGCATTAGCGTTATTTTCATTCGTAATTGGAGATTTATTCAAAAATTCTGATGCCCTCACAGGTGAATCACAAGATGTGATTGCTACCATTAATGGTACAGACATCAACCGAAATGAGTTTCAGCAAAAAGTAAAAAATTACCAAGATAGATCTGGAGGAAGACAAACCTCTACACAATCTATGAATGCAATTTACAATCAAGAAGTTCGTAGAATTGTGTTGCAATCAGAATTTGAAGAATTAGGATTGTCTGTTGAAAAAGACGAAATGCGAGATTTATTGAAAACTAGTTTTTCTTCATATCCAGAATTTCAAGATGCTAACGGAAACTTTGATGTTAATCGTTTAAATGCATTTATTGCAAACTTGAAAGATTTAAATGGTGACACTGCTCCTTTAGGAAATTTCTTAGTAAACTATGAAAGTTGGACAAGCAATGAGCAGACTATTGCTGCGAACGCAATTCAGCAAACGTATTATAATCTAGTTAAGGCGGGTATAGGAACAACGATTTCTGAAGCTGAGGAAGATTATTATGGAGATTCTAAGACCGTAGATATAAGCTACGTTCAAGTGCCTTACACAACTATTGCAGATAGTTTAGTTGCCGTTTCTAAAAGTGAGATCACTGCTTATATGAAAAAGCATGAGGATACTTATAAAACAGAAGCTACTAGAGAAGTTGTTTATGTAGAATTTAAGGAAGAAGCTTCTAAAGCTGATGAAGATAAAATACAAGCTGATTTATTAGCGTTAAAATCGGATAGAACTGAGTATAACGATAGCAGTAAAAATACAGAAACGATTCCAGGATTTGATTCTGCTACGGATATTGAGGAATTTGTAAATTCAAACTCAGCTATAAAATACAACGATGCTTTTTTAAGAGCAGGGCAATTACCAGCTGTAGCTAAAGACACGTTGATGAAATTAAGTGTTGGTGGTTATTACGGACCTTATAAAGATGGTGAATTCTATAAATTATCTAAAGTTGTTGCGACTAAGCAATTGCCAGATTCAGTAAAAGTTCGTCATATATTAGTTCCTTTTGTAGGTGGACAAAGAGCAGATGCGTCTGTAACTAAAACACCAGCAGAAGCAAAAGCTACTGCCGATAGTATTTTTGCTCAAATAAAAGCAGGTACTAAATTTATGGATCTATTAGAATTATCTTCTGATAAAGTAAGTAACGAGCAAGATGGTGAAATTGAATTTGACTATTTAGCAGGAATGGCACCAGAATTTAAAGCATTTGCTTTTGATAACAAAGAAGGTGATATCGATGTTGTACAAACATCTTTTGGTTACCATATTATTGAAGTATTAGAGCAAAAGAGTTTTAATAAAGCAATAAAAGTAGCAACAATTGCAAGTAAAATTGAACCATCTGACCAAACACTTCAGGATGTGTTTAACGTAATGTCTAAGTTTGAAATTGCTGCAAAAGATGGTGATTTTAATGCTTTAGCTAAAGAAGGTGAATTGAATGTTAAGCCAATTACATTTAAAGCGTTAGATGAAAATATCCCAGGACTTGGAAGTCAAAGAGAAGTTGTGCGTTGGGCTTTTGATAATGATACAGAAGCAGGCGATTACAAAAACTTTGCAATATCTAACTTTGGTTTTATAGTAGCTAAAGTGGTTGAGGTAAGAGAAAAAGGATTAATGAGTACTGAAGATGCTTCTATTACAGCATTACCAGAAATAAGAAAAGAAAAGAAAGCGAAGTTAATTCGTGAAAAAATTACAGGAACTACAGTTGCTGAGATCGCTAAGAATCAAGGTCAGAGTCCTAGAACAGCAGCAGCTCTTACTATTAAAAACACAACCTTATCTGGTGCAGGTGTTGAGCCTAAAGTTGTAGGAGCAGCATTTGGATTAGCTGAAGGAGCTACTTCTAAGCCGATTGATGGTGAAAAAGGTGTTTATGTTGTAGAAGTTACTAAGGTTAACGAACCTACTAAATTAGATAACTACGGAGCTATTGTGAACAGATTAAATGCTGAACGTAGAAACTCAGTACAAACTAAAGTATTTACTGCTTTAGAAAAAGCTGCAGATATCCAAGATAATAGAGCTAAAACGGTTTATTAACCATTATAGCAATTAGAATATGTTGAAATGGCTTTGCAGAAATGTGAAGCCATTTTTTGTGCTGTTAACTTATGTGATACTTTTTTTAAAGTAACATGTCTTTGTAGCTTATGACAGTATCAAAACCTTTCGCATTAAAATACGCAGTTGGGTTAGTTTTAGCGGCGACTAAAACAAAATCACCTCCCCATGCTCCTAGGCTTTTTATGGCACCCTTAAAATCAGGAAATAATCGCGTTTTAATTGGGTCTTGTTCAATGAGATTAGAAATGATTTTTTCATGAATCTCAATTAAGTTTTTAAATTCTGAAAGTGAAGTGCATGTAATCATGTCTTCAGTAATAGCATTAATTTCAGCGATAATGTCAGCATCAATTTTGCCTAATGTTTTATACGCTGAAATTCCATCTCTACTGTTTTGCTTCTGATTGAGATATACAAAATAGAGGTGATGTTTAAATGTAGGTTGAAAATCGACTAGTGTGACCAACGGTTTTTGTTCGAGTTGTAATTGAAATGTGATTGACGTGTTATTTTGAGCACAAGCAATATCATAGCCACTGCCACAAAAAGTCTTTTTAAGTAATTGATAAGCGTCAACATTAGCCCAGTCTGCTATGTTATTTATTAAAGTTGAAGATGTGCCCAAACCCCAAAGTCGATTAAAGTCTTGGTGTGTGGTAATATCATAACCTTGATTTGAAGCTAAAAATTCAGGATTTAAACTTTGAGTTGCTTTTAAAATTTGTAACAACCGTTCTTTAACGTCATTGTTCGGTTGGCTTTTTTCGTCAGTCACCGTAATTTCATTAAATGATATACGACATTCAAACCAAACCTCATTGAGTTCATTATAACTCTTCCAATTAATTACGTTAGAATCATTAGGTTCAACAAGTAAACTCTGCCCATATTTAGTTGGAATAGCCAAAGCTTTTGCGCCATCTAAAACAGCATATTCTGCTGTGATTAATAGCTTTCCGTTACTTCTGTATGTTGTCGGTTGTGGATTCAAAGTTTAGCGTTCAAAAAATTAAGTAATTAAGTTATTAAGGCTTTGCAGCTCTGCGACTTTGCGTCTTTGCGAGATGTTCCATCCGAGTAAGCATTGGAATTTAGTTTTTGTTATTTGAAACTTTCCTGGTCGCGAATTTGTTTTATAGCCTCAACAACCGCACTATGCGTTACCACATTAGTCTTAAAATGTTCGACAAGCGTCCCCTTTTCAGTATCATTAGCTTCAAACTGATTCAAAATATTCATTAAGTGCATTTTCATATGGCCTTCCTGAATACCGGTTGTGGTTAACGATTTTAGAGCACCAAAATTCTGAGCTAATCCTGCAACGGCGACAATTTTCATTAAGTCTTTTGCTGTTGGTTTCTGAAGCATTTCCATCGAAAATTTTACTAAAGGATGTAGGCTTGTTAAGCCACCAACGGTTCCTAATGCCAATGGTATTTCGATCCAAAATTTAAAAACGTCGTCAGTAATTGAACAGTGTGTTAAACTAGAATATTTGCCATCTTTTGCTGCATAGGCATGTACGCCAGCTTCAACGGCTCTAAAATCATTTCCTGTAGCTAAAACAACGGCATCAATACCATTCATAATCCCCTTATTATGCGTTACTGCTCTATAAGGTTCTATTTCTGCAATATTAACGGCTTGCTTAAATTTTTGTGCAAATTCTTCCGGATTCGGAATGTCTTTACCTTTTAAATCTTCAATCTTACAAGAGACTTCAGCACGCACCAAACATTGTGGAACGTAGTTAGAAAGAATACTCATTACAATTGAAATATGCCTCTCTTCATCATTAAAACCGTCAAACTGTAAGGCTTCATTTTTAAAAGTCGTCGCAAATTGTTCTAAACACGTATTGATGAAATTGGCTCCCATCGCATCTAAGGTTTCAAACGTCGCATGCAGCTGATAATAATTTGGTAAATCTTCCGATTTGTTACGTAATTGAATATCTAAAATACCACCTCCTCTGCGTTCCATACTTTTTGTCATGGACGCCGTATCACGGATTAATTTTGGTTTAACATGTTTAAAAAAGGTTTCGAGTTTATCAAAATCACCTGTATATATAAAATGGACTTGTCCAATTTTTTCTGTAGATAATACTTCTGCTTTAAAGCCACCACGATCCAACCAAAATTTAGCAGCTTTACTTGCGGCAGCAACAACCGAACTTTCTTCAATTGCCATTGGAATGGTGTACGTCGACTCATTAATTAAAAAATTAGGAGCAACACCTAATGGTAAATAGTAATTAGTAATGGTGTTTTCAATAAACTCATCGTGTAACTTCTGAAGTTTATCATCTGTATTCCAATACTGTTTTACGAGTGCTCTTGCACTATCTTTATCTGTGAAATACGTGTTTAAAAGCCATTCAATCTTTTCGGATTTAGAAAGCTTAGAAAAGCCAGAAATGGTATGAGGCATATTGGTTCTTATTTTTGTAAAAACAAAGATACTAGGATTGGTGTAAAATGTCTCCTTAATCGATTTTAAATGCCGATTTACTGTTAATAATAGCGATTTTTTGCATAATTTTTAGTAAACTTGGCATTGCTTTATTAAAACATGAAATTTAAGAAAAGAACATGCTAAAAATAGTATTGATAGAGAAAACAATCAATAGCGAGCAGGTTCTAAGCTTTTATAAATACTAAATATAAACACATGAATTTGAGACATCTTGCAGCTGTTTTTTGCTTTTTAATGACCTCATTAGTTTTTTGTCAGGAAAAACAAATCACACTTCAAGACATTTGGGGTGGAACTTTTAGAACTGAAGGAATGCAAGCTTTACATTCAATGGAGAATGGAAATCAGTATTCAGTTTTAAATTTTGATAGGCAAAGCCGAACATCTACCATAGATATTTACGATTATAAAACATTAGAAAAAGTAAAAACCTTAGTGTCTTCAGCTGATATTTCTGAGATTCAAGGTTTTTTTGATTATTCATTTAATGCTGACGAATCTAAAATAATTCTAACTACAAAATCACAACCCGTTTTTAGACGCTCTACTTTAGGCGAATATTACATATATGATATAGCTTCGAAAGAAGTAACTAAAGTATCTGATGATTTAGTGCAAGAACCAACATTGTCACCAGACGGAGCTAAAGTGGCTTACGGATTTGAAAATAATTTATTCGTAAAGGATTTAAAATCAGGAAACGTAGAACAGTTAACTACAGATGGAGAAAAGAACAAGATTATTAACGGTATTACGGATTGGGTTTACGAAGAGGAATTTAGCTTCGTAAGAGCTTTTGATTGGAATACAGAGAGTAATCAAATTGCATTTATAAGATTTGATGAATCTGAGGTGCCTGAATTTTCTATGGATGTTTATGGTTCAGATTTATACCAGACACAACATGTGTTTAAATACCCAAAAGCAGGTGAAGCGAACTCTAAAGTATCTTTGCATTTATATAATTTAAATTCAAAAAAGGGTTCGGAGTTAAGTGTTACTAAAGATTACGAGGATTTTTATATTCCTAGATTAGAATGGACAAACGATGCTAATGTGTTGAGTGTTCAGTTTATGAATCGTCATCAAAATGAATTAGATCTTTGGATGATTGATACTAAAACAAAGACTTCAAAAGTAGTTTTAGCAGAAAAAGATAAAGCCTATATCGATGTCACTTTCAACTTAACGTTTTTAAAAGATAATAGTTTTATTTGGACGGGCGAGTTAGATGGTTTTAATCATGTCTATCATTATTCAAAAGACGGTAAACTCATTAACCAAGTGACTAAAGGCAATTGGGAAGTTACCGACTACTATGGTTTTAATGAAAAAGCCAATACGATTTATTACCAATCTACAGAAAATGGTTCCATAAATAGAGATGTATACGCTATACAGTTAAACGGAAAAAACAAAAAACGTTTGACGGAAAAAGCAGGAACAAATAGTGCTTCTTTTAGTGCTGACTTCACCTATTTTATTAATACGTTCTCAAGTGCAGCAACACCTCAAGAATACACGTTATACAATTCTAAATCTGGTAAAGTTGTTAAACAAATTAAAGATAATGATCAATTAGCCAAGAAACTCGAGGGTTATGTGATGTCTGAAAAGGAATTTAGTACTATTTCTGTAAATGGAAATGATTTAAACATGTGGACGATTAAGCCTAAAGATTTTGATGCGAATAAAACGTATCCTTTATTTATGTATCAATATTCAGGTCCAGGTTCGCAGCAAGTTGCTAACCGCTGGAATAGTACAAATGATTACTGGTATCAGATGCTAGCGCAGCAAGGTTATATTGTAGTTTGTATTGATGGAAGAGGAACAGGTTTTAAAGGGGGCGATTTTAAGAAAGTTACTCAAAATGAACTAGGAAAATTTGAAGTTGAAGATCAAATAGAAGCCGCAAAACAATTGGGGGCATTAGATTATATAGACGCTGAAAGAATTGGGATTTGGGGATGGAGCTATGGAGGTTTTATGAGTAGTAATGCACTTTTTAAAGGAAATGATGTCTTTAAAATGGCAATTGCGGTTGCGCCAGTAACGAGCTGGAGGTTTTATGATTCTATTTATACCGAACGTTATATGACTACACCTCAAGAAAATCCAACGGGATATGATGAGAACTCACCAATAAATCACGTAGATAAACTTAAAGGTGATTTTCTGTTAATTCATGGTACTGGAGATGATAATGTACATGTACAAAATACCATGAGAATGGTTGAAGCATTAATTCAGGCAGATAAACAATTTGAATGGATGATTTATCCAGATAAAAATCACGGCATTTACGGTGGAAACACAAGATTACACTTATATAAGAAGATGACAGATTTTATTCATCGTACATTGGGCGATAAACTGCAATAAAATTAAATGCTGAGATAAATTACGATAAAACTAACTAATACTAACTAATTATATTATGTCAACAACAATTAAACAAGCACATCAGAAGGAACTTTTTGGGCATCCAGTAGGTCTATTTATTTTGTTTTTTACAGAAATGTGGGAGCGTTTTTCCTATTACGGAATGCGAGGTATCTTAGTACTTTATATGGCAACTTCTGCAACTGCAATAGATCCAGGATTAGGTTGGTCTAATAAAGATGCAATTTGGTTATATGGTTGGTACACTATGTTAGTTTATGTCGCTTCTATTCCTGGCGGATGGATAGCAGATAAGTTTTTAGGTCAAAAGAAAACTGTAATGCTTGGTGGACTTCTATTATGTTTTGGTCATGGAATTTTAGCGATACCTCAGAGTTGGGCCTTTTTTACAGGTTTAGTTTTAATTATTTTAGGTGTTGGTGGACTTAAGCCAAATATTTCTACAATGGTTGGTGGTTTATATAAAGAAGGAGATATTAGACGTGATAGTGGATTTACAATTTTTTATATTGGTATTAATGTGGGTGCATTCTTAGCAAGTATTACTGTTGGTTTAGTAGCTTATTATTACGGATGGCATTATGGGTTTGGTTTAGCTGGTATTGGTATGTTAGTTGGTCAGGCTGTATTTATTTGGGGACAAAAATTCTTAAAGGGTGTTGGTGAATTTACAGGTGGTAGCCAAGCTACAGAAGCAGAACGCTTAGCTTCAAAACGTCCGTTGAGTAAGATTGAAAAAGATAGAGTTGTTGTTTTATTAATTTCATTCTTAATTGTTGTTGTGTTTTGGGGAGCTTTTGAGCAAGCTGGAGGATTAATGAACTTATATACGGATGCTAAGGTTGATAGAACTACCGGATGGAGTTGGATGGAAGAAATTCCTGCAGCCGTTTTTCAATCTCTAAATGCAGGTTACATTATTATATTTGGAACGATCATAGGTGGTTTCTGGATTTGGTGGAAGAAAAGCGGAAGAGAATCTTCTTCATTATTCAAAATGGCAATTGGAACTATCATTATGGGGTTAGGTTATGTGTTTATGATGTTTGCATCTCAAGAAGCTAGTGCTGAAACGTTTGGAAAAGCAGCTATGATGTGGATTTTCTTAGCGTACTTATTCCATACAATTGGAGAGTTATGTACATCTCCTGTTTCATTATCATTTATAACTAAGTTAGCTCCATTAAAATATGCTTCTATTATGATGGGTGTTTATTTTGCAGCCACAGGTTTTGGAAACAAGTTAGCTGGTACTATTGGAGAGTCTTCACAATTAGAGTCTTTTACGGGTGAAATGATTGTTAGCAAACAAGAGATATTGCCGTTCATTTCAAAAGAGACATTTAAAATTAAAAATGAAAATAAAAAGGTTGTTGAAATAACAGAGTATCCAATTAATGAAGATAAAAACTTTACGATAAGGAGTACGGTTTATCCAGAAAATGGAGAAGTGATCTTTAAAGACTTTGAAACAGGTAAAGACTTAAACTCTTTATTCAAAATGTCCCAAGGTGAAGATTCAAATACGAAACAGTTATTGGAAGATTTAACTGAGAATAATGTTTCAGCATCAAATCCGTATCACGCAAAACTAGTTTTCGAAAAAGATAAAGACAAAGCTCAAATTACAGAAAACAAAGGAGACGGAAAAGATTATGGTGTATCTTTTGTTTTAGAGGAAGAACAAAGTGAGCAAGAGTATGCAACCTTTATGTGGTTAACTATATTTACTGTTGCATTTGGATTATTACTGCTTTTATTCTTGAAGAAATTGAAGAAACTAACACATGGTGCAGAAGATAACGAACATGAAATTTTAGAAGCAGAAGAGTTCGAGTTAGCAAATCCAGAACTTAACAAATAACCTAAACTCCTAAAAAAAGAATTCTCCATTAAGAATTCACTCTAACTAAATTATTTTTTATGAATACTGACATCGAAAATCTATTTAAAGATAAAGTTATTGGCCATCCAGCGGGCTTATTTGTGATATTTTTCACTGAAATGTGGGAACGCTTTTCATTCTATGGAATGAAAATATTATTGGTGCTATTTTTAACTGCACCCTTTTTAAGTGATAATCCTGGTTGGGAATGGTCTCGTGAGAATTCGTTAGCCCTAATTGGAACCTATTCCTCATTACTGTATTTAACACCAATTGTTGGTGGTTGGTTGGCTGATAAGATAACTGGTTATAAATGGGCAGTTATTATTGGTTGTTTTATAATGATGCTTGGTCATGCTTTTATGGTTTTTGAAACAACATGGTCTTTATACTTAGGTTTAGCTTTGTTAGTAATTGGTACGGGTTTCTTTAAACCGAATATGACCTCTATGATTTCTGAAATGTATAAAGGTAAAGAGTCTAAAAAAGATGGAGCATACACTATTTATTACATGGGAGTTAATGGTGGTGCCTTTTTTGGGATGATGCTATGTGGTTATCTAGCTGAGAATTTAGGTTGGAGTTATGGTTTTGGTTTAGCTGGAATTTTTATGCTTGGTGGCTTGATTCAATTTTGGTTAGCAAAAGATCTTTTTGGAATGATTGGTGAAAAACCTTCAAAAATTCATGAAGTAGAATTGCCGCAAAACATTAATGAAGAAAGTCCTAAAGAGCATGATGTAGCAGATGTTCAAGAGAAATTGAATCCTTTCACTTCAATAGACAAAATCTTAATTATTTTGTCTTCAATTGGTGGTGTATTGTATTTGTTTAATGATCCTTTGTCTAAAATTGGAAACATTAATCTATTAGACTTTGAATTATTAGGGTTAGATGGTTCTAATTTTATTGTCTTATTGGCATTAGCGTTATTCTTGTTTTTAATAACTTCAAGAATATTAAGATACAATGTAATAGTAAGAGATAAGATTATTGCCGTGTCTATATTCGGTGTTTTTACTGTGTTTTTCTTTGCGGCTTTTGAGCAGTCATTAGGCTCTATGACATTATTTGCAAGAGATTATACAGATAGAGTTTTAACAGGTTCTTCGGCAACGATATTTAAAGTTATAGATACGATTCTTACCATTGTTCCATTAGCTATTATAACTTGGGTATTGTATTTATTGTTTAAGAAAACATATTCAAAAATTGCAGCTTCGAATATTGTGTTAGGATTAACTTTTGTCTTCCTTTGGATTGTAGTTGGTTATAAAATTTATAATGAATTTAGTAAAGATGCAACTGAAGTTGGAGCATCTTGGTTTGGTATTTTAAATTCTTTCTTTATTATTACTTTAGCTCCAGTATTTTCTAAATGGTGGGAAAGTAAATACAATCCAAGTGTAGCGATGAAATACGGTATGGGTTTAATGTTATTAGGCTTGGGATTTGGAGTCTTAGTGTTTGGAACTATGGGAATTGAACCCGGTGCTAAAACAGCTTCAGTAAGTATGATATTCTTAATTCTCGCTTATTTATTACATACTATGGGCGAATTATGTATTTCACCAGTAGGGCTCTCGTATCTAAGTAAATTGGTTCCAGGGAGAATGATTGGCTTTATGTTTGGTATTTGGTATCTAGCTATTGCTATTGGTAATAAAGCAGCTGGTTCTATGGGTGGAATGATTGATAAAATTACGGCAGAATATTCATTAAGTACATTCTTCTTAATCTTTACGTTAGTTCCTGCAGGAATTGGTGTGATTTCAATGTTACTTAACCCAGTATTGAAAAAATTGATGCACGGTGTTAAATAGTAAAAACCGTTAAAAATATCTAAAATGCTCCTGTTTAGGAGCATTTTTTGTAAGTTCGGCTCATTATTTGCAATAAATCGAATATGATGAAAAAAATAACTTTAGGATTAATCGCTGTTTTTGCATTTTCATTAACAGCAATAGCGCAAGAGATTAATTGGGTAACTTTAGAAGAGGCTTTGGAGCTACAGAAAAAGGAACCTAAGAAAATATTTATGGACGTTTACACCAATTGGTGTGGACCATGTAAAATGTTAGATAAAAACACTTTTGGTAATGCAGATGTAGCTGCTTATGTCAATGAACATTATTATGCGGTTAAATTTAATGCAGAGGGAAATGAAGAAGTGACTTACAAGGATCAAACATTTAAGAATCCAAATTACGACGCTACAAAAGCAAATAGACGCAACAGTTCGCACGAATTTTCTCGATACTTAAAAGTACAAGCCTATCCAACGATGGTCTTTTTTGATGAAGAAGGTGGATTTATTTCCCCAATCACTGGATATTTAAAACCACAGCAATTGGAGCTGTACTTAAAACTTTTTCAAAGTGATAAACATAAAGAAATGACGTCGCAAGAACAGTTTAATGAATATTTTAAGTCATTTACGCCAACGTTTAAAGAGTCGTAAATCTCATTATTTAATTATAAAAGCTCCCTTTTCATTCGTTTGATGGAAAGGGATTTTTTTATGCTCACAAGTTGCCTTCCAACGTTTTAAATAGGACTTGTAATTACTAGCATCTGCAATGATAAATTGTGGCTTTAAACTATCAATAACTCTATTAAGATTTAATCTTGGGGAATTCCGCAATAAGATATAATTAGGTTTAAACGATAATCCTTTATAAATAGATAAACTATCTATGGCTAAAATAATCTTGTCCTTGTATTGGTAAACAGATTGTAAACTGTCCGAAATTATAATGTCTATAAATTCGCCTACTTTATAATTCTTTATGGCATAATCTGTTTTTAGTTTTACGGAATCTAAATTATGATATACGGTCATTTTTTTACCTTCTTTTAATCCAATCATTGAATAGCGACTCTTATTAAATACCACTAAAGCATTATGTTGAGTTTGATACATATTATAAAAGTATACACCTTGAAGTCCAATTATAGCGATTAAACTAATGGCTATGCATTTAAAATTCCGGAATTTATAAACCTGAGTCAAAGCCACAATTATTATATAACAAACAATAACCTGAAGTAGTGTAAAAGGAATATCCCTAAATAGAAAATCTTCAAACTGAGCTACCCAAGCGATAAAGCCATTCAAACTATCAATTATATAGCTATAAGCAGTTACTATGGAGCTATGAAGCATATTCATAAGCGCTAAAGCAATAACGAGCATTCCAAAACCTAGAATTAAACCTAAAAACGGAATTACGACTAGATTCGAGATAAAAAACAAGCCAGGAAACTGATGAAAATAAAACAAACTAATCGGGACAACTCCAACTTGTGCAGCTAAAGTCACGGTAAATATTTGCCAAGGTTTATCTATAATCCAGTATTTGGGTTTCCAAAGTTTATAAATGATAGGTTGTACACTCACAATACCTAGCACGGCTAAATAACTCATCTGAAATCCAACAGCAAACAAAAATGTAGGCTTAAATAGTAATATAATAAATGCCGAAATCACCAAAGTATTATAAATATTAGTGCGTCGTTTAAGATGCATAGCGATACTTATAACACTAAACATAGTTACTGCTCGTGTTACAGAAGGAGATAGGCCTGCAATGACAGCAAAGCTCCATAATATGCAAACTAAAATAAAAGGTCTAATAAAATGCCCGTATTTAATATAAAGTAGAGGTCTAAATAAAAAATTAAGAATCCATAAGATAATACCAACGTGGAGACCAGAAACTGCGAGGATATGGATGGTACCAGAGTCAACATAATTATTATAGATGGTTTTATCAATAGTTTGTCGTTGGCCAAGTAATAGCGCATTCATAATACTGAGTGCATCATCTTTAAACCCTGCTTCGATAAGCTTTACATTTATTTTAGTTCTTAAGGCATCAGCATAGCCATAAATAGTAGATTTAGAATCTGAAAGTTGTAAGATGTTATCTGTATTTAGATACATCTGATGATACACTTGATCTAATTCTAGATACTTACTATAATCAAACTGATATGGATTTAATGGTTGTTGAATTGTTTTTAATTCCGTTTTAGTATAGAATACATCATCAACATTAAGTTGAATAGGAATACTATCGCGCCTAATATTTATCAATACCCGTCCGATTGCTTCTTCGTCATTAAAAGTGATTATAGAAGCAATATATTTATCATTATAAGAATCAGGTTTAAGTCGTTCTTCAATTTTAAAAACGATAGCATTATAATTGTCAGATGAATTTTGATTTGTATAATGTTGAGGCCTTAGTGTTTCATCTTGAAGATTGTAAGAAGTCATTCCAACACCAACCATACATAGATAAGCAAGGATGCCAAAAAATGGTGAGCGATTAATTTTAGATTTTATAGCTAACCAATACGTACCTAATGAAACTAAGAAACCAATAGTCGCATATAAAATGACGTGGAAATTTTGCTTTAGGTAATGAGCCAAAAGAATACCGACGACCAAACAAATGGTTAATTTTATAATGGTAAAATTTAGTAACTTCATGATAGTGAGTTACTAAGATAGCGAAATTGTAATTACAATACGCGTCGTGCCTGCACAAAAGAAAAGTACCAATACTTTTCTGCTATAGAAGAAATCATAACACCTCTGCTGGTTGAGGCATGAATAAACTCAACATTCCCAGTTCTAACATTGGTGACAATACCAACATGATTCACTTTTCGACTGTTTTTGTTAGTTGCAAAAAACACCAAATCACCAACGTTCACTTCTTTTAAATCAACCCACTCTCCAGTACCTTTTAGTCCAGAGGTTGTTCTAGGTAAATTAACATCGTGTTTTTTATAACTCGTGTAAATCAAACCAGAACAATCCATACCGCTTTTAGTAGTGCCACCATATTTGTAACGTGTGCCGTCAAAAGTTTTGGCGTATTTTACGATATTTTCTGCCTCTGCAGTTGGTTTTGCAGTTGTGTTTACTTTTACAGTATGCGTTTGTCTGCTTTTGTTAGACGCTGTTTTCTTTGATTTACAGCTAACAATAAATAAGGACAATAATAAGAAAGGGAGTAAACGTTTCATTTAAATTTTTAATAGAAGTAGATACTTTAAAGTCGAAATTAATAAAAAAAGATGATGAATTTTTATAAATTTATAGAATCATGAAAATTATAACACTTTATTCAGATGTAGATTTTTTTATTATTGCAGTAATTACTTTAATCACTTCAATGGTTCTTTTTAATTTGGTAATAAGAAAACTAAATTCTCAAAAGAAAGTATCTAGCCATCTAACTGAAGATGAAGTCGAAATTGAGTTAAATCACTATATGCTAAATTTTAATGTGATTCCTGTTGATCAAAAACAAATAAGTTTCACTTCTAAATGTGTTGTAACCGTAATGGCGATAGCGATAGTATTTATTCCGTTTTATGAGTTTGTTGTTAAATTGACACCGGAATTAGTGTATTATGGAAGATCTTATATTTTATTTTAATAGATTATCGTTTGAAATTTAGTTTGTAGTCTTGGAGTTTTTTACAGAATTATATATCAACTTAGCCGTATTTTCACTAGCTCCACGACCACCTAATAGTTTCTCTAATTCGTAATAATCTAAAAATAGTTGTTCTCGTTTTTTGGTATCTAAAATGGCAGTTAATTCTTTTTTAAGGCGCTTTTTGTTCAGATCTCCTTGAATCAGTTCCGTAACCACTTCCCGATCCATTATTAAATTCACTAATGAAATATATTTCAAAGTTATAATACGTTTTGCTATTTGATAAGAAATAGCATTGGCTTTATAACAAACCACTTGTGGGACTTTAAATAAAGCGGTTTCTAAAGTTGCAGTGCCAGAGGTGACTAATGCAGCAGTAGAAATGCTCAACAAATCATAGGTTTTATTAGAGATGAAGTTAATATTCTTCTTTTTTATAAAACTTTGGTAAAATTCAAAATCTTGACTAGGTGCTCCTGCAATGACGAACTGGTAATCTTTGAAATCATCAACCAAACTCAGCATTACACCAAGCATCTTAGTGATTTCTTGTTTTCTACTTCCCGGTAGTAATGCGATGATAGGTTGGTCACTAAGGTTATGTTCTTTTCTAAAAACAGTTTCTTCAACCTGCGGCCGATCCGCAATGGCATCGATTAAGGGATGGCCTACAAAATTAACGTCGTAGTTGTATTTTTTATAAAACTCCTTTTCAAAGGGAAGAATACAATACATCGCATCAACGTCTTGCTTTATTTTTTCGACTCTACTTGCTCTAGAGGCCCAAACTTGTGGAGAAATATAGTAATGTGTTTTATAATTGAGTGCTTTTGCCCATTTGGCAATTCTAAGATTGAAACCAGAATTATCAATAAAAATAATAACATCTGGTTGAAATTTTTCAATATCAGATTTGCAGAACTTTATTTGTCCTAAAACTTTTCTGAGGTTAAGAATAACTTCAGCAAAACCCATAAATTGACGTTCTTTGTAATGCATTACCAATTCACCGCCAACACTCTGCATAAGGTCGCCTCCCCAAAATCTAATGTCAGCCTGTTCATCTTGTTTAAACAAGGCTTTCATAAGATTAGAACCATGCAAATCGCCTGAGGCTTCACCAGCAATGATATAGTACTTCATTTTAGTTCATAAATTTAATAACCATAGTTATAATAAGTATTAGAATTGTAGAAATTAAAACACCTTTTGCTCTATGGTCTTTATTTTTCTTTAAGAAAAGGAAAAACGCTCCTAGATTTAAAAGTGCACCAATACTCATAAGTTTTGTGAAAAAACCTTCAGCAATGGCTTGGTCAATTACATTTCCCCAATCATCGGAATCTCCAAAAAACTGAATTGCAAAAATAAACCCGAAAACGGTAGCTATCACACCTACTATAAAACCTATTAAAATTTCTTTTTTCATATACTGTACTGTTGATTCTGAGCTTTATAGCTTTTAATTGTTTAATTTCCAAGTATTCAAATTCTGTATAGCATGGTGTGCAGTTAAATCAAAATGAACAGGCACTACAGAAACATAACCGTTTTCTAAAGCCCATTCGTCAGTATCTTCCCCTTTATCCATATTTACAAATTTACCACTCAGCCAATAATAATCGCGCCCCATTGGATTGGTGCGTTTGTCAAATTCCTCTTTCCAATTGGCACGAGCTTGTCGACAAACTTTAATGCCTTTTATCGCGTTTTTTTCAAGGTTTGGAATATTCACATTTAGCACTACACCATCGGGTAATCCATTCTCTAACACTTGTCTCGTAATGGTTTCTACGAAAGTTTTGCAGTGTTCAAAATTAGCATTCCAGTTGTAATCTAATAACGAAAACCCAATTGCAGGAATGCTTTCGATGCCAGCTTCTAATGCAGCACTCATCGTACCAGAATAAATAACATTAATAGATGAGTTAGAACCATGATTAATTCCGGATACACAAATATCTGGCCGTCTATCTAAAATTTCATTAACGGCTAGTTTTACACAATCTGCTGGAGTTCCAGAACAACTGTATTCAGGTTGTTTGCCATCAATAATTACTTTTTCCATATGTAAGGTGGAGTTGATGGTAATGGCATGTCCCATAGCGCTTTGTGGACTGTCTGGAGCAACCACAACAACATCTCCAATTAGGTTCATTACAGAGATTAAAGTTCTTAATCCGGGAGCTGTGATACCATCATCATTAGTGACTAAAATTAAAGGGCGTGCAGACATTTCGTACAAAAGTTTAATGAATTGTAAAAATACTAAAAAAGGTTTCGATTTATAAGCAAACTACGCTTTAACAAAAAAATAAGGTCTCTATTTTTTATGGCACGGTTTTTTCTTCTATTTTAGTGAAAAATTGAGAACCTACTTAATTATAATCCTATTAAATAAAAAATGAACCGAGCCATAGATGAACCTTCAATTGAAGAATTAGTATGATTGGCGAACACATTTTCACCAAATTAAAATAATAAAAAAAGAAAAATGAACCGAGCCATAGATGAACCTTCAATTGAAGAATTAGTATGATTGGCGAACACATTTTTACCAAATTAAAATAATAAAAAAAGAAAAATGAAAGGGAAATATAAATTTTTGCTACTCGCCTTATTGATAGCATTCGCCTCGTGCAGTTTTACAAGTAAGAAATTTGAAGATCCAGATAAGGATAAATTGCTGATTCAGCTTATTACGTATCTTTTAGATCAAGGTCATTTTGAGCCAAAAGATATCAATGATGATTTTTCTGCACATGTATTTGAAGATTATTTGAATAATGTTGATCAGTTTAAACGCTTTTTTTACGAATCGGATATCAAAGAATTTGAGGCCTATAAATTTAAAATAGACGATGAAATAAAGGCTTACGATGTTTCATTCTTTAATCTTACGCACGAACGATTATTGCAACGTATTGCTGAAGCTAAGACAATATACACTGATATTTTAGAAAAGCCTTTCGATTTTACAAAAAAGGAGGACTATGTTGCGGATTATGAGAATTTGACTTATGTAACTAGTAAGCGTGAAATGAAAGAGCGATGGAGACAACAACTTAAGTTTTCAACCATTGCTAATTACGATGAAATAATTTCGCAGCAAGATTCGGATACAGACGATGTTAGTAACTTAACGGCTAAAGAAAAGAAATCAATTAAAAAAATTGAAGCTGAAGCACGATTAGCAACAAAAGAATCAATTGATGTGCTTTATGATTACATTGAAGATAGAAGGCGTAACGATTGGTTTTCTGTATATATAAATGCTATTGTAGAAGGGTTTGATCCACATACATTCTATTTTGCTCCTGAAGATAAGGAACGCTTTGATAGAGATATTTCTGGGAAATTTGAAGGTATTGGAGCGCGTTTACAAAAGAAGGTAGATGGTATAATGGTTGACGAAGTTATTAGTGGTGGACCGGCATGGAGAGCAAATGAATTAGAAGTTGGTGACCAAATACTAAAAGTGAAGCAACAAGATGAAAAAGAATCAATCAATGTTGTTGGTATGCGCTTAGCTGATGCTATTAAGTATATAAAAGGTCCTAAAGGAACTGTAGTTACTCTAACCTTGAAAAAAGTAGATGGCACCATTCAAGATATTTCTATTACGAGAGATATTGTTGAGTTAGAAGAAACTTATGCAAAATCTTCAATCGTTGAAAAAGACGGCAAAACATTTGGGATCATTAATTTGCCTAAATTTTATATCAGTTTTGAGGACTATAATGAACGAAATGCAGCTTCAGATATTAAACAAGAAATCTTAAGATTAAAAGAAGAAGGAGTTGAAGGTTTAGTAATGGACTTAAGAAATAATGGTGGTGGTTCTTTACAAACTGTTGTGGATATTGCAGGTTTATTTATTGAAGATGGGCCAGTAGTACAAGTAAAAACAACTGGTGAAGCTAAAGAAGTACTTGCAGATAAAGATAAGTCTATTGTGTGGGATGGACCATTAGTAATATTAGTTAATGAGTTGTCTGCTTCTGCATCTGAGATTTTAGCGGCTGCGATGCAAGATTATAAGCGAGGTATCGTCATTGGTAGTAAGCAAACTTATGGTAAGGGAACTGTACAAACGGTTATGGATTTAAACCGTATGGTTAAGAATAATACGAAAGGAGATATGGGTGCTTTAAAGTTTACCACTCAGAAATTTTATAGAATTAATGGAGGCTCAACACAATTAGAAGGTGTAAAGAGTGATGTCGTTGTTCCGGACCGTTACAGTTATATTGATATCGGAGAAAAAGATCAGGATAATCCATTAGCATGGGATAAAATTGATGCCGCTGATTATGAAGTTTGGAGTAATTATTTCGATTTTGATGCCACCATTAGTAAAAGTAAGGCACGAATGGCTAGTAATGAGCAATTGAAACTTATTGACGCCAATGCACAATGGGTGAAGAAAATAAGAGATCGTGAATCGTATTCATTAAACTATGACATCTATAAAAAGGAAATGCAGATTAATGAAGAAGAAGCAAAACGTTTTGCTAAGCTGTCTGAATATAAAACGGACTTAACATTTACGTCTTTACCTTATGAGGTGAAGCTGATGGATAAGGATTCTGTTTTATTAGAAAAGCGTAATCGCTGGCATGAGGCTTTAGCAAAAGATGTTTATGTTGAAGAGGCAATAAATGTACTTAACGACTTAAAAATGACGTATGCTATAAAAAATAAAGTTGCTAATTCTGTGAAGAATTAAAGTTATAAATGAGCAACCAAAACAATTCATTAACAAGGCTAGCGCTCCAAAAGTTTAAAAAGAACTTTTGGGGCGTTTTTAGTTTGGGTGTCATTATATGTATTGGACTGATTTCTATATTTGCTTATGTGTTTGCTCCAGATGCTTCTAAAAATGCTAATCAGATGCATTTGTCTATTCATTCAAAATCACCGGGTTTTGAAGTGCAAATGTTAACGATTCCATCTAGTATTGAATCGGAACAAAACTTTTTTTCAAAATTATTCTTTGGATATAATAATACAGATACCGAGATTCCTATTCAATCATATAAAGAGAGAAATGGTATTTTAACGTATGTAGAATATGCTTCAGACGGATTGCAAGGTGAAGAAAGACAAATTGCGGTGTCACGTTTTCCAAGTTCGAATTATGAATCTTATATCGCTACTAAAAGTTTTGTTTTTGGTACTGATAAATATGGACGCGATTATTTGAGTCGTATCTTAATTGGCTCAAGAATTTCGTTCTTCATTGGCTTTGTCGCGGTCTTTATCTCATTAATTGTAGGACTCTTAATGGGGAGTTTAGCAGGTTACTACGGCGGAAAGGTAGATGCCTTTATTATGTGGGTTATTAATGTAACGTGGTCTATCCCAACCTTGTTATTAGTGATTGCCATTACTTTGGCTTTAGGAAAAGGCTTTTGGCAGGTATTTATAGCTGTAGGTTTAACCATGTGGGTAGAAGTGGCAAGAGTGGTGCGAGGGCAAATTATCAGTGCCAAAGAAATGCAATACGTCACAGCAGCTAGAGCTTTAGGTTATAATGATTATAGAATTATCACCAAACACATCTTACCCAATATTTTTGGGCCATTAATAGTGATTTCTGCGGCAAATTTTGCAGCGGCAATTTTAATAGAAAGTGGACTTAGTTTCTTAGGTATTGGTGCACAACCGCCAATGGCAAGTTGGGGAGCGATGATAAAAGACCACTACAACTATATTATTTTAGGAAAACCGTATTTAGCCTTAATTCCAGGACTTTGTATTATGGTATTGGTGATGGCTTTTATGTTGGTTGGTAATGCTCTGCGAGATGCTTTGGATGTGAAAACTTAATTGCTAGATCTCAGTTGTTCAATTTCTTCGTTGGTCTTTTCAATGAAATTTAGCACATCATCCTTACCTGTATAATTAGAAGCAGACGTTACAAAATAAGGTGGTAACTCTTCCCAAAATTTAAGTAGTTCTTGGCAGTATTCATCTACATGACGTTCAATAGCTTTTGGTTTTAACTTATCCGCTTTGGTAAAAATAATGCCAAAAGGAATCTCGCTTTCACCCATGTATTTCATAAATTCTAAATCTATGGGTTGCGGTTTGTGTCTAATATCCACTAGTACAAATGCAGAAACCAATTGTTGACGTTTTTCAAAATAATCGGTAATAAACTTTTGGAATTTCTTCTTAGAGGACTTTGAAACACGCGCATAACCATAACCTGGTAAATCTACCAAGTACCAATTTTCATTAATAAGGAAGTGGTTAATTAATTGTGTTTTTCCAGGTCGTCCAGAAGTTTTTGCTAAACTTTTTCTATCAGTTAGCATATTGATTAGTGACGACTTTCCTACATTACTTCGCCCAATAAAGGCATATTCGGGTAGGGCATTCTTTGGGCATTTTGCCACTTCAGAATTACTAACTACAAATTCAGCTGATTTTATTTTCATCTTCAGTTCCTGCGAAAGCAGGAATCTTATTTAATTAAACTTAGTTTTTTGTGAAGTAAAAAAGGAAATGTTTTTAAAGGACAGAGACGAGTTGCATTTTTAGAGTATATACCTAGCGTGTCTGCACCTTTGTGTGATATTTTTACTTCCTGCTTTCAACTTTTCAGTCTTCAAGCTTTTTTTATTACCTAAAACCCACGCTTCTCAAGCCAACCCATCAGAATTGTATTAAATTCATCAGGATGCTCCATCATAGCAGCGTGCCCACATTTATCAATCCAATATAACTCAGAATCAGGTAATAGTTCGTGAAACTCCTCGGCAACTTCTGGTGGAGTAACATTATCGTTTTTTCCCCAAATGATACAAATAGGTGTAGTCATTTTTGGTAAATCTTTAGCCATGTTGTGTCTTATAGCACTTTTTGCAATCGCTAAGGTTTTTATAAGCTTATTACGATCATTTACGGTTTCATAGACCTCGTCTACAATTTCTTTAGTCGCAACTGCCGGATCGTAAAACACTTCTTGTGCTTTCTTTTTCATCACTTCGTAATCGCTCCGTTTGGTGTAGCCACCTCCCATTGCGCTTTCGTAAAGTCCTGAGCTTCCTGTAATGATAAGCGCTTTTACTTTTTTAGGGTATAATTTTGTATGGTACAAGCCAATATGGCCACCAAGAGAATTACCTAGTAAAATAACGTTGTCTAAACCTTTATACTCAATAAAATCTTTGAGATAATTAGCAAAGCTTTTAACGTTGGTTTTTAATAACGACATACCGTAAATAGGAAGTTCTGGAATAATGACTTTGTAGCCTTTAGCGCTAAAGTATTTGGTGACTCCATCAAAATTACTGAGTCCACCCATTAAACCATGCAACACAATAATTGGTGTGCCTTCGCCTACTTCAATATATCTAAAATCCTTTTCTTTCTTTAAAAGGTGTGCCATGTGCGAGTTCGTGCTTATGTGTTAGAAACAAATATAACCAAATCCTTTAGAATATAAATAATATGGAAAAAATATCAACTTTTTTTATCAGAAGGGTGTTGCGTGGGTCGATGTTAATAATTCCCACTTGAAAATATTTGCTTAAAACTTGAATTCATTGACGTGATAATATATTAAGGTTATTTCAAACTAAAACTTATCAACAAATGTGGTAGAATGTGGTAAAAAGTGGTGATTTTTTCAATATCTTTGACTCTTAACCGTTAAAGTGGTAAACAAAACCTTTTGAATTCATTTATAGGAACATACGAATGTAAAGCTGATGCCAAAGGAAGGCTAATGATACCTGCTGTGCTCAAAAAGCAGTTGTCGGCGGCTTTGCAAGATGGTTTTGTTTTAAAGCGTGCTGTATTTCAGCCGTGTTTAGAACTCTATCCTATGTCCGAATGGAACAAAATGATGGAGAAAATTAATAAACTCAATCGCTTTAAGAAAAAGAATAATGATTTTATCAGACGTTTTACGGCTGGTGTTAAAATTGTGGAAGTAGATAGCGCTGGTCGCTTATTAATTCCAAAAGATTTAATTGGATTTTCTGGTATTACTAAAGAAGTTGTTTTGGCGTCTGCAGTAAATATTCTTGAAATCTGGGATAAAGATAAATACGAACAAGCTATTGATGATGCGGCTGAAGATTTTGCAGATTTGGCCGAGGAAGTAATGGGACAAGAGGATGACGACAATGGATTATCATAATGCAGTATTACTTAAAGAAACTGTTGATGGTTTAGCAATTAAGCCCGATGGTGTGTATGTGGATGTCACTTTTGGTGGTGGAGGTCATAGTAAGGAGATTTTATCACGATTAGGTCCAAACGGAAAGTTGTATGCTTTTGATCAAGATAAAGATGCGTTAGCAAATACCATTGATGATGATCGCTTTGTGTTGATTAACGAGAACTTCAGGTTTGTAAAACGATTTTTGAGATTCTATGGAGCTAAAGAAGTTGATGGTGTTTTGGCAGACTTCGGAGTGTCATCACATCAATTTGATGTTGCTGAGCGTGGATTTTCAACACGTTTTGAAGCGGATTTAGATATGCGAATGAATCAAGACAGTAAGCTGTCTGCTTTTGAAGTCATTAATAATTATGACGAAGAGCAACTAAGAGCTGTTTTGTTTCAATATGGTGAATTGCGAAATGCGCCGGCAATGGCAAGAGTAATTGTTGATGAGCGAAAGAATGCTGAAATTAAAACGAGCGAGCAGTTAAAAGCGGTTTTAAAACAATTTTTAAATCATCAAAAAGAGAATAAGGTTTTAGCTCAAATTTATCAAGCCATTCGAATTGAGGTAAATCAAGAAATTGAAGTGTTAAAAGAATTATTGCTTCAAACACCTGAGATCTTAAAAAAAGATGGTCGCTTAAGTTTTATCTCATACCATTCTTTAGAAGATCGATTGGTAAAGCGTTTTATACGGAATGGATTATTTGAAGGGGAACCAGAGAGAGATATGTTTGGAAACTTTGAAGTGCCATTAAAAAAAGTTGGAGGTTTAATTGTGCCTTCAAAAGAAGAAATAAAACAAAACAATAGAGCGCGAAGTGCGAAACTGAGGATTGCCAAAAAAATATGAAAAAAAACATATACAGCATATTAAGGGGTAAGTTTCTAATCAGTGATGATTCGTTTAAAAATTGGCGTATCATCATTTTTATTTCGTTTCTGGCTATCATAATGATTGCAAGTTCGCATAGTGCGGATCAAAAAGTATATGAGATTGCAAATTTAACTAATGAGGTTAAAGAATTACGCTCGGCATTTGTAGATAAAAGAGGAAAGCTGATGCAACTTAAAAAAGAATCTTTTGTAGAGGCAGAGATGAAAGAAAAGGGTATTGGGATTTCCTTAAATCCACCAACAAAAATAATAGTAAAATCATCTAAATCGGTTAAGTAAACGGGTTTGGAATTTGAAATAGAGTACAGAACAGTCTTAAATATAATTAAATCTCGATTATCGAGTAAAAACACAACAGTAAACTTTGGCAATAACAGAAAAAAACATATTAAACAGATTGTACTTCGTGTCAGGCTGCATGTTTGTATTCGCTTTGGCTGTGGTGTTCAAGTTGGTGAGTATTCAGTTTATTCAAGGTGATGAATATAGAGCGCTAGCAGAAAAGAGTACAACTAGAGATTTTCCCATTCCTGCAAATCGTGGTAATGTGTATTCTGCTGATGGAAGTTTGTTGGCGACTTCGATTCCAAAATATGATATTAGAATTGATGCCATTCAGGCAAAAGACGCAACATTTGAAAAGTACATCGGAGCTTTAGCAGATTCGCTTCATGTGTATAAAGGTAAGCCGGTGTCTTACTACAAGAATATCATTCGTAAAGCCCGAAAAAATAAAAATAGATATTTTTTGTTAGCTCGAAATATTAGCTATTCCGATTATATCAGAATGCGCAATTTTCCTTTACTAAATCTAGGCGCCATTAAAGGAGGTTTAATTGTAGAACAAACGACAAGACGTGAGCATCCGATGGGAGGCATTGCAGAGCGTTTTATTGGTTATGAGCGTCAGGATAAAGACAGTAATTATACTAGAGCAGGTATTGATGGAGCCTTTGGTGTAAAATATCTACAAGGTAAAAACGGGAAACGTTTAAAGCAGAAAATAGGAAATGGGCAATGGAAGCCTATCGCTGATTTCGACCAAGTTGAACCTCAGGATGGTTACGATGTTTATACGACTATTGATGTCAATATTCAAGATATAGCGCATCATTCCTTACTTAAGCAGTTAGAGATTTACGATGCAGATCATGGTTGTGTGGTGGTGATGGATGTGAAAACAGGTGAGATAAAAGCAATTTCTAACCTTGGAAAAAACAGAAATGGGAAGTATTATGAGCGCTTAAATTATGCGGTTGGAGAAAGTCATGAGCCGGGTTCTACATTTAAAGTGATGGCTTTGATGGCGGCATTAGAAGATAAGGTTGTGGATACGTCAACAGTTGTTGATACTAAAAAAGGAAGAAAGTCTTTTTATGGTCGTGTTATTACGGATTCTGGTCCTGGTTATGGTGAAATTTCTGCGGCAAGAGCATTAGAGGTATCTTCTAATATAGGCATGGCTACTATTATTGATGAACATTACTCAAAACAGCCAGAGAAATTTTTAAATAGATTGAGTTCTTGGGGGCTCGATAAGCCTCTCGGTTTCAATATTAAAGGAGAAGGGGTGCCAGATATTCCAAAGCCTGGAGCATCTAACTGGAGTAGAAATGCGTTGCCTTCTATGGCTTATGGCTATAATCTTGAAATGACTCCATTGCAAACACTAGCGTTTTATAATGCTATTGCCAATGATGGTGAATTAATTAAGCCGCGCTTTTTGAAATCGGTTAAGTCGTTCGATAAGAATATTGAAGTGTTTAAAAAAGAAGTGCTTGTTGAGAAAATATGTTCTAACCAGACTTTGAATGAGATGCGAGATATTTTAAAGAACGTTGTTATTCGTGGTACGGGCGCGCGTATGTATTCGGAGACGTTTTCTATGGCTGGTAAAACAGGTACGGCTAGAACGGATTATGCAAATACTGAAGAATGGAATAAGAATCGGAAATATATTTCTTCGTTTGCAGGTTATTTTCCTGCGGATAATCCAAAATACTCATGTATTGTGGTGATTCATAAGCCAAGTACAAAAGTAGGTATCTACGGCTCTGATGTAGCTGGTCCGGTTTTTAAAAGAATTGCTCAAAAAATTTATACAGACACTCCAATTATAGATGAGGTTCAAACTTTAAACTTCAAAGACAATCTAGTTAACGAAGATTTTGAAAGTTACTTTGAAAACGCTCGTAAGTATAAAGAGTTAATGCCAAGTGTTGTTGGTATGCCAGCTATGGATGCGATCGCATTGTTAGAGAATTTGCAGATTGATGTAAGAGTGAAATTAAATGGAAATGGAGTGATTAAAAAACAGTCTGTAGAAAAACATCAAAAATTACAAACCAATCAAACCATTGTATTAGAAGCATCATGATGGTATTAAAAGACATATTATATAAGGTTACAATTAATGCAGTCGTTGGCAGCACAAGTATTACTGTGGGTAAAATTGAATTTGATTCACGTCAAATAGAAGTCAATGATATTTTTGTAGCAATATCGGGTACTATCACAGATGGTCATAATTTTATTGAAAAAGCAATAAAGGATGGAGCTACAGCAATAATTTGTGAGGTTCTTCCTGAGAATTTAGAAGATGGTATCACGTATATTGAAGTCGCTAATTCTAACCAAGCTATGGCTTATATGGCGGCTAATTTCTATGGTCATCCGTCTGAGAATTTAAAATTGGTTGGTGTAACAGGAACAAATGGAAAAACAACAGTATCAAGTTTATTGTATCAGTTGTTTAAAAAGGCAGGTTATAAAGTGGGGTTGTTATCTACCGTAAAAATCATGGTTGATAATACAACGTATAAGGCCACACATACCACACCAGATTCTTTAACGATTAATAGATATTTAAAGATGATGAATGATGAAGGTGTAGAATTTTGCTTCATGGAAGTGAGTTCTCATGGTATTCATCAAAGTAGAACAGAGGGCTTAAAATTTGAAGGTGGCATTTTTACAAATCTATCGCACGATCATTTAGATTATCACGATACGTTTGCGGAATATAGAGATGTGAAAAAACAGTTTTTTGATCAATTACCGAAAGATGCCTTTGCGTTAACCAATATTGATGACAAAAATGGTTTGGTGATGTTTCAGAATACGGTAGCCAAAAAATATACTTATGCTTTAAAGAATTATGCGGATTATAGAGCGCAAATTTTAGAAAATGAATTTAGCGGATTGCTGTTAAAGTTGAATGAAAGCGAATTATGGACGCGTTTAATAGGAAGTTTTAATGCCTATAATATTCTAGCAATATATGGTACGGCTGAACTATTAGGTTTAGATAAAGTTGAAATTTTAAAACTCATTAGTGAGCTCGAAAATGTAGCGGGACGGTTTCAATATTTTATTTCAGAAGGGAAAATTACGGCCATTGTAGATTATGCACATACACCAGATGCCTTAAAGAATGTTTTGCAAACCATAAACGATATCAGAACTAAAAATGAAGAGTTGATTACGGTTGTTGGTTGTGGAGGAAATAGAGATAAAACCAAGCGACCAAAAATGGCGCATATCGCTTCGGCTTTAAGTACTAAAGTGATTTTAACAAGCGACAATCCAAGAAATGAAGTGCCTGAGACCATAATTGAAGAGATGGAAAAGGGGGTGGAGCCTCAGAATTTCAAAAAAACCTTATCTATAACTGACAGGAAACAAGCGATTAAAACGGCGTGCCAAATGGCAGGTGAGAACGATATTATTCTTATTGCAGGAAAAGGACACGAAACATACCAAGAAATTAAAGGTGAGCGCTTTGATTTTGATGATTATAAAATCGTTCAAGACTATTTAAAACAATTACAGAAATAAATAATAACTAAGAATGCTGTATTACTTATTCGAATATCTAGAGCAACAGTTCCAATTTCCAGGCGCATCACTTTTTGGGTTTATAACCTTTAGAGCTGCTGTGGCAATCATATTGTCATTGTTGATTTCTACAATTTTTGGTAAACGCATTATTCGGTTTTTGCAAAAACAACAGGTTGGAGAAACTATTCGTGATTTAGGGTTAGAAGGACAAGTTGAAAAAGCAGGGACACCAACAATGGGTGGAATCATTATTATTCTAGCTACGCTTATTCCTGTATTGTTATTAGCAAAACTCGAAAATATTTACATCATACTTCTTATTATTACGACCCTGTGGATGGGGACCATTGGTTTTATTGATGATTATATCAAAAAATTCAAAAATGATAAAGACGGTTTAAAAGGGAGGTTTAAAGTTCTTGGTCAAGTCGGATTAGGAATTATTGTTGGAGCGACTTTGTTTTTTCATCAAGATGTTACCATCAAAGAGAAGTTGCCAATTGCACAGCAAAATGAATTACGTATTGAAAATCCAGATCTTCAAGCAGCAAAATTGTTTAAAGCAGAAGAGAAGTCAACAAAAACAACAATTCCCTTTTTAAAAGATAACGAGTTTGATTATTCCGATTTAATCACATGGATTAGTCCAGGGTTAGAGAAATACACTTGGCTCGTATTTATACTAGTCAGCATTATTATAATTACAGCCGTATCAAATGGTGCAAATCTCACAGATGGCATCGATGGTCTTGCGGCAGGAACATCTGCTATAATTGTATTGACGCTGGGGATTTTTGCATGGGTGTCTAGTAATATTGTGTTTTCAGGGTACTTAGATATTATGTACATCCCAAGAGCGGAAGAAATTACAATTTACATTGCGGCATTTGTTGGAGCATTAATTGGATTTTTATGGTATAACACCTTTCCTGCTCAGGTATTTATGGGAGACACAGGAAGTCTAACCATTGGAGGAATCATAGCTGTGATTGCTATAGCAGTTAGAAAAGAATGGTTAATTCCTATACTATGCGGTATATTCTTAGCAGAGAATTTATCAGTCATTTTACAAGTGAGCTATTTCAAATACACAAGAAAAAAGTTCGGAGAAGGACGACGCATTTTTAAAATGTCTCCTCTACACCATCACTATCAGAAATCGGGCTATCATGAAAGTAAGATTGTTACGCGTTTTTGGATTATTGGAATTCTGCTTGCTATTATAACAATAGTAACCTTGAAAATTAGATAATGAAAAGGCTAGTAATTCTTGGTGGAGGTGAAAGTGGAGTAGGAACAGCGCTTTTAGGAAAAGCAAAAGGATACGAGGTATTTGTATCAGACAAAGGAAAGATTAAAGAAAAGTATAAAGACGTTCTTTTAAATAATGAGATTGAATTTGAAGATGAGCAGCATACGGAATCAAAAATTCTGAATGCAAACATCGTTATGAAAAGTCCTGGGATTCCAGATAAAGTGGCTTTGGTAAAACAAATTCGTGAGGCAGGAATTACCGTGGTTTCTGAAATTGAATTTGCTTCAAAATTTACAGAAGCAACTTTGGTAGCTATTACCGGTAGTAATGGTAAAACCACAACAGCAACGTTGACGCATCACTTGTTAAAACAAGAGCTAGATGTTGGTTTGGCTGGTAACATAGGAGATAGTTTCGCGAAGCAAATTTTAGATAAAAATCATGATAACTATGTATTGGAGATTAGTAGTTTTCAATTAGATGATATCATTGATTTTAAACCGAAAATTGCGGTGCTAACTAATATTACGCCAGACCATTTAGATCGCTATGATTATAAGTTTGAAAACTATGTGGCTTCAAAATTTAGAGTTGTAGAGAATCAAACAGAGGATGATTATTTTATATATGATGGTGATGACGAAGTCATTTTAGAGTATATGAAATCACATCAAATTAAATCCAAAAAATTACCTTTTTCATTAACAAAAGTTATTGAGCAAGGCGCATACTTAGACAACAACAACAATATAATAATAACAATAGATAACAATAAAATCATTATGCCAACAAATAATTTAGCATTAGAAGGGAAACACAACGTGAAAAACGCAATGGCGGCTTCTACTGTTGCGCATTTATTAAAAATTAGAAAGCAAACAATACGCGAAAGTCTTGAGAATTTTCAAGGTGTTGAGCACCGTTTAGAGCACGTCTTAAAGATTAATAAAGTGCAATATATCAACGACTCAAAAGCAACCAATGTTAATGCAACCTATTTCGCTTTAGAAAGTATGGATGCACCTACAGTTTGGATTGTAGGAGGCGTAGATAAAGGCAATGAATACAGAGAGTTGTTTCCTTTTGTTAATGAAAAAGTAAAAGCAATTATTTGTTTAGGGGTAGATAACGCAAAGCTAATGGAGTCTTTTGGTAACATGGTAGATGTTATAATTGAAACACAATACATGAGTGAGGCTGTAAAGATTGCTTATAAGCTTGCAAGTGCTGGAGATAATGTGTTGTTGTCGCCTGCTTGTGCTAGTTTTGATTTATTCGAAAACTATGAAGATAGAGGAAGACAATTTAAAAATGCAGTTAGAAATTTATAAAAGAAGTTAAGATGAATTAGGGACTCATCTATAAAAGGGTTAAGCATGCAGAACATATTTAAACAAATAAAGGGAGATAAAGCCATTTGGGCTATAGTCACATTGTTGGCTATATTTTCTTTTTTGCCTGTGTATAGTTCAGCGAGTAATTTGGCTTATCATGGTGGGAATACGAGTACATTCTCCTTCTTCATAAAGCATTTTATGCATTTGTTTTTGGGTTTTGCGATTATGTTTGGTGTACATAAAGTGCCTTATAAGTATTTCCGTGGATTATCTATGGTTATGGTGCCTATTGTGTTTGTGTTGTTGTTGGTTACGATGCTTCAGGGGACTACGATTGAAGGTGCAAATGCGAGTCGTTGGATTCAAATTCCTATAGTTAATATGTCTTTTCAAACATCAACTTTGGCAGCTGTTGTATTGATGGTGTATGTTGCACGATATTTATCTAAAATTAAGGATAAAGAAGTGAGTTTTAAGGAGTCATTGTTGCCACTTTGGGGCCCCGTGTTTTTAATTCTAATTCTAATTTTACCTGCTAATTTTTCTACAACAGCGATCATGTTTACAATGATTATGATGTTAGCATTTATTGGTGGTTATCCCATTAAGTATCTTTTAGTTATAGTGGGAACAGGTTTGTTAGCGCTCACAATGTTTGTGTTAGTTGCGAAAGCCTTTCCGGATGCGATGCCAAACCGAGTAGATACGTGGATAAATCGAATTGAAAATTTTTCAAATGGAGAAGATACAGAAGCCGATTATCAAATTGAAAAAGCTAAAATAGCGATTGCTACTGGTGAAATTAAGGGATTAGGACCAGGGAAAAGTATTCAGAAGAATTTCTTACCTCAGTCGTCTTCAGATTTTATTTTTGCAATTATTATAGAGGAATATGGACTGATTGGCGGTGTGTTTATATTGGTTTTATATTTATGGTTCTTGTTTAGAATAGTTGTTGTAAGTCATAAGTCAGATACCATCTTTGGAAGGTTGTTAGTTCTAGGAGTTGGATTGCCAATCGTATTTCAGGCCTTAATAAATATGGCTGTTGCAGTTGAGTTATTTCCAGTTACTGGCCAAACATTGCCATTAATAAGTAGTGGAGGAACCTCTATTTGGATGACTTGTTTAGCAATAGGAATCATATTGAGTGTAAGTGCAAAGCGTGAAGAGTTGAAGGAACAAGAAGATGCAGAAGATAACCCATTAGCCATTTTAAGTGAAGCTATTTAATGAGTAACTATAAATTTATATTATCAGGAGGAGGAACAGGAGGGCATATTTATCCTGCGGTTGCGATTGCGGACGAGTTAAAGTCGCGCTATCCTGATGCGGAATTCTTGTTTGTTGGTGCTTCTGATCGAATGGAAATGGATAAAGTGCCACAAGCGGGGTATAAAATTGAAGGGTTATGGATTTCTGGAATTCAAAGAAAGTTGACTTTGAGAAACTTAGCTTTTCCATTAAAGCTAATAAGTAGCTTATTGCGTTCTCGAAAAATTGTAAATTCATTTAAGCCAGACGTTGTGATCGGAACAGGTGGTTTTGCGAGTGGACCTTTATTGCACGTGGCTTCCTCAAAAGGAGTTCCAAGTTTAATTCAGGAGCAAAATTCGTTTCCTGGTATTACTAATAAATTGCTTTCAAAAAAAGTAAACACGATTTGTGTGGCCTATGAAGGCTTAGATAAGTTTTTTCCGAAAGCTAAAATCAAATTAACAGGAAATCCAATTCGTAAGGATTTGTTGCAAGTAAAAGATAAACATATTGAAGGTAAAGATGCCTTTACGTTGAAGCATAATAAACAAACACTTTTAGTTTTAGGTGGAAGTTTAGGAGCAAGACGAGTTAATCAATTAATAGAAGATAATATAGCGTTTTTTGAAGCGCAAGACATTCAGGTGATTTGGCAATGCGGAAAATTGTATTACGATCAGTACAAGCAATATAATGATTTTCAGAATGTGCAAGTCCATGCGTTTTTAAATCAAATGGATTTGGCTTATGCGGCCGCAGATGTCATAATTTCTAGAGCGGGCGCGATATCAGTTTCAGAATTATGTATTGTGGGTAAGCCAGTGATTTTTGTGCCGTCGCCAAATGTAGCAGAAGATCATCAAACTAAAAACGCACAATCAGTTGCAGATAAAAATGCCGCTGTTTTAATACGAGAAAAAGATTTAGATGCTGATTTTCAAAGCGAATTTTCAGAACTAATGTCAAACGAAGAAAAACGAAAAGAGTTAAGTAAACATATTGAAGCCTTGGCATTAGTAAATGCAACTAACGCTATTGTTGATGAAGTTGAAAAATTATTGAAAAGCAAATGAAATTCGAGAGTGTAAATAGTGTCTATTTTATTGGTATCGGAGGTATCGGAATGAGTGCGATTGCGCGATATTTTGTAGCCAATGGTAAGCAAGTCGCTGGTTATGATAAAACACCAACTGACATCACTACGTCGCTTGAGGATTTAGGGGTTGAAATTCATTATGAAGATGATATTAATAAAGTTTCAAGTACGTTTTTAAATCCAGAAAATACACTTGTGGTGTATACACCTGCGATTCCGGGAGGTCATACCGAATTCAATTATTTTAAAGCTCATAACTTCAACGTGTTAAAGCGTTCAGTGGTTTTAGGAGAAATCACAAAACAAACCGTTTGTTTGGCGGTTGCAGGTACACATGGTAAAACGACAACAACGAGCATTTTAGGGCATTTATTAAATGTGTGTAATGTGCCTGTTACAGCCTTTTTAGGTGGGATTAGTGAGAATTATAATTCTAATTTAATTATAAACGGAACCGATGTAACTGTTGTAGAGGCAGATGAATTTGATCGTTCGTTTTTAACCTTGTCACCAGATTTAGCCTGCATCACGTCAATGGATGCTGACCATTTAGATATATATGGAAATGCTGAAGAGTTAGTGAAAACGTTTAAGGATTTTTCGGAATGTATAAAGCCAAATGGAAAATTATTCGTTAAAAATGGTTTGCCTTTAAAAGGTATAACTTACGGTATAGAAGACGATTCGGATTATTGTGCGCAAAATATTTCCATAGAAAATGGTAGTTATATTTTTGATGTAAAAACACCAAGCGGTATACAGAAAGGTTTTAAATTTAGTTTACCAGGAAGACATAACCTCTCTAACGCAATCATTGCGCTTGCCATGGCTGTAGAATATGGTTGTTCTTATGCTGAGCTAGCAAAAGGTTTGGAGTCTTACAAAGGAGTGAAGCGTCGATTTACATATCAAATTAAAACGGATGATTTTGTGTTTATAGATGATTACGCACATCATCCCGAAGAAATTAATGCAGTGCATCAGGCTGTTAGGGAAATGTATCCGAATAAAAGAGTGTTGGCGATTTTTCAACCGCATTTATTTAGTAGAACACGAGATTTTGTTGATGGATTTGCAGAAAGTCTTTCTAATTTCGATGAAGTATTGCTTTTAGATATATATCCAGCAAGAGAAATGCCAATTGAAGGAGTGACCTCAAATTGGCTTTTAAATAAGATTAAAAATTCGAATAAAAAATTAATCCAAAAATCACAATTAATTGATGAAATAGAAAAGTCTAATGCTCAAATTGTATTGACTATTGGAGCAGGAGATATTGGAGCTGAAGTTAAACATATAAAAGAAGCGTTTTATGTCAAAAATTAATTTCAACTATATAAAAAACATGGGATTAGTTATTTTGGTGGGCTTTTTGTTTGCGTTTTCAAATCAAAGAAATAAAACGAGGAAAGTAAGTGCTCCTAAGATCTCATTTTTAGGCGAAAACAAATTATTTATTACAGAAGCGAATGTTAGTAAATTGTTAATAGTAAATCAAGAACCTGTTTCGGAGCAACCTAAAGAAATTATAGATTTGAACAAATTAGAATCTGCCTTGAAATCTAATCCAATGATCAAGCAAGCGGAAGTGTTTATGTCAGTAAACGGGGCACTTTCGGCTGAAATTGAACAAAAAAAACCTATTGCAAGAGTGAACACAAAAGTGTCGTATTATATCGATGATGAAGGTGGTATTATGCCTTTGTCTCATAATTATGCTGCGAGAGTGCCACTTGTTACTGGAAATATTGAGAAAAATAAGCTTGAAACTGTCTATCAATTTGCGAAATTTGCAGACGAGGACGATTTTTTGAAGAAACATGTCATTGAAATTCGTCAGAACGACGATAATACCATTGATTTTAAAATAAGAAAAAGTGATTTTACGGTTCATTTAGGAACTTTAAAACAACTTAAAAAAAAGATAAACAATTTTAAAGCGTTTTATCAAAAGGCTTTAAAAGATCAAATTTTAGATACCTATAGCTTAGTGAATCTAAAATTTGATAAACAAGTTATTTGCACCAAAAAGTAAACTATGGACAAACAAAGCATTTCGGTAGGTCTAGATATAGGTACCACAAAAATTGTGGCCATGATTGGTCGCAAAAACGAGTATGATAAAGTTGAGATTTTAGGTTTAGGAAAAGCTAAAAGTATGGGTGTGCATCGTGGTGTGGTTAATAATATCACCCAAACGATTCAGTCCATTCAACAAGCGGTTCAAGAAGCTGAAGCAGCATCTGGAGAAAAAATTGTAGATGTTACCGTAGGGATTGCGGGTCAGCATATACGTAGTTTACAACATAGTGATTATATCACACGTCCAAATTCGGATATGGTGATCGATGAAGAGGATATTGACCGTTTAATTAATCAGGTTCACAAACTAGTAATGCTTCCTGGTGAAGAAATTATTCATGTGTTACCACAAGAATTTAAAATTGATGGTCAGGCTGAAATCACAGAGCCGATAGGAATGTATGGCGGACGTTTGGAAGCTAATTTTCATGTTGTAGTGGGGCAGGTATCATCGATTAGAAATGTTGGGCGTTGTATCAAAAGTGCAGGTTTAAATTTAGAAGGTATCACTTTAGAACCGTTAGCTTCAGCCAATGCTGTTTTGAGTAGAGAAGAGAAAGAAGCTGGTGTTGCGTTGATTGATATAGGTGGTGGAACAACAGATTTAGCCGTTTTTAAAGATGGTATTATTCGTCATACCGCTGTCATCCCTTTTGGTGGAGGTGTCATTACCGAAGATATAAAAGAAGGCTGTTCAATTATTGAAAAGCAAGCTGAACTTCTAAAAGTGAAGTTTGGATCTGCTTGGCCAGGTGAAAATAAAGATAACGAGATTGTATCTATTCCAGGATTAAGAGGAAGAGAGCCAAAAGAAATCACGTTAAAGAATTTGTCTAAAATCATTCACGCAAGAGTTGTGGAAATTATAGAACAAGTTTATGTTGAAATAAAAAATTACGGTCACGAGGAGCAAAAGAAAAAATTAATTGGGGGTATTGTTTTAACAGGAGGTGGAGCGCAATTAAAACACTTAAAGCAATTAGTTGAATATATCACAGGAATGGATACTAGAATTGGTTATCCAAACGAGCATTTAGCAGGTGATAGCGATGAGGATATTGCAAGTCCATTGTATGCTACAGCAGTCGGATTGGTAATGGACGGTTTAAAACGACAGGAGCGTAAAAAAGTAGAGGCTATTGAAGAAGACATTGTAATTGAAAATGAAGCGGAACAATTAGAAGAGCCAGAAGTGGAACCGGTAGCACCAGAGCCTATAAAGGAGCGTCGTTCGTTTTTAGATAAATTAACGGAGCGTGTAAAGGATTTTTTGGATAAAGCAGAATAAAAGAAGAATTTTGCAATTATGTAAAATTCATATAAAAATAGAATAAATATAACGATAAGGGCAAGTCATGGCTTGTCCGTATTTACAAGAAATAGAATAATAGTTAATCCATAATATATGAGTAATAGCAACGAATTTGGTAACATTTCATTTGATTTGCCAAAGCATCAATCAAACGTCATCAAAGTAATTGGTGTTGGTGGTGGTGGAAGTAACGCCATCAACCACATGTTTCAACAAGGCATTAAGGGAGTCGATTTTGTAATCTGTAATACAGATTCTCAAGCACTTCATAGTAGTGGTGTTCCAAACAAAATACAATTAGGAGTTAATTTAACTGAAGGGTTAGGAGCAGGAGCCAATCCAGATGTAGGAGAAGAAGCTGCAATAGAAAGTTTAGAAGACATTCGCAGAATGTTAGATACCAATACAAAAATGGTATTTATCACTGCCGGAATGGGTGGTGGTACCGGTACAGGTGCTGCGCCAGTCATTGCTAAAATGGCTAAAGAACTCGATATTCTTACGGTTGGAATTGTAACGATGCCATTTCAGTTTGAAGGTAAAATGCGAAACGCCCAAGCACAACGTGGTATTGAGAAACTACGTTCTCATGTCGATTCGTTAGTTGTAATTAATAACAACAAACTTCGTGAAGTTTATGGAAACCTTGGGTTTAAAGCAGGTTTCTCTAAAGCGGATGAAGTATTATCAACAGCATCTCGAGGTATCGCAGAAGTGATAACACATCACTACACTCAGAATATTGATTTACGTGATGCTAAAACGGTATTAAGTAATAGTGGAACCGCTATTATGGGATCTGCTACAGCTTCTGGTCAAACTAGAGCACAAGAAGCTATTATGAGTGCCTTAGATTCACCATTACTTAACGATAATAAAATCACAGGAGCTAAAAACGTATTGTTGCTAATCGTTTCGGGTTCTCAAGAAATTACTATTGATGAAATTGGTGAAATCAATGATCACATTCAAACTGAAGCAGGATTTGGAGCTAACATTATTATGGGTGTTGGTGAAGATGAAGAGTTACAAGAATCTATTTCTGTAACAATTATAGCTACAGGATTTGACTTAGATCAACAAAATGAAATTTCTAATACTGAAACTAAAAAAGTAATTCATGCTTTAGGCGATACTAATGAATCTAGTACTCAAGAAAAAGAGCCAGCTATTATTACGCCAGATATCGTTTTAGAGACGGAAAAAGAAGCTCCAATTGTTCGTCATACATTATTTGTTGAAGAAGAAGAAAAAACTGAGCCAAAAGCTGAGTCAAAAGCTGAAGATAATAATGGAACGAACTTAATTGCAACTACAGACTTCTTAAAAAATATGAATGTAGTTTATGATGAAGTTTTAGATTCTAAGCCACAAGCTACAATAGAACCTGAAGAATTTGTTATTACACCAATAGTAAATAAAGCAGAGACAATTGAAGAGGTTCATGAAGAGCAAATAACATTTTCTTTCGATTTACCATTAACGAACAAAGAACCGGAACAAGTAGAAGAGCCAAAAGCTGAAGAAGAAAAAATGTTCTTTAGTTTAGACGAAGATGTAAAAGGTATTGATGTTAATGAGCCAGTAGAAATTATTGCTGTAACTGAAGTTAATGAGAAAGGTGAAAAACGTTATGCTTTAGATGATTTTGAAACATTTCAATCCTCTATAAATACAAAAAAGGAAAAAGTAGAAGTAAAAGAAGAAATTGTTTTTGAAAAGAAAACACTTCCTATGGATGACACTAAAGTGGCATCTGAAGACGAGATAGACCCAATGAATAGTCCTATCTCAGAAATGCTTATAGCTCGTGCAGATGAGCGTAGAAGAAAGATGAAAGATTTCAATTATAAGTTTAATGACGCTAAAATAAACGAAATCGAAAAAGTACCTGCTTACAAAAGACAAGGTGTGAATTTAGAAGATGCTCAACATTCATCTGAAACAAAAGCTTCTAGAATGTCTGTCGGAACGGATGAGAACGACGATATTCAATTAAGAAGTAATAATTCATTTTTACACGATAATGTAGATTAATAGCAAGTTTAGTTTTTTGTGTAAAAACACTTAAGTCTAGCCCAAAAAGTATCTCCAACTTTTTGGGCTTTTTGTTTGGTAAAAATTTTAAAGGTATCTGGTATTCTTCTGTAAGCAAAGAGGAACTTTTTACTATCTTCGCAGTCTTATTTAAAGGAACAAGATTATGAGTTTACAAGTAGACATAATGACTGCTATGAAAGCAGCCATGAAAGAAAAGAATCAAATGGCTTTAGCTGCTTTAAGAGCTGTAAAATCAGAAATATTATTAGCACAAACCGCTACAGGGTCTAAAGAAGAGATTTCAGAAGATGAAGAAATAAAGATCTTATCAAAAATGGTAAAACAGCGTAAAGACAGTGCTGCCATTTTTTTAGAGCAAAACCGTAATGATTTAGCTGAACCAGAATTAGCGCAAGCTGAAATAATCAGTCAGTTTTTGCCAGCTCAGTTATCTGAGGAAGAAATTGCAGTTGAAGTCATGAAGGCAATTGCGGCAACAGGTGCAGCAGGTATGAAAGATATGGGAAGAGTTATGGGTATTGTAAGTGATAAATTAGCTGGGAAAGCTGATGGTAAAACGATTTCGAATATCGTAAAATCGAAGCTTACCTAAATCTAAATAAGATTCCTGCTTTGGTAGGAATTTATGGCTGCGTAGTTCAACTGGATAGAATATCAGATTTCGGCTCTGAGGGTTGGGGGTTCGAATCCCTTCGCGGTCACGAATAAATAGTTTCAAAAGAAAAAACGCCAAGCTTGCTTGAGCGTTTTTTTGTTGAAACTATTTTCAAAGCGGAGCTTTAAGGGATGCGTAGCAATCCTTTAAAGCTTCGTTTTGTTTTGAATAATAGATATTATAAGCTTGCTTGAGCGTTTTTTTGTTGAAACTATTTTCAAAGCGGATATTAAGGGATGCGCAGCAATCCTTTAATATCCGTTTTTGTACTAATAGAATTGATAGTGATATGACTTGAGTGTTTTTTTGTTAAAACTATTATTAGAACGGATCTTAAGGGATGCGCAGCAATCCATTAGGTTATATTTTGAAGATTAAAATGAGTTTTTAAGTTGCTACCAATAAACAGTTTTTTTTGTTAATGGACTAAACGTTAAATATTTATTACTTTACTAAAAGATAAATTAATAACTTATGAGTCCTAAACGTATTCAAATGAAAAAAATAACTTCAATTATACTACTCATAGTATTGTGTAGCTCTTGTACTGTACATAAACGGTCTAATATTCAATCTAACGAAGAATTTGTGGTAGAGATGAAAAAGGCTCAAACCAGAGGTGGTTTAGTAGAAACAGTTTTGCAAGGTGTCTTCTTTGGAGCATCTTATTTGGCTGAGAAATCATCTAAGTCTTTAGTGAGTACGTATTCTCAGTCCTTGTCATTAAATGATTATTATAATACCGACTTAGGAGATGTAGAAAAAACATATAAAGAGATTCATATAAAAAAATACTCTAAACCTTCGGTTAAAATCGAACAAGAAGAAATTACAAGCATAGTTAAAGATGAGTTTTCTAAAATGCCAAAATCGAGAAGTGCAACACAATCTTTAAATATTACTGATGTTGTGAGATTAGAAGAAGACGACTTATTAAATTTTTATGCTGTTGTAGAGCTTATAAGCGATCCTGAAAATCCTGGAATCACTAGATTAAGCTTTAATGAATTGCGTATTTTCTTCTCAAAAACGAAAGTTTATAGTGATGAGGATTTAAATGCTAAAATTTCAATTTCTATACAAGGGCAGTGGAGAAGTGATGATGGAACTCCTTTAAATGCGACATTAATAGAACAAGAATACGATTTTAAGAACTTAAAGTACGGTGCGGAAAATCTCATTGAAAAACCAATATTATCACCATGGTATTACGATATTCCTATAACCACGGCTTTAGATAACAATGATCATTTTGGAGTTGTTAAGATTAATGTAAGATTAGAAGAATACGAAGGCAATAAAAGCAAGTATATTAATAAACTGCCTAGTATGTTGAGCGATAATAAAGATGCCATAATAACTGATGGTGCTTCTGCTATAGAGAAAATCACAAATTAATTAATGAAAGGTTCTATAAATAAACTTTTATACAGAGACGCATTGCTATGTACTCTCATGACGTTTATCGTTGCAGGTTTACTATACTTTGCTTTCGTTAATTTATCTATTTTAGATCCGTTTGAAAAAGCCTTTAAAGATTTTAAATTTACTGATATGTATTACTCTGAGCGGTTTAATGAGACGCAAAGAAATAATAAAATCGTTCTTGTAAATATTAAACATGCTGATCGTTTTCAGCTTGCGCAAGCCATTGAGAAAATAGTAGAACAAAAGCCTAAGGTTATTGGGTTAGATATAATTTTTAAGGAACGAAAATTAGAATTTACTGATTCAATTTTAAAAAATGTATTACTATCTAATAATGATAACATTGTTTCAGCCTATTTTCATGATGAAGATTCAATAGTTAATAGTGATGATTATTTTAAAACCGAAAATCAAATAAAAGGTTATATTAATTTAAACTTAAATGGGCAAAACACTGTAATTAGAGATTTTATTGGTGTTAAAGGAGATAACGTTAAAGAGTTCGCTTTTGCAACGCGTCTCGCATTAGCGTCGGGTTATATTGACGAAGCTTATGCTTTAAAGGAATTAAGAAATTCAATACCTATTAATTATATCGGTAATAAGGATGTATTTTTAAATTTTGATATAGATGAAATTTCAAATTTAAATGAAATTCCCGCTTTAAAAGATGCTGTCGTTATTCTAGGATATTTAGGAGATGGAAATGAGCAGTTTGATATTGAAGACAAGCATTTTACACCATTAAATAAAGATTGGGTTGGTAGAGCAGTGCCTGATACTTATGGTGTTACAATACATGCAAATATTTTAAACATGCTTTCAAAGCAAAATTTAATTTATAGAGTTTCTACTGTAGGAACTTACTTAATAGCATTTGTATTTTGCTTTTTTATCATAGTTATGGGATTAAAACTTTATAAGCGGAGTAACTTCATGTTTGATTTTACCGAAAAAATTATTCAACTTTTACTTTCAGTATTACTATTATATTTAGCGTTATTATTGTTACAGTCTAATATATTTATCAATATTGTACCGGTAATTCTATTATCTCTTTTAAGTATAGAAATGGTATGTTATTACGAGTATCTGGTGAAATATCTTAATAAAAAATTTAAATGGAAAAGTCACTTATTATAATCCTGGCATGTTGTTTTTCTTGGTCACTAAATGCACAAGATAGTCTCTGTGTCTTTAAGATAAAGGGTAGTGCATACAGTAAAATGATGAGTTCCATTACGCCTATTTCTAAAGGCATGTTTATTACGGATAAATCTAAATTATTAGTAAATGAATCTAGTGAGATAACTGCTATTAACGCTAATGGAGAAGCATTTCAAATTAATAAAGTAGGTGAGTATAATTTCAATACAATTATAGAACAACATTCAGCTGAAAATTCAAAAAGCCTAACCTCAAAATACTTTAAGCTCATGTGGAATGAATTGCTTAAAAATGAATCTGGCAAAACAATTATTGGAGGAGTATTTAGAGGAGATGTTTTAATGGAATTTCCTAAAGATAGCACCAAATTAGCAAGTTCTAAACTCACTTTTAAATGGAAAATAGAAGAAGAAAATAAAACCTATTATCTCTTCGTGAAAAATTTAAGCACAGATGAAATTTTTAAAACAGCAACCAACGGAAGTGAACTCACACTTTATAAAGATCAAACTATTTTTTCTGAAGGGACTGATTTTGAATGGATGGTTTCGACTTCAGAATTCCCTAACCTAAAGAATAAAATGTTCTATTTTATTAATCTTGTGAGTAAAGCCGAATACAAATTACAAATAGCCACTTATCATACCTTAATTAAAGACTTAAAGAATTTAGGATTGTCTGAAACAGAAATAGAAACTTCAATTTGTGAAACGTATGGAATTTGTAAATAAAAAAAAACTAATTTTTCTTATCGTTTTATTAATTAGTTTTATAGGCTTCACTCAAAATCAGACAATTAATTATTCTTCAAATGAGAATCTGAATATTACGTCTTTTGATGTATCGGGAACTAATAATAAGATTGCGATTAATGTTTTTCCATTAACAGAAACCATTATTTATGATGGTTACACAGGTAACGAACTTAATCGATTAAAGGGTTTTGAGACCACACCAAGATCTGTGCAATTTGATGACAATAGAAATCTTATTATTGTTGAATATTCAAATAAAATTAATGTTTATAACAGTATAGATTATACGTTAATTATAACCCACGATAAGCCTGACTTTTCAGCTGCAATGGCTTATTCATCGGAACTTGGAAAACTTATTTTTTCGGCATCAGGAGATATTGTAAATATTAATGTTACCAAAGGTGATAAAGAAATTTACCCAGATTTAATAAAAAAAAACAGTTATGACCAAAGCCTAAAAATATCAAAAAAAGGTGATGTTATTGCGCATTTAGATAATGGTAAATTAAGCCTATTTAAAGATTATGTAAAACTCAGTGAATTAAAAACAAACCCTATTTTAGACTTTACCATTGGTGAAAATACTATCGTAGTTTTGTCAGAGTATGAACCTTTAAAACTCATGACCCAATTTTATGATTTTAATGGTAACCCCTTAACTGAAGAGAATCGTTATCAAAACTTATATAAGCCATATTCTTATAAAAACACATTGACATATGTAAATGAGGAGTTCGTGTTTTATGGAGCTTTTAAGGCCATTTCTTTATTAACAAAAGACCGAAAGCCTTACAAATATCAATTTCAAGAAAATTTTAGTGAGTACCAATTTATAAGAGCACTAGGGTTTGTAATAAATTATGGAAACCGTTTAGATATTGTTGATGTTGAAGGGAGATTGAAATCGCAAATTAATGTGGGATCTATCTATAATCAAAGTGGAATTTTTGATGATGATAAAGAGGTTTTTAGCGAAAATAATTTTGTACTACTAAGCGAGGATAAATTGTTTTTTTCAAATGATTCTGAGGGTAAACCAGAATCTATGCAATTACAAAGCCCCTATGTTAATGGTTATTCTAATGATAAAAATCTTTTAGCTTTTGTTACAAGAGATAATATGTTACGGGTTTGGGATATTGATAAAAAGCAGGAAGTAGCATCAATAGCTTATGAAGGTGCCTATCTTCAATTTATACAGCTCTCTAAAGCAAACAATATTGTGGTGGTAAAATCACAGACAACTAATACAGTTAAGGTATATGATTTAAAATCTCTTGAGGTTTTAGATATCTTAAATTTTGATGATGAGCTAATTACATCGCTAGACTTAAATGAGAAATGGTTAGCTGTTGGGACATCTAAAGGTGATTATTACACTTGGCAAGTAGACGGATCTAGCATAAATCCTGTACTAAAAAAAGCTAAAGGTTTAGGGAATGCAATTACTAGTATTAAAATTTTTGGTGACGATGTGTTTCTAGCAAGTATGGGTAGAATAGTAAAGTTTTCTTTAGTTGATGATAAAAAAATATATAGCACTACTTTGAAAGGTCATGAAAGTTATATTCAATCCATGGCTCTTAACGATTCTAATCAGTTTTTGGTTAGTAGTTCTATTGATGGTAGTATAAACCTTTGGGACTTAAAATCAGAACATCTTCTAGAAACTTATAGCTTAGATGCTACTTGGGTTAATCAAATAAAAATAAACAAAGATCTTACCATTACTTCAAATGGTCCCGGAAATTATGGCAATATTATTAGCGCCTCGGAACTGAGTGAGCGTTTTATAAATTCTAAACCAGAATTGATTATACAATCATCAAATGCTACAGGCTCTAGACAATTACGGTTTAGTCCAGATGGAAAACTTATAGCTAGTATCGATGGAAATAAAATAAAGGTAAGGGAGGTGTTAACTGGTTTTTTGGTAAGTGAATTCATTACAAAAAATGCCGTTGTAAATGATTTCGTTTTCGATAAGGATGGGCAATCCTTAATTGTTGCGACTGGTTCAGGTATTCAGTTTTTCGATCACTTAACAGGAAAGTCGAAGAAGTACCTAGATTTAAGTGTTCAAAATAGGAGCATACATCATATTGAGACATTTAATAATCATAACGTTTTTATAGCAAATAATATCCATGGTTGGCATCAACCATTGTTTATGCATTCTAATTCTGGGGTTTACCTTAGTGAGCTTAACGTTAATCCAGGTAATGAAATTGATACGTCTGTCATAAATATTAAAATAAGTGATAATGATAAAATGATAGCAACTTACGGTAGTCATTACATTAAAATTTTCACAGTAAATGATCAACTACAAACAGAACAAATTGTTGCAATACCAAGAAAAAAAGTAAAAGTTAGTAGCACGGAATGGAATAACCTTATGGATTTTAGCCCTAGCGGTAGTTATTTATCTTATCTGGAGTTTGAAGGCATGAAAACCGTAGTCTATGACATAGAGAAACAACAAGTTATATACGATGAGGTTGGCACGCCAAGTAAATTTGGTCAGGAAAATGAATTACTAGTTACTCAAGATATTACAGGCATAGCTTTAAAAAATCTTAATAAACCTAGTGAAAGGAATTTCATTTCAAATAAAGAACATATCTCGTTAATTTTAGCAATGGATTACGATCCTAACGAAAAATTATTCGCAACAGCTGATTCATGGGGGAATATAAAAATATGGAATAGTATTACTGGTAAAACTATAACTGAAATAGACCGATTTAGCAATGATATTTATACAAGTGAGTTAAGTCCTAGTGGCAATTTTATAGCATACAGTAATAAGCAAGGGCTGTTTTTATTTAATTTAAAGGAATTTAAAACTATAAAATTGGAAGGCAATAATTATCCTTATTTTGGCGCATTTTCAAAAGATAATAATCTTTATTATTTCAGAGATAAAACCAAATACAAAGCCTTTAATTTAAATTCCTTGGCCACAAAAACACTTTTTGATTCTAAGATTGAAAATGATAGGGTTAGCGGAACCACCTTATCTAAAGATGGTACACTTTTAATATTTGAAGATAAACCGACCAATGTGATACATTTTTATAATCTGAAGACTAATACAGAGGTTGCTCAACTTAATAAAACGTCCATATCAAACTATACAACAGTAGCGTCTATAAAATTATTAGATTCTGAGAAGTTAATAATAGAAGGTGTAGGGCTTACCAACGAAGATGGTGAAAAACTGTCTATAGAATTAATTAATTATAATATAAAGACAAAAGTTTTAACTAGACTTTCAAATAAGCGCTATATAGATATTAAGTCCGATTTTAAAGATGTAATTATCAAAGGAAATACGGCGGTAAATGTAGTGTCTTCAGATAAGGCGTATTATACCTATCAAGAAGATTTTCACTTAAAGGTTGAAGATTTACAGACAAATAAAATACTATATGATAAATATATTAAAGGTTTTGATATTAGGTTTGGCTATTTTACCGAAGATAATAAGGAGCTTGTAATAGGTTTTGACAACGGTACTATTCAAGTTTTGGATACTTCAAATTTTAAATTATTAAAGAGTTTTGAAGGTGTTGTAGGAGATATATCCAAGATAGATATTAAAGGGCGTTTTTTAATGGTACTGGGTGAAAATGATAAGATTAATGTTTTTGATATTAAACAAGGCTATAAAAAAATATATTCTACTGCATTTATTGGTAATGGGGAATTTTTAATTGCAAATGATGAAGGTTATTATTATGCCTCAAAAGGTGCTACTGAAAATGTTGCATTTAAAAAAAACTTAGATGTTTTTCCTTTTGAGCAATTTGATCTTTATTACAATCGACCAGATAAGGCTTCTAAGAATTTAGTGGACTTAGGCATAAAAGACAAGGCATTATCAGAGGCTTATTATAAAGCTTATTTAAAAAGGTTGAAGAATATAGGTTTTTCTGAAGCCCAAATTTCAGGAGATCTACATTTGCCAACATTAAGTATTGTTAATGATTTGCCGGTAACGATTGATAAAGATAGCATTGATATATCTGTTCTTGGAATTGACCATTTATATCAGCTCGATAGAATCAATATTTGGGTAAATGATGTTCCAATATTTGGATCGAAAGGAAAAAATTTAAAAGACAAAAATCTAAAACGCATTAAGGAGTCTTATAAAATAGCATTGACATCAGGTTCTAATAAAATTGAAGTTTCTGTTACTAATATTAAAGGTTCCGAAAGTTTAAGGAGCATAGCTCGCGTAAATTGTGAAATTAAAAGAGAAAAACCAGCTTTGTATTTAGTGAGTATCGGAGTTTCTAATTATGCAGATACAGATTTTAATTTAAAATATGCGGCAAAGGATGCTTTAGATATTAGTGCCTATACAGAAGCACTAACAGATAAATACAGTAGCATTAATACAATTAAATTATTAAATGAAGAGGTTACAATAGGTAATGTAATGGCTATTAAGAAAACTCTGAATAAAACAGAAGTGTCGGATGTTGTTGTGGTGTTTTTTGCAGGTCATGGTCTTTTAGATGATAATTTTGATTATTACCTAGCGACACATAATATTGATTTTAATAACCCGTCCGAAAATGGACTTTCTTATGAGAACCTAGAAGGTCTATTAGACGGCATACCAGCTCGCAAGAAGCTATTATTAATAGATGCTTGCCATTCTGGTGAAATAGATAAGGATGATACAGAGTTTACTTCAACAGACAGTCCTGAAAACGTTAAAGTAACCAATAGAGGCTCTGTTGGTGCAAAGTCGAAATCATCCAAAGTAGGGCTTAAAAATTCGTTTGAGTTAATGCAAATGTTATTTGCAGATTTAAGACGTGGCACAGGTGCTATGGTCATTAGCTCGGCGAGTGGAGTGGAATTTGCCTATGAAGGAGAACAATGGGAAAACGGTGTATTTACCTATGCGTTGTTAGAGGGATTAAAGTCTGGCAACTGCGATGTTAATAAGGATAATGAAATTTCGGTGTCTGAACTACGTAATTATGTTATAGAACGTGTTGACGTTTTAACTAATGGAAGGCAAAACCCAACGGCTCGAAAAGAAAACTTAGAATTCGATTTTAAAGTTTGGTAAATTTTTAGAGCTAATATCTCTACTTTAATATAAGTTATCAAATGTATTTGGACTAAAAAAATTTTTAAAGCTATTACCTATAATTTACTCTATGATCAAAGACGTGACGCCATAATCTTAGCTATTCAAACAACATAAAAGCAGCCCATTTTTCAGGCGGTTTTTATATGTTTTAGAAATTGATTTTTCATTTTTTTTTTTTTTTTTTTTAAGGCTTTTCGAACTTCCGTGCTACTTAACTAAGTGGTGTAAGAAATGGTCATTAACTCGGCACTTTCAGAAATAGCCGACATTACATTGATGTATTAAAGACTGAATTAGAAAATGATGGATTTGTTTTAGCGGAAGAAGACCTTCAAAACCTATTGAATTAACTGAAAGAATAATATCAGAACTATTGAAACAAGTTATGTTGCTAACGGATGGTTAGCAAACACCAGATTTACGAGAGCTAAATAAGGAGACGACGATTAAATAGTGGTCATCAGTTCGATAAAATATACTTATCTATTGTGTTTTGGCTATATAAACTCTTCAATTTGTTAGAACGTAATAAATTAGGGTCTGTTCTAAGTCTGTACTTTTCGCTGCTATTAAGGTCACCAATAAATCTGGAATACACTGAAGCCAATAATAAATCAGGATTTTGATCTAATTTAATTAAGTTAGAATAATAGTAGTTAGCATTATCAAAGGCATTAGCGTCAATTGCAGCTTTGACCATAACTTCTAAAAGCTGAATGTTTTGAGCCTTCGTATTGTTTTGCCCTAATGCAGGTAACGCAATTTCAATCGCTTTTATAGGTTCGGATTGTAAGTATAAAAATTCTGAATATACATAAGCATTTTCAGAAGAGTTAGAAATTTCAAAGGCTAATTTATATAAAGCATTAGTATCTTCTGGTTTTCCAAATTTTAATCTATCCTTAGCCATGGTTAAAATAAATTCTGAAATTTCTTTTTGCTTTTCTCCATAAGGATCACTTTCTGCAGCTGTACTTAATTGTGATTTTGCAGCTTCAAATAAATTGTTTTCTAATTGACTATAACCAAGGTTTTGAGAACTCTTTACGTAACTAGAATCTATGTGAGTAGCTTTTTGGTAAGCTAGTATAGCATCGTTATAATTGCTTTGTGAAAAAAAAGTTTGACCTAACAGGTGGTGTAAGTCTGGTGTATTAGGATGTTTTTTAATTGCACTATTTAATAATGCGATTGATTTGTCTTGAAGATTTTGGCTATTGTAAAGCGTAATTATCGCATTATATGCAGGTATAAAGTAACCGTTTTTTTCAATGGCTGTTAGATAGAGTTTCTCAGCTTCATCATTCTTGTTTAACTCATTTTTTAGATAATTAGCATAGTGAAAATATGATTCAGGTTTCGTTTTATTATTCGTTATACCAGTCTCAAAAGATTCTTTAGCTTTTAGTGGTTTTCTCATTTTATGCTGTAAAACACCACGGCCAGCATACGCCCATGTATTAAATGGATCATTCTCTATGGCTTTTCTATACAATGAATCTGCCAAACGTAAACGAGACAATCTCGTTTTTTTGAGACTTAAAAAATTGGCATATTCAGAATATACCATCGATGATTCTGGCGCGTAATCAATAGCATTAAGTAATAGTTTCTCTGCTGCTTCGTCTTCGATTTTATGATCTTGAATATAATTAACTAATCCATAACCAAAAATTGAATTTATAGAATCCGTTTTTACAGATTTCTTATACCAGTCAATTGAAGCTTTAGTATTCCCTTTTAACTTTTGAAGATGACTCATTTTCTGAAGCGCAAAGGTGTTTTCTGGTTCAGTTTTTAATACTGTAGCATAATATGTTTCTGCGATATTATATTTACCTTCTTTTTCATTTATCTCACCAAGTTTCAGGTTCGTATTTGCGCCTTTCGTTCCTAATGATGTATTTAAATAGGTTTTGGCATCATCAAATTTATATTGATCCATTAAATTATCACCAATATTGGTGAAAGGTTGCGACCAAGAAACTATTAGTTTTTTTGCTTCGTTATAATGATAATGGGCACTATCGTAGAGTTCTTCTTGATTGTAAACTTCTCCTAAAGCATTATGAATATAGGCCGCTCTAGGCTCTAAATTTAGGGCATTATTAAGCTTATGTTTTGCGGCTTCATACTTTGCGAAATTTCTAGTTCTAATTATAGCATAGGACTCTAATAGTAATTTGCTCGCTTCAATCCGATCTCTTAAAAAACCATCTTCACCCATAAGCTCCAAACAAATTTCTAAATGCTTTGCTTGAATATTAAAAGCTCTACTTGGTGGTAAAGCTTTATCTCCATCGATGTAAGTGTTAATCAGTTGTTGTGCGCTATTTGATAATATTTTTAATAGCATGCTTTGCATTTTTTCTTTTAAACCATCAGAAATGGAAGCATTATTTATGGACGATTTATAAATTTCATAAGCACTAGACGATTTTCCATAATAGGAATTTCGTTCTATAGCTTCATTAAATTTTGTAATGACCATGCCGCCACTTTTATCGCTCAATTTAGTTTCATTAATGCCTCTTGAAGCGATAGCTTTATCACTTTCAAAATTGACATTGATAGCTTCGAAAGCGATAGTATTTGTTTCAGGTTTTATGGATTTTAAAACGGCTCTATCATTTTGTGTTCGTACAATTGGAGTCTGATTTTTATTATATTTTTTAGACACAATGTTAAATACATTTTCATATAAATAATCATCAATCTCACGATATTGAATACTATTATCAGTATTGCTGTCTGCTTTTCCTGTAAGTCCTTTTACAAGGAAATATGTAAAATAACCATGGTTTAAGTCGCCACTCTCATAAGAAAGTTCATTAGAGCCACAACTTAATATTTTGGTTGAGTTTTCGAACATCGCCTGAATGGTTCCCATGTTTTTTTGAGTGCCTTCTTCAAAAACAAATCCCGATTTACAAGCATCTAAAATTAAAACGACTTTTGAGCCTTTGGTGGTTAGTGCATTTATAATTTTATTGAGTAATGCTAAAGGTATGACTCCACCTGAATAATATTCTTGTTTGGCATTAGCATCTGCTGCTAATAAAAACCCTTCTTTTTCACCAAAATCATCGACGACATCTCCATGACCTGCAAAGTAGATATAGTTAATATCTCCAGATTCAGACTTTTTAATGAGTTTCTTAAATTCCTGAACAATATTTAGCGCAACCGCATCCGTATTAATTAATAGGCTAATATTTTCGTTTGAAAGTTCTTCTATTTGACTGAGGTAGTTTTTAAAAAGAATAGCATCATTATCTGCATATTTTAGTCGTAAACCTTCTTCGTTGTAATCTGAAACACCTATCACTATAGCACGTTTAGTACCTTCTTCGATCGCTTCAGTTGATTGTGCTTTTGAGCCTCTCGAATCTTCTTGTGCAAAGCACAAATAGGATAGGAGTGAAAAGAAATATAATAGTAATTGTTTCATTTTAAGATTTGGTATGTGTTTTCAATATTAGGATTGATAGCTACAAATTACAAATTTTATCTGTGTGTGTCTTTTTTTAGCTATGTATGACCAGTTTAGCTTATTCAAATAATACAAAAGCAGCCCATTTTTCTGGATGATCTTTATACGTTTTTGCCATTGTTAATTGTGTATTCCTAAATGCCGTTCTGATTTTTTGTCCGCTTAGCCAATTGGTGTAAAAGGTAGTCATGAACTCTGAGGTTTCTGCATCTGGGACTTCCCATAAACTCATAACAATAATATCTACACCAGCCATTTTAAAAGCACGTTGTAAGCCATATACACCTTCAGAGCCGTCAATGTCACCAAGACCAGTTTCACAGGCGCTTAACACAACTAAATCTGTGTTTGATAAATCTAGGTTTGAGATTTCTAAGGCTGTTAAAATTCCATCATCTTCTATGTGTGGATTACTACCATTTTGCCAAGCGTAGTTGGAGCCAGAAAATAATAATCCAGAACGGAGTAATGGGTCCGCGTTAATGGTGTAACTATTTTTCTGCGCAGTATTTAAAGCGCTTTGAGTTCTGGTTTTGGGGTTTTCAAAAAAGAAACCATGTGTGGCGATATGAATTATATTTGGAGCGTTACCACTTAAGTTTTTAAAACGTGTTTCCGAAGCATTAGCACCAGTAAATGAGGAGTAGTCTTTATCTTTTTTTGAAAATAAAGATGCAATACTATTGACTTCCTCTAAAGTTCCTGCTAAATAATTCCATTGTGCTCCCAAGCTTCGTGTGTCAGAAACTGATTTTAATATTGAAAGTTGAGAAATAGTATCTTTAGATTCGGCTTTAGTTTTAGAAGGTATAAAGTCATAAGTAATACCTCCAATAAAAAGCGTAGTATTGGATTTTGGACCCGTATTAATTTCAGTTATTTTATATGTGCTGCTTAATTGTACCATTTGATATTGACTTGCTAAAATGGGCTTACCTTCTGTGTCTAAAGCCGCAAATGGAATCTGATTTAATAAACCGCTAGGCGAGAAGTAAACCGTTTCAATACCTTTTAAAGACGCTTCGATTGGTGACCAAATAAGCTCATATAGCCCTTTGGTATTCGTTGTGCTTTTTGATTTTGAACCTCTAGTTTGGTATAAGGTATTTGGGTTCTGACTCTTTAAAATAGCTTTTAAATCTTCTTCCTTAAATAATTCAATTATTTTGGGTTGGTCCCAATCTTTATAAATTAGGTAAACTCCATACACTTTAGTATTCGTAATAGTATTATCTACACGCTCCGTGTAATTCGTGAATTCTAAAGCAATTTCGTTAGATTTTAAGTTCGATTTTATTTGCGTCCAATCCTTGTTGAAATTATCTGTATTCAATTTTAGGTTAGTACTATGCAACTTAACCAATTCTATTTCTAAATTATTGAGTTGTGTTTTAATACTGTCTAAAATTGATTCTTTGTATTTTGAAATACTGTTCAAATATTTTTCTCTTTGCTGCCGAAGTTGTCTATAGTTTTCAATTTTCAACTTTACGTTTTCATCACCATTATTAGAAAGTTCTGCTAGTAAATCTTTAGTCGTATTTAAAAGCAGTCCTTTTAGTAATAATTGATTATTTAAACCTGTTGTTAATAATGCTTCGTTTTGAAAGTGCGAATTAAATACAGAGTTGCTCAACCATGAAAGTGTGGTTTCAAAACGACGTAAAAAATCTTTCTTTTCATTTTCGCTTCTATAAGTAAAAACATCCTTTAGTTCCTTTTTAAAACCCTTGTAGTTTTTTAAGTATAATTCAGTTGCTTTGTCATTATTTCCTAAAGCTTCATAATTTACAGCCAAATGAAAAAGAAGCTGATTAAAAAGGTCACTTTCTTCACCTGTGTATTTAGCAATAATTGGCTGGGCTTGTTCTAAAATAGATATGGATTCCTTATATTTTTTTGCTTTAAACAATGCGACACCTTTCTGTGCTAATGCTGTTCCGTAATAATAACTGTCGATGCCATAGTTATTAGAAAAATTATTTAAAGCTTTGTCTAAGTTTTCTATTGCTGCAGGAATTTGATTCGAATTAATTAAGGCTTCAGCAATATTGGTAAGCAAGGTGCCATAAAGATAATGACCTTCATTTAGAGATGTCTTATAACTTTCAAGAGCTTTTTTGTAGTACGAAAGAGCTTCAGTATAGTTTCCTTTTATATAGTAACACGCTCCAATATTCACGGCTATTTTACCATAATCTATATGACTTTGATTCGCATTATTTTTTAGAATTTCGAAACCTTTAAGTTGAAATTCGAGTGCATTATCGGTTTCTCCTAAAAATTGAATGTTAAGTCCCTTGCCTGCTAATGCTAATGCCATACCATAAGACTCTTGGCTCTGGTTTGCTGTGTAAATTTTAATTGCTTCGTTAAATGCCTCTAAGCTATTTTTAGTTTGTCGGGTTGTATAATAAAACTGTCCAAGGTTTAGTAATTGCTTAGCATACATTAAACTGTTAGACCCAATCGTAGTTTTAAAAATGGACAGGGCCTTATTAAATTGTTGTTCTGCTTTAAGATAGTCTCCTGTTTCTATTAAGAAATTCCCATAGTTCATCAAAGAAATTCCATAATCCGAATGTATGTCACCTAAGATTTCTTTTTTATTTTGAAGAACCTTTAAATGTAGCTTTTGAGCTTTATCATAGTCATCAACTCCCGTGTTTTGGTAAACTAAAGCTAAGTTGCTTTCTACATTTAGTTTATTCATTACTACCTTATCATCTAATTTGTCATAGAGGTTTAAAGCGTTTAAATAGTAACCTTCAGCGACTTTGTAATTACCTTTAAAGTAATTGAGTTGTCCTAAGTAGTTGAGTAAAATGAAATAATCATTAGTCGTGCTTACACCCAGTTTTTCATAAATTGTTTTGGCAAGGTGTAGGTGTTTTTCTGCATTGGTAATGTCTTCTGAGTTTAAATAGAATTCACCTAAGTTGATATTCTGCATGGCATAAATTTCAGTATTCTCTGCATTGTTATCCAATAAGAAAGCAAGGCTGTTAAAGTGTACCGTTTCTGCTTTTTTTGTTTGTCCTAATTTTTGTAAAACGTTAGCATAATAATCAACAAGTTGAATGTATAAAGTTATGTTTTCGGGTTGTTTATAATAAGGAGCATCTAGTATCGATTCAAATTTTAATGCCGCCATTTCAAAATCATCTTGTCTAAGTAATGCCACACCGTTTAAAAAGGTAATGTCTATGATGTTAATACTTTCATCTGTTTTTAAAAATTCAACTAAATTTTCAGCTTTAGAAAAGTAGAAACTTGAAGCTTTATAATCATCAATGGAGAAGTAATAATTACCTAAATAATAAGACGTGTAAGCGTAGAAATCATTATTTGTAGCGTTGTTTAATCTCAGGATAGAGTCAACTTCAATCAATGTTGTGTTGAACTGTAATTCGTCATTTACGTTCTTATAGTTAAAAGCTAAACTAAAGAGTTGCTGTGCATAGTTGAGATCTTTTGTTTTTAATCGTTTTAGTAATGTTTTACGAGTATCAATGGTTTTTTGTAAATCGAAATTGGTATAGCTGTTTATTAGGTTCTCTAATACTTGATTATAGTAGGAATCGTTTTCGGTCTTTAATATATCAATTTGCTTTAAGGTGCCTTCGAAATGTGTCGCAGCATTTTCGTATTGTTCTAGTCTGAAATAACAAACGCCTAAATAATTTTGGTTATTTATTGGATAATATTCAGTTTCGTTATTAGTGCTAAAATCTATTTGATCACTAACATTAAGCGCATTCGTAAAATGAGGAATGGCATTGGTAAAATCCCCTTTTTCATAGCGTTCATAGCCAACGGTGTATTCGTTTAGCCAATAGTCGAAAATATTCTCAGTGTCTTGGCCATAGCTTTTTACACTCGTTAAAAAAGTGATGCATACTAAAATTGATATGTTGAAGTATCTAATTCTCAAGTTTAAAGGTATTTAAACTTCTAATTAGTTTTTACTTCTCACAATCTCATAAACAAACTCAGTACTATAACCATCAATAGGGCCAGTCGTTGTTGAGCCACTACTTCCTCTGGTTTGTGTGTACGTTTGTCCAATAAATCCTACAAGAGGGTCAGTGGTGCCCCGTGTGCCAGCTTTAGCTCCTCTCGACTTTACCGTTGGTCTAAAATTAATAGGTGACGTGGTTGCAAAACCTTTTAAAACTAAGGTTTCGTAAGGGTCTCCAAATGAATAAATACAATCTTTAAAGGTCATGGTTTTTCCGGGTTGAATAAGACGTTCATTGTCATTGCGTTCACATTGGTCATTCGGCATAAATGGTGCTATTTCCCCCTTTGAATTAATTTCTATAATACTGAAGTATAGTGGTTTGTTGCTCTTGTTTGTGACTTGTAAATAGACAGCGTCAGAGGTTGTGTTTACCTGAAATTTACCAGACGCATTATTAAAGTCACCTTCCTCTAATAACGTCACTTCATCTGTATATTCATCTTTTTTGGCTGGCAATAATTTAAATTCAAATTCATAATCTAAATTATCTAATTTCAATTTTTTTAAATAACTCCCTTGTGCATAGTTGAAAAGTGTTTCGGTAACAGGCTTGTAATTGTAATCACCATCAATTCGTGTTTGTGTATACACACTGTTTCCTCCATTTCTGGTAATTATTGAAAATTGGGTGTTTTTCTTTAATTCTTCTAGAATAAGATCTGCTTTGGTAGAATCTTGAACAATGTCACCTAATTTATGTTCTTTTAAGTATTTGCTCACATTCTTCTTAATTGCTTCAGACTTTAATGATGTATCAAAGTAAATATTCATTGCCAAATCACCATAAGAAGGTTGATCTACAAAAACCCAATAGTCTTTTTCGTTTTCAGAACTTAATTTAGTGTCTAATTTTATTATTGATTCATTAAATGTTGCTTTCGTAATTGTGCCTGTTGTAATAATGTTACTTTCTTCAACCTTTGACGTGCCTGCTGGCAGAATATTAACAGTAGTGCCATCAAATAAACGTTGTAGTTTACCTGCGTTTATTTTTATAATATCTGGGCGTGGTACTTTTGAAACTTCAAAATAAGGTTGTTGCTTTACGTAGTCTCCTTTAAATAATTTATAATCAGAATCTCCTTCAATTGTTGGTGTTTGCTTTGGTGAAATAACATTTATGTTTGCAGAAATGGAAGAGAATAGTTTTCTATAGGTGAAATCTGTTCCCAATTCAGCCATAGCTTTAGAAAATGCAAAACTAAGTGAACCATAACCTTCGTATTCATAATTTAACTCATCTGCTGAAGCTCCTGATAACATTACAAAAGGTGCGGCATTTGGTTTTACCTTGGTAACTTCTAATAAACCACTTCCTGCTGCATTTTTATTAGTGGACGCTTCCCAACCTTTTGGTGCAAAAGTAGATTCTCCACCACGCGCTTTACCTCCTCTCGTGGCAGAGCCAGAATGACAACTATCTAATAGAATTAGGAGCTGACCGTCTTCACCAAGTGTATTTCTAAAATTAGCAATAATATTACCCAACTCATCATCTCTTATATGATTTTCTCCTTTATAATTTGAGGTGTATCTGACTAAGGCATCATAAGGCACCAAAGCTTCATCTTTATCATCAATTTCATCTCCATTATCATCAAAAATTTGCTGACCATGACCAGAATAATGAATCACAACAACATCCCCAGGTTTAATCCGTGACTGAAGCTCATCTATGGCTTTTAAAATACCAGCTCTTGTTGCAGCAGCATTAGTAAGTATGGTGATGTTTTCTTCTTTAAAATTTTGATTAAGTAAAGTATTTTTAATCAAAGGCACATCATTAACTGAGCTAATAGAGGACCAACCTGTTTTTGTAGGGTAATCACCAATTGCAACGATAAGTCCGTATTTTTCGGCCATAACATTTAAACTAAACATTAAGGCGATAAGAAAGAGTGCTTGTTTTTTCATAATTGTTTTAATTAATATGTTAGTTTAAATCAAAGAGGCTGAATGAAACGCCGAAATAGTATCCAAAATCATAGACGTTTTTTGTGAAGCTATCTGTACTATTAAATGGGGTAATATCTCCAACTTCCATACCATTGGTTAGCTTTTTTATCGGGCCATAAGCGACTCCCCCCGAAAGCGATAGGCGACTATCACTTCCAAAGAAAAGAGATGGTCCAAAAAGGAAATTAATACCATTAACATTATTGTCTCCAGAAATAGGAATAGATAACCCAAAACTTCCTCCTACGTTAAAATTCTCACCTAAATAGGGATAGAAGTTAATCATGGTGCTTAAGTTAGGAGTGTAAAAGTCATTTTTGTCTGCGCCAATGACTCCGCTATCATCTATAAAGTAGTCATTAGATTTAGATCCAAAATTATTTAAGGTCATCGCGACACTCGTATTAATTTTAAAACCTCCTTTAGAAAATAGCTTAATATTTCTCGTTTTTAATGTTGTTGAAGTGCCATCATTTTCAATATCATTTGAAAAATCACTTTGTATAAATTTAAGTTCAATATTTACTTTGTCTGCAGATATTTCGTAATCGTAAGTTTGTTCAAAATTTGAAGCTTCTAGAACAGTATATAGCGAACGTAATTCTTCTAAGCTTTGCAAACTTTGATTTGTGGACTGATTAAGGTTAGTCATTAGGCGCTGTAAATCTCCTAATGCAATGTTGCGAGAGGTTAATTCACCCCTAGTAAGATCTGTGTCGTTAGCAATTTCAGTTTCAACAGCACCAGACATGGTTTTAACATTGCTTTCTAATTGAGATCGACTTTCTTTGATAGATTTTTCAACTTTTGCTAAATAGACATAAAAGTTATCTTTTGCACTTGGCAATCGTACATCTGGTTCGGCATCTGCGGTTTCTATTAAATTTTTAAGAATTGTTTCTTTATCTAAATTAGGATTTAAAAGATTAGATAGTAATGTTGTTTTTAATGCCGAAACGTTAGTAATCGTATTGTTTAAATCTTCAAAATTACTAGTTGCAGAAGCACTCCCTCGTGATCCGGCTTCAGATCTAAACATTTGAGAATCTGGAAGGTTAGAGGTGTTTAAATCTATATTGTCTCCTGTAAATGAGTTAATGCCTCCTAATAAAGAGCTGAAATTAAAACCTTGTCCACTAGATAGTAAGTCTTCTTCTTTGACGTCTGTTTGTACTTGTACAGCAAAAGGGTTTATATTTTTTAATTTAAGTTCTACTAAGCTATTTCGTTTCAACTTCGGATTTTCGAGCGTGTCTATAACTACATTATTCTTATCGATTTTAAGATAACTCACTTTCTCGGTGGCATAATCGTAGGTGATTCTGTAGCGCTCTTGAGCTGTTAATGCGCTGAAAAACAGAAATGCAAATACAATTAAAATACTTTTGTTAGGGATGTTTTTTTTCATGATGATAAATTTAAATTTATACCTGATTTACTGTTTTACTTTCCAGTAGGTGTCATTATTTAGTTTAACAATAGACAAACGTTTTCGTTTTAAAGCGCGTTGTCCTGATTTTATAATATCAAAAATATCTGATATGATAGAGTTGGTGTCTGCAAAATAAGAATGACTTAAAAAACTAGTATCAATACCAGTGGCGTCTATTGTTTCAATACCTTTTAATAGCACCATTTTTTCGCCAGCATCGCCAGCTCTTGGGTTTCCATGTAATAATTTTGAAGCTTTTAAAGCTAAGTCATCTGCCGAAACATACAGTGTAATTGGCTTTTTAGCTGTAGAAATCATCTGAGGAGCTATTTCATTTTTAAAAACATCGGCATCAATATCGGGAGCCGCCAAAATAATTTCTTTTATTTTAGAATTTAATTCTGGGTGATCCTTTAGAACTTCTACAATGGCTTTAGTTAAACCGCGGTTACCCATACTATGGGCAACCAAATAGATGTCTTCTGCTTCAGATTTAGATAAATAATCTTCTAGAAATAATCTTAAGTTTTTTCTAGACCATTCAATGTTTTCTTCATCTTTCCCATACTTATAGGTAGAGGCTTGTGATGGCCAACTGTAAAATACCGCTTTACCATCAAATTTTAAATCGTAAGATATTTGAGCCGTTCGCTTTGCTGCATCACTAAACGAAGTGTTATAACCATGTACAAATAAAAATGTACTTTTTTTATCCGATTTTTTAATGTCGGATGCTAATTTATTGAAGAATTTTTGCCTATCCAATAGGGCAACATCATGTATCATAATATGTTTTGCTGGATCTTCAGAAAATTCAAACTTCCAAATCGAAGGACTTTCTAACTCACCAACTCTATGATCGTGTGGAATGCTAACGTTTACAATACCATATTTTAAATGAGAACGTTCTGTACCAAAAGCATCATTGATATCAGCTGCTTTGTCGTAGTCTCTGTCAGTACCAAAGTATATGGGTAGTTTTACAAAATCTGGATTGTTTCCACGACTGCCTCTGTCTTTTTGATTTGGATCTACGTAATCTAAACAGATGCTATAATTTTGCGATACTGCAATACCATTTACAAAATAGGTTAATCGCAATTTGAAATTTCCTTGGTTTTTAAAACTATCATTAGAGAGTAACCAAAATTTAAAATCGAATTGATTAAACGTTTCTAAAGATTTAAATTCTTCGTTCTTATAATTGGCTTCAACTTGAATGTTTAAACTATCTAAAATAGCATTGTTTGGTGCCTTAGCTAATTTAAAAGTGCTGTAATCAAATCTATTTGTTAAACAAGAATCGTGCTGAATTATAGAATTGCTTTGCAGCAGCACATAATCATTATTTTGACTATGCAAGTCTGTATTTATCGCTAAAACACATAGCATAATAAATGCTAAAGTATGATTTATGCTAATTTTTTTAAGCCAGTTTTTCATGCAAAATATTGATAGTTAATTTTTTATGTTAAGTGCAAAGCTGTAGAAATTTATAGTTTTCCTTTTCTAGCTTTTTTCAAAAACTTTGCCAAAGTTTTATGTTTTGCTTTTGCTGCAAGTTTCTCCGGATACTTTTTGTCATTATTTTTAGCTCCTGCATCAATCCCTTTATCTATTAAAATTTCAGCTAAATCTTTGCTGCCAGTTTTAGCCACTAAGTGCAATAGATTATCTCCATTGTTCGTTTTTACGTTGGTATCCGCTCCATAATATATTAAGGTTTCGGCAGCCTCCGTTTTATTAGTTATTATAGCATTTTGCAGTGCTGTATATTTAGAGTTCATTCCTGCATCGGCTAAAAGCCCTTTCTCTAAAATAATATTAAGAGCTTCAATACTATTTTTAGAAACAGCAAGATCAATTAACGCTCTCGCATAATCATCAGATATGTTTTCTGAAGTATTATCTAAAACAAGTTCTAATGCGTCGTTGTTATTGTGATTAATAGCAAGTGTTTCAAAACGACCATTTTCATTGGTGTAATCGTGATTAAAAATCCAACTATAGATACTCCAAGCATTAAATCGATTCATTACATTATGCTGTACCGCATATTCTATATTCTTATATATAGACATAATTAGTGCTTCTGTTGGTACAGCTGTGATTTTATGTGATTGGCAACCGGCAGTATAATCCACAGAATCCCATTGCACTGTTTTTATACATTCGCAATCTTCGTCATATTTATAATCGCCTGTATATTTATCATCAGCTTTATTAAATTCTACAGCACCTCTAACTAAGATGCCTTCAATAAATCCGTTTTGATCAAAAACGGGTCCACCAGAATTTCCAGGAAATGAATCAATATTACTTTTAAACCAATTACTTGGCGAATTATCAACAACCACCGCATCCGTAGAGAATTTTAAAGGTAGACCTGTTGGACAACCAATAGTATTAATAGCTCCATTTTCTAAAACAGTTCCGCTCGTTCTAAAACGGTACGGTGCTCTATCAGACTGTCTTTTTAGTTTTAAAATAGCATAGTCATTGTTTGTGTCATCATCAAACGTAGAAGCGATGATGCTTTCAACTTCAAAAATATTTTCAGATTTAAAATTAAGGCGATTACCATCTATAAAGTCAGACTCGTTTGTATAATCAAATACCCAAACAGATCTGTTTGCGTCTTCCATAGAATTTATACAATGCCCAGCCGTAACCATAATGTCGGGTGCAATTAGAAACCCTGTGCAAGAACCTACAGTTGGTTGATCCAAGAATTTTACATTTGGGTGAAACTTATCTGTTTCAAATTTTTGTGTTAATAAATCGCGTAAGGACCATGCATAAAATTCATTATCATAGATGTTTTGTTTTGAAATCATAACAGCTGTAGCTCTTACAAAGTCTGTATAACCTTCAGCATCTTTAACTTCCTTTCGTCCATCTTCACCAAAAACACCTCTAGTTACTTTAGAGCCTGGTTCAGCAAATGGGTATTCAATTTCTTTGTTTTGTGATTTTTCTTGCGCAAATAGCGACAAACTAAAAGCAACTATTAGACTGAATAGATAGTGTTTTCTCATAAGAATTGTTAATTAATAGCGCTTTAAAGTTATTGTTTTTTATGATTTTAACAATAAAATAATGAATAATGATGTTGAAATGCTCTTAGATTCAATGAATTAAGCTGTGATTAGTGATGAAACGACAAGAAGACGTTAAAACTATTGACGTGAATATTTCAAGATTTTCAATTGAATTTCAGGAAATTTTAAAAAACTGTAAGCAAGCGATATCAAAGGAAGGTCCCATTGCTATAGAGATTATAAAGTACGGCCTTCCAATATTTGTGTTAAATAAGAATTTGATTCAATTTGAAGGTTTTAGTAAGTATGTAGGATTTTATAGATCAACTTAAGGTATAGGGATTTGCACTCATAAGTTGATTGCGAAAATTAGAAATCAAAGAAATTTAACAGTCATTTAATAAGTGATTCCTAAATTATAGATTTAATTTGTACTCTATTTTAGAATAAAAATGTTTAAGACGCTTTTTAATATAATTATAATTGTTGTTGGCTTTGTAACTTCTGTGCACGCCAATGACTTGCAATTATTTAGTAGCGATATTGAACAGTCTGCTTCAGAATCTTCAGACGAAGTTTACGCGTTTTCGCCAACGCATCATCAATTTATTGATGTACAGAAAGAACAATTTAGTGTTGTTTCTAATGTAAAGGTAGAACCGTCACCATCAGAAGAAATCTCGGTAAATAATGATGGTCTTTTTTATCGCAGTAATCAACTTTTTACATTACAGTATGCTCAATTTGTAAGAGCAGAACGCGATAGTATAATTCACATTCATTTAAGGGCTATCCTTTTTCCTTTTCACTCTTTTTGGTAAAATAGGTGTAAAACCATTTTTCGTTTAAATAATTTCTAACTAGAAATGGTCTAAAGCATCCTTAAAACTGATGCCTAATATGGCACCATATGCCATATTAATTTTTTACACTTTTAATTATTATCAAAGAAATCAAATATCATGGGAACAGGATTATTTATTATCGATGCGATTATTATCGCTATCGTTATTTTACCATTTGCACTATTTATAAACGGAAGCAAAAAAAGACAGCGAAAATTACGTAATGCACTTCAGTCTGAAGCGACGCAAAACAATTGTAAATTGAGTAAAACTGAAGTACATAGTAACTTTGCAATAGGGCTGGATGAGGTTGAAAAAAAGGTGTTTTTTTATAAAGAAACAGAAGACTCAGCTTATGCACAGGTTATAGATTTAAAATTTATAGTCTCTTGCAAATTTATAAAAGACAGTAAACGCATTAAGGATAAAACGAAGCATTACGATGTAATAGATAAAATACAATTGTCTTTTGAGCATCAAAATTTAAAGGAAGTTACCAACTTTGTGCTTTTTAATAATGATGATGAAATGGCTTTAAATAATGAAATTGTCATTGCGCAAAAATGGCAAGACATTATAAATGACCTTCTAGAAGAAAAGGTGAAGGCTGTGCCGTCAGAAAATGAGAAACAAGTCGTATTAGCTTAAACGAATTGCTTTAGAATAAAAAAACCGTCTTTCGAATTTTAATTTTGTAAGACGGTTTTTTAATGTAAAAATCTGACTAGCAGCTAATAGAAACATTAATCTACTTTAAATTTAGCTGTCAATTTTAACATCTTCTCACTTAGGCTAAACAACCAATACAGTTGTTCCCAAATTAAATGTGCTTCTTTATGTGTACGTTCACTATCAGTCTGTGAAATAACGTCAGTAGTGATGCTATTAATAGGAAAGTTGAATGGTTCTGGTTTAAAAATGGAAACGTTTGTATATGGATTTTCAAAATTTATAGCCTTTAACTGAGAACAAACCTTATCGAGGTTATCATTAATCTTTTCTGAAATTAATATAAAATTTTCAGAAGCTTCAGTTGTTACATGGCTTTGAATATAAGTACTCAAAGATGCCAACGACGATAAAAAACTATGGTTAATAACCACAAGTTCATAAATGTCATCTATGTGGTTTTGTTTAGATTCTGGTTCTTGAGCCATGCGCTGAAATGCAGAACTTAAATTAGAGGTTTGTAAAAAGGCTTCTTTTCGATTTACCTTAAGACTTGTTGGTACAATACCTTTTTTCTGATAGTAGGTGCTAATGGATTTAAAAAATGCGGTGTTCGCTTTTAAGCTATCTTTAATGCTATCTCCAATTTCCATAAATGACCATGCAGGCCAAAGCCATCGCATTGCCATATAAGAGAGTGCAGCACCAATTAGTGTGTCTATAACTCTAAACTGAATCACCTTTAAAATATCGGGTTGTAAGATGGCATAAATAAAGATGACACTCAGTGTAATAAAGGTTGCCGAGGCTTTATAATTTTTCTGAACCATAGAAAACGCAACTACTAAGGATAGTACGCCTAGCGCACCATAAATGTAGGGATTGTTAATGGTGAAAACTAAGCCACTTGCTATAGCTGCTCCAATGAGCGTACCAATAATTCGGTCTTTAGAACGTGTTTTTGTAAGGCCGTAACTCGGTCTCATAATTACAATTACAGTAAGTATAATCCAATAAGGATTCTGAAAATCGAAAAATAAACCAATTCCATAACCCAACATTACCGCAACAGCTAATCGTAACGAGTGTCTAAAAATGGTTGACCTAAAGCTAAGGTTTCTAAGAATTAATTTAGGGTTGTAATCTTGTGAATCTATAAAACGTTTTAGTTTGTCATTTTTAATAAAATCATCTGACGTTAATTCAGGATTACCCAACAGCCATTTTATTTTCTTTAATTTTTCAAATTGTTTTTTTTGATAGTCTAATAGGTTTTGAAGCATTAAATAGCGTTCATAATCTTCAATGTGATTCTCGTTTTTGAATTTTAAAATGTCATGCTCTAACATTTTAAAAGCATCATAAAGGACTTTGTTCGACGGAAATAGTTTCGATTTATTGATGTTCTCAGCAATAGAACGCAATTGATGAGAGAATTCTGAAATCAACTTCTGAAAATCAGTTTTAAATTCAGGATGTTCTTTAAAAAGCAAATCCATTTTATCATAATTCACTGGGTTTGCAACCGCAGTTTCTAACATTTCTACCAGTTGGACAAATACTAATAAGCGTCTGCTTTGATAGTTAGATTTCCCCGAACTTTTTCGAGATAAGATTAATATTTCACGTAAAGTTTGATGATGCTCGGTTAACGCACTTTGTAAGGTCATAAGTTGAGTTTGCAAACTGTCTCGATCTGGTTGCTCACCTATGAGTTGTCTTCTAGTATCTAAAAAATCGGCTGTAAGTATAAAGGTTTCATTTAGTGCTTCTTCGGTTTGAGCTTTTGGGTTGAGTTGAAACCATAATGTGGAAAGCAATAAATACCAAATACCTCCAATACCAATAAACAATGCATATTGATAGACCTCTAAGTTTTCTGAAGTATGCGCAAAACTTAAAACCAAAGCCAATAATCCTGAAAAGCTAATTAACGATGCTCTAAAACCATAGATGGAAATAAAGGCAATACTGAATGTTAAAAATCCTAGAATTGGAAAAAGTAAGTAATTTGAAATATTAAGATAACCACCAATAAAACTAATGACCACAACTAAAACCGAAGAAAATAAAATTCCAATTTGCTTATGTTTTAAGCGACCACTAACATCACTTGGAGAACACCAAAATGCACCAAAGCAAAGAGCAAGACCAACTTCAAATTGATTAGTTGCGATACCTAAAACTATGGGTATAGTGACAGCAACACCAATTAAAACGGCTTTAGAAAAGCTAGTGCTTTTAAAGAATTCTAATAATTCTTTAGCGTGTTTTGAAATGAGCGTTAAAATGAGATTAATGATTTTATAATTTGGAACAAAGATACGACTTGAATAGGAAGGATATTTTTTTTTATGTTTAACTATTATAGAACATTGAAGAAAAATAAAAGCTGTTAACTTTCAATGAAATGAAAATTAACAGCTTTAAAAATTATGGAAAATATTAATGTTACTTCATAATCCGTGTCAATTGAAAAAACTTCTCGTATTCTTTAGGAATGGTGTCAATGTTTAACAAAGAACCTTCTTCAATAGGTGGGTAGATATCATGATAAGTTTTCACGACGTAAAGTCCAACCCTTTTGCTAATGTGATCGCGTGTTAATTCAGCCGGACTATTAAGTCCTGCAGCAGCCACAAGCTCTAAGAAACTGTGAATTGTTGCTTCATGATAGCGTTGTGCTCGTGGTGCTTTGTCTTCCACAACCAATCCTTTTACTAAAGATGGGTTTTGAGTTGCCACACCAACAGGGCAGGTGTTAGTGTTACATTGTAACGCTTGTATACAACCAATAGAAAGCATCATAGCACGTGCACTGTTACAACCGTCTGCACCTAAAGCTAAAGCTCTTGCCATGTGAAAACCTGTGATGATTTTTCCGGCAACAATGACTTTGATATCTTTTCTTAAATTGAAACCCACTAAAGTATCATGTACAAAAATTAACCCTTCACGTAAAGGCATTCCCATAGAGTTAGAAAATTCTACAGGAGCAGCACCAGTTCCACCTTCACCACCGTCTACGGTTATAAAGTCTGGTAGAATTCCTGTGTAAATCATAGCTTCACAAAAATCCATAAATTCTTGTTTCCTACCTAAACAAAGCTTAAAACCAACTGGTTTTCCTTCTGAAAGTTCTCTAAGTTTTTTTATAAAATGCATAAACTGAATAGGGTCAGAAAATGCAGAGTGCGAAGGAGGAGAGTGTACTGCAATACCAGGTTTTACGTGTCTGATTTTTGCAATTTCTTCCGTGTTTTTTGAAGCAGGTAAAATACCACCATGACCAGGTTTAGCACCTTGAGATAATTTAATCTCAATCATCTTAACTTCTTTTCGTAGCGCATTTTCTTTAAAGGTTACTTCGTTAAAGGTACCATCATCGTGTCGGCAACCAAAATACCCAGTTCCAATTTGCCAAATTAAATCACCGCCATGCTCTAGGTGATAATCACTAATAGCACCTTCACCAGTATTGTGAGCAAAATTCCCCATTTTAGCTCCTTTATTTAAAGCCAATACAGCATTTTTACTTAAGGATCCAAAACTCATTGCAGAAATATTTAGCAAACTTGAAGAATAAGGTTGTTTACAGTCTTTTCCTCCAATGATTAAACGTGGAAATTCACCAATATTTTTTGGGTTTGTTTTGGCGTACATAGAATGCTCCAGCCATTCGTAACCAGAATGATAAAGATCCATTTGGGTTCCAAACGGTTCGGTATCGTTTAAGCCTTTTGCTCTTCTGTATATTAAAGATCTTAAAATTCGGTTAAGAGGTCTTCCTTCAGTGTCAGTCTCAACAAAATATTGCATTATTTCTGGTCTGATCGACTCTAAAACATATCTAAAACGACCTAATAATGGAAAGTTACGTCGTATAGTATGCGAGATTTGAAAAATATCAAAAACCCCTAACAGCACAAGTGGTCCTACAAGCAAAAATAGCCATAAAATAGGTTGCCAAAAAAATGCTATTCCAACGATAGCTAAAACTACGACTGTAGAAATTATAATAAAATATTCACGAACTTTCATGGTGATAATTTTAAATTAATTGGCAAAGATAAGATTACCCAATCAAATAATAAATTAAAATTATAGAGTTTGTCTTTTTTTACTTAATAATTTTTGAAATTGATAATTATCTCTTTTTATTTTGTAAATCTCGTAAAAAATATAAAATTAAGAATCGATGTTTCTTCTTCTAGAATTTACTTTTTTAAAGAACTTATAGACGCACAAAATTTAGAAAGAAATCTGATTGATAAATGAAGTTAAATTTTTCAGAACGATTAAAACTATTGAAGATGCTAAGTTTTATATTTATATAGTGTATTGTATTTACGAGAACGAAATTACCAGAGATGGAGTTACAAAACCCTTAATTACAAAAGTAAAAGAAGATGTTGAGGTTCATTTTGTGAACGACGATTTTGGAAATCATCACTTAAGAATTAGAGTCCTTTATTTTAATTTAATGTGAAATCTGTTTCTTTGTAAATATCAAAAACATTTCAAATATGAGAACAAGTAATAATTCTATCAGTACTATTAATGATTTAGGTCTTTTGTTATTAAGACTATTTCTAGGCTTAGGTATGTGTTTTGGGCATGGTCTAGGTAAATGGAATATGCTTTTTAGTGGAGGAGATATTCAATTTGCTGATCCTTTTGGACTTGGAGCATTCACATCGCTAGTGATGGCTGTGTTTGCAGAGGTTGTTTGTAGTGTTCTTATAGCATTAGGCATATTAACGCGTTGGGCATTGGTGCCATTAATAATCACTATGTTGGTGGCTGTATTTATAGTTCATATTTCGGATGGCTTTAGTGGTATGGAAAAAGCAATGCTTTATGGTATGGGTTACATTACCTTGTTATTTACGGGGCCAGGTAAATTTTCTATTGATGCTTTTTTAAAAAGTAAAAACAAATAATTTAAAGTAATGGGACTTTAAGTTTGATTTTCAATACGTGCAAGGTGATATAGGGGACTATGTTTTTTTTGATTTGTGAATTTGTAAAAAATAGTAAAACAAAAGGCAGTTAATAATATATGGTGTTAGAATTATAATGACTTTTTACGTTAAATATTATTTAAATTGAAAATGTATTTAAAGCTATCTTATATTGAAACCTTATATTTGAAATTAATCTTTTTCGCAACAAAACTATTTATATGATCAAAGAAGTATTTCTCACACCATTCCAAAAATTCGTAAAAATTGAAAGCTTCAGTGGTATTTTACTATTGCTTGCTACAATATTAGCTTTAATTTGGGCAAATTCACCTTATGGTGATATTTATAGAGAAATATGGCAATATGATATAGGAGTTGTAACTGAAAGTTTTGAGTTTAAAAAGCCTTTAATTCTTTGGATTAACGATGGGCTAATGGCGATATTCTTTTTTCTGATTGGATTAGAGATAAAGCGTGAACTCTTGATTGGAGAACTCAACTCTCCAAAAAAAATCGCATTTCCATTAATTGGTGCCTTAGGAGGTATGTTGGTTCCTGTTGTTTTCTTTTTAGTACTTAATCAAAATCCGGAAACAACTAAAGGTTGGGGAATACCGATGGCTACTGATATTGCATTTTCATTAGCTATTTTAAATGCGCTAGGGAAGCGTGTCCCCTTGAGTCTTAAAGTGTTTTTAACTGCTTTTGCGATTGTAGATGATATTGGTGCAGTGTTGGTTATTGCATTGTTTTATAGTGGAAGTATTAATATAACGTTGTTGTTGATTGCCTTAGCGATGTTAGTGGTTTTATACATTCTATCATATAAAGGTGTCTATTCTAGATTTCTTATGTTTTTCTTTGGTATAATCATTTGGTTCTTGTTCTTAAAATCTGGAATTCATCCAACTGTCGCGGGTATATTATTAGCCTTTTCTGTGCCTATAAGACAAAAGATAGATACATCAACGTTTTTAGAGCAATTAGAAAACGTTTATAATGATATTAAGACTGCAAGCGTATTAAAAAAGCCAATCCTTTCTACAGAACAAATTCAACATATAGATGATTTAGAGGACTGGTCCTCTAAATTTCAATCTCCATTGCAACATTTGGAACATAATTTACATGGTTGGGTGGCCTATTTTATTATTCCAATTTTTGCACTTGCCAATGCAGGGGTTTTAATTTCGGGTTCAGAAAATCTCGAAATAGCATTGGTTACAAATATTATTATTTGTTTAGTTTTAGGTAAAGGTATTGGTATTAGCTTAATAGTGTTTTTAGCCAAAAAAATTAAATTGATAGAAGTGCCAAGTGAGATTAGTTTTAGACACATTTTAGGAGTGTCATTTATCGCAGGTATTGGGTTTACTATGGCTATTTTTATTGCGAGTTTAGCATTTGCTTCAACTCCAGAATTTATAGATTCTGCTAAAATAGGAATTTTAATAGGGTCATTAATCTCCGCAATTATCGGTTATTTTATTTTGCGTTCAGCATCATCAAAAACACAATCGTAACTCATACAGAATGGATTTGTTATTTTTCTACAAGGAATTGGTTTTTCAATTTTTGTTCCATTATAAATAAATTAAGAAAAATCTCTTTGTATTAAAATGATGTGTTTTTTTAGCAAATGTGCTTTATTGGCTTACTGACAAGGAGTATATAAATGGTGGACGATATTGATTTTAAAAAAATGTAATATTTACTTAGAATCTAGTTTAGTTATTTAATAATAAAACCTCTTTTTATTATGGAAAGTGTTATTTTTGCTGCGTAAAAATATATAATTCCAAAAATACGAGCACATAAATGGGAAATTCAAAAAAAGATTCAAAAACAAAGAATAAAAAAGTGCCTTTAAAAGGTATGATGGATAATGTAATGGAGCAGTTTAATAGTGCTGCCAATCATATTAATCTTCATCCTAATATTAGGAAAATATTAAGCATCACTAACAACGAGATTTTGGTAAATTTTCCAGTGAAAATGGATAATGGAGAAGTTGAAGTTTTTACAGGTTATCGCGTACAGCATAACGGTGCGTTAGGTCCTTATAAAGGTGGTTTACGTTACCATGCTACAGTAGATTTAGATGCAGCAAGGGCATTAGCCATGTGGATGACATGGAAAACGTCTTTAGCTGGTTTACCATATGGTGGAGCAAAAGGAGGTATCAAAATTGATCCAGCATTATATTCAGAAAACGAACTAGAGCGTATAACAAGACGTTTTACCTATGCTTTAGCTGATAATATCGGTCCAGAGCATGATATTCCTGCTCCAGATGTTAATACTAACAGTCAAACTATGGCTTGGATTGCTGACACCTATATGAGTACAAGGCCTCCTGCGCAACGTTCAGCTAATCAGCATGTCGTTACAGGAAAGCCTGATGGAAGTGGAGGGCTAGAAGGTAGAGATAGAGCCACAGGATTTGGTGTTTATTTAACAATTAAATTTTGGGCAGACAAAAATGATATGGAATTAAACGGTAAAAAGTTTATCGTTCAAGGTTTTGGTAATGTTGGGTATTGGGCGTCGCATTTCTTAGAAAAAGATGGTGCGAAACTAGTAGGTGTTCAAGATGCTCAGGGAAGTATTCAAAATCAAGATGGTCTAGATGTTGAAGCACTATTTAAATATAATTTAGCAAACAAAGGAACTATTGTAAATTATCCAGATTCTACTCCAGTTGAGAAGGGAGAATTCTTTTCATTAGACTGTGATATCTGTATTCCTGCAGCATTAGGAAATCAAATTACTAAAAAAAATGCGCCTAATATAAAAGCAAAGCTAATTGCTGAAGGTGCTAATGGTCCAACAAACGTTGAAGGTGAAAAAATATTGATGGAAAGAGGCATCGTTATTATTCCAGATATTTTATGTAATTCGGGTGGTGTAATTGGAAGTTATTACGAATGGTTACAAAACAGAAGTGGTGAGATTTGGCATTTAGAAGAAGTTATGGAGAAGTTGCGTAATAAGCTTAAAGTATCTTTTGATAAAGTTTATAACTATTCAGAGAGTGAAGGTATAGATATGAGAACGGCTGCTTTTTGCATTGCTATAGAACGCATTGAAAAAGCTTATGTACAAAGAGGTATTTTTCCATAGACTATAAAATCATAGGAGAATTTAATTTTAGAAAAGTAAGTATGCGTTTATATGACCATACTTACTTTTCTTGTTATATAGAAGTTTTAAAAAGTGTTTATACTAGAAAAGTAGAACTCTAAATGTTGTAAAAATTGTATTAAAATAAAGAATACTTAGAGACAGGGCTAATGTAATTTTCTATTGATATAGCTGTCTTAATGATTGCAAAATTAGATTAATTAATAATTAACAGTTCTATAATCCCCAGTTAAAGACTATTGTTTTTTCATGGGAAGATTTTCTATATGGATATGAAATTGCCGATAATCTTAATTCAGATATTCATGAATTTGGGCATGCTATTCACTTAAATGTTTCTCGTAAAAATGATATACGTAGTTTGATTTTTAATAAAGGGTTTAAAAAATTAACGACCTGCTTGCAGGAAAACGAATGGGTAAGACAAGATTTAATTGCTTCAAAATATTTTAGGGCATAGACTTATACCAATCAATATGAGTTTTTTGCTGTCCTACTAGAAAATTTTTTAGAAACTCCATTAGAATTTAATCCCAATTCCCAGAACTTTATAGGTGTCTAAAACAGATGCTTAATTTTAAGTTTACTGAGTATTAGATGCTGTTAAATGAAAATATATCTTATTTTTGACTAATGGAAATAACTAATTTATGAAAAGAATTTTGGTAACTGGTGGGGCTGGATTTGTCGGTTCTCACTTATGTGAACGTCTATTAAATGAAGGTAATGAAATTATTTGTTTAGATAATTATTTTACGGGTTCTAAGCGAAACATTGAACATTTAATGGATCACCATTATTTTGAATTAGTGCGACATGATATTACTAATCCTTATATGGCGGAAGTAGATGAAATATATAATCTAGCGTGTCCTGCTTCACCTGTGCATTACCAGCATAACCCTATAAAAACCGTAAAAACGTCTGTTATGGGAGCAATTAATATGTTGGGACTAGCAAAACGTGTAGGAGCAAAAATATTACAGGCCTCTACTAGTGAGGTATATGGTGATCCAGCGGTACATCCACAACCTGAGAGTTATTGGGGGAATGTAAATCCTATTGGATTGCGGTCTTGTTACGATGAGGGTAAGCGTTGTGCAGAAACTCTATTCATGGATTATCATAATCAAAATGATGTAGATGTTAAAATCATTCGTATTTTTAATACATATGGTCCAAAAATGCATCCTCAAGATGGTCGTGTGGTTTCAAATTTTATTGTACAAGCTTTAAATGGTGATGATATTACTATTTTTGGTAATGGAACGCAAACTAGAAGTTTTCAGTATGTAGATGATTTAGTTGAAGGTATGCATAGAATGATGAATAGTAGAGATGGTTTTGTTGGCCCGGTAAATATTGGAAACCCAATAGAATTTACTATGTTGGAATTGGCAAAAGAAGTAATCGATTTAACAAATTCTAATTCTAAAATCACTTTTCTTCCGTTACCACAAGATGATCCTTTACAACGTCAGCCAAATATTAGTTTAGCAAAGAAAGAATTAGATGGTTGGGAACCTAAAGTGCATTTGAAAGAAGGATTAGGGCATACAATTAAATATTTTGATAAATTATTAAAAGGGATATAACCGTATTCCTCTATAAAAAAAGCCGTCTTAAAAAACTAATAGTTTTAAGACGGCTTTTTTATAATTAATAAGCGTATTACAACTTAAACACAGCTTGTAAGTGATATTGATAATGATTATTGTCATAACCACTATCTGAATGGTTAAAAGCAAATTTAGCAATAGTTTGAGCTCTTAAGCCAAAAGTTCTATTTCTGTTTAACCAAAATAAAACGCCACCACCAATGTTTGCAGAGATGTTAGTCTCATCTATATGAAAGAAACCTACACCAGCATTAGCATATAAGTTAAACCAATCATTTCTAGCACGACCAAAAAGAAGTTCTCCAAAATAATATTTTACATGTGTATCTAAAGATAAATAGTTATAATCCTCATTTGTATAACGGTAATCAATACTCGAATCATCGGTAAAACCGTTAAAAGTAATTGATTGTTCTATTGCAAATTGGTCTGTCCAGTTAAATTCAACTGCAGCAGAAATAGGAGTATTAAAGCTCCAATCCTCAGGACTATTAATTGGAGACTTAGTTCCCAAACTATTGATAGCATTGACACCAATGCTCAGAAACCAATCTTTATCGTTTCTTTGTGCAAAAGAAGAGATGCTAAATGTTATTAATAAAGCTAGTAAAAGTATTTTTTTCATACTAAAATAATTTTTTCAAAGGTAAACTTTAATGATTATAAAACAAATATAGAGGTAAAGTTATTATAATAATAATCAAAAAAAATTAAAATTGATTTAAAATGGACATAAAACCGATTTATTAGGGGGATTTTCGTCATTTTTTGCATTTAAATAATAATAATTTTTAAAAAGTTCAATTCATATGGCTTAAGGCTAGCCTAAAATAAAAAAAACAGAAAGAAAAAATTTCTATATTTTAAGAGACTTTAAATTAAAAGATATTGAAAATATTAGTTTTCTTTAATATTTTCTCCTTAATTATATGCTTTGTATAATTTCTATTAGAGTAAACTAAGTATAAACGACTCGTTATAAAAATAGTAGCTAGTTGAATACAATTGATAATAATTCTTAAGGGTTTGAAAGACATTTTAATTTTGTGCCAAAAACCTCTATATTTCATGTAATTATTAGAGGTAATATCAGAGAATTCAGGAAAATAATATTTAGCTAACTCTAAATAAGATTGACCATATTTGGAATTCATCATATTCTGGATAATATTATTGTCCTTATGTGTTCCTATAGAAAGCAAATCATAAATTGATTTTAAGCTTATTATATTATAATAAAGACCTTTATCATTTAGTTGCCAGCTTAATATCAAGTGTTGGCTTAGATAGTGTGTATTAGGAATAGCGATTGTATTTATAATTTTTTTAGAATTAAGAATGAATTCCATATTCATTAGTGGCCAATGTGTTTTGTTTAGTAGCTCGGAATGTAGTTCAATTGCAGCTAATTCATTATCTGAGATTAAACGATCAAGATGTCTAAAATCCTTTTTTTTGTATGCAAAGCCAAATGTTTTGTTATAGCCTGAGTTTTTCAAAATATCAAAAGCATTATGCACTTCTGATTTTTCGACTAAAATATCAATATCACCAACCATACGTTCCCCATTATCTTTATAACATCCTGAAACTAGTAACGCAGTACCTTTTAAAAAGACATGATTTATATTGTTTTGGTTTAAAATATGCGATATAGTATGTACTTGATTGAGTATTCTTAAATTTCTAGACCTATTTATGTTAGTGATTTCTTCTAAGTAACCAATCAATTCTTCGGGTAATATATGAAGAAGTTGTTTCGCTTTTAATCTACAATATATTGTAGGTAATACTAGGTGTTTGCTACCTTCAATCACTATACTATCCCAATTAAAAGAAGAGTTACTAATCGTTTTCTCGAGTTTAGAATTTGGAGTGTCAAAACTTAAGATATCTGCAATATGTTGATATGTAGTAGCTAAATTATTCATAGACCTCAATACAGACTACTAATATAGACTATTAATTTTCGTGATTAAATTGTTTAAATAACGTTGAGATTTTAGAAGACACACTATTAGTATCACTATACGTTAATTGAAGTAGTTTAGCTTTTTGTAGCCAATCTAAAAATTGCTGAGCATGCTGAGGATTTGGTGATAACCAAGAGTCTTCTATTATGGTTTCTAAAATGTGTTTGATAGAAATCGGCTCTATTATGGTGTCTGATTCGGGTTTGTAATTTACTAAAACAATTGCCTGGCATGAATAATGATCGTGTTTTGGTTTTATACAAGGCATGTACTTTAATTGACCTTTAGTTTTGTTAAATTCTACTATTGGTAATTCTTCGAAATTCTTTACTAGTGGTTGCAGTAGGTTAAAAGCTCCTTCTTTAATAGAAATAGATAAAGGATTATAGTATATATGTTGATTTTCAGAGAGCAAAGGAGAAACATCATCAGCTAATAATTCAAAGCCATTTATAGCTAATAATGCGGATAACGTACTTTTTCCTTTTCCGGATTTCCCAATAAAAAGGATAGATGAATTACCATCTGTAATAGTTGAACCATGAAGCGTTCCAATCCAATCTTGTTCCGTTTTATTATGTAAAGAACAGAGTAGTTGCATGATGAATTTACCTTGTAAAAGATGATATTCTTTTTTAGGAACACAAGACATTAATTCTCCATTCTTAAAAAGGTATAAGTTATCATTCTTTAAATAAATATCGAATATTACATCGGTTTCAGTTGTGGTTGTTTTACTATAATGTGCAATAGCAGGATGAACTGTTTTTAGTACTAGCTCAGAGCTGTAATAAATTTGAATATTTTTAGAGCCAAATAAGTAATGCTTAGAAATATTTCGATAAGATATATTTAAAACGTCCGAACTTTTATTAGGCAGGCTATAAGGAGTATTACAGTCTTTGAGGTAATTATGAATGGTTTCAGAAAGATTTGAGCTATCTGAGTTACAACTATGATTTGAAATAGTAGAGGAAAATTCGGTTTGCGTATCGGATGCAAGATAAGAATCCAAAAGTAGCCTAAATTCCGAATTAATAATACTGTAACTATTAGAAATGGCATACCACAATACCCAATAGTCACCAAACATTTTTTCATATGTTGGTGCTAATTTAGTATTCAAAATAGAAATAGAAATTTAATCGAATGGGTTTCCACCTGGATCAGGAGGTAGAGATTGTGCCTGCGATTTAAGTGGATTTAAAATCACAAATGTTCCTACTGCAGTTATTGCAGCATATTTACCCATTTTTGAAATGGCTTCTTTACGAGTGATTTTATCTGAGTTGTTTTCTTGCTTCATGGCTCTTGCCCTAAATTTGAGTTCAAAAATAATAAAATTATTTATTTAAAAAAGTAATAATACGAAAAGGTTTACATTTAATTTAAATTTACTCTATGAAACAGCATAGTTCTCTGTTGAATTACACTTAAAATGTAAAACTACCACCATAAAAAAACCATGGGTTTCATTCTTATTTACGAAATAAGTGAGCGTATGGTTTTTAATATATCTATACAGTACTTTTTTTAACTGTTTTCTAATTGCTTTTACGTTAAATATAGCTCTTAAATTAAGTCGGTAATATACGCTAATTTGTTAAAAATCATACATAATATAAAATTTAACTTTATAAAAAATAAAGTGTTAGTGTCTTCTAAGTGTAAGTTGGTAGCTATAGAAAAACTACTGGCACTTATGTTAAACCTTCATGGTTCAACGAGATTTAAGTTAACACCAAATAGAATTCGCATATGAGTATAATTCAATTCACATAAAAGCTTGAATTGCTAATGGTAAGCCCTTATTTTTAACTTAAAATATATTGAAAAGAAAAGTATGTTAACTAACGCCTTGGATTAGCTAAATTGTTTTTCAAGGAAACTACATTTTATTTTTTTGTAATTGGTGGTAACAACAAAGCGCACCTTTAGAAGGTGCGCTTTGTTATTTATTATTAAAAATTTTATACTTATCTTAAAATTACTTTTTGAGTTTTGTTTTGAGCTGCATTATGCAGTTTTACTACATAGATGCCATTATTTAATTTACTTGCATCTATAGCTTGTGATCTAAGATTGGTTTGTAATAACGTTGTGGATATCAAACGTCCTTGAACATCATAAATAGATGCTGTTGTAGGTTCTAATAATTGACCAGCAATAACAATGGTATTATCTGCTTTATTGGTGTAAATGTTTAATTCGTCTAAGTTACTATCTAGTGTAGATAATGTGCTATTCGATACGCGTAAGTAAAAACGCCCCGTTCCATAAAGGTCTGCACTTGGTGTAAGAACGTAATTGCTAGTGTTTAAAAGAGTTGATGTATTATCAACATTGTCTTCTAAATAAACGTCTACTGAGCTGGGTAAATTAGTTTCAATGATACTAAAAGTAAGTTGCTCTCCTTGGTTTGCATTTACTCCTAATGGAATTGTAATATCAGTATAGTCCGTTTTACCAAGGGCCTGCACTGCGAAAGGGACTCCTGTATTTTCTTGAACTAAATGCGAATACAAAGCAAAAGAAGGAGCTACACCTCCTAATAAACTCGCGTCATAGCCTGGATCTAAATCGAGACTAGAATATTCTGTAAAGAAAATATCAGTTATAAAATTATCAGTAGTTTTATTTAGATTTAACTTTAAATTGGTAATTGCAGTTGAAGTACTTCTCCCTGTAATAAAATCATCTCCCCCAGAAGCTAAACGCATATCGGTACTGGTTGTAGTAAATTCAATATTACCACCTAAACTATTGGAAGCTACAAAAAAGCCCTGACCTGGTGCGATATTTATATCGGTGTTCAATAAAGCACTTATTATGGTGTAATCTCCAGCAGAACTCCCATCTGTACTGTCGTTATAACCATATATAACAACAGCACTAGGATCTAATAAACTAGCGTTATGCGATAAAAATTCCTGTGCATCTAAGTAAGAAGGAAAAGGGTTTCCAATTAAGTTTAAGGTACTCTCTGTACCTTGATCAATATAGGTTTGGACCAATCCAGTACTTACCGCACCTTCAAAGGTTACGAGATTACTTAGCGCTCCTTCTGCAATACCCGAGCGATACCCTTTGCCAGCAGCTAATGGTGTTGTGTCAGTGTCGTTCCAAAGTTCATAAGGACTGGTATTGCTATCATTATCAAAACGACCAAATAATACTTCAGGTCCTGTAGGATTGGATGTTATGTTAGGGTTGTTAGCTATAAATGTATTAAAAGCTTGTCCAGACAATGGTGCGCTTATTAAGTCATTACCATTTACAGAGTCGTTATTGTTTACATGGCGATTATATTTTACAATTCCCGAAATTGTACCATCTGAAATTAAACTTGAATACAGCATTGAATTAGATTCTAGTGTTAATTCATTTGAAACCGTTAATGTCATTCCTGAATTGACGCGTACATAACCACCAGCTTCTACGATTATTGATTTTACGGTTATACTTCCATTAATTTCTAGTGTGGCACCAGATTTCACTGTTATTGCACTATTTAGAAGATTGCCTTGAAGCTTTAAGGTGCCTGTAATAACTGTTGTTGTGCCAGAGTATGTGTTAGATGCTGTAGTTACGAGCGTATTATTTCCTGTTTTTTGCATATTACCTGTGCCTTGCATGACTCCATTTACAACAATTTCTCCTGAACCTAAATTCCCGAATTCGACAGTATTACTATTTATGAATATAGTTTGGTCGATTATGAAGCCACCACTAGAATTTGAGTGTATTTGTACGCTAGGACCATCAATGCCTATTGGAGTATTTATAGTATGGGTAGCAATTGAAGCATTGTAAATACCTCCTGACACGGATAGTCCTCCGTTGATATTGTTTATAGTTCTAGCTGAAGTTGCAGCAGATTCAAAATCGAGAGTGTTTACAAGGTAAAAGCGACCATTAGTTGACATGATAGTATTGTTATTATGGCCTATTTTAACGAAATTTCTTGTGGTGCTGCCACTGTCAGGATCTCCTTGAGAAATAGTTGAAGTTTCATAATACCATGGTAGTTGGCCATCTCCAAAATTACCTGTAGTAACGTCACTTCGACTAAAAACATTTTGTTGAGCATATATTTCGCTGCTCATAAAAAACAACGTGAAAAGGGTTAAAATAGAATAGACATGTTTTTTAATCATCTTAGGGGTGATTTAATTGTTTAGAGATATTAGTTTCAGTAAATATATATGAGTTTTTATAACGGCAATAAGCGAAAACGTTTGCGTGTTAATAAATTGTTGTGAATAGGTTAATTTTTTTAATATTTGATAATTTTATACACAAAAAAAACGCGCTAAACCAAGTTTAGCGCGTTTTTTAAAACAGTAAGCTAGTTGTAAGATATTATCTTATAATCACTTTTTGAGTTTTGTTTTGAGCCGCATTATGCAGTTTTACAACATAGATGCCAAGACTTAGGTTACTAACGTCTATAGCTTGTGATCTAACAGTAGTTTGTAATTGCGTAGTAGATACTAAACGTCCTTGAACATCATAAACAGATGCTGTTGTAGGTTCTAATAATTGACCTGCAATAATAATAGTTTTATCCGTCTTGTTAGTGTAAATGTTTAATTGATCTAAGGTGTTATCTACTGTAGATAATGTGCTATTTGAAACACGTAAATAGAATCTGCCTATACCACTTAATCCTGTACTTGGTGTTAATACATAATCACTAGTATTTAAAAGCGTAGAGGTGTTAGCCACGTTATCTTCTAAATACACACTAACCGTATTTGGTAGTGTAGAGGCACTGATACTAAACGTTAGTTGTTCTCCTTGGAAGGCATGAACACCAAGTGGTATTGTAACATCTGTATAATCCGTTTCACCTAGAGATTGGATAGCTAATGGTACATTGGTATTATCCATTACCAAATGAGAATATAAAGAAAAATCATTTATTTGGCTTTTAAATAAACTAGAATCATATCCTGGATCTAAACTTTGTGTCGCAGATGCTGTAAAATAAATATCGGTAATAAATGACGCACTAGAATTGTTTAGCGTTAATTCTAAATTTGTAATAGAATTAGTACTTCTTCCTGAAATAAAATCATCTGATGTTCCTGTCACTCTGTGATCTGGATCAAATGTAACAGATCCTCCTACAGGTATTGATGCTACAAAAAAGCCTTGACCAGGTGCAATAACAGCTCCTGCATTTGTAGGGTCTTGTGCTCTGGCTAAATTCCATATATCCCAACCATCTGAAGCTAAACCATCATAACCATAAATTCCACTACTTGAAAAATCAAATTGAGCAATGTTATCAAGCAAAAATTCTTCTATTTTGAAATAAGAAGGATATGGGTTACCAATTAAATTCCAGTTACTTGCGGCGGGTGCGACAATACTTTTTGTTACTGTAGCAGTTTCAACAGTACCAGAAAATGTATAAGTATCTTGATTCCCAAGTGACGTAGAGCCTGTTCTATAGCCATTACCAGCATCAAGAGTTTCAGAATCATCACTTTCACTGTAATAGGTGTACTCATTTAAAGCGGTATTAAATGGACTAAATAGATAAAATATGGTTCCAGGACTAATGTTGTCAATTTCGCCAGAAAGAATATTTGTATTAGCAATTCTGAAGGCTCCAAAACTCTGACCTGTTAATGGTGGGCTAACTAAATCATTAGATCCTGTTCCTTCACCACTCTCTGCAGCATTGTTAATGTGTCTTTGGTAGCTTACAGCACCAGCAACAGTACCATTTAGAATTAAACTAGAATAACTGTTTGAAACAGATTCTAAAGCTAAGCCGTTAGTTGTTGTAAGTGTAACACCTGTGTCTACAGTAAGGCCCGCACCAGCTTTCACTGTTACGGAATTAGCAGTAGTGTTGATGTCAATTGTAGCATCTCCTGAAGTAATTACAATATCATCATTAGCAGTAGCTGCTCCATTTGGATCACTTGGTGACCATGTGCCGTTGTATGTGTAGGTTGTGGGTGAGGGGCTCACTATTCCCTCAATTTTAAAGTTGTCTACTCCAAAATAGTCGCTTCCTCCATTAAATTTAGCTAGAATTTGTAAGCTTATAGTATTAGTTCCATCAGGAACATTCATACTTATCGTACCCTCGTTGTTTTGTTGGTCACAGCCATCACATAAAAAGACTTCTGTTTCCGATATAGTATCTAATGTTATTATATAACTTAGTTCATCTGAAGCACCATTAAAACCATCAACTTCATAATCGAATGATACAGTTATAGAGGTATAGTTGGAAGTATCTATGGTGTTAAAATCTATAGTGGCTATACCTGATGTTCCACATCCATTAGAGCCTTCTAAATCTTGCCCGCCAAAAAAATTACCAGTACTATTGGGAACTGTGATATTGCCTAAGCTACTTACTACATTCCAAACATCACCACTCGATACACAAGAAGAATTGTTTTCAGAAGGACTAGTTGTATATGTCCATTCTGGCGTAGTATCATCAAAATCTTGAATAGCAATAATAACAGGATCTACAGGTATGGCTTCAATATCAAAAGCACTACTATTTACAGTTGGATATAAATCATCATCAGCAGTTAATACTAATGCAGTGCCTAATGCAGTATGAGTTAAACCTGCAAATGTTACAACACCATTAACAGGAGTTGCTACTAGAGGACTTCCTGTTAATGTACCTGTAGAAGTTATTTCTATATCTAAATTATAACTAGTATCTATGTTTCCATTTGTATCAATTGCAGATACAGTGACATCTGGGGTCATGGCTGTATTCACAAAGGTATTAGAAGGTTGTTGAGAGAAAACCAGTTCGGTTACATAAACATCTACAATAATATCATTACCAATAACATCACCAGAAAAAGGATCCGCAAAACCTGAACCACTAGTATTGGCAGCAAAGCCATTTGAAGCAGCATCTATTTGAAATTGAATAATACTTTCATCAACAATGTTTGTTGTATTTAAGTAAACCCCTAAAGTAAACTCCAAAATAGAATCATCAGCAATGACAATAGGTGTGCTGAACTCTAAAATGATTTCAGTATCGTTTATTGTCGTTGTTGTAGGAGTGTATGTTGCTGCATTTTCATCAACTAAAGTGATACCTTGGATATGATCTGACCAGTCTGCTGTATTGTTAGCACCTGGAACAAAACGCATCATTGTTATATTTGTAGGTAAACCATCTGTAGAACCAAAGTCATAGATGCTAAAAGCAAAAGCATCGAGAGATGTAATACTTGTTGTTGCGTCGGCAGCAATAATTGTTGTGGTAGCAATTTGTGTATTAGGGTCGGTTGCTTCCGTATCTGCATCTAAAGCAATATCCTCATAGATGTCAATGTTTTGCACTCTCCAGTCTTCCGCGCCATTACCAAAATTCATATCGTATTTAAATGCGATATATGCTACTCCTGTAATACCAGAAGCATCAACAGAAGTTACAGAAGGAGAAGATAAGCCTCCACCAAATTCTGTATTGTTTGGATCAAATGAAAGTGCTGTCCATGTTGCAATTGTTGGATCTCCACCAGAGTAATCTGTTGAGTATAGTAATTCAAATTCACCAGGAGTATTTATATTATCTCCATATTGTTCTTGAGTAGTGATATCAATTTTAACGGATGAATAAGCACTAAAATCAATTGAGAAATCTGAAATTAACCAATCAACGTTTGTACTTCCATAGCCGTTCATAGCATATTCACCAGAACCACATAACCAAGAGTTACTTCCTGCTTCATCATACGGAGTCCACTCTGCAGCACCGCAATCAGAAAAATCTTCACTATAAGGTAATGCAATTGGAGGTGTTACATCATTATTAGTAATAGTAAGTGTAAATGTACTATTTGAACCTGCAACGGCATTGTTGCCACCTGATACATTTTGGATTTCAAACATTAAGGTTTCATCAGTCTCTAAATCAGTATCATCTGTAATAGTAAGTGTAACGGTTTGGTTAGTACTTGTGCCACCGGGAAATGTTACTGTTTGAGTAGTATATCCATCTATATCTGTAGCGTCACCATCGCCACTTGTAAGTACCACATCAAAACTAGTGGCAGCAGCATCTTCATTAGTTATTGAAAATTCCAAATCGTAAGTTCCTGCATCTTCAATAACAGTTGCTGTAGAAGCTGTGAATTCAACGAGTGTGTCGGTAGTCGGAATATCTCCATTAATTTCGATGTCATCCAATACGACACCACGGCCATAATTTCCAGTTGCATCAAATGCAATATAATAATCTGAACTTGGGTTAGGTAGTAAAACAGATTCTTGTGTCCAAGATCCTATTGAACTAGTGAATTCTTGTCCTGGGATCAGTGTCCAAGTACCACCAGCAGATGTCTTGTAATATACTCGAAGTTCATCTTGATCTCCACTCCAATCTACTTGAGCATGCCAAAAAGATAATGTTGGAGAAGAAACACCAGTTAAATCTAAAGCAGGAGTGATTAATTTGGTTTGATCACCATTTGTGTCATAGAAATATGCATTTTTTGTGCCAATATGTGCATCAAGTGAACTGTTACTATTTCCATCTTGGTATGCCCAATTTACTGTCCCAGTTTCATATTCTTGAGACCAACAAGATGGTAATGCACCACCTTCAAACCCTTCAGTAAAAGGAAATGATGTAATTTTAGCACATAGAGTTGTAAAACTTCCTGTAAGTTCTGTAAGATTATAACAGGTGTTTGTGTCATTATATTCATATACGGCAAGGTGGTATGTTGTGCCTTGAGATAATCCGTTAATGTTAAAATCAATAGGATCGCCACCGATTCCTGGGTTAGATCCTTCATTACCATTATATACTGCAAAGTTACCGGTACCTAGTTCATCTGCGCTTAAATCTCCAAAATTACTATTTGCAGTATAGCTAGTTCCACTAATAGGATCTTCATCTACAGTAGAGCCTTCTTTCATCAAAACTAGAACTTTATCTCCATCACCTCTTGTAAATTCAATAGAAACTCCTGTTGCAGTAGGTAATAGTGTTGTAAATGCTGAGGCTTGTATTGCTGGAGCAGTACAATCTAATGTCGCATCATCCGCAACTGCTGCACTCCAAGATGTAGCTTTTCTTGTAAATACTGAAAAATGGTAAGTGTTTCCATTAGTTAAACCAGTTACAGTTACTGATGTACCAATACCTTTATAAACAGCATACTCACTAGTACCTAAATCTGCGCTAGAACCAAAAGTAGCATTAGCGGTGTAAGCAGAACCATCACCTGTTGGTGTAACCGTTACTGCAGATGTTTCTTTAGCTATGATTAATACTTCATCATAACAACTACCATTAGACCATGTTAAATCTACCTCTTCGATACCTGCTGTAGCTGTAAATGTATAGACTTCAGAAGGTGTCGAACATTCTGTTGTAAAGTTTCCGGTTAACTCGGTTAGCTCATAACACGTATCAATAGTGTTGTATTCATAAACAGCAACATGATATGTTGTTGCTTCACTTAAACCAGTAATGCTTACTGAGCTTGTTGCTGAACCTGACTGCACCACATAATTGCCTGTTCCTATTTGGTCTCCAGAAGTAAAAGTCGTGCTGCCTGTGTAATCAGTTCCACTTTCAGGATCTGTATCAACAGCAGAGCCTTCTTTTACTAGAACCAATACTTCATCTCCATTTCCTGTGGTCCAGTTTAAGGTTGCAGATGTCGTACCTAAAGCTGTTGTGTTATATAACGACGCTTGAGTTGTAGGTGTTGTACATGTGACTGCAACTCCTGATGCTGTTAATTCTAAATTTCTTAATCTTACACCTCTGCCAGAAGTTCCATTGTTAGATATCCTGATTACTACTTGGCTAGAAACACTATTCAGCGTGAATGTACCTCCATATAAATATGAAGAACCAGTTGTTATAGTTGAGGTTTCAGTTTGTGTGTAATTTGAACCGCCATCAAATGATATTTCTATTTTTGCTCGATTATATCCACCTGAATTAAAAGAAGCTACATCTAGAGTGAATTCTGCATCTGTATATGATGATAAATCATATGTTGCAGTTGTAATAAAATCACTAGTGCTTCCTGCGTCAACTAACCAATAACTGCCTTTGTCAATGGGATTTGAAGATATGTTATTTTCAAATGTCCAGTCTGTTGGTTCAGAGCCACCACCACCTTCATTGAAAATTGTTGTCTGAGTAAACCCAAAACTCCCAATAAATAGAGTCATTAAAAATACGTAAATGTGTTTCATGTGTTAATTTGTTTTTAATTTAGATTGAAATGCAGATTATGAAATAAGTAAATTAAAGGAAAATACTTACAAATTCAAACTGTATAACAACATAAAATGCTATTAATGGTTAAAATATCATAAAAGCGCGCTAACACTCAAGATATTAGGGATGGCAAATATAATAAAAGTTAGTAATCGAGGTTTTTAAATGTATTAACAAATCATTAAGATTAGGTGAGATATATGTTAGATAAGAATTGCAATCTCGGCTTAAATTATTGTAGTTTAATTTGTTAGCCGAACGTTTTTGTAATTATAAAAATGTTTATTAATTTTTTAAAATTATTGTTTTTTACAAATAAGTTTTATATACGCATTTAGGATTGTATTGGCTAGAAAACAAAAAAAGCGCATCTTATAAAGATGCGCTTTTAGTTATTGTGATATAAGTTTTAAACTTATCTAATGATAACTTTTTGAGTTCTGTTGCCAGTTGTATTTTGTAACTGTACAACGTAGATGCCAGCAGTAAGATTAGAAGCGTCAATACTATGCTCTGTATTATCAGCATTTAGTGATTGTGTTGTTACTAATCTCCCTTGGATATCAAACAATTTAAATGCTGTTTGGCCTTCTAACTGTCCTTTTACAACAATTGATTTAGGGTTTGCATTTACAAAAATTTCTAAACCATTTAATAAATTGTCATTTACACCAAGTGTCGTTTGTCCAAAATGTAAATAGAAACGACCAGTGTTGTTTAACGTAGTCGCAGAAATAAACGTGTAGTCACCTTCTAATAGATTCGTAAATGAATTGGCTACATTATCTTCTAAAATTACAGTAGTCCCTTCAGGAATATTATGTTCTGCAATACTAACGACACCTTGTTCACCTTGTGCAATATTAATTCCTAAAGGAATTGTTACATTGCTTAAGGCAGAATAGCTAACAGCTTGTGCTGCTAAGTTTCTTCCTGTGTTATCTTCTACAAGACGAGAATAGATTGAGAAGGCAGGAGCAATAGCTTCAAACATTTCAGAATCGTAACCAGGGTCCATACTTAATGATGCATTATCATTAAAGTATAATGCCGTTTGGTAAGCCCCATTTCCTTTAGCAACTTGAATATTTAAATGTGCTAAATTCTGATTTTCAGCTCTACCACTAATAAAATCATCAGTTGTTCCTATTCTTCGCATTTCTGGTGTGAATTGTATTGTAGCTCCATCAGATTTTGAGGCTACAAAAAATCCTTGTCCTGGTGCAATACGTGCTGTAGGATTGGCATCCGAGTACGCTTGGTTCCATATAGTATATCCTGTTAAAACATCACCTTTATAACCATATACTCCAGAATTTGAAGCGCTGAATTTAGTGCCATTACTTGCTAAAAAGCTAGAAAGGCTTAAATAAGATGGGTAAGGGTTTCCTATAAGATTAAATGTACTTAGAGCACCTGCTGTAATAGGAACAGATACAAATCCTGTTTTAACATCACCAACAAATTCAAAAGTAGAACCTGTAGGAGTGTTTGAAGCTGTTCTATAACCAATTCCAGATGTAATTACGTTTGAGTAATCAGATGGAGTATAGTTAATAAAGTCATTTAAAGTGTTATTATCAAAAGGACCAAATAGAAATGCAGGATCACCACCAATGGTACCAGAAGGAATATCTGCATTAGCTGTTACTAAGGCAAGAAATGTTTGACTTGAATTCGTAACTGGGGCAGAAATTAAATCATTAGCACCAGTTGTAGAACCTGAGCTTGCAAATTGATTCACGTGACGGTTATAAGTTACTTCTCCAGTAATGTTATCTGTAATTAAACTAGAGTATGATGTTGAAACCGAATTTAACTCTAATGTTCCATAATTTGCAACTGCAGAATTGGTTTTAAGAGATTTTCCAGAGGCAATATTTACTTTAGCGTTTTCATTAATAATGAAGTTGTTGATTTCAACTTGAGCGGGTACTATATATTCACCGCTAATAACGTACGCATTGTTCGCGCCAGTAGTGTTGCTCGGAGTTCCACCTTTCCAACCCGCGAAGGTTCCATTGTCTATATGAATAAAACCATCAAACACACTAGTTATTTTAAAATTGTCAAAACCAGTAAAGCCATTTGTATCATTTCTATTTTTAACACTGATTTCTAAAGCTACAGTACTTACAGAACTTGGAATACTAATAGTAACTGTACCTTCATCAGTGTCAATAGCTCCATTACCATCTACTAGATAAACTAAAGGCTCAGCTACACCATCATAAATCAACGTGTAACTTGCATCACTATCATCGTTTTCATAACCATGTACATCCCAATCAAATGATAAGGTCACATTCTCTAAGGCACTAATATTAATAGTTTCAAAAGTCATTACTGCAAAATCAGCTGTTCCATTGTCTCCTTCGTCATTAATATCGTTTTCTCCAAAAATATTACCAGAGAAAGAAGGATTATCTAATGGAGACGCAATTGCACTATCAATTATTCCGTAATAACCATCAATTCCCCAACTATTATCAAAAGTGTCAACGTTAGTTGAATAAGTCCATTCTGGTGTAGTGCCATCAAAATCTTGATTGGCAACAGTGATTAATGGTCCGGTAATGTCAAAATTGTTACTTACTGCAGGTAAAGGACTATATACTATCATAGCCGCAACAAGTTGTTTCTCTGTAAATATGACATTGTCTAAAACAGCCAATCCATTTGTCATCGTATAAAAACTAGGACTAGGGTCCATAGTACCCGTTGCTGTAAGAGAAATAGAAGAGTTGTAATCAAGATCTTGGCTACCATTACTATCTACAGCTAAAACTGTTGGGAAAGGTGTCATGATTTCAAACTGGTTTGTATCTGTAGGTTGTTGGTCAAAAGCCATCGCCGTTGCAGTAACCTCTATTCTGTTATCATCACCAGATATTGATGTTAAAGCTCCGCCTGCATCAAACGCTTCGAAGGTAGATCCAATAAAAGGATCTGCTGTTGCAGATGTAACAGTTAGTTGAAATTGCTCGTTGTCATTTACATTAGTATTAAAAGTTGCATAAACATCAAAAGTTTTTGAACCACCGTCTGTTGTAGAAAGTCCTGATATACCTGTAAATGATGCAGATCCAGATGCTACTGTTGCTTCCGATATGTTAGTAGCTTCATCAAAAATAGCTAAAGTCTTAAGGTTCTCACTATTTGAAATCCCAAATTCAAGATCTGTTAAAATTGTACCAAGAATATCGCCATCAGTTAAATCATCTCCACCATCCAAAATTACAAACTCACCAACTTTTATGGCATTAGCAGTAGTTAAACCAGATGCTACAGAATAAGCGCTGTAGTTAATATTATCACTTGGATCAAAAGCTGTCGCTTTTATATTTGATTCTGTGCTATTAAAAGTAACACTTGTTATAGTTCCTATAAGTCTTAAGCCTGGAGTTGCTATACCAAAATCTGACCAAGCAGCTTTGGCAGGTATTCTTAACCAAGAATTAGCATTTGATGCATTCCATGCATAAAGTCTAAACGTTATAGTCCCGCCAGTTCCTGAATTGATACTTAAACCTGTAAAATTAAAATCAGATGCCGTTGTTGGTGATGATTGCGCTGTTGTTACAGGAAGACCTGTCGTTGCGAAATTATCTAAACTATAGTAAACTCTAAAACTTTGAGGTCCAGTTGCAGCTCTTCGTAATCTAATATCTAGCTCTGTAATTTCGATGTTATTAGATCCACTTGCAGTCGTTGACCATTGAATATAGTCATTATTAGTCACTGCTTGAGCTCGTGTAGTAGCATCCCATCCATTTGAAGTGAAATTGGCAGCAGCAGTAGATAATGCTATACCAGAACCTCTAGTAAAACCTGTTGATGATATTGAAGCATCACTACCAGAAGTCGTAGGTCCAACTATATTGGCGCGATCTACAGTTACGATTGTCTGGCTAAACCCAAATGAGAAAAGGGTTACCAAAAAATAAAAAATGTAAGTTTTTTTCATAAGTTTTATTGTTTAGTCTTAAAAAAAACCATCGTATCCATTTGATTGATACGATTTTCGGGTTGATTTTAGAACGGTCAAAGTTAATGAATTTTGTGAATAAACAAGCATTTCTCTTGAAATATCATAGATAAAAAGGATTCAAACGAAGCTTTTTTTCTTGCTAGACATTACGGTAGTGTTATTATTTTTTACTTAACGATGAAATTTTATATATCATTTTAAAGCTATATTTCAAGTTTTTTTAAATTATCATACCCTTAAGGTCTTTAAATGACGGCTATTATATCTAATTACATTAAGATAGTCTTGGATTTTGTTTTAGATTTGTAAATTATAATGAAATACTCTATTAAAATAGTAGAGTAGTAAATATAAAGAGGCTGTCTATAAATAAATTGCAATTCGGGCTTAATGAAATTTAGTAAACGACATGTTGCCAAAACCATAACGTGGCGCATTATAGGTACGTTAGATACGTTATTATTATCTTGGTTTATATCTGGTGATTTTTCCATTGGTGTTCAAATGGGGGCTTATGAGATGGTTACTAAAATGGTATTGTATTATGTGCACGAAAGAGTTTGGTTTAAGTCTGCTATAAAGTCATCTAATAAACGCCATATATTAAAAACGTTTTCATGGCGTGGAGTAGGGACATTAGATACTATCATTTTAGGTTGGATAGTTACAGGAAATCCATTAGTAGGTCTTAAAATTGGTGGTGCCGAAGTGGTGACTAAGATGTTATTGTATTTTGGACATGAGAAATTATGGTATCGAATTAATTTTGGGTTAGATAGAAGAAATGAAAAGAAGCGATTAAATAAACTTAAAAACTAAAGTGAACTATGAGTTTGAATACAGTTAGACATGATTATAAGATTACAAAAACAGATCGCGAGAAGCTACATAGTCATCGCTCTTTTTTATTGTGGTTTACAGGTTTGTCTGGTTCTGGGAAGTCCACCTTAGCGAATTTAGTAGAAGTAGAATTACATAAAAAAGGCATTTCAACGTTTAGTTTAGACGGAGATAACATTAGACAAGGCATCAATAAAGACCTTAGTTTTGCTCCGGAAGACCGTACTGAGAATATCAGAAGAATTGCTGAAATTGCGAATCTAATGGTTGATGCTGGTGTCGTGACCTTAGCAGCTTTTGTGTCTCCTTATATAGAAGATAGAGAAAACATTAAAACCATAGTTGGTAGCGAGAATTTTATTGAGATTTATGTGAATACTTCTTTGGAGGAGTGTGAACGTAGAGATGTAAAAGGTTTATATAAAAAAGCACGAGCAGGAGAAATTAAAAATATGACTGGTATTTCGGCACCTTATGAAGCTCCCGTTAATCCAGATATAGAAATTGTAACAGATCATCAAGATATAGAAATGTCTGTTCAAACTATTTTAGACTTTATTATTCAAAAATTAAAATAAAAAACATGAGTAATTACGTAATTAATCATTTAAAAGAATTAGAATCAGAAGCCATTTTTGTGATCCGAGAGATTGCATCACAATTCGAAAATCCGGTTTTGTTATTTTCTGGGGGTAAAGATTCAATTTTACTAACCCATTTGGCTAAAAAAGCTTTTTTTCCTGCAAAAATACCGTTCCCTTTAATTCATATAGATACAGGTCATAATTTTCCTGAAACAATTGCTTTTCGTGATGAATTAGTAGAGAAACTGGGGGTTAAACTTATAGTAGGTTCAGTACAAGAAGCTATTGATAATGGTCGTGCTAAAGAAGAAACAGGTGCAGATGCGTCCCGTAATTCACTTCAAATCGTGTCTTTATTAGATACTTTGGAAGCGTATAAAGTAGATGCGGCGATGGGTGGAGCACGAAGAGATGAAGAAAAAGCACGTGCTAAAGAGCGTTTCTTTTCACATAGAGATGAATTTGGACAATGGGACCCTAAGAACCAAAGACCAGAACTTTGGAATTTATTTAATGGTCGTAAAAACTATGGGGAGCATTTTAGAGTGTTTCCTATTTCTAACTGGACAGAAATGGACGTTTGGGAATACATAAAACTTGAAAATATAGATCTGCCATCACTTTATTTTTCGCACCAACGCGATTGTGTGGTGAGAGACGGAGTGATTTTAGCAAATTCGGAATTCATTAAATTAAAGGAAAACGAAGAAGTTGTAAACATGACGATTCGTTACCGAACTTGTGGAGATATGCCAATTACGGGTGCTGTAGAATCGGAAGCAGATACCTTAGATAAAATCATTGAAGAAATTGCGACTACTAGGACTACTGAACGTGGAGGGCGTGCCGATGATAAACGTGCTGAAACGGCAATGGAAGATCGTAAAAAACAAGGTTACTTTTAAAATATAAATAGAAATTAGGTTGAGACTTTAGAAATCAGGTTGATTAAAAAACGAGAACTAAAGCTTAGCAACTAAAAACTAACAACGATTAAAAATGGATTATCAAGATATAGAATTATTACGTTTTACAACAGCAGGAAGTGTAGATGATGGCAAAAGCACATTAATTGGACGTTTGTTGTATGATAGTAAATCAATTTTTCAAGATCAGTTAGATGCTGTGGAAGCCTCTAGTAAATCTAAAGGTTTTGATTATGTAGATTTATCATTACTTACAGATGGATTAAAATCAGAACGAGAGCAAGGCATTACTATAGATGTGGCCTATCGTTATTTTGCGACTCCAAAGCGTAAATTCATCATAGCAGATACGCCCGGACATATACAATATACACGTAATATGGTTACTGGTGCTTCTACAGCTAATTTAGCTATTATACTTATTGATGCTCGTAAAGGAATGTTAGAACAGACGCATCGTCATGCATTTATTGCGTCTTTATTACGTATACCGCACGCTATTGTGTGTGTTAATAAAATGGACTTAGTAGAGTACAGCGAGGATGTATATAACGGAATAGTTTCAGATTTTAAAGCCTTTTCATCAAAGTTAGGTATTAGTGATATTCAGTTTATTCCTATTTCGGCTTTAAATGGGGATAACGTTGTTAACCGTTCTGAGAACATGGATTGGTATGGCGGAAGTACTTTAATGTACCATTTGGAAACCGTACATATTTCAAGCGATCATAATTTGGTAGATTGTCGTTTCCCTATTCAGTCTGTGATTCGTCCTCACACCTTAGATAATCAGGACTACAGAGGTTTTGCAGGTCGTATTGATGGAGGCGTATTCAAGCCAGGCGACAAGGTAAGGTCGTTACCTTCAGGCTTTGTATCTACTATAAAAACTATTGAACTTAATGGCGAACAAATAGCTGAAGCATTTGCACCTATGTCTGTAACGATGACTTTGGAAGACGAAATCGATAACAGCCGTGGAGACATGATTGTTCGCGAAAATAATGTACCTGAAGTGAGTCAAGATTTAGAGGTGTTAGTGACTTGGATGAGTACTAAACCAATTCAGGCACGTACAAAGGTGGTAATTAAACATACCACAAACGAATCTATTGGCATGGTTAAAGAATTAAAGTATAAAATAGATATTAATACATTACACAGAATAGAAGGCATTGATAAGGTGGAGATGAATGATATCGCTCGCTTGTCTATTAGAACAGCTAAGCCTTTGTTTTATGATGCGTATAAGAAGAATCGTCAAACCGGAAGTATCATTATTATAGACGAGCAAACCAATGAAACTATTGGTGCTGGAATGATTATTTAATAATTCAGTTTGTAGTACAGAATTGTCCCCTTGAGGGGACTTTAGGGGTGTTTTTCAATCAAGAGAATCTTATACTTGCTTTTTAATATATGAACTAAAACCTAAATACGGGAACTACAATCAACAATCAAAACGTCATTGCGCAAAGTGAGGAAAGATCGACATGGCAATCTTATTATAATGAAATCCGAACCAACAAACAGCAAGAAGCCAAAAGCTAAAGGCTAACGGCCAAAAGCCAATAAAGTATGAATAAAAATTTAAAAATTGCAATCGAAGCAGCCCTCGAAGCCGGAAAAGTAATTCTAGACATCTATCATTCCGATGATTTTGAAGTGGAACTTAAAGGAGATAATTCACCTTTAACTAAAGCAGATTTAGCGTCGCACGATGTAATTATGTCGCATTTGAAAGCAACAAATATTCCTGTGTTATCCGAAGAAGGAAAATCTATTCCTTACAATGATCGTAAAGATTGGAGTCAATTATGGATTGTAGACCCTATAGATGGTACCAAAGAGTTTATTAAACGCAACGGTGAGTTTACGGTAAACATTGCACTCATAGAAAATCAAAAAGCAGTTATTGGTGTTATCTATGTGCCAGTTTTAGGAGATCTTTATTTTTCAACTAGCGACAGCGGTGCATATAAAGTAAAGGTGAATCTCGAAGATTATAATGTAGGCACTTTAGTAAGTCAAGCTAGTAAATTACCTCTAGAAAGAGAAGACAAAACCTTCACGGTTGTAGCAAGTCGCTCACACATGTCTCCTGAAACGGAAACTTATGTTTCTGAGATGCGAGAAAAGCATGGTGACGTCAATCTAATTTCTAAAGGAAGCTCATTAAAATTGTGTATGGTTGCAGAAGGGCAAGCAGATTGTTACCCGAGATTCGCTCCTACTATGGAGTGGGATACTGCTGCCGGACAGGCTATTTGCGAACATGCTGGTTTTGAAGTTGTAGATTGGATTTCAAAAGAGCGCATGTTATACAACAGACAAGAATTGTTGAATAATTGGTTTTTGGTAAAGGGATTGAAGTAAATTAAAGTAACTCTAAACATTGAAATAATAATTTGAAAAATAGGAGTTTTACTAAGGTTTTTTGTGCTCGTAATGTCATGTAATATTTTGAAACTGAAAAAGTCCTAATTTTATTTTTAAAGTTGAAAAGGCTAACAAGTATTATATTTTATTAGCTTTGCGGACTTAAATGAAATTTGATTTTAACTATTTAGTTTATAGTTTTTATGAGTAAAGTTGCCTTTATAACAGGAGTTACAGGACAAGATGGAGCCTATCTTAGTGAGTTTTTATTAAAGAAAGGATATGAGGTTCATGGCTTAAAACGTCGCTCGTCATTATTTAATACCGATAGAATTGACCATTTATATCAAGATCCACATGTAGATCATCGCAATTTTTATCTGCATTATGGTGATATGACAGATAGCACTAATCTTATTCGGTTGATTAAAGAAATTCAACCCGATGAGATTTATAACCTAGCCGCAATGAGTCATGTGGCTGTGTCGTTCGAAATTCCAGAATATACAGGTAACGCAGATGGTTTAGGAACGTTACGGATTTTAGATGCCGTACGATTATTAGGCTTAGAAAATAAAACGAGAATATATCAAGCGTCAACATCTGAGTTATACGGTAAAGTACAAGAAGTTCCACAATCTGAAACAACACCATTTTACCCACGTTCACCTTATGCTGTAGCAAAAATGTATGCTTATTGGATCACGGTAAACTATCGTGAAGCTTATAATATGTATGCATGTAATGGAATTTTGTTTAATCACGAATCACCAATTAGAGGGGAAACGTTTGTCACACGAAAAATCACGAGAGCAGTATCACGAATTGCCCTTGGGTTGCAAGACAAATTTTATCTAGGAAACCTCGATGCTCAAAGAGATTGGGGACATGCAAAAGATTACGTTCGTATGATGTGGATGATCCTTCAAGCTGATGAAGCAGAAGACTGGGTAATTGCAACGGGAAAAACGACAAGAATCCGTGATTTTGTACATATGAGTTTCGCCGAAGTCGGCATAGAATTAGAGTTTAAAGGTGAAGGCGAAGCAGAGAAAGCTTATGTCGTAAAATGTAACAATCCAAAATATCAAATCGAAATCGGTAAAGAAGTCTTAGCGGTAGATGCACGCTACTTTAGACCAACTGAAGTGGAGTTATTGATAGGAGATGCTTCAAAAGCCAAGACTAAATTAGGATGGGAATGTAAGTATGATCTTAACGATTTGGTTAAGGACATGATGCAAAGTGATATAAAACTCATGAAAGAACAGCAATACCTTGAAGAAGGTGGCTATAAAACCTTAAACTATTTTGAGTAAGATAGCTAAGGATACAATAATCTACGTAGCCGGACATCGTGGTATGGTAGGCTCTGCCGTTTGGAGAGCACTTGAAGCTAAAGATTATACCAATCTCATTGGCAAAACTAGTGCTGAACTCGATTTACGTAATCAGCAAGCAGTAATTGATTTTTTCAATAAAGAACAACCAGACGTTGTTATAAATGCGGCAGCAAAAGTAGGTGGGATACTCGCTAATAATGAGAATCCTTATCCATTTTTAATGGAAAACTTACAGATACAGAATAACCTGATTGATACAGCTCATAAGAAGGCTGTTTCAAAATTTGTGTTTTTAGGAAGTTCTTGTATCTATCCAAAGTTTGCTCAACAACCTTTAAAAGAGGAGTATTTACTAACGGATAGCTTAGAACCAACTAATGAATGGTATGCTATCGCCAAAATAGCAGGAGTAAAAGCTTGTGAAGCGATTAGAAAACAATACGGTAAAGATTTTGTAAGCTTAATGCCGACAAATCTTTATGGTCCTTTCGATAATTTTGATTTAAAAAGCTCTCACGTGTTACCTGCCATGTTACGGAAGTTTCATGAGGCTAAAGCAACCAATGCCCCAGTAACATTATGGGGAAGCGGTACTCCAATGCGCGAGTTTCTGCATGTGGATGACTTGGCACAAGCCGTAGTGTTTGCTGTAGAAAACGTATTACCAGAACATCTTTATAATGTGGGTACTGGTACCGATGTTACTATAAAAGAATTGGCAGAGACAATTCAGTCTATTGTTGGACATAATGGCGAGCTTGTATGGGATAGTTCTAAACCCGATGGTACACCTCGTAAATTAATGGATAGTTCTAAGTTAGAGAAATTGGGATGGAAATCTACTATTGGTTTAAATGAAGGAGTTCTTAAAACTTATAATTGGTATTTGGCGAATTAAGAGCCTGTTAAACAAAAATATAAAATACAATAATATAATGAAACGATTGCTTTTAGTTGTTGGAACAAGACCAAATTACATAAAGATTACCCAATTCAAAAAAGTTGCAGAAGAGAAGTTTAAGAATCAATTTGATATTAAAATTGTTCATACAGGCCAACATTTTGATAAAGCAATGGCGGATGATTTTTTTAAACAATTAGATATATTTCCGGATTTCGCATTAAATATTCCTCAAAGTACGGCTAATAACCAAATAGGCGAGATTATTATACGTTTAGAAGAAACTGTGAATGATTTTAGACCAGATTTAATAATCGTACCTGGAGATGTTAATTCAACTTTGGCAGCGGCCATAACTGCTAATAAGATGAATGTACCGTTAGCTCATTTAGAGAGCGGTTTGCGTAGTTTTGACAGAAGTATGCCTGAAGAGATCAATAGACTCTTGGTTGATGAAATTACTGATCATTTCTTTGTTACAGAACAAAGTGGTGTTGATAATTTGATTAAAGAAGGGAAGCCAGCAGAGCAGATTCATTTTGTGGGTAATACCATGATTGATACTCTTGTTGCTTTTGAAGATTCTATAAAGTCTCAATCTGTTTTGGCTGAGTATCAGCTAAAAAAGGATGAGTTTATATTAATGACAATTCACCGACCAGCAACAGCTGATAATAAAGAAGGCTTAATACATTTATTAGGTTTGTTAGAAAAACTAATAAAAAAACATCAAGTAGTATTTCCGATGCACCCAAGAACTTTAAATAATATTTCAAAGTTTGGATTAAAAGCAGAATTTGATGATTTAAAGAATTTAACAATTACGGGGCCTTTAGATTATTTTAGTTTTCAAAACCTTATTCATAATTGTAAAATGGTTTTAACAGATAGTGGTGGTATACAAGAAGAAACAACTTTTAAGTTAAAGCCATGCCTAACATTGAGACCAAATACAGAAAGACCAAGTACTATCACTGAAGGTTCAAATACATTGTTAGATTTTGATATTGATAAAATATTAGAACATATAGAAACCATAGAATCTGGGACCTATAAAAATAGTCGTGTTCCAAAATTTTGGGATGGGAATGCTACTGAGCGTATTTTGGAAGTGATAAATAGCGTGATTAATAAGTGATTTGGCTGTTGGTTGAATTGTTTTTAGATAAAAAACGTTATAACAGGTAGGTTTATTTTTTGTTATACTCCCATTGTAATTATTATGAATAAATCGAATAACTCAAAACTACTTAAAAGTGCTATAGCTTGGTCTTCTTTTGGACAAGCAGGGACACAAGTATTAAGTTTTGCTTTTGGAATAGTGCTCGCAAGATTACTATTGCCTTCTGAGTATGGGCTACTTGCAATGGTTGTGGTTTTTACCGGTTTTGCTGCTATATTTAAAGATTTAGGTTTTGGAGCTGCAATTGTGCAGCGTAAATCGATTGATGATAATGATTTATCAACAAGTTTTTGGCTAAATGCTGCTATAGGTTGTTTGTTATTCGTTCTTTTTTATTTTTGTGCACCATTTATTGCTATTTTTTATGATAATGAGCTGTTAACTAGTTTGGTGCGTGTTGTATCGGTCAACTTTATTATTACCTCTTTTGCGTCAACTCATCAATCTCTATTAATTAAAAGAGTTGATTTTAAAACTAGAACAAAAGTTATTATTTATGCTTTACTCATAAGTTCTGTTTATGGTATTGTTTTGGCTTATTCAGGTTATGGTGTATGGGCTTTAGTCTATTCATTATTATGTAAAAGTACTGTTGAATTAATTGGCTATTTTGTATTAGTTAAATGGAGACCAAGCTTTGTTTTTAGTAAAGAATCATTCACTAACCTTTTTAGCTTTGGTTATAAAGTTACTTTAAATTCTTTTTTGGGATATTTGAATCGTAATTCTGATAATCTAGTTATAGGTAAGTTTTTAGGCGAAAGTAGTTTAGGGATTTACTCTAGAGTTTATGGAATAATGATGCTTCCCTTAAGGAATATTTCTAATAGTTTTAAAACAGCGCTTTTTCCAATTTTTGCAAAAATTCAGGATGACATAGAAGAAATTAAGCGCTTATACTTTAAGTCGACAAAAATGGTTGCATTTATTGTTTTTCCTTTAATGTTTGGTCTTTCTGCGGTAGCAGAACACTTTACTTTATTTTTGTATGGAAAAAACTGGATAGATATGGTGCCTATTATGGAAGTACTATGCGTGTTTTCTGGATTTCAAAGTATAATGACATTTAATGGTACTATTTTTTATTCTTTAGATAAACCAGAATATGAAACTAAGATATTTGTAATAACAACTCCTATAATACTTCTCTCTTTTGGTTTGGGTATTTATTTTGGCGGTTTATTAGGTTTAGTTTGGTTTTATGGAATCACATCGCTTTTATTGATGGTTTATAAATTGTCTTATGTAAAGCGTTTGATTAATATGTCTTATATAAACTTTTTTAAAAATTTATATAAGCCTATATTCTTCTCAAGTTTAATGTATTTATTTGTTTTAGCAACACATATGCTAATCGATAACTATTTAGAGTTACAAATCTTAATGTTAATAATTGAAACTATAAGTGGCGCATTAATTTATATATTGTTAAGTTACTTCTTTGATAAAACTTTCTTTATAAATCTTCTAAAAACTAAATTTCGATGATAAACCCATATTTACATAAATTCTTAAACTTGTTACCTTATGATGAGAGAACAAAATTTAGAGACTTATCTGCTATAAAATCGGAAGACAGATCTGCCAAAAGTAAAATTTTGAATTTTTATAGTTCAGTGGATAACATTGGGAACTTTACTCCAGTTATGGGAATTCATCAGATATTAGGCGAGGATCTAGATACGTGGTGTGCTCATGATAAAAATATAGATTGGGATTTCATAAATAAAAATTATGAAAGAATTATTGTAGGGGGAGCTGGTTTATATCATGTGAGTTTTACAAATTTCTGGAAAGAACTAAATGAGAAAAGTAATATACCATTTATTATTTGGGGTGTTGGTGGTATTTTTCCTAAGGCAAAAGATATGCTGTCTAATGTTGACGGAAAATTATTGAGTGCAGTGCATGACAAAGCAGATCTAATTAATGTAAGAGATGATATTTCTGCAAATTTAATAAATACTACTAACGTAGATATTGCTCCATGTCCAACTATTTATTTATTAAATAGTTTGAGAAATAAAAAAGTAGAAAATAATAATATACTTTATAGTTCGCATGAAGAGTTATTGAATGCTGAAGATAAAAAAGTAGTTGAGAGGTTTTTGGGGGCAAAAGATAAGTATCTTTTTACTGATAACATTCAGTATAAATATTACGGTTTAGATAGAGTTCTCAATAAATATTACAAATCAAACCATGTAATAACAACAAGACTTCATGGTGCTATTATTGCCTACGGCTTAGGAATTCCTTACACAGCAATTAGTTTTGATTATAAAATAGAAGAATTTAATAGGTTATATGGTAATGGTACTATAATTAATGATATTAGAGATATGTCTGATTCGGTTATGGACTATCAGAAAGTTAATAATAATGAGGTTGTGCCTGACTTGTCTGGAATTAATAGATTTGCAGAGAAAGTAAAGCTATGGATAAAAGATTAACGTGTGAAAATCTGTGTAATTCAATATAACTTAGGTGCAACATCAGAAACCTTTTTAACAAGACATATTAACTTGTTAAAACATCAGTTTGATGTGTCTTGTATTACGGGGAAAATTCATAATAGTAAAATTCTTGATGCATCAAAAACTTATGAATACACTAAGGTTAAGTATATAGATTTACTGTACAATAGGCTTTTGTTTCGGTTAAATAAGAGTTCTTATATATATTCTAATTCTATTTTTAAAGGAATAAAAAAGATACAACCAGATCTTATTGTATTTCAATTTGCCTTTTTACCAGTATTGTGCTATACAAAAGTTGCAGAACTAGATATTCCTTTTGTTATTATTCATCATGGTACAGATTTAAATAATGCTAGATTAGATAAAGCATATCATAACAAGTTAAAACTAGTTTGGAAGCATGCAAAGTCAGTAGTGTTTGTGTCTCGTTTTTTGTATGATGAGGCTCTTAAATTAGGCTTAGATAAAAATAAGGCTGAGGTTATTTACCTTGGTGTTCCAATTAAAAAGGTTGAAGAGAGGGTTAAAAAAGACAAGCAATTTAACATACTTACAATTGGTAGATTAGTAGCTGTAAAAAATCAAGCCTTTTTAGTTAAAGCATTTAAGATATTTAATAACCTGTATCCAAATTCAAAATTAACAATTATTGGAGATGGTCCATTAAAAGATAATATAACAGTGTTAATAAAAGAGTTAGGTTTGTCAAATAATGTGTTTTTAACAGGTGCATTAGCATTTTCTCAAGTTGAATCATATATAGACAAAGCAGATGTTTTTTGTCTAACAAGTAAAAAAGTTTTGCTAACCAATAGTTGCCAAGAAGAGGGCTTGGGTTTAACACTAATAGAAGCTTCTTTAAGAAAAGTACCTTTAATTGGTACAAAAAGTGGTGGTATCCCAGAAGTTATTTCTCATACCGAAAATGGTTTGTTAGTGGATTCCGATAACACAAAAGAACTGTTTAAGGCTTTAGAGTATTTGCATTTAAACCCAAAAAAGGCTAAAGCCATGGGAGAAAAAGCCTATGAGATTGTTTTAAAAAAGTTTGATGAAAATAGTCAAATAGAGGAATTTGTAAAAGTTTATAAGGGCACTAGTAAAGATGTTTAATTCAATTGAATTTAAGTTTTTTTGCCAATGGGATTTACGTAACCTGGTTTGTATTTACAATTTGAATAGACTTGAAAGTCTAACAGGTTTTATGAGTAAATCACAAATTTATTCTCTTTTTTAAAAGAAAATTGGAGTTATGGTTTTAATATTAAACTATTTAGTGATGACAATCATTTAAATGAAATTGATGTAGAACCCTATAGTTGATTATTGAATGAAGAAATTAAATTATTAGATACTTTATGACTAAAAAGATAATCTTGATTAAAATATTTTTAACTCGGTTAAAATTTAAAGTATTTTATGGAGCAAAAGTTAGAGTTAAGACATTGTATAACTCTGGTAGTTTTATATTTGATATCACATATAAAACTATTGATATGGTAACAATAGAGTCTGTAAATTTTAGAGAATTTTGTTCCGTACGTATGAGAAATAATGCTTCCTTGCATATTGGGAAGGGGGTTTTTTTTAATAACTTTTGTTCAATTAATTGTTGTGATGATATTAAAATAGGCAATAATTGTATTTTTGGTGAAAATGTAAAGATATATGACCACGACCATGTATTTAAAAATCCAAATATTCCTTTTAGAGAACAAGGGTTCAAAAGCAAGCCAATAGCTATTGGTAATAACTGTTGGATAGGAAGTAATGTTACGATACTCAAAGGTGTAGAAATTGGAGATAATGTTGTCGTTGGTGCCAATGTTCTTTTAAGCCAAAGTATTCCTTCTAATTCTATCGTTAAAAGTGAACAGAATCTTAAAATTGAAAAGTTAAAATGGTAGAACCTCTTGTATCTATAATCATTCCTTTATATAATGCAGAACATCTTATTTGCCAGACTCTAGACTCTATAAATAATCAAACCTATTCTAATTGGGAATGTTTAATTATAGATGATGGTTCAACAGATTATAGTTTTAAGGTTGCTAGTACGTATTGTTTAACAAATAATAGGTTTAAGGTATTTAAACGTCCAAATACTTATAAGTCTGGTGGGTCAGGATCTCGAAATTATGGATTAGATATCTCTCATGGAGATTTTATACAGTGGTTTGATTCAGATGATTTAATGCATCCATCTATGTTAGAGGAGAAACTAAAAATGATTTCCGAAGATAAGCATGCCGTAATATGCCAGACAATTCAATTTAGAGATGATATAAAGAATATAGTTGGGGAACCTACAGCAATCAGATCTGAAAATAAGTTTATAGATTTCTTTTCGGGTAAAATAACCTACTATACGCCAGGGCCATTGTGGAGAAAATCATTTCTTAATGATATTAATCTTAGGTTTAATGAAAATTTATTAAATATTCAGGAATGGGAATTTTATTGTAAAATATTACTTCTAGATAATATTAATATAGATTACATTAATAAACCACTTATATATTATAGAAAACATACGGAAAGTATTTGGGGCAAAGAACGTAGTGCTAGTAAAATATTATCAGAGTTTTATGGAGTTCGTTCCGTTTATGAAATGGCAATACAACAAAGAAAAGAGATTGTTCAGGTTTATTTTCAAAGACAATGTAGGTTGTTAGTTGAGCTAAGAAAAGCAGATCCCTCTAACGCTAATATATCTGAAGTAAAACACGAGGTTTTTCAATCTTTTTTTTCAATGTCATTTAATATAAAGAACTTCCTGAAATTTGTTAAATACTATTACTTAAATTTATGAAGATAGCGTATTGTATTGGAGCTTTAAACTTAGGTGGTGTTGGTACTGTTGCTCATAATTTAAGTCAATATTTTCTAAAAAGAGGAGACGAATTTCATATTGTAACTACGCATCACAAAGGAAATTTTTATGACACAGCAAAGCAATTAGATTGGCCAGTTATAGATGTTTCTGATGCAGAAATATCGCTTAAGAAAAGAATGAAAAGTACATATAGCTTTCTTCTTACTTATGATGTGGTAATTAATAATCATTCGGATGAATTACTTTTCATTCTTCCTGCTTTGCCAAATAGCATTATTAAAATTTCGGTTCAGCATAATACGACTATAAAATCAAGTAAAAGACTAAGTTTTAATTCTCAATATTTAAATTTTTCAGCAGGTGTTTCGTCTGCAGTTACTAGTGTTATGGAAACATATCACCAGGATAAAGAAAAAATAGTTGTTTTACCTAACGGCGTATCTAAAACAGGTAATAAAACTTATGATTTAAAGACTTCTAATCTTTTGAGATTATTATATGTTGGTCGGTTAGATAATCATCAAAAGAATATTTTTATTTTGCCAAAAGTATTAAAAAGCCTCATTAACGAAGGCATTAATGCTACAATTACAGTTGCAGGGTCCGGTGAACATGAAGAAGAACTAAAAAATAAGTTTCTAGATTTAGGTCTCAATGATAATTTTAAGTTTGTAGGGCGGATTTCAGCAATTGAGTTAGGAGAGTTTTTTGAATCTCATGATTTTGTGCTAAATATGTCTAATTGGGAAGGATTACCTATGGTAATACTAGAAGCAATGAGTGCAGGGATAATACCAATTTTAAGTAATATTGAACCTCATAAATACGCATTAGGAACTAATATTTCGAGAGAAATATTAACTGCTAATAATAGCATTGATAGTTATGTAAACATCATGAAAAAATTACATAAAAACGCTCAGATGAGGATAGAAATAAGCAAAGAATTAAAAGAGCGATGGGAATTTAATTTTTCAATAGAAGCTTTTGGGGAAAATTATCTCAACTTAATAGAAGACGCAACAAAACAAGAAGCAAAAGCGCAACCTGTTCCTTTAAGTAAAGTTAAGTTACCAGTAAAAGATAAGTACAAAATTACTTTGGCGTATTATTGTGCTCAAAAAATATTTAGAAGGACTAAATGATAACAACAGATTTTAGAAAAATTAATTTTTATACCATAGGTAATCTATGGTTTCTAATCTTGTTGTTATCTTTTTCATATGATAAGCCAATTCTGATATTGACAAGCTTAGACCGCTTTAATCCACGTTTGAGTGATGTGGCTACTATTCTCGGTGTTATTTGGTATTTTAATTTTAATGCTAAGTTTAATATTGATAATGTTGTTTTGAGTGCTTATAAAAAATTAGTCATTTGGTTTACCATCTGTACAGTATTTAGTATTCTGATTTATGGTTTCCCTTTAAATATAGACGCGTTTAGTATTTATTACCTTTTTAAATACTATCAAGAATTGCTAGTCTGTTATCTTGTGTTATGCTATATGTCTGTTTATGAGATTCCTTATGAAAGAATATTTAAAATCTTAATTATAGGGGGAGTATTTGTAGCTTTATATAGTATCCTCGAGTATTTAACACCTGGGGACATTGAAGTAGAAATTAGCCCTGGAAAGTTTGTTACCAAGCCAAATGGGTTTGTTTGGGGGCCTTATACAGCTACTTATTTTCAGATTGCAAATTACTCGCCAATCGTTGGCTTTATAACACTAGCCTATGCTATTTATAAAAAAGGATTATATAAATGGGCTCTTATAGCAGTGTCCTTTCTTGTCTTTTGGCCTTCATTAGTTTCAGGATCAAGAACAGCCATTGGATTTATTTTAGTGTTATTTGCTATAGCTTTTTTTAAAGATGTAAAGTTCAGAGTTTTAATAATTGTAATGCTAAGCACTGTTGTCGTTTATTTTGGTTTTAATATAGATGCACTTTATGAAACAATATTAAGCTCTGACAGTGAAACGATTGCTAGAATGCAGCGCTTTGAGGAAAGCGGTTCTCATAACTCAATAGAAGGTCGGTTTGAGTATGTTTTTGTGTGGTTTGAAAGATTTCCAATGTATGTGTATAATGGTATTTTAGTACCAGTTTTTGGGGGTGGTTTTTACGTGGCACCAATGAATGGAGCATTCAGAATTGGTTATGGGTGGCATAATATCTTTATTTTTGCCATTGAGCAAGCAGGAGTAATCGGGTTAATTCTATTCATAAAATTTATAAAAAGAGGTTATGCGGTAATTGGAAATCATATAAAAAAGCTTGAAATTAACTCTGCGAAAAGGCAATTTGTTTTTGCTGTATTTGTTATTTTTATTGCTATGTTTGTTCTCGGTATTGGTGGTTCTCATACGTTTTGGGAAGGATTTTCTACAGGTAATTTTAATCTCTTTCGTATGGTTTTAATAACGCTAGCAACTTATGGCTATGTAAATACTCAAAATAAAGATGATTAAGATTTTATTAATTGACGAGTTTATTCATTTACCAACTAAAGGAGCTCCGTTATTTGTGATGGAAATGAAATATTTAGCTGAAAATGATTTTGATCTCAATACGTTAGGATTCGACGATGATAAGCAAGAATCACACCAAAATTTTAATGTGATTCAAAATAGAAAAAATAGAATCTTACTTAAAAAAGGTAAGTTTTTAGGTGATCGTATCAAGCAAAATGAAATAAAAGAAATCATCGAGCGTATAAAGCCAGATTTAATTCATTGTCACCTATTAACCAATAATGCATTAAATGTCTATGAGGCAATTCCAGAGGGCATGCCTGTAGTGCAAACACTGCATGGTCCAAATTTCTTTTGTCCTACCTCTTGGGGCTGTATTAAGAAAGATTCAAGTTACTGTGAATTAGGAGTAGGTTCTAAGTGTTACAAAAACGAGTGTGTTAGCAGGTCAGTATATGTGTCATATAAAATGTTAGACATTAAGTTAAAACCTTTATTAAGTAAAAAAGTAACAAGGTTTCATTGTCCATCTAAACAAATAGAACTTGTGGCAAATAGACTTGGTTACGCAAATACGACGCATATAATGTTAGGCTTGCGTGAGTCATTTTTAGAAAATGAAATTACCCATGGGTCATATGGTACCAAGCAAATTATATTTGTCGGAAAAATGACACCAGTTAAGGGCGTTGATTATTTGTTAAAAGCATTTCAACTTTTATTGAAAGAAGATAATAGTGTAAAACTGATATTAGCAGGGACAGGCGATCATTCAGATGCTTATATTAAATTATCCGAGGAATTAGGTATAGCTAAGAATGTTGAATTTAAGGGGTTTGTTGTTGAGAAAGAATTAAAAAAATTATTTAGTGAGTCAGATATTTGTGTCGTACCTTCCATTTGGGCAGAGCAATTTGGTATGGTTGGGCCAGAAGCCATGGCTTCTGGAGTGCCAGTAATAGGCTCAGACATTGGTGGCATCCCTGAATGGTTGTCTACAGATTATGGTTGGCTAGTAAAGCCTAGAGATATCGAAGGACTTAAAGTTGCCATGCAACTAGCCATTAGCAATCCAAAGGATCTAAAAATTAAAGGAAAAATGGCTCGTGAAATAGCTAGAGAGCTCTATACTTCTAAACGTTATAATGAGAGTTTGGAGGAATTATTCAAAAGTATTATTGATAATGAATAAAGGAACAAGAGTGTTGCATGTTGTTTATTCGATGAACTTAGGAGGGATTGAAAGTTGGTTAATGAGTCTTTATAAGATGGTTATACCAAGTAATATAGCTTTTGATTTTCTGGTTCATACAAAAGAATCAGGCTATTTTGATGAAGAAATAAAGCGGTTAAGAGGTGAAATTTATTATGCAGGTCATTTTAAAAACCCCATTGAAAATTATAATACTATTTTAAAAAACGTAAAAAGAGATTACTATTCAGCGATTCATATTCATAATATTGAAGGTGTAATGGCTGCTAACCTCGCTTTTAAAAAATTAGGTTATCGCAATATAATTATCCATGCGCATAATGATTTTCAACAAAAATATGTAAAAGCTAGCTATTTGGAAAAGATGTTTCTTTTAGTTAATAAAACATACCTCAATAAGGCTAAAATTAAAAGAATAGCGGTCTCCGTAAAATCGGGGAAAAGTTTATTTAATAATCAGGCTTTTGAATGTGTAAATGTTGGCAAAGACTTTACTGAATATGTAAATGTCAAAAGCTCCATTAAAAGATCTGATTTTAATATAGATGAAAAGGATGTTGTGATAACTCATGTAGGACGGTTTTTTGACATGAAAAATCATTTATTTTTGTTAAGCATTTTTGCGCAGTTATGTGAATCTTCATTAGATTCGTTTAAATTATTATTAATTGGAGTTGGCCCCTTACAATCGGAGTGCAAAAAATTTGTTTTTGATAATGATTTAACTAATCACGTCCGGTTTTTAGATCTACGCCAAGACGTGCATGAGATTCTAATAAAATTAACAGATCTTTTTATTTTTCCATCAAAACACGAGGGCTTAGGCCTTGCTATGGTGGAAGCACAAGCGGCTGGTTTACCCGTTATTTGCTCTAAAGGAATACCTGATGAAGCTATTGTTATTCCTGAACTTGTTATGGCATTAGACCTAGAGCAAGGTACAGATTACTGGGTTGGTAAAGTGATGTCACATTATAGAAAAGCGAATAAACCAAGTAAAATTATTTCTTTGAAAATGGTTTTAGAGAGCAAATTTAATATTAAAAATTCAGTTAATACTCTTATGAAGTTATGGACAAGACTATAGTTTACATTATAAGCCCAAGAAGTGCGTCATCAAAAACACCTGGAAGAAAAATAGGTGAGATTATAAAAACATGGTCGAAAAAAAACAAGGTTTATCCAGTCTTTGGAGGCGATTTAAAATTAGGGGTGAATAGCAATAATGATTTACCCTCTTCTTATGGTAATTCTAATGTCCATAATCAGACTTATAGAAAATCGTTGATTTGGATTTCGCTTTCAGAATTAAAGGATATTATTCACACTTTTGTAACTTTGTTTTTTCTTAAAAAAGAATTTAATAAAGTCAATGTTGATTTAATTTGGGAGCGTTCATCTAGACTGCATTGGGCTGGATTAATGTATGCGAAACAGAGGAAATTACCTTATATACTTGAATGGAAGGATCATTTGATTCCCTATAAAATGTCTCTTTTTAAATGGTTAGCACTTTTTATTGAATCTAAAAAAATTAAAAATGCAACTTGTATTGTTGTAGAATCTAATGTTTTAAGAGTACATCTATCAGAGAAATATCAAATATCTAAAGATAAAATTCTAGTAGCATTAAATGCTGTTGAGTATGAGACATTTGCAAGGAAAGATAGAAGTCAGGTACAATTTTCTTTTAATAATAGCGAAATATCAAATAAAAAATTTGTGATTAGCTATTTAGGAAGTTTTGCTTTTTATCATGATAGTAAGCTTTTAGTTGAGGCAGCGAAAATATTAATGTCTAAAACAAATGATATAGCGATAGTAATGGTAGGTGATGGTAAAGATAGGCAAGAATGCTTTGATTTAGCTAAAGAGCATAAAGTTTTAAATAAAAACTTATTTTTCTATGCACCGGTTTCCAAAGAGTTAGTTCCTGATATTTTAAGTTTAACTGATATTGCAGTTCTTCCCGGAAGTACAGATATTATTTCTCCAATAAAAGTGATGGAATACATGTCTTCGGGTAGTGTTTCTTTAGTGCCTGACTACGAGTGCAATAGGGAGGTTGTGAAACATAAAACAACTGGTTATTTATTTAAGCCTCATAATGCCGTTGCTTTATCCGAAGCCATATTAGATATTATTAATAACCCCGATCTAAGAGCAGAAATACAAAAAGGTGGAGCTTCTTATGCAGAAACGTTTTTAACGTGGGACTTGACTTGGGGTCTAACGTTAGACAAAATACTAAAAATTAGTGTGTAAAAATAATTTAATATTTAGGCCGTAATGAGAATAGGAATAGACGCCTCTAATATAGGCGGAGGTGGAGGTACAACGCATCTAAAAGAGATATTAGTAAACTATAAGCATGAGTATTTTAAACATGATAGTGTGGTTATTTTTGCATCAAGCAAAGTTTTAGAAGTAATACCCAATGATCCATTATTTATAAAAGTTACATTTCCACAATTAAATGGTTCGCTTATTAATAGAATTATATTTCAAAAAACAAAATACGATAAAGAAATAAAGAAACGCTGTGACATTTTATATTCCGTAGCCGGTGACTATACGGGATCCTTTAAGCCTGTAGTTAGTATGTCTAGAAATATGCTCCTATATGATAGGGGAATATGGAAAGAAATGAAAGCTCCAAAAGAGATATTACGTTTTTACCTCAATTATTTAAAACAAAAAAAGTGTTTTGAAAATTCTTCAGGAATTATTTTTATTTCAAATTATGCAAAAAAAATAGTCAGTAAAACATTAAATTTAAAGAATAAGGATATTGTAACTATTAATCATGGAGTTTCACCTCGTTTTATAAATGAAGTTAAGAGAAACAAAGATGTAGCATCTTATACATCTTTAAATCCATTTCGATTTTTATATATTTCAGGAGTGCATGTTTATAAGCACCAGTGGCAGGTTGTTAAAGCAATTGCGATTTTAAAAGAGCAAGGTTATAATGTTCGGTTAGACCTTATAGGTGGTGTGTATTTTAAATCGTCTTTGGATAAACTAATCGCAGCTATTAATATTGCAGATCCTAAGGGTGTATTTATTAAGTATCATGGTCAGGTAAGTTATGATTCCATTCATACATATTATGAAGATACTAATGCCATAGTTTTCGCATCTACTTGCGAGAATATGCCTAATATTTTAATAGAATCCATGGCTTCTGGCTTACCAATTGCTTGCAGCGATCATCAACCGATGCCAGAGTTTTTAAAAGATGGTGGTTTTTATTTTAACTCGTATAATGTGAATTCTATCGTGGGTGCAATGAAAGAATTAATGGAAAATAATAAGCAACAAATTAAATTTTCAGAAAAAAACATATCTGAAATCGAGCAATTTTCTTGGGATAAGACTAGTTTTGAAACATTTAAATTTATAGATAAGATATATGCGTCTTATTTCAGTAAGAATTAGTTTGTTTTTGGACTCTGTAAAAAATCATAAATATAATAATCTAAAATATTGAAAACAGATCTTTCTACATATAATAATAGTTGGTATCAGCCAGGCTCTAAATTAAAGCGTTTGCTTTGGTATTATGTGAGTTTGATTTTTTTTGAACGTGGCTGGAATATGTCTTCAGGATTAAAAATATTTTGGTTAAAACGTTTTGGGGCTACAATAGGAGAGGGTGTGGTGATTAAACCTAAAGTCACTATTAAATACCCATGGAAACTCAATATTGGCAATCATTGTTGGATAGGAGAAAGTGTCTGGATAGATAATTTAGATCAAGTAACCTTTGAAGACCATGTGTGTGTGTCGCAAGGCGCCTTATTACTTTGTGGAAATCATAATTATAAAACACCGAGTTTCGACTTAATGATCGCTCCAATTTATTTAAAAGAAGGCAGTTGGATTGGTGCGAAATCTAGTGTGGCACCAGGTGTAACCCTAGAAAGTCATGCTGTATTAAGCATGGGGTCTGTTGCAACGACTAACCTCGAAGCTTATAGTATCTATAGTGGAAATCCTGCTGTAAAAGTAAAAACACGTCAATTTAACACGCCCTAAATGAAAGTCTCTATAATAACCGCAGTTTATAATAGTGAAAAAACTATTGATACTTGTATGGATTCTGTATTGAACCAAACCCACCCAAATATTGAATACATCCTTGTGGATGGAGGCTCTAATTCAGAAACTCTTAATAAATTGAATGCGGCTGCGGAAAAGTATCCAAATATTAAACTAAGTTCTGAACCTGATAAAGGTATCTATGACGCTTTAAACAAGGGCGTTGTGAAGGCTACAGGAGATATTGTTGGCTTTGTTCATTCTGATGATTTTTTAGCTGATGCAACTATTATAGCCTCAATTGTTGAAGCATTCAAAACAAAAAGAGTAGATGGTGTTTACGGGGATTTACATTATGTAGCTTTAGAAAATACAGATAAAATTATACGAAACTGGATTAGTAGACCATTTAGTTACAAGTTGCTTAAAGAAGGATGGATGCCTGCACATCCAACATTGTATTTAAAAAAGAGTTTGTACGATAAATATGGTATGTTTGATCTTAACTTTAAAATCGCAGCAGATTATGACTTTATTTTGCGTATCTTTAAACAGACTAGTTTAAACTTTTTCTATTTACCTAAAACCATAATTAAAATGCGTGTTGGTGGTGCTAGTAATAAAAGTTTAAAGAATATTTTACAAAAATCGAAAGAGGATTACCGAGCGATAAAAATTAATCAAACTGGTAATTGGTTGACGATTCTCCTAAAAAATGTAAGTAAAATCAAACAGTTTATAGCTTAAATCGATTTGTTTGCATATCCTAACAATTATATCACATCGGTTTAAAATATTTAACAGATATTTGCCGCAATAAAGTAGAAATAACAAAAATGGTAAAAGAATTACTCGAAAACTTTATTCCACAAGATCACATAGGCTGGCTTTTTTTGCTAGCTGTTTTTATTTCGTTTTTTGTGTCTAGTACAAGTTATCCAGCTATAATTAATGTAGCGAAATCTAAAAATTTAATGGCTTTTTCAGGAGGACGAAGTAGCCACTCTGGGAGTGTTCCAAATCTGGGAGGTATAGGTGTTTTTCTCAGTATTGCCGTTACGATTACAACAATTGGTGCGCTATTAGATACTAAAATTCTATTATTAATTTTAGGGGGTATGACCTTATTGTTTTTTTTAGGATTAAAAGATGATATTCTCATTCTGTCACCTCGTAAAAAATTTACAGGCCAATTATTGTCCGCATTATTACTTATTCTTTTTACGGATACAAGAATTGTTAGCTTGTCAGGTATTTTTGATATCAATATTATGCCTTATTGGGTGTCTGTGCTGTTTACACTCTTTGTATATATCTTAATTATAAACGCTTTTAACTTAATTGATGGTATAGATGGACTTGCAGGTACTTTGGCTTTAATGGCGATTGTGTCATTTTCCTATGTGTTTTATAGATATAAAGACATTAGTATGGTGGTTTTGGCCGCATCCGTAATTGGAGCGCTGATTCCTTTTTTATACCTAAATTTCTCAAAACGAAACAAAATGTTTTTGGGAGATACCGGTTCTATGATTTTAGGTTTTGTAATTGCATTGTTCGCCGTTCGGTTTATTAATAGGTCAGAATTGTCTCATGATGCTATTTATCATAATTCGTCGCCAATATTAGTATTAGCTTTTTTGTTTTTTCCTCTGTTAGATACCTTGCGTATTTTCTTTATTCGTTTAGTGATTCATAAAAAAAGTCCGTTTGCAGCAGATAGAAATCATTTACATCATCGTTTCTTGATTTTAGGGTTCTCTCATCGCCAAACGACGGCGATCATCGTAATTACAAACAGTATTCTCATCGTTATAACGTTTTTAATTAGAAATTGGGATATTAATTGGCAATTAGTAACACTACTTGTTAGCGGGACTATTTTATATTCTTTATACTTTGTCTTTAATTGGATAAGAGGTGGAAAGGAAGATAAATCGGTAGAAGTTTCTAATTAATTAGGTAGTAGCGTTATTACTTTGTGAATAGCTTTATTGCACTTATATTTGTCGCTTTATTAAATACTTACAAATGTCCAAATACTTTTATAGTTTATTCTGCTGTGTACTAATATCTTCATGCGTCAGTAAGAAAGAAATTTTATATCTTCAAGATGCAGATCAGTATGCTAATAAAGAAATTAGTTATTCTAATGCAAGGATTGCACCTAACGATGTCTTACGAATCAATGTTAGTGCTCTAATTCCTGCATCTGCAGTGCCTTATAATAAATCTACGAGTCTTGGCGGTGCTAATGTAGAATTATTGCAACTCGATGGCTATTTGGTAACTGAAAATTTAACTGTCAATTTTCCCATTTTAGGGGTGTTATCTGTTGCAAATATGACGACTCAGAGTTTTGCTGAGTTTCTTAAAAAGAAACTTGAAGATGATGGGCATCTTAGAAATCCTACTGTTGACGTTAGATTAATTAATGCAAAAGTTACTGTTTTAGGGCAAGTCAATCAACCAGGAACTTTTAATTTTACAGAGCAAAATATAACATTACTACAAGCTTTGGGGTACGCGGGGGATTTGACGATTAATGGGAAACGTGAAGATGTGATTGTAATGCGAGATGAGCAAGGCGTTAGGCAAATTACACATATAGATTTGACTTCCGCGGATTGGTTAGATGGTCCTTATAACTTTATTAAGCCTAATGATATAATAATTGTTAATCCAAATAATCCAAAAGTTAAAAGTGCTGGTTTCATAGGTAATGTCGGAACAGTTATATCAGTAGTTTCTATTTTATTAACCACAGTGGTTTTAATTACGAAATAAAATGAGTCAGATTGAAGTGAGTAATTATCAAAAAAGTGGTGATCAAGGAGAGTTTATTAAAAGAGAAATTCGCAAATATTTACAATATTGGTATTGGTTTGCTTTAGGTGTTGTATTGGCACTTATAGGCGCTTTTATATATCTAAGATATACACCAAAAGTTTACAGTGCAAGCGCAAAAATTAAGATTTTAAATAAGACTAAAGGATTAGAATTGCCATCCTCGGCATTTATATTTAACCGCTCTAATATTAACTTAGAAAATGAGATAGAAATTCTAAAATCTTACCGTATTATTGAGAATGTTGTCGATCGCTTAGATTTAACGATGCGTTTTTTTGAAGAAGGAAGTGTACTCACAACCGAGATACATCATTTACCATTTAATATTCTCAAAACGATTAGTAATGATAGTATTTTTATTGGAACCTCTTATAAAATTGAGGTGAAGTCTCAGGGGTTTGAGGTGATTCCGGCGAGTACAGGAAAAGCAATAGTGTTTCCAAATTTTGATAGCACAAAAACCGTTCATAATTTACCTTTTGAATTAAGTTGGAGTTCATCATCTGTAAATAAGGCTTTTATTGGAAAAACCTACATTGTTAAGTTTGCCCCCATAGCCAGTGTTACTGGGGGGTTAAAAGGAGGTGTTAGTATTAGTATGCTAGGTAAAGGCAGCGACTTACTTCAGTTAAGTTATACCAGTCAAAGTAAAGCCAAAAACGAACGCATTCTTAATACGCTGATAGAGGTATTTAATGAAGATGGTATTAATGACCGGCAAGATATCTCAAGACGTACAATCGACTTTATAGATGAGCGTTTTAAACTTATAGAGAAAGAATTGGATTCTATAGAGTTCGGTATAAAAGATTATAAGGAAAAAAACAATTTAATTACTTTAGAATCCGATGCTGAGTTAGGAATTACACAACGCACCTTGTCAGAAGAAGAGTTGTTTGAAACTGAAAATCAATTAATTCTTTCAACATTACTGAAGGAAACATTAGAGAAGCCTAATCCTAATTCTGAACTACTCCCGGCTAATATTGGGGTTAATAACGCAAGTATAAATGGTTTAGTCAATAATTATAATACGCTTGTTTTAGAACGCGATAATTTAATTGTGAGTGCCGGTGAAAGGAATCCAAATGTCGTCCTATTAAAAAATAGGCTGCAAGATTTAAAATCAAATATTTTTGCATCTATAGATTCTTATGCCAAGCAATTGGAAGCTTCCAAAGCACAATTAATGCGAAAGAATAAGAAGTTTGCGTCACAAGTTTATAGTTTGCCGGGTAAAGAAAAGAAAATAACAGATATCACTAGGCAACGTGAGATAAAACAAACATTATATTTATTTTTACTGCAAAAACGCGAAGAAGCAGCTATTAATTTAGCTATTACAGAGCCATCAATCAAAGTCGTTGAATATGCTATTTCAGGTGGTGCACCGATATCACCGAATTCTAGAAGTACTTATCTAATTGCATTTGTATTAGGTTTACTACTGCCTTTTGGGGGTATCTATGCGTCGTTGCTCTTAGATACTAAAATAAAAGGACGTGAAGATCTTTTACAATTGAACACTAAAGTGCCAATTGTAGGGGAATTACCAAAGGTGAAGTCTGAACAACTTATTTTTAGTAATCCGGAGGATAATTCTGCCCAATCTGAAGCGTTTAGGATTTTAAGTTCTAACGTCAATTATATTCTACCTTTAAGTAACGATAATAAAGGTAAAGTGATTTACTGTACATCAACTATTAAAGGAGAAGGTAAGACTTATGTAAGTATTAATTTATCTTTAGCTTTATCTAGTATCAATAAAAAAGTGCTGTTAATTGGTGCGGATTTAAGAAACCCGCAAATTCATACGCATATTGCTCAAGACAAACACAAACCAGGGTTGTCTAATTACCTTCATGATATTAATTATGATTGGAGAGATGCCTTAATTAGTGGCTTTGAAAAACATCCGAACCACCAAATTATATTGTCGGGAAGTATTCCTCCAAATCCGGCGCATTTATTAACTAATGGACGTTTCACAAAACTGTTAGAAGAAGCAAAAGACGAGTACGATTATATCATTGTAGATACTGCTCCAACAATTTTGGTAACTGATACCATGTTGATTTCTCAATTAGCTGATGCGACTATTTATTTAACCCGAGCTAATTACACGGAGAAGAATCTTTTAAAATTTTCTAAAGATCTTTCTGAATCTGGTAAGTTGAAAAATATGGCCTATGTCATCAATAGTGTTGGTGCTAGTAGATCTTATGGGTATGGTTATAACTATGGTTATAATTATGGTTATGGTAATAAGGAGTCGTAATGTCTAATTCTTTTCTATGTCCTTATAATGTGATAATTGTCATGTTCTTTTACAGCTTTATAAAGTACTTTTAATAGTGAATTATAAAACTTATTAGTCATGAGAACTATAGAGCCAGTATCTACAATAATGTCTACAAATATCATTACGCTCAATAGAGCAGATGAACTTGAGACCGCAGAACTTTTATTTAAAAGGCATAAAATAAGACATATTCCGGTAGTTAAGGAAAAGGTTATTATTGGTATGTTAAGTTATACGGATTTACTAAGAATAAGCTTTGCAGATGCTGTAGACGAATCTGAAACCGAAATTGAAACCTTAGTCTATAATATGTTTACAATCGATCAGGTAATGGCTAAAAATGTAGTCACTGTAAATTCTGATGCAACGATAAAAGAGGTAGCCGTAATTTTAGCGCAAAAGGAATTTCACGCGTTGCCTGTTGTGGATAAGGGGCGTTTGGTCGGAATTGTTACTACAACAGATTTAATCAATTACTTATTAAAACAATTATAAAAAAAGCAGAGTCTTATTAAGGCTTAAATTTGTCGATTTGAGCGTAATCTAAATATAATTTACTAATATTCTTTTTAGATTACGCTCAATAGGACAATTGAATTGTAATTTTGCGATTCTGATTACTTCGCTCTTAAGAATTAGCTAAATCCTTTAAGGTTTTAATAGTTGCGGTTGGGTTATCACTTTTAAAAATATGACTACCAGCAACAAAGGCATCAGCCCCAGCTTTAACTAGTTTTTGGATATTTTTATCAGTAACACCGCCGTCTATTTCGATGCGTGTATCTAAACCTTGCTCGTTTATCATTTTGCGAAGGTTTTTTACACGTTTATAAGTGATATCTTCAAATTTTTGTCCACCAAATCCAGGGTTTATAGACATTAATAGTATCATATAGCACTCTGGTAATATGTCTTCTAAAACAACTAGTGGCGTCGTAATATTAAGAACAATACCCGCTTTACAACCTGCATCTTTAATTTGCCTTAAAGTTCTGTGTAAATGAACAGTAGATTCATAATGTACCGTAATAATATCTGCACCAACTTTCGCGAATTCTTCAATATAGCGTTCTGGTTTTTCTATCATTAAGTGAACATCTAATGGCTTTGTGGCGTGTTTTTTTATTGCGGCAATTACGGGCATACCATAAGATATGTTCGGTACAAAGTGTCCGTCCATAACATCAATATGAAACCAATCTGCATCACTATTGTTAACCATTTCGGTATCGCGTTGAAGATTGCCAAAATCGGCAGCTAGCATTGATGGAGCAATTAATTTTGAAGCCATTTCGTGTTGTCTTTTTAGTTTGTGCAAAGGTACTTAAAATGTAAAGATTTTTTTGCGCTTTTGCATAAGGAATGGAGATTATGAGGCAATAGGCAGGAGACGGGTGATAAGAGCTCAGAGATATCAACTATGTGGTATGAAATAGATGGACCGCTCTAAAAATTCATGAAAAACATAAGGGTCGCAATATATATCTATAAGTTGAGTGTATTCGTTTGGGGAAGGCTTGGATGTGATGGAAGCTATGATATTATAAAAAAGTGAACCCACGGTAATCAGCCGTGGGTTCTTTCATCAATCAAAAAACGAACAGTTATGTTTGTAACTGTTGTTACCTTTATTAGGTTGGTCGTTAAATATACAAATTACTAACCTAAATATGTCTTTAATATTTTACTTCTAGACGTATGCTTTAAACGTCTAATAGCTTTTTCTTTTATCTGTCTTACGCGTTCACGTGTTAAATCAAAAGTTTCTCCAATTTCTTCAAGTGTCATTGGATGTTGACTAGCTAAACCAAAATACAAACGAATTACATCTGCTTCACGTGGTGTTAACGTTTCTAAAGCACGTTCAATCTCGGTTCTTAAAGATTCATGTAATAAATCTCTATCCGGATTTGGTGACTCTCCACTACGTAATACATCATATAAATTTGAATCTTCACCCTCAACTAAAGGGGCATCCATACTTACGTGACGACCAGAATTTTTCATTGACTCTTTAACATCGTTAATAGTCATGTCTAATTCTTTTGCGATTTCTTCCGCAGAAGGTGGTCGCTCATGGCTTTGCTCTAAAAAGGCAAACGTCTTATTGATTTTATTAATAGAACCAATTTTATTTAATGGTAAACGTACAATACGAGATTGTTCAGCTAAAGCTTGAAGTATCGATTGACGAATCCACCAAACAGCATAAGAAATAAATTTAAAACCACGTGTTTCATCAAAACGTTGTGCGGCTTTTATTAACCCTAAATTACCTTCGTTAATTAAATCGGGTAATGTTAAACCTTGGTTTTGGTACTGCTTAGCAACAGAAACCACAAAACGTAGGTTAGCTTTCGTTAACTTCTCTAAAGCAAGTTGATCTCCAGCTTTTATGCGTTGAGCTAATTCTACCTCTTCGTCAGCTGTAATAAGATCTACCTTACCAATTTCCTGTAAATATTTATCTAATGATGCAGTTTCCCTGTTGGTAACCTGCTTGGTAATTTTAAGCTGTCTCATTTATATTTAAGATTTGTGCAATTTAACAACAACATGTTGCTTTTATTATACGTACTAATGCAATAAAATGTTACACAATACTAATGATTTTTTTTAAATCTTTAGCAGTTTTACCGTTTCAAGATTTATGGCACCTACAGTTTCATTGGTAAATTTATAATGACCTCTCATGGTTATGAGCCTAAAACGGTAAGACTTTATCTGACTTAAGGTGTTTAAAAATAACCATTTTGATTTTAATAATCTTGGTTTTTCAGACTTTAAACTTAAGTCAAATATATGTTTCCGTCCTTCTTTTTCTGCAACAATATCTGGAGTTACGTCTACATCACTCCCTTTTTTATGATATGATTTAGGACTCTCATAGCCTTCTAAGTCGGCTTTAATGTTAGAGTAACCTAAATTTTCAAGATAAGATATTGAATTGCTTAATTCTTCCGCGTATTTAATTTTGTCTTGTGTAATCATAACCTATAGTATACGAAATTTTTATGTAAAATCCTAATTATCAGGTGTGAATCTTGATATTGGTAGGTGTTATATTAATTTTAAACACGAACCTGGCCATCTCCGTAAACATAATATTTGTTAGTAACTAACTGGTTTAAACCTAAAGGGCCACGATGATGTAATTTATCTGTACTAATAGCTAGTTCAGCACCCACACCCATTTGACCTCCGTCTGTGAATCTGGTAGACGCATTATGATAAACAGCAGCACTATCTACATTATGCATAAAGTTCATAGCCTCAGCTTTATCTTCTGTTATAATTGAGGCAGAGTGTTTTCCAGAGTATTTATTAATCGTATCAATCGCTTCATCCAAGGATTCTACTTCCCCAATGAGTAGTTTTAAAGCTAAAAATTCTTCATACCAAATATCACGATTGGATATCATTTCTTTTTGAGGTAAAATATGAGATACTTTATTATCAACTAGAATTTCAACTTTATGTTGTTCCAATTTTTCTTGAAGCATTTTCAGCTTGATTTCATATTGTGGTAAATTCTTATTGATAAGTACTTTGTCAAGAGCATTGCATCCAGATATCTTATCTGTTTTTGCATTAATAATCACATTTACAGCTTTACTCCAATCGGCATGTTCTGATACATATAAAAAGTTATTGCCACGGCCACTAACTAAGACAGCACATGTGGCATGAGTTTTTACAAAATTGATTAGGCGCTCACCACCACGAGGGACAATTAAATCTAAAGGTTCAGTTGGATTTTTAAGAAATTCTTGAGTTTCTTCACGTTTCAAATGTAGAAGTTTAATCCAGTCTTTTGATAATCCGTTGTCCTCTAAAGCTTCGTGCCAACATTTTTCTAAAATAAGATTACTGTTTAAGGCTTCTTTTCCTCCTTTTAATAAAATCTTATTATTGGCTTTAAATGCTAAAACAGCAGCTTCGATGGTAACATCTGGTCGTGATTCATAAATAATTAGAATGGTCCCGAAAGGTGCAGTGGTATTAACAATGTTTAAATTGTTTTTTAAAGTTCTGTTGGTTATTTCTTTTCCAACCGGATCGTCTTGAAGCATCACAGCTTCTACAGCAGCAATCATTTCATCTACCTTTTTATTATTCACAATTAAACGATCGTATAACGCTTGATCTTCTTTTTCAAAGGCATTCAAATCTTTTTTATTCGCTTCGATAATAGCGTTTCGTTCGCGCTCTAAAATTTGAAGCATTGATTTTAAGACCTTATTTTTAATTTCTGTATTTAAAAGTTTCATGTATTTTAATTTTATAAACTATCGCATGCTGTCTGCTATTAGTCAACTATTAAGATGATTAAGCTTTTAGCATGCTTGTTTTATTTAGTACTATTTAAGCCCGCTAGGCACAAATAAATTTAGTTCCTACTTCTTTATTATTAATGATATCCACAATTACATTTGCTTTTTTACCATTAGCGATATACGTAGGAATATTTTTATTGGCTGTGCCTTTCGCAATTTTTAATTTTGAAGCCATACCACCTCGTCCTTCTCCTTCTTTTTTATTAGAATCTTGAACGTATTTTTCAACATTCTGATTGGTGATTACCGTATTCAGAAGCCTTGAATCATCATCGTCCGGGTTACCATCATAAAGTCCGTCTGTATCCGATAGAATAATCAAACGATCTGCATCAATAAGTTCTGCTACCAAACTAGCTAACTCATCATTGTCTGAAAACATTGACATTGTAAGCGACACAGCATCGTCTTCATTAGCGATTGGAATGACACCTTCAGCAAGTAAACCTTCGTAACAATTAATCATGTTTTCGCGGTGTTTACCGATATCAAAATCTCGTTTTGTTGCTAATACTTGTGCGCATCGCATTCCGTAATCGTGAAAAAGACTATAATAGTGTCTCATCATTCGTGGCTGACCTACAGCAGAATAGACTTGCCTTCTTATAGACTTATCTTTAATACTAGTTTCTCCTAAAATTTCCATGCCTGCCATTGCAGAACCAGATGAAACCAAGATAACCATAATGTTTTCTTCATAGAGGACAGCGATTTGTCTTACCAATTCTCGAAGCACTGGACCTAAAATTCTATTATCTTTATTTGTTAATACGTTGGTGCCTACTTTTACGACCACACGTTTTATCTCTTTATCCATAAATTTTTATTTCTCTTTACCTAATTCAACAGCACGATCAAAAGCCGCATATGCAGCATCTTGAATGAGTTGTTTTACATTATTATCATCCATAGAGTCTATGGCAGCTTGGGTTGTCCCTCCTTTTGATGCCACTTTCTCTATCCAAGATTTTGGAGATATACTATTTTGATTGAAGAGTTCTATAGCTCCTTCAAACGTACTACTTACTAAAATTTTAGAGTCGTAATCTGAAAACCCCATTTTTTGTGCAGCCTCTAACATTGATTGCATAAAATAAAACACGTAAGCAGGCCCACTTCCAGAAATCCCTGTGGAAGCATCAATGAATTTTTCCGTATTTACGTGTATTGATGTTCCTGTAGTGTCTAATAGATTTCTGACCATTAACATTTCGACTTTAGAAACTTCTTCAGATTCAGTATAGGATGTAACACCCTTACCAACTTGCGCTGGTAGATTAGGCATTGTACGGATGACTTTTTCAGCTTCCAACTTTTGCTTAATGGTTGCGATAGTCACACCAGCCATTAAGGATACAAAGATTTGATCACCGTTAATCATCGGTTTCATCGTTTCAAATAAGCCATCACTGTGATATGGTTTTACAGCAATAAATACAATATCTGCTTTCGGTAAACAGTCATCCAAGTTGTCAAAAACGTTAAACCTTGAATCTTTACTTAAACTTTCTATTTTTTTTGGATCAGTATCATAAATTCTTAGGTTATGCTTACTAAGAAGTGGCGACTCTGCCATACCTTCAGCATATGTTAACCCCATGTTTCCTGCTCCAATTACTAATACTCTCATAATTTATTTAATAAGTTTACTGACATCAATGTCAGTTACTCTAATAGCCGCAATTACTATGCGATAGTGCCAAAATGAAATTATGATTTAGAGAATTTTGATATCCTAAAACTTTTGTGTCATTCCTTAAGGGATTGAAAAGTTTAGAAGGTGATTACTTGTGATATCATAATTATAAAAAAATGGATATTGGTAATTGTGACAGACTGTCGGTGACAAAATGGAGAATCAAATAGAAAAAGCCTACAAAATTTTAAATTTTGTAGGCTTATAATTTTTTGCGTAAAGTTTTTTTTATTTTACCTCAACTAGTTCACGTGTCAACCAACCTCTTCTACTTGCTGTTGCAATCGCGTATGGGGTAATCCAAAATAAAGCGAATGTAAATAAGATACTATAAGAGTATGCCCAAAAACCTTGAGTAGTCTTGTACTGACTGGTGAAAAATATAACAGAAAAAGTAGAAGCGACTAAAATACTAACTAAAGTAGAACCTAAAAACAATAAAGGATGTACTAAAACAAAGAATAACATGGATATTAATAAAGGATAGCTCATTAGTATTTTTATAAATTGACTTATAAATAAGATTCTAGTTCCAGACTTACCTTTGGTTCTGAAATTTGTAAATACGTATTTCGCCATTTCCAAATTCTCTCTCACGTTACTTCTTCCCCAACGGATAAACATTTTATATAAGCCCATGTATTGCTCTGGTACGTTGGTATATGCTACTGCATTCTTTTGAAATAATACGTGCTTACCTTGTTTTAAAATCATATTCGTCATGGCTCTGTCTTCACCGATATCAGAAGGTTTTCCCATGAACGTTTGATTAATCCATTGAGGTAAACACTGATGAACAGCAGTACTTCTATAAGCCGCTAATGCTCCTGGTGTACACAAAACAGAATTTAAATTACTTTCTGCAGAACGCACAAACTCAAAACTCATAACAAAGCTTACATCTAACATTTTAGGAAGCATTTCCTTTTTATTGTTTAGAACTCTAATATTTCCTGCAACTGCTCCACAGTTTTCGTCTTTAATAAAAGGACTAACTAAGTTTCTAAGTGTATCTTCAGTAACGATCGAGTCACTATCTACTGTGACATAAATATCACCTGTACCTAAATTAAATCCACGATAAAGTGCGTGACGTTTCCCTTGGTTTTCCGGTTGCTGATAGATCTCTAAACGATCTCCTAATTTCGTTTTGGCATCAAGCATCCAATCCCAAGTATCGTCCTTGCTGCCATCATCAATAGAAATAATCTGAATTTTATGTTTTGGATAGTTGCTATTGTCTAAACTCATTAAGGTGTCCCAAACTTGTTTTCCTTCGTTATAAGCAGGCACAATAACCGTAACCGTTGGCAATTCGTTGTCCGAAACAGAAGCGATAGGCTTGTATTTAAAATAATTATACGCTTTATAAATAAAGAATAAAACCTTAAAGGCTAAAAGAGTTGTTGCTAACACTATAAAGCTATACCCAAGTGTGGTACTCATTTTGTTAGCATTAAATTGTTCAAAATCACCGTAAAAAACAGAAAGGAAATATACCCCTAAGACGAGAAGTAAAAACGAACTGAATAAAACAATTTTATTATTTGGGTTGTCTGTTTTTGATTTACTATTGAGAAATAAATTTAACTGGTTTGATAGTTTTTTAGTTCTATTTTTTGAGGGTGTTGTTTTTGTGGCCATATATGTTGTTTGTGGTTTGACTGATTAAAATAGATGTACGTTGGCTTTTTGTGTTTAGATTGTTTTTAGTTTTTATTTAACATTGTAAGAATTAACTTTAATAGTACTTTGAAATAGCTTCTGATTTAAAAATGAATTGATTGAGAATGTTTTAGCGTAAAATTGAAAACAAAGAAACCCTAAATGGACGTTTTCATTTAGGGTTTCTATTACGAGTTAAATTAAAAATTGAATACTGTGATTGAAATTAACATCACTATAAGTTTCGGTCAGATTGATTACTTTTACGTTTATCTCTGAAAAATTAAATTAAAAGTGATGTGAAATAGTTGCTTTTTTTTACCAAAATTTTAATCTATGTCTTCTAAACATTCTCTATTCGATTTAATGATTCATTCCTACTATTTAACCTTGAAAAGATTCATTGAGGCTAGTGGTTTTAAAATTGCTAGGTCGAGTATAAGAGACGCGCTAAAAAAAACAGATGGTATTTTTGATTATTCGAAACTTCCGGATCTTTTAAATAGTTTTTTTTCAGACTTATTAATTTTTCAAATTGATTCTGAAATAGATAATCACGAAGATATTATTACTCCTTGTTTACTCGTAAGAACTACAGAAAATCAAACTTTTATTTATGCTGTGCTAAAAATTGACAAAGAAAAAATTTTAATTTTTGAACACGACAAAAAGGATTATACCATTTCTGCAGACGAATTTCAGAACCTTTTAAAAGGGGCAATTATTATTCTTAAAGAAGAAGCAACATATAATCCTTCTAAAAAACTCTTAGAAGAATATAAGAAGGAACAAGAGAAAGATAAAAAGTATCTAAAAAGCATAAAAATAATAGATGATTTTATTTCTGAAAAAGATTGTAAACAGATTATCGATTTTTATGAAGAAAATAAATCATTTCAACGAAGTAGAGTAGCTGGAGGTTCTGGAACAAAAGTATCAGACCATAGAACAAGTAGCTCGGCAATGATAGAAACCCAGCAGACTATACCAATTGTTTCTGCTTTAAAGGAGAAAATTGCTGTTCTTTTAGGGTGTAATATTGATAAGATTGAAAGCTTACAATGTGTAAGGTATTATAAATTTGAAGAGTTTAAACCTCATTTTGATGCCCTTGTTATAAAAAGAAAATTAACGTGCCTTTTGTACTTAAACGAAGGCTTTTTAGGAGGTGAAACGTATTTTTCTGAAGTAAACTTTAGTGTAACTCCAAAAGTGGGAAGGCTACTTATATTTCAAAACTTAAATGAAGACAACAGTGTTATACCTCAATCTTATCATCAAGGGTCTCCAATACTAAATGGGGAGAAGTATGCCTGTAATATTTGGATAAAAAATTAATTTCTTACTTAACATATACAATTATTAAAAATGTGTTATTTCAAATAAAAGAATAAAACAGAAGGTAAAATAGATCGATGGATTAATCCAATGTTTCAGTATTTTTTACCCTAAACTCCTTTTATACAATCGAGGCTATGATTTGGCGTCATACATTTTTTAATATAATGTTATAAAAAAAAACCGTCATAGAATACACTATGACGGTTTTATCAATTAAAAAGATGGAATAATTAATCCTCTTTTTTATCTTCTCTAGGCTTACGATCATCACGTCTGTTATCACGTCCACGATTATCTCTTCCTCTATTATTATCACGTCCACTAGGGCGTTTATCATCTCTTGGTGGTCTTGCTACATAACCTTCTGGTTTTGGTAACAATGCTTTACGAGATACTTTCTCTTTACGTGTTCTTGGATCTAGACCAAAATACTTTACATCAAAAACGTCACCCATGTTTACAACATCAGATACATTTTCTGTACGTTCCCAAGCTAACTCAGATACGTGCAATAATACTTCGTTTCCTGGTGCATCCAAATACTCCACAACCGCACCAAAATCTAACATTTTGATAACTTTTACTTCGTATACGCTACCAACAGTAGGCTTAAATAAAATAGCATCAATTTTTGCCATTACAGCATCAATGCCTTTTTTACCTACACCTAAGATTTCAACAATACCTTCTTCAGTAACTGGATCTTCGTTTATAACGATAGTCGTCTCAGTTTCTTTTTGCATTTCCTGAATAACTTTTCCACCAGGTCCAATTAAGGCTCCAATAAATTCGTTAGGAACACGTCTTGTCACCATTGTAGGTGCGTGTTCTTTAACATCAGCATTAGGTTTAGCAATTGTATCTGTCAATTTCTCTAAGATATGTAAACGGCCAGCACGTGCTTGTTGTAAAGCATTTACTAAAATCTCGTAAGACAAACCTTTTACTTTGATATCCATTTGACAAGCTGTGATACCATCTGCAGTACCTGTAACTTTGAAATCCATATCTCCTAAGTGATCTTCATCCCCTAAAATATCAGATAATACAGCGTACTTTCCAGAGTTTGCATCAGAAATTAATCCCATTGCAATACCAGAAACTGGTTTTGTCATTTGAACTCCAGCATCCATTAACGCCATTGTACCAGAACAGACTGTTGCCATAGAAGAAGAACCGTTAGATTCTAAAACTTCAGATACAACACGTACTGTGTAAGGACAATCTGCAGGAATCATTCCTTTTAATGCACGTTGTGCTAAGTTACCATGTCCTACTTCTCTACGAGATGTTCCACGGATTGGTCTAGCTTCTCCTGTACAGAAAGGAGGAAAGTTATAATGTAAATAGAAACGCTCTTCACCTTCTTGAGATGGCATATCTATTTGGTTTGCATCTCTAGAAGTCCCTAAGGTTACTGTTGCAAGCGCTTGAGTTTCTCCACGTGTAAAAACTGCAGAACCATGAGTTGATGGTAAGTAATCTACTTCACACCAGATTGGTCTAATTTCGTCAGTCTTACGACCATCTAAACGTAACCCTTCATTTAAGGTTAAATCTCTAATCGCAGCTTTTTCAGCTTTTCTGTAATAATCTGAAACTAAACCACCATAATCTGCTAATTCTTCTTCAGAAAATGTTGCTTTAATGTCTTCTTTTATTTGCTGAAATGCAGCACTTCTTTCATGTTTAGCAGATCCAGCTTTTGCAATAGCATATACTTTATCGTATGCCATGTCATGTACTTTCTTCTCTAAATCTAAATCTTCTCTTTCTGGTTCGTACTCACGTACAGCTTTCTTTCCAAATGCTTCTGCTAATCTTAATTGAGCCGCACATTGTACTTTAATCGCTTCGTGTGCAAACTTAATAGCGTCAGCCATTTCTTCTTCAGAAATCTCATCCATTTCACCTTCTACCATCATTACAGAATCTGCAGAAGCACCAATCATCATGTCCAAGTCAGACTCTTCCATTTGTGCTGGTGTAGGGTTGATTACAAATTCTCCGTTTACACGGCCAACTCTAGCTTCAGAGATAGCACATTCAAAAGGGAAATCTGATAATTGAATTGCAGCAGAAGCCGCTAATCCTGCCATAGCATCTGGCATAACTTCTGGATCATGAGACATTAACTGAATCATCACCTGAGTTTCAGAATGATAATCTTTTGGGAATAACGGACGTAAAACTCTGTCCACTAAACGCATTGTTAATACTTCTCCATCACTAGGTCTTGCTTCTCTTTTGAAGAAACCACCTGGGTAACGACCAGCAGCAGCAAATTTTTCTCTATAATCTACCGTTAATGGTAAAAAGTTAAGGTCTTTTTGCTCGTAATTGGAAACAACTGTACATAACAACATACATTTTCCTGATTGCACAACAACGCTACCATGCGCTTGTTTTGCTAATTTTCCGGTTTCGATAGAAATTTCTCTACCATCACCAAGGTCTATGACCTCTCTAAAAACTTTTGGAATCATAAATTTTTTAATTCTAAATTAAACAATGGTCGTTGTGTTGTTGTGTAGTTGTTGTTGGTGACCAATGAAAAACCGCGAATCCTAAAATCATTTTAGGATTTTTCTGCTATTTTTTCTACGATTGTTTTACTCTTACGTTTGAGTTGTATAAAAACAAAAAGCCACGCTAAATGCGTGGCCTTTATATTGAGATTATTTTCTTAATCCTAATTCTTTAACTATCGCACGATATCTTAAGATATCTTTCTTAGTTAAGTAATCTAATAAGCTTCTTCTTTTACCTACTAACTTTACTAATGAACGCTCAGTGTTAAAATCTTTACGATTTTTCTTTAAGTGCTCTGTTAAGTGATTAATTCTTGCCGTAAATAATGCAATCTGTCCTTCTGCAGAACCAGTATTCTTTGCATTACCACCATGTTTTGTAAAGATTTCCTCTTTACCTTTTTGATCTAAATACATGCTAATATTGTTGTAAATGATTTTTATGTACACGAAAGCCTCTCTTTCGAGCGGCAAATATACTACTTTTTTGTGATTTGGGATTTTTTTCGTAACTTTTTGATATCCTAAAGAGTATAATTATGTCCTAACTAAGATTTCCCTAATAACAAAATAGCTTTCAATTGATTAATCCTTATTAAACGATATGTATGAAAGTTTCAAATCATTTGCGGAATTTCTCTAATGCTTACGATGTTTTAGAGCGCACGTTTAACAATACTTATAATGGTATTGCTATTGTGAATTTAAATGGGAATTGGTTAAAAGTTAATGAGAGTGTCTGCGATATTTTTGGATATACACGATGGGAACTCTTTAATATGGACATTCATAATATTGTCTATGCCCAAGATCTTGGTGTTCACGAAGAAAAATTTGAAAATCTTATTGATGGTAACATTGATAAATACCGTGTAAAGCAACGTTATTTTCATAAGGATGGCTCTATCCTTTGGATGTTAATCTCAGTGTCTTTAGTCTATTTCAAGGAAGGAAGGCCACATATGATATGGCAGTTTACAGATATTACCAATCGTAAAAAAAGTGAGGATAAGTTAAAAACCATGCTTAGTGTGGCGAAAGAACAAAACGAAAGATTAACATCGTTTGCTAATATTGTTACTCATAATTTAAGATCACATTCGGGTAACTTAACGTCTTTAACCGAGTTTTTAGAGGAAGATTATTCTAACTTGAAAGATAATGAGAATTATCAATTACTAAAAAGAGCCATCGACAACCTACAAGAAACGGTATCGCATTTGACAGAAGTTGCCAAGATTAGAGAAATTGAGGATTCTAAGATGGAAGTGCTCAATTTATATGATTATACCGAAAAAGCCACTTACAATATTATTGCATTAGCGCAAAATGCTGAAGCTATCATATATAATCTCATAGATGAAACTATATGTGTAAAAGCCATACCAGCGTATTTAGATAGTATAATTCTTAATTTTATTACTAATGCAATAAAATATAAATCTGAAAAAAGAAAACCTATCATAGAGTTAAGTTCTGTATTTCAGAATGATTATGTAGTCCTCAAAATTAAGGATAACGGGTTGGGAATTGACTTAGAAAAATTTGGAGACAAACTATTTCAGATGTATAACACCTTTCATTGTAATGAAGATGCGATTGGTATTGGACTGTTTATAACTAAGAATCATATTGAATCTTTAGGAGGAAAAGTAGAGGTGAAGAGTGAAGTAGATATAGGAACAGAATTTACCATTTATTTTAAGAAACCTTAGATTCATTTTATTTAATGCTGTTTGAATTAATACGTTGTGAAATTTTAGCTTTTATGATAACATAATAATCTATTGAGTTAAAACTAATTTATAGTATAATCTAAATTTGTTATTCAATACTCAACGCTATTTCATGCCGAAAAATCTCGATCGCTTAAAAAACAAAGTATTTCAAAATATTTTTGATAATGCAAATGGAGGGATTTCTATTGTGAGTCCTGAAGGAGTATGGATTAAGGTTAATAAAAGTATTATAGACTTATTAGGGTATGAGGAAGCGGAATTGTATCAGCTCAATTTCAGAGATATTACGCATCGTGATGACCTAGAATTGGACTTAGCATATATGAAGCAATTAATTGATGGGGAGATTGAGAACTATCAAATAGAGAAAAGGTATTTTCATAAGAATGGTTATGTCGTTTGGGCGCTATTATCCGTTTCGTTAGTTAGAGATGAAGCTAATGAACCTATCTATTTTATTGCTCAAATAACAGATATATCGACTCAAAAATCCGCAACATGGCATTTGGAGTTTTTAATGAATGTTATTAAAGGTCAAAATGAAAAATTAAAAGATTTCGCGCATATTGCTACTCACGATATTAGAACGCATGTTGGTAATTTATTTTCGATTACTGAATTTCTTGAAGAAGAATTTGAAGGCACTTTAAAATCTAGTGAAAATTATAAAATGTTAAAGGGGTCTTTGACTAATCTCGATGAAACAATAAATCATCTTAATTTAATGAGATTAGACAAGCCTAAAAAATTTAATATTTTAAACAAGCTGTCGTTGCATAAGTATATCGAAAACTCAATTTATAACGTCAGTGCTATTGCGAAAAGGGAAAAGTGTAAAATTATAAATAAGGTCGATAGAGGATTTTCAATTATGGGAATTGAAGCTTATATTGATAGTATTATTCTCAACTTTCTTACAAATTCAATAAAATATAAATCAGCGGAGAGATTGGCAACTATTGAACTTTCAAGTAGCTTAATAGATGAGTTCGTCGTGCTTAAGATTAAAGATAATGGTTTAGGTATTGATTTAAAATCTAATTATAATAAGCTTTTTACATTAAATGGGACTTTTCATAAACATCCAGACTCGAGAGGAGTTGGTTTGTATATTACTAAGAATCATATTGAAAGTATAGGTGGTAAAATTGAAGTAGAAAGTAAAGTTAATGAAGGCACTTGTTTTTCTGTTTACTTTTTAAGTGGCTTAAATACTGCTTAGCTTTGATAATGTATTGTTTCAAGATTAAAAATTAAAGCAAAAAAAAAGAGGTTATTACACCTCTTTCTTCGTCTTCTATTTCTATTTAAGCCCGTACAGGTTGATTTTTTATTAAATCAATATATAAATTAACACGTTTCTTAAGGTCTTTACGATGTGTAATAAAATCTAAGAACCCATGTTCTAATAAAAATTCAGAAGTTTGAAATCCTTCTGGTAACTCTTTTCCTGTAGTATCTCTTACAATTCTAGGACCAGCAAAACCAATTAATGCACCAGGTTCTGCAATATTAATATCTCCTAGCATAGCGAAAGATGCTGTTGTACCACCTGTTGTTGGGTCTGTACATAAAGAAATATAAGGAATGCCAGCATCTGCCATCTGAGCTAACTTCACTGACGTTTTAGCCAATTGCATTAAAGATAAAGCGGCTTCCATCATACGTGCACCACCAGATTTGCTAATAATCATTAAAGGTGTTTTCTTCTTTATAGCATAGTCTGCAGCTCTTGCTATTTTTTCACCTACAACAGATCCCATAGAACCTCCAATAAAGGCAAAATCCATACAGGCAATAACTAAATCTTGTCCATTAGATTTACCAACAGCTGTGCGTACCGCATCTTTAAGATTCGTTTTGGCTTGTGCAGCTTTTAAACGTTCTGGATATTTCTTAGTGTCTTCAAATTTAAGTGGATCCTTAGATGTTAAATTCGCATCTAATTCCGTATACTTATTATCATCAAACAAAATTTGAAAATATTCATTACTTCCAATTCTTACATGGTATCCATCCTCAGGACTCACATAAAAATTTTGTTCAAGTTCTTTAGTATCTATTATTTTACCTGTTGGTGATTTATACCAAAGTCCTTTAGGGGTATCTTTTTTTTCTTCTGTTGAGGTATGAATACCTTTATCTTTTCTTTTAAACCAAGCCATATTAGGTTACGATTTTAATCCTTCGATAATACTACTTAGATGCTTTGGCTATGTTCAGCAAAAGCTCTAACTAATTAGAGTCTTAGGACAGGTTTACGATTATTGATTTTAATCTCTAATCGGTATTTTTAGTTAGTTATATTTTGCTATTAAAAAGCGTACAAAATTACTATTTTATTAAACATAACTCAAAAATAGAGAAAAGTATCTCAATATTCGAGTTTTATCAATCAAATAAAAACCCATTAAAACTCTGATTACAAGTTCTAATGGGTCAATAAATATTTACAAAAATAAACTTATAATGTGTTTACATTGTTTAAATCTTCGAATGCTTTTTTAAGTCTTTCTACAAAAGCATCTTCACCTTTACGCAACCAAACGCGAGGATCATAGTACTTTTTGTTTGGTACATCATCTCCATCAGGATTTCCAATTTGAGTTTGTAAGTAGTCTTTATTGTCTTGGACGTAATCTCTAACACCACTTAAAAATGCATATTGCATATCGGTATCAATATTCATTTTAATAACACCATAACCAATTGCTTCTCTAATTTCTTCTACTGTAGAACCCGATCCACCATGGAAAACAAAATCAATGTGATTATGAGGTAAATTATGTTTTTTAGATAAGAATTCTTGAGAGTTCTTTAAGATTTTTGGCGTTAATTTTACGTTACCAGGCTTATAAACTCCATGAACATTACCAAATGCAGCAGCGATTGTAAATTGATCACTTACTTTGCTTAATTCTTCGTAAGCATATGCTACTTCTTCTGGTTGTGTGTATAGTTTAGAATCATCGACATCTGTATTATCTACACCATCTTCTTCTCCACCAGTAATACCTAATTCAATCTCTAATGTCATACCCATTTTGCTCATGCGCTCAAGATATTTTTTACAGATTTCTATATTTTCTTCAATTGGTTCTTCAGATAAATCAATCATGTGAGAACTGTATAAAGATTTTCCTGTTTCTTTAAAATGTTGTTCACTTGCATCCAATAAACCATCAATCCAAGGCAATAATTTTTTAGCACAATGGTCTGTATGTAAAATTACAGGTACACCATAAGCTTCCGCCATAAGATGAATATGTTTAGCGCCTGCAATAGAACCTGCGATAGCCGCTTTTTGATCTTCGTTACTTAAACTTTTACCTGCATTAAATTGTGCTCCTCCATTAGAAAATTGAATTATAACAGGTGCATTTAATGCTTTTGCAGTTTCTAAAACAGCATTAATTGTGTTCGAGCCAATGACATTTACAGCTGGTAAAGCATAGCCTTTTTCTTTAGCATGTTTAAAAATATTCTGAACTTCTTTTCCTGTGGCAACTCCAGGTTTAATATTATGACTCATAATTTTTGGATTGAAATTTTATGTTATCAAAAATACGTAAAATTTCAATATTTATGACGCCTAAACAGTTATTAAATGTCGAAAACGTTGTAGTGTAAGGCAAATAATATACTCAACGTTTTATTGAATATAATGCCTTAACAATTATTAATGGCTTGCTTAAAACGGATAGTTGATTCCAATGTTATAAACCGCATTTCTAAAGTTGTATTCTCTAAACCAGCGGTTATTATCGCTTTGCGATGGGTCATACGTTTTTAAACCAATATCAAAACGAAGCACAAAGAAGTCAAAATCATAACGGATACCAAAACCTGAACCTACCGCAATGTCTTTTAAAGAGTTGAAATTGGTGAATGTTGCTGCGTCTTCAGTAACGTTATCTAAAACATTCCAAATGTTACCAGCATCTACGAAAATAGCTCCTTGAAACGCCCCAAATAAGCTAAAACGTTGTTCTGCGCTCAGGTGAATTTTAAAATTAGCTTCATTAAATTCGTTAGTGGTTTTAGAACTACCTGGGCCTAAGTTGTAGGCGGTCCAGGCTCTGTTGTCATTCGGCCCTCCTGCAAAGAAACTTTCAGCAAAAGGAATACTGTTAGAGTTTCCGTACGGAATTGCAATTCCGGCGTAACTTCGGAAAGCCAATACGTTTTTTCTGCCTAAATCAACGTACTTCACATAATCGATTTCTGTTTTAAAATATTGTGAGAACGCAACGCCAAAAACTTCATAATTACCAGCATCATTTTTGGAAGTGCCTGCAATACTTGAGATACTAGAAAGTAAATTTCCGGCTAACTCAAATCTTATTTTAAAAACAGAGAAGTCGTTATCAAATATGTTTTTTCTTTTGTCTTTTTTATAATCGAAACTTGTTGAAAATATAAGGTTGTTTTCCGTTAGTCGTTCTTTTCGTTCTTCAATATTATTAACAGTTAAAAAATCGTCATCATTAGATGTTAAACTCGTATTACCAGCCAAAACGTCATTGATAAAAACATCTGCAGGAGCATATGAATCTGATAGGCTAGAATCATATAAGCTTTCATCACTTCCGATATAATTGATGTCTTGAGCTATTGAATTTAGACTAGAAAAAGAGTTGGTGTAGACCCCAAAATAATTACTAGTGTTTAAGTTTTTTACAAAATTAACGTTAAACAATTCTAGGTTATTAGTAACTGTACTAGAAGGGTACCAATTGTAACTAAACACACCAGATATGGCTTGTTTATCTAGTCCAATATTTTGTTGGCTCGTTGCAGATAAGTTTATAATGGTACTTGGAGACATATATTTTGGAATAATCTTATCCGTGTTAAATGGACTGAATAACCTTGGAATGGTTAAACGTATATTTCCACCAAATTCGTTAATATCAAAAAAGGAAGACTCTAATTCATTACGTGTTTTGGATGCTCCAATTGCTGCAATTCCTGAAATCTCTAAAGTTTCGGCACCTCTAAAGACATTTCTGATTTTTAAACCTGTACTGAATGAAAATCCTATAGTTTGAATATTACTCGTGTTAATTTCAGGATCAAAACTTAAGCTGTATTTCTTTTTAGGCTCTAAAAATATATTCGCAATTAGTGTCGTGTCAGTTTCGTTTTCAACAAAATCAATATTTGGATAGCGAAACATTTGTAAATCATTCAGGTAACGTGATGTTCTACTTCGTGCTAAGTCACTATAGTTGTCCCCTTTATTAATAAAAACGGCATCGGTAAGTGCTTTAGGTCTAAACCTCAACTTTTCTTTACTGTACAGATTAATACCCTTGTAGGTCGCCGTGTCTGATATAGCTTTAAACCGATTGTTAAAATTATCATCAGTATAAATATTGACTTCCTTAATTTTATAGATTTTAAAAGGAGTCGTTGTTGTAGAGTCGTCACCTCTAATAGTTCTATTTGCTATAATTAAATCCGTGTGTACTTTATGGTTGGTGCTAATGGTATCCATTTCAAAACGGATATAATCTTGTCCAAAATGATAAAAACCAGTATTCCTTAAGTAGGTGTTAATGCGCTCGCGTTCATTTTCATAATTCTGCTCATCAAACTGTTCTCCTTTTTTTAGTAATGTAGAACTAATGAATTTCGGATACACAGAATCTATGGCACTGCTACTAATAATAGGTCTTAAAGAGTCTAAAATATAGGGTTTCTTTTTTGTAACCTTATAAGTCACTTTAGCTAACTTATTACTATCTTTTTCTACATCATAAGTGACCTCATTATTAAACCATCCTTTGCTATAATAGTACTTCCGAAGGTTTTTTGCTGTTTTTATAGTTTTGTCTTCATCGTAAATGACAGGAGCTTCACCAGTACGTTTTAGCCATGCATTAAAATTGCGTCGCAATTCTATTTGCTTATTAAATTGCTTTTTAGAAAGTAACGCAATTCTTCGTTTAACCTTGGTAGAGTCGCTTAGAATATTGGCATTTAGAATAGAATCTATATTTGGTCTGGCAAGGTTATAAATGTGAAGTTTTAAAGGAGTGCTAAAAAAACGTCGCATACCAGAGTTAACCTTTTGCGAGATTATATTATTAATACGTTCGTCAGACACATGAACACTGTCTGCAACAATTGAATTATTAATAATAAGATGTTCTCCATCTTTAACGCGCTTTACAACATTACAAGAACTTAGCATCACTATGCTTAACAAAAGCAATGTGTAGCGATACAGGGAGTTGTAGTTAGTAAATGATGTTAAAGTGGTATGTTGCAAAGTTAAATTTGATGAATTATTTTAATGCTATTAATAAAACAAAAATAATACCATTTCTTCTTTAGAAATAGTATAGTCACTTTAATTTCGAAACGTTATTAAATCAAAATAGGTTTACTTTGTATAATTAAGCGTTTCATTCAACAAATGTAAAGACATTTTAATGTTATCAAAGAATCAAATAAAGTTAATTAAAAGTTTAAGTCAAAAAAAAGGCAGACAACAAAACGGTTTGTTTATTGTCGAAGGGATTAAGGGAATTTCAGAATTTCTAAAGTCGGACTATATCTTGAAACATCTCTATACTACGGAGTCAATTTTTGATGCTTCAGTGGATTTTACTTCAGAAATTTCAGAAGTCGAATTAAAAAAAATATCAGCACTTAAAAATCCGAATACAGCTTTAGCCATTTTTGAAATTCCAATAGAAATACCCACTCAAGACAATGGTTTAATTGTAGCTTTAGATGACGTAAGAGATCCGGGTAATTTAGGAACCATTATTAGACTTTGCGACTGGTATGGTATTAAGGATTTAGTATGTAGTCAAAATACTGTGGATTGCTATAACTCTAAAGTCGTACAAGCAACGATGGGGTCTTTAACCCGTGTAAATGTTCGATATGTAGATTTACAAGACTATTTAGAGGCTAGTAAAACAGCTATATTTGGAACATTTTTAGAAGGTGAAAATATCTACACAGCAACTTTACCTGAGCAAGGAATTATAATTCTCGGCAATGAAGCCAATGGGATTTCTGAAGCTATTGAAACGGTAGTGAATAGAAAAGTAACAATTCCTCAATTTGGTACGATTAAAGCAACGGAAAGCTTAAATGTAGCAAATGCAACGGCAATTCTTTTAAGTGAGTTTAGACGACGGACTATTGAAATGTAAAATTTATAAAAACACCTCTGGTTTGCATTTTTGAAACATTGCCTGTCCATGGGCTATTAGGATCAACATCCTTAATAATTTCGTCATTCATTGAGAAAACGCCACGAATAGAAGGTGTAAATTTGAAGTATTGTAAATAAAGGTCAATCCCAAAACCAAGTTCGTAGAAATAGGTGTTTTTTGTCATTCTAAACTCACCAGAACTATTGTCGTTTGGGTTATCTTGATTACTAGATAGGTTTAAAGCTGTAGAAATACCACCAACAATAAACGGTTTAAAATTATTAATACGTTTTGTTGATATTTTTAATAAAAGTGGAATATGTACGTATGTCGATTTTACTTCTCTAAGCAAATCAGAATCATTAAATTCTGTGCCTTGAAAATAGCTTTCGTCATAAACTAAATTTCTGGTGGTAAAGAATACTCCAGGCTCTAGTCTCAAATTCATGTAATCATTAATACGCATGTCTCCAATAAGACCTAAATGAAAGCCAAAAGTTTTATCAACAAGAATATCTTTTAAATCTTCGTTGTAGTCAAAATTAAAGTCATATTGATTGAAGCCTATAAAATAACCCCAAGTCAAAAACTTTTGATCAATGTTATCTACAGAGTTTGCGACTTTTTCTTTCGTAAAAAGTTGTGCAGAAGAACTTTGAAACGCTAATAAAAATACGAAAATTATACAAAAATGCTTCATATTATGCTTTAGATGCTGAGTAAATAGTTGCCACTCCCATGGTTTGTGGTAGGTCTATGACATTAATAAACCCAATTTTTCTTAAAATATTGTTTAAAGCCTCACCATAAGGAAAAAGGGACGCTGATTCGCTTAGATAGCTATAAGCAACTTTATCTTTAGAAAAGAGTTTTCCTATAGTCGGCATAATTAGTTTGCAATGAACGTTGTAACCCGCTTTGTAAATAGGGTTTGTAGGAACAGACGTTTCAAGAATAACAAAAAGACCATTAGGTTTTAATACTCTTAAAATTTCTGCAAGTCCTTTTTCAAGATGTTCAAAATTACGAACGCCAAAAGCTACTGTTATGGCATCAAAGGTATTGTCTTCAAAAGGTAAATCTTCAGAATCACCAATAATCATAGAAATAATACCGTCTAAATTTTTAGAGCTAATTTTTTTACGACCAACTTCTAGCATGCCATCGCTAATATCTAAACCAATAATTTCTTTAGCGTTTGTAGAGGTTAAACTAATCGCTAAATCGCCTGTTCCTGTTGCGATGTCTAAAATGTTTTCAGGTTTGGTTTTGGCCACCATTTCTACAACCTTATTTCTCCATTTTACATCTATTCCGAAAGAAATTACGCGATTTAAACCATCATATTCTTTAGAAATAGTATCGAACATTTTAGTGACCTGATCCTTTTTAGATTGGTCACTGTCCTTATATGGGTTTACTTTTTCAGCCATAAAAATTTTTCGCAAATATATGGATAAGTTATAAGTACTTAAAGTTGGAAGTATTTAAAGTTGAAATAAAGTTTCATGATTTTGTAATGATTTAAAAAAGATTACTCTTGGTTCTTAAGATTAATTTACTGTGGAAGCATGAACTTATGCGTTTTACCCGTGTAATTAACTTTATACACCATAGGCTCTTTATAACTTGTAACTTATAAGTATATTTGTACGCTTATTTCAAAGAAATATAATGAAAATAATAATCGCAGGTGCAGGTGAAGTAGGATTTCATTTGGCGAAACTTTTATCCTACGAATCACAAGAAATCACTTTAATTGATACAAAAAAAGATAGTTTAGGATATGCTGCTGAACACTTGGATATTAGAACTATAAAGGGAGATGCTACTTCTATTTCAATTTTAAGAGATGCGCGTATAGATACAGCAGCTTTATTTATTGCTGTAACTTCTTCGGAAACTACAAATATTACTGCTTGTGTTTTAGCAAAACAATTGGGTGCAAAGCGTACCATTGCTAGAATTTCTAATACTGAGTTCATTGATAATAAGGAAACTGTTGGGTTTTCGAAATTTGGAATTGATGAATTAATTTCACCAGAATCTTTAGCGGCTTCTGAAATTGAATTGCTTTTAAATCAATATGGTTTTAATGATACGTATGAGTTTGAAGACGGAGCATTAACCATGTTAGGTTTACGTTTGTCGAGAACAGCAACTTTTGTAGACAAAACGGTGAAAGAAGCGGCGGAGATTTATCCTGAATTAAATTTTATTCCTATTGCAATTCAACGTTTAGGGACACAATACACTATTATTCCTCGTGGTGATACCATTTTTAAAGAAGGAGATAAAGTTGTTTTTGTGACGTCTAAAGGAGGTGATGATGAGTTATTTAAACTATCAGGAAAGGTTAAAGTTGCTATTAGGAATGTTATGATTCTTGGTGGGAGCCAAATAGGTTTCCAAACGGCTAAGGACTTATGCTCAAGTAAATTTAATGTTAAATTAGTAGAGAACAGGCGAGGAAAAGCTGAAGAGTTAGCTGAAGATATTCCTAATGCTTTAGTTATATGTGGTGATGGAAGAAATGTGGATATTTTAGATGAAGAAAATATCTCGGATATGGATGCCTTTATTGCGGTAACAGGTAATTCAGAAACGAATATTATGTCTTGTCTGTTAGCGAAATCGAAAGGCGTAAAGAAAACCATTGCCTTGGTTGAAAATATGGATTATTATCAATTATCACAATCTATTGGAATTGATACTTTAATCAATAAAAAATTACTAGCAGCAAACAATATCTTTAGGTACATAAGAAAAGGAGAGGTGGTTGCCATGACTAAGTTAACCAACATGAATGCTGAGCTTTTAGAGTTTGTAGTAAAACCTAAATCTAAAATAACAAATAAGGTTATTAAGGATGTAAAATTTCCAAAATCCGCTATTATTGGTGGTGTGATTAGAGATGGAAAAGGATCAATACCATTAGGAAGTTTCAAAATTCAACCTGGAGATCGCGTTGTGGTTTGTTGTTTACCACGGTCTATTTCTGAAGTAGAACGTTTTTTCTCTTAATAGCGATATGTCTAGTATAAAACTTAATTATAAAATTATTTTTCACTTCTTTGGATTGCTATTAATGTTTAATGGTGGCTTTATGCTTACTGCAACATTAATAAGTCTTATCTACAAAGACGGTGTAACTTTAGAATTATTTTTAGCAGGTCTCGTAACCCTTTTAATAGGGGGGTTGGCAATGTACAGAACTAAAGACCATCGCAAGGAAATGAATAAACGCGAAGGTTATATTGTTGTGGCTTTTGGCTGGATTGTAATGTCGCTTACAGGAACACTACCTTATGTGGCTACTGGTGCTATTCCATCTTTTACCGATGCTTTTTTTGAAACCATGTCTGGTTATACGACGACTGGTGCTAGTATTTTAAATGATATTGAGATAATTCCTGAAGGCGTTCTGTTTTGGAGAAGTATGACCCATTGGATTGGAGGTATGGGTATTATCGTTTTAGCGATTGCCATATTACCATTATTAGGAGTAGGAGGTATGCAATTGTTTACTGCAGAAGCTCCAGGGCCGAGTGCAGATAAGTTACACCCAAGAATAACAGACACCGCTAAGCGGTTATGGCTTATTTATGTGGGGTATACTGTTGCGGAAACACTGCTTTTACAACTTGCAGGTATGTCTTTCTTTGATGCTATAAACCATGCGTTGAGCACGTTGTCTACTGGAGGTTTTTCTACTAAAAATGCGAGTGTTGCCTATTGGAATGATAATCCGTTAATACAATACATTATTATTTTCTTTATGTTTTTGGCTGGTACTAATTTTGTACTTAGTTATTATTTATTTAAAGGAAAAGTTTCAAAAATTTTAAATGATGAAGAATTTAAACTGTACTTTAAATTTATTGTCATTTTTACACTCATAGCGGCCGTTTTAATCTATTTTAAGGCTGATGTTTCGCAGTCCACTATAATTCATCCAATGGTTTTAGGTGAAGCGGAAAGTGCCCTTAGACATGCTTTATTTCAGGTGTTGACTGTAATTACAACAACAGGGTTTATAAGTGCCGATTATACTATGTGGACTCCATTCTTAACGGTCTTTTTCTTTGGAATGATGTTTTTGGGTGGTTCTGCAGGAAGTACCTCTGGTGGTGTAAAAGTAATGCGTCAATTAATTTTAATTAAAAACAGTTTTTTAGAATTTAAGCGCGCTTTACATCCTAATGCTATAATTCCTGTACGCTATAATGGTAAATCGGTATCTAAGGATATTGTATTTAACGTACTTGGTTTCTTTATTCTTTATATGTTGTCCTTTATTGTTGGAGCCTTGGTGTTTTCTATGTTTAATATGGATTTTACATCTGCGATTGGATTGTCAGCATCTAGTTTAGGAAACGTCGGACCTGCTTTGGGAGATTTCGGACCAGTAAATAATTATGCAGCCTTACCACCTTTAGGAAAATGGTGGGCGTCATTTTTAATGCTTATTGGACGATTAGAATTGTTTACAGTTCTGATATTATTAACTCCTTTTTTCTGGAGGAATAGATAAATTTTCAACTTTTTTTAAGATTTTTTCAAAACATAGCTAGCCTATATTTTTACTAATACTTTGTGAGTTTTTAATACTCAAATTCCCGATATAGTTGAAACACAAGCTGTAACATTTATATGGGTTGTGCGTCTTATTTGTATAACCAATTAAATTATCAATCATGGAATTAGCTTTAAACACCACATTAGAATTTGTACCAGAACCCATAGAGGTATCTCATTTTACAACGCAAGGATTATTAAATTCAAATTACAAATCCATAGTGAAACAAAACTTCAGAACGTTAGCTTCAAAATCTGTATTTGGAATTAGACAACGCTCAAAATCTATTCAATTCAATACGGTAAATCATACAGCTGTTATCTTAAAACTATCTGTATTTGCCATCTTTCTCATCGCTTTATTTTAAGCGTATACACTGATCCTTTTAACTGACACAGTTTCGTGTCTTTTATAACCTATATCACATGTTGCATGATGTATTGATGTGAATCCTTATACCTCAGTTTTAAATTTAAAACCTAAAGAATTATGCCTTCTAACTCAATGAATGTCATTAACTATAATCGAAGTCAACTTCCACAGCGCGATAGGTTTAAGACTGTGCTTGGTGGTTATAATTCGCGTAGTAAAACGGAATATAATTTGCCAAAAGCAACGACGAAGCAGTTAAAGGAAATAGGGAAACGGTTACGAGAAGAACGAAAAGTGAGAATGCTAAAAGTAATAGTGCTCACTTGTATTTTAATAATTGTTTTTTGTTGTGTCTTGGCGTATTCAACTGATGGTATTGTTGAATTATTGACTTATTAATTTATACTAAAAAAATAAACTTATGCCTTTAGGTGGATCCATGATTAGTACTTTAAAAAGTAACAAGAATATTATGCTTGATAAATCGAGGCGATTTAGAAAGACGCTTGGTGGTTATGATAAAAAAAGGAAGGTCGAATACAATTTTCCAAAAGTAACACCACAACAATTAAAAATGATTAGGCATAAATTAAAAAAGGAAAATCAAATACTTTGGTTAAAAGTAATCGGAGTATCACTTTTAATACTGGGAGGTTTGCTTTGGCTGATGGTATACTAATCTTAAGAAGATATCTGATATTTATTTTGAATATTTAGTGTTACGAATAAATGAAAATAGTATCATTTTTACTCTTTTTGACGTTAAAATGATGGTTTATGGTCCGTTTTTGAGGGATTTTATTAGAATTTTTGTATTTTCTCAAAAACCGAGAAATACTTCTTTATTTAAATAATGCTAATTATGAAAACGAGAATAACAAATGACATAGAACCTAAAACAGTTGGCGCTAAACGTTCTCATTTTACAACTAGAGGGTTATTGAATTCTAATTATAAACGCACTGTTAAATACAATTTTAAAAAGGCATGTCAAAAATCCTTGTTTGGTATTAAACAACGTGTTAAATCACCTCGAATGTGTAAAACCAGCCATGCAACTTCTATGGTGTTGAAAGTCTCTGTCTTTGCAAGCGTTGCTCTAGTGGCTTGCGTTTAAAATCGCCTGACATTTTTATTTTATAAATTGGTCAATTCAAAATAAGTCATAAAAAAAAGTTACAACATATAATGTTACAACTTCTTTTCTTAATAAAATAGCTTATTATATGTTTAGCTCAACGCAGTCTTAATACGTTTAATGGCTTCTTTAATATCGTTTTGAGAAGCTGCATAAGAAATTCGGATACAATCCTTATTTCCAAAAGCTTCACCCGTAACAGTAGCAACTAAAGCTTCCTCAAGTAAAAATAGAGAAAAATCAGAGGCGTTATTTATCGTTTTTCCTTTAATGGTTTTTCCAAAGTATGAAGAGATATTAGGGAACACATAAAATGCTCCTTCTGGCTCATTGGTTTTAAAACCTTCAATCTCGCTCAATAAATTTAATATCAGTGAACGTCTTTCTTTAAACTCATCAACCATATATTTAATGCTTGATGGATCTGCTTCTAAAGCCGTAATTACGGCACGTTGCGCAATACAATTGGCACCACTCGTAATTTGACCTTGCATCTTGTTACATGCTCTAGCAATCCAATCTGGTGCTCCGATGTAACCAATTCTCCAGCCTGTCATGGCAAATGCCTTAGACACTCCATTTACGGTTATAGTTCTGTCAAACATATCTTCAAATTCAGCCATACTAAAATGACCTCCTTTAAAATTAATATGTTCATATATTTCGTCTGAAACGATATAAATATTTGGATACTTTTTAAGCACATCAGCCAAAGCTCTTAATTCAGCTTTACTGTAAACTGATCCACTTGGGTTACAAGGAGAACTGTACCAAATCATTTTGGTTTTTGGTGTAATGGCAGCTTCTAATTGCTCGGCTGTCATTTTAAAATCATTATCAATTGAAGTTTGAACTTCTACAGGAACTCCATCGCTTAATTTTACAATATCACTATAGCTTACCCAATACGGACAAGGTAAAATAACTTCATCACCAGGGTTAAGCATCACAGCAGCTATGTTAGCTAATGACTGTTTTGCACCTGTAGAAACTACAATCTGTGGTAAAGTATAGTTGAGGTTATTATCGCGTTTAAATTTTTTAATAATCGCCTCTTTTAATTCTACGTAACCATCCACAGGAGTATAGCTATTGTAGTTTTGGTTGATGGCTTCAATTGCTGCGTTTTTAATGAAATCAGGTGTATTAAAATCTGGTTCTCCCAAACTTAATCCAATAATGTCTTTTCCTTCTGCTCTAAGTTCTCTAGCTTTTGCTGCCATAGCAAGCGTAGCTGAGGTGGCTAGACTATTAATTCTATCCGATAGTTGATTCATTGTAGTTGGTTGTTTTAAAACTGGAACTTATATTATGCCATGCTTGGCTTTCTACCTAATTCTTTTAGTTGTTGATAATGCTCAGAAATAGCTTTCCAAATAGAATTATATTCGTTGTAAGGTAAACTAAATTCATGCGCTGTTTCTCTTACGATATCTGCTATGTTTTTATAATGAACATGACTAATGTTTGAAAACAAATGATGTTCAACTTGTCTATTTAAACCTCCAGTGTAAAACTCAACAATCCAACTTTTAGGTGAAAAATTAGACGTTGTAAATAATTGGTGAATTGCCCAAGTATTTTTCATGTTTCCATTCTCATCTGGTAAAGGCATTTCTGTATTTGGCATAACGTGTGCTAATTGAAAAACAACACTTAGAATCATACCAGCTGTATAGTGCATAATTAAAAACCCAATTAAAACTTGCCACCAAGCATAACCTAAAACCAATGGTAAAACAACCCAAATAGAATAGTATAATATCTTACCAATAATTAACTTAGTCCATTGTGTCGCAGGATTAGGAAATTCACCATAAGATAATTTTCTTTTAAGATATTGGTACGTTTGTTTAAAATCGGTTGTAATCGCCCAATTTACAGTTAGCAATCCGTATAATAAGAAGGCGTAATACTTTTGGTATTTATGAATCTTTAACCATTTAGCATGTTTAGAAAAACGAATTATTCGTCCGGCATCAATGTCTTCATCATGGCCTTGAATATTGGTATAGGTGTGGTGTAATACATTGTGTTGTACTTTCCAGTTGTAATCGTTACCAGCTAATATATGAATGCTGCTTCCCATCAATTTGTTTACCCATTCTTTACTAGAAAAGGAACCATGGTTGGCATCGTGCATAACATTCATGCCTACACCTGCCATTCCAACACCAATAATCATCATCGCTATAATTTGAAGCCATACTGGTATGTTGTCAACCGTTAATAATACTACTAATGGTCCAAGTAATAATGTAAACATTACTATAGCCTTTGTGTATAGTTTCCAGTTTCCTGTTTTTTTTATATTGTTGTCTTTAAAGTAACTATTAACGCGTTTGTTAAGTGTTCTGAAGAACTTTGCAGAATCCGTTCGAGAGAATTTTACGGTTTGTTGTGCCATTTAATCAGTTTTTTTATATTATAACGTTAGGGATTAGAAATCATTATAGCAATGCAAAGATAGTTAATAAATAAAAAGCAACCTTATTCGACGAACGTTAAATTATGCAGATTAAAATTAAGTATTTTTGCTAAAATTTTTAAAAATGGAATTGATCTTAAAATACTTCCCAAATTTAACTGAAACTCAAATTCAACAATTTGAAGCTTTAGAAGCGTTATATAAAGATTGGAATAGTAAAATCAACGTGATTTCTCGTAAAGATATTGATGAGTTATATTTAAGACATGTCTTACATTCTTTAGGTATTGCAAAAGTGATCAATTTTGCACCAGGTTCATCTATCTTAGATGTTGGTACAGGAGGAGGATTTCCGGGGGTGCCTTTGGCGATTATGTTTCCAGAATGTCAATTTCATTTGGTGGATAGCATCAATAAAAAGCTAAAAGTTATTAATGCTGTTGCTGAAGAATTAGAACTCACTAATATAAAAACAACGCATAGTAGGGTAGAAGCAATAGATGAAACCTACGATTTTATTGTAAGTAGAGCTGTAACGACGATGCCAGAATTTACGACTTGGGTAAAAGGAAAAGTAGCTCGTACTCAGAAAAATGAATTGAAAAATGGTATTCTTTATTTAAAAGGAGGTGATTTAACAGAAGAATTGAAGCAGTACAAAACGGTAAAAGCATTCTTGCTTTCTGATTATTTTGATGAAGCGTTTTTTGAAACTAAAAAAGTAATTCACCTGCCTTTAAAATTTAAGTAGAATCAAAGACAGGATATACTTATTTATTAATATCGGTTCTAAAAAGACATCGTTAAATTAGCATTAACACCAGTAGCTTCAGCAGCATAGCGGCATACACCACCAACACATATAAGTCCAGCGCGCTGTCTTCCATAATTTAATCCTAATCTAGTAGCACCTTTGGTATAACTACCACCTACATTAAAATAATGCGTTTCTGCAGTATCCCCATCATCTCCACTGTTGTAGATATCATTAACATAGAATGAATATCTTGAGTTTAAATTAAATTCAAAAGTTCCTCCTGTCCAGTCATGAGATTCAGAATCTGACCATAACTTTTGAGCTTCAAACCTAATAGATTTTCCTCCACCTAGTTTGTGCGTGGCTTCCGCAACAAGAATATTAGTTTTAATAGGGTCAGCACCAAAGTTTCCTTCAATTTCTTTTTTATTGTAATATTGATTCACGTAGTAAAATATAGTACTCCATTTTGGACTCCATTTTTTTCGAACTTCAAAATTAATATCCGAGAAGTATTTATTGCCAAAACCGAAGAGATCTGTGCTATAGTCTTGGTTTCCATAATCAAAATCTCCTTTTAAGCCCGCCCAATACGAAACATTAAAGGCTAGTTTTGTGCCATACTTTCCACCAAGAGGTGTGTCTTTATTTATTTTATAAAATAGGTCTATTTGACCACCTATTTCTCCTGCTTTTAAAATGCCTGGATCTAAAAATGAAACCTGAGATTGTGCCTGATAAACAAAAATATTAGTTAATAAATAATCATGCTGTTTCGTTAAACCAGGTGTGTAGTTAACAATGTTTTCTAGAAACAAGTTACCGTCTTTTTTACGTTCAGAGTAAAACGACATGTTTTCAAGCCTTCTAAATGTAGCGTCTAATCCAAATCCTTTTTGAGAAAAACCAGTATTAAATAGAATAGCATTTCCTGGTTTTACAAAAGCATTAGATAATTGACTCAATTGTACAACAGTATCATCACTCTTATTAACATATTCTAAACTAGAGTAAAAGTTACCTTCTGAATAATCTAGTCTTCCAGAAAATGCATTAGTCAATTCATTAAATTCTGGGTCTTCAAAATCAATTGCTTCTTTCCTGCCGACATAACTTAGGCCGAGACTTAAAGAAGATTTTTCTAAACTCATAATAGAAGAGAGGTTAATTTCTGCGTTTGCCCCAAATATTTCACCGTCAGACGTTTTAAACCCATATCGTTGTTTGCCATATAAAGCTGTTAACGAAACGGATTCTATTGGTTCATATTCAACTTTACCTCCTAATAAGGCATTGTTAAGGCCTAGTTGTCTGTCTTCCCAAGTTCTTAATATTAATCCGCTACCAAACTGTGTATAATAATGACCAGCGGTAACGTTAAATTTAGAATTCCGATAATTTAAAGCATAAGTACCTATATTGGTACCTTCAAAATTTGGAGAGTAGTTAATTAAGGCATATGGTTCATAGGATTCTACTTGTACTGTAGCCGTAAAGTTTTCTAAAAACGTGTAATCTAATTTTAGATAGTTATTAAATCTGAGGTGTTTGTCGCCGTCTTGATTTTCATTGTCATAAAACGAACCCGTTTTTTTGTCATCATTATACCAAGCAGAATTAGATTCAAACCCTATTCTTAAGTTATCTAGTAATTGTGCAAAAATAAATTGTCCTGATAGACAAAAAACTAACAGCAGCATCAGTTTTTTCATAGTATTGGTATTTAGCTAGTAGTTGGTAATTTTTATGCTATTATTTAGAGTGCTTTTTAATCACTTCATATAAGGCGTCCTCACTTCCTGGAGTATATCCGGTATGTTGATATACGATTTCTCCATTTTTAACGACAATAAGATAGGGCAATACAGCAATGTTTAATGCGCGTTTAAGATCTTGGTTATCATCGAGTAGAATTTGATATTCCCAACCTTTACCATTTACAAGTGGAATAACACGTTTTTTTGTTCTAGAATCATCAGTAGAAATAGCAATAATTTCTACATTTGTTTCTTCTTGCCAATCGTCATAGACCTCACTAATGGCATCAAGCTCATTAATACAAGGTACACACCATGTGGCCCAAAAACTAAAAACTTTAACGGTGTCAGAATTCGCAAGTTCTTGAATTGATACCGTTTTATCATCAATGCTTTTTAATGTTATGTTCGGTAATTCTTGAGCATTATTGAATTTAGATATTGTTAGAAATATTAATAAAAAATAGACGTTTTTCATTTTTAATTTTGGTTTTTTATTAGCAATCCTACAATAATACTACCAAAAATTTAAAAAAAGTTTATATTAGCGAACGAATTAATAAAAAAAATCTTTCATGAAAACTAACTACATTTTAAAATCTTTATTTTTTGCTTTAACATTAATTTTCACGGGTTGCAGTGGTGATAGTAGTGATGATTCAGGAGGTGGAAGTTCTGCTACAAGTATAACAGTAACTAGACAATCTAGCAGTGATGTGTATGTTGGTGATGCTATATTTTTTAATGTAATTACGGACACTGGTACCGTAGTGTCTAATTCTGCAAGTTTATCGGTTAATGGTACTAGTATTAGTGGTATTAATTATACATCGCAAACATCTGGTGTATTAAATGTTGTGGCCACTTATAACGGATTAACAAGTGAAACTTTACAAGTTACCGTATTAGAGCTACCAACAAAATTCGTTAGAAATGTTTTGATTGAGGATTATACAGGAACATGGTGTGGCTGGTGTCCTAGAGTTTCTTATGGTATTGAACAAGTAGATTTGGCAACTGACCAATCAGTTACTGTGGCAATTCACCGAGCAAGCACAAATCCTTCTAGTGGATATTTTGATCCTTATACTTATAATGCTTCTGCGCTAGAGAATCTTGTGGGGTTAACGGGCTATCCAACAGCAATGTTAAACAGAACGATTACATGGACATATCCAGAGCCTAGTAATGTAAATCAAATTGTTAATTTAGCGTCTGCGGGTGCTGATGTTGGTTTGGCGTTAACACCTACGCTAAGTGATAATACTATTTCAGTTGATGTAAAAATTAAATTCGGAACACTATCAGTAAATACGCCTAAGCTTGTTGTTTATATTTTAGAAGATGGTTTATTTTATAATCAAACAAATTACACCAGTTATTATGGTGGTGGTGGTGTGTTATCAAATTTTAAACATGATAATGTATTAAGAGCCTCCTTAACAGATTTATTAGGTAGCAGTGTACCTTCATCTGAAGTATTTGCAGAAAATGAATACACTCAAACTATCACGGTAGATGTGCCAAGCAATGTGACTAATACATCTAATATGAGAGTTGTTGCTTTTGTTGTTAACGGTGGGAATAATGCCGTATATAATGCAAGATCAGCAAGTTTTGGGGATACACAAACATTAGAAGAGTTGTAAGAAAACTTAATAATTTATACATAGAAAATCCTGTAAAATTAATTTACAGGATTTTTTTTGTTTGGACTTATAGTAATTATTGGGCTATAAGTTTAGTTACAAACCTAGTATTGTTTTCGGTTACCACATTTAAAATATAAAAGCCAGAAGCTAAATCAACAGGGATTGAAGTCCCATCATTTAACGTCGTTGTGGTATTAAAAACTGTTTTTCCAGCGACATCGACAATACTAATGTTGGCATTGCTATTCATACTAGAACGTAAAACTATTTCACCATTTATTGGGTTTTTTTCTAATTGAATTGCAATCAATTCAGAATTAGAAATAAGTAAAGGAGGATTTAATATTTCGTCTAATGCAAAAGCGACATTTGCTTCGGTAAGTTGAACATGTGGTTCATTATCGTTTGGGGTAAATGTATTGGCGAAAGGAGTACTAGTTGTTGGGTTAGAACCCCCTAAATCTATTGTATGGTTCCAATTTATTTCATCATTGGTAAACTCTACTGCTAATGCACTAACAGAAGGGATAAAATTAAATTTATCTATAGCGATTGCATTTACAAAATCGCTAGCAATTCCACCGTCTGTACCTAATTCTCCAGTAATTCCAGTTAAATCAAATAAGCCACCAGGAGCTGCATCTACACCATTAGAATAGCTAAAGGATTCACTTTCTGCTATAGAACTATCAATTTCACCTCCTAATATTTGTATTGAAATACTACTTACAGTATTCGTTGCACCTGCTTCCGGTGTAAAATTAACATCGATTAGAATATCGGCCGTAAAGATAGATAGCGGGATACTTAGCGTAGTACTAATTACAGGATAACTATTTGTAACCGTAGGACCAGAATTTCCCATGGCGAAGTACGGATTATTTATGCCACTACCATTAATTATCGCTACATTTCTAGTCATCTCAGGAAAGCCTGAAGGTGTTAAAGCATTAATGTTAGTGTTGAATATAGTTCTAAACGGATGGGGTTGTGGTTGCTTTAGTTCAGGATCAAATGTGAATAAATCTTCACCTGATAAGTGTGCCACTAAATGATCCGTTAATAGTTGCCGTGCTGCTGCAGATTTTAAAAGGCTGTTAATCAAAGGTACTACTTCTGCAACATCATAGGTTTCATTATAAGCTAAAAAGTTTAACTGGTGCTGAAGACCAATTGGAACATTAGCACCATGATGAGGAGAATCAAATGAGATATAGAGTCTAGTATCAGCATCAAATGAATTCGCTTCCATATAATTTAAAGCATATCTTGCAATCACTCCTCCCATACTAGGACCAAGAATTACATTTTGTTCGGGACTATTACCAGCTTTATCTTCATTTATCATTTCTATAAGTTCAACTAAAACCATAGCGTTACGTTCCATAAAATCGGCACCTCCATCTACAATCACATCATCAGCTGTTCTTGTATATGTAGGAAAGTTTAAGATGATTACGTCAAAACCTTCATCACGTACCAAGTCCGCTAAATTTTGATTTCCTGCTGTTCCTACAAAGTCTAATGAGTTATAGAGGCCAGTAATATCTCTTGCATCACCAGGATCAAAACCATCAACTACAAAAATAGGTTTGTCTAAAATGTTATCTGGACTTAGAAATATTTGATATTCACCTTCACCAGGATAATTTGTGGCTTCTCCATAAGCAGATAAATCAGGAGTAATTCCAGAAGTTATCGAAATTTGAGCAAAACTTAGAAAAGGTAACAATAATAAAATAGTAAAGTAATATTTTTTCATAAGTGCAGAATTTGAATTGTTATCTTGAAAAGATACAAACTTTGATTTGTAAATCGTTGATTATAAATGTGATTTCTATTAAAAGCAAAAAAAATCCTTAAAAGTATGTAACTTCTAAGGATTTAGATTTTAATATAGTGTTGGTATTATCCTAAGAAAGGATATCTGTAATCTGTTGGAGTTACAAATGTTTCCTTAATTAATCTTGGAGATACCCAACGTAATAAATTTTGAGGACTACCAGCCTTGTCATTTGTTCCAGAAGCTCTAGCTCCACCAAATGGTTGTTGGCCAACAACAGCACCAGTTGGTTTGTCGTTTATATAGAAGTTTCCAGCGGCATTCTGAAGCGCTTTTGTTGCTTCTTCAACGGCATATCTATCTCTAGAAATAATAGCACCAGTTAATGCGTATTCACTTGTTTCATCAACCAATTTTAAAGTCTCAGAGAAAGCTTCATCTTCATATACATATATAGTAATTACAGGGCCAAATAATTCTGTAGACATTGTTGTGTATTTTGGGTCGGTAGTTACGATGACTGTTGGCTCAATAAAGTAACCTTTAGATTTATCGTAGTTACCTCCAGCAATGATTTCTGCATCACTATCTGCTTTAGCTGCATCAATATATTTAGCTAATTTATCAAAAGAACCTTCATGAATGACCGCAGTGATAAAGTTGCTCATGTCTTCTGGAGATCCCATTTTGAAAGATGCCATGTCTTCAATTAAATACTTTTTTACATCTGCCCAAATTCCTTTAGGAACATAAGCTCTAGACGCTGCGCTACATTTTTGACCTTGAAACTCAAAAGCACCACGTACAATAGCGGTTGCTACTTGTTTCGCATCTGCTGTTTTGTGTGCTACTATAAAATCTTTTCCACCTGTTTCTCCAACAATTCTAGGGTATGTTTTGTAGTTGTGGATATTGTTTCCAATTTGCTTCCATAGTTCTTTAAACACATGCGTAGAACCTGTGAAATGTAAACCAGAAAAATCAGGACTTGCTAATACTGTATTTGTAATCATCACAGGATCTCCAAAGACAACATTGATAACACCATCTGGTACACCAGCTTCTTTAAAAATATCCATAATTACTTTTGCAGAATAGACTTGACTATCACTTGGTTTCCAAACAACCACATTCCCCATTAAAGCCATACATGCTGGTAAATTACCTGCAATAGCCGTAAAGTTAAAAGGGGTTACAGCGTACGTAAAACCTTCAAGAGGTCTGTATTCTACTCTGTTCCATGCTGCACTTGTGCTTTCTGGTTGCTCCATGTATATGTCTGACATAAACTGAACATTAAAGCGTAAGAAATCTATAAGTTCACAAGCCGCATCAATTTCCGCTTGATAAATGTTTTTAGATTGTGCAATCATCGTTGCAGCATTAATCTTAGCTCTATATGGACCAGCGATTAATTCTGCAGCTTTTAAGAAGATACCTGCACGTTGTTCCCATGGCATTTGTGACCAAGATTTACGTGCTTCTAATGCTGTAGAAATTGCGTCTTCAACATGTGTTTTTTCTGCTAAATGATAGTCACCTACAATGTGTTGGTGATCGTGTGGAGGAGACATAGTTCTGGTATTTCCAGTTTTTACGTCTTTTCCGTTTATGTATAAAGGAACTTCAACCTTAGAATTAAACATTGATTTATAAGCCTCTAAGACTGCTTTACGTTCTGCCGAACCAGGTGCGTAAGACATAACAGGTTCGTTAACTGCTACTGGTACATTAAAGAATCCTTTTCCCATAATATATTTGTTTTTTAGTTTGAATTTTGAAAGTGCAAAGGTACAATTTTTTATAAGAGAATATTTCTGTGAAAACGTTATAGTTGTGTGAAGATTGGAAATACTATTTCCACAGAAAGAGGCTCGAAATGTTGAGGTTATTTCTATTGAAACTAGAAACTACTGTTGTTCTAATTGAAAATGCATGTTGAAAGTAGTGAGTAATCGTAATATCGGTATCGTATGTTTTTTTAGAACCAATTTTCTGTACTCATGATACAAATTCAATTTTATAATGATTAAATCTGAAAATAGATATTACGTTGTGCAAAAAAAGCAAGAGTCTAGTAGTTAATTAAGTGCAAAAGGAGCACTCAATTTAAAAGAAGGAATATAAACTTTAAATTTATTGGTTTTAGAAAGGTTAACCATATTGTAATGACCACTCATAGCTCCAAAAGGGGAAGTTAATAAGCAACCAGAATTATAGGTGTGAGATTCTCCAGGTTTTAAGACTGGTTTTTTACCAATAACACCTTCGCCTTCAATTATTTCTTCGTTATTTAAAGCGTCAAGAATTCGCCAATGTCTAGAATTTAACTGAACAGAATCCTTACTTTGGTTTTCAATAGTTACTTTATAACCAAAGGCGAAGTGCACTTTATAATTTTTATAAAATGTACCTTCAAAATTGGTTTCCACAGTGATTTTTATGCCGCTTGTAACTTGTTGTACCATAAGTGAGAGATTAATCTATGCTAAAATAACATAATTTTTGAATGAAGCATTATAATTCGGGTAAGTGGTTGTAATTTTTAACAGTTCACTAATTCGAATCTGTTATAATTTCAGAAAAAAGAAATATTGAGTGCTATATTGTTTTTATAGTAATTGGATCTAATTAGTAATATTTACTGAAGTTGCTTCTCCAAACCCAATAAGTCTATCGTAACGAGAGCCCAAATCCTTATAGTAAACCAAGACTTTATAATTGTTTTCAGTTTCCCAAAAATTGCCGCTGATTGCTCCTTCATCTATTTTTCCAGTTTTTTTATCGACGGTTACAAACTTGTAATTATAAAATCCTTGTTTCAGTAACATTGTTGTTTCGTAGCGCTTGCTTTCAGGATTATAAAGCATCTGAGTTAATGGTTCTATAGTAAAATAATTAAAATTACCATAAACATGAATATTCTTAGTCTTTAGTTCGTCTTGTAATAATGAGAAATGCACCTTAACATAATCTGCTTCAATATCTGGGCTGTCCCTATCTATTACGGTGACTAAAAAATTACCGTTAATATCAGGGTTATAGGTGTATGGTCTGTCTTTTCTACTTATGTTGGTGTAGAGGAAGTTGTGATAAAGGTCTTTTAATTCAATATATTGAACTCCAACATTGGCAGCTCTAACATCTTTGTTTTCGAAAAATAAATATTCGTTACCACCCCAAAATGCAGATTCAGTATCATAACGATATATAAGTTCGTTGCCTAAAGTGTATTGTGGTTTTAGGTCGGAAATGGCTGTATTTAAATTGTTATTCTGAATAATAACGGTTTTAATCGTTTCTAAAGGATTGTTAAGATTCATGCCATTCGTTGTGATAACGAGGTCTACAGATTGTTTTTCTGCAATAAATTTAACGTTTCTAGAACGTTTTACATTGACCCCAACATTAGCTAAGTCTTCATATACCATAAATTTTCTACTGAACATAAGCTCGTCGTAATCATCATAAATAGAAATCATATAATTTCCACTTTTTAATAAGCCACGTGTTTGTGTGTTTGGTATCGCTAAATTATAATGAGAATATATTTGATAAGTATTAAATGAATTTTCGTAGTCTAAAATTCGTTGGTTATCTAAACCACTTAGATATTCTGATTTCACTAAATTAGACGGAGTCCAATCAAAATTAAAATGCTCAATAACATAGTAGAAGTCTTCCTCGTCACCAGTTAGGGCATCAAATTCTAACATTAAAGATTCACCAAGTTTTAAAACCGGTAATTGCCCTTGAGTAGTATTACTTTTAAATGTAATGGTTTTTATAAAATCTGGCGGATTAAGCTCCTTAGCGACTTGAGAAAAAAGAATTGTAGGAAATAGTAAAAGTAATAAACTGTTAAAAAATGTTTTTTTCATTTTATTAGAAATCTTAGCGTATAAATATAATCAAAATCTATGCCTTAAAACAGGCTTCTTATTTATAATGATTACAAATAAAAAAGTTGCTGTAATTTGAGCCTTAATTAACCATTAATTCGTAAATTTGCACCGATTTTTAGATAACTAATCTTTAAAAGATATGTCAAAAGACATCAAAATTAAAAAGGGTTTAGATATAAAGTTGATTGGTGAAGCCGAGCAAACTATTGAAAATGCTATTATTAGCAATTTTTACTCTATTAAACCTGAGGATTTCCATAGTATTATTCCAAAACTTGTAGCTAAAGAAGGTACACATGTTAAAGCAGGTGAGACTTTGTTTTATAATAAGGATAATGAAGCCATGAAGTTTGTTTCGCCAGTTTCTGGTGAGATAACCGAAGTGCAGCGTGGACCAAGACGTCGTATAGACGCGATTAAAATTACAGCAGACAAAGAACAAACTTATGCGGATTTTGGCAAGTTTGATTTAAATGCGGATGCTGAAAAAACTAAAGCACATTTGTTAGCTACAGGATGTTGGGCTTTTATAAAACAACGTCCTTACGATGTTATTGCAAAAGCAGATCGTACACCAAAAGCTATTTTTGTTTCTGGATATGCAAGTGCTCCATTAGCGGCAGATTTAGACTTTACCTTAGCGGGAAAAGAAGCTGAATTGCAAGCAGCAATTACAGCATTGTCTAAGTTTACAGATGGTGGTGTTCATATTTCTGTAGGTGCAAATTCTAATTCGCCTCTAGCAAATTTACAAAACGCCATTACTCATAAGGTTTCTGGGCCACATCCTTCAGGGAATGTTGGTACTTTAATTAATAAGGTTAATCCTGTTAATAAAGGTGAAACGGTTTGGACTGTGAATGCACAAGATCTAGTTATAATTGGTGAATTGCTTTTAACAGGTAAGTTTAACGCAGAACGTATTATTGCTTTAGCAGGATCTTCAGTTAAAAAACCAAGATATTTTAGAACAAAATTAGGTTCTGAAATCGCAACTATGGTTTATGATAACGGAGTTGAAAGAGATGGTAACGATCGTTTTATTTCAGGGAATGTATTGTCTGGAAAACGTGTTCAGCCAGATGGTTACTTAGATTATTACAGTAATGTAATTTCGGTAATCCCTGAAGGTAACGACTACGAGTTATTTGGATGGAATAAACCAGTATTTGATAAAGTCTCTAACACAAGAGCTTTAACTTTTTCTTGGTTAACACCAAATAAGAAATATGACTTAAATACTAATATGAATGGTGAGCATAGAAATTTTGTGCTTACAGGAAATTACGAGCAAGTTTTTCCATTAGATATTTATCCAATGCAAATTTTGAAATCATGTTTGTATAAAGATTTAGATGAAATGGAGGCTTTAGGCATGTATGAAGTAGCTCCTGAAGATTTTGCTTTAACAGAATTTGTATGTGTGTCTAAACAACCACATCAGCAAATCATTAGAGCAGGCTTGGATTTAATGTTAGAAGAAATCGGTTAAAAAATAGATAATGGGTTTAAAACAAAACTTACATAATTTAAGAGAAAAATATAAAGGAACTAAGATGGCACCAGCCTTCAATGCCTTACATACTTTTCTTTATACGCCTAATGATACTGCACATGGTGGTACACATATTAAGGCAGCAGATGATTTAAAACGTACAATGAACACGGTAATTATGGCATTAATTCCGTGCTTAATTTTCGGTATGTTTAATGCAGGTTATCAGCATTATTTGGCTGCAGGAGAAATAGAAGCTGTAACAAGCGGTTTCTTTAGTAGTGAATTCTGGACTTTACAGAATTTTACTTTAGGTTTTTGGAAAATACTACCGATACTAATTATTTCTTATGGTGTTGGTTTAGGTGTTGAGTTCCTTTTCGCAGTTATAAAAGGTCACGAAGTAGAAGAAGGGTACTTAGTAACAGGGATGTTAGTACCATTAATTGTACCAATCGATATTCCATTATGGATGTTAGTTGTAGCCGTTATTTTCGGTGTTGTAATTGGTAAAGAAGTATTTGGTGGTACAGGGATGAATATTTTAAACCCTGCTTTAACCATTAGAGCTTTCTTATTCTTCGCTTATCCGACTTGGATGAGTGGTGATAAAGTTTGGGTAGAAGGTGCTGTAGAAAGAACTAAAGAAATTGCAAATGGCTCAACCGCTGATGCTATTTCTGGAGAAACCATATTGGGGAGTCTGGCGCAATCGCATGGAGTTGATTATTCAGTTATGGATATGTTCTATGGATTTATTCCGGGTTCCATAGGTGAAACATCTACATTGTTAATCTTGTTAGGTGGTTTATTTCTGGTTTTTACTAAAATTGGAAGTTGGAGAATAATGCTAAGTTCTGTTATTGGTGCTTTAGTAATGGGGTACATCTTTAACCTAGTCGTAGCAGCAGGATGGATTACAGATACAAGTAAGTTTTATGGTTTAATGAGTACTGAGTTCTGGCACCATTTATTAATTGGTGGTATGGCATTTGGTATTGTGTATATGGCAACAGACCCTGTTACCGCATCTCAAACTAATAAAGGGAAATGGATTTACGGTTTTCTAATAGGTTTTGTGTCTATTATGATTCGTGTCTTTAACCCTGCGTATCCAGAAGGAGTAATGTTAGCAATATTGTTAATGAATGTGTTTGCACCAACAATCGATCATTATGTGGTACAAGGCAATGTGAAAAGAAGATTAAAAAGAGCAAAAATAAAAACAGCTTAAATTATGGCAATCGATACAGATAAAAATAGTTATACCATTATTTTTGCCATTGTTATGGTATTAGTGGTGGGATCTATACTTGCAGGACTTGCTTCAGGCTTAAAACCTTTAGTGGATGCTAATAAACGTTTTGAAAAACAACAGAATATATTGTATGCCATGGGTATTAATGCCAATGAAGGTACAAGCGATGTTGAATTTATTTCTACAGATAAGGTAGAAGACGAATTTACGAGCACTATTACTAAGCAATATGTTATTGAAGGGACTAAAGTTTCTGAAGATTCTGAGGCTTATTTAATAGATATTAAAAAAGAGGAGTCTAAAGCTAAAGACGCTAGCTATACAAGAAGATTACCATTGTTTGAAGGTGAAAAAGATGGCCAGCCAATCTATGTTATTCCAATTAGAGGTAAAGGATTATGGGATGCTATCTGGGGATTTGTAGCCGTTGATAAATCAATGACAATACAAGGTGTGTTTTTTGACCATGCAGGTGAAACACCAGGTTTAGGGGCAGAGATTAAACAACGTTACTTTATGGATGATTTTGCTGGTGAGCATTTATTGAATGATGCAGGTGTTTATAAAGGAATAAATGTTGCTAAAGGAAATGCTGATCCTAAAAATGAAAGGAAGAGCGACAATGCCGTTGACGCAATTGCAGGAGCTACAATTACAGGAGATGGTGTAACTGCAATGATTATGAAAGATTTAAAAATGTACGTGCCTTATTTCAAGACATTAAAATAAAAATGTATGGGACTTTTATCAAAAAAAGATAGTAAACTAATATTAGATCCTTTAGCGGATAACAACCCAATTACCATTCAGGTATTAGGTATTTGTTCAGCTTTAGCGATTACAGCACAGTTAAAGCCATCGATTGTAATGGCAATTTCTGTTGTCTTTGTTCTTAGTGTAGGTAACGTAGTAATCTCTTTAATGAGAAATATCATTCCTTCTAAAATTAGAATTATTGTACAATTAATCGTTGTAGCAACGTTGGTTATTATAGTAGATCAGGTATTAAAAGCATTTGCTTATACTTTAAGTAAGGAGCTTTCAGTATTTATTGGTTTAATTATTACCAACTGTATCATTATGGGACGTTTTGAAGCTTTTGCTTTAGCAAATAAACCATGGCAATCATTTTTAGATGGTCTTGGTAATGCAGCGGGTTATGGTCTAATACTTATAATCGTTGGTTTCTTTAGAGAGCTTTTAGGTTCGGGAACTTTATTCGGATTTAAAGTACTTGGAGATTCTGTGGAAAAAACAGGATTATACGCTATTGGTTATGAGAATAACGGATTTATGGTATTACCTCCTATGGCTTTAATTGTAGTTGGTTTGATCATTTGGGTACAACGTAGTAGAAATAAAGAATTAATAGAAGACTAAATTAGTTTATGGTTACTAGTTGTTTGTTGATACAACTCTTCAACAACTAAGAACTAACAACTAAAAACAAAATATATGGAACATATAGAATTATTTTTCAAATCGATATTTGTAGACAACATGGTTTTTGCATACTTCTTAGGTATGTGTTCTTACTTAGCTGTGTCTAAGAAAGTATCTACAGCAGTAGGTTTAGGAGCTGCGGTAATTTTTGTATTAGCAATTACAGTGCCTTTAAACTGGTTATTAGATCAGTATCTTTTACAAGAAGGAGCTTTAACATGGTTAGGACCTGAATATGCAGATTACGACTTAGGTTTCTTATCATTCATTATGTTTATTGCAACTATTGCAACGATGGTTCAATTAGTTGAAATCATAGTAGAAAAATTTTCACCATCATTATATAATTCACTTGGTATCTTTTTACCTTTAATTGCAGTTAACTGTGCAATATTAGGTGGTTCGTTATTTATGCAATCTCGTGAAATTGAAACTTTAGGATTAGCACTTAATTATGGTATTGGATCAGGAATTGGCTGGTTTTTAGCGATTGTAGCTATTGCCGCAATTAGAGAAAAAATTAGATATAGTAATGTGCCTGCACCTTTAAGAGGGTTAGGAATTACATTTATTATTACGGGTTTAATGGCGATTGGTTTTATGAGTTTTGGCGGTATGCTTACAGGAGGTGAAGAAGAAGCAACTGAAGCGACTAAGGAAGATACTGTTGGAATGGTTATTACTAATACAGCAGATGTAAAAGATGAGACGTCTAGTCTTGTTATTGAAACAACAAACGATACGGATAAAAATTAATAAGGAATATGGTATTAGCAGCAAGCACAATAGGAACGGTCATCACTACAGTTGTCGCGTTTTTAGTAGTTACTTTATTATTGGTATCGCTTTTACTTGTAGTGAAACAAAAACTGTCTCCATCAGGACCAGTTAAAATCACTATTAATGGTGAACGTGAAATTGAAGTAGGATCTGGAGATACACTATTAAGTACTTTAGGAGCACAAAAAATATTCTTACCATCTGCATGTGGTGGAGGTGGAACTTGTATTCAGTGTGAATGTCATGTTTTATCTGGTGGAGGTGAAGCGCTTCCAACAGAGACCCCTCACTTTTCAAGAAAAGAATTAGCACAAGGTGCACGTCTATCTTGTCAGGTAAAAGTAAAGCAGGATATGGAGATTACCATTCCTGAAGAAGTTTTCGGAATTAAAAAATGGGAAGCAACCGTTGTACGTAATTATAACGTTGCCTCATTTATCAAGGAATTTGTAGTAGAAATTCCTGAGGATATGGGTTATAAAGCTGGAGGTTATATTCAGATTGAAATTCCTAATTGCGAAGTTAAATTTGCAGACATGGATATTACAGCGCATCCAGAAGAGCACGAAACACCAGATAAGTTTCAAGCAGAATGGGACAAGTTTAATCTTTGGCCTTTAGTAATGAAAAACACAGAAACAGTAGAGAGAGCTTATTCTATGGCTTCTTACCCTGCTGAAGGACGTGAGATTATGTTAAACGTTCGTATTGCGACTCCACCATGGGATCGTGCTAAAAACGGTTGGATGGATGTAAATCCAGGTGTAGCATCATCATACATATTTAACCAAAAGCCAGGTGACAAAGTTGTTATTTCTGGACCTTACGGTGAATTCTTCATCAATGAGTCAGATAGCGAAATGCTTTACGTTGGTGGTGGTGCAGGTATGGCACCAATGCGTTCTCACTTATATCATTTATTCAAAACCTTAAAAACAGGTCGTAAAGTAACTTATTGGTATGGCGGACGTTCTAAACGTGAATTGTTTTACTTAGAGCACTTCCGTGAGTTAGAAAGAGATTTCCCTAACTTTAAATTTTACCTAGCATTATCTGAACCAATGGAAGAAGATAACTGGAAAGTAAAAGAAAATATTGATGCACCAGGGGATGGTTTTGTAGGCTTTATTCACAATTGTGTTATCGATAACTACTTAAGTCTTCATGATGCACCAGAAGATATCGAATTATATTTCTGTGGACCACCATTGATGAACCAAGCTGTTCAGAAAATGGGTGAAGATTTCGGAATCCCAGATGAGCATATTAGATTTGATGACTTTGGAGGCTAGTCGTAAGACAATATATTCAAAATAATCGTTCTACTTTTAAAAGTGGAATCTAGATATAATATAAAACCAACTCAAATGAGTTGGTTTTTTTTGTTTAAACTTTAAATAATTTAATACCGAATTCTGTTGCTATTGTAAGATAATACGATAGTTCTATTTATTTCGCCAACTCTAGTTGTAAGATTTCTTTTAAGGTATCTGTAGATATGGGTTTTATGATGTAATTGGATATCGTTTTATAGCGTTTTGCGCGATTTACGTCTATAGGGTCTATAGATGAACTTACGATATATATTGTAATCAATTTATGAGATTCAATCTTAACAAACTCATCTAAAAAGTCCCAACCATCCATTATAGGCATGTTAATGTCTAATAGTATTATATCTGGAACATCTTCACCCGAAATCATTATTGGTTTTAAGTTATTTATGGCTTCTTGTCCATTTTTAAAAACCATAAAAGACTTACAAAAATCTGATAATTCCATCATTCTTTTGGCTCCGAAAATAAATATGGGATCATCATCGATGATACATGCTACGTCAATTTTATTCATGTTTTTTTAAATATATATAAAAGGTTGTTCCTTCATTAACTTCACTCTCTACTTCAATTTTTCCACCAATGGCTTCAACTTGATTTTTAGTTATAAATAAGCCTAAACCACGTGAGTCTTCGTGTTTATGGAATGTTTTATACATACCAAATAATTTTTCACCATATTTAACTAAATCAATACCTTGACCGTAATCTCTAATCTCTAGGACCACAAAATTATTGTTAGTACTTGTGTTTATTTCAATTTTTGCGGGCTCACTAGGCTTTTTATATTTTACAGCATTCGTTAAAAAGTTTAATAAGATACTATCTAAATATGCTGGTACCGCTTTAACAACAATATCAGGTTCTATATTTATAGAAATTGTAGTTTTAGAATCTATAATAAGGGCAGAAATACTAGAATATGCTCTATTGAAATTTTCTAATAAGTTTAATGGTTCTGTTTTTAAATCTTTTTGAATGTTGATTGCAGCAACCTCGTTTAAGTTTTCAACGGTTTCACCGAGATGACTTACAGCTAGACATATTAATGGGAAGATTTCATTATCTGTGGTTTCAGGCAAATCCATTTTTACAATATCCAATAACATATCTAAATTGCCGTAATGTGATCTTAGATTATGTGATACAATTTGGGCGAAATTTAATAAACGTTTATTCTGATCTTCCGTTGTTGCTAATAATTGAGATACTTTTTTACTAGTTTTTTTGATTTCAGTAAGATCATTGATTTGAGCTACAAAATGTAGAGGATTACCATTATCGTCCCTCACAATTGATGTTGATAATTGTGTCCATATAGTTTCTCCTTTCTTACTTATGTAGCGTTTTTCTGTTTCATAATGATCAATTTTACCGCTCATCATGCTCATCATTGACTTGTAGTCTTTTCTCAAATCTTCAGGGTGTGTAACATCCAGAAAGCTTAGCTGTTCTATTTCTTCTTTGGTATATCCAAAGGTGTTGCACAGACTTCTGTTGACATCAATCCAATTGCCTTCTAGATCTACTATAGCCATGCCAACTAAAGCAGTTTCAAATGTTCTTCTAAGCTGCTGTTCTTTATAAGCTAATGATTTGGATATTTTTGTCTTTTCATCAATATCTTGAAATAAGCCTTGTACTTTAATACACTTATTATCTTTAATTATTGGCATACCTATGGCTCTCACCCATTTATCTTCTCCGGAGGGAGTGATAATCTGAATTTCAACATCATACTCCTCATGTTTTTCTATACAATCATTAAATAATTTTGTAATTGTATCAAGGCTGTAACCTTGTTTGTAGAATGAGAGTGCTCGCTCAATATTAGGTTCATAATCTGAAGGAACTTCATGAATTTTTTTGGTCTCAGAACTCCATGTAATTGCTAATAGTTTTGTGTCAAATTCCCATGTGCCCATGGCAGAATGTTTCTGAATGAATTCTAGTAAGGACACCTTTTTATTATCTGGTGTTTTAGCTTTGGTAATGTACAAAGTATGTAGGGTATTTTAGATTTGGGGAAACAAATATAAATTTTAATTTTTACATATTTAGGATTATCTGTATTTTAACAGGTTTAACTTTGTTATTGTGTAGGATTTTACTTATGGACATTTATCTTCCATTATCGGATAAGCAGATGTTGTCCTTAAGGAGATTAATGATACAGATTTGAAGTACACTCAATCTAACCTCAAGAATTTTATCGTCATATTCTGTTAGTCAATTGATATTCCTTTTCTAAATTAGCAATCAGATTTTTAACTGCTTTTTGCGTTTAAAACAAATAAAAACAAATAAAAACAATACATTTTTGATCCCTTTCAAACATAGAAAGCTAATTGTAATAGTCAATTAATTCAATACCAATTGGACTTAATAATTTGATATTTTTCTGGTTACGTAATCCTTTGTAATCATATGTGACGTCGAATGTCTCAGTATTTACGTCGTCAAATGATTCTATGTAGCCCTCTACATTCTGAAATTTATAAATTTCTTTTGCACCTAATGATGTCATACTTTAAATTCTCTACTATTTCCTTCATAGAGGATTGTTCTTGTATGCTCGCTTTTCTGTTTTTGTTCCTATTATTAATTTGAAGTGCAATCAATATACCAATCACTACAAGGATAATTTCACCTATAACTTAGAGCAAATACTTTGAAGCTCTATGTTCTTTAATCATGTTTTGGCGGGTTTTTCGGAAAAAATTTATCATATGAAATTATAATTCTCTATTGGTTTCGGTAATGATTCTATCCATAGTCTTCTCAAGCTCTTCAAGTGACAGTATATAATTTTTTAAATCCCAAGCTTGGTTATCCATCACATTTTCAAATTCAATATCCTGAAACATATCGTAATTGGAATGATTGAGTTTTGATTTTTTATTCCACTCCAAAATTCCATAGCTATCTATGTTTTTTAACGAGGCATGCTTTGTGAGATATGTTAAAACAATGGATTGATTAATTTCATCCAATGTATTATAATTTTCTTCGTTTTTTTCTAAATTGCTAGACCATTCAAAAAATTGCAATCGCAATGAATCTGAAGAAATTAAATTAAGCTTACCAGAAGAAATGACATCTAGAACTACCGATTGACTTGGCTTATAACTCCAATAATTGATGGATTGTGCTAAGAGACTATCGAGATTGAATCTGTTTAGGACGTCTTCGGGCTTTCCTACTAAATCCATAAGGACTCTTGTATCAGCTAAAATGGTTTCGTGGTGCTTAATATACTTTTGAATACTTATTATGTTTTTTTTAAATTCTAAATTTAGGTTTTTTATGATTGTTTGTTCCTCCTTTTTATTGGCTAATTCTTGGTTCCAATTATTAATTTTTAAAGCAATTAAAATCCCAATCACCACGAGGATGATTTCGCCAATGGCGTAAAGTAGATACTTTTTTGTTTTTCCTTCGGAAATGAAACGTTGCCGAAAGTGTCTGAAGAATTTTATCATTGGTTTTTAGTTTCCTTTAAAATAGTTTCAATTATAGTACTCATTTTTTTTAATTGATTTTCCATGAATTGAGCATATAGCACTTTTTCATCTAATAGATTTTCAAAGATTATGTTATCAAATAAATCACTGTTATTCACACCTAAATTTGAAGGCTTAGTATTAATTGTATTAAAATTTAGGTTTCGTAATGATCCGTTGTGTTTTATATAATCTATAATATCTTGTGAGCTTTTTTCTAGCCTTCGATTCCATTCTTCTATCACTTCAATTTGGGTTTCCCAACTAAAAAGTAATTGCTTTAAGTTGTCGTTTTTTAACAAGGACAACTTACCTGTATTGTTTAATTCGTTCATTGTAAAGTTGCTCGGAATCCAAGTCGGAAAGAACAATGACTTTTCAATCATTATGTTCAATTGTTCTTTTGAAATCAAATTGTTTTTAGACTCTATTAGTGATAGATTATCTAAACTTCCATTTTTGGTAAATGTCACTGCGCTCAATGCGTTTTGTAGGGCTTCACGATTGGCTTCAAATTCTTGAACCAGATTTTGTGTTATCAGCTGTAATTCTATATCGGATTTTCTGTTTTCATTCCAGTTATTAATTTGAAGTGCAATGAGAATACCAATAACCACAAGGATAATTTCGCCTATGGCATAAAGCATGTATTTTGAAAACTTGTTTTCAGACAATAAGCGTTGGCGAATATTTCGGAAGAGTTTTATCATTTTATGATCTTAAATCAATTTCATTTTCAATCATTTTTAAGATTTGTTCAGTTCTCGTTTTAATAGCTTCGTTTCCTGATTTCTGCAAATTGGATAACATATTTCTATAAGCAACTTTATTAATGGTCTCCAGCTTATTTAAAGGCTTGTTTATGGTTTTAATTAGTGTCTTTTTTAGCTCATTATCATGAACTATTTTACCTTTAACGGGATAAAAATCATTGAATTTTTGAATCATTCGACTAGAATAGCCATAAGAAGCAATGCCTCCGGTGCTTATAAAAGCTCCAGTTGTTATATTATCAATAAGATTGGTGTTACTGATGTTTGTGTTTTTGGCGAATAAGTCAATTTGTTGATTAAAGGCTATGAGATGCTCCTTTAACCCTACATTTTGAATGCTGTTAATTTGATTTGAATTTAACAGCTGTAAAAGCGTTGTATTGGCATTAGAAAACGTCCATCGCGTTGTTAAATCGTTCAGTTTAGGGAAAACACTATCCATACTATTGAAACCCTTATTCAATTCGTAGTGTTTTATAATATCATTTGATTGGTCGATTATAATAGTTTCATAATCAATATTGACAACTAACATATTGATTTGAGTTTCTAAATCTGCCTTTAAATTGTTCAGATATGTCAGTTCTTGATGACGTAATTTTTGATTTTCTTTCCAATTATTTATTTGTAAGGCAATTAAAATTCCAATAACCACAAGTATAATTTCTCCTATGGCGTATTTTAAATACTTGGTGTTTTTTCCCAGATTAAGACGGTTTTTGCGCATACTTTTGAAGAGTTTCATCATGCCGCTTTCTTTTTTATAAATTTCATAACGAAAAAAATAAGCGTTAAGGCAACTATAAACAGTCCAGTACCAATTATCTCATTAACAGAAAGACTTGATAAAAAGTAGATTATTATAGCAATGGCTATTATGGGAACCGTCCAGCCTCCTGGAATTTTGAAACCGCCCTTATAATCTATGTCAGATTTACTTAGCTTCATTACCGATAATGCGACTCCTAAATATAGAATTAACATAGAACTACTAGCAATAACTGCCAATTGCTCAAAACTACCTGAAATGGCGAGAACAAAACCGATAGTGGCATACACAATAATGGCTATATGTGGTGTCGCAAATGATTTGTGAATTCTAGAAAGTGCTGCTATTGGGATGACGTTATCTCTGGCAAGCGCGTATACAATTCTTGGACTATTAAGAATGGTGCCGCTCATATAACCAAACATGGACACAACGGCTCCGATAATTAGCAGTAGATATCCAAAATTACCAAATACAACTTTAGCCGTTTCGGCAAGTGGTGCCGCTGTAAAATTGGGTAAAGTATCCCCTAAAACTCCTTGAGCAACGGTTTGAATTAAGATATAAACAGCCATAACCGTTGTAATACTTATTAAGATAGCTTTAGGAATAGTGCGTTTTGGATTTACAACTTCTCCACCAACAATAATTCCGGTTTCACAACCTTGAAAGGCAAAAAATAGAATAAGGGATGTTTCTCCTAATGTTTTAAAACTAGGCAGCTCTTGAAAATATAAATTGCTTAACGAGACATCCTTAAAGCCAATAGCAATTAATAAAAGCAAGGGTATTAACTTAATAATAGTATTGAACTTTACCAAACCGATACCTTGCTTTAAGCCAATGACATTGATGTAAACCAAGCCATAAAAAAGAATAAATAAAAATATAAAACGAGGTAAGCCGTTTTCAAATATGGGGTAGGCTGAGGCAATAACATTGACCGAAGCATTAGAAACTGCAGCATCTGCAAACAGATTACTTCCCACAGCAAAAAAGCCTCCAACAAACCCAGCATAATCTCCAAAGGCAGTTTCAATGTAAGTGTAAGGACCACCAGTATTGGTGACTTTACTTCCGGCTTCGGCAAAACAAAGCATAATCATAGCCGTTAATAAGCCACAAAATAAATACGCAATGATGCTAGAGGCTCCTAAATAACTGGCTACAATTGCAGGTAGTACAAAAATACCCGACCCAATAATAATGTTGATGATATTAGCCGATAAACCAAAAACCCCAACTTTTCTTTTTAATCCTTTATCTTTTATCATCATATTATTTCGACGTCTCTAATAGTGTTATTTCGTTTTATGTACTTCTAATTCAATTTCAATCATAAATTCAGGAACAGCTAATTCTGTTACACCAAGCCAAGAACCGGTAGGGAATTGGGTTTTGTAAATTTCAGTTCTGTAGGCTGCAGCTTCTAAAAATTTTGACATGTCAGTTGTAAACACATCCTCTTTGACGACGTCATCAAATGTGCAACCGTAATGTTTTAAGATTTTTTCTAAATCGGCATAGCAATTTTTCATTTGTTGTGCCAAATCGCCAACCGCTGTTGGATTGCCTTCATCATCCATACTTACAGCACCGGAAATCTTAATTGAATTTCCGATTTTTACAGCATGAGAGTAACCATAAGCTTTTTCGACTTCAGGTCTTAGTAAGAAGTATTCTGGTGTGTCATCTGCTTGTTTGTGTGCAATATTTTCAGGTGTTTCTTTTATGATTTCTGTATTTACTTTTTCTTCATAATTAAAGAATGATACTGAAATAAAGCATAACAGTAGCGTCGTAAATAATTTTGATGTGTTCATTTTGATTAGTGTTTATTAGTTATTTATTTTTCTTCCTTGTATAAAAACTTCGGCAATAAATAAAGGTATAGCCCAACATGCCCAACTCATTAAAACTTGAACTTCTTCCCATGTTCCAATGTCAAAAGACCTTATAATGTCGTATATAAATCTGAATGTGACGAAAGCTAATGTTAAGACGTAACTTCTAATCATCCAATCTTTATGCAAGTCTATTTTTCGGTTCTTTATAGAAATAAATGCCATTATGGAAGACATTGACCACGCAACGCCAAGCATAAATAAGCCAACGGCATATGGTAAATTAATATCAGAAGTAGCTGCCATGTACATACCGGATATCCCTGCTAAAACCGTAGAAATAATATAAACGCGACCTAATTGTCGATGTGTTTTTAGATACTTATTTCGAATCTTTGGTATAAATTGAAAAGGTCCAATGATGGTAGCAACTATCCCTAAAACAATATGAGGAAATACCCAATACACCCTTGGAAAGTAATATGAGCCGTAAACCGCTTCGGTTGGAATTAGCATTGGAAATGCTCTAGAAATAACATAATAGCATACTAATAGGCTTGTGAGCAAAACTAAAACTATGATACTATATTTTCCTATGGTGCTATTTTGCTTTGGTTGGTTCATTTTTTTTAGTATAAAATATTATCAAATACTTTTTTTAAGTAGATCTCTCGTTGTGATATCTTATTGTCGGAATTAAAGACCTCGAGAATTTCTTGTTTCAGATCACTTAATTCTTTTATAGAATACTCGTGTTGGTTGATAGCGTCTTCTATTTTTTCAAAGCAACTGTCTTCTTCATCACATGCGAATTCGTTGTATATTTTGTTAAAAGTAGCTTCGTCTGTTTTAGATTTTATAAGTGTGATTTCTTCTTCGGTTTCATGATGATCAAATTTTGCACAAAGCAATAACATGTAAATTTTGAATTCTGCTTTTGACCATTTTGCTAATTCGTTTGTCATGATTTTTAAATTTTAGGAATTATATTGATTAAGTGTTTTAGAAACGGATTGAAACGGTAGTCCTAAGTCGCGTTCAGCCAATTGGTTTTGATAGATGATTTTGGCAGAATGTTTTGGTGTTTTGTTATTGAGCATCAACGTCACATCCGAAACAGGATAGGTTTCACTACTCAGTAAATAATTTTTGCCATGCAAGCCAGGGATCGTTGCAGCTTTGTAGACAGCCCGACTAACATCCTTTACATTAACGATAGCCATTTCTATGTCTTCATCATAAAACATTTGAATGAAAGGATTAGGTGCAATCTTATTTTTGAATAAATATTGAATACCTGTTGAGGTAGAATCTTCTCGATTTGAAAGCGATTTTCCCATAACCATTACAGGAGAAACACTTACAATTTCAGTATTTGGGTCTAGATGTGTTTCAATAAATTTATTAACCGTTTGATTAGCTATGAATTTAGCTTGTGCATAGGGATGACTTTCTTCACTTGTAAAGGGAGTGTCATTTTCACTAAAACTATCTAAAACTGATTTTCCACCTGCTGGTAATGGAAAATTGGTGTTGTAAGCCGCAACCGAAGCAAGAATAACGACTTTTTTTACACGTGTTGTTTTATCAATAACATCGAGAAAATTCTCTGTTCCTTTTATTGTTGGATCAAGCAATTCGGTTTTAGCATCTTTAAAATCTAACTGAAAGGGTGTGCCAGAATGAATGACAATATCACAATCTTTTACAAAGTTTTCTAGTCGGTTTTTATCTGTAACATCTAACTCCTCAAAACTTAAGTGTTCTGCATTTTTAAGCATGCTTAAGTGTTGGTATTTTTTTAGATTAGATAAATCTCTCGTAGATACTTTAACCTCAAAGCCATTGTCTAAAAACCGCTTTGTAATATGGCTTCCTATAAATCCTGAACCACCAATAACACCTACTTTTTCCATTAAGATTTGATTTTAATAATTGATATAATTGTTTTGTATAGCAAGTGCTATGTATTCAATCCCATCGATGTAATGGGAATTATTTTGTTACATGTTGCTATTAATCATAACAAGCAAAAATCAAAATTCTTAGGGTAGTGGGATTTGCTTTGTTAAAACAAGGTAATAGGGTGTGTTTTAACTGTAGCTAATTTAGGTTTTAATAGATGTATTGTCAATCACATATTGATGTGATATTGGGAGGCAACTTTTTGTATATTTGGAACTTAGCTATTAATTACAACCATTATTTTGAATTTATTTAAATCACTGTGCACTTTTGTTCTGCAAATGAGTTTGTTTTTTGCGTACTATAGTGTGTATTCTCAAAACCCTTCGCAAGTCGATGTATTAACCACAGAAGAAGGGTTGATGTTCAGAGATGTTCAGGCTATTGCTCAAGATAGTTCTGGGCACATGTGGTTTGGTACATCTCAAGGACTTAATCGGTATGATGGCTATCATTTTAAGACTTATAATAGCGATAAGAAAAACCCCAACTTTATTGAAGAGGAAAGTTTTACAGCTGAAATGATAATGAATGAAGCTAAGGATGCACTCTGGTTTATGGCTAATGATCGCCTATTTAATTTAAACTTATCCACAGACAAAGTAAAGGAATACAATGAAACGCATAATATAAAAGGCAAGGTATTGCGATTGCTAAAAATATCCGATAATAGTATTTGGGTTATTACGGATGATTATTGGAAAAATCAAGGTCAAGATTCTAAGCAATATCTTCAAAAGTTTGAGGATGGAAACTTTAGAATCATGGCATCTATCCCAAGAACAAATAGAGGTTTTAGTGGCTTACTCCAAGATGCAGAAGGTTTTTTATGGTGGAGTACTCCAAATGGTACCTTAAAGTATAATACAGATGGTGAACTTATGGCTTCTCATGACTTGGGAAATTACGAATGGTTTGGTTCTGAAATGCACTATGTAACCTCGTTTTTTGACCATAATAATACACATTATTATTTTCCTCATACAGGTGGTGTTAAAGTTTTTAATGAAAAAACACAACGTTCAAAACTGATTTTTGATGTAGAGGATGAATTTGGCTACGCTATTGAAGATAATCAACATCACATCTGGTTTGGTGGTCTGCAAAAGTTATATAGAATGAGTCCAAAAGGTGAATTTATAGATTATTCTGAAATTCTTAAGTCAAGATTTGATTTCACTAAAATTAATAGGCTCTTTATCGATGCCAGTAATTTACTTTGGGTTGCTACAGATAATGGCCTATTTAAAATTAGAACGGATAAGCAACTGTTTAAGAATGTATTTAAATCCAATAAAAATGGTTGGGGTAATGCAATGCGTGCTGTTTTTGAAGCTAATGATGGAACTATCTTTGCGCACTGTGAAAACGAAGGTGTCTTGCTTTTTCAAGATTTAGATGGTAAAATGGATACACTTAAGTTACACAATGAAAGTGAAAACAAGATTGAGCTTCAATATGCCGCAAGTTTCTTTGTGACTAATAAGGCTAAAACTACCGCATTTACTGTTGGAAAAACGGTGTATAAAATCGATTTGAAAACTGGAGAAACTAAAAGCTATGATCAATTTATTCCGAACCTAAAAGTGTATGGTCCCAACCCATTAATTAAGCTTAGAGATGGACGCTTGCTGTTCGGTTATACCTTATCGCGATTGGTTCTTTTTAATCCCGAGACCGAAGAGAGCGAATTCGTTTTTAAAGACACATCTGATTTTACTGAAGTTTCAGATTTGTCTTATTTTTATCAGAATCGTGAAGATGATGTGGTTTGGGTAGGTACTCAAAATGATGGCTTATTAAAAATTGATCTCAATGGTACGGTTGTAGAACGATTTAGTATCAACACAACACCTAATGTTTCAAAAAATCGCATTTTAGTTCTTGAAGGAGATATAGATGGTAGCCTATGGATTGGTACCTATGGTGGAGGACTAAATTATCTTTCTGCAGACGGAAAAACGATTAAAAAATATACCAAAGCAGATGGTTTGGCGGACAATAATGTCGTTGGTATTATGCATGATGAACAACGTAATTTGTGGATTAGTACCTATAATGGTATTTCGTATTTTGATAAGGAAAATGCTCAGTTTCAAAATTTTTATGTAGAAGATGGCCTTTCTCACAACGAGTTTAATTACTCATCGGCCTTTAAAGACAGTAAGAATAATTACTATTTCGGTGGTATGAATGGTCTAAATAGTTTTAAACCTGAAGAGATTTTTAAGAGTGCAGAGCGGTTTCATATTCATTTTACAGGAATCTCTGGATATAATAGTAAGCTTAAAAGTAGATTTAATAATGATTGTAGTTACTTGAAAAATAAGGCGGTAGAGATTTCTCCTTATGATCAGTATTTTCAGATAGACTGGACGATGCCCAATTATTTCAATAATCAAAAGAACACATACAGCACTAAATTAGAAGGTTTTGAGGATCAGTGGTTTTATCAAGGCAATACATCATCTATCCGATATAATCAGTTACCAGCAGGAGATTATGTGTTAAAAATAAAAGGTACAGATTCTAGAGGAAATAAAGCAGCATCCATTCTATCGATACCTATTACGGTTAAACAAATTTTTTATAAAAAATGGTGGTTTATTGCATTGGCGATATTAGCGGTTATAGCTATCATGTATTCCATTTTTAGGTATAGGCTTCAACAAGCTTTGGCAATGGAACGTTTACGTACTAAAATATCAAGTGATTTACACGATGATGTAGGCTCATTATTATCTGGTTTGGCTATGCAAACTGAACTGATGGAAATAAATGCGAGTGAAGCCGATAAGTTTAAACTTCAAAAAATTGCAGGCATCAGTCGGAATGCCATTTCGCAGATGCGCGATTTGGTGTGGAGTATTGATAGCAGACGTGAAACGGTTCATGACTTAATTGAACGTATGCATGAGTTGGCAGAAGAGTTATTGCTTCCAAAAGACATTGCATTTCAGATCGATAGTTCCAGTATTAAAAATCCTAATAAACGACTGACAGCACAAACGAAGCAAGATCTGTTTTTAATATATAAAGAGGCCATAACCAATATTTTAAGGCATTCTGACGCTACTAATATTAAAGTAGCTTTTACCAATACGTCTAAAGGTTGTGTCTTTACAATCCAAGATAATGGGAGTAAAAAAGAGTGTTATAAATCTACAGGTTTAGGCTTATCCAATATGGTAATGCGTGCAGAAAAATTAAAAGGAGAATTAAAATTCCTCAAAGAAAATGGGTTTTGTGTTCAGCTTCATTTGCCTTTTAATATGTAATATCACATCATGATGTGATTGTGCGTGTTGATTATTGTTATAATTTTACTAATGAAGAATTATAACCTTTTCAGCATTTAAATTTTTTATAAAATTGAAGCCTATTTAAGTCACAAAATGAGTACAATTACCTTGGGAATCATAGAAGATGATCAACTAGTTCAGGAAAGTCTGAACGAGTTCTTCAATGCTCAAGCTGAAATAGATTGTGTACTAATGTCGTCTTCTGTTGAAGATTTTTTAACGTCCATTAAATCACTTGAAACCTTACCAGAAATAATTCTTCTCGATATTAATTTATTAGGCATGTCTGGTATTGATGGTATTCCATTGCTATTAAACGAACTTCCAAAAGCAGACATTATTATGCTGACGACTTTTGAAGATAATGATAGTATTTACAAAGCCTTGTGTGCGGGAGCCTGTTCGTATTTGTCGAAGAAAACATCACTAAAAAAAATAAAAGAAGCTATAGAAGTGGTGCATAAAGGGGGTTCTTATATGTCGCCTTCCATTGCTCGAAAAATAGTGAATAGCTTCGCACCAAAAAAGAATCAGAGTAACTTACTTACACCAAGACAAAAAGAAATTGTTGCCGAAATAGTAGATGGTAAAAGTTACAAAATGATTGCCAATGATTTGTTTGTTTCCATTGATACGGTTCGTACACATATTAAAAACATCTACAAGGCTTTAGAGATTAATAGTAAAGCTGAATTAATCAAAAAATCTTACGATAACGAGTTGTAATTCAAAGGTCAACATACGAAAAATCATAACTTTTGCGTTAGGTTATGTATGAAGAAAGTTCTACTCATCCTTTTGGTATTGGCATCGCTTGCTGTTTTAGCCTTTCAGTTTCAACCTGTAAAAAAAGCGGTTACTATAGTCACATCTAGTATCGAAACTCCAAGTCTTGTTAATAAAGATAGTTTAACCATTGCTTCGCGAGTGAATTTACCCGAAGGCTATAAACGTGTAACGTATAAAAAAGGAAGTTTTCAAGACTATCTTAGAAACTACAAATTAAAACCGTTTGGAAGTAAAATTATCAATTACGATGATACCCATTATTTTTGGCAAAGAGGTCATATCGGGATTTTAGAAGTTCCCGTGCCAAAAAACGGATTGCAACAATGTGCAGATGCATTAATTAGAATTAGAAGCGAATACCTTTGGGACAACAACAGAAAGGATGAAATTGGTTTCAAATTTACCTCAGGGCATTATTGTTCTTGGACTAAATATGCAGAAGGGTATAGGCCTAAAATTAACGGTAATAAAGTAACGTTTCATAAAACGGCAAGTGCCAATACGTCAAAAGAAAACTTCTATAAATACTTGAATTTAATTTATATGTATTCTGGGACCTTATCACTTTATAATGAGTTGGAAGCTGTTTCAGCCAAAGATTTAAAAGTAGGAGATATGCTTATTAAAGGAGGTTCGCCTGGTCATATTGTTATGATTGCAGATAAGGTGATTAATGATAAAGGTGAGAAATTGTTCTTATTGTTTCAAGGTAATACTCCAGCGCAAAGTGTACATTTGGTTAAAAATTTGGAAGATTCAACGCTATCTCCATGGTATCAATTAGAAGATGATGCTGTGATTTCGGTTTCAAATTATACGTTTAGGAATTCTAAATTTGTACGGTTTAAATAATATAGAAAAATTATTGGTCAGGCTTCAAAAATTCTTTATTCTACAGTTATATTCGGAAATTTCTCATCAAGACTTTATCTTTGTAAAAGTTAAAATTTAATATGAGTAAACCATTAACACCTCAAGAAGTTCATAATCTCGCCATGAACCACGTAGGCAAAGACCTAGAAGCACGTGGTTTTGAGTTTATTGCTATTAATAGTAAGCTAAAACGACATCCGCAATTTGTCTGTATTGATAAAAATAGCCAGTATTATTTTGTGGTGGTACGCGCTGTTATTTTACCGGAAAATCCTAATAATTATGATGTGGTTTGGATGGAAACCTTCAAAAAACATGCTTACGAAAAAGACGCTAAGGTTTTATATGCAGGCGTTGGGTTAGGAAATCCAGAGGGTGAAGATTTACCTATTTATTTAGATGAAGAATATCTTATTGAGTATAATGGGATTCAGGTTATTGAAATGAATTTGAATTAATACAGCATCCGCTTTATTAGACTAATCACAGTCTAAATCAATCTACATATTTATGAAAAATATAGTTTACCTATTTCTAATTAGCATTGTTTTTTCTTGTAATCAAGAACCTGAAAACACTAAAATTAGTGGACCTGTATTCGGTACAGCCTATAATATTCAATATTACACAACGGATGATTCAGATTATAAAACACAGTTTGATAGTCTTTTTGCTGTAATTAATGAATCGATGTCTACCTATATTCCGGATTCAAAAATATCTCGAATTAATAAAGGTGAAAGCGTAGAATTAGACGCACATTTTACGCGTGTTTTTAATAAATCCAAAGAAATTTACAGAGCAACTGAAGGAGCTTTTGATCCTACTATCGGATCGGTAGTGAATGCATGGGATTTTGGGCCAGAAGGAAAAATCACCAATATAGATAGCACGACTATAGATAGTTTAATGAGGTCTGTGGGATATAACCGTATGGGATTGAGGGATAATAAAATTATTAAAAGTTCTAAATCGTTTTTAGATTTTAATGCTATTGCAAAAGGCTATGGTGTGGATGTGATTGGTGAGTTTTTAGAAAGCAAGAATGTAACCGATTATTTAGTTGAAATCGGAGGAGAAATACGCGTAAGAGGTATTAATCTTGATAAAAAATCACCTTGGAAAGTGGGTATCGATGATCCAAATTTTGAAGGAGAGCAGTCATATTCGAAAATCATTGCTTTACAAGAAGAAGCCATGGCAACTTCAGGGACATATCGTAAGTTTAAAATTGATGACAACGGTAATCGCTATGCACATATTATAGATACAAAAACAGGGTACCCTTCTAAAACGAATATTCTAAGTGTTTCTGTTTTAGCTGAAGATTGTATGACGGCTGATGCTTATGCCACGGCATTTCAGGCTATGGGAATAGATAAAGTAAAGGCATTTGCAGAGCGACATGCTGAATTAAAAGTGTTTATTATTTTTGAGAATGAAGCAAAAGAACTTGAAACACTTTCATTAAATAACTTTCCACAATAGAAACAACAACTTTCAGCAGTTAAAAACACACTTTTAAAAGCTTATAGGCTTACACTTTTTATTTTATTGTAGTTTTAACTACAATTTTTAAATGTTGAAGAAAACACTACTTTTTATTGTATTGCTACTAGGCTTACATTTTTTGTGCGCCCAAGAACCTGTGTCTATTCACCTTACTGAAAAAGATGGCTTACCAGATATTGAATTTTATAATGTTTTAGAAGATAGAAAAGGGTTTATTTGGTTAGCTTCAGATAGTGGTTTGTATCGTTATGATGGTAAAACCTATGAGCAATATACTAATACAGAAAAACGAGGCTTATCGGTGTTTGGACTTTTTGAAGATACACAAGGGCGTATATGGTGCACTAATATTTCGGGTCAATTCTTTTATGTTGAAAACAACCAACTCATCACCTTTATAGATTTAAAAGAGGAATTAAGAGGGCAGTTGGGAAATTACAGTATACGAGACAACAAACTTTTAATTACAACAAGTCGTTCGTTATATGTTATTGATTTAATTACCAAGAAGATTCTTTTAAGAGAACTTTATGGAAATGGTGGGGCAAGATTGCTGCCTCTAGATACGGGCTACATGTTGATTAGTTTTAATGCTGTAAAAATATTCAATAATGATTTTAAGGAGACCAATCAGTTTGTGCTTAACATCCACTATCGCGACATTAAAGGTATGGCTACAGCACAAGGTCATACCAAAGTTTTTAAACTAAATGAGATTTTATTTTTTTCTCAACAATTTAGGTATAAAAACATGTTTAGAAGTATCAACCTAAATACTGGCACTACGGATGCTACAATAGGATTAGAACTTCTGAAAAATAAAAGAATCATTGTTTTAAAAGTCATAAAGAACAATTTGTGGGTGTTAACCAATACCGGAATTTATATTTATGAAAACGATAAAAATGAATTCACACTTAAAAATCAAATATTAAAAGATGAAATCGTTACTGACGTTATCGTTGATAAAGATCAAAATTTTTGGGTGTCCACACTTACTAATGGTGTTCATTTAATTCCGAATATAGAGGTCGTAAAACATAAATTACCTAAAAGCAGCGATGATATTATGGCCATCGATAAGGTGAATGATTCGGTTGTGTTTTTTGGTTCTAAAAGTGGAGTCGTAGGATTTTTAAACGTTGATGCTTCTACTTATAAAACATCTGCTAACCTGGGTAATAAAGTATCTGCAATACAATATAATTCTAATATTGGATATAGTTATGTAAGTATCGACGATGGTGCTTATTTTGTAAATAACAAGACATTAAAAACCATAAAAAAACAAGAATTTCTTGGTGTGAAAAGTTTTTCTCGTGTTAATGAAACGATGACACTTTTTGGAACGTATATCAGATTGGCTTTTTTGGATAATAAAGCAGAATCAGTAAAAACATTTTCTAAAAATAAGCGCATCTATACAACGTATTATAGTGAAAATAGTAATACTATTTTTGTTGGCTATGTAGATGATTTACTAGTTTTAGATAACGATTTTAAAGCAACCACAATACGCTATAATGACAAAGAGATTTTAGCTATTTCTATTACGGAAACTGCAGATGGCATCGTTTGGGTGGGAACGTTTAAAAATGGAATTTTTGCAATAAGGGATAATCAAGTTATTGCGCATTACACTACAGAAGAAGGCTTGTTGTCTGATCAGATTAAATATTTAAACGCTGACGAAAATTCGATTTGGATAGCGACACCAAAAGGTTTGCAAGTATTTAATACGGATAAAAAAGATTTTAAAAATTTAACCAAGACAGACGGTCTTTTGTCTTACAAAATTTCAGGAATCGAAATCTTAAAGAATCGCGTGGTGTTGTCTTCAAATAAGGGTATTTTTTCTTTTGATAAAGAGAAGGTATTTAAAACGACATCAGAACCTGAAATTTATTTTAACGACATAAAAATTAATGAAGAATCGACTGATTTAGGTACGGATTATGATTTAGATTATAATCAGAATTCAGTACAATTTAGTTTTAATGTTAATGGGATTTTATACAATATAAATAAAACGTATCAATACCGTTTAGTTGGTTATAATAACAATTGGATTACTACAGACTTAGGTTTGAATACGGTGAAATATAGTAGCCTGCCAGTGGGGAAATATACATTTCAGGTGAGGCCAACATCGATTATTGAGGGGGCTGAGAGTAACGTTAAGAGTATTAAATTGAATATCAAATTGCCATATTGGAAAAAGTGGTGGTTTATTTTAGCCTACAGTTTATCTATTGTAGGTCTCATTATTTTGTATTACAAAAGGAAATTAAAAAAGAAGGAAATAGCAAAAGAATTGGAGATTAGACAACTCTCTTTAGATAATGAGTTAATCGCTTTAAAACTAGAAAATTTACGCTCGCAGATGAATCCGCATTTTATATTCAATGCGCTTAATTCTATTCAAGAGTATATTATGCTCAATCAAAAAAAACTAGCTAGTGAATATTTAGGAAAGTTTGCCGATTTAATTAGAACCTATCTCAGCCATAGTACCAAAGGAAAAATCACCTTACAAGAAGAAATAGATTGTTTAGAAATGTATTTAGAATTAGAGAAATTACGTTTCGAAGATAAACTACATTATGCCATTTCAACTTCTGGTAATTTAAAACCAGACGAGGTTAATATACCAACCATGCTTATTCAACCTTATGTAGAGAATGCTTTAAAACACGGATTGTTACATCGTAAAACGAATCGTGATTTAAGAATCAATTTCTTTGTAAATGAAGAATCAAAGACAGTACAATGTATTATTGTAGATAATGGTGTTGGTAGAGCGCAAGCCGAAAAATTTAAAGCTAGAAGTCGTAAAAACCATCCGTCTTTTGCTACTAAGGCCACACAAGATCGATTAGCATTATTAAACTACGGAAAGGAAAAACAAATTGGTGTCGTTATTACCGATCTGTTTGAAAAAGATATCCCTATAGGTACGCAAGTTGATATTACAATTCCGTATACCACAGATTAATTACTAAATGAGCCCTAGTAAAATATGAAAGTAGAAATTACAGACGATGAATCTAAATCATTTTGAGGAATTGTAGGATATCTTTTTCATATTTTAAAGACCAAATTGTTCGTGTTAATAAATTTAAAGTGTATCGAAGAATACTCGAAAGGAGATAGTGGCTACCTATGACTCATCACCATATTCGCTTTAGAAACTCAAAACCGTTTTTCAGAAGAAAAGCAAATGCCACTTTGTTATTAATTTTATTTTTGTTGCTTCTTGAAGAAGTCCTTCTTTTCAATATAAAATTTAATAATACCTTTCTCAGTATTAAATAATGAAAAAAGCAATCCTATTTTCCGTAATTATTTTTATTGGTCAACTTTGTTTTGCTCAAAAAGAAGAAGCAAATGACAGTATTGTAATTAAGAAAGTAGATAGTATATTAGTTATTGTTAGAGGCCTAATGAATACTGATTTGGAGGCTGCCGAAACGATGGTTAATTATACATTGAATTATTCTAAAAAGCATGATTATTTAAGAGGTGTAGGTAAATCTTACGGTACCCTTGCAGGAGTGTATAATTACCAAGGGAAAACGGAAAAATCAATTACCCATCTCATAAAATCTGCGCAAATTTATGAGTCTATTGATGACCAAAAACTTGCTGCTGTAGCAAACGTTAATATTAGTTATTCGTTGTACGAACAATCTCAATATAAGGAAGCTAAACAATATGCATTAAAGGCACATAATTATGCACAAAAATCTAACGATGTAGAATATTTAATATTAACACATACCTTATTTGGAATAATTGGTGTTAAAACTAAAAATAGTTATGAATATGTAACAAAGAACCTAAAGCAAGCTAAAGAATTTTCACTCATACAAAAAGACACAATTTGGCTATCAAGTGTTTTAAATTTGCAAGGAGAAGCAGATATAGAATATGATAAAAGCTATGTTGATGCGATAATTCTTTTAAACAAAGCGGCAAAAATAATTAGAAAAAAAGAGCCTAACAATCATTTTCATTTGGGCTTCAGTTATTTGAATTTAGGAAAGGCTTACTATAAAATGAAAAATTATAGAGAAGCACTGCAGTATAACGATACGTCATTAACACATTATAATGCACTAAATTATACAAAAGGACTGCGATTAACCTACGAGAATAGAAAGGACATACTCGCAAGCTTAGGCAAATACAAAGAAAGTAACGAAGCTTTTGAGTTATTTATTCAAAATAAAGACTCTGTATTTAAAAAAGAACAAGCCTTTCAACTTAATAGAATAAGAACAGAATACGAAACGGAACAAATTACGACTCAAAAAGAAAGAGCCGAAGCTAAACTAAAACTAACTGAAACCATTAATCAAAAAAATAAAAACTATTTTATCAGTGCAGCTGTTATTGCTTGCTTAATATTGCTATCGTCCGTCTTTTATTTTAGTCGATTAAAAGCGAAAAAGAAAGCAGAATTAGTAACTTTAGAACTTAAAGAAACACAGAAGCGATTAGCCATTGAAAAGCAATACAGAGATTCTGAATTAAAGGCTTTGAAAGCACAAATGAATCCGCATTTTATATTTAATGCGCTTAATTCTATTCAGGACTACATTGTATTAAATCAAAAAAATCTAGCGAGCGATTATTTAGGAAAGTTCGCCGATTTAATTCGGAATTATCTTCATTTTAGTGATACAGGATTCATTTCAATTCAAGATGAAGTTCATAATTTAAAGCTCTACTTAGAACTTGAAAAATTACGTTTTGAAGAACAGTTAGAATATACCATTCAAGTTGATGAGACTGCTAATTTCGATGAGATTAATATCCCAACAATGTTAGTTCAGCCTTATGTTGAAAATGCATTAAAGCATGGTCTATTGCATAAAAAAGATAATAGAAAACTTCATATATCTATTTCTAAAACTTCAGATAAAATTATAGAATGTACCATTGAAGATAATGGCATTGGTAGAGAAAAATCGAAAAAAATAAACACAAAAAGAGAAGGGCAACACAAATCCTTTGCCTTAAAAGCGACTACGGAACGATTAGATTTATTAAATTATGGCCGTGATAAAAAAATCGGTGTGGAGTTTATCGATTTAAAAGACAATGAAAAAGCTGTTGGGACAAAAGTGATTTTAGTAATCCCTATTATTAAAAAGTAAAAATGAAAGCATTAATTATAGACGACGAAAAAAAAGCAAGACATGTTTTACATATTTTAGTAGAAGAAAATTGTCCGAAGATTACTCAAATTTTTGAAGCTGATGACTTAATTTCAGGAGTAGAACTTATAAAAAAAGAACAACCAAGTATTGTGTTTTTAGATATTGAAATGCCTGAGCATTCTGGTTTAGAAATTTTAAATTTTATTGAAAAAGAAGTTTATAATTTCGAAATCATTTTCACTACGGCGTATAGCGAATATGCCATACAGGCTTTTCAATTGTCTGCTATAGATTATTTGTTAAAGCCTGTAAGACCTAGTCAGGTTAAGGAGGCCGTAGATAAAGCAATTGCGTTTTTAGGCAATACCCAAATTAACAAACGACTAGCGGAATTAAAAACAAGTTTGCAAGCTTCTAACTTTAAAAAAATAGGATTGCCAAATGCAGATGGTATTAAGTTTGTGAATTTTACTGATATCATTATGTTAGAAGCAGACGGTATGTATACTAATGTTTCAACAACTACAGATGGAAGTATCTTAGTTAGTAAACCTTTAAAATTCTTTGTAGATATCCTTAATGACATAAAAACCTTTTATCGTCCGCATCGTTCACATCTTATTAATCTATCTTATATCAAAGAATATATCAAAAAAGATGGAGGTTATATCGTGATGGAAAATGATAAAACCGTATCCATTTCTAAAGATAAAAAGGAAGAGTTTTTAACTATAGTTCAAAATATAGGGTAGTTTGCTTTAGAAGTTCAAAATGGTGTTTTAGAAGTTCAGTGTCATTAATAATAGGTTGGTTTAAGATATTTGGTCTTATAAACTTTAAAATTCTTAACCTATTATGAAAAAAATTACATTTTTTCACGAACACTTAATCAATACATGTTTCGTGAGTAAAACAAAATTACTTTTTTTATTTACGCTAATTTCTGCATTGAGTTATGGACAGACTTTTGATTGGGAGACAGGAACATTACTAAGTTTTGGTTCGTCTAATCAAGACATTATTGCACAACAAATTGTTGGTGGTTATGAAGTTGATTTTTCAGACCCTGTTAACGGTACACCTATTCTGTTAGGTGCTTTTACTCAAGGCACTACAGGCAAGGCTGTAATGAACCAGCAACCTCAACAAGTTGTTCGATTAAGTTTTTTTCCTGCAATAGATATTCAAAGCCTCAAAGCTTTTTCTGCCGATGCAAGTAGTACTAACTGGACTTTTACGCCAAATAATAGTTCAGGTAATGCCGTTGTAACAGCAAATGTTGCTCAAAATGCTGTCCCAGTGAACTTAAATTGGACTAATGTTAGCAGCATAGATATATCATTAACTAATGGTAGTTCACAAAATTTTGGAGTTGATGATATTGTGTTTTCACCTTATACACCTTGTACAGTAACCATCCCAGACGCAAACTTTAAAGCTTACTTAGTTGGTAATACTGCCATAAACACCAATGGTGATACAGAAATACAATGTAGTGAGGCTAGTGCTTTTACGGGGCAGATTAATGTTAATGGTTTAAGTATTTCAGATTTAACAGGTATAGAAACTTTTACAAACTTAACAGAGTTGTTATGTAGTAATAATGCTTTGTCGAGTATAGATTTAACTAGTAATACGCAGTTAACAGCATTAGGATTAGCTGTTAATAATCTAAGTAGTTTAGATGTGTCTAATAACTCGTTACTCACAATATTAACCTGTTTTGATAATCAATTGACCAGTTTAAATGTGGCTAATGGTAATAATGCAATTTTAGCTCAAATGGACGCAATTAATAACCTAGATTTAACTTGCATTCAAATAGACACAGGCTTCACACCGCCAACAGCTTGGCTAAAAGATGCAACAGCAAGTTATAGTGACGATTGCGCAGCATTAAGCGTAGATGATTTTAATGTAAATTCAATCTCATTACAGCCAAACCCAACAAGTTCAATGTTAAATATAGAAATGACTCAAAACATAAAACAAGCAAGTGTCTATTCTATGTTAGGTAAAGAAGTACTAAAAACTCGAAATAAACAAATCGATGTTTCTCGTTTATCAAACGGCGTATTTTTAATTAAAATTGAAGATGAAAACGGAAATGTTTCAACCAAACGTTTTATCAAACAATAATACATAGTTTTGTTTTTTTTAGAAATCTCGTAAGTGTTATGCTTACGAGATTTTTTTGCTTTAGAAGTTGAGATTGTTGTTTCAGAAGTTAAGTCGCATTTTTAGTAGGCTGGTTTAAGATATTTGATTTTATAAACTTTAAAATTCTTAGCCTATGAAAACAAAATTACTTTTATTATTGATGTTAATTTCAACATTAAGTTATGCGCAAACAAGAATTGCATCAGGTAGCGGAGACGCAAGAGGTGTCACAGTTGTAGATGATTATGTCTATACCACGAGTAATGCTAATCTTTTAAGAGCTAATAAAAATCAAGTTGGGACAAATAATTTCGAAACCGTGGCTACAGGGTTCACTAGTAATGGTATAAGTTATAATGGCTATAATCTTTGGAGTCTAAACCAGAATATTTATGTGCCAGGTTATGGTATTAGATCGGCTTATGTTGGAGGTACAATACCAACAAGCTCTTATGAAGCATTAAATACCTCGGGAACTGTGTCTACAGTTTACATTTATAATAATGAATTATATTTTACATCTACAAATCCTAATAATAATTCGCTACACGAATTACGTAAAGCTACAGGTGTTAACTCGAGTGTATTTGTTGCTTCATTGCCAGTAAGTCATCAATATATAGCAGATGTTACTAATGAAGGGGCAATTATGTATTTTACATATACTGGTACAGGCAGCAGTAATGGAGCTATCTATAAAATAGACTTAGCAGCAGCAGCAGCAGCACCAATGGCTCAATTGGTGAAAAGTGGTTTGCCAAAACCATGGGGAATTCATTTTGTAAATGATTATCTGTATTTTATTAGCAGTGCAAGTACAGGATATATTCGTAAAATTCATAAATCGGGTACAGGAGTAGTTTCGTACATAGGTCAATCGATCAATAATCCAAGAGGTATAGATATTGATGGTGAAGATATTTATATCGCTGTGGTTGGAACACTACCAGGTATTTATAAATATACAGACACTAATTTGGCACCTTGTACTGTAAACATCCCAGATGCCAATTTTAAATCTTATTTAGTTGGAAACACTGCTATAAACACCAATGGTGATGCAGAAATACAATGTAGTGAAGCAATTGCCTTTACAGGATTAATTTCTTGTTCAGGTCAGTCTATTTCAGATTTAACAGGGATTGAGGCTTTTGTAAATCTTACGGCCTTACATGCAAATGATAATCAACTTACATCTATAGATCTTTCTAATAATACCGTATTAGAAACATTGTTTGCTAGTTTAAATAATTTAACAACTTTAGATGTTTCTTCAAATACAATTTTAGAGCAATTAAGCCTTTTTTCTAATAGTTTAACAAGTTTAGATGTGAGCACTAATTCAGCTTTAACCTTGTTAGTTGTTGGTCAAAATGATTTAACAAGTTTAAATGTTGCAAATGGAAATAATAGTAATTTTTCTAATTTTGAAGCAAATGGAAATCCAAATCTTACTTGTATTCAAGTAGATAATGTCGCTTACAGTGATTCTAATTGGACAGACATTGACACGCAAACAAGTTTTAGCACTAATTGCTCACTAAGCGTAAATGATTTTAATCTAAATTCAATCTCATTACATCCAAACCCAACAGCTACAATTTTAAATATAGAAATGACTCAAAACATAAAACAAGTAAGTGTCTATTCTATGTTAGGTAAAGAAGTACTAAAAACTCGAAATAAACAGATCGATGTTTCTCGTTTATCAAACGGCGTATTTTTAATTAAAATTGAAGATGAAAACGGAAATGTTTCAACTAAACGTTTTATCAAACAATAATACATAGTTTTGTTTTTTTTTAGAAATCTCGTAAGTGTTATGCTTACGAGATTTTTTTGTTTAGAAGTTGAAAGTGGTGTTTCAGAAACTCACCCCATTTTAATGAAGCTTCATAGTAGATATTTGTTTTCTAAATCTTAATAAAAACCAATTATGAAAAAAATTACATTTTTTAACGAACACATAATCAATAAATGTCTCGTGAGTAAAACAAAATTATTTTATTTATTACTACTTATATGTAGTTTTTCTTTCGCCCAATTTCCTACTACTAATTTAATAGCTCAGTATGGATTTGATAATGGGTCTCTAGTAGATGGTGCTAATGGCGCTAATTTTTCTCAACATGGATCAGCTTCTCTATTTGTTAATGATAGATTTGGTACAGCTAATGGAGCTTTACAGTTAAATGGAGATGATTTTCAACGAGTAAACTTAGATCACGACTCTTCTTATGATGATATTTCTTTGTCATTTTGGATTAAGACGGCAACCAATGATAGTAATGAAAGAACAATAATTTATGACCTTGGAGGAACTTTTAACAAAGGTTACCATATTTATTTAAAAGATGGAGAGATAAACCACTATTCAAGAGTTAATGTGGGTGCTAACTATGTTGTTTATAATATAACATCTATGGATATTAGTGATGATCAATGGCATCATATTGCTATTACAACACATATGTTAATTTCAAAAATTTATGTTGACGGACAATTAGTGGATTCGACTGGGAATCCAAGTGCATCAAGTTATAGTAATAGAGGATTTGATAGTAACGGTATTGTTGGTTTAGCAAGAAATAGATCTTCGTACCCGACGGCTACAAGTAGTTATAGAGATGTTATTGATGATATATTAATTTATGATAGAGAAATATCAGCTGCAGAAATAACATCTATTGGTGATTATAATTTTTGTGTTGGAATTACTAATCAGTTATTTACTTCTAATATTACAGCTACAAATATTGATGTAAATGTACCAGGTACACAAACTGTGGATATTGCGTATCATGAAGTTTCTCAACCTTTTTCTTCTGCTACAGTTGTTTCAAGTGTTTCAGGAGGAGCAAGTACAACTATTACTGGAACATCGTCAGAAACTTATAAAGTTTATGTTAGAAAAGATTGTGGAAATGGTAGTTATTCATCATGGTCTGCACCCCTTATTTTTAAGAATACAGGAATACCAACTTATGTTAACTATAATGCAACAGGAAATAATGATGGTAGTAGCTGGTCTGATGCATATATTAATTTAAATACAGCGTTAGATTTGGCAACCTCTGGTGATCATATTTGGGTTGCGTCAGGTAATTATAAACCACATGCTTTTGATAGAAGCGTTTATTTTACAATAAACAAAGAAAATTTAAAAATTATCGGAGGGTTTAATGGAACAGAAACTCAGGAATCGGAAGCAGATCATGTTTTAAATACGACTATTTTATCAGGAGATTTACAAGATAATGATGTAAATACAACCGATTTTATTTCTAGCTATTCAAACACAACTCGAAATGCAGATAATAGTTACCATGTTATAAATATTACGGAATACGGAAATAATTTATTATTAGAAGGTATAACAGTAAGTGATGCACATAATAATTTAGATGCTTTTGAGAGTGGTGGTGCAATTGTAAAATATTCTGGGGTTACTAAGCTAACCCTTAAAAATTGTATTATAAAAGATAATGTTTCAAGAAACGGCAATGCAGGTTTATTAGCTGAATATGATCTTAATGGAACAGGGATATTAGGTGAGTTGAATATTGAAAACTGTATATTCTCTAATAATATGGCTCGATGGGCAACAGCTATATATAGCTTTGTTCGTGACGATACTGATGCAAATATAAATATTACCAATAGTTTATTTGATGGTAATATTGCAGGAAATTTGAATAGTACAACTGCACAAGGTTATGCTGGTAGTTCGGCATGGCTTAGAAATTTAAGTATTAGTAGCAGTTCTACTTTAAATATAGACATCATTAATTCTACATTTGTTAGTAATAACGATACAGGTACAGAGCAAAATTTAAATAACTTTAGTAGATCAACGTTAGCTATAAGTAGAAGTAACGGAAATGCAGGGGCGATAAATACAACAGTAGCTAATTCTATTTTTTGGGGTAATACAGCTACTGGTGGTTTAACGGCACGTTCTATAACAGATTTATATGAACAGCTACCTACATCTGTAAATGTTTTAAATTCTATAGATGAAGCCAATTTTAACGATGCTGTAATTACAAATACAAGTAATACAACTAACTCTAATCCTCTATTTACGGATGCTGCAAATGGGGACTTTACATTAACTTCTGGTTCGCCTGCGGTTGATACAGGAGACAACAGTTTTGTTTTTGAATCCACAGATTTATTAGGAAACCAACGTGTTTTTAATACAACTGTAGATATGGGAGTTTATGAGTTTGGAGCACCATTTTTAAGTACAAATGATTTTCAACTAAATGAAAACGAAATCAAACTATATCCAAATCCAACAAATTCAATATTAAACATAGAAATGACTCAAAACATCAAACAAGCAAGTGTTTATTCTATCTTAGGAAAAGAAGTCATAAAAGCTCAAAATAAACAGATTGATGTTTCTCGTTTATCAAATGGAGTCTATTTAATTAAAATAGAAGATGAAAACGGCAACGTTTCAACCAAACGTTTCATCAAGGAATAATACATTGTTTTTTTTTTTTTTTTAGAAATCTCGTAAGTGTTATGCTTACGAGATTTTTTTGTTTAGAAGTTGAAATTGTTGTTTCAGAAACTGATACGCTAAACCAACGACAGCATCATAGATATTTGTGTCATAAATCTAAAACATAACCTAATTATGAAAACAATTTTAACCTACCTTATTATAGTATTTACATCATCTGTACTTTTTTCTCAAAGTGAAATTGCTACAGAAGCCATTAACGGCACTTACCATTTATTAGAAGCCGAAAAGGGAATAGGCAATAAGCCAACCAAATCTAAACTTTTTCAATATGGAGAGTTTGCAGGCGATAAGGTATTAGCAATTGCGGCTTGTGCTCAATGTATGCCTGCAATTTATAAGTATCAAAAAGAAGAAAGTAAAGAGTTGGGAATTCCTGTTTTTTACAACGATTACGGACTTTTTGTTATTACCTACGATAACGAAAGTTTTGTTATGGTAAAAGCAGCAGATGCAGATAGCGAAGATTGGACGGACTTTAGTTATAGTAATTTTTACAGCAAAAATGAAGCGAAGGTTATTGCTATGACACAAGAAAAAATTAAAGCGTTTGTTGTAGCGGTTTCTGAATAAATTTCGGGGTAATTCAAATTTTTAGAAGTTCTTATTTTTTAGAAGTCAAAAACGGCATTTCAGAAACTTACTTCATTTTTTAGCTCTGTCATATTCGATATTTGACACGATATAAACTTAAAATTTAACCTATTATGAAAAAAATAATGATAACGGTTGCTCTAATTTTTACGGCAACCATAGCGCAAGCTCAAAAAACCTTTTACGAAGCTCTTGAGGCTAATGGTGAGACAGCAACCTACGAAGGTTTTTCTGGCATATCTATAAATGACGATGGTACCATAGCTATTGTAAGTGGAAAACCAGCAGTAACTATTACCGTAAAAAAATTAGCAACCGGACAACCTGTGGGTTTTGAAGCTAATCCCGTTTCAGAAAGTTATGGAGGATTTGGTATGTCGGAAATAAGCGATTATGGAAGAGTAGATAGTTACCCCAATGTAATGACTATAAAGAATATTCACAAAAGAGGGTTAGATGGTTATATGGTCATTGACGATTTGTTATTTAAGATTAGTTACATACCAAGTGAAGGTGTCCCAGAAGTGAAGAATGTCACTGCTGTATATGCTATGGTAAAAGACCGTAGCGAAGCAAAAGAAGACTCAGGAAAGAAGAAAAAGAAGAAAGGTGGTTTTTTAGGACGCATGAAAGCTAAGTTAGAAGCTACAGGACAATCACCAACCTATAAGTATATTCAAACGGTAAATATTGAAAAAATATTCAACGATTATGTCACGGCAATGAAAGCCAAGCAAGCGAGTCCAATAACGGCCCAAGATAAAGCAGATATTGCAAAAATTAAACGCGCAAGAGAAGCTGGAGACGAAGAAATAAAACGCTATAACGATTCTATAAAAGCAACACCAGAGTATAAAGACTTGCAAAGAAGAATAAAACAAAATGAGGCAAACTATCAGGCATCAGAGTTAAAAAATACGGTAACACTTCGTAATAACTCAAATCATGAAATTTATGTAGGTAGAGCTGGAAGTAGTAATCCAGGAACAAGAATTAGTGCTGGTGGAACAGCAAGATGGAGCTGTGATCAAGATGCTTATTTACAAAAAATAACGAAGTCTGGTGGAAGTCATGCTTATGATTCTACTAATGTACAAGTGTACCGCAAAAATTCGGGTTGTGGTAATACGGTGTCCATAAACTAATATTCTAGAACAAAGACCAAATAAATTTAAAACTCAAATCGTTATACCATTTCTTGTTTAAAATGAGGAATGGTATAACCTAAACCTTAAAACAAATGAAAATATTTAAACCCGTAACACTGCTCTTCGCTATTTTATTAATAACGGCTTGTAGCAGTGATGATGATGCTACACCAAATTACGTCTTAGAAAGTGATCGTGATGCACTAATTGAAATTTATAATGCCAACACAAACAATACCTTATCTTGGGATATTACATCAACGGATGTTTCAACTTGGAATGGTGTTACAGTTGAAGATAGTAGAGTTGCAGTTTTAAGCATAGGAAACTCTAATATTGACGATTTACCTGCAACTGCCTTGCAAAAACTAACGGCATTACGATCTTTAGTAGCAAATAATAATAGTTTTTTAACCATTAATGTTAGTCATAATGTTAATCTTAAAAACTTGCAATTATTCGATAATAATCTAACCGCTATTGATGTTTCTAATAATACACTATTAGAACAATTATTGTTAGAAGGTAATAATTTAGAAAATTTAGATGTAAGCATGTTGGTAAATTTAACCGACTTAAAAGGTGGTAGCAATAGTTTTTCAAATTCGGTAAACATAGCAAACGGAAACAATGCTAATATGTGGAGAATGGAATTGGGATCAAGCACTTTAAGTTGTGTACAGGTGGATGCTGGAGCTACAGATGGTTTTGCTGGTTGGTCTATTTCTGGTAATGCAAATTATAGCACACATTGCTTGTAAATATGTGTAACATTAGCACCGTTGCTATTTAATAATTTAAAATAAGTGATTAAGAAAAGTTGGACTAATTCATTTGAGTTCAACTTTTCTTTTTATTAAAGCATGAAGTACTTCAAACAATACAAATTAGAATTGTTTCTAATCGTGTTCTATGCGATTACAGCTCTTGGTCTCGTCTATTTATTTTAATTCATTTAGGGGGTTATTTACCATTCATTAGTCAAAAAGTGCATTCTACTAAATAAAAATAAAGTCCAATAGATTAATTTGTAAATTCAACCCTAAATTTTTCTAGTTGAAATTAAGCGGGCTTCAATATCTATTTTTATTTTTAGTAACATGGTTTGTAACAGCACAACAGCCTGTCTCAATTCATCTGACTGAAAAAGATGGCTTACCTGATATTGAATTTTATGATATTCTTGAAGATCAAGAGGGTTTTATTTGGTTAGCAGCAGATAAAGGTTTGTATCGTTATGATGGTAAGCATTATAAACTATTCACTAATCCTGTAAAACGTGGAAGATCACTATTTGGACTAACTTTAGATGCAAAAGGACGTCTATGGTGTAATAATCTTTCAGGTCAATTTTTTTATGTGGAAGATGATGAACTAAAACTCTTCAAGGACTTTAAAGATATCAATACATTAGTAGATTTCTATATTTATAATAATCATCTTTTAATTTCTGCAAATAATAATTTAGTTAGTGTAAATTTAGATACCAAAACCGTTATCAATACGATTAATGAACTCTATGAAGATCACTTTAATCATTTAAACGCTCTTAAAGAAGGTTTCTATTTTAATAAAAATAATCTCATTTATTTTACAGAAGATACGGCTTTAAAAAACGTTCAACCTATTCATAAATATCCATTTGAAACCGCTCAACAAAGTGGATCAAAAAAGTTTTTTGAATATAATAATCATGTGTTTTTCTTTAATGAATTAATATCCTCAAAAAGAAATACCTTGTTTTATATTACTAATAACAAGGATTTACAAGAGGTGCAATTACCAGAAATATTATCTTCTTTAATAGTGGTAAATGCCTACCAAGTAAAAGATAAATTATGGGTGTTAACGAATAGAGGTATTTTTATTACTGAAATTAAGAATAACAATCTAATTATAAGTGAGCGCTATTTTAAAAATAGCTACACTACAGATCTTATTATAGATTCCAATACTAATTTTTGGGTGACAACGCTAAAAGATGGTGTTTTTGTAATGCCTAATCTTGCCTTAAAAAAAATAGTTTTACCAAATAATGTAGGGGTTACTGCCATTGAAAAAACGGATCACGAAGACTTGTATTTGGCGACTTTGGACTTTAATATTTTTAACTATTCTAAAACAGATAATGGCATAAAACAACTTGATGTCTCATTTAGGAACAATATTTATGGAATTTGTTACAACTCACTATCTAATGATCTTTTAATGGTAGCGACAACTGAGTCCGTTTTCCATAACTCAAAAGAAGAATTGACTAAGAAAAGTAAGTTAATTGTAACAAAATCTATCTCTGTTTACGATGAAGACCAATATTTAGTGAGCCTTCCTCATGCCTTATCTATGTATAGTAAAAAAGGAGATTCACTGTCTTTATTGCGTTTGGTGAGAAGTTATGGTTCCGTTTTAAATACCAATAAAACGAAAGCCTATTGTAACTTTATTGATGGTTTTGGAGTGGTAGATTTAAAAACTAAGGCCTATAAAAAAATCACTTATAACGATTCAACAGTATATGGTGCTAAAATAGCAATAACTAAAGACGATATTGTTTGGGTAGCTACCTATAATAAAGGGTTATTTGGATTTGTAAATGACACTTTAAAATATCAATTAGACGCTAATAATGGCTTAGCTTCTAATGTAATTAATGTGATTACTCCAGATGAAAAATCAATTTGGATTGCCACAGATAAAGGCTTGCAAAATTATAATTATGATAACCAAAAAGTCATAACCGTAAATAAGGAAGATGGGATAGACTCTTACAATATCAATTCTATTGTTGTTCAAGATGATGATATTTTCTTTGGTTCTAATATGGGATTATATAAGTTTAATAGTAAGAGTATTAATAAAACCAGAAAAACACTTCAGCCATATTTTACATCTGTTTCAATTCTAGAAAAGGATACTATTATAAAAACTAATTATGAGTTAGAGCAGACTGAGAGTGAAATTCGGTTTGGTTTTAATGTTAATGGATTTCAATCTAACGAATTTGTAAATTACGAATACAAATTAGAAGGTTATAGTGACAATTGGATAGCGGTAGAAGAGGGTTTAGATTTTGTGAAATTCAATACTTTACCTGCTGGGAAATTTACATTCCATTTAAGAGCAAAAAATACATTTCAAAAAGAATATACGCAACCGATTAGTGTAGTTTTAAAAGTACGATTACCATTTTACAAAACATGGTGGTTTTATACGTCGCTTTTAATAATTTCAATAACTGTAGTATGGTGGTATTTTTCTAGAAAAACAGCGCGTTTAAATGCTGCTCAGCAACAAGCCTTAGAAAAAGCAAAGATTAATCAGCAATTGGTGTTTTCTCAATTAGAGAATTTACGCTCTCAAATGAATCCTCATTTTATATTTAATGCCTTAAATTCTATTCAAGATTACATTATTTTGAACGAAAAGAAATTGGCGCGAGAGTATTTAGTGAAATTCTCTCGTTTAATAAGAACCTATTTAGAGCATAGCCAATCGAATGAAGTTTCCTTAAAAGAAGAAATAAAAGCACTTAGTTTATATCTAGATCTTGAAAAAGAACGATTCGATGATGATTTTAATTTTAAAATAACAGTAGATAAAAGTCTTAATTTGGAGACTATATTTTTGCCCTCCTTATTTATACAGCCTTATGTGGAAAATGCATTGAAACATGGATTACTTCATAAAAAAGATAATAAGAGAGTACAATTAAATTTTATAAAAGATGACGTCCAAAATCTATTAATCTGTGAGATTATTGATAATGGTATAGGTCGTGAAGCATCAGAGAATATTAAGAGTCAGCGTTCAAAACTGCATAAATCTTTTGCGACGTCTGCAAACCAGAAACGCATCGATTTATTGAATAGAAGTCAAGATAAAAAAGTAGTACTAAAGGTTGAAGATATTGTCAATGAAAAAGGGGAAGTACAAGGCACAAAAGTAATTATTAAAATGACATTAACGTATTAAATGCAAAACTATGAAAGCGATAATTATAGACGATGAGAAACGCGCAAGACGAATTTTAAATGTGTTAATTGAAGAAGAATGCCCTGAAATTGATACTGTTTTTGAAGCCGAAAATCTAGTAGATGGAGTAGAAATAATAAAAGCCAAAAAACCTGATATTGTATTTTTAGATATTGAAATGCCTAACCATTCTGGACTTCAAATTTTAGATTTTTTTAAAAAAGATCCCATTAACTTTCAAATTATATTTACAACAGCTTACGGACATTATGCAATAGAAGCCTTTAAATTATCTGCTGTAGATTATCTTTTAAAACCTATGGATGCTAAGGAGCTGAAACAAGCCATTTTAAAAGCATCAAATAACCTTGAAGAAAATTTTATAAAACAAAAATTACTAAATCTAGAACGTAATTTTGAACAATTGGCATTAAACAAAATAGCTTTAGAAGTCCCAAAAGGCATTAGGTTTGTTTCACATGAAGATATCTTAATATTTGAAGCCGATGGTGCCTATACAAAAGTGTATTTGCAAAATGGTAAAACCGAATTAATTTGTAAAACACTAAAACATTTTTCAGAACAATTAAGTAATAAACCATTGTTTTATAAGCCACACCGCTCATTTGTAATCAATTTAAAGTATATGACGGAGATTACTAAAAAAGATGGCTTGCAAGTTATAATGAGTAATAATAAAAGTATTCCTATTGCTCGAGAACGTAAAGATGAGTTTATGGACATTATAAATCGCGTGTTTTAAACACCGAGACTAAGCTAAATAATAATTATAAGTTCCGCTCATTCGTAAAACCTTACCATTCACCAAAAAGTTAAAAATAGTTTCCCTTTACCTTATCATTTTTGTTTCATAATTATAAAACCAAATTTATTATGAAAACAAGATTACTTTTTTTACTGCTTTTTGTTAGTAGTTATGCATTTGCACAAATCCCAACTGATGATATTAAGAGATATACCTTTAGAAACGATAGTATTGCAAACCAAGTTAGTCCAGGAATAGGAGATTTAAACCCAACAACAAACAATGGTTATACAATTACAACAGGCTGGGATGCGGAAACAAATAGTGCATTAAATAATACAGATGGTCGTTTTGTAGCAGGTAATTGGCCAGCGGGATCAAATACACAATCTGCAAATATGTCTTACAGCTTTTGAGTAAACTGGACAGGTTTAAATAGTAACAGATATAATGAAGTTTTTAGACGTCTTAATAACAATCAGATAGGTGCGTCTGGTGGTATATATATAGTTCAGCAAGGTGCAAGAATTACGGCACATATAGATAATGTTTCTTGTACAAATAATCCTTCAAATATGTGTGCTAGTGCAAATAAAGATATAACAATACAAAGTCCACCACTTAATGATGGTAATTGGCACAATATAATTGTAACCTATGAAAAAATACTTATCAATGGAAATGATCAATACATAGGTAATATGTATATCGACGGTACATTGTCTGGATCGGATGCAACTGATGAGTTAAGTACTTCGTGGCAAACTTTTTTATATTCTGGAAATAGAACTTTAGAAATTTCAGGAAATCAGCAATTCGGTTTTCAAGGTTTTTTGGATGACATTCGAATTTTTGATCGTACTTTAACTCCAGCAGAAGTGACTGCTTTATCCAATTACAGCGAACCAGCACCATTAAGTCGCGTTTATGTAGATGTAAATGCAATAGGATTAAATAATGGCTCTTCTTGGGCAAATGCTTATACAAATTTAAAAACGGCTTTAGCTAATAATACAAATACACCAGATTTTTGGGTAACTGGAGGAATTTATATTCCAGGATCATTGAGAACAGATTCATTTTCATTATTTGAAAATCAAAAAATTTATGGTGGTTTTAATGGAACTGAAACAGATATATCTCAAAGAAATATAACTGCAAACCCAACTATTTTATCTGGAGATGTTAATGGAAATGATGCAAATACATTTAATGCAACTGATCCTAATAGATCCGAAAATAGTTATAGAATAATCGATATTAATGGAGACAATGTAGTTATAGATGGTTTTGAAATAACAAGTGCTAATGCTAATAGTTCGGTAGAGTCAGAAAAGGAAGGTTCTGGTATTAGTGTAAATGGAGCTTACACGGTTAACATAGAGAACTGTCAGTTTACTAAACACACCTTAAGTAGAGCTGGTATTGTTAGATGTATAGATAATTCAGGGAATGTAAACCTAAACATACAAAACACTATTTTTAAAGATAATCAATCCGTTTTCGCAACCTGTTACTACGGACGTTCTAATAACGGTACCATTAATTTAAATCTTGAAGGTACTTTGTTTACAAACAACACTGCGACGACCAATAGTGGAGCTTCTCTATTATGGTTAAGACAAGATCTTAGCGGAACTCAAAATTTACAAGTTATAAATTCTACGTTTACTAATAATACGCTGACTAGTGGTACGCCAGTTATAACGTATTTGACTAATGTGCCATCAGTTGAAATTTATAACTCTATTTTTTGGAATAATACTAATAGTAGCGGAGCAATTGTAGATGCATTACAGACAGGTACAACAGGCTCATTAAGTAATAATATATCTAATAATGGTTTTTCAGGCTATAGTAGTGCTTTAAATATAATAACCACCGATCCTTTATTTGCAGATTCTGCTTCTGGTGATTACACTTTACAAAGTGGATCTCCAGCAATTGATTATGGTGATAATTCTTTTATAACTAGTACTATAGATCTTAATGGGAATGCTAGGATTTTTAATACTACAATAGATTTAGGAGCTTATGAGTATGATGCTTCTTTAGGATTAGATGATGTTTTAATATTAGAGAACCAAATCAAATTATATCCAAATCCAACAACATCAGCTTTAAATATTGAATCTGATAGCGCAATTAAATCCGCTAGAGTGTATTCAGTTTTAGGGAAAGAAGTTTTAAATGTAAAGACTAAAACTATAGATGTTTCTAGTCTTTCAGAAGGTATCTATCTAATAAAGATTATAGATGTAAAAGGTGTACAACATGTAAAACGATTTATAAAAGAGTAAACCATATTATAATTTGTCTTAGAAAAGGAAAGTCATAATGGCTTTCCTTTTTTTGGTTACTATTCATTCGTGAAACCTTACCATTCACCAAAAAGTTAAAAATAGTTTCCCATTACCTTATCATTTTTGTTTCATAATTATAAAACCAAATTTATTATGAAAACAAGATTACTTTTTTTATTACTTTTTGTCAGTAGTTATGCCTTTGCGCAAAACTGGTCACAGGTAGGAGCTACTCAATTCACAAATTTTGCTTCAGACGGAGCAATAACTTTTGATTCTACAAATGGAGATATTTATGTAGCATATACAAATGTCTTAGATGGGAATAAGGCGTACGTTACTAAATTTGATGGTACAAGTTGGGTCTCAATTGGTGCAGTATCTGCCGATACAGCAGATAATCTTGCTATTAAAATTAATCCGTTTAATAATGAAATTGTTGTTGCCTACAGAAGTGTTACTAATAATATGTCTGCTTATAAATATAATGGAACTACTTGGACTTCAATTTTCACAAATGTTGGAAGTTCAGCCTTGTCTGACCATCGCTTACAAATTCAATTTAATGCAGCAGGTACTATTAGAGTAGCAGGAAGAGAATGGACTCAAAAATTATTTATTGTAGAGCGTGATGCAGCTGGTACAGGGCCAAACCATTTAGAAGTTTTAATTAATTCAAACAATCAATATAATGGAGATCATAGATATGATTTTACGGCCTACGACGAATATTTTGTGTCTCAAGAGAGTAATTATAATGGAAGTGTTACTGGAAGAAAAAATGTAGGATCAGCAAATAATAATTTTGACTTTAATAATTTTTTAAATGGTACTACTACAAAAAATATATCAGGAATTTACGATTCTAATTATCATGCCTTTTATAATGATGTAGTTCCGCAAGGTGCAGCAGTTAATGATATTAGAGTTTATAATGGAAGCTCTTTTGTTAAGTCAGAAACAGCAACTAATGATATTGTAGAGTTAAGAAAAAGTCTAAATGATAACAAATTGTATTTAATGTATGCTAATAGTTCAGAAGATATTGTTTTTCAAAATTATGATACCAATCTAAATACTTGGTCAACATTACCATCTATAGGATTAAATAGTAATGATAGTACTTTTTTTATAAAAATGGCTATTAACGAATTTGATGGAAACTTATATGCATTATACCAAGATGGTCCAAAAATTTCATTAAAAAAATACATAATTGTAGCACCTTTAAATTTAACTAAAATGTATGTAGATGTAGATGCTACAGGAACAGGCGATGGTTCCTCTTGGGCTAATGCGTACACTAGTTTAACCAATGCTTTAGATAATATAGGGACTAATACTACAGAAATGTGGCTTGCAGATGGTACGTATACGCCAACAGGGAACGGTACTGCTAGTACATTTAATATTGTTAATGAAGGTTTTACTTTATATGGAGGTTTTAATGGTACAGAAACACAATTGTCAGAAAGAGATGTTTTAAATAATGCACCAACTATTTTAGAAGGTGATGTTAATGGTAATGATACTTCAATAGATCCTTACACTAGTTCTAGGTCTGATAATATAAAGAGAGTAATTACGCAAAGTAGTAGGTATTTTGAATTAAACGGAGTGACTGTGCAAGGTGGAAATTCAGATACTGCTGGAGCTGCAATATTTTCTAATTTTCAAGTAGGGTTATCTATAAAAAATTGTAAATTCATAAATAACGCATCAAGATCAGCAGGAATTGTATATTTTGCTGTTGCAGGATTAATACAAAATGGTACTGGAGCTGTTACCAATTTTAATGTAGAAAATTCCGAGTTTAGTAATAACAGTGCTAGATATTGGGGACAAGCTATTTATTGCGAAACAGGATCTACCTACACAAAATTAAATGTAACTTTAGTTAATAATTTATTTTTTAATAATATTTATAGCTCTGCCATTACAAGCCCTAATGAGGGTACAGCAACTATTCAATTTAATGCAAACAATAATAATTCTACTATTACTGGAGATATAGTTAATTGCACGTTTGCTAATAATACCAATATATTAGGAGCTACAGGAGTAGAGTCTGCAGTAATAGGGATGACTGTAGATGATGGCTCAAATAATGTTAATATATCTAATTGTATTGTGTATGATAATACACTTACAGATAATACAGTAGCGCCATCTGTTGGTGAATTAGCAAAAACCATTGCAAATCAAACCATTGTGAGTAACTCTATTGGGGAAGATAGTTTTTCAAATTTAATTTACTTAGCTAATACTAGTAATACAAATCCGATGTTTACAAATGCTGCAAGTGGCGATTATACATTACAAAGTTTGTCACCAGCAGTAGATGCTGGAGATAATAGTTTTGTTACATCAACTACAGATTTAGCAGGAAACTCACGCATATTCAATACTACTGTAGATATGGGAGTCTACGAGTATAGTTCAACTTTAAGTACTTCAGATTTTGAATTGAATACAAGTGAAATCTCACTATATCCTAACCCAACAACAGCAACCTTAAACATAAAAACAGAAACAGAGATTAACAAGATTTCTATTTATTCAATATTAGGAAAGGAAGTTTTAAAATCTAACAGTAAAGCAATGGATGTTTCCGGATTGTCAAATGGTGTTTATCTCGTTAAGATTATAGATTCAGAAGGAAATCAACATATAAAACGATTTATAAAGGAATAAACCATAATTCAATTTCACTATTAAAGGAAAGTCATAAAGGCTTTCCTTTTTTTTGTTGCTATTCATTCACAAAATCTTACCATTCACCAAAAAGTTAAAAATCCTTTTCCTAGATCTTATCATTTTTGATACATAATTATAAAACCAAATTTATTATGAAAACTATTTTATTATTTTTTATTGCATCAGTAACCACAAGTACATTTGCACAACAAACATTTTTTGAAAATATTAAAGCAAAAGGCGAAAACCCAGTTTATATTGAGTATCCAGGTGTGGGCATTGATAACGAAGGAAAACAGTCAATAAATCTTAGTCAAGAAAGAGTTGGCCAATATAACGAGCCACAAGAAGTTATCGTAAAATTATTAAATCATGAAGGTATTGACTCTGGAATCGCTATAATAGACAAAAATGATAATGACGAAAAAGGAAGCCAATATATTGCAGATTTTACAAAAAATAGACAAACTTTTACTGGGTTTCCCAACACATATATCGTTTATGAAAAAGTGTTTAACGAAGGCTATGTGGCTATTGGCAATTATATTTTTTTTATAGATCATTTTAACAGCCGTACAGAATTTGGTGACATAAGAAGAGTTTATGTGCTAAAGGGCACAACGCCAGATGGTGAGGCAACTTCGAAGACTAATAAAAAGAAAAAAGGTTTCGGTAAATTTTTAAATAAAGCAAAAAATATTGCTCTAAATAATAGTGCAGGACCAGACCCTAGAAAAGCACCAGAATATAAGGCACTGTCTCAAGAGAATGTGCGTAAAATGGTATCCGATTATTTAACCGCTATGCGTGAAAAACAAATCGCCTATACGCTAACGTCTAAAGATGAAGCAGATTTGGCTACTATGCAAAAAGAGGCAGACGCTTACAGTAAATATATTAAAGATAAGAACAATGCCTATTGGCAAAGTCCAGAAGGTCAAAAAACACTTAGAGGTTGGAAGTTAGCCGATGAGCACAAAGCTAGTTGTCTTGAAACAGCAGAATCTTGTGGTAGTCCTTTTCATTAACCAATACATCCAAATTTAAACACCCAAAAACAGCACTACTTATGAAAATTTTTACATCTATACTTTTAATTGGGGTAACGCTATTGCTTTTTAATTGTAATGCAGATGATGATCAATCTAAAGAAAACAGAAACCCAAGTGCATTTATAGTCACAGAAGGAGCAGCAACAAACACAGGTATACCTTTTAATTGGACCGCAGCTGTAGATCCAGATAATGACACTATTGTTTATGCTGTTTACTCAAATGGGGATTTATTAATTGAAGATTTAAACGCTTTGACTTACGTAATTGAGTATAATCTGTTTTTATCTGGACATAATACAATTTTAGTCAGTGCCTCAGACGGTTTTGGAGGAGTAGCAGAGCAAGAGCTTGTTGTTAATTTATTATCCTAAAGTTATAACGAGATATTGATAATAAAACTAGAACTAATAGTAATCATGTGTTTTTTATTAATTAGAAATCTAGCTAAGGCTGAGTCATTAAATGGCTCAGCTTTTTTTTTGTTTAGATAAATGAAGTAGTAATTATACCCTAATTAAGCATTAAAAAGCATGAATCAATACCAACAACCAACCAACAACTAAAAGTAAACCACCAATTGGAGTCACAGGTCCTAAAAACCGAAGTTTTTTGCCTTTGGCATCCGATAAAATCAAACCGTAAATACTAAACGAGAATAATATAATACCAATTGTGAAACACCAATACGTTGCCGAGGTAACATCGGTATTGCTAAGGCCTAGAGCTAGCAAAACAATGGCATGATACATTTGGTACTTTACACCAACTTCAAAACTATGCAATTGATCTGTAGATAAGATTTTCTTTAATGCATGGGCGCCAAAAGCACCAAAGATTACGGCGAGCATACCGAATAAAGCTCCAGTTGCAATTATAATGTGTTGCGTCATTTTAGTATGTTGTTTTATTTATAAACTACAGGAATAATTTCGCCTTTCGCTAGGCAATATTTTTCAATGTCTTCGTTAGAAAGTGAAACCGTGTAATCCACTTCTTCAACTTTAAAACCTATAGAGCGCAGCTTATCAAAATAATCACGACCATAAACACGAACATGATCATATTGTCCAAAAATTTTAGCACGTTCATCTCTATCTGTAATAGAATCGTCTTCAAAAGTCACTTCTCTATCTAATTCTTGTGGAATCTGAAAAATACCATACCCACCAGGTTTCATGACTCTGTATAATTCTTGCATGGCTTTAGTATCATCTGGGATATGTTCTAAAACATGATTACAAAGAATAACATCATAACTGTTATCTTCAAAAGGCAAATCGCAAATATCAGCCTTAACATCCGCAATAGGAGACAGTAAATCGGTCGTCGTATATTTTAAGTTTTTAAGCTTTCTAAAACGTTTTAAAAAGCATTGCTCTGGAGCAAAATGAAGTACACTTAATGCTGAACTTGATTTAGTATCTCTTGAAAAAAAATTAGTCTCTTTGTTAAGATATAACCACAATAATCTATGACGTTCTAAACTTAATGTAGATGGTGATAATACATTGTTTCTTTGGTTACCGTAACCATAAGGTAAAAACGTTTTAAAACTTTTATTATCGATTGGATCCGTGAATGTATCTCCTTTTAAAAAGAAAACTAATATTGGGCGTGCCACGTAGCTTAATCTTATGAGTAAAGGTCTTGGTATGGTGTTTAATATAAGTTTGAAGAGTTTTTTCATAGTGTTACTCAGAGATACACAAAGACACACAGAGTTTCGCGGAGTGCTTACTCGATTGTGTTTATGAATCTTTTTATTCCGTTTTTTAGAAGCTTAGTATTAAAGTTGAGTAATAGTCCTATTGGGTAATCCCCTAATTTCATGTAAGTCAATATTTGAGCAGTATGAACATCTGTGAATTTCTCAACAGTTTTTAGTTCAATAACTATTTTGTTTTCTACTAATATATCAATTCTGTAACCGTGATCTAAAGTGATATCTTTATAAATAATAGGTCTTGAAACTTCTTTTTGAACTGAATAGCCTAGTGCTTTTAATTCATAAAATAAACAGTCCTGATAAGCGGATTCTAAAAGGCCTGGGCCAAGTTCTTTATGTACTTCTATAGCTGCTCCTATAATATTTTCCGTAATTTTATCGTATACCATAATATCAAAATTATACTCAAAACGCTCCGTGAATCTCCGTGAAAACTCTAAGTATCTCTGAGAAATAGCTATTTGGTGATAGTAAGAAACAATACCGTTACTTAATTCAGAAAATAAAAATAATATTTACGCTTCTATCTAACTAGAAATTAAATCATAAATACCATCCCAAAGTGCAATTCTATGTTGTAAAGCGGCTTTGGCAACGTCTAGAGTTTCATTCCATTTTTGCTCATCATTACCACATAATTCCGCTATCATTTTTAATGAAAGTGGGCCGTGCTCATCACCATCTAATTCAATATGACGCTTTAAATAATAGGTTAGCTTACTATAAGTATTGTCGCTGGTTTTAGACTGATTGATAATTTGAAAAAACATATCAGGAATTACATCTTCACGTCCAAAAGTAAATGCTGAGGCAATTTTGTGCGATTCATTTGTTGCAATTACCTTAAATGTAAAATCTACAAATTTTAAGGTTTCAGCATTCAAAGTTACTTTTTCTGCAGCATGAGATACAGAATTATTATTTTGAATATGATTAACAAAACTTTCAATTTGCGAAGTGCTTGCTCCAATTTGGTGCATCGCATCTAAGTACATTTCATAATGACTTTTAGGCTCTCCTAATTCATTAATATCACTTTCTTCACCAAGAACAATTTCATTAATAAAACGCGCCGTCGATGGATTTTTAACAGGAGTCCAAGGCACTCTAGTGTTCGTTAATTGATTTTGAAGCGCTTTTAACAAAGACATAAAGTCCCAAACGGCAAACACATGTTGCTCCATAAAAGTTTTTACATCTTCAATAGAAGATAAAGCACTATATAATTTATGGCTGTTAAGTTCAGACCTTAAGTCTGTTAATTCGTTTTCTAAATACTTAATTGTCATGAGAGTCTTTTAAATAACGAGTGCTTTTTGTCTAAAAGCATCTTCTTCATCTGAAGTAATACCCAAAGCCTCATGCACATAAGCAAAAGTTGAAAGTATTTCTGGTTTCCCGTTTACAATAGCAACATCGTGTTCAAAATGTACACTTGGTTTCCCATCTTGCGTTACAATAGTCCAACCGTCGCTCAATTGTTTTACTTTATGAGTTCCTAAATTTATCATTGGCTCAATGGCAACAACCATACCTTCAATAAATTTCTTACCACGACCACGTTTTCCGTAATTTGGCATTTCAGGATCTTCATGCATTTTTCTGCCTAAACCATGACCAACTAATTCTCTAACCACACCATAGCCTTCTGCTTCCGTAAATTGTTGAATTGCAAAACCGACATCACCAACGCGATTGCCAATTTTTAATTGTTCAATACCTTTATAAAGTGATTCTTTAGTAATCTGAATGAGTTTCTTAGTCTCTTCTGCAACATTTCCAATTTCAAAAGTATAAGCATGATCACCATAAAAGCCATTCATAAATGAACCACAATCTATAGAAACAATATCACCATCTTTTAATGGAATGTCTGTTGGTAAACCATGAACTACAGCTTCATTAACACTACAAAGCAACGTTGAAGGACAATCGTAAAGGCCTTTAAAGCCAGGTAAAGCACCGTGATCCCTAATAAATTCTTCAGCGATAGCATCCAAATGATTCGTGGTTACACCTTCTTTGGTTTCTTTAGCCAACATACCTAAGGTTTTAGATACGATGAGCGCACTTTGACGCATTAATTCAATCTCTTCTGCTGTTTTTACTATAATCATGATTCAAAATATTGAGCGGCAAAGATAGGGAATTATAACAATTCTTAAGTATTTCTAAAACATGATATATAACAGTTTAAAAATAAGTTTTCTATTATATGTTTGCAGAATTAAATGGTATAACTATGTATAGAATTGTTTCCGCAGAAGAGGCTTTAAAAGTTGTGAAGTCTAATGATCGTGTATATATTCAAGCAGCAGCGGCTGCACCTCAGGTACTTGTTAAAGCATTATCCGCAAGACATGAAGAGCTGCGTAATGTTGAGGTTTGTCAGTTGCATACCGAAGGAGTTGCTCCTTATGCTAATCCGGAATTGAAAGACAGCTTCCATGTTAATTCCTTTTTCATTGGAAAAAATGTGAGACATACCTTAAAAGCGGGTAATGGATCTTATACACCTGTGTTTTTAAGTGAACTTCCGCGTCTTTTTCAGCAACGCATTTTAGAGCTCGATGTGGTTTTGATTCATGTTTCTGTTCCAGATCGTCATGGCTATTGCTCTTTAGGTGTTTCTGTTGAGGCTATTTTGGCTGCTATAGATAATGCTAAGACTGTGATTGCTCAAGTAAATCCACAGATGCCAAGAACACATGGAGCAGGAATTATTCATATTTCAGAAATCGATTATTTTGTAGAATCGAATGAAGAATTGCCTGTACATTTAATGGCTGAACCTAATGCTATAGAACTTAAAATAGGAGAATACGTAGCCAGTTTAATCGAGGATAGAAGTACACTTCAAATGGGAATTGGTTCTATTCCTAATGCCGTTTTAACGCAGTTAACAAATCACAAAGATCTAGGTTTACATACAGAGATGTTTTCAGATGGAGTTATAGATTTAATTCTTAATAATGTTATAAATGGTAACTATAAAAAGATTAATCGTGGACGAGCGCTTTCAACATTTTTAATGGGATCCAAACGCTTATATGATTATGTAGATGATAATCCGTTTGTAGAAATGCGTGCTTCAAATTACACCAATAATGCAGCATATATTAAACAGAACCCTAAGATGGTTGCCATCAATTCTGCAATTGAGGTTGATGTAACAGGTCAAGTATGTGCAGATTCTATTGGTTCTGATATGTATTCTGGTGTCGGAGGACAAATGGATTTTATTAGAGGCGCATCATTAAGTGATGGAGGTAAAGCAATTATTGCCTTACCATCGGTTACTAAAAATGGGATCAGTAGAATTGTTCCTATTTTAAAACCAGGAGCAGGTGTTGTAACGACGAGAGCCCATGTGCATTATGTCGTTACGGAATACGGCATTGCGAATCTATATGGTAAAACAATTAAAAATAGAGTAAAAGCTTTAGTCAATATAGCACACCCAGATCACAGAGAGGATATTGAGAAATCTTATTTTGATTTAATAAACTAGAAGACCCACTAAAATTGCCACCACTTTTTATTAGCAGTAGGAATTTTAGGTTCTTCATTGGTAATAATTTGATAAACTTCGCCCCAGCCGAGAATACCTCCAATGTTTCTATCGTCTATAAATAGATCAGCATGGATTTTTCGACTTCTACTGTAATCGTATTTTTCTTCCGGAAAACTAGCATTTACGGCATAGAATTCAATGCCGTTATCTTTACAGAAATCAACAGCTTCTTGCAGTTTTGCACCATTTCTATACGTCCAAAGAATTAATCGATGACCATCTTCTTGAAGCTTTTTTAAGGTTTCAAAAGCAAAGATGCGCGTTTTTCCAATTTTAGGATAGGCATCTTCTACAATGGTGCCATCGAAATCTACGGCTACTATTAATCTATTTTGAAAATTCATGCTATTTATTATAATCTAGGGCAAAGTTACACTATTAAGAAATTTATACAAGACTTTCTCTAGTCATTGCTTTAGGCTGAGGTACACCAATTAATTTTAAAATCGTTGGCGCTATGTCGCCTAAAACACCGTCTTTAATGTTTTTTAAATCTTTGTCTATTAATATAATTGGAACAGGATTAGTTGTATGAGCCGTATTTGGAGTGCCATCAGGATTTATCATGGTTTCGCAGTTACCATGATCAGCAATTAAAATAGTGGTATAATCATTCTCTAATGCTGTAGTCACAACTTCTTTGACGCATTTGTCTACATGTTCACAAGCTTCTATCGCTGCTTGCATAACACCTGTATGACCAACCATATCACCATTGGCAAAATTTAAGCATACAAAATCAACCTCTCCTTTTTTAAGTTCAGGAATAAGTGCCTCTGTTAATTCATAAACACTCATTTCTGGTTTTAAATCGTAGGTTGCTACTTTTGGTGAGTTTCTTAAAATTCGAGTTTCACCTTCGAATGGTTTTTCTTGTCCACCTGAAAAGAAAAAAGTAACATGAGGATACTTCTCAGTTTCAGCGATACGAATTTGCTTTTTATGATGTTTCTCTAAGACTTCACCTAGGGTTTCTGTAAGATTATCTTTATTGAAAACAACGTTAATGCCTTTAAAGGTGTTATCGTAATTTGTAATCGTCACATAGTTAAGATTCATTTTGTGCATGTTGTACTCATGAAAATCTTTTTGTGTTAATGCTTCTGTTAGTTGTCTTCCTCGGTCGGTTCTGAAGTTGAAAAAGATTACAACATCATCTTCTTTTATCGTCGCCACAGGTTGGTTATCTTTACCTGTTACAATTAAAGGTTTTATAAATTCGTCTGTAATGTCGTTTTCGTAATTATCTTGAATCGATTTTAAAACATCTTTAGTTTTTTCTCCTTCTCCATTTACTAATGCATCATAAACAATCTTTACACGTTCCCATCGCTTATCTCTATCCATAGCATAATAACGACCAGTTACGGATGCTAATTTCCCAGAGGTTTCTTTTAGGTGGTCTTCTAATTTCGAAATAAAACTAAATCCAGATTTTGGATCTACATCTCTACCATCTGTAAATGCATGTACAAAGACATTTTTTAGTCCATAATCATGTGTGGCATTTAAGAGTCCGAAAAGATGATTAATATGAGAATGCACTCCACCATCACTAACTAAACCTAAAAGGTGTACATTTTTATTATTGACTTTTGCGTATTCAAAAGCTGTTTTTAAAACAGGTTCTTCACGAAGCGTATTATTTTCTACAGCAAGGTTAATTTTTACTAAATCTTGATATACAATTCGTCCCGCACCTAAATTCATGTGTCCTACTTCGCTATTTCCCATTTGTCCTTCTGGTAAACCCACATGTAAACCATCAGTTCTTAAACTGGCGCTTGGGTATTTAGTGTAAAGTGAATCTATAAATGGAGTGTTTGCATTGTCTATAGCTGAAACTTTAGGATCGGGTGATTTTCCCCAACCATCTAAAATCATTAAAATAACCTTTTTATTCATGTGAAATATTTTGAGTATCAAAGATAATACATACAACGCTACAACAAATCTGTATGTTAAAAAAATTTGAAATGTTAACCCTATTTTAAGTCTTTCTAAGTAGATGATAAAGATTTATTTATGTTTTGAGACGATATTAACATATTTATTTTCAAAGTGTTAAAGAAATGTTATAAAAAAAATAAAGTGTAACACATTAAGGAATCTGTCGTCTATTAGGTATAATCAAAAAACAATCAATTAAATTAAAAATCTTTCATCATGAAAAAATCAGTAATCGTATTAGCTTTAGCATTAGGCTTCTCCATTTCAAATTTAAATGCATCCAATGATCTTAAAACTTCAGAATTAAATGAAGTTATTGTAAAAACAGTTGAAGTGAGTCCTTTATGTAAGGCCGTTGCTACTGGTAACTTAGAAGAAGTTAATAAGCTTATAAAAGCTGGTGCTGATGTTAATGCAAAGTCTAATGGTATGATGCCAATTCATTACGCAGCAAAATATAATCGTGTAGAAATTATTAAAGCTTTGATCACTGCAGGTTCTGAAATTCACAAACCATGTGATTTGGGATATACCGCTTTAAGTCATGCGAAAAATTCTAAAGCTAAAGAAGCGGAAATGTTTCTTAAGCGTTTTAAAAACAAAGATGTCTAGGAGTAGACAATTATTTGAGTTAGTTAGTTGAAAAAAGCGCCTTTAAGGCGCTTTTTTGTGTTTATAAATATTTTGTTTTAGCTTTTTGATTATGGCATATCAATAGGGCTTTAACCTATTTTAAAAAGCCTAAATCTGAATGTGTTGTAATTTCATAAGGCTCCTTGTTAAACTCAAAAATTCGAGCTTCTAAAGTTCCTTTTAAAGTAAGTTTTTTGCCATCGACAGCAATCCAACTCCCTTCTCGTAACCCAATTACAGGTTGATTATTATAAGCATGAAATTCTTTAATCCGTGTTTCTCTGGTTTCCCCCATATGCGTACTACCTTCAATAGGATCTAAGTAATGCGGGTTTATATTAAATGGTACCAGTCCTAAAGTTTTGAAACTCGGAGGATATACTATTGGCATGTCATTAGTAGTATGCATCGTTAAGCCACAAATATTACTTCCTGCACTTGTACCTAAATAAGGTGTGCCATGATTAATGGCTTCTTTTATAGGTAACAGTACATTGTTTTTATATAATTGAGACACTAATACAAAGGTATTACCACCACCAACAAAAATACCTTGTGCATTTTTAATGGCGTCTTCTGCATTCTCAAATTCGTGAATACCTTTTACTGTTTTTCCTATTTTAGCAAAAGCTTTAGAAGCTGTATTTGTATAGTCATCATGCGAAATACCTCCTGGTCTAGCATACGGAATGAATAAAATTTCATTTGCAGATTTAAAATGAACTTTTAGTTCGTCCATTAAATACTCTAAATAACCACTGCCATGAATGGTCGACGTACTTGCTATTATAATAGATTTCAAAATTTTTTGTTTTAGATGTACAGTTTTACAAAGAAAGTCAATCTTTTTTTAAAAGTGCTATTTTCTCATTTAACAAACATTTACGAACGGATTCCTATGAGAATTGAAGAATATAACCGAAATTTAGTACAAGAATTGAAAACAAGAACCAAGCGTGTTAAAATTGTTGTCAGTTAGGCGTATGACTATGAGTGAACAGCAGGTGGTAATTACGAATAAAAAAATATAAACACATGAAAAAAATACTACTCTTATTATTTACAATTACAACGTTAACAGCTTTTAGTCAAGATATTGATAGAGTTACTGTAAATGGTAGAATTGTGGTGTCCTCTGATGATAAAGAAGGTGTCACCGTTTTTAATTCCTCTTCCAATAAAGGAACTTATACAGACGCAGATGGAAATTTTGAAATAAAAGTAGCAGTTAATGATGTTGTAGAATTCGGTGCACTTCAATTTAAAGATTTTAATGTTACAATTACCGATAAGATTATTTTATCTAAGCGTTTAACGGTTATCCTTGTTGAAGACGTCAATAAATTAGATGAGGTTGTGTTGCTGCCATTTGACTTAACGGGTAACTTGGGAGCCGATTTAGAAAACGTTAGAACTTACAACGTAAGTTTAGACGCCGTTTATTTTGGTTTGGATAATATCGAGGATTTTGAGTTCTCTGCAGATTATAAAACCAAAGCAGATAATTTGGCTTTTAACGAATACAATCCACATGTGGGAGATATGGTGGATCTAGTTAATGTAGCCGGATTTTTGATTAAAAATGTGGTTGATTTTAGTAAAATTAAGTTTAAAAGTAAGAAAGATGTTGTGTTAGAAAAAACACCTTTTAAGAAAGCCTTAGATACTTACAGTGTAAATTATATTCACAATAACTTTGATATACCTCTAGAGCAGGTGGAATCATTTATTGATTATGCTGATAAAGAAGGTATAGATGATAGCTTATTTGAAGAAAATAAGGAAATGCAACTTTTAGAACGTATTTCTCAATTAAGTAAAGCGTTTTTAAAAGACACTAGTGAAAAAGAGTAAAATTCTTTATGTCCTGACTACCTTTTTGAGTGTGTTATTTGTTAATGCACAGCGAAGCGATTTAAATGGGAAGTTAATTGCAAACGACGAGGTCGAAGGACTTCATGTTCAAAACAAAACAGCAGCAAAATATACCATTTCAAATGAAGATGGAAGTTTTGTGATTCCGGCAAAAGTACAAGACACATTAGTTATTTCTGGTGTTAAATATCAAACACAAGAAGTTATTATTTCACAATCGATATTAGATTTAGGCGAATTCAGTGTTGTGCTTATTGAAAATATTAATGAACTGAATGAGGTTATTGTCGGTAAAATTTTAACAGGAAGCTTAGAATCAGATCTTCAAAACTCAGACGCTAAACCCGAGATTAATTTTTACGATTTGGGTATTTCTGGGTATAAAGGAAAACCTCTTACTCAAAACGAACGGAAACTACACGATGCTGATGCAGGGCCTGTTGGATCAATAATGGGAGGTCCGTTTGGAGGTGGTGTAGGTTTAAATCTTCATAAAATACTGAATAGGGTTAGTGGTAGAACTAAAAAACTCGAAAACATCGTAGAATTGGATGATAGAGAACGTTGTATTCAACGTTTAAGAATAGGGTATGAGTCGTTTATTTTTGAGAATGATTCTTTAGCTGAAAACCTACGTACTGAGTATTTTCTGTTTTGCCAAGAGGACGATGAATTTTTAACGTTGTGTAATAAGAATGATGATATAACACTATTAGAATTTTTACAAGCAAAGCTAAAAGTGTATCAGGAAAATAGAAAATCAATAACTAAAGACTAACTTTGGAATGCGTTTTGTAAATAAATTATGCATCGTTAAAATAAAATATGAAATTACTACCTATTTTAATTGTCTTTTTAAGTCTTCCATTTTTAATTTCGAATACAAATAATCACGAATATTATGTTAGTGTAACTGAAGTAGAATACGCAAAAGAAGAACAAGCTCTCCAAATAATAAGTCAAATATTTATTGATGATTTTGAAACCTTATTACGCAAACGTTACGATGAAGATATAACACTCGATATCGAAGGTGAATCAGATAAGGTAGACACATATATGAGTCGGTATTTAACAGATAAATTAAAGGTTATCGTAAATGGTGATATCGTAAACTTCAAATTTATAGGAAAGGAATATAAAGATGATATTACGTATTGCTATTTAGAAATAGAAAATATTTCAATTATTAAGTCAGTAGAGATTACCAATCAAATTTTATTCGATGCGTTTTCAGAACAGCAAAATATAGTTAGGTTAAAACTTCTAGGTAAAAACAAGAGTTTTTTGCTGGTTCCGCAGAATGACACTTGCGTGTTAAAATTTGAATAAAAAACTATTAAGCCATCATAAATTTATACTTTAGGCATCATTTTAACAACAATAAAATTATATGAAAATTATTAAATTTTTCGTGTGTGCTATGCTTTTGACTTCTTTTAGCACATATGCTCAAGATGACGTAAAGGCCGAACGCCAACAAGGTCATACTAACCAAAACAAATTCAAACAGCTTTATGAAGAGTTTTCTACGCCAAATGTGTTTAGAACAGGTTCTGGAGCGCCTGGTCCTGGATATTATCAGCAGCAAGCCGATTATAAAATGGATATTGAAATAGATGATGTTAATGCAAAATTATTTGGAGATGAAACGATTACATATACCAATAATTCACCAGATGAGTTAAAATATTTATGGGTACAATTAGACCAAAACATGCGCGCAAGAGATTCAAAAACACCACTTATTGGTAGCTCTAGCATTTCTCCTGCGTCGTTGTCTTCTAGTGTTGTAAAATCTTATTTAAAAGAATCTTTTGACGGAGGTTTCAATATTGTACATGTTAAGGATGTTAATGGCAATGATTTACCATATACCATAAATCGTACAATGATGCGAGTAGAATTGCCACGAGCAATGAATACTGGTGATAAATTTTCATTTCAAATAAAATGGTGGTACAATATAAATAATCATGTTAAAGATGGTGGCCGTTCTGGTTATGAATACTTTGAAGAAGATGATAACAATCTCTACACAATAGCTCAGTTTTACCCACGTATGGCCGTATATAATGATGTAGAAGGATGGCAAAATTCTCAGTTTTGGGGACGTGATGAGTTTGCTTTGCCATTTGGTGATTTTGATGTTAATATTACAGTGCCTGCAGATCATATTTTAGATGGGACAGGAGTATTAACGAATCGTGAAGAAGTTTTTACAAAAGAGATGATGAAACGCTACAAGAAAGCACAGAAATCTTATGACGAACCTGTAATGATTGTAACAGATGAAGACGCTAGAAAAGCTGAAAAATCTAAAAGTAAAGACAAGAAAACGTGGAGGCTTTCGGCTAAAATGGTTCGTGATTTTGGTTTTGCAACCTCTCGTAAGTTCCTTTGGGATATGATGGCTGTAAAACTTGGAGAAAAGGATGTTATGGCTGTGTCACTATATCCAAAAGAAGGAAATCCTTTATGGGAACAATGGTCAACTAAAGCAGTGGCGAGTACATTAAAGACATACTCTCGCATGACGTTTGATTATCCTTATCACAAAGCAATTTCTGTAAATACACCTATGGGAATGGAATACCCAATGATCTGTTTTAATTTTGGTCGTCCGGATAAAGAAGGAAATTATTCCGATAGAACTAAATACGGAATGATAGGAGTAATTATTCATGAGGTTGGGCACAATTGGTTCCCAATGATTGTAAATAGTGATGAGCGTCAATGGACATGGATGGATGAAGGGTTAAATACATTCACCCAATACGTTGCAGAGCAAGATTTTGGGGAATGGTATCCTGGTGCTTTATCTCCACAGCACAAAGCATTTCCATCTAGACGAGGACCTGCCAAGAATATTGTGAGATATATGGGAGGTGATCAAAATTTTATTGCACCAATTATGACCAAAGGTTTAAATACGTATCAATTTGGAAATAACGCTTACAGTAAACCTGCTACAGCCTTAAATGTTTTAAGAGAAACCGTAATGGGGCGTGAGCTTTTTGATTATTCATTTAAAGAATACGCAAATCGTTGGATGTTTAAACACCCAACTCCTGAAGATTTTTTCCGTACTATGGAAGATGCATCTGCAGTAGATTTAGATTGGTTTTGGAGAGGTTGGTTTTACACTACAGATTATACTGATATAGGTGTTAAAGAAGTTAAGAAATTTGCAGTTACTACAACTCCAAATGATAACGGAAAAAGATTAGCTGAACGTTATAATAGAGATCCTAAAAGTTTAGTGTATTTTATTGAAGAAGGTGACGAAGGCTATGATGATGCAATAAAAACAAATACATCTATTGATGCTTTGCCTACAGTAAAAGAATACATAATGGATAATTTTACACCAGAAGAGCAGAAGGCAATGAAAACAGCACCTAAATATTTTTATCAAATTACATTTGATAAACCAGGTGGATTAGTAATGCCGTTAATTGTAGAATATACATATGCAGATGGAACATCAACCAGAGAAACATATCCAGCTCAAGTATGGAGATTAAATGATAAGGAAGTGAAGAAAGCAATTGCTAGCGAAAAAGAAATTGTATCTATACAAGTAGATCCAGATTTAGAAACAGCAGATGTAGATACCTCTAATAATTCTTGGCCTAGAGAAGTTAAAGAAAGTGATTTTGATAAGTTTAAAAGTAGAGTAAGAGATTAATAAGAAGTAAGATTATAAATTTAAGCCAACTTTTTTTAGGTTGGCTTTTTTTATTTTTAATTTGAAGTGGTTTAATTCACAAACTCATTCTATATTTGCACCGTGATACATCAAATAACAATATTATTTATTGGAGCTGCCGAAATAATGGTGATACTATTAATAGTGGTATTAGTATTTGGTGCAGATAAACTTCCTGAAATTGCACGAGGCTTGGGTAAGGGTATGCGTCAATTAAAAGATGCAAGTAATGACATTAAACAAGAAGTTACTAAAAGTGCAAAAGAAAATAACATCCTAGATAAGGATGTTACAAAAAATGTTCAGGAAGAGATCGATAAAATTAAAGATGATCTCGAAGACTTCACAGGATCATTAAAACGCAATAAGTAATTGCGTATTTCTTAAGAATACACCTCGTTTTTTAATACAATCATAAAATAGCTTACTAATTAGCGCGTTTTATTTAATATATTTAGAGAGTTAATTAACCATCTAAATTTTATTACATGAAAAAAATGTACACATTGGTAGTGCTTCTATTAGCAATTACCATGGCGTCTTGTTCTAAAGATGCTATTATTGATTCTGAATTGGAAGCAGTTCAATTTCCAAAGGACCCTTTAACCGTTGAGCAAATTAACCAACGTATTAGTGAAAGCATCAGAACAACGGGTGATTTTGATTGGAATAAGGAAGATGCACACTTTTTATGGAGCGCATTAACGCACGGACAAAATGTACTGACTGTTGGTTATGGTGACGAAGGACAAAGCTTTAGTGAAGTCGAAGATGAAGAACTTAAAATTAAAAAAAATAATTTGTTGGCAACAATAATTAGAGAAGAGCAAATTCTTAAAGAAGACTTTAAGCTAAAAGAGGATGATATTCTAACTGTTTTTGATGCAGAAGTTACAAAGCTCGAAACTATTATTGCCTTAAGAGAAAGTGAATACGTTAGATATTTAGAGCCAAATGGGTATAATCAATATACAGATGTTCAAGAAAAATCAAGCTCAGGATGTGATACTAGTGGGGATTCAATAAATTCTGCACACTATTCTACAATAGCTCCTAATAACGCACAAGTGTCTTGGCATTTTAATGAACATAATATTCAAAGTGCTTGGAATTATTCTACAGGGGCTGGAGTTACGATTGGTTTAATTGATACTGGGGTTTCAAAAAATCAAGTACTTTTAAATTCAGCAGGAATTAATGATGGCTACTCATCAGGTCGGTTTGTTCAAAAGTATGGCACTTTTATAGATTCTAATTGGTGGTGGTCTAGTAATTATGATGGTCCTCACGATAAATGTGGTCATGGAACTGCAATGGGATCTACCATGGCAGCACCAAGAAATGATAACGGAATGCCTTTAGGTGTAGCGTATAATTCTAATTTAGTGGCTTACAGAGCTACGGAAGACGTGCTATTAAACGATTATCATGAGCGTAAGGGTGTTTCTCAAGCCTTAAAAGATTTAGGTAATAGAAGTGATGTAAAAATAATTTCAATGTCCATAGGTTATGTGTGGTCAATTGGTAATGTAAAAGATGCAGTACGATACGCTTACAGTAAAGGCAAATTAATTTTTGCGGCAGGTGGAACGTCTACTAGTTTTACCAATGGCTTTGGTGTTATATTCCCAGCAACCATGAGCGAAACGGTAGCAGTTACGGGAGTTAATGATGGAAGTAATTATGAACGTTGTGATACCTGTCATAGCGGTAGTAAAATAGATTTTACGATTGTCATGGAAGGAGATAATAATACAAGTAAAGCACCTCCTGTATTAGGATTTTATGATGGTCAGAGACGTTATACAGGTGGATCTTCTGTAGCAACAGCAACTACAGCTGGTATAGCGGCTTTAATATGGTCGAGATATCCAAGTTGGAGTCGCACACAAGTTCTTAATAGGTTAAAACAATCAGCAGAATTTTATCCAAATAAAAACAGCAGTTTTGGTTATGGTAATATTGATGCTTTGCAAGCCGTGCAGTAATCTGAAATGTTTAATAAAAGGAAAAGCCTCATTAGTTTATAATGAGGCTTTTTTTTATGAACAGTGGTGTCAATCTGCAACTAAAACATGTTTTTTGAAAATAGATTGTAATTCAAGTTCAGGATTGTCTGTTAACCCAGAATGCGTCTTAGAACTTTGAATAACCGTACTGCGAGAGGCAGCTAACCATCTAAATCTATCTGACAATTCAAACTGCGCAATCGCTCCGCCAGAGGCATCTCCTTTAGAAATTAATTCCCAAGATTTTAAGTAACTATTTAAGGCGTCTAAATCTAATTCGCATGAAAAGGCATTTAACTTATTTTCGTCGACTTTAAATTTAACTCCTAGAAATTTCTTTCGTTTAGAGAATAAAATGACTCCAATGTTGAAAAACTCTTCACGTTCAACTTTAGGTACCAATCTAATAATGGCATATTCAAAAGTAACTTTATCTTGCATCTTCAGCTTCTTTTACTAAGGTGTCAATTTTTGAGAGTCTTGAATTTAAGTATTCAATATAGGCTTTTCGCATTTGATTTGGTGTGAAGGAATCAGACTCATTTATCAGCCAATCTTCAGGTATATTATAGATGATATCTTCAATGGTACTTTCATTAAGCATATCAATAATGGTTTTAGAGGCTTCGTTTAAAAGTGAAGCACGCTCTAAAAGCACATGATCTTTAATAAGAGGAAACGTTCTAGTGAGATGATTTTCCCATGTGTCCCAATTATGATGAAAATAGAAACTAGCACCATTATCTATAACCCATAATTCTTTATTCCAATTTAATAAATTAGTGTTTTTTACGGTTCTGTCTATATTGCTAATAATACTATCGAGCAGTACTATTTTAGAAGAGGTTAGTGCGTCTGCAACAGAAACTAAAGGATCAAAAGTTATAGAACTACTTAGGTAATGTAATCCTAGATTTAGACCCACACTAAATTTTAGTAAATCTTGTATTTCTTCATCCGGTTCCGTTTTACTAAAGGAATCGTCCAAATTCAAAAAAACTAATTCGGGAACTTTTAAACCAATGGCTCTGGCTAATTCACCTCCAATAAATTCTGCGATTAATGCTTTTGTACCTTGGCCAGCTCCTCTAAACTTTAAAACATATAGAAAACCATCACTAGCTTCAATAATAGCAGGTAAAGAACCACCTTCTCTTAAAGGGGTGATGTATTTAACAACATCAACGGTTCTTATATCAATTTTACTCATAATCTGCGAGGTTATATTTTTCTGCTAATCGTTAAACCATCTCTTATGGGCAGAAGAACGGTTTCAATACGTTTATCATTTTTAAGAAGTGTGTTATAATCTAAAACGGCTTTGGTTGATTTATCCTTTTCATCTAAAGGTTCTACAACTTTTCCATGCCATAATACGTTATCTGAAAGAATAACACCTCCTTTATTTAGTTTGTCTATTATTAAATGAAAATAATTTGAATAGTTTGGTTTGTCTGCATCAATAAAGACCAAATCAAATGTCTCGTCTAGTTGAGGGATAATATCTAAAGCACTTCCTGTATGTTGAATAATCTGTTTTCCATATTCAGATTTATCAAAATATGTTCTCTGAAAATCAACTAATTCTTCGTTAACATCTATAGTATGAAGCGTGCCATTTTCTTGAATTCCTTCGGCTAAACATAATGTAGCATAGCCTGTAAATGTGCCCAATTCTAAAATAGATTTTGGTCTAATTAACTTAGATATCATACTCAATACACGACCTTGGTAAGGTCCGCTAAGCATAATCGGTTGTAATACTTTTTGATACGTTTCTCTAGTAAGCTGTTGTAGTAGTTTAGGTTCTTGTTCAGAATGGTCAACTACATATTTATCTAAGTTTTCAGGTAAGAAATGCATACATAATAATTTTAATTATAGGAATAGGATAAGGGAAACCACTAGGATAAAATCCTATCGACTAATTTCTTTTTAGCAGCTCCATCATCTCCACATAACCACTGAATAACGTTGTCTTCCCAAATAGCATCACCTTCGGTCTCTGTAATTATCTCGCGCTCTATAGCTAAATCTATTATTTTTCCAGGGTAAGAAGATTGCTTTTCGCTTTCCATTTCACCCAATGGATAAGGGTCATCTAATCCCATTAAGACTTGTTTAGAGCCTTGATTTCTAATTAATAGTTCTAGGCCACCTGTGTCGTGTACCAATGTATCAAAGAATATGTTTTTATGACCAACGGCTTTTCTAGGATGACTTTTGCCTTCAAATAAATCTGGACGACCATCAAAGCCTTGAATACGTCTCCCTAAGTTGATTTGTGCCAATTGTCCACCATGGGCAAAACACGTACGCATATTAGGATATTTGTCTTGGTACCCATTTAAAGTTAAGAAGTGATATGCATCAGCACATTGTGCCAACATCCATATTAAGTGAAATCTCCAAGAGGTATTTTCTAGTTTTATGAATTTTTCTCCATCGTAAGGATGGATTTCAACAGCAAGATTGTATTTGTTCGCTAATTCGAAAATAGGCTCGTTTTCTTCGTCAAAAATACAACGCCATGTCCCAATAGTATCCATGTAATGGGTTGGTAAACATAGAAGTTGAAGGCCTAAAACTTCAACGCAACGTTCAATTTCCCAACATGCTCCTCTAACAAACCCAGGATGAACAACAAATCCACAGGTAAATTTACTTGGATGATTATGTTGGATTTTGGCATTAAAATCATTCTGAAAACGTAAGGCTTGTTTCATCTCCTCAACACGAAGCCCATTTCCATAAAGTTGCGATAGGTTTAAAACAACAGCATGGTCAATATTAAAACGCTCCATCCATGCTAACTTTTCATTTAAGAAAAAACTAGAATCCGTAATTGGTCGATTCCAATCTTTTTGAAGCATGAATTTTCGATCTTTGTCCACCCAAAAAATCCCTTTATCTTGCATAAATTGAGGAATTTCCTCTGGATATGGAAGTAAATGTGAGTGGCCGTTTATTCTAAGTTTTCGTTTAGTCATATGTAGTTGTCATGCTGAGCGCAGTCAAAGCATCTCGTTTTGTCATTCCTGCGAAAGCAGGAACCTTATTGATTGGAATTCAACTTATTATTGAACCCTTTAGTTAGTTCTGTTTTATGAATTTAGAGTTTTTCCTTTTCGGAAAATCAACCGACCTTTAATTATCGATCTTCACCTTTTCTGGTGGTTCCATTACCTCACCACAATTCGGACATTTACGTTTATCCTTGTCTCCATAATATTTGTCGAAAATTATAGGCATATCGGTTTCAATATTTTCAACAGTGAAATCTTCTTCGTACAATTTGGTAGTACAGTTTTCACAGAACCAAAGTAAAGCATCTTGAACACCTTTATCTCTTGGGTATTCTATAACTAAACCAACGGTATTGGCTTCACGTTGCGGTGAATGTGGAACTTTTGGTGGTAAAAGAAATATTTCACCTTCTCTAATATGAATATCTTTTGGTTCACCATTTTCAATGATTTTTAAAACCATATCTCCTTCAATTTGATGGAAAAACTCTGGTGTTTCATTATAGTGATAATCTTTTCTGCTGTTAGGCCCACCAACAACCATCACAATAAAATCACCATCTTTCCAAACCACTTTGTTACCAACAGGTGGTTTTAATAAATGCCGGTTTTCATCTATCCATGCTTTGAAATTAATGGGGGGATATATTTTACTCATGATTTTTGTTTTTTATTCTCTATAAAGTTACAAAGATTTTGTTCGTCCACCATCAACAGGAAGATTAATTCCGTTAATATAAGCGGCGCGTTCACTTGCTAAAAAAGTAATAGCATCAGCTAATTCTTCTGGTTTTGCGAAACGTTTGGCTGGTACAGCACTTTTCATAGCATTAGCAGCTTCTTCTTCAGTGTTCCCTGTTTTTGCTGATTTGTTTTTTATGATTTCAGCTAAACGTTCTGTTCCTGTAGCGCCAGGTAAAACGTTATTCACTGTAATACCAAATTGCCCTAATTCATTGGCTAAGGTTTTACTCCAGTTAGCCACTGCACCACGAATGGTGTTACTAACACCTAAACCATCTAAAGGTTGTTTTACAGAGGTTGAAATCACATTGATGACACGACCATAACCTTCAGCTTTCATAAAAGGAACTACCGTTTGAACTAAGACATGATTACATTTTAAATGTTGCGTAAAAGCGGATTCAAATTCTTCAACATCGGCAGAGAATACTGGACCACCTTTTGGGCCACCTGTATTATTTACTAAAATATGAAACCCGTGATGTTTAGAAATATAATCTGAAACTTTAGATTTTAAATCTGAAGGGTTAGAGAAATCAGCTACGATATAATCGTGTTGTCTTTGTTGAGGTAACTCGGCTAGTGTAGCTTTTAATTTATCTTCATTTCTAGCAATTAGGGTTACTTGTACACCTTCTGCCGCTAAAGCTAGTGCTGTTGCTTTTCCTATTCCTGCTGTGCTTCCGCAAACTAGTGCGTATTTGTTGTTTAATTGTAAATCCATAATATTTTGTCTGGTCGAGCGCAGTCGAGACCTGCCTAGTTTTCGGGATTATAATTTGAGTGTGTTGCATTTCTGCATTCAGATAGAATTTGTAACAAATCATAATCTCCTTTAGCTAAAGCATATTTTTTCTTTGCACTCCATTTTTTTATTTTCTTTTCAAAGAATATTGCTTGTTCAATATCGTTAAATTCTTGATGAAATATTAATTTTAAAGGTCTTCTTTTATATGTGAAACAATTTTTGTTTAATCCTTTTTGATGTTCTTCAAAACGTCTTGAAATGTTATTTGTTACTCCTGTATAAGTGAGGTTGTCTGAGCATTGTAATATGTAAACATAATAGGTTTTCATAAGCTACCTCTCGACTGCGCTCGAGGTGACATTTAATTAATACTTTATACAAACATTCTTAGCTTCCGTAAAAAAACGCAAAGCGTCAAATCCACCTTCGCGTCCAACTCCAGAAGCTTTTACTCCTCCAAAAGGGGTTCTTAAATCGCGCATCATCCAAGTGTTTACCCAAACAATTCCTGCTTGTAATTGGTGACTTAATTTCATGGTGCGTTTTAAATCATTGGTCCATAATGTCGCTGAAAGTCCGTATTTAACTTTGTTGGCCATTTCTAAAACCTCGTCTTCAGTATTGAATGGCATAATGGTGACTACTGGTCCAAAAATTTCTTCTTGGTTCACTCTGCAGTCGTCATTAGGAACTTCAATAACTGTTGGTTCTAAATAATAACCGTTTTCATAACCTTTAATAGTAACTTCATTACCACCACATAACACAATTCCGTTTTCTTCTTTAGCGATTTCAATATACTCTTTTACTTTCTCTAAATGAGGTTTAGATACTAATGCTCCAATATTGGTGTCTTCATTCGAAGGATGTCCAACTTTTAATGCTTTTACTTTAGCTACAAAATCTTTTTTGAATTTCTCATAAATAGAGGCTTCAACAAAAATACGACTGCCACATAAACAAATTTGCCCTTGATTAGCAAACGATGAGCGGACCGTTGTGTTAAGCATGTCTTCATAATCACAATCTGCAAAAATGAGATTTGGATTTTTCCCTCCTAATTCTAAAGATAATTTTTTGAACATTGGTGCAGCTACTTTGGCAATGTGCGCTCCAGTTGCTGTGCCTCCTGTAAATGAAATGGCTTTAATATCTTGATGTTCAATTATGGCTTGTCCTGTTGAGGTTCCTAGACCGTGAACAATATTTAATACGCCTTTTGGCAAGCCAGCTTCATTGCAAATTTCGCCTAATAAATAAGCGGTCATTGGAGTGACTTCACTTGGTTTGGCAACCACACAATTTCCGGCAGCAAGCGCTGGTGCAATTTTCCAAGTAAACAAGTAGAGTGGAAGGTTCCAAGGTGAAATACAGCCTACAACACCAATGGGTTGGCGTAAGGTGTAATTTATGGCTTGTTGTCCTACGGATTCATGACTTTCACTTGCAAATTGTGTAATCGCATTTCCAAAGAATCTAAAGTTGCTTGCAGCTCTTGGAATATCAACCACTTTTGCTAAACTGACAGGTTTCCCGTTATCTTTACTTTCTGCTTCTGCTAAACGCTGTAAGTTAGCTTCTAGTAATTCTGAAATTTTAATTAAGATTCTGCTTCGTTCTTCTAGTGTCGTTTTACTCCAAGTTGGAAAAGCAGATTTTGCTGCGATATAGGCATTTTCAACATCTTCTTTTGATGAGTTAGGTATTTGTCCGTAAACTTCACCATTAGATGGATTGTAGTTATCTATCCAATTATCTTGAATTGGGTCGTGGAATTTTCCGTTTATGTAGTTTTGAATTTTCATTTATAGTGCATCACAATGAAATATTAATAATATGCCTTTATTGAGTAGAGATTCTTTTTTTTCTTTAAAATAATTACTGAGTTCATCATTATGTTTGGTGAAATCGTCTTCAAAGGACTTTATTTTTTCTGAAATGTCATTTCTATGGTTTAATAATTCAGTATCTTTATTCCAGGTCATTAGTATTGTACTACAATTTTCAGCATAATTTTCGTTGTAGATTCCTGCGGAATTAGGTTGATTGATTTTGATTAAATCATATTCCGCATCAGTTAATTCAAAGATTCTGTCTGTCACTCCAAAATCTAAATAATCGTTTATACTTACTTTCCAATAGTCGGAAAGATTTATTGTTTTTTTGAATTCAGTTTTTGTAAAATCTAAAGCTAGGTTTCCTATGGATATAGTTGAAATTGAAGAATATAAAGTAATAATATCTTTACCTAAAAATTCTTTAAAATCGTTATTTCTTCTAAATTCATTTTCAGTGTATAAATAATAGTATCCGTTTAGTGTATCACCTTTTTCAGATACAAGATTTAAATGAAAACGATAGGCATAGCCTGCATCTGCAAATGAATAGCAGCTGACAAATAGAAATAAGATTAAAACTATTTTCTTCATTTTAAGATTTCTTATAAGCCATAACCTTTATCTCAACCACCAAATCTGGATGTGGTAATTGATGCACAGCAACTGTTGTTCTAGTTGGTCCTGTTTCTTTTTCGAAGAACTCTGCGTAAGCTTTGTTATAATCGGCAAAGTCATTCATGTTGACTAAAAACGAGGTGACATCAACTACATCTTTTAAACTAGCTCCAACTTTTTGAAGGTTTTTATCGATGTTTTTTAAGACTTCTTGGGTTTGTGTATAGGCATTTAAGCGTTTTGTTCCCATGTCGTCTATAATATCGACGCCTGCAATGGTGTTATCTGGTCGACGAGAACTTGTGCCTGATACGAAAATAAAATCTCCGACATGTTTTACGTGTGGATACGCTCCTCTTGGTGTTACTCCTGTTCCTACAGAAGCAGGAATATTATCATTTGTTTTACTCATGTTTTCTTTTTTACTTGTTCATTTTGTCTTGAAACAAAACGAACCAAAAATTCAAAACGATTTATTATGAAATTGCTAAAGCACCACTCGCTTTCGAAGCTACATGCTTGAAGCTTCGCTTCGCAGTTTCGCTTCTTCGCTCTTTATTTCTGAAAATCGTTGCTTCCGATAATATCGGAATATGGGACATTAACTTTTGTTGATTTTTGTTTTCTTCCCGAGTTATATTTTAATCTTTGCTAACAGCTAACAGCTAACAGCTAACAGCTAACAGCTAACAGCTAACAGCTAACAGCTAACAGCTAACAACTAACAGCTAATGCAATCCCGCAATCCGATCGTCTTCTAAAATTGCTTCCGTTTCTACGTTTACCTTATCTAAGATGTCCTTCAAATCATCATCGGATGACATAATGTTATCAGTTAACATATTCAAAATAGCCTTGTCTTGTGCTCGTCCTTTTAACATGGCTTCTCTATAACCAATGTTTTCATTAAAGGTAACCAAACTATATTTTGATGAATATTGATTTGGGAATTCTTTTTCTAAAGCCATTTCAATTTTTCGTTTTTCTTGAAATATTGGATTCGCAACATGACCTTTCATTTCATGGAAATTGTCAATAGCTAAATCGGCAATGGCATCTGTATCTTTCTTCCTGTTTTTTTCGTAAGCTTCAAATGTAGCTTCCCAATTGTCAAGATTTTGGTCTAGTACTTTATCAAATTCAACGACATCTTCAAACGAAGCATTCATACCTTGACCATAAAATGGAACTATGGCATGTGCTGAATCTCCCATTAATAAGGTGTTGCCTTTATAATGCCAAGGGGAACATTTTACGGTTCCTAAAGCGGCTGTTGGATTTTCGAAAAAATCATCTACCAAATTAGGCATGATTTCTAAAGCATCTGGGAATTCTTTTTGGAAGAATTCCGTTACGATTTCTGGTGTGGTTAAATTATTAAAATTGTATTCTCCTTCGTTGTAACTTAAAAATAAAGTGACTGTAAAACTACCGTCTAAATTTGGTAAAGCGATAAGCATAAAGCTACTTCTTGGCCAAATGTGTAACGCATTTTTATAGGTTTTGTAACCACCATCTTCTTTTGGTAAAAAGGTTAGTTCCTTATAACCGTGACTTAGATACTCTTGGGAAAAACTGAATAGGAATTTATGACTTAAATAATAGCTTTTTCGTAATGCTGAGCCAGCTCCATCTGCGGCGATAATACAATCTGCATCTTCAATAAACTCTTCTTTAGAATTGTAATCTTGAAATAAGGCTGTGGTTTTTTCGAAATCTACAGAGTTACATTTCTTGTTGAAATGAATGGTGACATTGTCGTGCTTTTCCGCTTCTGTTAAAAGTAAACCGTTGAGTTCACCTCTAGAAATAGAATTGATATATTCATAATCTCTTCCGCTGTAATTAGATAAAAACGTATTGCCTTCTTTGTCGTGGATCATTCTGCCATTCATAGGTATGCATAATGCTTTCACTTTATCTTCAATACCAACGAGTTTCATGGCTTTATTTCCACGATCCGAAAATGCTAAATTGATGGAGCGACCTGCAGAAATATCTGTGGTTCTTAAATCTGGACGCATTTCGTACACAGTGACGTTATAGCCTCTTTGGCCTAGTCTTAATGCTAATAGGCTTCCACAGAGTCCTGCTCCGATGATTAGTATGTTTTCTTGTTTCTTCATAGTATTCTGTCTGGTCGAGCGCAGTCGAGACCTAATTTGACCTCTCGACTGCGCTCGAGGTGACATTTAGTTTTTATTCAAAATAACTTTCATTTTTTCAACCATCAAATAAACATCTTCAAATGAATTATACAATGGCACTGGTGCACATCTTATAACATCTGGTTCTCTCCAATCGCTAATGACTCCGGCTTCGGTTAATTTATCGTGTAATGATTTATCAGCCTTTAAAACTTGAATGGAGAGTTGGCAACCACGCTCATCAGGATTTTCTGGTGTGATAATTCTTATGGTGTCTTCTCCTAAGTCTTTCAGTAAATACTCGAAATAACCCGTTAGTTTTTTTGATTTTTTAATGATCTTATCAATACCAACTTCATTAAACATATCTAAAGACGCTTTAATGGCGGCCATTGATAAAATTGGAGGATTGCTCAATTGCCAGCCTTCGGCTCCTGGTAACACATCAAACTCATGTCGCATATTAAAACGTGTGTCTTTGTTGTGGCTCCACCAACCTGTAAATCGGTTGAGGTCTTTGTCGTAAGCATGTCGCTCATGGACGAAACATCCCGACAAACTTCCTGGTCCAGAATTCATGTATTTGTAAGTACACCAAACGGCAAAATCGGCTCCAGAATTATGTAAGTCTAAATTAACGTTTCCTGCACCATGTGCACAATCAAATCCAACTTTACATCCGTAACTGTGACCAAGATCTGTAATACGTTTAAAGTCGAAAAATTGACCTGTGTAATAATTGACACCACCAATCATTATTAATGCAATTTCTTTAGCGTGTGTTTTTAGTATAGATTCTAAATCTTCATAATTTAATAATTCTTCACCTTCTCTTGGTTTCCAAAGAATTAAACCTTCCTTGTCATCATAACCATGATGGCGTAATTGCGATTCTACAGCATATTTATCAGAAGGGAAGGCATCACTTTCAATGAGAATTTTATAACGTTCTTTAGTTGGTTTGTAAAACGAAGCCATCATAAAATGAAGATTCGCTGTTAAGGAATTCATCGTAACAACTTCAATAGGTTTTGCTCCAACCAGTTTTGCTGTTGCTTCAGCTAAAAATTCATGATAAGGTAACCAAGGGTTTTTGGCATCTGTATGTCCTTCTACTCCAAGATTAGCCCAGTCTTCTAATTCTTGATTGATATATGCTCTTGTAGACTTTGGTTGAAGTCCTAAGGAGTTGCCACAGAGGTATATAAGTTCGTTTCCGTTTTTGTCTTTAGGGATGTGGAATTGTGTTCGATACTGGGATAATTCGTCTAAAGCGTCTTGTTTTTTTGCGTAGTCAAGACCTGGTTTGTAGTTGGACAATTTGAAAGGTTTTTCGGTTTGTAACAAAAATAGCATAATTATATGATATTTCCGTTAATCGATTAATGTAGAAAGTAGTAGGGAATTAAAAAGAATTAAATAGTTTTGCGCATATTTTCCTGGCTAAGTTTAAAGTCAATAATTATTTTGTATATGCTAAAAAAACTTTGGTTGTCCTATCGCCAATGGTATATTAAGTATAGCGGTTTTTCTAATGAAAAAGAGAAAGAAGATTTATCATATTTTAGAGATAAATTGTTTGTTTCTATTTTAATATTAACCCTTGCTTTAAGCTTATTGTCTTATATCCCTAGTGCAGGTATGGCTGTTGCATTAGATAAATGGTTTGTTTTTGTTATAGATACAGTAGCTGTGTTGGTTATGATGTTTTTGGTTTTTAATAAACAAATGCGTTTAACAACAAAGAAAACAATATTTTCTGTCAATTTATTTGTGTTGTCTTTTGCTTTAATTATTGATTTAGGGCTTAATGGTAGTGGCACAATTTTACTCTTTATGCTAAGTGTTTTAATAACACTTTATAGTGGAAAAAAAGCGGGTGTTAATTCTGTTATAGTATCTGCAATATTTTATGGGATTGTATTATTCATTGATTATGCTAAGTGGATAGATATTCGGTTTTTTACAGAGTCTCCAATAGAAGTGTTATTTGTAGTTTTTATTAATAATGTGCTTTTTGGTATGCTTACTGTTCTTTCAGTTTCGTTTTTAATTGATCGTTTGCATAACGTGCTATTAAAGGAAAATGAATTGCAGGAAGAGCTTCTTGAGAAGCATAAAAATGTCGTCATTGCAAAAGAGCGTGCCGAGCAATCGGATCAGTTAAAATCTGCGTTTATGGCTAATATGAGTCATGAGATTAGAACACCAATGTATGGTATTTTGGGTTGTGCTGAACTTTTAAAAGGATATCATGAAGACGATGAAGAGTACCAAGAATATGTTAAAGTCGTAGAGGGTAGCGGTAACGAGTTATTAGATGTTATTACAGATATTTTAAATATCTCTAAAATTGAAACCGGACATATGACTGTTAAAACATCGTTGTTTAATGTTAACGATTGTATAGAGGCTACGTATAAAGCGTTTTTACCTCAAGCAGAATTAAAGCAGGTTCAGTTTACTTTAAACAATTTTATTTCGGAAAAGGATTTTCAAATAAATTCTGATAGCGATAAGCTAACTGCGGTGTTAAAGCATTTAATTGAAAATGCATTGAAGTATACATCAAAAGGAGATAGCATTTTGCTTAGTTGTGGTTTCGATAATAGTACTTCTCAATTAAGGTTTCACCTAAAAGATACGGGTGTCGGTATTCCAGAAGATAAAATAGAAACTATCTTTCTTCCTTTTTATCAAGTTGATGTTGCAAATAGACAGGCGCTTCATGGTTCGGGTATTGGCTTATCTATATCCAAAGCATATATAGAAATGTTAGGCGGAAATTTGGTATTGGAGAGTGAAATTGGTGAAGGAACGGCCTTCAGTTTTTGTATAGCTGTAGATTTGGAAAATACCAACCCTTCTTAAATATTGATTTTATAAGTATTCTACAAAAAAAAGCACTTCAATATAAAAATTGAAGTGCTTTAAATATATATAGGCGCCCTAAGGCGGAAAATGTAAGCTATGCATTTTAAGTTAAAACTTAAAACACGAATCTTACATTATAGGTTGCAAAAATACAGTGTTATTTCTGATCATCCAAAGTAATACTGACATCCGTGAAATTCAAATTCCATTGGCCACCTTCTTGTTTGTGATCTGTCGCTATTTTAATGCCGTTGTAATCTTTATAATTTTCAAAAGTTGTAGTTAGTGAGGGTTCTGGCGAATTTCCTTTTCTGTAAGTCCATTCTCTTATAATGAATTGCTCATCATAAAAAATATCATAAGCATCGCCTGGTGTATAACCACCTTCATTAGAATAAGTAAGGGTTATCCTATTTAATTCTGTCTTGCTAATTGGAGCTTGTGCTTTTGTTGTTTCAGAAATTCTAGCAGAGGTGTCCCATACCAATTGAAAGGGAACCAAAAGCCAGAATTTATCATTAATAAAGCCTCTATCATTGGCTATTTGTGTACTGTCCATATGCTTTCTGGAATATCGTTGTTCTCCATGTAAAGATTCAAAAAGTACTTCGTCGCTTTTAGGATACCAAGACCAAGATCGTCCTTTTCCTCTTCTGCTGTCGGTATCTACTTGAAAGGTGAATTTGACTTCTGATACATTTTTCCATTGTTCAAAACCATGAGCGTTTGCAATTTTTTCAGCTATGGATAATTCTTTTGTATCGACTTTTAAGCTTGTTTGTTTTGGGTCGGATTTACAGCTTGAAACAAGTAGCAGACAGATGAGACCTAGATATAGTGACTTCATATTAAAAAAGATATAGTAAATTACACGCTAAATTAATCAACCATGAAAGACGACACTAATTATTTTGAAGTTAATAAATCCACTTGGAACAAAAAGGTAGCCATACATGCTCAAAGTGAAATGTATAATATTGATGCTTTTAAGAAAGGAAAAACTTCTTTGATGCCTTATGAGTTAAAGGCGTTGGGTGATGTAAACGGGAAGTCGCTATTGCATTTGCAATGCCATTTTGGTCAAGATACGTTGAGTTGGAGTCGAATGGGAGCAAAGTGTACAGGTGTAGATTTGAGTGATGAAGGTGTGAAATTAGCAAAGCAATTAAACACCGAATTACAACTCGATGCAGAATTTGTGTGCTGTAATGTTTTAGAGACCTCTAAATATATTTCTGAGACGTTTGATATTGTATTTACGAGTTACGGAACTATTGGTTGGTTGCCAGATTTAAAGCCTTGGGCAAAAATGATTGCTGAACGCTTAAACGTAGGAGGAACATTTTATATTGTAGAATTTCATCCCATTGCATGGATGTTTGATTATGTAGATGGACAGCCAAAAATGACATATCATTACAGTCAAGATGAAGTGATTTATGACGAATATGAAGGGACTTATGCCAATCAAGATTCAAAAATGGTGAGTAAAGAGTATGGTTGGAATCACGGCTTAAGCGAGGTTGTTAATTCACTTATTGAAGCTGGATTGCAAATTGATTATCTCAATGAGCATGATGAAAGTCCTTATGATGTGTTTCCAGATTTAATAAAAACGGAATTCGGGATGTATAAGATGAAAAATCAATTATTTCCTATGATTTTTGAATTGAAGGCGACAAAAATGTAGTTGGAATCGCTTCTGGTGTTTTAAGTTTAAAAACCGTTAGTATTCAATGAATTATAAATATAAAAAACAAATTTGAAAATAAATACACTTTTAATTGTTCTGTTTAGTATCAGCATGATTAATGCTCAAACCATTAATGGCGTTGTAAAAGATTCTTTATCAGGTGAAGTCATAGCGTATGCAAATATCGTTTTAAAGAATGGAAAAGGAACGTACTCAGATGAATTTGGAAGTTTTAAGTTGACTGTTAAAAACGTAGATACCGATACTTTAAAAGTTTCAACAATAGGGTATGAGTCTCAATTTATACCCGTCAATTTGTTTAAAGATGATTTGATTTATAACGTTTTATTAGCGCCAAAAACAGAAGGTTTAGATGAGGTTCTTATTTCTAGTAAAAAATTAAAATATGGTAAAAAGGAAATTTTAGGTGAACAGCGTGAGGGCAATCAGAGTGTGACGTCTTTAATTGGGTATGAAACGGCTGTTTTAATCGAGAACCCTGAAAACAAAACAGGAAAAGTAAATGGGGTTTACATCAACCTAAAAAAGAGAAATGATGCTGAATATATAGCCACTTTTAATGTGAAATTTTATCAGTTTGATTCTATTGCTAATGCACCAGGAAAATTAATGTATAATGAAAATATATACGTTCAACCTAAAAATAAAAAATACAGATTATGGGTTAATGTTGAAGATTTTGGTATTCTGTTTCCTAAAAATGGAATGTGTGTAGGTGTAGAAATGGTGAATACATATGGTAAGGTTAAAAAGTACGCTTATTTTGGTCCCATGTATAGGTATACATTTACAGAAGATAAAACGTTACAGACGTGGTCTAATTATCATAACTCAGGTTGGAGAGATGGATCTATTGAGTATAAAAATCCGAAACGCACTAAAGTGGGAGTTTTAAATCCCATGATAGGTGTTGAGGTTGAGTATATTTTGGAATAAGATTTTTTAAATATTTTAAGACCTGTCAGATTTTAAAAACCTGACAGGTGTTAAGTATTAATGCTTTCCACTGTCTTTTAACAACTCAGGAAACTTAGCTTTAAATTTATTTAACCTCGGAATAGATACGTTTCTTATGTAGCCTTGGTCAGGGTGTAAACGCTCATAATTTTGGTGGTAATCTTCTCCAACCCAAAACTTTTGAAACGGGTAAACCTCAGCGGCTATAGTAGCATCTAATTCTTTAGCTAAAGTAGCTTTTTTATCTTCAATGATTTTCTTTTGTTCATCATTTTGATAAAATATAATAGAGCGGTATTGCGAGCCATGATCAGGTCCTTGGCCATTAACTTGTGTTGGGTCTTGTGATCCAAAATAGACATCAACTAAAGTTGCAAAACTGACGACTTCAGGATCGTAAATAATTTCTACAGCTTCTGCATGTCCGGTTCTACCAGTGTTGCTTGCTTCATAAGTTGGGTTTTCTGTATGTCCGCCAGCATATCCTGAAATAGATTCTTCAACACCTTTTACGCTTTCAAAAACGGCTTCAACACACCAAAAACAGCCACTTGCAAAATAGGCTCTTGCTTTACCATCTATTAAAGGGACAACTACGGGTTCTGCATCTATTGCAGCTTGTTGCTTTGGGTTTGTTTGTGCTTGGTTGTGACAACTGAACACTAAGGATATCGTTAAAATACTGAGTAACTTTTTCATACTTTAATTTTCTTTAATTAAGTAGTCGTTGAAAAATGCATATCCTTAGTTTAAATTATCATAAAATTATATTAAATAAAAAAAAAGCCTTTGCAAATGCAAAGGCTTAGATATATGATGTGTAGAATATTTATTTACTAAGCTTAGCAAATAATTTATTCATTTTTATTTTTTCTTCTTCTGCTAAATCAGCATCAACTAAAATACGACCACTATGTTCGTCAGTAATTACTTTTTTACGAGAAGCAATTTCAACTTGTATTTGTGGTGGAATTGTAAAGAAAGAACCTCCAGATGCTCCACGCTCAATAGCAACAACAGCTAAACCATTTTTAACGTTGTTTCTAATTCTTTGGTAAGCCTTTACTAAACGCTCATCAATTTTCTTTTGAAAATCTAAAGACTTATCGTTAAGTGCTTCTTCTTCTTTTTCAGTTTCCTTCAAAATTTCATTAAGCTCTCCTTTTTTGTGCTTTAAATGCGCAGTACGGTCCTTTAAACGATCTTTAGTTTCAGAAATAACTTCTTTTTTCTGCTCTATCTGAACTTTAAATTCTTTAATGTGCTTTTCAGCCAATTGAATTTCTAATTCCTGAAATTCAATTTCTTTAGTCAGTGAGTTGTATTCTCTGTTATTTCTAACATTTTTCTGCTGCTCACTATATTTTTTGATTAAAGTCTTAGCTTCTTCGATTAAGTTTTTCTTAGATTTAATCTCATCATCAACAATAGTTAGGCTATCATTTAGCTTTTCCATTCTTAAGTTAAGTCCTTCAACCTCGTCTTCTAAATCTCTAACTTCTAAAGGAAGTTCTCCTCTGACATTTCTTATTTCGTCTACTCTAGAGTCAATTAATTGTAAATCATATAGTGCTCTTAACCGCTCTTCAACAGAAACTTCAGCTTTTTTTGCCATAATTATAGATACTTTATCGGATTTGTATTTGTCTTTGATAAAATGATTGCAAAATTAGTGATTTTTTTTGAGAGATAGTCTACTAAAAACGATTTTGTGAACTGTTCGCTTTCATAATGTCCAATATCTGCCAATACTAGGTCGTTTTCCGCACTAAAAAAATCATGGTATTTTAAATCTGCAGTGACTAAAATATCAGCATTAGCCGCTTTTGCAGCCGAAATAGCAAAACTGCCAGACCCACCTAAAACAGCAATGCGTTTAATAGGTTTATTTAAAGATTTTGAATGTTTTATACATTCCGTATTCATTTTATTTTTTATAAAATTGAGACAATCTTCGGTTTCCATGGCATTTTCTAGCTCCCCAATCATGCCTATTCCTATATGTTGGTTGGTGTTTTCTAAGGTCGAAATTTCATAAGCAACCTCTTCATAAGGATGCGCTTCAAAAAGCGTTTTTAAAACTTTAGATTCTAAATGTTTTTTGAAAGTTATCGAAATCGCTACTTCCTTTTCAGTATGTAATTTACCCTTTTCTCCAATTACAGGATTAGAATCTTCATTTCCTAAATATGTGCCTTCTCCTTCAACATTAAAGCTACACGATTCGTAATTGCCAATACTCCCTGCACCAATATTGAATAACGAAGTTCTTAATGCCTCGGCGTTTGCTTTTGGGACATAGGTTTGTAATTTTTTAATTGTACCAGATTGCGGAATTAAGATTTTTTTGTTTGTTAATCCCAATCGATCGCATATAATTGAATTAACGCCCTGTAGAGCGTTGTCTAAAGCTGTATGAATAGAAAATATAGCAATATTATGTTGAATGGCTTTTATAACCACACGTTCTACGTAAGTTTTTCCTGTTAATTTTTTTAAACCCGAAAATATAATAGGGTGGAAACTGACAATAAGATTGCAATTGTTTTGAATGGCCTCATCTACAACGGATTCAAGCGTGTCTAATGTGACAAGAATGCCCGAAACATTTTGCTTTTTATCACCGACTAAAAGTCCTACGTTATCAAAATCTTCAGCATAAGCTAAAGGAGCTAAGTTGTGTAAATGATTAATTACGTCTTGTATAATCATAAGTGTATATTTGTTTCAAAAATAATATAATTTAGTACTCGTGAAGATTATCCGCATCATATTGTTTCCTATTGTACCTATTTATTTCGTAATTACTTGGTTGCGAAATTGGTTGTATGATGTAGGAATTAAACCGTCTAAGTCTTATGATTTTCCTGTGATTTGTGTAGGAAACCTAAGTACAGGTGGTACAGGGAAAACACCAATGATAGAATATTTAATTCGACTTTTAAAAGATGAAAAGTCGCTTGCCACATTAAGTAGAGGTTATAAACGTAAAACAGACGGTTTTGTTTTAGCAGATAAAAATGCGAGTGCAGATACTATTGGAGATGAGCCTTTTCAGTTTTATAGAAAGTTTAGTAATGTAACCGTTGCTGTTGACGCTGACCGACAAAATGGAATTGCAAAACTTAGAACTTTAAACTCGCTACCAGAAGTTGTGTTATTAGATGATGCTTTTCAACATAGAAAAGTAAAAGCCGGTTTTAATATTCTTTTAACCGCATACAATAATCTGTATTATAAGGATATTGTTTTGCCATCTGGTAATTTGAGAGAACCTAGATCTGGTGCAAAACGCGCAGATTTAATTGTGATTACAAAGTGTAATAAAAACATTTCGGAAGGGGAAAAGGGGGAAATTGCTTCGAGGTTAAATATTAAAAATAATCAGCACTTATTTTTTAGCTATGTGGATTATGCTTCAGAGGTGCTATCAGAATCAGATTCGTTAGAGCTAACAAAACTTCCGAAATTTACCTTAGTTACAGGAATTGCCAATGCGAAACCATTGGTTGATTTTTTAGTTGAGAAGGGATTGAAATTTGACCATCTAGAATTTAGTGATCATTATAATTTTAGAGCTACTGATATTAAAAATTTGGCTTCAAAATCATTAATAGTTACAACAGAAAAGGATTATGTGAGGTTAAGCAATCATAGAAGTTTAGATGGTAAATTGTATTACATACCTATTGAAATAAAAATAGATAAGGCAGCACAATTTAATGCAGCAGTTAAAGCCTTTGTTAACTAAAGAAACTAGATACTATTTTTTCTCCAGATAATGCTGCGTGCAATTTATCTTCAAAATCGTCTTGTTTAAACGGTTTAGAAATTATATCATCAAAACCAGCTTCGCCAAACTCGTGCATTTTGTCTTCTAATGTCACTGCTGTTAGTGCAAAAATGGTAAGCTCTTTATCAAATGTTCTAATGATCTTTGTGGCTTCTAATCCGCTAATACCTGGCATATGAATATCCATTAAAACGACATCGTATGTCACTTCTTTAACTTTTTCTACAGCAGCTTCTCCATTATCAACCACATCACAATACAGATTCATTTTGTTTAGAATCTTTTTGGTAATCATTTGATTGATTTTGTTATCTTCTACAATTAGAATCTTAACGTTACTTAAATCTAATCCTTCCATCTTATTTACTTTTTTAACTTCTACTACTTCAGTTTTGTCTACAGCTTCATCATACTTTAATGGAATTTCAAAAAAGAATGTTGTGCCTTTACCAAGCTCACTCTTTAAATGAATTGTTCCCTTAAGAATTTGAATTAGTCCTTTTACAATAGATAAACCTAAACCAGTACCTCCATACTTTCTGTTAATTTGTACAGAACCTTGCGAGAAACTCTCAAACATATGTTCTTGTTTTTCTTTTGTAATACCAATACCATTATCTTCAATTTCGAAGCGAAGCTTGTACACATCGTCTTTTAGATCAACTTTATACGCTCTCACCCAGATGTCGCCATCTTTTGTGAATTTAATAGCATTTCCAAGTAGGTTGATTAGGATTTGGGAAATCTTTAACTGGTCACCAACAAATGTTTCTGGTAAACCATTTTCATAATCAAAATGAATTTGAGTGTCTTGATCCTTAGCAGAGTTACTAAGAGCCGAGATTACGTTTTCTAATTTGTTTTTAAGATTAAAATGTTCTGGGTCTATTTCAACTTTATTGGCTTCAATTTTATTAATTTGAAGAATATCATTGATGAAGGTTAATAGATAATCTCCAGAAAATTTTAAGGATTTTAAATGTGGTACTTGATGTTCTTTTGGATCTTCATCCAATAACATATTAGTAAGTCCTGTTACAGCATACAATGGTGTCCGTAACTCATGAGTAACGGTAGATAAGAAGTTAGCTTTAGTTTTTGAGGCTAATTCTGCTTTTTCTTTTGCAACAATAAGCTCATCATTCTTTTTATGAAGCATAGTGTTGGTATTCAGTCTTATGTTATTGTTCTTATATAATGATAACGTTAATAATGATAAGATTGTAATTAATGCGATACTCAGTATTGTTGTAATCCTTGTAAATGCACTATCTGCTTTTACTTCGTCTATTTGTGCTTTTAATTGGGCATTTTCAGCGTCCTTATAATTATTAATGGATTGGCTAGATATGCCAGTTGCGATGTTTTCTCGCTTTACATTTAATATAGAATCAGATAAATGAATGTGTTTTTTTATATAATCATGAGCCCTTTTGTAATTTCCATTTTTTTCATGGATATCACTGAGTGTTACATAGGCTTCGTTTACATTTTCAATAATCTTTTGAGATTGGGCAATAGCTAAACCTTCTTCGGTTTGAGATAAAGCCATTTTTGAATTATCAAGAGCGCTATATACTTTTCCACTTTGAATCAATGCACTACTCAAACGACGCTTCTGACCGTATTTTTTAGCTATGATTGTTGTTTTTTCGAGTTTCGTTTTAGCTTCTTCATATTTTTTTTGTGCTATATATGCTTTAGCTTCGTTAAGGGTAACGTCTGAGATGTATTCCTCTAAATCAACTTGTTCAAATAGATTTTTGGCCGATTCATAATAGATTAAAGCTTTGTCGTATTTTTGTTGTGTGCTAAATATTACACCTTTAATATTATAGGTAACCGCTAGGTTGCTATAATCATTATTCTCACGTTGCAGTTGAATAGCTTTACTCAGAGAAATGGTAGCTTGGTCTTCCTCACCAACGTAAAACTCAACTTTAGCTATTTTTGTGTGAATTGTGCCTTGACTAGTTTTGTCGTCAATTTTTTCTGCGATAACCAATGCTTTATCCAAATTATCCTTGGCATTATAATAATTGCCACGATCGTTGTCTAGTTTTGCTTGGTTTAGATGTTCATTAAGTCTCAAAGTAAGCATGTCTTTATCTTCTACGCTGTCTTGCTGCGCGAAAATAAGACTACCGAAACATGCTAAAAAAACAAATATGTAGTATTTGATCTGGGACATTCAGCTCACTTTAATTTAAACAAATATAATTATTTATTCGACAAACGTGCTTTTTTGTCCGATAAATTGCAGATTAAATCTAAAATTCTAGAACTGTAACCTGTTTCATTATCGTACCAACCAACTATTTTTACCATATTACCTATAACTGAGGTCATTAGAGAATCGAATATACAAGAATGTGGATTGCCAACAATATCAATTGATACAATAGGATCTTCGGTATATTCTAGAATACCTTTTAATTCGTTATTTGCTGCATTTTTAAAAATGGCGTTCACTTCTTTAATTGAAGTCGGCTTTTCAACATTTATTGTTATATCCGTTAATGAACCGTTCGCAACAGGAACTCTAATGCCACAACCACCTATAACCTCTGATAAATCAGGGAATATTTTTGTCAAAGCTTTAGCTGCTCCTGTAGTGGTTGGTACAATGGATTGTCCTGCGGCTCTCGCGCGTCTTAAATCTTTATGAGGTTGATCGTGCAGGCTTTGATCTGTAGTGTACGAATGTATCGTTGTTATGTAAGCTTGCTTTATACCTAAATGCGCTTTTATTAAAGCAATCATTGGTGCAGCATTATTAGTGGTACAAGAAGCATTTGATAGAATGGTTTCTGTACCATCTATGCTTTGGTCGTTAACACCCAAAACAATGGTTTTAATATCATCTTCCAGAGCTGGAACAGATAAAATAACACGTTTCGCTCCATTGGTAATGTGATATTGAAGATCTTCCTTTGTCTTGAATTTGCCTGTCGATTCTACTACAAAATCGGGTTGTACTTTAGACCAATTAATGTTTTTTGGATGCGATTCGCTATATAATGGGATTGAAACGTTATTAACAATGATATGATTCTCATCATATGAAACAGTGTCTTTTAAAACACCATGAATACTATCATATTTTAATAAATGGCTTAACGTTCTTGCATCAGCCAAATCATTTATACCAACCACACGAATTTCTGGATGCTCTAGAGCTAATCTAAATACACGACGGCCAATTCTACCAAAACCGTTAATGGCTATAGTAATCATTAATTAATATGTTTTTGAGCTTTGTACGAAGATCTTACTAAGGCACTACTTTCTACATGCCTGAAGCCTAACTCTAAACCAATGGCTTTATATTCATCAAATTGATCTGGGTTTATAAATTGTTTTACAGGTAAGTGCTTTTTGCTTGGTTGTAAATATTGTCCAATCGTTACAACATCTACATCGTGCGCTCTTAAGTCGTGAAGTGTTTGAATAACTTCTTCACGTTCTTCACCTAAGCCTAGCATAATTCCAGATTTGGTTCTGCGTTGTCCTTGTGCTTTCAAATATTTTAAAACACCAAGACTGCGGTCATATTGTGCTTGGATTCTCACCTCTCGTGTTAAGCGTCTTACGGTTTCTATATTGTGAGATACAACTTCTGGTGCTACATCAATAATACGATCAATGTGTTTTTCTATGCCTTGAAAATCGGGAATTAATGTTTCGAGCGTAGTTTCAGGATTCATGCGTCTTACGGCTTTTACAGTTTCAGCCCACATTATGCTTCCCATGTCTTTTAGGTCATCGCGATCAACGCTTGTTAAAACGGCATGCTTAATTTGCATTAATTTTATAGATCGTGCTACTTTTTCGGGTTCATCCCAATCTACCGTTTCTGGTCGTCCTGTTTTTACCCCACAAAATCCACAAGATCGCGTACAAACGTTTCCTAAAATCATAAACGTTGCTGTTCCCTCTCCCCAACATTCGCCCATGTTTGGGCAGCTTCCAGACGTACAAATTGTATTTAATTTATACTTGTCAACTAATGTTCTAAGTTCTGTATATTTTTTGCCTGTAGGTAATTTTACTCTTAACCATTTTGGTTTACGTTCTGGTAAAATATTTGAAGCAACTTTTGTGTCCATGCAATTATCAATTTCTAAGGGCAAAGATACAAAGTAAATAATAAAACTAGTTTATAGTATAGAGAGATGCTAGATGCTAAATCTGGTTATAAAAATGATTTCTAACCAAGCTATAAATAGAAGTTTTTTACTAAATCTCTCATCTAGAGGCGTGGTTAACGAAGGTATAGTCGTATTTTTAGAATTCTACTTATTTCAGAAGCAAAAGTAAAAAGTATAATATTGACTCTGAATATCTAGTTAAAGATTCAATTCAATCTGCTGATGCTCTGGTTGTTTGTGCTAGATGATAAACATCGATGGCTCTCGTGGCAAAGATTAAATATTGATCCAATTTTTAATATTAAAGCTGTTAGCTTTTAATAATAATTTCAGCTAATAATTTTTTGGCTCTCAAAAGTTTAACTTTCACGTTATTGATAGGCTCTTTTAATTCCACTGAAATTTCTTTATAACTCAACTCTTGGAAATACCTTAAGTTAATAACTTCTTGATAATGAGGTTTTAATTTTTTGATATTACGTAAAAGATTGGCGAGATTCTGCTCTGTAATAATCTTATCCTCAGGTGTAGGTGAATCATCAATGATATCAAAATAGTGATCTTCGTTATCTTTAGACGTGTTGTTGATTGTTTTTTTCTGTTTTCGGACTAAATCGATATGAATGTTTTTCGAAATAGTGATTAGCCAAGTTTTAAATTTATAATCGTCATTATACGTGTCAATCTTATCGAAAGCTTTAGAAAATGTCTGAATGGTTATGTCTTCAGCATCATTTTCGTTCATGGTGCGTTTCAGTTGAAATGCATAGACGTCATTCCAATAGGTGTCTAGGAGAAATTTGAATGCAATTTGGTTATTATTTTTTGCTTTGTGTATAGCTTCTTTTACTTCCAATGTTTTGGCTTAGATATCAGATTAGCTATAAAGATACTTAATTGTGTAGTAATGAGAAATAATTCTAGTATTGGCATGAGAATAATAAGGTCTGTCTCTTTAAATTTCTTCGCTGTAAATCCAAAACATAACCATTGAATCACAAAGCGTAAGCCAATTAAGGCTATGATCCAAGGCCAAGAAAACCCAATGATTAATAGTGAAATTCCCAAAATCCAAAATAGTAAGTTCGTGATATAAAATAAGCCTAATAAAAATTGATGCTTCAATTTGTAAAAATTAGCTGTACTAATATGTCTTCTTTTTTGAAGAATCCATGCTTTAAAACTTGTTTTCGGTTCAGAAATTGTAAAACTATCTGTTGTAAAACATAGTGACGTGTTAGAAGCTTTTGCCACTTCATTTATAAACAAATCGTCATCACCAGATTTAATAGACATATGATTGTTAAATCCACAATTATTGAAGAATAGCTCTTTTCTGTACGCCATATTACGACCAACGCCCATATAAGGTGTTCCCATTTTTGCATAAGAAAAATACTGTAAAGCTGTCATTACGGTTTCAAATCGTATAAGCTTGTTTAAAAATGAAAACTTCTTTTTGGCGTAGGCTCCATACCCTAAAACGATAGACTTATCATTCGAAAAATGACTACTAATTTGTGCCAGCCACTGTTCAGAGTTTGGAGTGCAATCCGCATCAGTAAATACTAAAAAATCATGTTTAGAAGCCTTAATACCTAAGGTAAGTGCGTATTTTTTATTTCCCCAAAAGGCTTCATTAGTTTTTACATCCACAAGTTTAATATTGTTGTTTTCAGCATCAAAAGCTTTCATAGTTTCCAATGTATCGTCAAACGAACTGTCGTTAACTAAAACAATTTCAAAATTTGAATAGTCTTGATTTAGTATTAGTGGAATATTTTTCTTTAGATTTTCTGCTTCATTTTTAGCGCAGATAATCACAGATATTGGGATGTGCTTTTTTAGTTGCGTCTCGGCACGTGTGATACTAAAAGAGAAAAGAAAACTAAGATAATATGCAATTTGAATACCAGTAACAGCAAAAAAGGCATAAAATAGTATTGAGGGAATTGTCATTAATGCTTAAGAATGTTGAGGTTCGCTACAGTCTTTATATTCGTCTGGCGATTTTCCACAAAAACCACATGCTTCACCGTCTTTATTAAGCATAGGGTTTTGACTGGCACAAGTACCTGCAAATTTACCGTCTTTTTTTGCCCATATTTTTATAGCGATTCCTCCTACTGCAAGAGCTAATAATCCTAATGTAAGTAATAGTAATTTCATCTGTTTATATCTATATTTATTTTAATTGCCAGATGGAACATCCTTAATAATTCCCTAAGTATTAAATTATTAAATCTCAGAATGTTTCACTTAAATGCTTAAATTTATTGCAAAGATAATGCTTTTACATTTATTTCCTTGCTCATTTTGGTGTGACTTAACTTGCTGATGTGGTGTCTTATTACTAAATAAAGTTTTTTATTAACTAATTAATTAAAGAATTATGAAAAAATTATTCGCAGAGTTCTTCGGAACATTTTGGCTTGTATTTGGAGGTTGTGGTAGTGCAATATTTGCTGCTGGATTTCCTGAATTAGGAATCGGATTTCTAGGTGTGGCTTTGGCATTTGGTCTTACCGTATTAACTATGGCATTTGCTGTTGGTCACATTTCTGGTGGTCATTTTAATCCTGCTGTATCTATTGGTCTTTGGGCTGGTGGAAAGTTTGAAGCTAAAGATTTATTAGGTTATATTTTAGCCCAAGTTATAGGTGCTGTTGCTGCAGCTGGTGTGTTATATCTTATCGTTTCTGGTAAGGCTGGTTTTGATGGAGTAGGAGGGTTTGCTGCTAATGGCTATGATGATTTATCGCCAGGAGGTTATAATATGATGTCTGCTTTAGTTGCTGAGATGGTTTTAACAGCCTTCTTTTTAATTGTTATTTTAGGAAGTACAAATTTTAGAGCTCCTAAAGGGTTTGCTCCAATAGCTATTGGATTGGCATTAACTTTAATTCACTTAATTAGTATTCCAATTACAAATACTTCTGTGAATCCTGCAAGATCTTTAAGTCAGGCTATATTTGCTGATGGAGCGTATTTATCACAAGTATGGTTGTTTTGGGTGGCTCCAATTGTGGGTGCTATAATTGGTGGAATAATTCATAAATCATTTTTTGAAAAAGGGTAGACTCTCTAAATTTTAGATATAAAAAAAGAGGAGCAATTTAAATTGCTCCTCTTTTTTGGATTAATTAACCTTATTTACTTTTCTTTTAAAGAAATTTCTGCAACTTCGGTATCATTTTCGTTAGCGTTGTCTCCTTTAGTACCAATTTTAATACTAAGTGCTAAGGCATCTTCCATGTACGGAATTTGCTTTAACTTACGATCAGATTCATCTAAAATACCCAAGTTAACCATTCTGTCTTGCAACTCAGCCCAAATTTGATATTGCTGCTCTTTTGGTAATTGAGGTAAGGTAATAACATCAATCATAGACGTTTTCTCTACCGGATTAATATATGCTACCGTTTTTAAATTTTTAGCACGGTCATTACCATTAATAACATACTTTCTAGAATCTGGATTATTAAGTTTTAATAATTCTCTAGATAGCTCGTCTAATTTAGAGTTGTTGCTCTCTATGTCACTTCGTAAGTCAAAAATTTCTTCAACAACAACATTGTTTTCACTATTTAAATCAATATTTTTTTGATAAAGCATAAACGACGTTGCTGCAAATAATATGGCTGCTGCACTAGCTGCAATACTGTACCAAGGGGTTCTTTTTGTTGGTGTTAATTGAATTACTTTAGAGTCATTAGTTTGTTCTAAAGAGTCTAAAATATCTCCTATAATATAATTAGGTGCGTCAACAGCACCCGCTTTCGCAACAATTTCTAAATTATCTTGAAGTTTTTCATAAGCTTGCGCTGCTTCAGGATACTTAGAAATAAAGAGTTCTACTTCTTTAGATTCTTCCAAAGAAATGTCTCCGACCAAGTACTTATTAAGTAGGTCAGAATTTAAAAAGTTTTGTAGTTTTTTTTCCATGATCAAATAATTTAGGGATTGTAAACCTTTTTCAGTTCTCGCAATCCTATTTTTAATCTAGATTTAATTGTGCCAAGCGGAATGTCTAATTCGTCGCTAGCTTCTTGTTGTGTCATTCCTTGAAAAAACAAGGCATCTAACACAATTTGATATTTTTCTTCTAGTCTTCCAACATGTTCTTTGATGTCCATGACATCTTGGTTAAAATTTGTTGTTGGTAAGATATATACGTTGGATGTTTCAATTTGGACTTCTTTATGGTACCGATTATTAAAACTTCGCAGTTTGTCTATGGCTGTATTACGTGCAATACGAAACAGCCATGTAAAGAGTTTAGCTTTAGATGAATCGTATTTTGAAGCGTTTTTCCATACCTTAACAAAGGTTTCTTGTAAAGCATCTTGAGCAACTTCTTCATTTACTGTTATTTTTAAGATAACACCATAAAGACTATTAGAATAGTTTTCATAAAGCAAATTCAAAGCACGTTTATCTCCTTGTTGGAGATAATCAATAATCTTTTGTTCTGTAGGTGTTATACTCAAAGTGTTAAAATCTTTTTTTTTAGATGGTTAAAACGTCCAAAGCAAATTTCTGAACGTAAATATAATTAAATACACCTTAAAGGTGCTCAATATAAAGTCTTAGAATGATTTTATCTTCATAAGAGGTTGATTAATAGCATTTTCAAATAAAAATTATTCTAAATTCAAAAGTCACAATTCTAATTGTGACTTTTGCTTTATATAATATTCACTTCAGTTTCTATACTAATATTAAATAATCGTTTCACTGTCTTTTGAATTAATTGTGCCAATTCAAAAATTTCTTTCCCACTTGCATTGCCATAATTAACCAAAACTAAGGCCTGTTTATTATGAACACCATAATCGTTAAAACGTTTGCCTTTAAATCCGGCTTTTTCAATGAGCCATCCAGCAGGTATTTTAATAGCCTCGTCTGATATTTTATAAGAAGGTACATCTGGAAAGTTGGCTTCTAATTCAATAAATTCTTCAGCTGAAATAATAGGATTCTTAAAAAAACTGCCACTATTACCGATCTCTTTCGGATCTGGTAATTTACTTTGTCTAATAGCAATTACGGCGTCTGAAATATCTCGAATCGATGGTTCTTTAATATCATTAGCATCTAGTTCATTTCTAATAACTCCATAGTCTGTGTGCAATATATGGCTGTTTTTAGTGAGTTCAAGATTAACACTTGTAATGATATATTGTCCCTTAAGGTCTTGTTTAAAAATAGATTCTCTATAACCAAAATTACAATCAGATTTTAAGAATGTTCTTTTAGATTGGTCGTCTATTTTTAAAGCTTCACAACTTATAAAGACATCTTTAAGCTCAACTCCATAAGCACCAATGTTTTGAATAGGAGCGGTTCCAATATTACCAGGAATTAATGATAAGTTTTCAATACCTCCAAAATTGTGCTCTAAACACCAAAGCACAAAGTTATGCCAGTTTTCACCAGCCATGGCTTTTATAATAACTGAGTGTTCAGTTTCACTAATGATTTCAATACCTTTTAAATTAATGTGAAGAACTAAGGCTTCAATATCTTTAGTTAACAACATATTGCTTCCTCCACCTAAAACAAATAAAGGAGTTTTATGATGTTCTTTTAAAACAGATTTAAGGTCTTCAATAGCGCTAATGTCACAATAGGATTGCGCTTTAGCATCTATACCAAAAGTATTAAATGATTTTAAGGAAGCATTGTTAATAATAGTCATTAGTCTTTATATACTTTTAATGCTTCTTCTAAGATTTTAACGGCAATTTTTAAACTTTCGCTATTTAAAACATAAGCAATACGGATTTGGTTTAAGCCAACTCCGGGAGTCGAATAAAAACCTGCAGCAGGTGCTACCATTACAGTATCGTTATTGTAATCAAAGGATTCTAAAAGCCATTTCGCAAAATTATCTGAATTTTTTACAGGTAATTCTGCTATGCAATAAAAGGCACCACTTGGAGTCGCTACCTTAACTCCTTCAATTTTTTCTAATGCTTCAATTAGTGTATTTCTACGCTTTACATATTCTTCTTTTACATCATCAAAATAACTTTGAGGTGTATCTAATGCAGCTTCACTCGCTATTTGTGCTAGAGTAGGCGGGCTCAATCTTGCTTGTGCAAACTTTAAGGCTGTTTTTATAAAGTCTTTATTCTTCGACACTAAATAGCCAATACGTGCACCACACATACTGTAGCGTTTAGAAACGGAATCAATCACAATAGCATGTTCTTCTAAACCAGGTTCTTGTAAAATAGAATAATGCTCTACACCATCGTAAACAAATTCTCTATAAACTTCGTCAGCGATTAAAAATAAATCGTGTTTTTTTACAATAGCGGCAAGTTGTTTTATTTCTTCTTTTGAATATAAATACCCTGTAGGATTACCTGGATTACATATTAAAATAGCTTTAGTCTTTGGTGTAATTAATTTCTCAAATTCTTCAATTGGTGGTAATGCGAAATTATCTTCAATTTTAGAAATTACAGGAACTACATTCACTCCAGAAGCAGTTGAAAATCCATTGTAATTGGCATAAAATGGTTCTGGAATGATGATTTCATCACCTTCGTCCATAATACTTCCAAAAGCAAATAAAAGCGCTTCACTTCCTCCTGTAGTTACAATAATATCATTGTGCGAAACTTCTATTGAATTGCGTTTGTAATAGTCGGCAATCTTTATTCTATAACTCTCAGCTCCTTCAGATCTACTATATGCTAAAGTTTCAATTGTCGTATTTTTTATAGCATCTAATGCTACTTGCGGTGTTTTTATATCTGGCTGACCTATATTAAGGTAGTAGATGTTTTTTCCTTTTTTTTGTGCTTCTTCAGCATATGGTACCAATTTTCTAATTGGAGATTCTGGCATCTGGATGCCTTTATTTGATATTGATGGCATTTGGTAGTGGTTTTAAAATGCTAAGTTCTGAAAATTCTTAAAGTTTAAAGGTAAAAAAAGCATAAAAAAAGAGCTTTCAATTTGAAAGCTCTTTTCTTTAAATTTATAAATGGATGCTCGATTATTGCTCAAGCATACTTTTACTTTTCTTTTCTAAAACGCTAGTCTTATTAGAATCAACTACTAATCCTTTTATTTTAAGCGCTACTGTTGGAGTTTCTGCATTAGAAAAAACAGTAATAGTCTTTCTAATTGGGTTAACTCTTTTAGTATCATATTTTACTTCTATTTTACCTGTTTCACCTGGCATAATTGGGCCTTCTGGTTTTTTAGGAACTGTACAACCGCAAGTCGATTTTACATTAGAAATTACTAAAGGAGCATCTCCTGTATTGGTAAACTCAAAAACTCTTACTCCATCAGCACCTTTTTCAATGGTACCGTAATCTATAACATCTGTTTTAAATTCTATTTTTGCTACCTTCTCCTGAGCATAAGAACCAAAACTCATTAATCCTACAAATAATACTACTATTAAATTTTTCATCATTTTAATTTTAAAATTGATTAGTCAAACTTAGTTACTTTTTCATTCCTAACAAAATTTATTAGACGTAATACACTCCATTTAACAGAAATTTTGGCTTTTGAACCTATATTGTTACGCTAATAATTTTTCGAAAAAGGAATTATAAGTACTTTTGACAGTTCTATTACAAAAACAATACCAAAACATGGAAATTCCATCTAAATATAATGCATCTTCAGTAGAAAATAAGTGGTACGACTACTGGATGGAGCACAAATACTTTCATTCTAAACCAGACGAAAGAGAACCTTATACCATTGTAATCCCTCCACCAAACGTTACTGGGATATTACACATGGGACATATGTTGAACAATACGATTCAAGATGTCTTAATTCGTCGTGCCCGTTTGCTAGGCAAAAATGCATGTTGGGTACCTGGTACAGACCACGCCTCAATTGCTACAGAAGCTAAAGTTGTTGCGAAACTTAAAGAACAGGGTATTGATAAAAATGATTTGTCAAGAGAAGAATTTTTAGAACATGCTTGGGAATGGACAGAAGAATACGGTGGAGTCATCCTAGAACAACTTAAGAAATTAGGATGTTCTTGCGATTGGGACAGAACTAAGTTTACAATGGATGACGATATGTCTGAAGCTGTAATTAAAGTTTTTATAGATTTATACAACAAAGGTCTTATTTATAGAGGCTACCGAATGGTGAATTGGGATCCTGAAGCACAAACAACCTTATCTGATGAAGAAGTAATTCATGTTGAAAAACAAGGTTTACTATATTATTTAGAATATAAAGTTGAAGGTAGCGATGAAAAGTTAACCATTGCAACCACACGACCAGAAACCATTTTTGGAGATACTGCTATTTGTATTAACCCAAATGATGAGCGTTTTACACATTTAAAAGGTAAGAAAGCGATTGTTCCTATTTGTGGACGTGTCATTCCTATTATTGAAGACGAATATGTAGATGTTGAATTTGGTACAGGATGTTTAAAAGTAACACCTGCACACGATGAAAATGATAAAGTCTTAGGTGATAAGCATCAATTAGAAGTTGTTGATATTTTTAATGCGGATGCCAGTTTAAATAGCTTCGGAATGCATTACGAAGGTCAAGATCGTTTTGTCGTTAGAAAGGCAATTACAAAGGAATTAGAAGAGGCCGGTATTTTAGTGAAAACTGAAAACCATATCAATAAAGTAGGAACATCAGAACGTACAAAAGCAGTGATCGAACCAAGATTGAGTGATCAATGGTTTTTAAAGATGGAAGATTTAGCACAACCTGCTATTGATGCTGTTTTAAAAACTGGAGATGTAAAGTTATTTCCTAAGAAGTTTGAAAATACGTATCGTCATTGGATGGAGAATATTCGCGATTGGAATATTTCACGTCAATTACTTTGGGGACAACAAATCCCTGCATATTTCTATGGAGATGGAAAAGAAGATTTTGTAGTTGCTGAAAGTTTGGAAGATGCTTTAGTTTTAGCTAAAGAGAAAACCAACAACCAACAACTAACCACTAATGACTTAAAGCAAGATACTGATGCACTAGACACATGGTTCTCATCATGGTTGTGGCCAATGAGCGTGTTTGATGGTATTAGAAATCCTGAAAACGAAGAAATAAAATACTATTATCCAACAAATGATTTAGTGACTGGTCCAGATATTTTATTTTTCTGGGTAGCACGTATGATAATTGCTGGTTATGAATATAGAGATGAAAAACCTTTTGAAAATGTTTACTTAACGGGGTTAGTTAGAGATAAACAACGACGTAAAATGTCGAAGTCTTTAGGGAATTCACCAGATGCTTTAAAGTTAATTGAAGATTACGGAGCAGATGGAGTTAGAGTTGGACTTTTATTAAGTTCAGCGGCTGGAAATGATTTAATGTTTGATGAAGATTTGTGTCAGCAAGGAAAGCAGTTCGCTAACAAAATTTGGAATGCCTTTAGATTAGTACAAGGTTGGGAAGTTGATAACACAATAAGTCAGCCAGAATCGAGCAAAATTGCTTTAGAATGGTTTGAGTCTAAATTTCAGAAAACTATTTTAGAAATTGAAGATCATTTTAGTAAGTATAGATTAAGTGATGCGTTAATGTCTACTTACAAGTTAATTTGGGATGATTTTGCATCATGGTTATTAGAGATTATAAAGCCAGCATATCAACAACCTATTGATGCCAAAACATTAGAAAGTGTTAATGCTATTTTTGAAGATATCCTAAAGATTTTACATCCATTCATGCCATTCTTAACAGAAGAAATCTGGCATTATATTAAGGAACGTTCGCCAGAAGAAGCTTTAATTATCGCAAAATGGCCAGAAGTAAAACCAATTAACGAAACTTTGATTTCAGAATTTGAATTTGCTTCAGAAGTCATTTCTGGATTAAGAAACATTAGAAAGCAAAAAAATATTGCTTTTAAAGATGCGATTGGTTTTTCTGTAGTAAATAACGAAAATGTAAATCCTACGTTTGATGAAGTGATTTCAAAATTAGGAAATCTAGAGAGCTTCGATTATGTTACAGAAGCTGTTGAAGGTGCGTTGACGTATCGTGTTAAATCGAATGAGTACTTTATTCCAATGGAAGGCAGTATTGATATAGAAGCTGAAATTGAAAAGCTAACAGAAGAATTAAAATACACCGAAGGCTTTTTGAAATCTGTTCAAAAGAAATTATCTAATGAGCGTTTTGTTGCAGGTGCACCAGAACAAGTAGTTGCTTCAGAAAAACAAAAAGAAGCTGATGCATTGGCTAAGATTGAAACCATACAAGCTAGTTTGGCGAGTTTGAAGTAAATTATATAACCTGCAAGGTTTCTAAAACCTTGTAGGTTTTTGTTTTGAAGATCATTAAAAAAGGACTACTGGAAAAAGTGGTCTTTTTTATTTACCATTCATTAATCTTATTGCTGTCTAACTTTACAAAGATAAATAACAAAATAGTAAAGCCCCAAAGCCCTGAGCCCCCATAACTAAAAAAGGGCAGGGGAATACCAACAGTAGGTATTAAACCCATCACCATACCGATATTAATGGTGAAATGCACAAAAAGAATAGAAGCTACTCCATAGCCGTAAACACGACTAAATTGTGATTTTTGACCTTCAGCTAAGTATAAAATTCTAACAATTAGCAGTACAAATATGATGACGACAAAGCTTGTGCCTAAAAACCCCCATTCTTCACCTACAGTGCTAAAAATATAATCGGTATGTTGTTCTGGTACAAATTTACCTGTCGTTCTTGTGCCTTGTAAAAAGCCTTTTCCTGAAACACCACCAGAACTTATGGCTTGTTCTGATTGAATAAGGTTATAAGCTTCTACTTTTTTCATGCGTTCTAGCTTGGCAGGATCTTTTTCTAACCGCAACCAAAGACTAATTCTATTTTGCTGATGTGCTTTTAGTCCATGTTCATAAAACACTTTTACTCCGTAAGAAAAAGCTATAGAGACCATTAGGACAACGATATATTGTAAAATTGAACCTCTCTTTTTCTTTCTGAAGAAATATACGCATGTAAGTATAACAGCAACTACAATTGCTGTTATTAGAACCCCAAATTTTAACCCTAAAACAGCAAGGATTATCAAAGATAAAGCGATAACTAAATAGACTTGCTGTAAGCCTTCACGATAAAAAACAAAGAAAAATGCTAAATAAACGATGGTGCTTCCTGCATCATTTTGAAGTAAAATAAGTAAGGCAGGAATAAAAATAATAGCAGCAACTCTAAGCTGGTCTTTTACAGTTGTCATATTAGTTTGGAGGTCACTAATATATTTAGCAACAGCCAATGCAGTCGCAAATTTCGCAAATTCGCTAGGTTGTATAGTCATGCTACCAATACCATACCATGAGCGTGCCCCATTAACATCTTTTCCAAAAATGAAAAGTCCTATTAAGGCCAGCATCGCAATTAAATAAAGGATACTTGCAAACTGTTCATAGAACTTGGCTTCAAAAGACAAAATTAACACGATGAGTAGGGCGGTTAGACCTATGAAAACAAGGTGTTTACCGTAAAGTTGGCTGGTGTCGAAGTAACTTGTGATTTCTCCAACATGGGAAGCTGATAGTATATTGAGGTACCCAAAACCAAGCAATAATAAAAATAGAATGATGGTAATCCAGTCAAACTTAAAATGTCTTTGATTTTCTCTTAACATGAAAGGTTACGATTTTATGTCGATTGGATTTTCGGTCTTAATTGGGTAATTTTCTTCAGTTGCATAATTTTCGATTACCTGAAGTTTAGCCTCTCCATTAATTTTGAAATTCTCACCAGAATATGGTTTTTTATATTCATCCTCTAGGCTATGGGTTAAAATCCAATCTTCTAAATCTGTTCTTGTAATATGACCTTTAATATATTTTTCTATCATTAAACTTGCCATTCTTCCTGCAAATCGACCTCCCCAATATCCGTTTTCAACAAAAACAGCAATCGCAATCTTTGGGTTATCTTTAGGGGCAAACGCTACAAATATAGAGTGGTCAGTAAGTTGAGTTTTGACGCTATCTATTCTTATGAAATTTTCTGCAGTACCCGTTTTTCCGCAAATATCAATTCCTGGGATTTTTATGTGTTTTGCAGTACCTTCATTATAAACATCAAACATACCTTGTACAACGGGTTCAAAGTGTTGTTTGTCAATAGTTGTATACTTTGGAGTCGTGTATTTGCTATCTATAGTTTCGCCTTCAATATTCTTTATAATATGTGGAGTGTAATAATAACCTCGATTACCGATAGCTGCAGCCATATTTGCCAATTGAATAGGTGTCGCTTCAACCTCTCCTTGTCCAATAGCATTAGAAACAATATAGGTAGATCCCCAACGATTATCTCCGTACTGTCTGTCGTAATAATCTCCATCAGGAATACGACCCGGTTGTCCGACGGATAAATCATTGTTTAAAAAATTTCCTAAGCCAAAACTTTTAGCGTGATTTGCCCAAACGTTCATGCCTTTTCCTGCATCATCATATTTATCGACAATACGGCGATACACATTTACAAAATATGCATTGCAAGATTGTGCAATACCTCCATTCATGGCAATAGGACTTCGGTGATGGTGACAACCCGTTAACCGTCTACTACCATAATAATAACCCATTCTACAAGTGAATTTTTCGTCAATGGTAACAACACCTTCTTGTAGGCCGATGAGGGCGTTAATAACTTTAAAAGGAGAACCCGGAGGGTATTGCGCTTGTAAGCCTCTATCGAAAGTGGGTTTGTTAACTTTATCTAAGAATAAGCTTGAAAAATTTTTGTTACGCTCTCTACCAACTAACAAATTGGGATTGTAACTAGGTCCTGTTACCATAGCGAGAATTTCACCGCTGCTTGGGTCAATCGCCACAATACCTCCTCTTTTGTGCTTCATTAATAATTCTCCATAAGCTTGTAAATCTGAATCAATGGTAATAGTAACATCTTTTCCGGCTTGTGGTAAAGTATCAAGAGTTCCTTCTTTAAAAGGGCCTATGTTTTTATTAAATCGGTCTTTTTGAATAAATTTTATCCCTTTAACACCTCTTAAGGTTTCTTCGTATGTTTTTTCAATACCTTGTTTTCCAATTAGATCACCTAAAGTATAGTAAGGGTCAGTTTCAATAGTTCTACGATTGACCTCTCCAAGGTCGCCTAGTACATTGGCGCCAATACTTGTTTGATAAGACCTTAGAGAACGTTTTTGAATATAGAAACCTTCAAACTTTCTCATTTTTTCTTGAAGAACCGCATAGTCTTTTTTTGAAAGCTGGGGAACAAAAGGTGAGGGTAGTCTTGGTGAATAGTGAGTTGCACGTTCTAATTTTTTATCGTAATCTTCTCGCGTTATTTTTAAAAGACTGCAAAATTCTTCAATATCTAATGAGTCTAAAGGAGCAACCTCTCTCGGAATAACCATAACATCATAAGAGGGTTGGTTGGCGACTAATAATTTTCCATTTCTGTCATACACATAGCCACGCTTAGGGTAGTTGTACTCTTTCCTTATGGCATTGTCCTCAAAAATATCATAAACCGCATTATCATAAACTTGAAGATAAAATAAACGCGCAATAAAAACGAGACCAACAAGGATTACAGTTGTTAATAATAGCAGCTTTCTCATTTTCGGTTTCGGCTAAATAGAATTATAATCAATACACTAAGTAGTATTGTGAAAATACTAGAAAATAACGTCTTTTGTAATACTAAAAGTATGTTGGAAATGTTAAAAATTTCTAGTGAGAATAATATAAAATGGTGAATTACGGTTCCTAATGAGATATAAGTAATTAAACTACCAATATCCGTAGTACTAAACTTTATAGTTTGATGCTCATACAACATTCCAAATGAGCTTTTTAAAAGTATTGGTCTTGCATAAGCCAAACTAACTGCTGCTGCTGCATGCACTCCACCAGAATCGGAGAATATATCCACCATCATGCCTAACAAAAAGCTAACTAAAAGGAGGACTAGTCTGTCCTCTCGTATGGGAAACAGAAAAATAAAAATGATATAAATGTAAGGATTAATGTAGCCTAGAAAATCAATATGATTGCATATTACAACCTGAAGCAGCAGTAATAGAACGAATCGGACGATATTTATGCCAGCAATACTATTCATCAATGTTTTTTTCTAAAGATTGAATTTCTGCACGGTCTAAATTTTCTAAAATGTAAACGGTTCCAATATTAGTCATGTCATTAAACAATTTTACTTGGATCGTATAGGTGTCTCCACTAATATCACTTTCAAAACTCGTAATAGTACCAATACCAATTCCTTTTGGGAAAATAGAAGATTCACCACCTGTTTGAATGGTGTCCCCAACTTTTATAGGTGCAAACTGAGACACATCTTCTAACTGAACATAAATCGGTGATTTGCCATCCCAAGTTAAAGAACCAATATGATTGGTAGATTTTATCTTAGCATTAATCTGGCTTTTGACATTTAAAATAGATAATACCGTAGAATAATTGTTAGAGGTATTATCAATTATTCCAATAATACCATTAGAAGTCATAACCCCAAAATCTTGCTTAATACTATCGTTTTTACCTTTGTTTAAGGTGAGGATATTATTGGTTGAAGAATAGCTGTTTTTATAAAGGTCAGCAATCGTAATCCTATATTGTCCCTTTGTATAGGAGCTGTCTATATATGAAGAGTCTTTAGTAACGCTAGTATTAAATAGCTGCTCTCTTAAGAGTCTATTCTCTTCAGTTAAAATGTCATTGGTAGTTTTTAAATCAAAATACTGATCTACAGAATTCATTGTACCATAAACTCCGCCAGTTAAAAAATTGGCTGAATTTATGAATTTACTCCTATGATAAGAATGCGATTGAATCGTTAAAGCTAAAGCAATACTAAAAAGCAATAAAAACAACAGAAAGGTTTTGTTTTTAATAACAAAATTGAAAATTTGTTGCATTATTTACTTCTTATTTAATCAATATACTTTTGTATTTAGGTAAGTTTTTAAGCACTATTCCTGTACCTCTTACTACAGCTCTTAATGGATCTTCTGCAATATAAACAGGTAGATCTGTTTTTTGAGATAGACGTTTGTCTAAACCTCTTAACATAGACCCGCCACCTGCTAAATAAATTCCGGTATTGTAAATGTCTGCGGCTAATTCTGGAGGTGTTTGAGATAGTGTCTCCATTACAGAATCTTCAATACGCAAAATAGATTTGTCTAATGCTTTGGCAATTTCACGATACGAAATCTGAACTTGCTTTGGTTTTCCTGTTAATAAATCACGACCTTGAACACTCATGTCTTCTGGAGGTAACTCTAAATCTTCAGTAGCTGCACCAATTTGAATTTTAATTTTTTCAGCAGTTCTGTCACCAACATATAAATTGTGTTGGGTTCTCATATAATAGATAATATCATTTGTAAAGACATCACCTGCAACTTTTACAGATTTATCACAAACAATACCTCCAAGGGCAATAACTGCAATTTCGGTAGTTCCACCACCAATATCTACAATCATGTTTCCTTTTGGTTGCATAATATCAATACCTATACCAATAGCAGCTGCCATTGGTTCGTGTATTAAATAGACTTCTTTTCCATTAACACGCTCACAAGATTCTTTTACCGCTCGCATTTCTACTTCTGTAATTCCAGAAGGAATACAAACTACCATGCGCAATGCTGGATTAAAAAACTTCTTCTTTAACGCAGGAATGTTTTTTATAAACATGCTAATCATTTGCTCAGAAGCATCAAAATCGGCAATAACTCCGTCTTTTAACGGGCGAATAGTTTTAATATTCTCGTGCGTTTTTCCTTGCATCATGTTGGCTTCTTTACCAACTGCTATGATTTTTCCGCTAATGCGGTCTCTTGCGACTATCGATGGATTATCAACAACAACTTTGTCATTGTGTATTATCAGTGTATTTGCGGTTCCTAAATCTATGGCTATTTCTTCCGTTAGGAAATCAAAAAATCCCATGTGCTGTTCTTAATTATTTGGGTTATTTGTGTCTTATTTTAAAGACTATCTGTAAAAGTAGTAAAATATACGTTATTTATATGTTTAAAGATGTTTATTGCTAAACTTTTTTTGTTTTTTCTTTTACTTTACTTATAAAATAAATTAGAGAAGGGTTTTGGTAAAAAAAAAGAACCCAAAATAAAGATGGATTACATCTTAATTCTGGGTTCTAAAATGAAGTTTTTAATGTTTAAAATGACGTGTGCCTGTCATTACCATAGCGACATTATTTTCATTGCAATAGTCAATACTTAATTGGTCTTTTATAGAACCTCCTGGTTGAATTACAGCAGTAATACCAGCATTGTCTGCAATCTCTACACAATCTGGAAAAGGGAAGAATGCATCACTTGCCATTACCGAGCCTTTTAAATCAAATTTAAAGGATTGCGCTTTATGAATCGCTTGGTTTAACGCGTCAACACGACTGGTCTGACCGGTTCCACTAGCGCATAACTGTTTATTTTTTACTAAAACAATTGTATTAGATTTTGTGTGTTTGCAAATTTTTGAAGCAAAGATTAAATCGTCTAATTCATTTGAGGTAGCCGTTGTTGTGGTAACCGATTTTAAACCTTCAAGTGTATCTGTTATATTGTTTCTGTCTTGAACTAAAACACCATTTAAACAACTTCTAACGTTGGTTTGTGGCATCTCTATATCTTTTAAAATTAAAAGGATTCTGTTTTTCTTTCCTTTTAAAATTTCTAAAGCCTCTGGTGAAAAAGAAGGTGCAATAACGACCTCACAGAATAGTTTATGAATTTCTTCAGCAGTAGCTATATCTATTTCCGAATTACTAATTAAAACTCCTCCAAACGCAGAAACTGGATCGCCTGCTAAAGCATCGACATAGGCTTGGTGTAAGCTCTCGCGTTGCGCTAAACCACATGCGTTATTGTGTTTTAAAACAGCAAATGTTGGTGCGTCGTTTTTAAATTCTAGCATTAAATTTACGGCGGCATCTACATCTAAAAGATTGTTGTAGCTTAATTCCTTTCCATGTAATTTTGTGAAAATTTCATCAAAATCTCCGAAGAAAAAACCTTTTTGATGTGGATTCTCGCCATATCGTAAAACCTTGCCTTTATTTTCTGAAATTTTTAAAGTCGGAATTTCTTGGTTTTTATTGAAGTAATTAAAAATAGCTGAATCGTAATGCGAAGACACATTAAATGCTTTTGCAGCAAATTGTTTTCTGTCGTCTTCTGATGTTTCACCATTTTTAGTTTCTAATAATTCTAAAAATTCAGCATAATCGACAACTGAAGATACACAAGTGACATCAGCATAATTTTTAGCTGCTGCTCTAATTAAAGAAATACCTCCAATATCAATTTTTTCAATAATATCTTGGTTGCTCGCTCCTGAAGCAACTGTTTTTTCAAAAGGATATAAATCGACGATAACAACATCGATTTGTGGAATGTCAAATTCTTTTAATTCGGCAACATCACCTTCGTGATTTTGACGATTTAAGATACCTCCAAAAACTTTAGGGTGTAATGTTTTTACACGTCCGCCAAGTATAGACGGATAAGATGTTACATCTTCGACCGGCACGACGTTGATGCCTAAATCTTTAATGAATTTTTCAGTGCCTCCTGTGGAATAAATCGTAACGTTGAGGTCGTTTAGTTTTTTTACGATTGGTGCTAATCCGTCTTTACTAAATACAGAGATTAGTGCAGACGAAATGGTTTTGTTGCTCATAATGTTGTGTTGTGTTTTAGATGCTGCAAAAGTACGTATATTCAAAAAGAAAAGCTCGATGCGAAAACGAGTTTCTTTAAGTTTTTTGTAACAATATATTGTTGAAAACGTCCTATCTTTAAAATGTTTTAAAACAAACCTTGCATGCTGGTCTATTTACGTTTACTAAAAGAGAGTTTTTCATTCGCCATAAATGCACTTCGTACTAATAAACTCAGGACATTCTTGTCACTTTTAGGGGTTACGGTAGGGATATTTTCTATTATAGCGGTGTTGGCAGCTGTTGATTCACTTGATAAAACGATTCAAGGGCAATTAAGTTCATTAGATAGTAATACTATGTATTTGGCAAATATGTCTTTTGGACCAACGGATGTACCACGTTGGCAAAGAGAAACTTTTGATGAGGTGTCTTATAACGAATACAAAACTATAAAATCGTCTATAGCTGATGCAGAGCATGTGGCTTTACAGTTATTTGTAAAACGTGAAAATATTAGATACGAATCGGAATTGGTAAGTAGTGTTAATACTGTTGTGGTATCACATGAGTTTATCGATATTCAGGTTATGGAATTTGAAAAAGGCCGTTTTTATAACGAATCTGAATCTAATGCTGGAAGACCTGTTGTAGTTATTGGTTCTGAGATTTCAAAATCACTTTTTGGAGAACTTGAGCCAATCGGTAAGAAGGTACGCCTCTATGGTCAGAAATTTACAGTTATTGGAGTCGTTAAAAAAGAAGGCTCAGGCTTATTTGGGGATAGTAATGATGTTTCTATTTTTCTTCCAGCAAACTATGTTAGAAATAGATATGGAGATAATAATCCATTTATGAAGTATATCGTTATCATTAAGCCAGAAAAAGATGCTGATATTGAAGGTGTAAAAGCTGAAATCACTCAAGTAATGCGTAATAAGAGAGGCTTAAAGCCAGATGAAATAGATACATTTTTTATAAGTGTTATTTCTGGTTTACAGGATGTTATAGATACGATTATTGGAAGTTTAAATTTAATCGGATGGGTTATTAGTGGTTTTTCTCTTTTAGTTGGAGGTTTCGGAATTGCTAATATTATGTTTGTAAGTGTTAAGGAGCGTACTAATCTTATAGGTATTCAGAAGTCCTTAGGTGCTAAGAATAAGTTTATACTATTTCAGTTTTTATTTGAGGCCGTTATACTCGCTGTAGTTGGTGGTTTGGTAGGGTTGTTTTTAGTGTGGATAGGAACTATAATTGGAAGTAATCTTACGGAAGATTTTGAATTTGTGCTTTCACCTCAAAATATGGCGCTTGGATTTTTTATATCTTCTATAATAGGGTTGATTTCTGGAGTGATACCTGCATTAACGGCATCACGATTAGATCCTGTAGAGGCTATACGAACTGGAATGTAATTTCGTACATTCTCAATATTTAATATATAAATTCTAAAAGAATCTTTATTGGATAACCTTTACTCAGTTTAACTGTTATTACAGTACTAATGATGGTTTTATTTTAATAAAGAAGAAACTTCTTTACAAACAAACTCTAAAAATCGCTCGTCTGCTTCAGAAAATGGATCTGGTGTATTAGAGTCAATATCTATTTGACCTACGTTTTCATTATTTAGAAAAATAGGAATCACAATTTCAGCTTTAACTGTAATACTACAAGCAATATAATTATCTTGAGCAGCCACATCTGGAACCACAAAATTCTGATTACTTATTGCAACTTGTCCACAAATACCTTTTCCAAACGGAATAATAATATGGTCTGTTGGCTCACCTACGTAAGGACCTAATTTTAATTCGTCTTTATCTCCATTTTTAAAGTAAAAACCAACCCAATTATAATAACTTATATTTGCTTCTAGAGTTTCGCAAATCTTTAATAGACGTTGATCAACACTAAGGTTTTCTTGTGCTACAATTGATTTGATTTCAGGTTTTAAGTCGTGTAAATTCATAGGTGTAAAAAACTTTTTGCAAAAGTATCTAAAATACACTGTTTTAAAATGCTGTTTTTATAAATTTAACAACAAACTAACATTAGGAATTTTTGAAGGCGCTTTTAGTAAAATATAAATCTGTAATTCGTTTTATCGTCACTTTTTTGGCGGTATATGGGGCTTTGACTATTGGTTATAATGTGTACTTAAATGTATCTCATGGTTCTGTGTTTTACCCAGATTATTTAACCAATTTGGTAGCAGAACAAACCAATGCTTTATTAAATGGTTTGGGTTATGAGGCGAGTATTACTCCACATCCCAATGAACCTTCAATGAAAATTATTATCAATGAAAAATACGTGGCACGTGTTATAGAAGGTTGTAATGCTATAAGTATTATCATTTTGTTTTTATCTTTTATAGTCGCTTTTGCAGGCAAGCTTAAAACCACTTTATTATATGGGTTAGCTGGAAGCATTATTATTTATGCTTTCAATTTAATTCGAATTGTAATTTTATCTGTAGGACTCTATCATTACCCTTGGAGAAGAGAAATTCTGCATACCGTTATTTTTCCAATGTTAATTTATGGAACCGTTTTTCTTCTTTGGATGGTTTGGGTGAATCGATTTTCTAAAAAAGCGAAGTCTAATGCGTAAATTAATTACCTATAGTTTAGTCGGAGTATTACTACTATTATTAATCTTAATTAGGGCTTATGAAGACGTACTGTTTTACGATCCCTATTTAACGTTTTTTGAAAATGATTATTTGTATTTGGATAGTCCAAGACGAGAAATAGCAAAGTTAGTCTTGTTTACAACATTGCGTTATGTTTTAAATACTGTAATCTCATTGGGGATTTTGTATCTTATTTTTAAAGATAAAAGTATTGTCAAGTTTTCAGTATTAGTTTTTGCCGTGGCTTATGTTTTATTGCTAATTCCATTTTTATATTTTGTTATAAATCCAAACCAGGAAGATTACTATTTGTTTTTTAATATTAGACGCTTTTTAATCCAACCTATTGGTTTAATTCTGCTATTTCCAGCATTTTATTACTATAAATTGAATCGTTAATATTGTATCTAGAGCATTTTATAGTTTAATAATTTTGTAGCTTTGCATCGTGAAATTTTCATATCTACATAAAACCTTTTCTGTTGCACTATCATTTTTGGTATTGTTTTCTACATTATCATTAACTATTGATAAGCACTTTTGTGGAGATGTTTTAATTGATGTTGCCATTTTTTCCGAAAGTAAAACATGTGGAATGGAAGTTTCAAAAACGGAACAGACAGATGTAATTGAAAAAAGTTGTTGTAAAAATGAAATAGATGTTATTGAAGGAATTTCGGATTTAACTATTAATTCATTTGAAGATTTTGATTTAATTCAACAGCAAGTATTATTTGCCTATAGTTATTCTTACATTAATCTTTTTGAAGGTTTGCCAAACTTGGTCATTCCTCATAGTGATTATTTACCACCAACATTAGTTGAAGATATCCATCTTTTAGATGAAGTTTACCTCATTTGATTCAGTTATAACCCTTAGTGAAAAAGGAAGCACATACTTATGTGCAAGTCGTTATACCTGAAATTCAAACAAATGAAAAAATATTTAATTATAAAATTTATGTTCTTGTCGCTAATACTTTCTGCGCAAGATCAATTAAAAGGTGTTGTTCTCGAAACAAGTAGCGGAAAAGAAATGCCATTACCTGGAGCCAATGTGTATTGGTTGGGCTCATCGGTTGGAGCTATTACAAATGCAGATGGAACATTCACATTACCATATAAGTTTTCTTATAATAAGCTAGTGTTTAGTTATGTCGGATTTAAATCGGATACGATAACCATAAGTGAAAACAAGTTTATAAAGCATGTACTTCAAGCGAGTGACGAGTTAGATGCTGTAGAAATTACATCTAGAAAACAAGCAACCCGTAAATCTTATTTACAAGCCTCAAATACTTTTACCGTTACTAGTGCAGAATTGCTAAAAGCAGCCTGCTGTAACTTGGCAGAAAGTTTTGAAACCAATCCGTCAATTGATGTTAATTTTGCTGATGCGATTTCAGGTTCAAAGCAGATTAAAATGTTGGGTTTAAATTCACCTTATATATTAATTGCGACCGAAAACATACCAGCCATACGAGGAGCTTCTCAAGCTTATGGCTTAAGTTTTATTCCTGGTACTTGGGTAGAAAGTATTCAGATCACTAAAGGTACAGGTAGTGTTGTTAACGGGTTTGAGAGTATCGCTGGTCAAATCAATGCCGAAATGGTAAAACCTACTACAGACGATAAATTATTTGTAAACCTATATGGAGCTTCAAGTGAACGTTTAGAGTTAAATACGCATTTTAACACTAAAGTTTCTGATAAATGGAGTACTGGTTTGTATGTGCATGGTAACACACATCAAGAAGAGCATGATGTTAATGATGATGGTTTTATGGATATGCCCATCTATAATCAGATTAATGTTATGAATCGTTGGCAATATACCAATACGGAAAAAGGAGTGGTTAGCTTCATTAATTTGAGATATCTTAATGATGAAAAACAAGCCGGACAAGTTGAGTTTGATCCAGAACGTGATAAAGGCACCGCTAATTTTTGGGGAAGCGAAATTAATACAGAACGTTTTGAGGTGACTACAAAATTAGGTTATGTCAATCCAGAAATTCCGTACCAAAGTCTTGGTTTTCAAACGGCCTTTAGTCATCATCAACAAGATTCCTATTTTGGGTTAAACCAATATGACATTAAACACAATAGTTTTTACTCTAACTTGGTTTATAATTCAATTATTTCCGATTCGAGACACAAAGTAAAAACAGGATTAAGTTTTACTTACGATCATTATAATGAGCTTGTAAATAGTGTAAACTATAAACGCACGGAGAATTCTGTGGGTGGTTTTTTTGAATATGCTTTTGATAATTTAGACAAACTATCATTAACAGCCGGAATGCGCGTAGACCAGCACAATAGACTTGGTTTTTTTGTAACACCGCGTTTGCATGTGCGTTATACACCTTGGGAGAAATCAGCATTACGCGCTTCAATAGGAAGGGGGAAACGTAGTGCTAATATTTTTGCAGAAAACCAGAATATGTTTTCAAGCTCAAGACAGATTAATATTTTAAATTCAAATGGTAAAATTTACGGTTTAGATCCTGAAATTGCATGGAATTATGGCATTAGCTACTTACAGGGCTTTAATTTATTTGATAGGAAGGCCGATGTCACTTTTGATTTTTATAGAACAGATTTTCAGAACCAGGTGGTTGTAGATTGGGAGAATCCGTATGAAGTCAATTTTTATAATTTAGAAGGAGATAGCTATGCTAATAGTTTTCAGTTTGAATTTAATTATAATGTTTTTGAACATTTTGATTTACGAATGGCTTATAAGTATTACGACATTAAAACGGATTATATTTCGGGTAAACTAGAAAAACCATTAGTGCCAAAGCATCGTTTATTTGCTAATACGTCTTATGAAACTGCTATTAAAGAAAGTGGATCTCAGTGGAAGTTCGATGCCACCTATAATTGGTTGAGTGCTCAGCGTTTTCCTAGTACAGATTTAAGTCCATCTCAATTTCAATTGGCTGATAAAACGCCAACGGTTGGAACTTTAAATCTGCAAGTTACTAAAGTATTTTCTCCAAAATTTGAAGTATATTTAGGGGGCGAAAACGTGACGAATGTGCGTCAAGATAATCCAGTAGTTAGCGCAGATAATCCGTTTGGTTCAAATTTTGATAGTAATTTTGTGTATGGCCCAATTTATGGCAGTATGTATTATGCTGGTCTGCGGTTTAGAATAAAATAATCAATCTATTATTACGAAGTTAAACAGATTACTTAAAAGTTAAATAAATTGATTCTTACTTTGGTAGGAATTATAAAAATTAAAAATTATGAAAAAACTAATCACAGTTATTATTGTATGTATGGGAATGTTTGCTTTCTCACAAAATAAAAATGCCAAAGCTAACATTGAAGTGGATGGTGTTTGTGGAATGTGTAAAGAGCGTATAGAAAAAGCAGCCATTAGAACCAAAGGTGTAAAATCGGCAGTATGGAATGTTGATACACATGAATTGAAATTGATTTATGACGAACGTAAAACAGATGTTAAAACGATCTCTAAAAGCATAGCTGCTGTAGGGCATGACACTAAGGAAATTAAAGCTACTGATGAACAATACCATTCTGTGCATGCTTGTTGTCTTTACCGCGATGAAGATGTTAAGAAAGACCATGAAAAGGAAAAAGAAGATGGAAACTAATATAGAAGCCTGAATTTAGATTCAGGCTTTTTTTTTATGTTCTTTTTTCATTCTCAGCAAAACGAAAATGTCTTATGTTCTTTAGATAGTTTAGAAATTTTCAACCAAATTCGATAAGATCTTATAGCGCTAGAATTAAGTATTTTTGAAATAATAAAAAATCGAATAATAGTTACAAATATGGAACTAGACCAAATTATTGATAATATTTACCCGCTAACAACTAAATCGAAAGACTTAATTAAAGCGTCGATAATTGAAGTTAAATTTTCAAAAGGCCATATTTTATTTAAAGCCAATAAAATTGAGAAAAGTATTTATTTCATTAAAAAAGGAATAGCAAGAGCCTATGCGTATTCCGATGATAATCAAATTACATTTTGGTTTGGTAAAGAAGGAGATCCTATTGTTTCGATGCAAAGTTATGTCAACAATCAAAAAGGTTACGAAGATGTAGAATTGTTGGAAGATTGCGAACTTTATGAATTAAAGATGGAACAACTTCAAAAACTTTTTTTAGAAGATATTCATATTGCAAATTGGGGGCGAAAATTTGCAGAATTAGAAATTATAAAATCCGAAAAACGTCTTATTTCCTTGCAATTTGAAAATGCAACTCAGAGGTACTTAGCACTTCTTAATAATTACCCTAGCTTACTGCAGCGCGTACAATTATCTCATATTGCATCTTATTTGGGTATTACCCAAATTAGTTTAAGCCGAATTAGAGCGAATGTAAAATAAATAGCGTTTTTATCATTTGTTAAATGGTTTCTCTAAAATGTTTAGGAATTTTGCTCTCTGATATTATTCTTCATTGGAAGCTGTAAAATTATTTTAGCTTTTAAAAAATGAGAATAATCTAAAACTAATTTTAAAATATACTTAGATATGTTAAATACGATAAAAATTAAAACGTCACTTATTCTACTATTATTTGCAGCTTTTTTTGTGGGCTGTAATAATAGTAAAACCAATGTGGATAATTCAACTGTAAAATCAGAAACTAAAGCATTAAAAAAAATATTATTTGTAGTAACAAGTCACAGTGAAAAAGGAAATACAGGAGAGAAAACAGGTTATTATCTAGGAGAAGTTTCGCATCCATGGGATGTATTACATACCGCAGGTTATGAAATCGATTTTGTAAGTCCGAAAGGAGGGAAGGCACCTGTAGATGCTTTTGATATGACAGATTCTATTAATAAGAAATTTTGGGATAACGATATATACCGCAATAAAATTGAAAACACTAAAACACCGAAAGATGTAAATCCGGATGATTATGTTGCCATTCATTATGCAGGTGGTCATGGAGCGATGTGGGATTTTGCCGATAATACCGAAATAGCTGAAATTGCAGCGCAGATCTATGAAAACAACGGTGTCGTTAGTGCGGTATGTCATGGTCCTGCCGGCTTAGTGAATATTAAATTAAGCAACGGATCTTATCTTGTTGATGGTAAAAAAGTAAATGCGTTTACAAATGAAGAAGAGGTTAAAGTAAAACTAGAAGATGTCGTTCCGTTTTTACTAGAAGATCAATTAATAGCGCGTGGTGCTATTTTCGAAAAGTCCACGCCTTTTACGGAACACGTCGTTGCGGACCAACGATTGGTTACCGGTCAAAACCCACAATCTGCTCATGGTGTTGGTCAGGCGACCTTAAAAGAGCTACAAAGACTAACTAAAAGCAAGAAGTAAATGAGTGGAGAGAAAAATTTAGAAATGCTTTTAAAATCAATGAAACCAAAGCACAATTTAGGCGAATTTGTATTTTGTAAAACAGAACATTTGGATCAAATAAATTTAAGCCAAGTTGTAATGACTTTTAAAGAAGAGGAAAGCACTACTATTATCCTCAAAAAAGAAATTGCAAACCAACTACATTTAGATTATTCTTACGTGGCGTCTTGGATTACACTTACTGTGCATTCTTCGTTGGAGGCCGTGGGTTTAACAGCTGCATTTTCAAATGCATTATCTGAAAATGGAATTAGTTGTAATGTTGTCGCCGCTTATTATCACGATCATATTTTTGTAGATAAAAAAGATACAGACAAAGCCATGGAAGTTTTGAATGCATTTTCTAAATAATGCATTCAGTGTAGATATCACTGTTTATAAAACGTTTGTTGTAATACTGAAGCAGACCATGATTTAAAATTACCACACCAAATAAATAATAACGAATGAATTGGATATTACTAATAATTGCAGGACTTTTTGAAGTGGCCTTTGCAGCTTGTTTAGGAAAAGCTAAAGAAGCTACAGGAAATGAATCAACCTATTGGTATATTGGTTTCTTGGTTTGCTTAGTAATAAGTATGCTGCTTCTTATAAAAGTGACACAAGTATTACCCATTGGTACAGCATATGCCGTTTGGACAGGTATCGGTGCCGTAGGAACTGTGTTGGTTGGTATTTTTGTCTTTAAAGAGCCAGCAACACTGTGGAGACTATTTTTTATTTCAACATTAATTATCTCAATTATCGGGCTAAAGGTGGTTTCGCATTAAACAGATTAATATGAGTGGTAGGATTTATCATTAATGGTACGTTTAAAATAGAGATATGTTTCGGCTTCCTAATTAAGGATGTTATGTTTTAAATTTATTTTAAAGCTGAATCAATCTCAGCAATAAGAATATCACAACTTTTAATACCTAGTTCGGTGGCTTCTTTCTTATCATCAAAAGTGGTTAATAATGCTCTAACAATGTTTTTCAATTTAATTTCATCTAAAAAGGGGCCTTTTCCTTGTGGTATTAAATCGTAATCGGCATAGTTGACTAAGTAATTGCCTAAATAATCTTTTATCAGGCTTGTGTGTCTTACATAAACATCTGCTACTTCATCGTAATTGGAGTAGTGCTGTTGAATCGCTGTTTTGAGCTTGAAATTTTCAATCAGTTTTAAGTCTCCAGAATTGATTAAGGTTTTATAAGTGATACTTTTTGGGCTGAAGTTTTCATATTTTACGATGTCAAAAATATTATACATCAATTTCATGTCCTGATTTGTTTCAGAATTCAACACGGGAATAATCTTTGAGCAAATCGCTAATTTTTTGTCAATAGCTTCAATATTTTTTTGAAGTTGAATTTTATCCGCTTCAACATCACTTTTAAGATTTGTGAGATATTGGATTTTAAGTTTATTATCCTTTACATTGTCAGCACATTTGTTCATGCTAAATGCAATTGTAATTCCTATGATGACAATAATAATTTCTCTTAAAGTGTATTTCCAAGTTGTTTTTGCCATAGCATAGTTTTATTAGATTTCTAAATCTATGAAATATAATTCGAATTTCAATTTTAGTAGAATCAAAAGTCTAATCTAGAGATGAAAACTTGTAAATGCTATTAAGGGACAAGAGTTGTTGTGCTTATTTTGAGATTATAAATAAAGGGATAAACACTATTTGTAAGTTGTACAGAGATTTTAAAAAGTACCTATCATACCAATAGTTCCAGCTCCGGCGCTTATACGCCAGCTTATAGTTTTAGGCTTAGAATCAGTATAAAAGTTGTTCTTGGTCATAAAATTCTCAATGCCATCTACAACAACTATACTCAGAGCCATCCCAAAACCAACATCACTCAACCAATGTGCGTTTGCCCATAATCTTGAAATAGGAGCAATGGAACCAACAGCATAAATGCCAGCTTTAGTCCAAAAATTATCAAATTGTTTGGCTATAGCATGTGCCATTGTAAAAGATAATACACTATGACCAGAAGGAAATGAGTGAAAACCAGGTTTATTACTAAATGGTTCAAATTCATCATGGTTACCACTGTTAGGTCTTGCTCTTCCCACAACGGTTTTAGAAATCGATTGAATGATTCCTGTTGTTATGGCAGAAGAAAATATCAAAATACCTGTATGACGTACTTTTTCATTATCTGTAAGCAATCCAAAACCATAAATACCAGTAGATACCATAAAGAAATTTTGAGGACTTCCAAAATACCAACCAAAGTCTTTTAGAACTTTTGGCGCACCAGTTCCTTGCTTTAAAAAGATACGATTAGCTTCTTGGTCACTTAAATACAGTAAGCTAGTTCCTGCAATAATACCGCCTGCAGTTAAAAAATCATCACTTTTCCAATGAAGTGGTCTTGTAAATGAATACCCAACACTTTTTAGGGTCACATTGGCGTCATACTTTAGGTTACTCCATACTTTATTAGTTTTGGTAGCGGTGGAGTCTGATTGAGAAAACAGGGGTGTCGATACTAATGATAGTAAATATAGAATTATGATCTTTTTCATTTCAATAGCTGTAAAATTTAAATATAATACAAAATAAAGCCTTTGATGAGAGTCAAAGGCTTTAAATTATAATTACAGTTCAATATTGCTGTATACACGCTTTGTCAATTGTTCTGACTACATCATGCCTGGCATTCCGCCTCCACCCATTGGCATGGCTGGTGCGTCTTCTTTAATATCGACTAAAGCACATTCGGTTGTTAAGATCATACCAGCTACAGAAGCGGCATTTTCTAAAGCAATACGTGTTACTTTCTTAGGGTCAATAATTCCGGCTTTAAGCATATCAACGTAAGTTTCAGTTTTAGCATCATAACCAAAGTCTTTTTTGCCTTCTAATACTTTATTGATAACTACAGAACCTTCACCACCAGCATTTTCTACGATTGTTCTTAATGGAGATTCAATCGCTTTGTTTACGATTTGTACACCAGTTGTTTCGTCTATATTCTCAGTCGTAATTTTTTCTAAACATTTCTTAGCTCTCACTAAAGCAACTCCACCACCAGCAACAATACCTTCTTCTACTGCAGCTCTTGTTGCATGTAAAGCATCATCAACTCTGTCTTTCTTTTCTTTCATTTCAACTTCAGAGGCAGCACCTACATAAAGTACAGCAACTCCACCAGCTAACTTAGCTAAACGTTCTTGAAGCTTTTCTTTATCGTAATCAGAAGTCGTTGTTTCTATTTGAGCCTTAATTTGATTAACTCTCGCTTTAATATCATCAGCTTTACCTGAACCATTAACGATAGTTGTGTTGTCTTTATCAATAGTTACAGTTTCAGCTGTACCTAACATTGTAAGATCTGCATTCTCTAATGAGAACCCTCTTTCTTCAGAAATAACAACACCACCTGTAAGGATAGCGATATCTTCTAACATTGCTTTACGTCGGTCTCCAAAACCTGGTGCTTTTACAGCAGCGATTTTAAGTCCACCACGTAGTTTGTTAACTACTAAAGTAGCTAACGCTTGTCCGTCAACATCTTCTGCGATAATTAATAACGGACGTCCAGATTGTGCAACTGGTTCTAATATTGGAAGAATTTCTTGTAGGTTAGAAATCTTCTTATCAAATAATAAGATATAAGGATTTTCTAAATCAGCAATCATTTTGTCAGCGTCTGTTACGAAGTAAGGAGATAAATAACCTCTGTCAAACTGCATACCTTCAACAACGTCAACGTAAGTTTCCATGCCTTTAGCTTCCTCAACAGTAATAACACCTTCTTTACCAACTTTAGCGAAAGCTTTGGCGATTAGATCACCAATCGTATCATCGTTGTTTGCGGAAATTGCGGCAACTTGCTTGATCTTGTCAGAATCGCTACCTACTTTTTGAGATTGCTTATCTAAATCTTTTACAATCGCTTCAACTGCTTTATCAATACCACGTTTTAAATCCATTGGATTTGCACCCGCAGCAACGTTTTTAAGACCTTCTTTTACAATTGCTTGAGCTAATACTGTTGCAGTAGTTGTACCATCACCAGCTAAATCGTTAGTTTTAGAAGCAACTTCTTTTACCATTTGCGCTCCCATGTTTTCAAGCTCGTCTTCTAGCTCAATCTCTTTTGCTACAGAAACACCATCTTTAGTCACCTGTGGTGCACCAAAAGATCTTCCAATAATAACATTACGACCTTTTGGTCCTAAAGTTACTTTTACCGCATTTGCTAAAGCATCAACACCACGTTTAAGTCCGTCGCGTGCTTCAATATCGAATTTTATATGTTTTGCCATTTCTATTTTAGGTTTTAGCCATAAGCGTTTAGCTTTTGGCTGAGTTTTAATTTAAATTTTTTGTGCTAACAGCGAAAGGCTGATAGTGAAAAGCAATTTAGATAATTGCAAGGATGTCGCTTTCACGCATCATTAAATAATCTTTACCTTCAAGTTTAAGTTCAGTTCCTCCGTATTTACCGTAAAGTACAGTGTCTCCAACTTTAACTGTTAAAGGTTCGTCTTTTGTACCATTACCAATGGCAACGACAGTTCCTTTTTGTGGTTTTTCTTTTGCGTTATCAGGAATAATAATACCTGAAGCTGTTTTAGTTTCAGCTTCTTTTGGTTCTACAAGAACACGGTCTGCTAATGGTTTAATGTTTAAGCCCATTTGTTATATATTTTTAAGTTGTTTTTAAATTACGCTTTAGCGTAGTTCGAAAATTATGCCAAGAGAGAAAGTCTGACAAAGTTTCAGACCGGTCTGCCGAATTTGTGGGAATAAAAAAAGCCAACTTAAAAAAGTTGGCTCAATGTCTTTATGTAAATAACTGTTTGTTATTATTTAGGTGTACCATCTGTTGTTGGAGAATCTGTTGTCGCAGCAGGTAATACTGGCATCTCAGTAGCATCATCAGCATCGTAAGCTTTAGATTCAATATTACCGCCAGAACTAATGGTTACATTAGAGGCTAAGATTAAAATGATTAATGCTGTAGCTAAAAACCATGTACTCTTATCTAAAAAGTCGCCAGTTTTCTTTACACCACCCATTTGTTGTGTTCCACCACCACCAAAAGATGATGATAATCCTCCGCCTTTAGGATTTTGTACCATAACTACTATAATAAGTAAGAAGGCAACGATTACGATTAGGACTAAAAAAATTGAAAATGCACTCATTCTATATTGTATTATTATCTTTTAATTCTTTTACCAATTTTATTTGGTGTGCAAAGAAACTACTTTTTTCTGGATATTTCAAACTTAAAATTTTGTAAGATTGAATTGCTTTATCATAGTTTTTTTGTTCTAAATAAATTCGCGCCAAAGTTTCAGTCATTAAACTGTCTGAAATAGGGTTGTCGTTATTGACTAACTTTGGTTTTGGAGCATTGTTAGTGACGGGTTTAATCTTTGGATTTTCGCTTATAAATTTATCTATAATAGCTAGTTTATTATGAAGTGGAGAGGTGGTTTCTTCTTTTGAAATATCATTTTCGGATGCTATTTTAATTTCAGGTTTAATGTCGACTTCAACGTCAACTTTTCCTCTATTAATAGGTTTGAAACTTGTTATTTTTAACCATTCTGTAAACGAATGATTTTCAGTTTTATCAAATTCTAAAGGTTGACCTATTTTTAATTCCTTTTCTGGGGTTATATTTTTTACATCAACGGCAATGATAGAATCTTCAATTTTTGGAACTTTAGGTTCTAGTCTTGGTTGAGGTATTGGTTTTACTTCAAATAAACCTGGATCTAAAACACCTTCCGTTGCTTTAATATGTGCTTTTAAAGCATCATCTATGGTAACACTCTTATTAACAGAAATATCATCTATTTCATTAACTTCAATAGATTTTATATGCTCGGTATTTTGTTTAATTTGTTCGGATATTTCATTTTGATTGAAAACATCTGAAGTAATATAATCAAACAACACACTACGATCTGTGGTGTGCGCAGCTGTAATTTTTAAAGCATTATTATATTTATAACTTTCTTTCTGTTTTAATCCTTTAAGATATAAGGCTCTTAAAGATTGAAAATAAGGATACTCTTTTATTGCCGAAGAAAGTGCTTCGGTTTGAGATGCTGTAACGGCTTCTGGGTGTTGTAATAAATATGTAAGGTCTTGAAGCTGCATAGTTTTTACCAATCTGCTAAAGAAGCATTAAGAATGTCTTGTGTTAATCGTTCTAAAATTTCGTCAAAAGCGGTGTCTCTTACACCACCTGTAAGCTGTTCGCTAGCTCCGTAGTCATAAAAGAAGGAAAACGTTCTTTCAAAATCTTTTTCTTCATCTTTCGTATTAATATAGCGTACTCTAACACCAATGGTTAGCCTGTTTTGTGCTGCAGTATTTTGAGCTGTAGCGGTCATTGGAGCAATCCGGTATTCAACTATTTCACCTTCATAAATCACTTCTCCACCTGAGGTTACTAATTGTGCGCTAGTTTGATTTACAATAAGATCTTGAAGGGCATTGGTAAATAATTGGTCTAAGCCGGGTTCTACCAAATCGGCATTATTTTGAAAAAAGTTAACTTGAAACGTTTCTGGTGTTTCCGTGATACCAGTAAATGAATAGTTGACTTTACAGCCGAAGCATACAAGACAAATGGCAACTATGAAAATGTATTTGAATGAATTCATTTGCTAATTTCTATTTATAACTTAAAAATAATTGTTATCTTATTGTTGACTTCCTAAATTTATCTTAAAGATCAAATTGTTTTATTTTTCTGTAAAGCGTACGTTCACTAATGCCTAATTCTGCAGCAGCTAATTTACGTTTTCCACTATGACGCTCTAATGATTTTTTAATCAATTCTAATTCTTTATCATGTAGAGATAAAGTTTCCTCTTCTTCTATTTCTTCTGCAAAATGATATTTGTCTTCCGCTTCTGAAGCCGCACTCTCATTTGCTTCAGTATGTTCTGCAAGAGATAGAACCTCTAAATCTTCAACAGCAGCTTCAAATTCTTCGTCCTTTTCTTCACCATATATTTTTTGAATGAGATGCTCGTTATCTTTTTGAACATCGGAATCGCTTCCTTTTTTCATGAGTTCCATAGTGAGTTTCTTGAGATCGTTAAGGTCACTCTTCATATCAAATAAGACTTTGTATAAAATCTCACGTTCACTACTAAAATCACTTTCAGATTTAGAATTATTAACAACAGCTGGTAAATTACTGCCTATGCTAGGTAAATAATTCTGGATTGTAACACCATTTATAGTACGATTTTGTTCTAAAACGGAGACTTGTTCCGCAACATTTCGCAACTGTCTAATGTTACCATTCCAACGATATTTTACTAATAAATTAACAGCGTCGTCTGTTAATTTAACTGTTGGCATTTTATATTTTATAGCAAAGTCGCTTGCAAATTTTCTAAATAATAAATGTATGTCCTCTTTACGCTCTCTTAGTGGGGGTAAATTGATTTCGATAGTACTTAATCGATAGTATAGATCTTCCCTGAATTTTTCTTTCTTAATGGCTTCAAACATATTAACGTTTGTAGCGGCTACAATTCTAACATCGGTTTTTTGTACTTTACTAGAACCTACTTTGATAAATTCACCATTTTCTAAAACACGCAGTAAACGTACCTGTGTCGTTAACGGTAATTCTCCAACTTCATCTAAAAAAATAGTCCCTCCATCAGCAACTTCAAAATAGCCAGAACGTGTAGCTGTTGCGCCTGTAAACGCTCCTTTTTCGTGACCGAATAATTCACTATCAATTGTGCCTTCTGGGATGGCCCCACAGTTAACAGCAATATACTTACCGTGTTTCCTGTGTGATAATTGATGTATGATTTTTGGGATGCTTTCTTTACCTACGCCACTTTCACCAGTAACTAAAACTGAAATATCAGTAGGAGATACTTGAATCGATTTTTCTATAGAGCGATTAAGTTTAGGATCATTTCCTATAATCCCGAAACGTTGTTTTATGGCTTGAATAGATTCCATATCTTAATTTACAAAATTGAATCTTTCGTTAATCTCAAAAGATAACTCTGGTCCGAAGTTATAAGCAATATCACGACTTTTAATACGTCCTACGGAATTGTATTCTAAATTAAAATTAAATGCTGTTCCATTAAATGATGCTCCTTTCCAGTTGTTCGTTGAAAGAAATTGTGCTATTTGCGGACCAATCTCATCAGAATATTCATCCCTTAAAAAAGGCAAAAGGTAATTGTCTTCATAAATTACTTTTAGAGGATTTATATTATCGTCAAAGGCATAGGTAGTATTGCTTTCTGTTTCGATTGATGTTACACTGCTACTTATGTTGCCATTACTATCGTAAGCTATAGTCTCTATTTGTGCAGCGAAACCATTAACATAAGATTCTTTTGATACGATGCGGTCAAGTGCATCTACTCTGAAAACAGTCATTTCTGTACTTCCTACTTTGGTTCTGGTTATTTGATTACCTTCATAAGTAAAGTTATACGTGTAATCGTCTTCATCATCTTCATAATAATCGTAAGTTATTTGTGATATAACTCCGTTGGTGTAAGTAACTGAGGTCTCATTAGTTGTAACTCCTGCGTTATTTACAGATTTGTCGTTGATAATTTGTCCAGAGCTATTACGAGTAATGATTAGATTCTCATTCTCAAAGGCGCTTCCATTAGTCGATAAAGCATTAGTGCCAGATGCAATTTTGTTACTGGAAATATTTAAATCTGAATTGGTAATGGTTTCAATTGGGAGACCAAAAAACACTAAGCTAATTTGTGTGTCCAATTCATACAAAGACATTGTTAAGTCTGCACTTTCACTACCACTTCCTCCACCTTGATTGCCACCTTGGTTGTAAGCAGGGTCTAATGGTTCTACATCACAAGAGGTCATTAAAGTTAATGCGAATAATAATAAGGCTAATTTCTTCATTGATTTTATTATTAATTGTTTTTTGAATAATCAATAGCTTTTCCAATAAGCGTTGCACTTGTGCAATCCGTTATAAGAACATTAACTAAGTCTCCAACTTTATAATGTTCTTTAGGGAATACGGCAACGGTGTTGTCCGAAGTTCTACCAGACCATTGTAAATCAGATTTTTTTGAGGCTTTCTCTATTAAAATCTCTACTGTTTTATTGAGGTGTGCACGGGTGTTAATTTCACTGTACTTTCGTTCTAATAGAATAATTTCCTTTAGGCGACGTTTTTTAATGTTTTCTGGTACATCATCTTCCATTTTACGACCAGCTAAGGTTCCTGGGCGTTCAGAATAGGTAAACATATAACCAAAATTATATTTAACATATTCCATTAAAGATAACGTATCTTGATGATCTTCTTCAGTTTCAGTTGGGAAACCAGCGATTAAATCGACGCTTATTGCACATTCAGGAATGATACGTTTAATGTTATCAATAATCTCAAAGTATTCTTGGCGTGTGTGTAAACGATTCATTTCTTTTAAAATACGATCGCTTCCACTTTGTACCGGTAGATGAATGTGATTACAGATGTTGACGTATTTCGCCATGGTTTCAATAACATCCATGGTAAAATCTTGCGGATTAGATGTTGAAAATCGAATACGCATTTTTGGCTGTGCTTTAGCACATAATTCTAAAAGATTAGCAAAGTTTACAGCAGTTGCTTTCTGAAGTTCTGAAGCATTACTAAAATCCTTTTTTAGTCCACCTCCATACCATAAGTAACTATCGACGTTCTGTCCTAAAAGCGTAATTTCTTTAAAGCCTTTCTCCCATAAGTCATTTACTTCTTCAATAATACTTTGTGGGTCTCTACTACGTTCTCTTCCGCGAGTAAACGGTACAACACAGAAAGTACACATGTTATCACAACCACGAGTAATAGAAACGAAAGCCGTTATGCCATTGCTGTTTAATCTAACAGGTGAAATATCGCCATACGTCTCTTCTTTAGAAAGGATAACGTTAATAGCGTCTCTTCCTTCTTCAACTTCAGCAAGCAGATTCGGTAAATCCTTATAGGCATCAGGTCCTACAACTAAATCTACAATTTTTTCTTCCTCTAAGAATTTTGTTTTTAAGCGTTCTGCCATACAACCTAAAACCCCAACTTTCATTTTTGGGTTTATGCGTTTTACGGCATTATATTCTTGCAGTCGTTTTCTAACGGTTTGTTCAGCTTTGTCCCTAATAGAACAGGTATTTACCAAAACAAGATCTGCTTCTTCAAGGATTTGAGTAGTATTAAAACCTTGTTCAGAAAGAATGGAAGCTACAATTTCACTGTCACTAAAATTCATAGCACAGCCATAACTCTCAATAAATAATTTCCGTTGGTTACCTTCTTTCTTGTCTATGACTAAGGTTTCTCCTTGTTTGTTTTCGTCTATAATTTTTTCCATCAGCTGTAGTGAATACTTCAATTCTCAATAAGTATGCAAAGGTAATATTATTTTATGGATTGTGACAAAGTGGCAGTCATAATGTTTAGTTATAATTTAAAAGATGTTTAGAATAGGGTTTTGTTTGAATATTTAATAAAAATAGATTTCTTTTGGCGAACGAACCAAATAACTAAAAATGAATAGTACCCAAATTAAAAGTCGAATTGAAAATGCCAATGCATTAGACTTTGGCATTATCTTTAATCAATCCATAGAATTATTTAAAAAAGTTTGGGTGCAAGGTTTGGTAACGTTACTGCTAAATATGGTTTTAGCGATACCAGTAATAATGATTGTTTATATACCCTTGTTATTTTTAGGTTTTGCAAATGCCCTTACTATTGACAATAGTTATGACTCTTATGACTCTACGGGAGTAGGTGTTGTTTTTGGGTTTGTGTTTTTTATTGTTTACATATTTTTAATTGTAGCTATGAGTGCCATTGGGCTAGGCTTAAAAGCTGCATTTTATAGAATATGTAAATTTAAAGACTTAGAGCAAATGGGTAAAGAGGATTATTTTTATTTCTTCAAAAAACCGTACTTAGGTAAAACCATAAAGCTAGGTGCTGCATTTACTGGTATTGCTCTTTTGGCTACACTATTATGTTTCATCCCTATTATATATGCCGTAGTTCCATTATCTTTTATTGTTGTAGTCTATGCTTTTAATCCTGATTTATCTATTTCAGAAATTATTAAATTAGGTTTTGATCTTGGTAATAAAAAATGGCTAATTTCTTTTGGACTTATGTTTGTGTCTGGGTTTTTAGCAATGATGGTTGGTTTCTTAATGTGTGGTTTTGGAATATATGTGACCTCCTCATTTGGTCAGTTACCGTCCTATTTTATATATAAAGATGTTGTAGGTTTTGATGAAGAGGATGATCAAATGCGACGTATTGAACAACTGTCTACATTTTAAGGCAACCTTTAATAAGTTTTATATTTTTTTTAAAATCCGAGAAGCCTTGCAAAATGTAAGGCTTTTTTTGTTTTTTTTAACGCTTTAATCACGATAAAATGTATGGTATTTACGACCAAATTAGGATTGTAACTTAATTTTCATATACATTTGTAAACGCAAAAATTTAAGAATGTCAAAGAATCTCGTTATTGTTGAGTCACCTGCAAAGGCTAAAACTATTGAAAAATTTTTAGGAAAAGATTTTAAAGTGGAGTCCAGTTTTGGACACATTGCAGATCTACCATCTAAAGAATTAGGAGTGGATGTAGAAGGCGACTTTATGCCTAAGTATCAGGTTTCTAAAGACAAGAAAGATGTCGTTAAGAAATTAAAGGAATTAGCTAAGAAAGCAGATATTGTTTGGTTAGCAAGTGATGAGGATCGCGAGGGAGAAGCAATTGCTTGGCATCTAGCTGAAACTTTAAAATTAGATAAAGAAAAGACTAAACGTATTGTATTCCATGAGATTACAAAAACGGCGATACAAAAAGCAATAGAGAATCCAAGAAGTATAGATTATAACTTAGTCGATGCACAACAAGCAAGACGTGTTTTAGACCGTATTGTAGGTTATGAATTATCTCCGGTATTATGGAGAAAAGTAAAAGGTGGTTTATCTGCCGGTAGAGTACAATCGGTTTCAGTTCGTTTAATTGTAGAACGCGAACGCGATGTGCAAGGGTTTAAAACAACCGCATCTTATAGAATAGATGCAGAATTTACAAATGAAGACGGAAATTCATTCAAAGCTAAATTGCCTAAGAATTTTGATTCTGAAAAGGAAGCATTAAAATTTTTAAATGATAATCTAGGAGCGTCATACGAAGTTTCAGATCTTCAAAAGAAGCCAGCGAAAAAATCACCCGCTGCGCCATTTACAACATCAACACTTCAGCAAGAAGCGTCTCGTAAGCTAGGCTATTCTGTAAGTAGAACGATGACCAATGCTCAACGTTTGTACGAAGCTGGTTATATCACTTATATGAGAACTGATAGTGTAAACTTATCTGATGAAGCTAAAAAAGGAGCAGAGAACGAAATTACATCAGCTTACGGTGCTAAGTTTAGTAATCCAAAAAATTATAAAGGTAAGTCTAAAGGAGCGCAAGAAGCTCACGAAGCTATACGACCAACAGATTTTTCAAATCATACCGTTAGTGCAGAACGTGACCAAGCACGATTATACGATTTAATCTGGAAACGAGCTATAGCCTCTCAGATGAGTGATGCTAGACTAGAAAGAACCAATCTTAAAATTCAAATCAATTCTAAAAATAAAATTAGCGAACAATTCACGGCGAACGGGGAAATCATCACGTTTGAAGGGTTTCTAAAAGTATATTTAGAAGGAACAGATGACGAAGACGCAGAACAAGAAGGAATTCTACCAGATTTAAAAGTTGGTGAACCTCTTAAAAATAAATACATCACAGCAACTGAGCGTTTCACAAGACCTCCTGCAAGATTCACGGAAGCTTCATTAGTGAAGCAATTGGAAGAACTTGGTATTGGACGTCCATCTACTTACGCACCAACTATTTCTACAATTCAAAATAGAAACTACGTAGAAAAAGGAACGAATGAAGGTGATGAAAGAAGCTACAAACAATTAGTTTTTGAAAATCAAACAATAAAAGATACCACGCTTTCAGAGCAAACAGGTTCTAATAAAGGTAAATTAGTACCTACAGATATTGGTATTATTGTTACCGATTTCTTAGTGAACCATTTTGAAAGTATTCTCGATTATAACTTTACAGCAAGAGTAGAAGATCGTTTTGATGATATTGCTGAAGGTAAGGAAGATTGGCGTGAAATGATGAGGGATTTCTACAAAGGCTTTCATCCACAAGTCGAAGATGTACAGGAAAATGCAGAACGAGAATCCGGAGAACGTGAATTAGGTATCGATCCTAAAACAGGAAGAACAGTTTTAGTACGACTTGGTAAATTCGGACCATTGGTACAGTTAGGTAAACCTGATGATGAAGAAGAGCCTCAGTATGCAAGTTTATCACCAGATCAACAATTAGGTTCTGTAACTTTTGAAGAAGCTATGGACTTATTTAAGCTTCCAAAAGCATTAGGTCATTATAAAGATGAAGAGGTTGAGGTTAATAACGGACGATTTGGACCATATGTAAAGTTTGGTAAAAAATTCGTGTCATTACCAAAAGGTGTTGATCCATTGAGTGTAGAGATGGACGAAGCTTTAATATATATTAAGGACAAAGAAAAAGCAGATGCTCCTATATATATGTATAAAGATATAGAAGTTACAAAAGGTAAAGGACGTTTTGGGCCATTTATAAAATGGAACAACATGTTTATCAATGTAAATAAAAAGTACGATTGGGATAATTTATCTGAAGAAGACATTGTAACTTTGATTGAAGAAAAGATTCAGAAAGAAATTGATAAGGTCATCCATAACTGGGAAGACGAAGGTGTAAGAGTAGAGAAAGCTAGATGGGGAAGGCACAATATCATTAAAGGCAAACAAAAAGTGGAGTTGGCCAAAACTGTAGATGTGAGTAAAATGACTTTAGAGAAAGCACAAGACATTCTCGAAAAAAACGCACCTAAAAAGAAAGCGACCAAAAAGAAAGTCACTAAAAAAACGGCAACAAAGAAAACTGCAACAAAGAAGAAAGTTACAACTAAAAAGAAATAATTGGATATGAATTTTAATTTCCTTACGCCTATATCAGATGCGGTTTTAGCTCATAATGAACTAACAGCGCAACAAGCGCTAGGAAAAAAAATAAAGGTACATTCTCGTCAAAACGGTATTCCCGATTTGGAAAACGTACAAATGGCAATTATTGGAGTTCAAGAAAATAGAAATGACGTCAATTATATTGGTGCTCGGATTAATTTCGATTCTATTCGTAAAACACTTTATGCTTTATTTCCGGGTAATTGGCATACAACTCTTGCAGATCTTGGAGATATTGAGCCAGGTGAAACTGTTGAGGATACGTATTTCGCCATTCGCACAGCGATTTCTGTTTTAGTAGAAAAAAAGATTATTCCTATCGTTTTAGGGGGAAGTCAAGATTTGACTTATGCTAATTATAGGGCTTATGATTCGCTTTTACCAATGGTAAACATTGTTAGTGTAGATACTAATTTTGATTTAGGTGACGCCAATCTTCCAATTAAGAATAATAGTTATGTAGGTAAAGTTATTGTAGAAGAACCATATAATCTATTTAATTATTCAACAATAGGGTATCAAACATATTTTAACTCCCAAGAAGAAATAGATCTCATAGAAAAGTTATACTTTGAGGCCTACCGTTTAGGTGAGATATCTGGTGATATTAGTAGAGTAGAGCCATTAATGCGCGATGCACATATTGTATCCGTAGATTTAAAGTCGGTTAGAGCGTCTGAGGTGAGTGATAACCAAAAGTATTCTCCAAATGGGTTCTCTGGAAAAGAAATTTGTGCCATAAGTAGATATGCTGGTATAAGTAATAAAGTATCGTCATTTGGGATTTATGAATATCAAGGATCTAAAAATGATAGTGCGTCGTCAATGCTAATTGCACAAATGATATGGTATTTCATCGAAGGTGTAAATTGTAGAGTTAAAGATGACGATTTTAACAATGAGAATCATTACCAAAAGTATAATGTTTTGGTAGAGGATGATGAATTAATTTTTTACAAGAGTTTAAAAACAGGTCGTTGGTGGATTGAAATTCCATTTTTACCAAACGTTAATAATAAATTAAAAAAGCATACGTTATTACCTTGCATGCATTCCGATTATGTGCATGCAACTCAAGGTGAAATACCAGAACGTTGGTATAAAGCCTACAGGAAGAATAGCTTTTAAAATAAGCCTTTAATCGGATTTTAACACTTTTTTAATCGATGAAATGCTTATTTTTGGGGTAAAGTGCAAAAAAAAGATAAAAAAAGTTGTTTATTCGGAAATATATAAATATGTTTACGACCTCAAAAATAATAAGGACTAATTTAACCTAGAGTTACTATGAATATTAAGAAGTTTATTTTACTAACCGCAGTACTAGTTATGGTAGCCAGTTGTAATTCTGGAGATCGAGGACAATTGGTTGGTGTACAAGGTAAGAAATGGCATCCAGAAAAGCCCTATGGAATGACATTGGTGCCAGGTGGAGCTTTTATTATGGGTAAATCAGATGATGATTTAGCTGGAGTACAAGACGCGCCAACAAGAACAGCTACAGTTCGTGCATTCTATATGGATGAAACTGAAATTACAAATAGTGAGTACCGCCAATTTGTAGAATGGGTAAGAGATTCTACTCTAAGATTAAAATTAGCTGAGATGGCTGACTTAGAAGGAAAAACACCTGGAAGTGGAGACATTGGAGAATTTGCATATGAAGATGCAAATCCAGAAGATCTTAACGCTTATGAAAGTTACATGGTGAATACCTATGGTAACGAGCAGAGAAAAATTAATCGTGAAGCTAAGTTGTATTTCAACACGGATGATTATCCAGATGAATTGTATGCAGAAGTCATGGATGGTATGTATTTACCATTAGAAGAATCATATAATGGTCAACGTACTTGGGATGTAAAGCAATTTAAGTTTCAGTATACTTATATGGATATTCAAAAAGCCGCTAAAAACAGAGGTTTAAAGCGTTCTGAAGTTGTAGTTCAACAAGAAGTTGAGATTTATCCAGATACAACGGCTTGGATTAGAGATTTTGCATACTCTTATAATGAGCCAATGCATAATGATTATTTCTGGCATGATGCTTATGGAGATTACCCAGTTGTTGGTGTGTCTTGGAAACAAGCGCAAGCGTTCTGTCAGTGGAGAACTTTGTATCACAATGCAGATAGAAAGAAAAGAGGAAGACAACCTGTGAATTCTTATAGATTGCCATCTGAAGCTGAATGGGAATATGCTGCACGTGGTGGATTGCAAGGGGCAACTTACCCTTGGGGTGGACCTTATACTAAAAATGACAGAGGTTGTTTTATGGCTAACTTTAAACCATTAAGAGGTGATTATGCTGCCGATCAAGCATTATATACGGTTGAAGCGGATTCTTATGATCCTAATGATTTCAATTTATATAACATGGCAGGTAACGTTTCAGAATGGGTAAACGGTTCTTACGATCCTGCATCTTATGAATTTGCATCATCAATTAATCCAAATGTAAATGACCCTGATAATGCACGTAAAGTGGTTAGAGGTGGATCTTGGAAAGATGTTGCTTATTTCTTACAAGTGAGTTCTAGAGATTACGAATATGCGGATTCTGCGAGAAGCTATATCGGATTTAGAACAGTTCAAGATTACATGGGAACTGAAGTAACTAAAAACGCAGCAACTAATTAAACTTAACTTAAACCTAATATTAATCCTAAATGAGTATTAATTAACCAAGCTCATTTGAAAACAAAAACTTAAAATCATGGCACAAAAGAAATTATCAACAATGAATATGGTCTACGGACTTGGAGCTGCAATTGTAATTGTTGGAGCATTATTCAAAATTCAACACTGGCCTTATGGATCCCTTATCCTTACAATAGGTATGATTGTTGAAGCACTAGTATTTACGTTATCAGCATTCGAAAAACAAGGAGATGACTTAGATTGGTCATTAGTATATCCGGAATTAGCAGGTGGACAAACTTTAGGATCTAAAAAGAAAGCTTTAGAAGAGCCTAAAGATGCTGAAGGTATGTTATCTAAAAAATTAGATAACTTATTAAAAGATGCCAAAATTGATGGTGCGCTTATGGCAAGCTTAGGTGACAGTATTAAAAACTTTGAAGGAGCAGCAAAAGGAATTTCTCCTACAGTTGATGGTATGCAAGCTCAAAAGAAATATAGCGAAGAAATGTCATTAGCAGCAGCTCAAATGGAATCTTTAAATAGTCTTTATAAAGTGCAAATGGAAAGCGCAAATCGTCAAGCAGCAATCAACGAAGAAGCTGTAGAAAATGCGACTAAATTAAAAGAACAAATGCAGTCATTAGCATCTAACTTATCATCTTTAAATGGAGTTTATGGTGGTATGTTATCTGCAATGAACAAAAACTAATTGGTTTTTATAATCGAATTAATTAATAATTAAAAACTAATTAGAAATGGCAGGAGGAAAACAGTCCGCAAGGCAAAAAATGATTAACTTAATGTACTTAGTATTTATTGCTATGATGGCGATGAATATGTCTAAAGAAGTACTATCCGCTTTCGGTTTAATGGAAGCAAAATTTGCTGATGCTAATGAAGCAACAGGAAGTAGAAATGAAGCGATGCTTGCAGATTTAAAGACTAAAGGTGAAGAAAAACCTGAGGAATTTAGTGTCCCAGCAGCAAGAGCACAACAAGTGCAAATTGCTTCGGATAAATTTTATAAATTTATAGAGACTTTAAAAGTAGATTTACTTAAAACAGGAGAATATCAAGTTGATCCTAAAACAGGTAATTTACCTTTTGAAGCTATGGATAAAACTGATATTCTTGATGAAGCTTGGTTTACGGGTGATCGTTTAACAAAAGAAGGAGACAAGGTAATGGCTGCTCTTAACGATTACAAAACAGACATTAAGGCTATCCTATCTAAAGATGAAGCGTATAGAGGTGAAAGTGAAACTTTTGAAAAAACGTTTAGCACAGAACAAGAGGTTAATAAGGATGGAAAGAAAATTGATTGGTTAAATTATAACTTCCAAGGTTATCCAGCAATTGCATCTTATACTAAATTGACTGCTTTACAAAATGATGTTAAAGTAACAGAGGCTAACCTTTACAACTTATTTTTAGGTAATACATTATCTGAAGCTACAACACTTAATAATTATAAGGCCATTGTCTTAGCTGATAAGTCTGCTTTTTTCGCAGGTGAAAAGTTTCAAGGACGTGTGGTTATTGGGAAATATGCGAATGTACCACCGACTAAATTGGTTGTGCAAGGTCAAGAAGTAGATTTAAAGAATGCAATTGACTCTACTGGAGCGGCAACTTTAGATTTTAATGTTGGTAATGTAGGTGAGCATTCAATTGAAGGTGAATTTACTTTTATTGAAAATGGTAAAGAATTACCAATTCCAATCGTAGCCAACTATGTGGTTGTACCAAGACCTAACTCTGCAACCATTTCTGCAGATAAGATGAACGTTGTTTATCGTGGTGTTGCTAACCCAATGACAATTTCTTTTGCTGGTGTGCCAGATAATAAAGTGTCAGCTAGTGGATCAGGTTTATCGAAAGGTTCTGGTGTTGGTAAATATACTATGAATCCAGGAACAGGTAGAGAGGTTACAATTAATGTATCTGCTACCTTAGATGATGGATCTAGAGTAAGTGATCAACAAACATTCAGAATTAAAGATATTCCAAAGCCAACTGGTACAATTTCTGGACAGGATGGTATGGTTAGATTACCTAAACGTAATTTAGAAATTGGTACTGTTGGTGCTAAGTTAGATGACTTCGTATTTGATTTACCAATTAACGTAACATCATTTCAAATTAAAGTTCCGGGTCAACCTACAGTAAATGTAGCTGGTACTAAAATGAATGCACAAGCAAAATCAGCAATTGGTAGAGCACGTGCGGGTGATATAGTTACTATTTTTAATATTAAAGCTAAAATACAAGGGAATAACGCTTATCAATTGAAAGGTGTATCTCCTGTAACGGTTGAAGTATCAAACTAAATGATGATTGTTTAAGGAAAAACGTCATCATTAAAGAAAATCCCAAATTATAATAAACGATAAGATGAATTTAAAAAGCTTTTTATGTATAGGAATAGGTGTTTTAGCCGCAAACAGTATGTTTGCTCAGGCTAATATCCTAAATGCAAAAATACCAGAAGAAATTGGTATGAAAACTGAAGCGCAGTTACTTCTAGATAACGACAAGCCTTTAGAATATGGATATGTCGGAGATAGAGACATTTTATTTTCTAAAATGACTTGGGAAAAAATCGTTTTAGATGAACGTGCAAATTTCCCTCTATATTTTCCTATTGAAGACAATTTAGGAGACGATAGAAAATCATTGTATATGGTGCTGATGCAAAACATCAATGATGGTACTATTCCAAAAGTATATGCAGATTCATATTTTACTGAAGAACGTACCATGGAAGATTTGGCGCCTGCTTTAGTAATGGAACGAATTACTGATATTGGAATTGATTGGATGAATGCTGAAGGCGTTACTGATACTGCTCTAGTTCCTGAAGAATACAAGATTCGTAGAGAAATTGGACCAGCAGATATTAATTCTTATTTAATCAAAGGACTTTGGTACTTTGATAAACGTCAAGGAGAATTGAAATTTCGTGTTTTAGGTATTGCTCCAGCAGCACCAGATGTGAATTTTATTGACTCTGACGATGAAACAAATAAGGAACCAATTGGTTTATTTTGGGTATTTTTCCCAGAAATAAGAGATATTCTTCATGAAGCGAAAGCTTTCAACAACAAGAATAGTGCTGTACCGTTGTCTTTCGATCATTTATTAAATAGTAGACGCTTTAGTGGAATGATCTACAAAGAAGAAAATGTTTATGGTGATAGAGAAGTAAAAGAGTATGTTGCAGAAAACTCATTAATGCAGCTTTTAGAATCAGAACGTATCAAAGATAAGATTAGAAACTTTGAACAAGATATGTGGAGTTACTAGTTAACTTAACATAAAATAATAAAAACGCTCACTTTTTAAGTGAGCGTTTTTTTTGTTTTAATATTTTTTTTATCTCTTGTGTAAAGGTTTTTGAAGTCTAGATTTATTTACTTTTGTAATAATGAAAGACGTAGATTATATCATCGTAGGTTGTGGCTTAGCTAGTATATCATTTTGCGAGCAATTAAGAGTCAATAATAAATCGTTTATAGTATTTAATGATGACTCTCAAAAGTCTTCTATAGTTGCTGCCGGATTATATAATCCTGTTATACTTAAACGGTTTTCAGAAGTATGGAAAGCGAAAGAGCAATTAGCACTAGCATTACCTCTATATTCTAAAATTGAAAGCGAGTTAAATATAAAAATAGATTATAAACTACCAATATTAAGGCGTTTCACTTCTATAGAAGAGCAGAATAAGTGGTTTACGGCATCAGATAAACCATCTTTAGAACCTTATCTTTCACTTCAGCTTGTTAAAAATGATAATCCTGAAATTGATGCTCCTTATGGATTTGGCGAAGTATTACATGCCGGACGATTGGATACGGAAATGCTAATTACGAATTACAAGAATTTCTTAAAAAAGAATAATTGTCTAGAAGAGCGATCGTTTATACATAATGGTATTCAGTTTATAGACAACGCTATTCATTATGAAAACCTCAAAGCTAAACACATTGTATTTGCTGAAGGTTTTGGAGTAAAGCATAATCCGTATTTTAATACCATTCCGCTTACAGGCTCCAAAGGAGAAATATTAACCATTAAAGCTCCAAAGTTAAAGATTGATTATGCTATAAAATCTTCTGTATTTGTTATTCCATTAGGGGATGATTTGTATAATGTGGGTTCAACGTACAATAACGATGATAAATCTAATACACCAACAGAAGCAGCCAAAGAAGAATTGATTTCAAAATTAAAGACATTTATAACATGTGATTTCCAAGTTGTGAATCACATCGCAGGGGTAAGACCTACTGTAAAAGATAGACGCCCTTTGGTTGGTAGACATCCAAAGCATCATAATCTTTATGTGCTTAATGGATTAGGAACACGTGGTGTTATGATTGCTCCTTACGTCGCTGATAAGCTATTTAAATTTATAGAACATAATGAAAGTTTAGACGCAGAAATTGATGTAAATCGTTTTGAGTAATTAATGCTTTACCTTTTCTACTTCCGATTTTTTAGCTAGTTCTTTGTCATAACTCATAAAGAGGTTTATCCAAATATTACGAGATAAACGCATAATTATAGGCATAAATCCAATTAAGGTAGCCACAATAGCTATGAAAGCTACCGTTAAAGACGATTCTAATATATTATAGCTAATAATAAAAGCCGCTACCGAAAAAGCAATACCAACACCATAACTTACATACATAGAACCGTAGAAAAACGAAGGTTCTATTTGGTATTTTGTCTTACAATGCGAACACGTTTCTCGCATTTTTATAACTTCAGAAAGCACATAAGGGTTTTTATTCTGGTACATGGATTCTTGATGACATTTTGGGCATACTCCAAAAAGAATACTATAAAGTTTCATTCCTTTTCTAATCATAACTAAAACCTTTACTTTTGCATTTTCTAAGACACTGCTAAGATAAAATAATATAACTGAAGCACTGTAACAATTGTAACGTAAAACACAATTGTAATATTCAAAAAACTTATGCTAAATATCCATAATCTTTCTATATCATTTCAAGGAGAATACCTTTTTGAAGAAATTACATTTAAACTCGGTCCTGGTGATCGTATCGGTTTAATTGGTAAAAATGGAGCAGGGAAATCCACGATGCTTCGAATTTTATCAAAAGAACAAGAAGCTGATTCTGGTCAGATTGCTGCTGATAAGGATATGAGAATCGGATTCTTAAAGCAAGATATTGATTTCGATTTAGGTAAAACAGTATTAGAAGAATCTTACCAAGCTTTTAAAGAAATTAAAAAGTGTGAAGCACAGCTAGAAGATATTAACACGCAATTAGCTGAGCGTACCGATTATGAAAGTGAGACCTATCATCAGTTAATGGTTGATTTGAATGATATACAACACCAATACGAAATCTTAGGCGGATATAATTATCAGGGTGAGACGGAGAAAATTCTTCAAGGTTTAGGTTTTAAACGCGAAGATTTTGATAAGCTAACCGATACCTTTTCTGGTGGTTGGAGAATGCGAATTGAATTAGCAAAACTGTTACTTCAAAATAACGATTTATTACTTTTAGATGAGCCTACTAACCACTTAGATATTGAATCTATTATTTGGTTAGAGAACTTTTTGAAAGGGTACACTGGTGCTGTTGTTATTGTATCTCACGATAAAATGTTTCTAGATAATGTTACCAATCGTACAATTGAAATCTCATTAGGTAGAATATACGACTACAATAAGCCTTATTCTCAGTTTTTGGTGTTGCGTAAGGAAATGAAGATTCAACAATTGGCAGCTCAGAAGAATCAGGAGAAACAAATTCAGCAAACTGAAAAACTTATTGAGAAATTTAGAGCTAAAGCTTCTAAAGCGACCATGGCACAATCGCTCATTAAAAAATTAGATAAGATAGATCGTATTGAAGTTGATGAAGATGATAATAGTGTAATGTCTTTAAAGTTTCCGGTGTCTATTACTCCAGGTAAGGTTGTTGTAGAATTGGAAAATGTGTCTAAACGCTATGGAGACTTGCAAGTATTGCATAATGTGAATTTGGCTGTTCCTAGAGATATTAAAACGGCTTTTGTTGGACAAAACGGACAAGGGAAGTCAACTTTAGCTAAAATTATTGTTGGTGAAATTAAGCACGAAGGAAAATTAAATTTAGGACATAATGTTCAAATTGGTTATTTCGCGCAAAACCAAGCAGAGTACTTAGATGGTAATAAAACGGTTTTAGATACCATGATTGATGCGGCAAATGAAACGAATAGAAGTAAGGTTCGTGATATTTTAGGGTCGTTCTTATTTAGAGGTGAAGAAGCAGAGAAATACGTAAGAGTACTTTCTGGTGGTGAACGAAACCGTTTAGCTTTGGCTAAGTTATTGTTGCAGCCATTAAACGTCCTTATTATGGATGAGCCAACAAATCACTTAGATATCAAATCTAAAAATGTTTTAAAAGAAGCGTTAACGCAATTTGAAGGCACTTTAATTTTAGTATCTCACGATAGAGATTTTCTTCAAGGGTTGACAGATACGGTTTACGAATTTAAAGATCAGAATATTAAAGAGTATTTAGGTGATATTGATTTTTATCTAGAACAACGTAATCTCGAAAATTTAAGAGAAGCTGAAAAAAGAACGGTTATAGCAGATAAACCAAAAGAGAGCAATAAGCAGAGTTACGAGGATCAAAAGAAATTAAAGTCTTTAAATAATAAGTTGAGCAATATTGAGTCTAAAATTAATCAACTTGAAAAAGATATTAAAGCTGATGATTTAAAATTGGCAACAGATTACGATAAAACAGCTTCTGATCCTAAGTTTTTTGATGACTATCAGAAAAAGAAGAAGTCTTTGAGTAAATTAATGGAAGATTGGGAGACCGTTCAGTTTGATTTAGATGCTATTTCTTAAGAATAATTAAGATTTTTTTAACGGCTTCACTTAGCTATAAAGTTAGCTTTGTAAATTATTGACGACCAACGAGCTTATGTTAAGAAAAATTATTTTATCCGTTTTAGGAGTTGCATTAATAATAGGTGCAATCATTTATGCTAATTATCTTATTGATAACAAGCACAAACCGAAACCTGTTATACCTAAAGTGGTTAAAACAGTTCTTGTAGACACTGTTAAAAACTCAACGATACCTATTGTGATTACGGCTAATGGAAACCTTACGGCTTTGCAACGTGTAGAGCTGTATTCAGAAGTTCAAGGATTATTTCAGACAGGTTCAAAGCTTTTTAAGCCAGGTCAGAAATTCAATAAAGGTGAAACATTAATTCGCATAGATGCGTCGGAATATTATGCCAGTGTGCAATCTGCAAAAAGTGGCTTGTATAATAGTATTGCTGCTATAATGCCCGATTTACGTTTAGATTTTCCTGATGTATTTCAAAAATGGCAAACGTATTTAAATGGTTTTGATTTAAATAAAACAACTCCAAAATTACCTGAAATTTCAGGAGAAAAAGAAAATTACTTCATCACTGGTCGTGGTATTGTAAGCGCTTTTTACAATGTAAAGAACCTAGAGCAACGTTTAACAAAATATAGAATCGTAGCACCATTTTCAGGGATATTAACTGAAGCATTGGTTACAGAAGGGACGTTGGTTAGAAATGGTCAGAAGCTGGGTGAATTTATAAACCTTTCAGTTTACGAAATGGAAGTGGCCGTTAGTAAGTCTTTTGCTGATATTTTAAAAGTAGGTGAGAGTGTCGCCTTAACGAGTTTAGATAATACTAAAACCTATGAAGGTAAAGTATCGCGTGTTAACGGAAGTATAGATGCAACCACACAAACCATAACTGCTTATATAGAAGTTAAACATTCAGATCTTAAAGAAGGGATGTATCTTGAAGCAAATTTGAATGCTGAAAAGGTTGAAAATGCTATTGAGATTGACAGAAACCTGTTATTAGATAGTCAAGAGATTTATGTGGTTAACGATAGTTTACTTGATGTTATAGCCGTGAAACCAGCACACTTTTCTAATGCAAAAGTTATTTTAAAGGATGTGCCTAATGGGACTATAATTTTAAGAAAACCTGTGCCTGGTGCGTATGCAGGAATGCATGTTAAAGCAGCAAAAGGTGATACTGTAACTTCTGATTCTATTCAATAATGAGAAAATTAATTGAATATTTTATAAGGTATCATGTTGCAGTAAATATATTTATTATAGCATTTATTGTCTTTGGTACTATTGGCGCTTTATCTTTAAAGTCGTCGTTCTTTCCGCTTACAGAGTCTAAAATTATCAATATTAATATAGCTTATCCTGGTGCTTCTCCTCAAGAAATTGAAGAAGGGATTGTACTTCAAATTGAAGATAACCTAAAAGGACTAAAAGGAGTTGATCGCGTAACGTCAACATCGCGAGAAAATAGTGGAAGTATTACTGTAGAAATTGAAAAGGGGGAGAGTTTAGACTTTATGCTTCTTGAAGTCAAAAATGCAGTAGACCGTGTACCTTCGTTTCCAACGGGTATGGAGCCACTGGTCGTTTCTAAACAAGAAGCAGTTCGAGAAACGATTTCTTTTGCAATTAGTGGAAAAGACATTCCTTTAGTAACACTAAAACAATTAGCGCGCCAAGTAGAAACAGATTTACGGGCAATAGATGGCATCTCTCAAATTGAAATTTCAGGATTTCCTGAAGAAGAAATTGAAATAGCTGTTAATGAACTCGATTTATTGGCTTATAACCTCACGTTTAACGAGGTGGCAGCGGCTGTCACTAATGCTAATATTTTAGTTACTGGTGGTAATGTAAAAACGGTTGCAGAGGAGTACTTAATAAGAGCAAACAACAAACAATATTACGGTAGCGAGCTTTCTAATATTATTGTAAGAGCGTCTTCCGACGGAAAAGTAATTCGTTTAAAAGACATTGCGGTCATTAGAGATCGTTTTTCTGAAACACCAAACGCGACGTATTTTAATAAAGAATTGGCTGTAAATATTTCGATTACAAGTACCAATAATGAAGATTTAATTACGTCAGCAGATAAGGTAAATGCCTATATAGAGGAGTACAATCAAAAGTATACTAATATAAGATTAGATGTTGTACGAGATTTATCCGTGACCTTAAAGCAAAGAACCCAATTGTTAGCAGAGAATGCTATTGTTGGTATGATTTTGGTTTTAGTGTTTTTATCGATATTTTTAAATACACGTTTGGCATTATGGGTAGCTTTTGGTCTGCCTATTTCATTTTTAGGAATGTTTATTTTTGCCGCTCAATTTGACGTGACTATTAATGTATTGTCGCTTTTTGGGATGATTATCGTTATCGGTATTTTAGTTGATGATGGTATTGTAATTGCTGAAAATATTTATCAACATTACGAAAAGGGAAAAAGTCCAGTTCAAGCGGCTATCGATGGAACCATGGAAGTGATTCCACCTGTAGTATCTGCAATTATTACGACGCTTTTAGCCTTTTCGTTGTTTTTCTTTTTAGATAGTAGAATCGGTGAGTTTTTTGGTGAAGTCGCCGTCATTGTAATTTTAACCTTAGCGGTGTCTTTAGTAGAAGCGTTAATTATCTTACCGGCTCACTTAGCGCATTCTAAAGCATTAAGAGCTCAGAAGGTTGATGAAAATCCTTCAAAAATAAAACAGTTTTTCTCATTTATGAGAGTCATCAATAACGGTGGAGATCGACTAATGTCTTTCTTAAGAGATAGAGTGTATACTCCTATTTTAAATCGTGTTTTAAGATTCAAATTACTCTCATTAGGTGTTTTTGTAGCTTTACTAGTATTAACACTTGGTTCGCTTGGTGGTGGAGTGATAGGAGTTACGATGTTCCCTAGAGTCGCTAGTGATGCTGCCAATATAGAGCTAGTAATGCCTGCGGGAACTAATGTGAAAATCACAGACTCTATTATTTCTATGATAGAAGAGAAAGCGTTTATTGTAAATGAAGAACTGACAGAAAAATTTCTTAAAGGTACAGGAAAACAATTATTTGAGAATACGATAGTAGAGATTAGTAGTAGTTCTAGCGCAAGGCTAAGAATTAATTTATTACCAGGAGAAGAACGTCCGGATGAAATAAAATCAGATTTAATTACCAATCGATTAGAAGAATTAGTTGGCCCTGTAATAGGTACAGAACGATTAATTTATGGTTCTGGTGGAAACTTTGGTGGTAGTCCTGTGTCGGTATCTTTATTAAGTAATAATATCGAAGAATTAAAGGCTTCAAAATTAGAACTTAAAAAGTACATGGAATCCAATCCGCTACTTAAGGATATTGGAGATAACGATCCTGCAGGTATAAAAGAAATCCGATTAGAGCTTAAAGAAAGTGCTTATTTATTAGGGCTAGATTTAAGAACTGTAATGGCGCAAGTTCGTTCAGGATTTTTTGGAGCTCAAGCACAGCGTTTTCAACGTGGACAAGATGAAATTAAAGTTTGGGTACGTTACGATAAAAACAATAGAAGTTCTATTAACGATTTAGACGCTATGCGAATTGTAACACCAACAGGCGAACGTGTCACTTTAAAGGATATTGCAAGTTATAGTATTGCTAGAGGCGATGTTGCTATTAATCACCTTGAAGGTAAACGAGAAATACAAGTGTATGCAGATTTAAAAGATCCGAGTACAAGTGCCACAGATATCATGGATGATATAAAAACTGTTTTTATACCACAGTTACAATCTAAGCATCCAACTATAAATGCCTCTTATGAGGGACAGAATAGAGAAAAAGATAAATTAGTTGGTTCTTTAGGTGTTGCAGGTCCTATTATTTTAATATTAATTTATATCACTATTGCATTTACATTTAGAAGTTACTCACAACCGTTTTTGCTTCTTTTATTAATTCCATTTAGTCTAACAGCTGTAGCTTGGGGACATTGGTTGCTAGATTTTCAAGTTAATATTTTATCACTTTTAGGGATTATTGCTTTAATTGGTATTATGGTGAATGATGGTTTGGTTTTAATTGGTAAATTCAATGGTAATCTTAAAGAAGGCATGACGTTTGATTTGGCCCTTTCTGAGGCAGGGAAGTCACGTTTTAGAGCTATTTTTCTTACCTCATTAACAACTATCGCTGGTTTAGCACCATTGCTATTAGAGAAAAGTAGACAAGCACAATTTTTAAAGCCTATGGCCATTTCTATTTCTTTCGGAATTGCGTATGCGACTGTTTTAACATTATTGGTTTTACCTTTATTTTTATCATTTAGCAATAGCATTAAACAGGGCGGTAAATGGTTAGCTACAGGAAATAAGGTGACTAAAGAAGAAGTAGAACGTGCTATTAAAGAACAAAATGAAGAAAATGAGCATTAAAAACATACTTACGTTTCTGTTTTTTGCATGCTGTATTGGTTTGCAAGCGCAAGAGGTTTTAACCAAAGAACAGGCCGTTTCTGCAGCTTTAGGTAATAATTACGGAGTAAAAATCGCAAAAAATGCGGTTACAGTTGCTGAGAATAACACTAATATTCTTAATACAGGATTTTTACCAACGCTTACAGGTAATGCAGGTGCTAATTATAATATAGATAACACTGAAGCTGAATTTTCAGATGGTAGGCCAGATGCAGTTTTAAATGGGGCCGAAAGTTCTAATTATAATGCCAGTTTGAGTTTGAACTATACCATTTTTGATGGTTTAGGAAGACGTTATAATTATAAACGATTAAAAGAACAATATCAGTTATCCGAATTACAAGCCAGAGAAACTATTGAGACAACCATACTTCAGATGTTTTCTATCTATTATAATGTGGCTCAGCTTTCTGATAATTTGAATGCTTTAGAAGAAACGTTGAATAATACGAAAGATAGATTGTTAAGAGCTGAATATCAGTTTGAATACGGTCAGAACACCAAGTTAGAAGTGTTAAATGCAGAAGTAGATATTAATACCGATAGTATCAATATAATTAATACTAAGCAAGATTTAAAAACAGCTAAGCGTGACTTAAAATTAGTTTTAGGTGAAACGTATTCTAATGATTTTACTGTTGAAACAGACGTTGCGTTTACACTTCAATTTCAAAAAGATAGTTTATTTGAAAAAGCAAAATCTCGTAATGTCGCATTGCTTCAAACCGAAAAAAATATTTTAATTAGCGAGCTTGATATTAATTCGGGTAAATCGGCATATTTACCAACAATAGGTTTGTCTGGTTCTTACGGATGGAACAAAAATGATAACAATGCCGTATCACTTTTGGCGGTTTCTACGAATACAGGCTTGTCTGCAGGATTAAATCTAAGTTGGAATCTGTTTGATGGTGGAACAACCCTAACCAGAGTAAAGAATGCTAAAGTAAATCTTGAAACGCAAAAGCTTCAAAAGGAAAGTATCTTATTGAGTATAGAGCGCGATTTTAATAATGCTTGGGACAATTACCAGAATAAGCTTGAAATTTATAATATTCAAGAAAAAAATATTGTAACAGCTCAAAACAATTTTGATCGTACACAGGAAAAATTCAAAATAGGGCAAGTTAATTCTATTGAGTTTAGACAAGCACAGGTAAATTTACTTAATGCAGAACTAAGTCGAAATCAAGCTAAATTTGCAGCAAAATTATCTGAATTAGAAATTTTACAAATTAGTGGTGAGTTGCTAAATGTTGAACTTTAATTTATTATGGATGAACATTTCTTTCAATGTCCATACTGTTGGGAACAGATTTCTATGTTAGTAGATTTGTCTCAAAACCATCAAAGCTATATAGAGGATTGCGAAATTTGTTGTAATCCCATTCAACTTTCAGTAGCTATAGATAACCATGAAATTGTAAGTTTTGAAGCTCAAAACATAGAATAGTGTCAATTTGTAATTGGTTCATTTTTAGTTTTTTAAGATTTGAAAGATGTAGTTCGTCGAAAAAATTTGCTGTTCGTGGTCATAGTGGTTATATTCGTAGTGTTATTGTGTCCCTCCACAAAAAATCAACCACTATGAAGACACTTAAAATAACGCTGATATTCTGTTTAATATCAATATTCTCTTTTGCAGAAGTTTCTAAAGACCAAAAAGCGGCGCTTGTAGATCTATACAATGCAACCAACGGTGATTCTTGGAGTCAATCTTGGGATTTAGATCAACCAGTTTCAAAATGGCATGGATTAACCATCGAAGATGATAATGTTGTTGCCATTAACTTAAGTTTTAATGGTTTAAAAGGAAATCTTCCAGAGTCAATTTCAAAATTATCACATCTAAAAATACTTAACTTATCATTTAATAAATTAAGTGGTGAATTACCAAGTTCTTTAGTACGCATGATTAGCTTAGAAGAGTTAAAATTATTCTCTAATATTTTTAGTGGTAGAATCCCTGCAGATATTGGGGATTTATCTAATTTAAAATCTTTGGAATTATTTAATAATGATTTTTCTGGTGAAATTCCTGCTTCTATAGGCAGCTTAATTCACTTAGAAAATTTAATATTAAGCAGCAATCAATTAATTGGTACACTGCCATCAAATTTATCGAGTTTAAAATCATTAAAAGTGTTAAGCGTATTTGATAATCAATTATTAGGAATTATACCATCCTCTATTGGTGGACTAGCAAATTTGGAAGAATTAGTATTGTCTAATAATGCATTTTATGGTGATATTCCTAATGAATTGGCGCAGTTGACTAACCTAAAAACATTACTATTAGGTCAAAATCAATTTAAAGGTAATTTTGCAGCTTTAAAAGATAAGCTTCCAAATATCGTTGATTTCGATTTAGATGAAGTTAATAGAAAAGGAGCATTAGCAACGTTAGATGCTGAAGAAGAAGATGATAATTAATTCTTTGCCCTAATTGAATAGAAAATAACGCTCAATTTTATTTTTTGAGCGTTATTTTTTTTGTTTAATCTTTCGTAATCGAAAAAAAGTATTATCTTTGCAGTCCTAAAATGATTGAGTCGGCATTATGAACCGAAAGTTAAGAGCTAAGACATTCATTTTTTGATTACATCGCGGGATAGAGCAGTAGGTAGCTCGTCGGGCTCATAACCCGAAGGTCACTGGTTCGAGTCCAGTTCCCGCTACTAGGCGAAAGCCATTAAAATCAACGGATTGTGTCTCACAATCCGTTTTTTTATGTCTTCTTTTTTCTTACTTTTACAAAACGTACACGATATCGTACACGTTTTTCCAATGAAATCTAATTATTCAGATCCTAAATTATTTACAGGTGGTGTAGATATTAACTCATGGTCAAAGCTGTCCAAAAAGGAAAAAATGGAAGCTTTGAATAAGGATTGGTATATTTATTATTCTTTCCGAAATCCTAAAACTGGTAAACTTGTAAGACAAACCAATATTAAAGGTGGTGTAAATAGATACAAGGATAAACGAACGCGTTACCATCTTTTAAAAGTATTAAAGCAAAGCTTAGAGATTGTATTACAAGAAGGATTTAATCCTTACAAGGATAATGAAACTTTGGTTGAGCATTTACAAAACAAAATAGATGGTATGACATCTAAAACTAAAAAATCTACATTAGTTACAACCGTTGTTGAATCAACACCTCAGAAACAAATTGAAACTACTATTTCAGAGGCGTTTAAACTGGCTCTTGAATTAAAGGAAAAAGCGATGGCTGCTAGTTCTTTTATAAGATATAAAAGTCGTATCAATATATTCAAGAAATGGTTGCTAGAAAATGAATTTAAGGAGAAGGATGATATCGATTGTATTACAAAGAAAACGGTAATAAAATATTTGAATTCAATATTATTGAATTCTAGTTCTAGAAATAGAAATAATTCACGTACAGATATTGCTTCGTTTTTTCAAATACTTGAGGATAATGATTTAATTAAAGAAAATTTCGTTAAAAAAATTAATGTATTACGTAGTAGTCCTACACGTAACAAAACGTACAAACCAATTGAAATAGAAGAAATATTTGATTATTTGAAAAGTAATGATCCACTTCTGTTTTTATATGTACAATTAGTGTCTTACAATGTACTACGACCAATAGAAGTATGTAGGCTTAAGATTGGAGATATAGATCTTGAAGATAAGAAACTATACGTTAGAGCAAAGAACCAACCTGTAAAGATTAAAATAATACCTAGTATTCTATTAAAAGAATTACCAAATTTATCGCAATTTGATAAGAAGGATTTTTTATTTACCAGCAGTGGTATTGGAGGAAAATGGGAAGCAACGGAAAATAGTAAAAGAGATTTCTTTACTAAGAGATTCAAAAAAGTTAAGGATTCTTTAGGTTTAGGTGTAGAATATGGCTTATACAGTTTTAGACATACTTTTATTACAATCATGTATAGAGAAATGGCAAAAACAATGTCTCCATATGAAGTTAAAAGTAAATTGATGTTAATCACAGGTCATGCGACAATGACTGCGTTAGAAAAATATCTTCGTGATATTGATGCAGTATTGCCAGAGGACTATTCTAAATTACTTATAAAAAATGACTAATATAGAATACTATAATTCACATTATTCAGAAGTTTTAACTGATAATAAACGTGAATTGATTGAAATATTTAAAGAGGCCAAAACTTATCCACGACCTTTTAAAAAATTTTATATTCCTTTTTTGAAAAAAATTAAAGAGGATTCTGATAATAAATATGTTTTCAAAAATCAAGAATTGTATCCAAAAGCTCATAAGGTTTTTGAATTTAGACACGATTTTCATCTAGATGAAGAAAAAGAGGTAATTAGTAAAATTTTAGACAATGAAATAAAGGAATATTTTGAAGCTAACGATTTAAAAGCATTTAGGCCATTTATAATTGATATGGCAAAACAAAAAGCTCTACAGTATTTGCATAATCATTTGGAAAATTATTATAATTATTATGAGCTAATATATCTTACAGACAAATATGAATACTTTTATTTAAAAAATTTTGAACTTATTAATTATAAAGATTCAAAAGAATTTAATGAAATGCTTGACATTGAATATCCAGACCGCATTAATAGGAGAGAAGATGAAAATAGAAAAGATCATGAAATTTCGGAATCAATAAAGCAATCTACATCTAGGAATAATACCGAACTTTTTGACAGTTTTACTGATGATGAACGTTTGGTTGTTGCTAATGTATTTTTTGATATTAAAGATAATAAAGCAGAAGGACTTTCACTTCCAGCATTTTTTAAACTCAATAAAATTGTTGGTGCTTGTAATGATGAATCTATTTATTTAATAAAAGGCAAGTATACTACGCCTTATTATAAAGCACGTAAAGGTGTGTCTTACTATCCTAGTTATAAAACTCAGATAGATCTTCTAAAATCGACTATTTTAAAATTGAATAAGCTTGAGTTAAAGGTAGTTTCAAGTAAATTAAAAATGATTAAGTATCAATTAGAGAGGGAAAACAGATAGTTTTTAATCAATTATTTTCATTTTAAAATAGTGTAAATCGTCATTTGATCTAGTTAATCATCTGTTTTTTTGATCTTTACTAGGGTCTCTTGGATTCCAATGACGTTCCAATCCCTTGTTCATATTTCCTAAATCCACTTTAATTTTACACTCGTATTACAATCATTGTATTACCTGCTTCTTAGTCTCTCAAGACTTTCTAGTAGTTTAATAAATGTTTAAAACGTGTGTAGTTATATGAACACTAAAATTAATTTAAGAATAGACGAATACACTAAAGAGGCCTTAGATGAATATGCTTCTCAGGAAGGTAAACAGTTGTCAGAATATATTAGAGATATATTGAGAAATCATGTTGGTTTAATTCCTAATCATATAGAAGATGAATATTTTGTCATACCACAACTAGAGGTTATAGATGCACTAAATGAATATGAAAATTCTTATGATTTTACGTATTTATTAACTTGGCTCTTTTGCCGATATATGTTTCCTATAGAAACAAATAGTGAAGAAGCCATTCAGTCAATAAAACGGAGAGTCGAACTTGCAATCAACGAAAGTGGTTTTAGTCAAGAATTAAAGTTGGAGTTTATGAAGGTACTAAATGATATCAACCGTTTTTTAGTTGAATCTGAATATGAAAGAAAGCAATTCTACTTCCCTTTAAAGAATCATCAGTTGTCATTTAACTACAACCTGCTGATGAATGAAATATGGTCTAAAAAATATTAATTATGATGGTTAATAATGAACTTCATAATGAATTTAGAGCAGATTTAAATAAGAATCAAGCTTCATTAGATGCTCTAGAGCATAAAGATAATTGCTTAATCATAAAAACAGCAAACAAGTGGATTGATGAAGCGAAAAACCGTCCAATTCCAAATATGTTATTTAGTGAATTTTGGTATGAGAATGAATTGTGTATACTTTTTGCTGATACCAATCTTGGTAAATCGGTTCTTGCAGTTCAAATTGCGGATAGTATTAGCAAAGGTATTGCAATTCAGGGGTTTAAGTATGAGTCAGAACCAAAGAAGGTGCTCTATTTGGATTTTGAGTTGTCTGACAAGCAACTTGAAAAACGTTGTTCAGATAATTACAATAATCACTATAAGTTTCATCATAATTTTTACAGAGCTGAGCTTAATAGAGATTTAGAACTTCCTAAGACTGTAAAGACAATTGAAGAATATTTGTGTCAGAGTTTATCGCAATATATTGAAGATTATAATATCGAGGTAATTATAGTAGATAATCTCACTTATCTCAATAGTGATAATGAAAAAGCTAAGGACGCGCTTGGTCTAATGAAGTTTTTGAATAAACTAACAAAAAATAATAGCATTTCTATTCTGGTTTTATGTCATACTCCAAAACGCTACGACTCTAAACCAATTACTAATAACGATGTTTCAGGTAGCAAAATGCTTATGAATTTTTGCGATAGTTCTTTTGCCATTGGTAGGAGTGCGAAAGATCATAATTTAAGGTATATAAAGCAAATTAAGCAACGTAATACAGAACACATGTATCATGCAGAAAATGTTATTACATGTACTATTGGACAAGATTATAATTTTTTACAGTTTGAGTTTCTTGAGTTTGGAGCTGAATCAGAGCATTTACAGAATTTCAAATCTAACGACTTGGATCAGCGAGATGCAGACATGATGAATTTAATAGCTCAAAATAAGTCTAATGTTGAAATTGGTAAAGTATTAGGTATTACAGAAGGAGCAGTAAGAAAAAGAAAAAAAGCATTGAATCTTTAATCAATGAACGCTAATGATGTATATAATATAGCTAAAGCACTTCCAGAGGAAGAGCTTATCAGGTTATATAATATGCTCGACATTAGTGTTAGACCTAAAACTAAAATTAAGAAAAAAAGAAAGCCACTTCCTGAATTTACAGTTAATGACGGTATTCGTTTTTTACTAAAGAATCATTTCAATAAAATAAAAACGCAATAAGAAACTCGTACCATTCGTACCATAATTTAGGTACGAATGGTACGAGTTCAGTTTAAAATGACTTATAAATACACTTTAGACAGAACTAGTAAGAAGTTTAGTTGCCCATCTTGTGGTAAGAAAACCTTAGTGTGTTACATTGAAGTAGAAACAAGCAGATATTTAGAATCTACTTTAGGACGATGTGATAGAGAGTCTAAGTGTGCATATCACAAAAGTCCTAGTGGTAATATACCAATTACATCTAGTGTATTACAGAAAATAGAAGAGCCATCTTGCCATGACGATACTGTTATTGGCAGTTATGGACGTAATTATAGTAACAATAATTTTGTGCAATACTTAAGACAATATTTCTGTACTACAGATATCGAAGGGGTAATAAGGGAATATTTTATTGGCACGACGACGTATTGGAAAGGAGCAACCATATTTTGGCAAGTGGACCATCAAATGAATGTATGTGCAGGAAAAGTGATGTTATATAACGGTAAAAACGGTAAAAGAGTTAAGAAACCACGCGTATTTATCAACTGGATGCATAAGGTATTACAGATAGATGATTTTGTATTACAACAATGTTTGTTTGGAATACATAATTTATGCGATTACAAGAAAGGAGATACTATATGCATAGTTGAGTCTGAAAAAACGGCTATAATTATGAGCTTATTTTACCCTAGTTATTTGTGGTTAGCTACGGGATCGAAAACGAATTTGAAATTATCAGTGTTAAAACCATTAAAGGATTATAAAATAATAGTTTATCCTGATAAGTCGGAATACAAAAGCTGGAATATAAAAGTGGAAGCTTTTCAAAAAATGGGATACACTATAATTTGTAGTGATTTTTTAGAGGATTTTAAAGCTTGTGAAGGCGCTGATCTTGCTGATGTTATGATTTAATGTAGTAAGTAATTTATCTATTTGTTTTTAAATATGGAAAACCGTAATACAATTTATAGGTTTTTCATATCTTTAAAATCCCTTAGAAATATCCCCTGTGTACTATTTTATTTTAAACTTATTTAGATCTATAAATTAGATTATGAACGCATCTCAAATAGAAAAAAACGTAATAGCATTAGTTGAAAACTTCAATAAAGACGAATTTGTATTCGACTTACTGAAAGCTTACGGTATTTCTAAAACATCTATAACACGTTTAAAGAAAGGCGATTTTAATTTATCTAAAGTTAATGGAGAAGTACTTTACAAAAGTAAAATGCTATTTAAAGAGGTTGAATCTGGTACTTTATTAAATACTATTGACGAATTAACAAAAGATACAGATTCATTAAAACACAATCCAAGATTTGTAATTGTAACAGATTATAAAACATTATTAGCAAAAGATATAAGAACAGGCTTAGCGTTAGATACACCTATTCTTGAAATTCATAAACATTTTGGTTTCTTTTTACCTTGGGCAGGTCAAGAGAAGTATGCTCAAAAAAATGAGAATTATGCAGATAGAAAAGCATCATATAAAATGGCGAAGCTCTATGATATATTAGTTACAGAAAACCCAAACATATACGATGATGGTGGTCATAACTTAAATATTTTTCTATCTCGTTTACTATTTTGCTTTTTTGCAGAAGACACAGATATTTTTCCAATTGAGGGAATGTTTACAGATACATTAGAGCAACATACTCAAAAAGATGGAAGTGATGCACATACATTTTTAGATAGGCTTTTTAAAGTCCTTAATACAAAAGTTAACAGTAAAGAAGCAGCTCATTTTAAAGAGTTTCCTTATGTCAATGGTGGTTTATTTAGAAATACAATAGTATCACCAAAGTTTACTAAAGAAGCACGAAAAATAATTATTGAGTGTGGCGATTTAGATTGGAGCGAAATCAATCCAGATATTTTTGGTTCTATGATACAGGCAGTAGTAAATCCTGCATATCGTAGTGGTTTAGGAATGCATTATACTTCTGTACCTAATATTATGAAGGTGATTGAACCTTTATTTTTAAATGAATTAAACGAAGAATTTGAAAAGCATTTTAATGATGTAAAAAAACTAAATAAACTCATTAACAGAATTGCAAAAATTAAAGTGTTTGATCCTGCTTGTGGTAGTGGTAATTTTTTAATTATTGCTTACAAACAATTAAGGCGATTAGAAATAAAGATTTTAGCAAGAATTTACGAAGTTAACCATCAACTGAATTTAGGTTTTCCAGATGTATATACTAAAATTAAACTTTCTCAATTTTATGGTATAGAATTAGATGATTTTGCACACGAAATGGCAATTTTATCTTTATGGTTGGCAGAACACCAAATGAATAAAGAGTTTGTTAGCGAGTTACAAGATTATGGTAAAGCAGAAGATATTTTACCGCTAAAAGAAGCTGGTAATATTACACAAGGAAATGCAACACGTTTAAATTGGGAAGACACCTGTCCTAAAAACTCAACTGATGAAATTTATATTTTAGGGAATCCGCCTTATTTAGGTGGTAAAGCTCAGTCAAAAGAACAAAAACAAGATATGAAAATTGCATTTAGCAATGCAAAAAAAATTGGTGAATTAGACTATATAGCTTGTTGGTTTATTAAGGCATCAAGCTACATAAATGATAATAGTTCTTATTGTTTTGTAACTACAAGTTCTATTTGTCAAGGATCACAAGTCCAACAATTATGGCCACATATTTTAAGATTAGAACAAGAAATAGGTTTTGCATATACATCTTTTAAATGGAGTAATAATGCTAAAAATAACGCAGGAGTTGTTGTATCAATAATTTGTGTTAGACATTCTTCAAATAAGCTTAAAACTTTAATAGATGAAAACCGAAAAAAAATAGTCCAAAATATCAGTCCTTATTTGATGGAGGGCACAAATACTATTGTCTTTCAAAGTTTAAAACCTATATCTAAACTACCAACTATTTTAACTGGTAATAGTCCTTATGATGGTGGTAATTTGATATTAAATAAAGCTGAGAAAGACACTTTACTTTCTATAAATGAAAAATCAAAAAAATATATAAAAAAATTAAGAGGCTCTCAAGATTTTCTTAATGGTAAGCAAAGATGGTGTTTATGGATTAATGATGAAGATGTTAGTGAAGCTAAACAAATAAAGTTTATCGAAGACCGAATTAATCGGACAAAGACTTTTAGAGAAGGTGGTGGTGAGGTTGCAAGGGGTTTAGTTAAAAGGCCACATCAATTCAGATACACTCACCAAGCAAAAGAAAGCTTAATTATCTTGCCAAGAGTTTCTTCAGAGAGAAGAAAATATATTCCTTTTGGGTTTTTAGATTCAAGCTATATAGTTTCCGATTCCGCACAAGCAATTTATGACCCAGAACCATATGTTTTAGGTATCATTTTGTCTTTAATGCATATGACGTGGGTGAAAAAAACAGGAGGTTATTTAGGCACAAGCATAAGATATTCATCAGCTTTATGTTATAATACTTTTCCATTTCCTGAAATATCTCAAAAACAAAAAGAACAAATTAATCTACACGTTTTTGAAGTATTAGAAGAACGAGAAAAACATTCAGGTAAAACCTTAGCTCAATTATACGACCCTAATAAAATGCCTAAAGGTTTAAAAGAAGCGCATCATCAATTAGATTTAGCTATTGAGCGTTGTTATCGTTTAAAGCCATTTGAGAGTGATACAGAGCGTTTAGAATATCTTTTTAAAGAATATGAAAAGATGATAAATAAAAACACCTTGTTAGAAAAACCTAAAAGAACACGTAAAAAGAAAGCGTAACGTCATTGCGAGGCACGAAGCAATCTTATAATTTACAGAAATTTTATATTGTAATGGAAAACAACAAACAAAACATAATTATTTATAACACCGCAGATGGCAAAGCATCGGTAAGTTTATATACCAAAGATGGTAATGTTTGGATGAACCAAAGTCAGCTTGCAGCACTTTTTGACACCTCTATACCAAACATCAGTATGCATATATCTAACGTGCTGAAAGAAAAAGAGTTACAATCAAATTCAGTTATTAAGGATTACTTAACAACTGCCTCAGATGGTAAAGAATATAACGTTACGTTCTATGCTTTAGATATGATTTTGGCAATAGGCTTTAGAGTACGTAGTAAAAGAGGTACACAATTTAGAATTTGGGCAAACCAAAACCTTAAAGAATATATGATAAAAGGGTTTGTTATGGACGATGAACGTCTTAAAAACCCTGATGGTAGACCAGATTATTTTGATGAATTATTAGCTCGTATTAGAGAGGTAAGAGCATCAGAAAAACGTTTTTATCAAAAGGTAAGAGATTTATTTGCTTTAAGTAGTGATTATGACCCAACCGATAAAGCAACACAAATGTTTTTTGCCGAAACACAAAATAAATTATTGTATGCAGTAACAAATAAAACAGCAGCAGAATTAATTGTAGCAAGAGCAAATGCTAAAGACCCAAATATGGCATTAACTACTTGGAAAGGTAGTCAAGTAAGAAAACAAGATATATTTGTTGCAAAAAACTACTTAAATGAAGATGAATTAGACTCTTTAAACCGGTTGGTAGTTATCTTTTTAGAAACCGCAGAATTACGAGTTAAAAACCGTATAGATATTACAATGCGCTTTTGGAAAGAAAATGTAGATAGAGTTTTAGAGTTTAATGATAAAGCAATTTTAAAAGGATTAGGAAGTATGTCTAACAAACAGATGGATGAAAAAGTTAGAAAAATATACGCACAATTCGATGCAAATAGAAAATTGGAAGAAGCCAAAAATGAAGATGCTATTGAGTTAGAAGAAATAGAAAAGCTACTAAAAAAGAAAAAATAAAATGCCAGATATAGTACACGTAAAATACCAACAAACAGGAAAAAGTAAAAGTACCAACGAATATGGTATGAGAGAAATGCAACAAAAAGCATTTGAGGCTCGTACTGCTCAATATTTATTAATTAAAGCACCGCCAGCCTCAGGTAAATCGCGTGCCTTAATGTTTATTGGTTTAGATAAATTAATAAATCAAGATATTAAAAAAGTAATTGTAGCAGTTCCAGAAAGGTCTATTGGTAGTTCGTTTGCTAAAACAGAATTAAAGAAGTATGGTTTTTTTGCAGATTGGGAACCTAATCCAAGATATAATTTATGTACGCCTGGTGTAGAAAAAAGTAAAGTAACTGCATTTCTAAATTTTTTAGAAAGTGATGAAAAAATACTAATCTGTACACACGCTACTTTACGTTTTGCATTCGATGCAATAGACGAAAAACAATTAGATGATTGTTTGTTAGCTATAGATGAATTTCATCACGTATCAGTAGATGGAGATAATAAGTTAGGCTTAGTGTTAAGTAGTGTAATGAAAAAATCTTCTGCTCACGTAGTAGCAATGACAGGTTCTTTCTTTAGAGGAGATTCCGTACCTATTTTATTACCAGAAGATGAAGCAAAGTTTACAAAGGTAAAATATGATTATTACCAGCAACTAAATGGCTATAATTATTTAAAATCATTAGGTATTGGCTATCACTTCTATCAAGGGAAATATACTTCTGCTATTCACGAGATATTAGATGAAACTAAAAAGACAATAATTCATATACCAAGTGTAAATTCTGGAGAGTCTGAAAAAGATAAATATGAGGAAGTAAATAGAATTGTTGATGGCATAGGTGAGTTAGACTATCAAGACCCAGATACAGGTGTTCTATATGTGATAAGTAAGGCTACAGGTAAAACATTGAAGATTGCAGATTTAGTTCACGATAATCAAAAGGATAGAGATAAAATACAAGAGTATTTACGTAATGTAAAAAGTGTAGATGATATAGATATTATCATAGCATTAGGTATGGCAAAAGAAGGGTTTGATTGGCCATATTGTGAACACGCTTTAACGGTTGGTTATAGAGGGTCATTAACAGAAATTATTCAAATTATAGGTAGAGCAACAAGAGATAGTGATAATAAATCGCATTCTCAGTTTACTAATTTAATTGCACAACCAGATGCAGAAGATGATTTAGTAAAACTATCGGTAAACAATATGCTAAAAGCTATAACAGCATCATTATTAATGGAACAGGTCTTAGCACCTAATTTTAAATTTAAACCAAAATTTCCAGACGAAGATGATGATGATGATTCAGAAGATGACGATGATACTATAAAAATAAATGGCTTTAAGTTACCAAGTTCACAAAGAGCAAAAGATATTATTGATAGTGATATTAATGACTTAAAAGCAAAAATAATGCAAGATGATACAATGCTAAAAGCAATGCCTGGTAATGTAGATCCTGAAGTTATTAATAAAGTATTGATACCTAAAATTATTAAAGAAACCTATCCTGATTTATCAGATGAAGAAGTAGAAGCTGTTCGTCAACACGTAGTAGTAGATTCTGTAATAAAAAACGGTACTATTGAAGAAGTAGGAGATAAACGTTTTATTCGTATGGCAGATAGTTTTGTAAATATTGATGATATTAATATTGATTTGATAGATACAATCAATCCATTTCAAAAAGCATTTGAGATATTATCTAAATCTGTAACAGCATCAGTATTTAAAGCAATTCAAGAAACTATTGATGCTACAAGAATAACAATGACAGATGAAGAAGCTATTATATTGTGGCCTAAAATAAAAAACTGGATTGCAAAAACAGGAGAGCAACCAAGTATTCAATCTTTCGACCCACAAGAAAGACGTTTAGCAGAAGCAATAATATTTTTAAAAGAGCAAAAGCGTAAAGCCCAAGCAAATGAGTAAAAAGAAAACATTAGCAGATATATTTAATGATGATGAGTTTGGTATTTTAGATTCTAAACCTAAAAACTCTAATGTAAAAACTGAAGATGAACGCTTAATTGAATCGTTCCAAGATATTAATGCCTTTTTTGAAAAGAATAATCGTGAACCAGAAGCAACTAATGTTACTGAGTTTAAACTACTATCAAGATTAAAAGCATTAAGAAAAGATGCTAAAAAAGTAGAGGTTTTAAAACCTTATGATTCACATAATCTTTTAAATACCAAAGAAGAAGTAAAATCAGTAGAAGATATATTAAATGATGATGATTTAGGTATATTAGATACAGATGAAACCTTGTCTATATTTAAGTTGAAGAATGTAAAGAGCGCATCTGAAAGAGCAGAAACTGATTTTACAGCACAGAGAAAAGCGATGAAGGATAAGGAGTTTTTATCTTATGAATCCAAGTTTAAGGCTATACATAAGGAATTACGAGAAGGAAATAGAAAGTTATTCACTTATGAGAATGCAAAAAAGAATTTAAGAGCAGGTTCTTATTACATTTTGAATGGTGTGCTATTGTTTTTGGAAAGCGTAGATATTGAAACTAAAAATGTTTCACTTCCATCAGGAAATAGGCTTCGAGAAGATGGACGTACACGTATTATTTTTGAGAATGGCACTATAAGTAATATGAAGTACCGTTCTTTAGATAAGGCGCTTTTGCATAAGGATAACGATGGTAAAATTGTTTCACATACTGAAGAAGAAATTAATAAAGAATTATTTAATAGTGTAAATTCACTAAATGAGGAAGACGTTAAAACAGGGTGGATATATGTGTTAAGATCAAAGTCTACAAATCCAGATATAGCATCAATTAATGATTTATATAAAATTGGATTTTCATCTATAGATGTAAATGAACGTATTAAAAATGCTTCTAAAGAATCTACTTATTTGTATGCAGATGTTCATTTGCTAGATAAGTACGCTTGTTATAATATAGATTCGCAAAAGTTTGAACATTTACTACATCGCTTTTTTGCAGATGTATGTTTAAATGTTGATGTTTTTGATGATAAAGGAAAAAGAATAACACCAAGAGAATGGTTTGTTGCTCCAAGACTAATTATTGATAAAGTAGTTACATTAATATTGTCAGGAGATATTGTGAAGTATAAATATGACGCTATTAATCATTCGCTTTTAGAAAAATAATATGGTTTTATTTATTTCAGTTTTTATAGTCTTAGCAATCGTATCATTCTTTGTTTCAGTTTTTCTCGTTTTTGATAAATACAATACTTATGGTTTTAAGTTGTTTAAAAACAATTCTAAGATTATAATTTTTTCATTATTCCTGACTTCAATTTGTTCTATATTATTAGTGTTTGCATTGTATAAGACAGATTTTCTTTTAAACAATGCGGATAGAATTAAGACTGATTATAGTAATATAGGTGCTTATGGTGATTTAATAGGCGGGATTTTAAATCCTGTAGTGGCATTTATTGGAATAATAGCGGCATCCTTGGCTTTTTATGTTCAGTACAAGGCTAATACACAAGTTCAAAAACAGTTTCAAATTCAGCAATTCGAATCTCAATTTTATAAAATGTTAGATCTTCATAAAGAGAATATTACTGAAATGAAAGTGACATTTTTTGATCATATTACCTCTGAAGATTTTAAAATTGAGACTAATGAAAAAATTGAATCAGCAAAAACTCTTCACTCTTCTGAGATTTTTAGATCCGTTGAGGGTAGGAAGTTATTTCATGGAATGGTTGGCGAATTGGAAGCAATAATTCAAGTTGTAATAGAGGAATCAAATAAATATTTAGGAAAGGATGTTTCTAATTATCCTAATATATATGAGCATTTGTTAAATTATGCTTATAGAATATTCTTTTTTGGATTGGGTTCGGAACAAGCTTCTATTAGATCATATTTCCAAATGATAGAAGCCGAGACAATTTTTCATCTACTAAGAATTCAAAAGAAGTTTTACGAAAGGCACAAATTGGGAGCAGTAAATAGGCAAAGTGGACATCAATTTAGTTTTTATCCTTTTGAAGGACATGAATCTAGACTATCTCATTACTATAGAAATCTTTATGCAATAGTAAAAATGATAACAGCTAAACATAACGGTGAATATGGAACGAAAGACTATTTCATTGCTAGAAATTATTTGAAAATTTTACGAGCTCAACTTTCTAATTCAGAACAACATCTATTGTATCTAAATTATCGAATTGGTTTTGGTAAAGATTGGAATAGTATAAAACCACGTAACACTAATTATCTTACTACTTATAGAATGATTCATAATATTCCAGTGGATAGAATTACTATCCCTGAAAGTCCAAGAAAACACTTTGAAGCTTATATAAAAGGAAATGAGGTAAGCAGAAAAGACACTCTTTTTGAGTGGGGAGATTACGATTGATAAAAGAGATAAAGTAATAGAAGTTTTTGAGACAAAATAGATGTTTAATAAGTCTAGCTATATAGAATTTATAGTTGGTGAAATCTTTAATAAGAAGAAAACAGATATGAGTATAAAATGGCAATTTGCAGAACATACAGAGCTTAATGATATTGTTGGTTTTAAAGACAATGACATTGAAAAATTTGGTGTAAATCCTGCTAAATCTATAGTGAGAGAGGCTATTCAGAACTCTTGTGATGCATTGGATATAAACAATGGGCAAACACAGGTAGAAGTTGTTATTAAAACAGGTACTATTAAAAAATCAGAGTTGCCAAATTTTAGTGCTATAGAAGGTCACATAAAATCTTGTGTAAATACAGAAAATGATGAAGCGGAAAACAAAGAAATACAACGTCATATAGAAGCTTTTTCTCAAGATTCATATTCCTATTTAGAGATTTCCGACTACAATACAACAGGTATGGGTGAAAAACCCTTTCAAAGTTTAACACAAGGTATCTTTAAATCTACAAAAGCCACATCAGGTTCTCAAGGTAGTAAAGGAGTAGGTAAAGCAGCCTACTATGCCAGTTCATATTTGCGTACCATGCTCGTTTCTACAAGAAATGACGAAGGTAACAGATATCGTGGTGCAGCAAAACTTTCAAATCACGTTAGTCCTTTTGATGTTGGCACTCAATATAATTACAAAGGGTTTTATGGAGATCTTTCTGTAAAACAAAACTCAGAAATTCCATCACTATTTCAACGAGATAAAAAAGGGACATCAGTTTTTGTCATAGGGTTTTGGGATATTGCAGATTTTAGAGGAGAAGTAATTCGTGAGGTTTTACGAAATTATTGGTTTGCTATTGCAGAAGAACAATTAATTGTAAGAGTAGAGGATGAAACTATAAATGCAGAGAGGATTGAAGGTTATATTAATTTTTATTTTAGAGATTATAGAGATTATAAATCAGGTCATAAACAAAACCCAAGATCATTTTTTGAAGTTTATAAAAATGGAACAACTTATACAAAACACATTGCCAATATTGGTAATTGTAAATTATGGTTACATAAAAATGAAGCGTACAATTTAGGAGCAGTTGCAAGATTTAGGCAAACAAAAATGTTGATTTTTAAAGAAAATGATCTAGATGCTGGTTTTGCAGGTATTTTTCTATGTGATAATACAGAGGGAAATGCATTTTTAAAAAACATAGAAAACGATGCACACGATACATGGAACCCTAACTTAAATCACAGCGTCACAGAACAGGCAAAAATAACTTTAGGTGAGATTAAAGAGTTCATTAGAGAAAAATATATACTGTATTCTGGTTTAGGGAATCAAAGCTCTTTTAATATCGATGCGCTAGATAATCTTTTTAGTTTTTCTGGAGGAAATATTGTTAGTAAGCAAAAGAAGGATGGTGATAGAATAAAGCCAGAACCTTCAGAAGACACAAAAGATCGTTTAATTGGAAAGCATTCTTTTAAGGCAATTTATAGTAATGGTAAATATGTTTATCGGCTTATATTCAATTCAAAAAAAGCAGCAAATAATCAAAGATTTAAAATTAGTATTGGAACTGATTCAAGTAAGGATGTTATTAATATTACCAATGCTTCCAATGGTCGTATTGAAGGTAATACTTTAGAATTAGATGTAAAGAAAGGAGAAAACATTGTGAATACTATTGAATTAGATTGCCCTTACTTAGTCGCTCCTTCAATTACAACTTTAAACAAATAAGCTTATGAAGCAAACTACAAATTTCCCATATGATGTAGATGTAACTACGATTAACCTTGTTGATTTACCTCATGAGACAGATTACTTTAAGTACGAAGTGACTTTGCCAGATTACTATATTATGGATGATAAATTTACTGATGTAAATTATAATATTGATCTTATTGCTGAAATCAACTGTTCAGCAACAATGTATAGAAAAGTATTTACAACAAGTGACGATTTAAAACTCATTATTACTATCCCAAGAGATAAAGTAAGCTTAAATTTTACAGTTGATGTGTTATTAGTTTCTAACAAAGAATTTGAATGGGATTCACAAATTTTGCAAAAAGGGATGCCAATTGCACATTTTGGCTCTTTTAAAAAAGATATTGATAATAGGAGTACAGGATTGATTTCATTTGAAACTTCGGAGAGTAATGAATTATTTATATCAACTTCAGACCACACAATAAAAATAAAAATTCCGAAGAAGCAATATGAGTTTTTGTTAAAGAAACAAAACTCATTATTAATTAAAAAGGTACTTACCTCTCAATTTGCACAAATTGCTTTGCTAGAAGCTTGCAAGGAGTTAAAGGAAAACTCAAAAAGAGATAATTTAATATGGTACAAGGAGTTGTTGAATCGATGGAGAAAATTTTCAGGTAGTGATGAGGATTACCCTCAGGAAACGGATCATTTACGATTTGTACAAGATTTGTTAGAAAAGCCAAGTATTAAGTTAATAGATTATTTAATAGCTGAAGAAAAACAAAACCAAGATGAGTAAGATATTTACAACAGAAAGTCTTTCATTATTAAGAGATGAATTTAAGAACTACGAAGCGCTAGATGACTTTTTAGCTAAATATAAAAACGAGACCTTCGATTTTAGTTTAGTAGACTTAGAAGATGATTCTAGTTATCCTGTTTTAAATGAGGAAGCAGTAGATCAATTTTATAGGTCATATAAAAACAATCCTAAAGATGAATTTTCGTTAGCAAAAATTTTATATGAAGCACTTCCCATAAATTCAAATCAAGCATCTAATAATTTGTATTGGTTATACCTTAATCTCGATTCTTTTTTTAGCTACATAAAAGAGCGTTGGATTCAGAAATTGGATGATGATGAGACTGAAGATGATCAGGGTTTGAAAAATGATATAGAAAGGTTTTTCTTGTCCCTTGAGCCATCTCAGAATAGCTTAATGAAGTCGCCAATTGCAGGTTTATGGTGGGCAATTCAATTAACAGTAGATGAAACCCTTGCTGATAAATATTACTACAGCAAAATTTTTCTTTCAGAAAGAAACTTAAGGGATAAAAACATTGGGTCATATCAGTTGATCAGAGATAGAAAAGTACTGCAAGCGGCTTTAGATTTTTACCATAAATATAAAGATGCAGAACTAGATGGTAGAAGAATTGGTTCAGAAGCAATTGCACAGCAAATGATAAAAACTTTAAACCAAATAGGCGGTTTAACAGTATTGAGTTATTTAGAAAAGGATGAAGTGTTTGAAAAATTGGAAGCATATAAAGACACTGTTTTTCAAAGAGCAAGAAAAGTTCAATTAGGTAAAAAAGTATCAAGAAAACGTATAGAAGAAATAAAAAAGAAACAAGAAGGTTTCTTTGCAGGCGAAGAGAGTATTACAAAAGATCCACAAAAAGAGCCTAAAAACCGAATTAAGGGTAGGGCTGAAAATAAAAAACAGACAAAAGAAAAAGCTTTAAAATATTTTAATTTAAGAACTAATGGAGAATATAATTTAACAGGCAATGCTGTTAAAGGTTTTGATTATCAAATGGGAATCGGTAAAAGTTGTAAAAACGGTTACTTACTTATTTGTTATAATGAATCAGGCTATATCAATAGAATAAAGGTTTCAGAATTATTTAAAAAGAAACGTAAACTTTACCAAAATGGCATTTATGGAGGTAATACTATAAATCGAATTTTATTAACTGAGGAGAAAGCTATAATTGGTATTATTTACCATAGTAATGGTTCTAAATACTTTAAGGCATTTCTTACAGATCAATTAAAAAGTAATAATGGCAATGTTGGGCTTCAAGGTTATAAAACAATGAGTGATGAATATGACACTTTAGAATACTTAATGTTACCTATAGAATTAGAAACTAAACTTACTAGACTTATTTTTAAGTCATTTAATGCTACGGGTAAGTCTTTTGATAATTCTACTTACAAAAAAGAGTTTGCAATAATTAATGATTATAGTGACAATGTTGAGTATAATCTTTTTTAATAGTGAATTAGTATGTCAGAGGAAAGAGAATTTATAGTTGGTGGAACTTATAATTGGTATGATCAAAATGTTGCGGCTGGTATTGATTTAATAGAAGCTTTTATAGAGCAGTGTGAAATATCAAATAGCTTTGCTATTACTGAATATCACAAATATAAACAGGTAGAAATAGAAGAATATGAACACGGTGCGAGTATTTCTACTCATTTTAGACTAATTGATGGTGATACGTTTAATGCAGAAGATATTATGATTAATGTTTTTCCTAATATGAATAGGCACTCAACTTTGGTATTAATTATGAGTATGTTTGAAAAAATACTAAAAAATCTATGTGATAGAGTAAATACCTTATTTGAATTAAACAAACCATTTAAAAAAGTAAAACCAAGTTTACTATTAAGCATTAAATATTATTTAACTAATGAAGCAAATCTAGAATCAAATGAAATTTTAGAAAAGCAGTGGAGCGACTTAATGTGTTTGCAATCTATAAGAAATAATATTACTCATAATTTCGGATACCTTGAAGAAGGTAATAAATATGTAACGCGATACATTGATAATAATAAGAACTTAAGTTTGGCAGAGGACAATGAATTTCTTTTGAATCATGAGTTTTTAAAGGATTTAATTCCAAATTTTAGATCGTTTTGTTTGGAATTACAACAAGCGATAAGAGACAAGTCTAAGCGTAATTAATACCAAAACTATGGAAACACATTTTGAAATACTTATTGATGCTTCTGGTAGTATGGGTTTTATGAAAGGAAGCAAAGAACATGAAGATGAATATTTATTGCCAGATCAAAAAAGCACACGTACAGATTTAGTAAAAAAAATATTAATTGAATCGCTTCTCAATAATTTGTCTTTTGTTGAAATATTAGAAATTTCTTCATTCCGAAATAGCTATAATTTCGACGCAAAGGGAAATAGAAAAAAAAGTTATAAATGGGAAGTAAATAAAGAAGGTGTTAAAGAATATGTATGGTATTATCCTATGCCACACAAGTTACACCCAGTTTACAAAGATGGTTACAATAAAGAATCAATTATTACTGCAATTAATTCAATTAAAAACCCTGAAATTGGAGGTACACCACTATGGTGGGCTTTATCTGTAACTATACATAAACCAGTTAATAAACTGAATATTTTGATTTTAAGTGATGGTGATGCTAATGATAAAGAAAATTTTGACGAAGAAATTTTAAGCCTAATAAAAGAGAAAAAGAAGGACTGTACAATTCATTTTATCGGTATAGCTCAAGACGATGTGGCTTTAAAGAAATCTAAAAATTTAGCAGAAAAAACAGGTGGTATTTATACCAATTTAAAGGCTTTAAATTATGATAAGGATGCATTAAATGTGCTGTTGTCTAAATTAAATACCACAATAGTAGCTAAGGCTTTAGATGATAATATAAAAGAAACCCAATCTATTGCAGCAATCAGCATAATTGAAAAACCTAAAATAGAAGGCAGAGAAAAAATTGTTGAAGACAAAAAGGTACTAGCAGAAGAAAAAGCAGCAGTCGCAGAAACTGACTCAACTGTTTTAGAAAAGCAAGTGCATAAAAACACAACATCTTTAGAATATATTTCTGGTCAATTAAACAATATTTTGAGCCTTTTACACTCCAATGATCAAATTGAGGATGATGTTGTAGTAGTAGAAAACAAAATACATAATGAACGCATTGGTCGTTCAGCTGAAGAGTATTTATATGAAAAATTGCAAGAGCTTTTTAAGCGTGATTCTATTAAAGTGACTTGGTTAAACGAAAATGGAGAGCAAGGTAAGCCTTATGATTTTTTAGTGGAAAATGATAAAGACACATTTTATTATGAGTGCAAAGGATCAGCTTCTGATTTAAATGAATTTCAATTGACCAAAAATGAGTGGGATTTCTATTTAGAGAACAAAGGAAAATATAGGTTGTGTTTTGTGAAAAATGTAGATTCTATTCCGCAATATGTGCGTTTTATGGATTTACTAAAAGATATGGAATCTTGTCAACTAATTCCATGTACCAAACAAAACAAAGCTTATAAAGCTAATAGAGTTGTGTTTACAATTAATAATTCAAAGATAACATGGATTTAATTTTAGGTAATTACCAGGATAATATAAAATGCGATTCCATTTATTTAATAACAGCAAAAAGAATAAGTGAAACAACTAAGCAAAGTCAAAAACTCTCAGAGCTTCGCGATTGGTTTTTACCTATGTTAATGAATGGGAAGGTTACTGTTGGAGAGGCACAGCAAGAGTTGGGTATGGTTGCTGAGGAAAGTGAAAAATATAATTAAAAATATGTTTATAGCAGCTTTACATATAGAAAATCATTTTTTGTTTGAGGAACCGCAAACAATAAATTTTGGAGGTAAATATATTTATGATTTTAGAGACCCTTTTAATATGAAAAGGACTCTAAATGAAAAATACATTCCTAACTTTTATGCCGAAGATACAGTTGAATTAGTTTCTGCTATAGTGGGTGAAAATGGTGCGGGTAAAACCACTTTATTGAAAACTATTTTAGATATTATTCATGGTAAAAGTGGTAGTTCAGATTTCATTATTGTTATGGAGTATGATGATTATGCTTTAATTCATAATACAATCCCAATTCATCCTTCGAATATTTCATTTGACACACGACAATATAGTGCTGTAACAGAGACCATTTATTATTCACCTTTTTTAGATTTTAAAGAACCATTACCGGGTATTGATTTAAGTTATGATAGTATTTTAGAGGAAGATTTAGATGATATGTCTTTTTTGTTCCAAGCTAGTAACACAGTTATACCTTCCAGAAGACTTAAAACGAAAAATGCTTTACGCCAGTTGGAGTTTCAATATTCTGACTATGGCAAGTCTTTGGCTGAATCATTTAGTTATCCAGTTTTTAACAGGAGTAAAATTACTTTCACAAGACATAAAATAGAAGTAGATCGTGAAACTAATAAAATTCAATTTCATAATACGCCTTTTGATTTACAGTTTGTATTACAACCTTTGTTTGAATATATACAATATGAAGCGAAAGAAATAAATGAAAAAAGAGTAAATGATAATTTTCAAAAAGATTTATTTAAGAATTATATTATTATGGATATTCTTTGCTTATTTATTAAGCAAATGGAAAAAACAAATGATTATTTAACTGAAGGGCATATAAGTATAAAACAAAAAGAGTTTGTTGAAAAGCTTAAAGGTTTAAATTCAACTGAAGCATTGTTTTTGTTTTTAGATATTCACTTTTACAATATAAATTCAACTAAACAAAAGTTACTGCCAATTGAGGAGACAAAAACTTTTATTATTTATTTGTTTGAAATAATTGATGATTTAGAGAACGATTTTTTTAATTGGAATGATAAGGCAATTTATCTTGAAAAAGAAAAAACACAAGAAATCATTCTATTTCATAATAAATTTTTAAATGAAATAGATAAATACTATTTAGGTGTTGAAGAGAAAACTGGAGAGGTGCTTTTTGAAAAAAGAAATCGAATAGAAGGGATTATTAATTTTGAGCCTTCAGATAAGAGTTTAAGTTCAGGAGAGAACGCACTTCTAAATTTTTACTCAAGAATATATGATTATTTTAAGACTAATATGATTGATGTTCCAACTGTAAGTAAGGCTGAATTTTATCTAATATTTTTAGATGAAGCTGATTTAGGGTTTCATCCAAAATGGAAAAAAAAGTTTGTAAAGGAAACAATTAATTTTATAAAAGAATTTTTCAAAAGCCTTGATCTTCGGGTTCAAATAATTTTCACAACTCATGATCCATTAACACTGTCAGATATACTCAATTATAACATAGTTTACCTGGAAGAGCTGGATAACAAAAAAACAGTAGTTGATAAAGATGTAAACCCTAAAAGGTCATTTGGGGCTAACATAACTGATTTACTTGCTGATTCTTTTTTTATTGAAGACGGTTTAATCGGTCATTTTGCGAAGGATAAAATTAACGAAACAATTCAATGGCTCAATTACAAAAAATTGGATTTAGAAGTTGAGGAATTAAAAAAGAATAGACCATTAGGTGACTACCTTAATCTAGAGGTTGCTAAAATTGAAGAGTTATCTAATTTAAAAGCTGATATCAGAAATGATAATTCATATTATCACGAGAGACTAATTTCTTTAATTGATGAACCAATTCTAAAAACCAAATTAATGGAAATGTATTCAGAAGTATATGGTGAAAATAATAAGGAGTCAGAAATAGAACTTAAAAGACTAGCTGATAAATTGGGATACAATATTTCCCCTAAATCTTATAGGGAATGATTTATATAGATGATGGTAAACAAAATATTATTAAAGCTAAAAATCGGCACAATAAAGTTGTTTCTGAGTATATTTCAAGATATCATTTAAAACCCAATACAGATATAAACCGATTTATTAAAAATAATCTTGATCGCTTGATAAATGGAACCCCAGATGAATTATTTTTCTTAAATAAAAATTTTTATGACGGATTAAGACATTATAGCTATAATGAATATTTAATTTATTTAAATGCTCCGAAAATAGGAGGGACAGCAATCGAAATTGCTAAAAAAAAGAAATACTATAGACTTCATAAAAGAGTTGAAAAAAAAATTAATTATTCTAATTGGTTTATAACTAGTAAAAAACATTATGATTACGCTCTTGCAGAGAATTTAAATATTCCTTCTTGTACTTATTGTAATAGGATATACACTAATACAATGAAAACAGAAAAGGGGAAAAAAGTAATGCGCCCTCAATTTGATCATTGGTTTCCTAAAAGTAAGTTTCCAATATTAGCTTTATCTTTTTATAATTTAATTCCAAGCTGTAGTGTTTGTAATAGTTCTGCAAAATCTGATACAATATTTTATTTAGATAAACATTTGCACCCTTATGTTGATAGTGATGTATCAGACCGTTTTAATTTTTCCTATGACTATTTTAAATCATTAGACAAATACAATGTCAAAATTAGTCATAGATATGGAGATACAAAAGCTTTTAAAACCTTTTCAGATATGAACCTTGAAACTATGTTTAATGCACATATTTCAGAATTACAGGATTTGATAAGTATAAAAAAAGCTTATTCTAAAAGCTATATACTTAATATGATTAATGCTTATCCAAAAGCAAACTTATCTTATGATGGTGTATACAGATTAGCCTTTGGGACAGAATTTAAAGAAGAAGATTTTTATAAAAGACCTTTTAGTAAATTTAAGAAAGACATACTAACTGAACTAAAACTTATTTAAACACAAACTAGTTATGAATAAATACGGACAAGCAGTTTTAAAAGCAGTAAAAAATTATAAAGATTCTTCCCCTATTACAGAAATCTACGCTAGAGCTGCAAAAGAGATATTTTTTGATTCAATAAGTTCACAAGAAAAAGGTTGTCCGAAAGCCACATTTTTAGGTTTGTGTGAAGCTGGTTTGGTAAAAGGAATACCTAAAGGGAAGTATACAAAATCTGTTAAGAATAAAAAATATGCTATTGATGCAATTAAAATATTAAAGCAGGCAGATACAAAAACGTTTACGTCAAAAGAATTATGGGCAGAATTAAATCTAGGAGATAAAAAAACTAACTCTCAAATGGATGTTGTTTTGGTTCTATGGAATGAGGGGTTGATCGTGAAGTAAGAATATGTTTAGTTTTAACAAAAGAACTAATGAGTACATTAGAAATCATAAAACAAAAAGCTATTTAAAATTTTTTCACAATCCGATAATAATAGAAAGGCAGTTGGTTGGGAATTATACAAAACCAGAAAAACTTAGGAAAAGACCAATAGCAAAGTATACGTGAGATATTGCTGGGCAACTGAAATTGATTAAATAACTTATGAGCATAACTCTACTACAAACCAATCAAGTTAAAGCACCTTATTTAGGTAAACCACATTATCCTATTACTGGGTTAGATAAATTAGGGTTAAAAATTACAACAATTTAGTAGGTTAAAACCAGTTTCAGAAACATCAATAAATCAAACTGATAGAAACAGGAAATAATTCATCAGAACTGAATGAATATTTGAATTAAAAATTTCTGAGCCTAATATAATCACAGTTAAGACTAGAGGTTGTTTTTAGTAAAAGCAGAAAATACATATCCAAAAATTACAGAAAGACCTAAAGAATGGGTATAAAGGATTGATATTTCCAATAATGTTAGAGGCCTAGCAATGCTTTGGATTATTAACTTTTATAAATACTTTCTTTATGATATACCAGATTTGTAATAGCTAGTTTATGTTTTTCATGCAGTTTTAAAATGCCATCAATACCAATTAGGCTATTATCATTTTCAATTGAGAATACCCCTTTGTCTAACATTACATGATGATTAGGGCACAAGCATAAGAGATTGTCAGTATTATCATTTCCATTATGGGGCTTTCCAAGTGGCTTAATATGTGCTCCCTCTGCATATCTTCCTGATTTAGTAATTATTGTAGTGCCACAAACTTGGCATTCATAATTATAAAGTTTTTTGATGTCGTGAGCTAGTTTAGTGTCACGAAAGATTCTTAAAACGGTACTAGAAATTCTTTTCTTTTCTCTATTTTCATAATCAAGTTCAATGTCTTCAATAGCTTTTCGTTTTTCATGTAATCCACTATATACAAGACGAACCTGACAGATTTTAAAACCACTTTTCCCTACTTTTTGCCAAGAGTCGACAACACTAAATATACCAGCATATAAATATCCAGTTTTAGGGGAATACTCTGATTTATGTTTTGAGCCTCTAATTACGCGCACAGGTAAACCTTCATTCATGCTTCGCAGTAAGCCGGCATTTCCCGTATTACTCCATGTTTGGTCTTCAATTTGCTGTTTACTATTTGGATCATTCCCTCCGGCCCCTGTATAGATTATTTCATCTCCTAAATCTTTGTCATCTTCATAACCACCGGAAAGCACTATTGCTGCAGTTCCTTCTTTTCCATTACCATCGATACCAGCGGCCCATTTTCGATGAAAACTTGTCGGCATCATCTCTTTTCTGCCTTCAAAAAAATCACCTTCTTGTATTCCTTTAATTTCTCCGAATATTATAGGTCTCGACATATTTTATATTTTTTTACTTCCTGATTCAATTAAAACAATAAATGTATTATCTAAAGACTTATCATTTGGTATATAGATAATTAAGCCATCTCTACCTCTTGTTAATAGAACACGGTAGCTATTGCTTCTTAAAGTTTTTGATTTTTTTGCTTTGTTATTTGGTTTATTATCTATCCACTCGTTGTTATAAATCCAATCTTTATCCCATGCTAATATAGGCATATCTAATTCTAATCCTTGACATGCAAATTCTGTGACAACATTAGTTAAGTTTCGACAATAATTTGAGTGCTTTTCATCGGCATAATACCGAGCAACTTGTAAGGATTTTGTTGAATTATAATCATTATTAACTCCGTATTTAGGCAGAATAATGCTTTTTGAACTTGCAATTAGACCATACGTTTTATTCGGTTCATCGATATACTTATTTTTAACATGATTTTTAGCTGTATTTAGATCTCTTGTAACATAAACAGGATAATCGTTATCAAAGAGGTTTTCCATTAATTTCTTGGCTTCTTCAATTTTATTTTCAAGGAGATTGTCAACCCATTTTTGTAATGTTATGGCTTGATGCGTTCTCAAAGAAGTGGTTAAATCGAACGAATCAATATTTTCGACTTTTGAGCCTTCAAAATATCCGTTAAGTTTTTTTGGACAAAATACCTTCCAAGTTTTATAGGATTGTTTAACAGCATCAGCCCATAATTTCATTCCACTTTCTTCTCCCAAGTGTATTTCTTGACCTTCACCAATCAGGCCAATTAGTAGGCAGCTAGATCTTTTATTTCCTACATTTATAAAATCTGTTGGTTCTGAATTGCTGTTTTTTCTATGTAAGCTTGCTTTTTCACTGTCCCAAGCTCTTTGAGCTTCATCATAAATGATTATATGTTCTGATGGAACCATCGTTGATGATGCATAATCTCTCAGAAAATCATGGACTCCTTTTATGAAATGGGTGTTGCCTAAGCTGTATTGTAAGACTTGAACTAGAGGTCCGTTTCCTGATAAAAAAACAGAAGCCTGCTTTTTGTTTAACATATCTGTTTCGTGAACCAATTGTAAGCCTACCAAAGTTTTACCGGCACCAGGAACTCCAGTAATGAGAGCTAAATAATGAGAGTTTTCCTCAGTAGCCTGTATGGAAATTTCTTTAAGCTTCTTAATTGTTATTGGAATACCTGCACTCAAAGCTTGTTTAATTTGTGGGAATTCTTTCGTTTTAAATAGGAGTTGAGCAGATTGAATTAATGAAGGTAAGGGGGCATAATTGCTATAATACCAATCGCTAATTTTTTCAAAGCTATTGGTGATCAGATTGCGCAATATTAGGTGGAGTTTATCTCCAGAGACTATTTGAACTCCATCTGTTTTTCTAGAAATATTCTTAGCTGATGCCAAAACTAAAAATGGAATAACAGTTAGGTCATGTGACTGCTCATGATAATTTCGCAAGTCTCTTGCATAATGCTTTGCTTGGTCTATTTGTGCCTGATTTTCTTCTGAATACCCCTTAAACTCTAATACAATTAATTTTTTATCACTAAGTAGTAATACGTCTGGTCTCCGTCCTCTCTCGCGAGGTAATTCATATTCGAAAATACAGTAGACACTATTTGCTAGCTCTTGTGCTAATTTAAGATTTGTAAACTCTCTCTTTAGAATATTATAACAATCAAACCACGCTTTTCTTTGTGAATAACTTGCTTTTTCGTTCATACAAGCGATGTGATGATCTTTTAATCGATTACCCCAATCAGCTACTTCCACATCAAGGAAAGATTGAATTGTATATACAGTATTATCGTATTTGTTAATTAGCATTCATGACTTTTATAAAAGGAAGATCCGCAGGTGCAAATTCATAATTATCTAATTCATTTTTCAAAACCCATAAATATTGATCATGGTCACTTAGGGTTATTTCGCCTGATTTTATCTCGCAGAAATAGGCTTTTAAGTTTATTGTTATATTTCCATAATTATGAATGTTATTCATAAAGAACTCTTTTACATTTATCGTAATTCCGAGTTCTTCCTGTAGTTCTCTATATAAGCACTCTTCATCTGTTTCTCCTTCTTCAATTTTACCACCAGGAAACTCCCATAAACCTCCAAGATGCTTGTGAGGGGATCGTCTAGCAATAAAAATTTTGTTGTCTTTTTGGATTATGGCTGCAGCGACTAGAATTGATTTTAAGTTCTGTGGCATATTAGATGTATAGGTGGTATAATAATAGTTAAGATGTTAATTTGCATGAGCCTTTGCGTGATTAAGCATCTAATCTAGTAAAATAAAACTGAATGAAAAATTCGCAATGATTTTTTTAAAGCAAAATAGAATCAGGTAATTAATTTTAAGAGGTTTAAACGAGGAGTATAATATGTTTTTCCTTGAAAAGGAATAAAATAAATAATTTGATTTTCTGGACATAAGTTCCTTTGCTATTAATAAATGAGATGGTTATATTCAACGCTTATATAATATTAATACTACTAAAGGACAAAATATGATAGATTTAATTGGGGATGTGCACGGACATGCTGACGAACTAGAGCAATTACTTAAAGAGCTTGGGTATTCAAAAAGAGACAACTATTATTCACACACTAGTAGGAAAGTTTTATTTGTAGGGGACTATATTGATAGAGGAACAAAGAACAGAGAAACTTTAGAAATTGTAAAACAAATGGTAGATAATGGAAGTGCTATTGCCCTAATGGGCAATCATGAATACAATGCTATTTGTTTCCATCTTAAAGATTATGATAATGGTGGACATTTACGAGAACATTCAATAAAGAATATTCTCCAACATTATGATACACTTGAACAGTTTAAAAATCGACAAGAAGAATTTGAAATGTATATTGAGTGGTTTAAAACACTCCCATTATTTTACGAATCAGAAGCGTTCAGGGCCGTTCATGCGAGTTGGGATTATAAAAGTATTGATTACCTAAAGAAGAATTTAAATAATAATCGGCTAACAGATGATTTAATTCGTCAATCTGAAATTGAAAAAGGGGAATTGCATGAAGCTATTGAGAACACTTTAAAAGGCAAGGAAATTCCATTGCCAAAAAACATGTCTTTTTTAGATAATGATGGCAATAAACGAGATGATATTAGAATTAAATGGTGGGAAGATCCATCAGGAATGACTTATAAGGAAATAAGTGTTCAAGACATAGACGGTCTTTCAAATGAGGTGCTTGATTTTTCACAAATAAATGATTTAGACTTTTATAGAAAAGACGACAAGAGTGTTTTCTTTGGGCATTATTGGTTAAAAGAAAAAACTCCATCTTTATTGAAACATAATGTCTGTTGTTTAGATTATAGCGTTGCAAAAAACAACGGAGCTTTAGTAGCATATAGTATTGATAATGAGTTAACACTAGATGACCAAAAGTTCACTTATATAGAGAGGATTAAAAATGACTAAAGATTCTATCGCTCCGTTTCTTATTTAGTTATGGAGCGATCATCAAATTCAAATCACGAGAATTGTGGTTGATATTTTTATATGTATTATGATGTTTCTTTTTTGCTTTTTTTTTTTTTTTTTTTTTTGGGGATTATTAAGGATTTATCTAATTTATATACTGAGGTTAAATGTAAAACTTAATTAAGCTGTATTGATGTTATACGTTAAAGATTATTAAATTAGTCTTAGACTAAAGTTATAGCTTATGTCAGAAACTAATAAAGTAATAAAGCTGTCAAGAAAAGAACTATACGATTTGGTATGGTCTAAGCCAGTGTCTAAAATTATTCAAGAGTATCCTATAAAAATTACTGCTTTTAAACGGTTGTGTAAGGAGAACAATATCCCACTTCCTAAAAATGGCTATTGGGTTAAATTAAAACATCATAAAAAAGTCGAAATAATCCCTTTGCCTAAAATGGATAAGGAAAATGTGACAATTTTTCTTTTAGTAAAAGGTCTGGAATTATCAGAGAATAATCTGTTAATACAAGAAATTAAAGACGATAAAAGTTTAACGTCATCTGTGTCTAAAAAACTATTTAAACCTGATGAAATAGTAATTAGAACAAGAGATTATTATAGTAAAAGAAGAAAAACCAGATATCCAAGATCTACAAAGATACCGAAGGAAGGAATTTTTAGCTTAAATGTTTCTGAAGCAGTTGAAAAACGTGCCTTTAGATTTATAGATGCCTTGATAAAACTCGTTCGTAAAAGAGGTCATGATTTAAAAATTATTACAGGTCATAAGTACTATAATTACAACGGAACAAAGCTTATTGTTTTTGGTGAAGATTTTGATATAAGATTAAGAGAAGTAAATAAACGCGTCATTGAAGAAAATGAAAGAGGGTGGAAGGAGTCTAAATATTTCCCAACAGGAAAGTTATGTTTAAAGATTGATGAGTATCCAAGGTATGAATGGACTGATACTAAGACAAAAACGTTAGAAGATAAACTACCTAATATTTTAGCCTATTTTGAACTTCGGTCAAAACGAGAAAAAGAAGAACGTATTGAGAGAGAGATAAGGCATAAAGAATATGAACGAAAAAAGAGAATTGAAGAAGAGTTTAATGCCAAGAGAAAAAAAGAGTTAGAAGCATTTAAGTCTGTTATAGATCATTCAAGTAGATGGCAAAAAGCTATGGACTTACGAAACTACATTCAAACTATAGAGTCTAATGCTATAAAGAATGGAAAGCTGACTCAAGAGCTTAAGGATTGGTTGCAATGGATTAAAGATAAAGCAGATTGGTATGATCCTTTAATAGAGAAAGAGGATGAGTTGTTTAGAGGTGTGGATCGGGATTCAATCTGAGTATAGATTTTTAAAATTCACCAATATTGATGTCTTTTTTATCAGCTAATATTAATATATAATCATGAAGGTATAGTAATGCTATTTGATTTTGTGAAATACTATTAAATTATTACATTGCTAGGCTAAAACAGTCAGTATATGCTTACAAAATATTTTTATTTTTCATTATTATCTTGTTTAATCCTTTTTAGTTGTATTAGTGATGACGATACATTGATTGATTTAAATGGTTCATTACTAATTGAAAAAGAAAATTCTCTTACTGCTCAAGAAAAGATAAGAGAATTGCTAATTCTAACGGAAGGTGATTACGCTCAGCTTGCTTGTATTTTTAATTGTTCTCCAAGTAGTCTTAAACGGTTGTATGAAAGTGAAACTTTTGCAACGCCAGAGGCTGAAAAGGAAATTAATGGACACTATAATTACTTTATTACTAATAAAAATAGTTTAGATGACTTTAAAGCTGACTGTGCTACTTATAAATGGTATCATCATGTAAACATTTTTATGTCTAATTGGTGGTTTTGGGTTATAATAATCATCATTTGCGTCTTAATAGCAGAAAGTACTGAAGGTCTTTGGGTTGTAATAATATTTCTTAGCATAATCATTTATATTGTGGCATTGCTATTTTGTGTGTTTAATGGTGAACCAAATTTTGCAGAAAACACTGATAACTATATTAATGTTATGGATACATTATGGGAAACTAAAATTTAATTATGAAGAATATATTTAAATTATGTTTGCTATTGGTATTATTTGTTAGTTGTAATAATAGAAATAAAAACGTAGTTACACCTGAAGTTGATAAAGATATATCCTACAATAAAGCATATTATCTTATTGAAGAGCTTAAACAGTTTGAATTAAAAAATAATAGAGATTTTTATAATACGCTTTTAATAGCTTCGGATAAGTATTATAATGATGTTACTAATTCCTTTTTAGAAAAGGAGTATTCTATTTCAGGTTCTTTTACAGAGATGAATATTATAAAAAATAAAATGACTGAAACATCTCATGGTCAATTTACCTTAGCCAAAAAAGGGGCTGATATATTAATTAATGACTTAATGCTATCGACGTCGAATTCTTTAAAAGATATAATTGAATCGAATGATTCTATTTCTACAAAAAATAATATAGACATAGTAGGTTTTTCTCAAACGAATGATGATTTAACAATTCTTATAAATACTACAAACGAAGCTCGTTTTTTGATATGGGAAGCAAGAATTAATAATTATTTTTCATCTTTAGCGTATTCTAGATTTATAAAATCCATAACAGATACACTCTCTCAAAACATAAATAAGCAACGTTCAAAAGAGTTAGAAGATATTTTGGGTTTTGTTAATAATGATACATTACAAATTGAAAAAGTGAATTTTGATATTTTCGAGGCGACAAAAGAAGTTGTAAACCAATCAATTGTTGAAGCTAATAAAAAAATTAAGGAAAATTTAAAAGAAATTGCATATAATACAGCAGAAGCAGCATCATTAGTGGTTAGTGGGGGAGCTTCTGGCGCAGTAATTGGATCTGTAGAAACTTTAGGCGTAACAGAAGTGGTTTATGATTTTGTAGTACCTACAAAAAATGAAACTAAAGAAATTCTAATTAAAGAATATAGCTCTTTTTTAGAGAGAAATAATATTGATTTTACACAAATGCTTAATGATAATACAAACAGTTATTACAGTAATTTATTGGAGTTAATCAAAGAAAGAGAAAATGAACAATTATATTATTAGACCTCTATTGCTTATTCTTTTATTTTCTTTAGTTTCATGTAATAAAATAGGTAAGAAAATAATAAAGGAAAAGGAACTTATAGAACTATTTTCTAAAAACGAAGATGTTTTAGCTATTTTAAAAGTAGATTTTCCAGATGATCTGATTAGGGGTTTTCATAAAAATCTCGATGAAGCTTCTTTAAAACAATTAGCGAAGCAAATTGAAGGCAGCAAAGAATTAGGTTCTTATCTAAAAGTTAATCCAAAAGCTATAAAAGCTTGGGGTTTTTTATCGAATTCTAATTATGCTAAAGATGTTGAAATAATTAAATATTTTGATGAACTACCAACGAGTAAATTTTCTTTAAAGTCGAACAATAGAATAGGCGAAATTTATGATGTAAGTAGCGGAGGCTTGCTTGCGAAACTTGATAATAAATCAATCTTAATTACAAAATTAGATAACAACGCTTTCGCAAATCTTAATAAATTTGCTCCAAACACTATTTATAAAGTAAAAAACATAGATTATCAAATTGATGATATTGGAAGAGTTGTAAGTGCTAAAACTTCACTGTTAAAATTAGATAATTCAATTCCTTCAAATTCTTTAATAAGTGAAGAATTTAATCAAATCATTTCTAGTGTTTTTGGAGGTACTAATTTGAAATTAAATCAAGTTTTTGTTGATAAAGATATATTTTCTCAACTAAATAATACTTGGCTCGATGCTTTAAAGAAGCGTGAAAAGATTGGAAGAATTAATATTAAATCTATTTTTAATTCTAATCAAAAAACACCTGATGCATTTAACGTAATTTATTATAACGGAAAGGACAGAATACCAATTCATATTGAGAACACTTTAAAAAAACAAAATGATGACGTATTTAAGAAACTTCAAAGAAGCGCAGAAGGAACGTACATTAATGGTAAGACAGCGATAGAGAATTTTCCAAAAGATATAACACTTAATGGTAATAAATTGATTTTTGAAGGTAAGCCTTTTGGTGTTATTGATCCTAAAACGAGTACTGTCACAATTGATAGACGAGCAGCTCTGAACAAAAAAAGCATTAATCCACTTTTAGATCATCCAAGACTTCTTGAGGATTTTAAATATGTTGTAAAAGATGGAAAAAACACACATATCTATAAAACTGATAATCTTGGAAGGGTAATAGAAAGTCAACATACAATAATTTCTAAAACTTCTAAAAATAGAAATGTTGTTTCTCAAAATAAGGCTAAACTATATGGAGATGAAGTGAGTTCTAAAACCTCACTAGAGAATTTAACAAATAATCAACATAAAAGAATGAGTGATGAAGGAGGACATTATTTGGCAGATTCTGCAGGTGGTATTCCTGAATCTATTAACATCACATCACAAGCTTATAAAGTGAATCACAGTAAGAAGTGGAGAGCAATGGAAGACAAAATAACCAAAGCTATAGAAAACGGTGATAATGTTTTAGTGAAAAATACACAGATTTTTAGTGATAACTCTAGAAGGTCTAGTGGGGCTATATATGAAATAAGTATTAACGGTAAAATAGAAAAACTTGAATTTAATAATATTAATAATACACTAGAAGTTATCTGAGGTCGCGATTTTTGTATAGTGTAAGGATTTTGTGTATTTTTTATAAATTAATAGAGTTTCTATTTAAGTTATTTCTAGCACAAGATTTAATTAACAATTAGTTAGAAATATTTCAATATATTTGATGAATTAATTATAAATCAGAGTACACAATACAGTACACGATTTTATAGCGGAAAGGTTAAAAAAGGTTGCTTTTTGGTAAAAATATCAAACTCATAACCCGAAGGTCACTGGTTCGAGTCCAGTTCCCGCTACTAAGTGTAAATCACTCTAAAATCAACGGTTTAGTTCACTCTAAACCGTTTTTTTATGCAAAGTATTTATGAATTGGTTACCTTAGACTGTCAAAATGAACACGATTTGGAACACGATTTGGAACACAAAACAAAATTTTCTACACCAAAAATCTTTGATGCTAAAGGTGACCTGAGTAAGCGTTGGTACATTTACTTCTCTTATCGCAATCCTCGAACGGGTAAGCTCAAGAGGATGAAAAATATTTACGGAAAAGCTCACCGCTTTAAAACTAAAGAGTCACGTTATTCCGTTTTGAACCTTTACAAAAGGAGATTGCTCAAACTTTTAAAAGAGGGATATAATCCATTTGAAGATAATACAAAGTTTCATAGTCAGAAACTTAAGGTGATTTCTCAAAAATCAACCATTCTGCAACCAAAACAGAATATGAATCAAACAGTTTTAGATTCTCAGCAACCAAAATTTGATGCGGTTGATATTTACCAACCAAATTCTCAACCAAAAACGGTTTTGGTTGAAGGTTTAAAAAAGAAAACTGGAGTAGACGAATTAGCAACATCTAAAGGACATGCAATAGATGAAGCTCTTGATAGAGCTCTACTGTTGAAGACAAATATTGTTAGTAAAACCACTTTAAATGATTATAGAAGTAGAATCAACCAATTAAAGAAATGGTTGAAGGCTAACAATAAAGATATAATTTATTGCAACCAAATAAGTAAGAAAATGGTTGTTGAATTTTTAAATTATATACAATTAAAAACATCAGCAAGAAATCGTAATAATTATAGAACAGTTTTTAGTAGCATATTTCAAATTCTTGAGGATAATGAAATCATTGAGAAGAATTTTATCTCTCAAATTAAATCTATTAAAACGCAACCGAAACGAAATAAAACCTATTCTATTAGAGAACAGGAAGCAATATTTGAATATTTAGAGGTTAATGATCAATTATTGCTACTTTATATAAAATTTGTTTCTTATAATCTTTTGAGACCAATAGAGGTATGTCGATTAAGAGTAAAGGATATAAATTTAGAAGAAAAAAAACTTCAAGTTCAAGCCAAAAACAAGATTTTAAAGACAAAAATTATTCCTGATAAACTATTTAAAGAATTACCAGATTTATCAAAAATGGATGGTGAATTATTACTGTTTACACCAGATAAATTATGTGGTCATTGGGATACAGAACTGATTAATCGAAGGAATTACTTTAGTAATCGTTTTAAAACGATTGTTAAAGACCATTTTGGATATAATGAAAATTATGGGCTGTATAGTTTTAGACATACATTTATCACTAAACTATACAGAGCAATGGTGAAGAATTCATCACCATATAATGCAAAGAGCGAGCTTATGGAGATAACAGGACATACAACCATGACTGCGTTAGAAAAGTATCTAAGAGATATCGATGCGCAATTGCCTGAGGATTATTCTAATTTATTATAAATATGGCGCTACATAAAGATATGCAGAAACTCATTTTGACGATTAGGGAACCAATAATTTTCTTTCTCCCAAGAAATATTTTAGAAGAAGTTATGAATAAGGATTTTGGTAAATTAGAAGCCTTAGGTTTGCTTAATACATTATTTATAACTAATGCAGCTGGTGAGACAAAACCTTTCTTTAATAACACAGAACTTCTTCAAATTTTGAATAAAGAGAAACTTCTTAAATCTAATATTTTTGAACTATTAGATCTAAGAACTAAATTAGATAAGTCTGCTTTTAATTACTTAATAGATGATTATTTTAAAGAGTTGAGTACTTGGATAAATACGACGGAAATTGTTGAAAGAGAAGCTAAAATTCATGTGATTAATTATAATGCTGAAGTACAAGTTTATCTAAAACTCCAGAATCAAGTATTATTAAATCATCAAGCAGAGTTAAAAAGTCATTTTGGTGATGGGAAATCATGGTTTGAGGTTGAACGTGTATTTAAGGATAGTCTTTATGATATCAATAAAGATGATAATAAAGAAGAAATATCAGAACTTAAACCATCTATTGTTCGAAAAGGTAAAGCAGATATTCTTAAAACCAAAAAAAAGAAATCAAGATTTTTAGTCATTAAGGAAGCCGAAGTAGATCAATATCTTTTAGAAACAGTTTTCAATGTGAATTTATCCGAAATTAAAAACTCAAAATAGAGTATATGATGTGATTTAGCGTTAAACAAACGTTTGTTTGACGCATAATAACAAAAAAAGCACTTAGTATATGAAGATTATTATAAAGAATAAATACTATAAATTACTGGAACATGGCGTAATATTAAAATTTTTATCTTATTGAAGATAGAATTAAAAAAATATGTAAAAATACTAACGGCACTACTGCTATCGTGTTTTTCCGTGCTTAGTTAGGTGTTTCAATATCTAACATTTATAAAACATAAAACAGCAATTTTTTTATACGATGTTGTGCGCTGGATTTTTTCTATTTAATTGCGTTTCTACTATTTTTTCCAATTCTAATTTTTTAAAATCGAACCAATCTTGCCTAAAACCCGAGTTATCAATTGAATTTTTAAAGTTCTTAAATGGATTTTTATTTTCTAAAATCGTTTTCAATTTCGTTTTAAATACAACGTCATCAATTTGCTCTATAAATTGTTCCATTATTTTAAAAGACTCAAAACTTTCTAAAACCTCAATTTTTATTAAATGCGTTTTGTTTTTCTGAACTGCTTTTAAGTCCGCTTTAAAACATTCTCGAAATTCATCTTCATCCGGGAAGTTTGAAAAATTAGGAATAGCTATTATTTCGTCAGTTTTAGAGTTGTAGTAACAATTATTTCCGCAATCTAATTCTTGTGCAATTTCTTTAATTATTTTCGACTTGGAATTTTCCATTTCAAATTAAAGGGTTTTCCGTTAGAGTTAAAATTAGTATTTATTTTTAATTGAATTATTTTATGTCCGTATTTGAATATTTATTGATGTGTTTTTGGGCTTGCGCACAGCAGTTAAGTTATTGTTATGTAGCGAATAACAGTTCTATTTTTCATGGTTAATAGACTAAAGATAGTAAAAGGTCAGGAATTTCCCAGCAAAAAATCTAACGTAAAGATCTATATGTGATACTCGCTCGATTTTTTTACATTTAAGATTTTGATATTCAGTCAGATGTAAACATTTATTTTTATATGTTCAGTTTTTCTGATTTATCTGTCTTAAAAATCAAAAAAAAAATCACAGAAAAAGAAGATTGCTAAAATTAGGTCAGCGTTGATGCCAACGTTTATGTATAAGAATAGTTGTGGGTTTACGTGCGAGGATTTTCCGCAGGAATGTTCGTAAGTCGGCAGTGACCTAGCAATTAATTATACACGGCTTAAGTTTACAATTAATTAAATTTAAGCATAAATCAGAAAAGACAAAAGAGAGGAATAAGGTTAATATACACGCAGAGACTTTAGATCTCGTCAACATTGAAAATCCCCTCTCTTTTCTACACAGATTTCGTACAGTTCTGTGAGGCTTTTAGACCTCGATTTTAAGTCGTTGAAACTCGCGTAGTATGTCCTTTCAAAAAAACATTTTCTTATGAATAAAGATATTAAATATTTTGGAATTGACATCAGCCAAAAGGTTTTTGATGTTACAGATTCTGATGGTAATTACTATCAGTTTAAAAACAATGAACTTGGCTTTAAAAAGTTCTCAAAACTCTTAG
>NZ_FNCZ01000012.1:0-55642 GCF_900099995.1 Winogradskyella thalassocola
ACCATTACTAGAACATATTCCGTAACCGATGCGAGTGGAAATTCTATTAACGTTACTCAAGATATTAACATCCTTGATAATACGGATCCTACAGCTTCTAACCTTGCGCCTGTCAGTGTGCAGTGTGCGAGTGATGTTCCTGCTGCTAATATTGCGTTAGTTAACGACGAAGCAGATAACTGTGCTGGAACAATTACTGTCATTCATACAGGTGATGTATCTAATGGAAACTTTAATCCTGAAATCATTACAAGAACATATTCTGTAACTGATGCTAGTGGAAACTCTATTAATGTAACTCAACTTATTACTGTTGAAGATAATATTAACCCAAATGCTACATGTAAAAATTACACCATTACATTAGACGCATCTGGTAACGCAAGTATTTTAACTTCAGATATCGATAATGGTTCAAATGATAACTGTGCTATATCATCAATGTCATTAAATAAATATGATTTTACCTGTGATGATTTAGGAACAAACACTGTGACCTTAACCGTATACGATACTTCTGGTAATATTGATACTTGTACTGCAACAGTAACCGTATTGGATCCTGCGGCAAGTGCGAGTGTAACTATTGCATCAAACGATGCGAATAATGAGATATGTTTAGGTGAAAATGTAACATTCACTGCTACTCCAGTCAACGCAGGAACTACACAGTTTTATGAATGGTTTATCGACGGAGTTAGTGAAGGAATAACTGCTGTTTCAACATTTACACCAGTACCTGCTCCAATAGCTGATTATACAATATATGTAGAAATGACTACAGATCTTTCTGCTTGTGATCCTAAAGTAAGTAACATACTATCTATTGTAGTGCACCCATTACCTATAGTTAGTGTAAGTGATTATGATATTTGTATTGATGACAATACGCAATCTGCAAGCCCATCTACAGGTGGCACATGGACTAGTAGCAACGTAAGTGTTGCAACCATAGACAATAGTGGAGCCATTACACCACAAAGTGATGGTACAGTAACCTTTACTTATACAAATTCAACAACTGATTGTAGTTCTACCACAAGTACAGTTACTATTAACCCTTTACCTATTATAGGAAATTACCCAACGGATAACGAAATTTGTGAAAACGAAACGCATACGTTATCACCTTCTTCTGGTGGTACTTGGATAAGCAGCAATAATGCTATTGCCACAATAACTAACGGAGGTGTTATTACTGGTATAAGTCCTGGAAACGTTAACTTTTTATTTACAAACACCACAACTGGCTGTAGTAATTCGTCTACATCTATTGAAGTATTAGAAGCACCTGTCATAACTTCCGTTACAGTATCAGACAGTCCTATATGTGCTGGTGAACCTAGTGTTTTAACAGCCAATGTCTTTGGTGCAAGTCTTAGTGCTGAAACCATTGTAAACTACGATTTTAATACAGGGAATAGCTATGGAAGTCTCGTAGATATTAGCACAACACCAAATATTAATTCAAACTTTTTCTCACCTGGTGGTAGTAATAATATTCCTTTTAAGACTCGAAGTCCTTCAGCAATTGCTACAAATGGAGGTCCTTTTACAATAAATACTCCTGCCGGAAACTCTCTAATGCAAGAAGATGATTGGCAAGACGGTGGAGGATATGGAGGCTCAGATGATAGTGGTTGGTGGCGTTTAAACGTCAATGGATCAGATTTAGTAAATTATCAAAATTTTAGATTTGGGTTTCAGTATCGAAGAGGTTCTAGATTTGGAGATACTAAAAATATTTTAGTTCAATATCGCTCAGGTAATACTGGAGCTTGGACTTCTACAAATGTAGTTGTTTTAAGAAACAATGCAGCTTATCAAAATAGATGGCAAACTGCAAATATAGCACTGCCTGCTTCATTTAATAATTCAAGTTTAATACAGTTTAGACTGAGAGTTGATGATGGTTCTACATTTAATACATGTTCATGGTGGGAACAAATTATTGGAACATGTGAAGATAATACCTACGGAGTTAAAGATAAAGCTGAACCACATTTATACATAGACAATTTACAAGTACAGGGGGCTAGCGCAGGCAATGCTTTTGCGTACTCATGGTCTGCCGACACTGGGGTAGATGCCGGTTTACCTACAAGCGCAACAACACCTTCTGTTGGCAATAATCAAATTACAGTTAATCCTGAAGTAACAACTCAATATACTGTAACTGTTACAAATAATGATGAATGCCCAACAACAGAAACGGTTACAGTAAATGTGTTCCCTTCTCCAGAAATTATAATTATTACAGACTATTGTCCCTCTGATGTGCCTTCTACACCTCAGGATGAAAGTAATATGGTGCAATTAGTTGCTACAGCAAACCAACCCATTACTAGTTGGGAGTGGAATACAGGTGAAACAGGTGACACCATATATGTTGACATTGCCGGACAATTTCAGGTTATTGGTACAACTATTAATGGATGTAGTGATGGAGATTCTATTAATGTATCACAAGAACTAGTTATTAATGGTTCATTCTCTAACCCTAGACAAACAGTAAATGGCCCCTTCGCCGACAATATGGCATCTCTTGGCTTTGATTTTGATCCTGGGTATAACTATCGTGCAACTCCAACGCTTTATCAAAATAGATTAACTGTAACTAGTGATGTAGAACCATTCTATCCTGGTATTTTTAGAAGTGTCCCTGATCATACAGGTGATGGAGCTGGGCAATATCTTGCTGTAAATGGTGATGTATTAGCTTTAGCTGCTTGGAGACAGGTTATTACAGTAGAACCTAATACCGACTATTATTTTTCAGCTTGGGGCATTGATATATCAGACACTTGCGGAGGATGTTATTTACTAGTTCCTAGTGATTTAAGATTTAGAATTAACGGTGCTGATGTAGGTTCAACCCTTGATTTAGTAAAAGGCGCTGATTGGGAGCGTTTTTATGGAGTATGGAATTCTGGATCGAATACAACTGCTACCGTTGAAATTAGAAATGTAGTAGGAGATCTTAATGGTAATAACTTTGCTATTGATGATGTCTCTTTTGCAACACTATCTACCTTTATTAATCTAACCTCAGCCCCTGGTACAGAAAATCAAACTGTCTGTGAAAATACACCTATAACTGATATCTCTTTTAAAGTTGGTGGTGGTTTAAGTGGGCCATCAGAATCTGGATTACCTATGGGTTTAACCACTACATTTGATGGGTTAGAATATATAATTAGTGGAACGCCAACTGAATTTGGTACTTTTAATTACACTATCTCAACGAATGCTAGTTGTGGAAATAAAACATTTTCAGGAACTTTAATTGTTAACCCTGAACCAATTGTTACTATTACAACTTTACCAGATACAGTCTGTCAGTCTGATGGTACAATAGCTTTAAGTGCTACATTAAGTGGCAGTGCAACTGGAGGTACTTGGAGTATTTCTGGGACACCAATAACAACCACAGTTACAGGGAATGTAGCTTCTGCAACTTACACTATTGCAACTACAGGTTTAACAACGTTTACATTTACATCAAATGATCCTGCCGGACCATGTGATGTAGCTATAGAAACTATAGATTTTAACATCACACCTTATGTTATAGCATCTGCTGGTTCCGATCAAACAACAATGGGTTGTGAAATTACAACGGTAACTTTAGCTGCTAATAATGTTACAGGTGTTTGGACAGCTACGCCAGAAACAGGTTATTTTGAGAATGCTACGGCTTATAATTCAGAATTCACTGGAGAAAGTGGTACATCCTATACCCTAACTTGGACAGCTATTAATAACTCACCTTGTGGAAATACTACTGACACGGTAACTATTACCATACCAGATTGTGGAACTAGCTTAGTCTTTGATGGTGGTGACGACTATATTAACTTTGGAAATAATTATAATTTAGACAATACCAATTTTAGTGTTGAAGCATGGATAAAAACCAATAATACTACGGGCACAAAAACGATTTTTTCAAAAAGAGACGGAACATCAACAGCATCTGGTTATGATTTAAGTCTTGTAGATGATCGTCTATATTTCCGTTATAACGGCAGTACCAATGTTATTGCAAATCAGCCTATAAACTCTAATAAATGGTACCATGTAGCCGTAACTTTTGATGGTTCTAATTATACGCTATATATTGATGGTTTTGTAGTACGTACAAGAGCAGGTTCTACACCAGCAACAAACGCAAACAAAGCATTGGTTGGCGCTATGGATAGATCAGATAACTCACCAATTAACTATTTTGATGGTAAAATTGATGAAGTCCGTATATGGGACACTGAGTTATCTCAAGCTCAAATTAGAGAAATGATGAACCAAGAAATAAAACAAGACGGTTCTAATGTTATGGGTGAAGTTATACCTCTTGAAATTACAGGTAATTTACAATGGAATAATCTAATAGGTTATTACCAAATGAATACAGGCCCTCAGACAAGTGTAGTTGCTGGTAACATAAATGATATTTCAACAGCCTCACCTAATTCTGGAAAATTAAATGCTATGACCCTTATTCAAGTGGAAGATGCCCCTATTCCTTATAATTCGAGATTAGATGATGCATGGGATAATGAGACAACATGGTCTGCTAGTGCTGTGCAACAGATACCTAATTCTAAGGAAAATAATGTTGTTCCTAATAGTTTACAAACATGGAATATTGTTAGAACAGCGACTGAGATTACGACGAATAGAACAACTACAAACCTAGAAAAAACTACACTTCTTGGTTTATTGGTAGATAATAACACATTGAGTATTGAAAGTGATCAACCACTTCAAGTCAATAAATACCTGAAAATAGATGGTACTTTAGATTTAGTTGGTGAATCACAACTCTTACAACCTATGGGTAGTATTGTTGATTATGCAGGAACTGGTAAACTAGAACGCGACCAGCAAGGAACCGGAAATGAATTTAATTATAACTATTGGGGAAGCCCTGTGAGTAACGCAGGCAGCGCGGCAAATAGAACTTATGCTTTAGCATCGATTTTATATGATGGTATAACCCCTGTATCATGGACCACAAACAATGATGCACCAGGCACAAGTCATGCAACTATAAGTAGTCGTTGGTTATATACTTACGCAAACTTAACAGGTGCTTATGCTGACTGGAATCGTATTAGTCAAAATACTGGTATCAGCGTTGGATTAGGATTTACAATGAAAGGCAGTGGTACTAGTCCTTCAGAGCAAAATTACACCTTCACTGGTCAGCCGAATAATGGTACTATAACACATCCTATTGGTGCGAATAATGAAACGCTTTTAGGTAATCCATATCCTTCTGCTATAGATGCTCATACTTTTATTGATGATAATGAATCAGCGCTTCGTACAGGATCAGGGTTAACCTTCTGGGAACAAGCACCAAATAATCCTAGTCATATTTTATCAGAATACCTAGGAAGATACTCTTACTTAACTAAAACTGGAGGTTTACCAGCAACTACACCCGTAGAAATAGATGGAGATGGCGGTGGAACTGCTTCTAAGATACCTGGTCGTTATATACCGGTAGGACAAGGTTTCTTTGTTGAAGCTGATGGAGATGGCGGTACATTAGTTTTTAATAACGCACAGCGTGTCTTTATGAAAGAAGGCCCACAATCTGTATTCTTTAGACCTAGTGATAGTAACCAAGATTATGTTAACCTTCCTAATGGAGAGGAAAGTGTAATTAGACGTATACGTTTTAGCTTTACGACGCCAGAAAGAGCAATAAGACATCTACTTTTAGGTTTTACATCAGATAATGTTGCTACAGACGGAGTAGATTATGGCTATGATGCCCTCAATGCAGACGATTTCCCAAGTGATATGTCATTCCTTATTGAAGGAGAACAATATGTTATCCAAGGTGTTGGTGAATTTGATGACACCAAAGTATACCCATTAAACGTTATTATTGGTGAAACGGGTAATATTGAAGTTGGACTTACTGATCTTGAAAACTTTGATGAATCTATCGATGTTTATATTTTTGATGCTGTAGAAGGTACTTATACGAGATTCAATGATGTTAACTTCCAATCGAATTTAGAAGCTGGCACCTATAATGATAGATTTTACTTAGTGTTCCAAGAGAATGCTGTATTATCTACAATAGAAGAAGAATTTAAAGATATATCGGTAAGATACTTACATGATTCTGAAGAAATTAATGTAAAAACACCGCTTTCTGTTGAAGTTAATCAATTGTATTTGATTAATGTTTCAGGTCAAACTGTAGCGTCATGGAATGCTACTAACCTACCAATGTCACATGATATTAAAATACCTGTGAAGCACATTTCGGAAGGAGCTTATATTATTAAAGCTGAAACAGAAACAGCAACATTTAGTAAGAAGATAATTATTAAATATAATAGATAATAGCATCTATTGTATTTAATAAGTAATGCCTTTAGGTTTGGTTTTTAAACCCTACTCCTAAAGGCATTTTTCTTGAATATCCCTATACATTCAATGACCTACATGCAAGAAAAACAAAACCCTCAAAACCATAAAGGTTTTGAGGGTTTTGTTTTATATCCGTTTTTATGTTGTATTAGCAATACCCCGTCCTAACCACTAGGATCAAAGTTTTATAAAAAAAGTGGCTTATCATTTTAACTTTTCGAAGATAAACTTCAATGGAAAACCAGAAGACAAAACTAAACATTAGATTATTGCCTTGGCTTCAATCGCACGGCATATGCTTTTAAAGAAATCATTAACCTACTTTTTGGGTGGAAACAAACATATTCTACAGAAAATTTCCTCGCAGCTATTGCAGGTTTTCTAGGATTGAAAATGACAATTTGTTTTTTATAAAAACCCAAACGAGATAATACAATCGGAACATGTATAGTACGGTGATATTTTATGAACCATTAGAGTATTTCGCACACTTCAGTTATATCCTTTTTATTTCAGTAGATATACATAACAATAATCCCTTTTAATTTACTTATTAATTATTCTCTATAATACCTTACTCCTTTATAAACTTTATTGTTTGTTGTCCTATTTCTGTTTTAATCTGAAGAAAATACATTGCAGATTCTAGTTTAGAGACATTAATTTCAGTGAAATTATCTTCAACCCGCATTACCAATTGACCAGTAATCGTAAATACTTCTATAGCTTTAATAGCTATAGTATTTGAGTTCCTAATTTGTATAACCGCTTTAGCTGGATTAGGGTATACACTAATAGTCTCTAAGTCTTCGTCATCAATAGATAATGAGCCTTCAATAACGACTACTTCTGCAGAACTTTCCGAGCATATACCTTCTACATGTGTATATGTATACGTACCTTCTCCTGCAAGTTCTGGCGACCAGGTTCCTCCGAGGTCAGGACTACCTTCTAGAGCTTCAAATAATTGTGTTTCAGTAACTATTGTGCCATTTCCTATTTCTAGTGTTCCATTTTCACCAGCTGATTTTTGTATTTCTTCAATTAATGTTACTGTAGCTGAAACTAAAGGATAACATGTTGTAGCAGCATGGCTATACTCATAAACTCCTGTAGTAGTTTCTTCCCATATTCCACCTGTGTCTGCTGTTTCTCCTAAGGCAGAAAATAATTCCGCATTAGTTAGGGTTTCTCCTTCACAAATGTTTATAGATGCATCAGTACCTGCAGATTTTTGTAGTTCTTCAATTAGTGTTACCGTAGCTGAAACTACTGGATAACATGCTGTTGCGGCATGGCTATACTCATAAACACCTGTGGTAGTTTCTTCCCATGAGCCTCCTAGTTCTGCAGTTTCACCTAAAGCTAAGAATAGATCTTCTTCTAATGGTGTTTCTCCTACACAACTATTTAATTCACCATTTTGACCTGCAGATTTTAATTCTTCTTCGATAACCGTAACAGTTGCTTCATCTGCATCAAATCCTTGATTATCTTGAGCGATATAAGTATAAATTCCTGGACCATCGATATCCTCTACCCAATATCCTCGTATACTTGGATTACCACCTAATTCATTAAATAAATAAGAGTACGAAAAATTTCCACCTGGGCAAATAATTAATGTACCATCCGTACCTGCAGTATCGTCACCATAAATTCTAACTATAACTGTCGCAATATCATCCGTACAAACACCACTAACCTGATACTCAAATTCATAGACCTGAGCATCACCAGCACCTGTATTAGGAAAATCAACTTCACCTTCTACGGAAGTTAAGACATTAGGAGAACCATTATCTACCTGAACCCAAATTCCATCATCTACATTGCTATTATAGTTAGCACTTCTTAATTGGCCTCTTAAATCATCCAAGTCACTAGAGCCAAAATTTCCATTAACATCAGCGTCTGAACCAGCATTTGGTGGATCCGGAATAGAAAAATAAACAGTAGCAGACGATTCAACGGTACAATCAGTACTAGGATGTGTATATGTGTAGATACCACTTCCATTATAATTATTAGGACTCCAAATTCCACCTTCATCACCACCAAGCTCAACAAGAAACTCCTCTAACGAAGATTCACTACAAGATTCTAATACTGTATCTATACCAGCGGATAACTGTACAATTTCATTAACTACGACTGTCGCGGAAGTTTCAGGACAATTAGTTGTTGCTGGCTGTGTATATGTATAATTACCAGGTCCATTAATAGCTGGAGACCAAACTCCTCCTAGACCAGGATTTCCACCTAGAGCATTAAACAAATCTTCCTCAGTAAAAGAGTCACAAACATCTAAAACACCATCTTCACCAGCACTTAATGCTTCTATAACAATGGTTAATATTGATGAATCTTCTTCACCACAATTTTCGGATGTCATTGTATATTTAAAGTCATAAGACCCTATAGCGTAATCTCTTAAATCGACTACTCCCCATTCAATAAACACTGGTGGTTCATTTAAACTTTCCCATATTCCATCATTAGAGACACTATCATCTAAATATGAATATAAATACACTTCTCCTGCAGTACATATTGTTAAAGTATTATCCGATCCTGCATCTGGAATTATTTGGAGATTCAACTGAATTAAAGCCGAATCAGTGCAGTTGTTTTCACCATTAACTGTATATGTAAAATTATATAAATCAGTATATTCAACCTCACTTAAATCAATCACTCCATTTGTTATGTTAAAATTTGAATCCTCTTGATCCCAATAGCCAGAGGCTACTCCCTCACTTAGTAAGTCATTTAGATTTAGTAATCCTGAACTAGAACCTACACAAGCAAATAAGTTTGTATCCTCTCCTGCATAACAATCTTGACTGTATATTTTAAAATTATCAAATGCAATTCCATCGTTAGAAAAACCTGTATTGTCTGATCCAAAAGCCATTCTAAAAATTACATTGCTCTCTCCTATTAGTTCGGTTAAGTCGTGTATTGCCGTGAACCAATTCTCTGTGTCTCCACTTGGTCCACCACCTGCCCATCCAATAGGTTGACCACCTGGATTAGCGTTTATAAAATCATCATTAAACCAATTTTCATCATCATTAAAACCACCAACATTTTGCCAAGTAACACCAGAGTCAATTGAAGATTGTAAAACAGCACCATCTCCAGACCCGCAATCTAACCAAATATTTAACTGTACAGTAGGTTCCGTTAAAGAAGAAAAATCAAATATTGGACTTTGCACATAACCACTCTCATTATTAGCGTATTCACTATCTAAATTGGTAACCCAAGCCATTGTCCCTGAAGCCGCAGAATTAATTATAAATCCTGAAGGATTACCAAGCTCCCAACTATTATTTGTGCCAAGAGAACTCCAACCTGCTGGTCCAGATTCGAAATTCTCCGAATAAGGATACGTCGTTATTTGAGCATTACTATAACAAAAACTTAATAGTAGTAAGACTAAAGCTATTTTTTTCATCTGTGGCTTAATATATTTTATTATTGACATCATATTTTCCATAGTACTTATAATTCAAAAGGTTAAAATGATTTTATTTAAACAATACAAACGCAGCCCATTTTACTGGTTCATTTTTATATTTTTTATGCATTAAACGTTGTGTTGTATTAAAAGCAAATGTGATCTCCTTTTTATTGGTAATCCATTCCTTATAAAATAGTTCCATAAATTCTGCGGTTTCTTTATCTGGTACTTCCCATAAACTCATAACGATATAATCTACACCAGCCATTTTAAAAGCCCGTTGCAAACCGTAAACACCTTCACTTCCATCTATATCTCCTAACCCTGTTTCGCAGGCACTTAAAACAACCAAGTCGGTATTTGATAAATCTAAATTTGAAATTTCTAAAGCTGTTAAAATGCCATCATCTTCCTCGTTTGGATTGTTACCATGTTCCCAAGCATAGTTAGCACCAGAAAAAATTAATCCTGATCGGATTAGAGGATCCTCAGAAGCCTTATAAACACTTTCTGATTCTAAATCATAATTCTTGTTGGTGTCTTCTGGATTTTCAAAAAAGAAACCATGGGTAGCTATATGAATCACACTTGGGCTTTTTCCATTCAAACTTTTAAATTTTGTTTCAGTTGCTGACTTATCCGTCCAAACAACTGGACTTTTATTATTTGTTAAAAATAATTTTTCAATAGTCGTAATTTCGTTTAGTGTACCTGGTAATGCTTTCCATGCTATAGTAGTATCCTCTGTATTTATAGTGTTTTCTATCAAAGAACTGTCTGTTTTTATTTTTTTAGGATTTACAGTAATATTAGAAGGATTATAATCGTAATTTATACCTCCTATTAAAAGCACATTATCAGTATCTAAACTATTTTGTTCTTCAATTAAATTATTTGTACTGCTTAATTGAATCATTTCATATTGATTCGCTAATATGGACTCATCTTTTTTTCCTAAAGCAGCAAAAGGAATTTGATTTAACAATCCACTTGGTGAGTAATAGATACGCTCAACATTATTTATATGGCTTTGTAAAGGCAACCATAATAAATCGTACAAATCCGTTGTATTTGCCACATTTTTCGCTTTTGCACCTCTCGCTGCATATAATACATTCGGTGACGAACTTTCTAAAATTTCAACTAATTCACGTTCTTCAAATAAGGGCACTAACTCTGGCGCTTTAGAATTTTTAGTGTATATGTAGGCTACATATTGAGTACTTTTTTCACCATTACTTGTTGAGGTTTTATAATTTGAAAATTCAATTGCAACATCATTATTGTTTAAAGCATTTTTAACCGTTGTCCAATCTTTTAATAAACTGTAATTATTTGAAAAATTTGTACTGTATAATTTAACTAATTCTGTTTCTTTTACATTAATTACAGTGCTTAAACTATCTATTTTCTGAGTCTTTTTTTCGACCGTTATTGTCATAAGCTTAGACAATTGTCGTTTTGATGCTTTGTAGGATTCTATCCTTGCATTTATTAGAGAATCATTGAGTTTAGCTAATTCATTTAATACATCTTTAGAATTATTGAGTAACAATCCTTTTAACATTAATTGATTATTCAAATTAAGTTCATTAAGTTTTTCTTTATCCCCTTTATCTTTAAATTCTAGTGCTTGTAATGCATTAAAATTGTGAATAACTGTGTTTAAGAATTGCTTTTTCTCCTTTTCGCTTCTAAATTTAAAAATCTCATCGATTTGATTTTTCAGATTTTCGTTAGACGTTTCTAGAGTAGGAATTGCTTTATCTATATCATTTAATCCAATGTATGTTTTTGCTAATTCGCTAAATATTGTTCTATTTACTGGATGGTCTTTACCTGAAATTAAACGTGATTGCACAGCTGCATTTTCTAATAATGGCAATGCTTCAGAATAGTTTTGGAGCTCATTATAAGCTCTACCTAAGGAGGTTTGTAAGCTGTAATAGTTTTGAGTATTAATTCGTTGGTTATCCTCCTCCAATTTTAAGTTCTTTTTCATTAACGCAATTGCCTTTTCCTGTTCGTTTAATTGAAAAAGTGTCTTTGCGTAATCACTAAGTTGATAGCTGTAGCGCTTATCTGTCTCTTCATAATTTCTCAAAAAAACGTCCAAAGCCTCTTTAAAATAATCTTTAGCTTTAGACAAATCACCTTTAGCATAATACATCTCACCAACATTATTTAAAAGTTGCCCATAATTAGGATGATTTTCACCAAGTCGGTTTTCCATACTAGATAATGCCTGTTGGTAGACTACTTCCGCGTTATTATAGTTTCCTAGTCTAACTAATATAAATGCCTTGTTTTGAAGTCGCGTTGCATAATTTGGGTTTTCAGAATTAATGGCTATTAATGATTGTTCAGTGTAATTTAAAGCTTGTTCATAATCACCTAAATTAGTATAGGCTTGCCCTATATTATTTAAAACATTATGATAGGCACCATGCTTTTCACCCAAAATTTGCATGACCTCCTTATAGGCTTCTATTTCTTTTTCATAGTCACCATTTTCACCATATAAAATGGCCATAGTATAAAGTGCTGCCGCATATTCTTGTGTAGATTTATCTTCTTCAGACACGTAATAAGAAATAGCTTTTTCTAATGTTGGAACTGCTTTTTCTATATTCCTTTGACTCCAATAGATTTGACTTAACATAATCAAATTTCTAGGGTACTGCTTCGTACTATCCAACAATCTTTTCACAACAACGTTAGATGAATCTACTAAAGCAATCGCTTTCTCATATTCCGCCAAAAACTTATGTATGGATGACATTTGGTAAAGTATATCAGCATAAGCCAATGTATTTGTTTTATTAAGGTCCTCTAATAAGATTTTAGAAGCATTAAAAGATTCTACAGATGCCTTATTATCCCTTCCTTTATAGGTTAAACCTAACTTTTTATAAAAACCGACTTGCTTTTCTTTATCATTATTAGCTTTAGCTATACTTATAGCTTTTTTATATAGCTCAGCGGCGTCATCAAAGTTTCTGAGACTTTTATTAAAATCAGCATAGTAAATGGTAGTGGAGGTTAACATTGAATCCTTATCTCTGAAAATATCATTTCCAATAGCATAGGCATTTTTCATAAAAACCAAGGCTTCTTTTGTAGAATCCGCCTCAAACAAACTCACCCCCTTATTATAATTACGCTCCCAACTCTTATAAGCCTTGGAAGGCCCACAAGACAATAAACAAAAAATAACAAAGGATAAAAGAAGTAAATATTTAAATCTCATTAAGCGGTGTTGTAGAGCAATATTATTTTAACACCAAAATTGATTCAATTAATAAAATCAGGGGTCAATATAATATAGCAAATTATTATGATAATTTTAACAAAACATCAAATTCGCTTGAATATGTTAAAAAATCAAAATAAACTTACAAACATCAAATTATTTCGTTAAACAGCAGTAAATGAAATTTTTACGAACATTAATCTAAATAAACTGATCCAAAGCCATATCATTAATAGCTCCATGGCTCGCATGCGCAACCACTACTCCATTCTTTATCACTAAAAGCTGAGGAGATTGATGCATCACTTGAAACTTATAACCTATTTCGTTAGAGACATCTCTATAACTTAGCAAGTCTAAATAGTACAAATCTGCGTTCATTTCTATATCGTATGACGCTACAAACTGTTTCATCACCATGCTACTAATTCCGCAACGCGTAGAATGCTTAAAAATAAGCTGTGTTTTGGATATAGATTTTTCGGCTATAGTATTTAACTGCGAAATATCAGTTAACGCTTGCCAAGGCAATATTTTTTCTTCCTTAGGTTCAGAAGAACCACTAAATAACTTATCAAAAATTCCCATACTATAAATGTCGTATATAAGTTAGAAACTTACAAGACTTATTGCTTTATAAATTTAAACGTATCTGTTATAATATTTTCAAAACTTAGCGATAAGAAATAAACTCCATCGCTTAAACTTGAAACATCAAAATTCATTTTACCATTTATAAATTGACACTGACTTTCAGAAACTAAACGACCACTAAGGTCAACGATTTGTAATGTGGCATTACTATTTGGAAATTGTTGAGAAGTGATATTTAAAACATCTTTTACCGGATTTGGATAGAAAAACATCAATTCAGTAGATTCAAAATCATCAACATACAATGGACTTTCTTGATATACTCTAACATAATCAACCACCATAGCATCTTGAGTAAAACCAGTCTCTATATTAGATTGAATAGCAAAATTAAGTAGTAAATACTGTTCCGCATCAAAAGGCCATGTGTTCGCATCTTTCACTTCTGGATTATACGTATAATGTACATTGCCATCTATAGCAAATACCATTTTTTCTGGTGACCATTCTAAAGAATAAACATGAAATGCTGAAGATGCTGTGCTTACGGTTTGCCCACCTACATTGAATGTACATCCGTAACTAGAAGGTGTATGCATTGCACTTTGTACATAATTTTGGTTATGTCCCCAATGCTCCATAATATCTACTTCTCCACAAGCAGGCCATGATGTGGTATCAAAACCTTCATTGTCCCAATATGCTCCATATTCATTAATATTTTTACCAAGCATCCATATTGCTGGCCACGTCCCTACTCCAGATGGTAACTTTGCTCTAATTTCAACTTTACCATAAGTAAATGCAAATTTTGAATTTAATCTTGCCGACGTATATTGCTTAGTTACATTTTGGTCGGTGTACGTTTCTTTTTTAGCTACTAAATTTAAAACCCCTTCACTAACCGAAGAATTATCCTCACGATTTGTATAATGTTGTACCTCCCCATTATACCAACTGTCTCCATTTGGTAATTGTGTCTGATGAAACCATTTCAAAGAATTAATAGCGCCATTGCCATCAAACTCATCTGACCATACTAAATAGTCATAAACAGGATCGTTACTAACCACATCTAAATGTAAAATATCATCTATATACGCTAAAACCAAATCCGTATTATTCTCTCCATTAATTTGCAACACAACACGATTAAAGTCTGTTCTTTGAATCGGAGGAACAGAACCAACATCTAAATTGATATAATTATCTGTTTCAAAATTAAAAATCACTTCCTGCCATTGGTCTAAAAGTATAGGTTTTATAATTTCACTCTGAGTTGTCCAAGGCTCACTTAATGTACCATCTTGAAGTTTTAATGAGATTTGATTTGTTTGATTCCCTGTAATTCCACCAGAAGGCACATAAATCTTGAGGCTGAAGCTATTTTTTATAGTTAAGTCGAAATTGGTACTAACATCAAATCTTACATTGCCATATTGACCACCTATATCATTATATTCTAAAACCGTATTAGAAACATTAACGCCTTGCTGATAAGGATTATTAGCACTACTATCCATTTCACAATCATCCCCAAACCATGTGGTTATTGTTCCAATGCCCTCAAAGTCGTCTTCTACAGACTGTGCATTGAGATTTAAACATAAAAGAGAAAATAGAATGAAGTAAAATTTGATCATAATGTATAGTACTTTTTTTTCAAAAATAGAATGTAATTGGAAAGTTACACTATAACCAACCCATACATGAACTATACAATCCACAATCCCAACCTCTAAACAGCCAAAACGTCATACCTAAACGTAGTTAGTCAGACATTTTGTCGTTTAATTCCTACATTTTCATATTGGTAAGATAATTGCCCATTGTTAACCGAACACAACAATAAATTAAAACAAAGTTGGTTTGAGTTTAGTCTAGTCATAAAGACATTTCGACTGTCCTCAAAGTGACGACTAAAAACATAAAAGATGAACTTTAATAACTATACCATTAAATCGCAAGAGGCCATACAGCAAGCACAGCAGCTCGCTCAAGGTTTTGGTCATCAGCAAATTGAAAATGAGCACATTTTTAAATCGCTTTTCAATGTTGATGAAAACGTATTACCATTCCTACTTAAAAAGTTGAATGTTAACGTGTCTATACTTCAACAAATATTAGACAAAGAACTCGAGAGTTTTCCTAAAGTTTCAGGTGGAGATATTATGCTATCACGTGAAGCTAGTAAAACTTTAAACGAAGCGTCAATCATAGCTAAAAAGATGAATGATGATTTCGTATCCATTGAACATTTGGTTTTAGCCATTTTTAAATCTAAAAGTAAAATTGCTCAAATTTTAAAAGATCAAGGTGTTACTGAAAAAGGTTTAAATGCCTCTATTGAAGAGTTAAGAAAAGGAGACCGAGTAACGTCTCAGAGTCAAGAGGAAACTTATAACTCCCTTAGTAAATATGCCAAAAATTTAAACCAATTAGCACGAGATGGAAAATTAGACCCTGTTATTGGACGTGATGAAGAAATACGAAGAATACTTCAAATTTTATCGCGTAGAACTAAAAACAATCCGATTTTAGTCGGAGAACCAGGAACAGGTAAAACAGCCATTGCCGAAGGTTTAGCACATAGAATAATTGATGGTGACATTCCAGAAAATCTAAAAGACAAACAGATCTTTGCTTTAGATATGGGAGCTTTAATTGCTGGCGCAAAATATAAAGGCGAATTCGAAGAACGCCTAAAAGCAGTTATCAAAGAAGTTACAGAAAGTGACGGAGATATCGTTCTATTTATTGACGAGATTCACACACTCGTTGGTGCTGGTGGTGGACAAGGCGCCATGGATGCTGCAAACATTTTAAAACCGGCTTTAGCACGTGGAGAGTTAAGAGCTATTGGAGCAACGACAATAGATGAATATCAAAAATATTTTGAAAAAGACAAAGCCTTAGAACGTCGTTTTCAAATGGTAAAAGTTGATGAACCAGATACAGAAAGCGCTATTTCTATTCTTCGTGGTATTAAAGAAAAATATGAGGCACACCATAAAGTTCAAATTAAGGATGAAGCTATTATTGGTGCTGTAGAATTATCGCAACGCTATATTACCAATCGTTTTTTACCAGATAAAGCTATTGATTTAATGGATGAGGCGGCGTCTAAATTACGAATGGAAATCAACTCTAAACCAGAAGAGTTAGATGTTTTAGATCGTAAGATTATGCAGCTTGAAATTGAACATGAAGCCATTAAACGTGAAAAAGATGAGACAAAACTAAAAAGCTTAAAAGCTGATTTAGCAAATCTTAAAGAAGAACGAAATGAGCTGAATGCGAAATGGATATCTGAAAAAGAAGTTGTCGATAATGTTCAGAATATCAAACAAGAAATCGAAAACTTTAAGATTGAAGCTGAGCGCGCAGAGCGTGATGGTGATTACGGTAAAGTAGCTGAAATCCGATATGGAAAAATTAAGGAAGCCACAGAGCAACTTGAAAAATTTCAAAAGGAATTATCTGAACAGAATGAAATATCCTTAATTAAAGAGGAAGTAACTTATGAGGATATTGCAGAAGTCGTTGCGAAATGGACTGGAATTCCGGTAACCAAAATGCTTCAAAGTGATCGTGAAAAATTACTAAAACTTGAAGACGAATTACATAAACGTGTTGTTGGACAAGAAGAAGCTATTGAAGCGGTTAGTGATGCTGTCCGTCGCTCTAGAGCAGGACTTCAAAACCCACAAAAGCCAGTCGGAACCTTCTTATTCTTAGGAACAACAGGTGTTGGTAAAACGGAGTTAGCAAAGGCATTAGCCGAATATTTGTTTGATGATGAAAATGCGATGACACGTATAGATATGAGCGAATATCAAGAACGCCACGCTGTAAGTCGTTTGGTTGGTGCACCTCCAGGATATGTTGGTTATGATGAAGGAGGACAATTAACAGAAGCCGTTCGTAGAAAACCATATTCTGTAGTGCTGCTAGATGAAATTGAAAAAGCACATCCAGATACCTTCAATATCCTATTACAGGTATTAGATGAAGGTCGTTTAACGGACAATAAAGGACGTGTTGCTGATTTTAAAAACACTATTATAATAATGACTTCTAATATAGGAAGCCAGATTATACAAGAGCGTTTTGAAGCTACAAAGGATATTCCTTCAGCAATTGAAGCGGCAAAAGTGGATGTTTTGGCCATATTAAAACAAACCGTACGACCAGAGTTTTTAAATCGAATTGATGATACCATAATGTTTACTCCATTATCTAAAGAAAACATTATTGATATTGTAGGTTTACAACTAAAAGGCATCACTAAAATGATCGCTAAACAAGGAATTACGTTTGATGCTACACCAGAAGCAGTAAGTTATTTGGCAGATAAAGGTTATAATCCAGAATACGGAGCAAGACCTGTAAAACGAGTGATACAGAAAGATGTTTTAAATCAACTGAGTAAAGAAATATTAGCTGGTCGTGTTACTACAGACAGTATTATTTTACTTGATGAATTCGATGGACAGCTCGTCTTTAGAAATCAAGGTGATTTAGTTACACAGAAAGTTTAATAACATTGTAACAATATAGATTTTAAATAGTCCTTATATTGATTGGTTGGTTAAGAGCAACACAAATTTCAAGCGCTTGAAAGGAGTGTTGCTCTTCCTTTTTTATAATGATTAATAAAACAAATAACATTGGAAAAAAATCTTATTAAATTGAGTTTCTATCATCCTAAAAATTAAATAGTTTAAGAGTTATCAACAATTATTCGACGAACTGCATGATAAAATATTTTTTTTATTACTCCTTTTAACGGATAAATGATTAGTTTTGTCGAGCTATTTAATTCCAACGAAACTTTAAGACTTTTTAATTATTGTCTAGTAATACCTCATGTTCAGAGAATTACTAAAGCTAATTATGTTATAACCCTACTTATAATAAAATGAAATTAAATAAATACATAGACCACACTTTATTAAGTGCATCTGCTACTGAAGCAGAAGTTTTAAAACTTTGCGACGAAGCTTTAAAATATAATTTCCACTCTGTTTGCGTTAACAGTAGTAATGTTTTACTAGCTAAACAAGCTTTGGGTAGATCTGAAGTAAAAATCTGTAGCGTCGTCGGTTTCCCGTTAGGAGCCATGTCTACAGAAGCTAAAATATTTGAAGCTAAAACAGCTATCGACCAAGGTGCCACAGAAATTGATATGGTAATGAATATTGGTAGACTTAAAAGCAAGAATTACCTTGCAGTGCTCAAAGATATCAGCAAAGTTAAAACCGCTATTGGGAACACGACACTAAAAGTTATTTTAGAAATTAGTGAACTTTCAAAAAACGAAATCGTAAAAGCTTGTGAAATCTGTATAGATGCTAAAGCTGATTTTGTAAAAACGTCTACAGGTTTCTCAAAAAGCGGCGCAACGCTAACAGCGGTTAAAATAATGAGAAAAACCGTAAGAAAGCAACTTAAAATTAAAGCTTCAGGTGGTATTAGAGATGCCGAAACGGCTCAAAAATATATAGATATAGGTGTCGATAGAATTGGAGCTTCATCTGGAGTTGCAATGATGAATAATCTTGTGTCAACTGCTGCCTATTAATTAAATCACTTTGCTTAACTTTGTGGCATGAGTGTACATATCGGAGCCCAAAAAGGCGAAATTGCAGAAACTATATTATTACCAGGAGACCCATTAAGAGCCAAATGGATCGCTGAAACTTTTTTTGAAGACCCAAAATGCTTCAATGAAGTTAGAGGTATGTTTGGCTATACTGGGACTTACCAAGGTAAACGCGTTTCTACAATGGGAACAGGCATGGGAGTACCTAGCATTTCAATTTATGCCAACGAACTTATAACAGAATTTGGTGTAAAAAACCTCATAAGAGTAGGTAGTGCAGGTTCTTATCAAAAGGATGTAAAAATAAGAGACGTCGTTTTAGCGATGGCTGCCTCTTCTAACTCTGGTGTTAATGAGTCGCGATTTGGTGGTGCCAATTATGCTCCAACTGCAGATTTTGGCTTATTTATGAAAGCTGTAGAAGCCGCTCGTGCTAAAAATATCAAGATAAAAGCCGGTAACGTTTTATCTTCTGATGTCTTTTATGAAGACACAAAAGAAGCCTATAAAAAATGGTCAGAATTTGGGGTACTGTGTGTAGAAATGGAAGCTGCCGGACTATATACGGTTGCTGCAAAACATAAGGTAAATGCTTTAGCTATTTTAACCATTTCAGATTCTTTAGTTACAGGTGAAAGCACAACAAGTAAAGAACGTGAAACCACGTTTAAAAACATGATAGAGATTGCGTTAGAATTGGCATAGGATAACTTAAATCAGTTACCTTAATACCTTATTTATCAATCGTCTTAATTTTTATATCTAGATTACCGTCTTTAATCTAAAGATATTATCTTAGCATACACTAATCCAATTCATTATGAAAAAATTACTTCTAATAGGGCTTATTTCATTATTTGTATTTCCTTCTTGTGCTGAGAAAACAGAAAAGAAAGAAGATGTCTCTACTTATTATTTAATTAGACATGCAGAAAAAGATAGAACGGACAGCTCTAACCATAACCCAAATCTTACGGATATAGGTCTCATGCGTGCTGAAAATTGGGCAAAACATTTTAAGGACATAAAATTTGACGCTGTATATTCCACAGATTACAACAGAACAAAGCAAACCGCTACACCAACTGCAAAAGCAAATAATTTAGAAATTCAGTTCTACAATCCTTCTGATTTACAAGTTGATGCCTTTATGGAAAAAACAAAAGGCAAAACGGTATTAGTTGTTGGTCATAGTAATACCACACCAAAATTTGCAAATGGCTTATTAGGTGAAGATAAGTATGACGATATGGCCGACGATTTTAACGGTGGTCTTTATAAAGTTACTATAACAAAAAACAGTAAAACATCTGAAGAATTAGTTGTTAACTAAATCTACGGTTATATTTTCGAGTTCAATTTTAGAGAGTAATTTTAACTGATCCGCTTCAAAAGCCTTTCCAAGATTTTCAACTGGAATAGACGTGTCTTCTGTTTTATAGTTATTATAGTCCACAAAGCGCAGTCCTTTAATGTAACGTTCGTTATAAGCCTCTCTAAAGCGCATACCAATACCACTAACTTCAGCGTATGAATATGCTAAATAATCGACCTTAAAAGTCTCCTTATTTACCCAATACACAAAAACATCTTCATGGTCTTCTCCTCCACCTAACTCATCAAAAGTTACTTTTATCTTATGGTAATCCTTGTTTTTAATTTGTTCACTTTCTAAAAGCGTTTTATTAACCGCGGTATCATTTAATCCATAAGGTAATACCGAAAAATAGTGCACCGAATTTACTGAAGCAGAATACACATTAGCGATTGAATCTTCAAGCTTTACAAAGGCATCGTTATGGTAACGCTCAAACCCTACATTGCTCAACATATCAAAAATAGAATCTTTCTCATTCACCAAAACACGTACCAAAAGGAATTCGTGATTTTTACGTAATGCTTGGTAATAAACATCTCTAAATTCAAACTTTAAACTCGATTGCTTAAAGCGTTCACCACCAGAAACGGCAATAGATTTACTGATAATAGCATCAGCTTTTAAGGTCTTCGGATTCGTTTCTAAATCTGTTTTAATAGTGTTAGCGTTTTCATTTTTACAGCTCGAAAGCAAAACAACGAAAAGGACAATAATATAATTTCTCATTAAGAATTCATTTATAAATAGTAAATTAGTAAAACTAGAGATTAGTTTACTAAAGAGTCTTAAAATCGTTATAAAACTTACACTTATATAGCGCATTGATTTTTTAAATTCCGATGAAGACATCCCTATTTAGATCCTAATTATTGGACTACATAATGTAACTTACTGGTACTCTGTTTTAAGCTTCTCACACCAATTATTAAACTTCTATATTTTGAATAGTTATTTAACAAGCACCATAAAACAATTTGAATATTACAAATCTCTTGGAGACAAAACGATGGCTCAATTGTCTTTTGATGACCTCAAAAAAGAATTTGCTCAAGATTCAAATTCCATTGCCATAATAGTAAAACATCTTGTTGGTAATATGTTGAGTCGATGGACCAACTTTTTAACTGAAGATGGTGAAAAAGAATGGAGACATCGCGACGAAGAATTTATAGCTAATTTTGATTCTAAAGAAGCATTATTAACGGCCTGGAATCAAGGTTGGAGTTGTCTATTTGAAGCCATTACTCCTTTGAACGTATCAGATTTAGAGAACATTATTTACATAAGACATCAAGGTCATTCTGTAACTGAGGCCATTAATAGACAAATGATGCATTACGCTTATCATGTTGGTCAGATTGTATTTATTGGAAAATTAATAAAAGGAGAACATTGGGAGTCTTTATCAATCCCTAAAGGACAGTCAAAAGTTTATAACAAAGACAAGTTTCAACACGATAAAAAGCGTAAACATTTTACAGATGATTTATAGCTATAATCCTTTAATAACAAGCACTAAATCCCAAATATCATCTTAGAAAACACATATGGCACTTTAAACGTTTTGGAATTTGGCATTTTCTTTTTGGAATTTGTTATTTTTGTAACTTCAAAAATTCAATAAAAAAACTTTCTCATGAGTAAATACGATATAATAGTATTAGGAAGTGGTCCAGGTGGCTACGTAACTGCAATTAGAGCATCACAATTAGGATTTAAAACTGCTGTTGTAGAAAAAGAAAGCCTTGGTGGGGTATGCTTAAATTGGGGTTGTATTCCGACAAAAGCCCTTTTAAAATCTGCTCAAGTATTTGAATACCTTAAACATGCTGAAGATTACGGACTTAAAGTTTCTGGTGCTGAACACGATTTTGGCGCTGTTGTAAAACGTAGTCGCGGTGTTGCTGAAGGTATGAGTAATGGCGTAAAATTCTTAATGAAAAAGAATAAAATTGACGTTATTGAAGGTTTTGGAACCCTAAAAACCGGAAAGAAAGTTGAGGTTGACGGGACTGTATATTCTGCTGATCATATTATAATTGCTACCGGAGCCCGCTCTCGCGAGTTACCAAGTTTACCACAAGATGGTAAAAAAGTAATTGGTTACAGACAAGCCATGACTTTAGAAAAACAACCTAAGAAGATGATTGTTGTAGGTTCTGGTGCTATTGGTGTAGAGTTTGCATATTTCTACAATTCATTAGGAACAGAAGTGACTATAGTAGAGTATTTAGACAAAATAGTACCTGTTGAAGATGACGATGTATCTAAACAACTAGAACGTAGCTTTAAAAAATCTGGTATTAAGATTATGACTTCTGCAGAAGTGACTTCTGTTGACACCTCTGGTGCTGGAGTTAAAGCCACTGTAAAAACTAAAAAAGGAGAAGAAGTATTAGAAGCCGATATCGTATTATCTGCGGTTGGTATTAAATCTAATATTGAAAATATAGGATTAGAAGATGTTGGTATTGCTGTTGACAGAGATAAAATCTTGGTTAACGATTTCTACCAAACAAACATTCCTGGCTATTATGCTATTGGAGATGTTACTCCAGGACAAGCTTTAGCACACGTTGCTTCTGCTGAAGGGATTCTTTGTGTAGAAAAAATTGCTGGTCAACATGTTGAAGCTTTAGACTACGGAAATATTCCTGGTTGTACGTATTGCTCACCAGAAATTGCAAGTGTTGGTTTAACCGAAGCACAAGCCAAAGCACAAGGTTTAGATGTTAAGATTGGTAAATTCCCATTCTCAGCGTCTGGTAAAGCAAGTGCTAGTGGTGCAAAAGATGGTTTTGTAAAAGTGATTTTTGACGCTAAATATGGAGAATGGTTAGGTTGCCATATGATTGGTGCTGGTGTTACCGATATGATTGCTGAAGCTGTTTTAGGTCGTAAGTTAGAAACTACAGGACATGAAGTATTAAAAACAGTGCATCCTCACCCAACCATGAGTGAAGCCGTTATGGAAGCTGTTGCAGCTGCTTATGATGAAGTGATACACTTATAATTAGAATTATATTTTATACAAAAACAAAAAAGTTCCAGAATTATCTGGAACTTTTTTTATACCATTATTTTTGATTGTTAGACTAGAACATAAAGCCTAGACCAACTTGCAAAACTTCATTTTTACCATCTACATTTTCAAAAAGTGTATCGTCTTTAAATATGCTAGATAATCCCATGGTGTAACGTGCACTGATAAAGAAACCACCATCAAACTTATATGACGTACCAAATGCTAAACTCGTATCGAAATCCTTAACATAAGAATCATCTTCATCTATTTCTAAATCTCCACCATCTGAGTTTGGTTCCGAATCAAATTCTTCATGGATTTTAAATCCAAACTGTGGACCTGCTTCAACACTCAATCCTTTTACTAAATAAGCTTTAAGTAGTAATGGAACTTGGATGTAGTCTAATTGATATTCGATATCTTCACTAGCGTTAAAAATTCTATCTTCACCTTGTACAATATCAAAACCTTGACCTGAATAAAAAACCTCTGGCTGAAAGGAAATACGTTCCGAAAGCGGAATTTCGGCAACTAAACCAACATTAAAACTTGTTCTTGCATCCACATCCTCAAAATCGTCACCTGTTATCTTAGAAAAGTTGACACCTCCCTTGGCTCCTAGCTGAACCGTTTTTGAATCTGATTGCGCATTAACTGATGTTAAAGCAAATAAAAATACTCCTGTAAAAACTATTAATTTTTTCATAATTGTTATTGTTTTATTTGGGTTAAAGCATCAAAGCTAATAACCAAAATACTAGTAACAATAAGGCTTAACAGCTGTTTAACAAGTTTGTTGTTTTCGCAAAAAAACAATCGTAAAAGTTTAATGGTCTAGTCAACTCTATTACTATAAAGGTTAACTCTTTTGTAAAAAAACAATGGAATTTATAATTTATACCCTAAACCAAGAAACAATCCGTTCGGTGAGATTTCTTCAAAACCTATGGTGTATTTCATGTGTAGATCTAATTTTGAAGTTAGATTATAAGCAAATCCTAAATCTGCTCTCACCTTAAGTTTAGCATTAAAAAAATCGAAGAAATAATTAAGACTCGGACCAACAAGGATATTAAAATCATCATTGATATTGTACTTTAAATAAAGTGGAGCATTTAAAAACTTAAAATCTCCAAGTCTTATAAAAAGTAATTCGGGTTGTAAATGAAAATCGTTTTCTATTTCAAAATCGGCAAAGCAACCTGCATAAAATCCTAATTGTACATCTGAGTTCTCACCAAAATTAGCTTCTTCAACATTAAAAAAGGTGAAATTGAGTCCTCCTTTAATACCAAAATCAGTCTGCGCTTGCAAACCAACCGAGCCCGTTATTACAATAAAAAATAAAAGTATTTTGATCAACCTCTTCATATAAAACAAATTAATAGTCGCAACAGTTAGAACGCTTTTGCTTATGGTCTGGGTTGTTGCTACTATTTTGAAATAAAACTCTCTATAGCCAACTCGTAACTCTGCAAGCCAAAGCCTAAAATGACGCCTTTAGCATTAGGAGAGATAAACGATTTATGTCTGAATTTTTCTCTTGAGAATGTATTAGAAATATGCACTTCTACAACCGGAGTTGTAATAGCTTTAACAGCATCACCAATCCCTACAGACGTATGCGTGTAAGCGGCAGCATTTAAAATAACACCATCGTAAGTAAAACCAACCTCTTGCAATTTATCTATAAGCTCGCCTTCTATATTAGACTGAAAATGCTCTAAAGTTACATTAGGATATTTTTCTACTACAGAATCAAAAAACTCCATAAAGGTGAGATTACCATATATATTGGTTTCGCGCTTACCTAATAGATTAAGATTAGGACCGTTGATGATGATTATTTTTTTCATGTGTTTATATCTATTATTTTTTATGGTCACATGCTGTTCGCTAGTAAACACTTCATTTGAAACAAAACTTTCAGCATGCTCGTTTCATGTAGTAAATATATAAAATATGCGCATAAAAAAACCGAAGCGATTGCTTCGGTTTTTAATATAAAATAAATTTTAAATTTATTAGAATTTGTAAACGATACCAAAGTTGATATCAGACAAATCAATGTTTAATCCAAAATCGTTTGTTGCATCATCAGCTCCATCAACTTTAGTACTTTCGTAAGATAAAGCACCTACTGAAGCTCTTAAAGCAAATTTGTCTGAAATAAAATAATGTACACCTGGTGCAACAGCAAATCCAAAAGTATCTACTTTTGCTTCACCACCTCCATTAGGCTCAAACTTACTGTTTGCGTAATCAACACCAGCACCTACTGTAAATGAAAATTTACTAGAAGGAGTAAAGAAATAAGTCGCACCTAAACCAGCACCAACACTTGTTAATTTATCTTCTGCTGCATTCTCCTCAGTACCTACCATAAGGTTAACTTCTAAAGCTATGTTTTCAGAAATAAAATAACCAACAGATGGAGAAAAGTTTAAATCGTTACTTTTAGCATCACCAGTTTTAGAACTGTTAAAACCAACAGAACCACTAACAAAAAGGTCACCTTTAGCAAAACCTGTAGTTGTAGCTTCTTCTTGTGCACTTACACTTGTAAATCCTAATACTGCTACTGCAGCTGTAAATAATAATTTTTTCATAATTTAAGTTTAAATTGATAATTTAATTGGTCGGCAAATGTAGACTTTAGTTCTATAGTACAAAGCGCAATTATGTTAAAATATAGTGTATTTCATCGATATTATATGTTTTTAATCAGATAAAACAGCTAATTAGCTGTTTTACAATAAACAATATATTTTCAGATTATGGCAAATTAACTATCCTAAGTTGAAAAAAGTTGCTACTGAATTTAAAATCGAAATCTTCCATATCTTCTATTCTATTAGTCAATCTATAAGAATAATGTAAATCGATTAAAAAATGTTTTGTAACATCATATGATAAACCAATCGCTATCCTTATGCCTAACCTTTTTATTCCTTCTTCTAGGATATAATCTAATTGTGCCCCAAGTAAAACGCTGAATTTTTCATTGGGTTTATACTTACCTAATATTGGCATCACTAAAACGTCTCCTTAATATGACCTTGCATTATAAAAGCATATTGTAATTTTGGATGGATATAAAATTTTCATCTATAGTAAAGACTGTAAAAACTGAAATAGACTCCTGAACCATTAATTGAGACTGACTCTTCTTCTACTGAAAGTTTTTAAACAAAAAAAGAGAGGCAAATTGCCTCTCTTTGATATTTATTTTGAAATAAGTAATTCTACTTAGAACGTATATCCTACTGATACTTGAAATACATTATTCTGTGCTGAAAAATCATCACCAGCATCCTCTGCAATATTAGATAAACCTAAGTTATAGCGTAATGCAAAATTTAAACCACTCTCCATTTTGTATCCAGCACCTATACCAAATCCAAAATCTATACTTTTGAAGTTATCTTTTACATCCTCATCACCGCTTTCCGAAAAACCTCCACCAGAAACTTCATATTCTTCATTTGCTGACATCAAAAAACCTATTTGTGGACCTGCCTCAACACTAAAACCTTCAGCCACATAATACTTTGCCATAATAGGCAAGCTAATGTAGTTTAATTTTATTTTACCTTCAGCATTTACAGTAACACCTTCAAAAGATTCAGTATAATCAGTTGATGCACCTACAGAGTTATACAATAATTCTGGCTGTACAGAGAATTTGTCAGAAATCATAATCTCAGCAACACCTCCAATATGGAATGATGTAAGAGACTCTGCATCTTCAAAATCACCACCAATAGTAGCAAGATTTAAACCAGCCTTAGCACCAAATTTCACTTCTTGAGCATTTACATTTGTAAAAGCAAACGCTGCAAACGCAGCACATAAAAATAATTTTTTCATAATATTATAAGTTTTAAATTGATTACTACAAACTAAAGCCTTTTTTATTTAATATGAAAATTTCACCGTATAGTTATTAACATTATTTTTAACACTTGCAAATAACTAACTTATTTTTAGATGTTTAAAATTTAACTTATTAACAATTTAACACAAACTTAATTCATGTTTTTCAGTTTTAGCAGTATACCTACCTTAATTAATCTAAAGCCCACACTAAACTGAAATGTACCCAAGTTATTATTAAACCCATCAGAATCTGCCCGATTGGCAATACCTAAGTTATAGCATAGCCCATAATTTGAATAGCATTCTCTCCATCGCTTCTAACGAAATGCTATTCAAATTGTGGGCTACCTATTAAGGTTAAACCGTCTGTTAAAACCTATTTATAAAATTTATTTGAATTAAATAAATTTGTAGCCTACCGTGAATAAAAATCCTGTGAGTTTAGATTTCGCATCTACACTACCGGTATAATGATTATTCAATTGAAAACCATAACGCGCTTGCACAAAGACGTTTTCGGTAATATCATATCCACTGCCAAATGCCAGTTGAAAATTTAATTTTGAGCCACTATCATAAGTATCAATTGATTTAGCAAAATCACCACCTACAAATCCAATTTGTGGACCTGCTTGGACATTAAAGCCTTCCGCTACATAGTATTTAGCGATTCCATTAATAGAAAAAATGGAAACATCACCCGCGATTGTAAACGTTAATTCTGGTTGAATCGCAAACTGGTCTGATATTTTAAATTCCCCAAAAGCTCCAAAATGAAACCCTGCCTGAGAGTCTTTACTACCCTGAAAACCACTTTGTTCAACCTTAGCTGACAATAAAGATAATCCGCCCAAAGCACCAAATGATTGTGCATTAATGCTTGTAAAAGCAAATACTGCAAACGCAGCAAAAAATAAATTTTTCATAATTTAAATTGTTTTAAAGTTCGTTATATATTTACATATCGATTATATTTATAAATGTGAGCATGATTTCAAAAAAAAATATTAAATGAAGTGGGAAGATGCCATAAAAATGTACATAGAATATTTAAAGATCGAAAGAGGTCTAGCCCAGAACACAATTGATAATTACACTTTTGATGTAAAGAAACTCATCAAATATCTTTATGAATTTGAGAGTACTGAAAGTCCACTGACAATTGAATCGGAAAGTTTAAGGCAATTTATATACTCGGTATCAAAATCCTTAAATCCAAGATCGCAAGCGCGATTGATTTCTGGACTTCGCAATTTTTTTGATTACCTAATTTTTGAAAATTATAGAACAAATAATCCTGTAGATTTAATTGAGTCCCCAAGAATTGGCAGAAAGTTGCCAGATACGTTATCTATAGATGAAATAGATGCGTTAATCTCTGCTATAGATTTATCGTTACCACAAGGAGAACGCAACAGAGCGATTATAGAAACTTTATACAGTTGCGGCTTACGTGTTAGTGAGCTGACCAACCTTAGGCTATCTGATTTATTTTTTGAAGAAGATTTTATAAAAGTTACAGGAAAAGGTGATAAACAACGTTTTGTACCTATAAGTCCATTAACTAAAAAATACATTACTATATATATTAAAGATATTAGACCTCATATACCTGTGATTGATGCACACAGAGATATATTATTTTTAAATAGGCGCGGCAAACAACTCACAAGAGCTATGATTTTTACGATCATCAAACAACTTGTAGAAAAAACAGGATTAAATAAAAACGTATCACCACATACTTTTAGACATTCTTTCGCGACACATTTATTAGAAAATGGAGCAGATCTAAGAGCTATACAAATGATGCTTGGCCATGAAAGTATTACCACTACTGAAATATATATGCATGTAGATCGTTCTCATCTCAGTGAGGTTTTAAATAAATTTCATCCAAGAAAATAAAACATCATTTTTATTGTGACAAACTGATTCTATTTGTGTCTTAAAATTAAAGAAAAAGCAATGAAATTCCCCAGTCTAAGCCTAAAAAACTATAAGTCAAATCGTTATAAAAACGGCACAACCTCGGAGTGCTCACTAGAAGACGAGAAACATAGAATTGCATTAGAATTATCTAATGTTGGACTTTGGGATTGGAATATTATTACCAACAAAGTATTTTACTCTAAAGAATCGAAACAGATTATTGGTTATGCTGAAAATGAGCTAAAAAACACTTCTGAATTTTGGGATAATAAGGTGCATGAAGATGATAAGGAATCCTACTACAGTGATTTTAATTCCTTATTGGATGGTAAAATTGATTTGTATGAACATGAATATCGTATTCAATGTAAAAATGGTTCTTATAAATGGATTTTAGATAAAGGAAAAATTGCAAAAAGAGATCATAAAGGCAAACCTTCTCGTATTATTGGCACCCATACAGATATAACCACGACTAAAAACAGTGAAGCGCAACTCAAAAAAAACCTTCAACTTATCACTAGTCAAAACAAACGATTATACAGTTTTACTCATATCGTTTCTCATAATTTGAATACTCATATTGGGAATCTAAAGAACATATTAGAGTTTTATGATGAGGCTAAAGAAGAATCTGAAAAAAAAGAACTTATTGGGCATTTAAGATCTATTTCAGAATCGTTAACAACAACAATAGTTGATTTAGATGACATTATTAGTATAAAGTCTAAAGTGAATTTACACCAGTTTAATGAGCATATCAACTTACACAGCTGTATTAGCAAAATATCAGAAAGTTTAACATTAGACAGTACCAAAAACGAGGTTACGATCCACAATGCCTTAAGACAAGATGAAACCTTATTTTCTAACCGGTCTTATTTAGAAAGCGTGTTTTACAACATAATTTCAAACGGTATAAAATATGCAGATCCTAATAAAAAATCTCAAATAGTTATTCAATCTATTCATACTAAAGACACGATAAAAATTCTTATTTCAGATAATGGAATAGGTATAGACACCGCAAAATTTAAGGATCAATTATTTGACATGTACCAAACATTTCATGGCACAGATAGAAAAGACTCTAGAGGTATTGGACTCTATATCACAAAAACACAGGTTGAAGCTTTAAATGGTGAAATTGAATTAGAAAGTAAACTTAATGAAGGTACTGCGTTCATTCTAACTTTTAAAAAGCAAAAAGCACTTGTTTCTGACCAAGCTTAGTTGCTATTTTTAATTAGTTTTTTTGATGAAACATCTATTTTGGGCATGTCTAACAAAAAATAGCTTTCATTAAGACTCAACGTGTTTAAAACGTCTAGCTTATTAAAGCTAACTTTTCCTAAAAATCTACAGTTGTTAAAATTAGTAGTATTGTTTTTTGTGCTTACAAAGTGGAAATCTTGAGCAAATATGGAATGGCTAAAATCTGCTTTTTCAGTAAATTCAGCATAATTAAAAAGGACTTTCCCTCTACAGTCAACTAATGTGAAATCCGCATATTTATAGAACTTGCTCGCACTAAATTGTAATTCTGAATTAAACATACTGTTTTGGAAGCTTATAACTTCATCAAATTCAGCACTCATAAAATTAGCTTTTTGATTGAAAAATGCATTTTGAAATCGTGACACTCCTTCAAACACACATTGATTGAAATAGGCATTGTCATAACAGTTTAATTCTTCAAAATTAGCGCTATCATTGAAGGTTGACCCCGTAAAATCTGTTCTACCCATAATGCGGCTTCCTCTAAAATTTACCTCGTCTTGAAAAACACAATCTATAAACGATACGTTCCCTTGAAAAGATGTAAGTACAATCTTACCATCCACCATTTTCCTAAAAGCAGTTACAGGCTTCTTGAAAATACATTTTTTAAAGGTAATACCGGATTTTACATTAACCTGATAAACACCTTCACTAATGAGATGTTTTTCTAAAAAAAACGTAAAATCAACAATATCATTAATCGTCTTGTTTTCAATATAAACGGGTTGATCTTTTATGATTAATTTTTTAATGCTGTTATCTTCACCAGGTGAAGAATTTTGAGTTGCACAAGATAATTGGACAAATGCGAGCAATACTAAAACGAAATGTTTCATGTAGTTTATATATTGAAATGAAGTTTCTAAGCCTATGCTAACGTTAATGAACATAGGCATTGAAACTTCATAAATTATTTAAATCTTAATTTCCATAATATTTATCCTTAGTATGTTGAATATAAGCATCAACTTTACTATCGATATTTCCGTTGATTTTTTCACGTTTGATAAACTCTAAAATTTCCTGTTGTGTATAGGCATTTTTAAAATTATCCGTAACCACGGTTTGGTGATTATTTTTCTTTAAAGCCTGTAAGTTTGGCTCACCGTTATTAACAAAATTGAATTGACTAAAATTATCACTGGTCTCGTTTCCGTCTTGAGATGATGATCTAGAACTGTAACCAAAATCAAAATATTTTGGATTTAGAGTTGTATAAAAGAGATTGTTCAACTCATCTTGTTCATTAAATTTGTCTTCAGCATCCGCAATGAGAACCAAATAATAATATCCTGATAATTCTGGCATATAATAGGTTCTCACCTGACTATCTAATCCCCAAGCCGTTTGTGTAAAACTACTACCAGATGGAATTTCTAAATTAAAAACACAGTTATCCGCTGTTGGGCAATTGTAGGTGTTTTGAGCAATTGAGGTGTTGAATTGATCATAATAAATTACACCATAATCATTAGCATTATACGCATTGAAATAAATATAATAGATAGACCAATCATCATTTGCCGAAGCTGTTTGGTTTCCAATATTGTAAATATTAAAATCAATCACACGTTCATTTGGAATTCCACTCAACTGATAATTTGAATAATCTGCAAAAACCCATGGAGCTAAATCTACACCTGTAGTGACCGGATCTACATTATCTGGAGGATTATTATCTCCCCCTCCCTCTTGATCTGACGCTATAAAAAGTGGCTTGTCACCATTACCACCAGAACAAAACTCATTCAACATATAGTTATAGTCTATCCAAATGTATCCGTTGTCTCCCCAAAAGTCACCCCAAGAATTAATAACTTTAAAAGCACCCGCAGATCCTTTTGAATCATCATACCCTGCAATGACCATCGCGTGATAAGCATGTTGCCCTACATTATTATAAGATGTACTCGAAGATAAAACCACATTACTATCCCAACTCATAAAATTATCGGCTAGTTTCGCACCTAATATTACAGGAATATTATTCGCTAAATTCTGTTTAACACTTTGAATACTCGCCTCTATTTTTCTCCAATATTTTATTTTATTTTGACTAGCTTCATTCGTCCAACTCGATTGTAAATTAGAGCTAGAACAATCTCCAAGAGCACTATAGGGTACAGTTTGCATAGTAGCAACACCTCTATCTTGAAGAATAGTGAGTGCCTCAGAAAAATTAGTTCCATTACAATCTTCGCCTTTCATGTTGTCTGGAATAGCTGTAAATAAATCTTTAGGGCTAAATTGGTTGGAAGTAGAAGCCAATTGTGATGTAGAATAGCCTTTACTCATTCCATTTAAAGCAGTCTTAATATTATAGCCTACTGCCCAAGATACACACGTCCCATATTGACCTTGATCTCCAATTGGAGGAAATTTAGGCACCAAGTCTACAGAAGAAGGTAAGCTGGTGTTCCCAAAACTGAAATTGGTTGAAGTCGGAATGGTTTCCAAGTCGTCCTCTCCACTCCATCCTAATGCGTATTCTGCTTGTGGTCCACCACCACCACCATCGTCGTCAATAGGTTCACTATCTTTATCACAACTGACAAAGACACTTAATTGTAATGCAAAAAAAGCAAACAGCAAGAAATTGATTTTTTTCATAATAATTGATTTAATAGTTGATATACTTAAACATCGAAGCCTATTAAAAATGTCATCAAAAAAAAAGTCTAACTTTAAAGAGCCATTAATTTTATTTAATTGATAGTTAAAAAAAGGCATAAAAAAATCCGGTATAAAACCGGATTTTAGTAATACATATGTAACTCTTATTATTTTGCAATATTCACTGCTCTCGTCTCTCTAATCACTGTAACTTTTACTTGTCCAGGATACGTCATATCGGTTTGTATTTTTTGAGAAATCTCAAATGATAAACCTGCAGCGCGCTCATCTGTAACTTTTTCGCTTTCTACAATAACACGCAGTTCTCTACCGGCTTGTATCGCATAAGCTTTCTTAACACCTGTAAACCCAAAGGCCACATCTTCTAAATCTTTTAAACGTTGTATATAAGAATCTAATACTTGACGTCTTGCACCTGGTCTTGCACCAGAAATAGCATCACACACTTGAATAATTGGTGCTAATAACGTTGTCATTTCAATTTCATCGTGGTGAGCTCCAATAGCATTACAAACCTCTGGTTTTTCACCATGTTTCTCTGCCCATTGCATTCCCAAGATAGCGTGTGGAGTTTCAACATCTGTTTCAGATGATGGTACTTTTCCGATATCATGTAATAAACCTGCACGTTTTGCTAATTTAGGATTTAAACCTAGTTCAGCTGCCATTACGCCACAAAGTTTAGCAACTTCACGTGAGTGTTGTAGTAAGTTTTGTCCGTAAGACGAACGGTATTTCATACGACCTACCATTTTAATCAACTCAGGGTGTAAACCATGAATTCCTAAATCGATAACCGTACGCTTACCTACTTCTATAATTTCTTGTTCAATTTGCTTTTCGGTCTTCTTAACGATCTCTTCAATTCTTGCAGGATGTATTCTACCATCAGTCACCAATTTGTGTAATGATAAACGTGCAATTTCACGTCTTACAGAATCAAAACAAGATAAGATAATAGCTTCCGGCGTATCATCTACAATAATCTCAACACCAGTAGCCGCTTCAATAGCTCTAATGTTTCGACCTTCTCTACCAATAATTCTACCTTTAACATCATCAGACTCTATATTAAATACAGACACACAATTGTCAACAGCTTCTTCTGTTCCAATACGTTGAATGGTATTTATAATAATCTTCTTTGCTTCTTGTTGTGCTGTTAACTTAGCTTCTTCTAAGTGATTTTGAATAAACACCAAAGCATCCGTCTTAGCTTCTTCTTTAAGCGATTCTACCAATTGACTTTTTGCTTCTTCTGCAGATAATGAAGAAATGACTTCTAACTGTTTTATTTGGCTTTTATGCGCCTTTTCTATTTCCTCTTGCTTTTTATCTAGAAATTCTAATCTAAAATCATAATCCTTAATTTTATCTTCAAGAGATTGATTAGCCTTTTTTGATTTACTAAGTTCATTAGAAACATGCGATTCTTTATCTCTAATGCGCTTTTCCGCTTCAGCCATTTTTTTATCACGAGATAAAATCACTTTTTCATGTTCTGATTTTAGCTCAATAAATTTTTCTTTAGCCTGTAGTATTTTATCTTTTTTTAGAGATTCTCCTTCCGATTTTGCTTGTTTTAAAATAGATTGAGATTCACTTTCTGCATTTGCAATTAGTTTTGAAGCTTTACCTTTTTCTAAAGATTTAGCTATTATATATCCTAGTATTACTCCTAATATTACTCCTCCAACAATATATAAAATTGTGTTAGTGTCCATGTTCATTATTTAGTTTAGTGTATAAAAAAAAAGCCTACATCAGTTATCGGTTTTGTATAAACTCCTTAAAAACAAGTTTAGGGCTAACAAGCTGATCAAAAATCTGTCTAAGATACTGAAACGAGTTCAGCACTAACAGCACGATTTTACAACTTAAACTCACCCTTTTTAAAGAATTGATCGTTGAGTTTATCAAAAAATGTAACTAATGTAGGCAGTAACCTTATGTATTTAAAAGAACGTACGAGTTAAATATGTTGATTTAAAAGTTCATTTAAAGCTTCTAGCTTTTCCTGTACCTCTTCATTTACATACTCTTTATCTATTGACTTTTGCTCTACTTGAGCGGCAAACTGCAAGGCACACATGGCCAAAACATCTTGCTTATCTCTTACAGAATAATTCTGCTCAAATTGTCCAATCATAGCCTCAATTTTTTTTGTGGCCTTACGTAAACCTTCTTCTTGGCTTGGGTTTATCGTCAATGGATAAACTCTATTTGCAATAGAAAGTTTAATTTTTAATTGTTCTGACATTATAATCTAAATTTACAATATTATTCTGATAATTGTCCTATACAGTGGTCAATATCTCTAATAAGTGCATTTATTTTGAGCTTCGTTTCTCGTTTATTTTCGTCACTACCAAGCATTGAATTCGCCATTTTGAGTGTATCATATTTTTCTACCCAAGCAGAAATTTCTTCCTGCTGCTCTAGAAGCCTTTGTTGTTGCTGTTCTAATTGATCTGAGAGTTTAGCATTGGTCTGTTTTAAAACCTCCTGCTTATGTAAAATCTTACTGATTTTATTCTCTAACGCATCAACAATGTCTTCTATTTTACTCATTAAAGCAATTCAATACTATCGAAACAAAGTTAACATACCTAATGAAGAAATACAATTCTTTTACATTTATTTTTTAATATTATAAGTTCAAGTGAATTAAACCGTTAATAAAAATAATACGATTTTATAATTTGCAAATCGTAATCAAATTGATATTTTCGCTATAATAGTTGATTTTATGAAACAATTTTTTCTCATTTTTTTAATATCGTGTTCTGTTTACGGGCAATCAGAATACCCACAAGATTATTTTAGACATCCATTGGATATTACCTTAGTGCTTGCGGGTACGTTTGGAGAGCTTCGATCTACTCATTTTCATGGTGGATTAGATATTAAAACGCAACAAAAAGAAGGCCTAAAAGTTTATGCGGCTGCAGAAGGCTATATCAGTAGAATAAAGATCTCACATTTTGGTTACGGAAAAGCGATCTATATAACCCATCCTAATGGCTATACCACCGTTTATGGTCATCTTCAAAAATTCTCTGAACGCTTAGAAGCTTATATTAAGCAATGCCAATACGATAAAGAAAGTTTTGAGGTAGAGGTATTTCCACATAGCGAAGAATTGCTAATTCAGCCAGACGAAGTAATAGCTTATTCTGGTAATACAGGGAGTTCTGGTGGCCCTCATTTACATTTTGAAATAAGAGACAACTTAGAACGACCAATGAACCCATTACTGTTTGGTATGGAAGTTAAAGACTCTAAACCACCTTATGTTTCAGGTGTTTTTGCTTATCCTAAAGATGAAAATGCAACTATTAATGGTAAAAACGAACGTGTTCCACTACGATTAATTCCGCAAAAATCTGGAGATTATGCTGTGGAAGAAATTAAGGCTTATGGTAATGTTGGTTTTGGTGTCATCTCTTTTGACAAACAAGATTTAGCTCCAAATAACAATGGAGTGAGTAATATTCAAACGTTTTTCAATGGAAATAAAAGCTTAGAAATTGATTTTAAACGTATTAGTTTTGAAGAAACCAAACACATAAAACGACTGTTAGACTATGAATATTTTGTGAGTAAGAAAGCTAAAATCCAAAAGCTTTTTATTCAAAAGAATAATCCTTTAAGTATTTATAAAGATGTTTATGACAATGGTTATGTTGAAATAAAAGACAGCACCTCATCGGTTTATAAAGTGAGAATTCGAGATTACAACCAAAATGAATCTTGGGTGGTTATCCCTATAAACGGAAAACTTGAAACTATTGAGAAAGATAGCATTTTGGATGTCTCTAAAAAATCGTTTGTGAGTAGTGATAAAGCCACAAAATTAACTTCAGGAAACATCACTGTTGACTTCTACCCAAACACAGTGTATGATGATTCCTATATTGATTTCAAAGTCAGCTCTGATACGCTTTTCCTTGGTGATGACAACATCGCCATGCAGAAAAATTTTTATATTAATTACGACTTAAGCAATTACAAAGCTGAACATCAAGACAAACTTTATGTCGCCAGATTTTATGGTAATTATTGGAAGCCTTACTATGTTTCTACTTCTCGGAAAGGTAATATTTTAACTGCTAGTAGCAAAGCTTTAGGAACCTATGCATTATCAACTGACATGGATCCTCCGACTATAACACCTATCAACTTTCATGATAAGAAATGGATCAGTAACTATCGCTATCTTAAAGTTAAAATTGATGACAAATTAACTGGGATTAGTAAATATAGAGCCACAGTTAATGGCAAATGGATTTTAATGGAATACGATTATAAAACAGATACTTTAATACACGATTTTAATGATAATATCGTAAAAGATACCAAGAACGAATTAAAAATAATTGTAACAGATAATGTTGGAAATAGTTCTACATTTGAAGCGACATTTTTTAGAAAATAGACTCTAATTTTCTTACACCTTTAGTTTAAATTAATTTTACGCATTGATTTAAGCTAACTGTAAATTGAAGTTTATTGTACTTTTCGAGTTACTTTTTGGCCTTTCCTTTTTTGGTTTGGATAAAATAACTGTCTAATACAATATCAAGAAAGATTTAAAGTTTAATACTAAACCCTGATTTCAAGCTAACTAAAAAAAATAAAATATTTGAAACGCTTACATTTTATAGTCCTTATAAGCTTACTGTTTAGTTTGCTTTCCTTTTCGCAATCCGCAATAATTAGAGGTGTTATTTTAGATGAAGGTAATTTTCCTATAGAAGGAGTAAATATCACAACAAATACAGGCGAAGGCACAGCGACCAACAGCAATGGGTTTTACGAACTCAAAATCCCTTTTGGAGTTGAAGTTACTGTAATTTACACGCACGTTTCTCATAAGCGCGTGGAACAAAAATTCAACTTAAAAAACGGACAAGAAATAGAATACAACCCTGTAATGCTCATTGAGATTGAACAAATTGCCACGGTGGTTATTAATACAAACACCAGACAATCGGTTGATGGAGTCACCTCCATTTCACCACAAATGATTAGAACTATTAAAGGGGCACAACCAGGAGTTGAGAACATTTTAAAAACATTACCGGGAGTTAATATTTCTAATGAATTAAGTACACAATATTCTGTACGAGGTGGGAATTTTGATGAAAACTTAGTTTATGTCAACGAAATTGAAGTCTATAGACCATTTTTAATTCGTTCAGGAAACCAAGAAGGTTTGAGTTTTGTGAATACCGATATGGTCCATAATGTCGATTTTTCAGCTGGTGGATTTCAAGCGAAGTATGGAGATAAGTTATCGTCTGTTTTAGATATCACCTATCGAAATCCGGTTGACTTCGGTATACGAGCAGATTTAAGTTTACTCGGAGGAAGTCTTACTGCTGAAACTGTTTCAAAAGATGGTAAGTTTTCAGGAATTGCAGGTGTACGTTATAGAGACAATAGTTTATTACTAAATAGTCTTGAGACTGAAGGCAATGTAGAACCTGTCTTTGCAGATGCACAAACCTATTTAACGTACCGCTTTTCTAGTAAATTTCATTTAAATTTTTTAGGGAATATCTCTTCAAACAAATACAATTTTAAACCCGAAAACAGACAAACTAATTTCGGAACCTTACAAGACCCAGTTGCGCTATTAGTGTTTTATGATGGTCAAGAAAAAGACCAATACCAAACCTATTTTGGTGCTTTTAAAGCTAATTATTTTGCGAGTGAAGATTTAACGCTTAAACTCGTGGCTTCGGCTTATCATACTACAGAACAAGAATACTTCGACATCTTGGCACAATACCGTTTAGGAGAAGTCAATACGAATATTGGAGATGAAAATTTAGGAGAGGTCGAGTTTAGTGAAGGAATCGGATCACAATTAACCCATGCGCGTAACGATTTAGATGCCTTCATTATTAATGCCGAACACCGAGGAGATTATAAAATTGATGACGAAAGTACTGTTGAGTGGTCTGTAAAATACACGAATGAAGATATTAGAGATCGCTTGGTTGAATACGAAGTTATAGATTCTGCTGGGTTTTCAATTAGACCTCCAATCTTTAGTCAAACAAATCCACAACCTTATACTCCTTTTTCTGGACCATTAGTTGCATTTGAAGATACTAGAGCCACAAATCGTATACAAATAAATAGACTTCAAGCTTTTGCACAATACAGTAAACGAACGGATTGGAATGGCAACGAGGTATTTTATAACGCTGGTGTAAGAACACATACTTGGAATGTCAGTGGCGATGGCATTACAGATAATAAAACACAAACCGTTATTAGTCCAAGAGGGCAGTTTGCTATTAAACCTAATTGGGAAAAAGACATGCTCTTTAGAGTTGCTGCAGGTTTGTATTACCAACCTCCTTTTTATAGAGAGTTGAGAGATTCTGAAGGCGTCGTGAATCCTAACGTTAAAGCACAGAAATCGTTTCATATTGTTTTGGGTAATGAATATAGTTTCGAAATATGGGACCGACCATTTAAACTAGTTACCGAAGCCTATTATAAAGGAATGACTGATGTTAATCCTTACACTTTAGAAAACGTAAGAATTCGCTACAGTGCCGACAACAATGCAAAAGCTTATGCTTACGGTTTAGATTTAAGACTTAATGGAGAATTTGTACCAGGCACAGAATCTTGGTTTAGCTTTGGTTATTTAAAAACAGAAGAAAATATTGATGACCGTGGTTATATTGCCAGACCTACAGATCAACGTTTAAAATTTGGAGCTTTGTTTCAGGATTATGTGCCGAACATGCCAGATTTAAAAATGTATTTGAATTTAGTGTATAACACAGGCGTTCCTGGTGGTTCTCCGAGTTATGCAGATCCTTATAATTATCAATTGAGACTGCGTGATTATAGACGTGCCGATTTAGGAATTTCATATGAAATAGTTAATCCTGAAAAAACATACAATTCTAAATGGAAAGAAGCGTTTAGAGAATTATCTATCGGTTTTGAAATCTATAATATGTTTAACAACCAAAACTCTATTACCAATACTTGGGTTAGAGATGTATATAGCAAGCAACAATATGCGATTCCAAATTATCTAACACCACGTGTCTTTAATGTGAGATTGTCTGCCCGTTTTTAGATTATATCCTGTTTTAGAACGAAATGAGTATGCTTTTGGATGAATTCAGCAAATTGAAATCATTTTATATGACTAATTTTGACTAGCTAATTTTTTTAGGTACTTTACTCTCTTTAAACTTTAGTTCAAAATTTAAAAATTATGAAACTTTCCCTCAGTTCATTTCTACTCCTTTGCTGTAGTATTTCTTTTGCTCAACTTAGTGTTCAAAATGACGCGTATGTTTTTGTGAAAAACCAATCTATTTATGTTACGGATGATGTTAACATTGATGATGCAGATTCAAAAATATATCTAAGAGACGAAGCTCAACTACTTCAAGGCAATGGGACTACTGGCAACTCTGGTAATGGTCAATTAAGTGTCTATCAAACGGGAACCGTAAACCAATGGAGTTATAATTATTGGTGTTCCCCTATTGGAAATAATTCAGCAGCTTTTGGAAATGAAGATGCACGCGTTAATTTAATTGATGATGCTACAGGATTAATCTCTAGTGCTGATGCATTATTTACCTCTAGTTATGATGGCTCTTCCAGCCCTTTAACTATATCCCAACGTTGGTTATGGACATATCAAACGTCTGATCAATATCTCGATTGGGTTTTTGTAGGTGCTACCGGAAATATAAAACCAGGACTTGGTTTTACCATGAAAGGTAACGGAACGGGTTTAGTAGGAAGTCAAATTTATGATTTTAGAGGCAAGCCAAATAATGGTACTATTACGAATGATGTCGCAAATGGCTTAAATACTTTAGTCGGCAATCCGTATCCTAGTGCTATGGATTCTGCTGCATTTATACACGACGTAGACAACCAAGCATCAATTAATGGCACTTTACAATTTTGGGAACAAGATGGTAATGTACCCTCTCATGTGTTACAAGATTATATTGGTGGGTACTCTTTATTTACAATAGATGCTGCTGGTGCAATTATTACTACCACTCCTGCTGTTTTCTTTACTTATGACGAGCAGGATAATGGACCATTTCCTTTACCACCTGGTCCAGGAGGCATTGGTACAAAGGAAGCTTTACGCTACATACCAATTGGGCAAGGCTTTATGGTTGAAGGTATCGCAGGCACACCTAGTGTTCCCGCAAAAGTATATGCAAGAAATTCACATCGTGCGTTTGCAAAAGAATCTGATGGTGACAGTTATTTTTTTAGAAGCAACTCGAATGATTCTAATTCTTCTGAAACGACTGAACCATCAGGAATTCAATACCAAAACAATGGACTTTCTATTATACCTGAAGATTATAAGCGCTTTAGAATTAATGTCGATTTTAGTGATGACGAATCGCAATACACAAGACAATTGGTTTTGAATTTTCATGATTCTGCAACTGCCGGATTTGATTATGGGTTAGAATTAATCCGTACGGAAAGCTACAACTCAGATGCCTATTTTTCTTTAGATGACAAGGTGTATTCTGGTCAGGCTTTTCCTTTTGAAGAAGCACTTGTGATTCCTGTAGCCATTAATATTGAACAAGAACAACCGTTGCGTTTTAGAATATTTGACATTCAGAATTTCGATGATTCTCAAGGTATTTACATTCATGATAATGACACTGACACCTACGTTAATTTAAGAAATTTGGATTACGAACTAAACATCACACCAGGTAATTATACGGATCGTTTTACTATTGTGTTTACAAATCAAGCTTTAGATGTTGAAGAATTTGATACCACCGCATTAACAATAAACCAAGACAATAATCTTCACCAACTATCTGTACAAAACCCAAATGGTTTAGATATTAACACTATAGCGGTTTACGATGTTACAGGTAAACGTATGATTCAAGTCCGTTTTGATGCTGTCGAAGATCTATATAACTTATCTACGTTACGTTTAAGTGATGGTGTATATGTGGTGAATGTAACTTCTCATGCAAACACAACAGCGAAATCGCAAAAGATAATTGTTAAGAATTAACAAATTCTTTCAAAACAGAAATCACATAATCTAACTCTTCTTTGGTGTTATAAATACTGAACGAAAAGCGCACAGAAGGTTGTTTTAGTTTATCATTAGCTAAAATTGCAGATAACACATGCGATTGTTGACTACTTCCACTTTGGCAAGCACTTCCTTTTGAACAGGCAATACCTTTTAAATCGAGTTGAAACTGTAACATTGGTGCTTTTGCTGGGGCAATTGGTAAACAGACATTAATCAATGTATATGTACTATTCTCAACAGTTTCACAACTACCATTAAAACTAGCCTCGGGTAAATGTGTTTTTATTTGCTGAATGAAATAGTCTTTTAAGTCCGAAACGTATTTTTTATCCTCATCAAGATTAGCATATGCTATTTTTAAGGCTTCATCCATACCTACAATATTGTGTATAGATTCTGTACCTGCTCTATAACCACGCTCTTGCTCTCCTCCAAAAATCAACGGTTTTAAACCTGATTCTTTTCGTATAAAACAAAACCCAACTCCTTTTGGTCCATGAAACTTATGCGCACTAGCGGCCATAAAATCTATAGGGATTTCTTTTAAATCTATTTTGTAATGCCCAACAGATTGTACCATATCCGAATGAAACAATGCCTTATGTGTTTTACAGAGATTAGCTACGTTTTCAATATCTAAAATATTACCAACCTCATTATTAATATGCATTAAGCTTACGAGTGGCTTATTCGCAGATTGCAATAAATGCTCTAAATGTGTGAAATTTACGAGACCACAATCGTCTAAATCTACATAGCGTATATCTATGTTATATTCTTTTTGTAGTTGTTCTGCTGTATGCAAAACGGCATGATGTTCAATTTTAGACGTAATTATTTCGGTAACACCTAAATCTCTTACAGCGCTTCGCATCGCCAAATTATCAGCTTCTGTGCCTCCAGATGTAAAAACAATCTCTGAAGCCGAAACATTAAAATAAGAAGCTATATTTTTTCTACATTGTTCTAAAAGTGCTTTTGACGAACGACCAAAACTATGTGTAGAGGATGCATTTCCATAACTTTCGTTTAGCACTTGCGTCATGCGCTCAACAACTTCGGGTCGTAAAGCTGTAGTGGCTGCGTTATCTAAATATACTGAATTCATGTGCTTATAGGTATTGAAGTTTTATGGACACATGCGGTTGGCCATTTATCATTTGTTTGAATGATAAAATGTTAAACATGCTCATTTCATCTTGCAAAAATATTGTAAATAAAATTATTTAGATAATGGAGCGTTATAATTTTACAAATCCGTTATTTTTGTTAAAATTTGAATCTATGATCCGTCGTTTTTTTATCCTATTTTGTTTTGCTTTTTTAACCGCCTGTGATGATGGTGATATCTTAACAGTAGACTTAGAGTTTGATGAAGAATTAGCATACTGCACTAATTTCGAAGACTATCATTTAGTCTATGACACACGAGATGATCCGAATGAAGCACTTATTTTAATATTCCCAAAGTCTACCACTAATGATGCACTGTTTACATCAGCCACAACAGTAGACGTACCATCAGAATTAACGATTAATGCAAGTACTACACGTTTTATCTACAGAACGTATAATAGAGAATTAAGCGCTAGTGATATTTGTGCTGTAATCCCACCCTCTAATTTAACTATACGAGAAGATTATGAAGCATTATCTGGAGATGTTTATATAACCTCTACCATAGTAGATGATGATAATGATGGAGTACCAAGTATTTCTGAATACGGCCCAGGCGGTATAGAAAACCCAAAAGACACAGACGGAGACGGTATACCAGATTATCTCGATATCGATGATGATGGTGATAATGTATTAACAAAAAATGAACTTGACGAATTGGATGAAGACGGGGATGGTGATCCTTTAACTAACCCTTTAAATACTGATGCAAATCATCCAACAAACAGTGATGATCTTCCTGATTATTTAGATCCTGATGACGATGGTGACGAAATTCCGACACGTTTAGAAGACGCTAATGGAGAAAATGGTCCTGGAGATGATCGTATAGCTGTTAATGGTGTTTTAGTACTACTTTATTTAAATCCTTTGGAAGATACACCCTATGACTTTGAAGATTATGATGCTTTTGAGAATAAATATACAAGAACTGTTACAACCAACTTTATAGTAAAAGACACGGATTTAACGATATTCAGATCAACAGAAATCAACCTTGGTACATTAACCACCGTTATATCTGACTTTGACCCTGAAGACGATTAAGGTTCAACATTTTGAAGGATCCTAACTTCTGTGGCGCCTAATCCATAAGTTTTGTAATCGGCATCATAAAACTTCACATTATTATAACGACTAAAAAGCGTTTCTAACTCTTGGCGTAATACGCCTTCTCCTACTCCATGTATAAATACAACTTTAGGAATACGTTTTCGCATGGCGAATTCTAACTGACCTCTAGCAGTATCTAACTGCAGATTGAGCATATCAAAATTAGACATCCCTCTCGACGATTTTGTGAGATGATGAATATGCAAATCCACTTCAAATTTTGGAGCGTGACGTTCTTTTGGTTTAACTGTAGGTTCTGACTTTCGTTTTTTAGATTCTTTCTCTTTTTTTACAGCTTCGAAATCGGTATTATAAACAGCATTCTCTAAACTATTACCCGAAGCCATTAGCATGAGTTCTCGAGCTTCAAATGTAATATCAAATCCATCAGTATCTTCAACGGTAATAGTGTCTCCTGAAATTTTGGTTATAATTCCAGAAATGGCATCATCAATAGTTTCAACAGTATCTCCAACTTTAAACTTCATCTTCTCTTTCTGTTTTTATAAAAGACGCTTCTTCTTTATCAAATTTACTCGGTATATTTCTAGACGTTCTATAAATACCAAAAACCAATAATACAATACCCCCCATTAAGATATAGGTGTTTTGTTCTTGTTGTGCTTGTGCATAGAAAGCGACTGCTCCACCGACCACAATACAGATAAAATTGATGAGTCTAGATATATTCATAATTCAATAATTAAAACAAGACACAAAAATAAGGTTTAGAAAAATAGTAATAGCAATTACAATAGTTTTTAGCAAATTGTTAATTTAGCAAAATGTTAATACTCGCAAAAGGACTTGATGATTATATGTTACCATGCTTATGGAAACAAACGTTTAATATCGACTGCATGGGTTGTGGTATGCAACGTTCTATGTCATTAATTTTAAGTGGAGATTTTGTTGCTGCTTTCTATATGTATCCTGCAATTTATTCGCTTATTGCCCTATTTTCTTTTTTAGTATTGCATCTTAAATTTCAATTTAAAAACGGTCATAGAATAATTTTTGGGCTTTTTTTATTAAATATTAGTATTATTGTAATAAGTTTTATCATAAAAACCTTTTTAACCAACTAAAACAACTAACACAATGGAGAAACAACAAATACCAAATGGTACCTTAGTCCTAATCATGGGAATCTTATCAATTATTGGATGCTGTTGTTACGGTTTACCTGGATTAATTTTCGGAATCGTAGCAATTATTCTTGGTGGTAAAGCCACTAAATTATACATGGAAGCACCTGAAAGCTATTCAGGTTTTGGAAATGTTAAAGCAGGTCGAATAATGGGAATTATTGGTGTCGTTTTAAGTATCTTAATGGTAGCTTATATACTATGGATTATTTCTTATTTTGGATGGGAAACTTTACAAAATCAAGAATTAATGCAAGAGAAAATGCAAGAAATGATGGGACAATAGTCTTATCTACAAAACACAAAAAAGCGATTTTCTTAATTGAAAATCGCTTTTTTTTATACGTATTATTTAGTAAGTTCTAAACTTCAAATTCTTTTAAAGTCTTAGTGATAATAGACACACAATCTAATAATTGCTCTCTCGTCATTACTAAAGGTGGAGCAAAACGAATAATATTTCCATGTGTTGGTTTTGCTAACAGACCGTTATCTCTTAATTTTAAACAAATATTCCACGCGGTATCGCTGTCTTCGTCATCGTTTATTAAAATAGCGTTTAATAAGCCTTTACCTCTTACTGAATTAACAATAGAACTTGTTTCAATAAATTTAGATAATTCACTTCTAAATAATTCACCTAATACTTGAGCATTATTTGCTAAATCTTCGTTCTTCACCACTTCTAAAGCTGCAATAGCCACTGCTGCTGCAATTGGATTTCCTCCAAACGTACTTCCGTGATTTCCTGGTTTTATAACATTCATAATGCTTTCATCTGCTAACACAGCAGATACAGGATAAGCACCACCTGATAAGGCTTTTCCTAAGATTAAAATATCTGGTTTTACGTTTTCATGGTCTACAGCTAACATTTTACCTGTTCTCGCTATTCCTGTTTGTACTTCATCTGCAATGAATAAAACATTATGAGCTTCACAAATTGCTTTTGCTTTTGATAAGTACCCTTCTGTAGGAACATACACTCCAGCTTCACCTTGAATTGGTTCAACTAAAAACCCAGCAACATTAGAATTGTTTTTCAAAGTCTGCTCTAAAGCCTCTAGATTATTGTATTCAATCTTTATGAAACCATTCGTATAAGGTCCAAAGTTTTTACGCGCTACAGGATCGTTACTAAACGAAATGATTGTCGTTGTTCTTCCATGGAAGTTGTTTTCACAGACAACGATTTCAGCTTCATTTTCATCGATTCCTTTGACTTCATAAGCCCATTTTCTACAAATTTTCAAAGCGGTTTCTACAGCTTCGGCACCTGTATTCATTGGTAAAAGCTTATCGAAATTAAATGTTTCGGAAGCATACTTTTCATACTTACCTAACATGTCATTATAAAATGCTCTTGATGTTAAGGTTAGTGTTTGTGCTTGCTCAGTCATCGCAGCAACAATTTTAGGATGACAATGTCCTTGGTTTACGGCAGAATAAGCAGACAAAAAATCGTAATATTTTTTACCTTCTACATCCCAAACATATACACCTTCTCCTCTACTCAATACTACAGGTAGTGGATGGTAATTGTGCGCACCATATTTGTTTTCTAAATCTATCGCTTCTTGCGATGTTAATTGGTCTATAACAGCCATTTTAAAAATAATTTAATAAATGAATAAAATATCCATTCCTTCATCACCTTTATTCTTTCAAAGTATTGAAAAAGCAGCGTGGGAGAGAAATCATCCCTAAGAACGTGCAAATTAATAAATATTCTTTTCGATTTAAAACTTACTCCGTTATTTTTCCTGACAATGATGAAACTTGAAGCTCTAATCTTTTTATTTCTCGTAGAATCGCCTTTTTATCCATTTGCATCCAAGAAAACAGTTTTAGCATACTAGATACGACCAAACTCAGGGTTCCAAAAACACCCCATTTTATAAGATCGTTTGTTGCCTCTACATTAAAAAATTGAATGGCGCAGTAAATAAAAATTCCAAAGAATATTACTTGCACAATGCTCATTACAATTACAATCCAACTATTCTTGCCGCTAAAGATTCCGAATATCATTTGCGATAGATTTTGCTCGTCTAAATCGTCATAGAATTTAGCTTCTTCTTGTGTTAAGGTCTCTTTAATTAATTGGTCTATGTCTTCTGTATTAGTGGTCATAATTTATATGTTTTAATGTTATTTTTAACGTCTCTCTTGCGTGAAATAATCTCGATTTTGCTGTTCCTACTGAAATTTCTAGCAAATCACTTATTTGTTTTAAGCTATACGATTCTATATAAAATAGCTGAACTACCATTTTCTGATTATTAGGTAATGCTTTTAACGCTTTTGCCAGTTGTGCTTTTAAATGGTCATTCTCAGAATAAGCTTTGTCCTCACTTACAATTTCAAAATTGGATTCTAAAGTTTGTTTTTGATTTTTAGATTGTACTCTTAGCCAATCCATGGCTTTATTACAAACAATTCTATAAGCCCAAAATTTAAATTGTTTAGGATCTTTTAGACTTTCAAGCTTATGTATAATAGTAGTCCAACTCTCTTGTGCAATGTCTTTTGCCACATCCTTGTCCTTAACCAACCAATAAGCTTTATCACGAAACAGTTTATGCCATCGCTTTACCAAAATAGCAAGTGCTTTTTTATTGCCGGCTTTATAAGCTTCAACTAATGCTTCATCTCTACTTTGGTCGGTTTTCAATTAAACGGTTTTAGTTGGTCGCGATGTTCTCATATACATCGCTCTTAATACTTTTACCCAAACATTATATGAGGTTTCCTTTTTAGCAGTGGTATAGTAATTTTCTACGTTATCAAAAGCGTCTTCTATTAATGCATCGTGTAACCACCTAACGACCAAACTCCATAATAACGACGCTTTAAATGTTGTGGTCATATTAATTTCGTGATGTATAACGGTTGTATTCGCATTTAGAGCTTCAATATTAAACTCGTGCGTTCCGATAAATCCTACAGGTTTAGAAAACTGAAATTTAATAAAATCGAAATCATTCATCTCAATAACGGTATACCTAATGTGACCATGACCGCCTCTACTTCCAACTTGCAATCCATTCTTGAATTTTATGGCTGGCCAATTTTCAGAAGGCCAAACTAAATCTTCGGAGGACGCTAATGTTTTAAATAATTGAGACACCTTTTCTTTAGGCTGATGGATTGTTCTGGTATGTCTATTTTTCACTCTCATACTTTAAAGACGAAAGAATTATGAAAAGGTTCATTTTATTTTGAAATTCTTTTTAAAGTTAATCTAAATTATACAGACCCAATTCAGTCTAACTATTTATAAAATAAGAATATCTTTGCACTCAAATTATAATAAGAAATGCCAAAGAGAGAACGGAATAAATTTGTAAGACGCGGGGAAATCATTGAGATTTTAATTGAAGACTATGCTTTTGGCGGCAAAGGTATTGGTCGTATTAGAAATGAACATGGAGAATTCGTTGTTTTTGTTCCTAATACATTGCCAGGTCAATTGGTTAAAGGACATGTAAAAAAGACGAGTAAAAAGTATGCCGAATGTAAACTTTTTGAAGTCTTAAAACCATCGGAAGATGAAATAGACATGCCTTACCAAACCATTCCTGGCGCTCCATATATTAACTTACCAATAGAAAAGCAACACGAATACAAAAAGCAAAGTACTTTAGAGTTATTTAAGCGCATTGGTAAAGTTGCTGACATTGAAGATAAGTTTGACGAATTTGTGACCTCTCCAAACACATTTCATTATAGAAATAAAATGGAATACGGTTTTTCTGCCATTGGTTATAATCACGAATTAAAAACCGATGTAGATGAATTTACATTAGGATTCAAAAAACGCGGTACATGGTGGTGTGGTGACGATCTTAAAGAAGATTCTGGTTTATTTGACGCTGAATTTGAAAACCGACTAAAAGACATCAAAGCGTATTGCGTAGACACCAGATTAGCACCTTGGCATCCACCAAAAAGAGAAGGCTTTTTTAGATATTTTGTCGTTAGAAAATCTTTTAAAACCAATCAATTACTTTTCAACTTAGTCACAACCTCTCATGATTTACCAGAATTTGACTTAGATAAATTTGCAAATTATTTAGTGGAGTTGTTTGGCGATCGTGTTGCTGGTTTACTACATACAATTAACGACGAAACCGGAGATCGAACGATTGCTACAACCGGAAGTATTTCTCTAGTGTATGGTGACGATAAAATTGTTGAAGAATTATTAGGCTTAAATTTTGAAATCAGCATGAAAAGCTTTTTTCAAACCAACCCTAAATGTGCTGAGAAATTATATTCTAAAGTTGTCGATTATGCCTTAGAAAATAAAGATGCCATTGACAATACGGTGGTATTAGATTTATTCTGTGGTACAGGAACTATTGGTCAAATTATAGCAAACAAATCTGATAATACTAAAATTGTTGGAGTGGATATTGTGGCTGCTGCTATTGAAGACGCTAAAGAAAACGCCAAACGAAATAATATTGAAGGCTTAAAATTCTTTGCAGCTGATGTTGGTAAATTCTTATCAGAACACCCAGAATACACCAATAAAATTAGAACGATTATTCTAGATCCTGCAAGAGCCGGAATTGCGCCAAAAACTCTTAAAAAAATAATAAACCTAAATGCAGAACGTTTGGTTTATGTATCTTGTAATCCTGCAACACAAGCCAGAGATACAGAACAATTAATGGAGTCTGGTTACACCATTAAAAAATTAAGTTTAGTAGATCAGTTTCCGCATACAGCGCATATTGAAACGGTTGTGTTATTTGAGAAAAAGTAAAAATGAAAAGAATTCTTTATTTTTTAATCATTCCGTTCCTAATTTCTTGTCAAGATGAAAAATCTTACGACAGCGAAATCAGTAATAATGATTATTCCGAAGTCATTGTTTCGGGCACAATAGAGAATAGACCTATTAATGATACCATCAATACTTTTAAAATTTATATCAATAATTTATTAGGTGATGAGCAATTTAAAGTTGAGACCATAAGCATTGAAGATTCAGGTGAATTTAGAACCTCATTATTACTTAATAATCCTCAAACGATCACACTGGCATATAAAGCTGTTGAATTTAATTTGATTCTAAAACCAAGTGATTCTGTAAACATTATTTTTAAAGACAATTACGACACCAAAAAAGATGTTTTTACGGATGCAAAACTTAGTGGGTCATTAGCAGCATTAAACAAAGAGTTGTTTACGTTTTTAGCTTCAAGAGAATTGAACATGAGAACTTATTACAACAAACTGAAAGACTTAAATCCTGATTCTTACAAAACCTTTTATGACAGTATTTTTGGTGCTGATGCCAATAATATTGATCGTTTTTTAGCTGAAAATAATGTTAGTCAAACATTAAAGGATTGGTTGTTTGTAGAAAAACATTACGTGCCCGTTGACAACCTTTTAGGGTTTCCATTATATTACGAGATGTTTCATCCCGAAGCATCAAAAACAGTACAATATAATGACAGTTTTTTTAGCAACTTAGAAAGATTACCAGAACTTAAAGCATCTCATTTAGTTAATTCTAAAATTAATAGTATTGGAAACTATTTAAGATTTCATTATTCAAAAAAACTAAGCCCTAAAGGTGTTAAAACAGAAATTAAAAAACTAGATTCATTAGTTATAAGAGAACTAAAACAAGATTTTAACAGCAACAAGCTTTTACTACAGTTAGCTGTTTACGACATTATTAATTATTCATTTGAAAACAACAATTTAGATTTTCTGACTAACGAAAAAGATTTTATTGAAAACTTGTATACTAATAGTATTTTTGAAAATATCATAAATACTAGAACCGAAACTATAAAATTATTAGTAAAAAATCCTGAAATTCCAAAAAACGCTGAGCTTTTAGAATTTAATTATGACACTGCTGAAGCTTTCATTGAGGATATAACTCGTACTTCTGATAAAAAAATCATATACATAGATAATTGGGCTGTTTGGTGTTCTCCATGTCGATCCGAATTTAAAGAAGCGACACCACAACTAAAAAAGGAATTTTCTGATTCAGTAGAATTTATTTACATCTGCCATAAATCTGATGAGACGTTATGGAAACCTATGATTGCGCAATATAAATTAGAAGGAAAACATTATTTTGTAACTGAGAAACAAAATTTAATGTTGACTAAATATTTAGACATTACTGGATTTCCTAATTATAATATTTTCGATAAAAATGGTAAAATGCTATATGGAGGTTTTGAATACCGACCAAGTGAACCGATAACGAAAGAACTACTTAATAAACTCACCAAATAATTAAATGAATAATTATAAAAGTCTTATAATATTACTAATCGCACTATTGTTGCTCTGTTGCGAGCGCGATGATATTTGCCCTGCCTCTACACAGACCACACCCAGATTAATAGTAGAATTCTATGATGCCTCTGAGACTGATGAATTATTAAATGTGTCTAGAATTACAGTATATGGTGATGGTTTATTAGAATTAGATGGTGATGGTAATCCTATTGAGCCAACGGTATCTTCGGATGCCACGCTGCTCTTTAACGAAATTGCAAATTCAGTAGAATTACCCCTTGTAGTTGGTGCAGAACAAGAACTTATAACAACACGTTTTATCTTAGAAAAAGACACCGATCTTAGGCTCGATGATGATCCTTTAACGAATTCAAATATAGATATTATAGAAATCTCTTATAATACTGAATTTGTTTACGTGTCTAGAGCTTGCGGTTACAAAAGTAATTTTAAGAGTCTAGGAATTGCAAGAGTAACGGATGCTGATCAATGGATTACCAATATAGAAATCGAAGAAACCACACAAGCACTTATAGAAAATGAAAACACAACACATGTACGCATCTATCACTAGAAGCGTAATCGTATTGCTGTTGTTTTCTACAATGGCTTTTGCGCAAGAAAAGAAAAAAACGGTCAACGATACATTAGTATTTAAGCAAAAATATGGTCTTAGACTTGGTACTGATATAAGCAAACTCGCGAGAACTTTTTTAGATGATGACTATTCGGGTTTTGAAATTATGGGTGATTATCGTTTAACCAAACGTATTTATATCGCTGGCGAAATTGGAAATGAAGAACGCATTCTCGAAAACGAAATTTTAAGCAATACCACAAAAGGTAGTTATTTTAAAGCTGGATTTGATATGAATTTCTATCAAAACTGGCTAGATATGGAGAATATGGTTTATGCCGGATTCCGTATTGGTGCAAGTTCTTTTAATCAAACACGAAACAGCTATACCGTTTATGATATTAACAATCAATATTGGGGTGATCGCTACACTGTTAATGAAGCTAAAGAATATAATGGCTTAACGGCACTTTGGACAGAATTACAAATAGGATTAAAAGCCGAAATCTTTAATAATTTCTTTGCTGGATTCAACATTCAACTAAAAGTCTTAATTACCGAAAAAGAAATCGATGATTACGAAAATCTTTATATTCCTGGTTACAACAGAACTTATGACAGTAGTAGCTTCGGTGGAGGTTTTGGTTTTAACTTATCTTACTTAGTTCCTATTTTTAAGAAAGATAAAATTGTAATTCAGGAGAAAGAAGTTGAAAAATAGTTTGCAATAAAACTGTAGTCGACTTAACACCTAATAGCACTAGAATAAACAAAACTAAAATTCAACTTTTCTTCGTATCTTTTCTTTATCAAAATGACTGACATGGATAAAGATGCTATTGCCGATTTAATTGAAGCTAAACATTCAGAATTAATTACTTGGTTAGAAAACCAGCCAGACGACTCTTGGACACTCGGACCAGAAGGTAAGTGGACTACAGGTCAGCAAGCACTCCATTTGTTACAAAGTATAGTTCCTCTTAACAATGCTTTGAGTATGCCTAAGTTTTTACTGCGTTTAAAATTCGGAAAAGCAAATAGACCCGTAAGACCATACGATGCTATTGTAAAACGCTATCAAGAACGTTTAGCAGATGCCAAAGGCAAAACGTTTAAAGGCTCTCAAAACATGAAAATCCCAAAGCTTGAAGACAAACAATATTTTTTAAACAGATTGCAAACCGAAGCAAAAAAAATACAATATAAAACCAGACGCATCAGCGATGTAAATTTAGATACTGTAGTTTTACCACATCCTTTAATGGGAAAAATGCCTGTTAGAGAAATTATTATGTGGACAGCGCATCATGTGGAGCATCATACTGATATTCTTAAGGCTAATTATTAACTTTTAATAAATATTTGAACGTAATTTTTATTCGAATTTAAAGAAGTTTTACAAAGCCTTCAATTTATAATATTAAAGTCACTTGCTATTGCTCGCTTTAAAATCACGTTAGTTTGTAATAATATTTATACAAATTTCAAAAATATTTCTGTTTGTATTGAGGTTTAAAGCTTCAGAAATTAATAAAATATAAAATCAATTTTTTATTGTATTAATTTAAACTACATTTGATCTACTTAAATCATCGTTTCGTCGATGAAATAAGTGATTTACCAAATTTTAAAACCTACTTTATGAAACCAATTAAATTGGCTAACGCATGTCTATCGCGTTTAAGCCCTAGACCTTTTTTACTTTTCGGAGTGCTTATTTCAAGCTTCAATTATATGGAAGCTCAAGAAACAATAGTAACCGCAGGTGGCGATATCACAGACACGGGTGGTACAGTTAATTATTCTGTCGGACAAGTTGTTCAGAATACAATAATCAACGCAGACACCTCCGTTTTCCAAGGTATTCAATTTTATTTTGAAGACCAATCATTAACGGTAGTCGATATAAAAACAAATTTAGAAATCACTACTTACCCCAACCCTACGTCATCGAAGCTAAACATTAACATAGATGATTTTAAACCCAATACACTTACTTATAAATTATATAACGTTTTAGGTCAATTAGTAACCGAAGGAAATGTAGCTACTAAAACTACCACAATTAATGTTAACCATTTAGAAATGGCCACATATTTACTACTAATTGAAAATACAATAGACCAAACAACCCAAATCTTTAAAATCGTTAAAAACTAACCAAAATGAAAAAAATTACTTTAATTCTTATCTTGATTGTAACCTCACTATCCGCTAAGGCTCAAGCTCCAGATAAAATCAGCTATCAAGCGATAGTAAGAAATACTAGTGACCAAATATTAATTAATCAAAATATAGGCATACAAATTAGTCTTTTACAAGGCTCAATTAATGGCAATGCTATTTATATTGAAACTCAAAATCCAACTACAAATAACAATGGATTACTATCTATAGAAATCGGTACTGGAAATAATACAACTGGCTCTTTTAATACAATTGACTGGGGAAATAATTTATATTTTATTAAAACTGAAATCGATCCAACAGGAGGTTCTAACTATACAATTACAGGTATCAGTCAATTAATGAGTGTGCCTTATGCTTTATATGCGAAAACTTCAGGTAGTTCTACACCAGGACCTATAGGAGAAACAGGACCTACTGGACCTGCTGGTGAAACTGGAGCTACTGGACCTGCTGGCGAAACTGGAGCTACTGGACTTACTGGTGAAACTGGAGCTACTGGACTTACTGGTGAAACTGGAGCTACTGGACCTGCTGGTGAAACTGGACCTGCGGGACCTGCTGGCGAAACTGGAGCTACTGGACCTACTGGTGAAACTGGACCTGCGGGACCTGCTGG
>NZ_FNCZ01000012.1:55652-133190 GCF_900099995.1 Winogradskyella thalassocola
CTGGTGAAACTGGACCTGCGGGACCTGCTGGCGAAACTGGAGCTACTGGACCTACTGGTGAAACTGGACCTGCGGGACCTGCTGGTGAAACTGGACCTGCGGGACCAATGGGACCTGCGGGAGCTAATGGTATTAATGGAGCAACTGGACCTGCTGGTGCCGATGGAGGAGGTTTAGCAATAACTGTCTTAAACTCAACCGCAACATTGAACACAACAAATCAAGTCGTTATAACAACTGGCACAATGACATTGCGTTTACCTCCTGCGCCTGTGCATGGACAAATTTTATATATTTATTATGAAAACGGTACAACCTTAGATCCCAATGGCAAAAACTTAAAAGCTGGAAGCAATACAATTACAAGTCCAATTACTCTATCTGGAGGATCAGGTCTTCATCTGGTTTACGTTACAAACTCATGGTATGCTTTATAATCTAGCATTCAATCTCTAAACCACACTAAAAAAAAGATGTATAGCCTAAAACTATACATCTTTTTCATTTATATAATAAACTTTAAAATTTCAACTTTAAGATTTCAAATACTCCAAAACATTAGCCTCAATCCTATTTTGAATATCACTAACATCACCTTTTACAAACGTATCTCCTGTAATATTCTCATACAACTCAATGTAACGTTCGCTTACAGATTGAATATACTCATCAGTCATAATAGGAACGGTTTGTCCTTCTAGGCCTTGAAAATCATTAGCAATCAGCCATTGTCTCACAAATTCCTTAGACAATTGCTTTTGAGCCTCTCCTCTATCCTGACGTTCTTGATAACCATCTGCATAAAAATAACGTGAAGAGTCTGGAGTATGAATTTCATCTATTAAAACAATTTTACCGTCTTTAGTTTTTCCAAACTCGTATTTTGTATCTACTAAAATTAACCCACGATCAGCAGCAATTTCTGTCCCGCGTTGAAATAATTTTCGCGTATAATCTTCAAGAACTATATAATCGTCTTCTGAAACGATTCCCTTTTTAAGAATATCTTCTCTAGAGATATCTTCATCATGATCTCCCATTTCAGCTTTTGTTGCAGGTGTAATAATTGGAGCTGGAAACTTATCGTTTTCCTTCATGCCGTCTGGCATTTCAACTCCACACAACATACGTTTTCCTGCTTTATATTCTCTAGCAGCATGGCCAGACATATAACCACGAATTACCATTTCCACTTTAAAAGGCTCACACAAATGACCAACAGCAACATTAGGATCTGGTGTAGCCACCAACCAATTAGGTACCAAATCTTCCGTCTCCTTCATCATTTTGGTCGCAATCTGATTTAAGATTTGGCCTTTATACGGAATCCCTTTTGGCATCACCACATCAAAAGCACTTAAACGATCTGTAGCAACCATAACCAATTGCTCATCGTTAATATTATAAACGGCTCTTACTTTTCCTTTATAAAAACTCTTTTGGTTTGGAAAATTGAAATTGGTGTCTATTATGGTGTTCATTTGATAATCATTTATTGTGAACTACAAATGTAATTTCTTTACTTGGGTCAAACAATAAACTCAATAAAAAAGGAGAAATAAAATTTCTCCTTCTTTAAATTAAATTATATTCTTTTAACTTATTTAAACCTAATGTTATAAGTTGCACCAACACCTACAGACTGAACATCTATATCGTTCTCTGCAAAAGTGTTTTGATAGTAAGCATAAATATTCCAATCGCGATTATGGTAACCTATTTGTGGATTAACATAAAGTCCACCTTCGTTGTCATCTACTCCAGTTAAAAATCCGTAACCTAAATCTGTTCCGAAGAACAAACCATCAGGCGTAAAATAATAACGAATAAATCCTGCAAGAGGAACGATCCCGAAATCATCATTTTCATCTTTCCCAAAATAATTGGTATAACCAGAAGCTAAACCAATTCCTAAATTAGGGTTAAACAAGTATTGTCCTCTCAAATCTAAACCTAAAGCAAAAGATGACGCATCATCGGCATCCCCAACTGGTATACCCGCTGTTAAACCTGCTTTTAGCCAAGAATTGTCTGCATTTAAATCTATGTCATCTTCTTGAGCAAATAATGGACTTAATCCTAATGATATTCCGATAATCAAAAATACTTTTTTCATAATGTTGTAAGTTTTAGTTATACCGGCAAATTTATACAGTATTGCGCCTAAAATATTTATATGATTTCGCTTTAATCTTATATAATTTAAAGCCAAAAACACCTAAAAACCTAACCTACAGGACTTTCAACATTACTCTCTATTTTCAATACTTTTATACGCTGCGATGACCTTCTTCACTAACTTATGGCGAATCACATCTTTTTCATCTAAATATATCATACCAATACCTTCCACATTTTGCAATACTAAAAGTGCTTCTTTCAATCCAGAAATCGTACGACGCGGCAAATCCACTTGCCCAGGATCACCTGTTAAAAGGAACTTTGCATTCTTTCCCATTCGGGTTAAGAACATTTTCATTTGGGCATGTGTCGTGTTCTGTCCCTCATCTAAAATCACAAAGGCATTATCTAAAGTACGACCACGCATAAACGCTAAAGGAGCGATTTGTATGACGCCTTTTTCTACGTAGCTTTCTAATTTTTCATGTGGAATCATATCTCGCAACGCATCATACAACGGTTGCATATAAGGATCTAATTTCTCCTTTAAATCTCCTGGTAAAAACCCTAAATTCTCACCTGCCTCAACTGCAGGACGTGTTAAGATAATACGTTTAACTTCCTTATTTTTCAATGCTCTAACGGCCAATGCGACTCCTGTATAGGTTTTTCCTGTCCCTGCTGGACCAATAGCAAAAACCATATCATTTTTTCGCATACTTTCTACCAACTTGCGTTGGTTTGCGGTTTGCGCCTTAATTAGTTTGCCTCCAACACCATGAACTAAAACTTCATCACTTTTAGCCGATGTTGAGTAATCATCGCTACTTTGACTTGTTAATACGCGTTCTATAACATTTTCATCAAGCTTATTATATTTTGCAAAATGCTTCATTAGCATGGTCATTCGTCGATCAAACTCTTCGAGTAAATCTTCATCGCCATAAGCTTTCAATTTATTGCCTCTAGCAACTATTTTAAGTTTAGGAAAGTATTTTTTTAAAAGTTCAATATTTGCATTTTGCGCTCCGAAGAATTCCTTTGGAGATATTTCTTCGAGTTCTAGGATAAGTTCATTCAAAAGCAAGGTCTATTTAGTGTGTTAATCTGTTTTCTTTTCTTAATTTTGTAATTCTTGTGTATACACACAAAGCTAGTAATTTTACAACCATAAATCTTAAAAAAATATCAACAATTAATCCATGGCGATAATCACTTTAACGACTGATTTTGGAGAAAAAGACCACTTTGCAGGCGCCATAAAAGGAGCTATTTATAGCGAGCTTGAAGAGGTTAGAATTGTGGATATTTCGCATTCAATATCCCCTTTTAATATTTCTGAAGCTGCTTATATTATTCAGAATGCGTATAGCAGTTTCCCTAAAGGAACGATTCATTTAATAGGTATTGATTCTGAATTAAGTCCTGAAAATAAGCACATTGCCATAAAGCTAGATGACCATTACTTTATATGTGCCAACAACGGTATTATGAGTATGATTTGTAATGATATTGCTGCAGAAAAAATAGTGGAGATTAATATACATGATAAGGTTGAAACTAATTTTCCTGTACTAGACATTTTTGTAAAAGTAGCATGCCATATTGCACGTGGAGGAACTTTGGACGTCGTTGGAAAAGTTATTAACACTATTAAGCCGATTAAAAATTTAGTTCCATTTATTAACGATGAGCATAACCAAATTATTGGCAGTGTTATTTACATTGACAATTATGGAAATGTCGTAACTAATATTAAGCGCAAATTTTTTGAAAATGTTCAGAAAACGAGACCTTATGAAGTTTCAGCACGTAACTATAAATTTGAAAAAATACATAATAAATATAGCGATATCATAGATTTTGACATTGAAGAATCTAAACGAAACGTTGATGGCAAAGGCTTAGTCGTTTTTAATTCTTCGGGATATTTAGAAATTGCCGTTTATAAAAGTAACTGTACTTCAGTTGGAGGTGCTTCTACTTTAATGGGCTTAAAAACTATGGACACAGTAACCGTTAATTTCATAAACCCATAAGCTTTGTTAGTAAGAATTGTAAAAATGAGTTTCGAACCTACTAAGATTGAAGAATTCTTGGCTAATTTTGAAACAGTTAAGGAGAAGATTCGAAATTTTGAAGGTTGTAATTTTTTAGAACTGTACCGCGATCAGAATACAACAAATATTTTTTTCACCTATAGTTATTGGAATTCTGAAGACGATTTGAATAATTATAGACATTCTGATTTATTTAATAGCGTTTGGGCAAAAACTAAACCAATGTTTAATGCAAAACCTGAAGCTTGGAGTGTAGATAAAATCGCTTCGCTTAAGTAGGCAGTTGCAGTTGGCAGTCTTTTTGAGTAAAAAATAATATTTAAAAACAAAAAAGAAACAAATTATTACGTCACGCAAAAAGACGAGTTGTAACAAGGAGGCAACGATATAACACCCTCGCTAAGTCGCTGAGAAAATGAAATTAAAAACTAAATAATTCAAACGTTTTACTTTACACTGAACACTAATCTATGCTAGCAATACTAAAAAAAGAAATAAACACCTTCTTCGCCTCACCGATTGGTTATTTGGTTATTGGTGTTTTTTTATTACTCAATGGATTATTTCTATGGGTTTTTAAAGGAGAATTCAATATTTTAGATAATGGACATGCTAGTTTAGCATCCTTCTTTTTGCTAGCTCCTTGGATTCTTATTTTTTTGGTACCAGCAGTGACTATGCGTAGTTTTAGTGACGAGAAAAAACAAGGGACTCTAGAATTATTAGTAACCAAACCTATTTCACATTTTCAGATTGTATTAGGGAAATATCTTGGTGCTTTTGCGCTGATTTTAATGGCTTTAATCCCAACTTTATTATATGTTTATAGCATTTCTCAATTAGGAAGTCCAGAAGGCAATCTCGATATGGGAAGTACCATCGGTTCCTATTTTGGATTACTGTTTTTAGTGGGTGCTTATACTGCGATTGGAGTATTTGCCTCTACCCTTTCCGATAACCAAATTGTAGCTTTCATTATTGCCGTATTTATCTGCTTCTTTTTCTATTTTGGATTTGAAGGTCTTTCAAATTATAACATTTTTGACAACCTTGTTTATATGGAAAACCTAGGGATGTCTGCTCATTATAACAGCATGAGTCGTGGCGTTATTGACACTAGAGATTTAGTCTATTTTATAAGTATAGCATTAGCCTTTTTATTATTCACAAAACTTAGAATTCAAAAACAATAATATGATCATTACACCTTTATTAGTCATATTCTTAATCATCGTTTTTGTACTCCTGTTTTTATTTTTAAACACAGTTGATAAACGCAAATGGCTATCTGGCTTAATCAGTTTGGCATTAACACCTCTTGTGTTTTTCTTTATGTTTTATCCGTTCCTTAATATTATAAGTAGCTACCATCATCAGAAATATTTTGACAGTGATGCTTGGACAGAAAAACCAGCACTACGTTATGAGATGATTGACAATACCATTAAATCTGACACCTTAATTGATGCTTCAAAAGAACAGATTACATCGCTTTTGGGTAAAGCCGAATGGTTAACATGGGATGAAGCTAAAAAAGCGCACGACACCAATAAATGGAATTACGGACTTGGCATAGAACCAGGTGCCTTTACCAGCGAAAGAGAATGTGTTGAAATCACATTTCAGAACGATAAAGTCATCGCTTTAAAAACATATCAAGAAGACATAACTTTCGAGAATGAAAAAGAATAAATCCATATTATATATTGTTGCTATTATTGCAGGACTCGTAATCGTTAATGCGATTTCAAGTTCGGTATATCAACGTTTCGATTTAACAAAAGATCATCGTTATACGCTTTCGGATGTTTCCAAAAACTTGATTAGCGACTTAGATTCCCCTTTAATAATTGATGTGTTTTTGGAAGGTGATTTCCCTTCGGAATTTAGATTACTTCAAACGGAAGTGAAACAAATTATAGATGAATTTCAACTTGAAACGAATCAGATATTTGTCAACTACATTAACCCTATTGAAGACGAAACCACACGCCAACAATATATTGAACAATTAACAAACGCAGGCTTAGAGCCATTTATTAATACGGATAATAGTACCGGGAAAGTCACTCAAGACATTATTTTTCCATGGGCTTTTGCGAGTTACAAAGATCAAACACTAAAAATTCCGCTTCTAAAAAAAAGCATTACACAAGGGTTGCCTGAGCAAATAAATAACTCTGTACAAGCTTTAGAATATGCTTTTGCAGATGGTTTTAGCAAGCTTGTAAAGGCTAAAGCAAAAAAGATTGCCATTTTAAAAGGAAATGGAGAATTAGATGATTTATATATCGCTGATTTTCTAAAAACAGTAAAACCGTATTATAATTTAGCGCAATTTACTTTGGATAGCGTCACTACAAATCCACAAGGCACTTTAGATAATCTTACATATTACGATTTAATTATTGCAGCAAAACCAAGTATTCCTTTCACCGAAAATGAAAAGTTAGTTTTAGATCAATATACCATGAATGGCGGAAAAAGTCTTTGGCTTACGGAATCTGTAGTTATGGATAAAGACAGTTTGCTAAATGAAGCTGGTACGGGTGTTTCAATTATGCGCGATTTACGAATGAATGATTTCTTCTTCAAATATGGTGTAAGAGTGAATCCAACTTTAGTAAAAGACCTCTACTCTGCTCCAATTATGTTATCGATTGGAGAAGGTAGTCAGGCGCAAATGCAACCTATACAATGGCAATATTCGCCTTTGGCTGCATCCAACCCTAACCATTCGATTACCAAAAACTTAAACTTGGTAAAATTTGATTTTGCTAGTCCGATTGACACTTTAAAAAACGGTATTAAAAAATCTATTTTATTACAGAGTTCACCAAAATCGAAACTAGAAGGTGCTCCAACCACCATTTCGTTAGCTAATGTCACCAACTCTCCAAATGAAGAAAGTTACAATCTTGGCCCACAAAATTTAGCCGTTCTTTTAGAAGGCGAATTCTCTTCGGTATATGATCAGCGTGTTTTACCTTTCAAAGTAAAAAACTTTAAATCTAAAAGTACAGCTACTAAAATGGTCGTAATTTCTGATGGAGACCTTATAAAAAACGAAGTCATTAGAAACAGACCACAAGAATTAGGCTTTGATCAACTCACCGGAAAATCATTTGGGAATAAAGAATTTCTGCTAAATTCCGTGAATTACCTATTGGACGATTCTGGACTTATAAACATAAGATCTAAAGAAATAAATGTGGCTTTTTTAGATGCTGAAAAAATAAAAGATAGCAAATCGACATGGCAATTTATTAATATTGCTTTGCCACTCATACTTTTAGGCCTATTTGGTTTTGTGTTTAATTATTTAAGAAAACGCAAATATGCTTCTTAAATTTATGTCATTTACGTAATTGAATTTCGACCTCAAAGCACATAATTTGTTAATAAGTTTGTTTTAAAAAACCCTTCTATTAGGATATATTTGTAATACCAATTAAAAGTATAAAACACATCTATTCAGCATGAAACATCTAACCAAATACGGTTAGGTTTTATCTTAAAAATTCAATTTAAGATGTTACATATGTCGAATAAAAAACAATTAAGATATAACACATGAAATTCATTGTTTCAAGCACCTATTTATTAAAACAACTCCAAGTATTAGGAGGGGTTATTAATAACAGTAACACACTACCTATTTTAGATAATTTCTTATTTGAACTAAGCCTTTCAAAATTAACGATTTCGGCTAGTGATTTAGAAACGACGATGTCTGCAACAATAGATGTTGAAAGTGATTCTGAAGGCAGCATAGCACTACCTGCAAGATTACTTTTAGATACCTTAAAGACATTTCCTGAGCAACCTTTAACCTTTGTTGTTGAAGAAAACAATACGGTAGAAATTAGCTCTAATCATGGTAAATACGCTTTAGCTTATGCTGATGGTGCAGAATTTCCAAATGCTGTATCTATTGAAGATGCTAGTACAACAACCATTATGGGAGACATCTTAGCAACGGCTATTAGCAAAACAATCTTTGCTGCTGGTAATGATGACTTAAGACCTGTAATGAGCGGTGTATTTTTTCAGTTTTCTCAAGATAATTTAACCTTTGTAGCAACTGATGCTCATAAATTGGTAAAATATACTAGAAATGATGTGAGTGCAACTGAAACGGCAGAATTCATTATGCCTAAGAAACCTTTAAATCTCTTAAAAGGTATTTTATCAGGAAGTGATGATGATGTATTAGTAGAATACAACGAATCTAATGCCAAGTTTACATTTGAAAATTCAGTATTAATCTGTCGTTTAATCGATGGAAAATATCCTAATTACGAAGCGGTAATTCCTAAAGAGAACCCGAATAAATTAGTAATTGACAGAACACAATTTTTAAACTCTGTACGTCGTGTTAGTATTTTCTCTAACAAAACAACACATCAAATTCGTTTAAAAATTGCAGGTGCAGAATTAAACATCTCTGCAGAAGATATTGATTACTCAAACAAAGCTGAAGAGCGTTTAACATGTGATTACCAAGGTGACGACATGCAAATTGGTTTTAACTCGCGCTTCTTAACAGAAATGATAAATAACTTAAACTCAGATAACGTTCAGTTAGAAATGAGTTTACCAAATAGAGCTGGTATCTTAACACCAATCGATGGTTTAGATGAAGGTGAGCATGTAACAATGCTTGTAATGCCTGTAATGCTAAACAATTAAGATTTTTTTTGCAAATTAATTCAATAAAAAAAGGCTCACCAAGTTTTAGGTGAGCCTTTTCTATTCCATTACTATTAATGATTAACTAATAAAATTAAGAGACAATGGATAGCTAGGTAATTCTCCATTACCAGCCTTTATAGCGTTTATTATTGGCATTACAAATGCCAAAATTGCTACTAATATTAAAGTTAAGATTCCCAATCCAACTACAAAGATTAACGGAATACTAATTATAGAATAGATAAGCATACTTAATTGAAAATTCAAAATAGATTTTCCATGCGCATCCATACCATCAACTTGTTCTTTTTGAGTTGCCCAAATAATTAAAGGTGCTAAGAGCCCTCCAAAACCTGTAACATAAGTTAATAATTGCGATAAATGTGTTATAACTAATAATTGATTGTCTGTGCGTTTAAGCGTGTGATAATTTGATTCCATAATTGATGATTTTACACTAATAAGACGCAAATTGATTTAATTTGTTACACTACATTATACAAAATTAACAAGACGAACAACTTCCACCCTCTTTCTTAACCCCTAATTTCACTAAAATAGTTTCTAACAAACACCATTTGGTGAATGCAGACTGAATTAAGTTGACACCAATAAATACCGTAAACCACATCCAATTTGGACTCACGTAAACCGAAAGTAACACACTTAATAATACCATGGTACCCACTATAACTCTAAAATACTTGTTTAACATTTCTTCTAAATTTTAAGTTTATATAAATCTTTCTATCGGAACCACAACCGCTTTGATCGGATTGTCAGTTTCTAAATTTTTATTGAATTCTTTAATTAAAGTGAATAGTTCATCAATATTTTCTTCTTCTGTAAAGGAAAAAAACAATTCAGAATCTGCACCAGTATGCTCACTTGCAAACCAATTAGAACTCAATTTTACAGTTGCACTGGTTTTAAACCCCTCAATGTCTGATTCACTGAAATTATTGATTTGAGCTTGCTTAAATAATTTTATAATATCCTTTTTGTAGTAATCCACTACGGTAACTATGACTAATTTCATGATTTCCATTTTTTTTGCAACCTGCAAGGTTTTAGAAGCCTTGCAGGACATACAACATTATTTATAATTCTTCTTCTCTATCATATAATACACTAATGGCACCACCAATAATGTTAATACTGTTGACACAATCGTTCCGCCCATTAATGAAATGGCTAAACCTTGGAAAATTGGGTCAAACAAAATCACAAAGGCTCCAATTACAACTGTTCCTGCTGTTAATAAAATTGGTGTTGTTCTCACAGCTCCAGCTTCAATACAAGCTTGTTTTAACGGTACTCCTTCTGCTGTTCTTAAGTTGATAAAGTCAATCAGTAATACTGAGTTTCTCACCATGATTCCTGCTAAAGCAATCATTCCAATAAAAGAAGTTGCTGTAAAGAATGCTCCCATGAGCCAATGTCCCAGAATAATTCCGATTAAGGATAATGGAATCGCAACCATCATAACAATCGGTGCTTTAAAGTTTTGAAACCATCCTACGATTAATATATAAATCAAAATAATAGCTCCTAAAAAGGCAATACCTAAATCTCTAAAAACTTCTAAAGTAATTTGCCATTCACCATCCCATTTTACGGTATAATTATCTTCAAACTCTGGCTGACCTAAATACATTTCATTAATCTCAAAGCCTTGTGGTAATGGAATTTCTTTCAATTTTTCTTCCATACCAAGAATAGCATACGCAGGACTTTCTAAGTCTCCAGCCATATCTGCCATCACATAAACCACTCGTTTTTGATTTTTATGGTAAATGCTTTTTGCTGCAATATTTTGAGATATATCAACCAAATCTGAAATTGGTACCATGTTACCTTGTTTCGATTTCACCTTCAATTGTGAAATATCTGTAATAGTAGATTTCTCTTTTTCATCTAAAGCTAACACCAAACCAATTTGGTTAACAGCATCTTCATCGTACAAATTAGTAATCGCTCTATTAGATAACGCCATATTCATAGTGTACGCAATTTGCTGTGGCGCCACTCCATACAACATGGCTTTCTCTTTATTGATATCAAATTGATATTCAATTTGGTCGTCTTCAACCATCCAATCAATATCAACCACATCGGCTGTATTTTTTAAGATATCCTGAACGTGGTTTGCAACTTTAATTTGTTCTCCATAATCAGGTCCATAAATTTCGGCAACGATAGTAGATAATACTGGTGGTCCTGGTGGCACTTCTACCAACTTCACATTGGCATTATATTTCGCTGCAATTTTCTGAATATCTGGACGCATTAATTTCGCGATATCATGACTCTGCGCTGAACGGTCTTCTTTGGCTAATAAATTCACTTGAATATCTGCCATATTAGATCCACCACGCAAATCGTAGTGACGGACTAAACCATTAAACGTAATTGGTGCAGACGTCCCAACATAGTTTTGATAATTGACCACTTCTGGTCTGTTTGATAAGTATTGTGAAATCTCTTGAGCGACAACACCAGTACGTTCTAGGGTGGTGCCTTCTGGCATATCAATTACCACTTGAAACTCATTCTTGTTATCAAAAGGCAACATTTTTACAGCTACTGAATTGGTAAAAAACAGAACCATGGTTCCCATTAAAATCACAAATGTTCCACCTAAAAACAACCAACGTTTGCCTTTACTTTCTAAAAGTGGTCTTTCAAACTTGTTGTAAATTCTATAAATAAGCGTGTCTTCAACAGCTTTTTCAGGCTTCTCTTCTGCTCCTTTCTTGTCTTTTTCTCTTAAGAAAATATACCCTAAATAAGGTGTTATTGTTAAGGCTACAAATAAAGATAATATCATGGCAATAGATGCTCCAATTGGCATCGGTGCCATATATGGTCCCATTAATCCAGATACAAACGCCATTGGTAATACAGATGCAATGACTGTAAATGTTGCTAAAATGGTTGGGTTACCAACTTCGTTAATAGCGTATAAAGCAGCTTGTTTAAATGGCAAGCGTTTCATTTTAAAATGCCTGTGCATGTTTTCGGCAATAATAATTGAGTCATCGACGACGATTCCTGTTACGAATACTAACGCGAAAAGTGTGATTCGGTTTAGCGTGTAATCCATCATATAATAACTCAACAACGTTAACGCAAACGTAATTGGTACTGATAAAAATACAACCAATCCACCTCGCCAACCCATGGCTAGCATTACAACAATAGTAACTGCAAAGATAGAACCAATAAGGTGTAACAGTAATTCTGACACTTTATGAGATGCTGTTTCTCCGTAGTTTCTTGTAATTTCTACATGCACATCATCTGGAATTAACGTACTACGTAAATGGTCTACTTTATCAATAATCACTTCCGCAATTTTCATGGCATCTGCACCTTTTCGTTTGGCAACAGAAATAGTAACTGCAGGATATTCAGATTTGTACTCAGCTGATTTTTCTCCTCCTTTTCCAAAACCTAAACTCACGTAATTCTGTGGTACTTCTGGACCATCAATAATCTTCGCCACTTGCTTCAAATAAATCGGTTGATTTTGTTGTACACCAACCACTAAATTTTCAACATCTGTTACAGATGCTAAGAATTTACCTGTATTTACCAAAAATTCAGTATCACCTTTATCAAAACTTCCAGCACTTAATTGACTGTTGTTGGCCTTAATCATTTCTGAAACAGACAAGAAATCTAATCCACTCGCTGCCAATTTATCCTTATCTAAAACTACTCGCAATTGACGGTCTCTTCCTCCAATTTTGTGTGTAATAGCTACGTCATTTACCTTTTTAATTTCAGCCTCTAATTCTTGAGCCATTTGGTTTAACTGGTAATCGTCATAATTCTCACTCCACAAGGTTAAACCCAACATAGGTACATCATCAATAGCACGCGTTTTCACCAACGGAAACGTTACACCAGCTGGCATTTGGTCCATGTGCTTATTGATTTCGTTGTACATTTTTACAAACGAACGCTCAATATCTTCGCCCACATAAAACTGAACAATCACCATGCCTTGTTCCTTCATAGACGTTGAATACACATATTCTACACCTTTAATATTCGATATTAATTGCTCTAAAGGTTTAATGACACGCGATTCTACTTCCGTAGGACTTGCGCCAGGATAACCTACAAAAATGTCTGCCATTGGCACATCGATTTGTGGTTCTTCTTCACGTGGAATTAAAAACGAACTATAAACACCAACCACCATAAACACAATCATTAAAAGCACGGTGAGCTTAGATTGCATAAAGACTTTGGCTATTTTACCTGCGATTCCTTCTTTCATAATAATCTAATTATTGAATTGAAATTTTTGCACCATTGTAAAGCTTTCCTTCTGCTGATACGATATACGCTTCATCTGCATTTAAACCCGATAATACTTCTACTTGGTCTCCAAAGGTTCTTCCTAAACGCAACCATCTTAATAATGCTGTATTACTTTGACTTACGGTGTAAACCCCAGACAATTGTCCGTTTGTTACAATAGCATCCGTTGGAATTAAAACCATTGCTGTCGCTGCTTTTCTTTCTACTGGAAATTGCACTGTTGTAAACATGCCAGATAAAATATTAGCTTCTGTTTTGTCTAAATCTATTTTTACTAAATATTGTCCACCTGTGTTTTTAGCAGATGTACTTACTTCGGCTACTTTTCCTTTTAAGGTTTGATTAATTGATTTAACCAATACATCAACAGTAGTTCCTTTTTTAATTGCAGAAATTTCAGATTCTGGTACCATAGCCATCACTTCAAAATGTCCTGGCGTTTCAATGCTTATTAATGGTGCTCCTGGATTTGCCATATCACCAGCTTCTACATTTTTACTTGTAATGGTTCCACTAAAAGGCGCTGTAATATTACTATACGTAAATTGAGCATTAATTTCGTTTTTCATTTGATTGGCCGATTCTAAACGCGCTTTAGCCATTTCAAAATTAGCCGTCATATCATCCATTTCTTTTTGAGAAGCACTTTGCTCTGCAAACAAATTTTTAAAACGATTATAATCTTTTTGTGCATTATTAAAAGCAGCAGTTGCCTCTGATATGCCTGCATTTACTTGTGCACGTTTGGCTTGTAAATCGGTATTATTAATAGACACTAATAATTGTCCTTTACGTACCTTATCGCCAACATTAACATGAACTTTATTAACGTAACCCATCATTCTAGTACTTAAATCAGCACTATTTACAGCTTGAATTTTTCCACTGACCGCCAAAAATGGACTATTAGTATTAGCTTCTACCTGACTCGTTTTCACAACAATTGCTGGCGAATTATCTTCAACTACTTTTTTGTCTTCGCTTCCACAACTTGTTACAAAAAATGCTGTTGCTGTAAGCGTTAGTATGTAAATATATTTTTTCATGTTTATTGTTTTATGTTGATACCTATAAGGTTTTAGAAACCTTGCAGGAAAAATTATTCTTTAGTTAAAAATTGTAAGTATGCTTGTGCGTAATTGTATTCGAAAATGGTTTGATAATATTCTAATTGTTTTTGAGCAAATTGTGTATCTGCCATTAATAAATCAGATGTTTTTTCTAATCCTTCTTTAAATCTATTAGTTCTAATTCTTAAAGACTCTTCAGATTGTTCTAAAGCTAAAGCTGTTAATTTCAATTTATTCTCTGCATCAATAAACGCACGTTTTGCTTTGTTTAATTCCAAATTACTTTGAGACACATATTGTTTGTATTCTAATTTTGATTTTTCGAATTCTGATTTACTTTTTTGTGCTTTCCCAAATCGCTTAGACCCTTGAAAAATATCCCAGCTTAATTGTGCTCCAAACAAATACCCACTGGCATCTGCTTGAAAAATTTGGTCATCATATAACTCGTAACTTCCAAAAGCATTTAATCTTGGTAAGAATGCCATTTTATCAGCCTTATTCATGGCTTCATAAGCATTTGAAGCGAGTTCCATGGCTTTAATATCCGAACGATTTTCAGATATAGATTTATCTTCCATTTCAAAAGTTGAAACCGTTAATTCGTCTGTTGGTGTGTAAACCACATACGTCTCATCATTCATTAAAAACGATAAGTAATTAGAGGCATTTTGCACATTACTTTTTGCCGATTGTAATTGATTTTGAACTTCAGTTACTCGTACTTCAACATTCAACACATCTGAACGTTGCAAATAGCCTTGTTTAAAACTGTTATCTGCTAATTTTTTATTGGCATTTGCCGCTTCTAATGCTTTATCTAAAACATCAACCGCTTTATAGGCCAATTGTAATTGCATGTATGCTTTTTCAACTTCAAAAACTAAATAGTCTTGTGTACGTTCTGTTTTTAATGCCATCGCTTCCATTTTAGATTTGGCTGCTTTTCGTTGAAACATGCCATCCATATTAATTAATGGTTGTTGAATTTCAAACTTGGTTGCATAATTTTCAATCTGCGAAGGATCATTTAATAATGCAGGATTAAAATCATTTTGCGTTAAAATTTCTTGATTCAATTTAGAACCAAAAGCCATTAACGGATTTGTGGTTGCTATAGCTGTATGACTTGCTGTAATATTTGGTAAGAACACCGCATTGGTTTGTCTAAAATCGGATTTCGCTTGTTTAAACTCCTCTTCAGAAATCTTAATACTTGTATTATTTTCTGAAACTCTACTTAAGACCTCTGTTTTTGTTATAGACACTGCATCTTGTGCCTTCACGAACATCGTAAACGCTAAAAGTAATAGTGGTATATAAATATGTTTTTTCATCAATTATTAATTTATACTACAAAAGTAATTGAATGTATTATTGAAGTCTGTAACCAATGTTACTTGGCGTCCGTTTCCTTTTTCAATTGGTTCTAGTTTAGGCTTGATAAAAAATGGAACAAATACTAACAAAGCGCATACTATTGCGAAACTAAAAGCAATTATCCGCTTAGTAAATTGCACTTTAATAATTTTTTGGTAAACGGCCGTGACGACTTTCCAATGCAGAAAAACATGTATCATCAGCAAACCAATTAAGACAAAACTTAATATAAGATGAATTGTCCCCCATTGATGTCTGTCCATATCAAGAAAATACAATTCTACATTCTGGCCATAAACCTCCTTTCGGTCTTGACCAGATAAAAGTGTGTACTTAATTAGAAAACCAATACCAATAATTGCAGACATACATAAAGTCATAGTCGCATTTAGTATAAAATTCCAAGTGGATTTTCGCATGGCTTTGACAGACTTTTTCATTGTATTAATACTTTTATGAATTAATTGTAATTAAAAGTATCGATTAGGAAGAAGTGCCACAATGACTTAGGTCAGATAACGAAGAAAATAACCCTATTTTCAAAAATAAAGAATACATACATTTTATCAAATAACGTTATCCTTATTCTAGATATTCACTATTAATCTGTAGTTAGTAAATTATTAAGAAAATCTTCTTTCAAAACCTATGCGCCACTCCAACCATCCAATAAAAAGTATTTTCTAAATCTTCTTCAAAAACAACATCATCTACTGTTAATGTTGCTGGATTTTGAGGCAATACATAGGTTGGCAAAACTGAAAACACCCATGGTTCATTAACATACCACATTGGTAAACTAAATTCAATTGCCATGAGTCCAAACTTTTCACTTTCTTCAAATTCAATATCAGTAGCTTGTATCATATTTATAATCGTCTGACCACCTTGTCCTCCTTGTTGACCTCTTCCATTACCAAAACGATTGTTGATATAATATTGCTCATAAAAATTTTGTGAGCCTAAATACACACCTACTGTTGGTGATATTTGAAATTTTTCGTTTCTGGAAACAAAATCATGACTTATTTCTGAAGACAAAAAGATATCAGAATTACTATCAGAATTGAGATAAACGCTTGTTGCTATTCCTAAATTAACAACATTGAAATCGTATATCAATTGCGCTGTTATATCTGCTTCAACTTGAGAAATCACATTATAACTATCTTCATTGAAAATATATTTTGTTACAGATATATCACCATCAAGTTTTTTTAAGGTAAAGTCAAAACCTCCTGTTAACACAAACAAATCTATTCGACCTTCGTCAGCTCTAGTAAGATATGACACCGAGCCTGTAGCATAAAACCCAGATTTATGATGGTAGGTAATTGAAGAACATAAATACGGACTTGAAATAGAATCTTTTCGTCCCATAAAAACAGCATCACTTATATAATTTAAGTCTAATGATATATAGGATGAGTCATTAACTTTTTCAATATTTTCAATCACTTCGTCACTTTGGCTCATAACTAGATTACAAAACAAAATCAATGCTATTTTTAATATTGAATTATAACTGGAATGTTTCATGGTCTTAAATTTTAAAATAAACAAGGGCTTTTATGTTTTAAAGCCCTCATTTAATAATACATTAATTACCCTTTTTTATTGACCTTTTTTTGAACTTTGGGCTTTTTTTGATTTTTTTTCTTCAATGTTGTTTTCTTATTCACCATTTTACGATGTTGATAGGTGTTTTTAAACATTTCACCATCCATATTTAAACACTCACCATCTTTAAGTCGTAATTGTTTACGATCTTTTGTTTGGTATGTACCATCTGAATTTATCGTAGTTCCATTACTAAGATTAAGTTTTTGTTGTAATCTATTTTGCGACTGGTTTCTAATTTGTACCATTTCACCATCAACCAACATATAATGAACTCTGTTTTGGTTTCTCTCTTGAGCTTGAGCTTGAGATAAACCTTTATTCTCTTGCTGAACTTTGTATCTGTATTGATATTCGTTACGATATTTTATTCCATCTTTATCTAAACACTCACCATCCTTTAAACGCAACTGGTCACGATCTCTAGTTTGATAAGTCCCATTTGGATTTACTACTGTACCATCATTTAAAGTAACTTTGTCTTTTAAACGTATTTGATCACGGTCTCTAATTTGAAGTACGTCACCATCAACCAACATAATGCGATCTTGATCCTGAATCCTATCTTGATCTCTCTCTTGCGCGATTATAGCCGCTGCTCCTAAAGCAACAAAAGCTATAGTTAATACCATTTTTCTCATTTTATTAGAATTTAATTAATAATGTTATGAAAGTATTAAACTATTCTACTTTTCACAATGACCTGCATCATTCTTAAAACCTTATGCAAATTATGTTACTCAAAAAAATCTTGTGTATTTTTTAGAAAATTTTTGAATAAAAACTCAATTCTATAAAGTGAGAAAAAAAGGCATCTATAATAACTTATAAATGCCTTTTTACTAACCAACCAAAAAAACTGATAACCACATCAGTTAAACTTTCTTGTGCCTCCATGCCCTCCAGCAACAACAAGCATTATTTTTATACTTAAATAAATAAACTTGAAGAACTGAATGACAGGATTCATCATTTTAAATCTTTGATATTTTGAAATTCTTTCCGTCATATTGATGCTCTCGTAATTATTGAAATCAACTCTAAAATTCTCATTAAAGTCGAACAAAAAAACACTAGCTACAACAAAAATAAATCAACATATAATAACACTCAGTAACTAATGTTACTCAACAAAAGTGAATTATATTAAAACTGCTCTTTTTTTAAATAAACAAACACAATCTTTCTTGCGTCTTCGTTCTCCGAGTGGCAAAATATGCTTAAATTTATTGGCTTTATTTTTTTTAAAATTCTCAACAAGACATCTTTTTATTTTTGGATCTCTTCTAGAGATATAATCCAAATTCTAATGAATATTACAGCTGCATATACCGACCTCTATCAAATCACAATGGCTCAAGTTTATTTTGGTACAAAACCAGATGGACGAGCGGTCTTTGATTATTATTTTAGACATAATCCCTTTAAAAGTGGCTATTCCATTTTTGCAGGATTAAAAGATGTCTTAGATATTCTTGAAACTCTTGAGTTCTCATCATCAGATATTTCATATTTAGAACAAAAGGGATTTGAAAGTGATTTTTTAGAGTATTTAAAGAATTTCCGTTTTAAAGGAAACATTTATTCGAGTAAAGAAGGTGATGTTGTATTTCCTAACCGACCAATATTACAAGTAGAAGCCAATATTATAGAAGCTCAGATTATTGAGACGCTTTTACTAAACATTCTTAATTTTCAGACCTTAATTGCTACAAAAGCAAGCAGAATAAAATTTAGTGCTAAAGACGGCATTCTCTTAGATATGGGCTTACGTCGTGCACATGCTACAGGTGGCTATTATGCCTCTAGAGCTGCAGCCATTGGTGGTTTTGACAGTACAAGTAATGTTAAAGCTGCCGAAGATTACGACATTCCTTCCACAGGTACTATGGCACATTCTTTTATTCAAAGTTATGATGAAGAACTGCAAGCTTTTAGAGATTTTGCTAAAATGCGACCGGAGAATTGCGTCTTCTTAATAGATACTTACAATACCCTTAAAAGTGGACTGCCAAATGCTATTACTGTAGCCAAAGAAATGGAAAAACGAGGCGACCGTCTGTTAGGTGTGCGTTTAGACAGTGGTGATTTAGCCTATTTATCTAAAAAAACGCGCGCTATACTTGACGATGCCAATTTGAGTTATGTAAAAATTGTAGCATCTAACCAATTGGACGAGTATGTTATAAAAAGTTTGAAAGAACAAGGTGCGTCCATTGACATTTTTGGTGTTGGTACAAACCTAGTCACAGGAAAACCAGATGCTGCATTAGATGGCGTTTATAAATTAGCAGAATATAATGATACACCAAGAATTAAACTTTCTGAAAATATTATTAAAATCTCGCTTCCTTTTAAAAAGCAAGTTTACCGAATGGTAGACGACAATGGAATGTTCTACGGAGCAGATGCCATTGCTCTTTTTTCTGAAGGTAATGTTACGCTAATGGAACATCCTTTTGATACCACAAAAAGTTTAGAGCTCAATTCATTTAAGCATGAGCCTTTACTTGAACTGGTGATGAAAAACGGAAAAAGAGTACTTCCTTCTCGTTCGGTTACTGAAATTTCGAAATATTCGCAATCACGTTTAAAACAACTTCCTAATGAATACAAACGTTTTCAGAATCCACATATCTATAAAATTGGACTGAGTTCAACACTTAAGAAAGAACGTGACACTTTAATTAATAAGCATAAATTCTAAACTAAGCGATGTTAAAAATTAGATTCAAAATTAAATTCTACTCATGAAAACGCTATTAATCATTGATGTGCAGAACGATTTTATACCAAACGGTTCTCTTCCTGTTCCCAACGGCAATCAAATTATTCCAGTAATTAATAAGATTCAAGATAAATTTGATTTAATCATTGGCACACAAGATTGGCATCCTAAAGACCATATCAGTTTTGCTAGTAATCATGATGAAAAATCTGTCTTTGATGAAATTGAAATTCATGGGCAACCACAAACTTTATGGCCAGATCACTGTGTTCAAGGCACAGAAGGCGCAGCATTTCATCCAGACTTAAATACTGAAAAATTTGAAGCTATTTTTAGAAAAGGAACAGATAAAACTATTGATAGTTACAGTGCTTTTTATGATAATGGCCATTTAAAATCAACTGGATTAGCAGGCTATTTAAAGGAAAAACGAACTTCCCAATTGTATGTTTGTGGTTTAGCTGCAGATATCTGTGTTTATTTTTCAATAATTGATGCTTTAAACGAAGGATTTGATTGCTTTTTTATTGATGATGCTTCAAAGTCATTAGATATTAAAGAATTTGAAACGCTTAAAAAGGAAATGATTGCTAAAGGAATTCAAATTGTAACATCTAGATCTGTTTAGTACCAATAAAATATAGCACTAAAAAAAGCATTCACTGTAACATGAATGCTTTTTACTAACCAACCAAAAAAAACTGATAACCACATCAGTTAACCTTTCTTGTTCCTCCATGTCCTCCAGCTACAATAAGCATTATTTTTATACTTAAATAAATGAATTTGAAAAACTGAATGACAGGATTCATCATTTTAAATCTTTGATATTTTGAAATTCTTTGTGTCATAATATTTTGTTTTTATTCTGGAATCAACCACCAAAATGGTCGCATCTTAGCTTTATAAATGAAGGCATAGTGTAAGGCTAATTTTAGCCAATGACCTGCCAACCCTATTTCTCCAAAGGTTTTCCCTAACTGTCTTCCCTGTGTTTTTGGGTATTTCTCATAGTCAGGAACAATTGGAAACGTTGTGATACTTACTCCACTTCCTTTTGTTAATCCGTAACCAGCGGAAGCAATACAAGCCGCCCCCATATTTCCCATAGAACCTTTATGGTGTAAAGATTCTTTACCGTTTTTAATCGTATCAATAATATTATCTGCTACTAACTTCGCCGTGATACCAGATGGCATTCCTGTACGTGGAGGTGCAGGTGAAATATCGGTTCCGTTTCTGCTTTTTCTAGGTTTAGAAATGGCATGTGGTGGTGCAAAGGCAATTCCTGGCGCAAATATGTTTTTATAAGTCGGATTCTGATACGTTTCTGGCCAATCTTTAACCGACCATTCTTCATACGGTTTTGGAGTATAATCTGCATCCACTAACATAAACCCTTTGAAAAGCTTTTCTGTAATATCGTTTTCATTTTTATCATAGGCTTTAAACCCATGTCCAGAAAACGCAGGAATTAGCATCGCAAAATCATAACTTTCTGTTTTATAATCCCCTTCTAAAGTTTCGTAATGCGCTAAACCATCTTCAATCTTGTTAACTCCTGCCCCAATGATCCATTTAATGTCTCTATCTTCAAAAATCATCTCTACCATTTCACTCGATTTCATAGTCATACCACCATAACTTAATAGCATACCATCCATTCCGAAATCGCCCAATTTATGTTCGTTTGCAATCCAAGTGACTTCTGCCATATCACGCACATTATGGCGACACAATTCTTGTTCTACATTTAATATATATTCAAAAGCAGCACCTTGACAGGTTGATTTTGCATGACCTGTTCCAATTAAAATTTTAGCTTTTTTACCAGCTTTCATTTCTTCAATTAGTGCTTTTAAACCTTCCCAAGCATGATCTGCATGAGTATATGTACATACAGAATAGGCTTTATTTTCACCAGGAATTAAGCCTTCAGTGGCTTCAAAATTTAGTTTTGGTCCTGTGGCATTAATCAAATAATCATAAGTTATTTTTTCTTGTTGTCCTTTGTTATCGCCTAGTACATATTCAGACAACACATAAGGCTTGTTCTCGTTTTTATCTCCTTCAGGAAAAAACGAAATGGCTTTAGATTGTTTGAATTCTATGTTCTTCTTTTTATATAACGGCGCTAAAGGAAATAAGATTTTTTCAGATTTCATTCTGCCAATTCCCACCCAAATATTAGACGGAATCCATTGGTAATTACTGTTAGGCGAGACGACTACAACCTCGTGTTCTTTTGATAGTTTTCTACGTAAATGTGTTGCAGCGACGTGTCCGGAAATACCAGCACCTAAAATGACAATTTTAGCCATGACCTTAATTTTCATTAAAGGTAATTCGCTTTTTACAACTGGAGCGTAACTTTGGTTACATAAGGTTTATGTCGTTTTCTTGTAGCTCCAAACAGCCAAGCCATTCATAATAAAAGCATAGAGTGCTGTTTTATATAATTGAGGAAGTATATCATTAAAGCCAGACCCTTTAAGCATTACCATACGCATGACTTCTACAAAGTATTTCACTGGGTTAAATTCTGTAACAATTTGTGCCCATTTTGGCATGCTTTCTATTGGTGTAAACAAACCACTCATTAAAATAAAAATAACAACAAAAAACCAAGAGATAAACATCGCTTGTTGCTGTGTATCGGTAAAGTTAGAAATGAATAAACCAATACCCAAAATCACTAAAATATAAATGGAGGTATAGAAATACATGAGAGCCAAACTACCAATCATAGGGATATTGAATATCAATTTGGCTAAAATCAATCCAACCGTTAATAAAGCCATACCAATAACCCAAAATGGAAAAAGTTTCCCAATTATAAATTGACTTTTTTTAATGGGTGTCACGTTGATTTGCTCTAAAGTTCCTATTTCTTTTTCGCGTACGATATTCATACCCGAAAGAAATAACGTAATCATTGTAACCAATAAAACTAAAATACCAGGAACCATAAAGGTTTTATAGTTTAAAGTTTCGTTATACCAAAATAGAGGAATGGTTTCAATCATTATAGGTTGAATTTGTTTATCGGAAACCTGTAATAAATCGACCTTTAAATTCTGATTGAAGTTTTGTACTATTTGCGTGACATATACATTTTATACTCCTGCGGCTGCGCCATCTATGGCGTTGATCGTTATGCCTAAACTATTGTGTTTTTCTTTTTGTAAATCGCGTTCAAAATGTTGTGGGATTTCTAATAGCACATCTACGTCTCCTTTTAACATCGACGCACTTGCCAATGCTTCTGATGGAAAATCGGTTAATACATTAAAATACGTCGATGCATTAAATTTTTCAACTAATGCTCGCGACGTTGACGTATGATCGTTATCTATATACCCGAATTTAATATTCTTAACTTCAAAAGTCGCTGCGTTTGATAAAATAACGAGTTGTAATAATGGCAAAACAAAAATGATAGGAAGCATGCCTTTATTTCTAAAGATTTGCTTGAACTCTTTTTGAATGATGTATAGAATTGTTTTCATATCACTTCCTGCGTAGGCAGGAATCTTTTTTTGATTTATACCTACAAGGTTTTTAAAACCTTGTAGGATGACTAACTTATTTACTCTAATCTAATTTTATATTTTTTCACACTTAAGCCAATAAAAAAGATGGTCATTCCAACTAAAATCAAGGTTTCTTTCCATACATATTGTAATCCAACACCTTTTAGCATAATACCTTTAATAATGATGATAAACCATTTAGCAGGAATAATATTGCAAATCACTTGCAATGGTTGAGGCATACTTGAAATAGGAAAAATAAAACCTGATAATAATATTACAGGAAGCATTAATCCCATTAGCGAAATCATCATTGCCGTTTGTTGCGTGGCTGAAATCGTTGAAATTAATATCCCTAAAGCTAAGGAGGTAATTATGAATAATACGCTTTCTAAACCTAACAAAAACAAGCTGCCTTGTACTGGCATTTTAAAAATAAATATGCTTAGCAAGACGATAACTACGGCATTAATTATAGATAGAAAAATATATGGAAATACTTTACCTACAATAACTTGAATGGGCTTTAAGGGAGAGACCAAAAGAATCTCCATAGTTCCTAATTCCTTTTCTCTAGTTATAGAAATGGAGGTCATCATTGCAGAAACTAACATTAAAATAATGGTCATAACACCAGGAACAAACATATACACACTTTTTAATTCTGGATTATAAACCATTCTTGTTTGTGGTACAATTTGATTGGCGACTGTGATGTCTTTGTTTAAGTCTTTTTGATATTTCTGAAGAATAGCATTTACATAATTACTAATAGTATTTGCGGTATTTGGATCTGTGGCATCTGTGATAATTTGAATTGTTGCTTTATTACTTTTTATGAGGTTTTTACTGAAGTCTTTTTCGAAATTTAAAACTGCTTTTACGTGACCTTTTTGAAAAACCGAAGCAATATCTGCTTCACAGGTTATCATTTGTTTAATACTGAAATATTTTGATGCTGAAATTTTAATGATAATCTCTTTGGTGGAGGCATCGTTTGAATGGTCAAAAATGGCAATATCTACATTATTGATCTCATTGGTAATGGCAAAACCGAATAGCATAATTTGGGCAATAGGCATTCCGAAGAGTATAAACAATGAGCGTCTATCTCTAAAAATGTGGTAGAATTCCTTTTTTATGAAGCCTATGAATCTTTTCATAATATATTCCTGCCAAAGCGGGAATCTTTTTAGTTATTAATATTTGTTTTCCTTTGTAGATAATCTCTATTTGTTTCCCGCGGATTCCGCAGATAATCATAGATTTTTTCTGTTACATTTTTGCGCAAATCTGTGAAATCTGCGGGAAGTTATTTTATAATCCGTTTACTTTTCTGAAAATTCCTTTTGTAATATCATCTACATTAAAATTTACTAAAATGCCAAGTTTTAATCCTGACATTTTTAAATAGGTTAGAACTTGTTTATGATGCACTTTTGCTAAAGTTTCAACAGATTTAATTTCTATTATTACTTTATTATTTACTACTAAATCTAACCTAAAGCCTGTTTCTAATTCAATATCATCATAAAAAATTGGCAATCCCAATTGCCGTTTAACTGACAGCCCTTCTTTTTCTAATTCATAACTTAAAACAGTTTCATAAACAGATTCCAATAAACCTGGACCTAATTCATTATAGACTTTAAAAATTGCTCCTCTGATTAGATATGAAATTTCATTTTCTGTTTTTTCTTTCATAATTAATTAATTTTATGCCCGCAGATTACGCTGATAATCGCAGATTTTTAAACGTTATAATTTTAGTTTATTCTGCGTAAATCTGTGAAATCTGTGGGATATTTAATCATCCTCTTGCTAATTTTAAAAACACATCATTCATATTATCCACTTTAAACTGCTCTTTTAATTTTTTCGGTGTATCCAAAGCTTCTATTTTCCCATTAACCATAATGGAAACGCGGTCGCAATATTCTGCTTCGTCCATGTAGTGAGTCGTTACAAAAACGGTTGTCCCTTGATTGGCTGCTTTATAAATCATTTCCCAAAACTGACGTCTCGTTATGGGATCGACTCCACCTGTTGGCTCATCTAAAAACACAATCTTAGGATCGTGAAGTAAAGACACCGAAAAGGATAGTTTTTGTTTCCAGCCTAATGGTAATGACCCAACTAACTTATTTGCGACATCTTCTAGTCTTAATTCTTCAATTAAAACTGCTGATTTTTCTTTGATTCGTTGTCTAGATAAACCATAAATACCTCCAAAAAATGTAATATTTTCTTTAACCGTTAAATCATCATATAATGCAAATTTTTGGCTCATATAACCAATGTTCTTCTTGATATCTTCTGCATTAGTAAACACATCAAACCCTGCTACTTTAGCATCGCCAGAAGTTGGTTTAGAAATACCGATTAACATTTTCATAGCTGTAGTTTTTCCTGCGCCATTGGCTCCTAAAAAACCAAATATTTCGCCTTTTTCGACTTCAAATGTTATAGCATTTACAGCTGCAAAATCCCCAAACATTTTGGTTAACCCTTCTATGTGTATGACGTTGTTATTTTTCATTTTTCTTTAAGACCTACAGGTTCTAAAAGCCTGAGAGGTATATTTTTTATTTTGCTAATTCCATAAACGTATCTTCAATAGTTGCAACTGTTTTATCAATGTGAATGTTCGATAAATTTTTAGTTTCTAAATACCTAATTAAATCTTTGGGATTAAAATTGGTTCTACTATCTGTGTAATGTACAAACTCGCCAAAAGGATACACACTATGGTTATACTCGTAATCTTTTAAACTGTTTATCAGTTTGTACATATTGTTAGCTCGTACATTATAAATTTGTTTAGGATAATGTTTTACAATCGCTTCAGGTGTATCTATTTCTAAGATTTTACCATCTTGAATTAATGCAATTCTATCGCACAAAGCAGCTTCATCCATATATGGCGTAGACACCAAAATAGTGATATCTTTTTGTTGCAAACGCTTTAGCATTTCCCAAAATTCTTTCCGAGAAACGGGGTCAACTCCTGTTGTAGGCTCGTCTAAAAACAACACTTGTGGTTTGTGAATTAAGGCACAACATAAAGCGAGTTTTTGCTTCATTCCGCCAGATAATTTTCCTGCTCTACGATCTTTAAATGGTGCTATCTGAACATAAATATCCTTGATTAAATCGTAGTTTTCTTCAATGGTTGTTCCGAAAATGGTCGCAAAAAAGGTTAGATTTTCTTCAACAGTTAAATCTTGATACAATGAAAATTTACCAGGCATATAGCCAACACAATTTCGAATTTTTTTATAATCGTTAACCACATCATAATCCATAACCTTAGCCACTCCTTCATCTGGAAATAATAAGGTTGTTAAAACTCTAAACAACGTCGTTTTACCTGCACCATCTGGACCAATAAGTCCGAAAATTTCATTTGGTTTTACTTCAAATGAAATGTCTTGTAAGGCTTTAACTTTTTTATAAGATTTACTGATATGGCTAACGGAAATACTCACTACACTTTAGTTTTTAACTATGATTTTTGTTTCCATTGTAATTTTTGAGGAAATAGAATTTGAAATTAAACAGGCTTTTTCAGCCTTTTCAACAATGCGCGCTGTACGTTCTCTTTTGGACTCCTCTGAGATTACAACTTCAGGAAATAATAACACTTCACTCATTACAAACTTGCCATCTACTTTTTCTAAAATACCCTTAGAGCCACATTTAAAACTGATGAATTCTAATTTTGAAAATTCAGCTATCGCTAAAAATGTTGTCATTAAACAACTACTGACTGCTGCCGTAAACAAATGTTCTGGTGACCAAATGTTTGGCATTCCTCCAGGAAATTCTATCGGTGTTGCTACTTCTACACAATTTAATTCTTGTGTGTCATTATTTTTTAATTCTGGTGAACACATGGTTCCTTTTCTGTCTTGCGTCCAATTGATATCGACGTTATAAATATGTTTATCCATTTTATTATAATTATTAATTATTTACTTCTGAATTGTTTACCCACATTTCTGCTGGCATTCCTATTTTTAAACTTCCGTCGTTTATGACGTCTACTTTTACGGCATATACTAAAGCTACGCGTTCTTCTTTGGTTTGAATTATTTTTGGAGTAAATTCAGCTTCCGACGCTATCCAAGTCACAGTTCCTTTATATGATTTCATGCTATCTGAATCATCAATTTTAACAGTTACTTCCTGTCCTATTTTGATATTTGCTAATTCTGTTTCACTGATATAAACACGTAGTTGCATGGTGTTTAAATCTGCAATTTTGTACAATGGTTTTCCAAAAGCCGTTATCTCGTTTGGTTCCGCATATTTGGTTAAAACTGTTCCATTTACAGGATTTATAATTTTGCTTTTTTGTATTTGGTCATCTATTTGTTTTATCTGTACATCAATAGTTTTTAGCTCGTTAACCACAGGTGCATTCTGAATTTCAACACTTCTCATCTGGTTTCTAATCACATCGATTTCTCCGGTTACATCGTCCAATTGTTTTTGTGTTCCTGCGTTATCTTTAATCAGATTTTCAACCCTAGATTTATTAGTATTAGCAGTTTTTAATCTAGAGTTCAAAACAGCTATTTGCGATAATACCCCTTTAGATTTTGAACTGATAACAGCTTTAGAAACTTCTAATTGTTCTCGTTGCAATGCCAATGGAATCGTGTCGATGTAACCTATAAATTGATCTTGTTTAAGCAGGTCTCCTTCTTCAAGCTTAAACTGTATTAATTTTCCATTGTTTTCAGCTGAAATAGTGATTTCCGTAGCTTCAAAATTTCCATAACCATCTGCTTTGCCGTTATTGTCACCGCAGGAAAATAAACCAAATACTATGACGCTTATTCCTAATATATAATTGTAGTTTTTCATCTGTCTTATTTATTGCCCTTTTATGATATTATAATTTGCTTTTGCGAGTTGTAACTGAATTTTATGTTTTACTAACACATTTTGATCTTCATATAAATTCGTCAGTTCTGTAATGTAAGCTGATGATGTAATTACACCATTTTTAAGTTGCGAATCTGCTGATTTCAGCACTTCTTTTCTCAGGTTAATAATCTCTAAATCTGACGCCATAAAACCTTCAATCTTAGCAATGTCTTTTTGTTGCTGATTCAGTTCTATATTAGTATTTAATTTAAAAGTTTCAGTCTCTGTATCTATTACATCTTTGTTTATGGCTAAGGATTGACGTTGTTTTTTATTGGAATCCCAATCAAACACATTCCAATTCAACTTCACACCAGCAGTATAAAATGTTTGGAAGGAATTATCTAACATATTTAACCCTGGATTACCATAGCCACCAGTTGCAAAACCTAAAAGCTTAGGATAATTTTGTTTCGCTATTAAACTTTCAGAATGTTCTATTTCCTCTTTTTTGAATTGAAACAACTCTAACTCAGGTCGTGTTAATTCTGAATCTAGTTTCGTTTCAACAAGAGGATTCTGAAATTCGGTTTCGACATTTAAGGGTTGATTTATTAAGCTCGAAAGTGTTTCAATAAGTATTATTCTATTTGATTCTAATTCTTGGAATTGCTGACTTAATTTCAGTAATTCGGCTTCTAGAACTTTATCTGAAGACGGTAAAACTACTCCATATTTAATTCCTGATTTTACTTCTTTCAGTTTAGCCTCTAACTGAGTCTGTTTTGCGTTTAATAACAATTTGGATTCTTGTGCCAATAAAATTGAGAAATAGAGTTGGTTGATTTGCTGTTTAAGATGATATAAATTGACGTCTACTTGTTTCTGTTTGGTTTTTAGTTGAGCCGATTTTAAATTTAAAGATGCCTCGGTTAATCCGCCATTATAAATTAGTTGATTTACTGAAAGTGTCGCACGATATTGGTCTTTATTTAATGGTTCTATTCCAGACATTGCAAGCGGAAATTCTATTACATCGGATTGATAAGTGGCTTGAGCATCTAAACTCAACTGTGGTAATTTTGCAGTGTTTACCACCTCTTCATCTAATTTGTTTTGAGCACCCAATAGCTGCGATTGTTTTGCTAATGGATAATTATCCTTCACTAATTGGTAACACTCTTCTAATGTGATGCTGTTTTGAGCAACACTTGGCAAGGTTAATAAGATTGCGAAAATGACTATGAACTGTTTCATTTTATGAATTCTTTATGGAATTAATTATAAAGTTGGCAACTTCCGTTTTACGATCTTCCATGAGTTGTTGATAATGTTTATCATTTGCACTTGTAAATGCCATAATCAATGGTTTAGCGACAAAAGGAAAAATATTCAGAGCCATTATATTAATAAATAATTGTTCTGCACTAATCGGCTTTATAACTCCTTTGGCAACTTCATCATCAACTTGAATCTTAAACTTTTCAATATTTGGAAACGCTGGATTGTCTTTCATTTTTAAAATAAAATCCGGATTTCTATTGAGTTCTTGAATAATGAAATTTGGCAAATAAGGATGCTTAACAATGAATGTTATATAATTTGAAGTGAAATTTTTAATCTTATCTTCAATTGAAGAATCATCATTTAAGACAGCATTTAATTGTGGGGCTAATAATGAAAATGCATTTTTAAAAACCGCTTCAAACAATAGCTGCTTATTTCTGTAATAATAATGAAGCATCGCTTTATTTATTCCGGCTTTATCTGCAATTTCTTGCATTCGCGCTCCATCCATTCCCTTCGTTTGGAATACGTTTTTAGCGGCAACTAATATTTGCTCTTCTGTATTTTCGTCTTTTGCTTTTTTCATTTCAACTATATGGTTTAACCAAATGGTTAATAACTTTACAAAAAATAATCAAACGAAGTTCGATTTGATTATTTTTTAACTTTTGAGCATCATTTTATGAGCGCTCTTTATTCATTTTTATGTAAATCTTTTTCGCAATTATAAGTCCTAAAACGCCACCAAAGGCCGACACAATCATGTTGATAATTAATCTTAGTCCATCAAAATCCCCATCATTCATTATAGACCAAGGATCAAAACCTAATCTCCCAAAAGTTTTGATTAATAAAATGCTTCCAAAAACACCAACTAAAGTATTCCCCTTAAAACCAAACGTGTATACTCTCTTATAACGGCCAAATAGATTGGCACTAACAATGCCTATTAGAATACTAATTAATGAAATTAAAGTGCCTGTCATAGTAACATCGTTTTATTAATGTCCATAATCCATGTGATCTACCTTCCCTCCCATTAATCTTTTTTGAACTATGAAGTAAACAATTAAAAGAATAAAACCAATAATAGCCCAATTTAAAGCTACTGATAGACCATAGCTTTCTGCAGCTGTATTGTAAATAGTTAAATGCTCATGAGTATCATTTACAGAAGGCAATATAACCGGAAATAATGATGCTAAAGACGATGTAATTCCTCCAACAATTATTAAGGTTGATAATACAAATGCATGACTGTCTTTTTTGATTTTATTTATAAAAAATAATCCGATTAATCCTGTAAAATAAATAAGAGGAAATACCATCAGATAAGGTTTATCACTAAAATTATCTAACGAGTTAGGATTCACTTTCTGCCATACGAATAAAGAAAATAAGGTAAGTACAGCAAGCGTAATATTCAATTTAAAAATTACACCTTTTAGCTTGCTATTTATCGATGAATTAGTTTTTAATATCACCCAATTAGCACCGTGAATTGCTAAGGTTACCACAGCTATTAATCCTATAATAATTGTAAACCAATCTATAACGCCAGGGTGCTCAGTTAAAGGACTAAAACTACTATCCCATAAGGGCAAGAAAAAATAATGACCTTCATGAGCAGAAACTCCATTTTCTACACCACCTAAATTAACGCCTCTAACAATATTACCTAAAGCGATACCAAAAAACAAGGCTAATAATAAGCTAGAAACTCCGAATGATACGTCCCAAATATCTTTCCACATTTGATATTTAAACTGCCCTCTAAATTCTAGTCCAATAGCTCTAAAAACGATTAGCCACAAAACGATTATTAAAGGCAAATAGAAACCACTAAAAACGGACGCATAAAAGGTTGGAAACGCCATAAAAAGCATTCCGCCAGCAGCAACCAACCACACTTCGTTGGAATCCCAAAATAAACCTGCAGATTTAGTAATGACTTCTTTATCTTTCTCCTTTTTTGCAAAAAACAAATGAATGATTCCTGTGCCAAAATCATAACCATCTAAAACAAAAAATACTGTTAGAACAATTCCTATTGCGATGTACCAAAATATTTCCATAATTAATGTTTTTGAGGCGTTGGACCTTGGTTAATTGTTTTACCAACTAGGATTAAAAATAATAAGCCTAGTAGCATATATAAAGCCACAAACCCTAATAAAGTAAATAGGGTATTCCCAGATGATACTGTAGGCGAAATACCATCGCTTGTTCTTAATAAGCCGTAAACTAAATACGGTTGCCTGCCCAGTTCTGTTGTGTACCAACCCGTAATGTTTGCGATATATGGAAAGGGCACTAAAAACATAATCGTCCAAAGTAATGGCTTGATATTGTAGAGTTTTTTTCGCCATAAAAAGAACAGCGCTAAAGCCATAACACCAATAAATATAGTTCCTAGACCTACCATTATGTGATACGAATAATATAAGGCAGGAATATTATCTGGCAATTCATCGGCATCAAACTGATCCATACCAGGGATTTGTTTGTCCCATTCTTGATAGGTCAAAAAGCTTAATATATTAGGAACTGCAATCTTATTATCTAACTTTTTTTCAACCATGTTAGGCTGTCCAATTAGAACAATTTCGGCTCCTGCTTCTTCGGTTTCAAAAATACCTTCCATAGCCGCAAATGTTCCTGGTTGGTATTTTGCGACGTTTTTAGCATTCCAATCTCCTGTCGGAAAAGCAACTAACACACTAGAAATTAATCCGAATACCACACCTGTTTTTAGAAACAGTTTACCGTATTCTGAATGCTTATCTCTTAAAATATAAAACGCCCCTATACTAGCCATCACAAAAGCAGAGGTCACAACAGACGCCATTTGATTATGTAAAAAAGCTGGCAGTAACCAAGGATTGGTAAAAAGAGCAGAAAAGTTTTCTAATACAAATTTACCATTATCTAAAATTTCGTAGCCAACAGGATGTTGCATCCAAGCATTGGTGGCTAAAATAAACCAACCACTTGCCCAAGAGCCCAAGAATACTAAAAAGCCAGTTAAAAAGTGTAGCTTCTGTCCCATTAACTTCTCTCCAAAAATAAATAGGGCTAAAAATGAAGATTCTAGAAAGAATGAGAACATGCCTTCCATAGCTAAAGTCTGACCAATAATGCCACCCGTAAGTTCTGAGAACTTTGCCCAATTGGTACCAAATTGAAATTCCATAGGAATTCCTGTCACCACTCCCATAGTAAAATTAATAGCAAAGATTTTCATGAAAAACTTTGCAGCATTGTTATATTTTTCAACTTGAGTTCTGAGGAATTTCCACTTAAAATAGACGATCATTAATGATAATCCCATGGTTAATTGTGGAAATATGTAGTGGAATGTGATAGTAAATGCAAATTGCAATCTATCGTAAAAGATCATGTCTTCCATATATCTAATTTTGGATTTTACAAAGTTATGCTTTTTGACAAGCTCCCTATGTTACAAGAGTTACAAATTTGGACTCTTTTTAAAAAAAAATGAGGATAAAATAAATCAATACCTAAGATCATATAATCTTAACTACGCTATTATTTTTTTACACCAATACATCTTATGACTTGAGCCTTACCTTTGTGATAATTCCCTTCTGAGAGTTCTATTGTTTTTTCTTCTAATATTTTAAAATCTAATCCGGTAAATTCTTGCTTAACTTCATCTAATTAAAATAGCATAGCCTCATTTTTAGGTCCACCAGAATCGTTATTCAATTGGGCTTTTGCAAACGCTTCAAAAATAATTGTTCCGCCTTTTTTTAATAGTTGTAACATTTGTTTATGCGCTGTTTTTCGGGTATCAATTGGAAAATGAGTGTAGCAAAATGCAATGACATCAAATTGTTTATGGCTTGTATAATCTAACACACTTGCAATTTCATAGCTGATGTTAACCTTGTGCTGCTTAGCTAAAAGCATTGCTTTTTCTCTTCCTTGTTCACTGATATCAAAAGCAGAAACTTCCCAACCTTGAGAGGCTGCATATACAGCATTACGACCTTCACCCTCGGCAGGTAAAAGCAACGTTCCTGTTTCTAATTTGTCTAGCTGTTCTTTAAAAAAAATGTTAGGTTCTGTGCCATAAATAAATTCTTCTCTCCCAAAACGCTCGTTCCAAAAATCTGCTGGATTGTTCTTCATAATTTGCTATTAAATAAATCGTCTAGTTTGTTGTTTATAGTCTGAATACTGTGGGAATTTCTCAACTAACAATTGCTCTTCATAGATTGATTTGAAATAAAAAAGCCACCATAACGCTAAGCATATTATAAATTTAAAAAGCGATGCGTCGAATACTGCGTATCCTAAAGTCATAGCTATAACGCTCGTGTAAATGGGATGTCTGGCAATTGAAAAAGCACCATTGGTTATTAATTGACTCTTCGATACGGGTGTAGGAAATGGTGAAATCTTAGTATTTATTTGTATTAATGCCATGATTCCTAAAACCAGACCTAAAATTGCTAAAACTAAACCTGAATACCTCAACCATTCTGCAAAATGTAAAACCCATAATTCAACTGGTAAAGCATAAACTAAAAACAACACAAGTTGAATACTTACATATAGATAATCCTTTATAGTTGGCTTTCCGAGTTTATTCAATGGGTTAATACTTATAATTATTTTTTAAATTTAGTGACCTCATCACCTAAATCATAAACCGGAACGTTTTCGACTAGATTACTAATTATACTTCGTCCTGCAGCACTTCTATAACCACCAGCACAATGCACTACAATAGGTTTGTTTGTTGGTATCTGCGCTTTACTTTCTCTTAACTCATTTAAAGGAATAGAAATCGCAGTTTCAAAAAATTTCCCTTCTTCTACTTCACTTTTATTTCTAATATCAATAATGGTATAATTCTCTAAATGACCTTCAAACTCATTAGGCTTAAGCTCTTCTGATTGTTCAAAATTCACAGCGTCTAAAGTTATTATACCTTGCAGTTGCTTTTCGTAACCTATTTTAGCAACACGATTTAACATATCATCTCTATTATCAATAGATGTTATAACAAGATAAAACGATTCCTCTGGATTTACTATAGACCCTAACCAAGTTTCGAATTTATCATCGTCAGTTTCCGCAATAATATTAATACTGTTTGGGATATGGTTGTTATTAAACTCTTCTTTTGGTCGTGTATCAACAACTAAAGCATTTTCTAAATTAGAATTATCTATCTTAAATTTAAATATTGGTTTTGCAATACTAGTTTGAAGATTTTCTGCTCCATTTTTATTGATATCTACATTAAAGCCAAAATACGAAGGAATAAAAGGTTGGTCTTTTAATATATGGTTTACAAACTGTTCTTCTGTAAGATTTTTAAAAGCCCAATTTTCTTTTCGCTCTCTTCCCAAAGTGCTCTGAGAATCGGTACTCATATTTTTACCACATAACGAACCTGCACCATGCGCTGGATAAACGATTGTTGCGTTTGGTAAATAATTAAATTTATGCTGCATTGTATGATACATACTTTGTGCTAATTCTTCTCTTTTCGCTTTCATGTTACCCGCTTTTTCTCTCAAATCTGGTCTTCCTACATCACCAATAAATAAGGTGTCTCCTGAGAACATGGCATGATTATTTTCTTCATCTACAGCAATCACTGTAATACTATCTGGCGAGTGTCCAGGTGAATTTATGGCAGAAAATATAGTCTTTCCTATTGTTACAGAGTTACCGTCATCAAAAGCTTCATGTGGATAATTGGCTCCTACCAATCTACTTACGTAAATTGTTGCGCTTGTTTCTTTATGTATTTGCAAATGACTACTTACAAAATCGGCATGCGGATGCGTCTCAAAAACGGCTTTAATTTTTGCTTTATGTTTTTCTGCTAATTGATAATAAGGTTTAGGGTCTCTTGCTGGATCTACTAAAGCCATTTCATTACCACTAATAATAGCGTATGAATAATGTGCTAATGGTTTGTCTTCAAACTGTATAACTTTCATAATTTTTCTCTTAATATTGAACTTTATGATAAACTATTCAAAACACTTATAAATTTAAAACTAAAAATTTGAACCATTCTTGTATTTATCAATTTTAGGCCAGAATTAACAATCCATAATGACTTAAATTACAAAAAGAGCCTCAATTAGAGGCTCTTTTTAATTGAAATCATATTACTTCTTTAAGATTGAATCTAATACTAAATCTTTATCTAATTTTTTAGTACAGAAAAACCAATCTTTACAGTCTAAACCTTCTGTAGAACTCATGCGTTCTTCTGCCACACCACAAGATCCTGCAGGAGAAACAATAACATCATCTCCCGGATTCCAATCGGCAGGTGTTGCAACGTTAAATTTATCTGCTGTTTGCATGGCAATTAAGGCTCTGTATAGCTCATCGAAATTACGACCTAAACTTAATGGGTAATAAATAATGGCTCTAACTATTTCATTTGGATCAACAAAAAAGACAGCTCTAACGGCTTGAGTTTTGCTTTCTCCTGGTTGAATCATACCATACTTTTTGGCAACTTCCATAGAAATATCCTCAATTAAAGGAAACTTTACTTCTATGTTTTTCATACCATTAAACTCAATCTTATCCTTAATAGTTCTTAACCATGCAATATGACTGTAAAGACCATCAATAGATAAACCAATAAGGCTACAATTGGCCTTTTCAAATTTTTCTTCCAAATGCGCAAATGTCATAAACTCAGATGTACAAACTGGTGTAAAATCTGCTGGATGACTAAATAGTATGGACCATTTCCCTTTATAATCTGAAGGGTAATTAATGCCTCCTTGTGTTGTTACCGCTTTAAATTCTGGTGCTTTGTCACCAATTCTTGGCATTGTAAATGTTTGCTCTTCTTTTATAGTTTCTGTAGTATTCATAATTACAAGTATTTAATTAATTTATAACAAATGTAGTTTTTAATAGTTTTTAACTATGTAACCTATGTTACCATATCAAGACTTTTTTTTTGTGAACTTTGATATTAGATACTAAAATTAGTTTCTATTATAATTATAGGCAATGATTTGGATCAGTACCATAATTAAAGGGCTATTCTATAGTTTATAAATGGAGATACACAAACATGTTTTTGTTCTATTATTTTTATTATTGATTATTTTCAATAGTACTAAAGCATCCTTGACTTATGCTTATTACGAATTAGACCCAATAGGATTTATAGAAAACCTATGTGAGAACAAAGACAAACCCGAATTACAGTGTAACGGGAAATGCCAATTAATGAAAGTTGCTGAATCTCAAAATAGTGATCAAAATACTCCAGAAAGCATAATTGACTTTAAAGAACTTATTTTATACCTAAGTCCTAATACTTCTTTTCAATTAACTCAATACACACCAATTAGAAGACAATACTTTTCATCGCATTACCTTAACTTATATACTTTTAATAATACTAACGACTGTTTTCATCCACCTAGAGTTTAATTTTTATTTACTGATTGATAGCGATTGCTATCACAATTATTTGATTTAAATAAAATAGAACTATACTATGAAAACATTATACAGTGTGCTTTTATGTGCACTAATCACAGCTGTATCTTATGGCCAAGAACAAAAAGAGACCAAAAAAGATACTACGAAACAAAAAACAACTAAACTTACAGAAGTCATTGTTACCGGAAATTTAAAAACTGACCCTGTACTTACTATTGTTTCTAATAAATATGACGAAAAAATTGTGCAACCTAAAAACGTTGCCGATTTATTCAACAACATCAATGGCTTTTCGGTTATAAAAAGAGGAAATTATGCTATAGACCCATCATTTAGAGGCGCACAATATGAGCAACTCAATATTCAATACGATGGTGGCACAAAAGCGATGCATGCTTGTCCTAACCGAATGGATCCTATAACTACACATATTATTCCTGAAGAAATTTCAAAAATTGAAATTATAAAAGGACCATACACAGTACGATATGGTGCTACTTTTGGCGGTATTGTAAATCTTGTCACTCAAAAACCAGACTTTGAGGATTATGGCTTACATGGTAAAGTTTCTGGAGGCTATGAAAGCAATGGAAATTCTTTGGTTAATCTTATACAGTTACAATACATTAAAGATAAATACGATATTGTTGCTAATGCAGGATACAGAGATTTTGGAAATTATGAAGATGGAGATGGCATAGAAATCCCTTCGTCATTTAGAAGCACAGATTATGGTGTTAGAATAGGTTATAATTTTTCTGAAGACCAACGCTTACAAGCCCATTGGAGACAATCTTTTGGTCGTGATGTGTTGCATGCCGCATTACCAATGGATACGGAATATGATAATAGCAGTATTATTTCTTTAGATTACTCATTAGATAATATTGGCAAAACCGTAAAGTCATTAACTGCTAAAGCGTATTATAGTTACGTAGATCACTTAATGACCAATACCAACAGACCTTCTTTTAGAATGATGGAAGCTGCCTCTGGCGTTGATGCAATAACAGCAGGAGGAAAAATAGAACTCAACTGGAAACCTTTTGAGAAATTGAATATTTTTTCTGGATTAGATGCCATGTATATTGCTAGAGATGGAAAACGAACACGATTAGTAAAAGTGATGAATGGTAATCCATTACCAACACCTGTGGAGTTTAATGATAAAGTTTGGCAAGATTCTTATATTACAGATATAGGCGTATTTACAGAAGCCAAATATAGTTTAGGTGCTAATACTTTTTTTGCTGCTGGATTGCGATATGATAATGTGACTTCAGACATACAAGATCCTGAAGCCGATTTTGAAGCCATGTACGACCTTGAAAAACGAACAGAACATAACATCAGTGGCACTGTTTCTGTTAAAAAAAGAGTGTCAGATAAATTCACTTTAGAAACTGCTTATGGTCGTGGGGTACGCTCTGCTAATATGATAGAACGTTTTATTAATCACTTTACGGTAGGCCAAGATCCTTATGAATATATAGGTAACCCAGATTTAAAGGCTGAAGTTAATAATCAGTTCGAAATTGGCTTTAAAAGCAATGAACCACTAAAAAACGGCTTTAATAGTTTTAGATATGAAACCTCTTTCTACTATTCATTTTTCGAAAACTATATTGTTGGTATTGTAGATGAAACGCTAACACGAAAGTTTAACCCTATGGCAGAGCCTAGAAATCCTAAAGTATTTAGAAACCTTGATGAAGCTTATAAAACTGGATTTGAAACCATGGCGCGAATTGATTTTTTAGATCATTATTATTTTAAATCTGAATTTTCTTATGTGTATGCTAAAAACAAGGATTTAGGAGAATCGCTTCCGCTTACACCTCCATTTACAACAAGAGTATCTATTGGAATAAATAAAACCAAATATTGGGCAAATATTCAATACAATATGGTCTCTAAGCAAGATAACATTTCAAGAAGTTTCGGTGAAACAGAAACAGATGGTTACCAAACCTTAGATATTAGATTAGGAGTTAAACCAATTAAGAATATTACGTTAGGAGTCGCTGTAATTAACGCTTTAGATGAAGCTTACAATAATCATTTAAACTTCTCTTTTACCAACCAAGCAGATTTTGGAAGCACACCAATTACTGAACCTGGTAGAAATTTTTCAGCATTTTTACAATATAAATTTTAGTATCACTACACAAAAAAAGAGGGTAGTTAATTATTGACTACCCTCTTTTTAAATATATAATTTATTTAAAGTTAATTTTCTATATTATCATCTTCACTTATATGATCAGACTCATCATTCTTTTTTCCTGTTGACATAAAATTAATAAGAATGCCAACTAAAGTTATACATACTACTGCGAAGATTGCAATCATTACAACTCCATTTGTCCAACTATACAATGCTATTGAAGAATTAATCATATAAATTATCTGTTTTTTTTCTAGGTGTAAATTTAGCTACTTATATTTTTAATAAATATGATATTTGTCATCTAAAAAAAATAGCAAATAATTCTTCTAAAAATTAATGAGATGATTTTATTACATTTATAATATCATCCTTTTGGAGCACACCAGACTGTCTCCATACTTGTTTGCCATTTTTAAATAACAGCATGGTTGGCACCCCTCTAACTTGGTACTTTGAAGCTAAAGCTTGATTTTTATCAACATCTATTTTTATGATGCTGATATCCTCACCCATAGTCTCTTTTACTTGTTTTAAAATTGGACTCAACATTTTACATGGGCCACACCAATCTGCAAAAAAATCAACTAAAACGGGTTGATCTTGATTTATTATTTCTGAAAATTTGCTCATACCTGACTTGAATTTATTTATCAAAAGTAATGCTCCAAATGCCTCTTACTTCATTACTATTATAACCTATAGCTTTATCTAATGGATATAGACTCTTAATTCGTGTTAATGTTGTGTTTTCTAAAGTTTCATTCAGTTTTCCGTGGCATTGAAGACACATTGTGTTTGTCGTAATTGGATAATAAACCCTTACTTTATTATCTAATTCTTTTACAATTGGACTTGCCTCTTCATTATTAGCGATAACCTTTTTAAATGTATTTATATAATCTAATTCTTCTGAATTTGCATTATTTTTAGGGTTTCTTGGCTTATCTGAAACACGTTTTATAATCACATTATGCACCACTGACATACTATCCGTTAAAGGATACGCGCGTTCATTACAAAATGTTAAGGCTTCTAACACTCCTTTTTTCTGAATAGTACCCATCAAATTTTTACCTAAAACCGCTTTTGTAGCTAAAGCATATTTTAAACCTCTCTCTCCATAAGATAAGTCTTCAAAATTAGTTTGGGCTTGTTGCATACCATGCTTTTTACCTTGACCATTTCCCATGCCTTTGCCTCTTTCTTCATTGAAGTGCTCTTGAAACCATTCTGGTTGTTCTATATGATTATCGTACATATAATCTGCAATCTGTTCTATAGTTTTCTCTGCAAATGCCTGTTTAGGCATCACACCAAATCGTTTTACAGCTCCATACATTTTAGCATCAACTGCATTTGGATTTTTAATCCAAGCTTGCATTGAAGCAATAAAGTCTTCTTTACTAGTTTCACTATTAATATAATGTTTTTTAATGGCAATCATTGGAGGACCAATTCTATCGGCTTGAGTTGCCGTAGGACTATGACAAACATAACAATTGGTTTCCATTAATTTTTTGCCAGGATGCTCTTTAGTAACGGTAACTTGGTTAACTTTACTATAAGCCGTATTATCTTTACTGTTGGAGTTACAACTCACAACTATTAACGCTAAAACAATTAATACAATATTATTTTTCATTCGGAACGAAGTTTGAATAAAATTAAGATGATTAATTCAGATAAAAGGTAACATATGTTACAATCCCTAGACTTTAAGTAAGGTTATTAATGCTTCAGGTTTTGGTGGTGGATAAAAGTGCAATATTTTATATTGTTCTGTAATAGCTATTGAACCAATATAACTAGCATTTAAATTGAAGCTATAAACATTGACATTTTTAAAATCTTGAACCAATGAAGAGGATACTAAATGGGATCCATCTCTAACAGGTATTTTCAAAAATTCGTCATCAATACCTTTTCCTGTTGCCTTTACAATAGCTTCTTTTCTTGTCCAGAATTTATAAAATGTATGTCTTTGAAATTCAGAATTATGAATGAAATTTATTTCTTCAGCACTAAACACTATTGGCAGGATTTCTTCATATTCGAATTGAGGATTTATATACTCAACATCAACACCTAACTCACAATTACCAATTGCGATTAGAGCAAAATCACCTGCATGAGAAACGTTAAAAAACAAAGCTTTATCAGCTTTAAGATAGGGTTTATGATTGCTATTCTTTTCGAATTGGACTTCTGAAATATGTATTTGTTTTTCCTTAGCTAATACATATTTTAGGATACTACGACAAATGACAAATCTCTTTTTGTCTTTAACGTCTCGATATCTTTCTGCTCTTTGAATCTCAGAAATAGTTAATCTTTTTAATAAAATATCGACAATTCCATAATACTTAGATAATTCAATTTTGAATAATTTAATATATGAATCGGTATTATTTTCTTCGTCTATATTAAAATCAAAGATTTCAGAAGTTTTACTAAAAATGTTACATTTGGAATTATTATTCTCCATCACTTAACACGCTTTCTAATAGTTCACTCACCTCATCAACTGCAGGTGGTAAAAACATTTCTGAATGATTTCCAGGAATCATGTGCTTACGAATTCCTCCCTTCGCGATTTTTTTCCAACCTAAATTCTTATAATCGTGAGTGAAATAAATATCTTCAGTTGATCTAAACAAATCTACTTGTATATCTTGTGGAATTAAATTGTAACGTAGAAATGCCACGGCGTGCATCTCGTCAATCTTAGAGGTGCGATTGAATTGTAATTGATATTGTTTTTCTCTTCCATATTTTAATCTTAAATATAATCCTGAAAAACTTATTTTAAGTAATTCAACCCTACGTTTAAAATTCTTAACACTACTAAACATGTTAAAGAGCATGAAAAAAAGTTGACCCATATTATAAAGACGAGCAATTGTCCGTTTTACTGCAGGATTTGAATAGGAATAATGAGGATAAGCATAACTATCAAAGAGTGCTAAATTTTTCACTTCTTTTCCTTCAGCCTTTAGTTGTTTTGCCATTTCAAAGGCTACAATACCTCCAAACGAAAATCCTCCTATGGCATAAGGTCCATCAGGATTTATAGTCTTAATTTCTGATATATAATGAGCTGCCATTGCTTCTACAGAATCATGAGGTTCAATATCACCGCTAAGACCTTTAGCTTGTAGGGCATAAATAGGGTGTTTACCACCTAATATTTCTGATAAATTCTTAAAAACCAACACATTATGATTTGCTCCGTGAACAATAAATATTGGTATTTTATGGCCATTAGTTTTTAAGGGTACTAACGAATCCCAGGTAATATATTTCTTATCCAAATATGCTGCCAGTTTCTTAATTGTTGGTTGCTCCAATAACGCAGCAAGCGGTAACCTATTTCCAGTCTCTTTTTCTAACCGAGTCATAACTTTGACTGCGATGAGAGAATGGCCCCCTAATTCAAAAAAGTTACTATCAACATCTATTTTATCAATTCCAAGAGATTCTTGCCAAATCGTAGCAACAAGTTGTTCTGAATTACTTTGAGCAAAAGTTAAAATTGCTTTTTGTGAATTTATTGATGCCGAAGTGATCAAACTTTTGCGATCTATTTTCCCATTTAAAGTCGTAGGAAATTTATCTAAAGTAATCATTTCCTGAGGCACCATATATAATGGAAGTCGTTCTTTTAAATACGCCTTCCAATTTTGTTCTAAGACCTGAGTTGCATTTTTTAAATTATTAGTAATGACAAATGTTTTTAAACGATCTTCATCTATTATTACTACAGAGGACTCTATTCCGTCTATTGTATTTATAGCTTCTTCTATTTCTCCAAGCTCTATACGGTGACCACGAATTTTAACTTGTTGATCAATACGACCTAAACATTGAATTTCTCCAGTAGGTAATAATTTACCCAAATCTCCTGTTCTATAAATAAAGGCGTTTTCATCTATATTAAAAGTGTTTTTCAGAAATTTTTCAGCTGTTAAGTCCGGACGCTTCCAATATCCCTTTGCTACACCATCTCCTGCTATGCACAATTCTCCAATCTTACCAGGTACCACTAATGCACCGTTTTCATCAAGTATGTATAATTGCGTATTTGCAATGGGATGCCCAATAGTTATTAACTCATCATCTGGCATAATTTGCTTTACAGCAGACCAAATAGTAGTTTCAGTAGGACCATACATATTCCAAACTTCATCAACTCTTTTGAATAGTTTAGTGGCTAAGCTCAATGGCAGTGCCTCACCTCCACAAAGTGCTTTTAGAGGTAAGCGGTTTTGCCAACCTGCATCAAGCAACATTTGCCACGTAGTTGGTGTTGCTTGCAACATTGTTATACGTTCTTCTTTAAGAACATCTAACATTAAACGAGGATCTTTAGCTACCTCATCCCTAGCAACGACCAACGTTGCTCCTTTTAACAATGGCAAAAATAACTCGAGTCCAGCTATATCAAAAGAAATCGTTGTTATGGATAAAAGTCTATCTGCTTCTTCTATACCAGGCTCTTTTAACATACCATATAAAAAATTAACAAGATTCTTGTGAGTTACTTGAACACCTTTTGGTTTACCTGTTGAGCCAGAAGTATAAAGCAAATAGACCATATCGTCTAAAGCTATTGAAATATTTAATGGTGATAACGAGTATTTTGATAGACCTAAAAATAGATCTTCAAGCATTAGTATCTTCGGAATTGACTCTGATGATAGCGTAAATTCATTAGATGAAATTAAAACCTCAGCTTGTGAATCTTCTATCATAAAATCTAATCGCTGCTGAGGATAACTCGGATCTAAAGGTAAATAGGCTGCCCCACACTGCATTATAGCCAGTAAGCTCACAACAAGCTCTATAGAACGCGGCAAAGCCACCGCTACAACATGACCAGGATTTATACCTTCTTCTTTTAAACGATGTGCTAATTGATTAACTTGTTTTTCTAAATCGTGATAAGAAATTTCAGATTCTCCATATTTTAAAGCTTGTTTTTCTGGTGAAGCTTGGGCTTGCCTTGATATAAGTTGATGCAAAGTTGATTGCGGATAATCTACTTTAGTACTATTTAAAGTATTATACTGGGAATCATCTACTTTTACAATATCACCAATTTTAATATCAGGATTGTCAACAACAGTTGCGATGATATCTTGAAAAGAAGTCATCATATTTTGAATTGTTTCCGATTTAAATAGATTTGAATTATAGGACCATTCTAAAACAAGTTCTTTTTCTGATCCCGAAGCATTCAAAAAAAGCTCAAATATTTCATAAGCTCTAGGATTGCTTTTTAAGACATAATCCAAACCCGAAAAGGAAACATCATTGTCCATTCCCATATCAATATTAAAAACAACAGGTACTAATGGAACTCTTGATGGGTCTCTTGCAATAGATAGCTTTTGTAATAATTCTCCAAAACTAAATTTTTGATGTTCATAGGCATCAAATAGTTGAAATTTACGTTGTTTAAGGTAATTACTGAAACTAATATTTGAATCAATTTTACTACGTAAAGGCAATAAATTTACACAATGTCCAATCATTTGGGTTTTATCACTTGCTGCTTGGTCAGCTGATGGCAATCCCAAAACAATGTTGCCTTGCTCTGTTTGTGTGTATAGAAAAATCTCAAATGTCGATAATAGCGTCGTTACAAAACTAGAACCAGCTTTTACCCCTGTTTTTTTAAGGGCATCCACCAGATCCATTGGCATTGGCAAATCGAGACGTTCGCTTTTGAACGTTCTAAATTGAGGTCTTGGAAAATCCGTGGGTAAAGTCAGTTGAGGAACAGCATCTTGAAACTGATTGAGCCAATAATTTTCATTGATGGTATGTGCATTACTCGCTAAATATTTATGTTGTTCATCTGCATAAGCAGAAAAGCTTTCTGGCTTTGGTAAATTGTGAGCGGTATTATTAACGTTTGAAGAATAGAGGCTTCCCAATTCTTGAAGCATAATCCCTAAAGACCAACCATCGCAAACGATATGGTGTCCTGTGAGGATCAAATGATGCTCCGTTTCCGACTTCTTAATTAATCCAACTTTTAAAAGCGGACCTTTTAATAAATCAAAAATATAATTAGCTTCTGAGGATAAATAACCTTTTATAAATTTATCTTTTTCTACATCATTTGATTTCGATACATCATGATAATCAACTGTAAGTGACAGTTGCTTAAAGATGCTCATAAATTTACCATCTGTACTAAAAACAGCTCGCAACGCTTCGTGACGATCGACTAAACTTTGGATAGCGTTTTCAAGTGCAGACTTATTTAAACCGCCTGTTAATATTAGGGATATGGATTCATTATACGCTCTGTTTGCATCTTTATCTCCTAGCTTACACGCAATCCAAATTTCTGCCTGTGGTTGAGTGGTATAAATTACCCGTTCTATTACGGGTCCGCTAAATGGGTTAAAATTATCCGTAGTATTTAATAAAGTAGTGTCTTTCATCAATTTGATTTCAAAAAACTGCATATTAGGCAGTATCATCATTTAATTCACTCTAGAGTAAAATTCTTTTTATCTTTGAGAAGCCCCTAACAAACTTCCTACTACTGAGAGATAAGGCTTGGTCATTTTTGCAATGACATTACTTTTTTTCGCAACCTTTGTATACACCTCTGCAGTAAATCTATTCCAATTAGAAGCATTTAATGAATCTTGTGCAACAGATATTGTACTGGTTAAAGAATGGGCTGTATGCCACCATCCATTAGGAATGAATAATGTTTCTCCTGGACCAACGCTAAAAGTAATTGGAGTGGCCTTAGCACTTAATGGAAATTTTTCTAAATCGATGTTCTTAATATCTGGTATGTCGGAAACCCATGTGTTATTTTTCTTAGGATAAACATATGGCGTTTGATCTGGAGGAAGAACTGTAAACTCCTTGATTCCATACAATTGCGTAATATACGCATGAAGTCCCATATAATCATAATGCACATAAGGAAATTGCCCTCCAGGACTACCCAAGAAAATTTCATATGTATCTGCACCTCTTAAAAATGGCTTAAGCAAAGTATTATGGCTCCAGTCGGGATTTGCAAATGCGAATCGAGGATTAATATCAGGTAGTAATTCTGAATAATCTCTGTCAATTTGCAGCTTACAAGGATATGGAGCAGGGTTGTCAAGTGTAGCAATCTCCATCATATCAATAAAGTCCCCAAGTTTATATTGGTTCCCCTGAATTTCAACCATTCTATTACCATACTTCGATTTAAAAAATTCAGGTGTAAACTTGTCTTTTGCTGACCAATCTTTACAAGCATCTCCTATAACGACAGGGTAATTGGCAAAAAGGTGATCATTGGCAAATTCTTCATACGACATTCCATATTTTTTCTCTACAGAAATGCTTCCGTTGTTAACTAATTCTATAACTTTTGTAGCCATAATTACGTTTTATTTTATAAATCTATTTTTACAAATTTACCCGCTTGTTTAGCATCTGAAACGAACCAAGCAGGATTACCTGATTCATCCATACCTAAACGCGCTCCTGAAACTGGAGGTTGATTCAAATCTTCAGAAGCTTTTATATTTGCATCTACAATATCATCTGTATTCATTTCTGATTTAAAAATACCTGCGCCAATAAGCTCTTCAACACACTCGATAAAGGTATTAATTAAATGCGTAACATCTTCATCCTTAAACGCTGTTGTCATAAAACATGGAAAACCATCCCAGATATGAATTCCTTTTAATCTCATTAGAACAAAAACCAATTCAGAATAAGGAACTTCCTCTAAAAAAGACAATCTCCATAACGATTTAAAATGATTGATTTGAATAGGTAAACTCTGTTTTTTGAAGTAAATATTCAATTCTGTTGCAAAACGATCTGTCATAGCCGCCAAATCATCTTGAAGTTTTGGCCCATTTTCCCTTAAATGAATTAATGACGCTTTTGAAGCTGCTAAAGCTAAGGGATGACGGACAAAAGTTCCAGCAAAATACGTAACTCCAACTTCTGGAAAGGAATCATCTCCAAACTGCCAATGCCCACCATCGAGTGCATCCATATATTTTGAACTACCCACTATGGCCCCAATAGACAATCCACCACCTATAACTTTGCCGTAAGTCGCTAAATCAGCCTTTACTCCGTAGATCCCTTGCATACCTTGAGGCCCCATACGGAAACCTGTAATAACTTCATCAAAAATTATTGCAGTATTAGAAGATCTAGTAATCTTACTAACTTCCTTTACAAACTCTACAGGTTGAAATTCTGGTCTTCTACTTTGGACAGGTTCAATGAGAACAGCTGCCAATTCGTGAGCTCTATCCCGTATAATCTGTAAGCTTTCTTCAGTTCCATAATCCAATATCAGCATATTTTTAACCGCTTCTGGCATAATACCTGGAGCCGCAGGGAAAGATTTCTTCATTCGAGAACCTCTTACTAAAACCTCATCAGTAATGCCATGATAGGATCTTGAAAAAGCAACAATTAAAGATCTTCCAGTAACTGTCCTTGCGATACGCATCGCTCCTAAAACGGCTTCTGATCCTGTATTACATAATGCGGCACGATCGTGTTGTGTGGACTCGCAAAGTAATTGGCAAACTTCACCTGCTAAAGGGTGTTGAGGCCCAACCTCATAACCTTTTTCTATTTGTTCATGTAATGCTTCTTTTATGAAGTCGGGTTGATGACCAAACAAACTAGAACCAAAACCATTTAATACATCTATATATTCGTTACCATCTATATCCCAAAGTTTATTTCCTGAAGACTTACCAACGACCAAAGGGTATACCAATTCTTTTGTTAAAGGTTTAAAACCAGAGACCACTCTTGGATCTGACATATGTGAGCGATGTTTTTGGGCATAAGCCTTACTTCCTGCTGTTTTCTTATTATAGGTAAGAATTAAATTATCTAAAAATGTTTTTTGATTAGTGTTTAATCCTGTTGATTTTCTTTCAATTTTTGGCGATGCACCAAATGGTTTTTGATGCTCTTTCTTTTCATCTTCAGATAAATCCTCTGTTGAAGCTACAACTGGTGCTGATGCCATTATAGGTTTACTTTCCTGAGCCATAGTCATTGGTGCAGCAACATTACCTGTTCCCTGAAGTAACTCCATTTGTTGCCCTAATAATTGTAATTGCTGAGCTATTAAGCTTAATGCCGTATTTTGTGTCTGGTTATTGACAACGTTTACAGATTGTTGAGCAGGTCTATTTGGCAAAGCATTACTTAGAGGTGCCTGTGTATGGACGTGGTTAACTGTTGGTGCAGGTGCATAAAATTCTTTAGGTATCACTTTATCTAAATGATCTGCTAATAAGTTTGGAGACCCAAATTCATCATTCAGCTGTCTAAATGTAATAGGTGTATCGAATTCTTTTTTAAATGTTATTGCCATTTGAGTTAACACTAAAGAGTCTAAACCAAGTTCTAAGAAACTTAGATTAAAATCATTAGCGTCAATTTCAACTCCAGAGTTCTCTTCTATGATCTCTGATATTTTATTAAGAATTATAGGTTTTCTCATAAACTTGGTATTGATGTTAGGTAAAGGATCAATATATTGATCTTCTATATATTCTGTTTTGTTGATAAGGTTACTAATTGTTGGTTCTACCGTTAAAGGCTCTACCCAGCATGGCTTGCGATCAAACACATAGGATGGCAACCATAATTTCTCTCTAATTTGATCTCCGTAAAACGTTTTCCAATCGGGTTCTACACCGTTTAACCATAAATCACCAAGTGCTGATAATGCGGTATGGTATGCACTTTCATTTTCCTTAGGATATGATAAACTTGCAATAGAGGCCAAAGATTTTAGACCTTTTTTCTGCATTGATAAAGTTGTTAAAGCACGACCAGGCCCTATTTCTAGTAACACTGGATCTTCTAAACCTAAAACGGTTTCCATTGCGCCAGAAAAATTTACGGTTGATCTTAAATGATTTGTCCAGTATTTAGAACTCGTTGCTTCTGCATCAGTAAGAAAATCGCCAGTTACTGTGGATACTATAGGTAAGCGAGGCACATTCAATGTAACTTTATTAACTTCGGCTTCAAAAACCTCTAATACAGGATCCATCATAGTTGAATGAAAAGCATGACTAGTCAGTAGAATCTTGTTTGCAATGGTCTCTTTATCTAAGACTTTTACGAAATTTTCAACATCATTATCAGGTCCTGAAACTACTATTAAATTATCTGAGTTGATAGCTGCAATGGATAGTTCTTCTGGAATTAAATTCTTTAGGTCATTTATAGTTGTCCGAACAGATAACATACTTCCACCTGGTAATTCACTTACTAGTTTACCACGCATTGTAATCAAATGTAAGGCGTCTTCTAAAGTAAATACACCAGCTAAATGCGCTGCTACAAACTCGCCAATACTATGACCACATAATAATGTCGGTTTTATGCCCCAACTCATCCATAGTTGTGAAAGTGCGTATTCAATAATAAATAATGCTGGTTGCGTATATTGGGTATCTTTTAATTTACTTTCTGCTTCTGTTGAATTTTCTTCAGGATAAATTATAGCTCTTATATCTAATTTTAAGTCAGATTTTAATAATTCCGCACATTGATCTACAGCATCTCTAAATACTTTTTCACCATCATATAGCGCTTTACCCATTTGAAGGTATTGTGAACCCTGCCCTGGAAATAAAAATGCCAATTCACTTGGTACCAACTTCAACACATTAGATTTAATACCTTTACTATCTGTAGACAATAATTTTTCTTTAGCTTCAACGACATCTTTGGATACAGCAAAACTTCTATGTGCAAAAGCTTCTCGAGTACTACTTAAAGAGTGCGCGACATCTGCAAGCAAAAGGTTAGTAGATGAATCTAAATAGTTCGCTAATGCTTTTTGGTAGCCAACCAAACTATTTTCTTTTTTGGCAGACCACGTTAAAAGCTGAACAGGGCGTCCTTCATCTGAAATTCTCTGCTGATTTTCATATTCTTCAACTACGATATGAACATTTGTTCCACCAACACCAAACGAACTAATTCCTGCTTTTCTGGTGCTTTTAGAGTTCCAAGGAGACAATTTATTATTGACATAAAATGGACTGTTTTCAAAATCGATTGAAGGATTTGGTTTTACAAAACCTAAAGACGGAGGGATTTGGCGATTTTTAAGTGATAGTACCGTCTTAATTACACCTGTAACACCTGCTGCTGCTGTAAGATGTCCCATATTACTTTTAATAGAACCAATAGCACAATAACCGTTGACAGCTTGTTTTCCAAAGGCCAGTTTAAGTCCTTCTATTTCAATAGGATCTCCAACAGGTGTTGCTGTTCCATGAGTTTCTATATAACTTATATCAGATGGATCAATATCTGCATCAAATAATGCATTAGCAATTGCGCCAGCTTGCCCTTCTATGCTGGGAGCTGTAAAACTTCCTTTATCACCACCATCATTATTAATACCAACACCTTTAATAATACCATGAATGATATCACCATCTCGTTTTGCATCTTCTAGATTCTTAAGCAATAAAACACCAGCCCCATCACTAAAAACAGTTCCTTTCGCATTTTCATCAAAAGAACGACAATGCCCATCTGGACTCATCATTGAACCTTCTTCATACAAATGTCCACTATTAATAGGAGTTGTAATACTAGAGCCTCCGGCCAAAGCGATATCACAGCGACCATGTCTAATCGCATCTGCTGCTTCCGCAATAGCAAGTAAGGATGTGGAGCATGCAGAATGCACACTTACTGCTGGTCCTTTAAGGTTTAAATGATAAGCTGTTCGTGTTGAAATATAATCTTTCTCATTAACTGTACTAGCTTGGAAAGCACCTATTCTATCTATAAGGTCTTTATTAGGAAGTATATTACTCTTGAAATAAGTGTTCATTCCTGTACCTGCATATACACCAATACTTCCATCAAAATGTACCGGTAAATGACCGGATTGCTCCAATACTTCCCAAGCTATTTCTAAGAATAATCGTTGCTGAGGATCCATCGCTTCTGCAACTTTTGGATTGATTCCGAAGAATGCAGCATCAAACTCTTTTACAGAAGGCACAACACCACGCGCGCCAACATAAAGCGGATCGTTACGGAGTGCTTCAGGAATAGAAGGATCTAGTTCATCTGGTGTGAAGAATGAAATCGTTTCCTTACCATCTCTTAAAACTTCCCAGAGTTCTTGAATAGAATTGGCACCAGGAAATCGTCCTGCCATTCCAATAATTGCAACATCAGAAGTTCCATTTTTTCGTTTTTTAGTTACACTAGGTTTAAACTTAGATTCTTTTAGAGGTTCTAAATAATTGGATAATTCTGAAATTGTAGGATGTTGATATAGCTTTATAATAGGTATTTCATAATTATAATTTTGTCGTAAAGTTGCAACCGTTTTTTGAGCTAATAACGACGTACCACCCATTTCGAAAAAATTATCTAAAATGCCAATTTCAGGAATTCGTAATAGATCAGCCCAAACTTTAGTTATATTTTTCTGTATTTCAGTTACTGGTTTCTTAAACAATGGAGCTGTGCTTGGCCTATTATATTCAGGTAATGGCAATAGCTTCTTGTTAATTTTACCACTTGATGTTTTAGCAAAGTCTGTTACCCAAATATAATAGGCTGGCAACATATAATCAGGCAATACAGCACTAACCTGTTCTTTAAAACTTGTATTGTCCTCTGGTGGATTATCCGATTGCAAATATGCTATTAACTGTGATTGATCTGACAAATGATTACTAGCTATTACTACGGCTTGCTGAATATTAGGTAATTTATTAAGCGCTAATTCTACTTCGCCAAGTTCTATTCTATGACCACTAATCTTTACTTGTTCATCTTCACGACCTAGAAATTCAATGTTACCATCTGGCAAGTAGCGCGCGATATCCCCAGTACGGTACATTCGGGTTTCACCTTTATCTGAAAGTTCTATAAATGAAAATTTTTCGTTTGTTAGAGCTTCATTTCCTAAATATCCTTCTGCTAAACATACACCAGCGATACAAAGTTCTCCAAGTTTACCTTTTGGCACTTCTTGTTGTTTTTTATCTAATATATATATAGTTGTATTATCAATTGGTTTTCCTATTGTAGGCAATGCTGGCCAATCATCAGGATCCCCTTCAAGTTTTAATTCTGTAACAACATGACATTCTGTAGGACCATATTGGTTAAACAGTTTACAGTTATCTAGTGCATTAAAAAACGTACGTAACTGATTGGTGATTTTTAATTGCTCACCAGCCGTCATTATCTCTTTTAAACACGATGGGAAGAGCGCCAAACTTACTGCTGCCTCTGCTAAAGCTTGTAATGCCACAAAAGGAAGAAAAAGTCGATTGACAGCATGTTTCTCTATTAATCTTATAAGAGCGAACATATCTAATCGTTGATCATCGCGAATTAAAACAAGTGTTCCTCCTGTGCTTAAGGTTGACATAATCTCTTGAAATGAGACATCAAAACTTAATGGTGCAAATTGCAAGGTGCGTGAACCATTTTTACATGTTGAATTTTTATTCTGCCAATTAATAAGATTAACCATGGCTTTTTCACCCATACAGACCCCTTTTGGTTCACCTGTAGAACCTGAAGTATACAATATATAAGTAGCTGTATTTTTAGAACTTGACTCATTTACCCCTTTATCGATAGATTGTTTAAGTCCATTAATTAATGGTTTAAGTCCAATTGCTATCACTTTACTTTCATCCGCCTTTGTTGTTAAACAAAATGAAAGTTTTGAATTAGAAATAATTCCTTCAAGCCTTTTTTTAGGATATCCGAAATCAATTGGTAGATAGGCTTTACCTGATTTTAAAATTGCTAATACGAAGATTATTTGTTCAACACAACGTGTTGTAGGTACACCAATAATTTCTTCATCTTTAGCATGACTCAAAATTGTATTATAAATTTTTGAGACCGCTTCCTCTGTTTGTCTATAGGTTAGCTTATCTGTTTCTGTTATTATACAAATATCATCTGGATAAGATTTCGCTGCCTTTTCAAAAAGTAGATAAACTTGGCTATGGTTACTCATTTTCTTCCAATTTAATTATTGTAAATATTAAAATACTTCTACTACACTTTTATGCAATTTATTGTTTCTTAAGTACGATATAATATTTTTAATATTAACTACGCTTTTATTAGTCTTAGAATCAAGGGAAAAGACTAGACTGTAATTAGTTAAATTTTGAGGGGAAATTTTTCGAAATTTAAAAAAACTTTTAAACCTACATAACAAATATTAGATAAATCGTTTCTTTTGTCGTTCAAAACCAATAAAATTCATCAATATCAAAAACCTCTTGAATTTTTGCCATTAAAACATCAAACATAAGTTAAAATATAATCTCTTTTACAAAACAAATAGGTTTTATTATTAAAAATTACAGTTCATAAAACAAACAAAATCAATATCTAACACCATAAATGTACATATCGCTATTAGATTAGTCTCCGATAGAAAAATAGTTGGTTAAGGCTTAAATAATAAACTATTAGAAATTTTAATTCATAAAATTCCACTAACCGTTAGTATATCTAAAATTAGTCAAAAGCAATAATTATAAACCATTACAGCTTTATAACATCAATGAAGATTGATATTATATACTACAGCAGTGCGATTGTATACTTCAGAGGTAAGAACAAATCTATTACGTTCGCTTCAAACAATTCATAAATCAAAATCTCACATAAAATGAAATTTCTGCAATCATCTACTAAAGTCATTCAAATTTATGATAATTGAAAAGCTTTTTTCGGTCTTGGAAGTACAACGATATATCCTAAGTAACGGGCTAGTTTTTCAATGAATTTAGATTTTAGCTAATACCATATATAAAAAGTTATTAATTTTTTAGTGTTCAATCCCCTGTATTAATTCTTTGTTTTTGATTGTTGTAATTAGAAACTCCATACCCCATATTCCTAACATCGTTAGAAAATATATGATAGCAAAGGTAATGTATGTAGGGGTGCCTCCAGTTGTTGGCATTATTGGTAGTGATACGGCAGTATAATTTACCATTGTCTGTAATAGAAGAACACACAGGCCACTTTTAGTATGTTTGTAGACAAAAGCGCACATACCAGCAAGTCCCATAAAAAATATAAATGCAGGTAAAATTGGGATTTCAGGAAATGTCCCCTCCCCAAGAAGTATTATGGGAATAAACCATAAAGTCCAAAAAACAGCAATAATTTGACTTGCATAAAATGGCTTCACGAATTTTGACAATTGCCGAATACAATAACTGACCCAAACAACTTCTCCTAGGAAAGCCCAAACTAAATTGGCCATATAACCTCTAAAGGTTGTAGTAATGAGAACAAAAAACGTAGAATATTCAACATCAAAATAAAGAGCCTTTAATAGTAATGTAATACTAGCTATAGTTGTAGGAAAAATTAAACACAAAAAAATCCATTTTGGATGCACTTTCCAAGTTAGCATGGGCTTAAATAAATCTCTAATGCCCTTATTGCCTCTAGTAAATTTTATTATACAAATTAATATAAACAATAGAAGAATAAATCGACCTGTATTGTATATAGAACGAGACATCATATCGTTGATCCTAGCCTGAACAAAAATTAAATTGGATAGAGGGCCAAGTACTAGAAAGATCCAAATCTCATATTTTCTAATAAAAACGCGCATAATTAAAATAGTTTCAACGAATATATTTTTTTTTTGTATATAAGAACAGCTGTTCCTAAAAAAAATCAGGAACTGTCATATTTTTTTATAAAGAATGTGGTAAAATTATGATCGACTCAATTAACTAAAGACTCCTTAAGATTGAATATTTTTGACATGACCACTTTATAAACCTTAACCATCCATGCTAGTTTAGGATAATGGATTTTCGTGTTTAAATATAATTCATCCATAAAGAAATTCCAATTAAATGCGTTTACATGAGAGACTGCTACGGTAAGATTAAAATCATGCATATAAGTTGTATGCCACCAACCTGCAGGTACAAATAAGGTTTCTCCGGGTTTTAGTGTCGTTTTTATAGCTTTTGCGTTCTTGAATAATGGGAATTTGTCATAATCAGGATTCACTATATCGACTGGGCTGCGATGGTGGTGTCTTTTATCTGGATAAAAATAAGGGGTCTGGTCGGGTGAATATAAGATAACATCTTTCTCTCCTTTTATTTGTGTAATTTGAGAATGTACTCCGAGCCAATCAAAATGCACGGTTGGAAAGGAACATCCATATCCACCAAAAAACAATTCATGTTTATTAGTGTGTTTGGCAAAAAAATTACTTAAAAGACGACTATTTAGTCTATTTGATTTGCCAAATAATATTTCTGGTAAACCGCCAAAGTTTTCAGAGAAATCTTTAAGAGCATCAAAAGTAATTGGATACGGAGCTTTATTTTCTGGCGTTGACGCTTTACATAAATCAATTATTTCTGATAATGAATAGATTTTTCCGTCTATGGTTTTAGATAAGTGGTTGTAATTAGACTTCAAATACTCGGGTGTGAACTTTTCTGATGATGTCCATTCAGCTTTATCAGTAATTACAACAGGTAATGAAGATTTTACATAATTATTATAAAATGCTTTTTTAGACAGACCACTACATCTATCTATTTTGGATATATTAGTACGAAATTTCATTTTTATAAGTTTTTAATTATACAAAAAAATTAACCTTTTAACATAATTACTACCCTATTAACATCATTAATAATAAGGTAATGCTTTAGAATGATTCGCTACTAATCGTTACTGATTCAAACATAGTCAATTAAATTTAATTAAATTGACTTTTTAACAAATAAACAGTTAACAGACAGCACTTTACATACGGATTTTAATTAATTGTGTTTTAAATTTCTTACATTATCGAATTCTTATTTTTTCAATCAATACAAATAACTCATAATGATTTTAAAGAAAACCAGACATATTTTCTGACGTTTTCAAGAGTATATAAAACTGAAAATTATTTGCTATTAATAAAAAAGGAAATAGATTATTTGGTAGCTATCCAAGAGATTTTCGAACATTCACAGAAGCTAATTGGTTATAAACCATGCTGAATACATTTAAAATTAGTATTCTAATATTTAAAGTTAAATAATAGATATCAAAAAGCAGCTATCATTATAGAAACACTTTGATACAAGATCATGACTTCTAACCTAAAACTAGAATAGAATTGCCCATTATCTGTTCTTATCAAGCTTAATGAGCTCAATACTTGAAATGAAATTATATTAACTTGGAAGCAAAAAAAACCAAAATTATCGAATTTCTAACATGAATATTTTGCTCCAATAAAAGTTTGAGTACCACCTTTAGATACTGGCTTTTGTGAGAAATGCCATAAATTAAATCCTGCGTTTTTAAAAAGCTTAGGATAGTTATGCGAAAATGAAGGCTCATTTCCATAAAGCTGCGAGTTAGGGTTTGTTTCAAAATTATGATCGCTACCATTAGGTTCTATCGCTATAAAGATAGTTTTGTTCAATCGGTTTATTTCGTTAAAAAATTCCTGTAAATTTGGTTCTAAAAAATATTCTAAGACATCTCTCGTCACAAAAATGGTATTACCCTGACCGTGTCTTTTAATCCAATCTAATGCATCTGAAGCTACAAACTCGAGCTTTTTGTTAGAGCTGAATTTTTTATTATTCTTTTCTACCTGTTTCTCACTAAGGTCAATACCTACAAAACGATTAATTTTAGGAAATTCTGAGGATAAATAATTCAAAACATATCCATTACCTGTTCCTATTTCTACTAAGGTATTAAACTCTACTGATTGACTAGATAACTCTTCTTTAAGTAAATCAAATATAAATGTACAATTCGGTAAAAAGTGAGTCTCAAATAAATCTTCCGTTTCTACAAATAATTCTGTAGCTTTATTATTACGCCAAAAATCAACGTTCAATTTTGCTATTGTTTCATGATCTTGTATTTTCTCAAGTTTATTTACAAGTACATAACGCATTAACCTTTCCTGAGTGGTCAAATTCTTTTTATTCATATGTACTAGCGTTATTCTATTTTCTGATAGTTCGCGTGCCTTTTTTGGTCGAAGAAATACAAGTACATCACCTAACGTTCTAGCAATCTGCTGAATAATTTTTGATTTAGTATTAATACTCATATGTAACAATTTTATTATATCAGTTAAATTTAAAAGACTAAGTTACACTTATAACTTAAAGACGAAAATATCAAATTATAAAAATCTATTTATATGAAAAGAGCATTGCAATTCTATAAAAAAAAATAGCATGCTTAGTTTTTATCCTACGAAAGACAAATATTTATGTTTAAAAGTTTACTATGACGCCTTATATTGTAAAATTAATTCTTAAAAAGAATAATTTATTGATTTTTTTAAGTATTACAATTTATCTATTGAAACATTACTTTCTAAATCTTACTTTTACTTCCCAATATGGATTCACTTACACAAATCATTTTAGGAGCTGCCGTAGGCGAAGCTGTCTTAGGTAGAAAAGTTGGCTATAAAGCCATTTTATACGGAGCTATTGCTGGTACGATACCTGATTTAGATATTTTTGCGTCGTATTTTACGGATACCATTTCTGCATTAGCCATTCATCGCGGCTTTACCCATTCTATTGTGTTTTCAGTACTTTTTGCTCCCATTTTTGGTTGGCTCGTATCTCGATATGAAAGCTATAAAAATTTTAAAGGTTGGAGTTGGTTATTTTTCTGGGCTTTAATTACACACCCTATGTTAGATGCCCATACCACATGGGGAACACAACTCTTTTGGCCTTTGGATTTAAGATTGGCGTTTAAAACCATTTTTGTAATTGACCCACTATATACACTACCTTTTTTGGTGTTTTTAATTTTAGCAATGTGTCAAAAGCGTACTTCACAAAAACGTCGTTTGTATAATGGTATTGGCCTTACGATTAGTACCGCGTATTTAGCGTTAACGTTCATATTAAAAGACGTCGCATTAACACAATTTGAAGACGAATTACTAATGCAAAATATTAATTACAAAGACATAGACACGCGACCATCTCCACTTAATACCATATTATGGAATGCGAATGTGGAAACTAAAAACGCCTATTTATTAGGAACCTATTCTTTTTTTGATACTAAGGACATTACGTTTGAAACGTATCCTAAGAATCATGAATTATTAGGAGACTTAATCAAGAATGAAAAAGTAAAACGCATGATTGCGATTTCTGAAGGATGGTACACTATAAATAAAATTGACGACCAATTATACTTTAACGATCTTCGTTTTGGATTACTAAGTATGGCACCTCAATCTCAAAATTTTGTGTTTAAATATTTAATTGAAGTAGATCCCTCAGGAAATGTGAGCTTTATTGAACAAGAAAAAACACAGCGAGACGGTAAACAACTCATGTTAGATTTATGGCAACGTGTTAAAGGAAATTAATCACTTCTCATTTACTTTTTTCTACCGTTAAACCACCTAAACTCATTAGTCCTAATAACATAACCTATTCTAATCATACTCTGTGATTGCTGATAATTGAGCAAACCTTCAGCTTGACCAACATACCATTCTAACATTAAATATTGATTTGAGATGTTATTACCAAACGGATTATAATAAACGCGTGCTCTAACAGATCCTTTACCTTCAAAATTCAAACCTTTACGCAACCTTAAATCAAATATCAATTTATCAGGTTGATACGTATGAGACACATTAATTTGACCTAATCCAACGTATTCTAAAAGATCTGGGTTACCTTCTTTATAGGAAAATGGTAACCAAGCTTTAAAACTAGCTACTGTATTTTTATAAATACCAGTAGTGTATTCTAAATTTATACGGTTCCAACTACGCGATGCAATACTATCTCTACCATTAGACTCATGCTCAAAAGATAGCGTCCCTACTCCTTTTAAACGATTCTCTTTATCATAGAAAAACTTACCTATCGCTATAGAAGGATTAAAATTAATATCCTTAAATGGAAACGAATCTTCATAGATATTCCAAAATGACTTTTGGGTATAGGTTAAAAACAAATAGGTGTCTAATGGTAACTTACTTCGCGTCAAGATTTGCTTAAAACTTATTTGGTATTTCGCATTAGCTGTAGCACTATTAATGGCTTTATTCGTAGGTACACCTGAAACTAAAAAGTTGTCTTTGTGAATGGAAAAATAAGGCTGCGTAGCAATAGAATCTTGAAGCTCTTCTTTCGTATAAGCTTGTGAATAAACTGTAGCTGTTGTAAAAGTCACTAAAATAAAAAGAGTAACTATTTTCAGTATTTTAAAGTTGTGTATAAATCTAGTCATAAGAAGTTGCAATATTTCAGGTCGTATTAAATTCTGAAAACAAAGATGATTAATTGTAATCAGCTTAATTAACTCATATACACTTAACACTAATCTAGAACAAAAAAATAAGGTTCTATTTTTTTTAGAATGTAATAAGAGTAATCTAAATTCTAAATGAGCACCACTTCTATTCTTTCTATAATTACATTTATATGATATCTTAAAAATCTATGGAGCTCTCAATCATTTTAGTCTTTATCATCATTGGTGTAAGCATTCTACTTTTTATCACAGAGCTCTTTCCTGTTGATAAAATTGCGTTTTTTATAATTGTAGCCTTGGTCTTGTTGCAGTTAACAACACCAGAAGAAGCCATTAGTGGTTTTGCCAATCCGGCTACAATTACAATTTTAGCCTTAATGATATTAGCCGTAGGACTTGAAGAAAATGGAGTAATTCAATTACTCTCAGATGGTATTAAAAAACTAAAAATATTACCGCTCATATTATTAACTCCTGCATTTATGCTGATATCTGCAAGTATATCGGCATTCATCAGCACTACCGCTGTGGTTATTATTTTTATAAAAATTGTAACAAGATTATCAGAAAAATATGGGTTCTCATCATCCCGTTTATTAATGCCCATTTCATTTGCTGGCATACTTGGCGGGAGTTGTACATTAATGGGAACATCTACCAACCTAATTGTAAATGCCATTGCTAAAAAACATGGTGTAGAGGCGTTTAGCTTTTTCGAATTCACTTGGTATGGCATTGTCTTTTTTCTAATCGGATTAGTTATTATGACCTTTGCTTCACGATTTTTGCCTAAGACCCCAAAAAGAAACCTATCTAGTGATTATAAAACTGAATCTTATGTGTTTACTGTTAAAGTAACTGAAGACTCTCCATTGATTGGTAAGCGATTCGGCGAAATTGAATTTTTAAACCAAGAAGACTCTAAGTTACTGAAATTAATTAGAGACAATCAAGTTATCAATGACCCAGGAAAGTATATAAAGCTTATGGCTAAAGATAATCTAGTATTGATGAGTGATTTAGATAATTTCCAAGCTCTAATGAAGGAAAACGGTTTTGTTTTAAATGAAGAACGGCAAAAAAAACAACTTGAAAACTTAAGCGACATCGATGGAGATAAAGATCTAACCTATATTGAAACGCTTATCTTACCAGGCTCTAATCTCATAGGAAAAACCCTAAAAGGTTTACGTCGTATGTCATTTGAAGGGGCGTTTCCTATCGCTATTAAAAAGAGAAGAAACTTAAGAAACACTAAAGAACGACTGTTAAGAAAAAACATAGATGACATTAATATAAAACCTGGAGATCGAGTATTATTAGAGATGCAAGAGCATAAAATTTCAGACTTATATAATATTGAAAATATTGCCATTTTAAATGAGCATGAATTTAAGCCTAATGTCTCAAAATCTAAAAGGATGATTGCGCTTTTAATTTTATTGGGGGTTATTGCTCTCGCAGCGACAAGTGTGATTAGCATTTTAACAGCATCGCTCGTTGGTGTTTCTGCCATGTTACTAACCAATATTATTCAGCTAGAGAGTGTGTATCAAAAGGTCAATTGGCAAATCGTTTTTTTACTTGCTGGTATGATTCCTTTGGGAATTGCGATGACTAATAGTGGAGCTGATATTTGGTTGTCAAAACATTTACTGAATATAATGAGTAACCAAGATCCAACCATTGTTTTAGGATTACTCTTTGGTATCACCATAATTTTGTCTGGGGTTATTTCTAATAATGCTACTGCAATTATTATGGCACCAATTGCTATTGCTGTTGCGAGTGGCTTAAACTTAGACATAAAGCCATTTTTATTGGCTGTAATGTTCGGCTCTAATTTTAGCTTTTTCACACCTGTAGGTTACCAAACCAATACATTGATTTATGGCACTGGTGCTTATAAATTTAAGCACTTCTTAATCATTGGAGGTATTTTATCTATAACACTTTGGATTGTTGGCACGCTCTTACTATCAAGTAATTTGTAGCGTATTAAACAGCCAAAAGCTAGGCACAAGGGCTATCACTTTTCAACGATATTGCCTTTGTCCATTTCTTTCCGTATTTGTTTGATGGTCAATGTACTGCCATCATGACTCCAACCTGGAGGTCCAAATATATACATCAACTTGTGATACCAATTCTTAGACTTTTTCATGTCCTCCCAAATATTTTTGTATTCGTGGGTAAGAATAACGTATAAGTTGTAAGAATTTGGAGGTGTTGACACTCCGTATTCAATGTCAATAGTTTCGTCTAATTCTTTCCATGTTCCAAAAATCCTATCAAAAATATTTAGAAAACCACCGTGGTTTTTGTCCATATATTCAATATTTCTGGCATGATGCACTTGGTGCATTGTATGGGTATTAACAAACTTCTCAATAAAACCCATTTTCTTAATATACTGTGTATGCAACTGAAATTGCCATAAGGCTTCAATACCTAAACACACTACAAGCATCTCTGGTGGAAAACCAATCATTACAATCCAAACATAAAAGAATGGTTTATAAAAAATAGTAAACCAACCGTTTCTCACCGCTGTTCCTAAATTAAAATTATCTGAAGAATGGTGCACTATATGTGCTGCCCAGAAAAACCGAACCATATGATTTTGTCGGTGAAACCAATAATACGTAAAATCATCTAAAAGCATACAAATTCCCCAAATATACCAAGCATATCCAAAAGATTCGTATCCCATAATATTTGTTCTAACACCATCAACAAGGGGATTAAAAATATCATAGGCAAAATTAAAAACCACGACGATAGAAACGGTTTTTATTAACGCAGCAAGCACAGCAGATCCAACACCAAGTGATACACTCGACAGTAAATCTTTCCATTTGTAAAGATCCTTATTATCTAAAACCTTGCTATATGTAAGCTCTAAAGCAATAAGACCTAAAAAACACGGAACACCGTAAACTAAAGGGTTTGTAAAATCCATGTACTACTAATTTTAAAAATTTGGGTTGTTTATAAAAGTCTAAATTCTGAAGAAAATAATTCGCTAATACCTTTCATTAAAATCCGATAAAAATGATTAACAAAAACAATCAACGTCGTGATACTAAAAATTAATTTGTGAATATACATCAACATGACTAAAAATCCGAATTTTTCAATCTTGGTTTTTTAAATTTTAAGAATAAACTCGAAAAATCAGTATGAATATATAGAAGTAACTGTTTTAACCGGGTTTTATTTTAAATAAATAGCGATTGTTTACAACACTACGAAATCAATAATTAGGAAAGAGAATTAGCAACTACAGTTTCCTTCAATAAGAACTATAAAAACACAAAAAAGCCCTAAAAAAAAGGGCTTTAAAAGTGATAATATCGCAATTAAGATTCTAGTATTTCTCATTTGCTTAATCAGCCTATTGATTCATTGCCATGTCGTGGTCATATTTACAACAACCAGGTAAACCCTCATAGGCTTCTAAATCACCTGCCACTTTTTCTGTATCATAACCTGAAGCTGCAATGGCTTTATGAATTGCCATTTCATCTGTTTTAGAATCGTCAAATGACACCGCTATTTTCTTTTTTTCAACATTCCAAGTTGCGTTTTCAACACCATCAACAGCATTAACTGCTTTTTCAATGGTAGACTTACACATTCCACAGTTACCTCTTACTCCAAAAGAAATATCGGCCATTGCTATGTCTTTCGATGCTTCCGTTGTCGTTGTCTCTGGATCTTGTTTGGTTTCGTTTTTACAACTTGTGAAACCTAAAGCAAAAATTACAGCGACACTTAAAATTGTTTTCTTCATTTTTAAAAATTTAATTGTTATTAATGGATTTATGTTTATTCTATTATTTGTTTCACTTCTCCGCAAGTCAGCATTTCTCCTCCAAAATAAGGGTTGACGACATTTTCTTCTTTACTCAACCAATAGGCTCCTTTGTTATCATCTCCCATTGGGCAAAATTGATGATACACTTTTTCATTGATTCCAAATACTTCAATGGCATTTGTTAAGTGAGACGAAAGACTTTTAAAATAGCGACGTTGATCTTCTATTTTAGAGCTCTTTGATAGTGAAGTCGCATCAGCTTTTATCTTTTTTTCAATATCCATCCAATGCTTATGCGTCTCTTTATCTGTTAATAATGCCATATCTACGTTAGATAAATTAGTCAATAGTTGTTTTGATGCTACCACAACATTCTTTAAATCATCTTTTACCAAAACATCTTTTAATTTGATATAATCATTAAAAACTACTTTTAGTTGCTTTTGAAATTCTTTAGACACTTCCACTCTTTCATTCATATTAGAATGATTCTCATTGTTTTCCGAAGCCATATTCCCCATTCCAAGATGTCCCTCATGACCTGTCATGACTTTACCTCCGTCTTTATTCATCATTGATTTTTTGCCTTGTAACTGAGCTGCGGCATCCACCGTAAATGTTCCTTGGGTTACAATTTCATTTCCAGCACTTAACCCATTCAAAACCTCATAATGCTCCCCAATTTGATTCCCTATTGTAATGTCGCGCATTTCAAAAATAGGTTCGTCAGGATTTGCTTTGATATAAACAACCGAGCGTTTTCCGGTCCATAAAACAGCTGTGGACGGTATCATTAATACGGTTTCTTTAGTTATAAAAGTGTTGCTTTTAACTTTACCTTCAACAAACATTCCCGGTTTTAATGCATCATCTGAATTATTGAGCACAACTCTTAATTTTACAGTTCGTGTGTTAGTATCTAAAATAGGATCTATAAAATCGACTTTCCCCTTAAATATTTTATCTGGATAAGCTTTAGTGGATACCATGACCTCTTGACTTGTTTTAAATTGACCGATTTGATTTTCATACACATCAAAATTTGCCCAAACGGTTTTTAAGTTCGACACTTTAAAAATGGGTTTCCCATCCATAATATGAGACCCTTCATTAATTGAAATTTCGGTAACCACACCAGAAACATGCGAGTAGATGGTAAAACTTGTTTTTACCTGTCCGGTTTGCTCAACCTCATCCAATTGGTTGCCATGGATCATCCAATTCTTAAACTTATTTCTCACTGCATTATATAGCTGCGGTTGCGACGCTTTTAACTTATAGGCTACAATTAATTCTTGTTGCGCTGCAATAAGTTCTGGTGAATAGATTTTAGCTACAGCTTGTCCTTTATTGACCTTTTCACCTAACGAATTCACATACAACTTCTCTATTCTACCATTAAAATGGGCTGGCATCGTTGCTGTTTCATTCTCATTTTCTGTGATTTTTCCAGATAAAACAAAACCTGCATCTCTATCTAAATTACCATTACCAACAATAGACGTTTGGATATTAGCTAAGGCCACAGCGTTTTCTGACAACTTAAATTGATCTGCCATTAAACCAACAGCACTAGTCTCTGCCGGAATTAAATCCATGCCACAAATAGGACAATCACCAGTTTCGGGCTGCATAATTTGAGGATGCATGGAACAGGTCCACATTTGATTGCTTTCTGCTACAGCATTGTGATTATGTTCTGTTTCGGTATGTGTAGTACCACCAAAAAGCAGCCATCCTAACAATACTCCAACTGAGAGAACAGCTATATATATGACTATTTTATTATTTTTCATTTTCTAATCGTTTTATCATGGCTTTCATATCTTCTATTTCTTTACGCTGTGCTTTAATAATATCTTCCGCTAATTGTTTTACTTCTGGGTCTTTAATATTTGCACGTTCACTTGTAAGTATTGCTATTGAATGATGCGGTATCATTCCTTTTAACCAAAGTACATCTCCAACAATTGGCGCCTGTGCTCTTACCAAACTTAACGCGCTAATAAAAAGCACTAAGCTTCCAACGAGTATTACTGTGTTCTTCTTTTTATTTTCATACATTTTAAGCATGAACAAAAGCATTATCACTGCCATTGTTGAAATTCCTAAACAAACCATATAAAAACGTGTCATACTAAAGTACACGTGATCTATGGCATAAGTGTTTAAGTACATGGCAACGTACATAGCGACAAATGATAGCCCTAACATTAAAAAAAATGTATTGTAATTCCCTTTGTTTGAATGTTGATTGGAATGTTCCATAATTTTATAATTAAATTTTAATTCTTCGTAATCGTAAGGCGTTCGTAATAACAGAAACCGAACTAAAACTCATGGCTAAAGCTGCAATCATCGGTGACAATAAAATCCCGAAAAACGGAAACAAAACACCTGCTGCTATAGGAATACCTACAGTATTATAAATAAGTGCGAAAAACAGGTTTTGCCTAATGTTTTTCATCACAGCATGACTTAAATTTTTGGCTTTTACAATACCGTGTAAATCCCCTTTTACTAAAGTAATCATTGCACTCTCAATGGCGACATCTGTGCCTGTACCCATGGCAATCCCAACATCACTTTTTGCTAAAGCTGGCGCATCGTTAATACCATCGCCTGCCATGGCAACGACCTTACCTTGTTTTTGTAGTTGCTCTACTTCTTTCATTTTATCTTCAGGTAACATACTCGCTTTAAAATCTGCTAGATTCAATTCTGAAGCCACAGCTTGTGCTGTATCATGATTATCACCTGTAAGCATTACAACAGCAATCCCTTTATCTTGAAGAGCTTTAATAGCTTTTGCACTAGTTTCTTTTATTTTATCGCCAATAACAACGTAACCAACAACCTTACTGTCAATTGCTAAAAACGATACCGTTTTACCTTGTTTTTGGTAGGTTTTAGCGTCTTCCTCCATTTGTGATGAGATGTCTGCATTCGCATGTGCCATCATTTCAGGATTACCTAAGGCTACGTTTTTACCATTTACGTTGCCTTCAACGCCTTTACCTGTAACAGCACTAAATCCGTCCGATTTTAAAACTTCTGTTTTCTGCGCTTTACCATATTTAACAGTTGCTTCTGCTAAAGGATGTTCACTATGAGAGTTAAGCGACACTATATATTGTATAATCTCATTAGCACTAAAACCATCATTAAAAGACCCAACTGTTTCTACCGTAGGTTTCCCTTCAGTTATGGTTCCTGTTTTATCAATAATAAGCGTATCTACCTTATCTAATTTTTCAAGGGCTTCAGCATTCTTAATCAATACTCCATTTTGAGCACCTTTACCCACACCAACCATTACTGACATTGGTGTTGCCAATCCAAGTGCACATGGACAAGCAATAATTAAAACAGCTATCGCATTGACTAATGCATAAACATACGCTGGTTCTGGTCCCCAAATGGCCCAAACAGCAAAGGTTATTAATGAGATAATGACAACGACAGGTACAAAATATCCTGAAACTTTATCGGCTAAATTCTGAATTGGCGCACGACTTCGACTAGCATTATTCACCATATGAATAATTTGAGACAATAAGGTATCACTACCCACTTTCTCTGCTTTCATTAAAAACGATTGATTGCCATTGATGGTTCCACTACTCACTTTATCGCCTTCCGATTTGTTAACAGGAATAGGTTCTCCTGTAATCATAGATTCATCAATACTGGTATCTCCTTCGGTTATAGACCCATCAACAGGAATTTTCTCGCCGGGTTTTACTTTTAAAATGTCGTTCAGTTCAATCTTATCAATACTGACCTCAATCTCTTCACCATCTACTATTTTTATAGCTTTGTTTGGTGCTAATTTTAAGAGCTCTTTTACTGCGGAATTGGTTTTACTATGTGCACGCGCTTCTAAAAGTTGTCCGAGTAATACCAATGTAAGAATTACAGCTGCTGCCTCAAAATATACATGAACGGCACCGGATTCAGTTTTAAATTGATTTGGAAAAAAGTCTGGAAAAAACATCCCAAATACAGAAAACAACCACGCCACTCCTGCTCCAATGCCAATAAGCGTAAACATATTGAGATTCCATGTTTTTATACTATTGTAAGCACGTTCAAAGAACATCCACGTCGCATAAAACACGACAGGAATGGATAGTCCAAATTGAATCCAATTCCAGTTTTTTTGTTCCAAAACATCATATAATGGATTGTTAGGAATCATTTCACTCATGGCTATTAAAAATATTGGCAGTGTGAATACCACGGCAATCCAAAACTTTTTTACGAGCTTTTTATAGGTTTTCTCTTCTGAAGAAATATCGGGTTGCATAGGGACTAAATCCATACCGCAAATTGGACACGGACCGGCTTCATCTTTTACGACTTCTGGATGCATAGGGCAAGTCCATTGCTCTGAAGTGTAGGTGGACAGGTTCTGTTCTTCAACTAAATCCATTCCACAAACGGGACAATCTCCTGCCTTATCGTACGTTTTATCTCCTTCGCAATGCATAGGACAATAAAAGGTTCCTGTGCCTTTTCCTTTCTTAATTCCCACGGAAGTGGGAATCTCATCCTTCATATCATGATGCTCACCTAGTTTATGAATACTATAGCGTCCATCATCTTTTTTTAATGCGTCTTGAAATTTTTCAATAGGAATATGGGATGCCATTTCAATAGTAGCTTCTGCCTGTTCTAAATCAACAGTAGCTTGCGAAACACCTTCAACTTTAGATAATGTTTCTTCAACATGACTGCGACAACCGTTGCAAGTCATTCCGTGTATATGATAGGTGTGTTTCATTCCCATTCCCACGGAAGTGGGAATCTCATCCTTCACATGATGATGCTCACCTAGTTTATGAATACTATAGCGTCCACCATCGTTTTTTAAAGCCTCTTGAAACTTTTCTATAGGAATATGAGAATCCATTTCAATAGTCGCTTCTGCCTGTTCTAAATCAACCGTGGCCTGCGAAACACCTTCAACTTTAGATAATGTTTCTTCAACATGACTGCGACAACCGTTGCAAGTCATTCCGTGTATATGATAAGTATGTTTCATTCCCATTCCCACGGAAGTGGGAATCTCATCCTTCACATCATGATGCTCACCTAGTTTATGAATACTATAGCGTCCACCATCGTTTTTTAAAGCCTCTTGAAACTTTTCTATAGGAATATGAGAATCCATTTCAATAGTCGCTTCTGCCTGTTCTAAATCAACCGTGGCCTGCGAAACACCTTCAACTTTAGATAATGTTTCTTCAACATGACTGCGACAACCATTGCAAGTCATTCCGTGTATATGATATGTATGTTTCATTTTATTCGTTCTTTACAATTCAATAACAAATGTATTACCGTTTTAAAGCATACGTTTTTCTAATTCTGGTTATAATTTATACAATTTGGTCTAATGCTTTCCGATCCCAATCTTGTAATTTTTTATAGTGTGTCATAGACATTCCTGTTACCGATTTAAACTGTTTTGCTAAATGGCTACTATTGTTATAATTGAGTTGGTATGCTATTTCAGAAAAATTGAGTTGATTTAATTGAATGTATTCTTTTACTTTTTCAATCTTTAAATTGATAATATATTTCTCAAGTGTAAGGCCTTCCGACTTACTAAAAAGCTTACTAATTGCCGAATCATTTTTACCAATCGCTTGTGTGATTTTTGAAATAATAGGTTCCGAAGTGTTTTCGGATATAAACTGAATGACAAGCACTTTAATTAGCTCTATCAATGCCTTCGATTCATCTTCAATTAACTCAAACCCTAAGTCTTTTAGTTCACTTTTAATAACGTCGTACTTGGGGTTGAAATCCTGCTTGACAACCACTTTCCCAAGCGCTATAGATTCAATATCTAAACCATGACGCTCCAATAGATCCACTATAGTTGATTTGCATCTCGCACAAACCATGTTTTTTATGATTAAGGTATGTCCCATTTTATTGAATTAAATAGTTAATACGCGTTGTTTGAATATAATACGAAAAGATCGCTTCAATTTGGTTCATTTGAAACTTTAATTGTAATTCCTGAATATCTAATACATCATTAAAATCAATAGTTCCTGTTTCATAGCTTCGCATCAAAATGGCTTCTGCATCTTTGGCTTGTTTTAAGTTTTTAACCTGTGTATCATAACTTATTCTTGCAGAAATCCTATCGTTTATAGCAGTGTCCAAAAGCGTTTCTAAAGCGTTTAATCGTTCTTGTTTTTGGGCTTCAATTTCTTGTTGCTGTAAGTCGTTTTGCTTCGTTATCGATTTGTATTTCTTATTAAAAATAGGAATAGAAAGCGCTACCGTTGGCATAAAAATATCTTTGCCTTTTTCACTAAACGTAATGTCTGAACCGGCTTGAATATTTATATAATCGAATCCAAAGCCAAATGACGGATGACTTTCTTTCTGATTCAATAATTCGGATTGTTCTACCGATTGAAACAGTTTATCGTATTTCAACAATTCAGGATGCAATGCTAAATTTTCTGTATTAATTTCAAAATCTTCAGAAGGCATTATCAGTTCATCAACAACAGCAATTTCAATAGTTTTTTCTCTATTCAAAAGCTTATTAAGCGCAGTTTGTTCTGCTAAGTACTGTTGTTCTAAAACCAACCTTAGTTGCTCTAATTCATTCTGTCGCATTTGCAATCTAAAAACATCTACAGCAGAAGCTTTGCCCACTTCAATAGAGGTTAATGCCAACGTTTCATAAGTTTTAAGCAGTTCACTGTTTTCAACTAAAACAGCTTGTTTTGCTTTATTTACGTATAGTTTGTAATACGATTGCGACACAGAAACCATTAATTTTCGTTTAGCAATTACAATGTCTTCGTATTTTGAATCCGCCAAAGCGCTTGCGTAATTTTCACGAGACGAAATCGTTCCAAACCAAGGTAACATTTGTTTTGCTGACACTTTAAAACGTTGTGTTCCTGTTCGGGTTTCTGGTTCTAACACAAAATACCCTGCACTAAATTCGGTGTTTGGCAATGTGTTGACTTCATTCACTTTCTCGGAAGCAATACGATACTGTAACTCGAATTTTTGAATTTCAGGATTATTTTCTAAGGCCTCGTTTATGTAGGTTTCTAGTTCTTGACTTTGAATTGATAGAGCAAAGAGTAAAGAACCAAGAACAAAGACTGTTCTGAGTATGATATGATAATTGTAGTTTCTCATTAGTGTTTCCTTTAAAATCTATATTCTATTCTCTTTTTTCTCTAGTCTCTTTAATTTAAACTCTTCTCTCCAACTATATAAAACAGGCACAATAAAGTAAGATGTAATATCAATCACCATACCTCCAAAAATCGGAATGGCCATCGGAATCATAATATCACTCCCTTTTCCTGTGGACGTCAATACCGGAAGCAAAGCCAAAATGGTAGTTACGGTGGTCATTAAACAAGGACGAATTCGTTTTTCAGCAGCCTGTAAAGCAGAAGCTCTAATGCTCATTTTATCTGATGGCTTTTCACGATCAAAGGTTTGTGTGAGATAGGTTGCCATAACCACACCATCATCCGTAGCGATTCCAAATAATGCAATAAATCCGACCCAAACGGCCACACTTAAGTTGATGGTTTTCATGTTGAACAGCTCTCGCATATTCTCACCAAAGAGACTAAAATTGAAAAACCAATCTTGTCCATATAACCAAATCATAATAAAACCACCTGCGAAAGCCACTGTGATTCCCGTAAACACCATTAACGATGTGCTTATCGATTTAAACTGAAAATAGAGAATTATAAAAATAATGGCTAATGCTAAGGGCACCACAACAGCCAATGTTTTTTCTGCGCGTAACTGGTTCTCGTAAGTACCTGTGAATTGATAACTAATCCCTTTTGGAACTATTAATTCACCAGAATCTATGTTCTCTCGAAACAAGGCTTGTGCATTTTCTACCACATCAACTTCTGCAAATCCGTCTATTTTATCGAACAACACATAACCGACTAAAAAGGTATCTTCACTTTTTATCACTTGTGGACCTTGCTCATAACGGATCGTCGCCAATTCACTTAAGGGTACAGGGTTACCTTTTTCAACAGGAATGTAAATATCTTTTATATCTTCTGGATTGCCACGCAACTCTCTTGGATAACGCACACGAACTCCATAACGCTCTCTCCCTTCTACAGTTTGCGTTAATGCCATGCCGCCAATAGCAACTTTTAGCACACTTTGAACATCTTCAATAGAAATACCATAACGTGCTATTTTTTCTCTATCAATATCGATGAGTAAATAGGGTTTCCCTACAATTCGATCCGCAAAAACGGCTTCAACTTTAACACCCTCAGCTTGTTTTAAAAGTGTTTCTAATTGCAATCCGAACGCTTCAATTTGTTTTAAATCTTGCCCCTTCACTTTAATTCCCATTGGTGCACGCATTCCTGTTTGTAGCATGACCAATCGGGTTTCAATAGGTTGTAATTTTGGCGCCGACGTCACTCCTGGTAATTTGGTGACTTTTACGATTTCATTCCAAATATCATCAGGACTGTTAATTTCTGGTCGCCAGTTACGATAGTATTCACCATCATTGTCTTCTATGAGATGATTGCTTGTCACATTGAGCGCCGTTGAAATGTTTTCCGCTTTGTTCTCGACTGCGCTCGAACTGACAGCTAAATTTGTATTATAAAATAGTCGTCCATCTTTCAATTCAAACAATCCATCGTCATTAACTTTATAACGTTGTCGTTTCCCTTCTGCATTTCGCATGTATTCAGATTTATACTGAATCATATTTTCATACATGGATAAAGGTGCTGGATCTAAAGCCGATTCTGTTCTACCAGCTTTTCCGACAACGGTTTCAATCTCTGGAATCGTCGCGACAGCCATATCTAATTGCTGTAACACCCGTTTGTTTTCTTCCACTCCAGAATGTGGTAATGAGGTTGGCATCAGCAGAAAAGAACCTTCGTTTAAGGATGGCATAAATTCTTTTCCGGTGTTATTCATAATCCACACTCCAGAAACCAATACGAATGTCGGAATTAATAAAAACAACAATTTATTGGCTAAAGCCCATGCTAAAATCTGACCATAAAAACGTCTTAACACAGAGAATATCCCTAATATTCCGAAGCAGATAATGGCCACGAAAACCAAGTTGATAAGGATACTACGATCAAAACCTAAAGGCCTCCAATATTCGGCAAGAAGAAATACAATAGCTGCTGAAGAAATGATGATGTTAATGAGGTTAGCTTTTTTCGTATCTAATTTTCCTAATAGCGTTAGTAATCCTGTGACTCCAAACGCCATCAGAACAATGCCTAACCAATAACCGCTTATCACTATAGCAAGTCCTGCGGCGATTATCACACCATTTAAAATATGTCTAAATGATGTTTTAAGCGTCGTTTTTCTAAATAAATAGGCTGCGAAAGGCGGAATTAAAAATAAGGCAATCACTAAGGAAGCCGTTAACGCCATTGTTTTAGTAAAGGCTAAAGGTCTAAACAATTTTCCTTCGGCACCGATCATAGTAAAGACAGGCACAAAACTGATAATTGTGGTTAATACGGCTGTTAAAATGGCACCAGAAACTTCGGAAGTGGCGTTGTAAACAACTTCGTTTATAGTGTATTCTGAACCATCATCTCGCAGTCGCAATTTTTTATCATCGAGGTGCCGAATCATATTCTCAGCCAGAATCACTCCGACATCCACCATCGTTCCTATGGCAATCGCAATACCAGAAAGTGCCACAATATTGGCATCCACATCAAATAATTTCATGGCTACAAAAACCATTAAAACAGCCACAGGTAATAATCCGGAAATTAAAATGGAAGCACGCAGATTAAAGACCATCACAATGATGACCAAAATTGTAATTAGTATTTCGAGGGTTAAAGCCTCATTTAAGGTGTCTAATGTTTCTACAATAAGCTCGGTACGATCGTAAAACGGCACGACTGTTAATTGAGAGGTGCGGCCGTCTGCCAAAACTTTGCTTGGTAAACCACCTTTAAGTTCTGCTATTTTTTCTTTAACATTGGTAATCACTTCCATCGGATTAGCTCCATAGCGTGCTACCACCACTCCACCAACAACTTCAGCTCCTTCTTTATCTAAAATACCACGTCGTGCTGCAGGACCTAGCGAAACGTTAGCAATATCTTTAATTTTAATAGCGGTGTAATCTTCGGAAGTCACAACAGCATTTTCAATATCTTCTACCGACTTTACATAACCCAATCCACGAACTAAATATTCCGCTTGGTTAATCTCTAAAGTCTGAGCTCCTATATCTTGATTACTTTCTTTGACCGCTTTTACAACTTGGCTTAAACCGATGTTGTACTGACGCATCAATTCTGGATTCACATCAATTTGATATTCCTGCACATAACCACCAATAGAGGCCACTTCAGAGACACCGCTTGCAGAGGATAATGCATATTTTACGTAGTAATCTTGAATGCTTCGCAGTTCGTGTAAATCCCAACCGCCAGTAACGTTTCCGTTTTCATCGCGTCCTTCAAGAGTATACCAATATATTTGTCCTAAACCTGTGGCATCTGGTCCTAAAGCAGGATTAACATCTTGGGGTAATAAGCCACTTGGTAAGGAATTCAGTTTTTCTAAAATCCGGCTACGCGACCAATAGAATTCAATATCCTCTTCAAAAATGATATAGATGCTTGAAAAGCCAAACATAGACGAACTACGAATGGTTTTTACGCCAGGAATACCGAGTAAAGACGTGGTTAATGGATAGGTGATTTGGTCTTCTATATCTTGTGGGGAACGACCATCCCATTTGGTGAAAACGATTTGTTGATTTTCGCCAATATCTGGAATAGCATCTACAGCGACAGAATCACTTGGTAAAAAGCCAGTATTCCAATTAAAAGGTGCATTTACAGTGCCCCATCCTACAAAAAGGACGAGCAATAAAACGGCTATGAGTTTATTCTCTATTAAGAATTTGATGCTCTTATTTAGCATGAGGTTTGATATTTAAACAATTAGATATAGGTGTTAGGAAAACACCGCATACAGAAAATCATCCTAATGAATGACATCACCGGATAATACAGTCTATTGTTTAAAAATCAAATTAAATACGTCTCGTCTAGCTTGAAGAGTTGCTTGCGGACGAGTGGCGGTTTATAGTCTTCATAAGACGATGTATTGGTATCTAAACTTTCGAAAAGATTAATATACGTATAAACAAATGATGCTATAAAAACCTGCTGTTCTATAGAAATTTTATCGAATGCCAAGTGGAGTTCATCTTGGCCATCAACTACGGATTGTTCGTTTTTACAACAATCCTTTTTGGTAATTGTACAACCTTCCGTTGAAGGCTTTGCCATATCCATACCACAGCCTTTGGCTTTATTAAAGACAGCTGTTTCTACTAAAGTGTCACCACAATAATGCATATTGATTGTGAACGACAGTGTAGAAAATAAAACTACAAACGCCATCACTAAAGACATTATTTTATGAGAAACTGCTTTCATATGAAACGCGAAGTTACAAAAATTGAACAAACTATTTTTTTGTTTAACAGAAGTTTAAATGATGTAATGCGCTTTAAGGACATCTTGAAACGGTTTAAAGGTATAAAAACGCTGCACTCCCTTTTAAACTTATGAAGGGATTCCAATAAAAACGAACCTGTCTACAAATCATTAATTATCATAACACTACGTAAAGTTACGTATATAAAAATCGAAAGGATGTTGTAACTTTATAAACTTATAACGGCGTGTTAAAACATATCTTATCCGGAAAGGAATAAGGGATATGGAATGTTATTTAGTTGATATAATACGTTAGGCAAAATTAAAAACCAACGACAATGACAAGAATTTACAGAAGTTATTCAGAACCTGATAGAGAAAATCTGACTTGGGAAGAAACTTGGAGACAAGAAGACAAAGGCTTGATAAAAAATTATGAAGTCGGTAGAGCATTAGCAATAAAAGAACTTGAATTAGCAGAAAAAGCAAAAAGAGGAGAATTACCAGTTCTTGGATATAAAGGCGGAGTTGATAAAGCTTTAAAGAAAAAGGAAAAAATTGGAGCATTGAATTACATCGCTAAATGGCAAGCACTTCGAGGAGAAGATTTGAATATTGATATGAATGAGGAAATTGTTTTGACTTGTACAAAAACAAAAATGATAGTAACATTTACAATGGATTTAGAAAAATTAAAAAATGCTAACTAATGGACTTTTTAGCTATTGACGTTGAAACTGCGAACTCTGATATGGCATCAATTTGTCAAATTGGATTTGTGGTTTATGAAAACGGTCAAATAAAGAAAGAATGGTCAAGTTTAATCAATCCAGAAGATTATTTTGACTTTTGGAATGAGTCAATACACAACATTACCGAAGATGATGTAATTGAAAGCCCAAAATTTCCAGAAATATATGAGGTTCTTAAACAAAATTTAGAAAATTATGTTTGTGTTTGTCATACTCATTTTGACAGAGTTTCAATAAATAGAACTTGTGAAAAATATGGACTTCCTGCAATCCAAAATAATTGGATAGATACAGCAAAAGTTGCTCGAAGATGTTGGAATGAATTTGCATACAAAGGTTACGGACTTGCTAATGTTTGTAAAAAATTAGGTTATTCATTCAATCATCACGATGCTTTGGAAGATGCAAAGGCTTCAGCTCATATTTTAATTTCTGCAATTAAAGAAGAGGACAACACAATTGACGAATGGATAATAAGAGTTAACAATCCTATTTTAGCTAATGCAAAAACTTATAGCAAATCTGTTTCAAAAGAGGGAAATCCTGATGGGAATTTGTTCGGAGAAGTTTTAGTTTTTACAGGTTCACTGCAAATTCCGAGAAGAGAAGCTTCTTTGCTTGCATCTGAAATTGGTTGCAATGTTGTGAATAGTGTAACGAAAAAAACAACTCTTTTAGTTGTTGGAGACCAAGATATTAGCAGACTTTCAGGAAAAAACAAAAGTTCTAAACACTTAAAAGCAGAGGAATTGAAAATAAAAGGACAAAATTTAAGAATATTGAAAGAATCAGATTTTGTTGCATTATATGAATCGAATAAAGAATAAAATAACTTTGCCTAACACCGTATATAATTTATTGCTAGTTCTAGCCTACTTACGAAAATCCTCGCGGATTTTCTATTCGGTTTTTATTTGCTAAATTAGATGCTTAAACCACGCAACAAACCATATACAACAACGTTACCATACATTTTGACCCGTCCTGAATAAAGGCTACATAATTTTAAACATTATGTACAAAAATGACAAAGTAATTAGACGGTATTCAGAACCTTTTAAACTGAAAATTTTAGCCGAACTTACAACCGGAAAACACACAAAGAGTGAACTATGTAAACTCTACTCTATTGCGCCTACAACCGTTAATGAGTGGATTAAAAAGTACAATCGTAAAGACTTAATGAACACCAGAGTAAAAGTGGAAACTAAAGACGAAATTTCAAGAATCAAAGCTCTTCAAAAGGAAATTGAACAGCTCAAAAAACTACTGTATAAAAAGGATCTAGATGCTTTGGTATTAGATTCATATCTGGAAGTAGCTGCCGAAGATCTTGGCTATAAATCTGTAGCTGAATTAAAAAAAAAGTTAAGCATAAAGCCTTAGTAAAAGCTGAACAGAAATCTAAGGGATTTGCTTCTTTAACTACCATAACCCATTGTTTTGGGCTTAAACGTGATGCGTATTATAAATACAAATCTAGAGCTGATATGCGTTTAGAAATAGAACAACAGATTATTGAAATTGTTAGAGAAAGACGCAAATCCCTTCCTAGAGAAGGCGTTAGAAAACTTTTAAAATCATTAGATGCAGATTTTACTGAAGCCAATATTAAGGTTGGTAGAGATACTTTATTTAATGTTCTTAGAAAGCACCAAATGCTAACACTTAGAAAGAGAACTAGTGCCAGAACGACTAACTCGTATCATCGTTTTTATAAATACAATAACATTATAAAAGATGTAGAAGTCACAAGGTCTAACCAA
>NZ_FNCZ01000013.1 GCF_900099995.1 Winogradskyella thalassocola
GATATTTTGGTACATCACGGTGCGTCTGACGCTCCAACTGTTGATGTTAATGAAGTAACTGGTCCTGCCATTTTAGTTGACGATATTTCTTATCCCCAATTTAGTACAGGGTATTTAGAACTTCCTACTGCTGATTATACGATTAATGTGTCTACAGCTGACGGTTCAACTGTTGTTGCTGAATATGCTGCTCCTTTAAATACACTAGGATTAAATGATGCTGCTATTACTGTAATTGCTAGTGGATTTTTAGATCCTGCTGCAAATAGTAATGGCCCTGCTTTTGGACTGTGGGTAGCCTTACCAACTGGTGGTGCTTTAGTTGAATTGCCTATGAATCCATTAAGCGTTAATGAATTTGGAATTTCAGACATTAAAGTATTTCCAAATCCTGTTAAAAACGTATTGAATGTTGCTTTAAATGACGTTATAAAAACTAAAGTAAACCTTTACGATTTATCTGGAAGATTGGTTACTACTACAACATTTATAAATCAAACGAATACTCTTGACGTTTCAAAATTAAAGAGTGGGATTTATGTTTTAGAACTTGCTAATGACAAAGGCAAAACAACAACTAAAATAAGCATAAAATAAAAAGTAACTCCTCATTATTTTCACAAAAGGCTATCATATTTGATAGCCTTTTTTTTTGAGGGAACTGCTATTCTTAAATCTTATAGGTTAACAAGCAATAATGATCAACACTAAAAGCGTCATTTAATAAGGTTACTAAAATCATTTTTGAGACTAAAACTTGGCTTAATTGATACGTTAGTCAAATGTTAAATATTTATCAATTTTATAATATTCCGAGTACATTAGTCCAATCAATTCACAAACTCATTTTTAACCAACCATCAAGCATGCAAAAATTAATATTTCTACTATTATTAAGCTTATCATTTAATCTCATAAGTGCACAAACCACAGAAAAAGAAAATCTAACACCAACTCCTAATTATAGAGCTGCCTCAAAATATTCTCCAACGAATTTGGGAAAATTAGTTCATTCAACTTCGGTAAGACCAAATTGGCTAAAAACTGGAAATCGTTTTTGGTACCAGTACAAAACAACCGAAGGCTCTAACTATTATATTGTTGATGCCGACAGTCGTAGCAAAAAAGCACTTTTTGATAACGAAAAAATGGCAAAATGGCTTACTGAAATCACTAAAGATCCATATGATGCTCAGCACTTACCAAGATTTGATTTTGAGTTTGTAAAAAATGAAACTGCAATCCGTTTCTATGTAACATCAACCGAGAAAGTTGATGAAGAAAAAAAAGACGATGACGTAGACGAAGAAAAAGAAAACACAAAAGAAACAGATTCTACAAAAACAGATAAAAAGAAAAAAGGCAAAGCTAAAAAGGCGAAAAAAGTAAATAAAGTGTATCATTTTGAGTATCGTCTTGGCGGTAATGGCTTAACCATTATTAGTAATAAAAAGAAAGAAAAAGAAGATTGGAAAACGTGGGCTAATATAGCGCCAGACAGTTCTGTAGTTTTATTTTCTAAACACTACAACTTGTATTGGATGGATAAGGAAAATTTCTTAAAAGCTGTAAAAAACGAAAAAGATTCTACTATAGTTGAAAATCAATGGACCACCGATGGAGAAGAAAATTATGATTTTGGCGGTAGCAGTCGTGGAGAAAACAATGAAACCAAATTAAAGAAAAAGGACGACCGTAAATCTGTACGTGGTATTTGGTCTCACGACTCAAAAAAGTTTGTATTTCAAAGAACAGATTCTAGACACATTAACGACTTATGGGTAATTAATACCACTTCAGGAAAACGCCCAACTTTAGAGTCTTACAAATATCATATGCCAGGTGAAGATGAGTATTATAAAACAGAACTCCATATCTTCGATATACCTTCAAAAAGTAATATTAAAGTCCAATTAGATACAGTAAAGCAGCAAAGCATTCAAGTGTATCGTGAGCCTAGATTAAAATCGACCTATAACGATGACTTCAACCCTTCATTACTATTATCTAAAAAAGGTAAAATCTATTACAGTACTATTAGTAGAGATCGTAAAAAACTAGATATCTGTGTGGCTGATATTAATACAGGAGAAACGAAAGTATTAATTGAAGAACGCTTTAATACGTATATTGAATCACGTTCATTAGTCTTGTTTAATAACGAAACTGAAATGCTTCATTGGGCAGAACGTTCGGGTTGGGCACACTATTATTTGTATGACACCGAAGGAAACTTAAAAAACGAAGTGACCTCAGGTTCTTATCATGTTGAACGTGCTATTGGTGTGGATGAAAAAAGCAGAACACTTTACTTTACAGCACATGGTATTGCAAAAAATCAAGACCCTTATTTTGAGCATCTTTATAAGATTAATCTAAATGGTTCTGGTTTACAAGCGTTAAACCCTGGAGACTATAACTCTAGTACAGATATGGCAGATTCTAATGCCTACTTTGTGAGTAACTATTCGAGAGTGAATACGGTTCCAAATTCAGAATTAAGATCCAATACCGGTAAGCTTATCATGGAATTAGAAGAAGCCGATTTATCCCAATTAATGGCAACAGGTTATCAATTTCCTGATACTTTTAAAATGAAAGCAGATGATGGTATTACAGATATTTATGGTGTAATGTATAAGCCTTATGATTTTGATGACACTAAAAAATATCCTTTATTAGAATACGTCTATCCAGGTCCTCAAACCGAAGCTGTAAACAAATCGTTTTCTGTTAGAATGGATCGTTTAGATCGAATGGCACAAGTCGGATTTATTGTAGTGACTATGGGTAATCGTGGTGGACATCCAGACCGTTCAAAATGGTATCACAACTACGGTTATGGAAACCTTAGAGATTACGGTTTAGCAGACAAAAGACACGTCGCAGAACAACTTGCAGATCAACATGATTATATTGATATTAATAAAGTTGGAATTTACGGCCATTCTGGTGGTGGCTTTATGTCTACAGCAGCCATGTTAGTGTATCCAGATTTCTTTAAAGCTGCAGTCTCTTCTGCAGGAAACCATGATAATAGTATTTATAACAGTTGGTGGAGTGAAACACACCATGGTGTGCAAGAAGAAATGGATGACGATGGTAATGTAAAATACAAATACCTTATTGACAATAACCAATCTTTAGCACAAAATCTAAAAGGAAATCTAATGCTTATTACTGGAGACGTCGATAATAATGTACATCCTGGAGGCACCATTAGAATGGCAAATGCATTAATAATAGCAAATAAACGTTTCGATTTTATGCTTATGCCAGGTCAACGTCATAGTTTTGGAAACATGACGGAATATTCATTTTGGCTAAGAGCCGATCATTTTAGCAAACACTTTCTTAATACAGAAGCTACAGACATTGATATTACGGAAATGAATAGAGATCAACCAAAAACAAAATCTTAATACAGTTGAAATAAAAAAAACCACGTTAATTAACGTGGTTTTTTTTATGCTTATATGGAAACGTTAGCATTATAACTTATTGCTATCTAAAAAGTTTTGATAACATTTCTTTTCTTTAATTTTGCAATATGATAAAAGCCTTACAACTACGCATTAATTTACAGCAAGAAAGACAACCCGATGGTTTGCTTAATAAAGCAGCCTATGATTTGGGAATGAAATCTTCCGATATTTCAGGAATAAAAGTTCTAAGAAAATCGATTGATGCACGTAAGCGCAATATTATGTTCAACTATAAAGTTGAAGTGTACATCAATGAACCTGTGCCTGAAACTTCAGATTATCATTTTGATTACAAAGATGTCTCTAATGCAAAACCCATTCATATTATAGGTTTTGGACCAGCAGGTATGTATGCCGCATTACGCTGTATAGAGTTAGGATTTAAGCCTATTGTTTTAGAACGCGGTAAAAATGTAAAAGACCGTCGACGTGATTTAAAGGCCATTAACCAAGATCATTTTGTAAACGAAGATTCTAATTACTGTTTTGGTGAAGGTGGTGCTGGCACGTATTCTGATGGTAAATTGTACACCCGAAGTTTAAAACGAGGAGATGTTAGAAGAATCTTTGAAAACCTAGTGTATCACGGAGCAACAGATCAAATTTTAGTTGATGCCCATCCACATATCGGAACGAATAAATTACCAAGAGTTGTTCAAAATATAAGAGAGAATATCATCAAGTTTGGTGGTGAAGTGCATTTTGAAACTCGTGTGACTGATTTCACGATTAAGAACAATAAAATTGTGGCTATTCAGCTTAACAATGACAATGAACTCGATGTTGAAAAAGTCATTCTAGCCACAGGCCATTCTGCAAGGGATATTTTTTACTTATTGAATGATAAGAAGATTAAGCTTGAAGCAAAATCCTTCGCCATGGGAGTTAGAGTTGAGCATCCACAAGAAATAATTGATGGCATCCAATACCATTGTAAAGGTGAGCAACGCGACGAGCTACTTCCAGCAGCGTCATACAGTTTGGTACAGCAAGTGAATGACCGAGGTGTGTATTCATTTTGTATGTGTCCTGGTGGGTTTATAGTTCCTGCCGCCACAGCTAATGGTGAAGTTGTAGTGAACGGCATGTCTCCTTCAAAACGAAATAATAAATTTGCGAATTCTGGAATTGTCACAGAAATTAATGCTGATAAAGACCTCTATAAATACGAACATTTCGGCCCTTTAAAAGCCTTAGAATATCAAAAAGATTTAGAACGTTTAGCCTTTACAGCTGGTGGACGTAGACAATCTGCTCCTGCTCAAAGATTAACGGATTTTGTTGAAGGGAAATTATCTTCAAGTTTAAATGAAACGTCTTATCAACCTGGTTTAAAATCGGCACCATTGCATTCTTTATTACCCAAAATAATTGGGGGATCTTTACGTAAAGGCTTTAAAGCATTTGGAGAAAAAATGAAAGGCTACTATACCGAAGAAGCTAATGTTATCGGTGTTGAATCTCGTACGTCTTCACCCGTAAATATCCCAAGAACAGAGACTCTAGAACATCCTGAAATCACTAATTTATTTCCTTGTGGAGAAGGTGGTGGTTATGCTGGAGGTATTATTTCTGCTGCGATGGATGGTGAGCGTTGTGCTGAAGCTGCTACAGCTCAGCTTTAATAATTTTAGAAACCCCTTTAGCTCAAATCAGTAACAACAAATGAAATTTGTCTATTTTTTAATAGCATTATTTTTTACAACTAACGGTATAGGTCAAGTTAGCATAAAGAAACAACGCGCTATAGACTCGGCATATCAGATTGCTGCTAATCATAAAAAACCAATAGCGATAAGACTTGATGCCTATAGGTATTGTTGTTGGAAAACCATTTATTTAGATTTTAATCAAGGTCTTAAAAATAGCTCGGAGTATTTAGCACTAGCTAAAACCAGTACTGATTATTACTCTATGACTCAGGCTTATCATTTCCTAGGACATTCTCAAATAATGTTAGGTCAATTTGATAAAGCCTCTAAGACCTTACACGAAGGTTTAGACATCTCCATCAAAAATAATAATCATAAAGGTATCGCTCAAATTTATGGTGACTTAGGAAATCTAAATAATAACTTAGGAAATTCAACACTCGCGTTGGAGTATCATTTTAAAAGTTTAGAATACGCTAACAACCACAATCTGACTGTAGAATATGCGAGATCTAAAATAAATATTGGTGAAATATATGAATCTCAAGGCCAGTATAAATTGAGCATAGAAACTTTTGTAGATGCTTTGAATTTTTGTGAGGCACATAATTTCGTAGGATTTAAATCATCGATTTACGAAAGCTTAGGAGATATAAATATTACCATTAAAGAATACGAAACTGCTAAAAAAAATTATACTAAAGCATTAGCATATGCTAAACGTCTTAATAACAATAATAGATTAATTAATTCTTTAAATAAATTAGGTGAATTAAACTTAGAGCTAAACCATCTAAACAACGCCTTAGATTACTACAACGAAGCGTTACACATTGCTATAACGCGAAAAGCTTATGTGCTAGAAGCCAAAGTAAGAGCCAATTTAGCGAATGCAAATCTATTGCAAAACGATACATCGGAAGCGTTAAAAAATATTACCCTTGCTATCAATCAATTTGAAAATCTAAAAATCAAAGACAACTTAGATAGGGCTTACATTATTGCCGCTACGATATATTCTGAAATAAATCAAATAAAAGAACGCAACACCTATTATAAAAAGGCGTACGACATTGCTAAAAACACAAACGAAATAAACACATTAAAGTCAGCAAGCCAAGGCTTAGCCATAGCTTATGAAGAAAGTGGAGATTTATTAAACGCTATTAAATACCATAAAGAATTTGACACTTATAGTAATCAAATAAGAGATGACGATGGTATAAAAGATATTATCCGTTTAGAAATGCAAGATGTTTACAAACAAAAATCATTTACGGATAGTATTAATAAAGCAAATGAAATTAAACTACTACAATACGAACATAATAAAAAAGAAGAACGCAACAAATTAAGAAACTACATTGCTGTATTAAGTATCATGACTCTTATTTTAATTGTGTTATGTGTTACTTATTATTATTTTCAAAACAAGAAAATTGCGCTAGTACTCGCAAAAAAAAACAAACTCATCAACGCTGCTTTAAGTGATAAAGAAATCCTGCTAAAAGAAGTACACCATCGTGTAAAAAACAACATGCAGGTCGTGTCTTCTTTATTATATTTAAAATCCAAGAATACAGAAGATCAAATTACTAAAGACGCTTTAATCGATAGTAAAAAAAGAATAGACGCTATGCAATTGGTGCATCAAAAAATGTATCAAAAAGGGAACTATCAACAAATTGATGTTTTAGAATACTTTAATGATATTGTAGACCTTCTATTAAAACCTATTAAATTACCAGAAGACAGTTTTACTGTTCATGGTAAAGAACTATGGTTAGATGTAGAACAAGCACAAGCCTTAGGTTTTATTTTACATGAATTGATTGCTAATAGCATAAAATATGCTTGGAACAAAACAGCTATTAGAAATGTAGACATCAGTATTATAAAAACCGAAAACAATATTCAATTTAGTTACTCCGATAACGGCAAAGGCTTACCTGAAAACTTTGATATTACAACTACTAAATCTTTTGGCATGAAGCTAATTTATTCGCTTTCTACGAGACAATTACTTGGTAAAACCCAAGTTAATAATACCAAAGGATTAGCTATAAACATTACATTCAATGCCAGATAAAACAAAATCAAAAGTCCTAATTGTTGACGATGATGTATTCATCTCAGAACAACTCAATAGCATTTTAGAAGATTTGGGCTATCAGGTTACAGAAATAGCGTTCAATGCTGAAAGTGCGCTACAGGCTTTAAAGACAAATCCGCCCGACATTGCTATATTAGATATCAATATGCACGGCAGAAATCAAGGGTTTGAAATCGCAAAATACATCAGAGAAAATTTAAATATTCCTTTTATATTCTTAACCTCTTTTGCTGATGAGTCAACCGTTAACGAGGCGTCAAAATTAACTCCGGACGGTTACTTATTAAAACCATTTAATGAAGCGACTATATTTTCTACTTTAAATATTGTACTCAAAAGACATCGTAAAACTAATAGCCATTTTAACATTAAAATAGGTCATGAAATACATAAAGTTAAAGATGATGAATTACTTTTTATAATGTCTGCAGATAAATATATAGAGATACATACGAAAGCTAAAAAATACTTAAAGAGAGACACTATAGATCATTTTATTCAAGAAAATGAGCTTAAAGGAATGAAGCGTGTACATCGATCCTATGCAGTTAAAATAGATAATATTGATAGTGTAAAAGGGTCAACTATTTATATCAACAACCAAGAAATCCCAATATCGAACACCTACAAAGAGGCTTTTAAGAAAGCCTACAGCTCTTTTTTGTAAACACATTCTTATAGATAAATTCAATTCAACGCTATTCTAAAATAAAGTAGCGCTTAGGTGACTGCTATCTCAACTTTCCACGTACAAAACCCATCACTTCGCGACATTTTTTTTCACGATTTCCATTATTGCTCTAATTTTGTTTAGAACGCTCTACCTACTTATTTATGAAAAAAAAATCATTTTTGGTTTTTGTATTAATACTATTTGCAATAGCACTTGTCATAGCACAAAGTTTAATACTATTAGACCTCAACTAACGCAGATGAATTGATACAGTCGTAGACCTAATTTCCAAAAAAATTAAACCCTAAAAATCAAACTGCAGGTATTCATTAAGGAAACAACGCTGACATACATAAAGAAATAAAAAACAGAGCACTTCTTGTTGTAGGGAATAAGAAGTCAGCTTAAAAGGATGCTTTTCAAAAGCATCCTTTTTTTTATGGAACAAAACAGTTATAAATTCTTAATCTAAAAAAGCGAACCAAAGAGTGGAATACATACCATACAAAGGTCTCTTTAATAAATTATTACTATTTTCGCGTCTTAAATTGAAACACAAATGAACGCATATATATTTCCAGGTCAAGGTGCACAATTCTCAGGAATGGGATTAGACCTTTATGAAAATTCACCTTTAGCACAAGAGTTATTTGAAAAAGCTAATGACATTTTAGGTTTTCATATTACAGATATTATGTTTGAGGGCTCTAAGGAAGATTTAATGGAAACTAAAGTAACTCAACCTGCTATCTTTTTACATTCTGTAATTTTAGCAAAAACACTCGGAGATAGCTTTAAACCAGATATGGTTGCAGGACATTCTCTTGGAGAGTTCTCTGCGTTGGTTGCTGCTGGAGCCTTAACATTTGAAGACGGACTTAAATTAGTTTCTCAACGTGCTCAAGCCATGCAAAAAGCCTGTGAATTGCAACCAAGTACAATGGCTGCAGTTTTAGGTTTAGAAGACAAAGTTGTTGAAGACATCTGTAAAACGATAGACGGAGTTGTAGTTCCTGCAAATTATAATTGTCCTGGTCAATTGGTGATTTCTGGTGAAGTTGAAGCCATCAATAAAGCTTGTGAAGCTATGAAAGATGCTGGGGCAAGACGTGCTTTAGTTTTACCTGTAGGTGGAGCTTTTCACTCACCATTAATGGAACCTGCTCGCGAAGAGTTAGCTGCCGCCATAGAGAATACAACATTTAGTAAACCTTATTGTCCAATATACCAAAACGTAACAGCGTCTGCTATTACCGATGAAAATGAAATTAAAGCCAATTTAATTTCACAATTAACAGCACCTGTACGCTGGACTCAATCTGTACAACAGATGGTTGCTGATGGTGCAGTACATTTTACCGAAGTTGGCCCAGGAAAAGTATTACAAGGCTTAGTAAAGAAAATACATCGTGAAGCGGAGACAACTTCAGCTACTTTTGAAACTAACGTCTAAATCTCACTGCTTTGAACAGAACTTTATTTATTATACTGCTTGTAATTTTTAATATTGCCATTGACCAAATTTCTAAGATAATTGTAAGAACTACAATGATTAAAGGCGGAAAAGGTCAAATTAATGTTATACAAGATTATTTCCAACTCATTTGGGTTGAAAACAAAGGTGCTTTTTTAGGCATGGGAAGTGACATGAATCCAACCTTAAGATTAATCTTCTTGTTAGTATTGCCTACTTTGGTTTTAGCTTATGTGACCTATTATATCCTAAAAACAAAAGAGTTAGACCGTATGAGTCTTATTGCATTCTGCTGTATCGTAGGAGGAGGTATAGCCAATGTCTTTGACCGTATTGTATTTGGCCAAGTCACTGACTTTTTCTATATTAATTTAGGTGGTGTATTTAAAACAGGAATCTTTAATGTTGCTGATATGTCTGTTACCCTAGGAATGGTAATTCTACTTTTCAGTGGAATATTTAACAGCAAGAAGAAAGAAAACGTTTCTGTGTAGTGTTTTAAAACTAACGCGCTAATTTACAGTCTTCACAATCTTTAATTTCACCATAATACGTTTCTCTGTATTTATGAAGTGTTTTGTAAGGAATACTTAAGAATTGCTTTTTAATATAGGTAACGTTGGTTAACATTACACCCATTTTTTTCGTGAAGCGACCTTCGGTTTTGGTCTCTCTTTTAATACTAATCAATTTCATGTTGTTCAATTATCATTCCCTGCAAAGCAACGAAGATTGATGACCAACTCCAAGGAATCAGTGTTAAAACCTAGCTAATGGCTTTTGATATTATCATATTGAAAATCAGACACTAAATGAATTAACATATTCGCAACGTTGCTCCATCTCATTTACACATTCAATAAACGAAAAAGCACCTAAATTTGGCTATTTTTTGTAAATAACACCGTTTTTCATAACAAAAACGACATTTTCCATAGTAGAAATGGTTGTTATTGGGTCGTCATTTACAGCAATAATATCGGCTATATAATTAGGTTTTATTTGCCCAATTTGGTCTTCCATTTTCAGCAACATGGCATTGGTAATTGTAGCAGATTGAAGTGCTTCAATTGCAGGCATACCAGCTTCAACCATAAAACCAAATTCCTTTCCATTGTCACCATGATAAAACACTGCTGCATCTGTTCCGAAGGCAATTTTAACTCCCGCTTTGTAAGCTCTTCCAAACATATCTTGAATCTTTGGACCAATGTCTAAAGCTTTAGGTACAATGATTTCTGGATAATACCCAGATATCTTTGCTTTGTCTGAAACAAATTTCCCAGCTGATATCGTTGGCACCAAATACACATCGTGTTTTTTCATTAATTCCATAGTCTCAGCACTCATTAAAGTACCATGCTCAATAGTTTTAACTCCGCCTAAAATAGCACGTTGCATGCCTTCATCTCCATGTGCATGTGCTGCCACATGAAAACCGTAATCCTTAGCGGTCTCGCATATCGCTTTAATTTCTTCTATTGAAAATTGTGGATTCTGGCCGCTTTTAGCCACACTTAAAACTCCACCTGTTGCTGTTATTTTAATTAAATCTGCACCATTCTTGTAACGTTGTCTTACGGCTTTTTTAGCATCCTCTACTCCATTCACTACGCCTTCCTTTGGTCCAGGATCACCCATAAGATTTTTACTCGAACCGTTTGTTGGATCTGCATGACCACCTGTCGTTGCTAATGATTTACCTGCCGTAAAAATTCTTGGTCCATCAATTTTCCCTGCGTTTATAGCATTTCTCAAGGAGATATTAACACCAGAGCCGCCTAAATCTCTAACCGTTGTAAAACCACTCATTAAAGTAACTTTCGCAAATTTCACTGAATTGAAAGCCACATCAGCTTCATTCAAAGTGTATTTATTGAGATAAGATTTTGAACTCGTTTCACCTTCAAGATGCACATGCATATCTATTAAACCTGGCATAACGGTTTTAGATTTTAGATCAATTGTTACATCTTCAGAATTTGTTGGATTGATATAACCGTTTTCAATTGAAATAATTCTATCTCCAATAACAACTATCGTTTTCTCTTTAAGTACTTTTCCAGATTTTGTATCAATTAATTTACCACTATGTAAATATGTACTTTGTGCTGTAAGCGTTACTCCACAGAGCAATACTAAAATTCTAAGAAAAGTTTTCATATGTTAGGATTTAGTTTATTTCGTTCTAATTTTCTGTTCCCACTTCCAAGCGGAATCCATAGCATCATCTAAGTTTAATTCTGTTTTCCAACCTAAAACACTGTTTGCTTTAGACGTTTCTGCATAAGCTGCAATGACATCACCCTCTCTTCGATCTACTATTTTATAATTTAAAGATTTCCCTGAAACACGTTCAAATGACTGAACAGCTTCTAAAACCGTACTTCCTGTTCCGGTTCCAAGATTAAAAAACTCATAATTCGAATCATTTTTATCATTTAACAGACGTTGTAAAGCCAAGACATGTGCTTTTGCTAAATCTACCACATGAATATAATCTCTTACACAAGTACCGTCAGAGGTTGGATAATCCCCTCCAAACACAGATAATTGCTCTCGCATACCGATAGCCGTTTGTGTTATAAAAGGCACTAAGTTTTGCGGAACTCCAATTGGTAGTTCACCTATTTCTGTTGAAGGATGCGCTCCAATTGGATTAAAATAACGTAAAGCAATTGCTTTTATATCTCCGTTAACGCGACAGGTATCTCTAATAATTTCTTCACCAATCTGCTTTGTATTTCCATAAGGAGACTCAGCAGGTTTCACAGGTGCATTTTCCGTAATTGGTAATTCATCTGCTTGTCCATAAACGGTGCAAGACGAACTAAAGATGAAATTCTTATTACTCAAACCTTTTAATTCTTGAAGTAAATAAACCAATGTAGTTATATTATTTTCATAGTACATTAAAGGCTCGGCAACACTTTCTCCAACCGCTTTATTAGCTGCAAAATGAATGACACCAACAATATCGTTATGACGTTTAAAAAAATCTTGAACGTCTGGTTTTACTTTTAAATCTAATTTCTCAAAAATTGGTTTTTTGCCCGTAATAGTTGTGATACCATCTAAAACTTCAATTGAAGAATTAGATAAATTATCTATAATTACGACTTCGTAGCCCTCGTTTTGTAATTCTACTACGGTATGCGATCCTATAAACCCTAAACCACCTGTTACTAAAATTTTCATGTGTTTTTTATATAATTTTCTCAAATGTCACATGCTGTTCACTATTAATCAACCCATTGGTTGACAAAGCTCTTAACATGCTCGTTTTATATTATTTATTTGAATCGATAAAACTTAAAACTGTACTTGTAATGCATTCAATTTGTTCATCATCTAACTCTGTATGCATTGGAAGCGAAATCACAGATTTAATTAACGCATTTGTAACCGGAAAATCTGATTCATTGTAGCGATCATCCATATACGCTTTTTGTCTGTGCAATGGAATTGGATAATACACTCCACAAGGGATATTTTCTGATTGTAAGTGTGCCACTAAAGCATCTCTATCCACTCCTTTTAAATTAAGTGTATATTGATGAAACACATGGCAGTCACAAGTATCACAAATCCCTTCGCACTCAGTTAAACCAGAAGGAATGGTAATATTTGGATGATTATTAAAAGCCTCATTATATTTTCTTGCCGTATCTCGTCTTGCATTATTGTATGCATCTAAATGTGGTAATTTAGCATCTAAAACAGCCGCTTGAATAGAATCTAAACGTGAATTTACACCAACAACATCATGATGATAACGCTCGTACATTCCATGATTTACGATACCTCTAATTGCATGTGCTAACTCATCATCATTGGTAAAAATAGCTCCACCATCTCCGTAACAACCTAAGTTTTTTGATGGAAAAAACGACGTAGAAGCTACATCACCTATAGCTCCTGCTTTGGTTTTACTACCATCTTTATGTGTGTAATTTGCTCCAATGGCTTGTGCATTGTCTTCAATTACGTACAAGTTATGTGCTTCTGCTAAAGCCATAATAGCATCCATTTCTGCCGGAAGTCCAAATAAATGAACAGGAACAATAGCCTTAGTTTTTGGCGTAATTGCTTTTTCAATCGCAGCGACATCGATATTGAATGTTACAGGATCGACATCTACTAAAACCGGAGTTAATTGCAATAACGCAATAACCTCAACAGTGGCAGCAAATGTGAAATCTGCGGTAATAACCTCATCTCCTGGCTGCAAACCTAAACCCATCATGGCAATTTGTAATGCATCCGTTCCGTTAGCACAAGGTATAACGTGTTTAACTCCTAAATAATTTTCAAGATTTTTTTGAAACTCATGTACTTTAGGTCCATTGATAAAAGTGGCATTATCCATTACTTCTTGAATCGAAGGATCTACTATATCTTTAATTTTGGCATATTGACTCTGAAGGTCAACCATCTGTATTTTTTTCATTGTGAAGACTACATTTTAGTGTAAATATAAAAAAGCGTAAAGCTATTAGCGAAAATACAAAATTGTAAGCGCTATGACAACGCAATTAATTGAAAGAAATGTATTTTAGCACAAATCTTTGTTTTTGAAAGGACTCTATTCTATAGGAATTTACTTAGCTAGTTTTGTTGTTAAAATTGCAGCTTTATTCAATTCTAAATTGAAACAAGGTGTCATTGGCAGGAAAAACACCTTTTCTAAGCTAGAAAAGACCATTACACCACAAGATAAAACCTTTTGGTTTCACTGTGCATCATTAGGAGAATATGAACAAGGTTTGCCCGTTTTTGAAGCTTTAAAAGCTAAACATCCTAATTACAAAGTGGTGTTATCCTTTTTTTCACCTTCTGGTTATGAAGTTAGAAAAAACACAAAAATCGCTGATGTTGTTGTTTACCTTCCTCTAGATACTACAGCAAATGCTAAACGGTTTTTAGATTTGGTGAATCCAGATTATATCCTATTTGTGAAATATGAAATCTGGCCTAATTTTCTACATGAAATCAAAAAGCGTGACTTAAAAGCAATTTTAATTTCTGCTGCGTTTCGGAAAGATCAAGCCTTTTTTAAATGGTATGGAAGCTATGCAAAGTCTGCTTTGTTTGCCTTCAATCATATTTTTACACAAAACGAAAATTCTAAAACATTACTTAATAGTATTGATTACAATGCTGTTTCTGTTTCTGGTGATACACGATTTGATCGGGTTTCAAATCAATTAAAAGTTGACAATACGGTTTCTTTTATTGAAAAATTTAAAGATGACAAATTATGTGTGGTCTTTGGAAGTTCTTGGCCAGATGATGACAAATTATATATGGATTTCATAAATTCGAATTCAGAAGTAAAGTTTGTAATCGCTCCACATAATATAAAGGCCAGTTACGTGGCTTCTTTAAAATCGCAATTAAACGTAAAAACGATTTGTTATTCAGAATTAACTGAAAATCAAAATTTAGCCGATTACAAGGTCTTTATTTTAGACACTATTGGCTATTTAAGTAAAGCTTATAGCTATGCAGACATTGCTTACGTTGGTGGAGGCGCAGGAACAACTGGTTTGCATAACATACTAGAACCTGCAATATTTGGAATCCCAATTCTTATAGGAAAAAATTATGAGAAATTTCCAGAAGCTAAAACGCTTATTGATTTAGGAGGAGTTACTAGTTTGGCTAGTTCTTCAGCCTTCAATGCTTCTTTAAACGTTTTAATTACTGATGATGTACTGAGAAAAGAGCAAGGTAAGATTACTAAATCTTATATTGATTCTAATATTGGTGCTGTTGTAAAAATTATGGGTTATTTAGAATCCTAATTAAGATTCTATAGTCCGAAACGTTAAATTTATCCTTGGTATTTTTACTTTTTTAGTTGGAGGTAAGCGATGCAACCAATGGGTTTGGGTAGATCCTTTCATTACCAACAAACTGCCTTTTTCTAATTGAACAGAAACGTTTTGCTTAGTCTTTTTATGTTTAAATAAGAATCTACGTTCTGCACCAAAACTTAAAGACGCAATGGCTCCATTCTTTTTTAAATCCTTTTCGCCATCACTATGCCAAGCCATACCTTCTTCTCCACTGTGGTATAAATTTAGTAAGCATGAGTTAAAAGTTTCACCTGTTTTGGCTTCTACCATTTGCTTGAGCTCTAAGAGCTCTTTATTCCAAGGCAATGCCGATTTTGTGGTTTTGGAATAGGTATAATCAAATGGTTGATCTCCATACCATGCCACTTTTCGTTTCGTGATAATTAGTTTTCCAAAAATGATCGCTTTATCATTCTCCCAATCAATATGTTGAAGTAATTTTTTGTAATATTCTTGTGCTTTTTCAATAGTCATTATGGAGCCATAATAATTGACTTCTCCATCAAATGGTAAAAGATTAGCATCTATTTCAGAATTAAATAAGTCCATTGTTTCAAAATCAATACAACCGTTCTATTTCTTCACAAGTCTTAAAACTTGAGTAGCAGAATCACTTTTCAATTGTATAAAATAAATTCCAGAACTTAAAGATGCTGTATTAATAGTATTATTGGATTGTAATTTTACAGGAATCGTATTTCCTAAAATATCTATGAGTTGAATTGATTTTAAGACCACATCAGATTCTATTTGAATACTATCTACAAACGGATTTGGATATACTTTGATGTTAGCTATTTCAAATTCTGAAACGGATAACGTACATTGTGGATTAGTACCAGCTACTGATGTAAATACACCATTATCGACAGACCAATCTCTCCATTCTCCTCCACTACCTGTTTCCCAATCGGATAAATCGAAATAATTAACACCAGTTTCTGTTCCTGGTACTTTATAGACTTTAATGGCTTCACCATTTCTATTCCATGTTAAAGGAACGCCTGCCGTACAATTTTCAGGTTCAAAATCAGTTACACAATTGGCTTGCAAGAAGTACACAAACTCATCATAAGCAGGATATTCTCCATACACATAAGCTTTACCATCTGCGCCAATACAAACAGCTGTGTATTCATTACACCCTATCCCAAAAGAACGCGTACCGTTATCTGTTGCTAGTCTAGCTAATAATACGCTATGTCTCGCTCTTCGGTCTGGATTGTCGTAATGTGAATCTGTAACCAGGTTATTCAAATTTGGAATATCTAAAAAATCATTTTCACCAATAGCGACTCTTGGATGGTATGGGTTACTTAAAGCGACTTCACTAGACAAGGTTCCGTATTGTGCAGAAAAATAGTTACCTCCTAAAATAGCCAAACCAGCACTAGTACCACCAATGACTCCTTGTTTGGTATTCACAAAGGTATTTAGCGCGTTTTCCATCGCATTATCTTTAAAATAACTGACATAATCGTATTGATCGCCTCCTGCGAACCAAATGGCTTCTGCATCAGCTACTTTTTGCAACACATAAGGATCTGTAGCGCCAGCAACGTTATTGATAACAAATGTGGTTACTGAATTAATTGGTGAATTTAAATCTGATGCTAAATCCGTATAAAAATAATCGTTATAACCGTCGCTTCCAGATGCTCTAAGAACTACAACATCTCCACCATCTGCTTTATTTAAAAACCAAATCATGGCATCTTCTTGCTCTGTTGCTCCTCCCATTAAACAAACTCCTGCTTCATGATAAGTAATAGCATCTGCATTACTTCCTGTATGATATTCTGTGTAGTTTTGAGCAAAGCTTATTTGTAAGCTCAGTAAACATAATAGGGTAATTTTTTTCATGTGTTCTTATTTAATATTCTTCTTAAAATGAATGCTTTCAACCTAATCCCTAATACCTAATGCCTATTTCATTTTTGAATTCACTAACCTGTACATCAAAACTGCGGTTATTTTTGCTTGTATTGCCACTGTATTTAAATCACCGGATTCATTAATTGTATGGTCGTCTCCACCTCCTGTAAGTCCTAAACCATCGATTGCCATATCTACATATTCTGACGTGAATGAAATATCCGCAGCACCTGCATTTCTTGGATTTACAGCTTCTACAGCTCCGAAACCTAAATCTTGACTTACAGTGTTATAATATCCCAATAACTTTACATTTCCATCGGTTTTTGTTAATGGAGGATACGCTCCTGCTGAAAAGGTAAGTTCTGCTTTCGTTTTTGGATAATTTTCAGAAACAATCTTTTCCATAGTTGCTTTAGCTTTAACTAATTGATCTAAAGACACCGCTCTTAAATCTCCTCTAACAATAACGTCTTGAGATACCACATTCGATTTTCCAAAGGCATGTCCTCCCGTTCCGTCTTCATCGGGTTGTAACGTTGTACCACCAATAATGAAACCTGGATTAAAAGTTAAATCTTTTTCTTTAGCTAACTGAACGTAGAATTCATTTAAAATTCTAGACGTTTCATATATGGCTCCTGCTCCAATAGCTTCCGTAAAAATTTGTGAAGAATGTGCTGGATTTCCATTTACTTTGAGTTGCCAATCTGCAGAACCTCTTCTAGACACTACAATCGTTTTTGGATTATTATCTCCATTTTCGAAGCCTAAAGCAATATCTGCTCGTTTTGCGGCATCGATTAAAGCTTTTTTAGACAACTCTAAAGGATCTCCACTTTTTTCTTCGTCACCCGTCATTACGATTTCTATAGACATATCATCTAATAGTCCGGCATCATGTAGTGCTTGCATGGCTAAAATGATGATAACATCACCACCTTTCATATCGGCAACTCCTGGCCCTTTCATTATTGAATCGTTAAGCATGGTGTAGTCTTGAAAAGGACTATCCAATTCGAAAACGGTATCCAAATGACCAATCATTAAAAATTTTGGTCCTTTCTTCCCCTTTCTTGTAGCTATTAAATGTCCGGCTCTACCATAAGCATCACCATTTGTTAATTCGGTTTTAAAGCCTAATTTATCTAATTCCTTTTGAAATAAACGTCCTACGGTTTTTACACCTTCGAAATTCATAGTACCACTATTAATATTGACTGATTCTTTAATCAAGTCAATAGCGTTTTCCGAATGCTTATCTACCGCTTTTATTATGCTTTTTTCTTTTCTGTTATTTTGAGAAAAACCTAAAAGCGAAACGCATAAGACGGCAATGAAAAGTGAATTTTTATAATTGGATTTTAAAATCATGTTTAATCTATTTTGAAAGTTTCTCCTGGTAAATATATGTTCAAAATAATGCCGTGAGCACCAATTTTGTCGTTAAATGTGGTTTTAGATGTATCTGGGTTTTTAAAAACGACAACCTGAGATTCGCCAACGACTTCTACTGTCTTACCTGATACTAAAATGGCTGTGGATTCATCAATACCGACTCCTGTGAGTTCAGGATATTCAATAATTGCCGTTAATAAACGGTTATATCGGCTTCGATAAACAAAATGCTGATCAACAATAATAGTTGTTATGAGTCCTAAGCCTGTTTTAGTTTCTATATTTTCAGATTCTAAATGGCGATATGTTGCGTTATATTTAGGATGTTTCAACTCAGTACCTGTAATCATCATTTCACTCATTACGGCTGCTCCTGCACTTGTACCTGCAATTAGAGATCCGTTTTCATAGGCTTCGTGAATTAAGACTTCAATTTCTGTACCTTGAACGATATCCATAAATTTATTTTGATCGCCTCCTGATATATAAATCAATTTTGCGTTTCGGATGGAATCTAATTTTGAAACGGTTAACACTTCGTCTTTAATAAAATTTAAACCATAAACATTATTAACTCCTAACTTATAAAATTGATTGGTTGCATAATAAGCTGAAGAGTCGGGTTCTGAACTGGACATGGGCAATACAATACCATAGCCTCCTTTATCAATACCGGATTCTTTAACCATACGATCTACCATAGATGCTGGTCTTGAACCACCACCTATGATAAAAAGTTTTCCGTTGATGTCTATTTCTTGGGCGCTACTCTGAAGCGCATACCCAAGACATAAACTTGCTATTAATAATCTTTTTAAATTCATTTTATTCTAATTCTCCAATAACAATTCCTCTAGTATCAGCAGAATGTGTAAACCATGCTTCTGGACTAGAACCATCTAAATTAGCACGCATCATGACATCTGTACTACGATCTCCCCAATAAATTTTATTGTCATTAGCATCGTAACCTATTCCGTAAACAACGCGACCAATATTAACTGCTAAAGTTGAAATCCCAGTACCATCTAAATTTGCTGATTTTAATCTAATATCACCTGAAGCAACATACTCATCATAATAGATTTTATCACCTACGACTAAAATACTTCCACCTTCAATAGCTGGAATTAATTCTGCTTCACCTGTACCATCAAGGTTCTTCACCCAAACACCACCATTATAATTAATCCAATAGAGTTTTCTATTTACAACGTCTACTGAAAGTCCGTCTGGATCATTAGATTGTCCTGTTGCAAAATCTTCAACTTGATTAACATCAGAATCATCAATACTCCCTCTTTGAATTCCAGAACTAGTATCCCAATACAATTGGTTGTCTTGGTAATCTATAGACATTCCATTAGGGGAATCAAGTCCAACTCTAAAATCCTCAAAATCACTACCATCTAAATTAGATCTGTAAATTTTGTTCGTCCCCAAATCACTGATATAAAGCTTATTATTAACCTTATCCATAACCATTCCGTAAGACGATTGCACAGCAACGCCACCTAAAGGTGTAAAAATTGGTGCTTCCGAATTAATTAAACCCTCATAAACTTGGGCTCCATCTGTAAAAAACATAGGAACTCCCGTTGCACTTGGATCTCTAATCACAATCGTTTTAGTGGTTTCGTTGATTTCTAACGAACCAGACGTTGTTACGACTAAATTCACGCTATAAGCTCCGGCTTCCGTATATAAATGTGTTGGATTTTCATCTGAAGTGGATTGTCCATCCCCAAAATTCCAATAATAAATTACCGAACCTACGGTTTCTGGTACGATAGAATTATTAGTAAAGGTTACCGTTGCAGGTGCAAACTCGTCATTATCTATGGTATAACTATAATCTGGTACTGTACTTGCTGGTGGCACAGGATAATCGTCGTCGGAACACGACTGAAACATCCCAACTGTAAGCAGTAGAGCGACTATATAAATTAAGTTCTTCATCATTTTAAAGTTTTATTTTATTAATGCGATTCCTCTAGGACTTGAAATTCCTGTTCTTAAAACGACCTTATCTGTACCGTCTAAATTGGCAGAGTATAATTCTCCCGAATCACGACCAGACCAATATAATTTTCCAGCTTCATTATCAATTTGCATTCCGTAGATTCTAGAACCACCATCATCAATAGTTTGAATATTTGTGCCATCTAAGTTGGCAACTTTCAATAGTTCTTCATTTTGATCGTCGAAATAAATCTTGTCGTTTACCGTATCTACTAAAATAGCGTAGCCATAATTTCCGGTGATAATAACATTTGGATCTGTGCCATCTAAATTCACTTCATAAATCTCTTCGATATTAGCGTCATAAACATACATTTTGCTATTCTCTACATCTAAAGAAAGTGCTCTCCAAGAAACTCCCGTCATTGAGAAAAATCCAATTTCTGCACTAGAACCATCTAAGTTTGCTTTGGATACATTACCAGCGTCATCTACCCAATAAATTTTATTTCCAGGAACATCTAAAGCAATAGCATAAGGATCATCAATATTAGATGCGATAGCTTCGATACCTGATCCATCAAGATTCATTCTCCAAATATTTCCAAAAGGAGTTGTATCAAAATCGCTAAAATATAATTTTTCATTTACCGCATCGTAAGCCATACCAACACCACCTTTTCCGACAGCATTGTACACATCGCTAACCGTACCTGATCCATCTAAGATTAGTTTTCTAATGTACTCGTCACCAATTGCCATATAATATAATTCGGCTGGATCTTCTGGTGCTTCACCAATCACAACGTCTTTAGTCACCGTTTGAGAACCAAAAGCTGTACTTGCTGTTAAACTCACTGTAAATGTACCTGAAGAAGGAAACGCAAACAATGGACTTTCTTCAGTTGATGTTGAGTTGTCAGCATCTCCAAATGACCAAGAATAACTATCTGCACTTACAGACGTATTTGTGAATTGCACAGGAATCGTTGCAATAAGATTTTCTTCATCTTCTACTGTAAACGACGCAGCAGGTGTTACTGTAATTTCCATATTAGAAATTGTAGAACCACCAGAACCTGTAGAAACCAAACTCACTAAAAAGATATTACTAGTTTCGTAAGATTTTCTAGGCGATACTTGGTTTGATGTTGTACCATCTCCAAAACTCCAAGCATAGGCTGTGGCATTTTCTGAGTTGTTTACAAATTGTATTTCTTCTCCAACAGCAACTTCCATTGCACTAGCAGTAAATTCAGCTTGTGACTGTGGAGGTAATGGATCATCTTCTTCGCATGTAAAAAATGTGAACGATAAAAAGGCTATAAAAATGTAGCTTAAGAAATTAGTTTTCATATAATTTGTTTTAATCATGATCGTTAGTTTTTAGTATCCTGGATTTTGAACCATTCCTGGATCATTATTGGTTTGTATTTCGTCTGAAGGAATTGGAAAAAGTGTTTGATTTGTACCATTTACATTTGGCAAAACAGCAATAGCACGATCTGTTCTTACCAAATCGAACCAACGTTGCCCTTCAAAAGCAAATTCTATACGTCTCTCTTTTTCAATTAGTCTTTGTAGTTGTGTGATTCCAGATTCTGATGTTGGCTGTAAATTTGCTCGTAATCGGATGTCATTGATATCAGATTGTACCGCTGAGACATCTGGACTTGGCAAATTGGCTTCTGCTTCTGCTCTCACCAAATACATATCTGCTAGTCTTAAAACAATGAAGTTATCGGCTCCTAAACTTAAATCATCGTATTTTATAGCATACGCTTTATCACCTTCAAAAGCAATACTAGCTTCAAATCGTTCATCATTTGCTTCATAAGCATCTAATAAGTTTTGAGATGGTTCTACTTCACGTCTTCCGTTAAGTGATGTTGGAAAGTTATACTCTGAAATACGGTTTCTTTCTAGCTGAGAGAATGAAATTTCGAAAATAGATTCCGCAGATTCATCATCAGCGAAGATGTCGTTATAATTAGGTAAAAGCGTATAACCACCTTCTGCAATAACTTCTGAAGCTAATGTTTTAGCATGAGGATAATCCTTTTTATACAAATACACTTTTGCCAATAAGGCTTTTGCAGCATATTTAGAGGTTCTCACTTTATTACTAGAAGCTGGCAAATAATCTGATGCAAACATAAGATCATTGATAATCTGGCTGTAGACTTCTTCTTCGGTATTTCTAGGCACATCTAAGTTACCTGTTCCAACTGTTGGTGTGACTTTAATAGGTACTCCTCCAAAATAATTCAACAAATTAAAATGATTTAAAGCTCTAATAAAATACAACTCAGCTAAAGCCGCATTCTTTTCTTGGTCTGACATGTCTGCAATTGATGGTACTTTAACAATGACATTATTTGCAACGTTAATACCATCGTAAGCGAGACTCCAAATACCATCTACAGAGCCATTTTCTGGTAAAATGCTATTATTATCAACTTCCGCATATTCTGTTGCTGTTGCATCAACTGGATGTGATAAATTATCTGAAGCTAAGTCTGAAAATATTCCGAAAGTTCTTCCATAATAACTCAAACTTTGAAACGACGCATAAGCACCTAAAATACCTTTATCAATATCGTCCTTAGTTTTAAAAGCATCTTCTGCTGGAACAGAATTTTGAGGTTTTACCTCTAATACTTCACACGATAGCGCTGTAACTAAAATTAAGGTTATATAAATTATCTTCTTCATCTTTTAAAATTTTAAATTAACACCTAATGTGAATACTTGCGCTTGTGGATAAGTAAAGAAATCTGTACCAATAACAGAGTTATCATCACCTCTATAATTCACCTCTGGATCCAAACCAGAATAATTAGTAAACGTGAATAAGTTCTGTGCGCTTAAATACACACGGAAACTTGAAAACATCGTTTTTTCCATTACACTTTTATCTAGTGTATAACCTATCGTTACGTTTTTAACTCTTAAATAAGAACCATCTTCTATAAACCGAGATGACACACGTTTATTTTGTGCTGAAGCAACAGGATCTGTTGTAGCTCTGGGAATATCAGTAATATCTCCGGGTTGTTGCCAACGTCTTGTAATATCTGCTACTTGATTATCTCCACCTTGCAATGATTCTAAGAATAACCTAGAACCATTAAATACATCGTTTCCGTACGATCCTTGTAAAAATATGGTCGCATCAAAACCTTTATAGGTGAAGTTATTAGTTATACCATAAATGAAATCTGGATGTGGATTACCAACAATGGTTCTGTCTGCTGACGTAATCTCACCATCAAAATTAGTATCTGCATAAACGATATCACCTGTAGAAGGATCTACTCCTAATGATTTGTAACTATAGAAAATTCCGATGGGTTGTCCTTCCATAATTCTATTACCACCACGACCAATATCATCGATTGGCTGACCATTGTAAAGTTCTAACACTTTATTTCTATTACCCGAAATATTGAATTGTGTACTCCATGTAAAGTTCTCTTTAATAAAGTTTCGAGTTTCAATAGACAGTTCGATACCTTTATTTTCAACTTTACCAACATTTTCTGTTATTGAAGAAAATCCTGAGCTTGAAGGCAATGGTCTACTTAATAATAAATCGTTGGTCTGTTTGTTGTAGTAATCTGCTGTTAATGTAATTCTGTCTTCAAACAAACCTACATTAATACCAATATTTAACTGTGCTGTACTTTCCCATTTTAAATCTGGATTAGGAATATTGCTTGGGTAAATTGCTGGCTGACCATCGTAAGATGTATTTCCGTAAAGTTCTGAAAACAGAAATGGACTAATATCATCGTTTCCTGTAAGACCATAACTCACTCTAAACTTCAAATCTGAAACAATGTCTTGATCTTGTAAAAAATCTTCTTGAATAGCTCTCCATGCTACAGAAGCTGCTGGGAAAAACCCTGTTCTATTATTCTCACCAAACTTTGTAGAGGTATCAAAACGACCTGTAACAGAGGCTATATATTTATCATCGAAGTTATAATTAAGTCGCCCTAAATACGATCTTATACCTTCGTCTGAAGCATTAGCCGAAGCAGAAACAATAGTTGCTGCCGAGCTGATATATTCTAAATTATCATCTGCAAAATCTTGTCCTCTAATGAACGATGATCTGTATTGATACTTCTCAAATGTGTAGCCTACTAGGGCTTCAACTTTATGTTTATTGAATTTCTTTTTATACTTTAAAAGATTATTCGATACAATGTTTGATACATTAGAATAGGCTTCAAAACCTAAACCATTATATCTTGCTCCTTGAACGGTTTGTGTGGATTCATAAGAATGTTCTCTAAAATTTAAGAAATCAACTCCCCATTTTGTACTAAAGCTTAAATCTTCAATAATTTGCCAATCTAAATAGGCATTAGAATTGGTTCGGTATGAAAAATTTTCACTGATAGCTTCGTTAGCAATTGATAGCGCATTAGAATAAGGCCCACTCTGATTGTAAGAACCATCTTCATTATAAACCGAAAAAATAGCAGGTGTAGAAATTCCATTAGGTAATGGACCATGTAAGGTCTGATCACTTTCAACACGATTTGTTTTAGCATGTGTTAAACCGATACTTGTTCCTATTTTAACTTTATCAGATAATTGATGATCAACGTTAACACGCGCATTCATTCTTTGATAATCTGTTCCTATTAAAATTCCTTCTTGCTCTAAAAATGTTCCACTAATAAAGAACTGTGTTTTTTCTGAACCTCCTCTTGCAGAAGCTTCATAACTGTTTATAGAAGCCGTTCTAAAAATAACGTCTTGCCAATCTGTATCAACCGTATTATTTGCTATATCCTCTGGAGTAAAAACAGTTGTGCCCGCCAAATCGTTTCTGTATTCCATCCATTCTTTAGCGTTTAACATGTCTAACTTATTCCAAGCTTGTTGCACACCAGAATAGACATTAACACTAACTACCGATTTTTGTTCCTTACCACGTTTTGTTGAAATTAACACAATTCCGTTAGACCCTCTTGCTCCATAAATAGCTGTTGCAGAAGCATCTTTTAACACACTAATAGACTCAATATCACTTGGATTTAAATCTGAAAGCGCACTTGCACCTTGACCAGAAAAGCTTAATTGACCAAAATCACCCGAAGTTACCGGAATGCCATCAATAATATAAAGTGGTTGATTAGAACCGCTAATTGAACTCAATCCACGAATTCTCACTGACATTTCGCCACCAGGTGTTCCCGAATTTTGTTGCACTTGTACACCAGCGGCCTGACCTTGAAGAAGACCATCTACAGAAGGCACCGGTAAATCACTAACCTGACTCGATTTAATAGACGTTACAGCATCACTTAATAATGATTTTTGCTCTGTTCCGTAACCGATAATTACAATTTCATCTAAGGCAGAACTATCAGTTAACATCTTAACTTCGACATAGAAATTATTTGTGATATCAATTTCTTGCGTTGCAAATCCGATATATGAAATCACAATAAATGTCGTGTCATCTGGCACTGTTAAACTAAAATTACCATCAAAATCTGTAGCCACACCAAAATTAGTTCCTTTCGCTTGAACCGTTGCTCCTACTAATGGACCACCTGTATCATCTAGAACTTTACCTGTTATGGTTTTTTCTTGTTGGTTTGTTTTTTTACTCGCTTCACTTTGGCTGCTAGGACTTTCTTTAATAATTACTTGCCTATCGTTTACTTTATAAGTAAGATTGGTACCTTTTAATGCGGAATCTAAAATGACAGTGACAGATGCATTTTTTACATTTAAAGTGACATTATATTTTAGAACATTGTCTTTGTAAAAAAATATAAATTCACTTTTACTCTGTATGTCCTTAAATAGTTCCTCAAGTGTAACGTTGTTGACGTTTACATCTATTTTTGTCTGTGCAGCTGTGGTATTCGCAAAAGCAGAACTCAGACCAATGGTTATTAATAGTAGAAAGACTCTCATAATATTTACCAAATAGTATCTTAAAGATTTTACACTTCGCGAAGCGTAAAGGTTCTCATTTTTATTCATAATTTTGTTTTAGTGGTTAATATTGCTGTTTTATGCAGTTGTATTGATTTTTTAGCTAGAGGATGTTGGCGCATCTTCTAGTTTTTTTTGGTTTGGTTTTTATTTCAAATGATTGGTTTTAGTTAGTTAATAATTAGTTTTTTATTGGTGGTTAATTTATAGTCGAATTGAGAAGATTCTGCTTCTTTTATAATTTGCATTACATGTTCTAAATCTTGACTCACATCTAAGTAGCCCGAAAAAGAATGATCTGCTAAATCTTTATCAGTTATAGAAATTTCAACATTGTAATAGCGCGATAATTTTTTCATTATCGTTTTCAAAGCATCATTTTTAAATATAAAAACACCATCTCTCCAAGAAAAATAAGATTCTACGTCTACTGTTTTGGTATTGATTTCTTTTTGTGCTTTCTGGTATGTCGCCAATGTATTTGGTACAATTTTTAATTCGGCTTGAGAAGACAGTAAATTATTATTCTTATAATGAAGATTTATACTTCCACTTTTAAGCACTGTAAAAACGGCATCGTCATCGGCGTAATTGCTCACGTTAAACACCGTTCCTAAAACTTCAATATCTTGATCTTTTGATTTTACAATAAACGGTTGATTTTTATTGTGGGTTACATCGAAAATCGCTTCACCTTCGAGATACACTTCTCTATTACCTTTTACAAATGTGGCAGGAAATATTAATTTCGAACCCGAATTTATCCAAACTTTGGTGCCATCAGACAATACAATTTCTGAGCGTTTTCCGTATGGAACAATTAATGTATTGAAGACCATCTCTTCTAATTCTTCAAGTTTTTGAGTTACAGATTTAGAATTTCCGATAGCGACATTTTCACCATCATTAGAATAAGTGATTTCTGAATTTTCATCAGTGATTTCAATGTTTTTGGTATCGCTTAATATGAGCTGCACTTCATTGGTTTGAAAATCATCTTTTGAAGCATTTACAAAAGATTCTATGGGAGAATCATTTTGATTTTTATAGTTAAAAAATCCGACAGAAATCAATAGTACTATTGATGCTGCAGCAAATCCAAACGCATATTTCTTAATACGTTTTTTTTGAGCATAGGCATATACAGAATTTTCTATTCTGCGTTTTAACTTTGATCTTTCTTCAGTTGAAAGTTCATTAAAATTAATATTATTCGACTTATTTTCTTTCATTAGTTTGTATAACTTTATTTGAGGCAGACGTCTTTTTAGTTTAATAACACAGACATCCTTACCTTAATAAGAAAGGAACAGACGTTTTATAGACAAAAAAATAAAGTTTTTTTAATAAAAAATGGACAACAACACAAAAAGCACAGCTACCATGCTTTTTCTTAGAGCTTTAATCGCTCTATAAATAATAGTTCTAGAGGTCTGAATTGAGACATTCATAATTTCAGCAATCTCCTCGTACTCTCGTTCTTCTGTAAATCTTAAAAATAAACCGCGTCGTTGTTTTTTGCTTAATGAATTTATAGCTTTAGTTAACACATAAGTGCGTTCTGTATGGAACTCAGTTGAAATGATTTCGTCTTCAATAGAGTTTGAAAACGCATTAGCATGAACATCTTCGCTTAAAACATAAGTTTGAGTAGAGCGTGTTTTTTTCGTTGTATTTAAAATTTGATTTTTTAGAGACCGAAACAAATAATACTTAACTTGATTTGTATTTGCTAAACTCTTTCTGTATTTGTATAGATTCAAAAACACATCATGAATATGATCCATCACTTTAGTTTTATCGGCACAAAACTGCATACCATAACTAAACATTTCATCAATATATACATCATACAGTCGCCCTAAAGCCTCAATATTGCCATCTTTGAGCTTTCCCCATAAAACAAGGTCTGTATTTGATTTTGACTTCAAGGTTATTGTGTAAACTACTTTAAGTTAGAATTATGTATTTCCTCAAAAATATCAAGTCTTTGTTAAAAAGCAAGATTTTTATAAAATATTGTAAAGCCAATATATACTTATTAAAAAACAAATTGATATGATCAACCATTAAAACGATATTGTTTTAAAATGAACACTATTCAACGAAACAATTTCAATATGTAAATTAGAGACTTATAAAAGTAATTAAAATTAAAAAAACTATAAAAAAAAATCCATTTGCACTACTACAAACGTATATAGCAATGATGTACGGATAATAAATCAATAAAAGATATTGATAATTCAGTTAAATTACTATTTTCGTATATTAACATAAATTAACACTAAAACCAATAAAATGAAAAAAGTTGTATTAAGTTTAGCACTAGTTGCTGTATTAGGATTATCATTTACATCTTGTAGAGAAACAGCAGACAAAGCTGGAGATGCAGTAGAAAACGCTGCTGATGCTACAGGAGAAGCATTAGAAGATGCTGGTGATGCAATAGAAGATACTGTGGATGACGCTGGTGACGCAATAGAAGATACTATTGATGATGCAGGTGATGCAATGGATGATGCTAAAGATGCTGCAGGTGATGCTGTTGATAACGCTAAAGAAGGAGCTAACAACATGGCAAATGATGTAAAAGATGCTGCTAACGATGCCGTTGATGGAGCAAAAAAAGCAGGTAGTGACGCAGTAGATTCAGCTAAAAAAGCTGGTAACGATGCTGTAAATAAAGCTGCAGACAAAGTTAAAGGTATGTAATACCCTACTTCTTAGAAATAAAATGAGCTTGATTTATATCAAGCTTTTTTTATGCCCAATTTTTAAAATGAAGTTTGAGAAGACTCACTTATCTTCAACTCGCTAGGCACTACAATAGTTTGCATTTTTAACGTTTCGTCCTTAATATTATCGATCAATAACTTGGTAGACATCTCTCCTATTTTATGCGCTTTTTGATGAATAATTGAGATTTTTGGACTCGATAATAATTGTGTATGCTCGTAACCAAAACCAACAACTGATAAATCTTTAGGGATTTCTTTACCCAACTTTTTAGCCATATTAATCGCTACAATTCCTGTAACATGGTCTATAGATAAAATAGCGTCAATAGAATTATTACCCTTTAAGTAAGTATATATTTTCTTTTCTACATCGAGATCAACGGCATTATCTAATTTTAAAATATTGGGTTTTAATTTATGATCTTCTAATGCTTTCGTATAGCCACTTATTCTAAGTTGACCAACACTTAGTTCTTCAATATTACTTACTAATAAAATGTTTTTACGTTTCTCTTTTACTATTAAATGCTCAGTTGCTTCATAAACACATTGAAAGTCGTCTACAATAACTTTATTACATTCAATATCATCGACCACTCTATCAAACATTAAAACGGGTAGTTTACTTTTAATAGCAGATTTTATATGGTCCGTTTGCTCTTTTACTTGACTCTCTCTCGCTACGGCAATTATAAATCCATCAACACTTCCATTAGCCAATAGATCTAAGCTCCGCTTTTCTTTATGCAACGTTTCATTAGATAAACAGACAATAATATCGTAATCATTGTTAGTAGCTGTTTTTTCAATACCGTGCAAAACTTCTGCAAAAAATGGATTGGTCACTGTTGGTAAAATCACACCAATAATTTTAGTTTTATTAGTTTTTAGTTGCTGTGCTATTCTATTGGGTTTATAATTTAGTTTAGTAGCCAACTCCTTAACCCTTATCCTTGTGTTTTCACTAATTTCATGACTATCATTTAAAGCTTTTGAAACTGTTGAAACTGAAATATTTAAAAGTGCAGCTAATTCTTTGAGTGTCGTCATTTTAATTTATTTATTCTAAAGTGCAAGATACGATAGCGCTTTCACATGCCAATTATTGTTGTTATTAATTACAAGCGTTGTATTACTATTTATGAACAGTTAATATAAGCTAACTATAGCACATTTTCTAACCTCAGTGATTTAATAATGATTGCAACACTAAATTAAAACATCATGAAGTTAATTCATAAAAAAAGCGTGTTTAAATATTATAAACACGCTTATTCATTAAGATTGATTTATTGCTATTAATCTTATTCTTTAATAAGCTTCACACTTTTAGAACCATTAAGACCTTCAACTCTTGCAAAGTAAACACCAGATTTTAATGAAGATGAATCAATTGTTGCTGCAGTTGCATTAGGTTTTAACACGCTAACTTGTTTGCCTAAAATATCATATACAGTAATTGAACTTATAGTAGTATTACCTTCTATATTCCAGTTGTTACGAGTTGGGTTAGGGAAAACCTTAAAAGTAGTTGCTTCAAAATCAGCTGTACCCAATGTACAATCATCACCTACTTCGTAAGTGAAATACTTAGTTACTGACTGACCACCAGCATATGCAAATTTACATGCGTAAGTTACTTCTTCACCAACAGTAAAATCACTTAACGTTGTTGAAAACGTTTTATCTCCAAGACTAGTCATAGGAAATTCAGCAAAAGGAGCTTGTCTCCATAAGTAAGCAACTACACCTGCTTTATTATCAAGCATCTGGAATGTAAATTCGACATCAGTACCTGTAGTAACAAAAGAATAGTTATAACCTTCCGTAAATTCACCTTGTAATGCCTCATCTGTCTGACCTGCACAATCTGTGTTAACAATTGGTTCTGGGTCTGGCTCATCTGCATCTGCACCAGGTGCTAAAATATCATCGAATAAATAAGTTCCTACAACAGCAGCAGAATTTCCTAAACCTGAATCTACGAAAAGTACTAACTTACCATATGAAGATAATCCTGAACCGAAATTTAATTCAATATCATGCCAATCCGTTCCTGTTGTAGAAAACTCTAATTGTACATCACCACCAGAAGTTGGTTCCTCAAGTTTAAAAAGGTGATCATTTACTTCTCCAGGAGCTGCTGTAGTTGATCTTACTCTAAATCTCATTGTATTATTAGCATCATCAGAAAGATCAATAGGAGTAGCGAAAGTTGCTTGAGCATTATCCCAATCTCCACCAGAACCAATAACCTGTAATACATTATTCGTAGCATCATCCGGATCTACAACTATACTTACTGTAGTATCACCACCAATCATCAAATCATTAAAATCATCACTAAAATTTACTGGTAAATTAAATTCTGGAAGTATAGTTGTATGAGATGCACCTGCGATGTCATCAATTAAATACGTTCCTACTGCTGTATTACCAGAACCAAAATCAGTAAAAATTACCATCTTACCAAAACTTCCAAGGCCAGCAGGAAAATCTAATGAAATATTTTTCCACTGATCATCTTCTGTTGTAAATACTAATTCAGTATTAGGACCAGTTCCATTTTCAAACTTCAATGCATGTGTATGCACCCCATCATTAGCTATATTCTTAATTCTGAATGTAATCGTGTTGTTACTGTCATCAGATAAATCTAGGTTATTAGTAAAAAGAACTTGAATATTATCCCAATCGTTACCACTTCCCGTTACTGAAAGCACATCATTAGTTCCATCGTCAGGGTCAAGAGCGTTTGTAACAATAACCTCTGGGACATCACCTATAATTCCATGTAGAGTTGGAACACCACCATCGGTGAAGGTAAACGGTAATTCTTGAGCGTATCCTAAGGAAACGGTCAATAAAATAAACAAAAAAGTAATTTTTTTCATAATAGATTATATTAGTTAATTAATTAGTTTAGACAATATTTAATAGTCCTTATATCCTTTTTCTAAGAAGAAATTAAAACACTCAAATATTGATAGTTTCAAATCTAAAGTGATTTATTAGGGATTCCTAAATAATCCACAGTACAAAAAGCATACATCGCAATAAAAATCCATTTCTATTGTGAGTACGGCAATTATCTTAAGGTTTTAAAGGCTTTTTCTAAAGCCTTTAACAATCGCTCTTTTATTCGAAAACCAAGGTTTGTATGGGTAATGTAGTGGCGTTAAAAACGCTTGTTGTGTCTATCTTAATCAGTATTAAGCATATTGCTCTAAATCTATATAGAGTAGGGTCACAAAAATGGATTAAATTCTGATTTAAAAACCTCAATACCCTCAGGTTCATCATTATCGAGAATCCATTTGTATTTTAGTAAAAGGCGATTTGAATTATTAAAAATCATTCCTGTCCTTTTTACCCGCATTAAATCAAAACCACCTAGAAATAGTCCTAACATAAGTCTCATTTTTATGCTATGGGTTTATAATTAATAAAGCCATATTGAGAACTACAATATGGCTTTATCAGCTATTAATTATTATTTATACCTCAAATCTCGAAGCATCATTTTTTCGGCTAATATTTTAGCTGTTCATTTTTATCCCAAATCCCCCAGAACGATCCTACGTCTCCTTCTGCACCGACTTTCCATGATTCATCAAAAGAAGAAAAGTAGAACATCTCAATATCTTCTTCTTTAGACCATTGTTGTGAATTGATAAAATACTTAATTGCATTTTCTTCAGATGGAAAAGCTCCCTCTAAATTGGTTCCTTCGTTTGGCCAACCTGTTTCTGTAATTATCACTTTTTTTCCATTTGCGGCCTTTAACGCTCTATTGTACATGTCTTTCATGTATAATAAGGAATAGTCTTGGTCGCAACCTTCCCAAAACGGATAACAATTCGACAAAATAACATCGCAAGCTTCTGTAATGTTAGGACGATCTACAAACTCGTAGTAAGCGTCTACATAACCAACGGGTACGCTTTTAACAGATTTCTTTACGTTATAAATATGTTCTAATAAATCATCTTCGGTTAAATCTCCACGATACATCACCTCATTACCAACAGCTGCAATATCAACATAACCTTGATTTGCCAATTCTATAAGTCCGGAAATTTCCTTTTCATTAATATCTTTATCCGCACCTAACCATGCCCCTACAAGTGTTTTAAGCCCGTATTCTTTAGCGATTTTAGGTATTAACTCATTACCTTCAGTACACGAAAATGAACGAATCCACTTGGTATAAGGCTTTATAATTTCAATACGTCTTCTAATTTGAGATTCAGATAATTGATCACCTGGTTCTTGCCCATCCATATAAGGACTAAAACAAAGACCATGTGTACCTTTAGATAAAATATCTCTATATAAAATTCTTAGTCCTTCAATATCTTTATCTGCATAGTCAATAGATGCCAATGCTAAAAATTTCTCTCCTCTTAAAGACATACTCTAATATTAATTACTTTATTATATTTTAGTTTTACGTTGATCTAATTCTGCTCTAATTTCATTAGATCGTTCTTCTGTAAGATCATAATCACGCATAATGTACATCGCTAAAAGTGTACCGACTATTGGTAAACCTGAAAAGAATAATCGTAACCCTGTAATTGCACCTTCTGGCTGTACTTCGAGTACAGAATCGAATCCAATGACAGTTAAAATTGTACCACTTAATCCACCTGCAATTCCGAAACCAAATTTTACCATCCACCAGTATATTGCCCCGAAAACACCTTCCCTACGTTTCCCGGTTTTTAGTTCATCTAAATCAATAACATCTGCTGTCATAGACATCATAAGGGTAAATAAACCACCTATTCCGAAAGAGAAAAATGGCAATGCAAATAAAAACATATAAGGTTTACCTGGAATAAACAGAAACCAAAGCATAATATATCCTAATACGGAAATACCTTGTGAGACCATAAATGCTTTTTTCTTTCCTAAAACTTTTGACATTTTAGCGACTATTGGAATCACTAAAAACGTGGTTACCAAAGCACCAATACTTCCGAATAATGTAGGCCAAATACCTGCAGCAGCAGCATCCCCATTAAAAAGGTAATACACAATAATAAAAAATGTAAAACTCGCTACGGTATTAAAAGCGTTGAATACAAAAAATGTAGCAAAACAAAGTTTTTTAAAAGGTACTGATTTGAAAGCTTCAACAAAATTACCTCCTATTTCCTTTAAGCTACCACCAATATTTTTAAGTGTCAGCGGAGAATAATCTTCATTAACTGTTGATCTACTTTTAATAAAAACGGCTGGAACCATCGCACAAATTGCAAATATAATTCCGACCCAAATAGCTAATTCTCTTACAGCAACATCTGCTGATGGATACCATTCCGGATCATACATAATCACCCAAAACCATGGTGCTATCACCCAAGCCCATTGCCCTATCCATTGTGAAACAGCCATGATACTCGTACGTTCATGAAAATCATCACTCATTTCATAACCCATAGCTACGTAAGGCACACTGAAAATGGTTAAACCCAAATAAAATACAAACGACGTTAGTAAAAAATACCAAAAGTTATAATCGAGTGAATTCTCTCTAAATAATTGCCACATAATGATAAAGGCAATCCCCATAATTACAGCTCCTATAAAAACATATTGTCTTCGTCTTCCCCAGCGTGATTTGGTATTATCTGAAATATACCCCATAATAGGGTCCGTAATGGCATCAAATATTCTTGGAGCTAATGATACTACTCCCCACATCCAACCTGGAAAACCTAAATCTTTTACTAAAACCACAATGAATATACCAATAACAGCCGGAAACATCTGATTCGCAAGCATACCTAATCCAAAAGCAATTTTCTGGCCTAATGGAACTTTATTGGCTGTGGTAGACATAATTATTTAGTTTTTAGTTGGAATTATTATTGTTTGAATAGCTTGTTGATTAATTATTACGCTTACTGTTTCTTCACCTAGAGTTAACATAAAATCTTTTGATTCTTTACCCTCATTGAATATCACAACAGCAATAGTTCCGTCAGGGTTTTTAGCTGCAGCAACCATTAAGTCTTTTTCTGCATTTTCAACGCCAATAACCTCAGCTCCTGGTCTAATGTATTTACTAAAATGCGCCATGGTGTAATACAATGGCGTAAAGTAAACTTCGTCAGCATCCGGATCTACAATTACTGGTGCCACACACCAATTCTCAAACCAGTTTGGACCACCTTGACGATCTAAAACCATGTTCCAATCTACCCAACCATCTACCCAATTGTTTAGACAACCAATAATATCTCTTGCGTAACGGTTTACTGGCGCGTATTTTGGGTGTAAATGTTTGTCTTCTGGCGACGCCCAATCCCAACCCCAATCTGTAGCTTCTTTTTTCCAATACCAAGCATCATCTTGCCACATCGGAATTTCAGAATCTACGCAACCTTCAGTTTCAATAAGATATTTATCGGGTGCTTTGTTATGTGCGTATTGCAATTCTTCTGGTAAATAATCATACGTACTCTCATACCAATGCACAGCTAATCCTGCAAAATATTTTGAAGAGGCTTCATCTTTATACATGGCATCTACCCATTCTTTTATACCTTTTCTGTTTTGGTCGTATCCTAGAATATTGACTTTACCGAATCCATCAACTTCTAATTTTGGACCTAAATGGTTTTGAACAAAGTCTGTTTCTTCTTCTGGTGAAAAGTGCATACTTTCCCAATTATTCCCATTTCCGTGTGGTTCATTAACGGGTGTTAAACCCCAAATATCAATGCCTTCAGCTTTATACGCCTCTAAGTATTTAGAAAAATAAAGGGCGAATGCATCGTAATATTTTGGCAATAATTTTCCACCAACATACTCCTTGTTATCCTTCATCCATGGTGGTGATGTCCAAGGTGATGCAATAATGCTAAAGCCATCTTTTGAAATAGCCTGAGCGTCTTTAATCATTGGAATTAAATCATCACGATCTTCTTCAATGTTGAAACTTTTCATTTCCATATCATCTGCTACAGGTGCATAAGTATAGTTATTTAATGAAAAATCACAAGACGCAATATGTGTTCTTGTTAATGAATAACGTGCACCCTCTTCAGCAAAATAAGCTTGAAGAATAGTATCGCGGTTTTTCTTACTTAACTTATTTAATAAGTAAGCCGAAGATTCTGTAAACGAACCACCAAAACCTGTGATGGTTTGAAACTTTTGTTCTGGTAATAATTTTATAACCGCTGACGAATCAACTTTTGAAAATTCGGTGATTCTAGTCAGTTTATGTCCACTTTCTGAAGTTTCATAAATTTCAACTTCTAAGCTTTTACTTTCTTTTTTTTCAGAAGTACAACTCATTACTGTAAGGATTAAGAGTGGAAATATGCTATATCTTGATGTTTTCATATCTTGATTTTGCTTTAGTTAATTGTTTTTTATAAATTTTTGAGTGATCTTAAAAACACTCCTAAAGTCCCCTCAAGGGGACAATTCTAATGTTTAATAATGAGGTTTTACTATTTTATTAAGTGGTGTCATTAACATTCAAAAAAATTATTCCTTATTTACATTCGTATAAATGTCTTTTACAACATCAAATACTTTTTTCTTGTTTCTATCGATATCAACGATGCCCCAAAATTCTTCATTCGGACTACCATCAAAAGGCACTCCTGTACTATTTGGCGCTGTTCCTCCTGTATCTTGCACTTCGTTATTTCCTGCTTTCCACCAACCATCTGTAAACTGAAATAAGGTAACCCCAGAACAAATATCTTGGCCATTAAAGGTCGCTTTTAAAATAATATCTGTAGCATCAGCTTGTGCCAACTCGTTAATGCCTTCCTCATAGCCATCTTTGGCAATTTGCATATAACTATCTGCGCCTGTTTCTGCCAAATACATCGGTTTTGTACTGACGTCTTTCCACTCCTTAAAAATGGTTTCTGGTCTTACAGAACGGTACACATTCATGCCCCAAACATCTATATTTGGACTCATAGATAATGCTAGTTCTTTTGGCAAATCTCCATGTGCTGTGGCTACGGGATGTGAAGGATCGTTAACATGAATAACTGCTGCTGCGTCGTTCATGGCTTTGTACCAATTCTTAACATCTCCATCAAACCATTCTGGATGGTAATTATATTCATTACCTAATTCCCACATTAAAATGGCATTGTGATTTTTAAATTTATTAACGTAATCTATAAACGACCCTGAGAAAATATCATTTTTACCTCCTTGCTTATAACCAAATCCAATAATTACTTTTAGTCCTGCTTCATTGATTTCATCAAGTACACTTTGGTCTTCAATTGGCGAATAAACTCTAATGGTATTAATGCCTGCTTCCACCATTAATTCTAAATCCTGAGTTAAGGTTCCGAAATCTCTTTTAGTAGATTTTCCTTTTGGTACGGGATGATAGCAGATACCTTTTATAAGATAAGACTCATCATTAACCATTAATTGTCTTCCAGAAACTGAAACGATGTCACTAATTTCTACAACTTCAGAAACAGGTACGTCTTCTTTTTTTGTTTCATTTTTACACGATACAAAAGCAGCTAAAACAACGGTTAAGAATAAAAGGTTTTTCATTATTTAATCTTTTTGGTACTCTGTGTTTGGAACTAATACGTCCTTCATTAAGTCGTCGAGATTGCCATTATAGGTTTTGGTTATTGAATTACCATCTCTAGTTAAACCTTCAAAAACACCTTCATCGACCATATTCCATAAGGGATATTTTGCTTCTCCTTTTAAATTTATTAGTCCGAAGTGATTTTCTGAACCCAAAGGATTTTGTCCATCCTTCCATTGTTCATCAAAAGCTTCAAAATAGAAACATGAAATTTTTTCCTTATTAGTCCATTCGCGTAGGTGCTTGTAATACAATCCTTGCTTATATTCATCTGTCGCTCTAGAACCCTTTTTTCCATACTGACCATTAGATACTGATGCCCAACCTGTTTCACCAATATGGATTGGTTTATTGACTCCAATACTCGTCATATAGTTTGACACACTATCATACTGTCTTTTTGCAAAATCTAAAGCACGCAACATAGCTGCATCAACCTTTTCTTTATCCGATAAGTTTTCTTCGTTTTCTGGAACTTTCCAAAAGTCAGAGTTATAATGCGATTGGTGATATGGATAGGTATGCATCGAAATATAATCGACGGCATGGGCTATTTTTTCTAAATCCTCTGTATGGTAACTTGGATCGCCTCCTCCCCAAGAAGAGAAATCATCTGAGCTTGTAATCCATAAATCTTGTGATAGTTCACCAGCCTTCTTTAAATCTTGAAGATGATTTACCCATTTTAAAATAATCCAAGGTTCTACATAATAACTTGTAGCCCATTTTACCATAGCTTCGTTTCCGACAGCTAAAACTTTTACAATATCTGGATATTGCTTAGCCAACTCAACCGCTGTATTTACTTCAACAGGATTTCGTTCGCTCTCTGCGTTATGATTTGGTTCTCCATGCTCCCATGTGAAAGCATTTTGGCAATCGATCCAAATTCCGAGCATAACATACATTTCGAAAGTAGTATCATCTTTTTTTAGTTCTGTTATTGCTTTAAGAACGTTTTCGGCTTGTGCAAAATGAACATTATAAGTTCTTATGACTTTTATGCCCATTGCGCTTAGGATTTTCATATCGTCTTTAAGCTCTGGGATTGTGGGTTGCGCTTCCCTTTGTTTTTCTCTGTAACCTCCGTAAGAAATTGCCAAATATTCCGGATTACCTAATATATCTTTTGCACTCAAAATTGGTTTTTCTTTTACGGGTTTTGCGTTACTTGCTTCCTTGTTAGCATCCTTACATGAAATGACAAGTAGCATTGCAAAAACATATACTCCAAATTTTAAAATATCTTTCATGTTGAGTTTTTATATTATTTCTTTACAGATACTACAATTTTATTAACCTCACCTGTACGATTGAAAATTTTATCGCTTGTTTTTGCATCAAGTTTTAAATCCTCAAATTTCACAGAAGAACCATCATTGTATATCACTTCAATTTTATTTTCGTCTTTCAGTTTATAAATAATTGGCACTTGACAGTACGTAAAACAAAGAGATCCTTTTTCGAGTTCAATCGTTTTTAACGCTTTATTGATGTTTGTATAATGAAAGTCTTTAGAATCTTTTAAAAACTCTTCAGTTCTTAATAATCTTGGATTAAAAAAGAGTTTTCCATGGTCTACAAAAACGCCTAATTCCCCAAAACGACATAACACATCTTCTTTAACCTGACCTGTCATTCCTGGTTGTTGTGCTCCTTTTCCACCTGGTGTGTGTGAATAGGGATCTGTTGGAAACGCACCATATAATTCTGGTGATTTATGCGCTCCAATCCCTTCATTAATTTCGTAATAATGCTCTAATAATCTACCGATAGTTTCTTCACTCTCATTGTTATTTACAGCTACTAAACAGTTTTCTTGTACTGCTAATAACAATTTGGAAACCATGTGCCAATAAATAGACCCTAATCCTTCGTAGCCATAGAAAGTACCTGAACGACCCGTAAATGATTTGTGATCGAACATCTCTTCAAAAATGTCTAATAACAATGGTTTTTCAGCTTCAATTAAGGCATCATATTGCCCATCTGGTAAGTTTTGTAATGCTGCTTTTAAACTGTCTGCATTATTAAAAGTACCGTTAAAGTGGTATTGACCAATACTATCTTTTTCTATAATCTGCGTATTTCCATCAGCAATCAATTGCTTTAATAATTGAGACTTCTCAACGGACTGCGCAGGAATATTATTTTTATCTACAAACCGTGATAATTGTTTATTTGGATATAAAATATAACTGTATTGATCTGCTCTAAATAGCGCACTTGCTTTTAACGCATCCAATAAAGTTAAAGTCTCTTTTGGCTCTAAATAACCTGAACTTAAAACAGCCACTTGCCCTTCTAACATTTCTGGTAAGTAAGAAATTGAAACTTCAGTGTCATTTTTAACCGTCATTAAGTTGTAAGCGTGATATAAATTATCTGCGCGCTTATTAGCTTTAATCGTATGGTCTAAATACTGTTTTAATACGTTGAAAAATTCCAATAAATCAGCTTTTGAAATTGCTGCTTTATCACTTGTAAATCCTGCTTCATAGATTTTTAATCTATAATCACTTCCGGCAGTACCTAAACCATCTAAAATAGTTTTCCGTTCTGTATCCGATACGTTTCCTGATAACACTGCGGCATTAGCATTCAATGTTGAAACGACACTCTCAAAGAACGTTTTTAGCTCAATTGAAAGGTTATATTCTGTCTCTGATGCATTTTCTACAATACCTTCAAAGAAATTGATAAATCGTCTTAAATAATATAAGGTTACCATCGACACTCCGTTACCCACTAATGCGTTGTTGGCATCGTTCCATTCTGGTCGTTGTGTATTTAACCAAATGCCTCCTTCTGGAATAAAATTAGACACTTTAGCTAAAACTGTAGCTAATAGTTTTTCGATTAAATTGACTTTATGGATGAAGTAATTCTCATCTCTCAATAAAGCACCATCGGCACCTAATCTTTCTTTTACTAGGTTGATTTTATTATGTAACTCGTGATCAAAATCAATAGTATCCTTAGGATTATTTAAGGTGTCTTGATAACTCTTAATCTTATAAGGTACGTTCGCATACACAAATACATCTTGCGTAAAACTGTCCGATAATTTATGAGGATAATGTTTCTCAATAAACTCTAAAAACTTCAATAAGTAAATGATTTGATGATCTCCCCAATACCCAATGTAAGACCATGGGTCATCTTCTTCAATCGCTTCCCAATCAAATCCATCTTTTGTAACACGGTAAGGATTATACCCTTCAAAAGTCGTCGCGTTAAAAAACTTATGAATCATCCCTTCCATAAAAGCAGGATAAGAATGCGCCAGTGTTTCCCAATTTTGGAAAATATCTCTCCAGTTACCTTCGTAATCTAAGATTTTAGACCCATCTATTTCACTACGTGTGTTGATAGAAAACTTGTTCCAAGGTCGACTTGGATCTCCATGTCTTCTACTAAATTTTAAGGGTAAATATTCGTAACATAATCTTTTGAAATTGCTATCATCATCTTCATCAGCAATGTCTTTTATATAATCTACCTTAAAAAGGTCTGGTAAATTATTTAAAATATCTTCTTTACTTTTTGAAACCTTTACATTGGCCTTAGCCATATATTTAAGAAAGTCTTCTTTTTCGATTTGATAATCATCATCAAAAATTCCACCTCTCATAATGTTGAAAAGCGTATTGGCGAAATGTCTTGTATTTCTTAATTGGTCATCTCCTAATTGAATACCATCAGAAGCTCCAACGAGTTGTAAAAGGTTTTTTGTACCAGCATCTATGTCCTCTTGAATAAGTTCTTCAAGATTACTATTGCTTTTTATTTTTTCAGAAATAGTGTTAATCGCACTAATTGTTTGGTTGACGTTTGCCACAAACATCCAGCTGCTTTCTACATTTGGTTCTAAACTTAAATCCTTAGACACAAAATAAGCTCCTTTTTCAGCTCTAATATCTTCTTCTTGAGAAATGGCTTTACCTTCTCTGAAGTTATTTAACTGTAAAGAGGATATTAAATGTGTAGGATTATCTATTCCTGAAAACCAAACGGTATTCGCTTTCAACGCTTCACTTGGTTCTGCTTTATCTACAATTATTGCACTCAAAGCAAAAATACCAATGCCAGAATCCGTTTCTAATTCACACTTTTTGTAAGCATCAATTAAATTACTCGTCGCATTTTGAAAAACGGATGTTAAACCATACGGCAAAACATTTTGAATCCCATCTAAAATAGTCAACTCAATTTTTTTACTCGAATTATTTATAATATTGGCTTTTCTAACAAATCCAAATTGGTCACTAGTGTTCCATTCGTATCTAAACGTCAATTTTAAATCTTCGTTTATTTCTTCAAAAAGCAACTTATTACCGTAACTATTTTTATAAAGATTTCTCTTAGTTGCATAAACACCTTGGTAGCGGTTTGAAAACGGCTCCCATAAAAAGGTCTTATCATCTTTATGAACCTGAACTATTGTTTTACTACCAGTGGTTTCTAAAGATTCCGTTATTTTATCATCTGTATAATATGGAAACAATGCATTATTTGCATCTTTTCTACCAGCTGTTAAGGCTCCATTACTGGAAATAAACATCCAGTGATTAGAATTACTTACGAGACTCATAAAAAAGGGTCTCATTTTATCACTGTTAGAGATTTTGTAGTAGTCTTCATTATGAAGTGATACAAGTTCTCCTTTGACTTCAAACTCATCATTTGAAGCTCTATTTTTTCCTATATATATGGGTTTTTTTGTCATCGGTAATTTAATATTCTAATCGTATATTTTTTAAGATATACTATAACTAGCGTTTACTATAAATGAATGCTTAATAAAACTTTTAAAAGGTCGAGCTATTAGCTCGACCTTAAAAAACAACTAATTCAAACAAATATTTATTCTTTATTATTGATATACTCTTATATAATCAACTTCCATTGAATCTTCTGTAAATGCAGAATCAATATCTCCTCCTAAAGTCCCACCCATTGCGACATTCATTATAAAAAAGAAGTCTGCGTTAAAAGGGAAATCAGGATTATTAGTTAAGGTTACTACAGGCACATCGTCAACAGTAATTTTTATAGAAGCTGCACTCCATTCTATACCGTAAATATGGAATTCAGTTGCTGTATCGGCAACATCTAAAGATTCACCATAGCTAGCGCCTGCATTGGTTCCATTATCAAACCAATGGAAAGTCCCTATTGTTCTACTTTTATCCCAGCCAACTTGCTCCATAATATCCATTTCACCACTTTCTGGCCAACCTACAGTCTCATTATTTGCACCTAACATCCAAAGTGCTGGCCAAGTCCCTTCAGCAGAAGGTAGCTTAGCTCTAATCTCTACTTTTCCATACGTAAATTCCTGAAGTCCTTCAGATTTAATTCGTGCTGATGTATAGCCACCATTTCCAGTTGCTTTTGCAGTGATTTTTAAGAAACCATCTTCTACAATTACGTTTTCAGCATTATCCGTATAATTTTGAAGTTCCCAATTTCCCCAACCATCATCACCAGTACCTAAATCGTAAGTCCAATTTGCTGGATCAGGTGCTCCGTTTGTATCAAATTCATCAGCCCAAACCAATGTATAATCAGTACCGGCTTCTTCTTCTGAAGTTAATATTACAAACCATGCGTTAGTATCAGTTCCTATAATTTTCAACATCATTTCTGTAGCTGATCTTTCTAAAATTTGATAGCTATGATTACCACCAACATAAAACCCTAAATACCCTTTATCTGCAAAAGACAATGTTTCTTGTCCACCTGGCGCTGTTAACGTCCATGTATCATCGAAATTAGGTAATGGGTAACTTTCATACTCGCCACCTGGATTTGCTGTCCATGGTGTTCCAAAATCTTGATCCATAGGACCACTTTGTCCAAAGGCAGTATCATTAGTAATATAGTTAACGGTTCCATCTGAGTTAAATACTAATCTATCATCATAGACTCCCAAGCCAACTTTGTCAAAAGGTGGAGCAGCCCACCAATCTGGTGTTACAGCATCCGCTGGGCCAACTCCTAAGTGACCAGTAGTTTCAGCTTTAACTCTCCATGTTTTAGATCCATCTCCATATAACATCTCTGTTAAATCTGCAGGTGGAGAATAATCTGCAAATACTTCTACATCAATAGTTGTAGACGTTGAATTACCAGCAGTACCAATGGCTATAACTGTTACAGTATACGTATGGACACCCTGTGTCGTAAAACTAAGAGATGTTGTTCCTAAAGGTGCAAGTTCTTGACTTCCACCATTAGAATATTTATAAGTAATTGCGTTATCTGCCGTTGCCGTAAAATTAACTACACCAGTACCATCTCCATAAGGGTTGGTAGCATCCAGACCGACTATTTCTGCAGAAACTTGTAAGTTAGTAGGAGCGGTTATATCACCAAATTCGTAGTTTTCTTCTTCACAACTTACCATCAACGTAAGTGATAGGAAAAAAAGCATTACATATTTTAAATTTTTCATGTTCTTCATGTTTTTCTTTTATTAAATTTTCACAAGTTTATATTGCCAAAATACACTATCACCTACGTCAACCATTACGCTAATTGTATTACTATCAACAATAGTGATATCATAAACTATAGAAGCTGGTGCATCGAGTGGATCCGTTAGCTCTGTATTATTTACTGCTTTTGCCAAGCCAATATATGCGCCAACACCATTTAAAGTAAGCGTACCTGCGCCCAAATCGAGATCATAGCTTGCAGTTCCTGAACCGTCGTGTGGTGCTACTGGAGTACCACATGCATCACCACCACCTTGCCAAGGTTCTACCCAAGTTTCAGATCCTAATACATTAGAAAAAGAACCATCTGCTCCAAAAACATATTGGTCATCGTAATAACAGGCTCTATCACCTACACAAGCAGCATCGCAATTCCACCAAGAATTATCTCCTGGTGCTGGCCCAACACCAAGTGAACCTGCATCTGTTGATAATTGCCATGTACCTGTAAGTGGAGAAGCCGCGGCTGCTCCTTCTTTTACGAAATAATATTGCCAGAAGATACCTGCCCCTACTTCGATATAAACAAACATTTCAGTATCAAAATTAGATAATGTTACATTGTATGTAATTGATGTTGGTGTATCATTAATATCTGCAATTTCACTACCATTAATCGCTTTTGGAACTGCTAAAAAGGCACCAAGACCATTTAAAGTCACTGTTCCGGCTCCTTCATCATATACATACGTTGCAGGATTAGAACCATCGTGTGGTGCCACAGGAGTACCACATGCGCTTCCACCACCTTGCCATGCTTCAACCCATGTTTCAGCACCTAAAACGTTGCTAAAAGAGCCATCTGCATTAAAGATATATTCGTCATCGTAAAAACAAGCTCTATCAGTTACGCAACTTGCATCGCAGTTCCACCAAGAGTTGTCACCAATTGCCGGTCCTACACCTAAGGATCCTGAGGCGGAAGATAGTTTCCATGTTCCAACAATTCCTGTTGGTGCACCAGATGGCGCTTTCCAGAAGTATAAATTATCTACAAAGATGGTTCCTTCTGCAGGGTCACCATCAAATTTAAACTGAATAACACTGCTTAAATCTACTAATGGATTTTGATCTGTAAAATAGGATAAAGGAATATCAAAAGATGTCCATTGTTGTGCTGTTAAATCTAAATCGTAAGCTGCTTCGTTTGGACCAGAACTTATAGGCGATATTTTTGCATCGTTCTCATCTGCCGTCCATACATCAACATGTAAAAATTCCATTTGCGAAACATCAATTGGTGTTCCTGAAAAATCAATTCCTTGATAATTTAAATTTGTATATTGAAGCATCTCGTCACCGCTTAAATCAAATAGATTATAAGTCGTTGCTTGTCCCCAATTTGGAAAGAAATCAACTCCTGTAATATCTGTATAAGCTGCACTGAAAACTGAAACCACATCTCCTTCTGATCTTGAAGGTTGCGTTGGTGCTGATGCTAATGGTTGTATTATTTCAGTAACTTCGAAATCTGCAATTACAACTTCTGCAGTTTCTATAGCTGCACCCATAGCCACAACTGTAATTGTGTACAATCCTGCACTCGCATAAATATGCGAAACAGATTCTCCAATATTTCCTACAACTAACTCACTACCATCTCCGTAATCTACTGAAAAGCTGATAGCGTTATCTGCAGAAGCAGTAACGTTTACTTGTCTAGATATTGCTGCATCATTTTCTGCAGTTGCTACCATATTTACAGGTGGATTAAATGACACTATTAAATCTTGAGTCATTTCAGTTTCTAAGCCTGTTGGCCCTACTGCCACAACGCTTACACTAAACGTTCCTTCGGTATAAACATGACTTGTGTTTTCACCTTGTGATAAGTTAGCAGGCTCTGTTGTACCATCACCAAAAAAGATATTAAATCCTACAGCTCCTTCTGCTGTTGGTGTAATGGTAACTAAACCTGTATTATCTTGTGTAACTTCAAATAAAGCTAAAACATTAGTCGGAGCGACCGCTGAATCTACAAAATCTGTATTGCTATCATCTTTAACACAACTATTAATTAGAAGTACTATAAGACATAAACTAAATATATATTTTACTGTTTTCATATAATTATTTTTTTAATATCCATCGTTTTGAGACAAACCAGAAATATCTCTTTCTCTCTGAGGAATTGGAAAAAGTCCTTTTGTTGCCGAATTATAACCTCTACTGCTTAAAACACTAGTCGCTTGTCCTGTTCTAACTAAATCGAAAAAACGATCGCCTTCCATACCTAGCTCTAAACGTCTTTCATCCCATATGGCCTGCACAGTAGCTGTCACTCTATGATCTTGGTCACCAAAAGCTCTATCACGTACTCTATCTAAATAGGTTTGTGCCAATGCTTGGTTAACTGATGAGGCTCTTAAATTGGCTTCTGCCGCCATTAACAATACTTCTGAATAACGGATAGTACGTTGATTGTTTTCGTAATTCAATTCAACTTGTCCACTTGTTTGTCCTTTTCTTGGCAAATACTTTTTATTATATAAACCTGTATTTTTAAAAGGCGCAGCTTGATATGTTACGTTTAAGGCAGGATTATTATTAGCATAAGCTTCTACATCGAAAGTTGTAGCGTCTTTTCTTTGATCTCCATCTTCGTATGCTGCCGCTAAATCTTGAGTTGGTAAATTGGTACTCCAACCTGAATTAAAAGGCATATCTGCCGTACCATTAAATCCTCTAACTCCACATTGCTGTACAGCATAGTTTCCTTGACCTCTTGTTTGACCTCCCCAATTATAGTAAGGTTGACCATTAGAATATTGAACTTCGTAAACCGACTCTGGACCGTTTTCACCTTCCAATAAAAAGATATCATCAAAATTTTCTACCAAACTAAAAGGTCCATCCACTACACTTTGTAGAACCGGAACTGCTTCATCAAATTTTTCTTGATATAAATACACTTTTCCTAATAATGCCTGAGCAGCATATTTTGTAATTCTACCTTGCTGAGATTGTGCTGTTGGTAAATCACTAATAGCCTGAAGTAAGTCTGTTTCGATTTGAGCATAAACTTCTTCTTTAGGAGATCTTTGTAAGGTTCCAAAATCTGAAAGTCCTAATTTATGATCTGTAAACAATACCACATCACCGAACATTTTCACTAAATTAAAGTAATAAAAAGCTCTTAAAAAGTGTATCTCACCATAAAGTTCGTCTTTACCTGCAAAATTTATTGTACTACCCAAAAGGTTAACGTCTCTATAATCGATTAAGTAGTTTGTTCTATTAACGCCTTCGTAAGCCGATAGCCATAAATCTTGAAGCACACTATTATTAGTCAATATGTTGTAATCATCTATTTGTTGAAAAGAAACAACATCGGAAGCATTCTCACCACCTGCCACAGAATTATCTGAAGCAACATCGCCAAGAACGATGACTTGGTTTAACCATTGTGTAGGTGTATAACAACTTACTGCCATGGTTCGATAATCTGATTCCGTTTGTAAGTAATCAATTTCTGTGACCTGATACTCGTCATGCGGATCAAAATCTACCACATCTGAACAACCCATAAAGATTGAAAGTATGATGACTAACCCAATACTATTTTTTATATTTTTCATACTAATTTATTTTGGATGTTAAAATTTAAGGTCTAAACCAACTAAGAATGTTCTTGCTTGTGGATAAGCCCCTCTATCTATACCTGTATCTAAAATTCCTCCAGCAATTTCTGGATCGTAACCTGTATATTCTGTAAGCGTTAATAAGTTTTTAGCTTGAGCATATACACGGACTTTACTAAAGAATGTACTCATACTCTCTGGTAATGTGTAACCTAAAATCAAACTTTTAATTTTTATAAAACTTCCATCTTCCACATATCTATCTGATGGTCTAATATTACTATTTGTATCCGCAAATGTATAACGTGGACTGTTTGCATCATTCGTTGTTCCCTCACCAGTCCATCTATTTAAAATACTTCTATCTTTATTAGTAAACTGTGCATTACGCTCATAAGCTCTGTATATATCATTACCTACAGATGCATATGTAAACATACTTAGATCAAAATTTTTGTATTCAAGACCTAAATTCCAACCGATAGTAAATGTTGGGAATGGATCTCCAATATCCGTTTTATCGTCATCATTAATAACACCATCATTATTAGTATCTACAAAACGAATATCTCCTGGCAGCGCTCCAACTTGAGTAGCATGTGCATCAATTTCATCTTGATTTTGAAATAAACCATTAGTTTCAAAGCCATAGAAATAACCTGGTGTGAAACCTTTTTCAAAACGTGTTGCATTTTGTGACTGACCGTTAAAATAACTACCACCTGCCACAAATGCAGTACCATCGCTATTTGTAGCCGTAACTTCGTTTTTAGACGTTGTAAAAGTGAACGACGTATTAAAATTAAGATCTTGAGTAATATTTTTTCTATAACCCAACGTTAAGTCAATACCTTTACTTTCAGTACTACCAATATTAGATGTTACAGGTTCTGATGTACCAGCGTAAAGTGGTGGTGCATCTGTAAATAATAATCCCTCAACAGATTTATTAAAGTAATCAAACGTTAGAGTCAAACTACTATCAAAAATAGAAGTATCAAAACCAATGTTATATTGTGTCTGTTTTTCCCAACTTAAAGTTGTATTACTAAATGAATTTACAGTGGCTCCTGAAACAAACTCATTTCCAAATGTATATCCATTACTATTAGCTGTAGAATTATAACTTGGACCACCAACAGTGATACTTACGTATTGAGGACTTACATTTTCATTACCAACCGTACCATAACTTCCTCTAATTTTTAAGAAATTTATAGCTTCAACATCGAAAAAATCTTCATTACTCACTACCCAACCTAGAGAACCTGCAAAAAAGTTTGCAAACTTATTATCGTCACCAAAAGCTATTGAGCCATCACGTCTTGCAGAGAACGATGCTAAATATGTCCCTTCATAATCGTAATTAACTCTACTAAAGTAAGACACATTTCTACGTTCTAAGTTTTGATAGCTATAACCAGTATATGCATTTAGGTTTAGTTCCGTATTTATACCTGTAGCACTACTAATATCTGCCCAAGCCCAAGAATTATCTCTAACATCTTGTCTGGAAGCACCAAAGCCATAACCAGTAGATTTACTTGTAGAGATACCTAAAACAACATCGAAATTATGTTTCTCGTTTAAGTTAAACCCGTAGCTCGCAAATGTTTCAAAAGTGTAATTAAAATTAGATACTGTACTTTCTGAAACACTATTATGAAATGAAGGAATGATACTTGTTGTACCGTCACCATTATCTACTTCTTGTGTTTTAACTGTGCCATCAGCATTATAATCACTAGAAACATTATTTGGTCCGTAATAAGCTAATGGAGAAAAGCTTTTACTTACTTGATCCCATTTGGTGTAACCAAAACGAGACGTTACTTTAAGATTATCTAAAACATCATATTGTAACTCAAATTTACCATATAACTTATTTCCGTTGTTTTCATTATAAGTATTCTCTAATCTCTGAACAGGATTAAATATTTCAGACAATAATAAATTACTATATCCATAAGTCGCAAAATCATTTGAATCTGTATTATAAGGAGATACTGTTGGATCAAAATTTATAGCATTACCAAGAATTGAGTTAAATGAATTCTCTGCGATAGATTTACCTTTAATATTAGCATAACTAGTATTAAGGATAAATTTCAATTTAGAAGTTAATTGAAAATCTATATTCGCCGTAAAATTTAATCTATTAAAATTAGATTTATCATCACCACCTACAATACCACCTTGGCTTAAATAACCTGTAGATAAAAAGTAACCTAATTTCTCTGTTCCACCTCTAGCAGAAAGTGTGTATGATGTTACCTTAGCATCTTTAAAGATTTCATCTTGCCAATCTGTCCCAGTTCCTAAAGTCGAAAGGTTCGGAAATATTAAATCGCCACCAGATGTTACGCTACCTTCATTAATCATTGCAGCATATTCCGAAGCGTTTAATAAACCTATTTTTCTATCAACCGACTGAAAACCTGTGTAAGTATTAAATGAGAACTCTGCTTTTTCATTATTTCTACCTCCTTTAGTCGTTACTACAATAACACCGTTACCACCCTTTACACCGTAAATAGCCGTAGAAGCAGCATCTTTTAAAATACTTAAAGATTGTATATCTGCTGAATTGATTGAATTTAAATCATCCAAACTCTGAGGCACACCATCTATAATAACAACAGGATCTGTTCCTGTAAACGACGGAATACCACGAACTAATACAGTAGGCTTACTTCCTGGAGAACCACTTTGAATAACCGAGACACCAGAGGCGTTACCTTGAAGCGCTTCTTCTACTCTTAACGGTTTTAAGTTTTCAATAGATTCCGATTTCACGGTAGAAATAGCACCAGAAACATTAGTAACCTTTTGCGTTCCATAACCAATAACTACAACTTCACTTAAAGATTCTGCATCTTCCGCTAACAAAATATTTAAGGGTTCACTGTTTACAATAGTAATCTCTTGACTTACAAAACCTATATAGGATATAACCACTACTGAATTTAATGGCACTCCCTTTAGAGTAAAATTACCATCAAAATCTGTTGCTGTCCCTGTTGCTGTATTTTTAAGGATTACATTAACACCTGGCAAAGGTTGCCCTGAAGAAGCTTCAGTAACCGTTCCAGTAACATCTACATTTTGCCCAAACACTGCCATTGTAAAGATGAAGGAAATGAGCGTCAAAAGTTTTATTTTCATAATTTATTTATTAGATATGTAATATTAGAAAATAAAAATTACGATTCCTTAAAAACAGGCTATACAAAAAACATACAATGCAAAAAGAAATATCAAATTTTGCCAAAAAAGCATAGAACACCCCTTTATATTATGTAATTCTCGAAATTAACTTTAACTTAACATATCACTCAAGACTCGTTAAGAAAGTCATAAAAATTCGCTTTGTATAGGTAATGTATGGGAGGAAAAATGAGATGTATAGGTGCTATAACTCAATTATATAGTTGGATAGACTCTGCTCATGTTCTAATCCCATTTTTTTACGCAAACGATAGCGCCTTACTTCAACACTTTTATGAGATATATTAAGAAGTGGAGCAATTTCCTTGGAAGATAGGTTTAACCTTAAGTAAGCACACAACCTTAAGTCATTTGGAGTTATAGATGGATGAATTGATTTTATTTTCTTCATAAAATCTTTATCGACATTATTGAACGCTTCTTCAAACAACTCCCAATCATTAGTATCATTTATACTTGAATTTATAAGCTTAACTACTTTACCAACTTCACTTAGTGTTTTACTCTTTGATAATTCACCCTTTATATTGTTTAACAATTCATTTCGCTTAACCAAATTCATGGTTGCCATACCAAGCTCTCTATTTTTGTTTTCAATATTCTGTTGTAAGTTTTTGTTTTTAACCTGTATTAATTGACGCTGGTTTTCTAATTGCTCTAACCTTAATTCCCTTTCTTTATTATCAATAAGCTTTTGTTGTTGTTTTTTGTAGTGCTTTTTGTTAAAATAGTACAGTACATATATAAAGAATAGAGCAAAAACAAAATAAGAGACTATAGCCAATGGTTTGAGATACCATGGCTTCTCTATCGAAAAGCTATAAGACAACACATTATTAGAAAGAATACCATCGGTCATTGCTCTAGCCTCAAATTTATAATCACCATGTGGTAGGTTTTTAAAAAAAACTTCCGGACTCATTGACCAACTACTCCAATTATCATAAATACCAATCAACTTATATTGGTATTTTGAAGCTGATAGCTTACTAAAATTAGTTACACTATACTTAAACCTAATATTATTACTCTTATTTTTAAACACATTGGATTGAACCAAATTCGAAGGCATTAATTTATCAGGATGTCTACCATAGTCAATGCTATTTAAATTAATATCTAAAGCTTTATGCTCTATTTTATTTAAATCAATAATAAGATACCCTTCAGTTGTACCGATTAAATAGTTGTTATTAGATAAGTCGTTTATGTTTTCAAACGCAGATTTGCTTTTACGAACCTCACTTGAAATCGCTATAGTATTAACCTTTGGCACACTAGAGAGTTTACCAGGTTCTATATAAATAATAGCCTCATCAGAAAACCCCCAAAGTTTATTACCATTACCATCACTAATAAGTCTACCAGAAACGTATTTATCATTACTAAGCAGTTCACTTAAAACTGTATCTTTTTTAAATGTATGATTAACATCATCATAACCAAAAACTCCCTCTTTATAACTATATAGAATTTTATTATTATAAGTCGTTATACTCGATTTTTTCCCTCTGCTAATTGGTAATTTCTTATAATCTATAATCTTACGAAAATCAGCATCAATCTTTATTTTATACACCCCTTTATGTTCATGATTCACCAACAATTCATGAGCATCAATAAATTCAAAATATCTAGAAGAAATATTGAAACCCTCAATTTTATTCCTAAATCTCCATGCACTCCCAACACGTTCTAAAACATTTAAACCTTTGTAATTACCTTGAATCAAAAGATTAGGATTGCCATCAATTTCTTTAACGACCCAAGTTCCTATTTCGCTCGACACTTCTTCCGCATTCGTGCCTTTAATTACATACGTACCTTTATCATGTCCACAAAATACATCCCCTTGCACCACCGCCAAACTCCATACCTGTCCTTTTGTACCTTGAATAAACTTAAATTTATCGTTAGTTTCTAGTAGTTTATAGAACAAACCTTGGTTAGTTCCTAAATACAAATAGTTTTCTGTTTTTGCTGAAGCATATACGGTTCCTAAAATCCCTTGTTTATCGGTATAAACTTTATAAGGTGAATTAAGGTTAATAACGTTTATGCCATTATCTAAACCTAACCAAATATTACCAAAACTATCATCCATTATAGACAGCACCGTATTATTACTTAATCCATAAGACTGATTGACTTTGAGTAACGATTTGCCGTGTTTATCTACATGTAACATTCCATTAGCAATTGTTCCTAAAACAAAACTATCATCATTTAACTTAGCACTACTGTATATACTCAAACCCAACAATAGAGTATTTAAATCTTCATTCCAAAGCTTTACTTCGTTATCGATTAAGCTATAAAAACCATCTTCCTTGGTCAATAACAATAATCCTAAATCTGATTTAAAAATATTGACCAATTCTTTATTTTTAATAATTTCTGCCGAAGTAACCAATGTTTGCCCCCCATTTTCAATCTTAAAAATGCCTAAATCCGTTTTTTGAAAATAAATAGTTTCATTAACGTTAAACATTTTATTAATTCTAGCATCAGAGCTTATAATATCAAAACTATCTTCTACTATATTATATATGTAAATTCTTTCGAATGACTGAAATAACACATACCCCTCAATTGCAATAATTCCCCAAAAATCTTCATCTTCTTTTATTGAGAGCTTATGATCATTAACTAAAGAGGCATATATCAATCTGCCTTGTTCATTTTTAGTCCAAAAACCAAAATCCATGTAACCTCCTGTATAAATCTTTTCTTGTACAACTCTTACTGATCTTAAAATTACGGCATTAGGCGAATTATAAAGTGTCCACGACGCTCCATTGTATTCTAATAAACCCTTATTATTAGCAACATATATATAGTCGTCCTCAGATTGGTCTATTGCCCAATTTTGATCTTCAGCACCATAATCTTGTGGTGTAAATATTTGAATAGGAGGAATCTCCTGAGCATAAGATGGTAAAGTAAAAACAACTAATAAAACGTAAAAAACACTTTTAATTAAATTCATTTATGTTACAATCTACAGAAGATGAATCTGTTTTTAGACTAAAAACAAAGTTCATGCGTGTTAAGGCTCTAATATAACCAAATAAACGGATGAAGCAATATATGTAGTGGTAATTATCAAGCTTGTATAGTCGTCTTACACCACCCTACAAGTCTGTATTACTTAGGTTTCACAAGCAATTTAATACTTATATTAGACCTCTGCTCGAATCAAAAAAAAAGTTAAGCACTAGGCTCATTAGACCACTCTTGAGACACATCTTTTAGATATCCGATATGAATGTATTTCATATTTAGCGTAGAGATTGATTAAATACCATATTGAATAGTTACAACAAATAGTCTACCTATATAAAAGCTTACAAAGGAAACGGATTTGATTCGTAAATTTTTAGCTAGAACATACTAAGAAAAAAAAGAGACTGCATTTTTGTTTTTATAATATAAGAGTCAGCGAGCTTTCCGTATATTTTTAAAACAAAAAAGTCGAAACTTTCGTTTCGACTTTTCATCTGTACTGAAGACGGGACTTGAACCCGTACGTCCTAATGGACATTGGATTTTAAGTCCAACGTGTCTACCAATTCCACCACTTCAGCATCTTGATTACAGACTGTAATCAAATTGGTATATTTTTAAAGAATAGAGCGAAAGACGGGATTTGAACCCGCGACCTCCACCTTGGCAAGGTGATGCTCTACCCCTGAGCTACTTTCGCAGTTTTTAAAGAACTATTCGCTCTGAAAGCGGATGCAAATTTAAAATTTAAATCTTAAAAGCAAAGCCTTTTTTGAAAATAAATTTATTTTTTTTTAAGCCTGCTTTTTCTTGATCAACATTCGCTTAATTTCATTGAGTTTCATCAAGGCTTCAACCGGCGTAAGCGTATCAATATCAGTGTGTAAAATTTCATCTTTAATTTCTAGCAATAAAGGATCATCCAAATTAAAGAAACTTAATTGTAAATCATCTTTTATATTTTTTACCTTATCTGTTAGCTCTTCACTCGAATGTGACTTCTCTAATTTGGATAAAATCTTGTTTGCACGTCTAATTACTTGCTGTGGCATTCCTGCCATTTTTGCCACATGAATTCCAAAACTATGTTCACTTCCTCCTTCAACAAGCTTTCTAACAAAAAGCACATTATCTTTTAATTCCTTTACAGCAACATTGAAATTCTTAATACGACCAAACGTCTCTGTCATTTCATTTAACTCGTGGTAATGTGTCGCAAAAAGTGTTTTAGGCTTAGAAGGATGCTCGTGTAAGTATTCGCTAATGGCCCAAGCAATAGAAATACCATCATAAGTACTCGTTCCTCTTCCTATTTCATCTAAAAGTACCAAACTACGGTCAGAAATATTATTAAGAATAGAAGCCGTCTCATTCATTTCTACCATAAAGGTAGATTCTCCCATCGAAATATTATCACTCGCTCCTACTCTCGTAAAAATCTTATCTACTAAACCTATTCGTGCTTCTCCGGCTGGCACAAAACTTCCAATTTGAGCTAACAACACGATTAATGCTGTTTGCCTTAAAATAGCCGACTTACCAGACATGTTTGGTCCCGTAATCATAATGATTTGCTGAGACTCTCTATCTAGAAACAAATCATTAGCAATATAAGGATCACCGATTGGTAATTGTTTTTCTATTACAGGATGGCGACCATCTTTTATTTCTAAATCGTAGCTATCGTCAATTTGTGGATACGTGTATTTATTCGCTTTCGCTAAACTTGCAAAACCACACAAACAATCTAATTGCCCTATTAACTGCGCGTTCTGTTGTACCGAAATTATAAACTGATGCATCCATTGGACTAATTCAGCAAATAATTGTTGCTCTATTGTAGAAATCCGATCTTCTGCGCCTAAAATCTTTGCTTCATATTCTTTAAGCTCTTCTGTAATATAGCGTTCCGCATTCACTAAAGTTTGCTTACGAATCCATTCTTCCGGAACTTTATCTTTATGAGAATTTCGCACTTCAATATAATAGCCAAAAACGTTATTTGACGCTATCTTTAATGAGGTAATACCTGTACGCTCACTTTCGCGCTTTAGCATATTATCTAAATAGGTTTTTCCAGATTGTGATAAACCTCTTAATTCATCTAATTCTTCTGAAAATCCATCGGCAATAGATTTACCTTTTAATATATTTACAGGGGCTTCTTCGTTTAAGGTTTCCTTTATTTTTTCACGCAATAAATCACAGCGATGTAAATTATCTCCTAAAACTTTTAAAGCATCATTCTCACAAGTTTCAGCAATTGATTTTATAGGCACAATAGCTTCTAATGAATTTTTAAGTTGAATCACTTCGCGCGGACTCACTTTTGTCGTAGCTATTTTTGAAATGAGCCGCTCAATGTCTCCTATATGTTTTATTTGACCTTGAATCTTTTGAAGGACAGATTCATTTTCTAACAAATACTTCACCACTTCATGACGCTGTTTTATTTTTTCAGCATGCTTTAGAGGCAAGGCTAACCAACGTTTTAACATGCGACCTCCCATTGCTGAAATGGTCTTATCAATCACGTTTATTAACGTCACTGCATTGGCATTGGTAGAATTATACAATTCTAAATTACGAATGGTGAATTTATCCATCCACACATAATCATCCGTTGCAATTCTCGAAATCGTAGCAATATGCTCCAACTTATTATGACGTGTTTCTCCTAAATAGTGAAGCACGACTCCCGAAGCGATAATCCCTTCATACAAATCTTCAATTCCAAACCCTTTTAAGGTCTTCGTATTGAAATGCTTGGTTAATGTTTCATGTGCATAATCGGCTTGAAACACCCAATCTTCCAAATAAAAGGTATGAAAATCATTTCCGAAGGTTTCCGAAAATACTTTTCGACTTTGTTTTGAAATTAAGACTTCACTTGGATTAAAATTCTGAAGTAGCTTGTCAATATATTCTGCATTGCCTTGAGACGTTAAAAACTCGCCTGTTGAAATATCTAAAAATGCCACACCAATGCGTTGCTTTTCAAAATATACCGCTGCTAAAAAGTTATTAGATTTTGAATGTAGAATATCATCATTAAAAGCAACTCCTGGCGTTACCAACTCTGTAACTCCACGTTTTACAATGGTCTTGGTCTGCTTCGGATCTTCTAACTGATCACAAATGGCAACACGCTCACCTGCCTTTACTAATTTTGGTAAATACGTATTTAAAGAATGATGCGGAAAACCTGCTAATTCAATTTCACTTTCGCTACCAGCACCACGTTTGGTTAAAATGATATCTAAAATTTTAGACGCTTTTATAGCATCGCTACCAAAGGTTTCGTAAAAATCACCAACTCGAAATAATAATAGTGCATCAGGATATTTAAGCTTGATGGCATTATACTGCTTCATTAACGGTGTTACTTTTTTTGCGGATTTTGCCAATGGGAATCTAGTTTTAAGTTCTATTTTTGCCTTGAATATGTTCAGAATTGCAAGTTTGCTAAATTACTTATATTTTGAGGTTTATTGAAACCGAAGAACTAGAAGTTATTTACAGATGTTGATAATTATATTCTAGACCCGTCAGGTTTTAAAACCTGACAGGTCTCTTAAGAAACCAAGATGAGAAAACTAAAAAACGAAGAATTAGACAGATTAGAAGTTTCAGAATTTAAAGAAGCGAAAAAGACGCCTATCATTATTATCCTAGATAATATTAGAAGTCTCAACAATATTGGATCTGTGTTTAGAACGAGTGATGCGTTTTTAATTGAAAAAATTTATCTCTGCGGCATTACTGCTCAACCACCTCATAACGACATTAGAAAAACCGCTTTAGGAAGTACAGAAACTGTAGATTGGGAATATGTAGAAAACACAATCGATATTATTAAAAAATTAAAATCTGAAAACGTAAACATCTGTTCTATCGAGCAAGCTGAAAACGCAACCATGCTCAATGATTTTATACCTGAACCAAATACTAAATATGCCTTTGTATTTGGTAACGAAGTTAAAGGTGTTGACCAAAACGTAGTTGACGCAAGTGATGTTGTGATTGAAATTCCGCAATATGGTACTAAGCACTCTTTAAATATTTCTGTGAGTTGTGGTGTTGTGGTTTGGGATTTGTTTTCTAAATTAAACGAACCCTATTGAAGAAAAATATTGAAGAAATAATGTCTGGTTGGGGAAAACAAATCACTTGTTTTTCAGCAATATTTGTAGCAAACCCTTATTCGTTTTGGTATGGCGTGCCATTTTACATTCTTGGTCTTTTACTACTTTGGAATTCAAAATTAACCAAGAATTTAAAGATAAAATGGTCACTTTATCCAGTATTCATTGTGGGCATAGTTTATAGCTTAATTAGTCTATTTTTATTGATTATATGATTAAAACATCAAAAACACCTTGGCCCACAAAAGACGCTATGCAACAAGTCTATGACATGCATCTTTGGGGTGGAAACGATTTTGATTTTTACTCAGGTGACGGTTCTCATAATTTAAAAATCGTTGAACCTTATATTGATAGTATCACTACGTTTTTAAAATCGCAGAACAATCCACTAACGGTTTGTGATTTAGGTTGTGGTGATTTCAATATCGGAAAACAACTCACCAAACACACTAAAAACTATATCGCTGTAGATATTGTCGACAATCTCATTGAACGAAATAAAGCCTTATTTAAAGAAGATCATTTAGAGTTTCAGTGTCTAGATATTGTGAAAGACGAACTTCCCAAAGCAGATGTTGTTATTTTGAGACAAGTTTTACAACATTTATCTAATGCTGAAATCCAAAACGTGGTTGAAAAATTATCCAATTATAAATATGTAATTCTCACCGAACATTTACCTCTTGGAGAGTTTGTACCTAATAAAGACATTATTTCTGGACAAGGTATTAGAATCAAAAAAAATAGTGGTGTTGATGTATTGGAAGCTCCTTTCAATTTAAAAATTGTTGAAGAACGAAAATTATCCGAAATCTTTTTAGATGACACTAAAGGAAAAATTGTTACGCTACTTTTTAAAATTATTCCACGAAGCTCTACAAAGAAGACGCAGGGATTCACAGAGGATTTATCGTAACTATTTCAATTTATTTCGAAACGAATATTTAATGCTATCAAATAAAACTTCAATCTACTGAAAACTGAGACTGAGATTAAAGCTCTGAGACTGAACACTGTTTACTGCTTACTCATTAATCTCACCTAACAACCATAGATAATCGGCACGAGACTTCACAAAATCTTTATTCGAAATATCAATAACCTTAACATTCATCTCTTGCTGACTTTTTAAAAATTCAAGATAACCAGCATTAATTTTTTCGAGATAATCGTCTTTGATGTCTTTTTCGTAATTACGTCCTCTTTTCTTTATGTTGGCCTGTAAACGCTCTGTATTTTGATAGAGATAAATATACAAGTCTGGTTTCGCAATATCCTTATAAACTTGATAGAACAGTTTTCGGTACAATCTAAACTCGTCTTCAGGTAAGGTGATTTTCGAGAAAATTAGAGATTTATAAACGTCGTAATCACTCACCATAAAATCTTTAAACAAATCGAGTTGCGATAAATCGTCACTAATTTGCTGATAACGATCTGCTAAAAATGACATTTCTAATGTAAAGGCATAACGCTCTGGCTCTTTGTAGAATTTTGGTAAAAACGGATTATCGGCAAAACGCTCTAAAATCAACTTAGCATTAAAATCGTTAGAAATCTTATTTGCTAAACTTGTTTTTCCTGCTCCAATGTTTCCTTCAATAGCGATGTAATTGTAATCGTTAAAAGTGTATGCTTTTCTTGGGTTTTTTAGCCAAATATTGACGTGTTCTATTTCAGAATCATCATGACATTCAGACAACAACCTTTCAATAGATTTATCGAGCTTTGGATGCTTAATATCTTTTGCAATATCCATAAGTGGCTGTAAAACAAACTTACGGTTTTGTATTTGTGGATGCGGAATGACTAAGGTTTTTTCTTCAAGAATTTCATCTTCAAAAAATAAAATATCGAGATCTATCTCTCTAGACTCATAACCTTTGGTTGCTTTAGATTTTCGACCTAACTCTACTTCAATAGTCTGAAGTTCTTTAAGAACTCTCTTAGGCTTCAGCTCTGTTTCAACCGTTATGCACGCATTAAAAAAATCGTCACCTTCAAAACCAAAAGCTGGTGTTTTATAAACTTTAGAAATCTTTTTAACAGCACCAACACGTTCAAAAATAGCATCAACAGCAGATTGCAAATACTGCAATTTATTGCCTTTGTTACTCCCTAATGCTATATGAATGGTTTTGGTTAATTTCATCGAAGCAACAAATTAACTAAAACAAATTTTATTACTTTAGCTTTACCGAAACTATTTATTAACCATTTTTAATGTCATTAAAAGACAAGCTTTTAGCCCAGCGTATTTACTTCTTACTTGGTGGACTTTTTATCACGTCACTAGTCGTTTCAAATTTAATATTTCAAAAGTTCTTTTATTGGCATCCTTTTGAAGCTGAAATTTTTGGATCAAAACTATTTGAGATTTCTGTTGGCATCTTACCTTATCCCATTACATTTCTAATTACAGATTTAATAAGTGAGATTTATGGCAAAAAACGTGCTAACGACATTGTGGTTGTTGGTATTTTCGCTTCACTATTTTCATTATTAATTATCTATACAGCGTCAAGTGTACCTGCTACAGAATGGTCGTATGTTGATGACACCATGTTTAACAAAGTCTTTGGAAACACGTCGCTTGCTGTTTTTGCGAGTATGATTACATACTTATTTGCTCAGTTTGTAGATATTCAAATCTATCATTTTTGGAAACGATTAACTAAAGGGAAACACCTATGGTTACGTAATAATTTCTCGACATGGTTTTCTCAATTTATAGACACCTTTACCATTGTATCTTTGCTGTGTACATTCGGAATTATAGATTGGGATAACTTCGCAGGACTACTCATAAGCGGCTTTATTTTCAAAGTTTTAGTCGCGTTGTTAGACACACCATTCTTATATCTTGGAGTGTATTTATTTAGAAAGCGTTTCAAGCTAAAACTGAATGAGGAAATAAATTTATTATAACGACTAAACAAAACATTAAAATCTTCTTAAACTTACCGACATTAGCAACTTTTATACGGAATTTTGCGTATATAACGAAGAAGCTATTTAAAACCCAGAAATACTAATTATGAAGAAAGTCCTCAAAATTGTTGGAATCATTTTACTCTTTTTTATTGCGATACTAATTGCGATACCATTTTTTTTAGAATCTAAAATAGATACTATTGTTCAGAACTATGCAGATGAAAACCTAAACGCCGAATTAACTTTTGACGATATAAGCCTGAGTCTTATTAGTAGTTTTCCAAAGGCAGAAGTAAATGTTAACAATTTAAAGATTACTAACCGTGCTCCTTTTGCAGGCGAAACCTTAGCTACAGCAAAGTCATTGTCTTTTGAAATGGGTATTATGCAATTATTAAAAGGTACAGAAGAACCTCTTGAGATCAATGAAATAATAGCTAACGAGCTACTTTTGGTTATAAAAACCAATAAAACAGGTGCTGTAAATTATGATATTGTAAAAGAAAGCGAAACGGAATCTGCACCTGCAGAAAAAGAAACCTCAAGTGGTTTTAGTTTTGATATCGACAACTACGAGCTTAATAATAGCGCGTTCACCTATATTGATGACACGTCTAACATGGCTTTTTATCTTACTGAAATTAATCATAAAGGAACAGGTATCTTTTCTGGCGGTAAATCTGAATTAGACACAAACACGGAAGCTAATGTCACCTTTGCTATGGATAGCACAGAATACTTAAGCAATAACAGTATTAAATTAGACGCGCTTATAGATCTAGATTTAGACCAACAAAAATATACGTTTAAAGAAAATAAAGGATACATCAATGCTCTACCATTAGAATTTGATGGTTTTATTCAGTTGATTGAAGCCGGACAACAAATAGATATTACTTTTAAAAACCCTGAAGCTTCATTTAAAGACTTCTTGGCAATAATCCCAAAGGCTTATGCTAAGGATATTGAAAATGTAAGCACTACTGGTAACTTTACGGTTAATGGTATTATAAAAGGATTGGTTTCGGATGAAACAATTCCGACCTTAGATATTAACCTAAATTCTAGTAATGCATCATTCAAATTCCCTGACCTGCCAAAAAGCGTCCGAAATATTGCGATTGATGCTTCTATAAAAAACACGACTGGCAATGTAGATGATACGTTTGTAAATATTAACAAACTGAATTTTCAAATAGATGAAGATATTTTTAAATCTGAAGCGTCTATAAAAAACCTCACTAAAAACATGTTGATTGCGGCCAAATTAGATGGTGTTCTAAATTTAGCGAACATCACTAAAGCTTATCCTATTGAATTAGAAAATGAACTAAGTGGAATTTTAAAGGCAAACGTTAGCACTTCTTTTGATATGGATGCTATTGAAACCAACGCCTACCAACGTATTAAAAATGTTGGAAGTGTATCTTTATCTAATTTTGTATTTTCTTCTGATGACATTTTAAATCCTATTCAAATTAATAAAGCAGACTTAACCTTTAAACCAGGTACAGTAAGTTTAAATAGTTTTGATGCCCAAACAGGTAAAAGTGATTTCACGGCTACAGGAACCATTAATAATTTATTAGGTTTTATGTTAAGCGATAAAAACTTAGAAGGAAATTTCAATTTGAATTCTAATACGTTTGCCCTTTCAGATTTTATGTCTGAAGACACAACAACAGAAACTTCAACTAAAACAAGTGAAAATACAGCTGCAGCTGAATCCCTTAAGATTCCTGAATTTTTAGATTGCACCATTACGGCTAACGCTAAAACGGTGATTTATGATAATCTGAATTTAAAAAATGTAAAAGGGCAGTTGGTGATAAAAGACCAAACAGCTAGTCTTAAAAACATGACCACAGATATTTTTAATGGTCAATTAGGAATATCTGGTAATGTATCTACGAAATCTGCAAAACCAAGTTTCGATATGAAATTAGGAATGCAAAACTTTGACATATCACAATCCTTTAAAGATTTAGACATGTTGAAAGCTTTAGCACCAATTGCCAAAGTGTTACAAGGAAAATTAAATTCTACCATTGATATTAGCGGATTTTTAGACGAAAGCTTTTCTCCAGACCTAGCAACGATGTCTGGAAGTGCTTTGGCTGAGATATTAACAGATAAAGTAGATACAAGTAATAGTCCTTTGCTTACTAGCTTAGATAGCAAAATAGATTTTATTGATTTTAGTAAATTAGATTTAAAAGACATTAAAACGAATCTAACTTTTGAGAATGGTAGTGTTTCCGTAAAACCATTTACAATTAATTATAAAGACATTCCTATTGAAGTTTCAGGTTCTCATAGTTTTTCAAATACGATGAACTACAGTGCGGTTTTACAAGTACCCGCAAAATACTTAGGTAGCGAAGTCAACCGTTTAATCGGTAAGATTAATGATAATGAAGTCAATAAGCTAACAGTTCCTGTAACCGCAAACATTGGTGGTACATTTACGAGTCCTAATATTAAAACAGATTTAACCTCTGGAGTTACTAATTTAACTAAACAATTGGTTGAAATTGAAAAACAGAAATTAATTGGTCAAGGAAAAGATAAAGTTAATGATTTACTAAGTGGACTTTTAGGAGGAAACACAAACGCTACTAAAACAGATTCTACCACAACAAAAGAAGAAACAACCAAACAAACAACGGAAGACAAAGTTAAAGAAGGCGTCGGTAATATACTAGGAGGACTATTAGGTGGAAAGAAAAAAACTGAAACTAAAAAAGAGACGGATTCGACTAAAAATTAATGTACGAACTGAAAAAGTAAGCATTTTTTGCCAATTTGTGTTAATAATTACACATTTATTTGCTTTTCTTAATAATTAGATTACATTGAAGGTTCACTAAATTTCAAAAGGATACATGAGGCAATTAAAAATCACCAAGCAGGTTACTAACAGAGAAGATAAATCGTTAGATAAGTATTTACAGGATATAAGTAAGATTCCGTTGATTACTGCAGATGAAGAAGTCGAGCTAGCACAGCTTATTCGAAAAGGTGATCAGGCTGCATTAGATAAATTGACAACGTCTAACCTTAGGTTCGTTGTTTCAGTTGCAAAGCAATACCAAAATCAAGGTTTAAAGTTACCCGATTTAATAAATGAAGGTAATGCTGGTTTGGTAAAAGCAGCTAAGCGTTTTGATGAAACTAGAGGTTTTAAGTTTATTTCTTATGCTGTATGGTGGATTAGACAAGCTATTTTACAAGCATTAGCAGAACAATCTCGTATTGTTAGGCTACCATTAAATAAAATTGGTACCATAAATAAGATTAATAAAGCTTTTTCTCATTTAGAGCAAATTAATCAAAGACCACCAAATGCAGATGAAATTGCACGCGAGCTAGACATTAGTGTTCGTGAGGTAAAACAATCTATGAAAAATTCTGGTCGTCATTTATCAATGGATGCACCATTAAAGGATGGAGAAACATTCAGTTTATACGATGTTGTAAGTTCTGGTGAATCACCAAGACCTGACATGGCTTTAATGAAAGAGTCTTTAAACACAGAAGTTGAACGTGCTCTAGAAACACTAACTCAAAAGGAAAGTGATGTGATTCGTTTAAACTTCGGAATTGGAGATCAACCACCAATGACCCTAGAAGAAATAGGTAGTATTTACGATTTAACTCGTGAGCGTGTAAGACAAATTAGAGAAAAAGGAATTAGAAGATTAAGACATGCTAGTAAGAGTAAAATCTTAAAAACATACTTAGGTTAAAAATAAATTTCTAAAACATTGAATTAATTTTTTATTTTCAAATAGTTAGCATATATTTGCCGACCATTTGCAAGAAATAGTTAACAAAAATATATCGATATAATGATTAAAATCGAAATCAAAGAAGGAGAAAATATAGAACGTGCACTTAAGCGTTACAAGCGTAAACACAGAAATGTGCAAATTATGCAAAACTTAAGAGAGAAGCGTTATTTCGCAAAACCTTCTGTTAAAAGAAGAAGAGAAATTCAGAAAGCTGAATACATTCAAGGTTTAAGAGACGCTGAAGATATATAGATAATTTTCTTATATAACAAAATACTAAAGAGTAGCACTTGTGCTGCTCTTTTTTTATTCCATAAATTCTGATTACTACGGATTTTCATTTTATCTTTAGGATCGAAAATGGTCTAAAACTCACTAAAATATAATTTATGCCAATAATTAAATCGGTTAGAGGAAAGCAGCCTCAAATTCCTGAGGATTGCTACATCGCAGAAAATGCAACTATCGTAGGAGATGTCACTATAGGAAAACAATGTAGTGTATGGTTTAATGCCGTAATTAGAGGAGATGTACATTATATAAAAATGGGAAACAAGGTCAATATCCAAGACGGAGCTGTCATACATGCTACCTATCTAAAATCACCCACAACCATTGGTAATAATGTCTCTATTGGACATAATGCAATTGTACATGGTTGCACCATAAAAGATAATGTACTCGTTGGTATGGGAAGTATTATTATGGACGATTGTATAATAGAAAGTAATAGTATTATTGCCGCTGGATCCGTCGTAACCAAAAATACTATAGTAGAATCTGGCAGTATCTATGCTGGAGTACCAGCCAAAAAAGTTAAAGAGATTAGTAAAGAGTTAATCTCCGGAGAAATTGATAGGATTGCAAACAATTACGTTGAATATTCCAGCTGGTTTAAAGAATAACGACTAGATAAGATCACTTTTAAGTTGAAACTTCAATCGCTCAATTAGGTCTTCGATATTTGAAATTTCATTTAAAACATCAGCGTTTAAAACTGTTGAAAGTTGCTATACTTCGAGCTTTAAAATAGCTGGATAAATCATGTTTATATTAGGGAATTTCGCTTCAAACTCATCTTTGTGATAAAATTCCATGTCGACATTACTTTCAATTCTAAAATTCTTCCAAAGATTATTTTTAGAAAATGTTTCATAGGTTAAGGCACATAACGCACACTTATAGGTTGCAGGACTAAAAAGTTTATGTCCGGCATCAAATAAAGCGTTTAATTTTCCTGAATTGGCATTATAAATAAAGAGTAGTTTCATGCGTACATTAGTACGATTTAGAAATAAAACCTTACTAAAAGTCTAAATAAGACACATTAAAATTATAGTCTAAAATTGAATTTAGAACTGTAATATCCCCATTTGAAAACAATTGAATACTTGGCTTTTCAATGGAATCATTAAGAAAGTTTAATGTCGTTAATACAGATTGGGTCTGTTTCGCTACTGCTCTACCAGAATCTATAATTTTTACATTATCTGGAAGCATTTTAGTAAGCATAGGAATGAGGTACGGGTAATGCGTGCAACCCAGAACCAAGTAATCTATATTCTGCCTTAGCATGGGCTCTAAATAGGTTTCTAAATGCGAGCGCATGGCTTCAGAATCTAACTGACCAGTTTCAATTAACGGCACAATACCTTCACCAACCTGCTCAATAATTTTAATTTCCTTAGAATATAAATCTGTAGTTTTATGAAAAAGATGACTACTAAGGGTGCCTTTAGTTGCTAAAATACCAATGACTTTAGTTTGCGTGTTTAAGGCTGCAGGTTTTATTGCAGGCTCTATGCCTATGAATGGAATATCATAGTTTTTTCTTAAGTACTCTATGGCATTCGTTGTTGCCGTATTACAAGCAACAACAATTATTTTACAACCTTTATTAATAAGAAATTCAGTATTCTTGATACTCAATTGAATTATTTCATCTTCTGATCTATTACCATAAGGTGCATTTTTACTGTCTGCTAGATAAATACAACTTTCATTTGGCAATAGCGCATGAATCTCCTTAAAGATAGAAGTACCTCCAATTCCTGAATCAAATATGCCAATAGGTTTGTTACGCATTACTACAAAAATAGAAAAGTCGCTTAAAAATAAGCGACTTTTAAATACATATTTAATTAGGACTATTACATTCCCAATTGCTTCTTAACTTCTGCCATAAGATCTTTGCCATCTGCTACAATTAGCATTGCAGAATCTACAACATACTGAATTCCTTGAGCTTTCGCTACTGCTTTAATAGCATTATCTGCTTTTTCAACAATAGGCTTTAAAAGATTAAATTCTTTCTCTTGTAAATCTTTTTGAGCTTGTTGCTGATACTCACCTAAACTTTGTTTGATACCCTCAACTTCAGTCATACGGTCCATATTAGTCTGCTCAGTCTGTGTTTCAGCTTCAGAATCGTACTGCTTTAATTTAACATCTAATTCTTTTAGAGACGATTGAAAAGTTGCTTGATACGTTTGTCTCAGCTTCTCAATTTCAGTTTGAGCTTGCGTATATGCAGGCATCGCTTTAATTAATTCTTGCTTATTAATATGAGCAACGTTGCTTTGGGCAGATGTAAAACTTGTAGCTCCGATAAAAAGTACTGCTGCAAATAATAAAGTTTTAAAATGTTTCATTTGTTTTTAATTGTATTACGTGTTATAAATTATTAATTATTGTCTTCGTTTTTCTTTGCTTTCGCAATAGAATCGTTCTTCTTAACTTGTCTTTCGCGCTCTTCGCGAGCTTTTTTACGTTGATCTATTATTTTCTGTTTTCTAGCTTCTAATTCTTTCTGACGTGCTTCTCTATCTTTTAATTTTTGAGCACGTTCTTCGGCTGCTATTTCGGCAGCTGTTTTCGGCATTTTAGAATTAACTGAATCCTTTTTAACTGTGCCTTGAACCTTTACACTATCTGCTTTTACTATTGACTTAGCTTTTGCTGTGCTATCACTTTCAACAGTTTTAGCCTCATTAGAAGTAGATCCAGATCTTGCATTTCTCTCATCAATCACTTTTTGACGACGTTCTTCAGCTTCTTTTTTCTTAGCATCTCTTAAATCTTGCTGAGCTTGTTTTCTTTCTTCAGCTGCTTTTTCACGTTCTTCACGTTTAGCTGCTAATTGTTCCTCGCGGCTTGCCTTACGATCTTCTAAAGCTTGTTGACGTTCATCCTTATCGGCACTTACAACTGGTACAACTTCTTCGTCTTCTAATTCCTGACGCTCTTTCTTGCTTTTTGCTTGCGATCGTTTCGATGTTCTTGTAATCGTTCTTAAAACCTGCTCGCTCATATCATAGCGTTCTGCAGAATACAACATTACAACGTCTGCTGATTTATCAAAAACAAAATCATAACTTTTAGTCTCAGCAATTTCTTGTACTGCTGCAAAAATTTGATCTTGAATGGGTTCTATTAACTGACGCTTTTGAATCATTAAATCACCTTCAGGTCCAAAACGCTTTTGTTGATAATCTAAAACCTCAGCCTCTTCAAAAGTGATATCCTCGTAACGCTCATCGTATAATTCCTTTGTTAAAAGAACGCTTTCATTATCTAGCTCTTTCTTTTTTTGTTCAATGGCATTTAACTTCGTTTCTATTTCAGTTTTCCATTGTTGCACTTTCTTATCTAACTGAGAAGATGCTTCTTTATACTCTGGTACATTCTGTAATATATACTCAGTGTCAATGTAACCAATTCTTACACCACGTTGTGCATTTACACTACAGGTTACAAGACCTATAATTGTTAGTAAAAAAAGAACTTTAAATTTCATCATTTTTGTTTTCATGTTTTGAGACATTTTATGTGTAAAACTCAATGTGTTATCATTTTAGTGTTACTAATCTTCAAATTTAACGAAATATATTCTTAAAAATTTTAACAACATGATGAAATCCTTATTTAGCTATTAGAAAATATCGTGCCAAACTTAAAATTGTTGTCCAATTATAAAGTGTGTTTCCCATTTTTTAGGTGAAGATCCATCAGGTAATGTATCAAACGCATGACCAAAGTCTATACCAAGTAAACCAAAGGCTGGCATAAAAATTCTAAGTCCAAAACCACCTGATCTTTTAAGTTTAAATGGATCAAAATCTTTAAAGTCATTAACAGATGTTCCTGCTTCTAAAAATGAAAGTGCATAAATTTTTGCTTGCGCTCCTAATGTAATAGGATAACGTAGCTCTAATGAGAATTTACTATAAATAGAACCACCATCTTGAGATGACAACGATTGATTTGGGTATCCACGTAATTGAACAACTTCTCTTCCATCTAATGAAAAGTTACCTAAACCATCACCACCAACAAAAAATCTTTCGAAAGGAATAACTCCTCTATCATTATTATAAGCCCCAAGAAAACCAAATTCCATACTAGGACGTAACACTAATTTTTTAGTCAGTGACTGGTACCAATCTGCTTTAAATTTAATTTTATAAAATTCGAGCCATTTAAAACGTTCTTGATCAATCTCGGCTATTCTTGTTGTAGCATCATTATAGATTGCTGTTTCTTGTAAACTTGGATTCGGATTAGACTGGTAATCCCCAATAATCTCGTTTTGTTCTTCCCTGTCGTTCTTTAACTCTGAATAATCAACACCATTCACTAATGAATATGGGAATGAAAACTTCGCTGAAACTGAAAAACTAGATCCTCCTGTTGGAAAAATTGGGTCATTATAAAGGTCACTTCTACTTAATCCAATTGTATAAGATAAGTTATTTGAAGTACCATCACCAAAAGTAAATAAACCGGTATTATAATTTTGAAGATCATAATGCTGATAACTTATCGCTTGCGACAATAAAAAGTAATCATCTGGTTCTGCTAATCTTGTTGACACTCCAAATGTTAACCCTGTAATATTAAAGCTTTTGCTTTTATCTGCTTTTCCAGTACTAGAATCGTATAAGAATTGTCTCGAATGCGAAATAGAAGATGATAATTGAAATGGTTTTTTACCACCAAACCAAGGTTCACTAAAAGAAAAACTATACGTTTGAAAAAACTGACTTGCTTGAAGTCTCAATGCCAAACTTTGACCATCACCACGTGGTACTGGCTTGTAGGCATCTTTCTTAAAAATATCTTTTATAGAAAAGTTGTTAAATGATAACCCTAGAGTACCAATGAAGCCACCTCCACCATAACCACCTTGTAGTTGTATTTGACTAGACCCTTGTTCTACTAAAGAGTATTCTACATCTAATGTTCCATCAACAGGATTTGGATTTTTGATATCTGGTACAATTTGCTGTGCATCAAAATAACCTAATTGACCAAGCTCTCTAATCGTTCTAATAATATCCGATTTTCTATATAATTCTCCTGGACGTGTTCTAATTTCTCTATAAATAACATGATCATTAGTAACATCATTACCAACCACCGTTACATTATTAAAATAAGCAGGCTTACCTTCTGAGATACGAATTTCCATATCTATAACGTTACCCTCTGCACTTACTTCTACAGGGTTGATTGTAGAGAACATATATCCAAAGTTTTGATACGCATTAGTTATATCATTAGCATCAGGATTAGTATCATCTGCAATACGTTCTCGTAATTCTACACCATTATAAGTGTCACCTTCTTTTAAACCAAGTAAATTAGATAATTGTTGGTCTGAATAAATTGTATTCCCGACAAAAGAAATCTTTCCAAAAGTGTATTTCTCACCTTCTTCAACCTTTATATTTAGGCTAATCGTTTTATCATTTAAATAAGAAATAGAGTCTGAAATAATTCTTGCATCTCTATATCCATTCTCTTTATAATAATCTACAACACTAACTAAATCATCTCTAAAATCATCTTCAATATATTTAGATCGTTTTAGGATTCTGATAAATTTCTTTTGCTTCGTACTCTTCATGGCCTTACGAAGCTTTTTATCAGATATTTTTTCGTTACCATCAAAACTAATGGTTTTGATTTTTACTTTTTCTCCTTTGTCTATAAGAATACGCATATCTACACGCTCCTTCTCCACTGAGTCAATAACTTCTGAAGTACTGATTCTTACATCAGTATTTAAAAACCCCTTTTTTCTATACTTATTAGTAAGGTAGTTTTTAGTTGTCGCAATAAGGTTTTCTGTGACCTTCTGACCAGGTTTTAACTTGTTCTCGTCAATAATCTCGTCTTTCTTCCCTTTTTTAACGCCCTCTATAGTAAGGTCCTTAAGTTCTGGCAAGTCACTAAGATTAATCTCTAAATTCGCAGTATTACCATCAATGTCAACAACATAGATATCTATACTACTAAATAAATTAGATTTCCATAATGTTTTTACAGCATTAGCTATTTTTTCACCACCAACTTGGATCTCTTCATCCTTTCTAAGTTTAGAATAGGCTATTATAGTTTGTGCACTAAAATTAGTGTTTCCGGTAACCGTAATTTCCTTTATCAAATAGGTTTCTCCGCTCTCTACTTGAGCAAAACTGTTAAATGAAATTGTAAAAAGGCATGCAATACAAAAAAGTTTAATATATGACTTCAATCTTGTGGCATTAGGTAAGTTGTTCGCTTGTTTTTCCAAATCTTCGTTCTCTGTTTTGATAATTTATGATTGCCTCATATAGATTTTCTTTCGTAAAATCTGGCCATAAAACATCTGTAAAATATAATTCTGCGTAGGCTATTTGCCATAGTAAAAAGTTACTGATACGTTGCTCTCCGCTTGTGCGTATAAGTAAGTCTACGTCTGGTAAATTTTGCGTGTAAAGATGCTTATTAATAATTGATTCGTCAATACTTTCAGCAGAAATTATATTATTTTTAACTTTAACTGACAATTCTTTAATAACATTAACAATTTCTTCACGAGAACCATAGCTCAATGCTAATGTTAATGTCATATTTGTATTATTCTTAGTTTTTTCTATAACATCTAATAGTTCCCTATGTGCTTTTTTCGGTAAATCGTTTAAATTTCCGATAGCACATAATTTGATATTATTATCTTGAAAGGTTTTCATCTCCTTCTTTAAAGATTTAACCAAAAGCTTCATTAAAGTTTGAACCTCTAATTTTGGTCTGTTCCAGTTTTCTGTAGAAAATGCGTAAAGGGTTAAGTTTTGAATACCTAGTTCTGCACAAGCCTCAACGGTTTGTCTAACAGATTTGGTTCCGTTTTCATGACCAACAACCCGCATCAAACCTTGTTGTTTTGCCCAACGACCGTTACCATCCATTATAATTGCTAGATGGGCAGGAAGGTTCTTTTTATTTATTTGTTCTTTTAAATTCATTTAAAAATTGCAATAGCAAGGTCTTCTACCAAAGGTGTAAGTTAATGTAATTCCGGTAAACATATACCAATCATTATTATTAGTGTTTCCAAAACTTAACGCTTCTCTATCTTCAGAGTCTGGCATACTTCCATCTAATTCATCCGAAAACGTATAACGCGCTCCAACTTCAGCAGCCAAGATTAACTGATTTGTTATGTTTGTTTTATAACCTAAAACCATAGGAATACCAAACGCCCAACTATTTGTGTTTTCTGATGTATACTCACCATTTGTTGAAAAATAATAATTATCGTGATTAGTAAGTGTAATACCCGAATATAAATAAGGAGTTCCTTTTCTTCCAATGGTATGAAGGTCGAATTCTAAAAATGTAAATTCCATACCTAATGAAATCTCAACGATACTAGCATCAAATTCGTAGCCACGTTCTTTTCTTCTTGGATCATCCGATTTCGCATCAATCCCCTCTAAATTTGAAAAAATGACTGAAGCTCTAAAAGAGTGTCGCTCACTTCTATTCCATTTTGCAAGAATACCCAATGCTAATTGATTTGGAGAGATATAATCGGTAGCACCAACATCTCCAATAAAATTACTTCCACCTGCAAATACGCCAACCTCATAAATTTGAGCATTAACATTATTGGAGATAAAAATACAGATAAAAAGTAGAAAAAAATATCTCATATAGTTTTCAAAGTTTGCAAATATAACAATTCTGATTTGTGCGCAATAATTTGACACAAATAGTCTTACAGAAAACAGTTTTTGAAAGTAATTATTGTATCATCATGCATTAGTTACGACGATCTTCTCCCCAAAGTAATTTTTTCCGAAGCGTCGCTAAGAAAGTTTCATCTAGTAATTCTACCATTTTTATTACAAAATTGGCTTTTTTAACGGTGACTGTAGTTGTATTAGAAAGTGTTACAATCCTAGAGTCTAATGACATTAAAAACTGATCTTCTCTACCGTTTACTCTAAGCGTTACCGTTGTACTATCTGGAAGAATCAACGGACGCGCACTTAAATTATGCGGTGCGATTGGGGTTAACGCAAAATTCTTAGCGTCTGGAGCAATAACTGGCCCACCACAACTTAAAGAATATCCTGTAGACCCTGTTGGAGTTGATAAAATAAGCCCATCTGCCCAATACGATGTTAAAAACTCATCATTAAGATGGGTTTCAATCGTAATCATGGACGTGGTGTTTTTTCTACTTATGGCAATTTCATTAAGTGCAAAATGTGTATTCACAATATCCTGATGCTTTGGATCTGTTGAAACACTTAGTAATGATCGCTCAGAAATTTTATAATCTCCTTTAAAGATTTCTGTTAACGCAGATTGGATATCATCAATTTGTATGGTTGCCAAAAATCCTAAGCGACCAGTATTAATACCAACTACTGGAATTCCTAAGTCTCCAACATAGGTAATAGCTCTTAATATCGTACCGTCACCACCAACACTAATTAATAAATCGAAACTTTTATCTAAAGCTTTAAACGCACTTATTTTAGAATTCTGTTTTATATCTATATTCTGAGTTTCTAAAAACTCATGCTCTATAAAAACTTGAGCTTGTTTTTTTAGTAGAACATCAATTAGTTTTTCAACTGCTTTTTGAGTGGTTTCTTTTACGTAGTTCTGACCGTATATTGCTACTTTCATGTGTTTTCTTTATTATTTTTCAATGGTCACATGCTGTTCGCTATTAAATATTCGTTTAAGTGATGAAATTTTGAACATGCCCGTTTCATCATTACATGTTTAGGTATTTATCGAGATATTGCGAACGTTCCTTTAACGTTTCGAGATAAGAATCATCTTCATGACCAGAGACAATATTATAACTATAACGTCTAAATGATTGAATAATCTCATTAAGACTGGTATTAGTTATTTTCAAAGTGATTCTTGCTAAATCACCTTCAATTTTAGAAACAAAAGCACCCAAAAGTTTAGTGTCGTTAGACTCAACAATCTGACTGATCTCACTGAATGAATAATCATTAATACCCTTTTCAACAATTAAAATTCCACCTGGTTCCGCAAAGAATGGTGTTTCGTTAAATAGGTGTATAATATCATTTAACTCATAATATCCAAGATACTTATTGTTCTTATCTAGTATAGGCATTATATTAGAATCATTTTGAGCAAATGCTTCTAAAACATCTAACCAAATAGTGGTTGGTCTCACAAAAAACCCTTCAATAGCATAATTACAATCATTAATGGTTATAGCTCCATCAAAACAATGTGCATCCGTTTCAGAAATACATCCCATATAAACACCATCCTTTTCAATAGGAATATGAGAATAGGTTAACTGATTAAAGAGTAATTTTAAATCACTTACTTTATCTGTTATACTTATTGGTTTTATATCGTTTATTATATAGTCTTGAAGCTCCATTAAACTGTATTAAATATGTTGCAAATTAATCAAAAATAACCATAAATTACACCTCCTACTTTGTATTTTTGTGATTCAAAACCTATTACAATGACAAAGTTAAGTGTTAATATAAATAAGATTGCTACGTTAAGAAATAGTCGCGGAGGCGATGTACCTAATGTAGTGCAGTTTGCAAAAGATGTACAGCGGTTTGGTGCAGAAGGAGTCACAATTCACCCAAGACCAGACGAAAGGCATATTCGCTACCAAGATGCGTACGATTTAAAACCGGAAGTTTACACAGAATATAATATAGAAGGCAACCCTATTCCGAAGTTTGTGGATATGGTTTTAAAAATTAAACCTACACAAGTCACTTTAGTACCCGATTCAGTTGATGCTATTACGTCTAATGCAGGTTGGGACACCTTAAAGCACAAAGATTTTTTAGTTGAAATAATTAAAGAATTTAAAGCAAACGGCATCAGAACATCCATATTTGTAGATCCAGATTTACGTCAAATCGAAGGAGCCAAAGCTACAGGGACTGACCGCATAGAATTATACACCGAAGCATTTGCGCATCAATATAGTTTAGGAAATGAAAATGCTATTAAACCTTATATGGAATGTGCAGGCTTAGCTAACACACTACAACTTGGCATTAATGCAGGTCATGATTTATCTTTAGACAACATCGCTTTCTTTAAAGAAAATATTACAGGTTTATTAGAAGTATCTATAGGGCATGCGTTAATTGCTGAAAGCTTATATATGGGAGTTGAGAATGTTATTGGACTGTATTTAGAAAAACTCAAATAAGAATTAAAAAGGTATTTCACGAAAAGGAGTAAAGAAAAACGTACTCATTTAACAATATCGGATCCAATAACCTTTATAATCCATAAAGAAATTTTACATCTACATAATCACACACAGCTTTGCGCCTTTGCGCCTCTGCGAAAAAAAAATTATATGCAACTACACTCAAACATCATAGGAGAAGGTAAACCATTCATTATCCTTCATGGTTTTTTAGGCATGGGTGACAATTGGAAAACCTTAGCTAAACATTTTTCCGAATCAAATTTTGAAGTTCATCTTGTAGATCAGCGAAATCATGGTCGCAGTTTTCATTCAGAAGAATTTGATTACGAATCAATGGCTGAAGACCTAAAACAGTATTGTGATGACAATAACTTAAAAGACATTGTTGTATTAGGGCATTCGATGGGCGGAAAAACAGCAATGCTTTTTGCTACAAAATATCCTGAACTAGTAAGTAAGCTTATTGTCGCAGATATTTCGCCACGCTACTACCCAGTGCATCATGATGCTATTTTAGAAGGCTTAAGTAGTTTAGACTTTTCTAAAATAAAAAGTCGTGGAGAAGCTGACGACATTCTGAGCAAGTATGTTCATGAAACTGGAACTCGACTATTTTTACTCAAAAATTTATACTGGGTAGAAAAAGGGCAATTAGGTTTACGCATGAATCTGAACGTCTTGAAAGAAAATGTTTCAGAAGTAGGAGAAGCGCTTCCAATACATGCCACCTTTCAAAAAGACACTTTGTTTTTACGTGGAGACCGTTCAGAATATATCGGAGAAGCAGACGAAGCTATTATTCATAGACATTTTCCAAATTCAGAAATTATTACTATTTCTAATGCAGGACATTGGTTACATGCAGAAAACCCTATGGAGTTTTACAAAGCTGTGATGAATTTTGTATCTTAGGTAAACTTAATTAAATATTGAAATTATGAATTTACTGATTAGACTTTTATTAAACGCCTTAGCTGTTTTCGTCATTGCCAACATCCTAAATGGCGTTACTGTAGATGGTTATATGGGCGCTATTATCGTTGCTATTGTGCTATCTATTTTAAACCTATTGGTAAAACCCATACTTGTCATATTAACATTACCGGCAACAATTCTCACCCTCGGACTTTTCCTTTTGGTCATTAATGCACTAATTATATTATTAGCAGACAAACTGATAGACGGATTTGGAGTTTCGAGTTTCTGGACCGCATTACTTTTTAGCGTGCTTTTATCTATTTTACAATCGCTATTACAATCGTTCTTAAAAGAAGATAAAAAGTAGCTTAGCTTCAAACCTTTAAAACTATTGTTGGGTTGCAAAAAATATTGTATTTTTGCAGCCCAATTTTAGTTTCAAAAAAATGAATATTACAAGAGAAAATATCGATGCATTAAATGCAGTTGTAAAAGTGGACATCGCTAAAGAAGATTATAGCGATAAAGTAGAGAAAATCTTAGTAGATTACCGTAAGTCTGCTAACATTCCTGGTTTTAGAAAAGGTCATGTACCAATGGGAATGGTAAAAAAGCAATATGGTAAAGCTGTATTGGTAGATGAGGTAAACAAATTACTACAAGATGCTCTTGGAAAGTATTTAGTTGAAGAAAAATTAGATGTTTTAGGTAATCCGTTACCAAAAGCACAAGACGATTTAGATTGGGATGCTGAAGCATTTACATTTGAATTTGAATTAGGTTTAGCACCAGAATTCGATGTAGAATTAAAAAGCAAAAAAGCAATAACACATTATAATATTGTGGCTGATGACAAAATGATCAACGATCAGATTGAGCACATTCAAAAACAATATGGTAAAATCGTTTCTCAAAATGAAGTAACTGAAGCTTCTGAAATTACAGGAACTTTCACTAACGAGGAAAAAGAAATCGATAATTCTACAATGCTAACTTTAGATAAATTAAAAGGAAAAACAAATCCTAAGAAATTTATCGGAGCTAAAGTTGGTGATGTAATTACTTTAAAAACTAAAGGCTTATTTAACGACGATCACGATTTAATGACGTTTTTAAAAGTATCTCACGATGATGCACATGGTTTAGATATTGAAGTGAATTTTACAATCACCGAAATTAATGACCGTGAATTAGCAGATTTAGATCAAGACTTATTTGATAAATTATTCGGAAAAGGTATTGTAACCTCTGTAACAGAATTGAAAGATAAGATCAAGGAAGATTCAGAAAAACAATTTGCACAACAAGGAGATCAGAAATTATTAAATGATGTTACTGAAAATTTAGTTGAAAATACTAAATTCGATTTACCAGCAAGTTTCTTACAGAAATGGATGCAAAATGCAGGTGAAGAGCAAATGACTGAAGAGCAGGCTAAAGAAGAATACGAAAAATCTGAAAAAAGCATGCGTTACCAACTTATTGAGGGGAAATTAATCACTGAGCATAAATTACAAGTTCAATTCGAAGAATTGAAATCTTACTCAATGGACATGATTAAAGGGCAGATGGCACAGTTTGGTCAAATGAATCCTTCAGATAAAGAATTAGAAGACATTGCTGCACGTATCTTAGGGAACCAAGATGAAGTAAAACGTATGTCTGAACAGTTAATGAGTCAGAAATTATTGAAATTATATAAAACTGAAGCAAACATTAAGACTAAAGACATCACTTACGATGATTTTGTAAAAGAATTCTATAGTTAATTTTAAAAATATTAAGGCAAAGCTTTAAAACCTTAAAATGTGGTTAACGCGAAAACGCTAACCTAAAAATTATTAGTATCTTTAAGGCGTAAAATGTAAAAGTTTTACGCTTTTTTTTGGAATACATTTTTCAAAAAAAGTAAATGTCACACTGAGCACAAAACAAGTGCTTTAGTCAAATCAAACATTAATTAAAAGAATTTAAACTTATATGGATTACGGAAAAGAATTTGAAAAATTTGCAATAAAAGATCAAGGAATCAATAGTAATTACTATTCTAAGATCATTGAAAGTATGTACCCATCTAATATGACACCGAATATTATTGAAGAACGTCAGATGAATATCGCCGTTTTTGATGTGTTTTCTCGACTAATGATGGATCGTATTATATTTTTAGGAACTGGAGTTAATGACCAAGTTGCAAATATCATACAAGCCCAATTATTGTTTTTACAAAGTACAGATGCTAATAAAGATATTCAGATTTATATTAATTCACCTGGAGGTTCTGTATATGCTGGATTAGGAATTTATGATACTATGCAATTTGTTAAACCAGATGTAGCTACTATTTGTACAGGTATAGCTGCTTCAATGGCTGCTGTATTATTATGTGCTGGGACAAAAGGAAAGCGTTCTGCATTAAAGCATTCTCGTGTTATGATTCACCAAGTAAGTAGTGGTACTCAAGGTCAATTAAGCGATATGCAAATTGCTTTAAAGGAAACCATTAGAGTAAAAGAAGAATTGTACGCAGTAATTGCACAACACTCTGGAAAATCTATTGAGCAAGTTGAAAAAGATTCTGATAGAGATTATTGGATGCGTTCTCAAGAAGCTTTAGACTACGGAATGATTGATGAGATTTTAGAACGAAAGTAATTGAATATACTTTCGACTTATAATAAAAATGTAAAATTAGATTTCTGCTTTCGCAGGAATTAAAAAATTGATAATGGCAAAGGAAGAATTAGAATGTTCATTTTGTGGTAGGAAAAAGCCAGAGACCAGCTTGCTAATAGCAGGTTTGGATGCACATATCTGTGATCGTTGTATTGAACAAGCACATGGTATTGTTATAGAAGAGTCTAAACAATCTGGTAATTCAGAATTAAGCTCAGAGTTGATGCTTAAAAAACCTAAAGAAATTAAAGGCTTTTTAGACGAGTATATCATAGGACAAGAAAACACTAAACGTGTAATGTCTGTTGCGGTTTACAATCACTATAAGCGTTTGTTACAGCCACCATCTGATGATGATATTGATATACAAAAAAGTAATATCATAATGGTTGGGCAAACAGGTACAGGGAAAACATTAATGGCAAAAACCATTTCAAAAATGTTAAATGTACCTCTAGCAATTGTTGATGCAACTGTACTCACAGAAGCAGGTTATGTTGGTGAAGACGTAGAAAGTATTTTAACACGCTTGCTGCAAGCTGCAGACTACAATCTTGAAAAAGCACAACGTGGTATCGTTTTTATTGATGAAATTGATAAGATTGCACGTAAAAGCGATAATCCATCTATAACGAGAGATGTTTCGGGAGAAGGCGTACAACAAGCCTTGTTAAAACTTTTAGAAGGTACAGTTGTTAATGTACCGCCAAAAGGAGGTCGTAAACATCCTGATCAAAAATTTATTGAAGTAGATACCGAAAATATCTTATTCATCGCTGGTGGAGCTTTTGATGGTATTGAACGCGCCATTTCCAAACGTTTAAACATGCAAGCTATGGGATATAGCGCCATGAAAACGGATACTATAGATAAGGATAACATATTACAATATATTATCCCTAAAGATTTAAAAGATTTTGGATTAATTCCAGAAATCATAGGGCGTTTACCTGTATTAACATATATGGATCCTTTAGATGCTAAAACATTAAGAGCCATATTAACGGAACCTAAAAATGCTATCATTAAACAATACAAAAAATTGTTTGAGATGGATGATATCACTTTTACTATTACAGATGGAGCTTTAGATTATATTGTAGAAAAAGCTATTGAATACAAACTTGGAGCTCGTGGTTTAAGATCGCTTTGTGAAGAGATTTTAACAGAAGCTATGTTTGAGTTACCTAGTTCGGATGAAACGAAGTTAAACGTCACTAAAGCTTTTGCTGAAGATCGTTTGAATAAATCGACAATTAAAAAGTTGAAGGCTGTTTCGTAACCTTAATTTTTACAGCATTAAAAAGCCACAATTTCAAAATTCGAAATTGTGGCTTTTAGTTAGGGATTGATTAATTAAATATTGCACGCAATACTTTATATATACTTGAGGGAATTTAAAAAATGATAGCACATTTATTTACCGCTAATATATAGGCATAAATTAAAGTAAGCTCGATTTGATTTTTTTATTAGACAAAACTTATAAGATTGTCGTTATAGTGATTGTAAGTGTTTTTATAAGCGATAAAGTGTATTGTAAATAAAAACAAATTTAATAAAGCCATTATTTAGTCTAATCCTTATGCAATTGATTATTTTTATCGGTAATTAAGTTGCAACAACGCGTCAAGATACATTCTACTATTAGACAAACGTGGTACTTTATGTTGCCCTCCGAGTTTATTGTTTTCTTTCAACCAATCATAAAACAAGTTAGGTCTTGCACTATGAATTTTTGGTTTGTTAAGTGTCATATTATTTAGGCGTTTGGCTTCGTAATCTGAATTTAGGGATTTCAAAGAATTATCAAACAATTCTTCAAAATAGACCATATCAACAGGAGGTCGCTTAAATTCTATGATCCACTCGTGCGCCCCCTTTTCTTTACCTTCCATAAAAATAGGAGCCGCTGTATAATCCACTATTTCAGCCGATGTATGTTCACAAACGTTTCTTAGCGCTTCCTCTGCATTTTCTATAATTAATTCTTCACCAAAAACATTAATATGATGTTTTGTTCTGCCCGAAACCTTAATTCTATGTGGACTTAAACTTACAAATCGAATTGTATCCCCAATTTTGTATCTCCATAAACCAGCGTTGGTCGTAATAATAACCGCGTAGTTAGTGTTGAGTTTAACATCGCTTAACGGAATCACTATTTGTTCTTCAGTACCGTATGAATCCATAGGAATAAATTCATAGAAAATACCGTAATCTAACATCAACAATAAATCACTAGAATTATTTTGATCTTGAATAGCAAAAAAGCCTTCAGATGCATTATAAATCTCGTAATATCTAAACTTATCCGATGGTAAAATAGCCTTATACTGTTCTACATATGGATTGAAATTTACTCCACCATGAAAATAAACTTCTAGATTTGGCCAAATATCTAAAATACTGTCTTTACCCGTTTTTTCTAAAACATTGTTTAGTAAAACCAACATCCAAGATGGTACACCAGCTAAACTAGTTACGTTTTCCTCTATAGTTTCTTCAACTATAGCCTGCATCTTAGTTTCCCAATCGCTCATTAGCGAGACACGATTACTAGGTGTACTACTAAACTCTGCCCAAAATGGCATATTATCAATTAGAATAGCACTTAAATCACCAAATACAGTTCCATTTTCTTTGTATAGTTCTTTACTACCTCCTAAGCGTAAACTTTTACCTGTAAACAATTGCGCATCTTCATTATTATTCAAATACATACACAACAAATCTTTACTTGCCGCATAATGGCAATCTTCAAGAGATTCAAAACTTACAGGAATAAATTTGCTTTTAGCATTCGTTGTTCCGCTAGATTTGGCAAACCATTTTATAGGTCTTGGCCAAAAGATATTCTGTTCACCATTACGAGAACGTTCTATTAATGGTTGAAATTCTTCATAATTTACAATAGGAATACGTTCATTAAACTCTCTATAGGATTTAATAGAATCGAAATCATATTGTCTACCGACCTCAGTGTCCTTTGCGAGTTTTAATAAACTAAAAAGTAACTCGTTCTGTACTTCGTTAGGGTATTTTAGAAACAATTCAATTTGATGGAATCGTTTTTTCAAAAACCAAGACGCAATGGAATTTACAATAGGAATTGGCATGGATTGGCTATCTTTACGCTATTAATTAATGCTAAAAATACTAAATTTCTTTATGCTTTATACAGGAGTCCTCACTAAAATGCAAACCGAGTTTTTAGAACCTATTCAGTACTATTTGGTCTTTGAGAATGACTTTATTCATGTGAATCAATTATTAAACAAAACCATTGACATAAAACTGATTGGACACCAATGTTTGAGCTGCGGATTAAACAAATCTATTTACAGACAAGGTTTTTGTAAAACCTGCTTTTTTGACAAACCCTTTGCTGGCGATTGGATTATGAGACCTGAGTTAAGCACAGCACATTTAGGTAAAGAAGATAGAGATTTAGATTATGAAACAAAAGTGCAACTACAACCACATATTGTGTATTTAGCCAATTCGAGCAACGTAAAAGTTGGAGTTACGAGGAAGAGTCAAGTGCCAACACGTTGGATTGATCAAGGTGCTCATGAAGCGGTTGAAATTGTTGAAGTCCCAAACCGTTATTTAGCAGGCATTACTGAAGTTGCTTTAAAAGATTATGTCGCCGATAAAACCAATTGGCGAACGATGTTAAAGAACGATATAAAAGATGAAGATTTATTAGAATGGAAACAAAAATTAAAAGCTTACATTCCTGAGGAAGCCTTACCTTATTTTATTGAAGACAACACAGAAACACACATTAAATTCCCTGTAGAACACTATCCTGAAAAGCTAAAAAGTCTGAATTTGAGTAAAACCCCTCATTATTCAGGAAAACTAATTGGTATTAAAGGTCAGTATTTAATTTTTGAAGATGATACCGTTTTTAATGTGAGATCTAATGAAGGGTCAGTTGTCGAATTGAGTATTTAAATGTCTTAAAACCAGCATTATGGAATCTTTTTTAATTATCGGTTTTATTATTGTAGCTATTGTATTATGGCTGTGGGCAATTTTTGATATTACGCGCTCTCGGTTTAAAAATCCTTATATGAGTACAGTATGGTTTTTAACTATTTTATTCTTTCCAGCTATAGGTTCTATATTTTATTTGCTATTTAGAAAAAAACTTATCACTGAAGGGCCTCGGAAATTTCAACCTAAATTCAACCGAAGAGAATTAAAATGATAGGATTATTTAAAATAAGACAATAAATCAGATTTTTTAGAAGCCGAAACCATAATTTCTTTTCCGTTACTTAGCACTACACTTCCTCCTTTGCCTTTTACATATTTTACGATTTCATTGACATTAACTAAATAGCTTTTGTGGACTCTAGCAAAATTGGCGTCTTTTAGACTTTCTTCAATATATTTTAAAGTTTTACTAACGAGTTTCTTTTTATTGTTGTTCAGATATATTTCGGTGTAGTTGTCATCAGCCTTACAATACATAATGTCTGCAGTTTCTATAACTTCAAAACCATCTTGTTGAGGAATGGTAATCTTTCCACTTACAGTATTGGTCTTTGGTACTAAAATCTGATCTTGAAGCGCATCTTCTTTCGTTCTAATTTCAGTAACATAATCCACGGCCTTAATCAATTCATCAATAGAAATGGGTTTCATTAAATAATAAGAGGCATGTGCATTTAGTGCGTCAATCGCATAGTGATTGTATGCCGTCACAAATATGGTTTCAAAATTAACATCTCCAACTTTGTCTAATAAATCGAAGGCATTACCATAGGGCATTTCTACATCTAAAAACACGACATCTAAATCACTGTTTCTAATTAAAACTAAGGCGTCTTCAACATTAGCAGCTTCTCCTAAAATTGAAATATTAGGACAATACTTAGTCAGATAATTTCTTAAAATCAGTCTGCTATTTTCTTCATCTTCTACTATTATGGCGTTTAGTTTCATAGTCTATAGTTTGAAGTGAGAAGCTCGAAGCTCGAAGTTACTTCCAACTTCCAACTTTAGGCTTCAAACTTTATTTAGTCTTTTTTAAGTGTCACGACTACTTTTGTCCCTGCATCTTCCAATTCTTGAAAATCGTTAATCGTAACATCAACTTTATCTTTATACATCTCATTCAAAATGGCAACACGTTTTTTAATGTTGTTCATTCCTTTTGAGTTCTGCTTTTTCTGATGATCAGTTTTCAAAGCTTTAGAACGCGCCCTTCCGATACCATCATCTGAAATAGTAATCGTTATTTCATCTTTAGATTTTGGCTGAATATTAATATTCAAATGTCCTTTCTCTGTTTTATAACGCAGTCCATGCCACACCGCATTTTCAATATACGGCTGCAATAACATTGGTGGAATCTGGAATTCTTCAACATCGATAGTGTCATCGACCTCAATAGCATAATCAAACTTATCTTGAAATCTAAAATGTTCTAGCTTCGTATATAAATTCAATAATTCGATTTCTTTTTTCAAAGGAATAAAATCTTCTTCACTATTCTCTAAAACCGCACGCATCAATTGTGAGAAATCAGATAAATATTTGTTTGCTGTACGCTCATCGTTTGTCGCAATAAATGTATTTACTGAGTTTAAAGCATTAAAAATAAAGTGTGGATTCATTTGGCTTCGTAACGATTTTAAGGCCAATAAATTATTTGCCAAACGTTGTTGTTTAATATATTTAAACATTAAATAGCCGGTAATTAACAACAGTATTAAACCACCAATTAGCGAGTAAATAATAAGCTGCTGGCTTTTATTGCGTTCTTGTGTTAATTCGTAAGTACTTTTAGATAAAGCGCGATCACTTTCTAAAGATGTTATTCTATTTTGTTGCTCTGCAATATTCCGACTAAAACGAGCTGCTTGAGAAATTTCTTGAATTTTTTTAGCATATAATTCATCCACAACATCTTTATACTCGTCATTATAAGCTATCGTTTTTTCTGTATTACCTAATCTGGCATTGACTTCAGAAAGTTTTCGTGTCGCATCTAACTTAACATCTAAATCTCCCCTTTCACCTGCTTCTTCCCTACTTTTCTCTAAATACGGAATGGCATTCGTTAAATCGTTACTTAGTAAATAAGCATTACCAATTTTATAATTTTGCTTTTGCGATGTAATTGGACTTTCGTTGCTAATAATAGAATCGTTCTCAATATCTTTAATACCTTCAATAGCCAATTTTCTCAATACAATCTCACTTTCGTATTCTGCATTTTCACTATTAAACTCCGCTACTTTAACCTGCTCTTCAACAGCACGTTTTTTATTTTCTTTCTTAGCTAAATTTAACGAATTTGTAAAGTATCCTTTAGCTTTGGTAGTCTGCCCTTGCTCACTGTAAACTTGCGCTATTTTAGAATTTAAATCTGTAATTTTTGGTGCTATGAGATGCTTTTGGGCCACTTTTAAACCATCTTCATAAGATTTAATAGCCTTAGTAAAATCTTTCGCTTTAACATAAGCATCACCAATACCTTCTAACCATATCGTTTTTTCGTAGTTAGACAAGGTATTTTCATCTATCTGTTTGTAGCTCATAAGACTATTTTCAAAATCACCATTATTGAGGTAGGCATTTGCTAACTTCAATTCTGCAGAAGCTGTTTCTATATTCTGAAGGCTAATTCTATAGGCCGAAATCGCCAAATCATACTGTTTCCAATGCACATAAATGTCACCTAATAATTCTTGCGCTTCAGCACTTTGTGCGGCACTGACATTTACATCCAAAGCATCTCCAATAAACTTTATACTTTTCTCTGCATCTTTTTTTAAGTAGACATCAGCAGAATCAATCATCTGATTAAACCGTTTAAAGTCGCCTTTACTTCTACCGCGAAAACTAGATTGCTTTGCATCTACAACTTCAATACTAATACGTTCATTAGATTTTATAGTGTAATAAATAGTTTCAAAATCGGGATGTTTAATAATAAGTTCGTCACCAATTTTAGCTTTTATATCAAAAGAGCCGTCAAAACTAGTGGTTACATATCTCCCTCCATTTACTAAAATTTCTACATTCTTATATGGTTTATGGGTTCCCTTTTCAGATACGGAACCTCTAATGGTAAATGCAGCACTTTCATCAGCACTCTTTATCTCCCTATTTTGCCCAAAGGATATAAAACCTATAAGGCAAAACAATAGTAGTATATAGTATGTTTTAGAAATTCTCACTTCGCTTTTTATTAGTTGGACTAAACTACATACTTTATTTGGTTTCAAAAAATGCGGTATTCAAAATTCGATACCGTTTTAGACCTAAAAAGCTGCTTCTACTAAAACTATAGAAGACTTCACTCACCCGAAATAGCACTTTACTCATTGTGGTTTTTAATCCCTGTATTTTCAGCAGAGCTTTACGCCATAAATCAAAAAACAATATAAAAATGAAATCAATCAATTTAACACTATTGCTCTTCTTAATAAGTTGTACTCACATGTCGGCTCAACACCGAGGAAATTACAATGAAATCACACAAGATATTTCTAGACAAAATATTTTAAGCTCTGGAAATGCACAAATCTACAATCCAACGGTTCAGCAACAAATTAACCAAACACTTCACCCAAGCAATGTACTAACCGTTGATGTAAAAGCGCTTCAAAATGTAAGTGCCACGACGTACACCGCCATATTTAATGTCTCTCAAATGGGACCATCCGCTGAAATGACAAATCAACTGATGAAAGAACGTATAGACCAAATTAAAAATCGTTTAAATACGAAAGGTATTACTCAAAAGGATATCGCCATTGATGTGATTTCTTTTATTCCTATTTATGAAGTTGAAGTCACTAAGAAATTATTCAGTAAAACGTATACGGAAGTTCCTAAAGGGTTTGAATTACAACAAAACATTCATGTTCAATTTACAAAAACCAATCAATTTGAAGCCATTTTAGAAGCTTGTGCACAAAGTGAAGTTTATAACTTGGTTAAGGTTGATTATTATATAGATAATATTCAAGAGGTCTATAAAAACCTTCAAGATGAATTATTAAAACTTATTGAAGATAAAAAAGCATATTACCAGGCATTAGGATTTGACATGTCTACTTATAATGTAGCTATTGCAGATGATAAATACTGTTATTTCCCAAAGGACTTCTACCAAAGCTATCAAGCTTATAATAGTACTTCAGTTGAAGCTTTAGATAAAAGTAAAGGTGTTACAACGGTAAAAAAGCAGACGTCCTATTATTACCAACCTTTAACGTATGAAAATTATGATGTGGTGATTAACCCTTCCATTTTAGAACCTGTTGTTCAAATAGGTATGAATATAAAACTAGCTTTTACACCCAAGCCAGAAGAAAAAATACCTGCACCAATTGTAGAAACAAAAATAGATCATAAATACTATGTGATTTCTCCAAACGGCACCATCGATGTTAAAGAATTGAATACTAAAAAATAGAAAAGAATCTAGACCGCTGCGCTGTTAGAACCTAGAATCAAGACTTCATTTGTTAAGCGAATATCATACAGGTAACTATGGTTCTTTAAATGATTTTACGGTAAGAGTATATTTTTAAGGGGAATTAGATACTTAATCGTGAAAAATAAATACACAAAAAACTAGAAAAAATAAAACATATGAAAACTCAATTTAAAACCTTAATCCTTGCAGTGAGCTTAGCATCACTTACAGCTTGCAATGCAAATTCAAAAAACAGAACTCAAGATTTAGCCATCTCCGAAATAGTGATTAAAACAACTTCAAAAGATAAAAATCCAGAAATTAAAGTCGCGTTGCTACTCGACACCAGTAATAGTATGGATGGTTTAATAGACCAAGCCAAAGCGCAACTTTGGAAAATTGTAAATGAACTCTCTTATGCCAAATGTGAAGAACAAAGTCCTAATTTAAAAATTGCACTTTACGAATACGGAAATGATAATCTTAACGCAGACGAAGGCTATTTAAGACAAGTCATTGCGTTTAGTGATGATTTGGATGAAATTTCAAAATCCCTATTTTCACTAACTACTAATGGAGGCAATGAATACTGTGGAAAAGTAATTAACACGGCTTTAAGCCAATTAGAATGGGGAGATAACAAAGAGGATTTAAAACTTATTTTCATCGCAGGGAACGAACCTTACACACAAGGAAACGTCAGTTACAAAGACGCCTCTAAATTAGCACATCAAAACGATGTGACTGTGAACACCATTTTTTGTGGTGATTACAATCAAGGTATTTCAACCAAATGGAAAGATGGAGCCGATTTAACACACGGAAATTATATGGCTATCAATCATAATGAAGCAACTGTGCATGTGGCATCTCCTTATGATGACAAAATTTTAGAGTTGAATGAAAAATTGAATACAACCTATGTTGCTTATGGAAGTACAGGTAGAGCTAAAATGGAAATGCAGGCAGAACAAGACTCTAATGCTAGAAGTTATAATAAAGCCAATGCAGTAAGTAGAACCGTAAGTAAAAGCTCACGTCTATACAAAAACAGTTCTTGGGATTTGGTAGATGCTGAAAAAGAAGAAGGGTTCTCTTATGATAAAATTAAAGATAGTGAATTGCCTAAAGAATTAAAGGGAAAATCTAAATCTGAAATTAAAACTTATGTTGAAGAAAAAGCGCAATTGCGTAAAAAACTTCAAGATGAAATAGCTACATTAAATTTAAATCGACGGGATTATCTTGCTAAGCAGACTAAAGATTCTAGTAATGGATTAGAAAGTGCGATGATTAAAGCATTGAAGTCACAAGCTGAACAGAAAAACTATAAATGGGAATAAAACGTAATTATGAAAACAAAAAAAGGCTCAATTTACATTGAGCCTTTTTTTATGTGTTATTTATATTAGTTAATTGCAGGACAATTACACTCATATTTCTCTCGTCTACAGTTAAAGTTGAAACCAAGCGTTAATTGATGAAAACCACCAGTATTAAAATTCACCGTATTTGCTTGGTATGAATATGTATATGCAAATACAAAATTATTATAATCTATACCTAAAAATGGCGTGATGTATTGTAATTTTTGACTGGTAACACCAGATCCATCTTGGAACTCAGCTCCATCTAAACTACGTCTGTAAGATAAGCCACCCCAAACTTTACCAAAATCCATTTCTTTATAAACTTTAGCATTAATATCTATTGAAGACTCTGCTGTTGCATCTCTATACATATACATTATAGAAGGCTCATAACTCCATTCACTTCCATATTGACTGAACGTATAACCAGAAGACAATAAATAAGTTCTTAAGTTTTTAAATTCAAATTCTCCATTTTGATTATAGTTTACACCATCATTATCTAGAATATTCTTAGCCGTAAAATGCGCATAGAAATCTACAAAATGGTAAGAAAATCCAAAGTCAATATTAAAGTTTGTAGCACTTTGTTCAATTCCTGCAACTGCTGCATCAAATTCTCCTGGCGCTAACCAACTTGTTTCATCTAGTTTGTACTGTAAAAATCCAGCACTCAAACCAAATGACAACATATTTAAATCAATTTCATTTCTCGAAAACATTAAATGATAAGCGAACGTAGCATAACCACCAACTGTAGAATGATATCCATTAGAGTCATTAAAAAGAACACCTCCAATAGCTACTGGAGAATCTCCTATTCTTCCATTCATACTTAAGGTTTGTAAGCTCGGAGCATCATCAACACCAAACCATTGTTGTCTTGCTGTTAATCTCACTTTAGCACAGTTAGCAACACCTGCCATAGATGGGTGAATTAGGTAATAATTATCTGTTAAATAATCAGAATAAATAGGAATACCTTCTTGGGCAAAGCTAAAATTTGCTGCAAAAGCTATAAATGCTACTAAACAATACTTTTTTAATCTCATAATTTCTTATCGTTTCAAGGTAAAATGGGCTTTAAATTCTTTACGTACACCGTTGCTTGGTTCGTCGTATTCTACTGTAAACCAGTAGTCACTCGTTGGCATTGCTTCATTATTAAACGTTCCATCCCAACCATTTCCATCGGGACTTAATTGTTTTAATAATTTTCCGTACCGGTCAAATATATAAATTTTTGCATTACTTCCAACACCTTCAATGTTCCAAGTTTCATTATTTCCATCTCCGTTGGGCGTAAAATACAGCGGATAGTCGATAATAAACTTTGATACAGCGATTAATCCACAACCATTTTTATCTCGTGCTGTGATCTCATGGTCTCCTGATGATAAGCCTGTAAAGATGCCTTCATCTTGCCATGGTCCTCCATCTAAACTGTATTCATAAACTCCAATTCCGGTAGCTATGGCTTCTAAAACATGGTTGTCAGCAAAAGCTTGAGTTAAGAGTTCTATCGTTAAACTTGGTGGTTCACTTTCTATAACGTCAGTTGTATCGGTATTAGTACAATTGGTCTCTGTGGATGTGCTCATATCTGTCACTAAAACACTATAACTTCCTCCTTGGGTTGGCATAATACTTGGCCCTGTTGCTCCTGGTATCATGGTGCTGTTATAACTCCACTCAAAACTATAGTCTGTTGCTGATAAACCGGTATCAATCACTAATGGGTCTAAAACTTCGGTACCATTAGTATTTAAACATAGAATATAATTGGCTTCTAAATTAAATTCGGGTAATGGATTTACCTGTAAGGTTAATGCGGCAACTTCATAACACACAGAGGTATCATT
>NZ_FNCZ01000015.1 GCF_900099995.1 Winogradskyella thalassocola
TTAGCAGTTTGACTCACAAAAGCAACTGTAGGTGTTCCACAGTTATCCGCTTCATCTGTCACTACTGTAATGTCAGTAGCAGGTACATCACCTAAGCATTGTACGTTAATATCAGCAGGATTAGATGCTGTAGGATCTGTATTATCAAGGATGTTAATATCTTGAGAAACGTTAATAGAATTTCCACTCGCATCCGTTACGGAATATGTTCTAGTAATGGTTCCGTTGTTAATAGCAGGGTTAGCAGTTTGACTCACAAAAGCAACTGTAGGTGTTCCACAGTTATCGGCTTCATCTGTCACTACAGTAATATCTGCAGCAGGTACATCACCTAAGCATTGTACGTTAATATCTGCAGGATTAGACGCAGTAGGGTTAATATTGTCAACAACCTCAACAGTAGCTGTACAAGTATCAGTATTGCCATTACCATCATCAACAGTTAGGGTAACAGAATTACTTCCTAAGTTTGCACAGGTAAAAGCGGTCTTGGATAAACTTAAACCGAGTGTACCTGCACAATTAAGTATTGATCCATTATCTACATCATTAGGATCTAAGGTAGCATTTCCACTTGCATTTAGGTACAACGTAAAAGGCGTAACAATACATGCAGCTGTTGGTGGAATTGTACCTCCATCAGTAATGATCCAACTATCACTAGCCATGATATTAGCTCTTGCATTTGTAGCGGCAACAGAGCAATATTGACTATTACCACCATGAAAACTAACTCCGTTTTGCAAAGTTTGACTGTTCCAACCGATTAGAATATTCTCATAATTAGTAGTTGAGAGAGTAACATTCCTAAGCATGTTATTCATATTAGTAACGGCAGAAACATCCCAGCTACTCAAATCTCCATCAAAAAAAGTTGCATTATCAAACATGTTAGACATGTTAGTAATATTAGAAACATTCCAGCCACTTATATCTCCTAATAAATATGTTGCATTTTGAAACATCTGAATTAAGTTTGTTACAAATGTAAGATTTGGTGCATCGGGAGCAGATATTTTTAAATTCTCGCAACCAGCGAAAGCTCGAGTCATAGTACTCCATGCAATAGTTCCCCATTGATTAACTTCAAGAAGTTTTTGTCTATCACCAGAATTATTAAAATAAATTCTGGGAAAAGTTCCTCTAATTGCAACAGTACGAGTGCCAATTATACCATAGTCATGAGTAATGTCTCCAGTTACACCGAAATCGTCCCAAGTTCCGTCATTTTCCCAGTCTACATCATAATTATAACCTGAGGCAGCAGTCGGTATCGTTATAGAAGTCGCGTTCGAAGTACCAGGATTATCCGTTTTCCAAGTTGTAATAAACTCGTTTTGCGCAGTTAAGCTTGCGGAAAGGGTTAAAGCAATTAAAAATTGGATTAACAAGGTGTAACTTTGTTTCATAAGAGCAATAGGTTATTGTTAATAACTTAAATTATAATGTCCTAAGACTTTTTTATTCAATTGGTTGAATTAATAAAATAAATTAATATTATTCATTAATGAGGGAGGGCCAAATATATAAAGTAAAAAATTAAAATCAAACTAAAAAATCGATAAAAAGTTAAAAAACATCGATTAAGTGTAATTTGTTTTAATGTTATGATTACAGCAAAATAGGTGGTTTTCTTATTTTACTAGGCGTACGCTTACACTTTAAGTCTATTATAAATTAGGGATATGATACTTATTTATAGATACAATAATGAATATTTTGAACTTAATACTATACAAAATTACAATTTTTTAATTATTCTAGAGGTTTTAACAGCCTAAATGACAGGTAAAAACGTTTAAAAACAGTAGGTATAAAATCTAATCTTATTTTTTCCAATTGTACAGTATTATTTTGGGTTGTTTTTTTTATAGACGTTATCTGTTTTTTCTTTATCAAAACTCGATTTCATTAATCTTTAAGTACATTGTTTTTAATTAAAAATAGATATAAGAAAAAACTCCTACTTGCGGTAGGAGTTCTTTACTCTTAAAATTATAAAGATTTTAACCTCTTCTAACACTATAAGAACTAATAATATTTTTAAGTTGTAGCTTTAAATCTTCACCCGTGTCAAATACCATTTGCTCATCAGATGGAAACTGAATTTGTCTTTGGTTAATCAAGCTTCTATCGTTTTTATTTAAAGCCCTTTTATCTCCTTTATAGGTTCCAAATACATTTTCGAAAATAAAACCACTATCTATGGTAAACGTATCAATGGTTTGATTCTGTTTTAAATCGGTATAAACAACATTTGCTATAACTTGAGCTGATTTGGTCTGTATAACTTCTAAAAATCGTGCCTTTACTTTTACGATTTTATCGATCTTTATATCGTTACCAAGACTATCCTTTTTTACATTTCCGGCTCTGTCTAATTGGTATTCCCAACCGTCCACTATGTCTTGTTCTCTTAATTCTTGACGTTCATTAATACGTTCTGGAGATACATTTATTTGCTTCAATTGTAACTGCATTGCAAAATCATAATCTATCGATTTATCGGTACTAGCATGGTATGTCGTCCAAAATTGATTTAATCCATAGGTATTGAAATCTAATAGTTCAGCTTCTAATTGTTGCGGAATAATTTGTTGCGTCTGGTTTTGTATGGAGACATGTATATAATCCATTCCTTTTTGATGTGCTTCTGTAATTAAGCTTCTGTTTTCTTCAAAATTTGGATTTATACGCTCTATATAACTAAAGATATCATGTGCTTCTCTAGCATTATACTTATCGTTAGAATCTAAAAGTGCTATACCTTGATTAATTAAATAATCAGAAGTTTTATATCTATACTCTACAAGTTCTGTACTGTAATCTTTAAATTTAAAGTTTATAGTTTTTCCATTTACCTGTAAAGGCATTACGCGTTTTATTGCAGTTTGCCTAGCTTCTAAATCCGAATACATATTATAAATGGTTTTGTATTGCTCTGGATTACCATCTTTTTTCAGATGTTTTATGGTTTGTAAATCCTCATCTAAAACTTTATTATAAGCCTCCTCGAGCATCACAATATAATCTTGCTTACTTTTTTTATCTTTATTGTTTTCTAATTTTTCTAAAGCTTCAGAAATAGCCTGGTCATAATTTCCATGACTAATGGCGCTTTCAATTTGTTTTTTGGCACTACAAGATATAAGTACCGTAACAAGGACAGATAATAGTAGAAGTCTTTTCATAATCTTGTGTTTTTATTGGTTATAAATCTGTAATTCCAATTATGATGCCAAAGTAAAAAAAACTTTTGTCACTTCGAGTGATTTTTATCTCTAAAGCTTTTAGATAAAAAGAAACATCCAGAAGTTTTTCAAATCAAATGAATCTCAATATAATTCCAAAAATTTTAGAAATCCTTCTAATTGAAATCAAAGATTTTCGTTTCTTTACAAATCAATAAAAGCCACATGTTTCATACGGAAAACGGATGTTTTCATCCCATAGAATTTAATCCTTCGGAAACGCTTCCGGAACAATTTACCTTTCCGTTTTATTACACTCCGCATCCACTTTGTATTGCTGCTGCAGATGAGGTTAAAACGTATCTAAATACGCAAACAGATTTTAAACATAATTTTGGTTTAGAAGACACCGAGAAAGGTTTAGAAATCGGGAAGATGTTTGGTGTTATGATTGTTAAGACTACTGAAGGTCAAATAGGTTACATCAGTGCGTTTTCAGGCAAATTAGCAGAGAGCAACCATTTAAAAGGATTTGTGCCACCAGTTTATGATACCTTAAAAAAAGACGGTTTTTACAAGCCAAATGAAATGCATTTAAATCGTCTGACTGCTGACATTGAAAGATTAGAACAAAACCCAGAATTAGAAAATGCTCAATTAAATTTAAAACATACAAAGCTTAAAACCATCCAAGAGCTCAAAGATTTTAAAAAGAAAGCAAAAGCTGAAAAACAAATCAGAAAACAACAAAGGGTAGAGGCAGAGGATAAACTTACAATCAAAGAGAAAGATGTCTTTTTTGAAACCTTGAAACATCAAAGTATTCAAAGTAATATTGATTTAAAATACTTAAAACTAAAGTTAGATTCTGAACTTGAAAAGGCAGAACATACTTTAGCGGAATTAAAGCAACCTATTGAAACTTTAAAACTAGAACGAAAAACGCTCTCGGCAAGTTTACAGAAACAAATTCATGAGCAGTATCGTTTCTTAAATGCAAGAAGAGATAGAAAAGATTTAATAGATATTTTTAAAGCTACAGATTTAGGACAACCACCAGCAGCTGCAGGTGAATGCGCAGCTCCTAAATTATTTCAATATGCTTTTGAAAATAATTTAAAACCCGTTGCTATGGCCGAATTTTGGTGGGGAATTTCACCAAACACAGAAGTGCGTCGTCATGGACAATTTTATCCATCTTGTCGTGGACGATGCGAACCTATTTTAGGACACATGATGCAAGGTTTGGATGTAGAACCTAACCCAATTGAATCTGCAGGTGTATTTAAAGGAGAACTAGATATTATCTATGAAGACGATGTGCTTTTAGTACTCAATAAACCACATGAGTTCTTATCAGTACCAGGAAAAACCATCAAAGATTCTGTTTTAACACGTATAAAAACGTATTTACCTGAAGCCACAGGTCCTTTATTATTACACCGTTTAGATATGTCTACTTCTGGTTTATTAGTCGTAGCCAAAAATGAAAGAACTCATAAACACCTTCAAAAACAGTTTATTAATCGAACCGTTAAAAAACGCTATGTAGCGGTTTTAGATGGAATTTTAGATTCAACAAAAGGAACGATAGATCTACCACTTCGCGTGGATTTAAATAATAGACCAAGACAATTAGTGTGTTATGAACACGGTAAAAAAGCAACCACAAATTATGAAGTTGTTGAGGTTAAGGATAACAAAACGAGAATCCATTTTTATCCAATCTCAGGAAGAACACATCAATTACGTGTGCATGCCGCGCATCACAAAGGTTTAAACTCTCCAATAGTAGGAGACGATTTATATGGTATGCTAGCAAACCGTTTACACCTTCATGCTGAAACATTAAGTTTTGAGCATCCAAAAAAACGAGAGTGGGTTAGTTTTAATTGTGAAGCTCCATTTTAGTTATGCTCAAATGTTTTCATTTTAAACATTATATTCATTTAAGGCTAAAACATAAACTCAATACTGCCTCTATTTATTTCTTTTCTGGAATTGTCTTTGAGAGAAAAGCTATTGCAAACCACAAATTTTATCCTAACTTTGTAAACCAACAACGTTTGGAAACTATATGAGTCACAAAGTACTACTTAACTCAAAGGAAGTCAATATTATTCTTCACAGATTGGCGTGTCAACTCATTGAAAATCACGATGACTTTTCTGAAACTGTTTTAATTGGAATTCAGCCAAGAGGAAAATTTTTAGCCGATCGATTAGCGCATATTCTAACCGACGATTATAAGATAAAGAACATTCAACTTGGTCATTTAGATATCACTTTTTTTAGAGATGACTTTAGAAGAGGAGACAAACCATTAGAAGCCAACACCACTATTATAGATTTTATTGTTGAAGACAAAAACGTAGTTTTTATAGACGATGTTTTATATACAGGTCGAAGTATCAGATCTGCACTTACAGCAATTCAATCCTTTGGAAGACCAAAAGACATCGAGTTATTAACCTTAATTGATAGACGTTTTAGTAGACATTTGCCTATTCAGCCTAATTATAGAGGACGACAAGTAGATGCCATCGATAACCAAAAGGTAATAGTAAAGTGGGTTGAGAATGAAGGCGAAGATGCCGTTTATTTGGTGGATAAGTAAGAAGATGAAATTGAACTCGAATTTGAAATTGAGTCTGAAAAATAAAAAAGGAATAGCTAAAGACAAATAGCTAATAGCCAAAAGCTAATTAAAGTAAAACAAAATGAGCGAATTAAGTGTCAATCACTTATTAGGAATTAAATATCTGACCAAACAAGATATCGACCTTATTTTTGAAACTGCAGATCAGTTTAAAGAGGTTATTAATAGACCCATTAAAAAAGTACCATCACTTAGAGATATCACTATTGCCAATCTGTTTTTCGAAAATTCTACACGTACCAAACTATCGTTCGAATTAGCAGAAAAACGATTATCTGCCGATGTTATTAATTTTTCAGCATCACAGTCGTCCGTTAAAAAAGGGGAAACACTTATAGATACGGTTAATAATATTTTATCTATGAAAGTAGATATGGTAGTGATGCGCCATCCTAATCCAGGAGCAGGTGTATTTCTTTCAAAACATGTTAATGCAAGTATTATTAATGCGGGTGATGGCGCACATGAACATCCAACACAAGCCTTATTGGATTCGTATTCAATTAGAGAGAAATTAGGAAGCGTTAAAGGAAAAAATGTGGTTATTGTAGGTGATATTTTACATAGTCGTGTAGCACTTTCAAACATTTATGCCTTACAATTACAAGGAGCCAATGTGATGGTATGCGGCCCTAAAACGTTATTACCTAAATACATTAAGGATTTAGGTGTGAAGGTAGAAACCAATCTAAAAAAAGCCTTAGAATGGTGCGATGTTGCTAATATGCTCAGAGTACAGAATGAGCGTATGGATATTAGTTATTTTCCTTCAACTAGAGAATATACACAACAATTTGGTGTTAATAAAGAACTATTAGATAGCTTAGATAAAGAGATTGTAATTATGCATCCTGGACCTATAAATAGAGGAGTAGAAATTACAAGTGATGTTGCCGATTCTAAACAAGCCATTATCTTAAATCAAGTAGAAAATGGAGTCGCCGTTAGGATGGCAGTCATTTATTTATTAGCTTCTAAAATAAAACAATAACTTATGATTATAGATAGAGATGGTAACACTACCATTATTACTCAAGAAAAGATTTCAATTATTGATTTAGTTAAAAAAATTGAAGCAGATTACGTTACCTATAAAAAGACTCACCTTGTTATTAATCTTACGAGTTTAAATAAAATTTCGTTACAAGATATTATTGAGTTTTTACGAATTAGTAATACGCACCGTAATGATAAGAAATCATTTGTATTGGTGTCAGAAAAAGTAGATTTAAACGAAATGCCAGATGAAATAGTGGTCGTGCCAACGATGCAAGAAGCATTCGATATTATTGAAATGGAAGATATTGAACGCGATTTAGACTTCTAAAAAAAAACGTTAGTTGTTGAGAGGTTTGTCGATTAACCATATCGATTTTACAATTTAGCAACCAACAACTTCATATTTAATGAAATTAACCATTCTCGGCTGTCATAGTGCCACTCCAAGTATTAATAGCAATCCAACTGCTCAAATTTTAGAGATTAAAAACAATATGTTTTTAATAGATTGCGGAGAAGGTACACAAGTAGAATTAAGACGGAATAAGGTTAAGTTTTCGAGGATTAAGCATGTTTTTATTTCCCACCTTCATGGTGACCATTATTTTGGTTTGATTGGTTTGGTGAATACCTTTAGTCTTTTAACTCGAGAAACAGAACTTCATATTTATGCTCCAAAAGGCCTAAAGGAGGTGATTTTACTTCAAATGAAATTATCTGCGAGTTGGACGAAATATCCGCTTATTTTTCATGAATTAAATTCAAAGGAATCAGAGTTAATTTACGAAGATGATAAAGTTGAAGTTTTTACAATTCCATTAAAACATCGTATTTACACCAACGGATTTCTCTTTAAAGAGAAGGAAAATGAACGAAAGCTAGACATAAATTTAGTGACTGAAGCTAATATTGACAAGGCCTATTTCAGAAAATTAAAGCAGGGGTTTGATGTTGAAAATGAAGACGGTGTTTTAATCAGCAATAAAAAAGTAACTAAAGATCCGATACCATCAAAAAGTTATGCGTTTTGTAGTGATACGGTTTACAATGAAGATATAATTCCTATTATAAAAGACTGTACAGTTTTATATCACGAATCGACTTTTTTAGATAAAAATGAAGCCCTTTGTATTCCAACAAAACACAGTACAGCAAAACAAGCTGCTACTATAGCTAAGAAAGCCAATGTAGAAACTTTAATACTTGGGCATTATTCAACACGTTATAACGGATACGAGGAATTTAAATCTGAAGCAAAAACCGTTTTTGATAATGTGCTACTATCTAAAGATGGTAAGACTTTTAATTTTGACTAGTCTTATTTTCGAATTCTTTTAAATTCATCATCCATTCTATAGCTTGTTCTAAACTGTTACAGCGTTTTAGACTTTTACTAAAAAATTGTTTCTCTAAAGACGCATTGAGATAACTAAAGTCGGAGTAAGTTACAATTGCAGAAGCCACAAAAGAATCATAATCATTATTAAAATCTACCCAAAGTTGCGGGTCAAAAGAATACGAATTATAACGATTGGCAATATAACCAGTTTTAGTACCTTTAATAATGTGATCGCTAAATCTAGAAATTAATTCACTGGCAATATGATGATCTACATGAATACCTTCATTAAGCTCTGATAATAAAAAATATTCTGTTACGTATATGGTACCAAATGAAAACTCTTCTTTTTTATAAGTTAATAGCTTAGAATATTTACTGTCTTCAAACTTCATTTATGTATTTTAATCCTTAAATTTATAGTGAAAATTGCTATAGAAAAAATTATACAAGCAGAAAATCTAAAATTAATACGTAATGAATGCAGACATAGGTAATTATAGAAAATCGTATGAAAAAGGAGAATTATTATTAAATAACGTTCCTGAAAACCCTTTAGAGTTATTCCGAAATTGGTTTGTAGAAGTGGATACGCATTTTGATGTCGATGAAACTAATGCAATGACAATTTCTACTATTGGCTTAGATGGTTACCCAAAGAGTAGAGTAGTGCTGCTTAAAAAATACACACACGAAGGTTTTATTTTCTATACCAATTACGATAGTGAAAAAGGAAAAGCAATATTAGAAAATCCAAATGTGTGTTTATCGTTTTTTTGGCATTCGGCAGAGCGACAAATTATAATAAAAGGTAAAGCTGAAAAAATTTCAGAAAATCTAAGTGACGGTTATTTTGAATCGCGACCAAGAGGAAGTCAGTTAGGAGCTATTGTTTCTAACCAAAGTGAAGTGGTTGCCAATAGAGAAGAATTAGAAACGAAACTAAAAGAATTAGAAACTAAATTTGAAGGCAAAGAAGTAGAACGCCCTAAAAACTGGGGCGGTTTTATGATTAGACCTGTAGAATTAGAATTTTGGCAGGGCAGACCTAATAGACTTCACGATAGAATCCGATATCAACTTCAAGAGGATTACAATTGGAAAATTGAACGTTTGGCGCCTTAGATTTTTTAGTAATAGTATCATAGTTGTTTTTATATTGGGCTTTTAATTAGTTTACTTCATGAAATAATAGACTTGATATAGTTGACGAATTGATTTATCGATGAAATACAGATATTTCATGCTTAAAAACATAAAATTTGATTTTAGAAATGCGTTTCATCGATGATTTGCATTAATTTTCGATGAATGACACGTCGTTTATCGATTTTAACATTTTATTAACAGTTTAGCTTAGCTGTACGGTTAATTTAGCAGTCCCAAACCTAAATAACCTACATTATGAAAGCAGCTAAACTCTTGCCTATCTTGGCTATTGTTGCCCTTTTAAGTTTTACGTCTTGTGCTAAAGATACTTCAGAAGATGAAGCCCTAAATTCAATTGAAGTTCCTGTTGCACCTATAGCAAAATCGATAGAAATAGAAATTATGGAGCTTATTAATGCTTATAGGATTACTGAAGGTTTAGATCCGTTACAAAATCATGCAACTGTTAAAGCTGTAGCATTCACACATACAGATTATATGATTGAAGCTAATAATGTTTCTCACGATAATTTTTTCCTAAGAAAACAAAGCTTACAAGCCAATGCAGATGCTAATTTGGTAACAGAAAATGTAGCTTATGGTTTTAGTTCAGCGGAATCAGTTGTAAATGCGTGGATAGCGAGTCCTAGTCATAGAGAAAATATTGAGGGTGACTTTACTGATTTTGATGTCTCAGCAGAACAGAATAGTGCTGGCAAGTGGTATTTTACTAATATCTTTATTAAACGATAATCTACGGTTTAATTTCCTTTAAGTAACATGCAATAATAGGTGATTACGTTTATTCTTTTTCGTAAACCACTTTAATCCTAATAAAAGGAACCGCATATAACTTCTTTTTCGTTACCGATTTTCGAGCGTGTTTTGTCCAATCATTAGATCTAAAACGCGAGTATTTAAGCGTTTCTTTTGTATGTGTATGCAGAATGCTTGGAGTTGTGATATACATTAAGCCTTTTTGCTCAACATGGTCTGGTTTTATGGTTTCAATACCAACAAAAATTCCTTTTTCAGTAAACGGAATAGCTTTATCTTCTAAATTAATTTTATAATTCTTCGTCTCTTTTTCTGGCTTTATAATGATACTTTCAAAATATAAAAGTTCTCCAGGAAATCCTAAATCATTTATATTATAAAACGCGATTCTGTAAAACGTTTGATATGTTTTATAAATTTCACTACTTGAGTCTCTAAATTTTAAATATAGTTCAACTAGCTTTCCTTTTTTCTGTTTTTGATTTTTTATTAGGGTTGCAGTCTCGTAACCAAAAGGAACAGATGTAGGAAATACTTGTTTTCTGTTTCCTGTAGATAACGTTATCTTATGATTACTATATATTTTTGTTTTACTTAAGATAAGAACTTCAACTAAGGACTCTATTTTAGGTAATAATTGAAAGTTTAACTTGTGTTCAATAGTATCGAGAAAGTGCCTTAAAGCAATTCTTTGATGGTGATAACCTATCAAAGACACCACTAACGTGTCGTTTATTGAAGCTTTAGATAAATTAAAGCTATAAGTACCGTCTTCATTGCTATATGTGCCACTATTTTTACCCTTTATGACTAAATTAGCATAAGCGAGTTTTTCTTTGGTAATACTATCAGAAACAGAGCCTTTTAATGTTTGAGAATACATTGTAAGGGTAAATAAGAGTAAAGTTAAAAGCGTTAAGTATTTCAATTTTGTATTTTAAAATTTCACTAACAAAGTTACTTTCTTTAACTGCTTTTGACTCATTAACAGGAGTAAATTTTAAATAGTGATCAACAAAAAAAAGCAAGCTCATTAGAGCCTGCTTTTCAATTTTGTATTTATAGATTAAATTAACGATTAACAATAAAGAAGTACGATCGTCTGTTTAATTGATGCTCTTCTTCTGAACATTTTACACCATTAGAACAGCCATTTAAAAGTTTTGTTTCACCAAAGCCTTCTGCACTTTTTATTCTGTTAGCATCGACTCCTCTTGATATAATATAATCTCTAGTCGATTTTGCACGTCTATCCGATAACTTCATGTTATATTTATCACGACCTCTACTATCTGTATGGGATTCAATTTTAATCATCATCTCAGGATGTTTACGCAATACATCTACAATATTTTCTAATTCATATTCGGCATCTGTTCTTATATCCGATTTATCAAAATCAAAGAATATTGGGTTAATCACAATTTGATTATCTCTTATTAATGGTATAAGCGTTAAATCTAATGTATTAATTTTTTCATTTTCATTAGTTGTAGTGATGGTCTCTTTAGTGTCTTTATAATCTGGTTTAGCAGCTAAGACAGTATAAGGTTTGTCACACTCTATATCAAAGACATATACGCCATCTTCTTTAGTTACGACTTCATCAATAATTTTTCCAGTTTCATCAATAAGTTGCACCTTAACATCACTTAATATAATGTCTGTTCTATCTTCTCTAACGACTCCTGTTACTTGTTGGTTACATTCTGTAATGCTATAACTATAAATATCATCACTTCCTTTTCCTTCAGGTCTGTTAGAAGAGAAATAACCATTCTGAGTGTCAGTATCTATGAAATAAGCAAAATCGTCATAACCACTATTAAAAGGTGCTCCAATATTTACGGGTTCTGTGGTCGATTCATCTTTTAAGATATTAGATTTAAAAATGTCTAACAACCCTAAGTTTAAATAACCATCTGAAGAAAAGTAGAAGGTATTATCTTTACTTATAAAAGGAAACATTTCGCGACCTTCGGTATTAATATCATCTCCTAAGTTTTCTGGTGGACCGTAAGTTCCGTCATCGTTTATTGAAACAGAATAGATATCAGTCTGGCCAATACCTCCATCGCGATCAGACACAAAGTATAAAGTTTTGTTATCTCTACTTAATGTAGGATGACCTGTAGAGAAATAGTCGTCGTTAAAAGGTAGTGCTTCAACTTTAGACCATTGCTCACCAACTAATGTTGCTTTATAGATTTGAAGGTGCGTTGTACCATCTTTATCGTATTTTAATCTATTACGTTTGCTAGTATTATCTCGTGTAAAATACATCGTTTTACCATCGTTCGTAATCGCAATTGAAGCTTCATGATAGTTTGTATTTATATCCTCTGCATTAATTTGAATTGGTGAACCGTAAGATTGTGTACCGTCTTCACCATCTTTAACGTCAATTTGAAAGATATCCAAAAAAGGTTCTTTGTTCCAATTGTACACTTTATTATCATCACTTCTACTTGAAGCAAAATATAACGTGTTATTATGTACAAAAGAACCAAAGTCTGAATTTTCAGAGTTGAAATCTAAATTTTTTATGGTTACGACAACATCATTATTTTTAGAGGTTAATTTGTCAAATAGATCTATTTCATCAGGATTATAACCTTTTAATCTACTGTCTCCTTGCTGTGCTTCACTAAGTTTTTTAAACCATACATCAGCTTCTTCATAGTTTCCGATACTTCTAAGTGATTGAATATACTTATAGATATATTCGGCTTCAATGTTTTTATATTCAGACAATGCTTTTCCATACCAATAAACGGCTTTTTCAGAATTAGAATTATTGTAATACGCGTCACCTAATCGTGTTAAGACGTGAGCATCACCTTTACCTTTTTCAACCGCCTTTTCATACAATTCAATGGCTTTTACGTAACCATAATTCTCAAAGAATTTATCGGCTAATTTCGTTTGGGCAAATGCGAACGAACTGCTTAAAATTATAACGAGCGCTAATATTTTGATTTTCATAATAAGGGCTTTTTAGAAATATCTAGGCGATTTAATACGTTTACTTTTAAAGACTTCAAACATTAGTAATACTTCGTGAGTACCGCTAGTGTAGGGTCTGATATCAGAAAGGGGATACTCATAAGCATAACCAATTCTTAATTGTTTTGATATTTGGAAATCTGCAATACCACCAAGAGCTGCTGCATTTTGATTTACTCTATATGCTCCTCCTAACCAAAGTTTATCATGGAATAGAAAGTTTGCAGAAACATCGAAAGATAACGGAGCTCCATTAGTCGCTTTTAATAAGGCAGACGGTTTTAGTTTTGTGTTTTCACTAAGGTCAAAAACATAACCAGCAGTAACGTAATAACTAATTCGTTCTAAAGCAACATAATCTAAAGTGCCATTTTTTCCTTTGTTGTAATCGGTGTTTAATATTCTAGGAGCCGATAATCCAAAATACCAACGAGGGGAATGTAAATATACACCAGCACCAACATTAGGACTCCAACGATTAGAAACATCATTAAAGAATGGATCATTCACCACAGATGGATCATTAAGTAGTTCTTCATCTAAAGTGTAATGTGTAAATCCACCTTTTAATCCAAACGCTAATTTAGTAGTCTCACTTGTTTTGATGGTATATGAATAATCTGCGTAGAGGTATGAAAAATTTTCATAACCCAATTTATCATTGATAAAGGAAATTCCTAATCCCATGTTTTCGTTACGCAAAGGAGCATGCACAGATAATGTTTGTGTTTCTGGTCCTCCTTCTAAACCAACCCACTGACTTCTATGTAAACCAACAACACTCAGTGTTTCTCTACTACCGGCATAAGCTGGATTAATAGAAATGGTATTAAACATGTATTGCGTAAACTGAGGCAGCTGCTGGGCAAAGGCAGAGGAGACACTCAATAATAGTATCGCAATACTAAAGATTTTTGATAACTTCATCGGTTAAGTTTTAATTAATTTGTTGCTACGTAGATAGGACCTGCAATAGGTGCTAAACCACTGTTTTTTAAATTGATAATATAGTAATATGTACCAGTTGGGACTTTTCCAGAACTTCCTATTGATGAACCGTGTGCTTCACCATTCCAATCGTTTAAGTAATTATTAGATTTATAAATCTCAGCACCCCAACGGTTAAATATTTGTAGTTCTATTACAAATCCACAATCTTCAACCCCTGTGATGGTAAAGAACTCATTATATGCATCTCCATTAGCAGTTACTGATTTCGAAATCACAACATTTTCCTCACCACAAGCTAATACTACACAATCGTCATCTAAAGTAACAGTTACTATTTTTTCTGTAGGACATGGACCTTCTGTAATAGAATACATAAAAGTATAGACACCAACTTCAGCAGAAGAAGGATCAAATAGACTTCCGTCAATTGTAGCATCTCCAGAATCAACACTCCATGTTCCATTCATATCAAAGTCACCAGATAACAAATCAAATAAATCAAATTCTGAATCTAGGATACATCGATTTACATCTATCGCTTCAATGATGTTACTTCTTTCAATTGTAATATTTTGAGTGAACAGCGCTTGGTTCCCACAATCGTCTGTAACGGTCCAAGTTCTAGTGATATTATAGTCTTCTAAATCATTAGTTTGATTAGATTCTTCATTAAATGATACATCTATATTATTAGAACATGAATCTTCAAACACTAAACTTGGTACTTCAGGAATAGCGTCACAAGACACAATGATAGTATCGTTAAATGAACTAACCAATGTTGGCGCCGTATTATCCTGAACAGTAATTATCTGAGTATGTACGGCTTCATTTCCACAGCTGTCTGTTGCAGTCCATATACGCACAATTATATAATCACCCATACATGATCCGTATGTAATCTCTTCTTCGAAAGTAACTTCTGCAGTTCCACAATTATCTGTAGCAGTCATTGTTTCTGCTGTTGGTACAGCATCACATTCTGCATCAATGTCTATTGGTAATGTTTCATTAAACATTGGTGCTGTTGTATCTTGAACTGTAATCGTTTGAACGAATGTTGTGGTGTTATCACAATCATCAGTTAATGACCAAGTTCTTGTAATGATAGATGAGCTAGGGCACGTTCCATCTGCAACGCTATCTGTATAGGTAGCCTCAAGGTCAGAAGAGCAGTTGTCAGCTTCATCAGTAGCATCGCCAGTTAAAGTTAAGTCAGTAACATCAACGTCACATTCGATAGTAATATCAGCAGGTACACTAAACGTAGGTGCTGTTGTATCTTGAACGGTAATCGTTTGAACGAATGTTGTAGTATTATCACAATCATCAGTTAATGACCAAGTTCTTGTAATAATAGAAGAATTAGGACACGTTCCATCTGAAACGCTATCTGTAAAGGTAGCCTCAAGGTCAGAAGAACAGTTATCATTTTCATCAGTAATATCACCAGTAATCGTTAAGTCAGTAACATCAACATCACATTCGACAGTAATATCAGCAGGTACACTAAATGTAGGTGCAGTTGTATCTTGAACCGTAATCGTTTGAGCGAATGTTGCAGTATTATCACAATCATCAGTTAATGACCAAGTTCTTGTAATAATAGATGCGTTAGGACACGTTCCATCTGCAACGCTATCTGTAAAGGTAGCCTCAAGGTCAGAAGAACAGTTATCA
>NZ_FNCZ01000016.1 GCF_900099995.1 Winogradskyella thalassocola
TCGGTTCAGGACAATTCGCTGGGAACGCTGGTTCTCGATCAGAATATTTTGCTTTTATATCTTCAAATGTCATTTTTGGTCAAATTGTGTACAACAATTGGATATACGTATTGTCTATATCCAGCTTATAAGATGTTATTATCAATTTATAAAGCTATAACATATTTTAGATATTTCTATACGTAACATTACGTAGTTTTGTGGAAATTAGATATTTAATAGCCTAATTTAGAAAATGTAACTGAATAGAACAGCTGCGAGGATTTTTATGAATAGGTTAGGGCGAAGACTAAATTATATATAGTCTAATATTTAATTTTCAATGTTTTTCCGTCTAAAAACTTACCTTTTGACTCAGAAATTTTTAGTTTTTGCTCTGCGGAAATTCCAATTGTTTCTCCATCTTTTAATACGACATTATAAGCTATAACATAATGAACTAAATTGAACATCATTTCATTCAACTCTTCAATTGAGTTGTCCGATTCCACAATTTCCATTTCTTGTTTTCCAAAGTCAGCGAGTCCATAGGTGTAAACCGATTGTTTACCGTTTTCGTTTCTTAAACCAAAGTAAATCCAATTATATAATGGTAGATCTTCTTCAGACATCATTTCTACATTTGCTTGGTAGAAGTCTTTTTTTATAACTAAAGTTCTACCACCAATATAAATTCCTAATGATTTACTATTGTTCATAACAGCAGAGGCAATTTTGCTGTATAATAAATTTTCATAAACGGCATTTTTTCCGGCATTCATAATTGATAAGACGATATGTCCCTTATGCTTTGAGGATTCTTCAACTCCATTTTTCCAGAAATAGTTGTATTTAGCAGTGCTTTCTACTTCACCTTCTGGTATCGCAGCAGGAATATTTGCTATGGCAATATTATAATCTCCAATTACTAATACAGCAGCTTTGTTGTCCGCGTCATGGTCATCTACGTTTAATTTCCATTTTGTCCGTAATTCATTTACGGTGCCTTTTAAGTCAAATGCATTTGGTTCTTCTAAAAGTACCATTCCTAAAATAGCTGAATTTGTATTAGTCTCAACCTTTTTTTCTTTTTTTAAGAAGCTAAATAATCCCATTGAAATAATTCCGATTAATAGTAGTGTTATTGATTTTTTCATAATTGTGTCTAACGGTTTTTTGTATGAAGCCGAAGCATCCTGAAAGGTGCTATGTATTATACAGTTCGTTAGGGGCTTTTTTTAATACCTTATACATGTTGTTGAATGTTTCAATATTAATTCTGTTTTGCTTTCCTTCTGCAACGACATAACCTGTTAAACTTTCTAGTTCCGTTTTGTTTTTTCTATTTCGAAAATCAGAATGCATAGAAGTGGTCGCATCAGATGGAAGTGATTTCAGTTTCTCTAAAACGACCTTCTGCTGATTTTTATCAATATTAATTTGCTTTGATATAGCTAAATCTGTGACTTCGTTTATTAAATTGATTAACATATTATACTTCTCTTTACTATTTAAAATACCACCAATATTGGAATCAAAGTAGGCTGTTGCCGTTGCAATAGAAGCTAAAAAAATAAACTTCTCCCAAGTGATTTTATTAATGTCCTCGGATACAACAGATTTTATATTAGCGTTTAGAAAAGCATCTTGAAGCCATTGTAGTTTTTCGTTGCCTCCATTATCCATGCCAAAGAATAATGAATGGATGTTGCCGTTTTTTATAATCAACCCAGGTTCTTCTAACCTTGAAACAAGATAAACACACCCTTTGGCAATACTATTCTTAGGTAATTGTTTAGCGATCTTGTCATGGCTATCAACTCCATTTTGTAAAGGTATAATTATAGTGTTATCATTAATGGATGGTAATAGTTGTATTAAAGTTTCCTCTAAGTCATACGTCTTGGTACACATTAGAATATAATCTACAATACCAAAATCACTGACTTTATCTGAAACTAAGTTTGGTTTAATGACCAATTCAAGGTCATTCTCATTAATTCGTAATCCGGATTCTTTAATTTTTAATAAATTACGACCTCTCGCAAGAAAAAAGATATCGACGTCATTACTATCGTAGTAATCTTTTGCAAGTAATCCTCCAAAGAATCCACCTATTCCTCCAATTCCTGCGATTAATAGTTTCTTTTTTGACATTTTTGACTAATTGTGACTAATGGTTTTGTGCATGGTTTAGTTAGTGTGTTTCCTGCGCTTTGGTGTTGTGTAGTTAAGCATCTAATTTAGCAAATAAAAACCGAAAATACTTTTAGAGTATTTTTTTAAATAATTAATGGCCAATAGAGAGCGTGTACAGCTAATAAGGTTTTACTTGTTTTTTACCACAGTACTTTGATGCTACGCTTTTTTTATTCTTTTACTCCTTCAAAACGGTCTGAACCCATAGAGAGTACAATGCCCATATTACCTTCGTTTGTTGAAGGTGTAAATTCGACTTTAGCAGGAAAATCCTTGACCATAAATAACGTCTCTGTTTCAGGGAATAATTCATTAGCTTTTCCTCCATCTACAGCAATTAATAGTTGCAATCCCTCTCGAAAGATTTCAGCTTTAAAACCTTGATTCATTATATATGTTCCTATATAACTGTCTAATAAGGAAGTCGTTAATTCAGTAATTTCATTTTTGTAAATGCTTGAGGTAATATCAAATAATAATGTATTAGTGTTTATCACATTAATATCGCTGATGTTCGATACCACCAAGATGAGTAAATCATCTTCAGGAAAATACATATCTGATATCGAATAGCCGAATATAAAGCCATTATGAAAAATAGCGGTTTTGTTAAATTTCTGATCACTGTAAAAGCCATAGCCATAAACTGATTTTTTTCCGTTATTTAAAGTGAAAGGGGTCCACGCTTTTATCAAATTTTCCCTTGATATAACTTTGGAACTCATTAATCCATCATACCATTTTGAAAGATCTTCTACGGTTGAATGTATTGAACTCGAACCTCTCGTTTGACTGATAGAATGATATCTAGCATACACTATAGCATTATTTTTTAATTCGTACCCGGTTGCTAGATTTGGAATTACCTGTCCTTCATCAGGTACGTATGAATTGGTCATACCCAATGGTTTAAATATATTTTCATCAACATAATCAGCGTATTCCATTCCTGAAGCCTTTTCGACGATATAAGCTAATATGTTAAAATTTAAATTACAGTAGTCGTGATTTTTACCAGCCTCAAACTTTATCGTGTCGTTTTTAAAATAATTAAGGACCTCTTTACTGCTTTCAAAATAGTTTCTTGCATCTGTATTAGCCCAAATAGTATCGGTGTGACTTTTTAGTCCAGAGGTATGAGACAAAAGGTGTTTAATCTTTATGTTGTCTCCATTTTTAGAATAATTAGGGATATAGCTATTGAGAGCATCGTTGAGAGATAGTTTTCCTTTCTCTAGTAACTGAAGTATACTAATTGCGGTAAATTCTTTGCTTATACTTCCTATGTTAAATGAATTTTTGATATCCATATCAACATTGTTTTCTATATTGGCTTTGCCAAATGCTTTTTTATAAAGGACCTTTCCTTTTTGTTTAATAAAAACGATAGCTCCCGGACCATCATTTTTAACAGTAGTATTAATGATACTATCTATTTGAGCACTTTTAACTTGAGAAGCTGTATCTGTACAGTAAAAAGTGAAGCATAATATTATTACAGTTTTGAAAGTCAATTTCATAATAATTTTATTATTTCGTTAGAGTCTAATAGTGGTCAATATTATTGAGTATGTTTTTTTTTTTTTTTTTTTTGCTACACACTGGTGTTGTGTGTCTTAGGGTCTAATTTAGTAAATAAATCACAGATAAACCGAAGCGCAGCGAACTGGCAGGACAGTATTCCGTAAGAATGTTGGTAAGTAGGGGAGGACTAGCTATTAATTATATGCGGTATTGCAAACCGTTTTTATTCTACATTGTAATTTCCGTTTGCCCATTTTATGGTCGGTTCAATCCACTCCTTTAAAGGTTTGAATAAAAATCCGTGTCCCAGTCCAGTATTCAGTTCGATTTCTTTAAAGTGTTTTAGGTCGCAATTGGAGGTTGTCTTTCGAGCCCATGAAGAAACTCCATATGGATCGGACTTTTCATAAATCGTTAAAATATTTCCGCAATAATTTATTTCGGGTATGTTTTGAATATCACTGTTCCTGAAACTTGCGATAAACACAAAATTTAAATCGTGATTATTTGCCAAGGTAGAAACGTATTGAGCAATATATCCGCCTTTTGAAGTTCCAACCACAGTTATTTTTCTCGGTTCTGTTCCGATTTTTATTAAGCTGTCAATTTGGGTTACAATTCCGGTTGCGTATTCCCTTGCGTTAACATTTCCATTACGTTTTTCGCTTATTACTTTAAGTCCTCCTTTTTTTAATTCAGCAATAATTGCGTTGTATTCAGTTCGCCCAAATTCGGGATGCAATTCATTCAGTTCGTGTTCTTCTAAAAATCGGTTGTGAAGGAAGAAAACAAATCGGTCATTATTTTTATTTCCGCACGCAAATAAAATTGAGCAAAAAAGAATTCCAATTAATAGATTTATTTTCATTGCTTTACCGTTTTCAAAATTGTAGGCCACGTTTTTATGTATGATTAGGGGCGTGGTTAAGTACCTAATGTAGCGAATAAATCACAGATAAACCCGAGCGCAGCGAACTGGAGAAGCAATATTCCGAAGGAATGTTCGAAAGTCGGTAGTAACCTAGCAATTAATTATACACGGTATTGTGCTTTCGTTATTTTGTATTCAGCTATTGTTCTAATTCTTTGTCAATTTGAGAAATAATATCCTTAAGGCTTTCCTGGTTTATTACAAATGTTCTCCAATAATAAAAATTCTTTGATTGAAAATAAATATTAAGATCTGCTATTAAATATTCATCCGTTAAATCACTAATATTTTTATACGGCTTATAAGCTATTACATGAGCATATTTATAATTTAAATTAGATGATTCCTGCCTCAAGATTTCAAATAGATTTTCATTGGTAGGTGCATTAAAAGTATAAAACCTTTGAATATTTGAATATAAGGTGTCATTTATTATAAGGTCAGAATTGCCATCAGCAATCATTGCATCGTAGGCACTTTTGCTTGACCGAAAGGGCATGTCATAGCCAAATAACTCCGAATAAGATATTTTGCTAATTGTATCGAAGCCTTCAAAGGGGGGTATTTCTTTTCGAGGATTAAATGAAGGTAAAACCTTTTTAAAGTACATAATCTCTCTTCCCCAATAAGGTTTTAATTCTTCGATTAACTCTAAATCTTTAACCATATCCGAACGAATTTCTTTCAAAATAGTGTTAGCTTTCAATTTGCCCTTTTGAACTTCATTCCAGTTATTAATCTGCAATGCAATTAAAATACCAATTACGACAAGAATAATTTCTCCAATTGCGTAAATCAGATATTTACTGAATTTATTTTCGGTCAGCATATTTTGTCTAATTTTTCTAAAGAACTTTATCATTGGTTGGTTATTTCTCGAAAGTTAGGATAATTATTTCATTCCGTTCGAGTGAGAATAATGTAACGGTTTATGTTAATGAAGCAGAACTTATATGTATATAAGCTGTGGCGTGTTTTGGCTCTAACCTTTCCAAATAGAAACTGGTTTTGTGCAATCTTTAGGGATTTTTTTCCATGTGAGGACCGACCAAGCCATACCTTCTATACTTTGTTGTGCCTAAGCTTTTATTGTTCTTCTATTATTGATAGTCCTGTTGACTTATCTCCTGATGTCCATTCCCAAGTTTCATAAAGGCGGATTTTTCCACTTTTAAGAATTTCAGGTCTTGATTTACATGTTCCTGTCATAATTTCATTTTTATTATTTATTTGGTGGTAACGCATATCTATGTTAGCGTTTTTATCTACAATTCCGATGAGATGGCCTTTTTTTACCTTACCACCAGAATATTCAGATGTCAGAATGTTTCCTGTTTGATGATATATAAAAACAGTTTCGCTCGATGTTTCTCCGTTTTCTGAATTTAAAATTGGTCTAAATATTTTTCCGTTATAATCAATCATTTAGTCTTAATTTAGATCATCTATATTATCTAAAACATAACATTGTTCCCATTGAGACATTCCGATTTTTGGATAATAACTTACTGCTTTAGGTGCTGAAAGAAGTATGAGTTTGGCTTTAGGTGAAGCCAATTTAGTTTGCCGAATCAGCTCTTTTCCGATGCCTTGTTTTTGGTGTGTTTCATCAATAGCTAAATCAGATAAGTAAGTGCAATAAACAAAGTCCGTTAAAGACCTTGCAACACCTACCAATTTTCCGTTATGTCTTGCTGTAATTGTTAAATTCCCGTATTCAAGCATTTTAGCAATTCTATCGGGTTCCGAGACTGGTCTTCGTTCTCCCAATGTTGAATTTATTAGAACTTCAGTAAATTCTTCAACGCTTAATTCTGTTTCTATTTGATACCTTATCATACTTTATAAATTCATTTCGTAAAGCCAATATTTTTTACCATATCTCGGCTCGAGTTCTTTTATTCTTTTAAATCCAAGTTTTTCATAAATGTGTCGCGCTTTATCCATAAATTCTGATGTGTGAAGCGCTATTTTTTTCTCGCCACTTTTTTTAGCAAATTCAATACATGCTTCAGTTAGTTGCTGTCCTATTTTTAAACCTTTGTAGTTCTCTGAAACGGTTACAAATCGGATATAACATTGGTCTACATTATATATTTCTGTTGGATTACCGCTTGGGACTAAAAAACTCATTCCAATTATTTCTCCTGTGTCATTTTCACAAACGTAACTTGTAGAATTTTGCAATAAGTCGCTGTATACCTTCTCGTTTGATAGACTATTTAATAATTTATCCCAGTTTCTATGAGTCAGTTTAGTCTCAAATTGCTTCCAAGTAGTTAGTCCTAAGTGTTTTACGGAAGTTAAATCGTTTATGTTTCCTTTCCTAATTTTCATATCGTGCCAAATGGTTTTTAGCTTACGTACAACGACCTTCGGTAACGCCGGAAATTGAGCAATTATCATTATACTGTATTGTAAAACGTTTTTTATTCATCACGCTATATGTTATTTATAATTAGTGATTTATATCCGAATTCTCCAATGTCAATTATATAATTTTCTTGTTCTAAAGTAGTTAGGCATTCAGTCAAAATCTCATTTACCTTAATCTTTTTGTAAACATCTTTCCACTCTTTAGTGGTTTCTATAAACCATAATAAAGTTGAGCTATTAAAAATTCCATAATTTATTCCGCCATTTATTTTTATGTCTAAAATTTGATTATTAATCTTATTTTCAAATCGGCAATGACTTCCGTGAAATTGATAAATCCAATTATCAGGTAAAGAACCTTTCCATAAATCATTTTGGCACGTAATTAACTTGCTAAAAGGGTGTTCTTTCGATAGGTCAAGGTTAAATTCAGTCCCTAGAATATTTATTAATTCATTCGCTTTTGAATCGAACTTAATGACTACTCCTAAAATTATTTTTTCTATTGAGTTCAGTTTTTCAAATGTTTTACAATAATTGGATACTCCCAATTGTCAATATTTCATCTACAATGGCAACTTTAGAGTTAGGTTAATTTTTAATTATTGGCAAGGTTTTTATCTCTTATTCCTTTTTGGATAAGGTGCTTTTAACTTACCGTTTTAAGTTTATAAAGCTATAACATTTTTTAGATATTTACATACATGACTTTACGTAATTTTATGACCATTAGAAGTTTATGGGGATTTTGTAAGTCGGCTAGAAGCAAACAATTAATTTTATACAGTGCTGGCAACCGACTTTATTTTTTTATTAACTCTTCGATCTTAGATTGTAATTCTTTTTCTGCACCAATGATGTCTAAAATCATCATCTTAAAAATTACCTTCTTATTCTTATCGGCCTTTTCAAAGTTCTGAAAACCATATTCCATTTGTCTTTCTATTCTTTGAATTAAATTTTGTTTCCTTTCTTCAATATCAGATAAAGCAGATAATTTTTTATAATCAATTAATTCAATTTTAGAATTGGCAATAGCATTCCACGAATTAGTCTTTATAGTAGGACTCTGAATACCATTAGACTTCATCATTATTTCGTACAAGGTGACGTTGTCATTGTCCATATAAGTATTGAGGGTATCCACAGATGCCAATTGCTTAGGAATCACTCTTTTTATATCTAAGCTGCTGTCTTCTAATTCGCTTTCGATAGATGAAAATATTTGATTTAAATATATTTTATCCTTTCTGTCTTCATTCCAGTTATTAATTAATAAAGCAATCAAGATTCCGATGATTACAGGAATAGTTTCGTTAAATAATCGTCTTACGGTTTTCATTTGTAATTGTTTTTTTAAGGTCGCATCTCATTTTTTTCTATACGGTTTTGTATACCGTTTTTTTTAATTCAACAATTTCTTTTGTGTCATTAATAATCCTTTTTCGATCTGTTTTTAAAAAAACAAACTTTATGTTTAATCCGTTAAATTCGAATTCGATTTTCCCATAGTTGCTGAAAAAATTCGGTTTTTTAATTCGTAAAGCCAAAACATTCTCTAATTCATATGCTTCAGTTCCTTTTTTCAAAAGTGGGTTTGAATAGGTAATCGTAAGTATATTCTTTTCAGTTTTTATGTAATCAAGATATAACGGTTTTGACCAAAATTGATGTGTAATATTTCCAATTATCCAGCCAATAAAAAATCCTATATTAATTTTAAATTCAGGAAAAAAATATTCAGTTAATAGTGATACAGGAATCACTATAAGGAACGAGAATGTTTTATATAATATGGTTAAATTTCGTTTCATTAGTTTCCTTAAATTGAATGCAGCGGTTTTGTTTATAGTTTACGCCGTCTGTTTCCTGAGCCTGAGTGCTACGTGTTTAAACACCTAATTTAGCAAATAAATCACAGATAGCAGATTGGGTAGAATTGTTTCTAATTTGAACCAGTTCAAGGCTTATAATCATGTATTGTATTTTTAAATAATCAGCATGTCATCAAAAATACTTTTTCCGAAAATCTAAAGGCGTCATACCTGTTTTAGATTTAAAAAACTTTGAAAAATAGGCATAGTCAGAGAATTGGAGTGTATAGGCTATATTGGCCAAATTGCCTTTAGAATGTACAATCAATCGTTTTGCTTCTAGGATTATTCTTTCAGAAATTAACTGGCTTGTGGTTTTATCTATGGTTTCTTTTACGACTCTATTGAGATGCTTTGTAGTTATATGTAATTTGTCCGCATAAAATTTCGGTAATTTCTCATTGTAAAAATGAGAGTTAATTAGGGTTTCTAACTTTTCAAGTATGTTAGCATAGTGCGGTGAATTCAGTTTCTCTAAATTGGTATCAACTGTATATGCCCTTGTTAATTCTATATAAATGTTGTTAATGGCGTTTACGATTTTTAACTCTCTTAATAGATTAGTTTGCTGATATTCGTGATATGCTTCCTGAAAATTAAGATATAATTCTTTCTGTTTTGCATGAGTTAATTCTAGTACAGGTGGGTTTTGATTCGAGTAGAAAAAAGGAAACGTTTGAAGCTTATGTTCTAAAAATTTGAGTTCATAAAATTCTTGAGAATGAAAAAAGATGTAACCTTCTGGAGAGGTTTCAAATTTCCAAAAATGTGTTTGCCCTGGTTTTAAAAAGAACACCTTCCCCGGATTTATATCATAAGAATTAAAATCAATTTCGTGGGTTCCAGTGCCTTCACTAAAGAGCACACATAGATAGAAATTATGACTGTGTGGTTTATTTATTAAACTCTTATTGAGCTGTATATGATTTGAAAACGAATTGATATACACATCATTTAGCGACGCGGATTCTTTAAACTGACTAATATTGAGAATAGGTATTTTCATAATAATGTCCTAAAAGTACAAAAATTGGTGTATATACTATATGTCTAAAAGCAATTTATAATCGGAATTTTGCGGACTAATAAACACGATGTGATGAGTAAAGTTATTAATGCTTTGAATTGTAAATGTCCTAATTGTAAAGACGGTAAGATTTTTAGTGACAGTGGAAATATCCTATTGTTGAAGATTCCTAAAATGAACGATAGGTGCCTAATCTGTGATTATAAATTTGAACGTGAAGTGGGTTTCTTTTTTGGCGCTATGTTTGTTAGTTATGCACTTGCTGCGGCAGAAATGATGGCGTGTATGGTTGTGTTTTGGAGTCTAATTGAGTTTTCACCCTTACGTGTTTTCTTAATTATTGTGGCGATGGCATTTCTATTAAGTACTTTTAATTTTAAATTGTCGAGGTCTATTTGGATCTATTTGTTTTATAAAGAAAAGGTCGGAAGTTAAGGTTTCGGCTAGGCGTAGTTATGTGCCTAAGTTGGCAAACGTTTTTATTTCGTTAATTCGTAAAATTTATAGCGACCTTTCTTTTTGTTTTCTCTTTTAAATCCTTTGGCATCTTTGTGCTCCGGAATTTCAAAAATTTTGTTTTCAATTTTACTATTTCTTATTTCGACCAACCTGTATTCTTCGTACAAATCAACATTTTTAGCTTCTAACTTATAATAGTAAAGTATGGAGTTATTCAGTGCTGGCGCTATTTCTTTTGGATGGATTTGTTCTCATATATTCCTGGCCAATAGACTGTTACGTCGTAGCCGAAAGATGGCAAATTGCAATGAATTCCCATAAGGGGGGTAATATGCAATAAGTTATATGCGTTGTTGCCAGTAGTTTTTATTCCGATATAAACTTTTCAAATTCCGATTGATTTATTTTTTTTTCTATTCTTGGTTTTTCAAATTTTAGTTTTCCATTTTCCGTAACTGAAGCAACTTTATCATTAGGTTTCTCCATAAAATATTCGAACGCGTTATTGGTAAAATCATATTCCGACCATACATAAATATCTTTTTTGTTTTCGTTTTTGTAATAGTCAGTTTCAGATTTAGCATTTAAAAACCCATATTCAACAACTTTCTTGAAATGTCCATTTTTTGAATTCTCATCATACCAAGCTATTTCGAATTGCTCTGACCATTCAGGAATGTGTTTTAGATTGTCTGATATTTGTGGGATTCCTAATTTCAACCGTTCAGAGTTACATTCAACTCCGTGAGTTTTATTTAAAGGAATGAAATAAGAGTACGCAGATTTAATTCCAAATATTATCAATAGAACAAAACAATATTCAAGAACTTTTTTTCCAACATTTTTTAAAGAGAAATTAAATTCTTCTTTATCACTTTTATAATCCAAATAATATGCTCTGGAAATCGCAACAATAAAAATTCCAAGAGGTATTAATATATATTCCATTTTCTCAAATTACTGTCAACGGTTTTGTGTATGGTTTACTTCGTCTGTTCGCTGCGCTCGGGGGTAGCGTGTTTAAGCAACTAATTTAGCAAATAATATTCCGCAGGAATGTTCGTGAGTCGGCAGTGACCAAGCAATTAATTATACGGTGTTACCATACGTTTTTATTCAGTTTCTTTTTTTTTTTGTTAATGATTTTATTTATTCCAACGTATAACAATTCAGGTGTGTGTTTTTCTGCTTGCCAAATCCATATTTTCTTTTTCTTTTTGTTATTTTTTATAATCAAAGAGTTTTTCTTTTTCTCAATTTCATTAAATTCAGAAATCCGAATTTTTTTATATCCAAATAAGTATTGAGTCAACAACGTCTCGTTTTGAAGAATTAAATAAGGTGCTTTTCTTCCTTTGTAATTTTGAGTCAAAGTAACAGTTCCGATTAAAATCCATCCATATTGAAAGAAAAGTCCCATTGAATCCGTAATCAAGCTAGCAATTCCCATTCCGATTTGCACTATTCCTAAAACTAAATTTCCTTTCAAATGTGATTTAGAATAATTGAATTTCATAGGTTTTCTCAAATGTCTAGTCCTGAAATATGGCTACAGGTTAAAATTGAATTTACGCTGATAATTTATATACCATATTAGGTGTTTTATAATCTAAAGATAAATGTAATCTTATTTCGTTGTATAAATTAATTGCATTTTTTGCAGCTCTTTTTGCGTGAGCCACGTTGTCAAAGGTTTGGTCAAGGTAAAATTCATCTTTTAAGATGCCGTTTACGCGTTCCGCCATCGCATTTTCGTAACAATGATTTTCTTCAGTCATACTAATATCTATCTTTTTTCTTTTTAAAATCTGTGTGTATTGATTGCTACAATACTGTATTCCTCTATCTGAATGATGTATGAGTCCATTAGTGTTTTTAGCTTTGTAAATGGCCTTATTAAGCGCTCTCACACAGCCTTTTAGTTCTAAGCTATCACTTAGGTCATAACCGACTATTTTCCTGGAATACATATCTGTTATCAAAGCTAAGTAACAAAAGCCTTTAACTGTTCTAATATATGTGATGTCAGACACCCATACTTGGTTAGACCTTGTGACTTCTACATCTTTTATAATGTTATTGTATTTATAAAAACGATGATACGAGTTAGTCGTTCTGGCACTAGTTCTCTTTCTAAGTGTTAGCATTTGGTGCTTTCTAAGAACATTAAATAAAGTATCTCTACCAACCTTAATATTGGCTTCAGTAAAATCTGCATCTAATGATTTTAAAAGTTTTCTAACGCCTTCTCTAGGAAGGGATTTGCGCCTTTCTCTAACAATTTCAATAATATGTTGTTCTATTTCTAAACGCATATCAGCTCTAGATTTGTATTTATAATACGCATCACGTTTAAGCCCAAAACAATGGGTTATGGTAGTTAAAGAAGCAAATCCCTTAGATTTCTGTTCAGCTTTTACTAAGGCTTTATGCTTAACTTTTTTTTTAATTCAGCTACAGATTTATAGCCAAGATCTTCGGCAGCTACTTCCAGATATGAATCTAATACCAAAGCATCT
>NZ_FNCZ01000017.1 GCF_900099995.1 Winogradskyella thalassocola
CAAAATCTGGGTTAATATTTGATGCAACATATAAAAGTACGCTAGTGAAAAATTAATGGGATTTTACTTGTTTTTTAGCACAGTACTTTGTTGTAGCCAGTTTTTTAATTCCATATTCGATTTGATTCAGTCAGAATCATTGGGTCTTTATCTGTAATTAATATTGTTTGTTCGTGTTGTGTCACAAATCCACCTTTGTTGCCAACTAAAGTCCAACCGTCATTTAATTCTACTGCAACAGTCGATTTAGTCGAAATGAAAGTTTCTATTGCAACTGTAGTGTTCTTTTTAAATCTTTCACGATTTGTTTTAACTCTGTAATTTAAAATATTTTCAGGTTCTTCGTGTAAACTTCTTCCAACTCCGTGTCCTGCTAAATTCTTAATTACTTTAAATCCAGACTTTTTTGCTTCGGTCTCAATTATTTGTCCAATATCAGCTATTTTAACACCACCTTTTATGTTCATAATAGCTTTTTTTAATATGTTTTTGGAAGCATCTACAAGAGGTTGATGATTGTGTATATCTTTTCCAAGAACAAAAGAACCTCCATTATCAGACCAATATCCATTTAATTCAGCCGAAACATCAATATTTATTAGGTCACCTTCTTTAAGTATTTTATTTTCAGATGGAATTCCGTGAGCAACTTCTTCATTCACGCTTATACAAGCATAACCAGGGAAGTCATAAGTTTCATAAGGTGCTGATTTTGCTCCATAACTTCTTAAAATTTCACCGCCATATTCGTCCAATTCTTTTGTTGACATTCCAACTTTAGCATATTCTCTCATCAATTTTAGTGTAGTTCCAACAACTTCACTAACTCTTTTCATTCCTATTAATTCAGATTCTTTTGTTATCGACATTTCGTTTTGTTTAAATTGGCTACAACTCGTTATATAAATCAAAACACATCCCATATCTCATCCTATTTTCTAGATAACAGTAGTTTATATGTTTTGTTCGGTTTTAAAATTACCTAAAATTAATTAGTTCTATATACGTAAAGTCACGTATTTTTATTTCATAAAAAATAAACGGTATCAGTAACTCAATGGTCCTCATAAACTTTGACTGTTTAAGTGTGTAAAAAGCCTAAAAATAACACTGTTTTAAGATGTTGAGGGTTTTAAATTACTAGTTTAGTAGGTGTTGCTATCCGTTAATATACAATTCCAAATATTGAAAAAGCAGCCCAATAATTCGGATTATAATTGATCTCATTTTTATAAGTTAAGATGGCTTGTCTAAGGGCTTCATGTGGCATTAATTCTCCACCTTTCATTAAATTGTCGAAAAACAAGCTCATCAATTTGGCTGTTTCGGTATCATTAATGCTCCATAAACTCATTAAAACATGATTGGCACCCGCAATTTGAAACGCTCTAGTTAACCCAATTAAACCTGCGCTATGCGATTGTCCTAATCCTGTTTGGCAAGCACTAAGAATAACCAAATCGGCATTTAATAAGCAATCATGTCTTATATTTTGAATGTCGCGAGCCGTTAGAAAACTCTGATCAGCATTTTCTGCTAGCACTAAAAAGCTATTGTCTAAGGGATCAATTTCTTGAGAAATGCCATGGGTTGCAAAATAAATTAAATCGTATTCGCAAATGTTCTTTTTTATGGTAGAAAGTGTTGCGTCTTTTCCAATAAGCTTTGTATAGGTAGAACTATCCAATTTACTGGTAATATAGTTGACTTCTTTTTCTGTTCCTGGTAAACTTGGAAATTTCCATTTAGAATCATTAGGGAATTCTGGATTTGCTACAAAGAGCGCATTTTCAAAGTTATATTGAACCTCGTTGTCATAAATACCTCGATTTCCCTTCATGTGATGATTTACCATTATTTCATATAAACTTGGAGCGATAGAATAGCTTAAGCGATCTATGAGAAACTCATCCTCAGTTAGTTTTAGAGCCGCAAACGGAAGTATTGAAATATTTAACGTTGGTACTATTATTAGGTGGTCAAAAGTCTTTAGTTGATCTGTGAATGGAAGTAAGGTTTTGCTGATGTCCTCATAAGCTTTTTTATGATTAGCCTTATCTCTTTTGTTAGTCGATGACGCTTTAGAGCCTCTTTTTAAAGGAGCTCTAGTAGAGGCTATGTTTGAAAACCATTGATTAGCACTATTAATGTTATTAATAAGTGTCTCTTTTTCTATAACTGTTTTATGTTTAAGTGTCTTTCCAAGCTTGTCAATTAAGAAAATTTTTAGAGTGTCTTGCTCGTGAGTGTATAACAGCAATCCAACATTAGCTTCATAGTCATTTAAAACCTGTTGCAGGTCTCCTTCGTCAACCTCTCCACTATAAGCCCATTCTGGCAGAGTAGCACCTCTTGAATTGTATAGGTCAGACAGGTTTTTACGGTTAGATTTAATAAGTTCATCAATCGTCTGACTTTTGGCTTGGTTAAAAGCCATGACAAGAAGTAAAACCATTAGTACTGTTTTAGAGTTTATGACCATAACTAAGATGCCTGTGTTTAATTTAAAACTATTGGTATTATTTGCCTCGTAAAGCTAACTAAAACAATCTAAAACGTTTAGCTTAAATTATAAATTATTTTAGCGAAACATAAGGTTATGTTTCGAGAAATAATCTTGAAATTATAACGGTTTTTAACATATGAACTGCTTTAAATCACCTTAAAATTTCAGTATTTTTATCGCACTAAATAAAACAACTAAACATGAAGAAATTATCCCTTACAATTATTGCCTTTATTATTTCATTTTCGTCCGTCATGGCGAATGAAGGTATGTGGTTTCTAATGCATATAGAGCGTTTAAATCATCGCGATATGCAAAAAATGGGTTTACAATTAACTCCCGAAGAAATCTACAGTGTTAACAATCAAAGCTTAAAAGATGCTATTGTGCAATTCAATGGTGGCTGTACAGCTAGTATCGTTTCAGATAGTGGACTGGTCTTAACAAATCACCATTGTGGTTATGATGCTATTGCAGAATTATCTACAGCAGAACAAAACCATTTAAAAAATGGATTTTGGGCAGGGTCTTTGGCAGAAGAAATGAAGCCAGAAAGTTTATATGTTCGCTTTTTTGTGAGAATGGACGACGTCTCTAAACGTATGTTAGCACAAGTTAATGATAGCATGAGCGAAAAAGAACGTGGAGCAGCACTTAACAAAGAAATCGCTAAAATAGAACAAGAAAATAGCGAAGGTGGAAAATACACCGTTTCTGTGCGTTCATTTTATCAAGGTAATGAGTTTTACTACTTTGTTTACGAAGATTATAAAGATGTACGTTTGGTAGGAACCCCTCCAGAAAATGTAGGAAAGTTTGGTGGAGACACGGATAACTGGGAATGGCCAAGACATACTGGTGATTTTTCGTTATTCAGAGTGTATGCTGATGCCGAAGGACAACCAGCAGATTATTCTACAGACAATGTGCCCTTAAAAGCAAAATACCATTTGCCTGTTAATATTGATGGAGTAGAGGAAAACGATTTTGCCATGATCTTAGGCTATCCTGGTCGTACTAACCGTTGGATGCCAGCACAAGGTGTAGAGCAAAATGTGAAATTCGCTTATCCTGCTTGGGTTGAAGGTTCAAAATTAAGCATGGACGTGATGAAAAAATACATGGATGCAGACGAATCTGTAAATCTTATGTACGCTTCTGGTTATGCCGGTATTGCTAACTATTGGAAAAATAGAGCAGGAATGATTGAAGCCTTAACGCAGCACAAAACCGTAGAGAAAAAGAGCAAAACGGAAGCGAAATTTGATAAGTGGGCCAATAAGAAAGCTAACAAAGCCATGTACGGAGATGTGATCTCAAACATCAATAGCTATTATAGTCTAACAAACGAAAAAGCGAAACAATCTAATTACTTATTAGGCATTTTACGTTCTAGTAAATTTGCTGTTTTACCGTATAGAATAGGAGCTGCTTTTAAGCAATATGCTGGAGCTAATGAGGCAGAACGTAAAAATCTTTTACCAAGATTAGAAGCGTATATAGAAAATAACTATAAGGATTATCACTTGCCATTAGAGAAAGAAATTTTAGCGAAACAATTAGGATTGTTGGCTTCTAAATCTAATTATTCTTTACCAGAATTAGTCGCTGAAATAGGACAACAAAATGATAATGATTTTACAGCTTATACTAATGCTATTTTTGATTTAAGTTTATTTTCTTCTAAAGAAGGAGCTTTAGCGTTTTTACAATATCCGGATATTGCCATTTTAGAGAATGACCCTATGTTTAAATTATCTAATCAATTATTAGATAAGTATAGAGAAAGTCCTGAGGAGTTAGAGCAGCCAGAAAATGATTTTGAAGCGTCTTTTAGATTATTAGTAAAAGGTTTACGCGAATCTGGATTAAGTGATATTCAATATCCTGATGCGAATTCTACCTTAAGATTATCTTACGGAAAAGTGAGAGCGTTGCCAGCAGATAAAAGAAACGATGCTAAAGTAAATAATTACACCACATTTAAAGGCATGATTAAAAAGTACAAGCCTAACGATGATGAGTTTGATTTAGACCAAAGCATGTTAGATATCTACGAAAAGAAAGATTATGGACGTTACGCTAACGAGCGTGGTGAATTACCAGTAAACTTCTTAACGGATAATGATATTACAGGTGGAAACTCTGGGTCGCCAGTGGTTAACGGAAAAGGAGAATTGATTGGTTTAGCGTTTGATGGTAATATTGAAGCTATGGCTGGTGATGTTATTTTCGATAAAGATTTACAACGTACCATTAATGTCGATATTAGATATGTACTTTGGTTAATAGATAAATACTCTAATGCCAAACATATTGTAGATGAATTGACTATTATTTCAAAATAGTCATTACTAAAACTCTTTATACTAAAAAAGCGATCTGAAATTCAGGTCGCTTTTTTTTTGTAGTACATTTTAGTATTGTTATGTTGAGGCTTATTTGTGTTATTAAAACAAAGACTCTATGTATTAATTCTGAAGATTAAATATTTTCGACGCTTAAAATTTCTAGTTTTCTTTCTCCATCCTTAAAAGGCCAATTTATAACATCGCCTACTTGTCTACCAATTGTGGCAACAGCAACATCACATAAAATAGATAATTTTCCTTTTTTATTGTTTGTTTTAGTGGTGGCTACAAACGTATATTCTTTTTCTTTGTTTTCGGTATAATCTTTAATTTTCACACGTCTATTTACCGTAACAACATCATTTGGCAAGTCGCGTCTAAGGACTTGTTTGGCCTCTTTTAATTCTAGAAGTAATAGTTCTTCTTCTTGTTTAGTTACTTTTTTTCTTCGAACATGATCTTTAATCATATCGTATATTCCGGTTGTTAAAATTACATTTTTTGACATACTATTTTTTTTTGAACTTCCTTCTTAAAATTATGTCGTTGTGACTCAGTCATTCAAAATAGTGCGCCATATATTGAGCTCCTGTTTTGAGTGCTAACGTAGTGTTAAGAAGAAAATAAGATTAAAATTTGAGAATCATAAAGTGTAGCCCTGTTTTGAGTCGTAACAGGGATTAATTAATGAATTCTTTAGAATTTTTTAAAAAAATATCGTCATGCAAATAAGATAATGACAAGGTAAACCCTAAAGGATTTTTTTCAGTGTATAGAAAGTGAAATGCAGTCATTTGTATTAAAATTAACGAGTTACAAAGTTAATGATTATATTCAATATTTACAATTTTAAAGCTACTTAGGTCAATTAAAAGCAAGGTTTTAAAAGACTTAATAGAAGGGTGTTATGGTTTTAAAATCGAATGATTTTTATAGATTACTTACAACTCGTTATATAAATATAAAACATCGTGTCATCACATCATATATGAGGATAAGATTTCTTATGAAAAACGATTTAAAAATTCAGGTCGCTTTTTTTTGTGGTACATTTTAGTAAACTGTAATGCGGTTTTCTTTGTCTGTTTGCGGTGTTTGGGTGTTCTGGTATTATGAGTTTTTTATTGAAAATGTTAAGGAGTTTTAATGTCGTTACCTTTAATAGTCATCAAACTTTAATGTTTTGTTTTTCATTGCTTTTTGCCAGCTAGAAGGAAAAATTCCATGATCATTTTCGGTAATATTTTCTATTATGGTCGTTACTCGATTCTTAATTGTAGTAGGCAATTCGTAAAACTCTTTATCAATCTGTGTTTGTCTTTCGTCATCATGTATGGCGTTCTGATGTCTTATTACACTCTTTTTATTTTTGTAATAAATTAATATTTTTATTCTTCCATCATAGAAATCATTCATTCCAAAAGTGCCATAAACCATTATTGGATCTGCAAAACCATCGTTGTCATAATCGTCTATTTTAAAGTATTTTGTCCAATAAGAGATGGAATATTCATCACTGTTAGGTAATATAAAATCATTAAACATCCATTTGAGTTTAAAGTCATCGTTTTTATAGGTATAACAATAGGCTTTAATAGCATCGGAACACGCATCTTGTTCTACGCATTCGGTAAGGTTTTTGGTCATTACAATAAAATGCATTCCTGCCTGGTCATTATATTGGTAAACCTTGTGAATAGAATAATCTAGTTGTAATTTAGCTTTAATATGATCTGTAAAAGTGGAGTCAATTTCCTGTTTAGATAACTGTTTACTTGTTATGTCAGATTTTTGTCCAAAAGTGAAATTGTAAATTAAAATAAAAAATAGTATGAGGATTCTCTTCATTTTTTGTCTTGTCCTGAAATATGTTAACAGCTTAAAATTGAATTAATCTGATACTATATACCATATTTGGTGTTTTATAATCTAAATGATAAAAGTAATCTTATGTCATTAGTCAAAGGCATAGACTTTAGCTATTGTTTCTTTGATGATCTTACTAATACACTCAATCTTTTGACTGTTTTATTTTCTTAAAAATTGCCCATAGTATTAAACCACTAAAAAAAACAATACAGGCCGTTCCAATTATTTTTCCAAGGGTTGAATCATTAGTGTTTAAAATATAGAGCCCCAATAAAATGAATAAAATTGAAAAACCAAACCCTTGTAGAAACTTCATCATAATTGTGTTTTTTTAATTAATTTAGAAGCTTTTCTAGCTCTTAATAATTTCATTAAAAACCCATAGACTAAGCCACCAGTTAGCCATATTATAATCTTTACCCAAAAGCGATCAAAGGTAAAGTCATCTGTAATAACGTCGAGAATACTTGAGAACATTAGCATGATGACTCCAAATAGTAATCCTTCTGTAAGCCAATTAATTTTTGTGTTCATATTTTTGTTTTTAGTTGGTTTTTCAAATATGGTATATCTTGTTAGTGCATTTTAATTTATGTGTTTAAGAACCTAATTTAATAAATAAAAACTGAATAAAAAATCAGCGTGGATTAATATAATTAGTCTATAACTCGCACTATATTATTTATGGCCTAATTTATTTTATCAGTCTAATGATATTGGGATATAAGTTTTCGGTTTTTCCATTATTTGTTTTAATGGCAAATAATATCGGCAAGATTATATTCAAAGCGTAAAGTGCGATAAAAATATAAAATAGAATTTCATAAGTTCCGTAATGCATTATTTTAAACAACGCAAAAGTGGTTATTGAAATGAAAGTTAAAACAGACCAAACTATTTGAAAATTTAAAAGATTTGCGCCTACTTCTTTTAATCCAATTATCTTATCTTTTTTATTCATCCATAAAATTAACGGGATAATGATATTACCAACAGGAATTGCTAAAAACACCATAACGGAAAGATGAAAAATTATGAGATAACTTTTGTCGGCTTGTTTTCCGTAATCTAAAATGTCTTCTGTAATTATGTCAAGAGCCTCACAAATTAAATTCAAGGTTTTTCCACGTGGTTCACTTTCGTTATTTTCAATCCGTTGAATTGTTCTTAAATTAACTTTTGCGGATTCCGCCAACTCCTCTTGAGATAGTCCTTTTTTCTTTCTTACTTCTCTAATTTTTTTTCCGATTTCGATCATAATTAATTTTGTTTTATTGTTAAAGCAAAACTACTTACGAATCTATCATTTTGATAACGGTTTGTTTGCGACATTTTTACGACATTCTTGTCAATCTGTTGATTTTGTTACGTTTTTTTAGATGGTGGTCATGGAGCGTTCGTGTATGGAATGTTGCTTGGGTAAGCACGAAAGTTAACAAATATAACAAAATATAAAATCTACGAATCCTATAGTTATTGCGATTTTTAAGTAGGCTAGACCTAGCAATTAATTGTACACGGTGTTAGCAGCTGTATTTATTCAGATATTGTTTAGCATCTCTGATATTTAATTCAGTTTCATTTGCTCCTTGTCCAGTTCTGGTTTTATTAAAGACAGGTTCTTCTAGCCGGTCAAGAGCAATTAATAATTGAAAAACTGCAATGCTATTGTCATTTTCTAATTCAATATTTAACCATTTTTGAAAATCTGAAATTAGATTACGATTCCCAATTTTTGATAAAGTCCAATATGCGCTAATGCGTTCCTCCTCTTCTTTATAAATTCCGTTGCTAATTCCGTCAACAATTAGTCTTTCCAGTTCAGACGTTTCATATTCAGTCAATTTTGATTCCGCAATTATTTGTTTTTCATACTCTGAGTGAGAACTTCCGTTTGCTCTTTCGAAAATAAAGGCGACTTCAGTAAATTGATGTTTGCTAAATTTCATTGAACAGAATTAAAAGAAGTTAAAGAATAGAATTGAGCCTAAAAAAGCTGAAACCAAAAATGAAAAGAATCCAATTATTCCAACCTTGTATATTCTCTTTTTCTTTTTAAGAAGATTTAAGCCTAAAATTGGTAAAAGTAGCACTAAACCAAATATTGAAAAACTGATAGTTCTTTCAAATGTGCTTCCAACAAAATTTAATCTTAAAACGTCAATTTGTTCAGATGAACCTATCCATAAAAATCTAGACATCAAGAAAACTCCTATTGCAATTAATATGATAGATGTATAATTGAATATCTTCATTTCAAATTGTGCATAACAGTCTTGTGTATGGTTAAGCACCTAATTTAGCAAATAAATCACAGATAGAATATTCCGCAGGAATGTTCGTAAGTCGGCAGTGACCTAGCAATTCATTATACATGGTGTTGTAGGTAGTTTTTATATTCGATATCCAAGTCCAAATTTTAAAAGATTTACGTTCGTATTGTACTTTGAATTAATTATCGGCTCTTCCTGACTTAAAATTATATAATCAAATTGTGCTTGTATAAATACTCTTTGTGTTATGTCATACTGGAATCCTACATTCAAGTCAATTCCACTTTGAGTGTTATTTACGCTAAAACCATCTCTAAATCCACCATTTCCTCTTAGTTCAGCTATCTTTTCATCAGAAACAGAAGAATTAAAAATCATTGAAGCGTACCCAATTCCAATAAACGGATGTAACCTGTTTAAGTTTAGTTCAGCGAAAATTTTGGGTTGTATTAAATAAGATTTTATTTTTAAATCCCCATAAAATCTGCTGAGTTCTGAATTACTTTTCAAATAACTTGCGTTCATAGATATTCCTAAAGCAACTTTTTTAGAATTTATAAATTTATATTTAGCTCCTATATCGATAACTCCATCATAATTGTTTGCTATAAAATTATTGTCGAATGGGTAAGGAAAATTCAATTCAGCACTAAATTTATAATCTTGGGAAAATGATTTAATCGCAAATGCAATTAAAAATATTGTAATCAATGTTCTTTTCATATAGTTTGGGTCAAATTACCTACAATGGTCTTGTATATGATTTCGTTGCGTGTTTAAGTACCTAATTTAGCAAACAAATACGAACCAGAGAAAATTCCGAAGGAATTTTCCAAATAAGCACTTGCCAAAGCGATTAATGATACACGGTGTTGTAACACGTTTTTATTTAAATATTTTTTCTTCAAGTTCTCCTTTTTCGTATACTTTATAATATTTTTTTGTCTTTGATGTCATTGGAACATTGTTTTTCTTATCTCCAATAAATTCCAATAATATTTTCGCTCCTCCAAGTTGAACTTCCTTAACGTCTTCTTGTTCGCTATATTTATGTCCGTCTTTTGGTTTGCACTCTAAAATTCGGTTGTGATTTACCTTTTAGTCTAATCCGTAATTTATCATTGCAACAGCATAAAGAAACTGTTGTTTATTTTCGTTAGTTAAAGCGTCGTAGAATTTTCCAAAGGTTGGTATTCCCATTCCAATGTCTCTGTTCATCCAAAAACCTACGATTTGAGCCGCTGATTTAAATTCAGTTCCATTTGGATAAACAGGATTTGAAAAGATATACTGACTTGCATCGAAAATCAGATTTTCATAGTCTTTGTATTCTGGATTTTCATCTTCTTTCATTTTTGCTAAAGACACAGAAAAAAGTTCGTTAGATGAAGAAGGAAATGTGAATGAAGTCCAAAGTCTTGATTTTACGATTTTGTCATTAAACTTACCAGGTCTAAATTCAATGGAATTAATCGCTTCTTTTATGATTTCGTTTGTCGTTTCAGACTTTGGATATGAACTAACAGTCACATCATTAATTTTCGAGTCTTCTGTAATTGTTAGGTAAACATAAACATTACCTTTAAATTCAATTTCTGAACTTAGGTTAGGATAAATGAAGTTTCTTAAATTTTGTTCAGAACAAGCGATTTGTTCCTTTTCTGAAAGTCCAGAATCACAGTCATTTTCAAATGGTAATTCGGTTAAAACAGCATAATGATATATTTCCTCTTTATCTTGTTTAAAGGGCTTTACTTTATATCCTCTTTCAGCCGATTTGTCTGCATCCAAAAAATGGCCTTTCGGTATTTGTCCAATTCCTAAAAATGGAATTAGTAGTAAAAAAGTCAGAATGTTTAATTTGTATTTCTTCATTTTGTTGATTTGGTCAAATGTGTTACAACGGTTTTGTGTATGATTTCGTTGCGTGTTTAAGCATTAAAGTTAGCAAATAAATCACAGATAGAAAGTCCGCGAGGACTTTCGTAAGTAGGCTCTAACTAGCAATGAATTATACACAGCTTAAGTTTACAATTCATTAAATTTAAGGATAAATTAGAAAGAACAAAAGAGAGGAATAAGGTTAATATACACGCAGAGACTTTAGATCTCGTCAACATTGAAAATCCCCTCTCTTTTCTACACAGATTTCGTACAGTTCTGTGAGGCTTTTAGACCTCGATTTTAAGTCGTTGAAACTCGCGTAGTATGTCCTTTCAAAAAAACATTTTCTTATGAATAAAGGTATTAAATATTTTGGAATTGACATCAGCCAAAAGGTTTTTGATGTTACAGATTCTGATGGTAATTACTATCAGTTTAAAAAC
>NZ_FNCZ01000019.1 GCF_900099995.1 Winogradskyella thalassocola
CAAAATCTGGGTTAATATTTGATGCAACATATAAAAGTACGCTAGTGAAAAATTAATGGGATTTTACTTGTTTTTTAGCACAGTACTTTGTTGGCGTTAGTTTTTTTTATTCCGTTAATAATTTATTCAGTCTAGGAAATTCCGTAACAACATTTTTGTCAGTATAATTTCCATATTCAAATCCGACTGATAATAAACCACTTAATGAACCTTTTTGTTTTTCAGTCAGTTTTTCCGCCATTTTTATAAAATCATTTTCTCCGATTCGATAAACCAATTGAGTGGTAACAAAACCTAAATCATAACAACCAGCTCCACCACCACACCAAAATTCGGTCAATTCCGATAATGCGTTTGGGTCTTTATTCAGAGTTTGAGTAATTAATTCCGACAATTTTTTATTCTGCTTGAGTGATTGTCCGACATATAAATCTTGTCCAATTTCAATTCCGTCAACAACTTTTTGTTTACAACTCAAAAGTGTGAAAATCAGCAAGAAATATATTGTTAAGTTCCTCATTTTCAAATTAACGCCAACGTTGTTGTATAAGATTAGTTGCGTGGTTTAAGCACTAAGTTTAGCAAATAAAATACAGATAGAGAATCCGCAAGGACGTTCGTAAGTAGGCTTTTACCAGCAATTAATTTTATACGGTGTTACCACACGTTATTTTTTATTGCAGTTAATGATTTACAATTAATTTTAAGGTCTCAATTTTATTGTCTGTTAAAAAAACTTTCACAAAATAAATTCCTCCACTTAATTTGTTAGTATCATAATTTATACTAGCTAAGTCTTTTTTCGATTCTTTATGCATCATTTTTCCTGATAAATCCCAAATTTCAAATTTTTCAATATTTGAATTTGTAATTGACTCAATTGTTATAAAATTTTCTGTAGGATTTGGATAAAGTCTAACTAAATTAAAATTGTTATTTTCAGTCGCTTCATAATCATTCATGCTTAAGGTCGAAACATCAATATCTGTTACATAAAGTTCGTTACCACTAATGTCATTTCTGGCTCTGAAATATAAGTGATTGTCTGTTGCCCCCATTTCTTCTATTGAATTATAATTTTCAAAATTTGGTCCGTTTAGGATATTTACATCTAATTGTAAAGGTTCATTTAAATTATCATTAGTTATCCAAATTTTATGAGGAAATGATTCAGTTAAGTAGAGAAGGTTGTTGTTATAACAAGTTAAATTTCTTATATATAAAAAGTCTGTAGTATCTGGGCCAGCGACTTGTTCAGTGATGGTACCATTGGTTCTCCATAATTCCTTTTCAGTATTGAAACTATTTTGCACTGGGAAATATACATAGTTACTGCACGTCATTATTAAATCAATGTCTAAGTCTGGCATAGTAGCATGATTAGCACCATCAAATAAAATATTAGTCCCAGAAACTGTACCATTAGTTTTATAAACTGCTTTTCTAAAACTATTAGGGCTTTTCGCTACAAAATATAGTTCATCGTTTAATATTGTTGTAAACTGGATGCTACTATCTATATTATCTCCAAAAGACTGTAGATGGTTAGTGCCAGAGGCTGTACCATCAGAAACCCATACGTCGTGTGGACCATAAGTAGTACCTGAAGTTTCTGCAACAATGATTAGTTTATTATTGACAGTCTTTAAGACTCTCATATCGTTTAAATTAATTATTTTGTTGGTTCCAGATTCAGTTCCATCTGTTGTCCATAGGCCTGAGCCAGAATTATCATTAGCAATGAAATACACTGTATTGTTCAACATGACAAATTCCCTAGCATGACTACCATAATTATAATTTGAACTAGTATTGATGTTTTTTATCATATAGGTGCCAGATTCTGTTCCATCGCTTCTCCATAACTCAAAACCATTAATTCCATCGTTAGCATTGAAGTAAAGAATATCGTTTAAAACTGTAAATTTCTGTTGGTCATTATAGTTTTGCATACTACTTTGATTACCAGTTCTGATGTCTTTTACCATAAAAGTCCCACTATCTGTTCCATCACTTCTCCAAAGTTCATAGCCATGTGTACCATCAATTGCACTAAAATATAAGATACCATTTATTTCTTTCATTTCTGAAGGGTCATCAATACAATTATATCCTGGATTTATATCTTTAACGATTTGCGTTCCACTTTCTGTTCCATCACTTTTAAATAATTGGTTACCATATTCTGTTCCTCTTGCTCTGAAAAACAAGTCACCTCCTACGTTTGTAAATTTACTCGCATTACTACTATTTGAATAATTCAAATCAGCAAAAAAGGAAGTTCCAGTAATTGTTCCGTCTGTAACCCACAACTCATTGCCGTTTGTTTCATTCTTTCCAGTCAAAACTGTAGCATTGTTAACGGTAACAAAACTTTCTTCTAAACCAGAAATGTTACTATCTGTAATATCTGATAACTCAAACGTACCATTTGATGAACCGTCACTAACCCATAATGTTCTGTCAGATGAATTAGTGCTAGTTGTGAAAAATAGAAGCTTGTTATTTACATAGTCTAAATGGAATTTTTCAATCCATACAGATGAATTTCCATCATTAATATCTTTAAGTAAATATGTACCAGTTTCTGTTCCATCTGATTTCCATATTTCAGTTCCATGAATATTGTCATCTGCTAGGAAGTACACTTCATTATTGAATGATATATATTGGCTATTATATGATATACTATTAAAATTTGTATTGTTAATGTTCTTTACCATTGATGTGCCTGCTTCAGTTCCATCGCTTTTCCATAGTTCTGTTCCGTTTATTCCATCATTAGCTTCAAAAATAATTATATTATTGAGTGTGCTCCCTTTCAATGAATTAGCACTTGAGTTAGAACCTATCCTAATATCTTTCACAATAGTTGTTCCAGATTCAGTTCCGTCACTTTTCCATAATTCATAGCCATTAGTTCCATTATCTGCAAAAAAATAAAAGAAGTTATTCAAGGATAAAAATTGATTTCCACTACTTAATCCAGAATAATTTGCATTAATGTCTTTTACCATTGCTGTTCCGGCTTCTGTTCCATCACTTTTCCATAGTTCAGTTCCATTTACTCCATCATTAGCTGTAAAATAGATAATGTTATTAAAAACGAATAAGTTATTTGGACTTCCATTTCCGTTTGAATTAATGTCTTTTATCATAATTGTCCCAGCTTCTGTTCCATCACTTTTCCATAATTCATAGCCATCAACATCATTGGTAGCAGTAAAGAATAGTGTTCCGTTAAAATCAATCAAATTTGTAGGACCATTGTAAGAACTGTTATTATTGGGGCGAATATCTTTAACCATTATTGTACCATTTTCAGTTCCGTCACTTTTCCATAATTCCGAACCATAAACTCCATCGTCAGCTGTAAAATAAAGCGTATTGTTGACAACAACCAAAGAACTTGGACTCGATGAGTTTTGACCATGTTTTATATCCTTAACCATTAAAGTTCCTTCAGAAGTTCCATCTGAATACCATAATTCTCTACCGAAGTTTTCAAATGAACCATCTGTAGCGGTAAAGTAAAAACCATTTTGAAAAGCAACAAAGTTTTGTGGGTCGCTATCTTCGTGATAATTTATTTCAATAAGACTTGCATCTATTGTTTGAGCAGTTAAAATTCTAGTTATCAAAATAAATAATAGAAAAGAAAAATTGTATTTCATAGGTTTGCTTTTTTACGTAATTTTTGTTTAATGTGTGGTAACGGTTTTGTGTATGATTTCGTTGCGTGTTTAAGCACTAAAGTTAGCAAATAAATCACAGATAGAAAGTCCGCGAGGACTTTCGTAAGTTGGCAATAACTAGCAATGAATTATACACGGCTTAAGTTTACAATT
>NZ_FNCZ01000020.1 GCF_900099995.1 Winogradskyella thalassocola
CTGGGTTAATATTTGATGCAACATATAAAAGTACGCTAGTGAAAAATTAATGGGATTTTACTTGTTTTTTAGCACAGTACTTTGTTGGCAACAGTTTTTATTATTCCGTTATAGTTTTTCATTCAAGTCCTGTCTTCCAACAATTGCCATTATATCTATAATATCTTCATTAACTTTAAAATAGATACTATCAGATCCACAAACACAACGTCTATAATCTTTTTTTATATATTCAGCCGATTCAAAAGAATAAGGTCTTTGGGAAATAATGTCAAAATATTCAAAAAATGATTCAAAATACTTATCGGCTTGATTCATTCCGAATTTTTTAACTCCGTAATGGTGAATTCGTATTAAATCGTTTTTGGCTTCGTTACTTAATCTGTATTTAGCCATTCAATAAGGACTTTGATTGAGCTAAAATTTCGTTTTTATTGTCACTCGTAAATCCGCTTTTTTCAGCTTTATCGAGTTTGGCTCTAACCCAATCAATTTGAATTTGCTGTTTTCTGGCTTGTCTGATTAAATCGTTTACTAATTCACTTTTACTTGAATATTCATTCTTATTCACTTGGGCTTTTAGCCATTCGTCGTTCGGTTCGGTAAATGATATACTTTGTCTTGACATAATTTTTTATTTTGGTGTAAATATACATCAAATACGTATCATTTCCAAATTGTTGCCAACGTTGTTGTATATGGTTTGTTGCGTGGTTTAAGTAACTAATTTAGTAAATAATTACCGACCAAGAAAGTCCGCGAGGACTTTCGTAAGTAGGCGAGAAGCCAGCAATAAATTATATACGGTGTTGGCAGCTGCCTTTTATTCTTTTTCAACAATTTCAGGTGTTATTACTTCCATATTATCTTCCTTGAAGAATTTTGATTCTTTCTTAAATTCACTGTATTCTTTCGTTTCTCTAAATTCTCTTAATAATGGAAATTCTTGTAATCTTTCGATGTTAGTTTGTTTAGTTTCAAGAACTGATGGTAAAATTTCTATAATCTTTTCTGTTTCTCCACGTAGCCCAAAAAGTCCCAATTGAAAAATTTCTTTTTTATCTGAAAAATCAGCTTTTTCAATTTCTTTTTCAATTGACTTATAGTCTCCTTGCTCTTTCTTACATAACCAATAGTTAATTTGAGCTATTACTTTATCTACAGGATGAACTTGAGCATCTTTTAAAGAGAAAAAACATAATCCTTCACAAATGTCCCAACGTGAGTGTAGTAAGTTTTCGTAAACAATATCTCCAAGAATTTCTCCCCTTGAAGTATCATCTGGACTTAATTTTTTCCAAAGTTCAGCACCAATAAGTATGAAAGCTTTTTGAAGTTTGCAGATAGCATTATTTAAATATTCTTTATTGACAGTCAGTTTATCATTTAGTGATATTCCATTTCTTTGATTTTCGCTAACTTTTGAAAGATATATTGAATTTACAACACCTCCATTATGAACAAAAAGATTTCTTCTTTGATAAACTTCTATTAATTCATCTTTTATGTCATTTAAATATCCAAGACCAAGAGATAAGTCTGATTTTAAAAGCGTTATCCAGCTTTCGAAGTTTCCTCTTAAAATTTCGTCAATCTTTATATCAATTAAGTATTTTTCAGCATCTTCTATACTTCCAAAGCTTTTTAATTCTGTAAGTGTCATTGTCCTTTTTTGAACTCCTGCAGATTCTGGATGTTTATCATAATAAAAATGTAGTAATTGTGAAAAAAACCATTCTACTGAACTTAAAGCTGAAATAAGTGAATTTGTATATAGCAACTCTATATGTTTCCTGTTTTTCTTAACATTTTCTAAATGCTTTGAAACCTCATTGTTTGAATGAGAAATTTTGATAGCATATTTTTCTTCGCTATCATTTTCTTTTTTCTCAAATTTTACTTCGGGAATTTCCTTATATTTTTCTTCTAAATCTTTTGTTATTTTCTCTTGAAATTCAATAAACTTGTCCTTGTCTTTTTCGTCAATATTTTCTTCGTTACTTAAAACTTCTTTAAGCATTGCAGACATTATAATCGGTTGAATGTGTTGATCTCCTTCTTCTATTTTTTCATTCAGAAAAGGGTCAATTAATTCAACAAAATCTCTTAATCCAATTAGATTTTCGTTGAAATCTATTATTTGTTTATTTAGCATTCAGTTCGTTTTTCAGGTTGCTGCCAACGTGTTTGTATATGGTTTGTTGCGTGGTTTAAGCACTAAATTTAGCAAATAAAAACCTAATAGAAAATCCGCGAGGATTTTCGTAAGTAGGCTAGAACTAGCAATAAATTATATACGGTGTTAGCCATAGTATTTTATTTTCCATTTAGCATATTATAAATTAAAGCAGTCACTATAATATCACTTTCGGCATTATGTTCTTTCAAATTCGGTTTAAGTGCTTGCCATTCCTTTTTATTTCCAAACAGTTTGTCAGCTGAATTATATAATGAAATTTTAAATCCATATTTATGTCCAAGTTGTTTTCCTGTCAATTTCATTGTGTCAACTTTGTTCTTTTTCTTTAATGAAAATGGAATTCCAGCTTTTACAAATTCAGCGTGCAATACTTTATAGTCAAACGCAATATTGTGTCCTACAATCTCATCTACTTTTGTTGAGGCAACAGTCAATGCTGATAGAGCTTTTTCTAATTCAACACCTTCTTTTTCACATTTTTCGTTCGTAATTCCGTGAATTTTTATTGCTTGTTTTGGAATATCCTTTTTCTGTTTTATATAAAAAGTTTCACCATCGTAATTTCCATTAATATCAACTAACATAAAAGCGAGTTGAACAATTCTTGGGAAGTTGTCTGAATGGTCAATAACATTTTGTTTTGTAACTCTAATCGAATTGTCATTTATTAATCCAGTCGTCTCTGTGTCGAGGATTAATGCAATTGGTTTGAATGTACTTTTATTCTTTACGGGTTGTAAAGCAACTTCTTTCTTAATTGTTTTTGTTACAACTTGTTTTTTCCAGAATTAGTTGTCGAAGTGTTTTTATTCGACTTTTTCATTCTGCTAAATCCGACTATAATTAAGACGATTGCAATTATGATTATTAAAAAGTCCATTTGTTGGTTTTATATTATGGCTAACGGTCTCGTGTATGATTTCGTTGCGTGTTTAAGCAATAAAGTTAGCAAACAAATCACAGATAGAAAATTCCAGCGGAATTTTCGTAAGTAAGCTCTAACTAGCAATGAATTATACACATCTTAAGTTTACAATTCATTAAATTTAAGGATAAATTAGAAAGAACAAAAGAGAGGAATAAGGTTAATATAC
>NZ_FNCZ01000028.1 GCF_900099995.1 Winogradskyella thalassocola
TCTCTGCGTGTATATTAACCTTATTCCTCTCTTTTGTCTTTTCTGATTTATGCTTAAATTTAATTAATTGTAAACTTAAGACGTGTATAATTAATGGCTAGTTATCGCCTACTTACGAAAATCCTCGCGGATTTTCTATTCGGTTTTTATTTGCTAAATTAGGTGCTTAAACACGCCACTAATCATACACAAAACCGTTACCACACATTTAAGGAATGACGCAAAAACAACTAAAAATATTCTATCCGACAATTTTCTTCCTAGGAATAATCTTAATGTATTTTCAAATACAAGTTTTTCGGAATACTATTATTAATTGGTTAATACCTGCATCAATAATAATTGTCGTCGCAGTTTTGAGTTATTTAATGGATTTTAAAAATTACAAACGGACTTATAATTATAGCGGAATTGGATTGTATTTATACTCGTTAATGCATTACATAATCGGATTTGGTTTTATTGTCTGCTCAATTTTTATGCTGACTAACTACTATTTCGCTGACGAAAATTTAAAAACAGAATCTTATGAAATCGTTGACCGAACTTGGATTCAAGGAACTGGAACTAAATACCATTACGGAGAAAAACAGCCTGTTTTTACCATAAATTATAAAGGCAAAGAAAAAGAGTTAATCTTTTTTGCTGAATATTATGATAAAATGGATTTTTATAAAACTGTTGAATTTGAAACACGGAAAGGTTTTTTTGGATTTGACATTTTAGAAAATAAAAAGCTGAATTAATAAAATTTCGGAATAAAAAACGTGTGGTAACATTGTATATAAAAAATTGCTATTTTGTGCTTAACCAATGTTAGTTGCTTTGTTTGCTTGCTTCCGATTTTCCTTCGGAAAATCCTCGCACACAAACACGCAACTTTCCATATACATAACCGTTGGCAATAATTAGATGAAAATAAAATGGGAACCATATAATCCTGAATGGATAATCGAAATTGCAAAAGAACAGATTCCAGAGGAAAATGAAATTATCGATAATTTAAAACAGTGCATAAAGTGCTTTAAGGAAAGTAAGGCTTATTATTATTTTGTCTATTCCGAAAACCCAAATGAACCTAATTCTGATTGGCAATTTGACGAGAATATTATTTTGTACTCGAAAGAAAATGGAGAAATAGTTTTAGATATTTTAAAAGGAAAAAAGATTGGCGGAATTGAATTTTTAAGCAGACTGTAATGAATAATCTGACTTTTGATAAACTGTTTGACTTAATCGAAGAAAATCGATTTGCAAACGAATCTGACAAAAAGATTGCGGAAAAAATACTCGAAGCGGAAAATGACTTGGGAGATTGGAAAACTTCCGTAAAGAATTTAAATGAATTTATTATTGTATTAGAAAAAGAAGTTGGAGGAACTGTTACCAAAACAAGTCTGAACAAACTCTTGAAAAAATATAATCGGAATATTGCACAAAATATGTGGGAAGCAGAAACCGTTTGTTCTTTATTAGAAATTTTTGATTTTACCCAAGAGACTGAATTGAGAAAAATATTTAATGAATTGACTGAAACAGTAAAAACGGAATAAAAACTATTGCCAACAAAGTACTGTGCTAAAAAACAAGTAAAATCCCATTAATTTTTCACTAGCGTACTTTTATATGTTGCATCAAATATTAACCCAGATTT
>NZ_FNCZ01000021.1 GCF_900099995.1 Winogradskyella thalassocola
GCGTGTATATTAACCTTATTCCTCTCTTTTGTCTTTTCTGATTTATGCTTAAATTTAATTAATTGTAAACTTAAGCCGTATATAATTTATTGCTAGCTTCTTGCCTACTTACGAAAGTCCTCGCGGACTTTCTTGGTCTGTAATTATTTACTAAATTAGTTGCTTAAACCACGCAACAAACCATATACAAACACGTTGCCCACAATTTATGAAAACCGTCAATTACATAATAATCCTATTTTTTTTAATAAGCTGTTCGGTTGACAAAACTGAAATAGTTCCAGCAAAATATAATGGTAAATACGGAGCAATAAATTCTAAAGGAAAGTGGCTTATTGAACCAACTTTCGACTCTATAAATAATTTTTACAATGGTTTTGCAGACACATATAAAAACGAAAAACAAGGATTAATAGATACCGAAGGAAAATTAGTGATTGATTATGAATACGATTTCATTGGGCTTGTTGAAAACGAGAGAGTTTTAGTTCAAACAGAAAACCACTACAATTTTGCAGATTTAAAAGGTAATTTAATATCTAAAACTTCCTTCTCAGATGCAGAAGACTTTTCTGAAGAGTTGGCTTCTGTTCAGTTTAACAAAAACGGAAAATGGGGATATATAGATATTAATGGAAATTTAAAAATAGACACATTATTTTCTCTTGCTTACGAATTTAAAAATGGACTTGCGGAAGTCGAAATAGAAACTATTGATACTACAACTGTTAATCCAAAATATATCGTGTTAGAACCAAAATTATATGATTGTACAATAGATAAGTCTGGAAAAATAATTGACACAATTGAATATAAAAAGAAAGAAAGAAAATTTCCATTAATTGGTTCTGCAAACACCAACACTTTAGGAAAACTAAATAGATTTGGAGATACAATAATGCAAATGAAATACAGAGCTTTTGGTTATCCTCAAGGAGGATTTATGTGGTACAAAACGAACGGGAAATATGGATTAGCCGATACGACTGGAACTATTCTAATAAAACCGATTTACGAAGACCTTACATATTTCAGTAACAATGGATTGGCAGTAGCTAAAAGAAATGGCAAATATGGTTATATTAACAACAAAGGAGACATAATTATTGATTTCAAATATGACGATGCACGAGGTTTCAAATATGATTTAGCACCAGTAAAAATCAATGGTAAATGGGGTTTTATAGATTCAAACGGTACTTTTAAAATCAAACCAAAATTTGAAAATATAATTGGTCATTTCCGAAAACTAAATGGAAAAACCGAACGGAATTATGAATACAGCGAGGAATAAAAACTGTGGGCAACACCGTATATAATTTATTGCTAGTTCTAGCCTACTTACGAAAATCCTCGCGGATTTTCTATTCGGTTTTTATTTGCTAAATTACGTGCTAAACCACGCAACAAACCATATACAAACACGTTGGGTTTAATATTGCCGACTTTCGGTCATCCACCAAACATTGTAGCTTTCTTCGAGGTCTTTTAAGTTTCTAAAAATTATGTGATTTTAAAATCGACGTAGTAAGATTTTTAAAGCGCCAAACTGTTCGATTGAAATCGTTGAGAGCGCGCTCTCAGAACGTTTGAAAACGTTAAACAGTTTGTCTGAAGTTATTGAAAAAAAATGAGAAAGTCAAGTTTGTTATATTATTTAACACTAATAAGTATCTGACTGATAGTCTCTTACATTGATGTTTTTTTTAATAACTCATAATTTTCAGAAATTTAAATAATAAGGATTCGAAGAAAGTTTTTATTTTAAAACAAGCCATATATCGGTATATAACCAATTTTAAAACAAAACAATGTCTGGTGGCTGAATATCCTATGTAGCGTCGTCCATACTACGTATTTTAAGCTCTAGTAGATCATTAAAACTAAACCCACAATAAAGATCCTGGAAAACTATAAACCGAATAAAAAAATAAAATACTAAACACAACAGCGCATATAAAAAATAGCTTAGCCATTGAGTTTATTTTATTTTTCGTTTCTTTATAAATGATATTTAAATCCGAAAAGCAGTTGATAATTAAGACGCTACTTTTCATATACGTACACCGTTACCTACAATTATGAAAAACATTCCGTTACTGATTTTAACATTGATTTTAATTGCAAGTTGTGATTCAAAACAAACTTCATCGGAATTGAAAAAGCTGACTGAAAAACTGACCGAAAAAGACAAACAGATTTCGGAATTACAAAAGCAAATTGAGAATTTAGAAAACACCCAAGCATCTGATTATTATCGTTTCGTAGGATCTACGGATTCTGAAATAAATGTTGCGGAAACACTAAAAAGCGGAGAAAGGAAATTAATTGACAAAAAGGATTTTAAAGATACTTTAGATGTTTCAGACAATTTTTTCGTCTATAAACACACATCTGAAATCAATCAAACGTCTGAATCGGGATTTGAATCAGTCCTTCGTAATTTTGACCAAGTCAAATCGGGATATGGAAATGACTTTTTTGTGAGAGTAATGACTTTTTACAATGGACAAAGTTTACCTCTGGAAACTGAAAATTCTAAAACAGATATTCATATTTTGATTCAATCGACTGAATTAGGTTATGAAAATAAAACGTTCGTGATTTCGGACTTTTATGATGTTGACTTAAAAAAGCTGGAAAAGAAAAATAATAGTATTGAATTGACTTTTGAACACGGAAAATTTCCGAGAAAAAAAGAATTGATAATAATAAAACCTGAATTAGTGAAATTTGGAATAAAATAACTATTTCAAAAAGGATTGCACGAACAGATAGAGAGAAAATATTAATATAACAATAGAGATTATTATGCCTAGAGTTCTGTCAAATTTAGAATAAGGAATTCCTTTTTGCCAATGTTTTTTTGAATGTTCCCATTCATAATAATATGCCAGAAAGATATAAACCGAGATTACGAAAAGTATAATTGACATAAATAACATACACTAATATAAAAATTAAAAATAACTGTAGGTAACAAAGTACTGTGCTAAAAAACAAGTAAAATCCCATTAATTTTTCACTAGCGTACTTTTATATGTTGCATCAAATATTAACCCAGATTTT
>NZ_FNCZ01000029.1 GCF_900099995.1 Winogradskyella thalassocola
TGCGTGTATATTAACCTTATTCCTCTCTTTTGTCTTTTCTGATTTATGCTTAAATTTAATTAATTGTAAACTTAAGCCGTATATAATTTATTGCTTGGTCCTCGCCTACTTACGAAAATCCTCGCGGATTTTCTATTCGTTTTTTATTTGTTAACTTAGTTGCTTAACCACGCAACAAACCATATACAAACACGTTGGCAAACATTTAAGAAAAACTGCATAACAAGAGAATGAAGAACTTTTTAATAATTGTTTCAATCCTATTTTTCTGTAATCTGAATTACGGACAAATTGCAGTTATAAAAGATGTTTATGGATTTACAAACGTTCGGAAACTTCCTAAAATTAATTCTGAAGTCATTTATAAACTCAAAGATTCCGAAGTATTTAGTTATCAAGAAAACAAAACAGAATCTGATTGGATAACCGTATATATTTCAAAAAACAAATTCCAATTGGAATGTGGAGAAGACGATACTTTTATGGGTTACATTCATAAAAGTCGTTTATGCCCAATTGAGGATTTGACTAAATACAACGGAACTGAATTTTCATTTGAGTATAAGTTAAAGGAATTTAGTCTGGAAAATAAGATTTCTGATTTTGACGGAAAGTGGCTGACTAAAATTAACGGACGGAGAATTTACGGAACTGACGGAAATATTCCTAAAACAGAAGTTGTTGGAATTGAAACCTCAATAAATGGAAAATCTATTGAGATTCCGAGTATTCTTTACGAGGATATTTTTGAATGCGACAATGTATTTGAAATCAATAAAAACAAGAATGATTATATTGTTCATCAATGGAATAGTGATGGTGCTGGTGGATATTTAATTGTTTGGGTTTTAGGAAACGAGAAATTAAAACAACGACTGATATTAATACCATAAATAAAAAACGATTTGCCAACAATGGCTATAAGTAATTGCTTGTTCTCGCCTACTTCTGAAAATCCTCGCGGATTTTCAGTTTGGTGAGTACTTGCTAAGTTAACCGCTAAACCACGCAACTACTCATAGCCGAGACCGTTGTAAACAATTATGAACGAACACGAAGACTACTTCAGAATTTCCAAAAATGGACACGTTCATACTTTGAGTGACAGAATTCCATTTAAGTGGAAAGAACTAATCGTTTGGACTTCTGCTTCTTTCATAGTGTTGATTTGGTTGCTCGGAATTGGAATCGGAATTTTTGTGGCGATTTTGACTTTAATAGGCTACACTCTTTATCGATTTGCATCTTGGATTTATTACTCGGAATTAAAAATTGACGAGAAAAGCGGAAAAATAATTCGTCTGAAAAAAGTAATCGACCGAACTCATAAAACGGAATTGATAGCCGAAAAATTTGACCCAAACCGATTTGAATACTCGGAATTAACTCGTAGTGGAAAAACGAAATTCTTAATGAATTATCGGATTCATAAAACAATGAGTTACTCATTTTAAAAAATGAAACTGATAAAAATCAGATTGAAAATTATATAAAAGAAAAAATAACTGTTTACAACAAAGTACTGTGCTAAAAAACAAGTAAAATCCCATTAATTTTTCACTAGCGTACTTTTATATGTTGCATCAAATATTAACCCAGATTTT